>NZ_LSBB01000018.1 GCF_001584335.1 Bacillus atrophaeus
GCGGAAGAGGCCACGCCGTCAGTGCCGGAAGCAGAGCTGCGCCAAGAGGCCGAAGCAGAAAAGCAAGCAGGAGAAATCACTGCCGCGCCGCCAGAAACAGTACTGCGTCAAGAGACTGAAGAAACAGCGGAAATGAGTGCAGCAGAAGAGGCCGCGCCGCCGGTGCCAGAAACAGCACTGCGCCAAGAACCGGAGGAAAAAGCTGAAGAGAAGGCTGCGGAAGTTTACTCATCGCCGCTCCCTGAGACTGTACTGCGTCAAGAGGCGGAAGAAGAAGCAAGTATAGCGAAAATTTCTGCCCCGCCGCTGCCTGAGGCTGCGCTGCGCCAAGAATCGAAAGAAGAAGCGGAAGCTGCTGCCCCGCCGGCTTCTGAGCCAGTGCTTCACCAAGAGGAAAAGAAGGAGTTTGAACCGCTTCTGCGCGTCGGTACGAAAAAACGTTCGGAGGAAAAGACAGATTCGGAATGTGAACCTAGTCTGCATGCCGAACAGGAACCATCTGATGAAGCGGGTGAGAATAGCTTTGCGGAAAATCAGTCATTGACTGAAGAGCCTGAGGCAGACCTGACACCTGCTTATCGCGCATTTTTACCTGAACATGAACCAGAGGAACACTCACTCTACTCAGCGCCTAAGCTATTAGAGGAGAGTGAGGAAGAACGAGAGGAAGCCGGTTTTGAAATCGAAGTGAGAAAAACATCATCAGCTGAAAAGGCCGATGAAGAGTTCCATCCTGAATTTTCCTTTCAGCTGTCCCATACGCCAGAATCGGGAAGTAAAGAACCGGCGGCTCATACAAAAAGAGCGCCAACAGCTGAAACGGAGGAACCGCAAGCTAGAGAAAATAATAATTCTCTCTATTTAACAAAACTTTTCACAAGAGAAGAAGAAGAGTTTTCAAGAATGAAAATATGCATTGTTCAGCAGCAGGATACGATTGACCGTGTGTGTGAACGGTATGATATCAGTTCACAGCAGCTGATCAGAATGAATGCTTTATCATTGGATGCAGAATTAGAAGAAGGGCAGATTCTCTATATACCGGAATACAACAACAGCCATGCATAAATCCGAGTGATTTGAAAATGTGGTGAATGGAATGGAAGATGTCCAAACGGTTCTTGCGGAATATGGGCTGACAGCGGAATTTATAGAACCTGTCAGTCCGCGTGTATGTAAAGTGTATACAAATTACGGCATTTTTGCACTGAAACAGCTTGATGTGAAACGGAGCAGGCTTTTTACAGATCAAATGCTGGCGCTGGAGGAAAAAGGTTTTCGTTCTTTTGTGCCTATATACAGAACGAATTCGGGTGAATTTTTTTCAGGCGGAATGCAGACTCGGAATGCTTATTATTATTTGATGCCTTGGCTTCAATATGACCAAGCGGAAGAACGGGATCAAAAGCATGAATATCTGTTTAAAGAAACTGCGCGACTTCATGAGAGGACTGTGCAGGAAATCAAAATCAGCAGCGAGGATATTAGACGCCATTATGAGAACACGAAGAAAAAGTGGGAGAATGAAAAGCTAAGTTATGAGCAGTTTGTAGATCAGGCAGAAAAAGAATGGTACCTTTCACCGTTTGAACTGCAGGCTGTCACATGTTTTTCCGAAACGATCTCTGCTGTGGATTTTGCGATTGACCGGCTTGGAGACTGGTACGAAGCCATGAAGGAAAAGAGTGATTACAGAATTGTCATGAATCATGGGAGCCTGTCAATCCATCATTTTTTGTATAACGATGCGGGATCAGGTTTTTTTACAAATTTCGAGAAAGCCTCTGTCGGTCCGCCTCAAAATGATTTAATCGGCTTTTATGCGAGAACGTTCAGAAGCTATCCTAAATCTTGTCCGGAGTGTCTTGACTGGTTTTATACGTATCATAAAGCTTTTCCTCTATATGAATCGGAAAACAGCCTTTTTCTCAGTTATATGGCTTACCCCGCTGCTTTATATAAAGTGCTGAACCGTTACCAAACCAATCAAAGGCTTCATGAAAAAGAGGAATGCGCCCATTTGCTGAGGGCTTATTGGCAGATGAAAAATACGGAACCCTTTGTTATGAAAGTTCATCAGATTGAACAAGAGAAAAAATTTCAAACTGAAAACGGGTCTGCGTCTTAATGGCGCGGACCCGTTTTGATTACAGCCATTCCAAATGAAACGCGCAGGCGAAAAATATTAATATCCCGAGCAGCAAAACATCAAATGTTGTCGGAAAGATGATAGTCCTGATAGCTTGAAAGACTGCTATCGGAATAATGACTTGCGCGGAGGCGTGACGTATCTGTCTAACCCACGGAGGCAACGAATAAGAGTTGATTTTTTTTCTCACAATGCATCCCCCTCTTCGTATATGCAAGCATCATATGTAAACTTGGGCGATGGGTGCATGCCCATTTTTGTATAGGCAGCCGGGTTTTTGGAAAAGATGATTGACGAATAGAAAACACTTTTACTATAATAAAGAGCATAAATGAAGTATATAACGAGCTGATATATACACCTGCTTGGAACGGGAAGAGTACAAAAAAGACGCATGCAGAGAGAGAAGCCGCTTGCTGAAAGGCTTCTTATGACAGTCTTATTGGAAGGTCGCCCGGGAGCAAAATTTCTTGAACTCGAGTAGAGAAATTCGGGGCGCACCCGTTATCCGTTTAAGTGCATGAACGTATTGTTCATGAAAAAAGGTGGTACCGCGAAAGAGCTTTTCGTCCTTTACAGGGATGAAGGGCTCTTTTTTAGTTGCTCAGCCATTTCTAAACATGCTGGAGGGTTACGATGGAAACGAATGAACAAACAATGCCGACGAAATATGATCCGGCGGCAGTTGAAAAGGACAGATATGACTTTTGGTTAAAGGGAAAATTCTTTGAAGCCAAAAACGATGAAACAAAAGAGCCTTACTCTGTGGTTATCCCGCCGCCAAACGTAACAGGCCGGCTTCACTTGGGCCATGCGTGGGATACGACGCTGCAGGACATTGTGACACGGATGAAACGGATGCAGGGCTATGACGTTCTGTGGCTTCCGGGGATGGATCATGCCGGGATCGCCACTCAGGCTAAGGTTGAGGCAAAACTGCGTGAAGAGGGCACAAGCCGCTATGATTTAGGCCGTGAGAAATTCCTTGAAGAAACGTGGAAGTGGAAAGAAGAGTACGCTGAATTCATCCGCAGCCAGTGGGCGAAAATGGGTCTTGGCCTTGATTATTCACGTGAGCGCTTTACGCTAGATGAAGGCTTAAATAAAGCTGTGCGAGAAGTATTTGTGAAGCTTTATGAAAAAGGCTTGATCTACAGAGGGGAATACATCATCAACTGGGACCCTGCGACAAAGACTGCGCTATCCGATATTGAAGTCATTTACAAAGACGTTCAAGGCGCTTTCTATCATATGAGCTATCCGCTGTCTGACGGATCAGGAACAATTGAAATCGCCACAACCCGCCCTGAAACGATGCTTGGCGATACGGCAGTGGCGGTCCACCCTGAAGATGAGCGCTACAAACATCTTATCGGGAAAACGGTCATTCTGCCGATCACAAACCGAGAAATTCCGATCGTCGGAGATGATTATGTCGATATGGACTTTGGTTCAGGCGCCGTTAAAATCACGCCTGCGCATGATCCGAATGATTTCGAACTTGGAAATCGTCACAATTTAGAACGGATTCTTGTTATGAATGAAGACGGCACGATGAACGAAAACGCTTTACAATATAACGGCATGGACCGTTTCGATTGCCGCAAAACGCTTGTTAAGGACTTGCAGGAGGCCGGCGTCCTCTTTAAAATCGAGGACCATATGCATTCTGTGGGACATAGTGAACGAAGCGGCGCATGTGTCGAGCCATACCTATCAACCCAATGGTTTGTAAATATGCAGCCCCTTGCCGATGCAGCCATTAACTTGCAGGAAAAAGAAGAAAAAGTGAACTTTGTTCCTGACCGCTTTGAAAAAACGTACTTGCACTGGATGGAAAATATCCGCGATTGGTGCATATCCCGACAATTATGGTGGGGACACCGCATTCCAGCTTGGTATCATAAAGAAACCGGAGAAGTGTACGTCGGTCTGGAAGCGCCGAAAGACAGCGAAAATTGGGAGCAGGACAATGATGTGCTTGATACGTGGTTCAGCTCAGCGCTTTGGCCGTTCTCGACAATGGGCTGGCCTGATATCACTGCGGAAGACTTCAAACGATATTACCCGACGGACGTTCTTGTGACAGGGTACGATATCATTTTCTTCTGGGTGTCCCGTATGATCTTCCAAGGAATTGAATTTACTGGGGAGCGTCCGTTTAAAGATGTCTTAATTCACGGTTTAATCCGAGATGAACAAGGCAGAAAAATGAGTAAATCGCTTGGCAACGGTGTCGATCCGATGGATGTCATTGATCAATACGGCGCTGATTCACTGCGTTATTTCTTAGCGACCGGAAGTTCACCGGGCCAGGATCTTCGTTTCAGCTATGAAAAAGTGGAATCAACATGGAATTTCGCCAATAAAATTTGGAACGCCTCCCGTTTTGCTTTAATGAACATGGATGGCATGACTTACGATGAGCTTGATCTATCTGGCGAAAAAACTGTGGCAGATAAATGGATATTAACGCGTTTGAATGAAACGATCGAGAGCGTGACTCAACTCGCTGATAAATATGAATTCGGTGAAGTCGGCCGCCATTTGTACAACTTCATATGGGACGACTTCTGCGATTGGTACATTGAAATGGCGAAGCTTCCGCTGTACGGTGAAGATGAAGCGGCTAAGAAGACAACCCGTTCCATCCTTGCTTATGTGCTGGATCAGACGATGCGTCTGCTTCACCCGTTTATGCCGTTTTTAACGGAGGAAATTTGGCAGCACCTTCCTCACGAAGGGGAATCCATTACAGTCAGCGCATGGCCTGTTTCAGTACCGGAGCATACCGACACAGAAGCGGCAGCGGATATGAAACTTCTCGTAGAGCTTATCCGTTCTGTGCGTAATATCAGAAGCGAAGTCAATACGCCGATGAGCAAGCAGGTCGAACTGTATATTAAAACAAGCACAGAAGAAATCGCAGCACGCCTTGAAGCGAATCGCTCATACGTTGAGCGTTTTACGAATCCGAGCATGCTGAAAATCGGCACTGATATCGAGTTTGCCGATAAAGCAATGACAGCTGTAGTGACTGGTGCAGAGGTCATTCTCCCGTTAGAAGGGCTGATTAACATAGATGAAGAAATCGCCCGTCTGCAAAAGGAATTCGATAAGCTGACAAAAGAAGTCGAACGTGTCCAAAAGAAACTTGGAAATGAAGGCTTTATCAAAAAAGCTCCTGCACACGTCATTGAAGAAGAACGTGAAAAAGAAAAAGATTATGTGACAAAACGCGATGCTGTTCAAGCAAGAATGGCTGAGCTGAAAGGCTGATAAAAGCCGGGGCGGTTTCTTCGGAAGCCGCCTTGTCCTATAAAAGAGGGGATTTAAGTGTTTACTACCTATGAGGAAGCGATAAGCTGGATTCACGGGCGCCTGAAATTCGGCGTGAAGCCCGGAATTGAGCGAATGAAACGGCTGATGAAGGGCCTGGAGCATCCTGAAAAAAAGATCCGCGCTCTGCATGTGGCGGGGACAAATGGAAAAGGGTCCACCGTGGCGTTTATCCGTTCATTTTTACAGGAAGCAGGCTATTCAGTCGGAACTTTTACATCACCGTTTATCATCACATTTAATGAACGGATCAGTGTGAACGGCTCACCGATTTCCGACGGGGAATGGACCATGCTTGTCAATGAAATAAAACCCCTTGTCGATGGGCTTGACCAAACAGAACTTGGGCCTCCGACAGAATTTGAAATCATTACGGCCTGTGCGTTCCTATATTTTGCAAATCACAGCTCTGTTGATTTCGTTATTTTTGAAACCGGGCTGGGGGGAAGATACGACTCCACGAACATTGTCGAGCCGATTTTAACTGCTATTACGAGCATCGGTCATGACCATATGAATATTTTAGGAAACTCTATAGAAGAAATCGCCGGCGAAAAAGCGGGGATTATTAAAGCAGGAATTCCGATCATTACAGCCGTTGCGCAGCGGGAAGCCTTGCGGGTGATCCAAGACGAAGCCGCTGAAAAATCAGCCCCGTTTCAGTCTTTGCATGAGACTTGCACTCTTTTTGACGAAGAAGCATTGTCTTCAGGCGAACGCTTTTCATTGAAGACCGGCGAAAAGCTGTATGAAGAGATGCAGACATCCTTAATCGGGACACATCAAAGACAAAACGCCTCTTTAGCGATATTGGCTGCTGAGTGGCTTAACAGACAAAAACAGGCCGGCATCAGTGATGCAGCATTGCGGCAAGGATTAAAGAAAGCAGCATGGCCGGGAAGATTTGAGCTCGTGAAGGAAAATCCTCCTGTGTACCTGGACGGCGCACATAACAAAGAGGGCATCGATAAACTGATTGAGACGGTTAAACAGCGGTTTGGCGATAAAAAGGTAAACATCGTATTCAGTGCTTTAAAGGATAAGCCTTATTACGAAATGATCAAAGCTATGGAAGAGATTGCCCATTCCATCCATTTTGCGTCCTTTGATTTTCCGCGGGCATCCCTTGCCAAAGACCTTTATGATGCAAGCGATATATGTAATAAAACCTGGGATGAGGATCCTGACCATGTGATCAAATGGATAGATAGCAAAAAAGATTCAAATGAAATTGTCATTGTCACCGGTTCCTTGTATTTTATCTCTGACATTAGGAAAAGAATAATATCATAGCGGTTATTCTTATGAACCGGCAGAACAGACAGGCCATCTGTCTATTTTGCCGGTTTTTTCATGGTGAAAATCTCATTTTGTACATGAAGGGTAAAGTGGCTTTCTGTGCTACAATCCACACCAGAACTAAAGACAGAAAAGGTGTGTTGTTTGATGGTTTTTGTCATGTTTATCCTCGGTCTCATCTTCGGGTCCTTTTTCTATGCGGCAGGCTGCCGTATCCCCTTACAAATCTCCATTATAAAACCGCGCTCATCCTGTTCATTCTGCCGCCATCCGTTGTCTTATGCTGAATTAATCCCGGTTTTCTCTTTCTTTCTGCAAAAAGGCAGATGTAAAAGCTGTGCACAAAAACTGTCGCTGATGTATCCGGCCGCAGAGCTTTGGACAGCAGGTTTGTTTACGGCAGCTTATCTGCGTTTCGGTTTATCCGGGGAACTTTTTGTCGCGCTGCTGCTCATATCCTTGCTGAGCATTATCGTGGCATCAGATATTCACTATATGCTGATCCCTGACAGTGTGCTGATGTTTTTTCTCCCTTTTTTGATAGCAGGAAGAATGATTGCACCGCTTCCTGCTTGGTATGATAGTTTATCAGGAGCCGCAGCCGGTTTTTTCATGCTGGTCTTGATTGCCGTACTCAGTAAAGGAGGAATCGGGGGCGGCGATATTAAGCTATTTGCCGTTTTGGGTATCGCGCTTGGTGTTAAAATGCTGATCGCAGCCTTTGTCCTTGCTGTCTTTATAGGTATGCTGTACGGCGCATGCGGCACGCTGTCAGGAACGCTCGATCGAAAACAGCCGATCCCCTTCGCCCCTGCGATAGCTGCCGGAAGCTTGGTAAGTTATTTGTACGGTGAAGAAATATTATCACTCTATGTCAAAATCGCCATGTACTGACCCCGCTGAAAAATTTGACGAACGGTTTTTGGACAAGGCGACAAAAGTCTTGTTCTTTTTTTTTTCGCCTATGCTAAAGTGTGAAGCATGAAAAGTCCATAGAACGGTCAAAGAAAGCGAGGGGGAAGTGAAAATGAAAAAACGGAAAAGAAAAAAAAACGGAAAAGCTTCAGAAAAAGCCCTTAAGGTGACGATTAACGGAAAAGAAGAAACCGTGTTTGAAGATGATCATTCAGAAGAAAAGCAGGACAAATCCGTAACTTTTTCTAATTGGGAGGAAAGAAGAAAGGCAGAACAAGAGATCGCGGCTTCCAAAGAAGAGACATCAAAGATTGACGAAGATGAATTCAACTGGGATTCTCAAGAGGATGAAGTGTTTAAAGAAGACCCAAAAGTCGTTCCGCCGTATAAAAAGAAGAAAAAAGCAGGGGCTCCCTTGCAATCTAAAAAGAAAACAGGACCGGGAAAGCCTGTGAAAAGACTGGTCACAACCGTCGCGTTTGCAGCGGTGTTAGGAACAGGGCTGGGTCTTTTTGCTTTAAATCTTTCTGGAAATAAAGAAGCGTCGGCACCCGCGTCGGCAAGCCAAGGTTCACAAGGACAAACAGCGAAGGCAGGAGATGCGGCGGCAGATAGTCAAACTGACAGCGGTACAGGGAAAACGGGCCAGGCGGACGGTACATACAAAACATATGCTGTGCAAGCGGGTAAATTCTCTTCTGAAACAGGGGCCAAAACGTTAGCCAAGCAGCTGACCGAAAAAGGGTACTCAGCCGTTTCTTTATCAAAAGATGACGGGTATACCTATGTGATAGCCGGTCTAGCAGCGGAAAAAGATATATCGCAAAAATTAGGACAATCGTTAATTGATAATGATTTTGAAGCATGGGGAGGAAAAGAACTGTCCTTGTCCATAGATCAGGATATGACAGATTCCTTCAAGGAAACATCAGAACTCTCAGCGAAAGCCATTATCGGCAGTGAAGTGCCAAAATCGAGTGTAGAGAAAATAGAAAAATCGCTCAGCAAAACAGATGCGGGTAAAACAGAACAAAAAGAAGCGATCCTTCAGGCTTTAAAGGAATTAGAAGACCCAAGTGCGGAATCCGGCTGGAAAGCCCAGCAGCTTTTGTTGGGATTAATCAAATAAATGAATGCCAGAGCTGCGTCCTTGTGACGGGCTTTTTTCATTTTGTCATGAAAAAGTTATTTTTCTGAAATTGTGGTTAACTCTATCATTTGGTAGTATAAACAAGTATCTTTTTTTCTTAAGCAAACCCTGAAAGGATGACTATCATGACAAAGCGGCTTATTCTGGCATCACAATCTCCGCGAAGAAAAGAACTCCTCAATCTTCTCCAGCTGCCCTACAGCATTATCGTCAGCCAAGTGGAGGAAAAATTAAACCGAAACCTTTCACCGGAAGAAAACGTCCAATGGTTGGCAAAACAAAAAGCTGAAGCTGTAGCTAAGGATTATCCGGATGCTGTCGTTATCGGCGCCGACACGATTGTCTGCCTGGACGGCGAGTGCCTCGGCAAACCTCAAGATAAAGAAGATGCGGCGGATATGCTGCGGAGGCTTTCGGGCCGAAACCATGTTGTATTGACAGCCGTCAGCATCCAATCCCATGATCACAGTGAAACTTTCTATGAAACAACTGAAGTAACGTTCTGGCCGCTTAGCGAAGAGGACATATGGACTTATATTGAAACGAAAGAACCGATGGATAAAGCAGGTGCGTACGGCATTCAAGGAAAAGGCGCGCTTTTTGTAAAAAAAATAGACGGGGATTATTATTCAGTCGTAGGGCTTCCAATATCGAAAACGATGAGGGTCCTGAAAGATTTTGATATAGAGGCCTGATTATCAAAACGAGAAGGGGAAGACAAAGGGGGGGCTTGATCATTCATGATCTGCCGTTAAAACTCAGAGATTTCCCTGAAAAAGAAAAACCAAGAGAACGGCTGCTCCAATACGGGGCTGAAAACTTAGCCAACAATGAATTGCTCGCCATTTTGTTAAGAACAGGTACGAAAAAAGAATCTGTGATGGACCTTTCAAATCGGCTTCTGCACTCATTTGAAGGTTTGCGTCTGCTAAAGGAAGCCTCTGTTGAAGAGCTTTCCGGCATCTCAGGAATCGGCTTAGTGAAGGCTGTTCAAATTTTGGCAGCCATGGAACTGGGCAGCCGCATCCATAAACTCGCCAATGAAGAAAAATACGTTGTCCGTTCCCCGGAAGACGGGGCAAACTTCGTGATGGAGGACATGCGTTTCTTAACCCAAGAGCATTTTGTCTGTTTATATTTAAATACAAAAAATGAAGTCATCCATAAACGCACTATATTTATCGGAAGTCTGAATTCATCTATTGTCCATCCCCGGGAGGTGTTTAAAGAAGCTTTCAAACGCTCAGCCGCTTCCTTCATCTGCATTCATAATCATCCTTCCGGCGATCCTACTCCGAGCAGGGAAGATATTGAAGTCACAAGACGGCTGTTTGAATGCGGAAATTTAATCGGCATTGAACTGCTTGACCATTTAGTCATCGGCGACAAAAAATTTGTGAGTTTAAAGGAAAAAGGATATTTGTAACACTTTTTTTTTCGTTAAATTAAGCTATAATAGAGTTTATGAGTTTTTCCCTTTAGGGTATTTTTGCTTTAAGAAAGGAAGATACATACATATGTTTGGAATTGGTACAAGAGACCTTGGTATAGATCTTGGAACAGCGAATACGCTTGTGTTTGTAAAAGGTAAAGGAATTGTTGTGAGAGAGCCGTCAGTTGTGGCGCTGCAGACGGATACGAAGTCAATCGTTGCCGTCGGGAATGACGCGAAAAATATGATCGGGAGAACGCCGGGAAATGTTGTGGCCCTTCGTCCGATGAAAGACGGCGTTATCGCTGACTATGAAACAACGGCAACAATGATGAAATATTACATCAATCAGGCCATTAAAAATAAAGGCATGTTTGCGAGAAAACCTTATGTCATGGTTTGTGTCCCTTCAGGCATTACAGCGGTCGAGGAACGCGCTGTCATTGATGCAACAAGACAAGCCGGAGCTCGCGACGCTTACCCGATTGAAGAGCCGTTTGCTGCTGCGATCGGTGCGAATCTTCCTGTTTGGGAACCGACAGGAAGCATGGTCGTTGATATCGGAGGCGGCACGACGGAAGTGGCGATTATCTCCCTCGGAGGCATCGTAACGTCACAATCCATCCGCGTCGCAGGGGATGAAATGGATGACGCGATTATCAGCTACATCAGAAAAACATACAACCTGATGATCGGAGACCGCACCGCTGAAGCGATTAAAATGGAAATCGGATCTGCTGAATCTGCCGAAGAATCAGACAAAATGGAAATTCGCGGCCGCGACTTGCTGACTGGCCTGCCGAAAACGATCGAAATTACAGGAAAAGAAATTTCTAATGCATTGCGGGATACCGTATCTACCATTGTTGAAGCGGTGAAAAGCACGCTTGAAAAAACACCGCCGGAGCTTGCTGCCGACATCATGGACAGAGGAATTGTATTAACCGGAGGCGGAGCCCTTCTCCGCAATCTTGACAAAATCATCAGCGAAGAAACAAAAATGCCGGTTTTGATCGCCGAAGACCCGCTTGATTGTGTTGCAATCGGCACAGGAAAAGCACTGGAGCATATCCATCTTTTTAAAGGGAAAACAAGATAATCGGGAGTTAAATAGAAGAGGTGTAACACGATGCCGAATAAACGGTTAATGCTATTACTTCTGTGTATTATCATATTGGTGGCTATGATTGGATTCTCGCTGAAGGACGGCCGAAAGACCACCTGGCCTGAAAAACTTATCGGTGATACGACGGGAGTATTTCAAAATATTTTTCACACGCCTGCCGAATTTTTCGCAGGAATATTTGAAGACATTGATGATCTGAAAAACACATATGAAGAAAATGAACGGCTGAGAAAGAAGCTTGACGGACAGACGCAATATGAAGCCAAACTTCAGGCGCTTAAGGATGAAAATAAATCCTTGCGTGACGAACTCGGCCATGTAAAATCAATTAAAGATTACGATCCGATTTTAGCAACAGTCATCGCGCGAAATCCGGATAAATGGTACACGCAGATTACGATTAATAAGGGCACTCAGCAAAAAGTGGCAAAAGATATGGCTGTCACTAATGAAAAAGGTGCTTTAGTCGGTAAAATTAAAAGCTCGGGGCTGAATAACTTTACGTCTGCGGTGCAGCTTTTAAGCGATACTGACCGAAATAATCGGGTTGCGACAAAAATTTCAGGGAAAAAAGGCAGCAAAGGCTACGGTTTAATCGAAGGCTATGATACGAAGAAAAAAACGCTCACGATGAAAATCCTTGATCCTGACGAAAAACGAGAAGTGAAAAAAGGCGACCTTGTGGAAACATCGGGCACAGGGGGAGTATTCCCTGAAGGGCTGACAGTCGGAGAAGTGACTGAGGTAGAGCCTGATGCCTATGGTTTAACAAAAATTGCCCACGTGAAACCTGCTGCAGATATATATGACCTGAACAATGTCATCGTGGTAAAACGTGATGTGCCGGCTGTTGATTCAGAGGAGGAAGGATCGTGAAACGTTTCCTTCTCCCTTTGATTATGCTGGTGGTTTTTTCTGCAGAAAGCATCTATACCGATCTGGTGAAACTTCCTTTTGTCACGGATGATCAACTGGCCGTTCCGCATTTTCTTATGATCGTGCTGATCTTTATGTCTGCATATATAAACAAAAAGCATGCAGTCGTCTATGGTTTCATTTTCGGCCTCCTATATGATATAAATTATACAGGGCTGCTTGGGGTTTATATGTTTGGATTTGCGGGACTATGCTACTTAGCTGCGAAAGCCTTTAAAGTGCTGCAAACAAATGCATTTGTTGTGATGCTGGTGGCAGTGGTGGCCGTTTGTGTGCTTGAATTTTATGTGTATGGCATCCAGTCGTTAATAAATAAAGACATTATGTCATTTAATGACTTTGTCATTCAGCGGTTTTTACCGACAGCTATACTGAATATTGCAGGTGCGATCGTTCTTATTGTACCTTTTAGATTATTTTATATGAGTCTAAAGAAAGAATTGCGAGACGAGTAAAAAAGGATTTTAGCTTTTTTTGACGAAATGAGTATGTTGTTGAGGTGAACATTGTGAAGACCAGAAAGCAGCAATATGTAACAATAAAAGGAACAAAGAATGGTTTGACATTGCATCTGGATGATTCGTGTTCTTTTGATGAGCTTCTGGACGGTCTTCAGAATATGCTGTCAATCGAACAATATACCGATGGTAAAGGTCAGAAAATCAGTGTTCATATTAAACTCGGAAATCGTTATTTACATCAGGAGCAAGAAGAACAGCTGATTGAATTAATAGCGTCAAAGAAAGATTTATTTGTTCATTCTATTGTCAGTGAAGTCATCACTAAAAAAGAAGCACGGCGTATGAAAGAGGAATCGGAGATTATTTCCGTTTCTAGAATTGTCCGTTCTGGCCAAGTGCTTCATGTGACGGGTGATTTGCTGCTGATCGGAGATGTGAATCCGGGCGGAACGGTTCAGGCCGGCGGAAATATCTTTGTTCTTGGATCTTTAAAAGGAATAGCCCACGCCGGATATAACGGGAACAAACAGGCTGTGATCGCCGCTTCTGAAATGCTGCCGACACAATTAAGAATCAGTCACGTATTAAATCGCTCCCCAGACCACATTCAACAAGGGAACGACATGGAATGTGCTTATTTAGATACAGACGGAAATATGGTCATTGAACGCCTTCAACATTTGGCTCATTTAAGACCTGATCTAACAAGGCTTGAGGGAGGAATGTGAAATTGGGTGAGGCTATCGTAATAACTTCGGGAAAAGGCGGAGTAGGTAAAACAACAACATCTGCAAACCTCGGTACCGCCTTAGCCATTTTAGGGAAGCGCGTATGTTTGGTAGATACAGATATAGGGCTGCGCAACCTTGATGTCGTGATGGGTCTTGAAAATAGAATCATATACGACTTAGTAGACGTTGTAGAGGGCAGATGCAAAATGCATCAGGCGCTTGTGAAAGACAAGCGTTTTGATGACCTGCTTTATTTAATGCCGGCAGCGCAAACGAGCGACAAGACAGCTGTTGTTCCTGACCAAATAAAGACGCTGATTCAGCAGCTCAAGCAAGAATTTGACTACGTGATTATCGACTGTCCTGCGGGTATCGAGCAGGGATATAAAAACGCGGTCTCCGGAGCTGACAAAGCAATCGTCGTAACGACACCTGAAATTTCAGCGGTCAGAGATGCCGATCGTATTATAGGTTTGCTGGAGCAAGAGGAAAATATCGAGCCGCCTCGTCTCATTGTGAATAGAATCAGGAATCACCTGATGAAAAACGGAGACACCATGGATGTCGATGAAGTCGTTCATCACTTGTCGATTGATTTGATTGGAATCGTTGCCGATGATGATGAAGTCATTAAAGCCTCGAATATAGGCGAGCCGATTGCGATGGATTCAAAAAATCGCGCTTCTATCGCATACCGCAACATTGCCCGCCGTATTTTAGGAGAATCTGTTCCTTTACAGGTGCTTGAAGAGCAAAACAAAGGAATGATGGCTAAGATTAAATCCTTTTTCGGAGTGCGGTCTTAATTTTATTTTTTCATAGAACGGCAGAAAAAGATCTGACATGAAAGCGATGGCTTTGTCAGATCTTTTTTGTGTTTTGAGTTAACGTTTTTCATCCTTGGGTTTAAACGAATATTTGCTGTGGACAAGACATATTATGTACAAACCCAACGAATGCAAAGGATGATGGCTATGACTCACAGAGCAGATGAGATTAGAAAAAGATTGGCGAAAAAAAGAAAACAGCAGGCTGGATCAAAGCGTCCCTCTATTCAGACGGTTTCCGAAAAAAAGAAGCCGCCGTCTTGGGTAATGATGCCGGAGCATGAAAAACATGGGGCACTTCCGGCGTACGAGGATGAAATCCCGCCATTCAACGGAAAACACCCTTTGTTCAAAACTGATTCAATCATATTAAAATGCCTGCTGTCGGCTTGTCTTGTCCTTGTATCTGCTATAGCCTATAAAGCAAACTTTGAACCTTTACACCAGATCAAGCCGGCTATTGCCCAAACCTTTGGGAAAGAATTTCAATTTGCATCAGCAAGCAATTGGTTTGAAGCAAAATTCGGAGACCCTCTGGCTTTCCTCACCCCTGAAACGAAGAAAAAAGATAGCCAGGTAGAAGTGGGCCAAGACCTTGCTGTACCGGCTTCAGGAAAAATTCAGCAAGATTTTCAGGATAATGGCGAGGGGATAACAGTTGAAACAAGCAGTGATACGATAGACAGTATGAAAGAAGGCTACATCATCGAAGTGAATAAAGACAGTGAGACAGGTTTGACCGTTAAGGTGCAGCACGCCGACAATACATACAGCATATACGGACAGCTAAAAGATGTTGATGTAGCTTTGTATGATTTTGTCGATAAAGGCAGCAAGCTCGGCACGATTAAGCTGGATGAGAAAAATAAAGGGCTCTATTATTTTGCCATCAAAGAAGGAGACACATTTGTCGATCCGATTCAGGTGATTACATTTGAATAAATGGCTGGACCTTATCATGAGAATTCATGTTCACCCTTTTCTTTGGATCATCATAGGGATTGGGCTGGTGACGGGACGCATCAAAGAAATATTGTGTCTGCTTGTCATAGTATTAATCCATGAGCTGGGGCACGCTGCTTTGGCAGTTTTTTATTCGTGGCGGATCAAACGTGTTTTTTTGCTGCCGTTTGGAGGAGCCGTGGAGGTTGAAGAGCATGGAAACAGGCCGCTGAAAGAAGAATTTGCGGTAATCATCGCCGGTCCCTTACAGCACATATGGCTCCAGCTCGCCGCTTGGATACTCGCGAGCTTCGAGATCATAGAGCCGCACACGTTTGAGATGTTTACATTCTATAACCTGACGATTCTTTTCGTGAATCTGCTGCCGATTTGGCCGCTTGATGGCGGGAAAATCGTATTTCTTTTGTTGTCTAAGCGATTTGCCTTTCAAAAAGCGCATTGGCTCTGTTTAAGAACTTCGCTGTGCTGCGGTTTGCTTCTTGGCTGCTGGATTTTATTTGCGGTCCCCATGCAAATCAGCGCATGGGTGCTGTTTGTTTTTCTCGCGGCTTCATTATTTGATGAACATCGGCAGCGGCATTATACACACGTAAGGTTTCTGTTAGAAAGATATTACGGAAAAAAGCGTGATGTCGAAAAATTGATTCCGCTTACGGTAAAGGCTGAGGACAAAGTGTATCATGTGATGGCTAAATTTAAACGCGGCTGCAAACATCCGATTATTATTGAAAAAGCCGGCGAGAAGGTCAGTGAGCTGGATGAAAACGAAGTGCTTCACGCTTATTTTGCGGATAAACGGACAAATTCCTCAATGGAAGATCTTTTGCTTCCGTATTAGTGAGGAAATAGATTGACATAAGCCCTCTATTTTGATATATTTTTTAATGTTATGGATGTAGCACCATTGCTACAACCGCTCAGCGCAGGTGATAAGTGCTTATGCCCCCTGCTGTCTGGCGAGTCTTAGTCTAATAGGAGGTGCAGAGAATGTACGCAATCATTAAAACAGGCGGAAAACAAATCAAAGTTGAAGAAGGTCAATCTGTTTATATCGAAAAACTTGCTGCTGAAGCAGGCGATACAGTGACTTTTGAAGACGTTTTGTTTGTTGGCGGAGACAATGTGAAAGTCGGCAACCCTACAGTTGAAGGCGCAACAGTTACAGCTAAAGTTGAAAAACAAGGCCGTGCTAAAAAGATCACTGTTTTCAGATACAAAGCAAAGAAAAATGTGCATAAAAAACAAGGTCATCGTCAGCCTTATTCTAAAGTTACGATCGAAAAAATCAACGCGTAAGGCGTGTGTGATATGATTCAGGCAACAATCAGAAGGTCCGGCTCAGAAAAAGGCATATTGTCCTTTGAAATGACGGGCCACGCGAATTTTGCTGAACATGGACAAGATCTCGTATGTGCAGGAGTCACTGCTGTCGTATTTGGAGCGGTCAACGCGGTTATTGCGCTCACCGGCATAGAGCCGGTTCTTGATATAGGGGACGACGGAGGATATTTCTACTTTGAATTCCCTGAAGCCCCTGATCAGGAGGC
The DNA here is from genome assembly GCF_001584335.1 of Bacillus atrophaeus. Taxonomy (GTDB): domain Bacteria; phylum Bacillota; class Bacilli; order Bacillales; family Bacillaceae; genus Bacillus; species Bacillus atrophaeus. Next base: position 16,876 of record NZ_LSBB01000018.1, read on the forward strand.
CCTTCAAAAAGCTCAGCTGCTGATTGAAGGCATGATTGTTTCACTTGAGACAATTGAACGGGATTATAATGGTTACTTGCGGGTAACCACAAACAAAATATAGGAGGTGAGCTACATGCTTAGATTAGATCTTCAGTTTTTCGCTTCTAAAAAAGGGGTAGGTTCTACAAAGAACGGACGTGACTCTGAGTCTAAACGTTTAGGTGCTAAACGTGCAGACGGTCAATTCGTATCTGGTGGTTCTATCCTTTACCGTCAACGCGGAACAAAGATTTACCCAGGTGAAAACGTGGGCCGCGGAGGAGATGACACTCTTTTCGCTAAAATCGACGGAACTGTTAAATTCGAACGTTTCGGACGTGACCGCAAAAAAGTGAGCGTATATCCTGCAGCTCAATAATGACACAAAAACTCCGGTCGATGGACTGGAGTTTTTTTTGCAATACGCGGAGTAACATCAAGAATGATGAGCAGAGTATGTGCGAAGTGAACCCCGGCTTGAGCGAGAATTTGGTTTCTCATACCCACTGGAATGTTCCCCAAGCAGTAATACACAAAATGTTTCTGCCTGGCTGCAAAAGAAGCATGCTCAGAAAAAAGGAACATGATTTTCTAGGAAAAACAAGTGTTTTTCTAACATTGCCTTCTCTGTTATAATTCATAGTACACACTTATACAGACTCCTAAATAGAAATTCAAATGATTGGGAGTGCGAAAATGAAGGATGTATCAAGAAAACAAGAAGAAAATCTCAGCGAAACAGCTTTAACAAACGAGCTTATCCATCTGCTCAGCCATTCAAGGCATGATTGGATGAATAAGCTGCAGCTCATTAAAGGAAACTTAAGCTTGCAGAAATATGACCGTGTTTTTGAAATCATTGATGAAATGGTCATTGATGCAAAGCATGAATCAAAGCTCTCAAACCTGAAAACACCGCATTTAGCATTTGATTTTCTCACGTTTAATTGGAAAGCCCAATATATGACGCTTGAATATGAAGTGCTCGGAGATATTAAGGATATGTCTGCCTATGATGTGAAATTGGCAAAACTGATGAGGAAGCTTTTTCATATATTTGATCAGGCGGTTAGTAAAGAAAGTGAAAATCATCTGACCGTATCGCTGCAAACAGACCATCCTGACAAACAGCTTATCCTGTACCTTGACTTTCACGGAGCTTTTGCCAATGCAAGCGCATTTGACGAGTTTCGGAAGGCCGGGTACGAGGATTTTGACGTCATGCGTTTTGAGATGACCGGTCACGAGTGTCTTGTTGAAATTGGGATGAATTAGCGGTGTTTTTTACGGTTTAGAACGGAGGACATTATGTTTGTAGATCAGGTGAAAGTGTATGTAAAGGGCGGCGACGGCGGCAACGGTATGGTTGCGTTTCGCCGTGAAAAATATGTTCCGAAAGGCGGACCTGCCGGCGGTGACGGAGGAAAAGGCGGCGACGTCGTTTTTCAGGTGGATGAAGGTCTCCGGACGTTAATGGATTTCAGATATCAAAGGCACTTTAAAGCGATTCGCGGAGAGCATGGCATGTCTAAAAATCAGCATGGCCGCAACGCTGATGATATGGTGATTAAAGTTCCGCCGGGCACTGTCGTTACAGATGATGATACAAAGCAGGTCATTGCTGATTTGACAGAGCACGGACAAATAGCGGTGATCGCAAGAGGCGGAAGAGGCGGAAGAGGAAATACACGTTTCGCGACGCCGGCCAATCCCGCTCCGCAGCTTTCAGAGCAAGGCGAGCCAGGGAAAGAGCGGTATATCGTGCTTGAATTAAAAGTGCTCGCAGATGTCGGGCTTGTCGGCTTCCCAAGTGTCGGAAAATCGACGTTGCTGTCCGTTGTATCTTCAGCAAAGCCGAAAATCGCGGATTATCATTTTACAACGCTTGTGCCGAATCTAGGCATGGTTGAAACTGATGATGGCCGCAGTTTTGTTATGGCAGATTTGCCGGGATTAATCGAAGGAGCCCATGAAGGCGTCGGACTTGGACACCAATTTTTGCGCCATATTGAGCGGACTCGCGTAATTGTGCATGTCATTGATATGTCAGGCTTGGAAGGCCGGGACCCTTACGAGGATTATCTGACCATTAATCAGGAGCTGAGCCAGTATAACCTTCGGCTGACAGAGCGTCCGCAAATTATTGTTGCCAATAAAATGGACGTGCCCGAGGCGGAAGAACATCTGGCGGCTTTTAAAGAAAAGCTGACAGATGACTATCCCGTTTTTCCAATCAGTGCGGTGACAAGAAGCGGTCTTCGTGATCTTCTGTTTGAAATCGCCAACCAATTGGAAACAACGCCTGAATTCCCTCTTTACAATGAGGAAGAGCTGGCGGAAAATCGCGTTATGTACACAATGGAAGATGAGGAATCGCCATTTGAAATTACCCGAGACCCTGACGGTGTATTTGTGCTTTCAGGAGACAGTCTTGAGCGGTTATTCAAAATGACAGACTTCTCCAGAGACGAATCAGTCAAACGTTTCGCCAGACAGATGCGCGGAATGGGTGTGGATGAAGCACTGAGAGAACGCGGGGCAAAAGACGGAGATATTATCAGGCTCCTCGAATTTGAGTTTGAATTTATTGATTAATAAACGTAGAGAGCCTGCAAGCCGGGCTCTCTTATTAAAAAGGAGGGATGCAAGTGAAAGAGGAAACGTTTTATCTTGTCCGTGAAGACGTTTTGCCTGAAGCTATGAGAAAAACCCTCGAAGTCAAAAAACTAATTGACAGAAAAAAGGCGGAATCTGTTGCGGATGCCGTTCAAAAGGTAGATTTAAGCAGAAGCGCGTTCTATAAATACAGAGATGCGGTTTTTCCTTTTTACACAATGGTGAAAGAACAAATTATCACGCTTTTTTTTCATTTAGAGGACAGGTCAGGCGCGTTATCACAGCTGCTTCAAGCTGTAGCTGACTCCGGAAGCAACGTTCTTTCCATTCACCAAACCATCCCGCTTCAGGGAAGAGCAAATGTAACGCTGTCAATCAGTACATCGGCAATGGAAGAGGATATTCATACCTTAATGAATAAACTGAGAAAGTTTGATTTTGTAGAAAAAGTCGAAATCTTAGGTTCAGGTGCGTAAGGGGAGAGAGTTTACATATGAAAGTCGGTTACTTAGGTCCAGAAGCTACATTTACACATTTAGCAGTCAGTTCTTGTTTTCAAAACGACGTCACTCATGTTGCGTACCACACGATCCCGGAATGCATGGATGCGGCAGTGGCGGGAGAAATTGATTTCGCCTTTGTGCCTTTAGAAAATGCATTGGAGGGTTCTGTCAACTTAACGATAGACTACTTAATACATGAGCAGCCATTACCCATTGTGGGTGAAATGACGCTGCCGATTCATCAGCATTTGCTCGTTCATCCTTCCAGAGAGAATAAATGGGAGAGCCTGGGACAAATATACTCGCATTCTCATGCCATTGCACAATGCCACAAGTTTCTCCACAAGCATTTTAAAACAGTGCCATATGAATATGCCAAATCGACCGGAGCGGCGGCAAAGTATGTCAGTGAAAATCCGCAGCTTAATATCGGTGTCATTGCCAATGAAATGGCGGCTGCTACATACGGATTAAAAATCGTAAAGCATGATATTCAGGATTACAGAGATAATCATACCAGATTTGTTATCTTGTCTCCTGATGAGAACGCGGGGTATGAAGTCAACCCGCATTTAGTTTCCAGACCAAAAACGACGCTTATGGTAACGCTGCCCCAGGATGACCAATCAGGAGCGCTTCACAGAGTGTTATCGGCTTTTTCATGGAGAAATTTAAACCTTTCAAAAATAGAATCCCGTCCGACAAAGACAGGATTAGGCCATTATTTCTTTATTATTGATATCGAAATGGCGCTTGATGCTGTATTGATTCCGGGAGCCATTCAAGAGCTTGAAACGCTGGGATGCAGTGTGAAGCTTCTTGGAAACTATCAGTCATACAAGCTGTAGAAAAAAAGCCCTCAGAAGGGCTTTTTTTAGTCTGTGATTAAAATGCCGGCTGCTTCAAGTGCCTGGCAAGCCTGTTGAATCCGGTGCTCATCAGAAGCCGTTAAAGTGTGAAGGTGAACGCCATTGGTCAGCTGCGATAAGTACGAGGCATTCGTTGAATTGATTTTTTTCATGAAATGCTGTACTTCTTTCCGGGTGCCGACCCGTAAGGAAGCGGTTAAATCTCCGTACACAGGGTGTTCAATGATCACGTCTTTTACCGTTACGCCCTCATCTACAATAAGCTGCAGCTCTTCTTCAGTCCGTTCCGGGCCATGCAGGCATGCTACGATTTTTTCCGCCGCCTGCTGCTGTCCGGTTGAATCTATATATACATATCCTTGGCTGGTGGCAATGATCGGTTCATTTTTAGCTTTTAAAAGTGAAATATCCTGAACAATCACCTGTCTTGAAACATTCGCTTGTTTTGCCAGTTGTCCTCCCGTTAGCGGTGATGTGGATTCTTTTAGCCAAAGAAGAAGCTTGTCACGCCTGTTGGCGCCCGTAAGCTTTACTCTTTCTGTCAAAATCATGATCTCCTTTCTTTTGCTTCTGCAGCAATGTAAACGTATGTAATAATAAGTCCAGATGTTCGGTTGTTGTCGTATTCCCGAAAGAAATGCGAATAAATTGGAGCGCTTCCTGTTCCGTCTTTTTCAAAGCTTTCATTGTTTGAGAAGGTCCATGGTATCCGGCAGAACAAGCGCTTCCGGTTGAAATGCAAATATTATTACGATTACATTCTAACATAACATATTGTCCTTCAAAGGAGTGAAAAAAACACCCGACAATATGGGGGAGGCAATAGGTTTTTGAGTCTTCCAATGCAAGCGTCACGGGAAGGGAGCGTATCTTGATCTGTTTCAGGAAATAACGCCGTAAGTTTTGATAATGCGTGATGTTTTGAGACAAGTGGTTTACTGTGTGCTCCGCTGCCTCAGCAAAAGCTCCTATCCCAGGCACATTCACTGTTCCGGCCCTAAATCCGTTTTCATGCAGAGTATACGGATACAGAGGCTTCCAATTGATACCCGGCCGAATATAAACGGCGCCGACTCCTTTTGGGCCGTAAACTTTATGGCTTGAAACAGAAAGTGCGTCAATTCCTGAATCATCTGCATCAATCGGAATTTTCCCGAAGGTTTGGACAGCATCGCAATGAAGCAGGATATCTTTTTCATGGAGGAGTGCTGAAATGCTCCGAATATCCTGGACAACCCCTGTTTCTGAATTGGCATGCTGAATCGATACCAATCCCGTCTCGGGGCGGAGGTGGGATTCTAATATTTCCCTGGTAATATGTCCATATTCGTCAGGCTCAATGATCGTAATATCAAAGCCCTGATTAGCGAGAAAGGCGGCTGTGTTATGAATAGATTGATGCTCCATAGCAGTCGTAATAAAGTGTCTTTTTTGTTCAGGCAGCCCGTTTAATAAAGACTGTATGGCCAGCATATTAGCTTCCGTCCCGCCGCTAGTAAAATAAATCCCTTCAGCCGATCCCCCGATCAGCTCCGCTATTTTTCTCCGGCTGTAATCTACTATAAGTTTCGCTTTTCCGCCCGCATCGTGAAGACTGCTCGCATTCCCGTAAATATCGGTGCTCAGCTGGTTGAACACCAGAAGGGCCTCACTGTATATCGGTGTTGACGCTGCAAAATCCAAATAGATCATGATGTCAGTCTCCTATCCGTTCAAAATAAAAAACTCTTGAGTTTATTTTATCTCTGTGTAAATATAGGTGTCAAGACAGGCGTAAATAACAGGAGGGCGGTTTATGTCTGGAAAGAAGGTTATAGTCATTGGTTCTGGGGCAGCGGCACTTTTCTTAGCTTCCGCCTTACTGCCCGCAAACAATGTGACGGTCATAACGAAAAAAAGTAAAAAAAACAGCAATTCTGCATTTGCCCAAGGAGGCATCGCCGCTTCTCATTTGGAAGGAGATTCGGTTGCAGCTCATACCGAAGATACTTTGTATGCCGGATGCGGCCATAATGATGGAAAACTGACGGAAGAGATTATAAGCGAGGGAAAAACGATTATTCATGAATTGCTGGAGAATGGTTTTCCGTTTGATCGGGACGGAGATGGAGAATATCGTCTCGGCAAGGAAGGCGCACACTCATTCAACCGCATTTTTCACGCGGGCGGGGATGCCACTGGCAGGCTGTTAATTGATTATTTGCTTGAGAACATACAAAAAGGCAATCAAGTAAAGGAGTATGAAACAGCAGTCGATTTATTGATCGAGGATGGCCGCTGTGCAGGTGTCATAACCAAAGATAGCGGCGGCCGCATTAAGGCTAGGCGGGCGGATCATGTGGTGCTTGCCGCAGGAGGATGCGGCAGCCTGTTCCGATACCATACGAATGATCAAACAATTACTGGTGACGGGCTCTCACTCGCTTACCGGGCGGGGGCTGAATTAACAGATTTAGAATTTACCCAGTTTCATCCAACGCTGCTTGTGAAAAACGGAGTTTCCTACGGTCTCGTTTCAGAGGCAGTCAGAGGTGAAGGGGGATTTTTAACCGATGAAAATGGGAGGCGCATCATGGCAGGAAGACATCCGTTAGAAGATCTTGCGCCAAGAGACGTGGTTTCAAGAGTCATCCATGAAGAGATGATAAAAGGCAGCCGAATTTATATGGACAGAAGTCGCATCCCTCATTTCGAAACACGTTTTCCTACAATCACAGGCATTTGCCGCAAGGCGGGAATTCCTGTTAACGAAGATAGAATCCCCGTGGCTCCGGGCATGCATTTTTTAATGGGAGGCGTCTCAGTCAACAAATGGGGAGAAACATCAGTCCCTGATCTATATGCAATAGGCGAAACAGCGTGCACCGGCTTTCACGGAGCAAACCGATTAGCAAGCAATTCATTGCTTGAAGCGCTTGTGTTTGGAAAAAGAGCTGCTGAACATATCAACAAAAAACCAGCAGGCCGTTGGAATAAAAAAACAGACCGTCCGATAAACGCCGTCTATCACGTGCCGGAAATTCAGCTTCATCAGCTGCAAGAAAGAATGACAATCGACATGTCGATCACAAGAAAAAAGGATAGGCTGAAGAGTTTGTCAGACTGGCTTAACACCTTGCCTTCGCAGGAAATTAATGTGAAGGATATCACAATTGAACAATTAGAGTGTTCTCATTTATGGCAGGTCGCAAAGCTGATGACCTCATCTGCTTTATTAAGAGAAGAAAGCAGGGGCGCGCATTTTCGCTCCGATTTTCCTGAAACCGACAACCATTGGCGGGGAAAACAAATCATTCAATCAAAGCATGGAACTGTTATAAGACAAAATGAAGGGATTTGGAAACCATGGACCGTTTACAGCTGAAGAAAATGCTGGAATATTTCTTTCAAGAAGATATTGGAACAGGGGATCTCACGTCTCAGGCGATCTTTTCAGGACACTCCTGCGAGGCTTTTATCATTGCCAAATCGAACGGAATCTTCGCGGGAGGCTCAATTATTAAAGAAGGATATGCCCTTATAGATAAGGAAGTGCGAACCGTCCTGAAAAAAGAAGATGGAGATACGGTGCGTAAAGGAGACACCATCGCTGCATTAAGCGGCCCGGCGGCAGCCTTGCTTACTGGAGAACGAGTGATTTTAAATCTGATTCAAAGGCTTTCCGGAATTGCGACGATGACAAAGCAGGCCGTTGATAGGCTTGATGATCCGAGCATTAAGCTGTGTGACACAAGAAAAACGACACCGGGGCTAAGAATGTTGGAAAAGTATGCTGTCCGGGTTGGCGGCGGCTATAATCATCGGTTTGGCTTATATGACGGAATGATGATTAAAGATAATCATATTGCCGCCTGCGGTTCCATTCAGAAGGCTTGTGAAAGAGCGCGCCGGGCGGCCGGACACATGGTAAATATTGAAGTGGAAATTGAATCTGAAGAGCAGCTACGAGAGGCAATTTTGGCTGGTGCAGATGTCATCATGTTTGATAACTGCCCGCCAGACACTGTCAGGCATTTTGCGGAAATCACACCTCATCATATCAAAACGGAAGCTTCAGGCGGGATTTCGTTAGAAACACTGCCATCTTATAAAGGCACCGGTGTACAGTTTATTTCATTAGGGTGTCTGACTCATTCTGTACAAAGCCTGGATATCAGTATGGATGTACAAATTAAAAACGGAGGGATTCATCATGTCAATTCTTGATGCCATCAAACAAGTTGAAGGGTTGATGCCGGATTGTTATAAAGAGCTGTCCAGAGAGGAAATGGAGAAGCGTGTGGCACATATCAAGCGAAAATTTGGCAAAAGGCTGTTTATTCCCGGGCACCATTATCAAAAGGACGAGGTCATCCAATTCGCTGATGAAACAGGCGATTCTCTTCAGCTTGCCCAAATTGCTGAAAAGAATAAGGACGCAGATTATATTGTATTTTGCGGCGTTCATTTTATGGCTGAAACCGCAGATATGCTGACTGAAAAACATCAAACGGTCATTCTGCCTGACATGCGGGCAGGATGTTCCATGGCGGACATGGCTAATATGCAGCAGACGAACAGGGCGTGGGAAAAACTTCAGCATACATACGGCGATACGATCATACCTTTAACTTATGTCAATTCCACTGCCGAAATTAAAGCTTTTGTCGGGAAGCATGGGGGAGCGACCGTAACTTCTTCCAATGCGAAAAAAGTGCTGGAATGGGCATTTGCGCAAAAAGAAAGAATTATGTTTTTGCCTGACCAGCATTTAGGGAGAAATACCGCATTTGACCTCGGCATTCCTCTTGAAGACATGGCAGTCTGGGACCCGATTCATGAGGAATTACAAACCGAATACAACCATGAGCAAATGAAAGTGATTCTGTGGAAAGGGCATTGCTCAGTCCATGAAAAATTCACAGTAAAAAACATTGCTGATCTGAGAGAGCGTGATCCTGATATTCAAATTATCGTTCACCCTGAATGTTCACACGAAGTGGTGGCTCTTAGTGATGACAGCGGATCAACCAAATATATTATCGAAGCGATCAATAGGGCAGAGCCGGGAACCAAATGGGCGATCGGCACAGAAATGAACCTAGTGCAGCGCATCATTCAGGAGCACCCTGATAAACAAATTATGTCGCTGAACCCGGACATGTGTCCGTGCCTTACAATGAACAGAATTGATCTGCCGCATTTGCTTTGGTCTATGGAACAAATTGAAAAAGGAGAGCCTGCCGGCATTATTAAAGTTTCAGAAACCATTCAAAAAGATGCGCTTTTAGCTTTAAACCGAATGCTGAAAAACACATAAGGACTAAAAAGCAAAAAGTTCCCCTCCTGAAAACAAGTTTTGATCATAACTCTAAACGTTTGAACATACATTGTGAAGAAACATATTGTAATGACAGATGAACTGTTCACGTTTTGCATAGGAGGGGAAAACGTTGAAAATTCATATCGTTCAAAAAGGCGATTCGCTCTGGAAGATAGCTGAAAAATACGGAGTAGATTTTGAAGAAGTGAAAAAATTGAATACACAGCTCAGCAATCCGGACTTAATCATGCCTGGAATGAAGATAAAAGTGCCTTCAGAAGGTGTCCTGGTAAGGAAGGAGCCGACTGGCCAAGGGCCGGCATCAGAGGCTTCACCGAAACATGAGCATCCTTATTCAAAGGAGAAACCGAAATCAGTTGTGGACATAGAAGACACAAAGCCAAAAGAAAAACAGTCCGTGCCCTATGTACCGCCAATGCCTCAGCAGCATGAAGATGTGTATCCGGAAGCTGATACCAATGATTATTATAATGTCAATCAGCTGTTTCAGCCTTGGTCGCCTCCAAAACCGGAGGAACCTGAAAAGTATCATTTTGAGAACACTGAAAATGAGCATTATCTGCAAGACCAATTTCCACATCAGGAGGCAATGAATAATATGGAAAATGCTAATTATCCGAATATGCCTAACATGCCAAAGGCGCCCGATGTTGGCGGTTTAGAAGAAGAAAATATTCATCACGCAGTTCCGAATATGCCGGGGCCAGAGCCGTATTACCATCATCATCATCCGGTTCATTTCGCGCCTTGTCCTGTCCCTATTTCGCCGGTGCTGCCGGGTTCGGGTTTATGTTACCCGTGTTATCCTGCACCGCATGCATATCCGGTACATCAGCCATACGGATATCAGCCGGGCTTTGTCTCGCCAGCCGGGTACGGCCATGGGGGATATGAAAATAAGCACCATGAAAATGATGACCACCATCATTATTCTCAGCACCATTATCCGTCATATGGCGCTCCGTACGCGCCTCAATATGGAGCACATGCCTACGGAGCTCCTTATGGCCAAATGCCGTATGCACCGCATTATGGCGGACATATGGGAGGATACGGCGGTCCTCAAGCCCAAAGCCCTTATCACTATCAGCCGAATGTGGCTCATGGTTATGAGAATGCACCGCAATTTAAGGACCATGATGATTGCGGATGTGACGATGATCAGCACTATCCATATCCCCAAGGACCGGGTTACCCGGGAGCCGGAGCTTATGGAGCGCCGCAGATGCCTTACGGCGGAGCAAATCCGTATGGCGCAGGGGCGTTTGGACCAAATCAGCCTGCGCCAAACCAGATGTTCGGCCGGCCGGATGAGGAAGAAGATTGATCCTTTTGGGACGATGTAAATCGTTCCTTTTTTTATTGTTTTCCATTTCACTGGTCATAACTGACAAGCTTAACATGACCCTTTCGCGCACATGATAAAAAAGAGCGCAAACGCTCAGGAGAGAAAATCTTATCATGCGGGGGGTTTTTCCTTTGGGTAAAAAGGTAAGCATAGCGGGTCTCATGTTGTTAACAGCAGGTCTGACAGCTTGCGGTACCAACGACGCCTTGAATGATTCTGGAAATAATAATAACGGCGCCCGGCCGATAGGCTACTACTCCAATGAAAATGATGCCGACAGACGGGGAGACGGAATGGATCACGACGGCCCAGTTTCGGAGCTGATGGAAGATGCGGACGGTCGAAACAACACAACGAATGTGGCTGACCGCAACGGTAATCAAGAGAATGGCCGTTTGCCTATAGCAACTGACGGGACATACAGCCATGGAGACATGAACTACCATAATCACATGACTTTTAATGGTTATGAAAAAGAAGAGAACAAAAGGCTGGCTGCAAAGATCGCAAACCGTGTTAAACAAGTGAATGATGTCAGTGACAGCCAAGTAATGGTAACAGATGACAGAGTCATTATTGCAGTCAGAAGCGCCAATGCTTTTTCGAACGATGACAAAAACCAAGTAGAAAAAGCGGCGCAGAACTTTGCTGACGGCCGGTCCGTTCAAGTGCTCACAGATAACGGGACATTTACTAGGCTTCGCAATATGCACAACCGCTAAATAAAAAACTGCCGGAATTATCCGGCAGTCAGCTTGTAGAGAAACCTATGTTTTTCTACAAGCTTTTTTGTTTTAAATGGTTTTAATGTGTTTTTCATCTTTATGAAAGAAACAGAAAAAGGCCTCCCACACCCCTAGTCTAGCTTCGCTAGGTGTGTGGCAATCTTCTTCATATTCTGGCAAGCGGCTGTGAGGAAAACTTGTTCGTTCACATTTCGTTTTCCCCTCAACCGGCAGTAGCGAAGTCCATGCAGCTGTTTTGAATTTGCAAAGCTTCGCTCTATCTTTTCCTTTTTTGCAGAGGATTTTTCCCGAGTCAGGATGTTGTCAACAATGTGTCAGCTCGATCGCTTGGTCCAGAACTTTTGCTCCGTTCATCATTCCATATGCCATTTGGTCAATGATATCGACCGGTATCTGGTATTGTTTCGCTCGTTCTGCAATTTGTGTTTTTAAATAGCGGACTTGAGGTCCGATCAATATGACATTAATATCATTCATATGGCTTTGTAAATCCGCTTCAGCATAAGCGTTGATTTCAGCGACTATTTCACGGTTTTCCGCTTCTTCTCTCATTTTTTTCACCAGCATGCTGGTCGACATGCCGGCAGAACATACAAGTGCTATCTTCATTTTTGTTTTCCACTCCTCAGCTCTTGATATAAATGAATCATTTCTTTCGCTACATCTTTTACAGTCATTGACGTCATCAAATGGTCTTGTGCATGGATTAACAATAGATTGGGTGAAAGGCCTTCGCCTTGTGCTTCTTTTTGCAATAAGCGGGTTTGCGCCTGATGCGCTTGAAGCAGTTCCGCTTCTGCTTCTTGGATCTTTTGATTCCCTGAATCGTACTCGTTATTTTTCACATGCTGTAATGCTTCCATTGCAGATGAACGCGCATTTCCAGCATGCAAGATGATTTCAAAAGAGACCTGTTCTAAATGGAGTGTGTCCGCCATGAAATGACCCCCTTGTTTAGTTATTTTGTTGCCTGATGCAGAGCGGCTCGTTCTGCTGCTTTAATGAATGGCAGGTAGAGCAAGACAGCCAGCACCAAGTTGAAGATTTGCAGAAAGACTCCCCGGATTGATCCTCCGGTTACGAGATAACCGCTGACAATCGGCGGCGTCGTCCACGGGAGAATGGCTACAGTTTTCGGAACGAGTCCACAGGCTAAAGCGATGTACGACGTAACCGTTAAAACTAATGGAATCAATAAAAATGGAATGAACATAATCGGATTTAATACGATAGGAAGTCCGAACAGAATAGGTTCATTAATGTTAAAAAGGCCGGGTGCGAAGGATACCTTTCCGATTGTTTTGTAGTGTTTCGATTTCACGCCGATGAAAATAGCAGCGAGCAAAGCCAATGTCGTCCCCGATCCTCCCATAAACACATAAGAATCAAAGAAGGGCTTGGTCACGATATAAGGCACTTCAAAAGCGCTCATTCCTTGCGAGAATAAATGTTGATTTTCCTGAATGAGCGGAAGATAGATGGATTCCATGATCGGTCCCAGAATATTTGTTCCGTGCAATCCGAAAAACCAAAGCAAATGATTCAAAAAAGTGAAAATCAAAGCGGATCCAATCGTGTTGGAAAGGCCTTGCAGCGGCTCCTGGATCGAGCTGAAGACTAGCTCGTGGATGCTTTGTCCGAAAAAATAAACGATCAGGGTGTTAAGTAATCCTGCTGTCGCCAATATCACAGCAGCCGGCAATAAAGCGTTCAAGGATTTTGTAACGCCATCAGGTACACCATCAGGCATTTTGATTTTAAGTTTCTCATTTTGAGAGAAGAGCCTGAATGCTTCCGTTGATAGCAAAGCCACGATTAATCCAACGAAAAGACCTTGAGCCCCCAGCCAAGTCATTGAAAAACCAAAGTCTTCTGTCGTCGGCGTAAGTACGGCGAATGCCCCGACCCCGATTAATGCGGCAGAAAGACCATCAGTCTTATAAGACTCTGCAAGCTTGAAACTGATAGCTGCAACAGCCAGCAAACTTAAAATAGCAAATGATCCATTCCATATAGCTCCGCCGGCAGCCGTCCATCCTTCTCCAAAAAGACCCGTCATGAAATCTTGAAATGCCGGTATAGGGAAATGATTGATCAGTATGGCAAGAGAGCCGATGATGATTAAAGGCATAATGGCAATGAATCCATCGCGTATGGCAATTAAGTGCCTTTGGGAGCCGATTCTTCCAGCGATCGGCATGATTTTAGATTCGATGAATGCCATGGTTTTATTTTGTTTCATCATGTACAGCCTCCTTAAAGAACTGCGGGAGATAACGTTTATGAGCCTCAAGCATTTCATTCATCACCGATTGGGCTTTATGATCAGAGGGAATCAGTGGATTCATGATCATAGCGGAATACAATATGTTGTCATCACCCGTGATCGCTGCTTCGATGACTAATTGTTCGAATTTTTTTATAGAGATCACCGCCCCGCTGATTGAATCTGGCAGTTTTCCGACTGTCAGCGGTATGGGGCCGCTTTTTGTGATGACACTGTTGACTTCGATCACCGCATCATGTGGAAGATCTGGTATGCTTCCTCTATTCAATGTGTTGACGGTCTGAATATCCATCGAATGATGATAAAGCGAGTTCATTAATGAGCAGGCTGCTTCACTATAATAAGCCCCGCCGCGTTCTTCCAATTCTTTAGGCTTTTCATGGATGTCTGCGTCATTGTATTTTTCAAACAGCTGCTTTTCTACGTCCATGACGGCTTCTGCGCGTGTCCCTTTGTTCTTGTATGCTTCGATATCTTTTGCGAGTACATCTTCATACTGATAATAGTACTGATGATACGGATTGGGAAGCATGCGCAAAGAACGTAAAAATTGGCGATTCCAAGGCAGCATCGCAATATTGGAAGGAGAATAGTCTATGGTGTCATTCAATAGATGACCTATTGCCTCTTCTGTGCGGTCTACCCCATCAATCCATACCTTTTGTCCGAAGACAAAATGGTTAAGCCCTGCGAATTCAATCATGACACGGTTCACATTCACGTCGAAAATTTCTGCAATGCTGTTTTTCATGTTATAAGGAATATTGCAAACCCCGATGACTTTTTGATGGGGTCCATGTTTCAATAAAGCTTCAGTTACGATGCCTGCTGGATTTGTAAAATTGATCAGCCACGCTTCTGGACAAATCTCCTTTATATCGCGAGCGATATCCAGCATGACGGGAATGGTCCGCAAAGCTTTAAAAATACCGCCGGCTCCATTTGTTTCTTGGCCGATAAGACCATGGCTGAGCGGGATTCTTTCATCCAGCGATCTGGCATTCAATCCTCCGACTCTTATTTGAACCGTGACGAAATCCGCATGTTTAAGCGCTCTCGCACGATCTTTTGTATAGCTCAATTCAATCGGAACATCAGCATGTTTGATCATTCGCTTCGCGAGTTCTGAAGTGATGCGTACTTTTTCTTCCCCTTCCTCAATGTCGACGAGGACAACCTCTTTCACTGGAAAATGCTGATACCGTTTGATGATACCTTCAATGATTTCTGGTGTGTAGCTTGATCCCCCGCCTATAATGACTAACTTCAGCGCCATAATCCCCCTCCTCAAGTCTCAATTTTTGAAAGCGCTTCACACATTTGGAATTTAACATGTAGTAACAAATTTGTCCATACATATTTGTTATGATAAATTATTTTTTTTGAGAACTTTTTGTGTTATTCTATAGTTAATAATTTCACTCCAAAGGAGAAAATGAATGGCAAAGCAACCACAACTCCACAGTCGAATTAAACAAGATATTGTAGATAAAATAGAGAGCGGCTATTACCCGTCTGGCAGTCTGCTTCCGACGGAATCCGAATTTTGTAAAATGTACGATGTCAGCCGAACAACGCTGCGGACCGCCTTGAACCATTTGCTTATGGAAGGAGCTATTTACCGCAAACAGGGGAAAGGGACATTTGTCGCAAAAGGAAAAGTAAAGCAGATATTAAGTTCCAGCAATCTTCGCTATGCAGATCAATTAAAAGCGCAAGGTATGAAACCGAAAATCAAAGTTGTCGATTTGCAAAAATTAAAACCAGCCAAAAAGATCCAAAATCGCCTTGGAATTGATGATGAACAAATGGTCTATCAGGTGAAGCGGATTCGGTATGCGGATGAGGAAGAAATCCAGTTCGAAATGGCCTTTATCAGAGCCGATCTCGTGCCGGAGATAACGGAAGAAATGGCCAATACTTCACTGTACCAGTGTATTAACAGTCAAGGAAATACGATTAAAAGAACCGAAGAGCAAATCAAAATCTTTATTTCGGATGAAGAAATTGCACAGCATTTGAATATCACACAAGGCACGCCTTGCTTTCAGATTGCAACACAAACATTTTTGGCATCTGAAGAAGTCGTGGAGTTTTCTCTGGCTTATTTCCGCGGAGATCGCGTTGAATTCTTCATAGAACGCGACTATGAAGAAAGAGGGGATGAAGGATGAAATCTTTGATCATAAACGCCGATGATTTTGGATTTTCACGGGGCGTCAACCTCGGCATCATTGATGCGTTTCAGCGCGGGGTGCTCACATCGACTACGCTCATGACCAATATGCTAGAAATGGAACATGCCGTCTTACTTGCAAGGGGAAATCATGAACTTGGGGTCGGCGTTCACTTAACATTGACAGCAGGACGTCCGCTTCTCAGCGGCCTGCAAACGGTTACGGGTGAGGATGGGAATTTTCGCAAGCTTTCATACTATCAAGGTTTTTTCGACATCGATCTTGATGAAGTGTATCAGGAATGGAGAGCACAGATAGAAAAAGCCCTCTCCTGCGGCTTGCATCCGACGCATATCGACAGCCACCATCATATCCATACATACGGAAATCTTCCCGAGGTGTTTGTGAAGCTGGCGAAAGAGTATGATCTGCCCTGCAGAAAGGTGAACGATCATCATCCTTCCTTGTGGAAGAATGTGAGATCAAATGATGCCTTTGAGTTGAAAGTAGACAGACTGAAAGACTTATCATCCTTCCTTGATCTTCATCAAGACGCGGAAGTCATTGAAGTCATGTGCCACCCGGCTTATGTTGATAAATTACTGCTCGAAAAATCTTCATTTCATTATCCTCGGGTTTATGAGCTTTCATTGCTGACAGACCCTTTGTTGAAAGCGGCTTTCATACAATGTTCGGATATTCGCCTTATTTCTTATGCCGGTCTTTAAATCTACAATTCTTGTAAAAATATGAAAAGCGCTCATAGTTATCATCAGCTCGCCGTTCTCCAAGTCTTGATGCTGGAAATGTCCAAGGCATTTCCAGCACGTAATGCAAAAACAGCATTGACAATTCTGAATATTCTAATTATCATAAATTTGTCATAACAAATTTATGAGTCATCAAACTTTTGCTTGAAGCTATTCTTACCAAATAAGGTCTAGACATTTATACCTGTTATTCAAAACGTCATTCTAATGTTTGCTCTCCACCCACACATACGGTTTGAAGAGGCGTATGAAAACCAAAAATGTAAGCGTTTTCCCCTTGTTGTCTTCAGTGTCATCAGCTGCTATGTCAGGACAAGGTGAATATAAACCTATTGAAAAGGGGGTGAACAAAATAGAGTTTCATTGATGAACAGCCAAAAAAATTGATGAAAAGGAGATGAAAAAAGTGTTTTCAAACAAAAAGTTTCTCGTTTTTTCTTTCATTTTTGCGATGATTTTAAGTCTGTCTTTTTTTAATGGGGAAAGCGCAAAAGCCAGTTCTGACAAAAGTTATAAAATCATCGGCTACTATCCGTCCTGGGGCGCTTATGGAAGGGATTTTCAAGTATGGGATATGGATGCTTCTAAAGTCAGCCATATTAATTATGCATTTGCTGATATTTGCTGGGAGGGGAGGCATGGAAACCCTGATCCGACAGGCCCGAATCCCCAGACATGGTCTTGCCAGGATGAAAACGGAGTGATTGATGTTCCAAATGGATCAATCGTTATGGGGGACCCATGGATCGATGTGCAAAAGTCAAATGCCGGAGATACTTGGGATGAGCCGATTCGGGGCAACTTTAAACAACTATTGAAGCTGAAAAAGAACCATCCTCATTTGAAAACATTCATATCAGTTGGCGGATGGAGTTGGTCAAATCGCTTTTCAGATGTTGCGGCAGATCCTGCGGCAAGAGAGAATTTTGCTTCTTCAGCAGTAGATTTTTTAAGAAAATATGGGTTTGATGGGGTCGACCTTGACTGGGAATACCCGGTTAGTGGAGGGCTGCCGGGAAACAGCACCCGTCCGGAGGATAAGAGAAACTACACGCTACTCTTGCAGGATGTGCGAGAAAAGCTTGACGCCGCAGAAGCGAAGGATGGCAAGAAATACTTGCTGACGATCGCCTCCGGCGCCAGTCCTGAATATGTAAGCAACACTGAATTAGATAAGATTGCTGAAACCGTTGATTGGATTAACATTATGACCTATGACTTTAATGGCGGATGGCAAAGTATAAGCGCTCATAATGCCCCATTATTCTATGATCCAAAAGCGAAAGAAGCCGGCGTTCCAAACGCTGAGACATTTAACATTGAAAGCACCGTGAAGCGCTACAAGGAAGCCGGTGTCAAAGCGGACAAATTAGTGCTTGGCACACCGTTCTATGGCAGAGGCTGGAGCAATTGTGAGCCTGCAGACAACGGAGAATATCAAAAATGCGGACCGGCTAAAGAAGGGACGTGGGAAAAGGGGGTATTTGATTTTTCAGATCTTGAAAAGAACTACATCAATAAAAACGGATATAAAAGATATTGGAATGATCGAGCAAAAGTGCCGTTTTTGTATAATGCGGAGAATGGAAACTTCATTACCTACGATGATGAAGAATCATATGGATACAAAACCGATTTAATTAAATCAAACGGATTAAGCGGGGCTATGTTTTGGGATTTCAGCGGTGATTCAAATCAGACTTTGCTCAACAAATTAGCAGCCGATTTAGGGTTCGCTCCGGGTGGGGGTAATCCAGAGCCGCCTTCATCTGCACCGGGTAATTTGCATGTGACCGAAAAAACCGCAACCAGTATCAGTCTGGCATGGGATGCACCGAGCGACGGAGCAAACATCGCAGAGTATGTGCTGTCATATGAAGGCGGGGCCGTATCGGTCAAGGATACATCGGCGACAATCGGGCAATTAAAGCCGAATACGACATACTCATTTACGATATCGGCAAAGGATGCGGACGGAAAGCTCCATACCGGGCCAACGATAGAAGCAGCAACAAACTCTGATCAAACATGTGGGTATAACGAATGGAAAGATACAGCCGTCTACACAGGCGGAGACCGAGTCGTCTTTAACGGCAAAGTGTATGAAGCGAAATGGTGGACGAAAGGAGAGCAGCCGGATCAGGCTGGTGAGTCGGGTGTATGGAAATTAATTGGTGATTGCAAATAAATCAGTTTGATAGAAAACGATAAAGAGAGAGTGGGCTCCCCATCTCTCTTTATGAGAAAGGAGTATGAATGAAGTGAAAAGAACCGCTTTATTTACTTTGTCATCGATGCTGCTCCTGTCACTTTTGACCCCGTTCCACAACATTTCCGCAGAGTCTCCAAGCAAAAAACAGACTTGCCGTCCAGAAGGGCTGTGGGACTCTGGTGTTGCCAATATTCCATATTGTGATGTATACGATCTGGAGGGACGCGAAAAGCTGGCCAATGATTTAGACCGCAGAATGATCGGCTATTTTACGGGCTGGCGTACGGGAAAAGGCAATCAAGATCGTTATTTAGTAAACGATATCCCATGGAAGTACTTAAGCCACATTAATTATGCATTTGCTCATATCGGGGAGGATCATCGGGTTTCAATCGGGAGCGAGACGGATGCGAACAACCCATCTCTAGGGATGACCTGGCCGGAGTATCCGGATGTAAAGATGGATCAAACATTGCCGTATAAAGGCCATTTTAACCTTCTTCACCAGTTTAAAAAGAAACACCCTGATGTAAAAGTGTTGGCGGCAGTCGGTGGCTGGGCTGAAACCGGCGGTTATGTTGATAAGGATGGGAACCGAATACCAAGCGGAGGCTTTTACTCTATGACAACGAATGGTGATGGTTCTGTGAACCATAAGGCAATCAACACCTTTGCCGAATCTGTCGTAGCGTTTCTCAGAAAATATGAATTGGATGGAATTGATATTGACTACGAATATCCCACAACCATGCAAGATGCCGGCAATCCGCTAGATTGGAGCATATCCAACCCGAGACGCAAGGGATTAAATCAAAGCTTCGATGTATTGATGAAAACATTAAGAGAAAAACTTGATCAAGCATCTGCTGAAGATGAACAATATTACATGCTCACCATTGCGGCGCCATCATCAGCCTATTTGCTGAGGGGCGTGGAAACCTTTAAACCGCTCCGATATGTCGATTATGTCAACATTATGTCCTATGATCTCCATGGAGCCTGGAATGAGTTTGTCGGACCTAACGCATCCTTATATGATAACGGCGAGGATGCGGAGTTAAAGCAGTCCAACATATACAGCACGCCGGAATATGAGGGGATCGGATATTTAAATACAGACTGGGCTTACCATTATTTTAGGGGAGCGATGGAGGCAGGCAGAATCAATATCGGTGTTCCTTATTATACGAGGGGCTGGAAAAACGTGAGCGGAGGAGTAAACGGTTTGTGGGGGAGCGCTAAAGGTTCAAATTGTCCTCAAGGCCTTACCAAATGCGGCGACGGGGCAGTCGGGATCGATAATATTTGGCATGATCAAGATGAACAGGGAAATGAACTGGGGGCAGGAGCAAATCCGATGTGGCATGCCAAAAATCTCGAAAAAGGCATTGCCGGTTCTTATTTAGAAAGGTATGGACTAAGCAAAGCCGATTTAAAAGGCGCTTACACTAGATATTATGACTCAGCGCTTGCGGCACCTTGGCTATGGAATGACGAAAAGAAAGTGTTTCTATCTACTGAAGACGAGGAATCAATAGAAACAAAGGCCGATTATGTCATTGAAAAAGGAATCGGCGGTGTCATGTTTTGGGACTTAAGCGGTGACTATGACTGGTATCCCGACAGAAATGGCAACAATGGAGAGTATGGTATCGGCAGGACATTAACGAGAACCTTATATCATAAATTTGCGGACACGACACCATACGATAATTGGCTCAGTACGTCACCTTTACCTGGCGAATCACTAGATATCAATATAGAGTTTACCGATTATCCGTTAGGAGATCAAAATTACCCCATCCATCCGAAAATGAGACTGACGAATAACAGTGATGTCACAATAACAGGAGGATCTGTGATTGAACTTGATGTGCCTACCTCTACTTCACCCCGATTTGGAAGCTGGAGCGGTGACCAGGTTGAAGTCATTTCTAAAGGGCATACAGGGCCGAACATTGGCGGGCTGACAGGAGATTTCCACCGCATCGGTGTGACCCTATCAAATTGGAAGTCAATTAAACCAGGTGAGACAGAGGAGTTTCAGCTTGTCTATTACTTGCCTATCAGCGGACCATCTCATTTCACCATCACCATAGATGGTAAAAAGTACAGTCTGAAAGGCCAGTGAGGGCGGCTCCTATTCCGGCAAGCACTGCTGTAGCAAAAAACGAAGACAAGCCCGTTCCCGAGGGAAGCGGGCTGTCTTCATGTCCTTATCGCGCGCTGTTTTTCTAGTTTATGGAATTATCAAAGACTCTTTTTATGATACGGGTGCCTCTGTTGTATGAAGAACCTCCGTATACTCCATTCGCATAACCGCAAGAGAGCATGGGCCGCGTGAACCGCTTTGCCAAATACAGGTGAACCGCTTTGCCTTCCGTAAGTGTCCATCGCATATTGCAGTTTGTAAGTTTCTGATACGGCGATCGATCCTGAATGTTGCCACTGTGCGCCCGATGGTGTGTCACCTGGATATCTGCTGCCGGTCACGCTTGTCCCAACGAGGGATGAAGTGGTGTATGATGATCCAAAATAACCGGCAGTGTTGCCAATTGGCTCACTGAGTTCGATGGCTCAATTTTCTCGACAGCCTGACTGCCGGAATTATCCGGCAGTTTTTTTGCCTTTACAAGCTTGCAGCAGATCATTTACAGTGTACATAGAAAATTCAGGTTTCAATGGAGGGAGAAGAAATGGCCGGACATTCTAAATGGAAAAACATCCAAAAACGAAAAAACGCACAGGATTCAAAACGCGGAAAGATTTTTATGAAGCTCGCCAAAGAATTATATGTAGCGGCCAAGCAAGGAGGAACAGATCCGGAGTCCAACGCAAACTTGCGGCTGGTTATTGATAAAGCAAAAGGGGCGAATATGCCAAATGACAATATAGACCGGGCTATAAAAAAAGCAGCTGGAAATCATGACGGAAACAACTATGAGGACATCACCTATGAAGGCTACGGTCCCTCAGGAATTGCCGTCATGGTTACATGTTTAACAGATAATAAAAACCGCACAGCGACAAACGTTAGAACCGCCTTTAACAAAAACGGAGGCAGCCTGGGGGAAAGCGGCTGCGTTTCGTACATGTTTGACCGAAAAGGATTTATCGCGATTGACCGTACAGACCTGAAAACGGCTGAAGACGAGATGATGCTGGAAGCGATAGAAGCAGGAGCGGAAGATCTTCAAACAAGTCACAATTTATTCGAGATCTTTACCGAGCCGGAAAAATTTGAAGAAGTGAGAAAAGCCTTAGAAGGAAAATACCCAATCGTTTCAGCCGAAGTCACCATGATTCCCCAAACATTTGCGGAAGTCGATCAAGCTGCGGCGGAAAAATTGGAAAAGCTGATTGACATGCTTGAGGATGATGACGATGTGCAGGAAGTGTACACGAACTTTTCATCCAGTGCTGAAGAAGATTAAACGCAGAGATCCGTTGGGGCCTTGACAGATGAATCAGTTAGGTGAAAACTTTATAAAAAACGGCCGGCAGAATATGTCCTTCCAAGCCTGCCGTTTTTTTCATTTACATTGTTTACGAAACGCGTTCATCTTCGTTGAACATATTTTTTCTTCCAAAAATCAGCATTTTTAATACCGAGGGCTTTAGGATCAAACACGGGATCCAGCCCTTGTTTTTCTGTCTCTCGTAGTCTTTCAGAGTCAACAGCGCCGGGTTAGAATAGACCTTTACCGCATAGCGGCCGTTTGTACGAGCGGCCATTTCGGAACGCCGTTTAGCGAAAAAAACTTCCAATTGAACATAAGAAGTGGGAGCGAGAAGGAGAGAAGGATTTTGCTCGTGTGTTCATCGTGTTCGCTCCAAGTTTTAACACTATTTTACCTTACTTTCACAAACACTTTACATTTCTTTAAAACGGCCTCTACATTGCCTTGTTATGATGAAAATATCAACCAAAGGGATGGGGGGAGAAAACGTGCCGATCAAAACAGAATGGCGATTCGATAAAAACAACGAACCATCTGACGTGGAATACCTGACTGTCAGGGGATACTGCATCAAACTGACTCCCGAACAAATGAAACTTATTTCCGCTAATCGCAAATAACAAGTAAAAATCAGCCACCGCGCTGATTTTTTGTTTTTAATGCTTTTTTTCTGTTAAAGATGCCGTAAATAAGGGTATTAGTGTAACAGAATAAAAGGAGGAGAATGATGAAAACCTATCGACTCACATTTCATATGAACAATGGAGAAGAGCTGACATTCGAAATTACCCGTCCTGCCACGTATGATTTCTTTAAAAAGATTGATGAAGCAAACAGCTGGTTTAAAATGAACGATGACATCATAAATTTGCGGAATGTGAACAGTATTAAAACAGAAGAGTTTGCGTGAAAAGCAAAAAAGGCAGCCGTATAACCGGCTGCCTTTTTTTATGAGGAATATTTCTTTTTGCGTTCTGAAAAGGATTTTTGAAACCAGTTTTTCTTATATAAAAAGGCGATGGCTTCCAGCCAGAAGGCCGGGATTTTCTTAGGGAAGACCGGTTTTTTATACAGGGTATTGTAGGCGCCTTTTAAATCATCCCACTGGGTGCACGTTTTTGACTGATTAAATCTGGCAACGTCAATAACTCTTACGGCCCCGCTCTTTGTCAAAATCAGATTACGCAAATGAATATCGGACGGATTCAGACCCGCAGCCCTTGCTTCGCTGAGAGCGTCTTCCACTTGCTGTATCATGTCATCATTAATTGAAATCCCTTTTGTCAGGCAATTATAGAAAGTATAGCCTTTGATATATTCCATTAATATAAATGTATCGCCGGTTTCATAAATGTCAGGATAGAAAGGTGATCCGGACAGTTTTTCATATATCTTCGCTTCTTTTAGTGCAGTCGCTTGAAATTCAGGAAAAAACACTTTGAGAGCCTTTTGTTTATCACCATCTGTGAAAGCAAACACATAAGCGCTTCTTCCTTTTCCGATTAAGGTTAATTCATCGGGTTTTTCTTTGAGTTTATCCATTCTGCTGTTTGAGTGGTATATAACTGAATGAGCCAGTGCCGCTGCTTTTGTAAGCATTTCATTCACCTTCTTTGCTCTATTTTATGCAGTTGTCTATAGGAAAATCCTTAACTGTTAAGGAAAAGAGCTATTTATAGTGTATCTGGTCTTGGAGGCGATGGCTACATATATGCATTGATTGTCATCAAAGCGAAATAGTGAAGCGAATATTTGCCAGCATTGATTCTTGAAAAGCGCGTATGTAAAGCACCTATAACCCTGAAATTAAGCGCTTTCTAAATATGAAATATGACAAACAGTTTGCAGGATTAAAAAGAAAAAGTGAGGGGTATATAAGATGCATTCATACATAAAAGCAAAAGCAGGCGGTGGAGAGAATGAACTCAGTACAAACTAAAGGAGCTTTTTTAAACAAAATAGGAATCCCATCTCACTTGGTTTGGGGGTACATGGGTATCGTGATCTTTATGATAGGGGACGGACTTGAGCAAGGCTGGCTGTCTCCTTTTCTAGTAGAACACGGACTCAGCATGCAGCAATCTGCATCGTTATACACCTTTTATGGTATCGCCGTGACGATTTCTGCCTGGTTTTCCGGCATCTTTGTACAGGCATGGGGGCCAAAAAAGGCGATGACCGCAGGCCTTATTGCATTTATTCTTGGTTCGGCCGTATTTATCGGATGGGCCATTCCTCACATGTATTATCCTGCTCTATTGGGAAGCTACGCGCTCAGAGGATTAGGCTACCCGCTGTTTGCTTATTCTTTTCTCGTATGGGTATCGTACAGCACCTCCCAACAGATTCTTGGTAAAGCAGTCGGCTGGTTTTGGTTTGTGTTTACATGCGGCCTCAACGTGCTCGGCCCTTTTTATTCAAGCTTCGCAGTCCCGCTCATCGGAGAAATCAATACGCTTTGGAGCGCACTTGTTTTCGTTGCTGCAGGCGGCATTCTCGCATTGTTTTTTAATAAAGATAAGTTTACGGCAACGCCAAAACAAAGCGATCATAAATGGAAAGAGCTTTCAAAAGCGTTCACGATTATGTATGAAAATCCGAAAGTCGGCATCGGAGGAATCGTGAAAACAATTAATGCCCTTGGCCAATTTGGATTTGCCATCTTTCTGCCGACTTATTTGGCAGGCTATGGCTATTCTGTTTCAGAGTGGCTGCAAATTTGGGGGACGCTGTTTTTTGTCAATATCGTGTTTAATTTAATTTTCGGCATTGTCGGTGATAAATTGGGCTGGCGCAATACCGTCATGTGGTTCGGCGGGGTAGGAAGCGGAATCTTCACGCTGGCTATCTACTATACGCCGCAAATCATCGGACACAACTACTGGGTATTAATGATCATTGCCTGCTGCTATGGAGCGTGTCTTGCCGGTTATATTCCGTTAAGTGCTCTTATGCCGACTCTTGCCCCTGATAATAAAGGGGCGGCGATGTCTGTGTTAAATCTGGGTTCAGGTTTATGTGCTTTTATCGCACCCGGCATCGTCAGTCTTTTTATCGGCCCGTTAGGCGCGGGCGGCGTGATTTGGATTTTTGCAGTCTTATATTTTTTCAGCACATTTCTTACACAATTTCTGAAGCTGCCTGAGTCCGGTGCTGTCCATACGGAGAAAAGGGAGGTCAGCAGGGTGGCGAAAACAAATTTCAAGAAAATGGTTAAGCCGTAATACCTTTGGTCAAACTAGGCGTAAAGCTGATTTGATCTAGTGTATATAAAGAGGTGTTAATGGTGAAACAAATTTTCAGCGTGCGTCTTATGATGGCGGTTTTCTGTGCAGCCGCGGCTTTGCTGTTGTGTACATCTTCCGTATTTGCTGCTGAAGTTGAGCACTATGAACCGCTGCAGCTTCATGTGCAGCTTGAAAAAGTGTATATGGACGGAGATGTAAGCATTGAGCATAAGCACGAGACGGTTCTTGCCATGGAAGATTTCTGGGCGGCATATGCCGGGTGGACACTCGTTGAACAGAAAAAAGGATTTGTCCTTTTTCGGAAACAAGTGGATGATATTTCTCCCCTGAGCAAGGTAAACGGTTATATCGGGATAACGGACGACGGGGTAATTTCCACCTTTCACGGACGCCCTGATTCCGTAGCTGAACCGATTCAATCTTTTTTTCAAATTGACTTAGAGAGATTGGAGAGCCGGATCCAAAAAAACTTGCAAAACGGCATTCCGTTTCGCACAAAAGCCGAATTTGAGCACGTCATCGAGAATATAAAGACATACAGCGGATGACCCGTGCTGCTTGACGTTTTAAGACATGCCCCCATGTCTTTTTTTTCGTGAAAAGATCGATGCGAAAGCGAACATACGTTAACATTTCTATAAGACTTTGCCTGTTTTTATGGTACAATGAAGAACAGTCAAAGAGGTGAATATGGGTGATTGAATTTGTTAAAGGGACGATTGATTATGTATCTCCCCAATATATTGTGATAGAAAACGGCGGAATCGGCTATCAAATTTTTACGCCGAATCCTTTCATATACAAGGAGAGAAATCAAGAAACAATCTTTACGTACCATCATATCAGAGAGGACGCTTTTTCTTTGTACGGCTTTTCCACGCGGGAAGAAAAAGCGCTTTTTACGAAGCTTTTAAATGTGACGGGCATCGGGCCTAAAGGCGCCCTTGCCATTCTTGCGTCCGGTGACCCGGGGGCTGTCATTGAAGCCATTGAACAGGAAGATGAAGCTTTTTTGGTGAAATTCCCAGGCGTCGGCAAGAAGACGGCGCGCCAGATTATTCTCGATCTAAAAGGGAAGCTCGCCGATGTTGTGCCTGAAATGATTGAAAATCTGTTTAACCATGAGGACAGAATCGAAAAGCATAAGGCTGAGACGGCTCTTGATGAGGCGCTTGAAGCATTGCGTGTCCTCGGCTATGCGGAGAAAGAAATTAAAAAGGTGCTTCCTCATCTAAAAGAGGACACGACGCTTACCACTGATCAATATGTGAAAAAAGCATTACAAAAACTATTAAAGTAAGGTGATGTTCATGGATGAACGGCTTGTCTCAAGTGAAGCAGACAACCATGAATCAGCGATAGAGCAAAGCCTGCGGCCGCAAAGTCTGGTTCAATATATCGGCCAAAAAAAGGTGAAAGAAAATCTGCGCGTATTCATTGACGCGGCAAAAATGAGAGAAGAGACGCTTGATCATGTCCTTCTTTACGGGCCTCCGGGACTTGGGAAAACGACGCTTGCTTCCATCGTTGCCAATGAAATGGGTGTGGAAATGCGGACTACCTCAGGGCCGGCGATTGAAAGGCCGGGAGATCTGGCAGCCATTTTAACGGCTCTGGAACCCGGAGATGTGTTATTTATTGATGAGATTCACAGGCTCCACAGGTCGATTGAAGAAGTGCTGTATCCCGCTATGGAGGATTTTTGTCTTGATATTGTGATCGGAAAAGGCCCTTCCGCCCGTTCCGTCCGCCTTGATCTACCGCCCTTTACGCTCGTCGGCGCAACGACAAGGGTAGGTCTGTTGACGGCGCCTTTAAGGGACCGGTTCGGCGTCTTGTCCCGTCTTGAATATTATACACAGGAAGAGCTATCCGATATTGTCGTGAGAACGGCTGATTTGTTCGAAGTGGAAATCGACAAACCGTCAGCGCTCGAAATTGCGAGACGTTCAAGGGGAACGCCGCGGGTTGCCAACCGGCTTCTCAGGAGAGTTCGCGATTTTGCCCAAGTGTTAGGCGACAGCCGCATTACGGACGATATTGCCCAGGATGCGCTGGAGCGGCTTCAGGTTGACCGGCTTGGACTGGATCATATTGATCACAAGCTGCTGATGGGTATGATCGAAAAATACAGCGGCGGTCCGGTCGGCCTTGATACCATTTCCGCGACAATTGGCGAAGAACCTCATACAATTGAAGATGTGTATGAGCCGTATCTTCTGCAGATCGGGTTTCTTCAGAGAACGCCGCGCGGACGTATCGTGACGCCGGCTGTATATCATCATTTTAATATGGAGGCTCCCCGGCATGATTGAATTTCCTAAGATATTAATGATTCTTGGCGCTGTTTTGCTCATTGCCGGTGCGGTGCTCCACTTTGTCGGAAAGGTGCCGGGGGATATTTTTGTTAAAAAAGGGAATGTTACTTTTTTCTTTCCGGTCGTGACTTGTATTATCATTAGTGTGGTATTATCAATTTTAATCAACCTTTTCGGCAGAATGAAATAATTAAAGACTACTGACAGAATAAAGGTGAAATTATGAAAGTCGAGTTATTTGATTTTGAACTTCCAGAACGTTTAATTGCCCAAGTGCCTCTTGAACAGCGTGATGCTTCAAGGCTTATGGTGCTTGATAAACATACAGGCGGGCTGTCAGACAGCTCGTTTAAGGAAATTGTCAGCTTTTTCAAGGAAGGGGATTGTCTTGTCCTGAACAATACCCGCGTTTTGCCTGCCCGTTTATTCGGAGTAAAAGAGGATACGGGCGCCAAAGTTGAACTGCTTTTATTAAAGCAGGAAACAGGTGACAGATGGGAAACCCTTGTCAAGCCGGCGAAACGCGTGAAAAAAGGAACCGTTCTGACTTTCGGCGACGGCTTGTTACAGGCAGTGTGCACAGAAGAGCTGGAACACGGCGGGAGAAAAGTTGAATTCCGATATGACGGGATCTTTTATGAAGTGCTGGAATCCCTCGGAGAAATGCCGCTTCCTCCGTATATTAAAGAGCAGCTGGATGACAGAGAGCGGTACCAAACGGTGTTTTCTAAAGAAATTGGGTCTGCTGCTGCACCGACAGCGGGACTCCATTTTACGGAAGAGATATTAGGTGAATTAAAGGAAAAAGGCGTTCGGATCGAGTTTATTACTCTGCATGTCGGACTTGGAACGTTTCGTCCTGTCAGTGCCGATGAAGTAGAGGAGCACAATATGCACGCGGAGTTTTATGAAATGTCTGCAGAAACAGCGGCTGCTTTAAATCATGTAAGGGAAACGGGCGGACGGATTGTGTCGGTCGGTACGACATCAACGCGCACGCTTGAAACCATTGCCGGGGAGAATAACGGTAGCTTTAAAGCTTCGAGCGGATGGACGTCTATTTTTATTTACCCCGGATATGAATTTAAAGCGATTGACGGAATGATTACGAATTTTCATCTGCCGAAATCATCGCTTATTATGCTTGTCAGCGCACTTGCTGGGAGAGAACATGTACTCCGCGCGTACAACCATGCGGTGGAAAAGGAATATCGCTTTTTCAGCTTCGGCGATGCGATGCTGATTATCTAATTTGAAAGACAGGAGGCCTCATATAAAGTGGCTGAACAACCAATACGCTATGAATTTATAAAAGAATGCAAACAAACGGGAGCACGCTTGGGAAGAGTGCATACTCCGCACGGCTCCTTTGACACACCTGTTTTTATGCCGGTCGGCACACTGGCGACAGTCAAAACGATGTCGCCTGACGAGCTGAAGGCAATGGACGCGGGAATTATTTTGAGCAATACCTACCATCTTTGGCTGAGACCCGGCCATGACATCGTCAAGGAAGCGGGCGGCCTTCACAAATTTATGAACTGGGACCGTGCGATTTTAACGGATTCAGGCGGTTTTCAGGTCTTTTCGTTAAGTAAGTTTCGTAATATAGAAGAGGAAGGCGTTCATTTCCGTAATCACTTAAACGGAGATAAACTGTTCCTTTCACCCGAAAAAGCAATGGAGATCCAAAATGCGCTCGGATCCGATATTATGATGGCGTTTGATGAATGCCCGCCATATCCGGCTGAATACGATTATATGAAACGGTCTGTTGAGCGGACGAGCCGTTGGGCGGAGCGCTGCCTTGAAGCCCACAGCCGTTCAGACGATCAGGGGCTGTTTGGCATCGTACAAGGCGGAGAATATGAAGAATTACGGACACAAAGCGCGAAGGACTTGATTTCTCTTGATTTTCCGGGCTATGCTATAGGCGGACTGTCTGTCGGCGAACCGAAAGATGTCATGAACCGGGTGCTTGAGTTCACAACGCCTCTTTTACCGAAAGATAAGCCGAGATACCTGATGGGTGTCGGATCTCCTGATGCTTTGATTGACGGAGCGTTGCGCGGTGTTGACATGTTCGACTGTGTGCTGCCGACCCGTATTGCGAGAAACGGAACCGTGTTTACGGCTGAAGGGCGTCTCAATATGAAAAATGCAAAATTCGAAAGAGATTTCCGCCCGATTGATGAAGAGTGCGATTGCCATACTTGTAAAAATTACTCACGCGCTTACATCAGACATTTAATTCGCTGTAATGAAACATTCGGTATCCGATTAACAACTTATCATAATCTTCATTTTCTGTTAAACTTAATGGAGCAAGTAAGACAGGCCATTCGTGAGGATCGCCTGGGTGATTTCAGAGAAGAGTTCTTTGAGCGTTACGGCTATAACAAGCCAAATGCGAAAAGCTTCTAAATAAAAAGCCTCATGGCTATTTTGTTTCGAAAGGGGTGAAACAGATGACAGGTACATTAGGCACTTTGGTTCCTATTATTTTAATGTTCGCGGTTCTTTATTTCCTATTAATTCGTCCGCAGCAAAAGCAGCAAAAAGCTGTGAAAAGAATGCAGGAAGAACTGAAAAAAGGCGACGCGGTTGTGACAATCGGCGGATTGCACGGCACCGTTGATTCGATCGACGAAAGCAAAGTCGTGATTAAGACTGGTGAAAATACCCGCCTTACATTCGACCGGCGCGCGATCAGAGAAGCTTCCGCTGAATAACAGCGAAGCTTATACATAACGAAAAAAAGAGCGGAAATCCGCTCTTTTTTTCGTTATGACGATCTGCTTCCCCGCAAATTCACTCCAAAAATGCCGCCTAGCATACAAACTCCTAAAAAGCCGAGATGAAAGAGGAGCTGTTCGCCGGTAAATGTTTTCCCAAACCCCAAATACTGAAATAACAAAATGATCAATGAAAAACATATAGAGGTCAATGCGCCGATCATCCAGCCTTTTTCCTTTGCTTTTCCTCCTGAAATAAACCCGCCGATAAATAAAGAAAGGAACGAAAGGGCGGTGACGAGCCAGTTGAACGATGACTCTTGCAGCGAAGTAGCTGTAAGTAAAAGTGAAATGGCCAAACTTGTGGCAAGCATTGCCGCAAAAATAACGATCAGGCCGTAAAGAATGCCTTTTCCTACTTGTTTTGTTTCCTCCATGAGTGAGTGTCTCCTCTCTGCCTTCCAGCCCAAAGGCTGTCTGGTTCTTTCTTCAACTCACCGCCATACAAGCAGACGGCTCGTCTTTTTAAAAATGTATTCTCTCATGAGGAGAATTAGACTTGAAAAAGCATAATTATCACATTGCTTTTTCTTACATAAATCAGTGAATTTGATGCAGGCTATGATGAGATGGAGGTGCGCTATGGAAGAAATTTTCATTATTGCGTTTCGGACAATCCTGCTGTATTTTGTGATTCTTATTATTTTCCGTTTAATGGGAAAGCGGGAAATCGGTGAACTCAGTATTTTGGATCTGGTCGTTTTTATCATGATTGCGGAAATTGCGGTTTTGGCGATTGAAGATGTAGAAGATCACCTCTCTCATACGATTGTGCCGATGATCGTTTTAATGATCATACAAGTATCGTTAGCGTATTTGTCTTTAAAAAGCCAGAAAGTGCGCCAGATGCTTGACGGCAAGCCGACCATCATCATTGAGCACGGAAAAATTGATGAACGCGCAATGAGATCACAGCGCTATAATTTTGATGACCTAATGGTTCAGCTCAGAGAAAATAACATTGACAGGATTGCCGATGTGTCATTTGCTATTCTTGAGCCGTCAGGCAAACTGACGGTCGTCCAAAAAGAGCCTAATGAAAAACATAAACAGCTTGAAACCCCGCTTATCGTGGATGGCGTCATTCAAAAAGAACATGTAGACAGGATAGGAAAAGACGAACAATGGCTTATAAAGATGCTTTCAAAAAGAGGTTATCATAACATTTCTGACATATCGTTTTGCAGCTTTACGGACGGTGCATTTTATGTTGACCTGAAAGACGAGCAAGTCCGGCCTTAATGTTTATCGGGCAACAAACCGGCCGATGACAGGGATGCGGCGGAGCTCGTCTTTTTTTATTAAGCGGAACAACAGAAGTAAAATGATATACAGCGCCGCGCTTAATGTGACCCATCCGACAAGATTCACAGCCTCAGACCCGGAGAACCGAATGTAATGTTTCATGATGGAGCTGAGGTAACCGCTGACGAAAATAATGGCGATGCACATTGCGTATTCTTTTATTTTTATGCTGATCGGCAGAACCTTGCTCACAGTAGCCGCATGTAAAAGCGTAACGAGCACCATGCCGGTTACAATAGCCAAGGCCGCTCCCATAATGCCGAGAGACGGTCTGGTTGCAAGGGCAAAGATAAGGCCTGTTTTCACGACCGCTCCTATTAAACTGTTCATCATGGCAGCCCCCGCCAGATTAAGCGCCTGCAGCACAGCCTGTAGCGGGCCTTGAAAATAATAGAGCAGAAAAAAAGGCGCCATAACTTTTATAAATACAGCTGCTCCAGATGAGCCATACATCACGCTCATCAGTTCCTCTGCAAACGTAAATAAAATAACAACAGATATTCCTCCGCTAAGAAGACAAAGCCTCATGGCTTGTTCCAGCCGGTATTCCACCACCTGCAGCTTTTTTTGCTCCATCCCTTCGCTAATCGCAGGAACCAGCGCTGTCGATAAAGAATACGTAATAAAGCTGGGAAGTGTTAAAACCGTCATTGCAAGTCCTGTCAGCTCTCCGTACTGGCTTGTTGCCGCGGCTGTTGCGACCCCGGCGATAGCGAGGCTCTGAGCGACAACGATCGGTTCGAAAAACCAAGACAGGTTGCCGATAAACCGGCTTCCTGTCGTAGGAAGCGACACACTCATTAATTGAGAAAACGTATCTTTACCGGTTTTAATCGAGTGGAAAAACTGCTTTCTGATTCTGATTTTCTTTTTAAATTTAAAAGCAATGAATAAATAGACCAGTGATGCAAGCTCGCCGATAACAGAGGAAATCATCGCTCCGGCTGCCGCGTATTCAATCCCGTATGGAAGGAAGATCGTCGTGCAGACGGCAACAAGGGATATGCGCACAATTTGTTCAAGGACCTGCGAAACAGCGAGCGGGTTCATATTTTGTTTTCCTTGAAAATATCCTCTCAGCACGCTGGAAATCGCTATAATCGGCACAACCGGTGTAATCGCCAGCAGCGGATAAACTGTTCTGCCGTCTGTCAGCATCGTTTCCGCCATTACCGGAGCAAATAATAAGAACAGCGGGGTAAAGATAAGACTGAGCACCCCGGTAATCGTAAGCGACATGACTAAAATATTCTTTGTTTTTTGATGGTCTCCCCGCGCGCTGGCTTCAGCGACAAGCTTGCTGATCGCGACGGGAAGCCCGAATTGCGTCAGCGTTGTGGCCAAGAAAAAAGTGGGAGCCGCCATCATATAAAGCCCGACTCCTTCTTCACCGATAAACCGGGCGATAACCACCCGGTTGACAAAGCCGAGCATCCTTGTAATCATCCCCGCAGCGATGAGAATAAGTGTGCCTTTTAAAAACGTCTGTTTCGTCATTTTGACCCCCTGCCTTCTCAAACAACCTGTAATCATATACAATAAAGATATGCGTATATATCGTCCAAGCATGACAAGTCTTCTTGAAAAACAAAAAAAGGAGCGTGCAGTTCGTGGATAAACATCCCGCCGGCATATATAAAGACCACTTGAGGCCTTTTCTTTACAGTAAGCTGGAAGAGTTCAAAATCCTCGGGTACGATGATGTTGAGCTTGACAGTTTATGGTCATACTTATTAAATAAAAAGTGGAAAAAGAAAACAGAAAAACAGATTTATGAATTGGCAAGCGATATTTTATCAGTGAAAATTGGCGAATTTATGAACTATGCAACCGTAGAATCATTTAAAACGTCTAATTGGCTGAGCAGTGAAGAAGGTCAAGAAGTTTTGGACGAGCTGCTGAAATAGCACTGTCTGATTTACCTAGGTTAAGGAGGATATACATAATGAAAAAGGGGCGCTTGATTGCGTTTTTCCTATTCGTATTATTGATCGGCACCGGGCTTGGATATTTCACAAAGCCGGCAGCTGAGAATATTACGCTGGGATTAGATTTACAAGGCGGATTTGAGGTTCTGTACGATGTGAAACCCGTCAAAAAAGGTGATAAAATCACAAAAGATGTTCTCGTCAGCACGGTTGAAGCGTTAAACCGCAGGGCCAATGTGCTTGGGGTCAGTGAGCCGAACATCCAGATTGAAGGCAATAACCGGATTCGCGTTCAGCTTGCGGGTGTTACCAACCAGAACAGGGCGCGCGAAATCTTATCTACAGAAGCTCAGCTCTCATTCAGAGATACAAATGATAAAGAGCTTCTGGACGGCTCTGATCTTGTTGAAAATGGCGCGAAACAAACTTATGACGGAACTACAAATGAACCGATTGTCAGTGTGAAACTCAAAGACGCTGATAAATTCGGAGAAGTGACAAAAAAAGTCTTGAAAATGGCGCCGAACAACCAGCTGGTCATTTGGATGGATTACGAAAAAGGCGATTCTTTTAAAAAAGAAGTCCAAAAAGAGAATCCTAAATATGTATCTGCTCCGAATGTCAGCCAAGAATTAAACACAAAAGACGTGACGATTGAAGGCAATTTTAAAGTTCAGGAAGCTAAAGATTTAGCCAGTATTTTAAATGCCGGGGCGCTGCCGGTGAAACTGACTGAAAAATATTCTACTTCAGTAGGTGCGCAATTTGGGCAGCAGGCGCTGAATGAAACAGTTTACGCGGGTATTATCGGTATTGCTCTTATTTTCTTGTTTATGCTGCTTTACTACCGTTTGCCTGGGCTGATTGCCGTTATTACTCTGTCAGTTTATGTGTATATCACCCTGCAGGTCTTTGACTGGATGAATGCAGTCCTGACGCTGCCGGGAATCGCCGCGCTTATATTAGGTGTCGGGATGGCGGTGGATGCGAATATCATCACCTATGAACGAATTAAAGAGGAACTGAAACTCGGTAAATCTGTCCGTTCGGCGTTCCGTTCGGGGAACCGGCGGTCATTTGCGACGATTTTTGACGCAAATATCACCACTATCATCGCTGCCGTTGTGCTCTTTATTTTCGGGACAAGTTCTGTCAAGGGATTCGCTACAATGCTGATCCTATCGATTCTGACCAGTTTTATTACAGCTGTTTTCTTATCAAGGTTCCTGCTGTCGCTGCTTGTGGAAAGCAGATGGCTTGACCGGAAAAAAGGCTGGTTCGGCGTTAAGAAGAAACATATTATGGACATTCAGAAGACGGACGAATATACAGAGCCGTACACTCCATTTGAAAAATGGGATTTTACGAGCAAACGAAAATTTTTCTTTATTTTCTCAAGTGCCGTAACCATTGCCGGGATTATTTTGCTGCTGGTATTTAAGCTGAATCTCGGTATTGACTTTGCAAGCGGCGCGCGGATTGAAGTACAGAGTGATCATAAGCTGACCACCCAGCAGGTTGAGAAAGATTTCACTTCACTTGGCATGAAGCCTGATACTATTGTATTGTCGGGAGAAAAAAGCAATATCGGGGTTGCAAGGTTTGTAGGTGTCCCTGATAAAGAAACAGTTGCCAAGGTGAAAGATTACTTTAAAGATAAGTACGGATCTGAGCCTAATGTCAGCACAGTCTCGCCGACAGTCGGGAAGGAACTGGCGCGAAACGCTTTATATGCAGTGGCCATCGCTTCTCTCGGCATTATTATTTACGTGTCCATCCGGTTCGAATACAAAATGGCGATAGCAGCTATTGTTTCATTGCTGTATGACGCTTTCTTTATCGTCGCATTTTTCAGCGTGACAAGGCTGGAAGTGGACGTTACGTTCATTGCGGCGGTTCTGACGATTATTGGTTATTCGATAAACGACACCATCGTAACCTTTGACAGGGTTCGGGAGCATATGAAAAAGCGCAAGCCTAAAACGTTTGCTGATTTAAACCATATTGTAAACCTGAGCTTGCAGCAGACCTTTACCCGTTCGGTCAACACCGTCCTTACGGTAGTGATTGTGGTGGTCGTTCTCTTGCTGTTAGGTTCAACATCGATTACAAACTTCTCATTCGCGTTATTGGTCGGTTTGTTGACAGGTGTCTATTCTTCTCTGTACATTGCAGCGCAAATTTGGCTCGTGTGGAAAGGGAAAGAATTTAAAAAGGATAAACGTATTGAAGAATAATGAACAAAAACCTAGGCTGTCCGTTTTTCGGGCAGCCTGTTTTTTTATCCTTAACGCTTTTCCATTATTTTTCTTTACGTTTCATTGAACTTGAAATATACATTTGCTATAATGACATACGCTTACAATAAAACATATAAATGGTGTCATGATCATTTTGGTATAAACAGGTTGTAACATGATGTAGGAGGGTTTTTATGAAGGTTCGTGAGTCGGAGCTTCCGGGAATAGGGCAAAAAGTTGAGATTCTGACTAGAAATCAGGATAAAATTTGCATTATTATCCATGATGATGGCAGAAGAGAGCTGTATTATTTTGATGAGAATGATCACGAAGAATGTGTAACATCCGTGCAGTTTAATGACGCAGAAGCGAGACAGCTGTCCGCTATTCTGGGTGGAATGGCGTATAAACCGAAGGCTCTTGAATCGGTTGAGGTAGCGCTTGATGATTTGATCATTGAATGGTTCAAAGTAGAGGCAAAAGCCCCTGCTGTTCAACTGACACTCGGCGACTTGGACGTTCGGCAGCATTATCAGGTTACAGTCATTGCCATCGTGAAAAAAAATCAGCAGAAACAGCTGAATCCGGGGTCTGATACGGTGATTGAAGAAGGAGACACACTGGTCATTTCCGGAGAAAGAAAAGGGCTGAAAAAGCTGATTCAAGAGAAATTAACCGCATCTGAGACTTGATTCTCTTTTGAAAGCCTGTTTAAAACGGGAAGCAAAAGGGAAACTTACCTCAAAAAGCCAGTTTGGGGGAACCAGCATGAACAAACAATGGACGATTATTTTTGCTCTTATATTTACTTTGATTGTTGCTATTTTTGCAGTAATTAACGTAAGGTCTGTTGAAGTAGATTACCTTTTCGGAAGATCAGAATGGCCTTTAATTCTCGTGATTCTCGGATCAGTATTAATGGGGGCCTTGATTGTATTTTCCGCAGGTATATTTCAGGTTATGAAATTAAAGCGTGAAATCAAAACTTTAAGAAAAGAAAGAAAAGCCATACAACAAGACCCTATGCCTGAAACAGAAGGCGTACAGCAGTATGACAGTGAAGCAGTGAAGGCGAATTCGGCGCCTCCGTTGGAGAAAAAGGATTAGATTCTCGAATAACATTTGAAACCCCTCAGCTTGCTCTAGTATAATAGGGTGGTTGAGGGGTGAATTTATGTTAGCGTCAAAAATGCGTTGGGAAATACAGCGACCAGATCAGGATAAGGTCAAATCACTCACAGAACAATTGGACATAACACCTCTTGTGGCATCTCTGCTTGTAAAAAGAGGATTTGATACAGCGGAAAGCGCAAGGCTGTTTTTAAATACAAAAGAAGCTGATTTTTATGATCCCTTTGAGATGAAGGGCATGAAAGAAGCAGTTGAGCGGATTAAAGAGGCCATTTCACAGCAAGAGCCCATTATGATATACGGAGATTATGATGCGGACGGCGTCACCAGTACGTCTGTCATGCTGAAAACATTACAAAAGCTCTCGGCTCACGTTGACTTTTACATACCTGACCGGTTTAAAGAGGGCTACGGACCGAATGAGCAAGCCTTCCGCTCGATTAAAGAGCAAGGCTTCTCTCTTATTATCACGGTTGATACGGGGATTGCGGCTGTTCATGAAGCAGAGGCAGCGAAGGAACTAGGACTGGATGTCATCATCACTGACCACCATGAGCCCGGCCCTGTGCTGCCTGATGTGTGTGCCATTGTTCATCCGAAGCAGCCGGGATGCGCCTATCCGTTTAAGGAGCTTGCCGGAGTGGGTGTGGCGTTTAAGCTTGCACATGCTCTTTTAGGCGCTTTGCCTGAGGACCTGCTCGATTTGGCGGCAATCGGGACTATAGCCGATCTTGTGCCGCTGCATGATGAAAACAGATTATTAGCAACGTTAGGCATGCAGAAGCTTCGAATGACAAACCGGCCGGGGCTAAAAGCATTGATTAAACTGTCAGGCGGTGACATCGGACAAGCGAATGAAGAAACAATCGGCTTTCAGCTTGCACCGAGGCTTAATGCTGTCGGGAGAATTGAACAGGCTGATCCGGCTGTCCATCTGCTGATGACAGAGGATGAGTTCGAAGCAGACGAGCTTGCAACTGAAATCGACCAGCTCAACAAAGAGCGCCAAAAGATTGTCAGCAAAATGACGGATGAAGCGATTGAAATGGTTGAGCAGCAAGGGCTCAATGGATCTGCCATCGTAGTGGCAAAGTCCGGCTGGAACCCCGGGGTTGTCGGCATTGTGGCTTCAAAGCTTGTTGACCGTTTTTACCGTCCGGCCGTTGTTCTTGGAATTGATGAAGAAAAGGGCATCGCGAAAGGATCGGCTCGAAGCATTAAAGGCTTTGATTTATTTAAAAGCCTTTCTTCTTGCAGAGACATCCTTCCCCATTTCGGAGGACATCCGATGGCTGCAGGAATGACACTTTCTGCCGATGATGTATCTGACTTGAGGGACAGGCTCAATCAAATCGCGGATGAGACGCTTACAGAAGAGGATTTTATTCCGGTTCAGGAAATTGATCTCGTATGCAGCGTAGAGGATATTACGGTTGAAAGCATTTCTGAAATCAATCTCCTGTCTCCCTTTGGCATGCAGAATCCGAAACCGCATGTGATGGTGGAAAATGCGCTTTTGGAAGACGTCCGGAGAATCGGAGCCAATAAAAACCATATCAAAATGACGGTCAAAGACCAATCGGCAAAGCTTGATTGTGTCGGCTTTCATAAGGGGGAGCTTGAGACAGGTATTGTGCCAGGTTCAAGAATCTCATTAGTCGGCGAAATGTCGATTAACGAATGGAATAACAGAAAAAAACCTCAATTAATGATAAAGGATGCAGCCGTTTCTGAGTGGCAGCTGTTTGACTTGCGTGGAAAACGTACGTGGGAAGAGACATTAGTTGCGCTTCCGTCTGAAAAACGGGTCATTGTTTGCTTTAAGGAGGAAACGAAACAGCTGCTTCAAAACGAAGAGCTGCGCCATCAGCTGCATGCGGTGAGCTCGGAGCAGGAAGCGAGAGACCTTGAACTGGACGGCGCATATGTGGTATTCCTTGATGCGCCCCCTTCATTAGATCTGCTTTCAAGCTTGGTAGAAGGAAAGAGACCGGAGCGTGTCTATTTTATCTTTATGAATAACGAGGAGCATTTTCTGTCAGCATTTCCGACCCGGGATTATTTTAAATGGTACTACGGTTTCTTGCTGAAAAGAGGAACTTTCGATCTGAAAACACACGGTTCAGAGCTTGCAAAACATAAAGGCTGGACAAAAGACACAATCAATTTCATGACAAAGGTGTTTTTTGATCTCGGTTTTGTTAGAATAGAGAATGGCGTGCTGTCTGTTATTTATGATGTGAAAAAACGCGATTTGACAGACTCGCAAACCTATCAGGCAAAACAGCAGCTGATGGAATTGGATCAGAAGCTGAATTATTCTGCGGCTGAAGAGCTGAAGGAATGGCTGAATAAGCTGATGAATCAAGATTCAGAGGCTTATGAAAGTACGAGGAGGACATAAAACAGATGGATTTAAAGAAATATGTAACAATTGTGCCGG
Organism: Bacillus atrophaeus; assembly: GCF_001584335.1. GTDB lineage: Bacteria > Bacillota > Bacilli > Bacillales > Bacillaceae > Bacillus > Bacillus atrophaeus. The sequence continues at coordinate 56,617 of NZ_LSBB01000018.1, forward strand.
ACTATCCGAAAGAGGGCGTGCAATTTAAAGATATTACAACATTAATGGATAAAGGCGACGTATACCGATATGCGACTGACCAGATTGTTGAATACGCTAATGAAAAACAAATTGACTTAGTTGTCGGGCCGGAAGCAAGAGGCTTCATCATCGGCTGCCCGGTGGCATACGCGCTTGGCGTAGGTTTTGCGCCCGTCCGTAAAGAAGGCAAGCTTCCGCGTGAAGTCGTGAAGGTAGATTACGGCCTCGAATACGGCAAAGATGTGTTAACCATCCACAAAGACGCGATTCTTCCTGGCCAGCGTGTGCTCATCACAGATGACCTATTGGCAACAGGAGGCACAATAGAAGCGACGATCAAGCTTGTTGAAGAGCTTGGAGGCGTAGTAGCAGGTATCGCTTTCTTAATCGAGCTTACGTATCTTAATGGTAGAGAAAAGCTTGATAAATACGATATTTTAACGTTAATGCAATACTAGGCTAAACCGCATAAAGGAAAAAAAGCACTCTCTATCCGGGTGCTTTTTTCCTATTATCTGATTATTTGTTTATGTAATCTTTGGAGATTGAACTTCTTCTCTTTACATCTATCGTTTTTTTCTTGATAATAAACTACAATACAGTTTACATTTAAAAAAAGGTGATTCCATGGCGAACGAACAAGTATTAACTGCCGAGCAAGTGATTGACAAAGCGCGCAGTTATCTAACCGATGAGCATATTGCATTTGTAGAAAAAGCATACCTGTACGCTGAAGACGCTCATCGCGAGCAGTACCGGAAGTCAGGTGAGCCATATATCATCCACCCGATTCAAGTGGCGGGCATTCTCGTTGACCTTGAAATGGACCCTTCAACCATCGCGGGAGGATTTCTCCACGATGTGGTGGAAGATACGGATGTAACGCTTGATGACCTGAAGGAAGCTTTTTCTGAAGAAGTGGCAATGCTTGTGGACGGGGTGACAAAGCTCGGTAAAATTAAGTATAAATCTCAAGAAGAACAGCAGGCGGAAAACCATCGCAAAATGTTTGTCGCTATGGCTCAAGATATCCGGGTCATATTGATCAAGCTGGCGGATCGCCTCCACAACATGCGGACGCTGAAACATCTGCCGCAAGAAAAACAGCGCAGAATTTCTAATGAAACGCTGGAGATATTTGCTCCTTTGGCGCACCGCCTCGGGATCTCAAAAATCAAATGGGAGCTGGAAGACACCGCACTCCGTTATTTGAATCCTCAGCAATATTACAGAATCGTCAACCTCATGAAGAAAAAACGCGCGGAACGTGAACAGTATGTCGAAGAGGTTGTCGATGAAGTGAAAAACCGAGTCGAAGAGGTCAACATCAGCGCAGATTTCTCCGGCCGGCCGAAACATATATACAGCATTTACAGAAAAATGGTTCTGCAAAATAAACAGTTCAATGAAATTTATGACCTGCTGGCGGTCCGTATTCTTGTAGGGAGCATAAAGGACTGCTACGCTGTACTCGGCATTATCCATACTTGCTGGAAGCCGATGCCGGGCAGGTTTAAAGATTATATCGCCATGCCGAAGCCGAATATGTATCAGTCCCTTCATACGACAGTGATAGGACCTAAAGGCGATCCTTTAGAAGTGCAGATCAGAACCTTTGAAATGCACGAAATTGCTGAATATGGAGTCGCGGCGCATTGGGCTTACAAAGAAGGAAAAGCGGCGAATGAGGAAGCCACATTTGAGAAGAAGCTTTCCTGGTTCCGCGAAATCTTAGAATTTCAAAATGAATCAACTGATGCGGAAGAATTTATGGAATCCTTAAAAATCGACTTGTTTTCGGACATGGTGTTCGTCTTTACGCCAAAAGGCGACGTCATTGAGCTGCCGTCCGGCTCAGTCCCGATTGACTTCTCATACAGAATCCACTCGGAAATCGGCAACAAGACGATCGGCGCGAAGGTCAACGGGAAAATGGTGACGCTGGATCATAAGCTTCGGACAGGCGATATTGTCGAAATTTTGACGTCCAAACATTCATACGGGCCCAGCCAGGATTGGGTCAAGCTTGCCCAGACCTCACAAGCCAAGCATAAGATCCGCCAGTTCTTTAAGAAACAGCGGCGCGAAGAAAATGTTGAAAAAGGCCGTGAATTGGTAGAAAAAGAAATTAAAAATCTGGATTTTGAAGTGAAAGATGTGCTGACAGCCGAAAATATTCAGAAAGTTGCCGATAAATTTAATTTCTCGAATGAAGAGGATATGTATGCGGCAGTCGGCTACAATGGAATCACCGCCTTGCAGGTTGCAAACCGCCTGACGGAAAAAGAGAGAAAGCTTCGTGACCAGGAAGAACAAGAAAAAACCGTTCAGGAAGTCACCGCGGAGCCAAAATCATATCCCCAAGGCAGAAAACGGGAAGCGGGCGTGCGCGTTAAAGGAATCGACAATCTCCTTGTCCGTTTGTCCAAATGCTGTAATCCAGTGCCGGGCGACCATATTGTCGGGTTTATTACGAAAGGCCGAGGGGTTTCCGTCCATCGTGATGACTGTCCGAATGTCAAGACGAATGAAGCGCAAGAGCGGCTGATACCTGTTGAATGGGAGCATGAATCACAAGTTCAGAAGCGTAAAGAATATAATGTCGAAATTGAAATATTAGGTTATGATCGCCGCGGATTGCTAAATGAGGTGCTTCAGGCTGTAAATGAAACAAAAACGAACATTTCATCCGTTTCAGGCAAATCGGACCGCAACAAAGTGGCGACGATTCATATGGCGATTTTTATTCAGAATATCAATCACTTGCATAAAGTTGTCGAACGTATTAAGCAAATAAGAGATATATATTCTGTTCGCCGAGTCATGAATTAAAGGAGACAGACAATGAAATTAGTTGTTCAGCGTGTAACAGAAGCGAATGTGACGGTGGACGGCGCTGTTATCGGTCAAATCACCAACGGCGTTATGGTGCTTGTCGGCGTGACTCATGAGGACACGGAGGAAGATGCCGTTTATTTAGCGGATAAAACCGCCAATCTCCGTATTTTTGAAGACGGTGATGGCAAGATGAATTTGTCGTTGCTTGATGTAAGAGGAGAGGTATTATCCGTTTCTCAATTTACTCTTTACGGAGAAACAAAAAAAGGACGCCGCCCCAACTTCATGAATGCCGCAAAACCTGATCAGGCCCTTGGTCTTTATGAAAAGTTTAACGAACTGCTGAGGGAAAAAGGGATAAAGGTAGAGACGGGGAAATTTGGTGCTATGATGGATGTACAGCTCACAAATTCAGGCCCGGTCACATTGATTATTGATTCTAAACTGTAAAAAGCTGCCCGAAGGCAGCTTTTTTTGTCGTTCTAATTAAAATATTGTTCCAGCCCGCTTTCAATCCCGTCTGTTACTTTTTCTTGGAATGAGCCGCTATGTACGATGGATTCTTCTTGCGGATGGCTTAAATACCCAAGTTCATACAGCATGGCGGGTTGTTTATTTTCCCGAAGCACATAATAGTCGCCAAACAGCACGCCGCGATCCGGTATAGGGGAGCGCTTGGCTACTTCTGAATGAACATCGGAGGCAAGCTCCCGATCCTTCGCAGGACTGTAATAATAGGCGGTGCTGCCTCTTACAGAAGAGTTTGCGTAGCTGTCATAGTGAATGCTGATAAAGGCATCTGCATTGCGGTAGTGTGATGTGGAAACACGTGACTGTAAGCTGACAAACGTATCATCTTGACGCGTCACATACACATTCGCTCCCGCCGATCGCAGTTTGCTTGCAAGAAGATTTGCCGTCTTAATCGTTAAGTTTTTCTCGAATTTACCGGTATAGCCGATTGTTCCGCTGTCTTTTCCGCCGTGACCCGGATCAACCACAATCGATTTGTTTTGCAGAGAGCCACTGCCGGAAGAAGATGATTTGGCTACGGGTGCTTCACCAGCTTCTTCGTCTTTTTTCGACGTTTGAACCACCCAGTTGGCTACGTACGCCGTTTGCCCGTTCTCAAGTGTTACTTCATACCAGCTGCCCTTTGTGCCGGTGATCGTGTATGAAGAGCCTTTTTCAGCCCGTTCGACAATAGAGGCGGATGTCGAAGCAGAACTTCTTAAATTGGTTCCTCCATAAACGATATACGCTTTTTTCGCTGAGGAAGAGCTGCTGCTGCCGCTGCCGCCGGATGAGCTGGTCGATTGGTTTGAGCCTGTCACGATATAATGACTGGCAACCCATCCTTGTTGCCCGTTTGCTTCAATTTTCAGCCAGCCGTTCTCCTCGGTTAAAATGGACAGTTTTGTTCCTCGCGTCAACTTAGTAATGATGGCTGAATCATGCGAGGCCGAACTTCTGACATTCAGGGAAGAAACGCCGACTGTGCCGCTTTTGTTTTGCGAAGTGCTTGCTTGCCCGCTCTCCTGTGAGCCTCCTCCGCTTTTGGATGTGTAGACAGAAGCAACCCATCCGGTCACACCTTGATATGAAATTTTAATCCAGCTATTGTCCTTATCAATTATCTTTGCCTGCTCACCTTGCGGGAATTTGCCGATGACCTCATAAGAAGTGCCCGGTCCTTTTCTGATTCTTAAATCAGAATCGGTCGATGTGACAGTTTCGCTGCCGGCTGATGCACGGCTGCTTTCTCCTGTTTTCTTTTTGATCAGCCAAGAAACAACCCAGCCCTTTTCTCCGGAGTTAAGCTGAATTTGCACCCAGTCCCCGTCCTCCTTCAGGATAGGGTAGCTTTCTCCTTTTTTAACTTCAGCCGTGATCCCGTAGCTCAGCCCGGGGCCGCTTCTGACGTTCATCTCGTCTGTAGCGATAACAGCTTCTCCCTGTGCGGCTGTAACCGGGCGCGGAGGGGAGAATAACGCTGCGATAATAACAAAGCATAAAATAAGAATAGTGCATTTCTTATTCATGGCTTCCTCCTTTCTGAAAAAACATTGAACAAGTACATTCTTGTTTATTATCGTAAATTCCTTGCTGAATGTTAAATAAAATGAAAATGATTTGTTTATACTACTTATAAATAAGGTAAAAAAGGTGTGCAAATCATGAAATATCATCCAAAACTAGGACGCGCTTTACACGACAAAGAAGCAAATACACACTTCAGCGACCACGTTGATTCTGAAACAATCGGCTATCTTGAAGAGACTTCTTCAGAGCTCGGCCTTGCGTCTAAAGAAGCAGTGCGGCGGAAAAACACCCGGAATAAAGCTTGACAGAGAACGGCAATCCCATTATTATAATAGAAATTGATGTACATATAAATGATGAATTGTTGAACCTGTAATGGAGAAGAGTAGGTCAGACTGCATGTAAAGAGAGGAACCGCCTAGGCTGAAAGCGGCTCTGCATTGCATCTTTCTCGAAACAACACTCCGGAGGTTTCCTGCTGAACGCTGTGCTTTTTTTGCAAACGTCATTAGGCAGAGAACGTGAACCTGCGTTAAAGGATTGAGCGGGAACATTTCATATGTTCCAACTAGGGTGGCACCACGGGTATAACTCTCGTCCCTACTATACATGTATAGTAGAGGCGGGAGTTTTTTGATTTCATCATTTTAAACATACGGTATCTTTATTAAAGGAACTTAACAAGGAGGGCTACATATGGCATATAACATTCCAAGAGGAACACAGGATATTCTGCCGGGTGAATCAGACCGGTGGCAGTACGTTGAACAAATAATGAGGGACACATGCCGCACATATCAGTATAAAGAAATCCGCACGCCGATTTTTGAACATACCGAGCTGTTTGCAAGAGGGGTCGGAGAATCCACTGACATTGTACAAAAAGAAATGTATACCTTTCAGGACCGAAAAGGAAGAAGCCTGACGCTTCGTCCGGAGGGAACAGCGGCGGCGGTTCGCGCATTTACTGAAAATAAATTATTTGCAAATCCCGTACAGCCGACAAAGCTGTATTATGTCGGTCCGATGTTTCGCTACGAACGTCCGCAGACGGGGCGCTTTCGTCAGTTTTATCAATTCGGAATCGAAGCGATCGGTTCCAAGGATCCTGCGATTGACGCTGAAGTCATAGCGCTTGCGATGAGTATATATCAAAGAGCGGGCCTAAAGAATGTTAAGCTTGTACTTAACAGCCTTGGTGATAAAGAAAGCCGGACTAGTTACAGAGAAGCTCTGGTCAAACACTTTGAACCGCGCATTGATGAATTCTGTTCCGATTGCCAATCACGGCTGCACACGAATCCGCTCAGAATTTTAGATTGTAAGAAAGACAGAGATCATGAACTGATGAAGACTGCGCCGTCTATTCTTGAATATTTAAACGAAGAATCAAAAGCATATTTCCAAAAAGTCCAGCAGTATGTAACCGAATTAGGCATTCCGTTTGAAATCGACCCTAATCTTGTGAGGGGGCTTGATTACTATAACCATACTGCATTTGAAATTATGAGCAATGCGGAAGGATTTGGCGCGATCACAACGCTTGCCGGCGGCGGACGTTATGACGGCTTGGTTGAGCAAATCGGAGGCCCTGAAGCTCCGGGGATCGGTTTTGCCATGAGTATTGAACGCTTGCTTGCGGCCATTGATGCGGAAAAGACAGAACTTCCTGTCAGCCAGGCTATTGATTGCTACATCGTCACGCTTGGAGAAAAAGCGAAGGATTATTCCGTCTCTCTTGTGTACAAACTGAGAGAAGCAGGTATTTCAAGTGAAATTGATTACGAAAATAAGAAAATGAAAGGCCAATTTAAAACGGCGGACCGTCTGAACGCGCGATTCATTGCGATTTTGGGAGAAGATGAGCTTGCTCAAAATCGAATCAATGTAAAGGATGCGAAGACCGGGGAACAGCTGGAAGTGGCTCTTGATGAATTGATACGTTTTATGAAAGCTAACCAACTGGGGTAAAGGAGAGGAACGCTTTGTTTGGAAGAACATTTTACTGTGGTGACATCACTGAAAAAGCAATAGGCGAAACCGTTAAACTTAAAGGATGGGTGCAAAAAAGACGTGATCTCGGCGGCTTGATCTTTATAGATTTGCGTGACCGTTCAGGGATTGTTCAAGTGGTATTTAATCCTGACGCCTCAAAAGAAGCTCTGGAAATAGCCGAAGGAATCCGTAACGAATACGTTCTTGATATACAAGGGACCGTAGTAGCGCGTGAAGAAGGTACGGTTAACAAGAATTTAAAAACAGGAGCCATAGAAATTCACGCTGACGAGGTGGCTGTGCTAAGCGCAGCTAAGACGCCGCCTTTTGCCATCTCTGACCAAGCGGATGAGGTTTCTGAAGACGTCCGCTTAAAGCACCGTTATTTGGACCTCCGCCGGCCGGCGATGTTTAATACGCTGCAAATGCGCCATAATGTGACGAAAGCGGTACGCCATTTCTTAGACGAAAATGGTTTTCTCGATATTGAAACACCGATTTTAACAAAAAGCTCACCTGAAGGAGCCCGTGATTATTTAGTGCCGAGCCGCGTGCATGAGGGTGAATTTTACGCGCTTCCTCAGTCGCCTCAGCTTTTCAAACAGCTGCTGATGGTTTCAGGGGTAGACCGCTATTATCAAATCGCCCGCTGTTTCCGTGATGAAGATTTACGTGCGGACCGCCAGCCTGAGTTTACGCAGATTGATATTGAAATGTCCTTCATGAGCCAAGAGGAGATCATGGCTTTGGCAGAGGATATGATGGCGAAGGTCATGCGTGAGACAAAAGGGGTAGAAGTATCTCTTCCGCTGCCTCGAATGACTTATGAAGATGCCATGAATCTATACGGCTCCGACAAACCGGATACCCGTTTTGCCATGCTTTTGACTGATGTGTCTGATATTGTGAAAGATACAGAATTTAAGGTATTCTCCTCCGCAGTTGCAAACGGAGGCGTTGTCAAAGCAATCAATGTGAAGGGTGCTGCGGCAGACTATTCAAGAAAAGATATTGACGCTCTCGGCGCTTTTGCTGCGAACTACGGAGCTAAGGGCCTTGCCTGGGTTAAAGTCGAGCAGGAAGGCGTAAAAGGGCCGATCGCGAAATTCTTTGATGAAGAAAAGCAGGCTAAGCTGATTAAATCGCTCGATGCAAACGATGGAGACCTTCTCCTGTTCGGAGCAGACCAATTTGAAGTTGTCGCTCAATCGCTTGGCGCACTTCGATTGAAGCTTGGGAAAGAGCGCGGCCTTATTGATGAAAGTCTCTTTAATTTCTTATGGGTGATTGACTGGCCGCTGCTCGAGCATGACTCGGAAGAAGGCCGTTTTTATGCCGCACACCATCCATTTACAATGCCGGTGCGTGAGGATCTTGACCTCGTTGATACCGCTCCGGAAAACATGAAGGCGCAAGCCTATGACCTTGTCTTGAATGGTTATGAGCTTGGCGGCGGATCAATCCGTATTTTTGAAAAAGAGATTCAGGAAAAAATGTTTAAGCTTTTAGGCTTCACAAAAGAGGAAGCCCATGAGCAATTTGGATACTTGATGGAAGCTTTTGAATTTGGCGCGCCGCCGCATGGCGGTATCGCACTGGGGCTTGACCGTTTGGTGATGCTGCTTGCCGGCCGCACGAATTTAAGAGACACTATCGCGTTTCCGAAAACTGCAAGTGCGAGCTGTCTGATGACAGATGCGCCGGGAGAAGTGAGCGAGGCGCAGCTTGACGAACTGCATCTTGCGGTGAATAGAAAAGTGAAGAATTGAATATGCAAATTGCATCTCTCGATTCTTGAAAATCAAAAACGCCTGTGATATGATTTTTACAAGTTAAATAAAGTCCTGATGTGTTAGTTGTACACCTAGTTTTGACCGAACATTTTTTTGATTTGGGAGCCCGTATTTTTAAATGGCGTGCATGCCTCTTTTCATTCGATAAAGAGGACTTACAAGATTTAGAAAAGGGCACCCACCTGCTGAGAGCGGGTTCAAAACAAAGGAAAGCGGCAACGGCACAATTGGGACTTTATTTTTTGTGCGCTAAAAAAACGGCTGTATCAGCCATTGAGATATGAAATCAGAATACGAATGTGGAGTGAGTTTCTTGTTACACCAGTTTTCTCGTAATGAATTAGCTATCGGAAAAGAGGGGCTCGAGACGCTCAAAAACAGCACCGTGGCTGTATTGGGAGTCGGAGGCGTCGGATCTTTCGCAGCGGAGGCTCTTGCGCGTTCAGGAGTGGGCCGCATTCTTCTCGTAGATAAAGATGATGTAGACATTACAAACGTAAACCGCCAGCTTCATGCGCTGCTGTCAACTGTCGGCCAGCCGAAAACGGATTTGATGAAAGCGCGGATTGCCGATATCAATCCCGATTGTGAGGTTATCGCTTTAAAAATGTTCTACACGGAAGAAACCTATGAACAATTTTTTGACTATCATCTTGACTATGTTATTGACGCATCAGACACGATTCATTATAAAATTCACTTAATTAAAGAATGCCTGAAAAGAGACATTCCTTTAATCTCCAGTATGGGCGCGGCGAATAAAACAGACCCGACGCGCTTTCAAATCGCTGATATTTCCAAAACACATACGGACCCTATCGCAAAAGTTATCCGAACAAGGCTTCGTAAAGAAGGCATTAAAAAAGGTGTCCAAGTGATTTTTTCTGATGAAAGTCCGATTGTCATCCGTGAAGACGTCAGAAAAGAAGTAGGGAATGACAACGCGGACATCCGCAAAGCGAAAATGCCGCCGTCTTCCAATGCATTCGTGCCGTCGGTTGCCGGTTTAATTATGGGCGGGCACGTTGTGATGGATCTCCTGAAAGATATTCAAATCACAAGAGTAAAAGACAAATAAAAAGAATCGGTGAAAAGAGGCTGGATATATTCCGGCCTCTTTTATGCGTTTGGGGTCTTTTTGCGGTTCACTTCTCAATGATCAATTAAATAAATCCGCCATTGACCCGGATGGTTTGGCGGAAAAACTTCAATTAAGGTTCGGGTGCAAACAATGATTGTCAAGCAGGTGTGGTGCCCGAGCGGAAAGGACCAAAAACGGCACAAAAAAACAAGGACACAATGTTAGTCCTTGTCTGCTATTTTTTTTGTTTCAATTAGCTTATCGTATACTTGTTTTAAAGCGGATTCGAATTTCCCCGTCTGCTTTGGTTTGTAATATTGCTTGTTCTTTAAAGGATCGGGCAAGTACTGCTGTTCAACCCAGCCGTTATCATAGTCGTGCGGATATTTGTAACCGATTCCCCGGCCCAGCTCTTCTGCTCCTTTGTAATGAGCGTCCTTCAGATGCTTCGGAACATCGCCGATTTTTCCCGCTCTGATGTCTGCGATGGCTGCTTCGACGGCGAGCACAGCGGAATTAGATTTCGGTGACAGACATAACTCGATCACCGCGTTGGCAAGCGGAATGCGTGCTTCAGGGAAGCCGATTCTCTCAGCCGTCTGGACGGCATGAAGCACTCTTGGCCCTGCTTGGGGGCTTGACAGCCCGATATCTTCATAGGCGATGACGAGCAGCCGTCTTGCGATGCTTTCTAAGTCGCCTGCTTCAATTAATCTTGCCAAGTAGTGCAGGGCAGCATTTGCATCAGAGCCGCGGATTGATTTTTGAAAGGCGGACAGCACATCGTAATGAGCGTCGCCATCTTTATCGTGGGCAAAGCTTTTTTTCTGAAGGCATTCTTCAGCAGTTGCTAACGATATGTGAATCGTTCCGTCCGAGGATTCCTTTGTTGATAATACGGCGAGTTCAAGCGCATTTAAAGCGGAACGGACGTCTCCTCCGCATCCATGGGCGAAATGGTCCATTGCCTGGTCATCAACCGACACATTGTAGGAACCAAGTCCGTGATGTTCATCCTGAAGCGCCCTTTCCATTGCTTGTTTAATCAGTTCAGGTGTTAAAGGCTCAAGCTCGAAAATTTGTGTCCGGCTTCTGATCGCCGGGTTAATGGCATGATAGGGGTTGGCCGTTGTTGCTCCGATTAAGATAATCATGCCGTTTTCTAAATAAGGCAGCAGAAAATCCTGCTTGCCTTTATCAAGCCTGTGAACTTCATCTAGAATCAAAATGACCTGTCCTGACATTTTTGCTTCCTGGGCTACAATTTCCATATCTTTTTTATTGTTTATGACAGCATTCAGCTTGCGGAACGCAATACTTGTGGAACCTGCGATTGCCGTTGCAATCGAGGTTTTTCCGATGCCGGGCGGTCCGTATAAAATCATGGATGACAAATGCTTCGCCTGAACCATTCTGCCGATAATTTTATCTTTTCCGACCAGATGCTGCTGACCGATAATATCTTCTATTTTCGTCGGACGCATCCGAAACGCCAAAGGCTTCATCATCATCTCTCCTTACATAATAACAGGGTAACGGAAAACGAAGGAGAAGAAAAGGGGGCGGCTCTGCCTTACGTGCGTTCAATGAAAATTCCTTTTCGTTATGTTATAATAACAGTTGGTCTATAAGATACTAAACGGATAATTCATATAAAAATACCAATATAAATTGTAAAATCCAGAAAAAAAAACAGAGGTGTTAGAGTTGAAAATATCGACTAAAGGAAGATACGGACTCACCATTATGATTGAGCTCGCCAAAAAGCACGGTGACGGCCCGACCTCATTAAAAACCATAGCCCAGACAAATAACCTGTCAGAGCACTACCTTGAGCAGCTTGTATCTCCGCTCAGAAACGCCGGTCTTGTGAAAAGCATCAGAGGCGCGTACGGCGGTTATGTATTAGGCAGCGAGCCTGAGACGATTACAGCCGGTGATATTATCCGCGTGTTAGAAGGGCCTATCAGCCCCGTTGAGGTGCTTGAAGATGAGGAGCCCGCTAAACGCGAACTGTGGATCCGCATCAGAGACGCCGTGAAAGAAGTTTTAGACAGTACAACATTAGAGGACCTTGCCAGTTATACAGACGGAGAGCAAGAAGCCTATATGTTCTATATTTAAATCAGAGGTGTACACATTATGGAACGGATTTATTTAGACCATGCCGCGACCTCGCCGATGGATGAGCGTGTGCTGGAAAAAATGGTGCCGCATTTCACCGGAAGTTTCGGCAATCCATCCAGCATTCATTCTTTTGGAAGAGAAACGCGAAAATGGGTGGATGAAGCGAGATCGCAAATTGCGGATCAAATCGGGGCCGCAGAACAGGAAATCATCTTTACGAGCGGCGGCACAGAGGCTGATAATTTGGCGATACTCGGAAGCGCTCTGGCCAGACGGGATCTCGGAAAACATATCATCACCACAAAAGTAGAACATCATGCTGTGCTTCACACATGTGAAAAACTGGAACAAGACGGTTTTGAAGTGACCTATCTTGATGTCGGCTCAAACGGCCGCGTCAGTGCAAATCAGGTGAAAGATGCGCTGCGTGATGATACAATCCTAGTGACAGTGATGTATGGAAATAATGAGGTCGGCACTGTACAGCCGATTGCTGAGATAGGCGAATTGCTGAACGGCCATCAGGCTTATTTTCATACCGATGCTGTACAAGCGTTCGGTTTTCTTCCGATTGATGTGAAAAACAGCCATATTGACCTGCTGTCTGTTTCTGGGCATAAGCTAAACGGACCCAAAGGGACAGGCTTTTTATATGCAAATAAAGATGTGAAGCTCTCTCCGCTGCTGTTTGGAGGCGAGCAGGAAAGAAAACGCCGCGCCGGAACGGAAAATGTTCCGGGAATTGTGGGGTTGAAGGAAGCTGTCGTCCTCTCGGGCGAGGAACGGGAAGAGAAAACAGCCATGTACCGGACATTTAAAGAGATCATGATCGATACTCTGACAAAGGCCGGAGTTAAGGCCGAGGTCAATGGAGATCGTGAGCACAGTCTGCCGCACATATTGAACCTTTACTTCCCGCACGTATCGGTTGAAGCGCTGCTGGTGAATCTTGATATGGCGGGCATTGCCGTTTCAAGCGGGTCTGCGTGTACGGCCGGATCGGTTTTGCCGTCTCATGTTCTGACTGCTATGTTTGGGGAGGATAGTGACCGGCTGACCTCTTCTATTCGAATCAGCTTCGGGCTCGGCAATACGGCTGAACAAGTCAAAACCGCTGCCGAACAGACGGCCGCTATAGTTAAACGCCTGACGTAATAAGGCGGAATCAGTTTCTTAATGGAGTGAATGAAAATGGAAAAACGGCCGGAGGATACAAGAGTCGTTGTCGGCATGTCCGGCGGTGTGGACTCGTCTGTGGCAGCCCTTTTATTAAAAGAACAGGGCTATGATGTAATCGGAATTTTTATGAAAAACTGGGATGATACAGATGAAAACGGTTTTTGCACGGCGACTGAGGACTATGAAGATGTTATCCGCGTCTGCAATCAAATTGGCATTCCGTATTATGCCGTTAATTTTGAAAAACAATATTGGGACAAAGTGTTTCAATATTTTCTAGATGAATATAAAGCCGGAAGAACACCGAATCCGGATGTCATGTGCAACAAAGAAATTAAATTCAAAGCGTTTTTAGAGCATGCGCTGTCGCTCGGCGCTGATTTTTTGGCGACCGGACATTATGCGCGTGTTGACAGAAGCGGCGGCAAAGTAAGAATGCTGCGCGGCCTGGATGAAAACAAAGACCAAACTTACTTTTTAAATCAGCTTACAGAAGAACAGCTTAGCAAAGTGATGTTTCCGATCGGTGAGCTGCAAAAAAGCCGTGTGCGCGAGATCGCGAAGGAAGCGGAGCTTGCGACGGCGGCTAAAAAAGACAGCACAGGAATTTGTTTTATCGGCGAACGCAACTTCAAAACCTTTCTCAGTCAATATCTTCCGGCACAGCCCGGCGATATGATGACGATGGACGGAGAAGTAAAGGGGCGCCACGACGGATTAATGTATTACACGATAGGACAGCGTCACGGCCTTGGTATCGGCGGAAGCGGAGAACCTTGGTTTGCTGTCGGGAAAGACCTTGAAAAAAACATTTTATATGTTGATCAAGGGTTTCATAATCCGCTTCTGTACTCGGATAAAATTACGGCGGCCGATGTCAGCTGGACCCGGCCCGGCATACTTGACGGTAAAGAAATTTCTTGCACCGCCAAATTCCGCTACCGTCAAGAAGACCATAAAGTCACGGTGAGAATGACGGGAGAAAGCGAAGCGGAAGTGATTTTTGATGAACAGGTACGCGCCGTCACACCCGGACAAGCGGTTGTGTTTTACGACGGCGAAGAATGCTTGGGCGGCGGGACGATTGATGATGTGTATAAAGACGGAAAGAAACTGTGGTATGTGTAAAAACAATTCTTAAAAACCTCAACATGTGAGTTGAGGTTTTTTAGCGAAAGGAAGATATTGATGGATTATAACCAAACGGGTATAGAGGCGATGCAGGAAGGCGATTTTGAAAAAGCGGCCGAAGCTTTTACGAAAGCGATTGAAGAAAATAAAGAAGACCCGATTCCTTATATCAATTTTGCGAATTTGCTTTCGTCTGTCAATGAGTTAGAACGCGCTATGGCATTTTATGAAAAAGCGCTTGAATTGGACAGTGAAGCGGCAACCGCTTACTATGGAGCAGGAAATGTATATGTCCTGAAAGAATCCTATAAAGAAGCCAAAGATATGTTTGAAAAAGCGCTGCAAGCCGGCATGGAAAACGGAGATTTATTTTATATGCTCGGCACGGTTCTTGTGAAGCTTGAACAGCCGAAGCTTGCTTTGCCGTATTTGCAGAGGGCTGTCGAGTTAAATGAGGACGACGATGAGGCGCGCTTTCAATTTGGAATGTGCCTTGCCAATGAAGAAATGCTCGACGAAGCGCTCAGCCAGTTCACTATTGTCACTGAACATGATCCCGGGCACGCTGATGCTTTTTATAATGCAGGTGTAGCTTATGCTTATAAAGAAAACAGGGAAAAAGCGCTTGAAATGCTTGATCGCGCGCTCGAGGTTCAGCCGGATCATATGCTTGCGCTTCATGCAAAGCAGCTCATCACACAATCATAACATGCAGGGAAAGCACAGGAGGAGGGAAGGCTCGTGCAGCAGCATCCGGATCAGCTGAAAATGGAGGAAGAACCCTTTTTAAAAGGTGCGGTAACCACTGTCATTTATCATAATGATGCCAATTTATATACAGTTTTGAAAGTGAAAGTCACAGAGACCTCCGAAGCGATTGAAGATAAAGTCGTATCCGTGACGGGCTACTTCCCTGCGCTGCAAGAAGAAGAGACCTACACGTTTTACGGAAAAACAGCCACCCATCCTAAATTCGGGCTCCAGTTTCAAGCGGAGCACTTTAAAAAAGAGATCCCGACTACGAAGGAAGGGATCATCCAATACTTATCAAGTGATCTGTTCGAAGGAATCGGAAAGAAAACGGCTGAAGAAATCGTCAAAAAACTGGGAGACAGCGCTCTTAATCGAATTCTCGCTGACTCCTCAGTGCTTTACGATGTGCCGAAGCTGTCAAAAAAGAAAGCTGATACGCTGGCAGGAGCTCTTCAGCGGCATCAGGGCCTGGAACAAATTATGATCTCGCTGAACCAGTTCGGATTCGGTCCGCAGCTTTCAATGAAAATTTATCAGGCATATGAATCGGAAACACTTGAGAAGATTCAAGAAAATCCGTATCAGCTTGTGAAAGATGTGGAAGGCATCGGGTTTGTGAAAGCCGATGAACTCGGGGGAAGAATGGGGATTTCCGGCAATCACCCTGAGCGGATTAAAGCAGCGATTTTGTATTCCATTGAAACGACATGTCTTTCAGAAGGGCATACGTACATAGAAACAAAGCAGCTTATTATTGATACGCAAAAGCTTTTGAACCAATCATCAGAAGGACAGCTGGTGACAGAGATGGACGCAGCGAATGAAATCATTGCGCTTGGCGAAAATAAAGCTATCATGATTGAGGATGACCGCTGTTACTTTCCATCTTTATATTATGCGGAACAAAACGTAGCCAAGCGTGTCCGGCATATCGCAAGCCAAACTGAGTATGAAGACCAATTTCCTGAATCTGAGTTTTTACTTGCGCTCGGTGATCTCGAAGAGCGTACGAAAGTTCAGTATGCGGCAAGCCAAAAAGAAGCGATTCAAAAAGCGCTCTCGTCCCCGATGCTTCTGTTAACGGGAGGACCCGGCACCGGAAAAACCACCGTTATCAGAGGGATTGTGGAGTTATACAGTGAGCTTCACGGCGCTTCGCTTGATCCGTCCGATTATAAAAAAGATGAAGTTTTTCCGTTTGTTTTGGCTGCGCCGACAGGAAGAGCCGCAAAACGAATGAGTGAGTCGACCGGACTTCCGGCCGTCACGATTCACAGGCTGCTTGGCTGGAACGGGGCTGAAGGGTTTACTCATACAGACGAAAATCCGATTGAAGGAAAGCTGTTAATTATAGACGAAGCGAGTATGCTTGATATATGGCTCGCAAACCATTTGTTTAAAGCGATACCCGATCATATTCAAATTATTATAGTTGGGGATGAGGACCAGCTTCCTTCTGTCGGGCCGGGACAGGTGCTGCGGGATCTGTTGGCTTCACAGGTCATTCCGACAGTCAGGCTGACGGATATTTACCGGCAGGCGGAAGGTTCATCTATTGTGGAGCTTGCTCATGACATGAAAAAAGGCTTGCTTCCGGCTAACCTGACAGCGCCGACGAAGGATCGTTCCTTTATTCGCTGCGGCTCATTACAAATCAAAGAAGTTGTTGAAAAGGTCGTCACCAATGCGCTGAAAAAAGGCTACACAGCAAGGGATATACAGGTGCTGGCTCCGATGTACAGAGGAAAAGCAGGCATTAATGAGCTTAATGTGCTGCTGCAGGGCATCTTAAATCCGCCGAAAGAAAAACGGCGCGAAATTAAATTCGGCGATGTTGTTTATAGAACCGGCGATAAAATTTTACAGCTTGTGAATCAGCCGGAAAATAATGTGTTTAATGGTGATATTGGTGAGATTACATCCATTTTCTACGCGAAGGAAAATACAGAAAAAGAAGATATGGCGGTTGTTTCCTTTGACGGAAATGAAATGACCTTCACCAAAAAAGACTTCAGCCAGTTTACGCACGCCTATTGCTGCTCCATTCATAAATCTCAAGGCAGTGAATTTCCGATAGTCGTGCTTCCCGTTGTAAAAGGCTATTATCGAATGCTGAGAAGAAATCTCCTCTATACGGCAATTACAAGAGCGAAAAAGTTTCTCATTTTATGCGGTGAAGAGGAAGCGCTGGAGTGGGGCGTGAAAAATAATGATGCGACAGTCAGACAAACCTCTTTACAAAGAAGGCTGACGCTGCAGGCTGAGGAAATGGATGAAGAACTTAAAGCTCTTCAAAAAGAGCTGCCGTTTAGCGTATACGACGCAAATATCGGCATGGAAGGCATTACGCCATTTGATTTTATGAAAGAAGAACATAGCTAAAGAGGCTTTTCGCAGCATGCGGAAGCCTCTTTGTTTTTGGTGGAAGTCATTTCTTTGTATGCCGCACAGGCGCGCTGCAAAACCTAAAGGTGTTCGGAAGGTGGTTGATCACACTTTGAGAACATGTCATGAGGTAGAAGGGCGATCTGTTTACGAAAAAAGCACCTCTTTTTTTCTGGGAACCATTTCAGATATCTGTTTTTCCTTTGAAGGAGATTGTCTTGGTTTTATTCTTGAACAGAAACGATTTTTCCATCACCGTCATGCGCTTTTACCGGCTGCTGATGTGGCGTATATCCTTGACGACAGCGTCATTGCAAATATCGGTTCAGAGCACCTTAAACCTCTCCCGAAGGATTGTTTAACATATGGGGAGCTTAAATTGCAGCTGGTTAAAACCCAAAAGGGAGACATTTTGGGTTTATTGGAAGATGTATACTTTTGTTTGGATAAGGGCATAATCGTAGCATATGAACTCTCGGACGGCTTCTTTTCTGATTTGACGGGAAGCAAACGCCAAATCCAAAAAGCGGATGCGCTTGTTGAAGCGGGGAAAGACGGCATCGTCCTGAACGGATAAGAGGTGTTGCGCGTGCTTTTATGCCCGAACTGCAAAAGTAAAGATATCGGTAAGATCGGCGTGAACCAATATTATTGCTGGGGCTGTTTCATTGAGTTGACGGTGGCCAAGGGAAAAATATCGACTCATCAAGTAGAAGAAGACGGAACGTTAAGCAGTCTTGATGATCTGTTTACAGATGATGAACGCACCATGAATCTTTAAACATGATGAAGGGGGAACTTTGCTATGAACAAAACAATGACCTCTCTTTTAACACTGGGAGCCGGCGCGCTGATGTACAGAATGGCATCACAATATGATATGCCAAATAAAAAAACGATGAAACGAATGAGAAAACGCATGAACAAAATGTTTTAATGAGAAAAAGGATACTCTGCAAAAAAAGAGTATCCTTTTACATTTGTTTCAATTCGAGCTTTCTGGCGGCGAGGGACAGGCTGTAATTGACTGCAAAATACATGAAAGCCGCAAGTAAAAAGATCGGAAAAAAGTAACTGCTGTCAGCACTTTGCCCATTGATGATTTGCGCATTATGAATGAGCTCCGGCAGCGCGATAACAACGGCAAGCGAGGTATCCTTTAATAAAGAAATAAATTGGCTTACAATCGGAGGGACCATACGGCGGAGAGCCTGCGGCATAATGATGAGAAACAGGGTTTGCACATAAGACAGACCGGATGACCGCGCTGCTTCCGTTTGCCCTTTTTCCACCGATTTCAATCCGCTGCGGATGATTTCAGACAGCATAGCTGATTCAAAAATCGTTAAAGCCGTTATGGCTGCGGCGGTAATTTCTAATTTAATCCCGATTTCAGGCAGAGCAAAATAAGTAAAGAATATAATTAACAACAGGGGAAGATTCCTTATGGTTTCTACGACGACAGCGAGAATGTTGGAGACAATCGGGATGTTTGCATAGCGCAGTGTCCCGATTACGCCTCCGAACATAAAGCTGAGAACAATGGAAATAAATGCAACATATAGGGTAACGAGAAAGCCGTCTAATAAAAATGTTAAATGGTCTGATGAGTAGGCTTCGATGAAATTCATGGGTTACTCCCTCCTTTATTAATAGCTTCTTTCAAGCCGTTTTTCCAAATATGTGACACCAAGGCTCAGAGGTATGGTGAGCACGAGGTAAAACAAAGCGACAAATATATAGACATCAAAGACGACCAGTGTTCTTGAAGAGACTAAATCTGCCTGATACATCAGATCCAGACCGGCTACTACGCCAAGGATGGATGAGTTTTTGACCAGATTTAAAAACTGATTTCCAAGAGGCGGCATAACAATTTTAATCGCTTGCGGCAAAATGATATAAAGCATAGCTTGGCTGTATGTAAAACCCGATGATCTGGCCGCCTCCATCTGCCCTTTTGACACAGATTGGATTCCCGCTCTGATCGCTTCTGCAATGAAAGCCGACGTGTAGATCGTCAGCGCGATGGTGCCCGCTTGAAAACCGTCCAGCTTTACTCCGGCGTTAGGCAGCCCGAAGAAAAAGACAAATGTAATTAATAGGAGCGGAATATTGCGGATAAATTCAACATAGGCCGTTCCGGTCCATTGCAGCGGTTTAAAGGTTATAATCCTCATAACCGCAACGAGCACGCCCAGTACAAAACTTCCGGCTAAGGCGATGACACTGGCAAGCAAGGTATGATAAAAGCCGTCGAGATACATGTCGAGGTTATCGGTTAGAATAGAGAAGTTCATGCGCTTTTCACTCCTTAATGAATCAGGATGAGCACGCTCTGCTCATCCCGGATGTGGTTAGCTACTGTTCTGGGTCTTCTTTAATCCACTTTTTATAGATTTCATCATATCTTCCGTCAGATTTCATTTTTTTCAAAGAAGCGTTGATTTCTTTCACCAGTTCTGATTGGCCTTTTTTAACGGCTATGCCGTAAGGTTCATCTGTAAATGTTTTTCCTGTCAACTGGTAATCTTTATTTTCATCGGCCATACCGTATAAGATGGCATTATCTGTTGTGAGGGCTTCGCCTTGGCCGGATTTTAAGGCTGTGAAGGCTTCCGCATAATTTTCAAATTCCAGCACAGTGGCATCAGGCGCTTTTTCTCGGATATTTTGTGAGGAAGTAGAGCCTTTAACTGCAAGAACTTTTGTCCCTTTCTTAAGGTCTTTTACACTTTTTATGGCGCTTCCTTTTTTCACTAGAAGTGACTGGCCTGCTTCAAAATACACATTGGAGAAGTCGACTTCTTTTTTTCGTTCATCCGTGATCGTCATCGTGGCTACGATCGCGTCAATGTCGCCGTTTTGCAGCATCGGAATTCTTGTTTTAGATGTTACTTCTTTAAACTCCGCCTTGTTTTCATCACCTGTTATATCTTTCGCCAGTTGTTTGGCAATGTCGATATCAAACCCTTCAATGTCTCCAGAGCTTGGATTTTTCAGTCCGAATAATCTTGTATCTGTTTTAACGCCGAAAACGATTTTGTCGTTGTCTTTGATCGCTTCTAATGTGTTTTTGCTGTCTTTTGATGTTCCTGAGCTGGATTCCTTGCCTCCGCAAGCTGCTAAAAGAAGAATCGCCGCCAAAGAGATGAATCCTATTGATAATAGTTTTTTGATACGTGACATTTGTTCGTCCCCCGTTTCTTTTTTAGTGATTTAATATCCGGCTTAAAAATAGACGTGCCCGTTCCTCGCGCGGGCTGGCATAAAACTCAGCCGGGGGTGCCTCTTCTAAAATCTTTCCCTCGTCAATAAATACGATTCTATCTGCCACTTCTCTGGCAAACCCCATTTCATGTGTAACCACGACCATTGTCATGCCTTCTTTTGCGAGTTTTTTCATTACATCGAGCACTTCTCCGATCATCTCGGGGTCGAGGGCGGACGTCGGTTCATCAAACAGCATGACTTCGGGCTTCATGGCCAGGCCTCTGGCGATTGCGACCCGCTGCTGCTGACCGCCTGACAGCTGGGATGGATAGGCGTCTGCTTTATCGGGAATCCCGACTTTTTGCAGATAGTATTGAGCGGTTTCCTTTGCTTCTTCTGCGGATTGTTTAAGGACTTTCATCGGAGCGAGCATGATATTTTGCAAAACCGTTTTGTGGGGATAAAGATAGAAATGCTGAAACACCATCCCGATATTCCGGCGCACTTTATTGATGTCAGTTTTTCTGTCATTAATAACGGTTCCATTAACGGTGAGAGTTCCGTCATCTATTGATTCGAGCCGGTTAATACATCTGAGCATGGTGCTTTTGCCGGAACCGGAAGGACCGATGACAACCACAACTTCTCCTTTCTTTATTCGAAGATTAATCTGTTTTAATACATGAAAGCTGCCATAATGCTTGTTCACTTCTTCAAATAAAATCATTGCAAACCTCCTGTATTTTGTTTTGGTTAATTATGTAAGTCTTATGACTCTTGCTGTCAAGAAAAATAACATTGTATTGATATTATATAGAGCAAATGTAACATTAGTCAAACTATTTTGTAATTTCAGATAATTAATTATGTGGAAATGGCTAATACTTAAGGCTGGCCGTCTTTAGTCTTGGGAAGGGAATAATTCGGCCCATTCGTCAAAAGATAAGAGGGAGGTGATGGGTGATGACGCAAAAACCGCTGCGGCTTTTAATTTGGGCGGCTGTTTGTTTGCTTGTATTGTTGATAGTATATGTATTCATCAAGCTTGAAATGCTATGGGCGCCATTTTGTCTTGTCGTAAAATCTATTTTGATACCGCTTATAATCGCCATTTTTATCTCTTATCTATTACTCCCTATTATTGAATGGCTTCATAGATCAGGCCTTCCGAGAACACTGAGCCTGCTGATTATTTATCTGCTTTTTTTCGGCGGGATCGGTTATGGGCTGTATAAAGGGGTCCCGGTTTTGATTGAACAGCTTACCGATCTGTCAGAGAGCATTCCCGGGATTGCTGAGACTTATGACGGATTGTTATTGAAACTTCATGATCATACCGACGAATGGCCGGACGGCATACATAGCCGAATGGACCGGTTTATTCAGCGGACGGAGGAATTTGTCGCCAAAACGATAGAAGGGACGATAAGGAGCATCCGATTTGTCTTTGATTATATTCTCATTGCGGCCACGATTCCTTTTCTCGTCTTTTATATGGTAAAAGATATTGATCTCATGAAAAAAACCGTCTGGTATTTAACGCCAAAATCTTGGAGAAAAAGAGGCAGTGCTTTTTTGCGGGATGTGGATGATTCTCTGGGTGATTATATTCGCGGACAGCTGCTGGTCTGTTTTTTAATCGGTTTGGGGGCCGGGGTGTCGTTCTGGTTTTTTGATCTGCCGTATCCGCTAATCCTGGGACTTATTATCGGGCTTACAAATGTCATTCCTTATTTCGGGCCTGTTATCGGAGCGGTCCCTGCGCTGTTGATTGCGATGGCTGTCTCGGCGAAAGCTGTGATTACCGTCGTCATCACCATTTTGATATTGCAGTTTTTAGAAGGCAATATTCTCAGTCCGCTGATTGTCGGCCGAAGCCTTAAGATGCATCCCGTTGTGATCATGCTTGCGCTTCTTGCCGGAGGAGAGTTGGCGGGCATCATCGGTATGATCGTTGCGGTGCCCGCCGCGGCTGTGCTGAAGGTGATGATGATCCATTTTTTGCGGATGAGGACGGAGCATTGACATCGGAAGCCTGCTTGTCTATAATTTCGAGTAGAATACATACGAATCTCGAGTGACGGATCTGAGTACGACGAAGCCCTGTTAAAGAGAGAAGCTCCATTTGCTGAAAGGAGCTTTAACAGAAGATCGGAGGAAGCTAATCCTGAGTGCAGTTAAAAGCTGCCGCAAGTCCTGCGTTACAGGATCAAAGGTGACGGGGAATATTCATTTTTTCTCCGTAATCAGGGTGGTACCGCGAGACAGCTCTCGTCCCTGTGTGAACGTGTAGTTTGCATAGGGAGGGAGCTTTTTTGCTGTCGCTGAAGAGAATTTCGATTTCAATAGAGGAGGACATATAATGAAACACTTAACTTCTGCTGAAGTGCGTCAAATGTTTTTAGATTTCTTTAAGGAAAAAGGCCATGCGGTTGAACCGAGCGCGTCATTAGTGCCGCATGAAGATCCTTCATTGCTATGGATTAACAGCGGGGTAGCAACTTTGAAAAAATATTTTGACGGAAGAGTTGTGCCGGAAAACCCGAGAATTGTTAACGCGCAAAAATCAATCCGCACAAACGATATTGAAAATGTCGGGAAAACAGCCCGCCACCACACATTCTTTGAAATGCTCGGCAATTTTTCCATCGGAGATTATTTTAAAGAAGAAGCCATTACTTGGGCGTGGGAGTTTTTGACAAGTGAGAAGTGGATCGGTTTCGACGAAGAGCTTCTTTCTGTGACGGTTCACCCGGAAGATGATGAAGCGTATGAGCTGTGGGCGAAAAAAATCGGTGTTCCGGAGGAGAGAATCATCCGTCTGGAAGGGAACTTCTGGGATATCGGAGAAGGCCCGAGCGGACCAAATACTGAAATTTTCTACGATCGCGGCGAAGCGTATGGTAACGATCCGGCTGATCCTGAGCTGTACCCGGGCGGAGAAAATGACCGCTATCTTGAGGTGTGGAACCTTGTTTTCTCTGAATTTAACCATAATCCGGACGGCACGTATACACCGCTGCCGAAGAAGAACATTGATACCGGCATGGGGCTTGAACGAATGGTGTCTGTCATCCAGAATGTTCAGACAAACTTTGATACTGACTTATTTATGCCGATCATCAAGGCGACTGAAACGATTTCCGGTGAGGCGTATGGTCAAGATGACGTAAAGAACACTGCGTTTAAAGTGATCGCCGACCATATCAGAACAGTTGCCTTTGCGGTAAGTGACGGAGCGCTTCCATCTAATGAAGGACGAGGATATGTGCTGAGAAGACTTCTCCGGCGGGCTGTGCGCTATGCCAAAACGATCAATATCAACCGCCCGTTCATGTATGACCTGGTTCCGGTTGTCGCTGAAATCATGGTGGACTTCTATCCTGAGGTTAAAGAGAAGGAAGAATTCATCGCTAAAGTGATCAAAACCGAGGAAGAACGTTTCCACGAAACCTTAAATGAAGGGCTTGCGATCTTGTCAGAAATGATCAAGAAAGAAAAAGACAAAGGCAGCAGCCTCATCTCTGGAACAGACGTCTTCAAACTTTATGATACGTACGGATTCCCGGTCGAGTTAACTGAAGAATACGCGGAAGACGAGCAAATGAAAGTTGACCATAAAGGCTTTGAAGAAGAAATGGAAAAGCAGCGCGCTCGGGCCCGAAACGCTCGCCAAGATGTCGGAAGCATGCAGGTGCAAGGCGGAGCTTTACGCGATGTGACAGTTGAAAGCACGTTTGTCGGCTATACAAATACAAAGTCTGACTCAAGTGTTGTTGAGCTTCTGCAAGACGGTGAATTAATTGAAGAGGCTCATGAAGGCGAAACCGTTCAAATCCTTCTAAACGAAACACCTTTCTATGCGGAAAGCGGCGGTCAAATCGGCGATAAAGGCTATTTGAGAAGTGCTCAGGCTGTTGTGAGAATTACAGACGTGCAAAAAGCGCCGAACGGGCAGAATGTGCATGAAGGCCTTGTTGAAAGCGGGACGCTTCAAAAAGGAATGCATGTGACAGCGGAAGTAGAAGACCATATGAGAAGCGGCGTTATTAAAAACCATACAGCCACTCACCTTTTGCATCAGGCGCTTAAAGATGTATTAGGCACACATGTCAACCAGGCGGGATCACTCGTAACTGAAAACCGCCTGCGCTTTGATTTCTCACACTTCGGACAGGTGACGAAAGAAGAGCTGGAGCGGATTGAAGTGATCGTAAATGAAAAGATCTGGGAGAGCATTCCTGTCAGCATTGATTTAAAACCGATCAACGAAGCGAAAGAAATGGGCGCCATGGCTTTATTCGGCGAAAAATACGGAGATATCGTGCGTGTCGTTCAAGTTGGCGGTTACAGTCTTGAGCTTTGCGGCGGCTGCCATGTCAAAAACACCGCTGAAATCGGCTTGTTTAAAATTGTGTCTGAATCCGGAATCGGTGCGGGAACAAGACGGATTGAAGCTGTCACGGGGCAGGGCGCTTACCTTGAGATGAACAGCCAAATTGGACTATTGAAACAAGTAGCCGGGGAATTGAAGACAAATGTGAAAGATGTGCCAAAACGCGTCGCTGCACTTCAGGCTGACCTGAAAGAGGCACAGAGAGAAAATGAATCCCTTCTTGCGAAATTAGGAAACGCAGAAGCAGGCGCGATTCTTTCTAACGTAAAAGACATCAGCGGCGTAAAGGTTCTTGCTGAAAAGGTGAACGCCAAAGATATGAATCATTTGCGCACAATGGTGGATGAGCTAAAAGCGAAGCTCGGTTCAGCGGTTGTTGTGCTAGGCGCGGTTCAAAATGATAAAGTGAATATTTCAGCAGGCGTCACAAAAGATCTGATTGACAAAGGCCTTCATGCAGGAAAGCTTGTGAAACAAGCGGCGGAAATGTGCGGAGGCGGAGGAGGCGGCCGTCCTGATATGGCTCAGGCGGGCGGAAAGCAGCCTGAAAAACTGCAAGACGCATTAACTTCTGTGGAAGAATGGGTGAAATCCGTTTTATAATTCGTTTATGTAGTGTAGAATGATGGTAAGATAAGGACTCAGGCTGAACTTTGCCTGCGAATTTGGGAAAGAGGTGCAAAACGGTGAGCTCGTTTGATAAAACGATGAAATTTAATTTCTCCGATGATTCTGCCGAAACAAACGTAAATGAGGTGCTGATTACGGTCTATGACGCGCTTCAGGAAAAAGGCTATAATCCCATCAATCAGATTGTCGGATACTTGCTGTCAGGTGATCCCGCTTATATTCCAAGGCATCGTGACGCTCGTAATTTAATTCGCAAGCTTGAAAGAGACGAATTAATCGAGGAATTGGTAAAGTCATACTTAGAACAGCATAAAGAGGCGTAAACTACACATGAGAATATTAGGGCTTGATTTGGGAACGAAAACACTTGGCGTTGCGCTGAGCGATGAAATGGGCTGGACCGCTCAGGGCATTGAAACGATAAAGATTAATGAGGCGGAAGGCGATTATGGATTGCCCCGTTTATCAGAACTGACAAAAGACCATACTATAGATAAAATCGTGCTGGGCTTTCCGAAGAATATGAACGGAACTGTTGGTCCGAGAGGCGAAGCCAGCCAAACATTTGCGAAACTGCTTGAAACAACGTACAATGTTCCTGTTGTGCTGTGGGACGAGCGTCTTACCACAATGGCGGCTGAAAAGATGCTGATTGCTGCTGATGTCAGCAGACAAAAACGAAAAAAAGTCATTGATAAAATGGCGGCTGTGATGATTCTTCAGGGATATCTGGACAGCTTAAACTAAGAGGTGAAAAAAATGGAACATGGCGAAAAACAAATTACAATTGTAGATGATCAAGGTAACGAACAGCTTTGCGAAGTGCTGTTCACATTTGAAAACGACGAATTCGGAAAATCTTACGTTCTTTACTACCCGATCGCTTCTGAAGGTGAGGAAGAAATCGAAATTCACGCTTCAAGCTTCACGCCAAACGCGGACGGAGAAGATGGCGAATTAACACCGATCGAAACTGATGAAGAGTGGGATATGATCGAAGAAACATTAAACACGTTTCTTGCTGAAGAGGACGAAGAGTAAAAAAGTGAAAAGGCCGGGGCTTGCACATGAGCTCCGGCCTTTCGTTTTCTTTCGAAAAAGTGAAGCTGCCGATCGGCGGCTTTTTTTTGTAATAAATTGCCGAAAGGACTTGAATCATGTAGTATAAGAGCTGATGGGAGGAGACCTGTATGTATATCAATCAGCCAAAAAAACCATTTCTCAAAAGAATAACAGCCGACAATAAAAAAAGAACGATTGTGCTGGCCTCCATTATTGTGTTTGTTTTAGTCATAGGCGGAGCATTCTTATATGGGAAATCACTGCTGGAGCCAGTCAAAAAAGGCAGTAAAACAACAGTGAATGTCAATATTCCGAGCGGATCATCCGTATCTGCCATTGCCGATATATTAAAAGAAAATAATGTGATTAAAAGCGAGAAGGCTTTTCAATATTATGTGAAATATAAAGGCGCCTCCGGCTTTCAAGCGGGATATTACCATTTAACCAAAGGAATGGATTTGAACACCATTATCAAAAAGCTTACAAACGGAGGAACAAATTACGCGTTTCAAATTACTGTTCCTGAAGGTAAACAGCTCACGCAGATTGCATCGGCAATCGCTAAGGAAACGAAATACTCGGAAAAAGACATTATCGCTAAACTGGATGACCAAACATTTATCAGCAAGCTGAAAAAACAATATCCTGACACGATTACAGATGATGTTTTGAATAAAGACATTAAGCATCCTCTGGAAGGGTATCTGTTTCCTGCTACATATCCATTTACAGATCCGGATGCGTCTCTTGAAGACATTATCACGGCAATGATTAAGCAAACAAACTCATATGTGGAGACGTACAAATCTTCATTGGAGAAAAAGAAGCTCTCCATCCACGACGCACTCACAATGGCTTCTCTTATAGAAGAAGAAGCGACGGCGAAAGTGGACCGCCACAAAATCGCAAGCGTCTTTTATAACCGGCTTGAAAAAGACATGCCGCTTCAAACGGACCCGACCGTTTTATATGCAGCCGGCAAGCATAAAGACCGTGTGTTTTATAAAGATCTAAAAATAGATTCGCCATATAATACGTATAAGAATAAAGGGCTGCCGCCCGGACCGATTGCCAATGCGGGCGAATCTTCCTGGGATGCAGCGCTCAACCCGGACAAAACCGATTATCTTTACTTTTTGGCCAAATCAAATGGTGAAGTCGTATTCACCAAAACATTAAAAGAACATAACAAAGCGAAAGAAAAGTATATTACAAATAAAGACAGTGAATAAGGGGAGGGCAAAAGCTCTCCTTTTATTCGCATTCCGTAAGGTTTTATGGTAAAATATATCGGGTTGTTTACTTATGTATAAATGTTGAGTTCAGAGAGTGCCCGGTGAAAAGCCAGGGGCACTCCTTTTTAGGACGGGGAGGCAATTTGTCGTGAATGACCGGTATGAACAAATAAATGACTATATAGAAGCGTTGCTGAAGCCTCAGCCGGATAAAGTAAGAAAGCTCGAAACATATGCGGATGAACATCATGTTCCGATTATGGAGCAAGCAGGCATGGAAGTGCTGCTTCAAATCTTGTCTGTGAAACAGGCGAAAAAAATATTGGAAATCGGAACGGCAATCGGGTATTCCGCCATTCGTATGGCACTCGAACTGCCAGAAGCCGAAATATATACAATTGAGCGACATGAAAAAAGACATGAAGAAGCCTTGAACAATGTAAGGGACTTTCAGCTGGAGGATCGGATTCATTTGTTTTACGGAGATGCGCTAGAACTGGCAGATGAAGTTCGTCCGGCGGCGCCTTATGACGTGATATTTATCGACGCGGCAAAAGGCCAGTACAAAAACTTTTTTCATCTATATGAACCGATGCTTGCACCGGACGGGGTGATTATAACAGACAATGTGCTGTTTAAAGGTCTGGTTGCGGAGGATTACAGCAAAATCGAACCAAAGAGAAGGCGTCAGCTGATCTCAAAAATTGATCATTACAATCAATGGCTGATGGACCACCCTGACTATCAAACAGCAATTATACCCGTCGGGGACGGACTGGCCATTAGTAAAAAGAAGAGGTGAACGTGATGAAAACACCGGAGCTTTTGGTGACACCGACAAATACAGCGGATATTTTGCCGCTCATTCAAGCTGGAGCGACAGCGTTTTTAGTTGGAGAACAGAGATACGGCCTAAGATTGGCAGGCGAATTCACTAGAGAAGATATTCAAACGGCCGTCAATATCGCCCATAAAGAAGGGGCAAAAGTATACGCAGCGGTAAACGGATTATTTCACAATGACAAAGTGGCAGAACTAGGTGACTACCTCGCTTTCTTATCTGAAGCAGGCGTTGATGCCGCAGTGTTCGGCGATCCGGCCGTCCTCATGGCTGCGAGAGAATCAGCACCAGAGTTGAAGCTTCACTGGAGTACAGAGACAACGGGAACTAATTATTATACATGCAATTATTGGGGACGAAAAGGCGCGGTCCGCGCGGTGCTGGCTAAGGAATTAAATATGGACAGCATTGTGGAAATTAAAGAAAACGCCGAAGTTGAGATTGAAATTCAGGTCCACGGCATGACATGCATGTTCCAATCAAAGCGTTCATTAGTCGGCAATTACTTTGAATACCAAGGCAAAGTCATGGATATTGAAGGAAAGAAAAAAGAAACCGGCCTGTTTTTGCATGATAAGGAACGTGACAACAAATACCCGATTTTTGAAGACGAAAACGGGACACATATCATGAGCCCGAACGATGTATGCATCATTGATGAACTGGAGGAGCTGATCGATGCCGGCGTTGACTCTTTCAAAATCGACGGGGTATTAAAATCCTCCGAATATTTGATTGAAGTGACACGGATGTACAGAGAAGCGATTGATTTATGCATCGAAAACCGTGACGAATATGAAGATAAAAAAGAAGGCTGGATTGAACGGATCGAAAGCATACAGCCTGTTAACAGAAGCATAGATACCGGATTTTTCTTTAAAGAAACGGTTTATTAATAAAAGGGGGTTAAGCTATGAATGCCGTAAATGATAAGATTTCCGAAATTGTGAATGGTAAGCGCGTGATTACGAAAAAGCCCGAGCTTCTCGCTCCTGCTGGCAACCTTGAAAAGCTTAAGATCGCTGTCCATTACGGCGCGGACGCGGTATTTATCGGAGGCCGGGAATACGGGCTGCGCTCAAATGCTGACAATTTTTCGTTGGAAGAAATCGCTGAAGGCGTAGAGTTTGCAAAAAAATACGGTGCAAAAATCTACGTAACAACCAATATTTTTGCCCATAATGAAAACATAGACGGCCTTGATGAATATTTAAAAGGTTTAGGAGAAGCCGGGGTTGCGGGTATCATCGTAGCGGATCCGCTCATTATCGAAACCTGCCGCAGAGTCGCTCCGCATGTAGAAGTTCATTTAAGTACGCAGCAGTCTCTTTCAAACTGGAAAGCTGTGCAGTTCTGGAAGGAAGAGGGGCTTGACCGTGTTGTGTTGGCACGTGAGACAAGCGCGATTGAAATCAGAGAAATGAAAGAGAAAGTTGATATCGAAATCGAATCTTTCATCCACGGCGCTATGTGTATTGCGTACTCCGGACGCTGTGTATTGAGCAATCACATGACGGCAAGAGATTCAAACCGCGGAGGCTGCTGCCAGTCTTGCCGCTGGGATTATGATTTATATCAAACTGACGGCGCGAACGCGGTTGCTTTATATGATGAGGAAGATGCTCCGTTTGCCATGAGCCCTAAGGATTTAAAACTAATCGAGTCCATTCCGCAAATGATCGAAATGGGTATTGACAGCTTAAAAATCGAAGGCCGAATGAAATCCATTCACTATGTGGCCACAGTCGTCAGCGTGTACCGCAAAGTGATTGACGCGTACTGCGCTGATCCCGAGAACTTTGTCATTCAAGAAGAATGGCTCACTGAACTTGATAAATGCGCCAACAGGGACACGGCGACAGCCTTTTTTGAAGGAACACCGGGTTATGAGGAGCAAATGTTCGGCGAGCACGGAAAGAAAACGACATATGACTTTGTCGGCTTGGTACTCGACTATGATGAAGAAACAAAAATGGTCACGCTCCAACAGCGCAATTTCTTCAAACAGGGAGATGAAGTGGAATTCTTCGGCCCTGAAATTGAAAACTTTACACACAAAATAGAAAACATTTGGGACGAAGACGGAAATGAGCTTGACGCTGCCCGCCATCCCCTTCAAATTGTCAAATTTAAACTGGACAAAACGATTTATCCGAGCAACATGATGAGAAAGGGGAAGTAATCACTAATGGGTAAGAATCCTGTAGTCATTGGAATCGCAGGAGGTTCTGGTTCAGGAAAAACGAGTGTCACGCGATCTATCTATGAACAGTTCAAAGGCCACTCGATTTTAATGATCCAGCAAGACCTTTATTATAAAGACCAAAGCCATCTTCCGTTTGAAGAAAGGCTGAACACAAACTACGATCATCCGCTTGCGTTTGATAATGACTATTTGATCGAGCATATTCAAGAGCTATTGAATTACCGTCCGATTGAAAAGCCGATTTACGATTACAAGCTTCATACACGGTCAGAAGAAACCGTTTCAGTAGACCCGAAAGATGTCATTATCCTAGAAGGCATTCTTGTACTAGAGGATAAAAGGCTTCGGGATTTAATGGACATCAAGCTTTACGTGGACACGGACGCCGACCTCCGAATTATCAGACGGATGCTGAGGGATATTAAGGAGCGGGGCCGTTCCATTGATTCTGTCATCGAGCAATATATTTCCGTTGTAAGGCCGATGCACAACCAATTCGTAGAGCCGACGAAACGCTACGCCGACATTATTATCCCTGAAGGCGGACAAAACCACGTCGCAATTGATCTGATGGTTACGAAAATACAGACCATCCTCGAACAAAACTTGATATAATAGGCTTTCTAAGCGTATGGGCAAGGTCTAAAAATCGACCTTGCCCATATTTTGCCCACAGTTTTATCAAAAAATTTCATTTGCGACGGCATTGAATTGAACGATTGCCTCTGTTTTTGTTTCTTTCATAATATGCGAATAAATGTCTAACGTTGTTTTGGAAGAAGAGTGCCCTAACCGTTCCTGAGCTTCTTTCAATTTAACTTCTGCGTCAATTAGCAATGACGTATATGTATGTCTCAGGTTATGAGGCGTGATCCGGGTAACACCGGATTTTTTTATATAAGTGTCTAATTTGTAATTGAAATTCCGAGCTGGGATAGGGCGCCCAGTTTTGTCTGTAAACACAAAGCCTTCATCCTTATATTGATCTTCGTTTTCCATTTTGACTTGATTCTGTACATGTTTTAATATTTTTAATTGGTTGCTGACCTGAGGCGGTACAGGAACATTTCTGATTGATGACGAAGTTTTAGGGCTGAGTAACATATAATTGTCTCTTAAACCATCTTTCTGATACAGCGTATATCGAACCCGTACAACTGATTCCTCAAAATCAATCTTGTCCCATTTCAAAGCCGTAGCTTCACCAATTCTAAGTCCTGAATAAACGAGCAGGACAAACATTGCTAAATCTTGAGGGTTGCCTCTTCGTTTGACACATTGAAGAAATTTAGAAATCTCTTCTTTCTCCCAAAACTTTATATCCTTTAGCTTTTCATCATCCATAACTTTATCAGCGTCTTTTGTCCGAGGCAGACGAACACCCTCAAGGGGATAATCCTTAAAATACGAATCCCTCATAGCTTGTCTAGTCATCATTTTAAATACATCGTGTACGCCTTTTAGTGTATTCTTTGCGTATTCAGGTGCTATGTCATTCAGGAATTTTTGGTACATAGACGTATTGATGTTTTTCACCTTGATATTGCCGATATGTTTTTTAATAATGACCATGCTGTCATCTCGTGGCCCCCACGAGCTTTCTTTTACAGTGTGCTTGTATGTGTCAAACCATATGTTTAAATACTCCGAAATTGTAATGGAGTCGTTCTTTTGTATAAATTGATTATTAATATTTAATTCAGCTTCTGCAGCCGCAATCATAGCTTCTTTTTTTGTCCGAAAGCCACCTTGTGGCTTTTCTCGGCGTTTATTGGTTATAGGATCATTGTAAGTGATTCTATATTCCCAAGTCTTTCCGCGCTTCCTGAAACTTGCCACTGTGTTTTACCTCCAATTACATTTAAAATAATTTTGTTAATACTATTATGCAATGATATATGATGTTTTTGTAGTAAAAGTTTAATATGAATGAACATGGAAGTAAAACTCTCCAAATATGTAAAAAGTAAGGCTAAACGTATATTTTTAGTCAGAATTGTGGTATAATAAAGAACAGTTCGAAAATTATTTCTATTGTAACTCTTTGTTCCTTCTTTATATCTATCGTCAATATTCGACAATCTTTTTTATATAAGTATGTTAAATTAATTTTGAAATGGTGATTAAGATGGAAGAAAGTAAAATTGATGTTAGAAGCCACTTAAAGCGTATTATCGACTCAAAAGAGGAAAAACAGAAAGAGATTGCTGACAAAATTGGAATTAGCGCCTCGCACTTGAGCAAGTTTTTGAATGGTCAAGAAATTGCATTGTGGATGATATTAGATATAACACGTTATCTTGATAAAGAAAATGAAATAGAAATAATGCGACAATGCTGTTATGAAGCAACCAAGAAAAATATCAAAACTGCTTTCGAATATGCTCACTCTAAAAAACTCGATTCAATGACCTGTCACCTAATAGGGAAAACTATTTCCGGCAATAATCGAGAGCTGAGAGAATGGGCTATTGTTTACGAGTGGCAGCTAAGATCTAAATACTCTCGAGTTTATAGCGAGGTAGAATATCTTGAGATGTTAAAACAACTGCAGCCTAATTCTCATGATTTAAAGACACTATTACTCATACTTGAAATGTTATGTTTTTATTATAGCAATAAGTTTGATCTATCCTTACACTACATACAAAAAATCTCTAATATGCTGCCGGATATCAAAGACCCTTTTATACGTAAAGCTTTCTTGAGTCGCACTGATGAAGCGTTAGCAAATATGCATCTTAAGTACGAAAATAATATAGAGAAATCAAGAGAGTATGCTACAAAGCTTGTTGAAACTAACTTTAGTATTAACTCTGCTACTAATGGTTATTTCATTCTAGGTTTATCATATTTATACGAGTCTTATGATAAGTCAGCTTGGTTTTTTGAAAAAGGGATAGGACTAAATAAATCTAAAGATAGGTTTTTTGTAGCGGATGACTTAAAGGAGCAACTTGCAATATTAAATCTTTATTGGGATAAGCCTGTTCCCAAAGAGTATGTTGTAACGGATTTCATTAAGTCAGTTATTAAGCAAGATAGTTTAAAGAAATACTACGATCATGATTATTATTCTGCGTGGGCTTTTTATTTTGACGGCAGAAGAGAAGCGAGCAGAGAAAAACTGCTTTTATCTTTGCATGTTTTTTGTGATAAAAAAGACTATTTTAGAGCGAATTTACCAAAAATAGAGTTGCTAAATATGGGGGTTGATTATAATATATTAAAAAGGGAGGTGAAAATTAGTGAAAAAGGCAATCATAGGGATAGCAATAACTTTAGTAATTGCATTAGCATTTGTGTTTAGTGCGAACTTTAACATTGAGGCTAACGTTAATAACGAAGGAAAAGAAATTCCGCAAGTAAAGACGACCACACACCAATTGGCTGATCCACCTGTAGGAATGAGTTACAAACTTGAGTCACATGTTGAAAAAACTGAAAAACAAACGTTTTATTAAAAAGACGCTGCCGAATATATAGGCAACGTCTTTCGTATTTTTAAAAGAGATTTCCTGTTTTGACGAAATGAAAAATAGGAAATCTCTGATACTGATTTATTTTTAAGGTGTATTCGATTATAATAAGAGAACAAACGTTCGTAAAAGGGGTTACTTACAATGAAGACAGATATTTCACTCGATGAATTATTGGAGAAAATACATCAATTAGCAGACAATGAATCAGTCGATATCAGAAACGCCTTTTGATTTTCTGTATGCTTTTAGGACTTCTAACATCACTTTTATTTCATCATCAGAAACTTCTTTACCATCAAGAGTAATATTATAATGTTTCCTGAGATTTTCTATTGACAAATCTCGTTCAAAGGTTATTTTCTTTTCTTCTTCTGTAAAGTCTTTTAAATTTTCAAGATTGGTAAAGAAGTAAGAGCGGTCCACTGAAAAATAATCTGCTATTTTATCAATTGTTTTAACAGAGGGGTTCTGAACACCACTTTCTAATTTAGATAAATACCCTCGAGAAATTCCAATGGCTTCTGCTGCCTGAACTAATCCAAGCCCCTTTTCTTCACGTAATTTTTTAATATTTTCACCAATATTTTTATTCAAAAAATCACCTTATTTCTTACGTTTAATAACGATTAATTGATTACAGTCATTATACCATTGCAAGTTGACAAATAGTATACAAAAATCGCAAATAGGGGTTGCAAAGCAAAATGTAAGGTGTTATATTTTATTTAGTTTCCAAATAGGAAATTTAAGTTGGGGGTGAAAGAAAAGTGAATCTATCTAAGTTCAGAAATAAATTGAAAGATACTAGAACTAAAAAAGGTCAAACTCTAAGAGAGTTTGCTAATAGTCTGGGTTTTTCATCTTCATATATCTCAAAAATTGAAAACGGGAAAGTAAATCCAAGCATCACAAGTATAGAAAAAATCTCCGAGAAACTAAAGATTCCAATGAGTGATTTTTTTTAACGTTTAGTTTCCTGACAGGAAATGAAAAGAGTGGAGGAATGATCTATGAAAATCGAACTTGAACAATCAGACATCGACACTATTACGAACGATGTTATTGCAAACGTTAGTGCTGCATTGGTTCCAAAAATTCAAGAGATGATTATGGTTTTGGCTTCTCAAGATCAGCTTTTAACCAAGAAAGAAGTTTATGAAGGTATTCTGAAATGCACTCCACGTACAGCAGAAGAATTGTATTTCAGTCAACCAGACTTCCCTGTTTTTGAATTACCGGAAAGACCGGGCGCTCCAAAAACACAACGAAGATATTCCCGGCGGGCAGTCGAAGCTTGGATAGCACAGAAGAACAGCACGAGAGTAGAAGGGATTGGCTAAAAATGTTCTTTACCGGTTATGTATGGCTAAATCACGAATTTCATGTAGTTGTTAGTGAATCTGTTTCAATTCATCAGAAAACAATGGATCAACTTAAAGCTCAAGGTGGCACCATTATTTCAAACAAATGTCGCCAGAATGTCCTCGGCTCTGTGATTGTTAACGGTAAGAAGTCTGTCTGGCCCTTAACAAAATCAGAAGGGGTTGAGTTGGATGTCTGAGGTTAAATGGATCAAATTAAGTACGCAGATGTTTGAAGATGAAAAAATTAAGCTTATAGAGCAAATGCCTGAGTCAGATACGATCCTCATTATTTGGGTTAAGCTTCTCTCTCAAGCTGGTAAAACGAATGCGTCTGGATATATTTATTTAAATCAAAATATCCCTTATACGGATGAAATGCTGGCAACGATATTTAATAGGCCTTTACCAATTGTAAGAATGGCGTTAAATACGTTTCGACAATTTGGAATGATTGAAGTTGATGAAAATAAATTCATTTCAATAGCCAATTGGGAAAAGTATCAAAACGTTGAAGGTATGGATAGGGTGAGGAAGCTCAACGCGGAAAGAAATAAAAAATACAGGGAGAAAAAGAAACAATTACAGCTTGCTTCTCCCGAAAAACTGGATGACGTTAGCGTGACGTCACGTGACGGTACAGATATAGATAAAGAATTAGATATAGATATAGATAAAGAAAAAGATATAAAAGATATATTGTCGGGTAAATCCTCCGACGCGCCTTCTTCTAAAAGTGAAAATGATGACATTCCTTACAAACTCATCATTGATTTTCTAAACAAGGTCGCAGGAACAAAATATCGTGCTACTACACCGAAAACAAAAGGGTTGATTAGAAGTCGATGGAACGAGGGTTTCAGATTTGAACATTTCAAACAGGTCATCTTAGTGAAAACGAAAGAATGGCTTCATGTTCCAGAGATGAACAAGTATCTGCGTCCTGAAACATTGTTCGGAACAAAGTTCGAATCATACCTAAATCAAAAAGGAGGCGGTTCGTTTGATCAAGACTCAGCACCCGAAACAGACCAATACAAGGGCCTTTTCTAATGCTCTGCCTAAAAGGTTGCAGCATCTAGCTCCTGAAAAGATAGGTGTAAGACAGTGTGAAACTTGTGGCAATGAAGTCCCTGTTTATATGCAGAACGGAAAGAAACACAGCCGGTGTATAAAGTGTGACAATTTGGCACTCGAAAAAGAAATGATTGCCTTCCAAGAGGAAACGGCAGCAGATGCATTTTTTTGGAATAACAGTCTAGTCCCTCCTGACACACAAAAAGCCACTTTCGGTAATTTTAATGTGATCGGCTTAACGGAGTCGCAAATTGACGCCTTCAATAAATTGAAATGGTATGCTGAGAAATTTGGAAATTGGGGCGGTTTTGATTCCCTTCTGCTACAGGGGAGTTACGGGATCGGGAAGAGCCATTTGTCTCACAGTGTAGCCCAGCATGTGAAGAGCTTAAGGAAAAATGTTATTTTTGCCAACACAAAAATGTTGCTCAGAAAAATACGAAATTCTTACGGCAATTCAAAAGAGACAGAGGAACATATTTTAAAAAGTATTGAGTCTTGTGACTTTCTAGTGTTGGATGATTTGGGCGCTGAATATGTCAGGAAAGATAGTGACGGCAAGGAGTCATGGGCAACAGATTTAATCCTGACAATTATTGAGTCAAGGCAGGACAAGCCTAATATTATCACCACAAATTACAACGTTGAGGCTCTTCAACAGAAATACGGCGTACATGGCGGCCGCATCATCTCCCGCATGATGCAAGGCACCAAGGTTGTCAAATTCACCGGAGAGGACAGACGCATTAAAGGAGGTGGTAATGATGCATGGTAGCAACGTTCAAGAGGTTATGCCAGGTGTTTGGCAATTCAGTCCGGAAAGAACTCTTTCAGAATCCGAGCAGCGTAAGCGAGTCGACGATCTTATCAGTCTGTTAGATCAAAAAATCGCTGATTATCAAAATCTTAGGAGGAATGCTCAATGAAACATGGTAAACGCCCTACGCGTGCTCAAAAGCAAATCATTCAGCAAAACGGCTTGAATCCTAATAACTGGCTTGTTGCAAAGAATCTGCAGCACGAGCGAAGATTGATCCTCGTTCACCGAAATACAGGAACTGTTAGGAAGTGTCTGGCATGAACCACGCAGTCCGTGCAGATCGGTTGGAATTTGTCTTGGAAAATATGAATTTTGAATGGTCCATCGTGCAGTTAAGGCAGGTAATAGATTACTGGTTTGAAGGAAAGTCAATTTATGACATGTCCGACCTGTTGAAAAGGGAAATAGACGAACTCGTTATATTGATCGTTGACATGGCAAAACGCCGGATATTGCTGGAACGGCCACGTGGCTTAAGGGCCTGCGGGAAAATAGCCATTACCGACAAGGAAATGGCATTGAAAAAATCCCGTGTTCGCCATTTGTTTGAAGAAAGCCCAGTGTACATCCCTTTTATCGAAAGCAATCTCTTATGGTATGAGCGTGACCTCATTCAATTCCGCAAGCTATGGTCAGAAGGTCAATCCATTGTGGAAATAGCTGAGTATTTCGGCAGAAACATAGAGGAAATCATGTTTCCAATCTTGGACCAATGCAGAAAGGAATTAATTGAGCCGCGAGAGGGTGGACTGCTCGGGAAGGAAGCGACGGCAGATGATCTTAACAGACAAAGCTTTCCCGTTTGAAAAGGCGTCGATTCATCAATTGATGGTGATTGTTCGCTTTGAAGAGTGTCCGCCAGATTATAAAAACGCTGCATTGCAATTACTTATTACGAAGGGAGCGGGGAACGTTGGAACAGACAGAGAGAAAGCATTTGATTGAATGGCTTTCCTTAATCGGAAACTTTGGCAAGGAATATTTAGACCGTCAATCAGACCAAGAAATTGAACGGCTTTACAATTTGAGAATTAAACAAATGAATGAGGAATAGGAGGACCGTAACATGACAGAAAACAAAAACATGCGGCAGCATGGGGAAGTCGTAACGCGGGTTATGAGCGAGGAAGAACGCCTTGCATATATAAAAAAACACCCAATCATCCCGACGGAGAAGCCAAAGGCAAACTTGCAGCTCTTTCCATCAAGACATTGGATGTAAGGACGGTCCACTAATCAACCGCCACCGTATGGTATTAAATAAAAACTAGACACTTTTATTATACCATACGGAGGCGTTGAACGTGCAGCCAAAACATATATCTATCAATCAAGAATCAAACATTACTCAATTTATTGAGCCGGGCAAGGTGTCCGTCATCGTTTTAGACGGCAACCAAAACGCCGCGTATAGCGTTGAGGCACCCGAGCACGGCCAAACCATCATTGAAACATTCAAAGGCGGCTTTGACCGCGTGCGGTTTGACCATAGTTACAAAGTAAACAAATAGCAGGGGCTTTCCCCTGCGGGGGAGGAACGGAATGGATAAATTGCAGGAAATTAAAGGGCGCATTTCAACATTAAAAGGCTATCAAAATGCTAAACCGGAAGATCAATACTGGATGACCAAAGATCATATTGACTTTTTGATTGATCGAACTGAACTGTCTGTTAAGCAGCAGGATGTCATCGAGGAAAACAAGCGCCAGCAAGAGGTAACAATTCATCAATTCAGGCAGGCGCGGGAAGAGATTCAACGGCTCAATCAGGAAAACGGACGGTTTAAAAAGGCCCTGCAAATATATGCAGCTGAGAATAATTACAGAAGAACGCTACGCATGTCAAAATGGGCCACAGTAGAAATGGAAAACCGTTTCGGCGGTTTTAACCCTTCTTTCATGGAAGTGGATAGAGGGCAAACTGCAAGGGAAGCATTGGAGGGGAATGTGGAATGATTCCATTACAAGTAGAACTCCAGCGGGCAGTCAAATCCACGAAAGATGAAGCGATGACCGTCGAACAGGCTGCGGAATATTTGAAAGTGCATCCAGATTACATACCGGTGCTCGTGGCAAAGTCAGACGATCTGAAATTGATCGGCGATGAAACAATCATT
Organism: Bacillus atrophaeus; assembly: GCF_001584335.1. Lineage (GTDB taxonomy): Bacteria > Bacillota > Bacilli > Bacillales > Bacillaceae > Bacillus > Bacillus atrophaeus. The sequence continues at coordinate 96,403 of NZ_LSBB01000018.1, forward strand.
GCAAAGCGTGATAAGACAAATGCTTGGCTCCTTGGGGCGATGGTGGCGGTTTTATTCTTTGCAATCGCGGTTCTGCCGGGGATAGGGGGATGACAGCATGAAAAGCATCGAGTTATTCGCTGGTATCGGTGGCATTGCGCTTGCTGCCGAATGGGCCGGCATTGAAACAGTCGCATTCTGCGAGCGTGAACCCTTCTGTCAGAAGGTGCTGAATAAAAATTTCCCCGGTGTTCCCATCTTTGACGATGTATGCACCTTGAATAGACAACTACTAGAGGAAAAAGGAGTGATTGAGCCAGGTGGAACAATTGACATTATTTCAGGAGGATTCCCTTGCCAACCTTACAGTATTGCCGGGGAGCAAAGAGGCACAGAAGATGACCGCGACCTCTGGCCGGAAATGTTTAGGCTCATCAAAGAACTTAGACCCACTTGGGTTGTTGGCGAAAACGTTGCTAACTTCGCAAATATGGAGCTCGACCGCACGTTATCTGACTTGGAAAGTGAAGGTTACAAAGGGAAATCGTTTATTATACCAGCTCTCGCCATCGGGGCACCGCATAGAAGAGACAGGGTCTTTGTTGTCGGATATCTTCCCAACGCCAACAGCATCGGATACAAGGGGACTGAACGATTATCAGAAAACAATGACAAAGTTACGAAATGGAGAAAGAGCACATTTAGGACAGTTACCAAACTATTTAATGGTGTTGACTGGGGAAAGAGGGCGCGCGAATCCGGCTTTTTGGGAAGCGATGATGGGGTTCCCAATCGGGTGGACAGAATTAAAGGATTAGGCAATGCGGTTGTGCCTCAGCAGATTTACCCCATACTCAAAGCGATTATGGATCAGGAGGGAATCTCATGCCGTCATCAGAGCAATTAAAACGCATGAACGATATTAATGATCTGATAAAGCTTATTGCAAGCATTGATCATCGGACATTCTACCGCAAGTCAAAGGATCGTATAGCGTATTTCAGGTTTAAGAAAAAACTGTTCTTCGTTGATGATTACACGGGTGATTACGTTTATCCGTATGAAATGGGATACGGGAGCCCAAACGGCTTTTCCCATGGGGGCAACATGTGGCAACTGGTCAACAGCTTTCGAAAGTTCATCATAACAGGGAAATGCGGCGAGCTGAGGGATTATAAAGAAATATGGGCTTACAGCTATGAAGGATGTATGAAGATCCGTCAGAAGGCGAAGGAGATCGGTTTCATTGAAAGCGTTGATTACGCCTACAGTTTTGATGAATGGGCTGATAGTAAATGATCGAATACAGCTGCCCTGAATGTGGCCACAACGAATTAGATATAAAAATTCGCCCAGATGCCTGCTGCCCGAAATGCGGTTGCAGCATGGGCGTTGAGGAGGAAATAGTGTGATAGATAAAAGAGAAATTGACCGATTGATTGCTGAAGAGGTGATGGGTTGGCAAACTCAAACGTTTCCTAACATCGGTGTTACATCTGCCTACACAGAGGATGGAGAATTGACCATTCCGGAGCAATTTTCTCCGACCGAAAACCTTGATCAAGCTTGGTCGGTAGTGGAGAAATTCAAACTTGTGAAAATTGATAGAGATTCAAACAGAAGTTATGCACCATACCTTGCAGTAATACCGACAGAGGAACGCGTTTTCGCAGCTATTGCCGAAACACCTCAAATGGCAATTTGCATAGTGGCTTTGAAGGCCTACGGTACTGAGGTAAAACAGTGAAACAGGATTACAGGCAGGCTTTCGAACAAGCATTGGCTGTCTTCCGTGAAAAGCACGGACCGGAAACAGGCGGCATGCTGCTTATGTGTCATGTGCATGAATTTCTACAAAATACCGTCGGCGGGCGGAAATAAGGGAGAGATACAAATGGGATTAGATATTAGAGTGTTTAAAAATTTGAAGGTTGTTGAAAATCCTCAATTAGATGAAGACGGGTACGTTGAAAATTGGGAAACGGAATGGACACCGGGCGAAAGTATGAAATGGTCGGAAGAGCACTTTCCGGGTCGTGGTGAGGGTGTTGATCCGGACAAAGTTTATACATGGGAAGAAAGCTCTGGATTCCGTGCAGGTAGCTACAGCGGATACGGCTGGTGGCGTCGCAAATTAGAAGAATTTAAGGGAGACACCGCCTTTCAGGAGTTAATCAATTTTGCAGATAATGAGGGCACGATAGGACCTGTCGTTTCTAAAAAGCTGGCAAAAGACTTCAACGAACACGCCGATGCGGCCCGCGAATACGCCAAAACATTAGGCGATGCAGGGGAAGTGTGGCTCTACTTGTATGATGATTGGAAAAAAGCTTTCGAAATGGCATCTGAAAACGGAGCCGTGGACTTTTATTAAAAAATATGTCCCGCCAGCGGGCGGAAATAGGGGAGCGGAAACAATGAATCTACAAAAAATGTTCGAAATGCAAAAGGCGCTTGATGATCGGATCATCGAAGAAAAGGGGCTGCAAGGTCAGGACTTGCTGCCAAATACTTATGTTGCTTTGGATACTGAATTAGCTGAATTTGCAAATGAGGGGCGCTGGTTTAAACATTGGAGTAATAACCAGTTACCAAAAGAACCGGAGTATAACTGGAAACCATCTGAGGATGGAGGCGCCCTTGAATGGAAACCGGAATATGGCTATAAATCATATTCTTTGCTTGAAGAATTTGTCGACTGCATTCACTTTTTCCTTTCAATAGCCATTAAAAAAGGGTGGGAAGATGCAATGAATATACAAGAAGAAGGATTTGAGGAAATGAAGAAAAAAGGATTCGAGGGTGGTTTAACAGGTATTTTCTTAGAAATGAAATGGTGGTTGTTAAACTCTTACATGTCAAGCACTAAAAAGACCAGTTTCAGCGTGGCTTGGTCCTTGTTCTTGAGCATTGGAACTATTGGTTTCGGATTTACTTGGGAACAGATCGAAGCTGCTTACATGGACAAAAACGCCCTCAATCATCAGCGGCAGCAGGAGGGGTATTGATGAACCACACTGACAACCCGATCATTTCAGCCGTCATCAGCAAACTAAACGCACAACAGGATAAGGGGCTTGCCAAGTATGACCAGCCCGTTAAAGTTGATGCCTATGATCTGCGTGGTTGGTTGCAACATGCACTTGAGGAAACTCTTGATCATGCAGTCTATCTGGAAGCGGCTATCCAAACGCTGGACGACAATCAAATTATCAAAGGATTCAATGAAATGGAGGCTGTACAGGACAGAATTAGAAATCTATATCCGCAACAGCATTGTGATGGATACGATCATGCAATGTCACATTTTAAAGAAATTCTTGTATCAGCTCATTACAAAACAAAATAAGTCCAAGACGGAGAGCCTGCGGACACTGATCACTGCACAGAATTACTGTGCTTTGGTTGGTGTCCGTTTTTTGTTATTAGGAGGGATGACATGAAGCAAGAGAAGAAAAAGCCAAATAAAAACGCGCAGGAGCGTTCAGAACGCTTTTGGCGGCAAATGATGGGCGCTGACAGGCAAACGCTGAAACGAGGCAAAGGCGGGGCTTTAAGACGCAAATAAACGGGAGGGTAAAAATATGAATCAATTAACTTTAAATATACCTCAGATTGACGAAGAAGCGACTAAATCAAAAGCAGAGGAGTTGCTTGATCAATACCGGTTATATCTTTTACAAGTGCCAGATGATTTTTTACCAAAGGTTACACCAACTTATAGCATTGTTCCGCCAAGTATCACAAATGAATTTCATTCATCGACAGAAGATGCAGCATTAAAGCGTCTTGATTGGGAGATTCAACGTGATAAATTCTTAAAAAGGATCCAAAGGGCTGTTAACCGGCTTTCTCAAAGAGAACGGCAAATCATTGTCATGCTCTATATGCAGCCGGAAGAAATGTACGATTATGAAGTATATGGAGAAATGGATCTGAGCCAACGTAGCTATTACCGTGTGAAAGCAAAAGCTTTCTACAGACTGGCGTTTGCTCTGAGAGAAGAAGTCTACAAGAAAGGGGCGGCTTCTTAATGAATTTTGTACAGCCTATACGTGATCCGGAATGTATCTTCTACATCAAGAGGTTTTTAAAAGAGCAAAATATGAGGAATTATATGCTATTTGTGACCGGCATTAATTCGGGGCTTCGCATATCGGATATTCTGCAGCTGAGAGTAAGAGACGCGAAACGCCCTTATTTTAATCTTATAGAGAAGAAAACGAAAAAGAAAAAGAGAATCGACATGACGCCAGCTCTTCAAAGGGAATTTAAAGCTTATGTTGAAGAGAAAGAGGATCATGAATTTCTCTTTAAAAGCCGTGAAGGAATTAACAAGCCAATATCACGGTCGATGGCGTACAAGATTCTCAGGGCCGCTGCTGAGTATGTGGGTTTAGATGACATCGGCACGCATACATTGAGGAAAACATTTGGCTATCACTTTTACAAACAAACAAAGGACGTGGCTATGCTACAGGAGATTTTTAACCACTCGGACCAACGGACAACACTGCGATATATCGGAATCAATCAAGACGCCATGAACAACGCCATGAAGAAATTTAAAATATAACCTGGCTCATCCAAAACAACAAGGATGGGCCTTTTTCTTTTCATTTTTCTTCAATTCCTCAAAAATAACAGGTGTGTAATTCATTTTAGGGATATTGGTTAAAAACAGAGAGGACAAGGGATTGGCTCAGTTCGACGAGTTGCACAGTATAAAACATATGGGTAATTCGTGGATAATGTGGATAGCTTATTTTTCTGTCAATTTTCGTGATAAACTATGAGATAAAGAGACTATACACTTGGAGGGGAATATTAGAGTTGAGCGTGGATAATTGGATTCAAATTGCAGGAATGATTGTTACTGGATTATTTAGTTTTTTAGTCTGGCAGGCAACAATCAAAAGTAATAAATTATCTAAAGAAAATTTTGAATTTGTAAAAGAAATTAGGAAAATTGAGAAAGATATACATAATGAAAGGGAATTAAGGTTTAGAAGAACCTATTGTCACTGGACCGATAAAAGAATTAATGCCATGCTACTGGCTCTTGTTTACCAACTTGGTGATAGAAGTGAAAAGGAGGAACTTATTAAAGAAATTCCGAGAGAAGTTGGTCTGAGTAAGGAAACAATGGCAAAGTACTTTACAATTCACGAGCAAGTAACAATACAACAAATATACGAAGCATATAATGATTTTTTAAAAAAACATTGGTTAATGGATGAGATCAATTTTTATGATGCAGGAGTTGGCGATTATAAAGAGGCAGCAGAATATTTATATGAGCTTGTGGCAGAACTTAAAAGTACTCTAAAATTCAGTTTGTATGAAAATGCACCTATGGAAGAACTAATGGGTGATGTTGAATGGAGACCTTGAAAATGGCACAAACTTGGCAGTATAACGGCACGCCATTTTGTTTTCAGTCATGTATTATGGTAATAGGTAATAAATCGACAGGCGTTTTCCCAAATGGGAGGGCGCTTTTTTATTTGGGTAGTTGCATACCACTGAAGGCGAGCAGGTGCACATGTGAACCGGAGGAAAGGAACGTTTGGGGGAGGGGCAGCCCTTTAAACTAGTCTTAACCCCTTGATTTTATATTCTCTGTAAACTGCTTCCGGTAAATCTCAGGATAGACAATTGGCGGTTAACGGCTTGAGTACGGTGGCAGTTTAGAAAGAATATATTCAGACGCTTTCCCAATTGGGAGGGCGCTTTTTATTTGGAGGGATTAACCTTGTCAGAGAACGATTTGTACGTTGAACAATTTAAAGCATGGCGCACTGAGCAAGAGCTTCTTTTAAAACAGATTAATTATGATATTGAAGTCAGTCAAAGAAAAATTGAATTGAACGAGATACAAAAGCAGCTGCACTTGCAACGAGTGAATATAGGAATTCAGGAGTTTAATAATTGGGCAGAAACTTCTAATCGTGAAGAAAGACTGGAGCTATTAAAGGAGGACCAAACAGATGGGCTTTGATTTGAATCTTGCACATATGAGTATCTCTGATTTGTTGGAAAAGGCAGCAGAAAAAAACGAGCTTATTTATATACGACCAGAACAAAAGAAAATCGGAAAAACATCGGCACTAATTCAATATGCGCGAGATAATCATTGTCGGGTTCTCATGGATAAATTGGCTGCTATACATAATCAGCGTATTCATCCAGATATAGAGTTTATTCCATATGAAGACGGTTCGGAACTAGACGGTTATGAGAATGTTGTTTGCGACGAGGGTGTACCTTTTGATGCTGTTAAAAGGCTTCATGAATTAGGCCACATTTTAACTGGCTTTATCTCAAAAGAAACGTTGTATGTTAATGCAGATACGGAAAACAAACAGAAAAAGGAACTGCAGTTTCTATGTGCCCTAAGTGATGATTGTGATACAGATTCAGAATCATTGGACTCAAAGAATACGCCTTTGCTGCAGATTGAGCTTGATGATATTGATTCTACGCCCCGCATTTTCTACAAGGGCGAACAGATTGAGGAAATTATAAATGCGGATTTTTCCTACGTAACAAACACTGAGTTAATAAACCCGACACATATTGATATTGAATACACGGATAAGGATAGCAAGTTCGGGACACAGGCTATTGTCCACAACCGGAATCTGGTGAAGGAATAAGCATGAGTGTCATAAAAGGATTGACGCATTGTACATTCAGACCACTGAAAAAGTGTACTGAGCCGCCGTTGGGTGTAACTCCCAATTGGTTGCATAATGAACGCAGAGCAGAAGATTTAAAGGCGGCTATTAATAGATACATGGATGCAAACTGCGAGATTCCCGCTGAATGGATTGAGGAATACAATTTGTTGGTTAGGTCGATTAAAACCAAGGGAGGGAATAATTAAATGGTTAAAAATATATTGAGAGACAAGGTTTATGCACAGGCGCGTCATTCATTGGAATGTGAAATTCCTGTTATTGAAGAATCAATAAAAGATATAGACCAAGAGATAAAACTACTCGAAACTACCAAGGCAGCCCTTTGTGCAAAATTAAATGAAAGCCAGAGTTTTGTTGAAGAATCTATTGAAACATTCAACTTCGTTAGACATTTCTTTCTGGGGTCTAATGGTTCTAAATGCGGATGGTTATTGCTCTTAGATAAAGAATTCTTATCTGATAAGGACGGATACACATATGAAATGATGGTCAACAAAAGGCATTCCGACAGAGAACATGGGCATCTTCTGGATACTGTTAGGTTTTTTAAATCATGAAGAAAGCTTTGAAGCCTTGTAATGAACCCGGATGCCCAAGCCTGACACGAGAGGGCTACTGCGAACAGCACAAGCGATCCAAGCCGGTCTATGATCAATACCGGGAGTCAGCTGCCAAACGGGGGTATAACAGCAAGTGGAGGCAGGCACGCGCTGGCTACCTGTCCAAGCATCCGTTATGTGCTGCCTGTATGATGCAGGGCAGAAGAACACCGGCGACAGTGGTGGACCATATTGTTCCGCATAAAGGCGACATGAAACTATTCTGGGATTCAAGTAAGTGGCAGCCTCTCTGTGGGCCATGCCATAGCCGGAAGACAGCGAAGGAGGATGGAGGATTTGGGAACAGAACATCAAACATGCATGTGTGATCAATGTGGAGCCATGCTTCTTATTAAAGGTTGTTCAAAGATCAGGAAGCACGACAACGGAATCAAAGAACATTACATCAAGTGTCCTCGCTGCAAGACTGAGTATACATCCTACTATACAAACGAGGACATCAGACGAATGCAACAAAGAATAAGAAAGCTATTTACTCTTCGTCGGAGTATGACAAAGGAATCAGCGCTTGATCTATACACAAAGAAAATTGAAGCAGCACAAAAGGAAATACAAGCAGCTATGGACAAACTCAAGAAGGAGATGGACGTCCCCCCACCCGTAAATCCCTAGAGGACGTTTGCCGGAGACCGCGCTCCCCTCCCCATTTTGAAAAATTCCCTAAATGAAAATTCGGAAGGAGGTGAGGGAATGGCTAGACCGCGGCAACCAGTGGATTTGTTACTTTATAAAGGTAAGAAAAACTTGACAAAACAAGAGATTGAGGAACGTCGAGAACAAGAAATAAAGGCGCCGAGCGACAAAGTTAAAGCTCCATCATATTTGCCGAAAGACTTAAAAAAAGAGTTTAAAAAGATAGCGGACGAGCTTAAAAACATCGGAATTATGACCAATTTAGATGTTGATGCGCTTGCCCGTTTTTTGTTTGCCCGAAAATTATATCTGCAAGTAACGGAGCAGTTGCTTGAGCGAGGTCCAATGAAAACAGTGATTGTAAGAAAATTCGACGACGATGGAAATGTAATAGGAGAAGAAGAAAAGATTGTTCCGAATGATGACTATTCCGAGCTATTGATTAATCAAGACAAGTTGTTTAAACAATGCCGGCAAGCTTCTAGTGATTTAGGGCTTACTATTTCCTCGCGCTGTAAACTTGTCATTCCGAAAAAAGACGATGGGAAACCGAAAACTAAAGAGGAAGAGCGGTTCGGGGGCCGCGTGTGATGCAAGAGATTACTGCCGAAATTCTCATTGAACGGGTATGGTCATACGCTGAGAAAATCCGTTCCGGTGAAATAAAGGCAAGCAAAAAGCATAAATGGGCTGTAGAGCGCTTTTTTAAAGATGTTGACAGGCTCGCAGAAGATGACAGCCCTTATTACTTTGATGCTGAAGCCGTTGTAGATTTCTATGAATGGTCGCGGCAATTTAATCATGTGGAGGGTATACTTGCCGGACAGCCGATTGAATTAACAGACTTTCAGCTTTTTATTGCGGCCAATATATACGGATTTTACAAAAAAGAAAATGGTGCACGCCGTTTCCGAAAGGCTTACATCCAACTGGCCCGTAAAAACGCTAAATCACAATTTTTAGCTTTAATAGCTTCATATGAGATTTTCCCGACGCAAGAAAAACATCGGGTATTTATCGCCGGCTGGTCCCGTGAACAATCAGACGAGGTATATCAAGCTATCCTTGAGCAGCTGCATCATGCGCCAATACTAAAGGGGAAATATACCTCTGCTAATGGCCGCGTGAAAAAATACAAAACGAACTCAATTATCCAGCCTCTTTCTCGTGAGGCCCGGAAGCTAGGGGACGGTAAAAACCCATCATTGGGAATTGTGGATGAATACCACGCACATGAAACAAGTGAGATTTACGACGTTCTTGATAGTGGGATGGTCGCCCGGCGCAGTCCGTTAATGGCTGTTATTACGACAGCGGGATTTAATATGGAGCGACCGTGCTTTAAGGAATATCAATATACGAGTAAGATTCTTGACCCGGACATAGATACTGAGAATGATGATTATTTTGTTATGATCTGTGAACTGGACCCGGAAGATGACATAAAAGATGAATCAAACTGGATTAAGGCTAATCCGATTGTAGCAACGTATCCGGAGGGAATGGAGTCGTTACGCTCCGCATTAAAAGTGGCACTTGAAGTGCCTGAAAAGATGCGCAGCTTTCTCACTAAAAATATGAACCGTTGGGTAGATCAAAAAGACAACGGATATATGAACATGTCAAAGTGGCGCGCTTGCAGCGGTGAAATTCCTGATCTGCAAGGAATGCCCGTTTATCTTGGCCTTGATTTATCAATGACAACAGACTTAACTTCCATTGGCTATGTAGCCGTTCAAGATGGATTTTTCTATGTCGGTCAACATTCCTTTATGCCTGAAGCCCGGGCAAAGGAAAAAATGGCGACTGATAAGGTGCCGTATGATCTGTGGAGGGACATGGGGTTTATCACTTATACGCCTGGCGAGGCAGTTGACTATCAATTAGTCGAACAGTGGTTCATTGAATTTATTCATAAAAACCGTCCTCGGCCACAAGAGGCTGCGTATGACAAGTGGAATGCTCTTCATTTAGCACAACGGCTTGAATCTAAAGGGCATACCATGGTGGAGTTGCCGCAGAGAATCAATCATCTGTCATTGCCTACAAAAAGCTTCCGAGAGAAGGTCTATGAAGGGAAAGTAGTACATGGCGATGATCCGGTTTTAACGTGGGCTATCAATAATGCAATTACGAAGATGGACCCGCAAGAAAATATCATGCTGGATAAAGCAAAATCACCGCAGAGAATTGACCCTATTGCGGCTGTTATAAATGCCTATGCCAGAGCGATGTATCACGATACAAACCAAAGAGTTGATTTGAATGAACATTTTGGGTCCGATAATTTCAGTTTTTAGGATGTGAGTAAATGAAAAGGACTTTGAAAAAGGTCAAGGCTTTTTTTGAGTGGATTTTTCATCCCAGGTTTATAAAAGCAATGTTTTCTTTTTTCTGCTTAATATTAAACGATCTGCTGTTTATGGCGGGAGCTGCCTTTATCCTGACAGCTGTCTATAGATGGAGTACAAACATCGGTCTTATCCTGACGGGTGTCTTTTTTATTTTTTATGCGTACCTCATATCAAAGAAAGCGAGGTGAAATAGATGCTGCTTGAACGAATGTTTGAGAAACGTTCCGGCTCCTCAGATGGTGAAGATGGCTTCAATAACATTCTATTAAACATGTTCGGCGGTCAGAAAACAGCAAGCGGCGAAAGAGTGAGTGAAAGTAATTCACTGGTACAGCCGGACATATTTGCATGTGTGAATGTATTATCTGATGATATAGCAAAACTGCCAATTCACACGTTTAAAAAAACTGGCGATGGCGTAAACCGAAACCCGGATCATAAGTCTGCGCATGCTGTTTATGCTCGTCCTAACCCCTACATGACAGCTTTCACATGGAAAAAGTTGATGATGACTCATGTGCTGACGTGGGGGAATGCCTTTTCATATATACAATTCGGGGCGCATGGATTTCCAGAAGCGCTATTCCCATTACGGCCGGATACCACAAATGCTTATATTCATCCGACTACAGGCATGCTGTGGTATCAAACGGTGATAAATGGGAAAGCCGTTGAATTATACGACTACGAAGTGTTGCATTTTAAAGGGCTTTCGACTGATGGGATACATGGAAAGTCACCTATTGGCGTTGTCCGGGAGCATATCGGGGCGCAAGCGGCTGCCACAAAATATAACGCCAAACTGTACAAAAACGAGGCAACTCCTCGGGGAATTTTGAAAGTCCCGGCGTTCTTGGATGAAAAACCAAAAGAGAACGTGCGCAAAGAATGGAAACGGGTAAACCAAGGCGAAAACATTGCAATCATAGATAACGGCTTGGAATATCAATCTATTTCAATGCCCTTGCAAGAAGCCCAATTTGTTGAGTCCATGAAGTTTAACAAAGCACAGATTTCCATGATTTATAAAGTGCCGTTGCATAAGCTGAACGAATTGGATAAAGCAACATTTTCAAATATTGAGCACCAGTCCATTGAATATGTCAGAAATACACTGCAGCCGTGGATTGTAAATTTTGAACAAGAACTCAACGTTAAATTGTTTTCAGACCACGATCAGAAAAGCGGCCACTATGTGAAATTTAATATAGACAGTGAGCTGCGGGGTGACAGTAAGACGCAGGCGGAATATTTAAAGACATTGCATGAAACGGGAGTATTGAATAAAGACGAAATCAGGGAGTTGCTTGAGCGTAACCCGATTGAAAACGGTGAAAAGTACATTGCCAGCTTAAACTATGTGTTCCTTGATTTCATGGAAGACTATCAGCGGCTTAAAGCCGGTGGTGCCGTGAAGGGGGGTGACAACAAGAATGAAAAATAAAGAAATCCGGCAGTTAACGACACCTATTGAGATTCGCTCAGACGGCGAGGGCCAAAGTGAGTATGTCGAAGGCTATGCCCTCAAATTCGAAAAATGGTCTGAGCGTCTTGGCTGGTTTAAAGAGATTATCAGCAGAAACGCGCTGGATTCGACGAATATGTCAAACGTCATTGCACTTTTTAATCATCAGCAAGATTTTCCGTTAGCGAGAAATACCGTTTCCGGCGATACAGGACGGCTTGATCTTGAAACAGACGGTATAGGGCTTAAATTTAGGTTTAAGCCGTCTGACACCTCATATGCACGTGATTTGATGGAGAATATTCGTAGCGGCGTCATTAACCAGTGTTCTTTTGCATTTTCTTTGGATTATGGCGATGCGGACGCCGATGAATGGCGAATCAATGAAGACGAGGACATTTACGAACGAAGAATCAATAAAATACAACGCATCTTCGACATTTCTCTTGTCACTACGCCGGCTTATAGCGACACTGAGGCGGTTGTGGGCGCCCGCAGTTTAGAAAAGGTGGAGCAGCTGAAAGAAAGCCGTAACTCATCAGACGAAACGTTAAAAATGGAATTAGAACTATTAGACCTTGTTCTTCCTGAGTGAGGTCTTTTTTGTGTCTAAAAACGAGGAGGAACTGATTTATGCCAATGCAAATGAGTAAAAAAGAAATTGAATTAAGACAGCAGTTTACCGAAAAGAAGCAGCAAGCGGATAGAGCGCTGCAGGAGGGCAAAGCCGATGAGGCGCGTGCCTTGCTTGATGAAGTGAAGCAGCTCAAGAATCAAATTGAATTAATGACCGAAGGTCGTTCTCTTGATGTTCCAGACTTGCCGGGCGGTACACACTTTGTGCCTGAACAGGAGCGTAATCCAGAAGGCCGATCTGTCTATGAACAAGAAAAAGAGGAAAGACAACAGCATTACCGTAAGGCTTTCTTTAAGGGTTTAAGAGGAAAGCGTTTAACAGAGGAAGAACGAGAAATTTTAGATAGCCCTGAATTTAGAGCGATGTCCGGTAAGAACGAAGAAGATGGCGGGATTTTAATTCCGGAGGATATCGGGAGACAAATCAATGAACTGAAACGTCAGTATGAGCCATTAGAACAATATGTCACTGTTGAGCCGGTTACAAGTCGTTCTGGTACTCGTCTGCTTGAAAAAAATGTTGATATGGTGCCGTTCTCTCCTGTCGAGGAATTAGATGAGTTACCCGAAATTGATCAACCAAAATTTTCAAAGCTTGCCTATTCAATTGTTGATTACGGCGGAATCATGACGCTATCAAATACGATGCAGAATGACTCAGATCAAAACATCATGATGCATGTTGCGAAATGGTTTGCAAAAAAATCTGTGGTTACTCGTAACAGTCTGATTTTAGCTGCCCTTGCATCATTGAAAAAAGTAGATATTGACGGGGTTGATGGTATCAAAAAAGCGTTAAATGTCACGCTTGATCCGATGGTGTCACCGGGTTCTATTGTGATGACAAACCAAGATGGATTCAACTGGTTTGACACTCTTAAAGATGGCACAGGCAAATATCTATTACAGCCAGACCCAACCAATCCGACAAAGAAACTGCTAGATGGACGACCTGTTGTACCTATTTCTAATAGAGTATTAAAAACTCAAAAAGGGAAAGCCCCTGTGATCATAGGGAATCTAAAAGAAGCAATTGTACTGTTTGACCGTGAACAGCAGTCAATTGCTTCCACAGATACAGGCGCAGGAGCATTCGAAACAAATACAACTAAAGTCCGCGGTATTGAACGTGAAGATGTCCGCAAGTGGGATGAGGAGGCAGTTGTATTTGGACAGGTCACAATCGAATAAGGAGGGATATTGTGAGTTACTCTACTAAAAATTACACCACTGATGGCGGGGATCGTACTGTCATCGGCGGTGTCTTAGAGCTTGACGGTGGCACCTTTATAAAAGATGGGATAGAGGTCAGCTTAGGCGGAGAAAGCCAGACTGATGTAAATGACGGCAGCATCACCCATGAAAAACTCTCCGAAAAAGCCGTTCGGAGTAAGAATATTGGTACCGGCAGTGTAATGGAAGAACACCTAAACTCAACTATATTAGATCGGTTTGCGGCTATTGAAAAAACATTGAAAGAGCTTGGCTCCAAGTCTGACACAGGAACAGAATAAAAAATAAAGGGAAGAGGATGATTACAAATGGCAGAAGATTATTTAAATGATAGCGCGGGAGTCAAAACTTCATCTGAAAAAGGAAAAGACGGCAAACCAATAACGCCGGTTTATCTCAAAGAAAACAGCGAGGACAATCCTCTTTTTGTAAAAGGGCTGCAGGGTGAAAAAGGGGAAAAAGGAGACACCGGCAAACAAGGACCTCAAGGAGAGCCGGGGGAACAGGGGCCACAGGGTGAACCGGGACCGGCCGGACCAAAGGGTGATACAGGTGAGCAAGGCCCGCAAGGAGAAAAAGGAGACAAGGGTGACCAGGCTGTTATTGAAGATGGCAGCATTACCAATGAAAAACTCTCCGAAAAAGCTGTTCGAAGTAAAAACATTGGTACTGGCAGTGTAATGCCGGAGCATTTAAACAGCGAAATAACAAAAGTGCTTGATGAACTGAAACAAAAACTGAATGACCTTGAAAGTGAAGTAGCTGCTTTAAAAGGGACAGAAGAAGAACCTGCAGAAGAATAAGGCGGTGTGTCCTGAATGGAATTAGAGGCTATTAAAAACTATTTAAAAGTCGAGCATGAAGAAGATGACCGCCAGCTCTTGAATCAAATAGCGGCGGCCAAAAGTCATATCATCAATGGAATAGGCCGGTATATCGAAGGGCACCCGCAATTTGAGTTGGTACTTCAAATGCTTGTTGAACATTGGTATGAAAACAAAGGGATATATGAGTCTGGGAAAACCGGCTCGTCTATCCCTTTTACTGCTGAAAATATATTGACGCAGCTGCGTTATGTATCTGTGGAGGAACTAGAAAATGAGAAAAAAGATCAGCCAACTCCGGCACCGTCTGACCTTTCAAAAGAAAACCGAGACACAGGATGAAGAAGGTAACTGGAATGCAACCTATGTGGACTTATTCACGGTCTGGGGAGCTGTGGAGGGGGCTGGTTCTCTTGGGAATAGCGAATCTATGATTGCCGGAGCATTGGGAGTCAAGACCCCTAAAAAAATCACGGTGCGTTACCGGAAGGATATAAAACCGAATATGCGGATTGTTGAACGCTTCCCTAAAGATAAGACAGAGCGCGTCTTCGATATTTTGGATACTAACGATCCAGAGGATCGAGAGGAAGAACTTGAGATTCTTTGTCAGGAGGTGGGGATCAATGGCTGATATGAGCTTTGACGGTATAGACGATTTAACGCAGTATTTTGAAAAAATCGGCGGAGATGTTGAAAAGGTGGAACCCGTAGCACTAAAAGCCGGCGGTGAACTTATCGCTGAACGGCAGCGTGCTCATGTTAACCGGAGTGATAAGAAACAGCCCCATATGCAGGATAACATTACAGTCTCCAATGTAAGAGAATCCAAGGATGGGGAGAAATTCGTTGCTGTTGGTCCGAATAAAAAAGTAGCGTTCCGTGGGAAATTCTTAGAGTGGGGAACTTCAAAAATGCCGCCGCATCCGTTCATAGAAAAAGGCGGAGAAGAAGGGGAGGGGCCTGCTGTGGAATTAATGGGGCGGATACTTACGGCGCCAATCAAATGACAATAAACCCAGTCAGTGAATTAGTTAAAACTCTTACGTCCAGTTCTAAATTGAATGAATTAGTAACGGGTGGAATTCATAATCTCACCGCAAATGATGTGAATGCTTTTCCGAGAGTCGTATTTTATGAGCTTAAAGATGCTGATGCAGGTTATGCAGATAACAAAGCATACTGTTTTGAAATTCGGTTTCAGATTAGTGTCTTCACTCAAGCAGGGACGCGGAGATTTGAAACACCGATTGCCGAAGAAATAGATAAATTAATGCGATCAATAGGTTATGGCCGATATGATTCGCAACCATTGTACGAAGAAGACACAAAAGTTTATCACAAAGCAATGAGGTATGTGAAAGGCTATTTTGAGGAGGAGAAATAGATGGGGAAAGTATTAACCGGATTGGATATGTTTCATATCGCAGAAGTATTGAAAGACACAAAAGAAGAATTGAAATTCTCTGATCCAGAAGAATTGCCGGGCGCCGTCAATATGAAAGTAGATCCGAAATCAGAGACAGAGACATTTTATGCCGATAACGTAGCATATGAACAGATGAGCAGTTTGGGAGATATTGACGGGGAGATGGAAGTAGCCGACTTGCCACTTGATATGCAAGCGAGAATATTCGGGAAAACAGTTGAAAATGGAATCCATTTTTCTAGCGCAGATGACAGGACGCTTGAAATTGCACTAGGTTTTCGAGCCAAAATATCAACAGGCGGTTACCGGTACTATTGGGCATTAAAAGGAAAACCAGAATTAGTACCGATTGAACATAAAACTGAGGAAGGGAAACCTACTCCTCAAACATCACAGGTTAAAATAAAATTTATGCCGCTGACAAATGTCAAAGAAGGCAAGAGAAGATGGGAATCTAAAGCAGAAGAAGGCAATGGAATCAATGCCGAAACATGGTTTAAGCAAGTTGTCTATAAAGACATTACGAAAGAGGATCAGCCCGTCGTTGATGTCGGTAAATAATTCATTGAGCGCCTAAGAGCGCTCTTTTTTTATGAATAAAAAGGAGGAATTAATGTGGAACCTTTAGTAATCACATTAAAAATTGACGGGAAAGACAAAAAGTTTGTGACACCAGATTTCATATCCGGAAAACTGTTTCGTAGTGCCTCAGACATTGCTGAGGATTTTGAATCTAACGACTCTGACCAACTGTTTACTGAGACACAAAATGAATTTGTGTGTAATGTTTTTGGAAATAAATTCACACTGGATGAATTTGAAAATGGTATTGATTCTCGTTTAGCAGCAAGAACTATTTATGCTACTGCAAACTATGTTTTAGGCAACATTGCAGAAGCAAGCGCAATTTTGAACCCAGATCAGGATTTAGACGGTGAAGAGCCGGGGGAGTAAGTCTGTCTGAGTCAGTCCTTGATATGTATAACGCCCTTGAGGAAATAGGATATACACAGAATCAAATTGACGAAATGGACATTGTATATCATCTGAAAAGACTGGCTCGGAGAAAATCACAAGAAAACAAAACGAAGGCAAAAAATAATGAAGAGCCTATGTATATTGACCAATTTCTCGGATAAGGAGGTGCCCGATTGAGCAAAGACATAAAGGTCAAACTGTATTCGAATTCGTCTGAGTTTAAAAAAGAAATGAGCGCCTGTGCTGTTCAGATGAAGAATTTGAAGTCGGAATTTGAAAAAAACCGTACGGCAGTTGGTGTGTGGGGAAACGAATTAAAAACTGCTCAAGTAACCGAAAAATCATTAACACAACAATTGGAAACTCATAAACGCAGAGTAAAGGCTCTTGAAAAAGCTTACGCAGACTCAGCGATAAAAAAAGGGAAAGATACAAAAGAAACGCAAACCCTTGCCCGTCGTTTAAATTATGCTACAACACAGATGAACAAGACGCAAAACGCGCTAAATAGCACGACTCAGAAGATAAAAGCGTTAGAAGAGGCGACGAAAAGAGCCTCTTCCCGCGTTCGGATCATGGGCGAACGAATGGATTCAATTGGCGGAAAAATGCGCTCCGTTGGTTCGTCAGTTGCTATGACATCGGGTATTGCCTTTGGCGGCTTAGCCATGGTCATGAAAGATGCCGTCCAAGTAGGTATTGATTTTGAAAAGCAAATGAGTAAGGTTAAGGCCATTTCTGGCGGATCGGCGGCAGAGGTCTCAAAATTGAGAGAGCAAGCAAAAGAACTCGGTGCAACCACTGTCTTCACAGCAAGTCAAGCAGCGGATGCACAGGGTTTTTTGGCGATGGCCGGGTTTAAAGTAAATGACATTTACGATGCGATGCCGGGGATGCTCAGTCTTGCTGCGGCTGGTCAATTGGAATTAGGTACAGCCGCAGATATCACATCGAATATTATGTCAGCTTTTGCTCTTAAAGCTAAGGAATCAGGTCACGCCTCTGATGTCATTGCGTATGCCGCGGCTAACGCCAATACGAATGTAGAACAAATGGGCGAAGCTATGAAATTCTTAGCGCCAAACGCAAACTCTCTCGGCTGGGGAATGGAAGAATCAGCAGCCGCCATTATGGCATTTGGTGATGCCGGATTACAGGGATCAATCGCTGGTCAAGCTTTTGGTACTTCCTTGATTCGTCTTGCTACACCGGCAAGAAAAGCACAAAAAGAGATAGATAGACTAGGTTTTGAGTTTTTCGACGCTGCCGGAAATATGAAAAGCCTTCCTAAAGTAGTAGCTGAAATGGAAAAAGGCATGAAAGGCATGACGAAAGAGCAGCAGGCGGCCACATTAAAAACTATTGTCGGGGCTGAGGCCTATAAACATTGGGCAATCCTTCTTCAAAAAGGCTCTAAAGCACTTGGCGACAATACAAAAGAGCTTGAGAAATCAGACGGCGCAGCCAAGAAAATGGCTGATACAATGCTTGATAATGCGCACGGCAGCATTGTTGCTTTTCAATCGGCATTAGAAGGCGCCAAAATCAATCTAACAGAAGGGCTTTTACCGGCGCTTGGTGATTTGGCTGACAAAGGAACTGGGATCATTTCAACATTTAACAAAATGGATTCGAGTACAGTTCAAACGATTGGGAAGACAGCACTATTGGCTACAGGTATTTTAGGTGTGACAACAGCAGTTGCTGTGCTAACGGCTGGTGTTGGAGCGCTTTTGGCATTTACCGGACCGGTCGGCCTTGCAATTGTCGGAGGGACAGCGCTGCTTGGCGGCATCACAGTTGCTACTTACGCTTACTCGGAGCAATTGAAGAACCAGAAGAAGAAGCAAGAAGAAGCCCGAGAATCCGCCTTGCTTTATGGTGAGGGCGTTTCTAAGGCGACTCAAAAAGCTGCTTCCGCCTATGTGGATTTAAGAGAAAAGGCAGAACTGCAGCTATTTGAGTTAACCCAGGTATCTGGTTCAGAAGCTGAGAAAATGTCATCTAAATTAGTTAAAACCTATGCCAGCATGCGCGACCAGCTGATACAAGAACTTGAGGGGCTTAAAAAGGATGCTTTGGTCGTCTTAAAAGGGCTTTACGCTGATACCGATGAAAACACAAAAAAAGCCGGCGAAAAGATGACTGACAAGATGGTCGGTGCAATTGATGAAGATATGCAAGAGGCTAGGAAAAAACTGAAACAGTTAAATGCTCTTCAAAAAGAGACGGGCCTCGTCTCATCTAACATGAATGCTTCACAAAAGAAGCAATTCAATGACATTGTTTCCTATTTTGAATTGTCAACTAGTAAATTTGCGGCCAATCAAAAAGAAGCATTAGCAATGCAAAAAGCAGTAACAGATCAGCAAGGACAACTTTCATTCAAACAAGCTCAGCAGTACAACAACGACATGAAAAAAGTCTATGATGATGGTAAACAAGCCGCCAAAAAAGACTTGGAATATAGAAATAGTGTTATTGAGAAGTTGTTTGCGCAGGGATATATAGAGGCTGACCAAAGAAGATCCTTACTGAGCAAAAGTACAGCTGATTATAATACCGCATTAGCAAAAAACACTGACGCGTATGAAAAGAATTCAAACGCTCTGTTCTCGAAAATGTCAAGAGACGGTAAACTTCTTGATTTGGAAACAGGCAAGGCTTTAGATAGGCAAGATGAGTATATATCTAACTCAATGGGGATTATGGTCAAAACCGAAGAGTCCGAAGCCCAATACCAAGAGCGCTGGGCCAATAAACAAATAAAGTTTCTCCAGACCTTAGGGCAGACAAAAGAGCAAGCAATTCAAACAACCCAGCAAGCCCTTGAAGAGTTTTACCAAGGTATGGGGATGACACAAGAACAAGCCCGTGAAGAAGCCAGTCAGATGGTTGCTAATGTTGAAGGCGAATTAGATAAACCCACAAATGCTGAGCAGTCAGGGAAGAAAGTTGTCGCTGACTTTGCCGCGGGTTTGAAGCAGTCCACGCCGTCAGTAGTAGGTGAGGGGACAGTTTTACAGCAAGCCCTTAACAATTCGCTGTCCGCTGATAATGCCACGCCCGCCCAAGCCGGCCAGAACAAAGGGAATGCTTTTAAAACCGGTTTTAATTCTACAAAGAGCACCAATGTTCAAAGTGGTTCAGTCTTACGCCAAGCTGTGTTGAGCGAACTCAATAAGGGTGGCGGACAGGCCAATTCAGCTGGTCAGAATAAGGGGAATAAACATAAATCGGGTTTAACCTCAACTAAAGGCGCTAATACTTCGGCGGCTGGCTCGCTTAGTTCATCTGTGACAAAAAATTTAGCTAAAACCACAGACGGAGGAGGGGGTAAAAAGGCTGGTACTGATTTAGTCAAAGGAGTCAACAGTCAAAAAGGAAATGCAAGTAGTGCCGGTAAGAATGTCTCTAATAGCGCAAAGACTGGCTTGAAAAGCGCTAAAACACACAGCGTAGGTCAAGACTTTGCAACGGGGTTTATTAACGGCATGGGTTCTAAGAATGGGTCGATTGTTAGTGCTGCATGGAACCTTGGTAAAGCTGCATTAAGCACGTTAAAGAAATCCATTGACTCCCATTCACCATCAAAACTGACAGAATCAGAAGGTCATAACTTCTCAGATGGTTTTGCAATCGGTATACAGAATAAAGCAAAAGCAGCCAAACAGAGTGCCGTATCCATGGCTCGGACCACAATGGGTTCTTTTAAACAAGAATTGAGTCAAATGGCGTTTGATATAAAAGGCGCGGCCGATCAATTAATTTCAATGAAATCCGAGCTTGTTGTACGAAATGAAGTGGACACGCCTTCCTTAAATCAAAAACTTGATGCATTAATCACTCTGCTTTCTCAAAACTTCACAGGTGGAGAGGTGAACCCTACACCAACAAATACAGGGCCGATTAGAATATATCCTGCACCGGTGAACATAGATGGGCAGCAGATAGCCAATATCATTTTTGAAAAAGGTGACGGCACAATATTAGATCAAAAGAGCGGGGATCGGTACAACCAGAATGCCTATAAAGGCGGTGTAAGATCATAATGTTGGATTTATATATAGATTTTAATAACGGCATGGGGGAGCAGAGCCTAACAGGCATACTCCCCCGTTTTAAGGTGCGCAGCTTCACGGCCGACGCTCCTAATATTGATCGTGAAACAACAACACTTCAGAGGATAAACGGCTTAGTATTGCCGCAGCATCCACGGGACGTTGTATATAAGGAGAGAGGCATTAAAGTAGAATTTTTACTTGATTCTATCATTGCAGAAACGTTTTATCAGAATCGACACGAATTATATGACTTACTGGTACAGCCGTTTCCTTATTATATCTCGACGGACCTTCTTCCCAATCGACGGTTTCTTGTTACGTGTGACGGGAATTTCACCATCCCTAAGGACAAGCAGAAGAATTATGTCACGTTTACAGTAGATTTCACGGACATTCTGGGGCTTGCCGAATCGAAATATACCTCTTCTACCATCCAGAATTTTAACGGAGAGCATTGGAGTCCCGGCATGGGAATCCTGCGGAGAGATGATCTTGAATACCATTTCAAGAATAAAAAGCGATTCAGTGTATACAATCCCGGCGGCGCCGCGGTCAACACTCTGCAGCATGATTATAATGTCTTTCTGTGGGCGAAAGGAAAGAATGTCACAATCTTGAACCGGACGAACGGCGAAAAGTTAAAAATTGAGCAGGAGCTTAAACGCTCTCAAAAAGTCGCATTCATAAAACAGTACACCGTAATCGGGGAAAAACGTCTGAAAACGTCCGGCCGTCTTCCTACACTGGATGTAGGATGGAACGATTTTGAGATTTTGAATTCAGATGACTTTGAAATTCTATTTGATACTCGTTTTTATTATAAGTAAAGGAGGGATGACATGGCTGCAGCTGACTTTATAAAGAGTCTGGTGCCGGGCGCGCAGAAGGTACGAAAAAAATATAACGTCCTTGCTAGCCTTGTCATTGCTCAAGGCTGTCTGGAAAGTGGGTTTGGCACCAGCGGCCTCTCCAAACAAGCTTACAATTTGTTTGGGATAAAGGGAACATATAACGGGAAATACGTGTTGATGTGGACCAGTGAGCAGGACAAATACGGGAATGTTGTTAGGGTAAAGGCAAAATTCAGAAAGTACCCATCTTACGCTGAGAGTTTGGCCGATCTGGGAAGCTTATATAATCGCCTTGATCGGTATAAAGCAGTTGTGGGTGAAACGGATTATAAAAAAGCATGCCGCGCCGTTCAAAAAGCTGGCTACGCTACAGACATTAACTATGCTCATAAATTAATTACCATGATTGAACAGTATAAGCTGATGCAATACGATGACACATCAGAACTTCCGAATGAGCCTGATGATCCAGAAACGCCCGACATCCCAGATGAGGAGCCGAGCTTCCCCAGCAAAGAATATGCTGGTAAAGACATCCCACTTAATAAAAGATTGCCGTCAGATGTGGATTTTCCTCAACTTCACGTTTCCACGAAAGACGGCAATGATGTTGTAGAAGTAACAAACGTGATTGTTGATCTGACAGATGATACCACAGGGAAAAAGAGTTTCACTTTTACAATCACTAAAACACAGAGCAACGGGACTGAATTCGATTTGCTGGTCAATGATAATATTCTTTACATTGACGAAAGGAAATTCAAACAACAAAAATACTATATTACAGATGTAGACTTGAAACAGTCTAAAAACGTCCTGACTAAAACAATTACCGCCAATCATATTTTTACTGTTCTTCTTGCTGAGAATAGAGTGGATGACACTGTGACGAAGAAACTGACTGTAAAAGAGGCCTTTGACATGGCGTTAAAAGGCACTGACTTTTCGTATGTGTTGGAAGAACCTGAAAGTAAATTCGGAACTGCGGAAGAAGAGAACTTCGGGGATAAAAACTCTACTGAACTCACAGATCAGATCGTGAAGGACTATGAATTAGAACTTGATGTTGATAACTATAAAATTCATGTCTATAAGAAAATGGGTAAAGAGATTCCTTTCACACTTGACTCTCGTTATAATATGCCGGGCATCAATATCAAAACCAACTCACAAAACTGTTCTACCCGCGCATGGGGGTACGGCGCGATGTCTAAAGACAGTAAGAGTACAGACAAAAAGCCAAAATATGAATTTGAGCCGATCTTATACATCCATCCAGAGGAAAAGAAATTCCTGCGGGAAGGTAAGCCGAAGTGGGCCGACCCGATCAGAGATGAAACCATTAAAAAGCCGGGCAGTATGGTATCTTCGTTAAAAAAACATGTGAATCCATATCCGGAAACAGTCGTCAGTGTAGATTACCAATATGTATACGAACCGAAATTACTCAAAATTGAAAAGCCATTCTGGAAAGGCGATACACTCCACATCTTGGCCGACACAGCAGACGGCACGACTTATGAGGATGATGTACGGCTCTTAACAATTCAATACAATCCGTTGAACCCATACAGCAGTCCTAAGCTTACCTTCGCCAATTTCAGAAAAGACATACAAGATATTGCGGTGAATCAGGCGAAGAAGCTGAGAGAACAAAAACGATATATTGATCAGATACTTACAACGCTTAGATGAGCGTTTTTTATTTTGCCTAAAAGGAGTGAACACAGGTGCTGAGGTTGAAAAAAAATTATGATACCACTAAAAATTCTCGTTATGAGGCTGAGCTGTCTGGTGATATGGAAGCTATTGAGAGTGGAGTAAACGGCCTTGAAAGTGAAATTACCCGCCACAAGAAAGCTGACACAGCGCATACGTCTGAACAAATTGATCACGGTGGATTTTCTTTGCGTGCTTATATTGACGGCCTCTATAATCGGGTGCGTAATCTCATTATTAATGCTGACGGGACAAATGTAAAAGAAGTTTTGGATGCCCGTGTAGACGCTGAGGGAGATATAGCTCCACTGCTAAAAGAGCGGCTGGACAGAGAATACAACAAGCTCAACCGAAAGATTAATAGAATTGTCAACGTAGACGATTACGGGGCCGATCCTACAGGCGAAACAGATAGTTCAGATGCTTTTAAAAAGGCAGCTGGAAACGGTAAGGTGCGGCTTAATTTATCGGCCGGCATATACGTTGTCAAGGGTGTCAAACTTCCGTCATGGACATACCTTATTGGACAGGGGAAAGGTGTTACCATACTGAAGCTCCACGAGGATACGCCGGCAAGCGAATGGGTTGTTACGAATGCTGATCATGCGAAAGGCAACCGAAATATAGTTGTGGAAGGTATGTCACTTGACTGGAATCCGGATCGTCAGGGCGGCGTAGGAGCGACTGGCGGGGTGAATTCAAGCTGCCTTCTTTTTGCGCAAGTGAAATTTGGTATTGTACGTGACGTTGAAGGCATTAATCCGGGGTTGCATTGTTTTGATATTTCAGCGCCTTCATACAACATAACAGCAAAAGATTACACGGCAACCGGAAGCAAATATATTTGGATTGATCAGTGTGTCGGCTCGGGGTATGGTGACGACGGCATTACGACCCA
The DNA here is from genome assembly GCF_001584335.1 of Bacillus atrophaeus. Lineage (GTDB taxonomy): Bacteria > Bacillota > Bacilli > Bacillales > Bacillaceae > Bacillus > Bacillus atrophaeus. The sequence continues at coordinate 120,790 of NZ_LSBB01000018.1, forward strand.
TTACAGCGAGTATATTTTCATCACAAATAATGTGATGACGAAACCGCGCGGCACTGCACACCGTAAAGGAGGAGCCAATTCAAACGGAATTGAAGTGGATGACGGCTCCAAGCATGTCTGGGTTATAGATAATTATACAGAGGGGAATGTGCGGGGCGTAGAGGTTAAAGCCCATAAGGAATGGCCGGCACCGAGTGACGTTCACATTCGCGGTCATGAATCATTTCGTGACGTTCGCTCATTTGATTTACGGCATATTGATCACCATCTTGTAAAAGACCCTTGGAGCGAGACGGCTCGTGATGTGACGTTAGTAGACTGCACATCCCGGGAACCCGTCTATAATTCGCTTTATGAAGGATTAGCCCCGAAAGCTCTTGTCGTTTCGGCATACCAGCGTGTTCAGATAATTGGTTTTAAAGCGATTGGTGATCCGACGTATGATTACAAAGATGGCTCAATCATTGCCTTCCAGTACAAGAGCAGGAAGATAACTGTGAATAACTTGCATATTTCGGGATTTAAAAAGGCTGAATATGACATCCATATTACCGGCGGCGATCAAATGACTGATGATGTATTTATCTCTGATTTCGTTATTCATGATTCGGCAAGAAATGGCATCGGGGTAGGGGGCGGCGTTTACAATGTCAACTTGTTAAATGGCATCTTGCACGTGGCAAGCGGCACGGCCGGCATCACAGCCACGAACACCCAAACCAATATTTTTCTTGTCAGAGCTTACGGCTATAAAGACGCGGCTGTTATTTCCGGGCAGAAGCATTCAGTGGTCCCGAATAACGTCAAAGGAGGCTTTCGAGCAGCTTCCGGGTCCGGCCATGTACTTACAAAATACGGTGCAATCATTGCGTGTACGGGGGCATCTTATGCGAAGGGTGAACGCAATCTGCTTGCAGGGAATGCCGGCGGCTCTTCCACAGAAGGCTCACGCAACGGCGTTATGTTTTCATATGACTCTCATACAACAGGAGACGGAGCGTCTTCCGGTGTCATGTTCTCTAAGGCCACAAAGAATAGTAAATCTTACACTATGGTTTTAGGCCACGGAAATGGCAAAGCATCGGAGGCGAATAAAAAAATAGAATTAAACGCAAAGGCTGGAACAGTGCGGTCCACTGGCGCCATCGAAAGCGTATCTAATTTAAAAGACTTGGCCGAGTATTTTGAATCGGCTGACGGGGCAAAGATCGAGGCGTCTTATCTTGTTGCGTTAGAAGGGGACAAAATTCGAAAAGCACAAGAAGGCGACAAGATACTTGGTGTCGTTTCCAAGACTGCCGGCGTTGTGCTTGGAGGTGCTGCCTTCTATTGGAATGACCGTTTTCTCCGTGATGAATTCGGCGGGATTATCTACCGGGAAGTATTTGACGGTGACGACATCATTACGATTCCCGCAGAAAATCCGAATTACGACCCAGAAGCAGAGTACAAGCCGCGAGAGGAACGGGACGAGTGGCATGTGATTGGATTAATTGGTCAGGTCTTCGTAAGAGTGGATGAGACTGTAAACGTCGGTGACAGCGTTTCAGCAGTTGACGGTATCGCGACTAAGGCAGAAAGCGGCGGTTACGGAACCGTTATGAGGGTTGAAACACCGTACGATGCGAAAAAAGGGTATGGCGTGGCCCAAATGATGGTTACGCCGCAGCACTAAGGAGGGAATAAAGCGATGTATAAAACGGGCGGCGTGCCAATCGACATTAACACAAACCCAGTCAATAGCCGAACCACAAATATACAATTCATGACACAAGACACGGGCAGCGCGAAGCTGTTTTTTTCATTTACAAAGGATGGCGTACCGTTGCCTCTGTCAGCCGTAGACGCAAAAATCGTTTTACTATATGCTGACGGATCGTTTTATAAAAAGAGTCTTACGCTTATAGACAAAGTCAATGGGACGGCTGAATATATTCTGTCTAATAAGGAATTGAAGCATTATGGAGAAGTAAAAGCCGAAATCAAATTATATTACACAAATGGGCAAGCACTGGCAACTTCCCTTTTTACCTTCTCTATCGCTAAGACATTAGAGGATCAGAATATTATTCCGACAGCTGATTATTACATTGATGATTTTGAGTCATTAAGAAACGGTATAAACAAAACCGTCGAAGAAATCAGCCAAACCGTTGAGGAATTACGGGAGAAATTTGCCGATCTAGAAGCCATTGAAACGAAAAAAGGCGCGCAGGAGAAGGCGGATGATGCAGAGCAAAACGCCAAGGCTTATACGGATGAACATGCGAATGATAAAGAGAAGCATATTACAACTAACGAGAGAAAGGCGTGGAATGCCAAGGAAACGCCAACCGGCGCCCAAGAGAAAGTAAACATCCATGCGAAGGATGAAGAAAAGCACATTACTGCAGCTGAACGGAAGGCATGGAACGGCAAGGAAACAGTGGAGGGAGCACAAGCCAAAGTCAATACTCACGCCAATAACACGGACATTCACGTTACAGCCGAAGACCATGCTCATTGGGATGATACGGTCCGACAGTTCAAAGCCCATAATTATAACCAAGATCGTCATATATCTGCGGCTGAGCGGAAGGTATGGAACGGAAGTGTTAGTTACGCAAATATCACTCTGAAAAATGGGGCTGTCGCCGGGACGCGTACACCAATTTATGCAAAGTGGGGACCGTTTTTAATCTTGCGCGGCCATGTGAAAACAGAACCGGAAATCATATTCGGCTCCATCCCCGCGGCATACGTACCGGTAGGCGGCGCCGTCGTTTCTATCGCACTCAGCGGAACAGGCGGAACAGCTAATCTGATTGTCTATGAAAATGGGGATTTGAAAATCAAGTATCCGAACCCAGCTGATTCCAGCAAACTGTCCGGGGGTTATTATATTGATGTTCCTATCGGTTTTCAAGAAGGAGGGACAACATGATTCAGGTTTATGAATACGATGAAAATTTCATTTTAACCAATCCCGTTCCGATTGAGCCGGACGAAGACGGCGAGTATGTGATACCGGAGAATTGTACAACCGTTCAGCCTCCTTCCTTCGTTAAGCCTATGTTTCATCCAGCAGAGAAGATATGGACGGAGGCAGCCACACAGGAAGAGAAAAAAGCCCTAGAAAAGCAGATTGAAAGCGGGCGGGTACCTTCTCCCGTTGATGAATTGAAAGCTCAAAATGCGGCCATCACAGCACAGCTTGCGGAGGCGCAAAGCTTGGCCGAGTCACAAGCTCAAATGATAGCCAATCTTTATCTAATACTGGCAGAGGGAGGAAAAGGGGTATGATGGATTGGTTTACAAGCGTAAAAACCATATACGGATGGGGGCCGCAGTATTACAGCAATGCAGACGTGGCCCGTTTTGTTGAGTGGGGAAGAATCACAGAAGAACAATACAAACAAATAACCGGCTTGACCTATCCCATGACGGAACAGCCCGTCAGTGTGGATTTAGGCGGCGTCGCAAACTAACCAACACCCTAAGAGGTGTTTTTATTTTGCCTCGAAGGAGGTGATTAAGAGATGGAGGAAACGAATGTGTTTATTAACTTTGAAACGTTAGACTTGGCAAGAGTTTATTTATTTGGGGGTGTGAAGTACCTTGATTTGTTGTTAATTCTCAGCATCATTGATGTAATCACAGGAGTGATCAAAGCGTGGAAATTCAAGAAACTCCGCAGTCGGAGCGCTTGGTTCGGTTATGTTCGCAAGATGCTCAGCTTTCTTGTGGTCATTGTAGCTAATATCATTGATACGATTACAAACCTGAACGGTGTTCTGACTTTTGGGACCGTTCTTTTTTATATTGCAAATGAAGGTTTGTCAATTACGGAGAACCTTGCACAAATCGGTGTAAAGATTCCGGCTGCTATTACAGATCGACTGCACGTAATTGAAAATGACAATGAACACACAAATGAAAAGGATGAACAGGCTGCTGGATAATCTGGCGGCTTTTTCTATATAAAAATATGATGAATGGAGACGATGAAAAATGACAAAGAAAATTATGATTGATCCGGGACATGGCGGGAAAGATCCGGGAGCTGTAGCAAACGGATTAAAAGAAAAGGACCTCGTGTTGACGATTGCAAAGAAAACTAAAAAGATTTTAGAAGATCAATATGGCGCAACTGTTAGGCTCACGCGGTCCAACGATAAGTTTATTGAGTTGTCAGAACGTGCAAGGCTGGCAAACAATTGGGGAGCTGATTATTTTGTTTCAATCCACATCAATGCGGGCGGCGGCACGGGATTCGAAACGTATCGTTATGAAAAACTTTCTGCTTCGTCCGCCACAGGTAAGCAGCAAACAAAAGTTCATGACGCCATTTACAAGAAAATTGAAGCTCAGGGTGTAAAGGATCGAGGTAACAAAGCGGCAAACTTGGCTGTCTTGCGAGGTACATCTATGGCAGCTACTCTAACGGAAAGTCTTTTTATTGATCGTAAGGAAGACGCTGCCTTGCTTAAGCAAGGATCATTTATCAATTTGCTTGCGGAAGGCCATGCGGAAGGAATCGCGTCGGCTGTTGGCTTGAAAAAAACTGAATCAACCTCTAATAAGAAAGAATCTTCAAACGGCGTTAAATTAGCCGTAGTGAAGCCTAACGCCGATGGATGGCTTTGGGTATACAAAAGCGCAAACTGGAATGACAAGGCGCAAAAAGTAAAGCCGGGGGAAGCTTTTACAATCGCTTCAAAAGTAACAGTCAAAGGATCAAAAATGTACAAGCTGAAATCGGGTCTGTATATTACGGCTGCTGATAAGTATGTTCAGGTTAAAACCAAGTAAGCAAAAAGGGCCTTCTCATAACGAGAGGGCCTTTTTTTGTTTGATTTTTAGAACCATTTCCCTGTATAGGTTGTACTTACTTCACCTTTTGCGCTTTTCTTAGGAGTGATAACGGTTGTGAAGTAAAACCTTCCAGCTTGAAATCCATAACCTTTAAATCCGAGTTTCATTCTGTAGCCGGCCTTTCCATAAAATTTACCCTTACTAATATATTTATCGCTAGTGCCTCCGATCCTGCTTATATCATATAAGAGAAACAGAGGATTTTTATATCCAATATGATTATCCCATTTGTCATCTGAAATTGCTTTAGAGCGGTCTTTCGTTGTAACTTCTGCAACCCATTCATAAGTGAAAGCGTGTATACCCGCGCCTTTCATTTGTTTTCTCCCACTATATCTTATTTTAATATCTTTCATAGGTTGAGCATCAAAAACAGAATTGTCGTTTATAATGGTACTGGTTACTCTTTCCGATGAAGCGTCTTGGTTTGATTTCTCCAACTCCGAAATTAGCTTATCAGGATTTTGGAAAATGTCGAGAAGCTCTTTTTTTTCAGAATCCGTTTTGTTTTGAAAAACTTCATAATTCGCTTTTGCCTCTTCTTTGGTAAAACCCTTTGGCGGATTAACAATTTGTTCTTTGAGCAAATCATCAATTTCATGTACACTGGAAGGAACTTGATTTTCTTTGAAAATCGAATTAAGTTCTTGAGTGTTTTCAGCAGCTTTAACGTTTGGCCCGAATACAGAAGTGGCAAGAATCATCACTAAAGACAAAATACCAACAACGAAAATGTTCTTCCTGATTCTTTTCAAAAAATCACTCCTATTGCCTATTTTTCTAACATTTACCATTATAACAAATTATGGGAGGTAAAACATGAAAAAGTTTGCAGAAAGAGAATATTTATTTTATTCTGTGGTTGCCATATTAGCGTTTTTAAGTTTATTAGTCACTGACAAAATATTTTTTGTAATCTTAATCATTGGCATACTGATCAACACTTATTATTGCGGTTATACAAAAAGTAAAGTAGGGGTAAATTTGCTTGTAGCTGGGGTTCTAATTGTTGCTCAATTATCTTGGTCTTTTTATTAAACAGGATATGAAAAAAGGACCCTTCAATGCAGAGGGCCTTTTTATATAATCCATATTTTCTTATCTTTGTTCCAAGAAAGTTTACCTTGTCGTATGAGATTTTTTGTAGCAGCACGTATCTCTTGTTCGGACTTCCCGGTCTTCCTTTTCAAGTCATTTAAAGTCGGGTTTCTTCTATATAAACTCATGTTCAATATGATCTGATACAGTTTCCGTTCAAAATCAGTTATTATAATCATCTCCTTAGGATGATTATATAAGAACGTATGTTTTTGTTGCAATAATATTATGAGCGGACCTTTGGTTTGAACTCAATAATATATTTGTGTTCTGAGGGCTGCAAAATGAATTTCATTTCACAAATATCATTTGATACCGAGTAAACAGGATCAGCTTTTTCTAAAGCTTTCTGCAGGGTATCTTCTTCAAAACCTAGAGATTTTAACATTGAATAAGCAGCTCTAGTCCCTTTTTTTGAGGACTTAAAAATTTTATCTTTATCCGGAATAAGATCAACACTTATATTCATCCCTGTAAGTATCTTGTCTTTGTTGTATAAGCCTGCTATTTTATAGCTTTTTTCACTATCGTTGTCTACTTCTTTTACAAATACATTTACATAATTATTCTTTGCTGTCTTGTAAAATTCGTCATCTGTAATGAGATGGGACGGGCGTTTTTCAACATCATCATGGATATTATCAATATTATTGTTATATTCGTCAATGAATTGATCCAGGGAGAATACGAAAACGTTCTTTTCCTCACCTGGTAATACCTGTTTATCTGTCGACTGACTTCCAGCATCGACACCACCGCAGCCAGACAAACCTAATAATAAAACAAATAAAAGCTTTTTCATGTGAACCCCCTAAAGTTTAGCAATGATTTCATTTTAAAACAGTTAAAGGGCTATTACCATAATAGGTCAGTTTTTCATTGAGGTTTTCACAAAATCCCTTGCTTGCGGTCATAAAACTTGTTAATGTATAAGAAACTCATACAGTTAATGAAAGGCAAAAGAACGTAAACGGTTAAACTGTACTTACCTGAGTTGCCCACGTGCCCACACTTTGCCCACACTTTTTTACCAACCAAGGCAATTCACCTCAAAATTAATGAAATCTAATTATCACGAACCCCTTAAACAAAAGGCTTTTGTTGGTACTCAATTGATATGTAAATAGTACGGGAACAATTGATCTGATGGTCACGAAAATACAAACTATTCTTGAACAAAACGCAATTTTGTAATACCATAGCATAGACATAAACAACTCTGACCATATTATGTATAGACTGGAAGGGAATGTGTGATTCCCTTCTTTCCCTGTTTATAAACGCGAAATATTTGCAGAAGCTCATGATTCAGTTTAAGATAAACAGTACCAATATGGGAGAGAAGAACGAGGACTGCCTGTGTTCTCATTCTTGTATTTTTCAGTTTATGCTCTCATACATAATCGATAATGTTGAGGGACATCCAGAAGGAGTGAAGGGACATGGCACAAGAAAAAGTTTTTCCAATGACAGAAGAAGGAAAACAAAAACTTGAACAAGAATTAGAGTATTTGAAAACGGTTAAACGCAAAGAAGTAGTCGAGCGTATCAAAATAGCGAGAAGTTTCGGAGACCTTTCTGAGAACTCTGAGTACGACTCAGCGAAAGAAGAGCAGGCATTCGTGGAAGGGCGCGTCACCACTCTTGAAAATATGATCCGCAATGCAAAAATCATCGAGGATGACGGCGGCAATTCAAACATTGTCGGTTTAGGTAAAACCGTTACATTTATCGAACTTCCTGACGGCGATGAAGAATCTTATACCATTGTCGGAAGCGCTGAAGCGGACCCGTTTGAAGGGAAAATTTCAAACGATTCTCCGATTGCAAAAAGTTTGATAGGCAAACAAGTAGGCGATCAAGTGACCGTGCAGACACCAGGCGGCGAAATGCTAGTGAAAATTGTGAAAATTTCATAATATCCGTTTAACAATGAAACACCTCGTCCACAATGTGGGGGAGGTGTTTTTTATGAATGTATCTAAAAGGATGAAGCGGGTTGTGGTTTGTTTTCTTATTGTATTTTTTCTTCTTCTTGTAAGACTCGCGGAAATTCAGTTGTTTTTCACAGAATCATTTTCAAAGCTGAACATTAACCTGATTCAGGAGAGCGTAAACCAACGAACGGAAGAAGTTCTGATTTCTGACGGCAGGGGTTCTTTTCTGGATCGGAGTGGCGAGGCGTTAACCGGCAAGAAACAGCCGGCGATCGTCTTATTTCCTTTCCTTATTACGCAGGATTGGCCGATCAAGAAAGCCGCCGATATTCTCGGCATTTCCCAAGATGAGCTTCAACACGAACTGAAACAGGCAAAAAAACCAGTCATTTTAAGTAAAAGGACAATAAAAGATCTTTCTAAACAATCTGTCAAACAAATCAATTCTTTGAAATATCCCGGCATTTACGGCGTATATATGGAAGAGGACGATAAACCAAGCCTTGCCTCCCATACCATAGGAATGACCAATCAGGACCCGTCGCTGCTCAGGAGTAAATATCCCGATAAAAATGACCTGCCGATTCAAACCAAAATCGGCACTACAGGCTTGGAACGGACCTTTGATGAATTTTTGCTTCCGGAAAAAGACACCAAGCTTTTGTATCATGTAGATGGAAAGGGAAACCCTTTGTTCGGCATGGACGTCAAATATACAGCGGAAGCCAATTCGTTTTATCCGCTGCAAATCAAAACAACACTAGATCAGGACATCCAACAGGCAATGGAAGATATTGTTGACAAACAAGGTCTGAAAAAAGGGGGAGCGGTCCTGCTCGATATCGAAAAAAGCAGTGTATTGGGGATGGTAAGCAGACCGAATGCTGACGTATCAAAGCAAAGCACACTGCAAAATTACATGCTGAATCCGATCTATCCGGGGTCCGTGTTCAAAACAGTTATCGCCGCAGCAGCGATTGAACGTGATGCAGTCAAACCGAATCAAACTTTTAACTGCAACCTCAATCTGTACGGCGAACCGGGTGATGACAAAGGCAGCCTCACCTTTGACGAAAGCTTTGCCCAAAGCTGTAATTACACATTTACCAGTCTGGCCGAGGAGCTTATGAAGAAAGACGAAACAGTTATTGAAGACATGTCTGAAAAGCTTGCGCTGACAGATCGTGCCGGCTGGGAAGGGAAACTATACCACGAATCAGATTTTCGCCAATTTTATAATGAACAAAGCGGCGTAATATGGGGGGATCAAAAGGATAAAGCTGTGAAAAAGGCCATTGCCCAGACTGCAATCGGGCAAAAAAATGTAAAAGTCACTCCGCTCGAAGTCGCCAATATGATGGCAACCATCGCCCGCGGCGGTGAAAAAAAACAAGTGAAAATCGCCGATCACATTGAATACAAAAATGGGACCACCATGGTGAACTTTAAAGACCAAAAGATAGGCGGAAAAACGATTGACCGATATACGGCACAGCAGCTTCAAAAAGTGCTCCGGCTAGTCGTTACGTCTGAGTCAGGCACAGGCAGAAGGTTTCAGGATCTGCCTTATGAAGTAGCGGGGAAATCAGGTACGGCACAGACAGGAAAGATGTCGAAGGATAAAAAAACGCTTTATCAAAAGTGGTTTGCCGGATATTTTCCAGCGGAGCATCCTAAATACGCTTTGGTTGTTTTGCACATGGACACGCCGGGAGATAAGGCTCTGACAAATGCAGTGTTTTATGATATTGTTAAAAAAGTACATGAAAATGAAATAAACTAGACATAGAAGAACGTCTCAGCCCATGTTAAAATATATGCTGAGCCAAGAGGGATATAAAGGAGTGCAGAATTATTGAGCAATCATAAACAATCTCGATTCGAAAACCGTGATAAGCGCAGAAAAGCAAATTTGGTGCTTAACATTTTAATCGCAGTCGTTTCTATTCTTATTGTAGTAGTGGCGATTAACCTCTTCATCAACAGTCCTTCAACCAATGATGTTGCTAAGGATACTGAAACGAGCCAGACAAAGAAATCTCCTGCATCAGGAAAGACGGAAAAAAAATCAGATGAAGATATAAAAGACAGTAAAAAAGATACATCTGACAGTGACAAAGATTCCGATTCAAAACAAGATGATTCATCGAAAAGTGATGATTCCGATTCGAAAAAAGACTCCGACACGGACTCGGACCAAACAACAGATGACCCATTTAAAGATGCAACAGTAACAGAAGGCGGTTCATCCGGCAACGTGGAAAAAACGATCGTAAACAAAGACTGGAAGGCAGTCGGAACAGAGCAGTCCGGAGAACATACAGCAACATATGACTCTTCTTCACAAGACTGGTCTGAAATGCTCAAAGCTATTTCTTACGCCACAGGGGTTTCAAAGGATCAGATGACGGTGCTGTGGCTTGGCAATAACGGAAGCCCTCAAGATGCAAAAGGAAAAATTCTGGACAAAACGAGCGGCGCTAAATATCAAGTAACGATTACGTGGGAAGATAAAAAAGGCTGGAAGCCGACAAAAGTAGAGAAATTAAAATAAACGAAAAGCAGCTGGATGATGTCTCAGCTGCTTTTTTGTTCTCGAAATCTCACGCCTCAGCTGCAAAGTGTACAACTGCGCTATAATAAATTCTGTCATCCACTACCGCGCTTTGGTGAGAGACAGAGCGCACCCGAAGCAAGATCGCCTGATTGTTTTCGATTTGGGTATTGATTTTCTTTTCAAGCTCCTGTAATGAAGCGGCTTCAAAAAACTCTACTTTATCTTTGATCAGATCCAATTGAAAATTCATCTTAACAGACCCTCCAGCTTTTACAAGATCATATGAAAGTATAAACGGTTCGCTTCATTCAAGCAATATATTTTAATTATCATTACCTGAGATATTTTAGTACCTTCTTCAAAAAAGATATGGTAATATAGGAACTGTTCCATCGATAATTCATACTATGCTTATAGGAATTATAAAATATGGAGAGTGAAGAAAATGGGCCGTGAATTTATTCCTTTATTTGAGGATTGGGCAGCTACCTACGACCAAACCGCAAACGGATTTGATATTGAATATAAAGAAGCCTTCAGAGGCTACGAGCAGATTCTTAATGGCATTGTCACCCGTTCCGGGTCACACGTTTTAGAATTTGGCCCGGGCACAGGAAACTTAACAGCCAAATTGCTAGAGGCAGGAAAAACAGTATTTGGTGTCGAACCGTCTCCGGCGATGAGGAAATTAGCGGCTGACAAGCTGTCAGGCCAATCTCTCATTGTTGACGGTGATTTTTTAGATTTTCCTGAACCGCCCTTTGCTGTCAATACGATTGTCAGTTCTTATGCTTTTCATCATTTAACAGACGAAGAAAAACGGACGGCTGTAAAGCTTTATGGCAAATACCTTAAAAGGCATGATAAAATAGTGTTTGCCGATACCGTCTTTGAACATACTGATGCTTATAAGCAGGCTATCCAAAACGCCCGCCATCAAGGTTATCATCATTTGGCACAGGATTTGGAGACGGAGTATTATCCAACACTTGATACGTTGAAAGAGATTTTTTCAGCTGAAGGATTTGCCGTGCAATTCATTCAGCAAAACGATTTTGTTTGGATATTGGAGGCGATCAAACGGTAAAGTGAAGGGAATGTTATAGATGAAACTAGCAGTCATCGGAGCAATGGAAGAAGAAGTAACCATTTTAAGAAGCAAGCTTGAAAATGCGAAACAAGAAACAATCGCGCATTGTGAATTTACAACAGGGCAATATGAAGGAATCGACGTTATTCTTTTAAAATCAGGAATCGGAAAAGTAAATGCTGCGATCAGCACAACGCTTCTTCTTGATCGTTATAAGCCCGATTACGTGATTAACACAGGCTCAGCAGGCGGATTTCATCATACACTGAATGTAGGAGACGTGGTCATTTCAACAGACGTGCGCCACCATGATGTCGATGTCACCGCTTTTGATTATGAATACGGCCAGGTTCCAGGGCTTCCGGCTGCCTATCTTGCAGATGAAAAACTGATAAATATCACAGAGGAAGCTGCTTCAGAACTGAACGGCATTCAAGTCGCAAAAGGAACAATAGCTACGGGCGATTCTTTCATGAACGATCCTAAGCGGGTGGAAGCGGTACGCGCCATATTCACTGATTTATATGCGGTTGAAATGGAAGCTGCTGCAGTGGCTCAAGTTTGCCATCAATTCACAACGCCATTTGTTGTCATAAGAGCTTTATCAGATATAGCAGGAAAAGAGTCGGATGTCTCATTTGATCAATTTTTAGATCAGGCTGCCCGTCACTCAACAGATCTGGTATTAAAAGTAATCAAACGAATTCATTAAACGGGGGAGCGTTCTCCTCCGTTTTCCCTAAAAACGAACCTCTTTAAAGGAGGAGGACATACATGAATGTCATAACGGACATAACTGAGCTGATTGGAAAGACTCCGCTGCTTCGGCTGACAAACTTTCATGTCCCGGAGGGTGTTGCAGTTTATGCCAAGCTTGAAATGATGAACCCGGGCGGAAGCATTAAAGACAGACTCGGGGACATGCTGATTCAAGAGGCGCTTGCTTCGGGCAGAGTTCAGCCTGGAGGCGTCATTATCGAAGCCACAGCCGGCAATACGGGCATCGGACTTGCTCTCAATGCCAGAAAACACGGATTGCGCGCCATTTTTTGCGTGCCGGAGCATTTCAGTATCGAAAAACAAAAGATTATGCAGGCGCTCGGAGCAAAAATCATCCATACACCGAAAAAAGACGGAATGCAGGGCGCGATTGAGAAAGCCATTTTACTGGAGAAGGAAATTGAAAATTCCTATTGCGTTTTGCAATTTAAAAACCGAGTAAATCCATTGACTTACTATAAAACTCTAGGGCCTGAATTATGGGAAGCCCTTGACGGCAATATTCATACCTTTGTTGCCGGAGCAGGCTCAGGCGGCACTTTTGCAGGAACGGCCGCTTTCTTAAAAGAAAAAAAAGCTGACATAAAAACGGTGATTGTCGAACCGGAAGGCTCCATCTTAAATGGCGGAGAGCCTCACGCCCATAAGACGGAAGGCATCGGAATGGAATTTATCCCTGATTATATGGATAAAAGCCATTTTGATGCAATTTACACGGTGACAGACGAAAATGCGTTTTCATTCGTTAAAGAAGCGGCGGAAAAAGAAGGCCTGCTGATCGGAAGCTCATCAGGAGCAGCGCTTTTTGCGGCCTTGGAAGAAGCGAAGCGGGCGCCGGCCGGCACAAACATTGTCACTATATTTCCTGACAGCAGTGATCGTTATATCAGTAAAAACATTTTCGAAGGAGGAATATAATATGAAGAAAAAAACATTGATGATTCATGGCGGGATTACTGGTGATGAAAAAACAGGCGCGGTTTCGGTGCCGATTTATCAGGTGAGCACTTATAAGCAGCCAAAGGCGGGGCAGCATACGGGTTATGAGTATTCCAGAACTGCCAATCCGACAAGAACGGCTCTGGAAACCCTTATTGCCGATCTTGAAGGCGGTGAGGCGGGCTATGCGTTCAGCTCAGGAATGGCAGCCATCAGCGCCGTTATGATGCTGTTTAACAGCGGAGATCATGTCGTCTTGACAGATGATGTCTACGGCGGAACGTACCGGGTGATGACAAAGGTGCTGAACCGTCTTGGCATCGAATCTACATTCGTTGATACAAGCAGCAGAGAAGAAGTGGAAAAAGCCATCAGACCGAATACAAAAGCCATTTATATCGAGACGCCGACAAACCCGTTATTAAAAGTCACAAACCTCTCACTCATCGCCGATATCGCCAAGCAGGCAGGGGTTTTATTCATTGTGGATAATACATTCTACACTCCGTACTTCCAGCAGCCGCTCCAATTCGGCGCTGATATTGTACTCCACAGTGCGACAAAATATCTCGGCGGCCACAGTGATGTAGTCGGAGGTTTAGTCGTGACGGCATCGAAAGAGCTTGGGGAAGAATTGCATTTCGTGCAAAACTCCACCGGCGGCGTGCTCGGGCCTCAGGATTCATGGCTGCTCATGCGGGGCATCAAAACGCTGGGGCTCAGAATGGAAGCAACAGACCAAAATGCGCGTAAGATTGCAGACTTTCTTGAGAATCATCCCGCTGTTCACACATTGTATTATCCGGGATCTTCCAACCATCCGGGCCATGAGCTTGCCAAAGCGCAAGGTTCAGGTTTTGGCGGTATGATTTCCTTTGACATCGGAAGTGATGAGCAAGTAGATGCCTTTTTAGGGAAACTGAAGCTGTTTACCATTGCAGAAAGCTTAGGGGCGGTTGAAAGCTTAATTTCTGTTCCGGCCAGAATGACTCATGCCTCTATTCCGCGGGAGCGCCGCCTTGAACTTGGCATCACAGACGGGCTTGTCAGAATTTCAGTCGGTATAGAAGACGCGGAAGATTTATTAGCAGATTTGGAGCAGGCCCTCGCTTCTATATAATAAGGAATGGATAGATTTACATTCTCTGTCGCCTGTCAGGATATATTATAATATTCATATACTATGAATATGGCAGGTGACGCTTTTATGGATAAGAAAAGAATGAAATCTTTGAAAGAGGACTACAAGCATTTTGCGTTTACCTTGCTTGCAGTCAGCACTTTTTTATATATAGGCGCGGTTCTTCCAGATCAAGGCTTGAGCTTAGCCCAAAAATCAATCATGATGATAACGGATTGCTTGTTTCTGACAGGCGCTTTCTTTTGCGTGAACCGTTCACTTATTTACAAAAAACGTATAGAACAAGCGGATGAATAAAAAAAGAGCCATTGTCTGTTTCAAGACAATGGCTCTTTTTGTTAGTCGCGCAATTCTTTTCCCATGCCCTTTAAAAATTGAAGGCCGAAGCCGACCGCACGATTAATATCCGGATCGTTCATCGCTTTTAACAGGTCAAGAACGCCTACCTTTTTATCTTCTTTTAAGAAGCTTTGCGCTTGCTCTGTACCTGCCAAGACACTCTCCAAGAGCTTCCCTGTAAAGGCAGGATCAGCTTTTGTTAAAGCCCCGCCTGCTGCCATCATCGTATTGATCAGGTTTGTGACAGGCTCTCGAGAAACTTGACCGAGCGCGATTTTTGCGATTTCTTCCTTCGCTTGCAGCATGCTGTTTGCAGCATCAAACACGCCGAGGCTGTTAAGCTCTCCCATTAATTTCATCGTTTTAGAAACGGAATCTTCGTTTTCCGCAAGCAGTGCTTTTAGTTCTTCAAGTTTTTCAAGCTTTACTTGCTCCTCTGTTTTTGTTTCTTTTTGAATCGTTGAAATAGGTATGGCCATTATCGTTTTCCTCCTTTCTGTCAGTCTGTAAGATGGACATATCCGGGACGGTTCCATTTCCGTTCCGCTTCGACCCCATTTTGCGGATAGCGTTTTTTGTTCCGCGGATTGGTTTTTGGCAGCGGCGGAATCTCACATGAACCAAGCACTTCCATACGGACTTTGGTTTGCTTATAGGCTGGCGTGTGAGTGCGTGTATCGTATGCCGGACCAGTCAAAAAGTTAATGGCCGAATCTTTGTCTGTTGAATTCATCGGAAGATACAATTCATTCGAACGAACACGGTCTGTGATCAGCGCATTTAATTTTACCGCGCCATAAGGCGAAACAAGCCGCACCATTGTACCGTCGCAAACCCCGCGTTCTTTTGCAAGCTCAGGGGAAATTTCAACAAATACATCCGGAACTTTCGATTGGATTCCTTTTGATTTATTAGTCATATTTCCCTCGTGGAAATGCTCAAGCATCCGCCCATTGTTGATGTGAAGGTCGTATTCTGCAGGGAATACTGCCGGTTCCACCCAATCGGCCAGCGCAAAGCGGGCTTTTTTATCAGGGAAGTTAAACCCATCTTCATAAAGAAGCGGTGTGCTTTCGCCTGTGAAGCTGCCCCATAGGAAGCTGTTCCAGCCCTCAAGGACATCATAGCTTGCTTTTCCAAACAACGGAGAAAGGCTTGCCATTTCTGAGAAAATGTCGCTCGGATGACTGTAGTTCCAGTTAGCGCCTAAACGATTTGCAACCTCTTGAATGATCCACCAGTCCGGTTTCGCCTCACCAAGCGTCGGAAGTGCTTGATACAGTCTTTGTACACGGCGTTCAGTATTTGTAAAGGTTCCCTCTTTTTCAAGAGAAGGAGCGGCAGGTAATACAACATCAGCGTATTGTGCCGTTCTTGAAAGAAAAATGTCCTGTACAACAAAGAAATCAAGGCTAGACAGAATGTCATGGACATGATTGGCGTTTGAATCTACAAGCGCCATATCTTCACCTACAAGATACATCGCTTTCATGCCGCCTTCTTCAATGGAATGAAGCATTTCAATATTATCAAGGCCAGGCTTGCCGTCAATGGTTACGCCGTAAGCTTCTTCAAATTTTGCGCGCGCCTCATCGTCTGTAATGTGCTGATAACCCGGCAGCCATCCCGGCAGCGTGCCCATGTCACAGGCTCCTTGTACATTGTTATGGCCGCGAAGAGGATATGCGCCAGCGCCCGGACGTCGGTAATTGCCTGTAGCGAGAAGCATGTTTGAAATGGCTGCGGATGTGTCGGAGCCGCCTGTGTTTTGGGTAACGCCCATTCCCCATAGAACACAAGTGCCGTCTGCATCGCGAATCATTTCTGCAATTTGGATGATCGTCTCTTTTGAAAGGCCTGTAATGCTTTCCGCGTATTCAAGTGTATATTTTTCTAAAGTTTGCTTATAATCTTCAAAGAAATTTACGTTCTCATCAATAAATGCTTGATCGTGCCAGCCTTGGTCGATTATGTATTTTGTCACAGCCATTAACCACACTTGGTCTGTACCTTGCTGAGGGCTGATAAAGAGATCAGAGCGTTCTGCCATTTCGTTTTTGCGAAGATCGGCAACAATGAGTTTTTGGCCGTGAAGCTTGTGGGCCCGTTTCACGCGAGTGGCAAGCACCGGATGGCCTTCCGCCGGATTGGCGCCGACAATGATGACAAGACCGGCTTTTGCAATGTCTTGAATCGTTCCGGCATCGCCGCCCATGCCGACAGTGCGGAATAAACCGTCAGTCGCCGGAGATTGGCAGTAGCGGGAGCAATTGTCCACGTTATTGGTTTCAAAGACCTGACGCGCTAATTTTTGAATCACATAGTTATCTTCATTTGTAATTTTAGAAGAAGAAATAAATCCGACAGAGCCTTTCCCGTATTGCTCCTTAATGGCGCCGAGTCTGCTGGCGACAACATCAAGCGCTTCTTCCCAAGTTGACTCGACAAATGTTCCGTTCTTCCGGATTAAAGGTTTTGTGATACGTTCTTCTGAGTTGACGAAATCCCAGCCGAATTTTCCTTTGACACAAGTGGAAATGGCGTTGACCGGTGCGTCAGAAACAGGCTGGATTTTTAATATATCCCGTCCTTTTGTCCAAACCTCAAACGAACATCCGACACCGCAGAACGTGCAGACGGTTTTCGTTTTTTTCGTCCGTGTGTCGCGCATGGCGGCCTCCACTTCAGAGATGGCGAAGATGCTGCTGTATCCTGGTTCAACATTTTTGACAAGGTCAACCATCGGCTCCATGACATCTTCTTTAATGCCTGTCATAAAACCTGCTTGGCCGAGCATTGATTTCTCCATAAGTGCGTTACAAGGACACACGGTTACACATTGTCCGCAGCTGACGCATGAAGATTCATTAATCGCCACTCCTTGATCCCAAATGACCCGCGGGCGTTCCCGTTCCCAGTCAATAGATAGTGTTTCATTGACCTGGAGATTTTGGCAAACCTCTACGCATTGTCCGCAAGCAATACACTGGTTCGGATCGTAGCGGTAAAACGGATGTGACATATCAACCGCGCATGAAGGATCTTCTTTCGGTGTATAAGGATATTTTTGGTGTTCAATTCCCATCATCTCCGCCGTATTATGCAGCGTACAGTTGCCGTTGTTATTATCGCAAACCGTACAATAGAGCAAATGATTTTCAAGAAGACGGTCCATTGCTTCGGTCTGTGCTTCTTTCACTCGTTCCCCTGAAAGACTGACAGACATCCCGTTTTCAGCAACGGTCGAACAAGACCGCTTCAATTGTCCGTTTACTTCAACGATACAAGTATCACACGTTTGGATTGGATCTACTTCGGGAACATGGCAGATTTGAGGAATCTCAATCCCGTTTTGATTCAAAATGTCTAAAAGCTTAGTCCCCTCTGATGCTTGATATTCTGTGCCGTCTATATTGACGCTGATCGACTTTGCGTCCATCATATTCCCCTCCATCTTTCATAAGAAGTCAAAAAAAGCCATGCATAGATACACCGGTCCTGATCAAAATCAAAAGGCGGTATAAACACACATGGCGGAATAGTTCACTAGCAAGTCTTACTAACAGACCAATCCTGATTTTTATAAAATGATAGATTCATAACACGTTTCCTATTACAAATCCATCAACACTGCTTTTATTATAATGTGATATTTATTATAATACAATATGGCGGGAAAATTTTAACCTAGTGAAATGTAAAAACAGGGGACCGGGAAAATGCCTAATCAAAAGGCTTGAATCGGAAGGGGTAAAGGATGTCTAAAAAAATTCATGAATTTAACGATATCATTCGTAAGCTTAGAAAAGAATTATTCGGAAAAGGGCCTGAGCGAATTCATACTGTATTTGTGGAGAATATGGCAGTATCAACTCTTTATGGCAATTTGAGCGCCAGTGAACAGTTTATCGCCCGCACGCCGGAAGGAAAAGAAATGGTGCATGCGGCGCGCACGAGTCTTATTCAGGATCTTTATTCGAAACACACGCCTGAGGGGATGGAGGAACTGATCGGCGCAAAACTTGTCCATTTATTCTCAGACATTAAGATTGAGGAGAATATAGCAGTCTCTGTTTTTGTATTTGACCGAAAGATTGATGATCAAACAGAAGCGGTAAACAGCTGATTAAAATGTTGTTGACACGAAATTGTCACATTTGATATGATAATCGTACTACAGTCATATAAGGAAAAAGCAATGGAATGTATGCACGTTCTGTATATGTTCTATGCCAGAAACTTAATTCTGCTTGATATTGTTGTATGGGTATGCATACAAGTTAGGCGGCATTCAAAACTCCTGTGTTACACAGGTTATTTGAGTGCCGCCTTTTTTATTGCGATTCTTTTGTGCACTGTCAAAAATGAAGAGATAATGGAGGCGTTTTTAGTATGGCTTTTCGCAGACCGGATGAAATAGCAGATGCTGCGATCGAAGCAGGGGCAAAAAAAGTAAATCTTCCTATGCCGTCACTGCTTGTATTGGGATTTTTAGGAGGCGCATTTATCGCTCTCGGCTATTTGCTTGATATCAGAGTGATCGGGGATCTTCCAAAAGAATGGGGGAGCCTGTCAAGCTTTTTGGGAGCTGCTGTGTTTCCCGTTGGATTAATACTTGTTGTTCTTGCGGGGGCTGAATTGATTACAGGAAATATGATGTCTGTGGCAATGGCCTTATTTTCAAAGAAAATTTCTGTATCACAGCTCGCGATCAACTGGATAATTGTGACATTGATGAATTTGGTCGGCGCTCTGTTTGTCGCTTATGTTTTCGGACATCTGATCGGTTTAACAGAAACAGGACCTTATGCAGTTAAAACCATTGCGGCCGCACAAGGAAAACTGGATTTATCTTTCGGCCAAGTTCTCATTTCCGGAATAGGGTGTAACTGGCTCGTCTGTCTTGCTGTATGGCTTTCTTTCGGAGCTGACGATGCTGTAGGAAAAATAGCAGGAATCTGGTTTCCGATAATGGCCTTTGTTGCAATTGGATTCCAGCACGTAGTTGCCAATATGTTTATCATTCCGGCCGCTATTTTTGCAGGCTCCTTTACGTGGACGCAATTTATTGGCAATCTGATCCCCGCCTTTATCGGCAATGTTATCGGGGGAGCGCTTTTCGTCGGACTTATTTATTTTATTGCTTATCAAAAAAAGGACCGCTCAACAAAAGAAATGAAGAAAGTGTCTTAAGCAGGAGCCACGGCGGTCAAACATCTTGGCATAGGGACAAAGCCAGTGAATGAATGGCACAAATAAAGTCCATTTATTGAAAAAATTGTTTACAAAAAGGAATTTGATGGATATACTTACAAAGTAAGAAAAAAAGCAAAGGAGGTTGAATCAAATGACAATGCTAAAAAGATGGGAACCTATGCAAGGCGCAAGACATATTTATGCAGTTGATCATGATACATTCAGCCTGTGGAAGAGTACGTGTCCTTCCTTAACCGATGCTTATTGCACGTTTTAAACTCGGATTAATCGGACCATACGCTACTCCCCGCAGGAGAAGAAGCTTTATTGTCTTCTTTCGTCTGCGGTTTTGTTTTGCCCGCAGCAGAAGGATAGATGCCGCGGGTTATTTCGCTTTGTGCGAACACTGAAAGGGGGTGAGCGATATGACCATTAACCTTTTCTTTTTAACATTAACGATTAAAAAGCGACGTAAAAGTCTGGAAGAGTATGAACAGGAACAGCAGATTGAACGATTTTACAACGAAACGAAGGAAACCCAGCTGAAACACCTTTACTTGACCAATTGGCGCTAGGCGGGAAAGAAAAAAACAAAAGGAGGAGATGGCACATGTTTAGAATTGAATTATTGACTCATTACACGATGGAGAAGGACCAGGTTTAGCTGGTGATATAAAGAGCCGCGGTCAATATCTTGCCATCCCGCATATGATAAAAAAGCAGTATCATTTTATCTAAGCAGGTGATGGCATGAACAACAATCAAAAGAGAATGCCTTCGATTGGGCATGGCTATGCTTCCATTCCGCACTCCTTTAAGCACGGTTATGGCAACCCGTACCGCCGGCAAAGGTTAGCGGCAATGCAGCAGCAGAGAATGTATATATCCCCATATTATTGGTTTTAGAAAAGCGCGGAAAACATTGTTTTCTGCGCTTTTTTTTGTATTTGGACTTCTTTTGAAATATGAATGTTCACTTAGATCGAAACATTTCGATAAAAGTGACCGTCTAGTTGTTATCTTCATCAATGCTCAACCAAAAGTGATGAGATAAGGGGAAATTTTTATTATATAAAAATAGTAAATAGACCAATGAAACCAAAAGCGGGTGTTGCAAATGCTGCAAAATAGAATGAGAAAGCCTACTGCTGCTTTAAAGACGATTATGGCAAAATGCTTTGCACGTGAAAATACACGTAAAAAAATCATTCAATATATGATGATTGATTCTATAGATATACAGGAAAATGACCGAATTTTAGAAATTGGCACCGGAAGCGGTGAAGTTTTTAAAAAAATAACTGATAAATTAGACAAAGGAAGCCTAAAAAGCATTGAGCCTTCTAAAAGAAGAGTAAGGCGGGCGACTCGAAGAAATTCGGATGATCTCGAAAACGGGCGCGGTGAAATCGTATATGGTAAACCGGAAAGCATCCCATTTGCAGACCGCACCTTTAATAAAGTGTTTTCTTTACATACGGTTCAATCGTGTACAGATGTAAAGCTGGCATTAAAAGAAATTTACCGGGTGCTGCAGGTTGACGGACGTTTTTATATCAGCATAAGCGCGGCAGACAAACCGGCAGCAGGATTAGACGAAAAGAAGATCATACAGTTATTGAGTGAACAATACTTTAGAGACATTTCTGTTACACGGCGTGATGATTATCTTTGCATTATCGCAGTTAAATAGAAAAAATTTCTTGGGAAATATTCCGAACTGCACTTCAGCATTCAGCTCTTTCTTCTGGGAGTATTGAGGGAGTGACCAGCAGGTGTCAGTTTGGGTATATTTCCTTAATTTGATAATATCTGTCCGTCATTTATATTAAAATAAGTTTTTTTCATATAGACTATAAGCAGAAGCAGACTTGATAGTGATCCAGATAAAAAAATTTGTGAACAAGCGGAATGAATATTCATTCCGCAAATGGCGGTACGGAGGTTTCAATGACAACTGCACTTAATAAGTATGACATGATCTTGAAGGCGTCACTCTCTCTATTTACTGAAAGAGGCTTTGACGCCGCCACGATTCCTATGATAGCCAAAAGGGCTGATGTAGGAGCAGGCACTATTTATCGTTATTTTGACAGTAAAGAAACGCTTGTAAATGTATTGTATCAAGAGAGCGTGCAGCGCTTCACAAAAAAAGTGAGGAAGGATTTTTCAAGCATCCCGGTACGGGAAGGTTTTGAACACATTTTTTATTGCTTAATCGATTTTACAAAAGAAAGCGAGTATGCGTTATTCTTTCTGGAAACAAAGAAGAATTCACATTATTTAAATCAAACAAGCAGGCAGCTTCTTGATCAGCTGCTTCATATGCTGGATGACTTTTTTAAACGTGGAAAAAGTGAAGGCGTGATTCGTTCCTTGCCGTCGAATGTTTTAATAGCGATTGTTCTCGGGGCTTTTCTTAATATATATCAGTTAGTGCAAGCGGGTGATGTAGAGATAAACGCTGAACTGATCACTGAGTTGGAGCAATGCTGCTGGGACGCTATTAAACTTCACTGATTTTCTGCGAAGAGCATAAATGGAAAGGAAGATGGTTATGAAACAAGCAAGCTTAATTCCGCAGCCGAAAACATACGGACCTTTGAAAAATTTGCCGCAGTTAGATAAAGAAAAGGTCTCGCAATCCCTTTGGCGGATAGCTGATGAATACGGACCGATTTTCCGGTTTGAATTTCCGGGAGCCGTCGGCGTTTTCGTTTCCGGCCATGAACTGGTTGCCGAGGTGTGTGATGAATCTCGTTTCGATAAAAACCTGAGCAATAGTTTGCAGAAAGTACGTGAATTTTCCGGAGACGGTCTATTTACAAGCTGGACTCATGAACACAATTGGCAAAAAGCCCACCGTATCCTTTTGCCGAGCTTCAGCCAAAAAGCGATGAAAGGCTATCATTCGATGATGCTTGATATTGCTGAACAGCTGATACAAAAATGGAGCAGGCTCAACCCGAATGAAGAGATTGATGTTGCCGAAGATATGACTCGGCTGACGCTTGACACAATCGGGTTATGCGGATTTAACTACCGTTTCAACAGCTTTTATCGGGATACACAGCACCCATTTATAACAAGTATGCTTCGCGCTTTGAAGGAGGCCATGCGCCAAACGCAAAGACTCAGTCTGCAGGATAAGCTGATGGTCAAAGCAAAGCAGCAGTTTCAGCATGATATTGAAGTCATGAACGCGCTTGTGGACAGAATTATCGCCGAACGAAAAGAAAACCCGGATGAAAACGTGAAGGACCTTCTATCCTTGATGCTTCATGCTGAAGATCCGGTAACAGGGGAAAGGCTTGATGACGAAAATATCCGGCATCAAATTATTACGTTCCTGATTGCGGGACACGAAACAACGAGCGGCTTGCTTTCCTTCGCTATATATTGTCTGCTCAAAAATCGCGATAAACTAGAAAAAGCCTGCCAAGAAGCAGAGCAGGTATTAACTGGAGATACACCGACTTATAAACAAATTCAACATTTAAAATATATCCGGATGGTTTTAAATGAAGCCCTCCGTCTATATCCGACAGCTCCTGCATTTTCAGTCTATGCAAAGGAAGATACGGTTTTAGGAGGACAGTATCAAATCAGCAAAGGACAGCCCGTTTCTGTGCTGGTCCCGAAATTGCATCGTGACCAAAGCGTCTGGGGAGAAGATGCCGAAGATTTTCGCCCTGAACGGTTTGAGAACCCGTCCGACATACCGAATCACGCCTATAAACCGTTTGGTAACGGGCAGCGCGCCTGTATCGGGATGCAGTTTGCGCTTCAGGAAGCGACAATGGTTCTCGGGCTTGTTCTCAAGCATTTTGAATTGATCGATCACACCGATTATGAGCTGAAAATAAAAGAAGCATTAACAATTAAGCCGGATCATTTCAAAATCAGGGTAAAACCGAAGAAAAGCGCACCGAAGTCGTTTTCAAAACAAACGGCAGAACAACCAGAACAAACAAATAAACGGGCGGAGACAGCAGGCAAACCATCTCATGGCACCCCTCTCCTCGTGCTTTATGGGTCAAATCTTGGCACGGCGGAAGGACTGGCGGAGGAGCTTGCAGATATCGGACGCTATCAAGGCTTTCAAACTGAGACGGCGCCGCTGGATGATTATATTGGAAATCTGCCCGCTAAAGGTGCTGTGGTAATTGTGACCGCCTCTTACAACGGTGCTCCGCCGGATAATGCAGCAGGCTTTGTGAAATGGATTGAAACCCTTGAAGCAGGTGAATTGAAGGGAGTCAACTACGCCGTGTTTGGCTGCGGAAACCGCAACTGGGCCGGCACATATCAGCGAATTCCCCGGCTGATTGATGAAACGCTGGCAGCAAAAGGAGCAAATCGGCTGATACCGATCGGTGAAGGCGATGCAGCGGATGACTTTGAAAGCAGCCAAGAAGAGTGGGAGCAAAGGTTTTGGGAAGATACGCTGAAGGCCTTCCATCTTCAAGCGTCATCTGCAAAAGAAGAGAGACCGGCTCTGTCGATTGAGTTTATGAGTGAAACGATAGGTACCCCGCTCGCTAAAACATATGACGCTTTTGAAGCAATTGTCGAAGAAAATCGGAAGCTTCAAACGAATACCAGTCCTCGCGACACGCGGCATATCGAATTACAAGTGCCTGTTGCCGAAGACTACAAAGAAGGCGATCATATCGGGATCCTTCCGAAAAACAGCAAGGAGCTTGTCGGCAGAGTTATCAAGCGTTTCGGCCTGGCGCCGCACAGTCTTGTTAAAATCAGCGGCGGCCGGAATGTATCCCACCTTCCTTTAGAACAGCCGATCAATGTAGCTGATCTTTTATCGTCAAATGTAGAACTGCAGGAGCCGGCTACACGGGCGCAGCTTCGAGAGCTTGCCGCATATACAGTGTGCCCTCCGCATAAGAAAGAGCTTGAGATGCTTCTTTCTGATCAGACATATAAAGATCAAGTGCTGAAAAAACGTATTACAATGATTGACCTATTAGAGGATTATCCGGCATGTGAAA
Organism: Bacillus atrophaeus; assembly: GCF_001584335.1. Classification (GTDB taxonomy): domain Bacteria; phylum Bacillota; class Bacilli; order Bacillales; family Bacillaceae; genus Bacillus; species Bacillus atrophaeus. Next base: position 145,730 of record NZ_LSBB01000018.1, read on the forward strand.
TGCCGTTTGAACGATTTTTGGAGCTGCTGCCATCGTTAAAGGCGCGCTACTATTCAATATCAAGCTCGCCCAGAGTTTATCAACATAAAGTCAGTATTACAGTGGGAGTCGTGGCATCTCCGGCCTGGAGCGGCCGCGGAGAATATCGGGGTGTCGCCTCAAATTATTTAGCCGGACTAAAAGCCGGGGACCGTGTGGCCTGCTTTATCAGAACGCCTCAATCAGGCTTTCGTCTGCCTGAGAGCTTTGAGACACCTCTTATCATGGTCGGTCCCGGAACTGGAATTGCGCCATACAGAGGGTTCATCCAAGCGAGAGGTGTATGGAAAGAGAAGGGGAATAAACTTGGCGAAGCCCATCTGTACTTCGGCTGCCGCCATCCGGAACAAGATGATCTTTACAGAGAAGAACTTGATCAAGCAGAAGATGCCGGCTTAGTAAATGTGCACCGCAGCTATTCACGCAGAGAAACGGAACCAAAAGTGTATGTCCAGCATCTGTTAAAACAAGATGCTGAACAAGTCATTGCACTGCTTGATCAAGGCGCTTATTTTTACGTGTGCGGAGATGGCAGCCGAATGGCTCCTGAAGTAGAAGAAACGCTCCGTGAAGCTTTTGAAGCTGTAAAAGGAGAAAGCCGTAAAGCCTCAGCAGAATGGATCAGCAAACTGCAAGAAGAGGGGCGATATGTGAAAGATGTCTGGACAGGTGTATAAATAGGTAATTTGTAATATAAAACCCGCCGATCTGATGAAGATGGCGGGGTTTTTATCATATAAAAGTATAAAAAACCGGCGCGATATTTGAAATCTACTGATTAAAAGGATAGTTATAGGGAGTATCGCGCCGGTCTTAGTATTATTATCGTACAAAAGATACAAAAGTTTAATATTTTTTTGTGCTTTTTACTTAACTATTCTGTTTGGTTGGTTTTCTAGTCTTTGATTTTGGCTTGATCAGACGGGAAGGTGTATAACCACCCGCATACAGTGTGCCTTTTTTGATGTCCAGATGATTCAAAAGTTCTGTAAAATGAAGGGCTTTATACTGCTCTTGAATATGTAAAAAGATAAGCATGGCAGCCTTCGAATCTTCCCGGGCATTATGATGGTTAAATCGGAAGTTGATTCGATCTGCGAGAAAGGAAAGTTTATAGCTTTCAAGTTCCTTCCAGTGTCTTTTGGCCATTTGCAGAGTGCAAGTATATTCAAATTCCGGGTAATCTAAACCATAGTCATCAAGTGTGCTTCGCAAAACACTGATATCAAAGCTCGCATTATGGGCAATGACAAGACCGTTTGTCAAATACGGCTTTATTTCAGGCCAAAGCTCATCAAAACGCGGCTCATTCGCCACCATGTTTTCATCAATGCCATGCAGAGCGGTATTAAACGAATGAAATCTATTCTGTTTGGGCTGAATCAGCCATTCATGATTCATAACAATGCTGTTATTTTCAAATATGGTCATTCCTAAGGAACAAGCACTGTTTCTGGAAGAATTGGCCGTTTCAAAATCAATGGATACAACTCTCATTTTGATCCTCCTGAGTAAGCTATCTATTTCATAATCTATCGTTTGAGCGGTCAAAGCAGAAAAACTGCCTGAGCCATAAGTATACAGGCTGCTGCTGCTTTTAAACAGTAAATTGCACAATATCTGAGTGCAACAAAAGAGAAAATGGATCATAGAAACAGAAAAGCAGCCATATTGTTATGCCTGCTTTTCTTTGTGATGTGCAGATTCAGCGAGTAAAATAACCGGATATGAGAGAAGAAGCAACCCAGTGATAAATGCAATGATTCCAAGCCAATGAAAATGGGTCCAAAAGAATCCGCCGATTGATCCGGCCAAACTGGAGCCGAGATAATATGCCAGCAAATAGAGAGAGGATGCTTGAGCGCGATATTCAGCCGCGGCACGCCCGACCCACGAGCTTGCGATAGAGTGAGAGCCAAAGAATCCGAAAGTAAAGACTGCGATTCCGGCGATCTTCAGAGGAAGCTGGGGGAAAAGCGTCATCAATGCGCCCCCTCCCATTAGGGCGATTGAGACTTTAATCGTTCCAGAGCTGCCAAAACTGTCCGCTTTTTTTCCCATGTAAACAGAACTGAAGGTTCCGGCGAGATAGACAACAAAAATGAATCCTATTATTGTTTGCGACAGGTGATAAGGAGCGCCCATTAATTGGAAGCCGATGTAATTATATAACGTGACGAAGCTGCCCATTAAAATAAACCCAAGCGAGATTAAAAGCAGCAGACGCTTATGGGCAAAAACAGCGCAGTATTCCTTAAACGCCATTTTCAAACTGATATGCCTTTTAACCGAATGCCGGGGAGCAGGAAGGAAAATCCAGAACAGATAGCTTAAAATAATTGATAATATGCCGATGATTCCCAGCGCTTGCCGCCAGCCGAAAAGGTCTGTCAGCAGCCCCGTTAACAGCCGTCCGCTCATACCGCCTATGCTCGTGCCGCTAATATAAAGACCCATCATTCTTCCGAGCCCTTTAGGATCGAATTCTTCCCCTACATATGTCATAGCGATAGCGGGCACACCTGCGAGAAAGACGCCAAGCAGCCCTCTCATCGCCAACAATGCTGAAAAAGTGGGACTGAAGGCGGTCAGCAGGCCGAGAATCGATGTAGCTGACATCGAAATCACCATCAGTTTTTTTCTGCCCAGCCCGTCTGATAAAGACGCGGCCGCCAATAAAGAGAACGCTAAAACACCGGTTGAAATTGACAACGTGAGACTTGCTGCGGCCGCAGATATATGAAATTCCTTTGCAAACAAGGGCAAAAGCGGCTGCGTCGTATACAGCGTGGCAAATGTGACAAAACCGCTGATAAATAGAGCCCAACTCGCTCTCCGATAATCGTTCGTATGAGGCTGAATGAAACCCATGATGTCCCTCATTTCTTAGATTTGGTTATACCATCCATCCTACGCTTCACATTGTTATGTGTCTAATTTATAATTGCTATCAATACGATGTGTTTTTGTTATGATTGGGGGATTCAAAAATGGAGCTTCATCAGATAGATAACTTTATCGCGGTAGCCAAACATCAGCACTTTACAAACGCCGCGCGGGAGCAAAGAATTTCCCAGCCGGCTCTTAGCAGATCTATTCTGAAACTTGAAGAAGAGCTGGGTGTTCCTTTACTCACCAGAACATCGAAAGCTGTCAGGCTCACAAGGCACGGCGAGCAGTTTCTGATAAAAGCAAGACAGGCGCGGCGCGCGCTTAATGAAGGGATTGAACAAATTGAAAAAAGCATGAGCCTTGAATATGGAGAAATATCGGTTTCTTTTTTACATACACTCGGCTCTCGGCTCATGCCGCAGCTCATTGCAGAATTTAAGAAGCATTATCCGAACGTCACTTTCAGGCTTTACCAGGGGGCAAACGAAACGCTTCATCAAATGGTAGAAACGGGAGAGGCGGATATTTGCCTGAGCTCACCGCCTCTTCCAAACGATTTGCTGGAATGGACGATTTTAGATAAAGAACCTTTATATTTGGTTCTTCCCGAGGCTCATCCGCTCGCAAAGCAAAAGGAAATTGAGATTCAAAGCTTACAGTATGAAGACTTTGTAGGCTTTAAACCAGGATATGGACTGAGATATATGTTCGATCTCATGTGCAATGAGCTGCAAATCAGCCCGCAGCTCGCCTTTGAAGGGGAAGAGGTCTCAACTATACTCGGCCTGGCAGCCTCAGGATTAGGCGCGGCTGTATTGCCGAAAACTGCGGAACACCAGCACTTTCCTGTTGTGTTTTGTCATGTCGCTGATTATAAATGCGAGCGCACCATCGCCTTGGCCCAGCTGAAGGACCGGGATTTGCCCCCGGCGGCCCAGCGTTTTAAAAGCTTTGTCATTGATTTTTACCGACAGCACAAAGACCAGAGCTTCATGTAGGCTCTGGTCTTGACTTTCCATACAAACAGCCAATCAATCAAAAGACTGGCTGTGACCAGCTGCTTGTCTATGTGGCTTATACTGTTTTTTAAGATGTTTCCGATAATGAAAATCGTGGATCAGACGGATCGTAGGCCTGATCAAAAGCAGGAAGCTTCCGATCACAAACAGCCATATTCCCGCAGACTTCATTTTTTCAGAGAAGAAAAAAAAGCTCCCGACAAGAAATAATACGCCAATCATAAAATCATTTACAGTATAAAGGACTTTATATCTTTTTTTGAAAAACATCTCATATCGTTCCATACGAGCCTTCATGTCACGCTCTTCTTTGTGTTTCATTGACCTTCCTCCAATCTCTTTTTTTGTTTCCCAGTTTTAAATGGCTGCTAAACAAAACAGTTTGTAATATATTGATCATTCTGAATATTCACTTGAACAATATATTAAAGAGTGTCTGTTACTGATCAAAACAAAGTGACACAGTCTCCTGCGGATAAGCAGCAAGGGGGGACGTAAACGCATTTGTTAGAAATTTGTATTGACGTATAAAGGAAAGTAAGGTAATTTATAATGAATAAAAATATAAATATTTCCATATATAAAAGCGATGAAGAGAAGAGTAAATACATTAATTCTTTACAGAGAGCTCCGGAAGCTGGAAAGGAGCATGAGTGAATGTATTGAACCAAGCCTCTCAGCTTCACATCGGAATCCTTACAAGGAAGATGGTGTGACAGGTACTCCTGTTATCGAGATGGGTAATCTTAGTTACCTGCTAAGGTTTGTATGGTGACATATAAACAAACTGAGGTGGCACCACGGGAAAAATCTCGTCCTCAAGACATGACGTCTTGGGACGGGATTTTTTTTATTTGTAAAGGGCGAAAGCTTTCGTAAGGGGGAAGGAAGATGCATATGAAAAGATTAATAGAATCTTGGAAATATCCCGCGTTTCTCTTGGGGGCAATTGGAATTTCAACTATTGGTGAATGGATTTATTTTATATCCCTCAATCTCATTGTACTTAAAGAAACCGGTTCGGCTTTGGCGGTGTCAATCCTTTATATCTTAAAACCGCTGGCTGCTCTGTTCACAAATGTCTGGTCCGGAAGTTTAATAGATCGTTTACATCAACGAAACCTCATGATTGCATTAGATTTCATAAGAGCTGTATGTATTGCGGTGATTCCGCTCCTTCTCTCCATATGGCCTGTCTATTCAATTTATTTCATTGTCTTTTTCATCAATATGGCAAATTCTATGTTCAGACCGGCCTCTATGGCTTATATCACCAAATTAATTCCCCCTGATCACAGAAAGCGATTTAACTCCCTTCGCGCCTTGCTTGATTCCGGAGGCTTTCTGCTTGGTCCGTCTATTGCCGGAATGCTCTTTTTAATAGGCACCCCGATATTTGCCATCTATATCAATGCGTTTGCCTTATTGATATCAGGAGTCATAACTTCGTTTATGCCCAAGCTTGAAAAAAGGGCTGAAATAACAGAAAAGCTTTCTGTTAATCTGCTAAGAAAAGATTGGAATGTTGTGATCCGATTCAGCCGCAAAAATAGCTATATCATGTGTATCTATTTTTTATTCACTTGTGTGTTAACAGTCATGATGACAGCTATAGATTCGCTTGAAGCCGCTTTTTGTAAAGAAATTCTTCAATTATCTGACACAGACTATGGATTTCTTGTCAGTGTGGCAGGAGCTGGAATTATCGTCGGGGCTTTTGTGAATTCTGTTTTTGTGAAAAAACTGCCCACTTCTTTATTAATGGGGCTGGGTTCATTATTTGTCTCAGCCGGCTATATCATCTATGCCTTTTCAAATTTCTTTCTCATGGCGGCATGCGGCTTTTTTGTTCTCGCTTTTTTCTTAGCCTTTGCTAACACAGGCTTTATGACCTTTTGTCAAAAAAACATACCAGTGGAAGTGATGGGAAGGGTAGGCAGTATATATGCGCTGAGTGAGGCCGCATTAATAATCATTGCCACACTCTGTTTTGGCATCGGTGCCCAGTTTATATCCATTCAGTATGTTGTCATTCTCGGAGCTGTCATCATGTTTTTATTTTCAATCATATTATGTATATTTCTGTTTCAGCCGAAAAGGGCTGGGACGCATGAGACATACATTTAGAAAGAGCAAAAAGCAGCAGATGACGTCAATTAATCTGCCGCGAGTTTTTTGAAGGATGACTGACATGAGGCGAAGTCGCTTTTATCATTTCCCCTTCGCAATTTCCCTTATTTCGAAATAGAGATTGGAAAATTACCAGATTCTATATATACACCAAAAGATCCGCCAGTTTTGGTTCTTTTGTTTTCCATTTAAGAAAATTGAAGGCTGTCGAAATTTTCTCGACAGCCTGAAGTTCTTAAAGGGCTATTAGGGTCATTTTACCTTTGATGTTTACACAAGATATATGTATAATATAAATCGTAATGTTTTCGATTTGTATAAAAGGAGTGGTGTAATGAAGATTTTATTGGCAAAGAAGTTAGGTATATTAACAATTGGTTCGTTACTAGTATTGGCAGGATGTCAGACTTCAGGTTCATCCGAAGGTGAGTCTAATAAAACAACATCATCTTCGTCAGCGACAGAAGACTCTTCTAAAACGCAAGAGCCAACATCTGAAAGTCACACACACGAACATGCTCACGATCATAGTCATGCACATGATGAGAAAACAGAAAAAATTTATGAGGGCTATTTTAAAAACAGTCAAGTAAAGGATCGTTCACTTTCTGATTGGAAAGGAGACTGGCAATCTGTATATCCATACCTGCAAGATGGTACTCTTGACGAAGTATTTTCTTATAAAGCAGAACATGAAGATGATATGACAGCTGAAGAATATAAAGAGTATTACAAAAAAGGGTATAAAACAGATGTTGAACGTATCTTAATTCAACAAGATACTGTAACATTCTTCAAAAATGGAAAAGAATATTCTGGTGAGTATACTTATGACGGGTACGAAATTCTAACATATGATGCGGGCAATAGAGGGGTAAAATACATATTCAAACGGACTAAAGAAGCTGAAGGACTTCCTCAGTATATTCAGTTTAGTGATCATAGTATCTATCCGACTAAATCCAGTCATTACCATCTGTATTGGGGTGACGACCGTGAAGCTTTACTTGATGAAGTCAAAAACTGGCCTACATACTACCCGTCAGAAATGGATGGACACGATATTGCCCACGAGATGATGGCGCATTAAATGGGAGTGAAGAAAGGGCACGCCTAGATCTTTATGAAGCTTGAACTCTGTGCTTCACTGAATGTATGACTTGATCGTCTTCTCATCACCCGTGGCCTTTCTAAAGATTGGTCAAAGTTCTTTCCCCCTGAACAAAATCTAAGTGAGTTGGAAATACTGGGCGGAATATTGAATACATCATTCGCGAATACTAATACACACTATTTATATGGATCTCTACAGTTAGATGCCCCTGTGTTAGCTGCTGACTCCTCGTCAGCAGCTTTTTGCCCTCTTCACATTTCTTCCGTTTCTCCCTCTCCGCCCGGTAGAACTCATGAAACATCTTCATCAGCGTCCGTTTCTCATTCCGAGATATATAGCTGTGCAAAATACTGAGTTCTTTGGCAATCTCACGTTGCGTTTTTTCATTCTTTAAATCAAGCCCAACCCGCTCAACTTTCTCACGGTCATCTAAAATGTCAATGTATTGCTTCAACTTTTTAAAAACTCCATATTAAGCTGGATTGGATCAATCACATCTTCATTTTCTGACTTCAGAACGTCGATCAGGATTATTTCATTCCCTTCTTTATCCTTAGGGAAGATACAACTTTTTTAGGGAAAAAACGTCCAAAAGATGGGGGATATCCTGTTAAATGGATTTTTGCAACAATGGTTCGTGTGGAGGGGTTTAATATCGACAAAAAAACTTTTAAAAGGTTAATGATTATACCCATTATATTGGTTTGTTATGTTTTATTCTTAAACCCAGAAATTGTTCTTGAGGAGCAATGTCCTAATAAGCTTTACAGTTTAAGAATCGTAAAGCACGGATCGGGTATTTTTGATAAGAAAATTGTTTTCATATATTATAAGATTAACGGAAAAACAGTAGCAATTGGGAATTTGGCGTTTTTTGAGAATTTTGGCAGGGATATAGATGTTACTTGGGATACGAATACTGATGATGGTACTTGGTGGATAGATAAAAACGTACATTTAACTATGACCTATGCTGAAAATTTTAAGGGGAATTTAGATAAGAAAGAAATTGTTTTTGATTATAGTACTGTACAATAAATAACGAATTTTTTTCTTTAAGTTTATTTAAAGTATGGATTGCACAAAAGAAGCGCCAGTTGCGGCTCTTTTGTGTACTGATTTAAACTGATTTAGCAGCAGTCTTTCATTTTCTTTTCTTACAAAATATATCAAAGTTGATATAAAGTGGCTGAAAGAATCTGACCCAAGCGGGCAGATATATCCACTATTTACAGGCAGGTCGAGCGGGAGGATGTTGATTTTGCACTAGTGTTAGGGCCTAAAACACCCATTCCTTCTGCATTTGATACGGCTGCTACCATGTTCGCATCCGTGATCCAGCGCATGGGCTGCTTGAACCATGGGTTATGATCTCTTAAAACCTTTGCAAAATGAAAAGCAGACAATTAAATTGTCTGCATCAACAAGGTATTTTGACTGGTTGAATTTCAAGAATGGAATAAGAATAACTTACTCAAAATCATTTAATTAACTAAGTAACGTATAACGTTGTTTTACTGATGTATACTTCCCTTCGCAATCCGTTCATTCTGTAGGGTGGAAATAAATTTAAATAATCGTATGTCTATTCATCATAAGTTTCTCAAAATCCCTTTGAGGGCGAAGGTGTACTAAGATAAAAAGCAATTTTTAAATTTCACTGGGGAAATTTAAGCACTAATCAAATCTTTAAAGAACTTAATGTTGACATCAAAATTTGGAACAGTTTGATATTGTTCGGCTGTTTTGACTAATTTAACAACTATATCATTATAAGGAGTTGAAATGCCTGTCCCTTCAGCTAATCTTGGAACAACTCCATTAATGTAATCAATCTCAGTTTTGCGTTTCTTTTCAATATCCTGAAGCATACTCGCTTTTAACAATCTTGATGATTCCATTGCTGCCCTAAACGTTTGGATACGATCAGGAAGGTCATTTTCGCTTGTTAATTCCAATGATTCTATATCAAGGCCCCCCATTTTAGCAAATGTGACACCATTTGCGTGTCCAACCTTGATTGTCTCATCTGCAATATGAACTGCACTAACAATGCCAATTTCATTGTCAAGAATGTCTCCATATTTTCCGTTTAATGCTGCCGATAAACCACTGAACGCATTATTAATAAGTAGTTTTGACCACTTCGTTCCAACTAAATTGTCGGAAATATGCGTTCCGCCCACAAGGTCTAAAATAGATTTAATTCGCTGGATTCTTTCTGTTATTTCACCGTTTAACTCTCCAATTTGAAAAGCGTACTTCTTAAAGTGAGCATATTCGGTTGTAAGACGAGACACGCCTGGTTCAATAAACGTAGCACCAAATTCAACAGAACCTGCAATTGTACGTTCACGACCGACAATGGATGCTACTTTTTCTTCTGGTATACCGTTTTGTAAGGAGCATACAATGCTATCGGCCCCTAAAAACGGAAGCAACTCTTGCAGCACTGAATCGTTATATAATTGTTTCGTTAGAAGTAAGACTAAATCATATTTTCCTGACTTGTTTTCAGGGGTAATGGCTTTCACCTTTGCTTGAAAGTCTGTTGTACCGATCACTTTTGCACCTTTATGATTTAAAGCATCTACATGTGCTTGATAAGTATCGATTAATTCAACATCCATTCCGCCGGCAGCAAGATACGCTCCAACTATGGTTCCTAAAGAACCTGCTCCTAACACTGCAATTCTCATTAGAAAATCCTCCTTATTTTTCCTCTAAATAATTATAAACAGGTCGTACATTATTTAAGGTCAAATCCGTTAAGATATGTGATGCCGAAACGACTTCTAATACGGGTAAATCAGCTAAAGGTGCTAAAGCATGTTCGAACAATTGAAGTCGTGCGGGACCTGTCCATGCCCCTTTAATTTCAATATCTGTAATTTGTGTTCTTACCAAGTCACAAACCCTTAACTTACCACTATAATCTGTTACGATTTTAACCATGAAATTAGGTCGGCAAATTTCACTTTTAGCTTGTTCTTTATCCATTTCAACGTGTTTATATCCCATCGTAGCCGTTGCCACACGAAGTGAACCGTAATCAAGCGTACCAACAAGGGTATCGGAATCTACATATAGATTTGGATTTCCCAATTTCTTTGGATAAGCACTAAGCTCTCTTCCACTGGCGATCGCGGGGAAGTTGTCCACGTACATTGAATGTACATAATCACCTTCCTCACCATTAAATGAAACAGGAATGACTTGTCCAGCCTCAGTATAAGCACCTAGCCCAGAAACATCGGGCATCCACATCACTTCAAATTTAACCAAAGGCTCATTGATTTCAAGAGGTTCTGGCACTGCCGCTCGTAAAGCTTTTTCATCTGTTCGGTAAATGATATTAAGGTACTCACGGTTAACAAATTTATAGGTTGGTACGGGATATGATGGAGCTGTTAATGGTGTATTGAAGTTTTTTGCTATGTTATTTACATCAATTTTCATGTCATGACACCTTCCTTTTTTCACTCAAAAGCGATTCTTTTTTCATATGTCTTACGTAATTAGATTACATCTATATTTACATTTAATCTAATACATAATAATGTATATATATATTTATTGTAATAAATAAGGAGTCTAAATAGATGGAATTACTTCAGCTAAAATACTTTCAGACAGTTGCCTTTACAGAACACATGTCTAAAGCAGCCAAACTATTAAATATCGCCCAGCCTTCTTTAAGCCTGACGATTAGAAGACTTGAGGATGAATTGGGAACTAAATTATTTGAGAGGAAAGGGAGGAATATCCAATTGAGTTCGTCAGGAAAAATTCTGTTGAAGCATGTAAACAGGATTTTTACTGAGATCGAAAATGCACAAATGGAAATTCAATCAGAGGAACATCAAATTGCGAATGCCATTAGAATATCGATTTCCAATGCTAGATTCCTTAGCAAGCTAATCAGTGAATATATTAACCGCTTTCCTGAATCAAAAATTCAGCAGGGAATCGGAGTAAAAAGCGGAATAATGACGAGTTTAAAAAAAGGGGATATCGATTTAGGAATAGCAAGTCATCCTATTCAAGATGAAGAGATAGAGAGTTGTGTGCTGATAAATGAAGATATTGTTCTGGTTTTACCCTCGAACCACAGGTATGCAGATAAAACTGAAATTTCGTTAAGCCAAGTCGCTGATGAGCCATTTATTTCACTTGCCAATAATGAGGAGTATAGTGGTTTTACAACCTCACTTTGTGAGAAAGCAGGCTTCAGCCCAAATCATGCATTTGAGGTCGATTCTAATTTACTGGTCGAAATTATAAAGCTTGATCAGGGTGTTGCTTTACTTCCTATTTCAGTTTGTAGAACATTGGGGTTACATTATATAAAAATTGCTGATAATTCTGCTACATATCCAGTCGGCTTATCTTGGATAAGGCATAAAGTATTATCTTCTTCGGTAAGAAATTTTCGTGATTTTATTATTTCATACTATAAAGATAACTATGAGATGTTCAAGGTTTAATAAAGGTGTTTCCATTAGTACTTTAGAAAATTTTTAACGTATGCATTCATTTCATCATCGACACGTTCATAATGAAAAAATCTAAAGGCAATTTCAGAAAAAATTACTTAAAAATGAAGGAGAGGGATAGCGAAAAGTTATCCTTTTTTGTGTGGAATTTTTGACGCTCTCTCCTTTACCGGAAGCCTCGAAAGTATTGATATTGCCGTAAAAAAAGAAAATCATGTAACAAAATGTACCTTTTTAAATTAAATATTAGATGGCTTTTCGGTCTGAACAGCTGGACGGGAGTAAAGAACAGTTGGATTGCATGCGTGATCCAGCGAAATCAAAGCACTTTTAGCAGTATATGGGGATTGGTTGGTCTCAGCATCGACCGAAAATCTTATAACTGGGCCTAACGCAATGAATGTCAAAGTGTACAGACCTATGCCGAAGTCGGTTTCAAACTCATCAAAGAAGAAAGGAAAAGCTGAAAAAGGTCTTCTGCGGCCGACTACAAAGCCCGACGTTGATAATTATGTAAAGGGTGTGAAAGATGCTCTGAACCATCTTATTTATAAAGATGATAGTCAAGAAGTGGATCTGAAAGTCAGTAAGTTTTATAGCGAAGACCCAAGGATGGAAGTCATGATAATCGAGGTTTCTGCCTAAAATAAAAAACACCGAAGCGCTTAGCCTCAGTTGTTTTGAGTGTACAATCCAAGAGAAATAAACATTAGAAAAGATTTTACGATTGAGGAGAAGATTGACCCAGGGAAAGTTCAGATCATTGTTTTAGATGGGAATCAAGGTACTGCACATGTCTTAGAAGCTCCTGAACATGGTAAAACAGTGATTCATACTTTCCATATGGACCAGAGTCTAGCTTTAAAAATTTCAAAGAAAATTACAATCCAGCCAATCTAGTTGAACTAAAAGCGTTTCTTTTAAAAGATAATGGGTCATTAGAGGATATTGATGAAATAGACTCCATTTTTAAGAAAGATATATTGATCAAACATAGGAAACTATTTGAGAGACATGAATTAGAATATCAACATCACAAGGCAATAGTGAAAAATAAAAACAAATTTTAATTAAAGCATCCTAACCGGATGCTTTTTAAAATTCTTTTAAGCTTCTTTCAATATAAAACATAGCGAGACAGACAATGGGCTGCTACATTTGAGTATGAATTGGATTAGGATTAAAGAGAAGGATCATCGTTCGGCAAATTCTGCAAAGGGTTTTTTGCTTAGATCTCTTGCCGATATATAGGTAGGAGGTGAAAACATGACAAGAACAATTGAGCTTTTAGGGATCAGTAAAGAAGATTACATAAAGAGCAGAAAATAAAAAAGCATCCTTAGGGGTGCTTTTAATATTTCACCACTGAACCTGGAATGTAAAAGTAGCTATAAAAGAAAATAAAAAGAGAGGCTTTAGAATGATCCTCTCTTTTTATTTTAACGCTGATTTAGAAACTTTGGCAGCATCGGTAAAGTTAATAACATAGCATAACGCCATAAAAACTTCTTATGGCGTCTGTCGTACAAGGAGGTGAATTCCCAAAAGGCCGTTTGGATTAAAATGCCTCAAGACTAATAAAGGAATGTAGCGCCAACAATGATTAACAAAATGAATAGCACCACGATCAAAGCGAAGGAGCTACCATATCCATTTGAGTAACCAGTATTTCCGTTAGAATATCCACCGAAGAATCCCATATTTCCACCTCCTTTAGGGGAGATAGTATAAGGTATGCCAAACAATAATTTTTGACATAGATTTAAGTCTAAAAAGAAGAAATGAATATTTTGTCTAAAGGTGCCATAGCGGACACATCAGCAAAAGCTATTAAAACAAACACAAACTCAAACATGAGGTCCGGAGGTGGGTGAGATGTAATGCCAAGACCACGAGATCCACGTAGAGACAAAGCTTTTCGTTTGTGGGAAGAGAGCTGCGGGAGTAAGAAGTTAAAAGACATTGCTGAGCAATTAAAAGTAACAAGCAGCACTGTCCGCAAATGGAAGGCAAACGATAAATGGGAAGAAAAAATTAACGTGAGCGCTCCTAAATCGAAAGGGAGCGCTCTTTTTTTCGTCCAGGCGCTCCAAAAGGTAACAAAAATGCAAAAGGGAACAAGGGAGGAAGGGCACCGCTTGGTAATAAAAATGCAATAGGGAATAAAGGCGGTGCTGCTCCACTAAGAAATCAAAACGCTTTAACTCACGGCTTTTTCTCAAAATTCTTACCTCAAGACACACTCTCTATCATGGAAGAGATTCAGGAGCGCTCACCTGTCGATATGATATGGGACCAAATCCAGATTCAATATGCTGCAATTATTAGGGCGCAAAAAATCATGTTTTAATGTTTATCGTATGCCTTGTGATGGTATCTGCTTCATTTATCTTTCCATTTAGTTATCAGTTTAAAAGCCAATATTTGTTCAAAGGCTCACTTATCTTACTTGGTATTTATATGGTATTAGTTAATACCTTGTTCCGAAATTTGAATGATATAATCAGAGAATGTATTCGAATATTATTATCATTACAAAATCTTAATGTTTATTTGTTAATTCTGTTTTCGGTTATGATTCTATATGTTTGTTCTTGGCTTCTATCGATACGTATTTATAGAAATAAAGTATTTTAAAGGAAGGGGGTAGAATTCTACAGAAAGAGATTTTTACTGATTGGTTTAATCATCCCAATTCTCATATGTTGTAGAAGGAACGGTGTCTTAAATCAATGTTTGTGGTGTATTTTGAAGTTAGGTGTTACTCATACATTGGATTACCTGATAGAATTTACGGTCCAAAAAAGCGAAATCCAAACAATATTGAAGTGAAAAAGAGCCCATCTCCTTCTATGAGAAGGGAGAAGGGCTATCCACATATTTAACATGAGTTTCTGAGTGATACATAGCTTTTTCAAATGCAGCTATTCATTTTTATCTCCGTAATCAATATCCTGCCCGATCGAATCATGAAGGGATACGTCTTTTTTGTTGTTTTCATTTCGCGTTAATGCATGATGAGGATTTCATTATTAATTACAAAAGGGGGGAGCATAGATTTTCCGTCACTGATTGTTAAATAAATGTTGGGTCAGCTTCCTGTAATACATGTTCAAACGGGGTCTGTGTATGTCTTAGAAGCTCCTGAGCATGCAGAACAGTGATTAAAACTGTAAAGGGCAGCCTTGCGCAGGTTTAATAATAAGATAGATTTTATGGTTATGTAAATGAATAATTGAAAAAACCCACTAAAATGTGGGTTCTTTATATGCGCTAACGGGGTAATAACTATTCTTCATCTTCAAAGAAACCGAATAGTTTTTCTTCATCATATTCATATTTACGTCCTAGATTATCTGTATCTCTTTCGTGCTGTAAAAGAACTTTATAGTTTTTTCCTTTGAAGATTCGTTTTCAGTAACACTTAAGACGGTTACTTTATCGTTCTCATATGTCTTTGCAAAAAGTCTAATCTCCTCAATTGTATCCTTTACATCTGTTTCATCACCATTAAAAAAGTCTAAAGAAACTTCAGTTATGTATTTTTCAATCATGGCTAGCTCCCTGCTAATATGTATTAGTTCTTAAAGGATAACGGAAATCTAATCAACAGCTATCACTGGATGGTGAAAGAGGTTCAACAGTTGCAGAGAGTACTCTATGGTTCAGCAACTCCGATGCTACTTTTGATAAATTACCTTTTTTGCTTTCCCATCCTAATTTTCTTGCTTCTCCTTTATTTATGTAATTTTCCGGCATCGGCCATTGATCGCCATCTCATCCATACTGAGCAACACCCCGATTTTACATTAGGGTTACATAATGCATTAAAAGATAAATTAGACTTACCAGACTACTATGGGGAAAATTTAGACGCTTTATGGGATTGCCTTACAGGGTGGATAGAGTTGCCGCAAACTTTAGTTTGGAGAAATTTTGAGTCTAGTAAAAAGTTTTTAGGTTCATACGCTGATAATACATTAGAAGTTTTACAAAGGGCTCAAAAGGAATTAGAAGATGAGTTTAAAATAATAATAGAGTAGACTTTCTTTTTTGGTTTTGTGAATTTGAAAAGAGTTGCTTAGCGGCTTTACTTGGGTTCAAGAATGCTGCTGAGGTATTTTATTTTCAAGAAAGCTTGTCCTCATAAGTATACTTTATACTTTGAAATAATGTATTGGCGCACTATGGCCTATCACTACAGCCTTTCTTAACGAGCCCTAAGCAAGCTATTTTTACGATCGTTGTCGTTTCCGCTTGGCAGGGAGGGGTTTAGATGCTCATTTTTTTAGCTTTGGTAGTACTGTTATTCTTGCAATAGTTGAATAAAAGGCATCGACAAAATATCTACTATTGCAAAAGCTGATTCAAAAGTTACTACCTTAAAAACATTAAAAGCATCCAAAGTCAGTGCTAATAAAAATGGTGAATATGTTAAACTCCCAAATGTTTTTGAACTGCAATATGCAATTGCTGATGGCGGATCATTTCCTTTTAACACAATCGATGAAGAAAGTTATAAAAAATCTGTATTTCACCTATTTAAGCAGTCTTCCGAAACAAATAGCACATGCGTGTAGCTACCCGAGCTAGCTATATATAATCGAGAACAGGTTTCGCGATTCGCTTTTTCATTGTCTTTATGCAGCAGTTGAAAGAAACAGGTCATACACGTTCGGTACCACCAGCATATCCGCAGGTACTCGAGCATTTCAGCAAACAATTCTTCTTCCCCCAAGGAGACCAAATTCATAAGGTTATATGCATGTGGAATAACACAGGGCTTCTTCGCGAAAAATCTATTGGATTTACAGAAAGTCTCCTTCTCTTCATGCTAATCTTCAAATTTTAATAACAATTGATGAATGATATTAGAGATACAAGTAGGTGTTTTTATCATCCCATTGTTAATCCATTCCTCTATAATTCCTACTACACCTGAAACGATAAATGTTGTTTCGAATTTCTCAGTTTCCGTAATTGAATTTGCTGATTGTCGTATCATGCTCAATTCCTCAATTACTTTCGTTTTAAAAAACTCTTTCAGTTTGTTGGTTGAAAGGACATTCATTTTTGGTTTTGTTAACAATGTAAAAATTTCGACGTTTTGATATATGTATTCTGTAGTTTTTTCTATAAAGGTCAGCATGCTTAGTGGATCCTCACTTGGAAATGATGAATCATAAAAGCTTCCTAGCTGTTCAAATATCTCGTCTTCGATCTGCTCATATAAGTCAAACACATCTTTGTAGTGAAGATAAAAGGTGCCTCGGCCTATATCGGCTTTTTTAGATAAATCGGAAACAGTTATTTTGTTGATTTCTTTTTCCTGAAGCAACTTTAAAAAGGCATGTTTTATAGCACTTTTTGTCTTGATTGATCGTCTGTCCCCCATAGCGTCCTCCGTTAATATACAATTCATCATGTATTGTTCATTAATGAACATGTACAGCTAAATTGCAGATTGATACTCGAATTTTCTTACCATTATAATGAACATGTGTTCATGAGTCAAAACATGTTTATTGGGAAAGGAGGTGTATCAATGTTTCTTTATCGACAAGCAAGAGCTGATGAATGAAGCAAAGTGCCAAAGCAATCAATATCCTTTTATGGATTTACTCGTAAAACGCGGAAAAAATGATCGTTCATTTATTTTTGAAATGCATAAAGGACTAACAAAAGCATATTTTAAAAAGCATTTCTGTTTTTTAGGCATTCAGAATGGTGAAATTGTTGTTGCAGCTCTATTAAAACATCGTGATAAACCTGACATTAGCTTGATCGATTATATAGCAGCAGGGGGGATAAAAATAATAAAAATGGGGGGATTTTTAGTATTGAACATGTTGACGGTGACTAATGAGGCTGAAAAATCTTACAAATCCTTAAAAGAGCCGGCATGGTATTTAGAAGTATTAGGAGTATTGCCATCTTATCAGGGAAAGAGTTTGGGCAGCAAAATGATCAATGACTGTCTAATACCTTTTATTTCAAAAAGCAGGGGCGGCGTCTTGGCCCTATTCACCAATACTGATCTGAACAGATCATTTTACAGAAAGAACGGCTTTGAAGAATTTAGTGAATCCCGTATCAGGCGATTTAATTATGAAATTTGTAATTGGGGATTTAAAAGAAAAGTCCTTTTTAAAACATATAATTAGGAATCTTTTTTGTGGTAGATAATGACTTTAATATTTATATTTTTTTAATTATGGGTGAGATTGATTGATCGAAGCCTTCATGAAATGAAGGCATTCAGATCAATAGAAAGTTTTACAAATCGTACTGATTTTATATTTAGAGATATCATAACCTTTAATGAAGATGGAGGTTGAATGAATGTCTTCAAAACAAAAAAAGAGTGTAACTATTTTGACGGAAAGTCAATTGTCTTCCAGGGCATTTAAAGATGAAGCGTATGATTTTTACAAAGAATTGCGAGAATCACACCCTCTCTACCCATTAGCTTTAGGAACTATGGGGGATGGCTGGCTCATAACAAGATATGATGATGCAGTACATTTATTAAAGAATGAAAAATTAAAGAAAAACTATGAGAATGTAATTACTGCAAAAGAAGAAAAGCGTCCTGTTCTATTGAAGAATGAAGAACCTTTAACAAAGCATATGCTTAATTCAGATCCCCCCGATCACAATCGCTTGCGAACTCTTGTTCAGAAAGCATTTACTCATCGGATGATTTTGCAGTTGGAAGACAAAATCCAACATATAGCAGATTCTTTATTAGATAAAGTACAGCCCAACAAATTCATGAACCTAGTAGACGATTATGCGTTTCCTTTGCCGATTATCGTGATAAGTGAAATGTTGGGCATTCCACTAGAAGATCGTCAAAAATTTAGAGTTTGGTCGCAAGCAATTATTGATTTTTCAGATGCCCCTAAAAAACTTCAGGAGAATGACCAAAGGTTAGGGGAATTTGTTGAATATCTGGAATACTTAGTTCGTAAAAAAAGGAACGAACCTGCAGGAGATTTAATCAGTGCCTTAATTCAAGTGGAAAGTGAAGGCACACAATTAAGTACAGAAGAACTGTACTCGATGATTATGCTGCTTATCGTTGCAGGTCATGAAACAACCGTAAACTTAATCACCAATATGACATATGCTCTGATGTGTCACGATGATCAACTAGAAAAGCTTCGCCAGCAGCAGGACTTGATGAATTCAGCCACAGAAGAAGCATTGCGGTTTCACAGCCCTGTTGAGTTAACGACTATTCGCTGGACGGCTGAACCGTTTATACTGCATGGGCAGGAGATTAAACGGAAAGATGTGATCATAATTTCCTTAGCATCAGCAAACCGTGATGAAAAGATATTTCCAAATGCCGACATATTTGATATTGAAAGAAAGAATAACCGCCATATTGCTTTTGGCCATGGCAGCCATTTTTGTCTTGGTGCACAGCTTGCCCGCTTAGAATCAAAGATTGCTATTTCCACTTTATTACGCCGCTGTCCAAATATACAGATAAAAGGCGAAAAGGAACAAATTAAATGGAAAGGGAATTTTCTGATGAGAACACTTGAAGAACTGCCGCTCAGTTTTTAATTTTTTGGGGGATATGTAATTTTCAAACATTTCTCATTTTTGAGAATGTGGGCAGAGATATAGATGTTACTTGGGATACAAATACTGATGATGGACCACTGAAACGTAAGATTAAGAAATTAGAAGATAATAACAAGCAACTTAGGATCAATTGAAAGTTGCTTACGCAGAGGTATATAAAAAATTTTAGTTTATGTCGAGAAAGATGTTCACCTTCACTGCTTGTTAGAGGAAGTGATTCTTCCCTTAAGGGAGATCACTTTTTCTTATTCGACTAAAGCAGCAGTTTAGCGGAAGAAGGAGAAAAATCAGTTGACTTACTTGAATACTAAATAGGTGTAAAAAGTGGTTATTAATACGAAGGATTGAAAAAGAAGAACACGCAGCAGATTCATTTGCTCTTGTTGGGGGGCAAGTGTTGACAACTCTATTAGCTGGTTTAATTAAAGAAGGAGTATAAAACCTGTATCAATGATGTTACTAGATATCTACGACACAGGTTTTATTTCTAGGTAACTAATATTCTTATATATTTAACATTACATTTTTTTATTATGCAATAGTTCACTCTATTTCTGCTTTCAATTTTTCGAACCACTCTAAATTAACCAAGTGATGTGAACGGGAATTTTCGTTCATACGGCGAAAGTAATTGATTGTGCCGGGAATTTCTTGAGTAATGGACAGGTATTCATCAAGGAGCTCGATTCGAGTTTTAGTCTGATCGATTTGTGATTGGATCAGATCCAGTAATTTATTTTTGTCGAAATCATCGGCAAAGAGTAACGCCCCATAAAATTGCAGGTTCACATATTCCGATTTGGTGCCGTATTTGATCATTAATTTTTCGAATTCTGCCCTTCCCGATTCTGTGACTTTAAAGTTACGGATTTCACGCCCGCTGGTTGAGGGTTTCTGCTGAATCTGTTCAATAAAACACTTTTCTTCAAGTTGCTGCAGATTGTAATAAAATGAACCTTTCGTGAAGTTAACAATGTATTTGTAATGACGTTTTTCCATTAAGGCCAGAAGTTCATAGCCGTGAGCTCCGGGGTTTTGGATTAGCAAGCCAAGGATAAGTAAGGGAATTATGGTTTCATCACCTTCGCCATCCGCGCCTCAAATTCCGCGTACGTGATTTTACCCGAAGCCAAATCCATACTATGAAGGTAAATCTGTTCTGTTTTAGAATAGTCACCATTCACTTTCAGTGATTGCTCCTCTCCCGAAATGGGTTTCAGGATATGGTACTTTTTCGAAAAAGCCTCGAAATAGCGGTAACCGAATTTGCGTTGTGAAGCTGCGTCTAAATGAATGCCATCAGGATTCGCAGTCAAACCTGCTGCAGTAACAAAATAACAATTCTGTTGATCATTAGCAAAACGCAGCAATTGTTCATTAACCTGTCGAAATTCGGTCGCGTGCTGTCCAAAACCGGTCTTCCCAAGAAAGTCACCAAGCCCTCCAATAATCAACGGTACCTCATCAAGTTTCAACTCGTTTCTTAGCGTCTCGATGATAAGAGTTAATTTCTCGTAATAAGTTTCATGTAGCGAACGATAACTGTCACTCTCACCCTGGTGCCAAAGGATTCCACAAATTTGACTGGACCGGAGGGCGAAGCGGGCTTCGGACAAAGCATGCTGAAAAAGGATGCCTTCCGGATGCCAGTCATTCAATAAACTGCCACCTTCCGCACAAGGGATCAAGCCAATTTCTTCATCGGGATGAGCTTTCGACCATGCATCTGCAAAAGATGCCGCCAGGCCAACGCCGGAAACCGGACGGTCATAATTAATCGGCTCTGTCATCATCTGCCACTGTCCATTGCGCAGCATTTTTATTTTTTCATTATAGATAGGGTCTACTTCATTCAAAAATCCACGGCCCGCCATATTCGACTGCCCCAACATTAAAAAAGACTTTATCATCTCATTTTTCACTTCTTTACATCAATATTTTAGTCTAATTAGACTATAGTCAATTCAGTTTGTCTTGTAAAGTTATAACAAGGTTTTATTTTTTTATTAGTATGTATGAAAAACAAACTAACATTGAAAATTTGGTGGATGTATTTGAGAAATAGCAAGTTCTTTGCTTTTTCTTATCCAACTATCGGGGGTTTTAGTTTCAATAACGATCTTCCACAATCGGGCGCGATTATTGAACAAGAACTAAAGGAGTGATACATATTGATGTATAATATGTATCACTCCTTATTTTTTACGGCTTTTTTTGATTTAGGTCTTGATAAACAACGAAAAAACAACAAAAACCCTGTCATGTAAGGGTTCCTATGAGGTTCAAAATCATTTTTCATAGGAAATACGTTCAATGATGGAGGTGTATCCCAAATGAAATGGATTGTTAAAAAGGGAGGGCTATGTTGAAGGGGTTAAATATCAATAAAAAATTTTTAAGCATAAAGAGGAAGAGCGTCAAAACTCTTCCTCTTTTATTTGGATGGAATACCGAAATTTTCTCTTGGGAAAATTTATTTTTTAGCAAATCCCTGTTTATTTAAATACTCAAGCATGAAGGGGAGTTTGCTTCTTTCAAGATGATCTTCAATATGATCTTTCCACCCCTTTACTTTTTTCACTGTGAAAGGCACTTTAACAGGACGATTCTGGTAATACTCACTCATCTGTTGATCATAGGTTGCTAATTTTTCATCATCTAGTGATTCATACTGATTATCAAACATGACCATTGATTGAGGCAAGCGTGGTTTTAATCCAGGTTTCTCTTCAGCAGGGTGGCCCATGCATAGCCCTACTAAAGGAACCACATGTTTTGGTAAATGTAATACCTCAGTTAATTCTGTAATATGTAGTCTAATTCCACCGATATATACGCCACCGAGTCCCATTGATTCGGCTGCAGTCAAAGCATTTTGAGCCATTAGCCCAGCATCAAATGTACCTATTAAAAGGTATTCAATATACTCAAGATCTACATCGGGAGCGATTTGATGATTTCGGTTAAAATCTGCACAAAAAATCCAAAACTCTGCTGCCTCTTCAATATAAGGCTGGTTCGCAGAAAGCTCCATCACTTTTTTTCGAAGATCTGGATCTGTAATTCTAATGATAGAAACGGCCTGAAGAAGGCTGAAAGATGAAGTTTGATTAGCTGCCTTAAAGATTGCTTCTCGTTGCTCCTTTGTGAGAGGTTGATCTGTAAAAGACCGAATGGAAGTATGATTACAAAGTAATTCAATTGTATTGTTCATATTGACACTCTTCCTTTCTTACATATTAGATTCAAGCTGATTAAGTTGGGCTAGAGTTACTTTTGAAAAATAGTGTAACTTGTATACAATATGATAAAATCAGCACTCTAATTTATGAAGAGGGCAATTTAAATTGCCGTAGTACATTTTTTTGTACTTAGTACCAAAAACTAGATAAAAAGGTGGCTAGATTTTGTTAAAACGGATATGAAAAAGAATTTAAATGGAATAAACAAAAGATTATTAATCCGGCAAATGTCCCGAAAAAGGAAGCTTGTGTCAACCTGCTTAGTTAGTAAAAAAAAGCTGTCACATTCGACAGCTTCTGATCTTTTAACTCTTGCCCCGTTACTTTAATACATTTCTTCACAAACTCTTATCGTAAAATTACTCTATCTGCTCCCCAAACTTCTTTCCGAACTCTTCCATCAAATCAATTATAGGAATGAATTCTTTCCCTTTTGAGGTTAGTGAATACTCTACACGAGGAGGAACCTCAGGAAACACCTCTCGCTTAATTAATCCATCTGTTTCTAGTTCTCTCAGTTGCTTTGTAAGAGAACCTTGTGAAATGTCCCATAAAAAAGCTTTAATTTCGCTATAACGACGTTTTTTTGTTTTTAAAAACCAGAGAATAATATATTTCCAGCGTCCCGAAAGCATATTTTGGGCATATGCAATTCCATATACTTCTCTTTGTTCCTTTATACACTCTTTGTCAAATCCATCCTTACATATTTTATACACCTTTTCACCTGCTTTCAGCTGTTAAGTACAGAAAAATGTACTACGGCAATTTAAATTGCCTACTTTAAATAGATGAGAAACGGTTTTATTCTAGTATATGTAAAAGAAATACTCAATACTCATTGCGCTTTTCTTAATATATGTTTACGATTTGGTGAACATATAATGGTATAACTTTAAGCAGAAATATTCTTTTATATACAAATTCTTTAGGAGGGAAAATAGTGAAATTCGGAATTATAGGTGCAGGAACAATTGGGTCAATTATTTCTAAAAAATTAGTTGAGAATGGGCATGATGTCAAAATTGCAGATGCAAGGGGAATTGAATATTTAGAAGGAAAAGAGCTTGCTGGAACCCCTGTGCGCGTAGAGGATGCAATTGAAAATATTGATGTTCTTATCATATCTCTTCCTACAAAAGCAATGTCAAGCATTCGAAATATGATCGATCAAGCCGGAGAGGAAGTAATCATTGTAGATACTTCAAATTATTATCCTTTTAGAGACGACAAAATTGATGAAATCGAGAACGGGATGGTTGAAAGTGTTTGGGTTTCAAATCAATTAGGCAGACCTGTCATTAAAGCATTCAACAATTTATTAGCCTATACTTTAGAAAATGAAGGAACAACCGTAGACGCTAATGAACGAATTGCGATGGCAGTTGCTGGTGATGATGCATCACAAAAACATGTAGTCATAGACGTAGTATCCGAGTTAGGCTTCGATGCAATAGACAGTGGTTCTTTAAGTGATTCTTGGAGACAGCAGCCAGGAACTCCTGCTTACTGCACAGAGCTAACAAAAGATGAACTTACGAAAGCGTTGAAAAAGGCGAATAAAGAAAAAGCACCGTTACTACGCGACAAAGTGATGGAAATATTTGCAGAGAAAAAGGATGTTAAATTTTCACACGAGGATGTTGTGAATCTAAACAGAGAAATATACAATTCATAAAAACAAGCTATCATAAGGAAGAAATTAAAAATTATAGAAAATGAAAGTAAAGAGTATAATAAAAATAAACATTCATAACGTGCAAGATGGTTTTATAATGTTGAAGGCCTAATGAGTGTAGTAAAAACCGGTGGTTTAATACCATCGATTTTTTTTACTGCTTTTATATACTCATTGAAAATCACCTCATTATTAGGACAAACAGTTATTACATAGCATTACCCGAGGGGTGATGCATTTTATGAAGGTAATAATCATCGAGGGACCTCAAGCTGACAAATGCATTAACGATTGCTATCATTATTTAATAAAACGTTATAGGAAGGAGATCCAGGGTGATAGCAATATATGTAAGGGTATCAACCGAGGAACAAGCGATCAAGGGATCGAACATAGACAGCCCAGATCGAGGCCTGCATAAAGAATGCAGGGACTAAGATGTGCTGAAGTATGCTGATGAAGGGTTTTCTGGTGAGCTGCTTGAACGTCCAGCTTTTAACCGCTTAAGGGTGGATGCAAGTAAAGGACTCATAAGCAAGTTATCTGCAATGACTCAGCTATATTGATGATGATTAGTCTAATTCCATTTGACAGTAATGGTAATAAGTAGCATCTTAATATTTACTCACTTTGTAGATACAGACAGAGCTTCAAATGTTGGTTTCATAATAGTTGGAGATCAAGTTAGGGACTAAAGGAAGGAAAGAACCTTTCTTTTTTGCTTGGAAGGAAAAAACCGTGCCCATTTTGTGCCTAAAATAGATATAAAATGATGCAATGAGTGTATTGGATAACTTCAGATGCTTGAAAGCTTCTGTAACTGACAATATACTTCCACTTTATTGAGGGCCTCGAACTAATAAAGAGATACCAAAGCCATATTGGTATCTTCTTTGTTTTTGCTTTAGAGCTATTAAATCCATCTAGGAGTGCCATGACTTGAACTCAACAACAGTAACTTAATACTATATCGAATCTATTTGAGGAAACTGATTGATGATATATTGCTTGAAGTTTTCAGTGACAGGTGATAGATACTTCCCTTCAATCCAGGAAATACCAACTATGCGCTCGAACCTTGGCCAACTAATGCGAACCTTTGCGATATTTGTTTGGTCTAAGCCTTTAAAATCAGGAAGAATTGAAACCCCAAGACCCGCTGCAACAAAACCTGCGATTGTAGCAGCTTCTTCGCCTTCAAATACAATGTTTGGGGTAATATTAACCTGTTCAAATATATGATCTATGGTTACTCGAAGAGCAAAACCTTCTTTCATTAAAACAAAAGGCTCAGTAGCAATTTCGTTTAAGGTAATATCCTTACGAGTAGCTAACACATGTTTTTTGGGCAAAAATAAAAAGAGCTCCTCCTTCCATAAGGGCTTCCACATTATATTTGATTCGACTGGAAAAGAAGCAAGCAGGCAGAGATCTAGTTCACCTGATTTTAGTTTATCTAAAAGCTGATTAGAGTGAGACTGGTTTAATTGGAAATGAACATTTGGGTATTGATCTTTAAATGCTCCAATTAAATTTGGAACGATCGTTGTACCCAGAGTGTGTAAAAAGCCTAAAGACACTTCACCTTGATCTGGTTGTAAAAGGGATTGAATTTCTTCCTTTCCTTCAGTAAATTCTTTAATGATGGAATCGACCCTCTCGAGGAATCTTTCCCCATATTTATTTAATGTAATGGATCGGCCTTGTCTATCAAAAAGCGGAACCCCTAAGTAATTTTCTAATCTAACAATAGACCGAGAAAGTGCTGGCTGTGTTATTGATAACGTTTCAGCAGCTTTAGTTACATGCTGTATACGAGCAAGAGTTTGAAAGTACTCTAATTGTTCCCATTCCATTAAAACATCCACCTTTTTATAAATCATTACATAAATGAATTAAAATCATATTTATTATGCATTATACATCATAATTTATTAGTGTTATGATAAATTTATCGAAAAAATATATGAATTTTTATATGAATTTTAAACTAATTGTGTATTCAGAAGGAGGATTATTTTAATGAACTATCGAATTGAAAAAGATACTTTTGGAGAAATAAAGGTGCCTGCTGATAAGTTTTGGGGAGCGCAAACACAACGTAGTAAAGAGAACTTCAAGATAGGTTCTGAAAAAATGCCTATCCGTATTGTTAAAGCTTTTGCTATATTGAAGCGCAGTACAGCTATTGCTAATAATCGTCTAGGTAATTTGGATAACGAAAAAACAGAGGTTATTACAGCAGTTTGTGATGAGATTCTTGAAGGCAAATATGATGACAATTTTCCACTCGTTGTTTGGCAGACGGGAAGCGGTACACAAAGCAATATGAATGTTAACGAAGTGATAGCAAACCTTTCAACAGCTTTATTTAAAGAAAAAGGCTCTATACAAACCATACATCCAAATGATGATGTCAACCGCAGTCAAAGTTCGAATGACACTTTCCCAACAGCGATGCATGTTGCAGGTGTATTAGCCATCTATGAACAATTAGTTCCTGCACTTGATCAACTTCGGAACACATTAGATGAAAAAGCAAAAAAATTCAAAGACATTGTAAAAATAGGTCGTACACATCTTCAAGATGCTACACCTTTAACCCTTGGACAAGAAATTAGCGGTTGGGTGTATATGATTGATCGTTCGAAAGAAATGATATTGGAAGCAACTGAAAAAATGCGTGAACTTGCTATCGGGGGTACGGCAGTAGGGACAGGTATTAATGCACATCCACAGTTTGGAGAAGTTGTCTCAGAGGAAATCTCGAAGTTTACAGGCCAACAGTTTAAAAGTTCACCTAATAAGTTTCATGCCTTAACCAGTCATGATGAAATAACGTATGTACATGGTGCTATGAAGGCATTAGCTGCTGACTTAATGAAAATTGCGAACGATGTTAGATGGCTTGCAAGCGGTCCTCGCTGTGGTATCGGGGAAATTTCAATCCCGGAAAATGAGCCTGGCAGCTCCATTATGCCCGGTAAAGTTAACCCTACTCAATGTGAAGCCCTTACCATGATTGCGGCTCAAATTATGGGGAATGACGCAACTATTGGATTTGCTTCAAGTCAAGGCAACTTTGAACTAAATGTATTTAAACCAGTTATTATCTATAACTTCCTCCAATCCGTGCAATTACTGAGTGATGGAATAAAATCTTTCCATGATCATTGTGCGGTTGGTATTGAACCTAATAAAAAAACCATTAAGGAAAATCTCTCCGGATCTTTAATGCTTGTCACAGCATTGAATCCTTATATCGGATATGAAAAAGCTGCGAAAATTGCTAAGTTTGCTCATAAAGAAGGCTTAACGTTAAAAGAGGCTGCTGTGCAACTCGAATTATTAACGGAAGAGCAATTTGATGAAATGGTTAAGCCAGAAGATATGGTGAAACCAAACATTTAAAACGTTTTAAGAAAAAAACTAGTTATTAACCAGTAACTAGTTTTTTCTTTCAATTTTGATGAAACCATGAAGGGTTCTTACTTCACATAAGGTTTTAATCAATGAAAAGAAGCTTGTATGTTACTATGATCGTTAAATAAATTATTTCTTTATTGAGGGCCTAGTGTGAGGGAAAACCGAGGGTATATACTATCGGTTTTTTTACTGCTTTTTTATACTCATTGAAAATCATCTCATTAGGACAAACAGTTACCCAAGGGGTGATGCATTTTATGAAGGGATAATCTTCGAGGGACCGCAAGCTGGCAAATGCATTAACGATTGCTATCATTATTTAATAAAATTTTATTAGGAAGGAGATCCAGGGTGATAGCAATATGTGTAAGGGTCTTAACCGAGGAACAATCGATCAAAGGATCGAGCATTGACAGCCAGATCGAGGCCTGCATAATAAAGCAGGGACTAAGGATGTGCTGAGGTATGAAGGATTTTCTGACGAACTTTTAGAATGTCCGACCTTGAATCGCTTGAGGGAGAATGCAAGTAAAGAACTCATTGGTAAAGTTTGCTAAGGTCCTGGCCGTCTTACTCGTAAATGATCATTGAGCTTATCAGTGCTGACGAGTTGAGAGAGTGAGACATTTTCCATTCTGTCTGCATTAGTTTCAAAAAGTTTTAAAAGAAGCAATGAATGAGAGAAAGCCGGAATATTAGATCCGGCTTCTTCTACATTATTTCCCCTTTGCTTTCTTCCGCTTCTCCTTCTCCGCCCTGTAAAACTCATGAAACATCTTCATCAGCGCCCGTTTCTCAATCCGTGACACATAACTGCGGGAAATCCCCAGCTCCTTCGCGATTTCCCGCTGCGTCTTTTCTTTTTTTAAATCCAGACCGAATCGGCCGACGATGACTTCTTTTTCACGATCATCTAAAATGTCGATGTATTTTTTTACTTTCTCAAGTTCCATATTAAGCTGAATCGTATCAATCACATCTTCGCTTTCTGATTTGAGGACGTCTATCAGGCTTATTTCATTCCCTTCTTTATCCTGGCCGATTGGATCATGAAGAGAAACATCTTTTTTCGTTTTTTTCAATGCTCGCAGGTGCATGAGGATTTCATTTTCGATACATCGCGCGGCATATGTTGCAAGCTTTGTGCCTTTTCCGGCGGAATAGCTTTCAATCCCTTTAATGAGCCCGATCGTTCCGATGGAAATGAGATCCTCAGCGTCTTCTCCTGTATTTTCGAACTTTTTCACAATATGGGCCACCAAGCGAAGATTATGCTCAATCAGCATGTTCCTTGCGTGTTCATCCCCTTTGGCCATCAGTTCTAAGTATTTTTTCTCCTCACTGCTTGAGAGCGGTTGTGGAAAGGCATTGTTTTTCACGTAAGATACTAAAAAGACAAGCTCTTTAACGACAAAACCGAGCGCTGTAAAAACACCTGTCACCATCGACACCTCCACAAAAGTATGTAGGCAAAAGCCTATATGTAAATGTATGTGGGGGGCGGGTTGTTTGTGTCTGTACAGGGAAATTTATAAGCGGACCGCAAAAAACAGTATTCTGGGAGGCGGCAAGTATCATTTATTTTTTTGACATTTTCAAAAGATGAGGGAACTTTTTATAAATGATGAACATAAGAATCAGAATGTACGCCCCGTAAATGCCGAAAGACATGAATTTGTTGCTGGTGAAATTGGCACCGGCTATAGTGACAACGAGAATGTTCGGGATTTTTCCTAGTAATGAAGCGGTGAAAAAGACGCCCCATCGCACTTCACTCAGCCCGCAGACAATGTTCATGACAAGAGAAGGGATAACAGGAATGAGCCTTCCTAATAACACGGCGGTAAAGGCATTTTTATTAAAGGAAGCTTCATATCCTTGAATTGCCGGATAGGCATTTACTTTTTTTCTTGCCCAATCTCTAAAGCTGTATCTGGCCAGAAAAAACAACATCACGGTGCCTAGCATCGATCCTGACAGTGTGATCCATACGCCATTTGCTATTCCGAACACAGCGCCATTTAAAGCGGCAATCAATGCAAACGGCACGATAGGGAAAAAAACATCCGCCGCAATAAGCATCACACTAAATAGAATGGAAACCATTCCGCCTTCTTTTATGACATCCAACCAAGCTTCTTTTTGAAAAAAGCCGATCGCAATTATTCCGATAATCACTAAAATGCTAAAAGTCTTTTTGAACATATCAATATTCACTCCTACCACTTATGCTGATGTCAGGAGCAAGGAATCTCCGCCATCTATAGCATCTAGGATAGTATAACTTGACTGCTTTTTGCCGTCCAACGTAAACCAAAGAATAATAGGAAGCGGTGAAACAATGGAAATAAAATTAAACCCTATAGCGTATGTCCAAAACAGTATTCATAATGTAACCGATGACCATTGGGGTTCCGTTATATCAGTAATAGAGCTAATTAATGGAACTGAGACAGCGTGGCAGGGAATAGAAGAGTTTTCACATGTGGATATTATCTTTTATTTCCATGGTGTATCAGATGAAAAAATTACATATAAAGCGAGGCATCCGAGAAACAACAAAGCCTTCCCGGAGATCGGGATATTTGCACAAAGAGGGAAAAACAGACCGAATAAATTAGGAGTTACAACTGTCGAACTGGTGGAGCTTAGCGGAAATACTATTACAGTAAAGGGGCTGGACGCGATAAATGGAACGCCGGTTCTTGACGTGAAGCCTGTGATGAAGGAATTTCTCCCCAGAGGTGAAGTAAAGCAGCCGGAGTGGTCTGTCTCTTTAATGAAACATTATTGGGAGTAAGCACAATACTCCCTATGACAGATGGAGTCAGTTTCTTAAGTGAATAAGGCTTTTTACTCTGGATATAACCGAATGTTTTTTGAAAAAGGGGACAGGTTAACAATAGAGTTTTTGTGGAGGTGGGAATTTGAAACGATTACACCTGTTCGCTCTATTATGTTGCGTGTTTTTCCTTTTGGCACCTGATTCAAGTGAAGCAAAAATGCTGAAGAGACTTGACATTGAAAAGAGCGGAAATGCTTTTTGGGATATGAGATCAGAAAAAAAGAAGCTTTCATTAACATTTGACGACGGGCCTCATCCTGTATATACAGAGGCAATCTTAGATGTATTAGAAGAGAACGGAGTAAAGGCGACGTTTTTTTGTATCGGAAGCCGGTTAGACAAATACCCCTCGATCGCTAAACGGATCATACAACAAGGGCATGAAATCGGCAGTCATACAATGAATCATGTGTTTTTTGACCATTTAGATAAAGAGGAAGTAAAAAATGAGTTGGACAGTGCATCGGCAGAAATTGAGGCGCTGCAGCCGAATCAGCATAAACTATTTCGCCCGCCAGGAGGATCACTTAATGAAACCGCGTTTCAAACTCTTTTAGAAGAAGGCTATCAAGTTGTTATGTGGTCTTGGAACCAAGATCCCAAGGATTGGGCTAAACCCGGAAAAACGAAAATTGTAAACCATGTCGTCAGCAACGCCAAGGGAGGCGATATCATCCTTCTCCATGATGGCGGCGGCAACAGGCGCCAGACGGTTAAAGCTATTAAAGAAATCATACCCCAGCTCAAAAATAAGGGGTATGAATTTGTGAAAGTGTCCGACTTGTTAGGGAAGAGTTTTAACCCGGTACATATCCAATAACAGCATAAAGAGTTCTTGCGTTGAAAGCAGAATGAGAGAGGTGTACCATATGAAGTGTGGCTTTTGGGGGTGAAGATATGAAGCAAATTTGCATCCTTTTCCTTTTGGTCCTAGTAACAGCGGGATGTGAAGGAAGAGGGTACGAAGATGTTGTGGCATTTGGAGATAGTAATACACGCGGCTCTAATTGGAATTATCGTGATTATCCAAAAGCGCAGCAATGGGTGGACATACTGAAAACAGCTGAACGGGGAAACCTTGACATTCTGAATGCGGGAATAGGCGGACAAACGACCGAAGATGCGCGTTTGCGATTTGAAAGTGACGTGTTAGATCAAAAGCCCGAATATGTATTTATTATGTTCGGCACTAACGATGCTGCGATTTTGGCACAGGGAAAGCCAAGAGTATCAAAAACACGCTTTAAAGAAAACCTGACTTATTTTATAGAGGAAAGCAGAAAGCATAAAATAAAACCTATTTTGATGACGTGTATACCGATTATTGAAGGCAACGGAAAACATCATCTCTTTTATTATTCCCGTTATAAATCTTCTGTGTTTCAATCCAAAGGCGGTGCGCGAAAATGGCACAACTCATACAATGATATCACAAGAGAAGTCGCTGAAAATCTGAATGTGCCGCTGGTAGACAACTGGAAAAACTTCATAAAGGCCGAGGGCGGTAATGAGACGGATGAGGCGCTTATTCAATCAGGCTTGATCGATCCTTCCGGGAATCATATGACGCCTAAAGGTGCAAGAATCATATTTGAAGGCATAAAAGATGGGCGGGTATTGCAGCAGTAAGACGGACAGCTGCCTAAACCAATCTGATTCTCTTTCATAGGCTGTTATTGAATCTCTTGAAGGAGGCGGTTCAAATGTGCTGCGGTTTTCCGTATCCTGTTTACGGTCCGCCGCATAACGTAAGTGGGGGATACGGTTATGCTTTTTTCGTTGTTTTGCTTGTCGTACTTTTGGTGCTGGGCAGCCGGTATTGGATAACAATATGACTGTGAGCCCGCTTAAACACCTCTTCATTAGGGGTGTTTTTTGCTGAAAGTAGTAGTAAAGCGCGTAAATGTAGTGATATAATATCAGTCATCTGAGTAAAAAAAGGAAACACGCCCGGATTAAATAGAAGAATTTCCATTAAGAAGATACGGAAATAATATGTCCGAGCGATCTTCTTTTTATTTCGTTTTCAATTAACTCGATAAAGTCACGGTTTAAATTCATTTCATTTGCTTTGAAATAGGATTCTATTAATAATTCATCAGACAGCTTTCTCATGCTTGGCACCCAATTAATGGGATCGGCACCTCCTTAAAAGTTGGAATTATTTATTTGCAAGGAGCATAAAATAGCAGGTTGCGTTCATCTTAGGTTGAGGTTATCTTTAATCTACCATGAAATATAAATAAGAACAATCGTTCTGTTATCCACACCAAAAAGTGGATAACTTGTGAGTATCATGTTTATAATCTGTCTAAAGAGTGATGTTACAAGAGTGGATAGTGTGTGTAATTTTATCCACACCTGGTGAAGAAACCCAATTTTTGTCGAAATTTTTTTGCTCAGCTTGTCTTTACATACAAGTTTCGATCATTTTTGACAACGATGATGGAGATAGAAAGAAAAGGAAGGGTGCGGGTTTTGTTAAAAAAGTTTTTTTTACCTGACGAATTTGTGAAAAATATTTTTCATATTACGCCTGAAAAATTAAAAGAACGCAATGTTAAAGGAATTATCACGGACCTTGATAATACGCTCGTTGAATGGGACAGACCCAATGCGACGCCGCGCTTGATAGAATGGTTTGAGGAAATGAAGGAGCACGGCATTAAAGTGACGATTGTCTCCAATAATAATGAGAGAAGAGTAAAACTTTTCTCGGAACCGCTTGGAATTCCATTTATCTATAAGGCGAGAAAACCCATGGGAAAAGCTTTTAACAGAGCCGTCCGCAACATGGAGCTTAAAAAAGAGGATTGTGTCGTTATCGGCGATCAGCTGCTTACGGATGTGCTCGGCGGAAACAGAAACGGCTATCATACGATTCTGGTTGTGCCTGTCGCCTCTTCTGACGGAATGGTTACGCGCTTTAACCGCCAGGTCGAACGCAGAATACTGAGTGCCTTAAAACGAAAAGGGCACATTCAGTGGGAGGAGTAAGGAATGGAAAAGGTTGTTTGCATCGGCTGCGGAGTAACGATCCAAACCGAGGACAATAATGGTCTGGGCTACGCGCCGCCGGCATCGCTCACTAAAGAAAATGTGATCTGCCAGCGCTGCTTCAGACTGAAAAATTATAACGAAATTCAAGATGTTTCATTAACGGATGATGATTTTTTAAACATCCTGCACGGAATAGGAGAAACCGACTCTCTCATTGTGAAGATTGTCGATATCTTTGATTTTAACGGCAGTTGGATTAACGGATTGAACCGGCTCGTCGGAGGAAACCCGATTTTATTAGTCGGAAACAAAGCTGATATTCTCCCTAAATCATTAAAAAGAGAACGGCTGATTCAGTGGATGAAACGGGAAGCGAAGGAATACGGCCTGAAACCGCTGGATGTTTTTTTGGTCAGCGCAAGCCGCGGCCAAGGCATCAAAGAAGTCATTGATGCTATTGAGCATTACCGCCAAGGAAGAGACGTTTATGTTGTCGGCTGTACAAATGTGGGGAAATCAACGTTTATCAACCGTATCATTAAAGAAGTTTCTGGAGAAGAGAATATTATCACCACATCTCAATTCCCTGGCACAACGCTTGACGCCATTGAGATTCCGCTTGATGACGGCTCAGCGCTTTATGATACGCCGGGAATTATCAACCGCCATCAAATGGCGCATTACGTGAATAAACGGGACTTAAAAGTGCTTACGCCCAAAAAAGAATTGAAGCCGCGGACCTTCCAGCTAAATGATCAGCAAACGCTGTATTTCGGCGGACTTGCCAGATTCGATTATGTGTCAGGCGCAAGGTCTGCATTTGTCTGCTACATGCCGAATGATCTACTGATTCACAGAACAAAGCTGGAGAATGCGGATGCTCTTTATGAAAAGCACGCCGGGGAATTACTTACCCCGCCCGGAAAGGATGATATGGACGAGTTTCCGGAATTAACGGCCCATACATTTACGATCAAGGAACCGAAAACCGATATCGTTTTCTCGGGATTAGGCTGGGTAACGGTGCAGGAAGCAGAGAAAAAAATTACGGCTTACGCGCCAAAAGGCGTTCACGTATTTGTTCGCCGCTCGTTAATTTAATAAAAAGGGGAGAGGGAGAATGAAGCAGCTATACGGAGTAATCGGAAATCCAATCGGACATTCCATGTCGCCTGATATTCATAACGCAGCGTTGAAGGACCTGGGATTAGACGGACATTATCACGCATTCCAGGTGGAAAACGACAATCTGAAAGACGCGGTCAAAGGAATAAAGGCGCTTGGCATGATCGGAATAAACGTGACAGTCCCTCATAAGGTTGCAATCATGGAGCATCTGGATCATATTGATGAGAGCGCAAAGGTGCTTGGAGCCGTGAACACCGTCAGAACAGAAGGTGACATGCTTGTCGGTTATAATACTGACGGAGAAGGCTTTGTTAAGTCTTTGAGGAAAATATTAGACAAGCCTGTCCAAGATCTCTCTATATTGATGATCGGTGCCGGCGGAGCGGCGAGAGCGATTTTTACCACCATTGTCCGTGAGAATCCGAAACGGTTCGACATCTGCAACCGGACATTGGAGAAAGCGGAACAGCTTATCCAATCCAGTCCCTCTTTTCAAAATAAGCAAGTGCTGACAATAAAGGAAGCAGAAGAGAATCTTGAGCGATATGATGTCATAATCCATACCACATCTATTGGCATGTATCCGGACATAGATGCAGTGCCGATTTCTTTACAGCGTGCCGCAAACAGCGCTATTGTATGTGATATCGTCTACAATCCGATCCGGACGGCTCTCTTAAAACAAGCAGAGCAAAAAGGTCTGAGAACGCTGGATGGTGTCGGAATGTTTGTTGAACAGGCTGCCCTCTCATTCCAGTTATGGACGGGACAAGAACCGGATATCGATAAAATGAGAGCGATAGTAGAAGCAAAATTAGGAGGAAAAGAATGTTAACAGGAAAACAAAAACGAGTATTGCGCTCTAAAGCGCACCATTTAACGCCAATCTTTCAAGTAGGAAAAGGCGGAGTTAATGACAACATGATTAAACAAATTTCTGAAGCGCTTGAAGCGAGAGAGCTAATTAAAGTCAGTGTGCTTCAAAATTGCGAGCAAGATAAAGACGAGGTAGCAAAAGCGCTTGTTAAAGGAAGCCGCGCGCATTTGGTTCAAACGATCGGCAATACCATTGTTTTATATAAAGAATCAAAGGAAAATAAACAAATCGAGCTTCCGTAAAGGTGGTTGAGATGAAGAAAATTGGAATCTTCGGAGGAACGTTCGACCCTCCGCATAACGGTCATCTATTGATGGCAAACGAGGTACTGCATCAGGCGGGACTGGACGAAATATGGTTCATGCCGAATCAAATTCCGCCCCACAAACAGGATGCAGACTATACAGCCAGCATCCATCGGGTTGAAATGCTGAAGCTCGCAATCCGGTCAAATCCCTGCTTTAAACTGCAGCTGGCTGAAATGGAAAGGGAAGGCCCTTCTTATACCTTCGATACCGTTCGCTTATTAAAAGACCGTTATCCGAATGAGCAGCTCTACTTCATTATTGGCGCCGACATGATAGAGTTTTTGCCAAAATGGTATAAGCTGGACGAGCTGCTGAAGCTCATTCAATTTATCGGAGTGAAGCGTCCCGGTTTTCATATCGAAACCCCATATCCGCTTCTCTTTGCAGACGTTCCGGAATTTGAGGTATCATCAACTATGATTAGGGAACGGTTTAAAAGCAAGAAGCCCACTGACTACTTAATCCCTGATGAAGTGAAGAAGTATGTAGAGGAGAATGGTTTATATGAATCGTGAGGAGGCGCTTGCCTGCGTCAAGCAGCAGTTGACCGAACACAGATATATACACACGATAGGCGTCATGAATACAGCGATTGAACTTGCTGAGCGCTTCGGGGCGGACAGCAAAAAGGCAGAGACGGCGGCTATCTTTCATGATTATGCGAAATTTCGCCCAAAAGAAGAAATGAAGCAGATCATCATAAGAGAAAATATGCCTGAGCACCTGTTATCATATAATCCTGAGCTATGGCATGCTCCGGTCGGGGCTTATTTGGCGGAGAAAGAAGCCGGTATCACAGACGGGGAAGTTCTTGATGCGATCAGGTTTCATACATCAGGCCGTCCAGACATGACGCTTCTGGACAAAGTCATCTATGTAGCAGATTATATAGAACCCGGACGGAAATTTCCCGGCGTCGATGACGTCAGGGAGCTTGCCGAAACAGATTTGAATCAGGCGCTGATTCAGTCTCTCAAAAATACAATGATATTTCTTATGAAAAAAAATCAACCGGTTTTCCCAGACACGTTTGCGACGTATAACTCGCTGGTGTCTGCAAATTGATAGGAGGAATGTGTGGATGAATCAAGCTTCCATTTTAAAAATTGCAGCAACTGCCTGTGATGATAAACGAGCAGAAGATATTTTAGCATTAGATATGGAGGGAATCTCGCTTGTAGCGGATTATTTCCTTATCTGCCACGGTAATTCAGATAAACAGGTTCAGGCTATTGCACGCGAAATCAAAGACCAGGCCGAAGAAAACGGAATAGACGTGAAAAAAATGGAAGGGTTCGACGAGGCAAGATGGATTTTAGTTGACCTTGGAGATGTCATTGTCCATGTCTTCCATAAAGAAGAAAGAGGCTATTACAATTTAGAAAAGCTCTGGGGAGACGCGCCTCTTGCAGACCTTGAGTTCGGAATGAACTCATGATTTATCAAGGCTTCGCCAGCGTGTATGACGAATTAATGTCACACGCGCCGTACGATGAGTGGACAGACTGGATTGAAGCTTCTCTCCCTCAAAAAGGGCGGGTCCTTGATCTTGCGTGCGGCACCGGAGAAATCTCAATCCGGCTTGCTGAAAAAGGCTGGGAAGTCACTGGAATTGATATCAGTGAAGAAATGCTGTCATATGCCCAGCAAAAAGCGGCAGGCAAACAGCCGATTCTTTTTCTTCAGCAAGACATGAGAGAGCTTGAGGGATATGACGGGCAGTTTGATGCTGTTGTGATCTGCTGTGATTCCCTGAATTATTTAAAAAACAAAAATGATGTCATAAAAACGTTTAAAAGCGTTTTTCGAGTATTGAAGCCTGACGGCATTTTGCTGTTTGATGTTCATTCGCCTTATAAAATGGCTGAAA
This sequence comes from Bacillus atrophaeus, assembly GCF_001584335.1. Taxonomy (GTDB): domain Bacteria; phylum Bacillota; class Bacilli; order Bacillales; family Bacillaceae; genus Bacillus; species Bacillus atrophaeus. The sequence goes on from NZ_LSBB01000018.1 coordinate 183,393, forward strand.
TCTTCCCGGACAGCACATATGCGGATCAAGACGAAGAAATCAGCTGTATCTGGCAAAGCTTTGCCGGCGGCGAAGAGCTGTCTGTCGTGCATGACATGTCGTTTTTTGTGTGGAACGGAGAGGCTTATGACCGGTTTGATGAGACTCATGAGCAAAGAACCTTCCACATCAATGAATATGAGCAAATGTTAGAGGATACAGGCTTCAAACTGGAAAAGGTGACGGCTGATTTTTCAAACCTGCCGCCTTCATCGCAGTCTGAACGGTTATTCTTCTCCGCGCAGAAACTAAAAACCATCGTTTAATCAAAACGATGGTTTTTAAAATACCTTTTTCTGAAGTTGCGGACTTCTGCATGCTATGGCATACTCCCATTACACGAGAAATTGATCCTTCACCGCAGAAATATCCTCTTCATACTTAATATGTGTATTTTGAAACACTCGGTTGAACATATCCTGCACACCGCTTTCCAGCGCTTTGATCCCTTCTCCCGTAACGCCGCCTTTTACGCAAACTTTTTCCTGTAATGCAGGAAGAGTATACAATTCGCTTTCCAGCAGCTTTCCGAGTCCCACCAGCATTTCTTTCGACATAAGAATAGCGTCCTGTTTAGAAACGGACGTCTCTGAGACTGCCGCTTCAATAAATTGCTGTATAAGATAACTCATAAATGCAGGCCCGCAGCTTACGATATCAGACGCCACCCTTGTAATGTCACTTTCAATTTCCAGCGGCTTAGAAATACATCTCATAAGCCCGTTGATTTTTGTTTTCGCATCTTCCTGGCAGCTTTTTCCGAAAGTGACCAGTGAAACGCCCGCTAAAGCCCTGTTTGTAATACTCGGAATAACCCGCGCCACTTGACATGATACCACCTGCTCAAGCTGTTCGGTTTGAACCGGACTCGTAATCGAAATCAGAATCTGGTCTTTTCTTATATAAGGAGCAAGCCGGGCAAGTAAAGGGTATATATCCAGCGGTTTTACACAAATGAAAATCATTTCATTTTCCGTCACAATCTTTTCAAGACTTTCAGTTACCTGGATATTGCTGTAGCGGTTTTTTATCTTTAACGCTTTTTCAATCGTTCTGTTTGTAATTGTAATAGTTGAGGGATTGGCAGCTTTTGATTCGATGAACGACTCGATAAGGATTGTGCCCATATTTCCGGTGCCGATAAAGCCAATTTTCAATATTCTCCCCTCCTTCAGCCTTTATCCTCTAAACGATATTCAGTGAGAAATAAAAATATGACGAAAGCGGTGACCTTGAAAAAATGAATTGGTTTTACCAGCACAAAAAAATAATCTTAACGGCAGGTGGTGCTGTCATCTTCATCGTCATCCTGCTTATTTTTCCCGGCGCAAAGAAGCAGGAGCCTGTTCAGCAAATCACATCGTCGCCTGACACGGCGGGCACACAAGTTCAGCAGCAAGAATCGAAAGGTGATGCTGACGGAGAAAAAATTATCATTGATATTAAAGGCGCTGTCAAACATCCGGGTGTTTACGAATTGAAAACGGGAGACAGAGTTTCGCAGGCTATCGAAAAAGCGGGAGGCATTAATTCAGAGGCTGATGAAAAACAAGTAAATTTAGCTGAACTCCTGCAGGACGGCACTGTCGTGTACATTCCAAGTGAGGGGGAAGAGCCAACACAAAGCGCTGCCGCAAATGCTTCTGTGCAAAACGGAGCAGGAAAAGAGGCTTTGGTTAATATCAATACAGCGTCATTAGAGGAACTGCAGGCTATTTCCGGGGTCGGTCCGTCAAAAGCAGAAGCTATAATAGCTTATCGTGAAGAAAACGGAAAATTTCAAGCCGTTGAAGACATTACAAATGTCTCGGGAATCGGCGAAAAATCATTTGAGAAAATAAAATCAGCAATCACAGTTAAGTGAATTGACGGCTGGAAGCAATCATATGTAAACTAAAGGACAGGCAACACAACTTTTGGAGGGAACCAACGTGGAACGAATATCATGGAATCAATATTTTATGGCGCAAAGCCACTTGCTCGCGCTTCGCAGCACATGTCCGAGGCTATCTGTAGGGGCTACGATCGTGAGAGATAAAAGAATGATCGCGGGAGGATACAACGGATCAATAGCAGGCGGCGTACATTGCGCGGATGAAGGATGTTTCCTTATAGATGATCATTGTGCAAGAACAATCCATGCAGAGATGAATGCCATACTGCAATGCTCTAAATTTGGGGTGCCTACCGAAGGGGCCGAGATTTATGTTACTCATTACCCTTGCATCCAGTGCTGCAAATCCATCATACAAGCCGGAATTAAAACGGTTTATTTTGCAGAGGATTATAAAACACACCCTTATGCGAAGGAGTTATTTGAACAAGCCGGCGTGAAGGTTGAGCAGGTTGAGTTAGAAGAGATGATCATTGATCTGAAAAACCGCGAAAAGCTCTCATTTGTAGCGGGGCTTCTCCAGCAGCTGGCTGATTCAGGCCTTGAAGAGGACGAGCTGAAAAAAATACATGAACATGCCAACCAGCTGTTCACAAGCTACGTGTGATAATGAATGAAGAACACACGCCTTCTTTTGCCTCTGGCGGCAGCATCAGCAACGGCTGGCATAGCTGCTGCCTCCTTTTTCTCCGCACTTCTCATATTCGTTTTATCACTCTTCTTTGTTTATATCAAAACAAAACAGCTCTCACTCGTTTTTGTTAGTTTATCGGCTTTTACGATCTATTTTTTCTTAACCTCTGTTATCGATTCTCATAATGTATCGTCCTATGACATCGGCACTTATAAGCTTCGGGCAGTGATTCAGGAAATTCCAAAGATTGACGGAGACCGTATGTCCATGGTAGTTCGAACGCCGGATGGGGAAAAGTGGGCTTCATCATATAAAATGGAGTCGCTTGCTGAAAAGGAAAAACTTTCACAGATAGAGCCAGGGACGGCTTGTACGTTTACCGGTTCTTTAGAAAAGCCGAAAAACGCAACGGTTCCCGGCACTTTCGATTATAAACAGTATCTGTACAGCCAGCATATTCACTGGAATTACTCGATAACAGCAATCCAAAATTGCAGCACGGCAGATGGAATACAGTATAGGCTTTTAAGCGTGAGAAAGTCTCTTATTTCATTTGTGAATGACCATGTTCCGGAATCCTCAGCAGGCATCGTGCAGGCGCTCATCCTGGGTGACAGATTTTATCTTATGGACGATGTGCTGGAAGCGTATCAAAAGCTCGGAGTTGTCCATCTGCTTGCGATTTCAGGGCTTCATGTAGGTATTGTGACAGCTGGTATATTCTATGTGCTCATTCGAATTGGGATAACGAGAGAGAAGGCTGCCATTCTGCTGCTGTTGTTTTTGCCTGTTTATACGATTTTAACCGGAGCGGCTCCGTCTGTGATGCGCGCAGCTCTTATGTCAGGGCTTTATTTTATCGGCAGTTTGTGGGGAAAGCGTATGAACCCTTCAATAGTGATCTGTCTTTCTTGTTTAATTCTCCTTTTGTTTAATCCGTATCATCTTTTTCAAATAGGGTTTCAGCTCTCATTTGCCGTAAGTTTCTCTTTAATACTTTCTTCCTCTATTTTCAAGAAACTTCAAAGCGGGGGACTCGTGCAGCTCGCCATGGTGTCACTCATCGCTCAGCTTGGATCGCTTCCCATCCTTATCTATTATTTTCAGCAGTTTTCTCTTATCAGTATACCGATGAATATCATTATGGTGCCTTTTTATACGATGTTTGTCATGCCGTTTTCTATGATAGGTTTTCTTTTGTTAAGTTTGTCTGAGCCGGTCGGTGAGTACCTGTTTTATTGGTTTGATTACATCATGTGCTGGAGTGACAAGCTGATAAAGTATGCTGCAGACATTGAGCAATTTACAGTGATTGCAGCCCGTCCAAATGCGCTTGTCTTGTTTGGGCTGATTGGATCTATCGTTGTTTTGCTGACAGCCATGGAGAAATCCGCCCTTTACCAAAGACTTCTGTCTGTGCTGCTCTTTATCGCAATGCTTTTTCTGGTGGTTATTTTTCCTCGCCTGGACCCCGAGGGAGAAGTGGATATGCTTGATATCGGTCAGGGAGACAGCATGTTTATCAGCGCTCCGTATCAGCGCGGCCATGTGATGATAGACACTGGAGGAATCCTTTCATACTTAACAGAGCCATGGAGGGAAAAACGGCATCCTTTTTCGCTTAGCGAAAAGGTGCTCATTCCTTTCTTAACAGCAAAAGGCATTAAACAGCTTGATGCCTTAATTTTGACTCATGCGGACCAAGACCATATAGGGGAAGCAAAGGTTCTGATCAAGCGGCATAAAGTCAAACAGCTCATTGTGCCGAAAGGATTTGTTTCTGAACCGAATGATGAAAAAGTGCTGCGGACCGCACAGCAAGAGGGAATTCGCATTACAGAGGTTAAACGAGGCGACACCTTTCAGATAAAGGATTTACAGTTTCGCGTACTGTCGCCTGAGACTCCCGACCTGAACAGCAAAAATAACTCTTCTCTCGTGCTATGGATGAAAACAGGTCATCTCAGCTGGGTGCTGACAGGCGATCTCGAAAAGGAAGGGGAACAGGAGATCATGAAAGCTTTTCCGGATCTAAAAGCGGATATTTTAAAGGTGGGGCATCATGGCAGTAAAGGATCTACCGGAGAAGAGTTTGTCCGCCACCTGAAACCAAAGGCGGCAATTATTTCTGCCGGTGAGGATAATCGGTATCACCATCCCCATCAGGAAGTCCTTGATATACTGAAAGCTCATTCTGTCCGCATTTTCCGCACTGATCAAAGCGGGACGATCCAATACAGATTTAAAAGCGGGTTTGGAACCTTTTCTGTCTATCCTCCATATGATACAACAGGTATGACGGAGACGAACTAAAAAAGACTGCCGATAATATCAGCAGCCCGGGCAATCGCTGTTAGGAACCGACAAGGTGAATAACTGTTGCCATAACAAACAAGAAGGCGAAAAATCCAAAGGACACAACAAAACCAACAGCTGAGTCTACAGCATCATTTCGTTTGCTTTGAACGTTTTTTTCAAAATCATTCAATTTTACCCCTCCTGACTAACTTAAGTATAATGGAATCATTTTGAAAAATCTAGAAGTGAAGGTAACGTTTTCTGTTCTTGTGATTATCGCCTTTTTACAAGTTGACCCGGGGGCTTGCGATCAGGCGTTTACTATAAATGAGGAAGCTGTTCTTTGGCTTCCTCTTTACTATTTGCCGATCACAATTTAGGATAGAAGGGGATGAAGAAAGAGAGGAAGTCGTACAACAATGGTATTTGATGTGTGGAAAAGCCTGCAAAAAGGAGATGTCCATCCTGTTTATTGTTTATATGGAAAAGAGACATACTTGCTCCAAGAGACCATCGGCCGGATCAGACAGGCTGTGATTGATCAGGAGACAAAGGATTTTAACCTGTCTGTTTTTGATCTTGAAGAGGATCCCCTGGACCTTGCTGTAGCGGACGCTGAAACATTTCCGTTTATGGGAGAGCGCCGTCTTGTGATCGTGAAAAATCCGTACTTTCTGACAGGGGAAAAAAAGAAAGAAAAAGTTGAGCACAACGTCAGTGCGCTGGAGGCATACATACAAGAACCGGCCCCTTACACAGTTTTTGTGCTGCTGGCGCCTTATGAGAAGCTCGATGAACGGAAAAAGCTGACGAAAGCGCTGAAAAAGAAGGCGTTTATGGTGGAAGCAAAAGAGTTGAATGCGAAGGAAACGACGGATTTTACAATGAATCTGGCGAAAACAGAACATAAAATAATCCGTGAGGAAGCGGCGGAGCATTTGGTGCTGCTCGTTAACGGGCATCTGTCATCCATCTATCAAGAAATTCAAAAGCTCTGCACTTATATCGGCGAGCGTGAAGAAATTATGCTTGATGATGTCAAGGCGCTTGTGGCGAGGAGCTTAGAGCAGAATATTTTTGAGCTGATCAATAAAATCGTAAATCGAAAACGGACGGAAAGCCTGCAGATTTTCTATGATTTGCTTAAGCAAAATGAAGAGCCCATTAAGATTATGGCTCTTATCTCAAATCAATTCCGGCTGATTTTACAGACAAAGTATTTTGCCGAACAAGGCTACGGACAAAAACAGATTGCTGCTAATTTAAAAGTCCATCCCTTCCGGGTGAAACTTGCAATGGACCAAGCAAGGCTTTTTTCAGAAGCGGAGCTGAGGCATATCATTGAAAGCCTCGCCGTAATGGACTATGAAATGAAAACGGGAAAAAAGGACAAGCAGCTGCTGCTTGAATTATTTCTTTTGCAGCTTTTAAAGGTAAACGAAAAAAACGATCCTCAATATTGAGGATCGTTGCTTTTTTATGCAGAAAGTCCGTTCACTTTTTTAGCTAAGCTTGATTTGTATCGAGCTGCGGCATTTTTGTGTACAAGACCTGTTTTCACTGCTTTATCAATACGTTTAGCTGCTTCAGAAAGAGCAGTTTTCGCTTTGTCAGCTTCGTTGTTAGCAACTGAAGCTTCCACTTGTTTGATTGCAGTACGCATAGCAGATTTGATTGTCGCGTTATGAGCGCGGCGTTCGTTATTAGTTTTTGTACGTTTAATCGCTGATTTAATGTTTGGCATGTGTTTCACCTCCTAAGATACAACCTGTAGCACAGTGTCTTAAGGTTAAATCTTCTTCACAATAGAACAAATTGTATTCTATCAAACACACCTTTAGATTGCAATATAAATGTAAAGTATTTTTCGTTGAAGGCCCTCCGGCCGAATGTTTTGTTTTACAAATGGCAACAATACTTGTAATGAAAATTGGAGGAGGTCCTGACAGTGAAAAAGAGTGAGCTGGATGTGAATCAGTTTTTGATACGTACGGATTTGGCAGTGGAAACAAAGGAAGCCATGGCCGGCCAGGCTGCTCCGAAAAAAGAGATTCAAGGTTTCATCGAAAAGGAACGCGATAAAGGCGGCATCAAAATCAGAACCGTTGATATTACAGAGGAAGGCGCGAAGCTTTCTGGGAAAAAACAGGGACGGTATTTAACCATTGAAGCCCAAGGAATCAGAGAGCACGATTCGGAAATGCAGGAGAAGGTGGTAGAGGTATTTGCGGAAGAATTCTCCTCATTCCTGAAAAATTTAAAGATCCCTAAGGATGCGAGCTGTTTAATCGTCGGCCTTGGAAACTGGAACGTTACCCCTGATGCTCTCGGTCCGAATGTCGTTGAAAATCTGTTAGTGACAAGGCATCTGTTTAAGCTTCAGCCGGAAAACGTGCAGGAAGGGTACAGGCCTGTCAGCGCGCTTGCACCCGGTGTAATGGGTTTAACGGGCATTGAAACAAGCGATATTATTCAAGGTGTCATCGAGCAGTCCAAGCCTGATTTTGTTATTGCCATTGATGCGCTTGCGGCTCGGGCGGTCGAAAGAGTCAATACGACGATTCAAATATCGGACACAGGCATCCATCCGGGCTCCGGAGTCGGCAATAAACGCAAGGAATTGAGTAATGACACACTCGGGATTCCGGTTATCGCGATCGGCGTTCCGACAGTGGTAGACGCGGTAACGATTGCGAGTGATACGGTAGATTACATATTGAAGCATTTTGGCAGAGAAATGAAAGATGACAGTCCGTCAAGATCTCTTGTGCCGGCAGGGATGAGTTTTGGGAAAAAGAAAGTCCTCACTGAAGAGGACCTGCCCGATCCGGAACAGCGAAAATCGTTCCTCGGCATTGTCGGATCACTTGAAGAACAGGAGAAACGCCAGCTGATTCAAGAAGTCCTTTCGCCTCTAGGCCATAACTTAATGGTGACGCCAAAAGAAGTGGATACCTTTATTGATGATATGGCGAATGTTTTGGCAAACGGTTTAAACACCGCGCTCCATGAAAAAATTTCTCAAGATAATAAGGGGTCCTACAATCACTAAATTGTTCTACTTCCTCTAGCTTGTTCATAGAGTAATTACTAGACAAGCGTTGGAGGGATTCGAACAATGAGAAAAAAACGCAGAAACCGTCAAATTGTTGTAGCGGTGAACGGTGCGAATGCGGTTAAAGGCATTTTTTTGTTTATCGCAAGTCTATTAGTGATATTTATTTTATCTGGTGTGCTGACGTCTCTCCGTCCGGAACTCAGGCCCTCATCCAATTCCCTCTACGGATTTGCGGATGAATTGCCGGGAGACGTATTTGCACACTTGCTTCGGATGGAGAACCATTACTTCGCATCTGATCTTTCTGATACAGAGAGCAGCTCATTCCATCTTTCACGGCTTTCTTTAAAATTGGCCACAAGCATCAATCTCGAAGATCCGCGGAGTTTTCTTGGCCGCGAGCTGCCCGGTTTTTCTCAATTCGATACAGAAATCCTCGTTGCAGGACAAGGGACAGACTATACAAACATGCCGTCAGAATCTCCTCCGCCATCCGAAGTCATGCAGGAAGAGAAGGAAGCTAATCTTGCAGAGATTGAAAACCAGCAAACGAAAAAAGAAAATACAGAACAAGAACCGCCGAAACAGACAACGGGTGATCGAAAGGTTGTTTATATTTACCACACTCATAATACGGAATCCTATCTCCCTCTGCTGAAAGGAGAAACAAATCCCGACATGGCGCGTCATTCTAAAGCCAATGTGACGCTTGTCGGAGGGATGTTCGGCAAAGCGCTGGAAGCACAAGGGGTCGGCGCAACTGTTGATAAAACCGATATTCAGGCCAAGCTGAATAAAAAGGGCTTAAATTACGCGAGATCCTATGATGAATCAAGACCGGTCGTCAAAGAAGCGCTGACGAAAAATAAGAACCTGCAGTATATCATTGATATCCATAGAGACTCCAAACGCAAGAAAAATACTACGACAACGATCAAAGGGAAGAGCTATGCCCGATTGGCGTTTGTCGTCGGCAGAAAAACCGCAAATTTTGAACAAAACTACAAGCTTGCAAGTGAACTTCATAAACTGATGGAGAAAAAATATCCCGGCCTTAGCACGGGCGTTTTCTCAAAAGGCTCACCTGGCGATAATGGCGTATACAACCAAGACCTGAACGACAGAGCCCTGCTGCTCGAATTTGGCGGCGTTGATAATAATTTAGAAGAGCTGCAGCATACGGCGGATGCAACAGCTGATGTCTTCAGCGAACTATTCTGGGATGCGGAGAAAGTAAATGCTGATTCTGGCGACAAGAAAAAACAATAAGAAATCAGGTGGTTCAAATTGATTGGATATGCCGGCAAGTGTCTGCTGATTGTCATCGTTATGTTTTTAGGCGTTTTGTTTGGCATGCAGCAGGCCAATAACGGAATGCTTGATATGAAAGGTTATCATGACCCCTCTTTAAAAGGCGCATTTACGCTTACAGACGGAGAAAACAATGAAAAAGAAGCATCCATTCTCGGCCAAACAGTGACAACGAAAGATTTGGAAGAGAAGCAAAAAGAACTGGAGCAGGTGGAATCGTTTAATGTTTTCTCAAAGACGGGAAAAGCACTTTCAGATACAGTGACAAACACAGCGCAAGCCGTTTATAACTGGATGCTTGAGTTAAGAGAGTAGAGTGAGAAAAAGAGAAAAGCGGCCCGGATAGGCAGGGAGCTTTTCTCTTTCTCGTTTTACATTGAATCTTTACAATCCTATTGATATAATCTAAGCTAGTGTATTTTGCGTTTAATAGTAGGAGTGATAGATTGTGACAGATAAAGAAAAGCGTTTAGAGAGGCAGTCGAGAATTCGGAATTTCTCCATTATCGCCCATATTGACCACGGTAAATCCACCTTAGCGGATCGGATTTTAGAAAAAACGTCGGCAATCACTCAACGAGAAATGAAAGAACAATTGCTTGATTCCATGGATCTTGAACGTGAACGGGGCATTACCATTAAATTAAACTCCGTTCAGCTGAAATACAAAGCAAAAGACGGTGAAGAATATATTTTTCACCTGATTGATACGCCGGGGCACGTCGATTTCACATATGAAGTGTCGCGAAGCCTTGCAGCCTGTGAGGGAGCGATACTTGTCGTTGACGCGGCTCAGGGAATCGAAGCCCAGACGCTGGCTAACGTCTACTTGGCGCTTGATAACGATCTTGAAATCCTTCCGGTCATCAATAAAATCGACCTTCCGAGCGCAGAGCCGGAACGTGTGCGGCAAGAAGTGGAAGATGTTATCGGGCTTGACGCCTCAGAAGCTGTTCTCGCTTCTGCGAAAGCCGGAATCGGCATAGAGGAAATTTTAGAGCAGATCGTTGAAAAAGTGCCTGCTCCGACAGGCGATCCGGAAGCGCCGCTTAAAGCTCTTATTTTCGACTCTCTTTATGACGCTTACCGCGGTGTCGTGGCTTATATCAGAGTCGTTGAAGGAACGGTAAAGCCAGGGCAAAAAATTAGAATGATGGCAACGGGAAAAGAATTTGAAGTAACAGAAGTCGGCGTGTTCACCCCGAAAGCGACTCCGACCGATGAACTGACAGTCGGTGACGTAGGCTTTTTGACTGCGGCTATTAAAAACGTCGGAGACACCCGCGTCGGTGACACGATAACAAGCGCGGCCAATCAAGCTGCCGAAGCATTGCCTGGATATCGCAAGCTTAACCCGATGGTGTATTGCGGTTTGTATCCGATCGATACGGCCAAATACAACGATTTAAGGGAAGCTCTTGAAAAGCTTGAGCTGAATGACTCATCGCTTCAATATGAAGCAGAGACATCCCAAGCGCTCGGATTCGGTTTCCGCTGCGGATTTTTAGGTATGCTTCACATGGAAATCATTCAGGAGCGGATTGAGCGTGAGTTTAAAATCGACCTGATCACAACAGCACCGAGTGTTATATATGATGTGTATATGACAGACGGCGAAAAAGTGGTGGTTGATAATCCGTCAAATATGCCTGATCCTCAAAAGATAGAACGGATAGAAGAGCCGTATGTAAAAGCGACAATGATGGTGCCGAACGATTATGTCGGTGCAGTGATGGAGCTTTGCCAAGGAAAACGCGGCAATTTTATCGACATGCAATATTTAGACGCAAATCGCGTCAGCATTGTCTATGACATGCCATTAGCGGAAATCGTCTATGAGTTTTTTGACCAGCTTAAATCAAGCACAAAAGGCTACGCGTCCTTTGACTATGAACTGATCGGCTACAAACCGTCTCAACTTGTCAAAATGGACATTATGCTGAACGGAGAAAAAATCGACGCCCTTTCATTTATCGTGCATCGCGATTACGCGTACGAACGCGGAAAAGTAATTGTAGAAAAACTGAAAGAGCTCATTCCGCGCCAGCACTTTGAAGTACCGATTCAAGCGGCGATCGGCCAGAAAATCGTGGCACGCTCCACCATTAAAGCCATGCGTAAGAACGTATTGGCTAAATGTTACGGCGGAGACATCTCGCGAAAACGGAAACTTCTTGAAAAGCAAAAAGAAGGAAAACGCCGAATGAAGCAGGTCGGCTCTGTCGAAGTGCCGCAAGAAGCATTTATGGCGGTCCTCAAAATGGACGACAGTCCGAAAAAATAATAGAAGCCGCCGCAGTCCAGCACTGCGGCTTCTTTCTTTAAAAGAAGGTGGAACCATTGAAATCAGCGTATATTCATATCCCGTTTTGTGAGCATATTTGCCACTACTGTGATTTCAATAAATATTTTATTCAAAGTCAGCCTGTCGACGAGTACTTAAACTCGCTCGAGAAGGAAATGATAAATACAGTTGCGAAAACAGGACAGCCGAAGCTGGATACCATTTTTATAGGAGGCGGCACGCCGACCTCCCTGTCTGAAGCGCAGCTCGAAAAATTGATGGACATCGTTCATCGCGTGCTTAAGCCTTCAAGCCCTCTTCCGGAATTCGCAGTTGAAGCAAACCCGGATGATCTCTCAGCTGAGAAATTAAAGGTGTTGAAAGGCGCGGGAGTCAACCGGCTGAGCTTTGGCGTCCAAACCTTTGAAGACGACCTGCTGAAAAAAATCGGAAGGGTGCACAAAAAGAAGGATGTTTTCACATCGTTTGAACGGGCGAGAGCGCTCGGTTTTGAGAACATTAGTCTTGATTTGATGTTCGGCCTGCCGGGGCAAACATTGGAGCATCTTGATCAATCCCTGCAAACCGCTTTATCTTTGAATGCAGAGCATTATTCCGTATATTCGCTTATTGTAGAACCCAAAACCGTTTTTTATAACCTGATGCAAAAAGGGCGGCTGCATTTGCCGGCTCAAGATCAGGAAGCAGAAATGTATGAACTTGTGATGCGGCAAATGAGCGATGCAAATATCCATCAATATGAGATTAGCAACTTTGCAAAACCGGGGCTGGAATCAAAGCATAATCTGACGTATTGGAGCAATGAAGATTACTTCGGATTCGGAGCGGGTGCACACGGGTATATCAACGGGGTGCGGACAGTAAACGCCGGCCCGGTCAAACACTATATTGACCTTATCAACGAGAAAGGATTTCCTTACAGAGACACACATGAGGTGACGAAAGAGGAACAAATCGAAGAAGAGCTTTTTCTCGGCCTCAGAAAAACAGCCGGTGTCAGCAAAAAAAGATTCTTTGAGAAATACGGGTGTTCACTGGACGAACTGTTCGCCCATGTCCTGCGCGGCCTTTCAGATAAGGGTCTGATTCATAACACAGAAAGTTCCGTATCCCTGACCCATAATGGCAAATTGCTGGGGAATGAAGTTTTTGGCGCATTTTTGGGTGAGTTATAATTGACATTTTTCTAATGGTTTGTTACTTTTGATATACAATTAGCACTCGTTCATTGAGAGTGCTAACAGAGGTGATGATGATGTTAACCAATCGTCAGCTGCTGATCCTGCAGGTTATTATTAATGATTTTATCCAATCTGCACAGCCTGTAGGATCAAGAACTCTTTCGAAAAAAGATGAAATCACATTTAGCTCCGCAACAATCAGAAACGAGATGGCTGACTTGGAGGAACTGGGTTTTATCGAAAAAACTCATTCTTCCTCAGGGCGTGTTCCGTCAGAAAAAGGGTATCGGTATTATGTTGATCATTTACTGTCACCTGTCAAACTGACAAAGACAGACCTAAGCTTAATCCACTCGATTTTTAAAGAGAAAATTTTCGAGCTGGAGAAAACCGTTCAAAAATCGGCGCAAATTCTATCCGAGCTCACGAACTATACATCCATCGTACTCGGGCCAAAGCTGAGCGAGAATTATCTTAAACAGATTCAAATCGTTCCGATCCAGCCTGACAAGGCTGTAGCGATCCTTGTCACAAACACCGGGCATGTGGAAAACAAAACGATTAATTTCCCTGCCAAAATGGATCTGTCTGATATTGAAAAGCTGGTCAATATATTGAACGACCGATTAACCGGCGTTCCGATGGATGAGCTGAACGAGCGTATTTTTAAAGAAGTTGTCATGTATCTCAGACAGCATATCACCAATTATGACAATATACTTGATGCGCTGCGTTCTACATTTCATTCCACAAGCCACGTCGAAAAGTTGTTTTTCGGCGGCAAGATTAACATGCTGAACCAGCCGGAGTTTCATGACATTGCCAGAGTCAGATCGCTGCTTTCTTTAATTGAAAAAGAGCAGGACGTCTTGAGGCTGTTTCAATCAGCTGAAACAGGCATTTCCATTAAAATCGGGAAAGAAAACGATTATGAAGAGATGGAAAATTGCAGCCTGATTACTGCAACCTATACTGTAGATACAAAGCAAATAGGATCAATCGCAATCATCGGCCCGACCCGCATGGACTATTCCCGGGTTGTCAGCCTGCTGCAGCATGTGACTTCAGACTTGTCAAAAGCATTAACAACTTTGTATGATGAATAAGGGAATTTTGGCAAATTTTATCGAAGGGTGTATATAACCCTTCTCCTTTACACTTTGAGGGAGGTGAACACAATGTCAGAAGAAAAACAAACCACAGAACAAAATGAAGCAGAAGAACAAGAAGTGATGGAAGAACAAGCCGCAGCAGAAGAGCAGCAAGAAGAAACAAACGAAGGCGAACTTCTTCAAAATCAAATTAACGAACTGCAAGGTTTGCTGGATGAAAAGGAAAATAAAATTTTGCGTGTTCAAGCAGACTTTGAAAATTATAAACGACGCAGCCGTTTAGAAATGGAAGCGTCCCAGAAGTACCGTTCTCAAAACATCGTGACTGATTTGCTGCCGGCTCTTGACAGCTTTGAAAGAGCGCTTCAGGTTGAAGCCGACAATGAACAGACGAAAAGTTTGCTCCAAGGAATGGAAATGGTCCACCGCCAGCTTTTAGACGCGCTGAAAAACGAAGGCGTGGAAGCAATCGAAGCTGTCGGACAAGAGTTTGACCCGAACCTTCACCAGGCCGTTATGCAGGTTGAAGATGAAAACTACGGCTCAAACATCGTTGTAGAAGAAATGCAAAAAGGCTACAAGCTGAAGGATCGCGTTATCCGTCCTTCCATGGTAAAAGTAAATCAATAATTACATAGCAGGAGGTAATTCAAGTGAGTAAAGTAATCGGAATCGACTTAGGTACAACAAACTCATGTGTTGCAGTGCTTGAAGGCGGCGAGCCAAAAGTAATTGCAAACGCTGAAGGAAACCGCACAACTCCATCAGTTGTCGCGTTTAAAAACGGCGAACGCCAAGTAGGGGAAGTGGCAAAACGCCAATCTATCACAAACCCAAACACAATCATGTCTATCAAACGCCATATCGGGACTGATTATAAAGTAGATGTAGAAGGAAAAGACTACACACCTCAAGAGGTGTCAGCTATCATCCTTCAGCACCTTAAATCATACGCTGAAAGCTACCTTGGCGAAACGGTGTCAAAAGCCGTTATCACAGTACCGGCTTACTTCAATGACGCAGAACGCCAAGCAACAAAAGATGCTGGTAAAATTGCAGGACTTGAAGTAGAACGTATTATCAACGAGCCGACTGCTGCAGCACTTGCTTACGGCCTTGACAAAACAGATGAAGATCAGACAATCCTTGTATACGACCTTGGCGGCGGTACATTCGACGTGTCAATCCTTGAATTGGGCGACGGCGTTTTCGAAGTACGCTCAACTGCAGGTGACAACCGTCTTGGCGGAGACGATTTTGACCAAGTCATCATCGACCACCTTGTAGCTGAATTTAAAAAAGAAAACGGAATCGACCTTTCAAAAGACAAAATGGCGCTTCAGCGTTTAAAAGATGCTGCTGAAAAAGCGAAGAAAGATCTTTCAGGCGTTTCGTCTACTCAAATTTCTTTACCGTTTATCACAGCTGGAGAAGCAGGACCGCTTCACTTGGAGCTTACGCTTTCCCGCGCTAAATTCGAAGAGCTTTCTGCTCATTTAGTGGAACGCACAATGGGACCTGTACGTCAGTCGCTTCAAGATGCAGGCCTGTCTGCAAGCGAAATTGACAAAGTTATTCTTGTCGGCGGATCAACTCGTATCCCGGCTGTACAAGAAGCAATCAAGAAAGAAACAGGCAAAGAAGCTCATAAAGGCGTAAACCCTGATGAAGTGGTTGCTCTTGGCGCTGCCATTCAAGGCGGAGTTATCACTGGCGATGTAAAAGACGTTGTGCTTCTTGACGTTACACCGCTTTCTCTCGGTATTGAAACAATGGGCGGCGTGTTCACGAAACTGATCGACCGCAACACAACAATTCCGACAAGTAAGTCACAAGTGTTCTCAACTGCCGCTGACAACCAAACGGCTGTTGATATCCACGTTCTTCAAGGTGAGCGTCCAATGTCTGCGGACAACAAAACACTAGGCCGCTTCCAGCTTTCTGACATTCCGCCGGCACCGCGCGGCGTACCGCAAATCGAAGTTTCTTTCGATATTGACAAAAACGGTATCGTAAATGTAAGAGCGAAAGATTTAGGAACAGGAAAAGAGCAAAACATCACAATCAAATCTTCTTCAGGTCTTTCTGATGATGAGATCGAACGCATGGTAAAAGAAGCGGAAGAAAATGCTGACGCTGATGCCAAGAAAAAAGAAGAAATCGAAGTCCGCAACGAAGCCGATCAGCTTGTTTTCCAAACAGAGAAAACATTAAAAGATCTTGAAGGCAAAGTGGACGAAGAGCAAGTGAAAAAAGCGAACGATGCTAAAGAAGCATTGCAAGCTGCGATTGAGAAAAACGAATTTGAAGACATCAAAGCGAAAAAAGATGAGCTTCAAGCAATCGTTCAAGAGCTTTCCATGAAGCTTTATGAAGAGGCTGCAAAACAAGCGCAGCAAGCTGAAGGCGCAGGAAAAGCGGATGACAATGTTGTAGATGCTGAGTACGAAGAAGTAAACGACGACGATCAAAACAAAAAATAAGTTTTTTTCGGAAGCCCGTCCATCCGGCGGGCATCCAAAAGAACTGCTTTTCACAAACTGATTCAATGGTTAGAAAGTCAAAGTCAGGCATCTCTTGGCTTTGACTTTTTTTCTTGCCCGGGATAAAAGGAATTGAAAAAACACAATTCAAAGTGATACAATCTAATTTATGTGAGAAAATCGGGAGAGTGAACGAGATGAGTAAGCGTGATTACTATGAAGTGCTGGGAGTAAGTAAGAGCGCTTCAAAGGATGAAATCAAAAAGGCCTATCGAAAGCTTTCTAAAAAGTATCATCCTGATATTAATAAAGAAGCAGGATCAGATGAAAAGTTCAAAGAGGTTAAAGAAGCGTATGAAGCGCTGTCTGATGACCAGAAACGCGCGCAATACGACCAATTTGGGCATACTGACCCTAACCATGGCTTTGGCGGCGGCGGTTTTGGCGGCGGCGGAGATTTCGGAGGCTTTGGCTTCGACGATATTTTCTCCAGTATTTTCGGCGGCGGAACGAGACGGAGAGACCCGAATGCACCGCGTCAGGGAGCGGATTTACAGTATACAATGACATTGTCATTTGAAGATGCGGTCTTTGGAAAAGAAACAATCATTGAGATCCCGCGCGAGGAAACTTGTGAAACGTGTAAAGGGTCAGGCGCAAAGCCGGGCACGAAGCCTGACACATGTTCACAGTGCGGCGGCTCCGGCCAATTAAATGTTGAGCAGAATACGCCGTTTGGAAAAGTTGTAAACAGACGAGTCTGCCATCATTGTGAAGGCACGGGAAAAATCATTAAGCATAAATGTGCGGACTGCGGCGGCGGCGGAAAAGTCAAAAAACGCAAGAAAATTAACATTACAATTCCGGCGGGTGTTGACGACGGCCAGCAGCTTCGGGTGCCGGGTCAAGGTGAACCGGGTGTAAACGGTGGACCGGCGGGAGATTTATTTGTCGTATTCCATGTGCGCGCGCATGAATTTTTCGAGCGTGACGGAGACGATATTTACTGCGAAATGCCATTAACTTTCGCGCAAGTCGCTCTTGGAGATGAAGTGGAAGTGCCGACGCTTCACGGGAAAGTGAAGTTGAAAATCCCGGCAGGAACACAAACCGGAACGAAATTCAGACTAAGAGGCAAAGGCGTACAAAATGTCAGAGGCTACGGTCAAGGCGACCAGCATATCGTCGTGCGTGTCGTGACACCGACCAATTTGACAGATAAACAAAAAGAGATTATCCGCGATTTTGCAGAAGTCAGCGGAAATCTGCCTGATGAGCAAGAAATGAGTTTTTTTGATAAAGTAAAGCGCGCATTTAAAGGCGAGTAAGATTGAATAGAGGAGTTGGTAGTTTTGAAATGGTCCGAAATCAGCATTCACACAACACATGAAGCGGTCGAACCTGTCTCAAATATATTGCATGAAGCTGGTGCAAGTGGAGTTGTGATAGAGGACCCGCTTGATTTAATCAAGGAACGTGAGAATGTGTACGGGGAAATCTACCAGCTCGACCCCAATGATTATCCCGACGAGGGTGTCATTGTTAAAGCATATTTGCCGATTAACAGCTTTCTTGGTGAAACCGTAGATGGAATCAAAGAAACGATTAACAACCTGCTGATTTATAATATTGATCTGGGCAGAAACACAATTACCATTTCCGAAGTGAATGAAGAGGAATGGGCGACAGCCTGGAAAAAGTATTATCATCCTGTGAAAATATCTGAAAAGTTCACAATTGTACCGACGTGGGAGGAATATACACCGGTCCATACAGATGAGCTGATAATTGAAATGGACCCCGGAATGGCTTTTGGAACGGGGACACATCCGACGACCGTGCTTTGCATTCAGGCGCTCGAACGATTTGTGAAAAAAGGCGACCGTGTTATTGATGTAGGCACAGGGTCGGGGATTTTAAGTATTGGCGCTGCGATGCTTGGCGCTGAATCAGTGCATGCCTATGATCTCGATCCGGTGGCTGTTGAAAGCGCAAGGCTGAATCTTAAGTTGAATAAAGTCAGCGGGACGGCTGAAGTGAAGCAAAATAATTTGTTGGACGGAATTACAGGGGAGCATGATGTCATCGTCGCCAATATTTTGGCGGAGGTAATTCTCCGCTTTACTTCTGAAGCTTACGACCTTCTGAAAAACGGCGGACATTTCATCACATCGGGTATTATCGGCCAAAAAAAGCAGGAAGTAAAAGATGCTTTAGAAAAAGCGGGATTTACAATCGTAGAAATTCTGTCAATGGAAGATTGGGTCAGCATTATTGCGAAAAAATAAGAGTTAGTAGGTGTCACAACGTATGCAACGATATTTTATCGAGCTCACAAAACAGCAAATGGAAGCAGGCCCGGCGTTCATGATAACCGGTGAAGACGTTCATCATATCACCAATGTGATGAGAATGAGTGCCGGGGACGAGATCATTTGCTGCTCTTTGGACGGCCATGAAGCGAAATGTGAACTGCAATCTGTTTCAAAGGAAAAGGTTGCCTGTCTTGTGTCGGAGTGGACGGGGGCAAACAGGGAGCTTCCAATAAAGGTCCATATCGCCAGCGGCCTCCCGAAAGGGGATAAGCTCGAGTGGATTATACAAAAAGGAACAGAGCTGGGTTCAAGTATGTTTCTTCCTTTTCAAGCTGCCCGCTCCGTTGTGAAACTTGATGACAAAAAGGCAAAAAAGAAGCGGGAAAGATGGACGAAAATCGCAAAGGAAGCGGCAGAGCAATCCTATCGCAATGAAATTCCGGATGTCGCTCCCGTTCATACCTTTCAGCAGCTGCTAAGTAAGGTGCAGGACTTCGATAAATGTGTCGTTGCATACGAGGAGTCATCAAAGCAAGGAGAAACAAGCGCCCTCACTTCAGTCTTAAGCAGCCTGCCGGATCAATCATCGCTATTGATCATATTCGGACCTGAAGGCGGTTTAACTGAATCAGAGGTGGAACAGCTCAAAGGAAAAGGCGCGGTTCCGTGCGGACTCGGCCCGAGGATATTAAGAACAGAGACTGCCCCGCTTTACGCTTTAGGCGCGGTGTCCTATCATACAGAGTTATTAAGAGGTGAACAATAATGGCAACTGTTGCGTTCCATACGCTTGGCTGTAAAGTCAACCATTATGAAACAGAAGCTATCTGGCAGCTCTTTAAAGAAGCCGGATACGAAAGAAAAGAGTTTGAACAAGCTGCTGACGTATATGTCATTAATACATGTACGGTAACAAATACAGGCGACAAAAAAAGCCGTCAGGTGATCAGACGCGCCATTCGTCATAATCCGGACGGCGTGATCTGTGTTACAGGATGCTATGCGCAGACCTCACCGGCAGAAATTATGGCCATTCCCGGAGTCGATATCGTGGTTGGAACGCAGGACCGTGAAAAAATGCTCGGCTATATTGAGCAGTACCGGCAAGAACGCCAGCCGATCAATGGAGTCGGCAACATCATGAAAGCAAGAGTCTTCGAAGAGCTGGATGTACCAGCTTTCACTGACCGGACAAGAGCTTCATTGAAAATTCAGGAGGGGTGCAATAATTTCTGCACATTCTGTATCATTCCTTGGGCACGCGGCCTTCTGCGCTCTCGTGATCCTGAGGAAGTCATCAAGCAGGCTCAGCAGCTTGTGGACGCGGGATACAAAGAGATTGTCCTTACCGGTATTCATACTGGCGGATACGGAGAGGATATGAAAGATTATAATTTCGCTAAGCTCTTAAGAGAACTGGATGCCCGCGTTGACGGGTTAAAACGAATCAGAATTTCTTCCATTGAAGCAAGCCAAATTACAGATGAAGTCATTGAAGTGCTGGACCGCTCTGATAAGATTGTCCGTCATTTGCACATTCCGATTCAATCAGGGTCCAATACTGTATTAAAACGGATGAGACGGAAATATACGATGGAATTTTTCGCTGACCGTTTAAATAAATTGAAAAAAGCACTTCCAGGCCTGGCTGTCACTTCCGATGTCATCGTCGGTTTCCCGGGTGAAACAGAAGAAGAGTTCATGGAAACGTATGACTTCATTAAAGAAAACAGATTCTCAGAATTGCACGTTTTCCCATACAGCAAACGGACCGGAACTCCTGCTGCAAGAATGGAAGACCAAGTGGATGAAAACGTGAAAAACGAACGTGTTCATCAGCTTATCGCGCTTTCAGACCAGCTTGCAAAGGAATATGCTTCTGATTACGAAGGCGAAGTTCTTGAAATTATTCCTGAGGAAGCCTATAAAGAAACAAACGAAAGCAATTTGTTTGTAGGCTACACAGATAACTATATGAAGGTTGTCTTTAAGGGGACGGAAGACTTGATCGGAAAGCTTGTCAAAGTCAAAATTGAAAAAGCGGGATATCCTTACAACGAAGGGCAGTTTGTCCGCGTCATTGAGGAAGAAACGACTGATCACATTCGTTTGTCATCTTAATATGGAAAACCGGCGCATTCAGTGTGCCGGTTTTTTTAATTTTGCATAAGGGTTCAATTCTTTGCGGGAATCAGCATGTTGATAAAGCGATAAAATACATTCGCGAGCGGTAAAAATAAAAGAGCCGTCACAACATTAAACAAGAGGCTGAAGTGGGCAATCTGCTGAGCCGGTTCAGGAGAAAGCTGTGCAACATAACCGGTGATTCCGGGAAGTATGGGAAAAACAATCATAACGCCAAGAACATTAAACAAAACGTGAGCATAGGCTGTTTGTTTCGCGGCATACCCGCCAGACACTGCGGCCATAACAGCCGTAATGCACGTCCCGATATTTGAGCCCAGCACAACGCTCATGGCCTGTTCGAGCCCGATCACCCCTTCATTCATAAAACTCATTAAAATCCCGACACAGACAGAGCTGGAATGAATAATCGCCGTTAATATCATGCCGATCAAGAGGGCAGACCAGCTCGAATCGTGAAGATGCTGAAGCACGCCCGCTCCTGCTTTAAGCTGAGTGAGCGGAACGGCAAGCCGGCTGAATCCGCTGATGCAAAAAAAGATGATCCCAAGTCCGAGAAAGCTGGTCCCGATTTGCTTCAAAGGGTATTTCCTAGTGACGGTGAACAGTAAACCGCAAATCAAAAGGACCCAAATAAAAACATCCATTTTCACAGCGAGAAATTCAGTTGTAAATGTGGAGCCGATGTTTGTTCCGAGAATCATCGGGATCGTCCGTTTAAATGGCAGCACACCGGCACTCACAAAACCGATTACAATGACCATGAAGGCTGAGCTGCTTTGAAGAAACCCCGTAAAAACAATGCTGATAAGAAATGCTTTTAAAGGATGGTCAGTAAACATAAGCAGACGCTCTTCAATTTTCGAATACGTCAGCGAAATCAGCCCTTTGCGAAGCATGTTCATCCCGGCGAGAAAGAATAATATGAGTGCAGTAAAGCTAATCAGCACCAACATGAGAATGCACCAACTCCTTTATACTATTATATAGACAGGCTGGGCTGCTCATGACGGAAAAGTGAATTCACTTAGTTGACCTGACCGAAGGCTTATATTATAATGTCAAAGTACATGTTTATATGTGTATCTTTTTAAAGGTAGTCGATTGGTGTATTCGGAGGGAGGGAAAGAGAATGTCAAAAACGGTCGTTAGAAAAAACGAATCGCTTGAAGATGCTCTTCGTCGCTTCAAACGCAGTGTATCAAAGACAGGTACTTTGCAAGAAGCAAGAAAGCGCGAATTTTATGAAAAACCTAGCGTAAAGCGCAAGAAAAAGTCTGAAGCTGCTAGAAAACGCAAATTCTAAAAGAGGGTGGATTTATGAGTCTTCTTGAGCGACTTAACCAGGATATGAAGCTGTATATGAAAAGCCGTGAGAAAGACAAACTGGCTGTCGTTCGAATGGTGAAGGCTTCACTTCAAAACGAAGCAATTAAGCTTAAGAAAGACAGTTTGACCGAGGATGAGGAACTTACTGTCCTATCTCGTGAACTTAAGCAACGTAAAGACTCCCTCCATGAATTTTCAAACGCTAATCGTTTAGATTTAGTAGATAAAGTTCAAAAAGAGCTGGACATTTTAGAAGTTTATTTACCTGAGCAGCTTACTGAAGACGAGTTGCGTACAATCGTAAATGAAACCATTGCTGAGGTCGGTGCGAGCTCTAAAGCGGACATGGGCAAGGTAATGGGTGCTATTATGCCTAAAGTAAAAGGTAAAGCTGACGGAAGCTTAATTAACAAGCTTGTCAGCAGTCAACTGTCTTAATTGACGAAGAAAAAGACATCTTTCCAAGAAAGATGTCTTTTTATGTACATAAAAAAATGAAACCTTTGATACATTGTTTACGTATGTAAACAAGATACTTATTTCAAAATAGAAAGGAGGGTGCCGTCGCCTTTGTTCCAAAAAAAGATTGGAATCATGGTTGCTCTTATCAGTCTATTTGTTTTATTCTTAATAGGGGTTCAGCCGACCATAAAATCGAGTAAGCAAAATGTTTGGGTGATCCCTGTTGAGAAAACGGTGGAAAAAGGCCTTGCAACATTTTTAGCACGTGCTTTTCAAGAGGCAGAAGACAATCACGCCAAGCATATTATCCTCAACATCAATACGCCGGGCGGAGCCGTTGAGTCCGCGCTTGAAATAGCTGACACCATCAATCATGCCGATATTCCTGTTACCGCTTACGTAAATAAGCGAGCATTGTCAGCAGGCGCTTATATTGCTTTACAAGCGGATGATTTGTATATGGCACCCGGCGGAAAAATGGGAGCAGCCGCAATCATAGATATGAATGGCAATGCGGCTGATAAAAAAGCCGAGTCGCTTTGGCTTGCCGAACTGGAAGATGCAGCCGTCAAGAACGGGCGTGATCCAAAGTACGCACGCGCGATGGCTGACGCGGACGTAGATGCGAAAGAGGTGGGTGCACCAAAGGGGGACCTTCTGACATTAAACCCTGAAAAGGCGTCTTTTGCAGGATATTCAGAAGGGACCGCTGCAAGCCTTGACGCGCTGCTCAAATCTCTTCATCTGAAAGATGCGGATGTTCATTATGCTGAAGCAAGCGTAGCTGAAAAGGCAGCCGGATGGCTGACCAACCCGTTTGTTGTTCCTGTTTTGTTAACAATCGCTTGCCTTGGGCTGGTCGTGGAGCTATTCACCCCTGGTTTTGGAATCCCTGGTGCCGCAGGGCTGACGGCCTTGCTGCTGTTTTTTTACGGACATTTAGTGGCGGGGCTTGCCGGTTATGAAACAATATTGTTGTTTTTAGCAGGATTGATTTTAATCATCATGGAGATATTCCTGCCTGGAGGCATTATCGGATTATTGGGAGCGGCGGCGGTGGTAACGAGCTTATTCATGGCTGCCGGGAGTTTTACGGTGATGGCCGTTTCTCTTTTAATCGCCATCACGGTATCTATCATAGCTTTCATTCTACTGACAAGGGTGTTGGGGAAACGTATGAAATTCTTTAAAAAGTTTATATTGAATGACTCGACGAGTACTGAGAGCGGTTATATATCAAATGAAAACCGCACTGACCTCATCGGAAAAACTGGAGTAACCTTCACTGCTCTCAGACCGTCAGGAACAGTCATCATAGAGGATGAGCGGCTTGATGTCGTATCTGAAGGCTCATTCACCGCAAAGGATAAAAAAGTAAAAGTGGTTAAAGTGGAAGGCTCACGCATTGTTGTGAGAGAAATATAAAAAAGGAAACCGAGGAGGAATGACATGGAAATGTCAAGTTTAATGGTCTTAGCTCTCATCGCAGTCGGGATCATCGTATTAGCCGTATTTTTCACATTTGTGCCGGTTATGCTCTGGATCTCAGCATTGGCGGCGGGAGTAAAAATCAGTATCTTTACCTTAGTGGGGATGAGGCTTCGCCGGGTTATCCCAAGCCGCGTTGTTAATCCATTAATCAAAGCGCATAAAGCGGGAATTGATGTGTCAACAAATCAGCTGGAAAGCCATTACCTCGCAGGAGGAAATGTTGACAGGGTAATCAATGCTTTAATCGCTGCCCAGCGTGCCAACATTGAGTTGTCCTTTGCCCGCTGTGCGGCAATTGATCTTGCCGGGCGTGACGTGCTTGAAGCCGTTCAAATGAGTGTAAACCCTAAGGTGATTGAAACACCATTTATTGCGGGTGTGGCCATGAACGGAATTGAAGTGAAAGCAAAAGCAAGAATTACGGTACGTGCGAATATTGACCGTTTAGTAGGGGGCGCGGGAGAAGAAACGATCATCGCCCGGGTCGGAGAAGGAATTGTCTCAACAATCGGTTCTTCCCAGCATCATACAAAAGTGCTTGAAAATCCGGATATGATTTCACAGACAGTTTTAGGAAAAGGATTGGATTCAGGTACAGCGTTTGAAATCCTTTCGATTGATATTGCGGACGTCGATATCGGTAAAAATATAGGTGCTATTTTGCAGACAGACCAAGCAGAGGCTGATAAAAATATCGCTCAGGCGAAAGCGGAAGAACGTCGTGCCATGGCCGTTGCCCAAGAGCAGGAAATGCGTGCCCGCGTTGAAGAAATGCGTGCAAAAGTGGTTGAGGCCGAAGCTGAAGTGCCGCTTGCGATGGCTGAAGCCTTACGTGAAGGCAATATCGGCGTAATGGATTATATGAACATAAAAAATATTGACGCAGATACAGGCATGCGCGACTCTTTCGGGAAATTAACGAAAGATCCGGCAGATGACGACCACACCTCTTAATCTCTCTAAAAAGGAGGGAGCGCAATTATGAAAGATATACTGACTAATCCGCTGGTAATCGCGGCAGTGATTGGAATTATTTCAGCAATTTTCGGTAAAAAAAATAAAGACCAGAAAGAAGAGTCACCTGTAAAGAGACCACAACAGCCGCAGCCGGTTAAAGCGCAGACTGTTTCGGAAGAGAAGCAGCCAGTCCAGGCTCAAATTCCGGATCAATCGGCGGAGAACAAATTTCAAACGATGAGGACTCAGGCTGAGCAAAGGCGCCGGGAAACCGAACAGACGCTTAAAGGACTTGAACAGGAACTCCAAGTCAAAAAAAGAAATACCTCATATACGAAGCAAAAAGTGCTTCAAATGAACAAAGATACTGTCGTGCAAGGAATCGTTCTAGGGGAAGTTTTCGGACCGCCGCGCGCGAAAAAACCGCATCATACAATGCGGGCAACCCATAAAAAATAAAGTATTAGAACCTCTTTTCAAATCATACATATGAGATGAAAGGGGGTTCTTTTTTTATGGGGCAAAGAAAGAATCGTGTAAAGGCTTGGCTGACAAGAGCATTGGAAATTCCCCCGGATGTCATGATGGATTTGCCGCGCATTACGATGGTTGGCAGGCTCCATATCTACATAGAAAACCATAGAGGCCTTCTGCTTTTCAGCGAGGATGAAGTCAGGCTGATGCTGAAACAGGGGCAGTGTATCATTTCAGGAAAAAACATGGTGATTAAAGCAATTCTTCCGGAAGAAATTCTGCTGGAAGGCACAATTGATGTCGTTCGATATGTTGATTCATAAAGCCGAGGGGGGAAACAAGTGAAAAACAAATGGCTGTCTTTTTTTTCAGGTAAGGTTCAGCTTGAAGTGAAGGGAACAGGCGTTGAACGCCTTTTAAATGAGTGTATCAGAAGAGGAATACCGATATTTCACGTGAAAAAAAAGAAGGATACCGTATGGTTATCTATCCAGCTCCAGGATGTACATGCCTTTCGCAGAGTCATCCGGCATTTTGACTGTAAAGCCCGGTTCACAAAACGGAAAGGCCTTCCCTTCCTGCTGCTGAAGTCAAAGCTGAACTTAGGCTTTACAGTAGGTTTTATTCTGTTTTTCATTATATTATTTCTTCTTTCTAACATGGTCTGGAGAATAGATATTACAGGAGCCAAACCTGAAACAGAACATCAAATGATGAAGCATCTGGAAGAAATCGGCGTTGAAAAGGGACGATTGCAATTTTTAATTTTATCTCCGGAAAAAATCCAAAAGTCATTAACAAACGGTATTGAGAACATTACATGGGTCGGCGTCGAACTGAAAGGAACGACATTTCACATGAAAGTCGTTGAAAAAAATGAGCCGAATAAAGACAAGTATGTCAGTCCGCAGCACATTGTAGCCAAAAAGAAAGCAATCATTACGCGAATGTTTGTTCAAAAAGGGCAGCCGCTCGTGATGATTCATGACCATGTGGAAAAAGGGCAAATGCTTGTTTCGGGTTTGATCGGAAATGAAGACAATGAGCAAAAAGTGGCCTCGAAAGCTGAAATCTACGGGGAAACCTGGTACAAATCTAAAGTAACGGTGCCGCTTGAAACATCTTTTACAGTATATACGGGTAAAGTAAGGACAAAGCACAAGCTCTCCTTTGGATCGTGGGCTGTGCCTTTCTGGGGATTTTCTTTTCAAAAAGAAGAAATCAAACACCCAAAAACAGAACAAGAAACACACTCACTGCAATTTCTGGGGTTTAAACTGCCTGTGTCTTATGTTAAAGAGCAGACGAGAGAAAGCGAAGAAGCCTTGCGAAAATACACGAGAAAAGAAGCGGTTCAAGAAGGCATTGAAATGGGTAAACAGGATGTAGAAGATAAATTAGGAGGAGACGGGCAGGTGAAAAGTGAAAAAGTTTTGCACCAATCCGTTGAGAATGGTAAAGTAAAGTTGATTATTCTCTACCAAGTTATAGAAGATATCGTTCAAACCACACCTATTGTTCAGGGAGACTAAAGAATGGCAGAACATTTACTTGCGATTAATCAAAAACTGAAAAGCACGGACGAAGCGCTTTCTTTGTTCGGAAATCAAGATGCTTATTTAAAGCTGATGGAGAAAGATCTGAATGTAAATATCGTCACGCGCGGTGAAACAGTTTATGTGTCAGGCGATGAAGAAACTTTTCAGATTGCCGACAGGCTGCTGGGATCGCTCCTCGCATTAATCCGCAAGGGGATAGAGATCTCGGAACGTGATGTGATTTACGCCATCAAAATGGCAAAAAAAGATGAACTTGACTACTTTGAAAGCATTTATGAAGAAGAGATTACGAAAAATGCAAAAGGAAAACCGATTCGCGTAAAAACCATCGGCCAGCGGGAATATGTCGCCGCCATGAAACACAATGACCTTGTTTTCGGAATCGGGCCTGCAGGAACCGGCAAAACGTACTTGGCGGTTGTGAAAGCGGTCCATGCGCTGAAAAACGGACATATTAAAAAGATTATTTTGACAAGGCCTGCCGTGGAAGCCGGCGAAAGCTTAGGATTTTTGCCCGGTGATTTGAAGGAAAAGGTGGATCCTTATTTGCGCCCGCTGTATGATGCTCTCCACGATGTGCTGGGGACTGATCATACGGAGCGCCTTCTTGAAAGAGGGGTTATCGAAATCGCCCCGCTTGCTTATATGAGAGGGCGAACCCTTGACGATGCCTATGTTATACTTGATGAAGCACAGAATACCACGCCTGCTCAAATGAAAATGTTTTTGACGAGACTGGGTTTTGGCTCTAAAATGGTCATTACAGGCGACGTAAGCCAAATTGACCTGCCGAAAGGCGTCAAATCGGGACTTGCGGTCGCAAGGGACATGCTGAATCGTATAAGCGGCATATCCGTGATTGAATTGGATCAGACAGACGTGGTCAGACATCCGCTTGTTGCTAAAATTATTGAAGCATATGATAAGCAAAATTAATGCCAAATGACCCGATCTGCCGTTATCGGGTCATTTTTATGATTGCTTCATTTGCTTGATTTTTCAAGAGGAGGTTCTTTTTTTGAAAAAGAAGGGGAAGGGCAAGAGCAGCCCAAAAAAATTCCGCAGCCTAAAAAACGCCCGATCAATGCATGTACTATTATATCTTCTGCTCGCCGCCATTATGTTTGGATTGCTATTTGTACATGTTAAGCCGGAGTCGCTCGATTTAGACCTGTTTTCAGTAAGCGACAAAACCATATACGCTCCGGCAACAGTTGAAGATCAAAAAGCGACAAAAGTGAAAAAGCAAGCTGCCGAGGATGCGGTCGAAGACCAATATACATTAAAAAAAGAATATACAGATAATCGTCTTGACCTTGTGTCATCCATATTCGACAGCATAAGTGAAGTGAAAAAATCTGCCGATGAAGACAGTGACCCACCATCAGAAAAATCGATGGTTAAGTCCGTGAAAAACAAGCTGACTTCAGATGTGAATGACTCTATTTCAGAGGATACTATTAAGACTTTGCTGAAAGCCGACAGTGAAGATTTTTCATTTGTCAGAGATACTGTAATTACGACAGTCAATTCGGTCATGAGCAATGAAATTCCGTCTGATAAATTATCTGCTGCAAAGGTTAAAGTGGCAAAAGAGCTGAAAAGCAATTCCATCCCGTCTAAGTATCTGGGAGCCGCGACCGAAATCGGGCGTTATGCCATTATCCCGAACTACGTGTTTGATCCGAGTGCAACCGAGGAAAAGCGTCAGGAAGCGTCAGATAATGTCCAGCAGGTTCAGATTAAACAAGGACAGGTGCTTGTAGAAGAGAATGATCTCATTGATCGTGAAGTGTACAGAAAGCTTGAATTGACAGGGCTATTAAACAACTCAAATCTTCTAAAACCGATCAGCGGACTATTGATTATCATCGGCCTTTTCATAGCGACACTTGTATACTATTTTGAAAAACAAAATCAGAACCTAAAGTTTAAAAACAAGTCGATTCTGTTATTTTCCATCATTACAACCCTGTTGCTTGTGATTATGGAGGTTGTTAGTCTATTTCAAAAAATGGAATATAATAATATTGGCTACCTCGTTCCTATAGCGGCGGGCGCCATATTGATCAAACTTCTGATGAACGAACGAATCGCCATTTTAGGAAGTATTATTCTTGCGATTTGCGGAAGTATGATGTTTAATCAGGGCGTGACAGGGACATTTAATTATGTCATCGGGATTTTTTATCTGATCAGCAGTATATCCGGTGTTTTATTTTTAGGGAAACACAATGCGAGATCAAAGATTTTGCAGACCGGACTGTTTGTTTCGTTCATCAATATGATCGTCGTGCTTTCCCTGTTATTGATACAGAATACCGCACTGTCAAGTCTTGAAATCGGGACTTTAATGCTGATGGGCGTTGTATCGGGATTGGCTTCATCCGTTTTGATTATCGGTCTTATGCCGTTCTTTGAGACAGGTTTTGGCATTTTGTCCACAATGAGACTGATTGAGCTGTCTAACCCGAATCATCCGCTGCTGCGAAAAATTTTAACGGAAACACCAGGTACATATCACCACAGTGTCATGGTCGCCAACTTGTCGGAAGCCGCCTGTGAAGCAGTCGGGGCACATGGCTTGCTTGCAAGAGTCGGCGCGTACTATCATGATTTAGGAAAAACAAAGCGGCCCCAATATTTTATTGAAAATCAAATGAATATTGATAACCCGCATGATAAGCTTTCTCCGCAGCTTAGCAAAAATATCATTATTGCGCACGCTGCAGACGGAGCGAACATGCTGAGAAGCTATAAGTTTCCGAAAGAGCTTGTCGATATAGCTGAGCAGCATCACGGAACGTCATTATTGAAATTCTTTTATTATAAAGCGAAAGAAAAAGGCGACCAGATTACAGAAGGAGAGTTCCGTTATCCCGGTCCGAAGCCGCAGTCGAAAGAAGCAGCTATTATTTCGGTGGCGGACAGCGTCGAAGCAGCGGTCAGGTCCATGCACAATCCTAATCCTGAACGGATTGAAAAGCTTGTGCGCGGCATTATTTCAGATAAGCTTCAGGACGGGCAATTCAGCGAATGCGACTTGACATTCAGGGAACTGGATACGATTGCAAAAACATTATGCGCAACGCTAAAAGGAATTTTCCACTCCCGGATTGAATATCCGGAGGCTAATAAACAGAAGGTGAAGTAAATGAGTTTACTTATAGACATTATTGATGAGACAGAAAGTGTTGCTGAAGAAATGCTGAAGGAAGTTGAAAAGCTCCTTCAATTTGCCGCTGAACGCGAAGGCGTCCAAGATCAGGCGGAAGTTTCAGTCACCATTGTGACCAATGATGAAATTCAACAGATTAATAAAGAATACCGTGGGAAAGATACGCCTACAGACGTCATTTCCTTTGCCCTTGAAGAGGAGGGGGAAGACGAAGTAGAGATCGTGGGTGCCGAAATGCCGCCCGTTTTAGGTGATATTATCATCAGCGCGGATCGGACGAGAGAACAGGCGGAAGAGTATGGCCACTCCTTCCTTCGGGAGCTCGGCTTCCTTGCCGTACACGGCTTTTTGCACCTGTTAGGATATGATCATATGACGAAAGAGCAAGAAGAGGAGATGTTTACTAAGCAAAAGGATTTGCTGGATAACTATGGACTCACGAGATCATAAAAATGAGTGGCATCGGCTGTTGAAAAGCTTTGTTCATGCAAGCCGGGGAATCTTGAAGACGGCGCGGTCGGAGCGGAATTTTCAAATTCACGCAGCGGCTGCCTGCGCCGTTATTCTCTGCGGCTTTCTTGTAGAGATCAACATAACAGAATGGGCAGTCGTTTTGATTCTGATCGGAGGCATGCTCTCGTTGGAATTGCTGAATACGGCGATAGAGCATACCGTAGATTTGGTGACAGATAAACAGCACCCCCTTGCAAAAGCCGCAAAGGACGCGGCTGCCGGAGCTGTTTGCGTATTTGCCGTCATTTCGTGTATCATTGGTTTACTTATCTTTTTGCCAAAGTTTTTTTGGTAGAAATTTCTTACAATTGTTTTACATTTCTAGAAATGGGCGTGAAAAAACAATCGTAATTATGTAAAATAAAAGTGTTAGCGGTATCATTTTAGGTAAGAGAGGAACATGTACACATGAACAGACAGGAACTCATTTCAGAAGCACTAAGAGCACGCGATCTCGCGTATGTGCCGTATTCAAAGTTTAAAGTCGGAGCCGCTCTTCTTACCACGGATGGGAAAGTGTACAGAGGCTGCAATATTGAGAATGCCGCATACAGCTTGTGCAACTGCGCGGAGCGTACGGCGCTGTATAAAGCCGTTTCTGAGGGAGATACGGAATTTCAAATGCTCGCAGTTGCCGCTGATACACCGGGACCGGTATCTCCGTGCGGAGCCTGCAGACAAGTGATTTCAGAGCTCTGCAAAAAGGATATGCTGGTGATATTGACGAATTTACAAGGACAAATAAAAGAAATGACTGCAGAAGAATTATTGCCAGGAGCATTTTCATCGGAGGATTTACATGACGAACGAAAGTTTTAAATCAGGATTTGTTTCCATTATTGGAAGACCAAACGTAGGAAAATCTACATTTTTGAACCGGGTCATCGGCCAAAAAATCGCCATTATGAGCGATAAGCCGCAAACGACCAGAAACAAAGTGCAAGGTGTTTTAACGACAGGCACGTCACAAACCATTTTTATTGATACACCGGGCATTCATAAGCCTAAGCATAAGCTTGGCGACTTTATGATGAAAGTGGCGCAAAATACATTAAAAGAAGTCGACTTAATTTTGTTTATGATCAATGCTGAAGAAGGATACGGCAAGGGTGACGAGTTCATTATTGAGAAGCTGCAGCATACGTCTACACCCGTATTTTTAATCGTGAACAAAATTGATCAGATCCATCCCGATAAGCTTCTTCTTTTAATAGACGAATATCGGGTGCGTTATCCTTTTAAGGAGGTTGTTCCGATCTCTGCACTTGAAGGCAACAATATTGGGACATTGCTGACGCAAGTTGAAGCCTATCTTCCGGAAGGGCCCCAGTTCTATCCGAGTGATCAGGTAACAGACCATCCTGAACGATTTATTATATCTGAATTAATCAGAGAAAAGGTTTTGCATCTGACACGGGAAGAGATTCCGCACAGCATTGCGGTCAGTATTGAATCCATAAAAGCGCGTGAGAACGGTTCTGTGCATGTAGCCGCAACTATTGTGGTGGAGCGTGACTCACAAAAAGGGATTGTTATCGGCAAACAAGGCAGTCTGCTGAAGGAAGTCGGTAAAAGGGCAAGAACGGACATTGAGGCGCTTCTTGGCTCCCGTGTTTACCTTGAATTATGGGTGAAGGTGCAAAAAGACTGGCGGAACAAGATGTCCCAGCTTCGAGATTTCGGTTTTAAAGAGGATGAATATTAATAATTGCCTGGCGAGCAGTGTGTATGATTACCTCACAGAAACAAGGCTGTATTAGCAAAAATTGTTTAACATGAAAAGGAGGACAGCTGGTCAAGATAAGGGTAAGAATTTGGAGTTTTAGATAAGCTAGTTTAACTACAGAAAGGTGGGTTTCTTGTGTTGAATTTTACCTGGAACGTATTTTCACAAACAGGAAGCGTTGATACGTATCTTCTTTTTAAAGAACTGGAAAAGGAGAACCTGGAAAGACCCGATGAACTAGAAGACGAGCTAGCCCGATTTGATTTTCCAATTTTATAAACCTCTTGGCCGCTCCTGTTTTTGGAAGGTGCGGGTATGCTGACAAAATGTGAAGGAATTGTCCTTCGTACCAATGACTACGGCGAAACAAATAAGATTGTGACCCTGCTGACAAGGGAGCACGGCAAAATCGGCGTAATGGCAAGAGGCGCCAAAAAAACCAACAGCCGTTTATCAGCCGTCAGCCAGCCTTTTCTGTATGGATCGTTTTTAATGCAAAAAACGTCAGGTCTCGGGACGCTTCAGCAGGGTGAAATGATTCTCAGTATGAGAGGCATCAGAGAAGATTTGTTTTTGACAGCTTATGCTGCTTTTATTGCAGAACTTGTTGATAAGGGGACGGAGGAAAAGAAGCCGAACCCATATTTGTTTGAATTGATTCTTGAGTCTTTGAAAAGGCTTAATGAAGGAACCGACCCCGATGTCATTACCTTCATCGTTCAAATGAAAATGCTGGGTGTAATAGGATTGTATCCTGAACTCAACCACTGTGTGCATTGTCAAAGTCAGGATGGAACGTTTCATTTTTCTGTCACGGATAACGGATTTATCTGTCATCGCTGCTTTGGCAAGGACCCTTACAAAGTGCCGATTACGCCGCAAACGGCCAGGCTTTTGAGACTGTTTTATTACTTTGATCTTTCTAGACTCGGCAATGTATCCATAAAGCAGGAAACAAAAGATGAGCTAAAACGGGTCATTGACTTGTATTACGAAGAATATTCCGGAATTTATCTTAAATCAAAACGTTTTTTAGACCAAATGGAGAGTATGAAAAATCTAATGGGTGAAAACAAAAGTTGACATTCAGCCCATCTTTTTATATGATCATTTATTATAAAATATGTTGCGGTGACAGAAAGAAGTACTTGCGTCTATCTCATATCAAGCGACCTTAGGCCGGTGAAAGCTAAGGATGAGCACGTAAGGAAAGGCATTCTTGAGCAATTTTTAAAAAGAGGCTGGGGGTTAAATCCCGGCAACTAGGGTGGAACCGCGGGAGAACTCTCGTCCCTATGTTTGCGGCTGGCAAGCATAGAGACGGGAGTTTTTTGGTTGCAGCCGCAGTGAACGTTGAATGTACTAAATGGAGGTGCTTGAAATGAATATTCAAGACATGATTCTTACCCTGCAAAAGCATTGGTCCAGTGAGGGCTGTGTACTGATGCAGGCCTATGATGTAGAAAAAGGAGCCGGAACGATGAGCCCGTATACGTTTTTGCGGAGCATCGGACCTGAGCCGTGGAAGGTGGCTTACGTAGAGCCGTCAAGACGGCCCGCAGACGGCCGTTACGGAGAAAATCCGAACAGACTTTATCAGCATCATCAATTCCAGGTGATTATTAAACCGTCGCCAGATAATATTCAAGAGCTTTATCTTGATTCGTTGCGCGCGCTGGGAATTGATCCGCTCAAGCATGACATCCGTTTCGTAGAGGATAACTGGGAGAACCCGTCCTTAGGCTGTGCGGGCCTTGGCTGGGAAGTGTGGCTTGACGGCATGGAAATTACGCAATTCACGTATTTCCAGCAGGTCGGCGGTTTAGAATGTAAACCTGTTTCAGTTGAAATCACTTATGGAATAGAACGTCTCGCATCCTATATTCAAGACAAAGAGAATGTATTTGACCTTGAATGGACATCAGGCTTTACCGTCAAAGATTTGTTTATGATGGCTGAGTACGAGCATTCCGTCTATACCTTTGAAACCTCTGATGTTGAGATGCTGTTCCAATTGTTCAGCACGTATGAAAAAGAAGCAAATAAACAAATGGATAACGGCCTTGTTCATCCGGCGTATGATTATGTATTGAAATGCTCGCATACTTTTAACCTGCTGGACGCAAAAGGCGCCATCTCTGTTACAGAGCGGACGGGCTATATCGGAAGAGTCCGAAATTTAGCAAGAAAAGTAGCGAGAACATATTATGAGGAACGAGAAAAACTAGGGTTCCCAATGCTTAAAGGGGAGGGTTCTTCTCATGAGTAAACAAGATTTACTTTTAGAGATCGGATTAGAAGAAATGCCGGCGCGCTTTATGCATGAGAGCATGGTGCAGCTTGGAGAAAAACTGGGAAACTGGCTGACTGAAAGAAATATCGCTCATGGTGAAGTGAAGCTTTTCAATACGCCGAGACGTCTTGCGGTTTTAGTGAAAGATGTAGCAGAAAAACAGGCTGATATAAAAGAGGAAGCAAAAGGCCCCGCGAAAAAAATCGCCCTAGATTCAGACGGCAATTGGACAAAAGCAGCCATCGGTTTTTCCAAAGGCCAAGGTGCCGGTGTAGAGGATTTATATATCAAAGATGTAAAAGGCACTGAATATGTTTTTGTGCAAAAATTCCAAGCCGGACAAGACACGAAGACACTTCTTCCAGAAATAGAAGGTCTGATTACAAGCCTTCATTTTCCGAAAAACATGCGCTGGGGAAATGAAGACCTGCGTTATATCCGTCCGATAAAATGGATTGTAGCGTTATTTGGCCAAGACGTTATTCCATTTTCAATCACAAATGTGCAGTCAGGCCATATGACAAAGGGACATCGGTTCCTCGGTCATGAAGTGTCAATTGAAGCGCCTTCTGCATATGAGGAAAAACTGAAAGAGCAGCATGTCATTGCAGATCCGGATATTCGCAAAAGCATGATACAACATCAGCTTGAATCCATTGCTGCTGAAAAGAACTGGAACATTCCGGTCGACGAGGATCTGCTGAATGAGGTCAATCATTTAGTGGAATACCCGACTGCGCTTTATGGCTCTTTTGAACCTGAGTTTCTTTCTATTCCGGAGGAAGTGCTGGTTACCACAATGAAGGAGCATCAGCGTTATTTCCCTGTAAAAGACCAAAATGGCGATTTACTCCCATACTTTGTGACGGTCCGAAACGGAAACAGCCATGCCATTGAAAATGTGGCCCGAGGAAATGAAAAGGTACTCAGAGCCAGATTATCCGACGCTTCTTTCTTCTATAAGGAAGACCAGAAGCTTAATATAAATGAAAATGTGAAAAAACTTGAAAATATTGTTTTCCATGAAGAACTTGGATCTCTCGCTGATAAAGTGAGAAGAGTGACAACTATTGCTGAAAAACTGGCTGATCAGCTAAAAGCTGATGAAGAGACGAAAAAGCTGATTACACGTGCGGCTGAAATCTCTAAATTTGACCTTGTCACACATATGATATATGAATTCCCTGAGCTTCAAGGCATTATGGGTGAGAAGTATGCGAGAATGCTCGGTGAAGAAGAAGCCGTGGCCATCGCTGTGAATGAACACTATATGCCGAGAGCTGCAGGCGGAGAAACACCATCTACTTTCACAGGTGCTGTTGTTGCCTTGGCTGATAAACTTGATACGATTACTTCATTCTTTTCGATCGGCGTGATTCCGACAGGTTCTCAAGACCCTTACGGATTACGGCGCCAAGCAAGCGGAATCGTTTCCATCCTGCTTGACCAAAACTGGGGCATTTCGTTTGAACAGCTGCTGACATTTGTGAAAACAGACAAAAACAGCGAACTTTTGGATTTCTTCACTCAGCGCCTTAAATATGTCATGAACGCGGAACAAATCCGCCATGATGTGATTGACGCGGTGCTTGACAGCTCGGAACTGGAGCCTTACTCGGCGCTGCACAAAGCCCATGTATTAGAGAAAAAGCTGGGAGCGCCAGGTTTTAAAGAAACAGCTGAAGCGTTAGGACGAGTGATATCCATCAGCAAAAAAGGCGAGCACGGAAATATTCAGCCTGACCTGTTTGAAAATGAACAAGAAGCAAAGCTGTATGATGCCTATAAAGAAGCAAAGCGCGATTTGCATGACAGCTTCAATAAAAAGGATTATGAAGCTGCACTGACTGCGCTGGCCGCATTAAAAGAGCCGATCGAAGAATACTTTAACCACACAATGGTTCATTCGGATAATGAAACATTAAAGGCGAACCGCTTAGCCCAAATGATAAATTTGGCAGACGAAATCAAGTCTTTTGCTAATATGAACGCGCTTATTGTAAAATAAAGAAAGGAAAGACGGTTGCTGTGAGATGATCGGCAATCGTCTTTTTACCCGTTTGTAAGAGTTTTTGTTTGATAACGCCCAATTTGCGTTATAATATGAATTATTATTCGATACATAGATATGAAGAATGCTTTATCTTAAAAGGTGGTGAGTACGATCGAACTCAATAAACGGCAAGAACAAATTTTGCAGATTGTAAAAGAAAACGGGCCGATTACCGGGGAACATATAGCAGACCAGCTGAATTTGACCAGAGCGACGCTGCGACCCGATTTAGCCATACTCACCATGTCAGGCTTCCTTGAGGCACGCCCGAGAGTCGGTTATTTTTATACAGGTAAAACGGGCACACAGCTTTTAGCGGATAAATTAAAAAAACTTCAAGTGAAAGACTTTCAATCTATTCCTGTTGTTATCCATGAAAACGTATCTGTCTATGATGCGATATGCACCATGTTTTTAGAGGATGTAGGTACTCTGTTTGTCGTAGACCGTGACGCTGTGTTAGTCGGAGTGCTGTCACGTAAGGACTTGCTCAGAGCCAGCATCGGTCAGCAGGAGCTTGCTTCTATACCTGTGCACATTATTATGACGAGGATGCCGAACATTACGGTTTGCAGGCGTGAAGATTATGTAATGGATATAGGGAGGCACCTGATCGAAAAACAAATTGATGCGCTTCCTGTCATTAAAGAAACGGATAAAGGTTTCGAAGTGATCGGCAGAATTACAAAAACGAATATGACGAAAATACTCGTCAGTTTATCAGAAAATGAAATTATCTAAGGATGAAAACTAACGGGGGGATAATATGAACAATCGCATCATATATGTTGTATCGGATTCAGTCGGAGAAACGGCTGAATTGGTCGTAAAAGCTTCACTCAGCCAATTCAATGGCTCTGCGGACGATACAAATATAAGAAGAATTCCTTATGTTGAAGATATCGGCACCATTAATGAAGTCATTTCTCTCGCACAGGCAGACGGCGGCATTATCTGTTTTACACTCGTTGTTCCTGAAATACGCGAATACTTAATTGCTGAAGCTAAAAAAGCCAATGTCTTATATTATGATATTATCGGCCCGTTAATAGATAAAATGGAAACAGTTTACGGTCTGACGGCTAAATATGAACCTGGCCGCGTCCGCCAGCTTGATGAAGATTATTTCAAGAAAGTGGAAGCGATTGAATTTGCGGTAAAATATGATGACGGACGGGACCCCAGAGGCATTTTAAAAGCCGATATCATCCTAATCGGCGTGTCCCGCACATCTAAGACTCCTTTATCTCAATATCTCGCCCACAAGCGGCTCAAGGTTGCCAATGTTCCGATTGTTCCTGAGGTTGACCCGCCGGAGGAACTGTTTGCTGTTGATCCGAAAAAATGCATCGGCTTGAAAATAAGTCCGGATAAGCTGAACCATATTCGAAAAGAACGGTTAAAATCCCTTGGCTTGAATGACAAAGCCATCTATGCGAATATTAACAGAATTAAAGAAGAGCTTGAATATTTCGAAAAGATAGTGGATCGGATCGGATGCCAGGTTGTAGATGTTTCCAACAAAGCGGTTGAAGAAACGGCGAATATCATCCACCATTTAAAAACGAAGAACAAATAACTCAGGGACGCTCTCTCCTGGGTTTTTGATTGTAAGGAAAAAGGGAATAGTGAAAAAGAATAGCATCTTTACGAAGTTTGTATTATAATAAAAAATTGTGATAAAATGATTAATTTTAGGTTTAAGCTTAGTCTGATACGAATAAACTATTATGGGTAAGATGTCAAGAATTTCTCCCGGAAATTTTTCGACAAATTCGCATAGTCCGCAATTTTGAAGCATGAGCGATTTTGCTTGCTTTTATGCAGGAGATTAATGGAGGGATGGAGAATTACTCTTCTTGATGAAAAAGAAAAGACGATTTTTGTCGATGCTGATGCGTGTCCTGTAAAAGATGAAATTTTGCTCGTTGCATCAGATTTCAATGTTCAAGTCCTTTTTGTAGCTTCATTTGAGCACTATCAGCTTTCCAGAGGGAAGGAAGAGAAGTGGAAGTACGTTGATCCTCATAAAGAAGCAGCTGACTTATATATCGCAAATCATGTAAAGCCGGGAGATATTGTTGTGACGCAGGACATAGGGCTTGCCTCCTTATTGCTGAACAGGAAAGTCAGCGTCATGTCAGAACGAGGCCGGCTTTATAAGGAAGATACGATTGATTTCGCGCTTCAAGGCCGCCATATTTCCGGCAAACAAAGGAGAAAAGGCATATATTCCAAGGGCCCTAAAAAATTAAATAATGAAGATCGAGAACGATTTGTTACCCTGCTGCAAAAAATCCTGTCGAATCATGAAGGGATTTTAGACTAAGGCATCGAATAATGTACGACGGAGTGTTAATAAGATGGGAAATCGTATACCAGATGAAATTGTGGATCAGGTGCAAAAGTCAGCAGATATCGTAGAAGTCATAGGTGATTACGTTCAATTAAAAAAGCAAGGCCGAAATTACTTTGGACTCTGTCCATTTCATGGAGAAAACACGCCTTCATTTTCCGTATCGCCGGATAAACAGATTTTTCATTGCTTCGGATGCGGAGCAGGCGGCAATGTTTTCTCCTTTTTGAGGCAGATGGAGGGCTATTCGTTTACCGAATCAGTATCCCACCTTGCTGATAAATATCAAATTGATTTTCCCGATGATATAACGATTAATACAGCGTCCCGCCCAGATTCATCCGGCGAACAGAAGATGGCGGAGGCTCATGAGCTTCTGAAGAAATTTTACCATCATTTGCTAATGAATACAAAGGAAGGTCAAGATGCGTTAGATTACCTTCTGTCAAGAGGCTTTACGAAAGAGCTGATAGATGAGTTTGAAATTGGTTACGCTCTTGATTCTTGGGACTTCATGACGAAGTTTTTGGCAAAACGGGGATTTAAAGAAGAGCTGATGGAAAAAGCCGGGCTTTTAATCAGGCGGGAAGACGGCAGCGGTTATTTTGACCGTTTCAGAAATCGGATCATTTTTCCGATCCATGATCATCATGGTGCTGTAGCCGCTTTCTCAGGCAGAGCGCTCGGAGACCAGCAGCCTAAATATATGAACAGCCCTGAAACACCGCTGTTTCATAAAAGTAAGCTGTTATACAATTTTCATAAAGCACGCCTCCAAATCAGGAAGCAGGAAAGAGCCGTCTTGTTTGAAGGATTTGCAGATGTCATATCAGCTGTCAGCTCAGGAGTGAAAGAAAGCATAGCTACGATGGGAACCTCTCTCACAGAAGAGCATGCGAAGATCCTGAGAAGAAACGTGGAAGAGATCATCCTCTGCTATGATTCCGATTCAGCCGGTTATGAAGCCACCTTAAAAGCCGCAGATCTGCTGATGAAAAAAGATTGTAAGGTAAGAGTGGCCATCATCCCTGACGGATTGGACCCTGACGATTATGTGAAGAGATACGGCGGGGAAAAATTCAAAAATGACATCATAAACGCGAGTGTTACCGTAATGGCGTTCAAAATGCAATTCTTCCGTAAAGGAAAGAACTTATCTGATGAAGGCGACCGGTTAGCCTACATCAAATCCGTTTTGAAAGAAATCAGCGCGCTGTCAGGGTCGCTCGAACAAGAAGTTTACCTGAAACAGCTTGCTGCCGAATTTTCTCTTTCACAAGAATCGTTAGCGGAGCAGCTCGCTGTATTCTCAAAGCAAAACGGACCGAGCCAGAATAACAGGGAGACTCAGACAAGGCGGGCGCATATCACTACAAAGGCGAGGCAAAAGCGTCTGCGGCCGGCCTATGAAAATGCTGAAAGGCTTCTTCTCGCCCATATGCTACGTGACCGGGGCGTCATAAAAAAAGTGCTGGATCGGATTGGATTTGAATTCAATCTCGACGAGCACCGGGCGCTGGCTGCATATCTGTATGCTTTATATGAAGAAGGAGCTGAGCTGACACCTCAAAATGCGATGTCAAAATTTCAGGATGACACGATCAGCCAGCTGCTTTCCGATATATTGATGCTGCAAATCAATCAAGAATTGAGCGAAGCCGAGTTATCGGATTATGTAAAAAAAGTGTTGAATCATCGAAAATGGTCAATGATAAAGGAAAAAGAGCAAGAGAGAGCAGAGGCAGAAAGACAAAAGGATTTTCTCACAGCGGCATCTTTGGCTCAAGAAATTATTACATTGAACCGATCTTTAAAATAACACATGAATTTGCGGGAAGGCGCTCATTTGGCAATGATTCCTTGCGGAGGAGCAAAATAGATCGCTTTACCTCATCATGAATTGTCATTTCATTATTCGAACATTTCTTATGGCTGATCATATAGAAAACGCCTGAATGACTGAATAAGAAAAATACCGCTTTTAGAATTCGTTGCAAGCTTTGGAAGGAGGGATCCATAATGGCTGATAAACAAACCCACGAAACAGAAACAGAATTAACAATTGACCAAGTAAAAGACCAGCTGACTGAAGCCGGTAAAAAACGTGGCGTTTTGACATATGAAGAAATCGCCGAGCGTATGTCCAGCTTTGAAATTGAATCAGACCAAATGGATGAGTATTATGAATTTTTAGGAGAACAAGGTGTTGAATTAATTAGTGAAAATGAAGAAACAGAAGATCCTAATATTCAGCAGCTTGCCAAAGCCGAAGAAGAATTTGACCTCAATGACCTCAGTGTACCGCCTGGTGTGAAAATTAATGATCCAGTCCGTATGTACCTGAAGGAAATTGGCCGGGTAAATCTTCTTTCTGCTAAAGAAGAAATCACCTACGCTCAAAAAATTGAAGAGGGTGATGAAGAATCCAAGCGCAGATTGGCAGAGGCTAACTTACGATTGGTTGTCAGCATCGCCAAACGATATGTAGGACGCGGAATGCTTTTCCTTGATCTGATCCAAGAAGGCAATATGGGTCTGATGAAAGCCGTTGAAAAGTTCGACTATCGTAAAGGATATAAATTCAGTACGTATGCTACGTGGTGGATCAGGCAGGCAATTACACGCGCTATCGCCGATCAGGCAAGAACGATTCGTATCCCTGTTCATATGGTTGAAACCATCAATAAATTAATCCGTGTGCAGCGCCAGCTCCTGCAAGACTTAGGAAGAGAGCCGACACCGGAAGAAATCGCAGAAGACATGGATCTTACACCTGAAAAAGTGCGTGAAATCTTAAAAATAGCTCAAGAGCCGGTATCTTTAGAGACACCGATCGGTGAGGAAGATGACTCTCATCTTGGCGATTTCATCGAAGATCAGGAGGCGACTTCACCTTCAGATCATGCGGCGTATGAGCTTTTAAAAGAACAGCTGGAAGATGTGCTGGATACGTTAACGGATCGTGAAGAAAATGTATTGCGCCTTCGTTTCGGGCTTGATGACGGACGCACAAGAACGTTGGAAGAAGTAGGCAAGGTATTTGGAGTAACGAGAGAGCGTATTCGTCAGATTGAAGCAAAAGCGCTTCGTAAATTAAGACATCCTAGCAGAAGTAAACGTCTGAAGGATTTTCTAGAATAGAGTGGAACGGGTCTGAATGATCCGTTCTTTTTTTGCCAAAAAGATATATGGATAATATACCTTTATTTTACTGAATAATGACTCCGTTTGCAAATGAACATTTTACTAAAAATTCAAAAAGATGCCCACATTTCTTATTGTAAGCGTATACAATAAATTATACAATAGAATAAAAGGGAAATCGGACAAAACAAAAAGATTGTTGTCTTTTTTGTATAAAGTGTGAATAACGAAATTTTTGCGCCTTGATCCATTTACTTTTTGTAAAATTAAGTTAGAATTAGAATTGTTTACATAGGGGAAGATGATAAAGGGGGATGGAAAATGAAACGGAATCCGCTTATTCCATTTTTGCTGATTGCTGTCTTAGGGATAGGGCTCACTTTCTTTTTATCCGTAAAGGGGCTCGGCGACGCCAAGGAGATTGCAGGCGGAGGGGAAAACAAGTCTGCCGAGAAGGAAACTGCAAACGCTTCACCGGAAGAGATATACAAGGCCAACTGTATCTCATGCCACGGTGAAAACTATGAAGGTGTCTCAGGGCCGAGTTTGAAAGGCGTGGGAGATAAAAAAGATGTTGCTGAAATAAAAACAAAAATTGAAAAAGGCGGCAACGGAATGCCGTCAGGACTCGTACCTGCCGAGAAGCTGGATGAAATGGCAGATTGGGTGTCTAATATTAAATAACAAAAATTTAAAGCTATATCTGTCAGGCCGCCGAGATTCTCTCGTCAGCCTTTTATTTTTGCCTTCTAATAGAAAATCAGTACTTCCCTTTTGGTTTGTTGGGAACTATGATCGAAATTATGATCATTCGAAATTTCGCTATAAAGCAGAAATAGTAAAGAAAGAAAAACGTATTCATTAGTTTAAAGCAGAAACTTCCTTTGTTAAGGGTGTTCTTTTGAAAGGCATAGACTATAGCAACACAACCCATAAAAAGCACCTTTTACAATGAGAAAACACATTAGAGTAAAGAAATAAACGAAAATCATTCGCTCAGCTTGGATTCCCGGCTGTTTTTTTATATGATAGTAAAGGAAAAAATGATTGAGAAAAGTTGTGATAACAATGAATGAAATGAAATTATCAAAAAGATTGCAGACAG
This sequence comes from Bacillus atrophaeus, assembly GCF_001584335.1. Lineage (GTDB taxonomy): Bacteria > Bacillota > Bacilli > Bacillales > Bacillaceae > Bacillus > Bacillus atrophaeus. The sequence goes on from NZ_LSBB01000018.1 coordinate 226,808, forward strand.
TAGCGGAATACATACCGGGCGGAGCAGTGATTGCGGATATCGGGTCTGACCACGCTTACCTTCCTTGTTACGCTGTGCTGAATCATATAGCAAGCCGCGCAATTGCCGGGGAAATTACCGACGGCCCTTTTCTTTCTGCAAAACAGCAGGTTGAGAAATTAAACTTAAGCTCCCATATCTCAGTGAGGCAAGGGGACGGGCTGGAAGTGATTCAAAAAGGTGAGGTTGACGCAATTACGATTGCCGGAATGGGAGGCTCTTTGATCGCTCATATTTTAGAGTCTGGCAAAGATAAGCTGACAGGAAAAGAGCGGCTTATTTTGCAGCCGAATATTCATGCCATCCATATTAGAGAGTGGCTCTATAAGGAAGGCTATGCTCTCGTGAGTGAGATGATTCTTGAGGAGGATGGGAAGTGCTATGAAGTGCTTGCCGCCGAAGCGGGAGACAAAGATGCAGCTTACGAAGGATTTTCTTTTGAAGCCGGAATGCTTGTCGGTCCTTTTTTAGCAAAAGAAAAGAATGCAGTATTTATGAAAAAATGGACTCAAGAGCTTGAACATACTGAAAAAATTCATGAGCAGATCAGCCGTGCTGCGCAGTCCGGGCACAACAAACAAAAATTAGCAGAACTCACAAAACGGATTGAATTGTTAAAGGAGGTCATCAGACATGGATAAAACAGTAAACGGTCAGCAAATCATCCAGTTGTTTGAACAATTTTCTCCGAAGGCGTTTGCGGTTGAGGGAGACAAAATCGGATTGCAGATCGGCACTTTGAATAAACCGGTGAAAAACGTGATGGTCACGCTTGATGTGTTGGAAAGTGTGGTAGACGAAGCGATTGAAAAAAATGTTGATGTGATTATTGCCCATCATCCGCCTATTTTCAGACCGCTTAAGCATATCTCGACAGATCAGCCTGGCGGTAGGCTGATTGAGAAATGTATCAAACATGATATTGCTGTGTATGCGGCCCATACGAATCTGGATGTAGCGGACGGCGGAGTGAACGATTTGCTCGCAGAGGCTTTGGAGCTGGAGAATTCCGAAGTGCTGGTGCCGACATATTCAGATCCGCTTAAAAAGCTGGTCGTATATGTGCCGAAGGAGTACGAAGAGAAGGTCAGAACCGCCCTTGGAAACGCCGGGGCAGGACACATCGGCGAATACAGCCATTGTGCGTTTTCATCGGAGGGAATCGGAAGCTTCAAGCCGCTGGACGGTGCAGAGCCGTTTATCGGTGAGGTTGGAGAGCTTGAACTGGTTCATGAGGTCCGGCTTGAGACCATTTTTCCTGCAAGTTTAGAAAAATCCGTGATAAAAGCCATGATCAAAAGCCATCCATATGAAGAGGTTGCTTATGATATTTATCATGTGGAACAGGCCGCGATAGAAAAAGGGCTTGGCCGGATCGGAAAACTGAAAGATAATATGACGCTTCAGGAATTTGCCTTGTTTGTGAAAGAGAAGCTGCAAGTAAACGGAGTCCGCATGGTAGGGGATTCTGAGAGTGTAGTGAAAAAGGTGGCTGTTCTCGGAGGAGACGGCAATAAATACATTTACGAGGCAAAACGAAAAGGCGCGGATGTTTACGTAACAGGAGATCTGTATTTTCATGTTGCGCATGATGCGATGATGATGGGGCTGAATGTTATTGATCCCGGTCACTATGCTGAAAAAATCATGAAAGAGGGCGTTGTGAAAACGCTGAATGCGATGTGCGCAGAGAAAAATTATAATGTTCATATTTTTGTGTCTGAGACAGATACAAATCCGTTTACATTTTTATAAAAAAACTGAGGCGTAAGGGCCTCAGTTTTTTGCTTTTACTTTAGGCAAGATTTTTTGCAGCGGGACGTTATGCTGAACTGTCCATGTCGATTCATCCTGATGATCAAATTGTTCTAAGAAGCGAATGACTTCTTTCGTAATAGGTGTTGGCGTAGAAGCGCCAGCGGTTACTGCTACAGTATTTACACCTTGAAGCCACTCCAGCTTTAATTCGCTTAAGTCGCCGATGCGGTAGGCTTTCGTTCCGGCAATTTCTTCGGACACTTGTGCGAGCCTGTTTGAGTTGTTGCTCTTTGGATCTCCGACAACGATTGTTAAGTCTGCTTTTTTTGCTTGTTCTGATACGGCTTCTTGGCGGACCTGTGTAGCCAGACAAATTTCCTGGTGATATTCAACATGAGGGTATTTAGCCTTTACAAGCTCCATGATGTCATGAACATCCCATTGAGACATTGTCGTTTGGTTTGTTACGATTAATTTTTCTGCTTGAATATCAAGGTTTTGGACATCCTCTTCAGTTTCGACGAGGTGAACGATATCTGGCGCGACGCCTACCGCTCCTTCAGGCTCCGGATGGCCTTTTTTGCCGATATAGATGACATGATAGCCTTCCGCTTTCATTTTCAAAATTAAATCATGGGTTTTCGTGACGTCCGGGCATGTTGCGTCAATTGCGACTAAGCCTTTTTCTTCTGCTATTCTCCGGACTTCGGGAGAAACGCCGTGCGCCGTGAAAATAACGGTGCCTTTGTCTACCTGCTTTAATATTTCCAATCTGTTAGCTCCGTCCAGCGTGTAAATTCCGTCCTCTTCAAACGCATCTGTAACGTGTTTATTATGAACAATCATTCCGAGTATATAGATTGGTCTGGGTAAGTTTTTATCAAGCGCCGCGTTTTTAGCGATGACCATGGCATCTACAACGCCATAGCAATAGCCGCGCGGCGAAATTTTAACTACGTCCATTTTTGGTTGTCCTCCTATTCAGAAGTGAGTGAGAGGCAATATAAAAAGCCGTAATTAAACGGCTTTATTCTTGCATTCTTCTGATCTCTATTATAGCCAATCTTAGTTCAGATATCAAAGAATGTTAAATATATAATCTTGGCTTTGAACTGCCTGACGTTCTTTTGACAGGAGCGGAGACCGGAGAGGGAGACACTTCTTTTTTCTTAGAGGCCGGCGCCGGAGCAGATTTTGCTTTTGGTTTTACGGGAACTGGGCTCGTTTTTTTCACCGTCTCTGTTTCATCAGGTATATCTGTTTCATTCGTCTCAGCTTCTTTTCCGTCTGCTTTTTCTGTTTCGTCATCATTGCTGCTCAATTGGCTGTACAGCTTCATCATGGCCGGCAGGTTTCGCACTAATGGGCCATACTGCTGAATCATGGGAGTGACTTGCTGAGCCATGCCGAGCACTTTTTGGACATTGCCGAGCATGCTGGACAGCGACGCCGGATTGGCCAGATTCTGAATGCCTTGTAAACCGGAGCCTCCGCCTGCCGCTGCCCCGGGCGCCCCTGTGCCTCCTGCACCCGGCAAAAACTTGGACAACATGCCCTTTAATCCTCCCCCTAAGCCATTTCTGGATTCGATTCCCGGCTGCTGGGGAAATGACTGGCGAGGGGGCTGGAAACCTTGCTGCTGGCCGGAAAATGAAGGCTGTCGCATTGCGGGCGGTCTTCCGCCCATCATGCGCTGGTTAGGAGCGGGCCGGTTTGGCGGTCCCGGCTGACGCATATTTCTCATTGGCTGCTGCTGTGAAAACATACTTGTACCTCCTTTCAAACTCTCCCTGCTATTACAATATGCATGTGAGTCTGTATTTGCTTTTTTTCGAGAGAGCGTAAAACAAGCTCCTGACAAACATGGTGTTTTTAAGCCAAATCGGGTATAATGTGATGATGGACACATAATGTGCCGCTTTAAGGAGCTGGGAAAAATGAAAGAAACAAAATTTGAATTGTATGATCTGAAACCGTTTATTATAGATGCCGTACATCGCCTTGGTTTTTATGAGCCGACTGATATTCAAAAAAGGCTGATACCTGCTGTGTTAAAAAGAGAAAGCGTGATTGGGCAATCTCAGACCGGTACAGGAAAGACTCACGCTTATTTATTGCCTTTGTTAAATGAAATTGATCCGAATAAGGACGTTGTTCAGGCCGTTATTACGGCTCCGACAAGAGAGCTTGCCAACCAAATTCATCAGGAAGCCCTAAAAATTACAGAAAGCATGACAGACGATTCTATCCGTTCGAAATGCTTTATCGGAGGCACGGATAAACAAAAATCAATTGATAAGCTGAAGACACAGCCACATCTGGTTGTCGGAACCCCAGGACGGATTGCTGATTTAATAAAAGAGCAGGCGTTAAACGTTTATAAGGCTAAATCACTTGTTATTGATGAGGCAGATTTAATGCTTGATATGGGTTTTATAGCTGATGTTGATTATATCGGATCACGTATGCCGGAAGATTTGCAAATGCTTGTTTTCTCCGCGACGATTCCTGAAAAACTGAAGCCTTTCTTGAAAAAGTATATGGAAAATCCGAAATACGCGCATGTGGAGCCGAAGCAAATCACTGCAGAAAAGATTGAGCATGTTCTCATCCCTTCAAAACACCGCGATAAGGACAAGTTGCTCTTTGACATCATGTCCCATCAAAATCCGTATCTTGGCATTGTATTTGCCAATACAAAAAATACGGCGGACCATATTGCTTCATACTTAACAGGCAAAGGGATGAAAATCGGTCTTCTTCACGGCGGGCTGACGCCTCGTGAGCGTAAAAAAGTAATGAAGCAGATTAACGATCTGGAGTTCACATATGTCATCGCGACAGACCTTGCGGCTAGAGGGATTGATATTAAGGGTGTAAGCCACGTTATCAACTATGAGTTGCCGGATGATCTTGATTTTTATGTTCACCGTGTAGGAAGAACGGCGCGTGCCGGATCTTCAGGCCAAGCGATGACGATTTATGAGCTGTCTGATGAGGATGCGCTTGTCAAACTGGAGAAAATGGGCATCGTATTTGAGTATGTTGAGCTTGAAAAAGGCGAATGGAAAAAAGGCGACGACCGCCAGCGCCGTAAAAACCGTAAAAAGACGCCGAACGAAGCTGACGAAATGGCACAGCGCCTTGTGAAAAAGCCGAAAAAAGTAAAACCGGGCTATAAAAAGAAAATGAGTTATGAGATGGAGAAAATAAGAAAAAAACAAAGAAGACAGCAATCTAAAAGAGGAAAGTAGGGAAACCGGTTGTTGAAAATAGGTTCACATGTCTCAATGAGCGGAAAACACATGCTTCTTGCCGCAAGCCAAGAAGCTGTCTCTTATGGGGCAAACACATTTATGATCTATACAGGCGCGCCGCAAAATACGCGCCGTAAAAAAATTGAAGACCTCAATATAGAGGCAGGCCAGGCGCACATGAAAGAAAATGGCATTGACGATATTGTCGTTCATGCGCCTTACATCATCAATATTGCGAATACGACCAACCCGGCAACATTTGAGCTTGGCGTTGACTTTCTGCGTTCGGAAATCGAAAGGACAGCTGCGATCGGAGCAAAACAAATTGTGCTTCACCCAGGCGCTCATGTGGGAGCGGGGGCTGATGTAGGTATTCAAAAGATCATTGAAGGCTTAAACGAAGTGATTGATCCGAATCAAAAGGTGCAGATCGCTTTGGAAACGATGGCCGGCAAAGGTTCTGAGTGCGGCCGGAGTTTTGAAGAGCTTGCCCAAATTATAAACGGTGTCACTCATAATGAGCATCTGTCCGTCTGCTTTGATACATGCCATACGCATGATGCAGGCTATGATGTTGTTCATGATTTTGACGGCGTTCTTAATGAATTTGATAAGATTGTCGGGATCGACAGAATAAAAGTGCTTCACATTAATGACAGCAAAAATGTCAGAGGTGCGAAAAAAGACCGTCATGAAAATATCGGCTTCGGTGAAGTCGGATTCGACGCTTTGCAATATGTGGTGCATCATGATCAGCTTTCAGATATACCGAAAATCCTGGAAACTCCGTATGTAGGGGAAGATAAGAAGAATAAAAAACCTCCATACCGATTCGAGATTCAAATGCTGAAGGACAAGCAATTTGATGAGGGATTGCTGGAAAAAATAGCAGAACAATAAATAAAGGGGGAGTGAATCTCCCCCTCTTTAGCTTGTGAATTGTTTGAAAAGTTCATTAACTGTATTTGCAGTTTCTTTTGATGTAATGTTTTCAACCTGTTTCAGCAGCTGCAAGCGTTCCTGATCATCAAAAATGTTTATGTTTTTACCGTTCATAAGGTTTGCGACTTCAGCCGCTTGTGTTCTGGTAAGACTGATTCCGTATTGCTTTGAATACTTGAGTAAATCCTCCGCAGTCACTTGGTTCAGCCGCTGCAGAATAATTTTTTGAAATAAAATCATCGAACATTCCACCTCTCAGGAATAATGTATGGGCAAATCAGTAAAACGTTCCAGCTTTTAATGGTAAAATAGATTCATAATCTATTTTTAATAGTTATTTTCAGGAAGGAGATTTTATGACCTCAACAAAACAACATAAGAAAGAATCATTCATTCATTTCCTTTTCAGAGTCATTATGATTTTGATCGGAGCTGCTTCAGCGGCGGTAAGTATTGAACTGTTTTTGGTCCCTAATAACTTCATTGACGGAGGCATCATCGGAATATCGCTTATTTTAGACCACCTCTTTATGGCCAACCCCATTCTTAATTTCGCTATTTTTGTCGTAGTGCTAAACATTCCGTTTATGATTTTTGGTTATAAATATATCGGAAAGACATTCTTGGTTTCCACCGTTATTGGAATTGTAGGGTTAGCGGTTATCGAATCTTCGCTTCACCATGTAGATGCCGTTACAACACAGCCAATTTTGGCTACAGTTTTTGGAGGGCTTTTGCTTGGCTTCGGTGTCGGTCTGGTGATTCGATTCGGGGGATCAATGGATGGCACAGAGATACTCGGTATCCTCCTGACGAAAAAATTGCCATTTTCAGTCGGCGAATTCGTTATGCTCATTAACGTGTTCATCTTTATTTGGGCCGGTTTTGTGTTTGGCCCGGAACAGGCGATGTATTCCTTCATGACCTATTATATTGCTATGAAAACAATAGATGCCGTTATTCAAGGACTTGATGAAACAAAAGCTGTCATTATTGTGGCAGAACAATATGCTGAAATATCAGACGCCATTTTGCACCGGCTTGGACGGGGGACAACCAAACTGCAGGGTAAGGGCGGTTATACCGATGAAACGAAGGAAGTCATATATGCTGTTGTCACAAGGCTTGAAGTAACCAAGCTGAAATCCATCGTCTTTGAAATTGATAAAAATGCATTTATAACTATTATGAATACTCATGAAACAAGAGGCGGCAAATTCAAAACCGCTATCCATTAGGCTTTCATTTACTTTTATTAATTTTATAGGTATAATTTATATACGACATAAAGAGATGGCTTGCTGATTTAACAGCTGCCATTTTCTTTTTTGGAAAATCGGATTGATTGAGCATAAACATACGTTCTTTCAAAGTGACAAGGGAGGCCCTCCATGAACGTACAAGAAGCACTTAACTTGCTGAAAGAAAAAGGATATAAATATACAAGCAAACGGGAAGATATGCTTCAGCTTTTCGCTGATTCGGACAGATATCTTACTGCTAAAAACGTTTTGGCAGCTTTAAATGACGATTATCCCGGTCTGAGCTTTGATACAATATACAGAAACCTTTCATTATATGAAGAGCTGGGCATTTTGGAAACGACTGAGCTTTCCGGTGAAAAGCTTTTCAGATTTAAGTGTTCATACACGCATCATCATCATCATTTTATTTGTTTAGAATGCGGAAAGACGAAAGAGATTGAATCATGCCCGATGGACAAACTTAACGACGATTTGGAAGGCTATGAAATCAGCGGCCACAAATTTGAGATATACGGCAAGTGCCCGGGATGCGAACAAAAAAATGCGGAAAACCCTTCAGCGTAAGGGTTTTTATTTTTTAAAAAAGCAGGAGCCTTATTCGGCTCCTGCTTTGTCAGCTTTTCACACGCAATAAACTGTGTTTGTTTTCATTTATCCAGTGAACGGCGTCAAGCCAGTTATTCACCCTGATGATATTCGAATCGATGGGGAGCTGATTATAGGGGGAATTGAACAAAATAACCGGAATATTGGCTTCTTTTGCTATCATCGTCGCATTACCGTGATGATCTTCAAAAAATAAGTCAATGTCATGCTTTCTCACAGCTTCTACCTTGTTGTGCCCGCCGACAAGCTCAATATGGTCATAGTGAATATCCCGGCTGCCGAACCACTCATAGGTGACATCAGTCAAATGGTTCCGCCTTGCTGTAATATAGATCAAAGAGTGCTCTTCTTTCAGTTTATCAAGCGATTGTTTTGCGAACTGCGCGAGCATGGCTTCTTTATATATCATCGCTTCATTGCGATTCATCCAGTCCCAAAATTCTTCGGTTGTAATATTCAGCAGCTTTGTCAGATCATAGTCCGTCATATCGTCTAATGAAATAGAAAGGTTAAACGAGTGGTTTAAATAAGGGACAAATGTATCTTGAGCCGTTATGGTGCCGTCAATATCTATTCCTAAGCGTAACATGCCCACACTCCTTTATTTTCATACTTTCAAGTGTAACATAAACAATTAACATTACCAGAAAAGTTTAGCAAACATGAAACAGAAGAAATTGCTTAAACTATAAAAGCTCCTTTAATAAAAGACAAGGGGGAATTGAAGGTGGCATACGACTACGAAAAACGTGAAGGTAATAATTATTATGTCGATCATGGCTCAGAGGGCACGAACATTACCCATGATGACGGTTATTTAGAAGAAACTTCTGCTGAAATTGCGGAGCCTTACCGCGCATCAGACCGCGTCGGTGACCGTGATGAGAATACTGCAGGAGCCAATGAAGGGCGAGGCATTGGATTTATTGCCTTAGCTCTATCCATTATTTCCTTGTTTGTCCTTCCTGTGCTGTTAGGGGCGGCTGGAATCATCGTCGGCTATATCGCACGAAGAAGAGGCGCAACCAGCTTAGGCGGCTGGGCAATGGGAATTGGCGTAATATCACTTGTGCTGGGAATATTTATTATTCCGTTTTTCTAAAGCAAAAGCTTGACGGGTTTCCGTCAAGCTTTTTGTGTCTAAGCATTTAATTTCGATTTTTCAGCTTCGAGTTTTGCATAATGTTCCTCGGCAAGTTTGTCAATTTCTTTTTTCAGTTCCTCAACCATTGTTTCTTCGGGAACCTTGCGTACAATTTCGCCTTTGCGGAACAGAAGTCCTTCCCCGCGGGCACCGGCAATACCGATGTCAGCTTCTCTTGCTTCTCCCGGACCGTTTACGGCGCAGCCGAGAACAGCTACTTTAATCGGTGCCTTTACCTTTGAAATGTAGTCTTCCACTTCGTTTGCAATGCTGATTAAATCAATCTCAATCCGTCCGCAAGTCGGACACGAAATAAGGGTGGCCGCATTTGAAGCAAGCCCGAAAGATTTTAACAATTCTCGTGCTACTTTTACCTCTTCCACCGGATCGGCGCTTAATGAGATACGCACAGTGTTACCGATACCCAAGCTTAAGATAGCTCCGAGGCCTGCCGCGCTTTTAACCGTGCCGGCAAACAATGTTCCTGACTCTGTAATACCGAGGTGAAGCGGATAATCGAAAGCTCTTGATGCCTTTTCATATGCTTCAATCGCAAGGTTCACATCGGACGCTTTCATGCTGACGATAATATCGTGAAAATCCAGATCTTCAAGGATTTTAATATGGTGAAGCGCGCTTTCGACCATTCCGTCTGCTGTCGGATAGCCGTATTTTTCTAAAATGCGTTTTTCCAGAGAACCTGCGTTAACGCCGATTCGAATAGGAATTCCTTTTTCTTTTGCTGCTTTCACAACAGCTTCGACTTTTTCACGGCGGCCGATGTTCCCAGGATTGATCCGGATCTTATCTGCTCCGCCTTCTATCGCTTTTAAGGCAAGCTTGTAGTCAAAATGGATATCGACAACAAGCGGAATGGATATCTGTTTTTTGATATCGGCAATCGCATTAGCCGCACGCTCGTCAGGGCACGCGACCCGCACGATTTGGCATCCCGCTTCTGCCAATCGGTTAATCTCCGCTACTGTTGCTTCTACATCATGTGTTTTTGTTGTTGTCATGCTTTGAATGACAACTTCATTATTTCCGCCTATTGTTAAAGGTCCCACTTTGACGGGACGCGTTTTTGTACGATGGGTGATTTCACTCACTTGTCAATCGCTCCTTAATTGTAGTTACCGCTTATTGAATCCAGTCCTGATATGGTCTGTGTGTTTTTGATTTACAAATTATATTGTAACAGTGTATTCGCCGAACTGACAAGAAATTAACGTTTTAGTTGCGATATACGGGGAATTTATACGCTGTTCCGGCTTGAATGCTGCTTGCTTTTACATTTGGATTCAGCGCTTCAAAATCCCTCACAATCTCATCCGGCGAGCCCGCATTTCCGACAATTGACATGACCGTGTCACCCTTTTTCACTGTAACTGTTTTATACGCCGCTTCTTGTTCAGAAGTTTTTGCTGACACTGCATAAACAGGGAGGTCCTGAAAGGGAATGGTTCCTATTTTTACATCGTAAAATATAATAAAGATGACAAATATACTGCTGAATAGAAAGATGAGACGCTTCATGTTTTTTGCCTCCCGCATACGAATTTTACTTCATTGTATGCTTGTCCCTTTTCCTTCATGACAAAAGAAAAGAGACTGTGCGGGGCAGTCTCAGACTAAACGGCTGTTTTCTTTGACGGTATCTCTTTTAAGACGAGGAAGAGGATCACAAAGTTTACAAACCAATTAACAAAAAATTCACTTGGCACAGAAGCTTCCAATGCTCTCATAATGGTAAAGAAAATGGTTGAAAGGGTAATCGAATAAGCAGAAAGTTTCCATAGCTGCGGATAGGACAGCTGTTTTCTTTGGGCGTTTTTCATGATGAGCCCGATCAAGCCGAGGAAAGAAACTTCTATAAATTTACCCACGGCAGTCATGAGAAACAATAAGACAGAAAGCACGGTCACAATCATTGTTTTATTTTGATGTAATGCGGACATGACATCCTTTTTCGTCAATTCAGAAGGGAGCAATGAGTAATTCATTTCTGTCGCCTGGCCGTCGATTGCCAAGACAAATTTGTCTTTCAAAATGCCGATAGCATTTTGTTTTGCCTCGATTTGTTCTGTGCCGTATGCGTCAGTGGGATCAAATACAATGACAAATCCATTCGCCTGTGATTCCGTGGATTTTTTTTCATCGGTTTGCAGTTTGCCGTTTGAAATCGTAAAATCGGGGAAATCATCTTGTAAAACGGATTTAAACCCGTTCATTGATTTCACAGTTCCGGAGCTTAAATAATAAGCGCTCGGGAGTGTAAAAAGGAGCGAAAGAAGGAAAACATAAAGAATCGCCTTCCCTATCCCTTGGAATCTTGTCTTTGCGATATCCTTGGGAGAGTATGTACTTTTGACAAAAAGCTTAAATAAATTCAAAACCTTCACTTCCTAGCTATACTGATATATGTTGCTTATTGTATCGTTCACACCGCATGAACACAAGGGAGATCTATTATTGTAAGCCAATTTTAAAGTGAAGGTTACCAGCACCAAGATAAGGAATAATACATAATAAGCTTAGAGCGGATAGATAAATCCGCGGAAAGAGGAGATTTTATGGATATTTTATATTGGCTGATCATAGCTGTTGTATTTGTTATCGCATTTATCGGGCTTGTGTACCCTATCATCCCGAGTGTCGTGTTTATTGTTGCAGGATTTGTTCTATATGGATTTTTGTTTACGTTCAGTCCTTATTCCTATATGTTTTGGCTTGTGGAAGCCGTATTTGCCGCTGTTTTATTCGCAGCAGATTATGTATCCAATTTGCTGGGGGTTAAAAGATTCGGGGGCAGCAGGGCGGCGATTTGGGGAAGCACGATTGGCTTATTAATCGGACCATTTGTCATTCCTGTAGCAGGTATCATTTTGGGACCGTTTATCGGCGCGGTCGCAGCTGAGCTTATCGTTCATCAGAAAGATATAAAGGCCGCATTCAAAATCGGCTTGGGATCACTGATCGGGTTTTTAACGAGTGTCTTGGCAAAGGGCGTCATTCAGCTAATCATGATCGGGTATTTTTTATGGACTGTTCTATAGAAAAGCAAAAACAACAGGTTTAGTAACAAGTCTTAACGGTTAAAGTGAAGTATGCCTGCTGAAATGACCTTTTATGAGCTTTTTCATTGATAACGCGCCTTTCTTTTGATAATCTGAATGAAGAAAGGCTCGCTTGATAGCGGCATTTCAGTACATATAATATTAAGGAGGAATTTATCATGGCTTACGAACTTCCAGAATTACCTTATGCTTACGATGCGTTAGAACCGCATATCGACAAGGAAACAATGAATATTCACCATACGAAGCACCATAACACTTATGTTACAAACTTGAACAAAGCGGTTGAAGGAAATACTGCTCTTGCAAACAAATCTGTTGAAGAGCTTGTAGCTGACCTTAACGCTGTGCCGGAAAACATCCGCACTGCTGTACGCAACAATGGCGGCGGACATGCCAACCACAAATTGTTCTGGACACTTTTATCTCCAAATGGCGGCGGCGAGCCGACAGGAGATCTAGCAGAGGCAATCAAAAGTGAATTTGGAAGCTTTGACAAATTCAAAGAGCAGTTCGGAGCTGCGGCAACAGGCCGTTTCGGTTCTGGCTGGGCATGGCTTGTAGTAAACAATGGCAAGCTTGAAATCACTAGCACGCCAAACCAAGATTCTCCGCTTTCTGAAGGGAAAACTCCGGTTTTAGGTCTTGATGTGTGGGAGCACGCTTACTACCTTAACTACCAAAACCGCCGTCCTGATTACATCTCCGCTTTCTGGAATGTTGTCAATTGGGATGAGGTTGCCCGTCTTTACAGCGAAGCAAAATAAAGGATTAAATGAAACAAGGCCCTTTACGGGTCTTGTTTTTTTGTGTGGAACTTTCTCTCCTTTTTACATATCTGAGTTTTAGTTTAGACAAACTATGGATAGTAAAGGGGAGTAAGTGATGAGCAAACTAAAAAAAGTAATTGGCAACGTAGAAGTAAACAAAGGCTTACTGCTGCTGCTTACCATTGGAGGACTTTACTCATTAGGTATTGCGCTTTCTAATACATTTGTGAATGTGTACCTATGGAAGCAATCAGGAAAATTCGTTGATTTGGCCATCTATAATCTGTCAATTGTGACGATGCAGCCATTCACCTTTTTATTAGCCGGACGGTTGGCTAAGAAAATAGACAGGGTGTTTATCCTTAGATTTGGCGTGATTTTTTTAGCCGGATTTTATTTAACGGTGCTGTTGGCGGGTGAAACGGCCGCTTCCCGGCTGGTGCTGATCGGGGCAGTCCTTGGTGTAGGCTACGGTTTTTATTGGCTTGCATTTAATGTGCTGACTTTTGAAATCACAGAGCCTGATACGAGAGATTTTTTCAATGGTTTTCTGGGGATTTTATCATCGACGGCAGGGATGATTGGGCCGATTGTTGCAGGTTTTGTGATCTCAAGATTTGAAAATAATACAGGATATACGGTCATTTTCAGCCTTTCCCTCAGTTTATTTGCACTCGCTGTAGTCATGAGCTTCTTTCTGAAACGGAGAGAGTCAAAAGGCCGTTTTATGCTGAAAAAAGTATTTGCTGAACGCCATACGAATATGAATTGGCGCAAAATTACAAATGCGCATTTTTTTCAAGGCTTGAGAGAGGGAATTTTTGTTTTTTTAATCAGTGTGTTTGTTTTTATTGCAACAAACAGTGAATTGGCGCTTGGTACCTTTGGTCTTGTTAATTCAGCTGTTTCCTTCTTTGCCTACTATTTTGTGTCAAGGCTGATCAAAAAGAAGGCAAGAAAAAAGGCAATACTTGTAGGAGGACTGGTGCTGTATGGAGCGCTGTTTCTCATCCTTTTCCATATGAGCTTCACGACCTTGCTCACCTACGGCGTTTTTATCGCAATTGGATATCCCTTGCTTCTCGTTCCCTATTTATCCCTTACCTATGATGTCATCGGACGGGCGAGGCATGCAAGAAAGGCGAGAATTGAATATATTGTGCTGAGAGAATTGTTTTTAAATGCAGGCAGAATTGTGTCGATTCTATTTTTTCTCATTATCGTCTCATTATTAAAAGACGATGTGGGAATCCCGGTGTCCCTTGCATTGCTCGGAGCGGGGCATACACTGATTTATTACTTTGTCAAAGACATCAGATTCACAGAACCGGACCCGGCTGAAGAAACGATGGCAGAAGACGGTCAAAAACGAGTGGCAGAACCGAACCTTTTAAAAGGAGAAAGATAATAATTCGTGAAAAAAGGGTTATCTGTAGAAAAAAGTCGAAAAAACCTTTAGAATAATCTATGGCACTCTTACTTGAGTGTCATTTCTTTCTGTAATAAAGAAAAGGTGATGTCATGAGAAGAAGTAAACCGAAAAAACAACATAATGAGAAAAAGAAGTCTCTGCCGATTCGGCTGAACATTTTATTTTTGCTTGCATTCATCATTTTCACTTGGATTATTGTAGAGCTTGGCATCAAGCAAATCGTTATGGGTGAAGATTATAAAAATGAAGCAAGCAAGCAGGAAGAAGTGGATGTCAGTTCAGCTGTGCCGAGAGGGAAAATTTACGATCGAAACCTGAATTCAATTGTGACCAACAAAGCGTTAAATGCGATTACATACACAAGATCTACCTCAACGACACAAGCGCAGCGTTTAAAAATTGCGAAAAAACTTGCAGGTATGATTAAAGTGGATACTGAAAAGGTCACAGAACGGGACAAAAAGGATTATTGGATTCTGACGAGACCGAAAGAAGCGAAAAAACTCATTACAGCTAAAGAAAGAAAAAAAGTTGAAGATAAATTGCTTTCTGACGATGATTTATACCAGATTCAGTTGAAGCGTATTACCGATAAACAACTGAACGAACTGACAGATGAAGATATGCAGATACTCGCCATTAAAAGGCAGATGGATTCAGGCTACTCATTGACGCCTCAATATATCAAAAACAAAGATGTGACTGCCAAGGAGATGTCTGTCGTAAGTGAACATTTGGAAGAATTGCCAGGGGTAGATGTTACCTCAGACTGGGAACGGGATTATCCGTATAAAAGTTTGCTGCGTACATTGCTTGGCAGTGTATCCAGTTCAAATGAAGGGCTTCCTTCAAGCCTTCTTGAACATTATTTGTCACTCGGCTACAGCCGAAATGACAGGGTCGGCAAAAGTTATTTAGAATATCAATATGAAGATGTTCTTCAAGGACAAAAAGAAAAAGTGCAAAACATGACAGACTCTTCCGGCAACGTCACCGGCAAAAAAACCATTTCAGAAGGCAAAGCCGGCAAGGACTTGGTGCTTACAATTGATATTGATTTGCAAAAATCAGTCGAAAAAATTATTGAGAAAAATTTGAAATCGGCCAAAGCAAGAGCAAGCACTGAATTATTGGATCGCGCATTTGTGGTCATGATGGATCCGAGAAACGGTGAAGTCTTGACAATGGCAGGTAAACAAATTACCAATCAAAATGGTAAATATAAAATCGACGATTATGCTCTAGGCGCTATGACTTCTTCCTATGCAATGGGGTCTTCTGTTAAAGGTGCGACTGTGTTAACAGGGCTGCAAACAGGTGCGATCAATTTAAACACTGTATTCCAAGATGAACCGATTCTAATTAAGGGTTCAAACCCTAAAAAATCTTGGACGAATTTAGGCCCTGTCAGCATTCAAAGAGCACTTGAACAATCGTCAAACGTATTTATGTTTAAAACAGCAATTGCGATCGGTAAAGGTGAATATAAAAGCGGTCAATCATTGCCGTTGGACACAAAAGCCTTCGATACATTCCGTTATAATTTTAGTCAGTTTGGCTTAGGAGTAAAAACCGGAATTGATCTGCCGAATGAAGCAACCGGTTATCAAGGTACTAAGAGACAATCAGGGCTTTTGCTTGACTTTGCTATCGGACAGTATGATACGTATACACCGCTCCAAATGGCGCAATACGTGTCCACCATTGCAAATGGAGGATATCGTTTGAAGCCTCAGCTCGTGAAAGAAGTAAGAGAGCCGGATGCTCAAAAAGGCATCGGAGCTGTAGTGGAATCTGTCCAGCCTCAAGTTTTAAATAAAGTAAATATGAGCAGTGATGAGATCGGAGAAGTTCAAGCCGGCTTTAAACGGGTCATGACAAAGGGAACAGCAGCAAGCCAATTTGCGTCGGCGAAATATAGTCCGGCAGGCAAAACTGGTACAGCGCAATCTTTCTATGATGGTCCAAATAAATCAAAAACAGGCGAAAGTACTTATAATACAACACTCGTTGCCTATGCACCTGCAGACAACCCGGAGATAGCCATTTCGGTAGTCGTTCCTTGGGCCTATGTTAACTATAGTGACAGATATTCCATTACGAATGAAATCGGACGAGAAGTATTAGATAAATATTTCGAACTGAAATCAAAACAAGAAGACGACAACACTCAGCAAAAAAACAAAAATAAAATTGAAGAAGAGGCGCAAAGCTCAACATCTTCAAATCATTAAAACAGAACGCCCACATGTGTGGGCGTTTTTTTTGTATACAAAAAAACACACGTATTTACAAAACCTTTACATTCGTTTAAAACGCTTTTTACACTCAACCTTTACGCTATACGTGTAGGACAAATTACACATTATACGCAGGGGGAATTCAAGAAATGAAAAAAAACAAGTTGGTGCTCATGCTTCTTATGGCTGCTTTTATGATGATTGCAGCAGCATGCGGAAATGCGGGAGAGAGTGAAAAGTCAAATACCGGGTCTGCAAGCGGAGAAGGAAAGGCATCTGGTTCTTTAACCATTTCTGGTTCATCGGCCATGCAGCCGTTAATACTTGCAGCGGCAGAGAAATTTATGGAAGAAAATCCGGAGGCAGATGTCCAGGTGCAGGCCGGAGGGTCTGGTACAGGACTTTCTCAAGTGTCTGAAGGAGCTGTCCAAATCGGAAATTCTGATGTGTTCGCTGAAGAAAAAGAAGGCATCGACGCAAAAGCGCTTAAAGATCATCAAGTGGCAGTCGTCGGTATGGCAGCGGCTGTAAACCCTGACACAGGCGTGAAAGATATTTCTAAAAAAGAGTTAAAAGACATTTTCACAGGAAAGATCAAAAACTGGAAAGAGCTTGGCGGCAAGGACCAAAAGATTACTCTTGTGAACCGTCCTGATTCTTCAGGAACACGCGCTACGTTTGTGAAATATGCGCTTGACGAGGCTGAGCCTGCTGAAGGAATTACAGAGGATTCTTCCAACACGGTCAAAAAAATCATTGCTGATACTCCGGGAGCTATCGGATATCTGGCATTCTCATATTTAACAGATGACAAAGTAACACCTCTTGCGATCGACGGCGTCAAACCAGAAGCGAAAAATGTCATGACAGGCGAGTACACGATCTGGGCTTATCAGCACTCTTACACAAAGGGTGAAGCAGAAGGGCTTGCGAAAGAGTTTCTTGATTACTTAAAAAGTGAAGAGATTCAAAAAAGCATTGTAACAGATCAAGGTTATATTCCGGTCACAGATATGAAAGTGACCCGTGATGCAAGCGGAAAGCAAAGCTGATTGAACACAAAAAAGGGGAGTGCGGATCACCCGCTTCCCCTCTTAACACATTCATAGGAGTGTCATAGATGATAAACAATAGAGAAAAATGGTCTGTGAGCGAAAGATTAATCAGCTCAAGGCAAAACCGGCAACTGGATGAAGTCCGGGGAAGAATGATCGTGACCGCCTGTGCGCTTATCATGATTGCGGCGTCGATAGCGATCACCATTTTCCTTGGCGTAAAGGGGCTGCAATCTTTTCTTGTAAATGGTGTAAGCCCAATTGAATTCTTAACGAGCCTGAATTGGAACCCAACGAATACCGAGCCTCAGTTTGGGGTGCTGCCGTTTATTTTCGGCTCATTTGCGGTGACTGTTCTTTCCGCCCTTATTGCTGCTCCGCTCGGCATAGCCGGTGCTATTTTCATGACGGAAATCGCGCCGAATTGGGGAAAGAAAGTGCTGCAGCCGGTGATTGAACTTCTAGTCGGCATTCCTTCTGTTGTTTATGGATTCATAGGTCTTACAGTATTGGTGCCGTTTATCGCTGCATTTAAAACAAGCGGAACTGGGCATAGCTTATTGGCCGGTACAATTGTGCTGTCAGTGATGATTCTGCCGACGATCACATCAATTTCGGCTGATGCGATGGCCTCGCTTCCGAAAAGTCTCAGAGAAGGCTCATATGCGCTCGGTGCAACAAGATGGCAGACGATCAGAAAAGTGCTTGTACCTGCAGCCTTTCCAACTTTGATGACTGCGGTGGTGCTGGGTATGGCGCGGGCGTTCGGAGAAGCACTCGCTGTGCAGATGGTTATTGGTAATACGAGAATTTTGCCTGAGAGCCTGCTTGATACAGCAGGAACATTGACAACGATTATTACCCTGAATATGGGTCATACCACTTATGGAAGCGTGGAAAACAATACGCTATGGTCAATGGGACTTGTTCTTCTTGTGATGTCGTTTCTATTTATTCTGCTCATACGTTACTTGTCATCTAGGAGGAAATTGTAATGAACAGCAAAATGACGGACAGAATTGCGACAGGTGTATTCGGTTTATGCGCCGCGATCATTGCGGCCATCCTTGTGGGGCTGTTTTCTTATATTCTTATAAACGGTGTTTCTCAGCTCAGCTTTGATTTCATCTCGACAAAATCAAGCGCCATTGCGGCGGGAGGCGGTATACGCGACCAGCTGTTTAACTCCTTTTATATTTTGTTTATTACCATGCTGATTACGATTCCGCTCGGTGTCGGCGGCGGTGTGTACATGGCGGAATATGCGCCTCAAAACAAATTGACTGATTTTATCAGAACGTGTATTGAAGTGCTGTCATCGCTTCCTTCTATTGTGATCGGTATGTTCGGATTATTGATGTTTGTCAATCTGACGGGCTGGGGGTATACAATTATCGGCGGCGCACTTGCTTTAACCGTCTTTAATTTGCCCGTGATGGTTCGTGTCACAGAAGACGCGGTTCGTTCAGTTCCTAAGGATTTGAAAGAAGCGTCGCTCGCTTTAGGCGTTTCAAGATGGCATACAGTTAAAACGATTTTACTGCCAAGTGCCATTCCATCTATCATTACAGGTGCGATTTTAGCGTCCGGCAGGGTTTTTGGCGAAGCGGCGGCATTATTATTCACAGCCGGCCTTACGACGCCTCGCCTCAACTTTACGGAATGGAATCCATTTTCAGAAACATCGCCTTTCAATATTTTCAGACCGGCTGAAACGCTTGCGGTGCATATTTGGAATGTGAACACCCAAGGGATCATCCCAGATGCTGAAGCGATCGCTAACGGAGGATCAGCAGTGCTGGTTATTTCTGTCCTGTTTTTCAACCTGGCGGCAAGATGGCTCGGATCATTTATTTATAAAAAGCTTACGGCAAACTAGAGGAGAGGGCGATTTGAGATGATCAACCTAATGGAAAAGGAAAAAATGGAGCAGCCCATTTCTGTTCCGCGGCAGCATGTACTAGAGATGAGGGATCTATCTATTTTTTACGGAGAAAAGCAGGCGGTTTATCATGTTAACATGGATATTGAAAAGAACGCTGTGACAGCTCTGATCGGTCCGTCCGGATGCGGCAAGTCAACCTTTCTCAGAAACATTAATCGCATGAACGATTTAATCCCCTCGGCAAGAAGTGAAGGAGAAATTTTGTATGAAGGATTAAATATTTTAGACAGCAAGATTAATGTCGTCAATCTTAGAAGAGAGATCGGAATGGTCTTTCAAAAGCCGAACCCTTTTCCGAAATCTATCTATCACAATATGACACATGCCTTAAAATATGCCGGAGAACGGAGAAAAGCAGTGCTTGATGAGCTTGTCGAAGAAAGCTTAACGAAAGCGGCGCTTTGGGATGAAGTAAAGGACCGTCTTCACTCCTCGGCCCTGTCTTTATCAGGGGGGCAGCAGCAGAGGCTGTGCATCGCGAGAACGCTCGCAATGAAACCTGCCGTCCTGCTGTTAGATGAACCGGCTTCAGCCCTCGATCCCATTTCAAATGGGAAAATTGAAGAGCTGATCACTGAATTGAAAAAAGAATATTCAATTGTCATCGTGACGCACAATATGCAGCAAGCACTGAGGGTTTCCGATCGAACGGCATTCTTTTTAAACGGAGACCTCGTAGAATATGGACAGACAGAACAAATTTTTACAAGTCCGAAGCACCAAAAAACAGAGGATTATATTAACGGGAAATTCGGTTAGGAGGGCACCGATGAGTATTGCTACAGAGGCTGTTAAGAAATCGGAAGTTTTTGAAATCAACGGGATGAACTTATGGTACGGAGAACATCAGGCCTTAAAAGATATTCATATGAAAATGAATAAACATGAGGTCACGGCGATCATCGGCCCATCCGGCTGCGGAAAATCTACGTTTATCAAGACATTGAATTTAATGATCCGTATGACGCCGAACGTAAGAATGACCGGCGACATGATCTATAATGGCAGTAATCTTTTGCAGCAGAAAGTGGATGTCGTAGAGTTAAGAAAAAATATCGGCATGGTCTTTCAAAAAGGCAATCCGTTTCCGCAATCCATCTTTGATAATGTGGCTTACGGACCGAGAATTCATGGTATGAAAAACAAAAAGAAGCTTCAAGAAACGGTAGAAAAATCGTTAAAAGATGTTGCGTTATGGGATGAAGTGAAAGACCGTCTGCATCATCAGGCGCTTGCATTATCCGGAGGCCAGCAGCAGCGTCTCTGCATCGCCAGAGCGCTTGCCACAAATCCCGATATCTTACTAATGGATGAACCGACGTCAGCGCTTGACCCGATTTCAACAAGAAAAATTGAGGAGCTTATCCTGCAGTTGAAGGGAAAATACACTATCGTTATTGTCACGCATAACATGCAGCAGGCAGCCAGAGTTTCTGATCAAACCGCATTCTTTTACATGGGAGAGCTTGTTGAGTGCGATGATACGGTAAAGATGTTTTCACACCCAAATGATAAAAGAACGAAGGATTATATTACAGGGAAGTTTGGATAACCCTCAAAAAGGGCTGTTTTAGCCTGCGGAGGCTCGGAGAGATCACTCAGAGCCTCTTTTGTATGCAGAAAATGCAGGTAAACCTCAGCGGCATTAAAATGTCCTAAAATTAAAAAAAGCTTGCCGGCAGTATCCAGAAATGGACGCTGCCGGCAAGCTGAAACAGGCTGTTTATCAGCGTGTCAAAGTTTTAACAATCTTTTTGAAGCTCATGCCCTGCTTTAACTTAAAATTACCGGCTCGGATTTCTTTATGGTAGCCTGCGTCAATGACATAATCATTAAAATCCTGCGCTGAGGAAATGAGGCCCTCTTTTTCAAGAATGTCCGAAACATCAGCAGTGCTCATGCCGTCTTTGATGGTAAGTTTATACGTTTTATTTTTATTTTTTTCTGTATCTGCATTGCTGTCATCACTTAATGATTTCTCTTTTGAATCCAACAGCTTTTGATATTCATCACGGTCGACTGAGACCATTTTTTTAGAGTCAAGATAAGCGCTGACATCCTGTTCGCTCACTGATTTTTCATTTTTAACAGCGGCGGCTTGGTCTTCATCGGTCAAATAGAAAACACCGGCAAGAACGGCAGTCGCTAAAATAATGCCGCCGGCAAATGCTTGAATGCCCCGTTTTGTCATACGAGCACCCTCTCGTTATCCTTAATAATATGATTCACATCTTCTACTGAAACATGCTCCGCTTTTGCAATAGCTTCCACAGACATGCCGTTATTATATTTAGATAGAATTTGCTTAGCGATTTTTTGATTGATGCCGCTGTGCTTAGATTTGCGGATGACAAGATTTGTTTCCAGCAATTCTTCTTCAAGCACAGTCATTTTCTTTTTCAATTTATAAATTTCCTGCATAGCGGAAAGCTGAAGAGTCTCAACCTCTTGTTCTACATCCTTCATTGGATCTCTCTGAGAATATGAGAATGCAATTAGCGCTATACTGACGATAAACAACGCAATAATAGCGATTTCCACGTTTCATCACCTTCTATTCTTATTTTACCCTTCTTTTTTATACCATAAAATAGCTATATACTAAAGGAATTCGTGAAAAAAACGGATATTTTGTCGAGAAATCTTTCTTTGTTTACACCAGATGTAATGGTTTAATAGGATCAGTGAGAAATACCAGGGGAAGGAGACTGTTAAAAGCAAATGGATAAACACCCAGTTTCCCATATTATTCGAAACACTGACCCTTTTTATAGGGACAGCTTCGACATTATGATACAACATTATTCTCAAACCTTAATTGTAAAATGGAATTTTCCCGCCGGCATATTGCAGCGCACAGAAGCGGTGCTTTTTGAGGATACACAAGATATGGTGAAAGAAATCAGCCTCTTGCTGACCAAAGGCAACGAGAAGTTTGTCTATAAGGCGCATACCAATCTTTATAAAGGAGAACTGAAGTTTCATCCGGCAGCCGGGGATGCAGAGTACAGGGCCGAATTCAGAGTGTATAATTCGCTGAATGTCTGCCTCAAATGGGCGGAGACACCACCTGTATTTATGAAAGAAAACGAAGTAAAACAGGTGAAGGGTTTCAGCCGATTTGAGCCTTGCGGGAATTGGTCAGAACAATTTTCTGCATATACCTCTTATCCGACTGAGGACAAGAGACTGTGAAGATCCTGATTCTTTCATCCGAAAATCCAAGCCATCCCAAAAGCGGACTAGGTGTCCACCTCAGCCGTTTGATACCGCTTATTGAGCCGCACGCAGAGCTATATGTTTGCGCACCTGACGGATGTCATACTTCCCCGATACATATACATTTGCCCGTTTCAACGAATTTCCTCTCTTATGCTGACTTTGAAAGCGCTATGGCGGATGTAAATGCACAAATGATTAAACATGTGATGGACGGCAAATGGCGATATGATCTTATCCATGCACACGATGACATCACGGCTCCTGCAGCCCGCTATTTGAAAAACAAGCTTAATATCCCGCTGCTGACCACAATACATGGGCTTGAAAGCAGCCGAAAACAAGTTGTCCAACAAACGCCTCATCCATACAGACAATTGACAGAGTGTATTCTGATTGAAGCCTCTGACCGGATCATCGTTCTGAGCACTTTTATGAAATCATTCTTAGAAAGAGCGTACGGAGCAGGCAAAAAAGCAATTGTCATTCCAAGCCCTATCACGCAGGAACACATCAGCTCCTCCAGATTGAAAATGATCAACAAACCGTACTTGTTTTCCTTCGGGAGATTTGTGCCGGAAAAGGGGTTTCACCATTTGATACAAGTGTTCAGCCTGCTGAAAAAGCGCCATCCCGAACTCAAGCTGGTGCTGGCAGGCGAAGGACCGTCTCTTGCTTCTTATACTAAGCAGGCTGAGACCTTAGGGCTGAAACAATCCGTTGTATTTTTGCCTTTTTTAAGCCAAGCAGAAAAGCAAGGATGGCTGTCCCGGTGCGAACTTGCTGTTTTTCCGAGCTTGTATGAACCTTTTGGTTTGGCCGCGCAAGAAAGTATGGAGCGCGGCGTGCCGACGGTTGTTTCCCAAAAGGGAGGATGGCTTGATTACGCGCACCATAACAAAACTGCTTTTGTTGCAGACTTTACCAGAGAGACAGAAGTTGCTGAGACGATAAACGGCTTGCTGATTGACCGCAAAAGGCTCAGCCGAGTGAAAGAAAAAGGCAGGGAACATATTGTTAGGCAGCATCATCCGGCTAATATCAAGCGTGCATATCTTACACTTTATGAACAAATGCTCAATAAATCAGCATTTCATTAAAAAACATCCTAGCTTTCTGTCCATTATAGTGGTATTATGTATAAGTCTGAATAAGTAAATGATATTGAGTTTGGAGGGAAAATAATGCGCGTTAATATTACTTTGGCTTGCACAGAATGTGGTGAGCGTAACTATATTTCTAAAAAGAACAAACGCAACAATCCAGATCGCGTTGAATTTAAAAAATATTGCCCACGTGATAAAAAATCTACGTTACACCGTGAAACAAAATAACAGCAGGATTTTCCTGCTGTTTTTTCTTTGCCCACAGGGAGGGATTTCATTTGAAAACACAATTAAGAAAAGCTGTGAAAGATCAACTGTCGGCCGTATCAGACATAGAATGGCTTCAAAAATCAGCGATTATTCATCAACGATTATTTTCTTTACAAGAATGGCAAGAAGCTCAGACGATTGCGGTTACCATCTCCAGAGGCCAGGAAATTCCGACCGGACCGTTAATTCAGCAGGCTTGGGAGGAAGGAAAACAAGTCTGTATTCCTAAGTGCTTTCCTGACACCCGCGACATGCAGTTTCGTACATATAAAGACGGTGATCAGCTTGAGACGGTTTATGTAGGCCTGCAGGAGCCTATTACAGAAAAAACCGCCGAAGTTAAGAGCTCTGACATAGATGTAATGATTGTTCCCGGCGTTTGCTTTGACCATGACGGCTACAGGATCGGCTATGGCGGAGGCTATTACGACCGTTATTTGGAAGGTTATAATGGAAGCACGGTTTCACTCCTCCTATCGTGCCAGCTTGTTGCTAGCATTCCTCGCATGCCACATGATATCCCCGTGAAAAAACTAATAACGGATAATAAAATCGTGGATTGTTTTTCATGAAAAATCATCCCTCCTAAAAGAATAATTACGAAGAAATAACAAACGATACTGGTAGGAGGGATCATATGAAAAAATTGATTATCTTTTCGATATGCACCGTTTCTGCCGTGCTGTTTTACCAAAACCGCTACAGAGTGATGAATACGGTTCTCGGACAGCCAAGAATCAGGCAGTCCTTTATACACTTCTTTTTAAAAATTCCGTTTATCCGCAACAAATTTATCCAGCAAGCCTTTTAAAAAATCCCGTTTCCTGCGGGATTTTTCCTTTCAGTATGAGATCGATTCGCTACCTGTTATAATAAAGAAAAACAATTGGAGCGGTAAAAGATGTATTTGTTAGATTATACATATTGGAAAACAGCGGACACCCTGCTGAGAAGCGGCTATGAATTCATTCCGTCCTCGGATTATTCAGATGAAATCTGGCTGGAAGCGCCGGGCAAGTCTCCTTATGACATGGTGCGCCTGCATAGAAAGAACGTGGATTTTCATCAGGAAATCGTAAGGGACGCGAATATGCAAGCCGAACGGATCGAACAGGTGAGAATTTCTCTTAACAAGCGAAGCATCAAGGTGCTGAACCTTCTGTTTTCTGCTGAAGCGCCTGTGGATGACTGGGAAGAAGCTACCGGCGAGCCTTATAAA
Source organism: Bacillus atrophaeus (assembly GCF_001584335.1). GTDB lineage: Bacteria > Bacillota > Bacilli > Bacillales > Bacillaceae > Bacillus > Bacillus atrophaeus. The sequence continues at coordinate 252,152 of NZ_LSBB01000018.1, forward strand.
AAAGGTAAGGCATCAGTCGAATCAGCGCTTATCCATACGGCGGAGCTTGACCAAGGTATTCAGAGAATCGAAGCCTCCCTGCAAACAGATCTTGCGGTCCTCAGGCATTTGAGAGAAGATGATATTTCGTATGATGACGTGCAAGGCGTAAAGGAGAGCTTTATTTCTTTATTGAAGAAAAAAGAAGAACGAAGAAAAAAGGAAGCGGCATTTTTTCAAAACGGAAAACCGTTTTTCACCTATATTTTTATCGCACTGCAGCTGATTATGTTTTTCTTGCTTGAAATCAATGGAGGCAGCACCAATACTGAAACGCTAGTTGCTTTTGGCGCAAAGGAAAACAGCCTGATTGCAGCAGGAGAATGGTGGAGGCTTGTTACGCCGATCGTTCTTCATATCGGACTGGCGCATTTAGCCTTTAATACCTTTGCTTTATGGTCGATAGGAACTGCCGTCGAAAAAATATACGGATCAGGCAGATTTCTTTTGATTTATTTACTGGCTGGTGTAACGGGATCCATTGCCAGCTTTGTGTTCAGTCCATATCCATCCGCCGGTGCTTCGGGAGCGATTTTTGGCTGTTTGGGAGCCCTGCTTTATTTAGCTGTTTCCAACCGGAAATTGTTTTTGAAAACGATTGGCACCAATATCATTGTGATTATTATTATAAATCTGGGCTTTGGATTTGCTGTTTCAAATATTGATAACTCCGGTCATATTGGCGGATTAATCGGCGGTTTTCTGGCGGCGGGAGCTTTAGGATTACCAAACACTTCAGCGCGGGCCAAAAGAATCGTCTCAGCGGTGCTGCTTGTTGCGCTGGGCGGGGGCTTTCTTTATTACGGCGTCCATTCACCAGCTCATCAGCAAACGGCATTGGTGCAGCAGGCGGGCAGGCTGTATCAAGACGGCCAATATGAAGAAGTGTCCGAATTGCTGAGCGGAGAGGCTCAGCAGGAGGGTGCCTCAGCCGATCTCCTGAGGATTCTGGCTGTTTCAGATATGCAAATTGGAGAATATGACAAAGCTGCTGCATTGCTTGAGAGGGCCATTGATAAAGAACCTGAAGACGATACGTCTTATTATTATCTGGCGTTTCTGTATGCGGAGAAAAATGAATGGGCAAAGGCAGAAACGGCCATTAAAACTGCGGTGAAGCTGAAGCCGAATGAGCAAAGCTACAAAGAGCTTCAGGAACAAATTGAAAGAAAAGAATAAAACAGGGGCGAAAGGGCTCCCTGATGTTATAAGCTGAATTTTCATAGAAAAACGCCGGGCATTGTGCCGGGCGTTTTTTGCTTGACGGACAGGTTGTTTATGAATACGCTATTTATAGTCAAGATAGAGAATGGTGAGGAATATGAATACATTATATGATGTACAGCAGCTGTTAAAGAAGTTTGGCCATATTGTTTATTTTGGGAACAGAGAGCTGGAAATTGAATTTATGATGGACGAACTGAAGGAAATGTATCTGTCCCATGTGATTGAGAGGGAGCAATGGATACAAGCGGCTGGTGTCCTTCAAAGGGAATTGGAACAGACAAAACAGCGGAAGTAATAGATATGTAAAGGTAAAGGTGATGAGAAATGGACGAGGTATGGTTTGCGGGCATTGATTTAGGAGGAACTACAATTAAGCTTGCGTTTATTAATATGTATGGAGAAATTCAGCATAAATGGGAGGTCCCGACCGACAAAACGGGAGATACAATCACAGTTACGATTGCAAAAGCGATTGACAGCAAATTAGAGGAAGTAAGCAAACCGAAGCATATTGTAAAGTACATTGGAATGGGGGCGCCCGGCCCTGTAGACATGATGACGGGCACGATTTATGAAACCGTGAACCTAGGGTGGAAAAATTACCCGCTGAAGAATCATTTAGAGGCGGAAACGGGTATTCCCGCCGTTATTGAAAACGATGCCAATATTGCCGCGCTGGGTGAAATGTGGAAGGGCGCCGGCGACGGAGCAAAGGATGTGATTCTTGTGACGCTTGGCACCGGCGTAGGCGGAGGCATTATCGCTAACGGGGAGATCATTCACGGGAAAAATGGAGCCGGCGGAGAAATCGGCCATATATGCTGTATTCCTGAAGGCGGAGCGCCTTGCAATTGCGGTAAAACGGGCTGTATCGAAACCATTGCGTCGGCGACCGGAATCGTAAGAATTGCAAAGGGGAAAATTGCAGAGGCTAAGCAGGCGACGCGCCTTGCAGAACAGAAGGATTTATCAGCGCGCGATGTGTTTGAAGCAGCAAATGCCAATGATGCAGCTGCACTTGAAGTCGTTGATGAGGTCGCTAATTATCTCGGCCTTGTGCTTGGAAATTTGGCAAGCTCACTCAATCCGTCAAAAATCGTTCTTGGCGGAGGCGTTTCCAAGGCGGGAGAAATATTAAGATCAAAAGTCGAAACAGCGTTCCGCCAATATGCATTTCCGCGTGCGGGCAAAGCGGCTGACATTTCAATCGCGGCTCTCGGCAATGATGCCGGAGTCATTGGCGGAGCATGGATTGCCAAAAATGAGTGGCTGACCCATCAAAATGGTTAAAAGGTAAACGCTGTATTGATTTTTTGTGATATGCACGTTAAGATATGGTTTAGTGTATTGAAATCACAATGTTCTGATTAATTTTATTAGGGTGCTGCATAGGAGGTTGAAATGCGGAAAAGTTTTTTTTTGAAAATTTCATTTATGCTGATTGCCATTTTGTTGATGTGGCTGAAAACGTATGCCGTTTATAAAACCAGTTTTAACATCAAAATCGAAAATTTTGCACAGGAATTTATTTTATTTATCAACCCATTGAGCTTTTTGCTGCTGATTTTTGGGTTTGGCTTATTTCTAAAAGGCAAAAACAGAAACCGCTACATAATTGCAATGAGCTGTGTGGTGACATTTGTTTTGCTGGCCAATATGGTTTTTTACCGATTCTACAATGATTTTCTAACAATTCCTGTTCTTTTCCAAACGAGCAATATGGGTGATTTGGGAAGCAGCATCAGCACCTTGCTGGAACCGACAGATATCCTTTTGGCGGTCGACATTGCGATTTTAATTTGGCTTTATACACGTCAGAAAACTTTTCAAACAAACAACGTCACCACAAAAAAAGAACGTGCGGCTTATTTTTTGTTTGTAGCTTCTGTTTATTTTTTTAATTTAGGTTTGTCAGAAGCAGAAAGACCTCAGCTATTGACACGTTCATTTGACAGAGAAATGCTGGTCAAAAATATCAGCCTTTTTAATTTCCATATTTATGACGGTGTGCTTCAATCAAAGCAATCGGCACAGAGGGCCTTGGCTGACAGCAACAATCTGACTGAAATTGAAAACTATGTAAACGCTAACGCTAAAGATACGAACAAAAGTCTGTTTGGTGCCGCTAAAGGCAGGAACGTCATACTCGTATCTTTGGAATCGACCCAAAGTTTTGTAATCAATGAAAAAGTGAACGGGCAGGAAATAACGCCTTTTCTCAATGATTTTATAAAAGAAAGTTTCAATTTTAACAATTTTTATCATCAGACCGGACAAGGAAAAACATCGGATTCTGAATTTATCGTTGATAATTCGCTTTATCCCCTTGGAAGGGGAGCGGTGTTCTTTACAAACGCGGGAAATGAATATACGGCTGCCCCGGAAATTTTAAAGAAACGGGGCTACTATTCGGCTGTTTTGCATGCGAATAACAAAAGCTTTTGGAATCGGGATTTAATGTATCAATCGTTTGGATATGACAAATTTTTAGATGTTGATTCATATGACGTAACAGATAAAAATTCAGTCGGCTGGGGTTTAAAGGATAAAGAATTTTTTGAACAGTCTTCGGAATTATTAAGAACCCTGCCTCAGCCGTTTTATTCGAAGCTCATTACCCTGACGAATCACTTTCCTTTTGAGCTTGACGAAGAAGATAAAATGATCGAGGAATTTAATTCAAACAGCCAAACGCTTAATAAATATTTTCCGACAGTGCGTTATCAGGATGAGGCATTAAAACGGTTTATTGAAAAGCTGAAAGAAGATGGGCTGTATGAAAACTCGATGATTGTTTTATACGGTGACCATTATGGCATTTCCGAAAACCATAATGAAGCGATGGAGCAATTTCTAGGAAAAGAAGTCACGCCGTTTGAAGAGGTACAGCTTCAAAAAGTGCCGTTTGTTGTTCACATTCCGGGTATTACAGATCAACAGCCGAAAACCATAGAAAAAGTCGGCGGGCAAATTGATATCCGGCCTACGCTTATGAACCTTTTAGGCGTTGATACAAAAGAACAGATCCAATTCGGAAATGACCTGCTTTCTGATAAGAAGCTTGACTTTACCGTGCTTCGGGACGGGAGCTTTATTACAGATCGGGTTGTGTACACAGATGGAGTCTGCTATGACAAATCAACCGGCAAACCTGTGAAAGAAGACCAAACCTGTGAGCCGTTTGCGGATAAAGCTAAGCAGGAGCTTTCGTTCTCAGACCAAATTATATACGGCGATTTGTTAAGATTTTATGATCAAGACAGGTTGGACGATTCGTCAGAAAAGAAAGAAAAAGAAACACTTGATCAGGCATCATAAAAAGAAAGCCTTTCGTTCCTTTTGAACGGAAGGCTTTCTTTTTTGAAATCCGCAGTCATATAGTAACAAAAAAGGGGGATGAAAATGGCATCTATCCGCGTAAAACCTGAAATCAAACAAAATTTAGCTATATTAGCGAAAGAATTAACAATAGACGAAGCACTGCTGATCAGTGCAAATCAAAGAGCCGGAAAAACGGAGCTGTTTTGTCCGGGGATTTGGATTGGAGAAGGCAGTGACGCACCAATTGAAACCATTCAGGAGCTGAAGCGATTTTTAGATACGTGTCAATCTATACAGCCTGCGAACGAATGGCTTCGGGAAGAAAAGGCCTATGATTTTCAGGCAGTAGAAGAAGAAATCGAAAAAATCATTGATGTGTTTCCGTTTGTCACATATCGTTCAATAGGCCGCTCAGTATTGGGAAGGCCGCTGTATGAACTTAGTGTCGGAGCGGAAAATGCCCCCAAAAAGGTGCATATGAACGCATCTTTTCATGCGAATGAGTGGATTACCACATCAGTTTTATTAAAGTGGTTTAAAGAGTACTGTATGGCTTTGTGTGAAAACCAGCCTTTTTTTCAATTTTCTCCTCTCAAACTTTTCAGTCAAACGTCTCTCTCTGTCGTGCCTCTTGTCAATCCTGACGGTGTTGATTTGGTTTTGCATGGTTCCGGATTTGCAGGGGAAAGGCAGGATTTTTTAAATACATTAAATGAACATCGGACTCATTTTAATGAGTGGAAGGCGAACATCAATGGTGTTGATTTAAATAAACAATTTCCTTCGCTATGGGAAATTGAAAAACATCGAAAACCGAAAGAGCCAAGCTTCCGTGATTTCCCTGGCACCGCTCCGTTAACAGAGCCCGAAGCAATGTCGATGCAGCGTCTTATAACAGATCATCCGCCAGACAGACTGATTGCGCTCCATACTCAGGGCGAAGAAATATACTGGGGATACAAAGGACTTGAGCCAGAAGAATCAGCGCGTGTGGTGAAGGATTTCGAAGTTCTGAGCGAAAACTGTTATAAAGGGATACGTGATATCGACAGCTATGCCGGATACAGAGACTGGTTTATCCATCATTATTTTAAAGAGGGCTATACGGTAGAGCTGGGAAAGGGAAAAAATCCTTTGCCGTTTTACCAGTTTCCGGACATTTATGAAGTGACAAACGGGATCTTATGGCGGTCGTTATTTTTTTATGAATAATTGAAACTTTTTCTTTTTTCTCCCGTACCAAATATGGGACAATAAATATGATCGGAGGGGAAGGCTGATGAGATTTGTTTATTTTATTCTGATGTCAGCTTTAATGTTTAGTTTATCGGCATGTGAACCATCTCATCAGCAGCAAAAGCAAGCATCGGCATCGGACAAAACAGAAAAAGACATCATTCCGCTGAAAAACGGCAAAGCTGATGAGGTGGAAGGATGGCTGAATGACCATACTATCCTTTACACAGCATCCGATCCGACGAAAAGCGAGCTTTTTGCATATGATCTATTTAAAGGCAAGGCTCAAAAGCTGTATGAGACAGAAGGCCAAATGGTGGATGTGCAAATAAATGAAAATAGGCATATGATTCTCTTGCAAATCACACACAGTCAACGGACGGCAATTGTTCTGCTGGATCAGAACGGGAAGAAGCTGTATGATAAAAATTATGAAACATATGAGCTGGAAGCCGCCTGGAATCAATATAACCCATATCAAATAATGGTTACGGTATTTACGCAGGATTGGGACTTTGATACATATGTAGTGGACGCAAAAAAAGGACACTCAAAAGAAAGCCCGATACAGGTCCCTTTTATTCATTGGACTTCTGCTGATACGTTTGAGTATATAAAGAATGGAAAAAACAATGATTCCGGTCCTTTATATACGTACGACTTGAATACGAAGCGCGAAAAAAAACAGCTTGATGATGTTCTGGCCATTGATTCATTTCAAAATATGCGCCTTGCTGTCAAATCGGCTTCAGACGAAAATGGAACATTTATTTTCCAGTGGCCGGGAGCCGATTCATCTGTCACATATGAGCTTCCGCTTCAGACGAAGTATTCAAGCCTCAGTCCGATGGAATACGATTATGACGAATCAGGCAGGCTGTTTTATACGTTCACACAAAGCGGCGGTGCGTATAAGCTCATCGAAGTTGACTTGGAGTCAAAAAAGAAAAGGGACATTCTCGATTCGGCTGAAATGGAGCCGATTCAAATTTCTCCAAACGGACAATTCGCTTTATACGGCTATCAATTTGACCGTATAATATCGTTAAAGACTCACAAAGTTGAGCCTATCATAACAGAGAATGTGAAAGGAGATTAAGTAACTATGGCAATTGCAGATGTAACCATTATTCCGATCGGAACAGAAACCCCAAGCGTCAGCGGGTATGTGGCGGATGTGCAAAAGATTTTGGAGGGCTACAAAGCGGAGGGGAAAATCAAATATCAGCTAACCCCGATGAATACCCTAATCGAAGGGGAACTCAGCGACCTATTTACGGTCATTCAGGCCATACACGAAGCGCCATTCCAAAAAGGGCTTCACAGAGTGGCGACGAACATCCGTATAGACGACAGACGCGACAAAGAGACGACGCTTGAAAGCAAAATCATAAGTGTCAATAAACATCTGAATCAATAAAAAAATGCCTGTATCCGATGGATACGGGCATTAGTGTACTGTCGGATAACCGCTGTTGATGACCGTCATGACTGTAAACCAGCCAAAAACAAACAGGGTTGCTCCGGCAAACAGAAAACCGAGTATATTTTTATTTCTTACAGAACGCAGAACTCCCCAAACAGCAAAAAGTGTGACAAGGCCAAAAATCACCATCAGTAACATTATGCAGCCCCCTTTGTCATTGAAACCTGCAATTCTTTCCAGTTTTATTTTAACCGTTTTCATTGTGTTTGTCGATAGAGTTTCCTTATTGTTTGTTTGAATCTTTTTTGAAAAACCTTCATAATAGAGCAGAAAGGAAAGAGGTGGATCATGTGAAGTGGAGACGTATGCCTGTAGGGCCTATTCAGGCCAATGCTTATTTTTTAATCAGTGAGGATCAGTCATGTCTGATTTTTGATCCGGGAGGCGAAGGGGATAAAATCAACCGATACATAAAAGAAAAAGGCCTTAAGCCATTGGCGATTTTACTTACCCATGCCCATTTTGACCATATCGGAGCGCTTGATGATGTAAGAGATAAATGGAACATTCCTGTCTACCTTCATCAAAAGGAAAAGGAATGGCTGACGGATTCTTCATTAAACGGATCTGGACTTTTGAGAGGAATCGAAGTCACTGCAAAGCCTGCTGATCATTTAATAGAAGGTGACGGTGAGCTGAATATCGGACCTTTTCATTTGGAAACGCTTTTTACACCGGGGCATTCGCCGGGAAGCGTTTCTTACTACGTGAGAGATGCAGATCTGGTCATCTCAGGAGATGTTTTATTCCAAGGAGGCATCGGACGAACCGATTTGCATGGCGGTGACCAAGAAACCCTCCTTACGTCCATTCATGAAAAGTTACTTACGCTCCCAGAACACACATTAGTATTAAGCGGCCACGGACCGGAAACAGATGTGCAGACGGAGCAGGACCAAAATCCGTTTTTAAATGGCTTTTCATTATAAAAAAGAGACAAACCGTTTTGGTTTGTCTCTTTTTGCATGTTAATGCCCTCCCCCGCCGGGAACCATGATAAAGATCGAGTAGTATGTAAATCCGGCAAAGAAAATTGTTAAGTAAGCGCCAAAAATATAAATATACATGCGTTCTGTTAAATTCAAATACGATAAAAACACGAAAAGTACAGTTTGCCCAAAAAATAAAAGAGATGCGTCCTTCATGTCCCCCAAATAAAACATCACTGCGAAAATTCCCGTCCAAAATCCTAACACCCGGAACATGCGATTCATTTTTTTATCCCCTCCCGAGAGTCTATCTGATTTTTATTATAATGGATCGCAAGCTCAAATGTAAACATTTTCATTATTATAATTAAGATGGAATAAATTCCTTTGATTGCGTTTTCTATTATATGTTCCTCTTTTCAAAAGAATCCTGAAAAAATATGTAGAAAATGTGTTTAATACAAAAAAGATCGGGGTACATATTCTACAAAGAGATGGTTATAATCGGAGGAGGAACTACACATGGAAGAACTAACATTTTATTCGTACCCAAGCTGCACGTCTTGCAGAAAAACAAAACATTGGCTAAAAGCTCATCAGATTGATTTCAACGAACGTCACCTATTCAGAGAAACCCCGACAATGGAAGAGTTAAAGTACATTTTGTCCCTTACGACAGAAGGCATTGATGAGATTCTGGCAACGAGAAGCCAAACTTTTAAAGAGCTGAACTTAAATATTGAAGAGATGACAGTCAATGAAGTGCTGGACCTGTTAATCGAAAAACCAAAGCTTTTGCGCCGCCCTATCCTTGTTGACAACAGAAAACTCGTTATCGGCTATAATCCGGGAGAACTTTTGAAACTGACTAAAAAGAAAACGGTTCATCAATCCGTATCATGATGAAAAAACGAAGATCCGCTGAGTGAATTGTTCAGCTTATCTTCGTTTTTTCAGGTTGTGAAACTGGGCTAGCTGGGTTCGAACCAACGATCACGGAGTCAAAGTCCATTGCCTTACCACTTGGCTATAGCCCATCGGGTTGGTATGAATAGTATGTGCAAAGAAACGCACCGTATACATATGGACTAAAAAAGTTGTGTTTCTGATTTTTGCAGAATCAGTTTTCAGAGAGGAAATAGATGGACCAATTACAGGAGGTACCCAATGGAAAAGGCTAATGTAGCTCTATATCAATATTTAACAGAGCATGCAAACGAAATGACATATCAATGGCTGCAGAAGAGGACGCCAAAAGAAACCTTGCATTATATTGCTGACAGAGAGTCGGAAACTGAATTGAAAGAAAGGGAGCAGCATGAGGCATTGATTTCTATTGTTGCAAAAGCTCTTACAGGAAAAGAGGAAACGGGAGAGGAGCTTAACAAATGGGCGCTTCAGTTTGCCAGAGACCGCGCGGTTCATGAAGTGCCTGTGTTTGAAAGTGTCGGCCAGTTTAAGATTTTCAGGGGAATCGTGTGGAGCAGGGTGCAGGCGTTTAGCGAAACTTGTTCCCAAGAGATTGCAAAGCAGGATGTGTTTGATTGGAGTGAAAGACTGAATCACACAATTGATGAGATCATAGAAGTGTTTACAGAAGAATATCATCAGGTTACGATCATTCAGCTAAACGCGCAAAAAGAGATGATTAATGAATTAAGCGCTCCGATTATGCCGATTTCAGAGGGGATCGGAATACTCCCGCTTGTCGGTGAAATTGATACTTATCGGGCTAGAACGATTTTAGAATCCGTTCTAGAGCAATGTTCAGCATTGCGTCTGTCTTATTTATTTTTGGATATTTCAGGTGTGCCCATCGTTGATACAATGGTGGCGTATCAAATTTTTAAAGTCATCGACAGCACTAAGCTTCTCGGCATTGAGACCATCATATCTGGCATCAGGCCTGAAATAGCCCAAACAGTCGTTAAACTTGGGATCGACTTTTCAAATGTGAAAACAGAAAGAAGTCTCGTGAAAGCTTTATCCAAAAGAGGCTTTAAAATTCATGAATCTTGAGCACTCTCATTGGGGGTGTTTTTTTTATGAGCGAAGAGAGGGGAGAGAAAGACTGAACAGCAGTATGCTATTCAGCCTTTTTAACTTCTATAAATAAAATATGGTGGCTGTCAATGTCTTTCACTTTAAAGGCATAACCGTCATATTCGATGACACTTTCAGGTGCAGCGTCAATATCCTGGGTGAGAAACCAGCCGCCGATTGTATCCACTTCTTCATCTGATAAATCGGTTCCCAGCAGATCATTTACTTGGCTGACTAATACTTTTGCGTTCAGCATATAATGATTTTTGTCCAATTCGCGAATATGAGGGATTTCATCCGCGTCAAATTCGTCACGGATTTCTCCCACGATTTCCTCAACAATATCTTCAACGGTCACCAATCCCGATGTACCGCCATATTCATCTATCAGTATTGCCATATGAGTGCGTTCTTTTTGCATTTTGATTAATAATTGATAAATGGGAATGGTTTCGATCACATGTATGACTGGCTGGATAAATGGGTCCAACTGTTCTTTTGTAAATGAAAACCGCTCTGACAATAGAGAGAACAGCACTTCTTTTATATTCATCACACCGATGACATGGTCCTTGTCTTCTTTTACTACAGGGTAGCGTGTGTATTTGGTTTGCTTGATAATTTCCTGAAGGCTTTCTACAGACTCGTCATCTATTGGCAAGCTGACCATTTCATTTCTTGGCACCATTATTTCTTTGGCCATACGCTTATCAAATGTGAAAATATTGTTCATGTACTTTAACTCGCTTTTTTTAATCTCTCCGCTTTTATAGCTTTCAGCCAACAGAACCCTTAGCTCTTCTTCTGTATAAGCCAATTCAGTTTCCGAGGCCGGCTTTAAACCGAACATGCCGGTAATCAATCGGGCTGATTGATTGAGCACCCAGATAAACGGAAACATGATTTTATAAAACCAAATCATTGGTTTTGCAAACATCAGGGTAATGCTCTCTGCTTTCTGAATAGCGAAGCTTTTCGGTGCCAATTCTCCAATGACGACATTCAGATAAGTGACTAATAAAAATGCAATCACAAGTGACAGGAAATGTGTCAAAGACTCATGGAGCCCCAATTTCAAGAAGAGGGGATGAAGCAACGTTTGAACTGTTGGTTCTCCGAGCCACCCAAGCCCCAAAGCTGTCACTGTAATTCCTAATTGGCAGGCAGACAAATATTCATCAAGATGCGTGATGACATGTTTTGCTGCTTTTGCGCCTTTTATTTCTTTTGCGACATATTGGTCAATTCTGGAGCGTCTTACTTTTACAATAGAAAATTCTATGGCAACAAAAAATGCGGTTACCATGATTAAAACGGCTACTGCTATTAATTTAGTATATTCCAATGGTCTGCCTTCACTAAGGAAGGCGTACACCTCCCTTTTCCGATCATCTTCTAACATTCAATACCACCGCGTTATGTTCATAAAACATATAGAGAAACCTCTTATGAAGTTTAAGATGTATGACTTTTGGCAAATAAAGAGTTAAATAAGAATTTGGAGGACAAAGTGATGAAGATTCATTCGGGAGAGGATTGGTTTTGGTACCAATTAGGCCCTCAGGAAAAAAAGCAAGGGAAGGAACTGATTCATTTCTCTCATTGGCCGCAATGTGAAAAGTGGTTCGAAAATGAACATCACATCAATTTCTTGCGAGTAGATACTAATGAGCTCGATAATGAAGCGGTGTACGGTTCTTTCATTTACGACCAAGGGCTTGAACAAGAAAAAGACCATACAGTTTTTCATTTTTATATCACCAGACAATATTTTTTTACGATAAACTTTGATTTCTCAGTTCTTGAAGGGATCAAAAAAGAACATGTGATTCAGCAAATGAAAAGAACAGACAATGCGTTTGAAGGATTTTTCATTTTGCTTGGAGAATTGATGAATGCGTATTTAATCGGCTTAGATGAATTTGAGGTAAAACTGAGAAAATTGAAGTGGCAAATATATGCGGACAACAGCAAAAGCATTGTAAATCGCGTTCACAAGCTTCGGCACGAACTGATGATTTGGAAAGGCCAGATACTGAGTGTGAAGAAAATTGAAATGGCTTTAAAAGAAGCCTTTATGCCGAAAAATGACCAGAAAAAAGATTATCAAAGAACGCATCATAAAATAGACAGAGGTTTTACATATGTCAGCGAATTCGAGGGGGAACTTAGCAATCTCATGCATTCAGAAGAAGTCATCACCTCTCAAAGAGGAAATGAGATCGTTAAGGCACTGACTATTTTTACGACTCTCTTTACGCCAATGACCGCTCTCGGCGCGCTTTGGGGGATGAACTTTGAGGTAATGCCTGAACTGAATTTGAAGTATGGCTATGTTTTTTCTATCATCTTAATTCTGATTTCTACGTTATTGATCTATATTTACTTAAGAAAGAAAGGCTGGACAGGAGATATGCTGAAAGACCGGGAGAAGAAATACTTTCGGAAAAAGCGATCCCGTAAGTGAAGTTGAAGGAAGGGAAAACCCCTTCTTTTTTATATAAAAGCATTGACTTTCTACCCGAGTGAAATGGGACGAAACTTCGCAATGTGGCAGACATTCAAATGTTGTTTGGAAATAACGTACAAAAGAAAACAGCTTATCCGGGGTGCGGGAGCCAAAAGTTTGGACGCCAAACTCCCTTGCAAAAATATTATTGGGATTTACGGGCAGGTCTTCTATGAAGGCCTGCCCTTTTTTTGTTCACTGATATTTAAAATAGGGTTATGAATGACAATCCAGCTTCTTGAAAGGAAGATTATCCTGTTTTACCTGCCCAAAATCCTTATTTAAGCCTATTTGTATTGAGAAAAATCAATTTTGCACTTTTGAAGATATCTATTCGTTTACATACAATTCAATGTGAAAGGAGGGAAATTCCATTGGATACGATAGAAAAAACTAGCAGAACATTAATTGAAGAGGCATATTCCGTGAAGGCCTCGGATATTCACATTGTACCAAGGGAGCAAGATGCTTTGATCCATTTTCGGATTGACCATGCGTTGCTGAAGAAGCGGACAATGAAAAAGGAAGAGTGCGTTCGGCTCATTTCCCATTTTAAATTTCTGTCAGCCATGGATATAGGAGAAAGGCGGAAGCCGCAAAGTGGTTCACTTTCTTTAAAGCTTAAAAAAGGGACAGTTTATCTCAGAATGTCGACACTTCCAACGATTAATGATGAAAGCCTCGTGATCAGAGTTTTGCCTCAGCATAATATTCCTGCGATCGAAAGACTGTCCCTGTTCCCAAAGACAGGCGCCACGCTGCTATCCTTTTTAAAGCACTCCCACGGCCTCATTATTTTTACCGGTCCGACTGGCTCAGGGAAATCTACCACCCTATATTCACTGGTTCAATATGCAAAAAAGCATTTCAACCGAAATATTATCACTCTCGAAGATCCTGTGGAAACAAGAGATCAGGATGTCTTGCAGGTACAGGTGAATGAAAAAGCCGGCATTACGTACTCAGCGGGCCTGAAGGCGATTTTGCGCCATGATCCAGACATGATTGTTCTGGGGGAAATCAGAGATGCTGAAACAGCAAAAATCGCCGTGCGGGCTGCTATGACAGGCCATTTGGTATTAACAAGCCTGCACACAAGAGATGCCAAGGGCGCCATTTACAGACTGCTTGAATTCGGAGTAAATATGAATGAAATAGAGCAAACAGCGATTGCGATAGCAGCCCAGCGATTAGTCGACTTAACCTGTCCATTTTGTGAAAACGGCTGTTCCTCTGTTTATTGCCGGATTACACGTGATGTAAGGCGAGCGACCATTTATGAGCTTCTTTACGGGAAAAATCTTCAGCAATGTATACAAGAAGCTAGAGGAGAACGGGCCAATTATCAGTACCGAACCTTACGGCAGATTATCAGAAAAGGAATCGCGCTTGGCTATATAACGACGAATAATTACGACCGGTGGGTTTATCATGAAGAGGATTAAAAAAAGCTGGCCGATAAACGATCAAGCTAATTTGCTAAACAGACTCGGTGACATGACAGAAAACGGATACAATCTTCTGGATGGATTGCGGTTAATGGAACTGCAAATGAATAAGCGTCAGCGTACGGAAATGTCTGCTGCTGTAAATCGTTTACGAGAGGGGGAACCATTCTATCAGGTTTTGCAGGCTTTGGCTTTCCACAAGGAAGCCGTAAGCATTTGTTATTTAGCAGAAATGCATGGAGAATTGTCCGTTGCTATGAGGCAAAGCGGAGGGCTGTTGGAAAGGAAATTAACACAGGCCAATCAGCTGAAAAAAGTCATCCGTTATCCGATTTTCCTGATCTTCACTGTCTTTGTGATGTTTTATATCCTGCAAGCTGTCATCATCCCGCAATTTTCAGGAGTTTATCAGTCCATGAATATGGAAACCTCACGCACAACCGCTGTTATATTCGCTTTTTTTCAGCACGTTCATTATGCAGTGATTGGTTTTGTCTTGCTTGCTCTCGGAGCGGCACTCTATTACTGGTTTGGATTTAAGAAGAAGTCCCCGGCAGACAAAATGCTCTTTTTTGTACGAATACCCATACTCGGAAGACTTGTCATTTTATTTAACAGCTACTTTTTTTCTTTGCAGCTCAGCAGCCTATTAAAGTCTGGACTGTCTATTTACGACAGCCTTAAGGCCTTTAAAGAGCAATCGTTCCTCCCTTTTTACCGTCAGGAGGCAGAACAAATCATTAACAAATTAAGGGCTGGAGAGTCCATAGATAGAGCTCTGTATAAACACCCATGCTATGAAAATGACTTTTGTGAAGTGGTGCTGCACGGCCAATTAAGCGGGCAGCTGCATCGTGAACTATTCACCTACAGCCAGTTTTTAATGGAGCGGCTGGAGCGAAAGGTTGAAAAATGGACGGGAATCCTTCAGCCCGTCATCTACGGTATTGTTGCCGGGATGATTTTAATTGTGTATTTGTCGATGCTTTTGCCTATGTATCAGATGATGAATCAATTGTAGAAGGGGTGTTTTGTTTGAATAATGAAAAGGGATTTACGCTGATCGAAATGCTGATTGTCCTATTCATCATTTCCATTTTGCTCTTGATTACCATTCCGAACGTAACAAAGCACAATCAAAGCATTCAGAAAAAGGGCTGTGAAGGTCTGCAAAATATGGTGAAGGCACAGATAACAGCATTCGAACTCGACCATGACGGGAAAACGCCGAGTCTTGGTGATCTTCAGTCTGAGGGGTATGTGAAAAAGAATGTAACATGCCCGAACGGCAAACAAATTATTGTCACTGGCGGAGAAGTAAAGGTTGAAAATTAATATAGGCGGTGAGAAAGGGTTTACTCTTTTAGAAAGCTTGCTCGTTTTATGTCTGGCATCCGTTATGCTGATTTGTGTTTTTACAGTCATACCTCCCGTATATAAAAATACATCTGCCCGCCAAACTGTTGCCAGGCTTGAAAGTGACATTCTCCTCGCTCAGCAGACTGCAATTTCTAAGCATGAGCGTGTGCGTATCGTGTTTTTGTCCAAGGAACATAAGTACCAGATCATTATGGGGGCTAGTATCGTTGAACGAACCTATGAGGATTGGATTTTCATTGAATGTGCAACATTGGCGGACCGTCTTGATTTTAATGAAAAAGGAAATCCGAATTTGGGCGGGAAAATCAGGCTGAAAACAGATCGCCTCACATATGAAATGACTGTCTACTTAGGGAGCGGAAAAATCAATGTGGAAAGAAAATAAAGGCTTCTCAACAATTGAAACAGTATCGGCTTTAAGCACTTGGGTATTGATTGCAGTGATGATTCTTCCTATGTGGGCCAGACTGATATCAGATGAAAAAGAGACAGCCATTCAGGAAACCGGTTATCAGCTTCTTCACGAAAGCATCAGTACATACATGCTTTCTGGAGAGTACGGAAAATCAGAGACAATAAAAAGGCTGAACCAAACCTATAAGGTCAGGTGGGAGGAGGATGGCGACAATCAAAAAGTATGTATGGAAGCGGTCAGCCCGAAGGACGAGCCCTTTTGTCTCAGCATTCTTCGGACAGACTGGTTATACCCTTCTTAACGTTTTATTTTCACTGTCAGTTTATCTGCTCATATCAGGCTCTTTAGCCATGATCTTTTATCAGTTTTTATCCCGTCAACTGGAGGGAGAGGGAGTCAAGCAGGAGGAATGGATCATTTCCGTTGAGCAAATGATGAATGAATGTAAGCAGGCTGAGAGTGTGCAGCTGACTGATAAGGGCGGCGGTGTGCTGTGCAGGAATGGTTCAGGCCGAGAGATTCTTTTTGAAAAATATCATAAAATGATCAGGAAAAGAGTGGACGGTAAAGGGCATGTCCCGATTCTTCAGCATATTAACACATTGAAAGCTGATATAAAAAACGGCATGCTGATCTTGAGCGTAACAAGCGAAGACCATAAAGAGTACAAAACCTCTTTTCCTATTTATACATCATTGAAAGGAGGATAAATGTCACGGTCGAAAGGCTTTATTTATCCTGCTGTGCTTTTTGCAGCAGCTGTTATTTTGCTCGTTGTCGGTTATACATCGTCGGAATATATCACCCGTAAAACATTTGAAAAGGAGACCAAAGAATTTTACATCAGGGAAAATTTACTGCAAAATGGCGCACTTCTATCCATTCGTCATATACTTGAGGGCCGTCAAGGACAAAAAGGCTCACGGCAATTTGAATATGGGCTGGTGTCTTATCAAATTCAAAGCACATCAAAAAAAGAGCAAAAAGAGATCAATGTAAAATCTGTCACGAATTCAGGCTCGGAAATGACCGCCCGGTTCATGTTTGATTTGAAACAAAAAAAAGTTATTCATTGGGAAGAATAAATGGGAAGAAACGTATAAAAAGCAGCGGCTGAGACAACACTTCATAATAAAGGCGTATGAGGTGGTCACTTGAAAACGAATGATTATGTAAAATACATGACCGAACAATTCGTAAAATATATGGATACACCAAAGGTTGAACGAAAAGAATTAAAAGAGGTTCGAAAAGAAAGAAAAGTACCGGCAACCCAGCATTGGTTTGGGATAGTGCCTTATGGCGTAAAACTTTGGCTGAAACGCAAAAAATAATTGAGCATTTTCAACGAAAAAAGGTCCTGCCGTATAACGGAGGGCCTTATTGATATTCTTCAACTATTACAATTTTATTGACCTTTTTGCTCTGCGGTTCGAATGAAATGGTGACAAATACTCCGAATTCTTTCGCCCCTTCTCTCAGTGTCAGATGGTATTGTTTGACGGCTTCATCTTTTCTTTTTCGGTCCCATACCTTTTGTTTAAACAACACTTGTGCGAGAGGATATCTTTTTTTTGCTTCCTTCACAGCAAACTCTTCCCACTTCGGTGTTTGATGGGCAGAAGAAAATGCCGTTTCTTCCGCTTGAGCTGCCGCGGTTGTAAAACTAAAAAAAGAAAGGCATATTAGGCATTGCTTTATCATGGAAATCCACCCCTTTACTTCTTATTATTCCCAATTGATTTTCAGTTATGCTCCTCATTTTCTCATGTGTTATTTAGAAAAAATTTCAAAAAGGTGAGTAATTTGAAGGAAAACACTGTATTTGAAGGAAAACATTCTTTTAAACGAACGAAATGACCAATTTTGGCATTTTTAATTATTATAATCCTTGATTATACTCTATTTGTGCGGTTCTTTAAAGAGAACGATCATCAAGTTACAGTGTTTCACAGGAGGTTATCTATGCTTCGATTGTCTCGAACTCAAAAAAGGGCGAAACCGAGACGGAAAGTCCTGCTGCTTTTTCAGCTTTCGTTGATTTTCAGTCTGTCAGCAGCGATATGCTTACAGTTTACCGGTGATACCAGCTCCGCTTTTCATGATGTGAAAAATGTCAGTTTTTCTGTTCAAACGTGTGAGGATTTTCAATATACAGATGAAAACTGCAGCTATGATGAACGTTGGGATAAGAGTGATTTGCACTTGAAAAACCAAACCGAGACAAAAGGGAGCGTTTGTTCACCGCTTATTCTTTTCGCAGAATTTGAAAACAGAGGAAATGAACTTACGACATCCCGATGGAAATGGGAGCTTCATAAAATAGCAGATGCAAATAAGCCTTTGCGAGACGGCAACGTCATTGAAAGAGGAAGTATCACAGATAAGGCAAGTGATTCTCTTTATAAGATTGAATCCAAACGTGCGATGAAACCGGGTGTTTATGCGTTTAAGGTATACAAACCCGATGGTTATCCCGCGCAGAATGAAAAGTTCGAGTGGTCGGAGCCTATGACCGTAGCCAAATGCACAGAAAAACCGACTGCAGCACCGGCGAAAACAGAGATTCAAAAGTCTGATGAAAAACAAAGCGAAAGCAAAACGGGTGAACCAGTTGAGAAAGAAAGCGGGGAAGATGATGAAAAAGCCGATGAAACTGATCAGTAATATTCTTTACGTCATAATTTTCACGTTAATTATTGTGTTAACACTGATTGTGATTTCAACACGATCATCGGGCGGAGAGCCGGCGGTGTTTGGCTACACGTTGAAATCAGTGCTCTCGGGTTCAATGGAACCGGAATTTAAGACGGGATCTTTAATTTTGGTAAAAGAAATGACAGATGTGAAAGCTCTCCAAAAAAATGATGTCATTACTTTTATGCAGGATGAAGAGACAGCTGTCACTCACAGAATCGTCAACATTACAAAACAAGGCGGGCACTTATTATTTGAAACAAAAGGTGACAATAACGCGGCTTCTGATTCATCGCTTGTATCGGAACAAAATGTATTGGCGAAGTATACCAGCTTTAACCTGCCTTATGCGGGGTATGTCATTCATTTTGCCAGCCAGCCGATTGGCACGGCGGTCTTGTTAATCGTTCCCGGAATTATGTTATTGATTTACTCATTTATGACAATCAGCAGCGCGATCCGCGACATTGAGAGAAAGACAAAAGCTTTGGAGACAGATGCGAAGGACCGCACAATGTCTACTTGATATCAGTTGCAACCTGGCGACAGGTTTCGATAAACAAAATTAATTGATAAGGGGAGTTTACACATGGGTATGAAAAAGAAATTGAGTTTAGGAGTTGCCTCAGCTGTGCTTGGGCTTGCATTAGTCGGAGGAGGCACATGGGCGGCGTTCAACGATATTAAAACAACGGAAGCCACTTTTGCGTCTGGTACACTTGATCTGTCAGCAAAAGAAAATTCCGCAAATGTCAGCTTGTCCAATCTAAAACCGGGTGATAAATTAACGAAAGATTTCGAATTCAAAAATAACGGCACCTTGGCGATTAAAGAAGTGCTGATGGCGCTAAATTACAGCGGTTTTAATACAGCAAAAGGAGCCAATAATTCTCCGGAAGATTTTCTCAGCCAATTCCAAATCACCTTGTTGACAGTCGGGAAAGAGGGCGGCAATGGCTATCCGAAAAATATTATTCTCAAAGCAGCCAACTTAAAGGATTTATATTTAATGTCTGCTAAGCAGGACAAAACAGCTGCTGAAAAAATCGGCCAGCTGATTGACTCAAAGTTCTTAAGTGAAAGCGGTAAAATTAACGTTGCGACGATTAATGGAAAAACAGCTCCGGAATATGACGGGGTGCCAAAAACACCGGTCGACTACGACCAAGTGCAAATGGTGATTGAATTTAAAAATGACAATGCGAAAGACGCAAACGGACAAATGGTCCAAAACAAATATCAAGGCAACTCGATTCAGCTTAATTTCTCTTTTGAAGCCACTCAGTGGAACGGGCTGACGATTAAAAAAGAACACACAGATAAAGACGGATACATTAAAGAAAATGAAAAAGCACACAGTGAGGACAAATAAGAAAAATGAAGCGCGGCCTGAGCCAAGCTCAGGTGCGTTGCAGAAGTGTTGAAGCATGGGCGGTCCTAGCCGCCCAGCGACGATACAGCAGTCTTAGAAGACTGCTGTATCGTTTTTTTGATTGCAGATGATGCTGCCACGCACTTTTATAGTAAGGTAAAAGAGGAGTATGCGCACCCCAATGGCGGCACTACTCCTCTTTTTGCGCTTTTCTCCATTTTTGATAATCTAAAAATTCACGAAATTGTTTTTTTGAAACCCCGGATGTCATAGCATCGCGAACTAATTTCTCCCATTCACTATCTAATTGACCATCGTATTCGGTTTCATGTTTTTCATCAAGTAGTGTATGAACCGAGACGTCCAGAACAGCGGAGACTTTTTCGAGAAATTGAATGGAGGGGTTTGTTTGTAAATTTCGTTCTATTGAGCTTAAATAAGACTTCGCTACCCCAGCTTTTTCAGCTAGTTCTGATAGTGAGTAGCCTTTTTCTTTTCGGTATTGTTTAATACGCTGGCCAATCAATGTCATCACCTTCCTTGTGATATTATAGCACATTCAGAAAGGATTTATGGTATGACTTCTGGTGGCTGGGACAGGATGAGCAGACTTTTTATGCAAATATAAATATTTGCGTATCTCCTCCGGGTTGATATTTGCTTCTCTGGCTCTTTTCATTAATTCAACCCATTCTTGATCTAATTCTAAAAGCTCTTTTTTTGCATTTTTCATGCATTTTCTCCTCCTAAAATACTTGTTTATGTATTTCAGCCAGTCCGGCCATGACCATAACTGATATGCCATTACATCTCTCTGGAAGTCTTTTTTTCGTCATGTGAAGCGCCAGAATTATTTTCCAGTATACTTTTATTATAATATAACTTTTCCAAAAAAAACGAGAACGATGTCGAATGTTAAAAAGTTAGCTTGGAATATTATTTTGCAGAAAAAATAATCCTCCGTTTTCGATGTGCACTAGTATTTTAGGCTTATACAAGGTTTGTAATGCCTGTTTTTCCAAATGATATTCTTCAGGCTTTTCTTCAGTATCTTCATAAAATTGATCAAGCAATTGTAAATCATTTTTCCACCTTTTGACGGATGCTTCTGCCCAATCGGAAGGTTCTTGTAAAGCTGCTTGTGTAATATAGTGCTCCATGCGTTTAAGCCCGCTTTCCGGTTTAATCATAGGCGACATTGTAAAACAATAATCAGATATTTGTGAAGCAAGCGAATGCGTTGTAAGCTTGCGCTGAAAATCTTCAACCATTTTTCCAGAGACGAGATGAAGACCGAGTGACAATAGCTTATCCTTTTTCATGTCGGACTGGTATGAAATCATCACGTTTAAGCCAAGCCAAGGCTGGAGCGGGATTTTGGCTCCGGCTGATTCAATTTTCTCATACATCCTGATAAATCTCCCATTTTGTTTAACTGCCTTAAAGATTTCAAAGAGACGCGGTGCCCCGAAATAAATGAACTCTCCGTCAAGGTCTTCGGGAGCGGCATCTTTATCGGTTATAAAGGTGATTTTCATCGGGTTTGGTTCGCCGCCTGTTTTTTCACGCCAGTGCCAGTAAAAAGGCCTATTCATAATCTGTTTGTCCATCTCAACTGTCAGCTGCACGGTCATATGGCCCGGTCCCTGATCGATGATAGGGCAGCTGTTTGCTTGAAAGAAACGAAGTAAAAATTGGTGAACCTCTTGCTGTTTCACTTGTAAAACCTCCTTACAGGCTATGATCCTCTTTTTTCAGCCGGCTGCTGTTCGTACGAGAGGAAGGACGTCAAATTTTCCATTTTGATCTTGATTTCTTCATCTGTTGCCGAATGAAACAAAATATCATGCAGATGCTCTTCGAAATTGGCAACTTGAATTTTAGTTAAAATATCATCAAGTTCACCGACTACCTTTTCAAACAAATGAATTTTTTCATAAAGCAGCTTTAAAATATGCTCTTCAACCGTATGCTTTGTCGCCATATTGTAAATATGCACGTCACGCTCCTGCCCAAGCCGGTGTATTCTGCCGATTCTCTGCTCAAGCCGCATCGGATTCCAAGGCAGGTCATAGTTAATGATATTGTTGCAAAATTGCAGGTTGATCCCTTCACCGCCGGCTTCTGTAGCAATCAGCACTTGAACTTTGCCGCGGAAAAGATCCTTCATCCAATCTTTTTTCCCGCGTTTAAATCCGCCCCGAAACGGCACAGAACTGATTCCGTTTTGCTGGAGAAACCATTGCAGGTAAATTTGTGTCGCCCGGTATTCCGTAAAAATGATGACCTTATCATCTATTTTTTTAATGAGGTCCACAACCTGAACCGCTTTTGAATTTTGCGTCACTTCATTAATGCGGTCCATTAAAACCGAAATTGTATCTTCACTGATGGCGGGCGCTTGTTTTTCTCTTTGATCAAGCATTTTTTTGAGCGTCATGTAGACGGCTTCCCTGCTTGAACAGCACTCCCGCTGCAGGGTCATTATAGAGAACATGCTGGCGGCCTGCTGCCTGTCTTCCTTCAGCCGTGTGATCTCATCATATAGCGCCTGCTCTGTCGGAGAGAACGTAATCGGCACCGTTTCCACATAACGCTTTGTCCAGGTCAGTCCGGTGTCTTGCCGTCTGTTGCGGATCATGACTTTATTGACCAGGCTCTTTAAATGGTCATGAGCATCGATGCCTGAATTCTTTTTCGAAAAAACGTCATGAAAATGGCTTTCGTTACCTAAATGGCCCGGTTTTAATAAAGACACCAAATTGAAAATTTCTTCAATGCGGTTCTGGATGGGTGTCGCCGTCAAAAGCAGACAATATTTTTTAACGAGATTCCGAACGAATTCATAGTTTTTCGTTTTGCTGTTTTTCAGTTTGTGTGCTTCGTCAATAATAACGAGATCATATGGAATAGAAAGCACAATTTCACGATGGGGCGATCGCTTAGCCGTATCGATGGAGGAAACGACGATGTCGCATTGCTCCCAGACGTAGCTCTTTTTCTGTTCAACTGCAGGGATTAAAAATTTTTCTTGCAGCTCTTTCACCCACTGTGATACAAGTGAAGCCGGCACCAAAATAAGAATTTTTTTGGCCAGACCGCGAATCATATATTCTTTTAAAATCAGACCCGCTTCCACTGTTTTTCCCAAGCCGACTTCATCCGCTAAAATGGCTTTGCCGTTCATTTTTTCGACGACCTTTTGCGCCACTTCCAGCTGGTGGGGAAGCGGAGTAAAAGAAGGTAGGTATAAAGGGGCCCGCAAGCCTTCGAACTCAGGAATTGCAAGTTTTTCCTGGATTTCTGCTGACAGTTTGTAAAGCTCCCAGTTTGACCAAGGCCCGTCTGCTTTGAGACGTTCTGAGAATTCTTCAGGCCATCGTGCATCATAATGTATTTCTGCATCCATCTGTATGTCAACCGCCTTTCTGCTGGCTCATGATTCTCTTTTATAAAAATACATATCAATGTTACCCATTATTTTTTATTGCCCAATATGTATGGTGAGTGTTAGGATATGGGTAAGAGTTTTACCTTAAGATATTGTTTTAGT
This sequence comes from Bacillus atrophaeus, assembly GCF_001584335.1. Taxonomy (GTDB): domain Bacteria; phylum Bacillota; class Bacilli; order Bacillales; family Bacillaceae; genus Bacillus; species Bacillus atrophaeus. Next base: position 275,807 of record NZ_LSBB01000018.1, read on the forward strand.
ATGTCCATAAAAATTGGTAAATATGAGCGAATGACAGCAAGGGGAGAGACCTGACCGTAAACTTGGGATTCAGGCGCCGAAGGAGCAAACTGCGGAGTGAATCTCTCAGGCAAAAGAACTCTTGCTCGACGCAACTCTGGAGAGTGTTTGTGTACACATGCAAACCACCAAAGGGGACGTCTTTGCCTAAATCGCAAAGTAAACTTTCAGGTGCCAGGACAGAGAACCTTCATTTTCGAATGAGGTGTTTCTCTGTCCTTTTTTATATGGTTTTTAGCCGCACCCATTTTGGTCAAATGAGAAGAGGGGGAAGTGTATGTTGAAAAGAACACCTTTATATGATGTGTATAAAGAATACGGCGGGAAGACGATTGATTTCGGGGGATGGGAGCTGCCTGTTCAATTTTCTTCTATCAAAAAAGAGCATGAGGCTGTCCGGACAAAAGCGGGACTGTTTGATGTATCCCACATGGGAGAAGTGAAATTGACCGGAAAAGACAGTCTGTCCTTTTTGCAAAAGCTGATGACAAATGACGTGTCAAAGCTTGAGCCGGGCTGCGCGCAATATACGGCAATGTGCTATCCCGATGGCGGGACGGTTGATGATCTGCTCATTTATCAAAAAGCAGACAGCCATTACCTCCTTGTCATCAATGCTTCTAATATAGAAAAAGATATCAATTGGCTGAAGGAACACGCAGAAGGTGATGTACATATCGAAAACCTTTCAGATCAGCTGTCTCTTTTGGCTGTGCAAGGGCCTGAAGCAGAAACTGTTATGAAAAAGCTGACTGCATGTGATGTATCAGCTCTTAAGCCTTTTACATTTCTAAACGACGCTGAAATCGGCGGGTGCAAAGCGCTTATTTCGAGAACCGGATATACCGGAGAAGACGGCTTTGAGTTGTATTGCCGGAATGAAGATGCGGTGAGCTTGTGGAAACAAATCATAGAGGCGGGAGAGGGTCAAGGACTGATTCCGTGCGGACTTGGGGCGCGCGATACACTCAGGTTTGAGGCGAAGCTGCCATTGTACGGGCAGGAGCTTACTAAGGATATTACACCGATCGAAGCGGGAATCGGTTTTGCTGTAAAACATAAAAAGGATTCTGATTTTTACGGTAAATCAGTATTGAGCGAACAAAAAGAAAATGGAGCGGATCGAAAGCTTGTCGGTTTGGAGATGATCGAAAAGGGCATCCCGAGACACGGTTACGCTGTCATGCAAAACGGAACACCAGTTGGAACAGTTACAACCGGCACACAGTCGCCGACACTGAAAAAAAATGTCGGCCTTGCGCTGATGAAACGGGAAGCCAGTGAGATTGGGAGTATTGTGGAAGTGGAGATTCGGAATAAACTCGTAAAAGCACAAGTGGTCAAAACCCCATTTTATAAACGAAAAAAATAAGCACTCGGAAAGGAGCAATGATATGAAGCATCGTTATTTGCCCGCGACAGAACAGGATAAAAAAGAAATGCTGGCCGCCATTGGCGTGAGCAGTACAGATGAGCTGTTTGCTGACATTCCGGACAGCGTGAGATATAAACAGGACTATCAGATTAAACAAGCTAAATCGGAAACAGAGCTAACGAAAGAGCTCACGAAGCTCGCCGCTAAAAACCGTGATGCCGGAACCTATGCATCTTTTTTGGGAGCAGGCGTTTATGATCATTATCAGCCTGTGATTGTGGATCATGTTATTTCAAGATCTGAATTCTATACGGCGTATACCCCTTATCAGCCGGAGATTTCTCAAGGGGAGCTTCAAGCGATCTTTGAATTCCAGACGATGATTTGCGAATTGACTGGCATGGATATAGCCAATTCCTCCATGTATGACGGCGGGACCGCTTTAGCTGAAGCAGCCATGCTCGCTTCCGGGCATACGAAAAAGAAAAAAATCGTCGTTTCCGCCTCGGTTCATCCGGAGTCGAGGGAAGTGCTGAAAACATACGCGAAAGGCCAGTATATTGAAGTGGTGGAAGTCCCTGCGGTAAATGGCGTGACAGATCTTGACGCCTTAAATGAAGCCGTTTGTGATGAAACGGCTGCCGTTGTCGTCCAGTATCCGAATTTTTTCGGAAGAATAGAGCCTTTAAAAGAGATAGAACCGATTGCCCATAAAGGCAACAGCATGTTTATTGTGTCATCCAATCCGCTTGCTCTCGGACTTCTGACTCCTCCAGGCGCGTTTTTTGCTGATATTGTGGTCGGGGATGCGCAGCCGTTTGGCATACCGGCGGCTTATGGAGGACCGCACTGCGGTTTCTTTGCGGTCACTAAAAAATTAATGAGAAAGATGCCGGGCCGTCTTGTCGGCCAAACGGAGGATGAAAACGGAAAAAGAGGATTCGTCCTCACCCTTCAAGCGAGGGAACAGCACATCCGCCGAGATAAAGCGACATCAAATATTTGTTCGAATCAAGCATTAAACGCGCTTGCAGCTTCTGTGGCGATGACCGCATTGGGAAAAGCCGGCGTAAAAGAAATCGCCCGCCAGAACATCCAAAAAGCGAATTATGCAAAGCAGCAGGCCAAACGAGCCGGCCTTTCCGTCGTGTTTGACGGGCCGATATTCAACGAATTTGTCGTCAAGCTTGAAGACTCCGTTAAAGCTGTGAATAAACGCCTGCTTGATAAGGGGATCATCGGCGGCTATGATTTAGGCCTTTCATATCCGGAGCTTACACATCATATGCTGATCGCCGTGACTGAGCTGAGAACGAAAGAAGAAATTGATGCACTTATTGCGGAATTGGGGGATCGCCATGAATAACAAAGACCAGGCGCTTATTTTTGAGCTTTCAAGAGATGGCCGGATCGGCTACAGTCTTCCGGAACTCGATGTGCCGGAACAAGATATGGATACTCTGCTGTCAGACGGCTATATCAGGAAAGAGGAACCCAACCTTCCCGAAGTTTCCGAGCTCGATATCATGCGCCATTATACAGCGCTTTCCAGACGTAATCACGGAGTGGACTCCGGTTTTTATCCGCTCGGTTCCTGTACGATGAAGTATAATCCGAAAATAAATGAAAAAATCGCCCGCATTCCCGGTTTCGCTGCGATTCATCCTCTTCAGGATGAAGACACCGTGCAGGGTGCACTTGAGCTTTTATATGATTTAAGTGAGCATCTGGAAGAAATTACAGGAATGGACGCCGTCACTCTTCAGCCTGCTGCAGGGGCTCACGGAGAATGGACCGGATTGATGATGATCCGTGCGTATCATGAAGCGCGCGGGGATAAGCAGCGGACAAAGGTTATTATTCCTGATTCCGCCCACGGAACAAATCCTGCTTCCGCGACAGTGGCGGGGTTTGAAACCATAACTGTAAAATCTAATGAAAACGGGCTGGTAGACTTAGAAGATCTGAAAAGAGCGGTGAATGAAGAAACGGCTGCACTGATGCTGACCAATCCCAACACTCTCGGCTTGTTTGAGGAGCAAATCGTAGAAATGGCGGAAATTGTCCATCAAGCCGGAGGAAAGCTTTATTATGACGGTGCGAATTTAAATGCCGTTTTAAGCAAGGCCAGACCTGGAGACATGGGATTTGATGTTGTCCATCTCAATTTGCACAAAACCTTTACAGGCCCGCATGGCGGAGGAGGTCCCGGATCAGGGCCGGTCGGTGTCAAAAAAGAGCTGATTCCTTATTTGCCAAAGCCGGTTTTGATTAAAAAAGACGGGCGCTTCACCTTCGATGCTGACCGTCCGTTTAGCATCGGAAGGGTTAAGCCTTACTATGGAAATTTCGGCATCAATGTCAGAGCGTATACATATATCCGCTCCATGGGTCCTGACGGTTTAGAGGCCGTGACGGAAAACGCTGTGCTAAATGCAAATTATATGATGAGAAAGCTCGCGCCTTATTACGACCTGCCGTTTGACCGCCATTGTAAACATGAATTTGTGTTGTCGGGCAAACGCCAGAAAAAGCTGGGCGTCCGGACGCTTGACATTGCCAAACGTTTGCTGGATTTCGGCTATCATCCGCCGACAATTTATTTTCCGTTAAATGTCGAGGAATGCATCATGATCGAACCGACCGAGACGGAGTCCAAAGAAACGCTTGACGCTTTTATCGAGGCGATGATCCAAATTGCCCAAGAAGCGGAAGAACACCCGGAAGTTGTTCAAGAGGCGCCGCACACAACGGTTGTGAAAAGAATGGACGAAACGAAGGCTGCCAGAAAGCCGGTTCTTCGGTACGAACATAAAACAGGTATAGGCGTTTAAAAACTTGCTGCCCAACAAAAAAAGCTGTCCGTTTAGCGGACAGCTTTTTCTTAATTAGTTCTTTGATTTAATTTTTCCGCCCCATTTTTTAAAGCCGCCTTTTAAATTGTAAATTTCCTTGCAGCCGTTTTTGCGGAGTGTTTGAGCAGCACGCCCGCTGCGGATATTGTTTTGGCAGTAAAGATAGACGGGCTTGTCCGGACGGATTTCGCTTTTTCTTTGCTTCAGCTGGGAAAGTGGAATATTTCTGGCGCCTAAAATATGGCCGCCTTCAAATTCATTCGGCTCACGCACATCAATCAGCTGCGCTTTTCGATAACCGGCGCGGAACTCTTCCTCGGTAAGTGTTTTCATAATACGCTGCTGATAAATATAAGAAATCACCATATAGACGATAAACGCAGCAAAAATAATCAGAACAATCATGTTAGACAATGCGATTCTACTCCTTTAGCTTATAAAATCAAAACCATCTTATGTAAAGAGGGCGTAACAGAACGTTTTCGACAAATACTATTATAGTAAAGCGCGGGGGGATTGTCATCCTTAATGAAACGAAATATTTTTCATTTTCACAGCGGTTTGATAAACTGATTCTATCAAAACGGTAAAGAAGGGTTTAGAGATGGAAAAAGAAACTTGGCGTTTTATTGATTCAGGGAATGCAAGTCCGGCCTTTAATATGGCGCTTGATGAAGCGCTTTTATATTGGCACAGCGAAAAAAAAATTCCTCCGGTGATTCGTTTTTACGGCTGGAATCCGGCGACGCTTTCTGTCGGTTATTTTCAAAATATTAAAAAGGAAATTAATTTTGAAGCGGTACATAAATATAACCTTGGGTTTGTCAGACGACCGACCGGCGGCAGAGGGGTGCTGCATGATAAGGAATTGACATACAGCGTCATTGTGTCAGAAGATCACCCTGAAATGCCGGCAACAGTAACTGAGGCCTATCGGGTGATTTCAGAAGGAATTCTGCAAGGTTTCAGAAATCTCGGGCTTGATGCGTACTTTGCCATTCCGAGAACGGAAAAAGAAAAAGAAAGCTTAAAAAATCCGCGCTCATCCGTCTGCTTTGACGCGCCGTCTTGGTATGAGCTTGTCGTCGAGGGACGTAAGGTGGCCGGCAGCGCGCAAACAAGGCAAAAAGGAGTCATCCTTCAGCACGGCTCCATTTTGCTTGATCTGGATGAAGATAAGCTGTTTGATCTGTTTTTATATCCGAATGACAGGGTCAGAGAGCGGATGCAGCGTAATTTTAAAAATAAAGCAGTGGCGATTAATGAATTAGCGTCAAATCCGGTGACAATGGATGACGCACGTAAAGCCTTTAAGGCTGGTTTTGAAACGGGCCTTGATATTCATCTGGAGCCGTATGAGCTGTCTGAAAAAGAGCTTGAGTTTGTCAACGAACTGGCGGAAACGAAATATGCATCAGATCAGTGGAACTACAAGCGGTAAAAAGACTTTTGAATAAGCCCGGGCATCCTTGTTTTTTCAAGTTCATTAGTGTAAACTTGTAATGATGTATTAAGCTAAGGTGCTTTTTGGGAGGGTTTTGATGACAACACCAAGTATGGAAGATTATATTGAACAGATCTATATGCTGATTGAAGAAAAAGGATATGCAAGAGTTTCTGATATCGCGGAAGCATTGGCAGTCCACCCCTCCTCTGTAACGAAAATGGTTCAAAAACTAGATAAAGACGAGTATTTAATTTATGAAAAATATCGAGGTCTCGTGTTAACGCCTAAAGGGAAAAAAATAGGCAAACGGCTAGTATACAGACATGAATTGCTTGAGCAATTTTTAAGAATCATTGGTGTTGATGAAGAGAAAATATATAACGATGTTGAAGGCATTGAACATCATTTAAGCTGGAACAGCATTGATCGTATCGGCGACCTTGTTCAATATTTTGAAGAAGATGATGTCCGTAAAAAAGAACTGAAATCCGTACAAAAGAAAACAGAGAATCATAATCAGTAAAAGGGCGGTCCCGCTAAGGGGCTGCTTTTTTTATGTGAGCGTCTCAATCCATTCTTTGGTCTATTTTTTCAAGCTTCTTCTTAAAATAGTAATAGACCTTGGGATGGAAGGAGAGGGCAGAGATGTACATTGACGGCGTATTTTCAGGCGGGGGAATAAAAGGTGTAGCGCTGGCCGGTGCTTATGAAGCGCTTGAGGAAAAAGGCTTTCGATTTGAAAGGCTTGCCGGTACAAGCGCGGGCGCCATTATTGCTGCTTTCATCGCTTCCGGTTATACAAGTAAGGAAATTAATGCTCTGATTAATGAGGTAGACGGAGAGCAATTATTAGATCAAAGGTATTCATTTTTGCCTTTAAAAATGCTGCAATGGGTGTCAATCTATTGGCGGCTTGGTTTATATAAAGGAGAGACGTTAGAAAAATGGATTGCGGATCAGCTGAGAGCGAAAGGCGTCAGAGTGTTCGGGGATCTGAAGAAAGGCTCGCTGCGTTTGATCGCATCTGATCTGACAAACGGAACAATGATTGTGCTTCCAGATGATCTTGGCCGCTACGGCCTAAATCCGGAGCTGTTTCCGGTCGCAAGGGCAGTGCGAATGAGCTGCAGCATCCCATATTTTTTTGAACCGATTAAATTAAAATGCGACGGCGGCACAAGCACTGTCGTTGACGGAGGCGTTTTAAGCAATTTTCCCATCTGGCTGTTTTCCAAAGAGCGAAAGCGTCCTGTCATTGGAGTCACGCTCGCGCCCCATGAAAAGGAACGGCCGAAAAAATCAATCCGGAACGCTTTTGAGCTGTTCGGCGCTTTGTTTGAAACAATGAAAGACGCACATGATGCAAGGCATATTGCCACCCGGTATGAACAAAATATCATTTTTCTCCCGGTTGATCATGTAATGGCGACGGATTTCCATTTGACCCCACAAAAAAAACTAGCCCTGATTGAGCTAGGAAAAAGCCGGACAGAGCTGTTTTTAAAGCAGTGGACCTATTAAAAAAGGGCTCTGTTTTTCTTTTTATTTTTTTTCCCTTCTATGACGGTGAGCTGAGTCTGGCTTTTTTTCTTGAGAATCATCGGCTTTGGTTTGCTGTCGCTTGGAACACTTCGTAAATGGCTCACTCGGTTCTTATGGCCTGCGCGATGTTTCGCTTTTTGGTCCTTAAATCGGCGCCGCGATTGTTTGGCCGCTTTTTTGAAGGAAGCTCCTTCTCGTCCCGCACTTCGATTCATTACATATCGGACAATAAAATAAATAATGATACCCGCAAGGATGACGGTGATCCCCATTTTTACCATTTCTCCGGGATTGGTTACCAAAGCATAGAGGAAACCAAATGCGCCCAGCGCAATGATTACAGCAATAATAGGTTGTACACGATGATTCATAACTGTCCACCTCCGAAAATAATAGCAGGGTAACGGATTTAAATGACAACGTGAGAAGGCTGCCGGTTTTCAGCAGAGATCTCTTCCATTCTAAGAAGCTCGTTGAAGCTTTCTATCGCAACTTCGACCTGGTCATCCTTAGGTTCTTTCGTCGTTAAAAGCTGAAGCCAAAGGCCGGGATAACCGAGAACCTTCAGTCCGGGAATATGCCGTACTTTGTTCGTCAGCTGCAGTACTTCAAAGGATATGCCCAGTACGACGGGGATTAACGCTACTCGGTCTAAAATACGCACCCAAAGCGGATCTGTCGGAACAAGTAAGTATACAAACATGCCGACAATAATTGTGAATAAGATAAAGCTTGAGCCGCAGCGATAATGGAGCCGGGACTGTCTCTGGACATTTTCAACTGTAATTGGCAAATTCTGTTCATAACAGTTTATGACCTTATGTTCTGCTCCATGATATTGAAAAACTCTTTTAATCAGCGGCGTCATGGACAAAAAGTAAATGTAGCTTAGCAGCAGAATGAGTTTAAACAGGCTTTCAACTGCAATCTGCGCTGTGTCCGATGAAAATACCGGCCTTGTCAGTTCAGCCAAGAATACAGGAACCAATGTAAATACAAATTTGCTAAACAAGAACGATAAGACACCGATTGCCGCAATGCTGAAAAACATAGACAATCCTGATCCCTTTTTTTCTTCTTTCTCGAGTGTTTCATCATCAGCAGGGTCAAGCTCATAGCGTTCACTTGAAAAATTCAAATGTTTCGTTCCGTTTGCGCTGGCTTCGATAATAGCCAAGATGCCTCTTAAAAAAGGAATCTTTTTAAACGCAGCGAGCTTTGTATCGGCTTTTCTGGGAAGCTTAAAAAAATCAATGCTTCCGTCATTTCTTCTGATGGCTGTTACGTAATTTCGTTTTCCGCCAAACATCACGCCTTCTACAACTGCCTGCCCTCCATATGCGGGGGGATTCTTTTGTTTTGACATATCATCAACCTGCCTATTTCTTTAGGATTACTAACCATTTCCTTTCACTCTATTGTACAGGAAACAGCTGTAAACCTCTAGATTGACAAGCTTAAAATTTGTCATAGTGAAAAGCTAATTCTACAGACAGTATACCCAAAATCAGACGATTTACTCTTTCATTTTAAAATATGTAAGCTTTTTTAATTGACATTTTATTTTTGGGGCACACTGTAAGTGGAGGTGCCGTTATGACGAAAACAGAACATCATGAAGAAGCAGAGCAAAATCAGCAGGACCTTCCTGTTTCCATCACCGGGCGGATTGTCGGAACAGGTTTTACAGGCGGAATTTTATGGAGTTTAGTCGGTTATCTTTTTTATCTGTTTCATTTTTCGGAAATCAGTCCAAATATGCTGCTGCAGCCGTTTGTGCTTGGAGAATGGAAAAAGCAGGCTTTAGGCACATGGATCAGCATTATTTTGATTGGCGTGATATCAATCGGCGCGGCGTTTCTTTATTTTGTTTGCTTTAAACGTTTTAAAACGATGTGGCCTGGTTTAATTTATGGGGCGCTTTTGTGGCTGCTTGTCTTTTTCGTTTTTAATCCGATTTTTCCCGATGTCCGCGGTGTAACCGAACTGAAGTCGGATACGGTGGTGACTACGTTTTGTCTGTATTTGCTTTACGGCATGTTTGTCGGATATTCTATTTCGTTTGAGTACAATGAACTGAATTCCGATAAGCTGGCGCGTGCGCTCGGCTCACCGAGAGAATAGTGTATAATCCCTTTCCGGTATGGTAAAATGTTCACGAGAAGTGAACATTTTCATCGCTTTTAGAACATAACGGAAGGAGAGGTACATGTGGCTCATTATTTAATATTGAACGGGCCGAATGTGAATCGGCTGGGAAAACGCGAGCCGGCTGTATTCGGAAATGACACATTAACGGATTTGGAGACGGGTCTGTTTCAATTTGCTGAAGCTGTACAGATTCAGCTTACGTTTTTTCAATCGAATCATGAAGGTGATTTGATTGATGCCATTCACGAAGCAGAAGGCCAATATGACGGTATAGTGCTGAATCCGGGTGCTCTCAGCCATTACAGCTACGCGATCAGAGATGCTGTTTCGAGCATCAGCCTTCCTGTTATTGAAGTGCACTTATCTAATTTATACGCCAGAGAGGAATTCAGACATCAATCAGTTATCGCTCCTGCAGTGAAAGGCCGGATTATCGGCCTTGGATTTGAAGGCTATAAGCTTGCCGTTCGTTATCTATTGAATCAGCAAGGGGGAGAATGAGATATGAAACTGGAGAAATTACGCAATCTTTTCAAACAGCTGGGGATTGACGGACTGCTTATAACCAGCGGAACGAATTTACAGTATATGACGGGCTTTACGGGATCAGCCGGGCTTGCCGTCATATCGGAAGAACGCGCGGCGTTTATTACCGATTTTCGGTATACGGAACAGGCTAAAGCCCAAGTAAAGGGATTTGAAATCATTGAACACGGCGGAAGTTTGATTCAGACTGCTGCTGATACGATTAACGATTTTGGCATTGCAAAGCTTGGTTTTGAACAAAACAGCATGACGTACGGGACATACGCGTCATACCATGCGGTTGTGAACGGCGCGGAATTAGTGCCGGTTGCGGAATCGGTGGAAAAGTTGCGCTTGATTAAGTCTGATGAAGAGATTAAGATATTAGAGGAAGCTGCGAAGATTGCAGATGATGCTTTTCATCATATCTTAACGTTTATCAAACCCGGCATATCCGAAATATCTGTTGCCAATGAGCTTGAATTCTTTATGAGAAGCCAGGGGGCTGACAGCTCTTCTTTTGATATGATTGTCGCGTCGGGCCTTCGGTCAAGCCTTCCTCACGGAGTGGCGAGTGAAAAATTGATCGAAAGCGGAGATTTTGTCACGCTTGATTTCGGCGCTTATTATAAAGGATACTGTTCTGATATTACACGCACCATTGCGGTAGGCGAGCCGAGCGATAAACTGAAAGACATCTACCAGATTGTATTCGACGCCCAGGCGCTTGGCGTTCAGCACATCAAGCCGGGCATGACGGGCAAAGAGGCAGATGCATTGACAAGGGATCATATTACTGCAAAAGGCTACGGCCAGTATTTTGGCCATTCGACAGGGCATGGGCTCGGCATGGAAGTTCACGAGTCACCGGGTTTATCTGCAAGGTCTTCGGCTGTTCTTGAGCCTGGCATGATTGTCACGGTTGAGCCGGGCATTTACATACCGGAAACGGGCGGCGTCAGAATCGAAGATGACATTGTCATTACAGAGAACGGATGCCGGACGATCACCCATTCCCCTAAAGAATTAATTATTTTGTGATTGGATATATAGGAGGACTTGAACATGATTTCAGTTAACGATTTTCGTACAGGATTAACAATCGAAGTGGACGGCGGCATTTGGCGCGTTGTTGATTTCCAGCACGTGAAACCGGGAAAAGGCGCGGCATTTGTCCGTTCTAAACTGCGCAACCTGCGTACCGGCGCTATTCAGGAAAAAACATTCCGCGCAGGTGAAAAAGTAGCCAAGGCGCAAATTGAAACGAAAACAATGCAATACTTATACGCAAATGGAGACCAGCACGTATTTATGGACACAAGTTCATACGAACAGCTTGAGCTGAGCGCTTCTCAAATTGAATATGAATTAAAATATTTACTCGAAAACATGTCTGTACATATCATGATGTATGAAACTGAAACACTCGGAATTGAGCTTCCGAACACGGTTGAGCTGAAAGTTGTGGAAACAGAACCCGGAATTAAGGGCGATACAGCTTCAGGCGGAACAAAGCCTGCCAAAACAGAGACAGGACTTGTTGTAAACGTACCGTTCTTTGTGAACGAAGGCGATACGCTTGTTGTCAACACAACAGACGGATCTTACGTGTCAAGAGCGTAGGACGAAAGCAGAAAGCCTGCTCCTGATTAAGGGGCAGGCTTTTTTGTCATAAAGAACTCTTTAAGACCGGCTCCCTTTAAGGAACCGGCTTTTTTTATGCGCAAAACCGAATCTTTCTTTTATACGAAGATACCAAGACTACTTCCTTCAGATAGAGCATATAGTATAAAAAAAGCGGGAGGTTAAGAGATTGCTATGAGATTCTTTCTTGGTCAAATCAATTCTACTGTTTTAACAATGGCTGGTTTAAGAGTTTTATCTTCATTAATTGAACTGACGGCGGCCATTGTGATGCTGGTGACAAACGATGTCAGAAAGGCGGTTGTGGTCAATAGTATCCTTGCGATTGTCGGGCCATTAATCTTTATCATTACAATGACCGTCGGAATCTACCAAATTGCGGGGCAGCTTTCGTATGCCAAGCTGATTTTCATCTTTATCGGCGTTGTGTTCATTTTGGCTGGTGTCCATAAATAGCATGAGGACTTGTCATAAAGTCTGCCTCTTGTCATACATTTTTAAAGAAGCCAATCGGTGAAAAAGGAGGAGGCTCTTTTGAATGAAATTGCAGAGGTTCTCCCTGAATCCATGAGAAATGCCCTTTCCGGCATTCCGGAACATGAACGGCTGCAAATAGAGGAAATCAGAATCCGGACAGAACGTCCAGTAGAACTGATCAGAAGCGGACAACCTCTCTTTCTGTCCTATATATGCACCGCAGAAGACGCGCATCTTATCTTAAGCCGGTTGAGCAATTACAGCATGTATACGCTGGAAGAAGAGCTTAAGAAAGGATATGTAACCATCAGAGGCGGCCACAGAGTCGGATTGGCAGGAAGAGTTATCGTAGAAAACGGCAGTGTAAAGGGGCTTCGTGACATCGCGTCCTTTAACATACGGATTGCCCGGCAAAAGCTTCATATCGCGAATGAATTAGTGCCGTTTCTTTTTAAAGAGAATTGGCTGAACACGCTGATCATCGGTCCCCCGCAAACAGGAAAAACGACGCTTCTGCGGGATCTTGCCAGACTTTCAAGCAGCGGCATAAATAAAATTCCGGCAAAAAAGACCGGCATTGTTGATGAACGTTCAGAAATTGCCGGCTGTCTGCGCGGCATACCCCAGCATCAATTCGGTCAGCGAATCGACGTATTGGACGCGTGTCCGAAAGCGGAAGGACTTATGATGATGATTCGTTCGATGAGTCCCGAGGTTATCATTGTTGATGAAATCGGCAGAATGGAAGATTCAGAGGCCATCTTGGAAGCGCTCCATGCCGGTGTTTCCGTTATCGTGTCCGCACATGGCTGGACGATATCAGACTTAATGAAAAGGCCGTCGCTAAAGCTGTTATGGGAGGAAAAGGCGTTCGACCGTTATGTTGAACTATCAAGACGCAAGGGGCCAGGCACGGTAAACCAGATGTACGACAGAGACGGAAAGGCGCTTTCGCCAAGCCGGGGTGTAAAGTCATGCTGAAGCTGTTAGGTGCTGTTTTGATACTGGCGGCGACGACATGGACAGGTTTTGAAGCAGCGAAGGTTTATACGGAAAGACCGCGGCAAATCCGCCAGCTCCGGGCAGCCCTGCAATCACTCGAGGCTGAAATCATGTACGGGCACACACCGCTTCATACAGCCTCCCAGCAAATCGCAAAGCAGCTTGCCAAGCCCGTTTCATGTTTATTCGACTCCTTCAGCAAACAGCTGGATAGAGGAAGTGATTCAGCAAAAACCGCTTGGGAGCAAAGTTTAAAGAAAGTCTGGAACACCATGTCTATGAAAAAAAGCGAATATGATGTCCTGAAGCAATTTGGGGAGACGCTCGGGCTGCACGACAGAGTCTCCCAGCAAAAGCATATCAAGCTGGCGCTCAACCACTTGGAAGCGGCAGAAACAGACGCCGAACGGGCGCAAGCGAAAAATGAAAAAATGCTGAAAAGCTTAGGATTTTTAGCGGGATTATTACTCATTCTTCTATTGATGTAAACATGAGGGGAGCAAAAATAAAATGGGAGTAGACGTAAATGTGATTTTCCAAATCGCCGGAGTCGGAATCGTGGTCGCTTTTTTACACACCATCCTGGACCAAATGGGAAAAAAAGAGTATGCCCAATGGGTAACGCTTCTTGGCTTTATCTACATTTTATTTATGGTGGCGACGATCGTTGATGACCTATTTAAAAAGATAAAAGCTGTGTTTTTATTTCAAGGATAGGGGGGCTTACAGATTGACATCGTTCAAATTGTAGGTTTAGGGCTGATCGCCACATTCCTCTCCTTAATCGTGAAAGAACAAAAGCCGACATTCGCTTTTCTGATTGTCGTGTTTGCGGGCTGTGTCATTTTTTTGTATCTGGTGGATCAAATCTATGACATCATCAGAATGATTGAAAAGATAGCAGTAAATGCCAATGTGAATATGGTCTATGTCGAAACCATTTTGAAAATTATCGGAATCGCCTATATCGCAGAATTCGGGGCCCAGCTCACAAAAGATGCCGGGCAGGGAGCCATCGCCTCAAAAATTGAGCTCGCGGGAAAGGTCCTGATCCTCGTGATGGCTGTTCCTATTTTAACAGTGATTATTGAAACGATTCTCGGACTTATCCCTTCAATGTCATGACAGGAAAGGAGGCGGGAAGCTGAATGAAGCGCTTTCGATGGATACTTGCTCTTGCGGCCGTTTTGATTTTTTGTCAAACGGAAAGTGTACAGGCTCTTCAGGATACGGAAGAAACCGCAGAAACCGCAGGAAGTGCTGATAAAGCGGATGAATTGGTGAAACAGCAGGCAGAGGCACTTGAAACCGACAGCATCGGTGAATTTTGGGATGACATCATATCCGAATATGGCGGGCTGCTCCCTGAAAGCCAAAAAGGAAGTTTACTTGAATTTATGAATGGTGAAAAATCGTTTTCTCCGCAAGAATGGCTGAAGGCACTTTTTTCTTATTTATTTCATGAAGTGCTCGCAAATGGAAAACTCCTCGGCACTTTGATTTTACTCACCATTTTCTGTGTCATTCTTCAGATGCTGCAAAATGCGTTTCAGCAAAGCACGGTCAGCAAGGTCGCCTACTCGATTGTATATATGGTCTTGATCATCCTTGCACTGAACAGTTTTCATGTAGCGATCACTTATGCCAGCGAGGCCATTCAAACGATGACCAGTTTTATACTCGCCCTCATTCCGATGCTTTTGGCGCTGATGGCTTCCTCTGGTGGAGCAGTATCGGCAGCCTTCTTTCATCCCGTTATTCTCTTTTTAATGAATACAAGCGGTTTGCTGATCCAAAATATTGTGATGCCGCTGATCTTCTTGTCTGCAATTTTAAGCATTGTCAGCACAATGACGGATCAATACAAGGTAACGCAGCTTGCCGGTCTTCTAAGAAAAATCGCAATCGGAGCCCTCGCCGTCTTTTTAACTATCTTTCTTGGCGTGATCTCCGTTCAAGGCACCTCAGCCGCCGTTACAGACGGCATTACGCTGCGAACGGCTAAATTTATAACCGGAAACTTTATCCCCGTGCTTGGAAGAATGTTTACAGATGCCACCGATACAGTGATCAGCGCCTCCCTCCTTTTGAAAAATACGGTAGGCATCATCGGTGTCGCCATATTAATTTGCATCGCAGCCTTTCCTGCGATAAAAGTGCTTTCACTGGCTTTCATTTATAAACTGGCAGCCGCAATTTTGCAGCCGCTCGGAGGCGGGCCGGTCATTACCTGCCTGGATGTTATCAGCAGAAGCGTTCTCTATATTTTTGCGGCCCTCGCCATTGTTTCTCTCATGTTTTTCTTGAGCATTACCGTAATCATAACAGCAGGAAACCTTACCATGATGATGAAGTAAAGGAGGCTTCAAGGATGAGCTTTTTGACCGAATGGCTGACGAGTATCGTCTTATTCATCTTATTTGCGATTGTGATTGATATGCTGTTGCCCAACTCAAGCATGCAAAAATACGCAAAAATGGTGGTCAGTCTGCTGTTAATCGTCGTGATGCTCAATCCGATTTTTAAGCTTTTTAAAACAGACCCCGAAGTGATCTTTGAGTATCTGACCGAAAACGGCCAATCCCAATCAGCTGACATAAAAAATCATATCAATTCTGAAAAAAAAGAAATACAAGCCACACAGCGTGCATATATTTTAGAAGAAATGGCTGTCCAATTAAAAAAGAAAGCGGAGGAGACGTTCAGTCATGATGCCTACAAGATAGAGAAACTCAATGTCTCGGCAGGAGCAAAGGTAGATTCAGAAGAGGATATAACAGAAATCAGCGTGCATATGGCCCCGGCTTCTGAAAAAACCGTTCAAACGATCGCACCGATTCACATCAACACGGACAAGACATATGAATCAGCAGACACCGCAGAAAAAAAAGAAGCAGAAAAAGTAAAAAAAGAGCTATCGGAAATATGGGAAATCGGCAGTGAGAAAATTACGGTTTATATGGAAGGCGGGGAGAGAAACGGCAATGAATAAAAACGGATTGTGGCATGTTCTGAAAAAACAGTTGCTTCCGGGGCAAGCGAAAGACGGCGAAAAGCCCAAGCTGACCAAATATCATTACTTTCTGTTTGTGTTTGTACTCGGTGTATCCTTTATGCTTGTCAGTCAGCTCTTTTCTTCACCTGAGAAAGCCGGAAAAGACACGGCTGAAACAGCTTCAGCCGCAACATCAGTGGATCCTGCGGGGAGCGACGCAAAAACAGCCGCTGTTTTCAAAACCTCTAAAGCTGATGAGCCTAAAAACTCCATTGACGATTACGAAAAAGAATACGAGAACCAGCTGAAAGAAATTCTTGAAACGATCATCGGCGTGGAAGATGTCTCAGTTGTCGTCAATGTGGATTCAACTTCCCTGAAAGTTTTTGAAAAAAATAAATCAAGCAAAAATACCACAACGGAAGAAACCGATAAAGAAGGCGGCAAAAGAAGCGTGACTGATCAAACATCTGAGGAAGAAATCGTGATGATACGCAATGGCGACCAAGAAACCCCGGTTGTCGTTCAGACGAAAAAACCTGACATACGCGGTGTACTCGTTGTCGCTCAAGGAGTGGACAACGTTCAAATAAAAAAAACCATCATTGAAGCAGTGACCAGAGTGCTGGATGTTCCAAGCCACCGGGTTGCAGTTGCCCCTAAAAAAATGAAGGAGGATTCATAAATTATGCTGAAAAAACAAACTGTTTGGCTATTAACAATGCTCAGTCTCGTAGTGGTACTAAGTGTCTACTACATTATGTCGCCGGAAAGCAAAAACGCTGTGAAAATGGAAAGCGCCTCTGGCAGCGGAGAAGTGGCTAAAGAGGAAAAACCAAAAGAGGAAGATAATCAAGATAAAACTGATACGAAAACAGAAGAAGAGAAGGGAACAAAGGATTCTAAATCAACCGAAGACAAAGAAACCTCTGCTGAAGCAAGCGGAAAGGACGGCACAGTTGTAACAGAGACAGCTGACGATGATCTCTTCACAACATACCGCCTTGATATGGAAGACGCCAGAAGCAAAGAGAGAGAAGAGCTGAATGCCATCGTTTCAAGTGACGATGCGACAGCGAAGGAAAAAAGCGAAGCATATGACAAAATGACAGCGCTCAGTGAAGCGGAAGGAACGGAAAAACAGCTTGAAACATTGATCAAAACAAAAGGTTACGAAGACGCGCTGGTTAACGCAGAAGGCGATAAAATTAACATTACAGTCAAATCGGATAAGCATTCATCATCAAAAGCGTCTGCGATCATCGACCTTGTCGCCAAAGAGATGAAAAGTATGAAAGACGTCGCCGTCACATTCGAGCCGTCAAAATAATGGAAGCTAAAACACGCCCGCATATACTGCGGGCTTTTTTTTGGCATTCATGAAACAGTTGAATTCAAAAGCCCGCTCCTGTAAGATAAACATAGTATGAACTTTTAGTAGTAACCTATAAAAATTGAAATTTAATACATAGGAGTGCGATTACATGTTAAATCTCAAAGAAATCCACGAACTTATAAAACGAATTGACGAATCATCCATTGATGAATTCACTTATGAAAACGAAGGCGTCACTTTAAAACTGAAAAAGCATGAGGCAGGAACCGTTCAAGTGATGCAGCAGGCGCCTGCAGCGCCTGTTCAGGCACCGGCTCCGCAGGTGGCAAGTCCGGAGGCGGGGGCAGCTCCTGCTCAGGAAGCTCCGAAACATGATGAAAACCTTCACCAAATCAAGTCGCCGATGGTAGGAACATTCTATTCTTCTTCTTCACCTGAAGCGGGGGCTTATGTGTCAGCAGGCTCAAAAGTAAGTGAAAACACTGTGGTCTGCATCGTCGAAGCAATGAAGCTCTTTAACGAAATAGAAGCGGAAGTTAAAGGGGAAATCGTTGAAGTATTAGCGGAAAACGGCCAGCTGGTTGAATACGGACAACCTCTATTTCTTGTAAGAGCAGAGTAAGGAGATATATATCATGATAAAAAAGCTATTGATCGCGAACAGAGGAGAAATTGCTGTCAGAATCATCAGAGCCTGCAAAGAGCTCGGTATTGAGACTGTGGCTGTTTATTCAGAAGCTGATAAAGAAGCCCTGCATGTGCAAATGGCTGATGAAGCTTTTTGCATCGGGCCAAAAGCTTCAAAAGACAGCTATTTAAATGTAACCAATATCGTCAGTGTCGCTAAGCTGACCGGTACGGACGCTATTCATCCGGGATATGGATTTTTAGCTGAAAACGCGGACTTCGCCGAACTGTGCGAAGAAGT
Organism: Bacillus atrophaeus; assembly: GCF_001584335.1. GTDB lineage: Bacteria > Bacillota > Bacilli > Bacillales > Bacillaceae > Bacillus > Bacillus atrophaeus. The sequence goes on from NZ_LSBB01000018.1 coordinate 294,123, forward strand.
AAATGTCACGTTTGTAGGACCTAGTGCGGACGCCATTTCAAAAATGGGGACAAAAGATGTGGCAAGGGAAACAATGAAGCTTGCTGGTGTTCCGATTGTTCCCGGTTCACAAGGTATTATAAATAATGCGGAAGAAGCGGTTTCGCTTGCGGGTGAAATTGGGTATCCTGTTATTATAAAAGCAACTGCAGGCGGGGGCGGCAAAGGAATCAGGGTCGCCCGCACTGAAGAAGAGCTGATTAACGGCATCAAGATTACCCAGCAGGAAGCCGCAACGGCATTCGGGAATCCAGGTGTTTACATCGAAAAATACATAGAAGATTTCCGGCATGTTGAAATTCAGGTACTGGCCGATAACTATGGAAATACGATTCATCTGGGCGAACGTGACTGCTCTATCCAAAGACGCCTTCAGAAGCTATTGGAAGAAACCCCGTCTCCGGCGCTCGACTCCGAGATCAGGGAGCAAATGGGAGATGCAGCTGTTAAAGCGGCAAAAGCGGTTGGATATACAGGCGCAGGCACAGTCGAATTTATCTATGATTACAGAGAACAGCGCTACTACTTCATGGAAATGAACACGAGAATTCAAGTAGAGCACCCGGTCACTGAAATGGTGACAGGGACCGATCTGATTAAGGAACAAATTAAGGTGGCATCAGGCATAGAGCTGAGCCTCAAACAAGAAGACGTCACGTTTGACGGTTGGGCCATCGAATGCCGTATTAACGCTGAAAATCCAAGTAAAAATTTCATGCCATCAGCTGGTAAAATTAAAATGTACCTGCCGCCGGGCGGACTCGGTGTCCGAGTGGATTCCGCGGCATACCCGGGCTACTCCATTCCTCCATACTACGACAGCATGATTGCGAAAGTCATCACATACGGCAAGTCGAGAGATGAAGCAATTGCCCGCATGAAGCGCGCATTGAGCGAATTTGTCATAGAAGGCGTGGAAACGACGATTCCGTTCCATTTAAAACTGCTTGAACACGAAACATTTGTAAGCGGAGAGTTTAATACAAAATTTTTAGAAACATATGATGTAATGGGCTCATAATTTTTGCGGAGGTGAAATGAATGAAAGACAACAGCTTGCTTAAAATGGATCACGACGATACACATTTGGGTAAGGTTGAGATTGCCCCGGAAGTCATTGAGGTTATTGCCGGAATCGCCGCGTCCGAGGTTGAGGGCGTCGCAGAAATGCGGGGAAACTTTGCGACCGGTGTCGTGGAACGCTTTGGTAAAATCAATCACGGCAAAGGTGTTAAAGTGGATCTGGCAGATGACGGAATCACGATTGATGTTTACTGTGTAGTCTCTTTCGGCATTTCCATCCCGAAAGTCGCTGCAGCGGTTCAGGAAAACATTCGACAAACCTTATTAAATATGACGTCTCTTACAATCAATGAAATTAATATTCACATCGTCGGCATTCAATTTGACACAAAAGCCCAAGAAGTCGAAATCGACGAAGAAATGTAAATGGCTTTACTGAAAACCAAGGGGATGGGCGGCCCTTTGGTTTTTTTACACGTTACCCAGTATTTCAAGCATGAAGAAAGCCGGCTCATGGCAGCCGAGTTTCTTCATGTTCGTGAAATCCGAATGATAATGTAAAGGTTGATGAGAATATTCGGTAATAGGGTGAAAAACCTTGATTTCAATATGCGGATGAGAAAAAAATATGTTATGATCTCTTTATGGCTTAACGACAAGCGGATAAAGAGGATCAAAGGAGAAAGAAAATGAAAAGAAGAACAGCAAGAGAAAAAGCTTTGCAGGCACTATTTCAAATTGATGTCAGCGACATTGCACCGAATGAAGCCATTGAGCATGCGCTTGATGACCAAAAAACCGATCCGTTCTTTGAAGAACTGGTGTACGGTGTGATTGACCACCAAGTTCAGCTTGATGAGATGATTTCCAAGCATCTGGTGAATTGGAAGCTTGATCGAATTGCCAATGTGGACCGTGCGGTTTTGCGATTGGCGGTTTATGAGATGGTGTATGTAGAAGACATTCCTGTCAATGTGTCTATGAACGAAGCAATCGAGCTGGCAAAGCGTTTTGGTGATGACAAAGCAACAAAATTCGTAAACGGGGTTCTTTCTAACATTAAATCTGATATTGAACAATCATAGGAGGAAAGAAAATGACTGCAACAATCATCGACGGAAAAGAAACGGCAAAAGAAAAACGCGAACAACTGGCAAAAGAGGTAGAAGAGCTTAAACAGCAAGGCGTCACACCGGGCCTGGCGGTTATTCTGATCGGAGATGATCCTGCTTCTCATTCTTACGTGCGGGGAAAGAAAAAAGCCGCTGAAACAATGGGAATGAACTTTAAGCTTGATCAATTTGACAGCAGTCTTACAGAAGCTGAACTGCTTTCTATTATTGACCGGTACAATCAAGATCCTGAATTCCACGGAATCCTTGTTCAGCTCCCGCTGCCAGATCATATTTCAGAAAAAGCGGTCATTGAGCGTATTTCTCCGGATAAGGATGTTGACGGCTTTCATCCGCTAAATGTAGGGAAGATGCTGCTTGGCGAGGATACATTTCTCCCTTGTACGCCCCATGGGATTGTTGAACTTTTGAAGAAAACCAATATAGATCTTTCCGGTAAAGAGGTTGTTGTAGTCGGCCGAAGCAATATTGTCGGCAAACCTGTCGGACAGCTTTTGCTGAATGAAAATGCGACCGTCACATATTGCCATTCAAGAACAAAAAATATGTCCGAGCATACAAAGAAAGCGGACATCTTGGTGGTAGCAGTCGGTAAAGCCAATTTCATCACGGCGGACCAGATTAAAGAAGGCGCCATTGTGATTGATGTCGGTGTCAACCGATTGGAAAGCGGCAAGCTTTGCGGAGATGTGGCGTTTGACGAGGCAAAGGAAAAAGCGTCCTTTATTACGCCTGTTCCCGGCGGAGTCGGTCCGATGACCATTACGATGCTTGCGCATAATACTGTAAAATCTGCGAAACGTACGTTATCATAGATAACTGGAGAGAGTCATTTGCCGGCGGGCTGTTTTTTGACAGCCTGCCGGGATGAACTTAGCACCTTACCCGCTTCTAAGGCTTGCTGCCCAAAAGCGGGTTTTCTTTAGTTGTGGTGAGTAAGATGTTACTGAAACGAGAGGAGTTCGAAACATGAGTGAAGCAGCGTATGTAACCGTCTCGGCGCTGACAAAGTATATAAAGCGAAAATTCGATGTCGATCCTCATCTTGAAGATATTTGGATTAAAGGGGAACTATCGAACGTTAAAATACATACAAGAGGCCATATTTATTTTACTTTAAAAGACGAAAACGCCCGGATGCAGTCCGTGATGTTTGCTCGGCAAAGCGCGCGCCTTCCCTTCAAGCCGGAAAGCGGAATGAAGGTATTGGTCAGAGGCGGCATTTCAGTTTACGAGCCGAGCGGAAATTATCAGCTATATGCAAAAGAAATGCAGCCGGACGGGGTTGGGGCGCTGTATTTGGCTTATGAAGAACTAAAGAAAAAGCTTGCCAATGAAGGCTTATTTGATGAACGGCACAAAAAAACAATCCCCGCTTTTCCAGCCACGATCGGGGTTGTGACATCTCCGACGGGTGCAGCCGTCAGAGACGTTATAACAACTCTTAAAAGAAGATATCCCCTTGTGAAAATCATTGTCCTTCCAGCGCTCGTTCAGGGCGAAAACGCGAGCCGATCAATAGTAAAGCGCATTGAAGAGGCGAATGAAAAACAGATGTGCGACGTGTTAATTGTCGGCAGAGGCGGCGGTTCGATCGAGGAACTGTGGGCCTTTAATGAAGAAATCGTAGCCCGCTCGATTTTTTCTTCAAGAATACCGATTATTTCGGCGGTCGGGCATGAAACCGATTTTACTATCAGCGATTTTGTGGCGGATATAAGAGCTGCCACACCGACCGGAGCGGCTGAAATCGCCGTACCGCATACAACGGACTTAATCGAACGCATCAAAACAGCGGAAGTCAGAATCACTCGAGCGATGCAGCAGCATATCAGCCAGAAAAAAGAACGCATTCAAACGCTTCAATCTTCATATGCGTTCCGATTCCCGAAACGTCTGTATGCTCAAAAAGAACAGCAGTTTGACCTTGCATACCAGCAATTTCAGACACAGCTGACCTCTCTTTTTGAGCGGAAAAACAGACAGCTGGAACGTGAAACTTACCGGCTGGCGGCTCTGCATCCTCATGAACAGCTTAAACAAGCCAGAAAAAGACATGAGGACCGGACCAATCAACTGACAAGAAGCATGAATATCCAAATAAAGCAGCTTCATTCGCAGTTTCAAACGGTTCTTGGTAAACTGAATGCATTAAGCCCGCTTCAGGTAATGGAAAGAGGATACAGCCTTGCTTATAAAGAAGATGAGCTCATAAAAAGCATCAGCCAGGTTGAAGAAAATGATCAGCTTGAAGTGAAACTGAAGGACGGCGTGTTGACATGTGAAGTACTGGAAAGGAGAGGCGAAGCAAAATGACAGAAAAGAAAAAAGATGAAAATATCACATTTGAAGAGGCAATGAAAGGGCTGGAGGGCATTGTCGCAAAGCTTGAAGAAGGAGATGTGCCCTTAGAGCAGGCGATCACTTATTTTCAAGAAGGCATGGCTCTTTCAAAAACGTGCCATGAAAAGCTGCAAAAAGTAGAAAAACAAATGGATTTTATTTTAAAAGAAGATGGAGAATTGGCACCTTTCAGCGTTCAGGAGGAAGACGAAGGTGGCAAATAAATTTGAACAATTTTTAGCGGAACGCAAAAATGTCATCGAACAGCAACTTTCCGTGTACACTGAACGTCTAAATATGCCGGACTCGCTAAAAAAATCAATGCTTTATTCCCTCGAAGCAGGAGGAAAGCGGCTCCGTCCGGTGGTTGTATTAGCCGTATTGCATGCATACGGAAAAAGTGAAAAGGATGGCATTCCGGTCGGCTGCGCCGTCGAAATGATTCATACATATTCCTTAATCCATGATGATCTTCCATGTATGGATGACGATGATTTGCGCAGAGGAAAACCGACAAATCATAAAGTGTTCGGAGAAGCAACGGCTGTATTGGCGGGAGACGGGCTGCTTACAGAAAGCTTTAAGCTGATTACCTCACACGTATCAGAAGACGTCTCTGCCGATAAACGGCTCCGTCTTGTGAATGAATTGATTTCCGCAGCCGGCACTGAAGGAATGGTTGGCGGACAAATCGCCGATATGGAAGCTGAAAGCAAGTCAGTTTCACTTGAAGAACTGGAATCCATTCATGAACGAAAAACGGCTAAACTGCTTGCATTTTCTGTCATGGCAGGTGCGATTTTGGCCGATGCGCCGGAGAATGAAATTGAAACCCTGCGCGCCTTCAGCAGCCATATCGGCATCGGCTTTCAAATACGGGATGACATCTTGGATCTGGAAGGCAATGAAGAAAAAATCGGAAAACGCGTCGGTTCAGATACGACGAACGACAAATCGACCTATCCGTCATTGCTTTCATTAGATGGCGCCAAAAACAAGCTTGCCGATCACATGAAAGCGGCTAAGGATCTTATTAGCGGACTCTCTCTGCAAAAAGAGCTTTTGTATGATCTCTGTGATTTAATTGCCGCAAGAGACCATTAAAACCATCCGTATTTGAAGGGATTATGGCTGATATGGTAAAATGTAAGCAGTTTCGATCACATCCAGAATTGGCCTGCGGGCGAAGTTAAAAAAAGAAGAGCAGCTTTTTTGTCTTTTTTTATGCCGCTAAAAGTTTGCGTTCAGGCATTTAAGGCAAAAGACATGATATATTTGCAGAAATTCATGCTGAAAGTGAGTTGATCCGTTTTGGATCTTTTATCAATACAGGACCCATCATTTTTAAAAAACATGACCAATGTTGAATTAGAGAAATTAAGTGATGACATCCGCCGCTTTTTAATTACGTCATTATCGGCTTCAGGCGGACACATCGGGCCGAATTTAGGAGTTGTCGAACTTACAATCGCTTTGCACAAGGAATTCGACAGCCCGAAAGATAAATTTTTATGGGATGTCGGACACCAGTCTTATGTCCATAAACTGTTAACCGGGCGGGGAAAAGAATTTGAAACGCTGCGCCAGTACAAAGGGCTTTGCGGCTTCCCGAAACGAAGTGAAAGCGAGCATGACGTTTGGGAAACCGGACACAGCTCAACTTCTTTATCCGGCGCAATGGGAATGGCAGCCGCACGTGATATTAAGGGATCAGATGAATACATCATCCCGATTATCGGAGACGGGGCGCTGACCGGGGGGATGGCTCTTGAAGCGTTGAACCATATCGGACATGAGAAAAAAGATATGATTGTGATATTAAACGATAACGAAATGAGCATCGCTCCGAATGTCGGCGCCATTCATTCCATGCTTGGACGCCTTCGTACAGCAGGCAAATACCAATGGGTTAAGGATGAGCTTGAATATATGTTTAAGCGGATTCCTGCAGTTGGCGGTAAGCTTGCCGCTACAGCGGAACGGATTAAAGACAGTCTGAAGTATATGCTCGTCTCCGGCATGTTTTTTGAGGAGCTGGGATTTACGTACTTAGGACCGGTTGACGGACATTCCTATACTGAGCTATTTGAGAACCTTCAATACGCCAAGAAAACAAAAGGGCCCGTTCTTTTGCATGTGATCACCAAAAAAGGAAAAGGATACAAGCCTGCTGAAACGGACACTGTCGGTACGTGGCATGGCACAGGCCCTTATAAAATCAATACAGGGGACTTTCTCAAACCGAAAGCGGCTGCACCTTCTTGGAGCGGGCTTGTCAGCGGCACGGTTCAGGAGCTTGCTCGAAACGATGAAAGAATCGTTGCCATTACGCCGGCCATGCCGGTCGGTTCGAAGCTGGAAGGCTTTGCGAAAGAATTCCCTGAACGTATGTTTGACGTAGGGATCGCCGAACAGCACGCCGCAACTATGGCAGCTGCTATGGCTTTACAAGGAATGAAACCGTTCCTTGCCATTTATTCGACATTCCTGCAGCGTGCGTATGACCAGGTCGTTCATGACATTTGCCGCCAGAACGCAAATGTCTTTATCGGAATAGACCGAGCCGGATTAGTCGGGGCAGACGGAGAAACGCACCAAGGTGTATTTGATATCGCCTTTATGCGCCACATCCCGAATATAGTCTTGATGATGCCGAAAGATGAAAACGAAGGACGGCATATGGTTCAGACAGCGATCAGCTACGATGACGGTCCGATTGCCATGCGGTTCCCGCGCGGAAACGGGCTTGGCGTGAAGATGGATGAAAAACTTCAGACCATTCCGATCGGCTCATGGGAAGTGTTGCGTCCGGGAACTGACGCGGTCATCCTGACGTTTGGAACAACCATTGAAATGGCTCTTGAAGCAGCGGAAGAACTGCAAAAAGAAGGCCGTTCGGTACGTGTTGTCAACGCTCGTTTTATTAAGCCGATTGATAAAAAAATGATGAAGGATATTATCGGGGAAGGCCTTCCGATTTTAACCATTGAAGAAGCGGTCTTAGAAGGCGGATTCGGCAGCTCTATTTTGGAATTCGCTCAGGAACAGGGGATGTACCATACCCCGATCGACCGTATGGGTATACCGGATCAATTTATTGAACACGGCAGCGTCACAGCGCTTCTTGAAGAAATCGGCCTGACAAAACAGCAGGCGGCAAACCGTCTCAGATTATTGACACCGAGAAAGACGCATAAAGGAATTGGATCATGACAGCAAAGAAAGAACGATTAGATGTGTTATTAGTTGAAAGAGGGTTAATGGAAACGCGTGAAAAAGCAAAACGGGCCATTATGGCCGGCATCGTGTATTCCAATGAAAATCGACTGGACAAACCCGGTGAAAAAATTGAACGCGACCTTCCGTTAACCGTAAAAGGCAATCCGCTGAAATATGTGAGCAGAGGCGGCTTAAAACTCGAAAAAGCGTTGCAGGAATTTCCTGTTTCCGTTGAAGGCAAGATAATGATTGATGTCGGCTCCTCAACCGGAGGCTTTACAGACTGCGCTCTTCAAAACGGAGCCAAACAATCGTATGCGGTTGATGTAGGCTACAATCAGCTTGCATGGAAACTTCGGCAGGATGAACGGGTCGTTGTTATGGAACGCACCAATTTCCGATACGCAACCGCCGCTGACTTTACAAAAGGACTGCCGGAATTCGCCACAATTGATGTTTCTTTTATCTCATTGCGGCTGATTCTCCCTGTGTTAAAAACCTTGCTTGTATCAGGAAGCGATTGTATCGCGCTTGTTAAGCCGCAGTTTGAAGCGGGACGGGAATCTGTAGGAAAAAAAGGCATCGTCCGAGACCCAAAGGTGCATATGGAAGTGCTTCAGCGCATGGTCCGGTTTGCAGCGGCTGAGGGCTATGTGTGCAAAGGCCTGTCATTTTCACCAATTACCGGAGGAGACGGGAACATTGAATTCCTTCTTCACCTGTATTGGGACGGAGATGGACAAGACGGGATTGAGCTGTCAGAGGAAGCGATCGGCCTGACTGTGAGTGAGGCACATAAAACGTTAAAAGAAAAAAAAGCAGAAGTTCCGGAATAATAGTGCGCTATTATTCCTTTTTTCTGCATTCGTGTACTTTTTTTAAGGAATCATATAACATAGAATGAACAGAAAAGCTGTAAAACTGAGGTGCTTACATGAATAAAGGCCAGAGGCATATTAAGATCAGAGAGATCATTACCAGCAATGAAATTGAAACACAGGATGAACTAGTCGACATCCTTAAGCAAGACGGGTACAAGGTAACGCAGGCGACCGTTTCCCGCGATATAAAAGAACTTCATCTTGTAAAGGTGCCGACGAATAACGGTTCCTATAAATACAGTCTTCCGGCTGACCAGCGTTTCAATCCGCTTTCCAAGCTGAAACGGTCGCTGATGGACGCCTTCGTTAAAATTGATTCTGCGAGCCATATGATTGTGCTCAAAACAATGCCGGGCAATGCGCAGGCAATCGGCGCGCTGATGGACAACTTGGATTGGGATGAAATCATGGGCACCATTTGCGGAGACGACACCATATTAATCATTTGCCGGACGCCTGATGATACCGACGGCGTAAAAAGCCGCCTGTTGGAGCTTCTGTAGCGTAAATTTATAATGATAAGAGGTGTAATGCTGTTTGTTAGCTGAACTATCAATAAAAAACTTTGCCATTATAGAAGAATTGACGGTTTCTTTTGAACGGGGGCTGACTGTATTAACGGGAGAAACCGGTGCCGGTAAATCCATTATTATTGATGCCATTTCTCTTCTTGTCGGAGGCCGTGGATCGTCTGAATTTGTCAGGTACGGCGAAACGAAAGCTGAACTTGAAGGGCTGTTTCTTTTAGAAAGCGGACATCCTGTTTTTGAGGTGTGCCATGAACAGGGGATTGATGTATCAGATGATATGATTGTGTTGAGGCGTGATATAAATTCCAGCGGAAAAAGCGTGTGCCGCGTCAATGGTAAGCTTGTTACAATTGCAGCGCTAAGGGAAATCGGCAGGCTCTTATTAGATATCCACGGGCAGCACGATAATCAGCTGCTGATGGAAGACGATAAGCATCTTCAGCTGTTGGACAAGTTTGCCGGAGAAGAGGCTGACAGCGCGCTCCATGCTTATCGGGAAGGTTATCAGCGTTACATGAAGGTACTGAAAAAACTTAGGCAGCTGTCTGAAAGCGAGCAGGAAATGGCCCATCGGCTGGATTTAATTCAATTCCAGCTGGATGAAATTGAATCAGCGGGTCTGGAACTGAATGAAGACGATATTCTGCAAGAGGAACGCCTGCAAATTTCAAACTTCGAAAAGATTTATGAGGCGCTGCAAAATGCTTATAACGCGCTTCGAAATGAGCAGGGCGGATTGGACTGGGTCGGCATGGCGTCAAGCCAGCTTGACGATATATCTGACATCAATGAACCGCTGCAAAAACTTTCAGAAAGTGTTTCTAACTCCTATTATCTGCTTGAAGATTCTACATTTCAAATGAGAAACATGCTGGATGAGCTTGAGTACGATCCGGAGCGTTTGAATTTTATTGAAACCCGCTTAAATGAGATCAAGCAGTTGAAACGTAAATACGGCGCTACTGTAGAAGACATTTTGGAATACGCTTCAAAAATTGAAGAAGAGATTGACCAAATCCAAAACAGAGACAGCCACCTTCAAACGCTTAAGCAGGAGCTGGATTCTGTCGGTAAAGATGTGGCGGTAGAAGCGGCAAACGTCTCAAAAATCAGAAAAGCGTGGGCGAAAAAGCTGGCTGTTCAAATTCAGCAGGAGCTGAAAAGCCTTTATATGGAGAAGTCGACATTTGATACAGAATTTCTTATCAGGACGGCATCGCGCAATGAAGAAGCTCCGATTGTAAACGGACAGCCGGTCCAACTGACTGATCAAGGAATAGATATGGTGAAGTTTCTGATCTCGACCAATACGGGCGAACCGCTAAAACCGCTTTCTAAAGTTGCATCTGGCGGAGAGTTGTCGAGGGTGATGCTTGCGTTGAAAAGCATCTTTTCCTCACAGCAGGATGTAACGTCAATCATCTTTGACGAAGTCGATACAGGAGTGAGCGGAAGAGTCGCTCAGGCGATCGCTGAAAAGATTCATAAGGTATCAATGGGATCACAAGTGCTTTGCATCACCCATCTGCCTCAGGTCGCCGCTATGGCGGATACCCATCTTTTAATTGCCAAAGAATCAAAAGACGGAAGAACAACGACTCATGTCACTCCGCTGTCAAAGCAGGAAAAGGTGGCGGAAATCGGCAGGATGATTGCCGGAGTCGAGGTGACCGATCTGACGAAACGGCATGCGAAAGAACTTTTAAAACAAGCCAATCAGGTGAAAACGACAGGATAAGCTGCTCTTTTACGGGCAGCTTATTTTTTTATGGCATTTTTAGCGCAGGACATCCATTCCTTTATCAGTTTATCCAATGTTTTTCTTTATATGCCAGTTATAAATCAAGGCTGAGAAGGCAAAAGTAATGATGTAGCAGCAATTCAATAAAGAAAGAATGGTGTGGGATAGGAGCGAGGAGAGTGAAGTAAATAAATGCCCGATAACATTAGAAAAGCAGTAGGTGTAATTCTCCTTGTTTCTTTATTAAGTGTAGGTTTTTTTAAACCATTTAAAGAATATTTACTGATTCCAACGCAAATGAGAGTATTCGAAACGCAAACACAAGCCGTTGAAACAAACTTATCAGTAAGCGGTCAAGAGGAAGAATTATCAGAAGCATTCACATTGCAAAAGGATCAGCACGAAACAAAAATAACAGGCCAAAAAGCAGGGAAATCAGAATTAGTATATGATCTTGCCGGATTTCCAATCAAAAAAACAAAAGTGCAAGTCCTTCCTGATTTAAAAGTCATTCCCGGCGGACAATCCATCGGTGTGAAACTGCATTCTGTCGGTGTGCTCGTTGTCGGGTTCCATCAAGTGAATACAGAGGAAGGCAAAAAATCTCCGGGGGAATCAGCCGGAATTACAGCAGGCGACATCATTATTGAAATGAATGGACAAAAAATTGAAAAGATGAGCGATATTGCTCCTTTTATCCAGAAAGCGGGCAAAACGGGAGAATCGTTAGATCTTCTGATTAAGCGGGACAAACAAAAAATCAAAACAAAACTTGTGCCTGAAAAAGACGAAGCGGAAGGGATGTATCGGATCGGTCTATATATCCGCGATTCTGCCGCCGGAATCGGCACAATGACTTTCTATGAGCCTAAATCAAAAAAATACGGTGCGCTTGGCCACGTGATTTCTGATATGGATACGAAAAAACCGATCGTTGTGGAAGATGGCGAAATCGTTCGGTCAACCGTCACTTCGATTGAAAAAGGGACAGGCGGAAATCCCGGAGAAAAACTTGCAAGATTTTCTTCTGATCGAAACATTATCGGCGATATTAACAGAAACAGCCCGTTCGGCATCTTTGGGACATTAAACCAGACGATTGAGAACAACATTTCAGACAAAGCGCTTCCTGTTGCTTTATCAAATGAAGTGAAAGAAGGACCGGCCGAAATATTAACCGTCATTGAAAACGACAAAGTGGAGAAATTCAATATTGAAATTGTCAGCACCACACCGCAAAAATTTCCAGCCACAAAAGGAATGGTCTTAAAAATAACAGATCCGAAATTATTGAAAAAGACCGGCGGAATTGTACAGGGGATGAGCGGAAGTCCCATTATCCAAAACGGAAAAGTTGTCGGAGCTGTCACCCACGTGTTTGTAAATGATCCGACAAGCGGCTACGGCGTCCACATTGAATGGATGCTTTCAGAAGCGGGAATTGATATTTACGGAAAAGAAAAAGCAAGCTGACTGCCGGAAATCCGGCAGTTTTTTTTGCTGTAATATCACTTCACTTCTCATGGGCATTACGGTAAAATGAAAATGAAGATTTTTCGACAAATTCACGTTTCCTTGTTTGTCAAATTTAATTTTTAGTCGAAAAACGGAGAATAACATAGAAAAACAAAGATATACCACTATTATTGGTGAATATGATTTTTTTAAAGGGGATATAGTGGTTTTGTCGAATTTATCATGTAGCAGTCATTTAATAGGAATTGTCCTGTTAACTACATTGGGGGAGGAAGAAACGTGGAGAAAATTAAAGTTTGTGTTGCTGATGATAATCGAGAGCTCGTAAGCCTGTTGAGTGAATATATAGAGGGTCAGGAAGATATGGAAGTCATCGGCGTGGCTTATAATGGCCAGGAATGTCTGTCTTTGTTTAAAGAAAAAGATCCTGATGTTCTTGTCTTAGATATTATAATGCCGCATTTAGACGGACTTGCGGTATTGGAACGGCTCAGGGAGTCAGATCTTTCAAAGCAGCCGAATGTGATCATGCTGACAGCGTTCGGACAGGAAGATGTTACGAAAAAAGCCGTCGATTTAGGCGCGTCTTATTTTATCCTAAAGCCGTTTGATATGGAAAACCTTGTCGGGCATATCCGCCAAGTCAGCGGAAATTCGAGCAGTGTGACACATCGCGCGCCTTCATCACATGGCAGCATCATTAGAAATCATGAGCCGAAACGGAAAAATCTCGACGCCAGTATAACAAGCATCATTCACGAAATCGGCGTCCCGGCACATATCAAAGGGTATCTCTACCTGCGCGAAGCCATCTCAATGGTCTACAACGATATCGAATTGCTCGGCAGCATCACGAAAGTACTCTATCCCGATATCGCCAAAAAATTCAACACCACTGCAAGCCGTGTAGAAAGAGCGATCCGCCATGCGATTGAAGTGGCATGGAGCAGAGGGAATATCGATTCGATTTCTTCCTTGTTTGGGTACACAGTGAGCATGACGAAGGCAAAACCTACAAATTCAGAGTTCATTGCGATGGTGGCTGATAAGCTGAGACTTGAGCATAAAGCAAGCTAAACCGCGTAACACCTTGTTCTGCTGAAAATTCCAATGCCATTGCAGTCCAAACCAAATAACCTGTTTCCTAAAGACCAATGATCCAGTTCGTTGGTCTTTATTTCGTCTGTAAATAAACAATAAAAATACCCCGGGTACATCCCGGAGCCTGTGAGCGATGCTGTTTTCAATTTAAAAATTCAAATCTCTTGTCCCCGGGCTGTGCTCATTAGGCATTTCAGGCAGCGTCGGAACAGGGAATCCTTTCGGAGGATCTGTTACAGCAAGGGTTTCATTATTTCGGCTAGGCGTTTGGCCTTGGAAAATTTCTTGTATTCTTGTTGGATCGAGTCTAAAGTTAAATTGGGCATTGTGATATCCCATCTCTACATATTTTCTGCATTCCGGATATTTATTAATATCATAATTCGGGACTGGAAAAAGTTTACCCCATTCTACACCGAGCGTTTCAAGCGCCTTGGCAAAAGCGTTTTGGTGCGCGTTGTCCCTTACAATCAGAAACGCCAGCGTTTCACGGAAGGTTTTGTTTGAACTCATCTCATAAATACGGGTTTTCTGAAGGACGCCCGTTGATTCAAGCACCAGGTTATCAAGAAGATCACCAATCAGGTTGCCGTGGCTGTAAACCCAAGAACCGTTCCAAGGATTTCCGGCGGCATCAACCGGAAGGGAAGCTTGAGCGCCAATAATATAATGATGCGGATTTGCATGTCTGACGGCATCGTCAAGAGGCGCCTGATCGGCTCCTGCATTTCCCGGACGGGAGGATTCGCCTGAATCATTTAATAGTTGGTTGATTGTGTTTTGAACAAGCTCTACATGGGCAATTTCTTCTAAAAATACACCGCGAAGCAAATCGCGGTATTGGGTATCTTTTCCTCTGAAATTTGAACTTTGGAAGAAATACTGCATCATTGTCCGCATCTCGCCAAAGTGCCCGCCTAATATTTCCTGTAATACTTTTGCGGCTTCGGGATCAGGCTGATCAGGTGTAATCACATTGATTAATTCCTCTTTATAGTAGTACATCAAAAAACCTCATTTCTCACATAAGTTTTATTCAGCTATTATTGTTCAGCTTAATGGTGTTTTTATTCACGTATTTGTCTTTAGCAGATAAATAGATGCAACTAAACAGAGGAATTACATTAAAAAAGACTGCCGAATGAATTTCGACAGTCTAAAATACAAGCTTTAATCTTCGAACGGCACCCAGCCAGGTGTGTTTATAATCATTTGCCACAAAGGTTCAGGCAGATGATATTTCGGTTTATCTCCCAATTTAATAATGGTTTCGATTTCTTCTTCACGGCCTTCTTTCACTTTCGCAGGCCATTGGGGATCAACTAAAATTTCTCGCCCCATAGCAGCTAACGGGATGCCGCTTTGGATAACTTGCAATGCTTCGTCAGCAGTATGAATTGAGCCTACTGCAATTAGCGGTACTTTGTTTCCGACACGCTCGTTCAGCAAGTCCATACGGGTGCGTGTTTCATCTGCTCCGCGGCGGGCTTTAGAATTGACGTCCATAAGCGATATGTGCAGGTAGTCCAGTTCTTTTTCTGCAAGAGCGTCAACAAGTGTAAAGGTTTCGGCCATTGTAAGCCCTGGCGTTTCCGGTTCTTCCGGAGACAGACGGTAGCCGAGTGCAAAGGGCTCTTTAGCATGGGAGGCAATGGCTTTTTTTACTTCATCTACTATAGCGAGAGGAAATGCTAAACGTTTCTCAGCGCTTCCTCCCCAGCGGTCTGTGCGCTGGTTTGTTTTTGGAGAATAGAACTGCTGAATTAAGTAACCGTTCGCTCCATGGATTTCCACGCCGTCAAAGCCTGCTTCAATCGCGCGTCTTGTTGCCTCTCCAAACGCTTTTACGATATTTTCGACCTCATGATCCTCAAGGGCGCGGACGATTTGTTTGCCATTATCAAATATATCACTTGCTCCGACAACTTCTTGATTCGGCACAAGTTCAGGAGGGCATTCAATGCCTCCGTGGTGAATTTGGACAATCGCTTTTGATCCTTGCGCTTGGATGGCTTGAGCTAACTTTTTCAAGCCGGATATTTGTGAATCTTGGTTGATTGCCGGCTGGCCCGGAAATGCTTTTCCGTCAGCCGTTACGTTGGCGCAAGCTGTGATAACCATGCCCATTTCTTTTGAACGGGGAATAATATAGTCAAGTTCTTGGTCAGAGATGGTTCCATCCTCGTTTGAAGAATAATGGGTCATCGGGGCAACCGCGATACGATTATCTATTGTTACACCGCTTGGAAATGTGAATGGCTCAAACAGAGGTTCATACTTTTTCTTCAATATCATCATCTTCTTTCTGTCAGTTAACTCGAGAGTATTCTAGCCCACATCTTAAATTTAATGCAAATATTCTGCTTAAGCCTTTCAGAATCAATTGAAAAATGGCTGATGGTTAGATGAAAATTAGCTGACTCCTCACCGCCGTTCATCACGCTTCCAATCTGATCCAAAATACGTAAGAGAAGCTCAGGCTGCGGGCCTCTTTTTTAGTTAGGCGCAAATTTTTGAAAAATGATGAAAAAGTCGTTCATTTCCGTTAATTTTTGCAAATGACATTCAAATATAGAGACATATTCATGGACGATTCAGCTTGCTTTCTTTCTAACAATAGGAAATCAGCAGGTAGGATAGCCCTTTATAAATTTATGGAAATGAAGCCGGGCTAACCGGCGTCCTTTACAAATCTATTATTCTGGTAAAAGATAGAGCCGAACAAGAAATTAAGAGGTGATCACGTGAGACAAACAGTTCTTCTTTTGTTCGGTGTCCTGATGCTGGCTGGGTGCGGAGCGGCGGCAAGCGCAAATCAGGCTGATTCTTCCCCGAAATTTACACAGGAAGGGAAGTATATTGGGGCGGCAGACCGCCATACCATAGCGGTGAATATTGACGGCGAAGAAAAAATGATTGAGGTGCCCAAGAATAAGCGGGCTGAATGTGAATCACTCCCCGATTATACGAAAGTACAGGTGAAATATACAAAAGACGATAACGGAACGTTGAAGCTTGAAGATATTAAAGAGAACCAGAACTCATAGAGAGACGTGGAGGGAGAGTAACGTGAAAGTTTTATATAAAAGCTTAGCGATATTCGGGCTGGCGGCTCTGGTGCTGGCCCCGGAAGCCAAAGCGGCCGAACCGCTTGAAGGAAAAACTATTTATATTGATGCGGGACACGGCGGCTCTGACAGCGGAGCCGTCGGCAATGGATTATTCGAAAAAAATATTAACCTGGCTGTCTCTAATGATGTAATGGACAAGCTCAAAAATGAGGGTGCAACGGCTGTTGCTTCAAGAACAGACGATACCTTTTTAAGCTTGGAGGAGAGAGTCGCAAAAGCAAGCATGAACGGATCTGACCTGTTTGTCAGCATTCATGCAAATTCAGGCGTTTCTGCGGCTTCAGGGACTGAAACGTATTTTAATTCTGATTACGAAGCGGAAAATAGTGAACGCTTAGCGGCTGACATTCAGAATGAGCTGGTGCCGGCATTAGATACGGCAGACAGAGGCGTCAAGGAAGCGGAATTTTATGTTATTACATATTCACAGATGCCAAGTGTATTAGCTGAGCTTGGTTTTATCACAAACAGCTCTGATGCGGAAAAGCTGAATAGCGGCCAATATCAAGAGAAGGCTGCTGACGCGATTGTCGGAGGAATTGAAACGTATTACGCGAAGTAGCGTTCAGCCGCCATTATTAAGAAAGTGTAAAAAAAGCATTGGTTTCTAGATCATCCGGGCCAAAACATTTATAATAAAGAAAAATGCTGAGAATGGCTTTGAGGTGAAACAATGACGAAGATTTTTGCCCATCGGGGAGCCTCCGGGCATTTCCCTGAAAATACGATGCTCGCGTTTGAAAAAGCGATTGAAGCTGGCGCTGACGGCATTGAGCTGGATGTGCAGCTGACAAAAGACGGCCGAATTGTCGTCATTCATGATGAGAAGCTCAACAGAACGACGACTGCTGCAGGTTTTGTGAAGGATACGGCGTATGATGTGATCCGATCAGCCACTGCCTCCGCCAATCAGAAAGAGGAGTACGGGGATGTCAAGGTGCCGCTGCTTTCTGACGTCCTGTCATGGGCGGAAAAAGCTGATTTTCTTATTAACATAGAATTGAAAAACAGTGTATTCCGATATGAAGGGATGGAAGAAAAAGTATTAGAGCAGATTAAGCGCTTCGGCATTGAGGAACGGATTATTTTGTCCTCGTTTAATCATGAGAGCCTTGCGTTGTGCAGCAGGCTTGCGCCCGAAATAGAACGGGCGGTTTTAACATTAGATGTGCTTTACAAGCCTGAGCAATATGTGAACGCCATTCCGGCATCCGGTTATCACCCGAAACTCCACACTCCGGCAGTAACCGATGAGATCATAGAAAATCTAAAAGCCGGACATATTGCCTTCAGGCCTTTTACGGTCAATCATGCAGATGACATGAAATGGATGATTGAGGCTGGAGCAGAAGGGATTTTTACAGATTTTCCCGAAAAAGCCGTTTCTATTGCCCATAATGAAGATACTTTATGCTAAAATGAAATCAGGCTGCCGTGTTTTCTCGGCAGTCTGCAATTTACATAACAATGATAACGCTTACATGTGTGGACAAGTCTTTATATTGGCTAACAATTCATAACGGATTTGCCGATGCATAACATTCAAATAGGATGATGTATGGGTAAAAGTAATTGGTAAGATACACTTCATTTGTAAGCGTTATCTTGTTTCTGCCATACGCAACGATGTGGAGATTAAAGAAGTAAGGAGAGGTGAAATCATGACGAAAACAGTCATCGTGAGTGCCGCAAGAACACCTTTCGGCAAATTTGGCGGAGCTTTAAAGGAGCTGAAGGCTGCTGAACTCGGGGGGATTGCCATTAAGGAAGCTTTGAACCGGGCGGGAATCAATGGGAGCCAAGCAGACGAAGTCATTATGGGCATGGTCGTTCAAGCAGGCGCAGGCCAAATCCCGTCTCGCCAGGCTGCCCGTTTGGCGGAGGTGCCGTGGGAGGTGCCGACTGAAACGATTAATAAAGTATGCGCATCAGGTCTTCGGGCGGTCACCTTGGGGGATCAAATCATCAGGGCTCAAGATGGGGATATCCTTGTAGCTGGAGGAATGGAAAGCATGAGTAATATTCCTTATGCCGTTCCGGCGGGACGCTGGGGCGCCCGTATGGGGGATGCTGCAATGCAGGATCTGATGGTTTATGACGGATTAACCTGTGCTTTTGATCAGGTTCACATGGCTGTTCATGGGAATACTGCGGCTGAAGAATATGGAATTACCCGTAAGGAGCAGGATGAGTGGGCTCTGCGCAGCCAGAAAAGGGCTGCTCATGCGATTGATGAAGGGAAGTTTAAAGAGGAAATTGTGCCGGTTGCTTGGGTTGACCGAAAAGGGAAGACGAAAACAGCGGATACCGATGAAGGTCTGCGCCGGGAGACCAGTTTAGAGCAGCTTGCAAAACTGCCGCCGATTTATTCGAAGGAGGGATCGGTCACTGCCGGCAATGCACCGGGAGTAAATGACGGAGCGGGGGCTTTTGTGCTCATGTCAGAAGAAAAAGCTGCCGAGCTCGGAAAGAAACCGCTGGCGACGATACTCGGATTCGCAGCAGTCGGCCAGGAAGCATCATGTCTTGCTGCGGCCCCGGGGCTTGCCATCAATAAACTGCTGAAAAAAACCGGTTTTTCGGTTCAGGATATCGACTTGTTTGAAGTTAATGAAGCATTTGCTTCTGTTGCGTTGACATGCGAAAAAATCGTCGGATGGGACCGTGAAAAGGTAAACGTGAATGGCGGGGCCATTGCTCTTGGACACCCGATTGGAGCAAGCGGCGCAAGAATACTTATGACTTTGATATACGAATTGAAGCGAAGGGGAGGCGGTTTAGGCATCGCTGCCATCTGCAGCGGGGCCGCCCAAGGTGACGCCATATTAATCCGGGTCCATTGAAACCTATCTTGCGCAAAGGGAGATAAATATGGAAATAAAAAAAATCATGGTAGTAGGTGCGGGACAAATGGGAGCGGGAATCGCTCAAACAGCCGCTGAGGCAGGCTTCAATGTGATGATGAACGATCTGAAGCCGGACTTTGTTGAAAAGGGATTTGGCATCATAAAGAAACAGTTGGCAAGAGATGCGGAAAAAGGCCGGAAAACAGAGGAAGAAACAGAAGCCATCATAAACAGAATTTCCTGTACCGCCAATCTGGAAAACGCGAATGATGCTGATTTTGTGATTGAAGCGATCATAGAGAGCATGGAAGAGAAAACAGCACTATTCAAAAAACTGGATCATATCTGTCCGTCGCATGCCATTTTAGCCAGCAATACGTCTTCCTTACCCATTACGGAGATTGCGGCAGTCACAAAGCGGCCGGAAAGCATCATCGGCATGCACTTTATGAATCCTGTGCCGGTTATGAAGCTGGTAGAAGTGATTCGCGGCTTGGCCACCTCTGATGAGACATTTTCAACAGTTAAAAATCTATCTGAAAAGATGGGAAAAACGCCTGTTGAGGTAAATGACTTTCCCGGGTTTGTGTCTAACCGGGTGCTTCTCCCTATGATCAATGAAGCGGTCTATTGCATCTATGAAGGAGTAGCAGCCCCGGAGGCAATAGATGAAGTAATGAAACTTGGAATGAACCACCCTATGGGTCCGCTTCAACTGGCAGATTTTATCGGGCTGGATACGTGTCTTTACATTATGGAAGTCTTGCATTCAGGGCTCGGTGATCCCAAGTATCGCCCATGTCCGCTGCTGCGCAAATATGTAAAAGCAGGATGGCTTGGCAAAAAAAGCGGACGCGGGTTTTATGCCTATGAGTAATAAGCTTCCTAAGTAAATCCATCCGGGGGTGGCCGACGTGTATTTTAATGAAGAGCAAGTGATGATGCGGAAAATGGTGAGTGATTTTGCCAGAAAAGAAATAGCTCCCATTGTCGAAACGATGGAAATGACAGATGAATTTCCTTTGCAGCTGATACGGAAAATGGGTGAGTACGGTCTGATGGGCATTCCTGTTCCGGAAACATTTGGAGGAGCGGGAGCTGATATTACATCCTATATCTTAACCATTCATGAGATTTCGAAAGTCAGCGCTGCGATCGGAGTCATTTTATCTGTCCATACATCCGTCGGAACGAATCCGATCCTGTATTTCGGAACAGAAGAGCAAAAAAGAAAATATATACCCAAACTTGCATCAGGTGAATACCTCGGCGCGTTTGCCCTGACTGAGCCATACTCGGGATCAGATGCTGGCAGCATTCGTACAACGGCAGTAAAAAAGAATGGAAAATATGTATTAAACGGATCAAAAATGTTTATCACCAATGGCGGCGCGGCAGATACATATGTCACGTTTGCCCTCACAGAACCGGGAAAAGGCACAAGGGGCATTTCTGCCTTTATTGTAGAAAAAGACACGCAGGGTTTTATAATCGGGAAAAAAGAAAGAAAAATGGGTTTGCACGGTTCCAACACAACAGAATTAATCTTTGATAATGCCGAAATTCCCGCGGAAAACCTGTTAGGGCAAGAAGGTGAAGGGTTTAAAATCGCGCTTGCAAATCTTGATGTCGGACGTATCGGCATCGCGGCGCAAGGACTCGGAATCGCTGAAGCCGCTCTCGACTATTCCGTCCAATACTCAAAGCAGCGTGTGCAGTTTGGCAGACCCATCGCGTCCAATCAAGCCATTTCTTTTAAACTTGCAGATATGGCAACAAGAGCGGAGGCATCAAAACATCTTGTCTACCATGCGGCCGACCTTCATAACCGCGGTTTGAAATGCGGAAAGGAAGCATCCATGGCTAAGCAATTTGCCACGGACACGGCGATGAAAGCGGCGATAGACGCTGTTCAAATTTATGGGGGATACGGCTATACCAAGGATTATCCGGTGGAACGATTATTTCGTGACGCGAAAGTAACACAAATTTATGAAGGTACAAATGAAATTCAAAGACAAATCATCTCCAAATATATACTCCAATAATCGACCTCTAATATACTGCCAAACCTTCATGATCAACGTCAGAACAGACCATTTTGGGCTAAAAATCTGTGAAGCGAGGATGATGAAAATGGAAAACGATAAAAAATATTCACCTGGGCTTGATGGCGTCATTGCGGCTGAAACAAAAATTTCTTACCTTGATACCGAGGCGGGCCAGATATTAATTCAAGGCTATGATCTGATTGAACTCTCTAAAACAAAGAGCTACATGGAAATGGTTCATTTGCTTCTAGAGGGCTCGCTGCCGGATGAGCATGAAAAAAAATCACTTGAAACGAATGTGGAAAGCGAATGTGAGCTGCCGTCTGACATCCTCAGTATGTTTAAGCTGCTCCCTGAAAACACACACCCGATGGATGGCTTGCGAACTGGGATATCGGCCCTTGCCGGCTATGATCCCCAGATTGACGACCGCTCGCCGGAGGTAAACAAACACCGTGCTTATCAGCTTTTGGGGAAAATGCCAAACCTTGTGGCCAATAGTTATCGGATTATCCATCAAGAAGAATCTATGCAGCCTTTAAAACACTTATCCTACAGTGCGAATTTCTTATACATGATCACAGGCCGAGAGCCGAGTGAATTGGAAGAACAGATATTTGACCGCTCTCTTGTGCTGTACAGCGAGCACGAGATGCCTAACTCAACCTTCACCGCCAGAGTCATCGCTTCCACGCAGTCAGATTTATACGGCGCGTTAACGGGAGCCGTCGCTTCCTTAAAAGGAAACCTGCATGGAGGGGCGAACGAGGCTGTCATGCATATGCTTTTGCAAGCTGGAACAAAGCCGGGTTTTGAAAGACTGCTAGAACAAAAGCTGCAAAACAAAGAAAAAATAATGGGATTCGGCCATAGAGTGTATATGAAGAAAATGGACCCGAGGGCGCTCATGATGAAAGAGGCGTTACAGCAGCTATGCGACAAGGCTGGGGACGACCATCTGCACGTCATGTGTGAAGCCGGTGAAAAACTGATGCTCAGAGAAAAAGGGTTGTATCCAAATTTAGATTATTACGCGGCGCCGGTGTATTGGATGCTCGGGATTCCGATCCCTCTGTATACGCCTATCTTTTTCAGCGCCAGAACGGTCGGCTTATGCGCCCACGTCATGGAGCAGCACGCTCATAATCGCCTATTCCGCCCGCGCGTCCATTACACGGGAGCGAGGCATATAAACAGTAAGTGAACTAAAAGCAGAGATTCTGAACGTACGAAAGGAAGATGGGAGAATGTTAAAAACGAACGAAATTCATCAAATGGATAAAGTAATAGAAGAAATGACAGACTACGTTTTACATCAAGAGATTACAAGTTCAGAAGCATTTACGACAGCGGGTCATGTTCTGATTGATACGCTTGGCTGCGGTATTTTGGCATTGAATTATCCCGAATGCACAAAACTGCTCGGACCGATTGTTCCTGAAACAGTCGTTCCGAACGGAAGCAGAGTTCCCGGAACACCGTTTGTGCTTGATCCTGTCCGTGCTGCCTTTAATATCGGATGTATGATCCGCTGGCTCGATTATAACGATACGTGGCTCGCAGCAGAATGGGGGCATCCATCGGATAATTTAGGCGGAATCTTGGCGGCGGCTGATTATGTATCAAGAGTGCGGATGAGTGAAGGGAAAGAACCTTTAACCGTACGAGATGTATTAGAAATGATGATTAAAGCCCATGAAATCCAAGGCGTGCTCGCGTTAGAAAACAGCTTAAACCGTGTCGGGCTTGACCATGTCTTATTTGTAAAGGTGGCGACGGCTGCAGTCGTAACAAAGCTTTTAGGCGGGGGCCGAGAAGAAATCAATAGTGCTTTATCGCATGCGTGGATTGATAATTCCAGTTTACGCACGTATCGGCATTCACCCAACACCGGATCGCGAAAATCATGGGCGGCTGGTGACGCGACAAGCAGAGGTGTTCACTTAGCCATTATGGCGATAAAAGGGGAAATGGGTTACCCGACAGCTTTGACTGCTCCGGGCTGGGGCTTTCAGGACGTTTTATTTAATAAGAAAGAGATTAAACTCGCCCGTCCGCTTCATTCTTATGTCATGGAAAACGTGTTATTTAAAGTTTCCTATCCTGCGGAATTCCATGCGCAAACCGCGGCGGAGTGCGCTGTCATTCTCCATCCGCATGTGAAGGGCCGCCTTGATGAAATAGACCGGGTTCTCATCAATACGCACGAATCGGCAATCAGAATTATTGACAAAAAAGGCCCGCTTCACAACCCGGCAGACCGTGACCATTGTCTGCAATACATTACCGCCATTGGGTTAATCTACGGTGACATTACGGCAGATCATTATGAAGATGAAACGGCGCGTGATCCAAGAATAGACAGACTAAGAGAAAAAATGGAAGTCACCGAAAATAAGGCGTACACGGCAGACTACCTTAAACCGGATAAGCGCTCGATTTCTAACGCTGTTCAAGTTATTTTTAAAGACGGAACGAGCACTGACATGGTTGAATGTGAATATCCATTGGGCCATCGTTTCCGGAGAGAAGAAGCGGTTCCTAAACTATTAGAGAAATTTTCAGCCAATATTGAAACACATTTCTCTCAAAAACAGCAGCGAAACATTTATGAGAACTGCACGAACCACGAAAAACTGGCTGCTATGAGCGTAAACGAACTTATTGATTTATTTTTATAGGCAAAAGGAGGATTCAAACATGTCGTGGATTGTCAATCAGCAGTCAACTCAAGAGGAGCTTGCGCAGCGATTCCGTTCGCTTATGTCAGCGCCGGGCATATTGCAAATTCCCGGTGCACACGATGCGATGGCCGCTCTTATCGCAAAACAAACCGGCTTTTCCGCTATATATTTATCAGGGGCTGCCTATACGGCCAGCAGGGGGCTCCCTGATTTAGGAATTGTCACATCGTCTGAAATGGCAGAAAGGGCGAAAGATCTTGTGCGGGCCGCCGATTTGCCTCTTCTTGTGGATATTGATACAGGCTTCGGCGGTGTATTGAATGCCGCCCGCACCGCTCGTGAAATGCTGGAAGCGCGCGTGGCTGCCGTTCAAATTGAAGATCAGCAGCTCCCTAAAAAATGCGGTCATTTAAACGGCAAACAGCTTGTTTCAGCAGAAGAAATGGCGCAAAAAATAAAAGCGATCAAACAAGTCGCGCCATCACTCGTTATCGTGGCTCGTACAGATGCGCGGGCCCAAGAGGGGCTTGACGCCGCCATCAAACGATCAGCCGCATATATCGAAGCGGGCGCCGACGCGATTTTCCCGGAGGCGCTTCAATCAGAAAGTGAGTTCCGTCAATTCGGCAAGAGTATCACCGCTCCTTTGCTTGCGAATATGACTGAATTTGGAAAAACACCTTATTATCATGCGGAAGAATTTGAAGATATGGGATTTCAAATGGTGATCTATCCGGTAACATCACTTCGAACTGCCGCAAAGGCATTTGAGCGAATGTTTCGGCTGATCAAGGAACAGGGATCACAAAAAGAAGGGCTTCTGGAGATGCAAACAAGAAAAGAATTATATGATACGATTTTTTATGATGATTACGAGGACTTAGATAAATCAATCGCAAAGACGATATTAACTGAGGAATGACAGGGATAGAAAAAAGCAGAGGCCATGGAGGTCTCTGCTGAATGAGGTTCTTTCAAGCCGAAAGAACCTTTTTTACAGTTTTCTTTTTCTGAATCGCGGGCTGACCTGATTGCGTTTTCTGTCTCTGAAAAGAATAAAGCCGGCTAAAATATAAAGGCCGAACAGAAAAAAGATAAACCCTGATAAGCCTTGAAGCCAGAGGGAAGGAAACGGACGCAATAGATTGCCGAACAGCATATCCCTCATGAGCTTTATGCCGAGAGCGGAAACAGCCCCGGGGATCACTAAAATCAAAAGCGCAATGAGTCGACCCATTCAGAAAAACCCCTTTATCTTATCATTTCCTTTATTGTCCAGCGGAAAAAATATTTTGTCAAGTGAAGAAAACGTGGTAACATAGGGTTGTGCAAATTATTGCAACGGAAAAAATAGGTATGCAAATTTTTTCATACAAAGGGGTATCGGGATGCAGAAGGTGCTGATTATAGGTGCCGGCAAAGGGGGAACAGCGCTTTTACATATATTGATGAAAACAAATCTTATTCATGTAATCGCGGTTGTTGACCAAAACCCGGAGGCGGCTGGTTTAAAAGAAGCTGAGAAATACGGAATCGCCACTTCATCAGATTGGAAACCCTACATAAAAAGTGAACTTGATATCGTGATCAACACCACAGGCGATAAAGCTGTGCTGGAAGAGCTGCTCCGGGAAAAACATAAGCAGACCATTGTGATTCCGGGAAAGATGGCATATATGATGTTTCAGCTCATGGAAGAAAAGCAGCAGCTCATTCAGATGCTGAAGGATCAAACATATAAGCACGATCGGATTTTCAATTCCACCCATGACGGAATGATTTTTATTGATATCAACGAAGAAATCATTTTGTTTAACCATATGGCTGGAAAAATACTTGGAAAAAAACGTGAAGAAGTGATCGGAAGGCTTATCAAAGATGTAATTC
The DNA here is from genome assembly GCF_001584335.1 of Bacillus atrophaeus. Lineage (GTDB taxonomy): Bacteria > Bacillota > Bacilli > Bacillales > Bacillaceae > Bacillus > Bacillus atrophaeus. The sequence continues at coordinate 320,208 of NZ_LSBB01000018.1, forward strand.
CGAACACGAAACTGCACCGGATCTTAAAAACAAGAGAACCTGAATACAACCAAAAACAGCTTTTAGGCGATCACCTTCAAATTGTCACGACTAGACTGCCTATTATTGATGAAGGCGGCACGCTGCTCGGAGCGCTGTGTGTATTTAAAGATATAACCGACGCAGTGGAGCTTGCGGAGGAAGTGACAAATTTAAAAGAAGTCCGCACGATGCTGGAGGCAATCTTTCAATCCTCGGACGAAGCCATTTCCGTCGTCGATGAGAATGGGACAGGTCTCTTAATTAATAAAGCCTACACAAAAATGACCGGTCTTTCTGAAAAGGAAGTGATCGGAAAACCCGCGAATACGGACATTTCCGAAGGGGAGAGCATGCATTTGAAGGTGCTTGAAACAAGAAGGCCGGTGCGGGGCGTCAGAATGAAAGTCGGCCCCAACGAAAAGGATGTCATCGTCAATGTAGCGCCGGTTATTGTGGACGGAATTTTAAAAGGCAGTGTCGGTGTCATTCATGATGTATCGGAAATCAAAATGCTGACGGCTGAACTCAACCGGGCAAGACAAATTATCCGCACGCTGGAAGCGAAATACTCGTTTGACGATATCATCGGAAAAAGTGAACAAATGCTGGTCGCGCTCGAACAAGCCAAGCTTGGGGCGAAAACGCCGGCAACGATTTTACTGCGGGGGGAATCAGGCACGGGAAAAGAGTTGTTTGCCCACGCCATTCATAATGACAGCGATCGGAAATACAACAAATTTATTCGGGTGAACTGCGCGGCGCTTTCAGAAACCCTGCTTGAATCTGAATTGTTCGGGTATGAAGACGGTGCTTTTTCGGGAGCGAAGCGAGGCGGGAAAAAAGGGCTGTTTGAAGAAGCGAATAACGGCAGTATTTTTCTGGATGAAATAGGAGAGCTGACGCAAAACACGCAGGCCAAATTGCTCCGCGTCTTGCAAGAAAAAGAAATCGTCAGAGTCGGCGGGACAAAGGCGATTCCCGTCAATGTCAGGATTATCGCGGCGACGAATGTAAATATTGAGAAAGCGATGGCTGACGGCAAATTTCGTGAAGACCTTTATTACCGAATCAATCGCTATCCCATCTCTATTCCGCCGCTTAGGCAAAGAATGGAGGATATAGAGGAATTAAGCGTACGCCTTATTTCAAAAATCAATCAAGATTACGGCCGCAATGTAAAGGGGCTGACTGCAAATGCCTTGCGCGCTCTTTCTTCCTATCATTGGCCGGGAAATGTGCGTGAGCTTGAAAATGTTCTCGGCAGAGCGATGATATTTTTGAATCCTCATATGGAATACATTGAAAAAGATCATTTGCGTGTGTTCGAAACGGAGAAAAAAGCAAGCGGAACCGATCAGGCAGCAGGCGTTCCATTCCCTGACATTGAGGGGGAAAAACTTTCCTCAGCAGTTGAAAAGTTTGAAGCGCACGTGATTCAGCAAACGCTGGAAAAACATCGCTATAACCGGACGAAAACAGCAAAAGCCCTTGGCGTCAGTATTCGGAATTTATATTACAAAATGGACAAATACGGTCTTGCAAATGATGGCATGCAATAACATGCAGACAAAACGCAATCAGCTGCACGATGTGCTTTTCAGCTTAGAAAGACACCGGCTTTTCAAAGATGGCACAAAACTTGCATGATATAAACCTGACACGGAGCAGGAAAGGTGGTAACTGATGAAGCTGAAAGATTTGGTTGAAAAAGCATCGCTGCACAAAAACAAAACAATTGCAGTAGCTCATGCAGAGGATCCAGAAGTGATGCAAGCTGTGAAACTTGCGGCAGAGCACCTGTCATCCAGATTTTTACTTGTGGGTGACGGTGAAAAACTGAAAGATCTCATTACATCTCATAATATATCAAGTCACCATATTGATATTATCCATGCTGATACTCCCGAAGAATCAGCGAGAATCGCGGTGAAGTCTGTGAGCAGCCGGCACGCAGACGTGTTAATGAAAGGGAATTTGCCGACATCGGTACTGCTGAAGGCAGTGCTGAATAGACAGGACGGACTCAGGTCTTCGCATGTTCTTTCCCATGTGGCGGCTTTTGAAATTCCGGGCTTTGACAGACTGATTTATGTGACAGATTCAGCTATGAATATTGCGCCGTCTTTGGAGGAGCTTCGGCAGATTCTGCTCAATGCCGTTCATGTCGCACGTGCGGTAGGGAACAATAATCCGAAAGCGGCAGCTCTTGCCGCTGTTGAAACCGTCAACCCGAAAATGGAGGCGACGCTTCATGCGGCCAGTTTGGCTCAAATGTGCAAACGCGGACAAATCAAAGGCTGTGTTGTAGATGGTCCGTTTGCTTTGGATAACGCTGTCTCTGAACTTGCGGCGGCTCATAAAAACATTACTGGAGATGTGGCGGGCCGCTCGGATATTCTCCTGGTTCCCTCGATTGAAGCGGGCAACATTTTATATAAGTCGCTGATTTATTTTGCAAAAGCAAAGGTAGGCGCCGCCATTATCGGTGCGAAGGCGCCAATTGCTTTAACCAGCAGAGCAGATTCTGCGGAAAATAAACTGTATTCCCTTGCGCTCGCGTTATGCGCATCACAGGAACACAAACTTTAGGAGGAAATGATATGGAACTTTTCAAATATATGGAGCAATACGATTATGAACAATTGGTGTTTTGCCAAGATGAGCAGTCCGGATTAAAAGCAATCATCGCTATCCATGATACAACACTGGGCCCTGCGCTCGGGGGAACAAGAATGTGGACGTATGAGAATGAAGAAGCGGCTATAGAAGATGCGCTCAGACTGGCCAGAGGCATGACATATAAAAATGCGGCAGCCGGCTTAAATCTCGGAGGCGGTAAAACAGTCATTATCGGGGACCCGCGCAAAGACAAAAATGAAGAAATGTTCCGTGCGTTCGGCCGCTATATACAAGGGCTGAACGGCAGATATATCACGGCTGAGGATGTCGGCACAACGGTTGAAGATATGGATATCATCCATGATGAAACAGACTTTGTCACAGGGATTTCCCCAGCATTCGGTTCATCAGGCAACCCGTCCCCGGTGACTGCTTACGGCGTGTATAAGGGGATGAAAGCCGCTGCAAAAGCAGCGTTCGGCACTGACTCGCTTGAAGGCAAAACTATCGCAGTTCAAGGGGTCGGAAATGTCGCGTATAATCTTTGCCGCCATCTTCATGAAGAAGGGGCAAATTTAATTGTGACGGATATTAATAAACAATCGGTAGAACGTGCTGTTGCTGATTTTGGCGCACGCGCTGTTGATCCCGACGATATCTATTCCCAAGACTGTGATATTTATGCACCGTGTGCCCTTGGAGCGACAATCAATGACAGCACGATTAAACAGCTGAAAGCAAAAGTCATTGCAGGCGCAGCGAATAATCAGCTGAAGGAAGCGCGCCACGGCGACCAAATTCACGAAATGGGCATCGTTTACGCGCCGGATTACGTAATTAACGCTGGCGGCGTCATCAACGTAGCTGATGAGCTTTACGGATATAATGCGGACCGTGCGATGAAGAAGGTAGAAGGAATTTACGGAAACATCGAACGTGTTCTGGATATTTCAACACGTGACGGCATTCCTTCTTATTTGGCGGCAGACCGTTTGGCTGAAGAGAGAATTGCACGGATGCGCCGGTCCAGAAGCCAGTTTCTTCAAAACGGACATCATATATTAAGCAGACGCTAAGATATTCATCTGGAGGTTTTGAAGGTGCTAAATAATGAAAAACGCATTCTCATTTTAAATCCAGGCTCAACATCCACGAAAATCGGTGTTTTTCATAATGAACGATGTATTTTTGAAGTGACACTGAGGCACAACGCAGAAGAGCTTCAACGCTTTCACAGCATCATTGATCAATATGGATTTCGGAAGCGCCATATATTGGAGTCTCTTCATGAACAGGGCATCAATATCTCAAAGTTTGATGCCGTTTGTGCAAGGGGCGGCCTCCTTCGGCCGATAGAAGGCGGTACATATGAAGTGAATGATGTGATGATTGAAGATTTGAAAAGCGGATATGCCGGCCAGCATGCGTCAAATCTTGGCGGGATCATTGCCAGAGAAATTGCAGATGGGTTAAATATCCCATCCTATATTGTAGATCCCGTTGTGGTGGATGAAATGTCAGCACTCGCCAAAATTTCAGGTATGCCTGAAATCGAACGCAAAAGCATTTTTCATGCCTTGAACCAAAAAGCGGTCGCCCGGCAAGCGGCGGCATCTCTCGGAAAACGTTATGAAAACATGAAAATGATCGTTACGCATATGGGCGGCGGCATAACAGTCGGCGTCCATGACCGGGGGAAGGTGGCCGATGTCAATAACGGACTCCACGGAGAAGGCCCCTTCAGTCCTGAACGTGCCGGTACAGTGCCGGCGGGGGACCTTGTAGATCTTTGTTTCTCGGGGAAGTATACGAGAGAGGATATTATGAAGAAACTGGTAGGTACCGGCGGGCTTTTAGGATATCTTGATACAACTGATGCAGTCAGAGTTGAAAACATGATTCAGAGCGGCGACGAAAAAGCGCGCTTAATTTATAACGCGATGGCGTATCAGGTGGCAAAAGAGATCGGAGCCGCAAGCGCCGTGTTAAAAGGTGAAGTTGAAGTGATCGTACTGACGGGAGGCTTGGCTTACGGAAAAAGCTTTGTTTCCAGTATCAGGTCATACATAGATTGGATATCTGACGTATTGGTGTATCCGGGAGAAAACGAGCTCCAGTCATTGGCGCAAGGAGCGCTTAGGGTTTTGCTTGGTGAAGAACAATCGAAACGATATCCGAATGAATAAGTTTTAAAAAAAAGGAGTGTGTCACATGGCGACAGAGTATGATGTAGTCATTCTCGGAGGCGGAACAGGCGGTTATGTTGCCGCGATCAGAGCGGCGCAGCTTGGCTTGAAAACAGCCGTGGTGGAAAAGGAAAAACTCGGCGGAACATGCCTTCATAAAGGCTGCATACCGAGTAAAGCCCTGTTAAGAAGCGCAGAGGTTTACAAAACGTCCCGCGAAGCGGCTCAATTTGGGGTTGAAACATCGGATGTTTCTCTTAATTTTGAAAAGGTGCAGCACCGCAAGCAAGAGATTGTAGATAAGCTGGCAAGCGGCGTCCAACATCTCATGAAAAAAGGGAAAATAGATGTATACGAAGGGTACGGGCGTATTCTGGGCCCTTCCATCTTCTCGCCGATGCCGGGAACGATTTCTGTGGAGCGGAACAACGGTGAAGACAATGATATGCTCATCCCGAAACATGTCATTATCGCAACGGGCTCAAGGCCGAGGATGCTTCCTGGGCTGGAAGCGGACGGAAAGTATATTCTGACCTCTGACGAAGCGCTTCAATTGAAAGAGCTTCCGGAATCTATCATTATTGTCGGCGGCGGCGTCATCGGCATCGAATGGGCATCAATGCTTCACGATTTTGGAGTGAAGGTGACTGTTATCGAATATGCTGATCGAATATTGCCGACAGAGGACAAAGATATTTCCAAAGAAATGCAAAACCTGCTTGCGAAAAAAGGAATTGAGATTGTAACAGGTTCGAAAGTGCTGACTGATTCCTTTACAAAAACAGACGGAGTCAGTATCCAAGCGGAAAAAGACGGCGAAACCGTAACATACAGCGCTGAAAAAATGCTTATATCCGTCGGCAGACAGGCGAACGTCGAGGGAATCGGCCTTGAAAATACCGACATCGTGACAGAAAACGGAGTCATTTCCGTCAACGATACGTATCAAACAAAAGAATCACATATCTATGCGATCGGTGATGTAATCGGAGGGCTTCAGCTTGCCCATGTCGCATCCCGTGAAGGTATCATCGCCGCCGAGCATATCGCTGGATTAGAGCCGCTTCCGCTTAATCCTGCATTTGTGCCAAAGTGCATCTATTCAAACCCGGAAGCTGCAAGTGTAGGACTGACAGAGGAAGAAGCAAAACAGAACGGTTATCAGACCAAAATAGGGAAGTTTCCGTTTATGGCGATAGGCAAGGCCCTGGTTCACGGAGAAACTGACGGGTTCGTCAAAATCGTCGCCGACGCTGATACCGATGATATTCTCGGGGTACATATGATCGGTCCGCATGTGACTGATATGATTTCTGAAGCTGGGCTCGCCAAGGTGCTTGACGCCTCTCCGTGGGAAATCGGCCATACGATTCACCCGCATCCATCGCTTTCGGAAGCGATCGGAGAAGCTGCTCTCGCTGCAGACGGCAAAGCCATTCATTTTTAAAGGAGGCAACTTGAATGAGTAAAAATCGGCACACAGCATTAGGACTTTCAGATAATGAAGCCATTGATATATATAGAACCATGCTGTTAGCAAGAAAGATTGACGAAAGAATGTGGCTGTTAAACCGCTCGGGGAAAATTCCGTTTGTCATTTCATGCCAAGGACAGGAAGCGGCTCAGGTCGGAGCGGCATTTGCGCTTGATAGAGACAACGATTATATTTTACCGTATTACAGAGATTTGGGAGTCGTCTTAACATTTGGTATGACAGCCACGGATTTAATGATGTCCGGATTTGCCAAAGAGGCTGATCCGAATTCCGCCGGGCGGCAAATGCCGGGTCACTTCGGACAGAAGAAAAATCGGATTGTAACCGGTTCTTCACCGGTTACAACGCAGGTCCCGCATGCGGTCGGTATCGCTCTTGCAGGACGCATGGAGAAAAAAGACATCACCGCTTTCGTCACATTTGGAGAAGGATCTTCCAACCAAGGCGATTTTCATGAAGGGGCCAACTTCGCAGCGGTCCATAAGCTGCCGGTGATCTTTATGTGTGAAAACAATAAATATGCCATTTCTGTTCCGTATAATAAACAGGTTGCGTGCGAGAAGATTTCAGATCGCGCCATCGGATACGGCATGCCGGGAGTCACGGTAGACGGCAATGATCCGCTGACTGTGTATCAAGCTGTAAAAGAAGCAAGAGAGCGGGCTCGCAGAGGGGAAGGACCGACGCTGATCGAAACCGTCTCTGACCGCCTCACACCCCATTCCAGCGACGACGATGACATGAGCTACAGAACCAAGGAAGAAGTCACAGAAGCACGAAAAAATGATCCGCTTCTCAATTACCAAGCCTATTTACAAGAAACTGGGCTGCTCACAGAAGAAATGGAGACAAAAATGCTTGAAGAAATCATGACGATCGTTAATCAAGCGACAGACGAAGCGGAGAAAGCGCCTTACGCAGCTCCAGAGTCCACGCTCGATAACGTTTATGCGGAGTAAGGGGGAATTAAAATGCCTGTAATGTCTTATATAGATGCCGTCAATTTGGCAATGAAAGAAGAAATGGAAAGAGATTCAAAGGTCTTCGTGCTCGGTGAAGACGTAGGAAAAAAAGGCGGCGTGTTCAAAGCTACGGCCGGCCTGTACGACCAATTTGGCAGTGAGCGTGTGATGGATACGCCGCTTGCTGAGTCAGCCATCGCCGGCGTAGGGATCGGAGCTGCCATGTATGGCATGCGCCCGATCGCAGAAATGCAGTTTGCCGATTTTATCATGCCGGCGGTCAACCAAATTATTTCTGAAGCGGCTAAAATCCGTTATCGCACAAACAACGATTGGAATTGTCCCATCGTCATCAGAGCCCCTTACGGAGGCGGTGTGCATGGCGCGCTTTATCACTCTCAGTCGGTAGAAGCCGTTTTTGCGAACCAGCCTGGGCTTAAAATCGTTATGCCTTCCACTCCGTATGATGTGAAGGGCCTTTTAAAAGCTGCCATTCGTGATGAAGATCCCGTGCTGTTTTTCGAACATAAGCGGGCGTACCGTCTTATAAAGGGAGAGGTTCCTGCGGAGGATTATACATTGCCGATTGGCAAGGCCGATGTAAAACGCGAAGGTGACGATATCACGGTTATCACCTACGGTTTGTGCGTGCATTTTGCTTTACAGGCTGCAGAGCGTCTCGAGAAGGATGGCATATCCGCACATGTCGTGGACTTGCGAACCGTTTACCCATTGGATAAACAAGCGATTATTGAAGCCGCGTCAAAAACGGGGAAGGTCCTTTTGGTTACGGAAGATAACAAAGAGGGCAGCATCATGAGCGAAGTGGCAGCGATTATTTCCGAGAACTGCCTGTTTGACTTGGATGCGCCGATCAAACGGCTTGCGGGCCCGGACGTTCCGGCCATGCCGTATGCCCCGACAATGGAAAAATACTTTATGATGAACCCGGATAAAGTAGAAGCGGCAATGCGTGAATTGGCGGAGTTTTAAACAGACGTAAGGATAAGGAGGTCATGATCATGGCGATACAACAAATGACAATGCCGCAGCTCGGTGAAAGCGTGACGGAGGGAACAATCAGCAAGTGGCTTGTTTCTTCCGGAGATAAAGTGAATAAATACGACCCGATTGCGGAAGTCATGACAGATAAAGTAAATGCAGAGGTCCCATCCTCTTTTACCGGCACAATCACAGAGCTGGTGGGGGAAGAAGGGCAGACGCTGCAAATCGGTGAAGTGATCTGCAAGATAGAAACAGAAGAAACGCTAAATGCAGAAGAAACACCTGAAAAGCAGGAAGACTCAGCACCTAAAGAAACCGAAGCGGCTGACAGCCCTGCGGCTAATAACCAATCAAGTAAAAAACGTTACTCACCTGCCGTTCTTCGCCTTGCCGGAGAGCACGGCATCAATTTGGAACAAGTCACTGGAACAGGCGCGGGCGGCAGAATCACGAGAAAAGATATTCAGCGTATCGTGGACTCCGGCGTGCAGCAGCAAACAAACACGCCAGAGCCTCAAACAGCTGAAGCGGCACCGCAGCAGGCAGAAAAAAAGCAGCCGTCGCAGCCGGCGTCTGCAGCAGGAGATATAGAAATCCCGGTTACAGGTGTCAGAAAAGCGATTGCTTCTAATATGCAAAGAAGCAAAACTGAAATTCCGCATGCTTGGACAATGATGGAAGTGGATGTCACAAGTATGGTGTCATACCGAAACAGCATCAAGGACGCATTTAAGCAAAAAGAAGGCTTCAATCTGACCTTTTTCGCCTTTTTCGTAAAAGCGGTCGCTCAAGCGTTAAAAGAATTCCCGCAGATGAACAGCATGTGGGCGGGTGACAAGATCATTCAGAAAAAAGATATCAATATCTCAATAGCAGTCGCTACAGAGGATTCGTTATTTGTCCCTGTCATTAAGCATGCCGACGAGAAGACAATCAAAGGAATTGCGAGAGAGATATCTGACCTTGCGAAAAAAGTGAAAGTCGGCAAACTCACAGCAGACGACATGCAGGGAGGAACATTTACCGTCAACAATACGGGGTCATTCGGTTCTGTCCAATCCATGGGCATTATCAACCACCCGCAGGCTGCGATTCTTCAAGTAGAATCCATCGTCAAACGCCCGGTTGTCATGGAGCATGGTATGATTGCGGTCAGAGATATGGTCAATCTGTGTCTGTCTCTGGACCATAGAGTGCTTGATGGACTCGTTTGCGGCCGATTCCTCGGACGAGTGAAGCAAATACTAGAAACCATTGACGAAAAGACATCGGTTTATTAAGAAAGTTGGTCTCCTTTTGCCAAGGCAAAAGGAGATTTTTTAATGGATAAAAAAATGCACTCAGCCAGTGAGTGCATTTCGTCTTTAGTGGCAGCTGAAAGAAGAGACTTCATCAAGGTCTATTCCAAAGTATTGCCATCTATATTGGCGCGGTCTCCAGCGGTAGCCCGCGATGGAGCGGCGGCCGACAAACACCGGATAAAACCAAAATCTTCTGCCGTTTTCTAAGCGGATGTAAGTGAAACGGTATAAGCAGCCTCTGATTCCGCCGGGGTCTATTGCATATGTTGATTGCTGCGGAACATAACTGGGAGGAGGCCCAGATGGCGGCTGTCCGAACTGTCCTTGCTGGCCCTGCCCCTGTCCGCCAAATCCGGGAGGTGCTGGTAAAGTCGGCTGCCGATACGGATCGTACCCATAAGAATCATACGCATAAGGATCATAGTAATAATAAGGAAACATGAAAAAACTCCTTTCATGATACGTTCTGCTTTATATTATGAAAGGAGCAGGGAATTGGGAACTTGCCTATATCGATCCAAACAAAAAACCCAAGCCCGCAAAGCTCAGGTGAAATAGCTTACGCTTCAGTTTCTTCTTGCGGAATCAGCATTTCAATATGCTGCTTGAGCACTTCAATGACGCCGGGTGTATGGGTATACACCTCACCATCTGTATCAACCTTCATCTCACTTTCGGTTTCAATCTTTACCTTCGATGCCTGAATGTAAGACAGCTCTCCGGCAAAATTCTCAAAAGTGCCCTGTTCCATATTCATCAGTTCGCGTAAAGCGGTAAGGTTTGTGCTGCGGCAAATGAGGATATCGGCTAAACCGTCAGTGATGCTGGCGTCTGGAAGCGGAATACGGTTTGTGCCGATATATTGTCCGTTCATCACCAGCAGCATAACAGCTTCATCCTCCCGCTCTTCTCCGTCAATGTTCAGTTTTACAGGGAAGGGCTGTGCTGATGACACCGTCCGCAATGCGCTTGTAAAATAGCTGATCTTCCCAAAAAGCGCTTTTTCTGTTTCATTTATATTATTTGATGTTTCTGTAATAAGACCGATTCCCCAAAAATTCAAAAAGAAGCGGTCATTCATTTTACACACATCAACGCTGATTTTTTTCCCTGACACAAGCGCTTCTGCTGCCTTTTGAAGGTTTTGGGGGATGCCGAGTTCTCTCGAAAAATCATTGCACGTGCCTCCGGGCAAAATCCCTACTGCAGGTTTTTTATCGAGCGCCGCAATTCCGTTTATACATTCATGGACAGTGCCGTCTCCGCCGAGAACAAATAATATGTCGATCGTATCATCTAACGTTTTGCAAAATTGGTAGGCATCATCTTTTCTCCTCGTCGGCTTGATGATTAATTCATCTATAGATTGAGATAAAATAGGGACGACGGAGCCAAGCGTTTTTTCTGTATTTTTTTTGCCTGCATTCCCGTTATAGATTAATAAAGCTTTTTGATAACTCATACAAATGCTCCTTCCTTATCATATTTTTCCCGTTTTTATCTAAGGATAAACTAATGATACCAGGCTTCCGCTTAAAAAAGTATTCGAAATAAGCAATGTTATTTGCCGATATGGTGATTTCCTTGCTATCATAAGAACAGATGATGAAAAAGGAGAGGTCTTCATTGAATATGGATTTTAATTTGTTTATGAACGATGTAGTGCGTCAGGCCAGACAGGAAATCACTGCGGCCGGATATACAGAACTGAAAACGGCTGAAGAAGTAGACGAAGCGCTTGCCAAAAAAGGAACGACGCTTGTGATGGTAAACTCCGTATGCGGATGTGCCGGCGGAATCGCAAGACCGGCCGCTTATCATTCCGTCCATTATGATAAGAGACCTGACCAACTTGTCACTGTTTTTGCCGGACAAGATAAAGAGGCTACAGCAAAAGCAAGAGAATATTTTGAAGGCTATCCGCCATCTTCACCTTCTTTTGCGATTTTAAAAGACGGCAAAATTCAAAAAATGGTAGAACGTCATGAAATTGAAGGCCATGAACCAATGGCTGTTGTCAACAAACTCCAAGAAGCCTTTGAAGAATATTGCGAGGAAGTATAAGAAAAGAAACCCGTCAGCGCTGTCAGCTGCGGGTTTTTTTGTGCATAATTTTGGCATCTATAATGAATAAATATTAATACTTGATCAGTCTTCGGCGCTCTGTTTATCAGTAGAAACGAATAGATAAACTATGATAGAAAAGGCATATAAGATAATTTTTAAAAATAGTATTGCATAAAAATAAGAAAGTGTTTAAAATACATATTAACGAATAAATATTCAAATGTGAAAGAAGTAATGATATGGGGGAAACAATCATGAAAAAATGGCTCTTATTGCTTGTTGCTGCTTGTATTACATTTGCACTGTCAGCTTGCGGATCAAGCAGTTCTGGTTCAGCAGACGGCAAGAAAAAAATAATTATGGGTACATCGGCGGATTATAAACCGTTTGAATATAAAGATGGTGATAATATCGTCGGCTTTGATGTTGATTTGGCAAAGGCGCTTGCTAAGAAAGCAGGCTACGAAATTGAAGTGCAGGATATGGATTTTAATAGTTTAATAACAGCGCTTAAATCAAAGCAGATTGATATGGTGCTTTCAGGAATGACACCGACACCTGAACGAAAAAAACAAGTCGACTTTTCTGATATTTATTACACGGCGCATCACATGATCGTCAGCAAAAAAGACAGCGGCATCGACTCGCTTAGCGACCTGAAATGGAAAACAGTCGGAGTTCAGCTGGGCTCAATTCAGGAAGAGAAGGGTAAGAAGCTTTCTCCGGATTATGATTTTAAAACAGAAGACCGCAACAGAATCTCTGATTTGGTCCAAGAGATCAAATCCGGCCGTTTTGACGCAGCCATTATTGAAGACATGGTGGCAGAGGGCTACTTCAATTCAAACGAAGACTTACAAGGCTTTACGATTCCGGATGCAAAAGCAGAGGAAGCCGGTTCAGCCATTGCGTTCAGAAAAGACAGCGACCTCACTGACAAGTTCAACAAAGCGCTTAAAGAAATGAAAGATAATGGCGAGCTCGATAAATTGAAGAAAAAGTGGTTCAGCAACGAGAAATAAAAAGGCGGCTCAACTTTTCGTTGAGCCTTTTTAGCGAATAGGAACTTAAAGGAGACAAAAACTATGAATTTGGATTTCTCGGCAACAATCCCCCAAATTCCTTTTATATTAGAAGGTTTAGGAATTACTCTCAAAATTGTAGTGGTTTCAGCGGTCATCGGACTTATTTTAGGAATTGTGCTAAGCTTATGTAAAATCAGCACGTTTCGTCCGCTGATTTGGATCGCTGATTTTTATACTTCCGTATTTCGCGGGACACCGCTCGTCCTGCAGCTGATGATTGTGTATTTTGGACTTCCTCAGCTTCTCGGATTTCAAATTGACCAATTTTGGGCGGCAGTTGCAGCATTGTCTCTGAACTCCGCTGCGTATGTATCGGAAATCATCAGAGCGGGCATCAACGCGATAGATAAAGGGCAAAAGGAAGCGGCAGTCGCCCTCGGAGTGCCTTACAGCAAAATGATGAAGGACTTGCTTTTGCCTCAGGCGTTCAAAAACATTTCTCCCGCGATCGTCAACGAATTAATTACGCTGACAAAAGAATCAGCGATTGTCACGGTGATCGGCCTCGGCGATATCATGAGACGGGCGTATCAGGCAGGAGCGGCCACTTACAATTATCTTGAGCCGCTGATCATCGCAGGATTGATTTATTATGTGCTTGTCCTTATTTTAACATTTGTTGGTAAGGCTATAGAAAGGAAGCTGAAAGCCAATGATTAAGATTGAAAAGCTGTCAAAATCATTCGGGAAAAACGAAGTGCTAAAGAATATTTCAACAACAATAGGCGAAGGTGAAGTCGTCGCGGTCATCGGGCCTTCAGGATCAGGCAAATCAACTTTCCTCCGCTGTTTAAATCTTTTGGAAAAACCAAATGGCGGCACAATTATGATCAAAGACAACGAAATCACCAAACCGAAAACAAATACACTGAAGGTGCGGGAAAATATCGGGATGGTTTTTCAGCATTTTCATCTGTTTCCTCATAAAACAGTGCTCGAAAATATTATGTATGCACCTGTGAATGTGAAAAAAGAGTCCAAACAGGCGGCTCAGGAGAAAGCCGAAGAACTTCTGCGTAAAGTCGGCTTGTTTGATAAAAGAAACGACTATCCGAACCGCTTGTCAGGCGGGCAAAAACAGCGTGTCGCCATCGCACGTGCCTTGGCGATGAACCCGGACATCATGCTGTTTGACGAGCCGACCTCAGCGCTTGATCCTGAGATGGTGAAAGAGGTGCTGCAAGTGATGAAAGAGCTGGTCGAAACAGGAATGACAATGGTCATCGTCACACATGAAATGGGCTTTGCGAAAGAAGTTGCAGACCGCGTGTTATTTATGGATGAAGGAATGATTGTGGAGGACGGAAATCCGAAAGAATTTTTTCTTTCCCCAAAATCCAGAAGAGCGCAGGACTTTTTGGAGAAAATATTATAAAATAAAGTGAAAAAGAAGAAGGCATGATCTTCTTCTTTTTTGATTTCAAAGTAACGAAAGAATGGAGTTCGCAATGTTTAAAATTGGTTATCGCACCCTAAAGACGGCACTTGGAACTGCTTTGGCCATCTATTTGGCTCAGCTTTTACATTTGCAAAACTTCGCATCAGCAGGAATCATCACCATATTGTGCATACAAATCACGCAAAAACGGTCACTGCAGGCGTCTTGGGCCCGTTTTGCGGCCTGCTGTTTGGCTATTCTCTTTTCATGTCTTTTTTTCGAGCTGATCGGCTATCATCCGTTTGTCATCGGAGCGCTTCTGCTGCTCTTTATTCCGACGACTGTTGTGCTGAAAATCAATGAAGGCATCGTCACAAGTTCAGTTATCATTCTGCACTTATACATGTCAGGAGGCATAACGTTTGGTTTTGTCTGGAATGAAGTTCAGTTAATTACGATCGGTATCGGTGTGGCTCTTTTAATGAACCTGTATATGCCGAGTCTTGAAAGGAAGCTTTTGGCCTACCAAAAGAAAATTGAGGACAACTTTGCCGTTATCTTTGCTGAAATAGAACGTTACTTGTTAACCGGTGAGCAAGACTGGACGGGAAAAGAAATACCTGAAACCCACCAGTTGATACATGAGGCGAAAAACCTCGCATATCGTGATGTGCAAAACTATATCTTACGCCATGAAAATCTTTATTATCATTACTTTAAAATGCGGGAAAAGCAATTTGAAATTATAGAACGCCTGCTGCCGAAAATCACTTCTATATCCATAACGGTGGAGCAGGGGAAAATCATCGCTGCGTTTATTCAGGATTTACGAGAAGCCATCCATCCCGGAAATACGGCTCATAAGTTTTTAAAGAGACTTTGTGAAATGAGAAAAGAATTCGAGGAAATGCCGCTGCCGGTTTCAAGAGAAGAATTTGAAGCAAGGGCCGCATTATTTCATTTGCTTGGCGAAATGGAGCAATATTTGGTCATTAAAAGCTACTTTAAAGGAATAAAACCTCAAAAATCACTCGGATAATTCGCATGAGCTCCTCCTTCATTGGTCAACCTAATGAAAAAGGAGGAGCTTATGCGCTTTTTTTTATGTTCGATCCTGCTGATGCTGTCCCCGCTTTGGCCGCTGGGTGAAAATCCGCTTCCTGGAGATCCTTATGTCATTATTAATAAAGCGTCAAATCAGCTTGCTTATATTGTGGATAACCAAGTTGAAGGCATCTATCAAGTAGCAACCGGGAAAACAGATGATCTCACGCCTGAAGGAGAATTCTCCATTACGGTGAAGGCGGCAAATCCTTATTACCGAAAGAAAAATATTGAAGGCGGAGCTCCTGAAAATCCGCTTGGCGCAAGGTGGATCGGTTTTGACGCGGAAGGAACTGACGGAAGAATATATGGGATACATGGAACAAACCGTGACGAATTGATCGGTGAATTTGTCTCAAACGGCTGTATAAGAATGCATAATCAAGAGGTCATTCATTTATTCGATAGCATTCCCTTAGGTACGAAAGTGTTGATTACGAAGGACAGCCGTTCTTTTGAGGATATAGCCATAGAGCACAAAGCCCTGACAAAAAAGCAGGATGTTCCCGTTCAATAAGGCCGCCTGCTTTTTTAATCACTATAAAAACATCATGACTCCTGAGAGCACTGTAGACAGGATAAAAACTCCCAAAATCACGATTAAGACACTTTTCATTAGTTTTTGGGACATAATTTCACTCCTTAGTTATGCTGTCTATTATTTTAACGTGTTTTGAACTGGCGGACAAGCCATATCATCACCTGCCTGAAGTATATTGAAAGTGGGGATTTTTGTGAAAAAGCTTGATCATATCGCGATTGCCGTATGTTCCATAGAAAAGGAAAGAGCGTTTTATGAGCGTGTGTTGGGACTCACCTTAATCGGTCAAGAGGTGATAGAAGACCAGCAGGTGAAAACGGCATTTTTTCAGGCTGGAGAAACAAAGCTGGAACTGATCGAACCGTTAACGCCGGACAGCCCCGTCGGTTCATTTTTGGAGAAAAAAGGTCAGGGACTGCACCACCTGGCCTTTTTGTGCGGCGATTTATCTGAAAAGCTTACGGCATTGGCGAATCAGCAGATTGAATTAATAGACCGCGAGCCAAGAAAAGGGGCGGGCGGCAAACAGATCGCGTTTATCTCTCCGAAGGAAACAAATGGTGTGCTCATCGAACTGTGTGAGTATGGCAAGAAAGGGGATTCGGACTATGGACATGAATGACCATATCAACGATTTGCACAAAAGGCGGCTGCTTGCGGCAGAGGGCGGTGGAATGGAAAAGCAGAATCAGCAGCGAAAAAAAGGAAAGCTGACAGCGAGAGAGCGAATTTCATGTTTGCTTGATAAGGATAGCTTTATAGAGCTGAATCCCTTTATGGAAAGCCGCTACCCTGCCCATAAGCGTGTTTTTCCCGGAGACGGCGTGGTCACCGGTTATGGAACGATTGAAGGCCGCCCTGTTTATTTATTTGCAAATGACTTCACTGTTTTCGGCGGGGCGCTTGGAGAAACGCACGCCAAAAAGATTACCGCTGTGATGGATCTGGCAGCGAAAAACAAAGCGCCGTTTATCGGATTGAACGACTCAGGTGGTGCGAGAATTCAAGAGGGTGTGGTATCATTAGATGGATACGGTCACATATTTTACCGCAACGTCCTTTATTCCGGAGTGATCCCGCAAATCTCAGTTATTTTAGGTCCGTGCGCTGGGGGCGCCGTCTATTCTCCGGCTCTCACTGATTTTGTTTTTATGGCCGAAAACACGGGCCAGATGTTTATCACAGGACCGAAAGTGATTGAAAAAGTAACCGGGGAACACATTGATGCGGAGAGTTTGGGCGGAGCAGGTATACATAACGCGGTAAGCGGAAATGCACACTTTTCAGGAAAAACGGAAGAAGAGGTGCTGGCAGAGGTTAGAAAGCTGCTTTCCTATTTTCCGCACAGCCGCCAATCATCGCCGCCCGCTCAAAAAGAAACGGCCAGACCGTTATTAAATAAACTTGTGCCCGCTGACGGCTCAAAGCCGTATGACATTCGGCATGTGATTGAGGAGCTGGCCGATCGGGACACATTTTTTGAGGTGCAGCCGTATTTTGCGAAAAACATTGTCATTGGATTTGCAAGGCTTGGCCAAAAGGCGATCGGAATCGTCGCCAGCCAGCCAAAACATTTGGCAGGCAGCCTGACCATTGATGCTGCTGATAAAGCGTCACGGTTCATCCGCTTTTGCGACGCTTTTCACATCCCGCTTTTAACGGTGGAAGATGTCCCCGGTTTTCTCCCCGGAATACAGCAGGAGCATGGCGGAATTATCAGACACGGCGCGAAATTGCTGTTTGCTTATGCGGAAGCAACTGTTCCGAAAGTGACACTCATTGTCAGAAAAGCTTATGGCGGCGCCTATGTCGCAATGAACAGCAAGGCGATCGGAGCAGACCTTGTTTTCGCCTGGCCGAGCGCTGAAATTGCGGTCATGGGGTCAGAAGGCGCGGCATCCATACTGTACGAAAAGGAAATTAAAGCCTCGGCTGATCCGGAAAAAGCAAAGCGTAAAAAAACAGCAGAATACAAAAAACAAAATGCCGGCCCTTACAAAGCAGCGGCCTATGGAATGGTGGACGACATCATTCTGCCGGAAGAATCAAGGAAAAGGCTGATTCAAGCTTTTGACATGCTGACACATAAGACAGAAGAGAGACCGAAAAAAAAGCACGGTAATATACCGCTTTAAAATGGAGGGACTTACAAATGGTGAATGAAAAACGGCTGCTCGAAGAATTTTTAGAACTTGTCCAAATTGACTCAGAAACAAAACATGAGGCTGAAATCTGCAAAGTATTAAAACAAAAATTTTCTGATTTAGGCGTAACCGTGACAGAGGACGATACAACGGCTGTCACCGGACATGGAGCAGGAAACCTGATTTGTACATTAAAAGGAACCAAGCAAGCGGATACCATTTATTTTACTTCGCACATGGATACCGTCGTTCCGGGAAACGGCGTTAAACCGACTGTGGAAAACGGTTATGTCAAAACAGATGGCACAACGATTTTAGGCGCTGACGATAAAGCCGGACTTGCCGCGATGCTTGAAGCGATCAAAGTGCTGAAGGAAGAAAATATTGAGCACGGCACGATTGAATTTATCATTACAGTCGGAGAAGAGTCGGGTTTGATAGGAGCAAAAGCGCTCGATCGTTCGCTCATTACCGCGAAATACGGGTTTGCGCTTGACTCAGACGGAAAAGTGGGGAATATCATTGTAGCCGCACCGACTCAGGCGAAGGTGAAAGCCTCTATTTACGGAAAAACAGCGCACGCCGGGGTTGAACCGGAAAAAGGCATCTCTGCCATTACGATCGCCTCTAAAGCAATCTCCAAAATGCCGTTAGGCCGGATTGATAAAGAGACGACAGCCAATATCGGACGATTTGAGGGCGGCACGCAAACCAATATTGTCTGCGACCAAGTTGATATATTAGCTGAAGCGCGGTCTTTAGTTCCTGAAAAAATGGAGGCGCAAGTTCAAAAAATGAAAGCGGCTTTTGAAGAGGCTGCGGCTGATATGGGCGGACGCGCGGAAGTAACGATTGAAGTCATGTATCCCGGCTTTAAATATCAAGACGGAGACCAGGTTGTTGAAGTCGCGAAAAAAGCGGCGGCAAAAATCGGCCGTCCGAGCGAGCTGCAAACGAGCGGAGGCGGAAGCGACGCTAACGTTATCGCAGGCCACGGCATCCCTACCGTCAACCTTGCAGTAGGCTACGAAGAGATTCATACGAAAAATGAAAAAATGCCTGTCGAAGAACTTGTCAAAACAGCAGAAATCGTTGTTGCGATTATTGAAGAGGCGGCAAAATAAAAAGTTAACCCGAATGCAGGACATAATTTGCATTCGGGTTTTTTCATAAGCATTTCACCGCCACCGTCTAAGGGGCCAAAATAAGACGTCTTGTTTTTCAGCGTAATGAAGCAAAGGTTCTGAGTGCGGCAATTGTATACCGTGAGCTTCGGCTGTCGTATTGATGGTAAAGTGAGCCTCTGCCCTTTTCAGCATCCATGGATGGTGGTGAATGTCTTCAAAATAAAGCTTGTTGTTATGAGAGGTATATAGTCTGTATCGTTCTGTGAGCCAGTAATCAAGCGATTCCTTTTCGGCTGTAAAAGGGGCAGATATCGGCCGATAACTGGCGCTGAATTCCTTCGCGCTTCTGGCATCTTTTCTTTTACTGGCATATTGAATGATATCACCGCTTTTTTCAGCATTCATATCAGCATAGAAATAAGGAAGATGAAAAAAGGTGCGGGCGCCTTGAACCGCCAGCCTGTGATCGGCGTCTAAGCTGAAAAAATAAATGCCGGGTTTGCCTTTATAGGTTACATAGGTACGGAAGTTAAGTTCAGGAAAGGAATGAGCTCCGGGAATCGGAGGAAGAAAACGAGCCCGAAGATCCGTTAACATAAAGGGCAGCACGCTGATCCAAGCCATCCCGTTATAGGTATCTAATTCCAAAACAGAGGGGACTTTGTCACGAAGGATTGAGGGATCGACCGGCCAATGGGCAAATAAGACATCATTCCATGTTTGTCTCATTATCCATACACCCTTAGGTACAGAAATATTTTTTTGATTAAAACGGTCAGTCATCATTTTCTGCTCCTTTTTTAATTGCATGTGTGTAAAGCTATTCCCGGTTACTCTGTTTTTAAACGAAATATCAGCACACGGCACGGTGCATCGCCATTTATCTGCTAGCGTCCGTTATGAATCCAAAAGAATAACCCCGGCTTTTAGCCGGGGTTATTTACTATTTAATTTGCAGGCTCGGTTTGAGCTGCGATCTCTTTGTTTTTATTTTTGTGATAGGTCTGCTGCAAAATGACGTTTTGCACGGTTAGGAACAGCCCGCTTGTAAACCAGTAAAGGGGCAGAGCGGCCGGAACATTAAGCGAGAAAATCGTCATCATCACAGGGAAGAAAAACACCATGATCTTCGCAGATTGCTGTGCTGCAGGGTTTTGCGGAACAGCGGAATATTTGGCGCTCAATTTTTGAGCGACATATGCCTGAATAAAGTACATGGCTCCGGCGCAAAGGGAAACAAGAATATCGGATTGGCCTAAGCTGAACCATAAGAAAGAGTGTGACGCAATTTCAGGCGTCGAACGAATGGCATAATAAAATCCGATCAGAATCGGAAACTGCACAAGCATGGGAAGACAGCCCATTGCAAGCGGATTGAGATTGTTTTCCTGATACAGCTTCATCATTTCCATTTGCAGTTCTTTCTGCTTTTCCGGGTCTTTGTTTTTTTTAATTTTTGCCTGAATGCTGTCAATCTGCGGCTTGATTACCGCCATCTTTTCCTGGAACACACGCTGCTTTTTAAATTGATGAACAAACAAAGGCAGCACGATCACCCGGACAATAATAGTCACAAGCATAATGGAAAGCCCGTATTCTCCGTTAAACAGCCCGGCAACCCCTTTCAGCAATGCTGAAAACGGCTCGATTAAATAGTCGTGGAAAAATCCGATATTACCAAGGCCGCCCGTCTGCGGGGTTGCGGCAAAAGCCGCATTTCCTGTGAATAGTACGATAAAAAAGAATCCGAAAGCAATCAATTTTTTATAAGTTTTGAACAATATGTTCTCCTCCTTTTTATAAATGCTGTTTATAAAAGAAGGGAACCGAATTCTTCATCATCATTCGCCGGAGAATTCATGCGAATGACTTTACGTATCCATGTCGTAATGCGATGATATATAATAATAAGAAAGTCTGTTCGGTTAATTTGAACGACCGTCTGGTATTCATCTATGCGTTTCGTCTTCCATTGCTCGCCAATTCGGCACTCCCGCAACAAAAAAGCGATGCCGATTGCGGTCAAAGCCGGAAGAATAATTGTGAAGAAATCGACTAAGAATAAAAAGTCATTCATCGATTCAACTACCATCAAATCACATCCATTCAATACCTATAGTTTACTATATGTACAAGCGATTGTCTATTGAACGAAAAAGGAGAAATCTTTATGTCAGGCAAGGGCAGAATCATTTTTCATATTGATATGAATAGTTTTTATGCATCTGTCGAAATGGCGTACGATCCTTCTTTAAAAGGAAAGCCGATCGCAGTTGCTGGGAATGTTAAGGAGAGAAAGGGAATTGTGGTCACATGCAGCTATGAAGCAAGAGCGCGCGGCGTGAAAACCACGATGCCCGTGTGGGAAGCGAAGCGCAATTGCCCCGAGCTGATCATTCTGCCTCCGAACTTTGACCGTTACAGAAGCTCGTCAAGAGAAATGTTCCAGATTCTGCGCCAGTATACTGAGCTTGTTGAGCCTGTTTCAATTGATGAAGGATATATGGATATTACCGATACGCCATACAGCTTCACGGCATATGACACAGCAAAGGAGATTCAGAACCGGCTGCAAAAGGAGCTCCTGCTTCCGTCAAGCATCGGCATTGCCCCGAATAAATTCCTCGCTAAGATGGCGTCTAATATGAAAAAGCCGCTTGGTATTACCATTTTAAGGAAAAGGGAGGTGCCGGACATTCTTTGGCCGCTGCCAGTCGGGGAAATGCACGGTGTTGGAAAGAAGACGGCGGAAAAAATAAAGAGCCTTGGCATATATACGATCGGAGATCTGGCCGCTGCCGATGAGCATGCATTAAAACGTCTGCTCGGCATAAATGGACCGCGGCTGAAAAATAAAGCAAACGGGATTCACCATGCCGAGGTTGACCCGGAGCGTATTTATGAATTTAAAAGTGTAGGCAACTCCTCGACACTTTCGCATGACAGCACGGACGAAGAAGAACTGCTTGGTGTTTTCAGAAAGCTCGCGGCTTCTGTCAGCGACCGTCTTCAGCGAAAAGAAGTCATGGCTTCAAAGCTCTTTATCATGATCCGCTATAGTAATTGGAAAACAATCACCAGAAGCATGATGCTGAAAAATCCAATTGATCAGAAGAACGAAATTATGCAAGAGGCGGAAAATCTCTTTTTTAAACACTGGAGCAGAGAGCCTGTCAGACTTCTCGGCATTACGGGAACTGATCTGGTTGAAAAAGAACAAGCGTATAAACAGCTTGACTTGTTTTCATTTACAGAAGATGCAAAAGATGAACCGATTCAACAAATGATGGAAAAGCTCAATCAGAAGTTCGGTTCAAATATGATCAAAAAGGGCGCCAAAGTCAAAAAGAAAGAAAGTAAAACAAAGGGAACGAGCTTTAATAAAGACTTTTTTCAAGACGAAAAGAAAAGCTGAATAACTTGAAAAAAGGGGGTGAAGTATGGTAATTTCAATATTATAAATATCATTTTATTTTAATGTAAATTTTAAAATGATTAAACGTTTGTAGAAGGGACGTTAGAATATGTCAAAACAACAAATCGGAGTTATCGGTCTTGCCGTAATGGGTAAAAATCTTGCTCTAAATATCGAAAGCCGCGGTTTCTCTGTTTCGGTTTACAACAGATCCAGCAGCAAAACTGAAGAATTTCTGCAAGAAGCTCAAGGCAAGAACGTTGTCGGTACATACAGCATTGAAGAGTTTGTCCAATCTTTAGAAGCGCCTCGCAAAATCTTGCTTATGGTTAAAGCAGGTGCAGCAACAGATGCGACAATTCAATCGCTTCTTCCTCACTTAGAGAAAGACGACATTTTGATTGACGGCGGAAATACATATTATAAAGATACACAGCGCCGCAATAAGGAGCTCGCAGAAAGCGGAATCCACTTTATCGGCACCGGCGTATCAGGCGGAGAAGAAGGAGCGCTTAAAGGGCCTTCTATTATGCCTGGCGGACAAAAAGAAGCTCATGAGCTTGTAAAGCCGATCCTTGAAGCGATTGCAGCAAAAGTAGACGGTGAAGCTTGTACAACGTATATCGGGCCTGACGGTGCCGGTCACTATGTCAAAATGGTCCACAACGGAATTGAATACGGAGACATGCAGCTGATCTCAGAATCCTACTTCATTTTGAAACAGGTGCTCGGACTTTCCGCTGAAGAACTTCACGAAGTATTTGCCGAGTGGAACAAAGGCGAGCTTGACAGCTATTTGATCGAGATCACAGCTGACATCTTCACGAAAAAAGATGAGGAAACAGGCAAACCGCTTGTTGACGTGATTCTTGATAAAGCAGGTCAAAAAGGAACAGGGAAATGGACAAGCCAAAGCGCGCTTGATTTAGGCGTTCCGCTGCCGATTATCACTGAATCTGTTTTTGCCCGCTTTATTTCAGCAATGAAGGATGAGCGTGTGAAAGCCAGCGGTCTTCTTGCAGGTCCTGAAGCTAAACCTGTTACTGAAAACAAAGCTGAATTGATCGAAGCGGTCAGAAAAGCATTGTTCATGAGTAAAATTTGTTCTTACGCACAAGGTTTTGCTCAAATGAAAGCTGCTTCTGACGAATACAACTGGGATTTGAAATATGGCGAAATCGCTATGATTTTCCGCGGCGGCTGTATCATCCGCGCTGCGTTTCTTCAGCAGATTAAAGAAGCTTACGACCGTGAGCCGGAGCTTGATAACCTGCTGCTAGACAACTATTTCAAAAACATAGTGGAAAGCTACCAAGGAGCGCTTCGCCAAGTGATTTCACTTGCTGTCAGCCAAGGCGTGCCGGTTCCTTCTTTCTCCAGCGCACTTGCTTACTATGACAGCTACCGCACAGCTGTACTGCCTGCAAATTTAATTCAGGCGCAGCGTGACTACTTTGGTGCTCATACTTACGAGCGCACTGATAAAGAAGGCGTATTCCATACTGAATGGATGAAGTAATTAAAATGAACCCCGCAGACCTATACGCTGCGGGGTTTTTTATAATCGAAAAACGATAATAAGTATGCAAAGATAAGGCCAGAGCTATAGCTCTGGCCTTTGATCTGTTAAATATTCCACCATTGAAAGCCGTCTTTTGATAAAAGATCGTCTGATTCTTTCGGACCCATTGAGCCTGCTTCATAGTTAGGGGAAAGGGTTTTGTTTGAAGCCCATGTTTCTGAAATTGAATCGACGAAACTCCAGGAAAGCGCCACTTCATCCCAATGCGCAAAGTTTGTCGCATCACCGAGCAGACAGTCGTGGATGAGCTTCTCGTACGCTTCCGGCGTGTTCATTTCATCACTGCAATTGCTGCAGTAATCAAGTTTGATCGGCTGAGCATGCGCGGCTCCGCCCAATTTTTTAGCATTTAAATATAGTGTAATCCCTTCATCCGGCTGAATGTGAATGACAAGTAAATTCGGGTTTATTTGTTTTTCATTGCCGTAGTATAGATTCATTGGGATTTCCTTGAATTCAACCACGATTTTTGTGGATTTTTCTTTCATTCGTTTCCCTGTGCGGATATAGAATGGAACACCCGCCCATCTGAAGTTATCAATCAAGAGCTTCCCTGAAACAAATGTTTCTGTATTTGAATCTGGTGCGACGTTTTGCTCTTCCGGATAAGCCGGTACAGGGCTGCCATCTATCATGCCTGCCTGATATTGTCCGCGTACAAAGTATTGATCCACTTCTTCTTTGGCGATCGGCCGAAGCGCTCTGAGAACCTTTACCTTTTCACTGCGGATTTCTTCAGTGTTAAGCTTGATTGGCGGCTCCATGGCAAGCAGTGCAACCATTTGTAAAATGTGGTTTTGCACCATGTCGCGAAGGGCGCCGGATGTTTCATAATATCTGGCACGGTCTTCTACGCCCAGATCCTCACTTGATGTGATTTGAATATTTGAGATGTAGCGGTTTGTCCACAGCGGTTCGAAAATCGCATTGGCAAATCGGATAACTTCAATATTCTGCACCATCTGTTTGCCTAAATAGTGGTCAATTCGGTAAATCTGATCTTCCGTGAACGCTTCACGGATTTCTTTGTTTAGTTCTTTCGCGCTCGGCAGGTCATGGCCGAACGGTTTTTCAATCACAAGGCGCGACCAGCCTGTTGTAGCCGTCACTCCTTCTGATTTTAAGGATTTCGCGATCGTGCCGAAAAATTCAGGAGCCATCGCTAAGTAGAACATTCTGTTGTTCGGAATTTCGTATGTAAGTTCTAACTGATCGAGGAGCACTTTCAGCTCCTGATACGAACTCGGATTTGTCACGTCAAACGGATGATAATAAAAGTGAGACGTGAAATCATCTGTATGTTTATCGCCGCCTGCTGAAATGGACTTTTTAACGGTTTGCCGAAGATCCTCATTCGACCAAGGTCTTCTTCCGACACCAACAACCGCAAATTCTTCCCCTATCTGGCCATTTTTATATAAACGGTGAATGGACGGGTAAAGTTTCCGCTTGGCCAAATCTCCTGTTGCGCCGAATATAACTATAACTGCTTTTGGATGTTTTTGATCTGTTTTCACTAAAAGTACCTCACTTTATTCGAAGCTTTATTTTAGTACCCCGTATATTTTCTTCATTTTAAATCTAAAATTCAATGAAAGCAAACATTTCAGCCTCTTTTTTGCAGAATGGAGAAAAAACTTTTTTAAATGACCAATCGGCGGAGAAACCGAAAGCAGGACGAGATTCACATTTTGAGTTTGATCCTGTATTCTTGTAGGTAACAAGCGTTGTGTAGGAGGAAAGAAATGTGGAATTACTATTTTTAGGGACCGGCGCCGGCATGCCGGCCAAATCAAGAAACGTCTCATCCATTGCGTTAAAGCTGCTGGAAGAAAGGCGTTCAGTCTGGCTGTTTGATTGCGGGGAAGCCACACAGCATCAAATATTACATACATCTATTAAGCCCCGTAAAATTGAAAAAATCTTTATCACCCACATGCACGGTGACCATGTGTACGGCCTTCCCGGGCTGCTCGGAAGCCGATCCTTTCAAGGGGGAGAGGATGAACTGACAATCTACGGACCTAAAGGTATTAGAGCCTTCATAGAGACGAGCCTTAACGTGACAGCGACACGTCTGACTTATCCTCTCGCCATTATAGAAATAGAAGAAGGAGTTATCTTTGAAGATGACCAATTTACCGTGACGGCCAAGCCTGTGATTCATGGTGTTCCTGCATTTGGTTATCGCGTTCAGGAAAAAGATATGCCGGGTGCGTTAAAAGCTGATTTATTAAAAGAAATGAAAATCCCGCCGGGTCCGATTTATCAAAAAATCAAACAAGGGGAAGAGGTCACACTTGAAGATGGGCGCGTGATTAATGGAAGAGATTTTCTGGATGAGCCTAAAAAGGGACGGGTCGTAGCGTTTTCCGGAGATACAAGAGTGTGCTCAAATGTGAAGGAGCTTGCGGTGGATGCAGATGTGCTTGTCCATGAAGCTACCTTTGCAAAGGGAGATGATAAGCTTGCCCATGATTATTTTCACAGCACAACTGAACAAGCTGCAAAAACAGCTAAGGAAGCAGGGGCAAAGAAACTCATTTTAACCCATATCAGTGCGAGATATCAGGGAGAAGCCTCTTTGCAAATGCTGTTAACGGAAGCGGAGGATATTTTCCCAAACAGTATGACAGCATTTGATTTTCTGGAAATTGATGTACACCGGAGCTAAAAAAGGTTTATGGTTGACAGGATATGCTCATATTGTATAATAAAGCGTAATAATTACGTTTTGAAAGGAGGAATTTAAAAGTGAGAGTCAATGTTACTTTAGCATGCACTGAAACAGGGGACAGAAACTACATCACAACAAAAAATAAACGCACGAATCCAGATCGTCTGGAGCTTAAAAAATACTCACCGCGTTTAAAGAAATACACGATTCACCGTGAAACAAAGTAATTGGTAAAAAGACCGAATCTGCCCGGTTCCTTGAGCAGATCTTGTACAGCCTTTGTGTTTCGATTTTTATCGGCGAACAAAGGCTGTATTTTTTTAGATCTTATTTTAGAGGAGAAAGGCAATTTCCTTTTAGCTGAATTCTCTTAGGGAACATCTCCTTACAAGGAATCGAAACCAATGACTTACGGTTCTACTGATTATTATGTGTACGCTGTTCTTTCAGCAATAAAAAATCCCCGCCAAGTAAAAGTGTTTCATCCTGAATCCGCGGATTCTTTTACATGATTGGGGATCATTATCACTGGTCTGTATTTAAATTGGTTTTGCGCCGGTCAGTTCACCGCTTGATAGACTGGAGCGCCCATTTGCTGGCGGGCTGCGCACCATACATCGTAAAGAGCAAGATGAACGATATGCGGTTCATCGTGGTGAATGTCGTGAGAGCTGTTTTCAGCCTGAATCCAGCCGCTTTGATTAGATAAGGACAGGATACTGCTGTGCAGTTTTTGCCATTCTTTGTGCGCCTTTTTTAAGCGTTCGTTTCGCTCTCCAGAAGATAAAATCAAAAGCGGCATATCACCTAAGTGGATTTGCTGTTTTTTGATCTGGCGGAGGCTTGTAAGAAATTCTGCGTGTGAACCTTCTAATATAAACTGTCTGTAATACGCGGCTTGCATGTCTTCAGGCATAAAGGGGAGCACATTGTTTTCTTGATCTTCAGAAGCCGGATCAAGCAGCACCATTCCTATAATATCCCGGCGGTTCTGGCTGGCCCATAATCTGCTGATAATTGCACCGTATGAATGCGAGACAACAAGATATGGCGGCTTTACACCTGCTCGATGAAGCAATGCTTTCAATTCCTTTACCATGCGGTCTGCCGTTCTGCTGTGCGCGCTTCGTCCGCTTTTGCCGAGTCCGGCTCTATCGTATGTGAAAATTCCAAGTTCTTCATCAATGTTAGCCAGTAATGGGTTCCATGTCTCAGAAGATGTGCCGTAGCCGGCTTCAAAGACAACCGTAACATCACTAGTTCCTTTGCGGTGTTTTGTATGAAAAGGGCATCCGTCAACTGTATATGTCTTTTCTTCCCATGCTGTATTCATTGGAGTCATCTCCTCTAATTGGTTCTAATAGGGAGACGCAGAACGTCGGGCAATCGTTTCTCGAAAAATAAAAAAAGAGATATCCGGCGGTGTTTCCGCGGATATCTCGGGGGAGTTGGTGTTACCACGCTCTATCGTATTGTACGGGCGCCGGAATGTTTGTATTCAGCTGTTGAGCAGCGGTTCTTGCGAAAAATGGGTCCCGCAAAAGCTCTCTGGCAATAAAAATAAGATCAGCGCGGCCGTTTTGCAAAATTTCTTCAGCTGCTAAACCATTTGTAATCATTCCTACCGCCCCGGTCGGTATGTCAGCCTGTTCGCGGATCTTATCGGCGAAACTCACCTGGTAGCCGGGGAACACGTTAATATCGGCATGAACAAGAGCTCCTGAGCTGCAATCGATTAGATCGACGCCCTGCTCCTTCATCCATTTGGCAAACCCGATGTGATCCGCGATGTCTAACCCTTTTGGTGTGTAGTCAGAAGCAGAAACGCGAACAAATAAAGGACCGTCCCATACTTGTTTGACTTCATCAATTGTTTCTCTTAAAAAGCGGTAGCGATTTTCCGGTGAACCGCCGTATTCATCTGTGCGATGATTGGAAAGCGGAGATAAGAACTCATGAATTAAGTATCCGTGCGCTGCATGCAATTCTATAATATCAAAGCCGGCTTCTTTTGCGCGGACAGCAGCCTGTTTAAACTCCTGAATCGTCTCTTTGATTTTTTCCTCTGTCATTTCAACCGGCGTGTTTGAATGTTCATCAAATGCAATGGCTGACGGAGCGTAAATATCTCCTTCAAGCTCAGCTTTTCGGCCGGCGTGCGCGAGCTGAATGCCGATTTTTGAACCTTGGGCTTTCACCTGTTCTGTCAGCTTTGAAAGCTCTTCGATATGATCATCGCTCCAGATTCCCAAATCTTGATCCGAAATCCGGCCTTGAGGGGTAACGGCTGTCGCTTCAACGATAATCAGCCCCACCTGTCCGATTGCGCGGGTTATGTAATGGGCCATGTGGAACGGCTGCAGTTTCCCATCTTTATTATGAGAGGAGTACATGCACATTGGAGACATCACAATCCGGTTTTTTATGGTTACATCTTTTACACTCCACGGAGTAAATAATTTTCTGCTCAATATCTTTCGCCTCCCGATATGTTTTTAGAGATTGATTATAACAAGTCATTTCTTTCCCGTCATATAAACTGCTCAAACGCGTTACGGATATTAGAATTTTCTGTATAATAGACAGGGAATTCTTTTTATTTTGAAGAACTTAAATGATTTTATACATATGAGGAGCAGATGTCTTATGAATTGGCAGACGAAGGAAGAATTGCGTGAACTTTTAGTTTCTCTCGTTCAGTACGACAGTATTACCGGTTCAACGGGAGAGGTAGCCCTCGCTGAATATCTTTATTACTTATTAAAAGACAGACCCTATTTTGAAAGGAATCCCGAGCATCTTACTCTCCATCCGATGAATGACGGAAGGTATTTTTTGACAGCGCTAGTGAAGAAAGAGGACATAGCGCAGGCCGTCCTGCTGCTGAGCCATTTTGATGTTGTAGACATTGAAGACTATGGGGAATTCAAACATATGGCATGCAAGCCGAATGAACTTCTGGACTCTTTTCTAGAGAAAAAAGATTTGCTGCCTGAGCATGTGAGGCAGGACGCAGAGAGCGGGGATTGGCTGTTTGGAAGAGGCGCGATGGACATGAAGGCCGGCCTCACTGTTCAGCTTTCCATGCTTGAGAGGGCGATGGAGGGCCAATTTGACGGTAATCTTCTGCTTGTGACGGTGCCGGACGAGGAAGTGAATTCCCAAGGCATGCTTGAAGCCGTTCCGGTATTAAAAGAGTGGGAAAAAAAACATGGTTTGCGTTATACCGCTTGTGTAAATTGTGAACCGATGTTTGAAAAATTCCCCGGTGATTCAAACCAATATATATACTCTGGAAGCATCGGGAAAGTGCTGGCGGGATTTTTTTGCAAAGGAATTGAAACGCATGTCGGAGAGCCATTTTCAGGCTTGAATGCCAATTTGATGGTTTCTGAAATTAACCGTCTTCTTGAACTGAACGTCAGTTACTGCGAAGAGGCAGACGGGGAGATTACACCGCCGCCGGCCAATTTAATGCAAAAGGATTTGAAGGAAGCCTATTCAGTCCAGACGCCTCATACCGCTGTCACTTTATTTAATGTGCTGACGATGAAGCGCTCTGCCAGTGAGCTTCACCGGATGCTGCTTGATACCGCAAAAAAAGCAGCTATTAATATAGCAGCCAATATCCAGCATAAAACACTTGATTTTCAGCGGTTCGAATCGTTTCAGCCGATTGACCGAAATGTTTCTGTCCTGACCTTTGAAGAACTTCTGGATCGTGCCAGGCAGCGTGTCGGAAGCTCGGAGGCAGAACGGGTGCTGAACTATACATTTGCTAACAAAGGGAGCCTCGGCGACCGGGATTTTTCAACAAAAATTGTATCTGAACTTGCCGCACTATGTAAGGAAGACGCCCCGCTGATTGTTTTGTTCTATAGTCCGCCTTTTTATCCCGCAGTCACTTCAAAGGAAGACCGGATCATAAAAAAAGCGTTAGAACAGCTTACAGATTATGCGAGTGAAAAACACGGACTTCGCTTAAAAGAAGTTCAGTATTTTCCGGGACTCTCTGATTTAAGCTACCTTCAGCTTGAAAAGCAGGAGGTTGATGCTTATACAAGCAATATGCCGCTGTATAACAGAGGATATTCACTTCCGTCAGGCAAAGAACAAGCTTTGTTTGTGCCTGTGCTGAATGTCGGTCCGGCGGGGAAAGACCCCCATAAGTGGACAGAAAGACTGAATATGCCGTTTTCATTTGAAATTCTTCCTGACCTGCTTTCATTTACCATTACAGCTTTATTAAAAAGCCATAAATAAGTTTTACCATGGGATATACGGTTTTTCATCTGTATAACATAATATTACTGCTTATCAAAAAAAGCATGAACGGGTATTCGCTCATGCTTTTTTGATTACATATGTTTTAAAACAGTGCCGGCAAACTCTTCTTTTATTTCCCCGGACCGTTTGGCCGTTTCTTCAATGCAGTGAACAATGGCGTCTTCAAAACACCGTTCCTTTAAGGCGCGCAGTCCGGCTTCTGTTGTGCCGCCTGCGCTTGTAATCTCCGTTCTCAGCTGTGCTGGCTGTTTTCCGCTTTGTTGAAGCATTTCTATGGCGCCGGCCATCGTTTGCAGAATCAATCGTTTTGCAAAGCCTTCCTCAAGGCCGACTTTATGTGCCGCCGTCTCCATTGCCTCTGCATAATGATAAAGGTACGCAGGGCCGCTTCCCGCAATCGCCGTTACTGCATCCATGTGCTTTTCTTCCACGAGAGACGCCTCACCGATCGTTTCTAACAACGTTTTTGCAGTTTTGATCGCGTCCGCGCCTGCTTCAGGACTTGCGGAAAACGCGGTTGCCGATTTTCCGATTGCCGCGGATGTATTTGGCATCGCCCGTATGACGGTCAGATTTCTTTCAAAATAACACTGGATCGTCTCTATTGTAATGCCGGCAAGCACCGATATAACAAGCTGATTTTTGATGTGAGAACGAATGCCGGCGATGCTTTTTGCTGCATCTTTCGGCTTTACCGCAAGGACGATGATATCCGTTTTCTCAAAAAAAGCAGTTTTATCTCTGCACGGCAGCACGCCGTATGTGTCTTTTAACTCCCTCAGCCGCGCATCATTTGACCTGTTGATAACGAGTATGTGATCGGGTTTCATCATTCCGCTCTTCAATAAGCCGTTGATCATTGCTTCAGCCATAGAGCCGGCCCCTATAAATCCAATTGTTTTCATTTAAATCCTCCTTCATTCTATCCGGAAACACAAAAAACCTTTTCGTCAAGTAAAGGACGAAAAGGTTCGCGGTACCACCCTAAATTAGCACAAAGCTGTGCTCAGCTCATATCCCGTAACGCGGGAAACGTTTAGGTTTTCCTAACCGCTCTAAGGGCAGGTTCTGCAAACAAGAGGGCCGCGATATCTTTCAGCCTGAGGATCATCGCTCTCTTTGGCCATTGTTTGTATACTATTCCTCGTCATAGCGTTCCATGTTCGTATTTTAGTTTGTTGTTCATTATGCAATGGAGGATAAGTTTATGTCAATAGCTTTTTAAAAAAGGGAGGCTTAAAGAGAAAGCATGAATGACACCGGAGAGAGAAAAAGCTAAAATATGAATAACAAAAGAAACAGACTTGGACAAGGAGTTTAAAGATGACAACTACAGAGATTATTCCGATCTCCGTGCCGACGCCATTTGCAGTCGGTGATGTGATCGTTTATTTAGTAAAAGGCGAGGCGCTGACGCTCATAGATGCCGGGCCGAAAACAAAAGAGGCGGCTTCTGCTCTTGAGCATCAGCTTGCAGCTCAAGGTGTAGCGATATCAGATATTGAGCAGGTGGTGCTTACCCATCACCACGCGGATCACGCAGGGCTGCTTGATCTATTCTCTGACCTGACAGAATTGATCGGACATGCTTATAATGAACCTTATATCAGTCGAGATAAAGCATTTTTTGAGTGGCAAGGAACCTATTTTCAACAGCTGTTCTCTGAATTAGGCGCACCGCTAGAACATAAACAGGCAGAAAGGCTCCTCCGGTCTGCGTACAAATTTTCTTGTACACGTTCTTTGACAAAAACAGTCGGAGAAGGAATGGAAATTGACGGATTAAAAGGCTGGACTGTCTTAGAGATGCCCGGCCATGCGGAATCACATATCGTTCTGTTCCACGAACAGGAAGGGAGAATGATTGGAGGGGACCTGCTGTTGCAAAACAGCTCATCTAATCCGATTATCGAAGCGCCAAAAACGGGAAGCAAGAGAACGGCGCCTTTATTAGACTATCAGCAGTCATTAAAACGGCTGTATGACTTAAATCCTGCCATCATGTATCCCGGCCATGGAGATGCCGTCAAAAATGTACAAACACTTATTACGAAACGACTGGATAAACAGCGGAAGCGGACGGAGGACGTGTGGCGCATGCTGTCTGAAAGGCCGCATACCGCTTTTCAAATCTGCCAGCGGCTATTTCCGGAGTTCTATCAAAAAGAATTGTTTTTAACGATGTCAGAAACCGTTGGACAACTGGATGTCTTAGCGCACAATAAAAGAATTACAACAGAATGGGACGGAGCAACTCAATATTTTAAAGCCGTATAAGAGGTGGATTAATATGAAGAAGTTAGCAGGAAAGCGCATTTGGATTACCGGTGCTTCTGGCGGTCTCGGCGAACGAATTGCTTATTTATGCGCCGCCGAGGGAGCCCGCGTCTTGCTATCGGCGAGGCGGGAGGACCGTTTGCAAGAGATCAAAAGAAAAATAGCGGAGGAATGGAGCGGGCTGTGTGATATCTTTCCGCTGGATGTCGGAAGCCTTGAAGAGATCGCCAGTGTGCATCGCAGGATCGGTTCTGTTGATGTCTTGATTAACAATGCGGGGTTTGGCGTATTTGACACGGTTTCGGACTCATCACTGGATGACATGAAGCAGATGTTTGAAGTGAACGTCTTTGGCCTGATTGCCTGCACAAAAGCGGTTCTTCCGGGGATGCTCGAGCAAAAAAGCGGCCATATCATCAATATCGCATCTCAAGCCGGAAAGCTGGCAACACCGAAATCAAGCCTTTACTCAGCAACCAAACACGCTGTCTTAGGTTATTCAAACGCATTGAGAATGGAGCTGGCGGAAACCGGCATATATGTGACAACCGTGAATCCGGGGCCCATTGAAACAGACTTCTTCTCGATTGCCGATAAGGGCGGGGACTATGTGAAAAATGTGAGGAAATGGATGCTTGATCCTGATGATGTCGCAGCCCAAATCACGGCAGCCATCCTGACCGGAAAGCGCGAAATCAACCTCCCGCGCTGGATGAACGCCGGCACAAAACTGTATCAGCTATTCCCTTCGCTAGTGGAAAAGCTGGCCGGGCGGGCTATGATGAAGAAGTAGATAAAGTCTCAGCTTAATCTTAGGCTGATTTTACACTAGAAAAAAGGGAGAGATGTTTTACATGTCTAAAAGTCAGAAAGCATTGGACTCACTCCGTAAAGACCCGCTGATCCAAAAGCTCGTAAAAACGCGTTCGGTCTTTTAGTCAAATCCTAAAAAAACCGATGTCTTTGCGCCGGACCGTTGGATTTGCAGGAAAAATGATGGAGCCGCTGCTGAGCGGATGCTATACCGCAGAAGATAACATGCTGTACGAGTTACTGTATATGCTGGCCGATTCTGAAAACAAGTATTTAGAACCCTCGGCGCTAGCCGGGATGTTCGGACCTGTTCAGCTATTTACAACGGAAGAGGGAAGCGTTATCTTCAAGACAATCAACTGCAATCGAAAATGAAAAACGCCGTGCATATCATTTGGGGAACCGGAGGCAGTATGGTTCCCCGGGGAGAAATGGAAACGTATCATCATATCGGGTCTGCATTGATAAATTCCAAAAAATGAGCAGACAGTGAGAGCGTTTTCCGTTACAATCTTTGTAGGCATGAGTTTAGTAACGGAAGCTATATAGAGAGATTGGTGTGAATATTGAAAAAGAAAGAACTTAATTTACATACCTTATACACACAGCATGACCGCAAGTCTTGGTCGGGATTTGGCGGCCACCTGTCAATAGCGGTTTCTGAAGCGGAAGCCAAGGCGGTGGAGGGGCTGAATGATCATTTATCGGTAGAAGAGGTTGAAACGATTTATATTCCGCTTGTCCGCCTGCTTCATTTACATGTTGCATCTGCCGCTCAGCGAAATAAGCATGTGAATGTTTTTTTGAAGCACCCGCATTCGGCCAAGATCCCGTTTATTATCGGGATTGCCGGCAGCGTCGCAGTCGGGAAAAGCACGACAGCGAGAATTTTACAGAAGCTGCTTTCGCGTTTGCCTGACCGCCCCAAGGTGAGTCTTGTGACAACCGACGGCTTTTTGTTCCCTACGGCGGAGCTGAAAAAAAGAAACCTGCTGTCCAGAAAAGGATTTCCCGACAGCTATGACGTAAAAGCGCTGCTTGAATTTTTAAATGATCTCAAGTCAGGAAAAGACAGGGTGGAGGCGCCCGTGTATTCCCACCTTACCTATGACAGGGAGGAGGGCGTCTTTGAAGTTGTGGAGCAGGCTGATATTGTCATTATTGAAGGCATTAACGTTCTTCAGTCTCCGACATTGGAAGATGACAGAGAGGATCCCCGTATTTTTGTTTCTGATTTCTTTGATTTTTCCATTTATGTCGATGCTGAAGAACACCGCATCCTTACATGGTATCTGGAGCGCTTCCGGCTTCTCAGGGAAACGGCGTTTCAAAATCCGGCATCCTATTTTCATAAATTTAAAGACCTCTCTGACAAGGAAGCGGACGAGATGGCGACTTCAATCTGGGAAAGCGTCAACCGTCCTAATTTATATGAAAACATTTTGCCGACAAAATTCCGCTCGGATCTGATTCTGCGAAAAGGTGACCGGCATAAGGTGGAAGAAGTTTTAGTCAGAAGAGTGTGAAGAAAGAGCTTGGGGGTGAGACAAATGATACACCATATTGAATTGTATGTCTCAGATTTGGAAGCCTCAAAGCGATTTTGGGGATGGTTTTTAGGTGAGCTTGGCTATGAACCATTCCAAAAGTGGGACTCCGGCATCAGCTGGAAAAAGGACGATTTTTATCTGGTGTTTGTGCAAACAGAAGAACGGTTCCTGGAGCAAGGATTTCACAGACGCCGGATCGGCCTGAATCATCTGGCTTTTCATGCTGAATCAAGAGAGCAAGTTGATATGATGACAGAAAAGCTGTTGGAAAGAGGCTATCATGTGTTATACAGAGACAGCCATCCGTATGCGGGCGGCGGCGCGCATTATGCCGTATACGCAGAGGACCCGGACCGGATAAAGGTTGAGCTGGTTGCTCCGGGTCTATAAATTCTTTTTCTCCTCTTTACTGAGCGTATCCAGCTTTTTTTCAATTCGCTCTAACTGTGCTTTGCGTTTTTTCAGAGTTCTTAGACCCGCAACAGCTGCAAAAATGATCACTGCTACTAATAATAATGGCGCCAATTGAAAGATCATGTCTCCGATATTCATTTGCTTGCCTCCTTTTTAGGGAGAGGGGGTTTTCATCTCTCCCGAGTATTTTTACAGCGGTTCCAGGCCGAGCTTGAGCGGTTCCGGCCGTCATCTGCCGGTATGCAAATGCTAAAAACGGCAGTCTGATCAGCGTGATGCCGGCAAGAATAGAAAAAAATGAAGCCGGGTCTGCCCGGTCCAAATACATCAATACATATGCCTCCGGCCTAATGGTCTATTACATTTCCCAGCTGCGAAAAGCCTATTGCTCCCAAATAAGTGCCTTTCAATTCAGGCTTTGCGATCTGGTCTGCGAACAAATCCATCACAGAAAACAAAGCACTTCCCCAATTGTAAAGGTAATAACGATGGTCCAGCTGCTGTTCTCTCCTGTCCGTGTTCTTTCTTTATCATACATGAAAAAATTTCCTTATCCAACAGCAATTCTAAAAACAATTCTCTATAGATGTATTGACCTTCGCTGAAAGAAATCGGAATGCCGTTTAAAAATTTAAAGACAGAGATTTTGAACCATCAGGATATAGATCACATCGGAGGAGCGCCCGCTCTTACCCAGGAGGCCGGACACGAGATTACAATCTATGCCCATGTGTTGGAACGCCCTTATATAGAAGGGGGGCTTCCGCTTATTAAAACCGATATCAGCCGTATGACCAAGGAGACAGCAGCATCTCTTCCGGAGGAAATAAGGCAGCTGTCTAAAACCCTCCGAAGATAAAGGTGCAGGAAACCATAGAGGATGGGCAATTGCTTCCGTTTTGCGGCGGAATCCGCATGATTTTATACCAGAAGTCAGTCTTTATGTGGAGGAAAAGAAACTTCTCATTGCCGCAGATGCATTGGTTAAGACTGATGGTGCTTTACACCGGCCTGTTGAAGAGGCCACATTAGATATGGATCAGCCTTTACTATCTTTGGGGGATTTTTAGACTATGACATAAGTTCGGTGGTTTGTTATCATGGCGGTGTTTTTCAAGGAAGCCCGCATCAGCGGGTAAAAGAGCTGCAAGGAAAAACAGAGATGTGAAAACATCTCTGTTGTTTTATGAAGTGTGATCTGTATGTTTTTTTCTCAGCAGCACAAGTCTCCATATATGACTCACGATCACCTTGGCGACAGCATACCCCGGTATCGCCAGCAGCATGCCGACAATGCCTGCAAAATTTCCGACGGCGAGCAAGAGAAAAATAATGGTCAGCGGATGGATCGAAAGTTTTCGCCCCATCACCTGCGGGGAAATGATTTGGCTTTCGATTTGCTGGGCGATGACAACGACCACGATGACCAGTATGGCGGTTGTCGGCGAATCAAACAGACCGACGACAACGCCGGGAAACGTGCCGATCCACGGGCCGATAAACGGGATGACATTGGTCACCATGGCGACAACACCCAGCATTAGCGGGTAATCCAATCCGATGATAAAATAACCGATTGTCACAAGCACGCCGACACAGCAGCTGACGATAATCTGACCCTGTATGTAAGCGCTGAGCGTCTGATCCATGTCTTCGAGAATCCGTTTTCCTTCTTTTTGCTGTTTTTTAGGGAGAAAATGCAACAGGTACCGGGGCGCTTTTTCGCCCTCTTTTAACATGTAATACAGCACAAAAGGAATAATGACGATGGTAATGACCGCATTGGTCACAGCTCCTGCCATACTTTTTATGTTGTCTCCCAGCGAAGAGATGAAGCTGTTAGAGTAGTTTGTGACTTTATCTGTGATTTGATTAAGCGAACTTTGCTCTTGCAGGCGGGAAAACCACTTGTTGTGCTGTATGGTTTCAATCCAATCCCTTGCCTGATCAAGCAGTGTCGGGAAGTTGCTGACAAAGCTGTTGAACTGTTTCTGAATCTCAGGTCCTGCTGTATAAATGAAGAGGGTGAAGAGTCCGCCGGCGGTTAGATAGATCAGCAAGATCGCGATACCTTTTGGCAGTTTGGCTTTTGTATGCAGCAGTTTAACGAGCGGACGAAACAAATAGTAAAGCACACCCGACAGTATGATCGGCCCGAATAAGGTTTGGCAGAAAATAATGAAGGGACGGAACAAAAAGTCAATCAACGTTCCGATATAGATGATGAGAAACAACAAAAGAATCCCATATCCGATTTTAAAATATTTACCGACAGGCATAGGCACACCACGCAATCAAAAGATTTGAAACATTCCTCCTGCGTTCCATTCCCATTCTGTGTGCCGTATAAACGTTTTATCAGGAAAATAGCCCTTGATTTGTGACATAGTCATAAATAACATCCTCTATATGCGCATGCAGATCCTCATCAGGCTCTTCGTTTTGTCTTTCTTTCAAGGCGGCTTTCAAGCTCTGTTTTTCATACGGGCTTAACGGGTCCGTGGCGACATTCCGGCCATATTGGCGAAGCGCCTGTCCTAACATTTTTTCCAGGAATTGATCCATCGTTTATTCTCCTATCTTTATTGTCGCTTTTATTCTACTAAATGTTTTGCCGCTCTCAAACCGTCAGATCATATTTTCTGGCAGGCAAGAATCATTTACCAGTATAAACCGAACGTATTTTCGCATATAATAGCAAGAGCGAACATAAGTTCTTTTTTAGAGGTGTATATGATGAAAGAAAAAGTGATTTTTCTCGTTGATATGCAATCGTTTTATGCATCCGTGGAAAAAGCGGAGAACCCCCATTTGAAGAATCGGCCGGTTATTGTTTCCGGTGATCCGAAGAGAAGGAGCGGGGTGGTGCTGGCTGCTTGCCCTCTTGCAAAGAAAAAGGGGGTCGCCAATGCTTCGCGGCTTTGGGAAGCCCAGGAAAAGTGTCCCGAGGCTGTGGTGCTTCGTCCCCGCATGCAGCGTTATATTGATGTGTCTTTGCAAATTACCGCGATTCTCGAGGAATACACAGATATGGTCGAGCCTTATTCCATTGATGAGCAGTTTATGGACGTCACCGGCAGCCAGAAGCTGTTTGGACGGCCGGAGGATATAGCCAGAAGCATTCAAGACAGAGTGATGCGGGAGATGGGTGTTTATGCGCGGGTGGGTATCGGACCGAATAAAGCTCTCGCGAAAATCGCCTGTGACAACTTTGCAAAAAAGAATGCGAGCGGGATATTTTATTTAACTGAAAACAATATGAAAACACATATGTGGCCTCTCCCTGTCGGCTGCTTGTTTGGCGTCGGAAGCCGGATGAAGCATCATTTACGCCGGATGGGGATCAGCACCATCGGCGGGCTTGCGGCCTTTCCGGTGGAACTTTTAAAAAAGAAGTGGGGCATTAACGGACACGTGCTGTGGATGACCGCAAACGGCATTGACTATTCGCCCGTGACGACTGCGTCTTTGGATGGTCAAAAAGCGATCGGACACGGAATGACGCTCCCGAAAGACTACGAACATTTTGACATGGAGATTAAGATCGTGCTGCTGGAGCTATGTGAAGAGGTGTGCAGGCGAAGCAGAAGATCAGGGGTGATGGGGCAGACGGTGTCGGTGAGCTGCCGGGGCGCTGATTTTGATATTCCGACGGGCTTTCACCGGCAAGTAAAGCTGTCTGAGCCGACCAACCGCACACAGGATGTGTACCGGGCGGTATGCAGATTGTTTCTTGCGTTTTGGGATGGGAAACCTGTGCGCCGCCTCGGCGTCAGTCTTTCTCAGCTCTCTTCTGATGACGTATG
The DNA here is from genome assembly GCF_001584335.1 of Bacillus atrophaeus. Taxonomy (GTDB): domain Bacteria; phylum Bacillota; class Bacilli; order Bacillales; family Bacillaceae; genus Bacillus; species Bacillus atrophaeus. Next base: position 360,064 of record NZ_LSBB01000018.1, read on the forward strand.
GCAGCTCAATTTGTTTCATGACTATGCGAAGAACATGAGCCTCGGCTACGTAATGGACGGCATTAAAAGCAGGTTCGGCGACACAGCGATTGTCAGAGCCTCATCGTTAACAGCCGCGGGCCAGGCGTTTGAACGCGCGGCTAAAATAGGAGGGCATTACAAATGAGCGATCATTTAAAAAGAGGCAACTTATTATGGGAAGGAAGCCGAATGTTTTTGCCGGAACATAAAGAAAGTCTGCTGGCGAGAAAACGCCATAAACAGAAGCTGAAGAAGCCGATCCTTGACCCTGATAAGCTGGAAGAGATGAATCAGACGGTCTGTGAGGCGATGGAATATGCGCGAGAGGTAATGGTCAGCTACTTCGAAGACGGAGCGCTTATCTATTACAGCGGGAAAATCTGCCGTTATGAGGAACCGCAAAATATGCTATGGATAAAGGGAGCCGCTGATCAGCCGCATAGATTAAAGCTTGAGCATGTGCTCGATATTTCTCTATCTGTTTGAGCTGAAAAAAGAGCCAGGCAACGGATCATTCTGCGGGCTTGATCCATAAGAACAGCATGAAAATAAAAGGAAAATCAGCCGCAGACAGCCGTTTGGGCTGATTTTTTTGGATTTTTTCTATCCGCACACGTGTACATAGTTCCTTTGGCTGTCTGAAAACGTATAGTAACGGAAAGAATCCATTTACAATTGCACTCAGGCAAAATATAATTTTTATATTGCATAAGAGAATGACATTCGTTTTTGCCAGACGGAGGGAGATCAAATCGAAATGGATATACGGACAATCACGTCTTCAGATTATGAAATGGTTACGTCTGTAATAAATGAATGGTGGGGCGGAAGACAGCTGAAAGAGAAGCTGCCCAGATTATTTTTTGAACATTTTCAGGACACAAGTTTTATCACGTATGAAAACGGAGCGATGACCGGATTTTTAATCGGGTTTCAATCACAGTCAGATCCGAAAACCGCATACATCCATTTCTCAGGTGTCCATCCAGATTTCAGAAAAATGCAAATTGGAAAACAATTATACGAGGTTTTTATTGAAACGGTCAAAAAGAGAGGCTGCACCCAAGTAAAGTGCGTGACATCGCCTGTAAACAAAGTATCCGTCGCTTACCACGCCAGATTGGGCTTTGCAATTGAGAAAGGCGATAAAACAGTGAACGGCATCTCAGTTTTTGCGGACTACAACGGGCCCGGCCAAGACCGGGTGCTGTTTGTAAAACAGATTTAGGAGGGAGAATCTATGAATTTTCTATCTCAAACACCTACACCGCCTTACTATGCCGTGATTTTTACTTCGATAAAACGAGAATACGATATCGACTATGAGAAAACAGCAGAACATATGATGTTACTTGCGGAGAACCAGCCAGGTTTTTTAGGCGTGGAGAGCGTTCGGGAGAATAACGGAAACGGGATTACGGTTTCCTATTGGGATAGTCTGGAGGCGATCCAAAACTGGAAAATCCATACCGAGCATCAATCGGCAAAAGCGTTTGGTGGTATGAAGCGTACGCGGTACGTGTGACAAAAGTGGAAACGCAGCGCTTATTTCAACCGAAGGAGACAAAAAATTGATTGAATATCTTTGGCACAGCCATGAACCAATTGCACAGGAGATCGCGGCGCTTCAGCAGGAGGCTTATCGAAAAGAAGCGGAGCTGATCGGTTTTTTCGGCATTCCCGCATTGAAAGAGAAAGCAATCGATATCATCAAATCACAAGAGCGGTTTGCCGGCTATAAAGAACGAGAGAGGCTCCTCGGCGTGATTTCCTATGAAAAGAATGCCGGCGAGCTGACCATTTGCAGGCTGGCGGTACATCCGGACGGCTTCAGAACAGGAATCGGACAAGCCTTGACGAAATTTGTGATCGCAGAAAATGAAGACGCCGAAAAAATAGAAGTCACAACCGCTGAAAACAATACCCCGGCGATATCGCTGTATACAAAAGCGGGATTTACAAAGGCGGCAAGGATCAAAGCAGCAGAGGGGATTTTTCTGTCTGTCTTTCATTTATATCCGAAAAGGAAAGTAGAGGTCGTTCCATACCGAGAAGAGTGGAAGCGCATGTTCGCAAAGGAAAAGATACAGCTTGAGCGTATCCTTGGTCCTGAAATCATTGCAATCAGCCACATCGGAAGCACGTCCATCCCCGGAATGAGCGCAAAGCCGGTGATAGATATACTGATAGAGGTAAAAGATATTGAGGCGATAAATCAATATAACTTGCAAATGGAGGCGCTTGGCTATGAAGCGAAAGGGGAAAACGGCCTGAAAGGAAGGTGTTTTTTTCGAAAAGGCGGGAACAAGCGCACACACCACGTTCATATTTATGAAAATGGAAATAGGGAGATCGTGAGGCATACGTTATTCAGGGACTACCTCATCGCCCATCCTGAAAAGGCGGCTGAATACGCAACGCTAAAAAAACAGCTGGCTGCAAGATATCCGGATGACATCAAACAATATATAGAAGGGAAAAATGAGTGGATCAAGGATACAGAAGAAAAAGCGAACCGCTGGAAAAACTAAGCCGGAGGCGCAAACAATGCAGACAGCCGTATTGTGTGCTACAATAGCGAAAATAACAAAAACGGGGGATCAATCTGATGCAAATTTATTTGACAGATACGGCAAAACAAACGCTGCAGCAAGCGATGGTTGCCAACCCGGGCAAAAAAGCACAGCTCCGTTTTGATGCTGAAGGCTGCGGCTGCGCAGTCAGCGGCGTGCCTACAATATGGCTTTCGGAACAGTTGACAGGCGAATGTGAACAGCTCGAAACAAATGGAGTCCCATTGTATATTCAATCATCGCAAAAAGTGTTTTTTGACGATCAAATGACGATAGATTACAATGAAAAAGCCAATACGCTGGCGCTGAAAAGCCCGGCGCAAATGCTAAGCCCAAGAATGAGCATATTAGTAAAGTAGGGAGACAGCAAAACGTGGATCAAAAGCTGAAATCAATTAAACAAACAGCTCAGCATAAAACGTGGGTATCCTTCCTGAATAAAAATCACCCGTACAGCCTGCTGCATTGGTCGATCGGAGGAGCAGAATCCATCCAAAAAGATGTATGGCTTCTGCAGGACGAGATGACTTTTGACACACAGGAGTTCACAACGATTGATCTTGCCATCAACTGGATTGGCGAGAACATGGACGGAATTACAGACGTTTTATAATGAGAAAGCGAAAGAACTGCAGTGTTCTTTCGCTTTTTTTTAATATTATGGTTTAGCAACACGGTCCAAAAACGTTTTCACGGCATTGCGGTAACTTTCACGGTTTTTCGTATAAGACATGGCATGCTCTCCGGCTTCCGCGATATATAACGATTTCGGTCCGTTTTTCTTTTCATAAAGAAGCTCGCTCGCTTCAACGGGGATATAATCATCGTCTTTACTGTGAATAAACAGCACCGGCTGAGGTATGCGTCCAATGACTGAGAGCGGTGACACATCGCGTGTGCGGTAGCCGTCTCTCCACCGTAAAAACAGGTTAGCGAGGGGAAGAATCGGCCGCGCCGGCAGCCGGTACTCCATTTTCAGCCTATAGGCCAGCTGTTCATCAAAGCTTGCGAACGGACAATCGGCGATATAAAAATCAGCGCCATCGTCAGGATGGGCGCCCGCATACAAAAGCGCGGTGACTGCTCCCATGGATTCCCCGTGAATTCCGACCAATCCCCGCTGGCCGACCCTTTCTCTCAGCCAGGAAACCACCTCTTTCAAATCATCCTTTTCGTAATAACCATAGCTCGTCGTTTTGCCGCCGCTCTGGCCGTGCCGGCGGTGATCATAAACCAGGACATTCCATCCTAAATCAAGAAACAAGTGCATGTATTTAAGTGAATTAAACAAATTCATTGTTACACCGTGGCAGATGATCATCGTATTTTGTGTATCGTGGGGTGCGATATAGTAGCCTTTCAGATCATACCCATAGGAAGACGGGATGACAAAAGCCGTTTTCTCCATGCGGTCAAACGCTTCAAAAACGTCATGCCCGTCCTCCGTCTCTCTTTTAATAATCTCTTCATCTGTTTTTTTCTTCATGAACATGATGATATTTGTAAAGCATATGCCGATAGCTGCGATAATTCCAACTGCGGCTCCGATGGCGGTCAGCCACTTTTTCATGTGTCCGCTCCTTTCCAAGACAACAGCATTATATCTTAAATAGTATGACAAATGATCAAAAAATCCTTTAAAAGAAGCGATTTTCATTCGCCAGCATCCATTTTTAACACCGGAAAAACATCATAAACGTCACACTTGTTCACTCTCCATCCCGCATGATAAACTGACACCACAAAGAAAATGGGGGAGCAAGGATGAAAAAACAAAAATCAGCAGAAAAACACCGCTTACAAGACGATCTTCAATCCGATATCAAAGCAAAACTTCAACAAATGAAAAGTGAGCTGAAGGCAGAGAATGAGAAGAAGCAAGAAAGAGAAAAAGCGGAGCAGATCAGAAAAAGAAAAGAAATTGAAAAGAATAAAAGCTTTGAAGAGCTGCTGAATGAAAGCAATCTCGACTGGCATCAGTATAAAAAATAAACCGGCACCGAGTTTCAGGTGCCGGTTTTATTTGTTTATGAGCGATGAGCTTCGTAAATATCCCGTTTCGTATGGAATTGGAGCGCTTTGATTTCTTGTCCGCTCAAACTCCGGGCGCCTGCAGCCTCGATGTTTTCCTTCAGCTGTTCGATCTTGCTTGCTCCCGCGATAACCGATGTGACAGCGGGCTGCGCCAACAAGTATTGCAGCGACAGTTCTGTCATGCTGAGATCAGGAGCGATGTCGGAGACAGACTTTCGAACGTGTGCCAATTCATCATAAGAATAAGATAAATAACCGTTTTGCTTTACGCGGTCTCCAGCTTTTTCAAGCGGTTTTTCGGTCAGCAGCCCTTTGGCAAGCGGCCCTCTTGCGACCACGCTGATTTGATGTTCTTCTAAAAGAGACAGCCACTCCTCAGGACGTCTGTCCAATAAGCTGAATTGCATCATAATGCTGGTGATGTTTGACTTTCGTACATATTCTTTAATCACGTTGGGCCGAATGGATGAAATCCCGTAATAGCGGATGACGCCTTCTTGCTTTAGCTCTTCAAACGCTTCGATTGTCTCATCTATATTGTCTTCCATCGTGCCGCCGTGAAGCTGATACAAGTCGATATAGTCAGTTTTCAGCCGCGCTAAGCTCTTTTTCACGGCTTCTTTTATGTAGGCTTTTGAAGGGTCCCAATACCAGCCTTCTTTTCCCTCTTCCCAGCGGTTCCCCGCTTTTGTTGCCAAAATAATATCATGGCGCCTGTTTTGAATCGCTTCACCGACGATTTCTTCATTACGGCCGAAATCATAAAGGTCAGCGGTGTCCAGATAATTAATGCCAAGCTCGATTGCTTCATCGAGGAGGGACAATGCTTTGTTTTTCTCCGTTCCGAGTGACATGCAGCCGAGCCCGACTTCGCTTACTGCCAAATCAGAAGCGCCTAGTTTCCGTTTCTTCATGGTTCCACTTCCTTTTCGTCTTTTTAATGACCGTAATATAAAGGAGCGGAGTTTTCAACTTTTAAGCTCTTGATATCAACTCTCTCACATATCGGAATGTTTGTCCGCATTCTCTCAGCTTTGCCCGCACCTCCCTCGCTTTTCCGACTAAGACGATACCATTTTGCAGACGATAAACTCTCATCAAAGGACCTCCTTTTGCATGTATGATAAAATGTATGGGGCATGATAGAGAGACAGAACGGGAGATGAAGATATGAAACATTTAGAAGAAAAAACCATTGAAAAAGAAAAGCTTTTTTCAGGCAAGGTCATAGATCTTTATGTGGAGGATGTGGAGCTTCCAAACGGAAAAACCAGCAAACGGGAAATCGTCAAGCATCCGGGAGCGGTTGCGGTATTAGCTGTTACAGACAGCAATAAAATCATTTTGGTTAACCAGTACAGAAAGCCGCTCGAGCGCACGATCGTCGAGATTCCGGCCGGAAAGCTTGAAAAAGGGGAAGAACCTGAATATACCGCGTTAAGAGAGCTTGAAGAAGAAACAGGTTATACAGCAAAAAAATTGACCAAAATCACAGCGTTTTATACCTCGCCGGGCTTTGCGGACGAAATCGTGCATTTGTTTCTCGCTGAAGATCTGTCTGTGCTTGAAGAGAAAAGGGAGCTGGATGAGGACGAATTTGTAGAGGTAATGGAGGTGACGCTTGAAGACGCATTGAAGCTGGTGGAAACACGTGAGGTATATGATGCGAAAACAGCTTATGCCATCCAATACCTTCAGCTGAAAGAGGCGCAGCAAGCACAAAAATGAAAAACATATATGCTGACTTACACATCCATATCGGCAGAACCTTCACTGGCCGGGCCGTGAAAATAACCGGCGCAAAAACACTGACGCTTGACAACATTTTAATTGAAGCCAGTGAATCTAAAGGAATAGAGCTTTTGGGGATTATTGACTGCCATTCACCGGAAGTGATTCTTGAGATTGAAGAGGGCATTTCTTCGGGCAGATATCGAGAGCTTGAGGAAGGCGGGATCCGATATCGCCGCACCACGCTTTTATTAGGAAGTGAATTGGAAATATACGATGAGTCTTGCAAAGGCCCGGTTCATGTACTTGCCTTTTTGCCGACAATCGCCAAGATGAAAGAGTTTTCTGTGTGGCTTTCTGCCCGGCTCAAAAATATTCATCTCAGCTCACAGCGCATATATGAAACGGGGCTGAATCTCCAGAGAAAAGTAAAGGAATTGGGCGGATTATTTATTCCCGCCCATATTTTTACGCCGCACAAAAGTTTGTACGGAAAAGGCGTTAAAACCTCATTGGCCGAAATTTTCGATCCTGAGCTGATTGATGCAGTTGAGCTTGGATTAAGCTGTGATTCGTATATGGCATCGCAAGTATCCGAGCTGAATAATTATTCATTTCTTACAAATTCTGATGCACATTCTTTAGGAAAAATCGGGAGAGAATATAATAAATTGATCATGTCTGAAGCGAATTTTTCAGAATTTGTGTTGGCTTTAAAAGGCCGGGAAAACAGAGGAATTGCGGCTAATTACGGGTTAAATCCATTGCTTGGAAAATATTATCGAACTGCTTGCGAATCGTGCGGAGAACCTGCTGTAAAAGATGGGGAATCGTGCGCGTCATGCGGAGGAAGAAGATTTACAAAAGGCGTCAGTGAAAGGCTCAGTGAGCTGAGTGACCAGCCGGAAAATCTTACTATGCGCCCGCCGTATGTTCATCAAATTCCGCTGCAATTTGTCCCGGGAGTCGGACCGAAAACGCTGGAAAAACTAAAGAGCGCCTTCGGAACGGAAATGTCGATTCTCCATCAGGCAAGCGAAGAGGAATTGGCTAAGGTGGTATCTCCTAAAACCGCAGCTTTAATAGTAAAAGCAAGGTCTGGAAAGCTGAACGTTGAGGCAGGAGGGGGAGGCGCGTACGGAAGAGTAAAAGCATAGGGGAACGGCTGAACGCAAAAATAGACATGCTCAAAGAAGGCATGTACTGCCGTTTTAGATAAGCTCTTCTTCTATCTTTTTCTTCGCCCGAATAAAAGCGATCAGCTGAATAATCTCTTCTTCAGTCAGAGGTTTTCCGTCAACGGTCATGGTAAGATTCAGGCTGCTTAACTCTGTCAATTCGATTGATGAAGGCGCAGACTGTTTTTTTGGCTCGGTGCGGCCCAGCAAATCGTCGCATGTGGTATTGAAGAGATCGGCTAATAGCGCCAGAGCTTCAAGAGAAGGACGACGGTATCCTGATTCATATCCGGCGTATGTGCTTTTGGCGATACCGAGCCGGTCTGCCGTATATTGAAGAGACCAATTTTTCTTTTTTCTTAATTCTGTTAAACGATCTAGATTCATGTATCTTCCGCTCCTTTTCACTGAGCTGATTATATCATATAGGTCTGAAGAAGTGTACGCGAATCGAATAATATTTACTTGCTAATTTCATTTTCCGTGTCTATAATTGCATTAAAAGTATGCGGAAAGCGAATGTTTTCTCGCAAATCATCTTAAGATACAGTCATTTTTAGTTGAAGAGGTGTAGGTTATGAAAAAATTGCTGTTGTTGACAACAGGAGGAACAATTGCTTCAGTTGAAGGAGAAAATGGACTTGCACCCGCTGTCAAAGCGGATGAATTATTAAGTTATGTCTCACAGCTTGATAACGATTACACGATGGAAACTCAATCGTTAATGAATTTAGACAGCACCAATATGCAGCCTGAATATTGGGTGAAAATCGCCAAGGCGGTAGAAGAGAATTACGAAGCGTATGACGGGTTTGTTATTACTCACGGAACGGATACAATGGCCTATACGTCTGCTGCATTATCATATATGCTGCAGCACGCAACGAAGCCGATCGTGATTACGGGATCGCAAATACCTATCACGTTTAAGAAAACAGATGCTAAAAAAAATATCACCGATGCGATCCGGTTTGCCTGTGAAGGCGTAGGCGGCGTTTACGTGGTATTTGACGGCAGAGTCATTCAAGGAACCCGAGCGATTAAATTAAGAACGAAAAGCTATGATGCCTTCGAAAGCATCAATTATCCGTACATCGCTTTTATCAATGAAGACGGCATTGAATACAATAAACAAATGACCCCGGAGCGAGAGCCGTTTGCAGTTGATACGTCTTTGTGCACGGATGTTTGCCTGCTTAAGCTGCACCCGGGCTTAAAACCGGAAATGCTGGACGCGCTGAAAAGCATGTACAAAGGCATTGTCATTGAGAGTTATGGAAGCGGTGGCATTCCATTTGAAGAAAGAGACCTCCTCACCAAGATAAACGAACTGATCGAGAGCGGAATCGTTGTTGTGATTACGACTCAATGTTTGGAAGAGGGCGAGGATATGAGCATATATGAAGTCGGGCGGAGAGTGAATCAAGATTTAATCATCCGTTCAAGAAATATGAACACCGAAGCGATCGTGCCGAAATTAATGTGGGCCCTGGGTAAATCCTCTGATCTGGTGGAAGTGAAAAAGATCATGGAAACACCGATCGCCGATGATGTCGTATTGTAAACGTTCTCAAAATAATTACCACAGAGAAAGTAGGTTTTAAATCATGTTAAACGGCCAAAAAGAATATCGTCAGGAAAAAGATTTTCTTGGAGAAAAAAATATCGAAGCAGATGTATACTACGGTATCCAAACACTTCGTGCAGCAGAGAATTTCCCAATTACAGGCTATAAAATCCATGAGGAAATGATCAATGCGTTAGCGATCGTGAAAAAAGCGGCTGCGCTTGCCAATATGGACGTAAAACGCCTGTATGAAGGAATTGGAAATGCGATTGTCCAAGCAGCAGACGAAATTTTGGAAGGCAAATGGCATGACCAGTTTATCGTCGATCCGATTCAAGGCGGCGCCGGCACATCCATGAACATGAATGCAAATGAAGTGATCGGAAACCGGGCGCTTGAACTGATGGGACATAACAAAGGCGAGTATATTCATCTCAGCCCGAATACACACGTCAACATGTCACAGTCAACAAACGATGTCTTTCCAACAGCGATTCATATTTCCACTTTGAAGCTGCTCGAAAAACTTCTGGGTACGATGGAAAATATGCATAAGGTGTTTAAGAAAAAAGCGCAGGACTTTGATTCGGTTATTAAAATGGGGCGGACGCATCTTCAAGACGCAGTTCCGATTCGTTTAGGACAAGAATTTGAAGCTTACAGCCGCGTGCTGGAGCGGGATATAAAAAGAATTAAACAATCACGGCAGCATCTATATGAAGTAAATATGGGCGCAACTGCTGTAGGAACAGGCCTTAATGCGGACCCGCGCTACATTGAGCAGGTCGTTAAACACCTGGCTGATATCAGCGGTCTGCCGTTAGTCGGCGCTGACCATCTTGTTGATGCGACACAAAATACTGACGCATACACAGAAGTATCAGCGGCGTTAAAAGTTTGTATGATGAATATGTCCAAAATCGCCAACGATCTTCGTTTGATGGCATCTGGGCCGCGCGCCGGACTTGCGGAAATTTCCCTTCCTGCACGTCAGCCGGGATCATCCATCATGCCGGGAAAAGTGAACCCGGTTATGGCGGAGCTCATCAACCAGATCGCCTTCCAGGTAATCGGAAACGACCATACGATCTGCTTGGCTTCCGAAGCCGGCCAGCTTGAGCTGAACGTGATGGAGCCTGTGCTCGTATTTAACCTCCTGCAGTCAATCAGCGTGATGAACAACGGATTCCGCTCATTTACTGACTATTGTTTGACAGGCATTGAAGCAAATGAAAAACGCTTGCAGGAATATGTAGAGAAAAGCGCCGGTGTTATTACAGCGGTTAACCCGCATCTTGGCTATGAAGCGGCAGCCAGAATTGCGAGAGAAGCGATTATGTCCGGTAAATCGGTCCGTGACCTTTGCTTACAATATGATGTCTTAACAGAGGAAGAATTGGATATCATTTTAAACCCGTATGAGATGACTAAACCGGGAATAGCGGGAAAAGAGCTCTTTGACAGACAATAAAGTTTGGAAGAAATGAACATTTAGTTCATTCGGCTCCGGCCGGGTGAACTAAATGTTGCATGCTTTGGGATGAGGCAGTATAGTATACTTTGTTGCACTATTTATTGTAAGCGTTTTAGCTTTTTTCTTTAAGGGGGATTTAGGATGAAGGATGTAAGATTGCCAACATTATTTGAAATTATCATTATATTAGGGGGATTCCTCGCGCTTGTACTGTCATTTACAGTTTTTTTAAACTTACCGATACAATTGGCGCTTTTCATTTCCTGGTTTTTAGTCATCATACTTGGAATTCGGCTTGGCCACACATTTCAGGATTTGCAAAAATCTGTTATTAATGGAATATCAAACGGCCTTGAAGCTGTCCTGATTCTTGTATCTGTAGGCGCCTTAATCGGAACGTGGATTGCGGGCGGCGTTGTGCCTACCCTGATTTACTACGGTCTTGAATTTATTCATCCGAGTATCTTTTTATTAGCAACTTTAATTATTTGTTCGATTATGTCAGTAGCAACAGGCACTTCATGGGGAACTGTTGGAACAGCCGGAATTGCCATGATTGCCATAGGGGAAGGTCTCGGTATGCCGCTGCCGCTCGTAGCCGGCGCTGTCTTATCCGGAGCTTACTTTGGAGACAAGCTGTCACCACTGTCTGACAGCACTGTGCTTGCATCCTCGCTTTCAAAAGTGGATGTGCTCAAGCATGTTCGGGCTATGATGGTTTTAGCCATACCGGCTTATATTATTACGGCTATTTTATTTACGATTACTGGGTTTATCTATGGCGGAAAAAATGTAGATTTAAAGAAAGTCGATTCTTTAAAGTCCGCATTACACCAAAACTTCGATATTCAGATTTGGATGCTGATACCGGCTGTTATCGTTGTTGTATTACTAGCACTGAAAAAACCTTCAATGCCTGTGATTGTGGTCGGGGCTTTACTCGGGGCCATCTGGGCTTCCGTATTCCAAGGGATGAACTTTGCAGAAGCCATCGGAACAGCCTACAACGGATTTCACATTGACACTGGCATGAAGTTTATAGATGGGATTCTGAATCGCGGTGGTATTACGGGAATGTTGGACACGCTCGTCGTCATCCTATTCGGTCTAGGCTTCGGCGGATTGTTGGAAAAGCTCGGCGTATTGCGGGTCATTGTATCTTTGTTTGAAAAGAAATTGACTTCGGCGGGAAATGTCACCCTAACAACTCTAATCGTCGCGCTTTTGGGAAATATACTAGGCTGTGCGATGTACGTGTCATTGATTTTGACACCGAAAATTATGGAAGACAGTTATGACAAACTGAACATAGACCGAAGAGTTTTATCCCGAAACGCAGAGGTAGGCGGCACATTGACATCTGGAATGGTGCCTTGGTCTGATAACGGAATCTATATGGCTGGTATTCTCGGCGTTTCTACTTTTTCTTACTTGCCTTTTATGTGGCTGAGCTTCGTTTCAATAGGACTCGCAATTATTTACGGCTATACAGGAAAGTTCATTTGGTATACCAAAAACAAATCTGCTCAAACTGAAGAAGTAGTATAAGGGAGAGGCGATAGTGAATGATTACTAAACATATGATTCGGACACTAATGATAGAAACACCTACCGTTCCGGGGAATCTAGGAAAAGTGGCGACTGCCATAGGCCTTTTGGGCGGAGATATCGGCGAGGTTGAGACAGTAAAGGTCGGACCCAATTATACAATGCGGAACATTACCGTACAGGTAGAGAATGAAGAACAGCTTCAAGAGGTTATTGACGCCATTGAGGCACTGGGTGAAGGAATCAGGCTTCACACAGTATCAGATGAAGTGCTGTCCGCCCATGAAGGCGGCAAAATTCAAATGAAGAGCAAAATGCCGATCCGATCATTGGCAGAGCTTGGACGTGTGTATACACCGGGCGTTGCAGATGTGTGCAGGCTGATTGAGAAAGAACCTGAAAAAGCCGATATTTATACGACCATCAGCAACTCAGTCGCTATTGTTACAGACGGAACGGCGATTCTCGGCCTCGGAAACATCGGTTCGGTTGCGGGTATGCCCGTGATGGAAGGAAAAGCGGCGCTGTTTGACCAGCTTGCTGATATCAGCGGTATTCCAATTTTACTGGATACAACAGATCCTGAGGAAATCATCAATACAGTTAAACACATTTCACCGGGGTTTAACGGTATTTTGCTTGAAGATATCGGTTCACCGCATTGCTTTGAAATAGAAGACCGCCTGAAAGAAGAGTTGAATATCCCTGTTATGCACGATGATCAGCACGGGACGGCTGTCGTTACTTTGGCCGCGGCAATCTCCGCATGTAAAAGCGCGGATGTGGATCTGAAGGAAGCGAAAGTGGGACAAATCGGTCTTGGAGCGGCAGGCGTCGCCATTTGCAGAATGTTTATGGCATACGGTGTCAAAGCCGTTTTCGGGACAGATAAATCAGAGGATGCAATGAACCGCCTTCAGCAATACGGCGGAAAAACAGCAGCCAACATTGAAGAGTTGATGGAAACATGCGATATCATTATTGCCACAACAGGCGTGCCGGGGTTAATCAAAAAAGAATTTGTACGGCCCGGACAGGTTATTTTAGCCTTATCAAACCCTAAACCGGAAATCGAGCCTGAGGAAGCATTACAGGCAGGAGCCGCCTATGCAGCTGACGGCCGTTCTGTTAATAATGTACTGGGCTTTCCGGGTATTTTCCGAGGGGCGCTTAATGCAAAAAGCAAGGTCATCAACCATGACATGCTGGTTGCGGCGGCAGAAGCCATTGCTGCTTGTACGAAGCAAGGCGACGTGGTGCCGCAGCCTCTTGATCAGAGAGTTCATGAGGCGGTATCTGCAGCGGTTGAACATGTTGCAGTACGCAATAGTTTGTAAGGTTAAGTGAAACAGCGCCAAGCAAGAATGGCGCTGTTTTTTATCTATCGGCAGCTGCGCTGCCTCAGAACAAAGCATGAACGTTACATATTAGAGAAGAGGCCGGTCTCAGAAAAACTCTGCTGATTTCTCATGTCAAAAATGCCTAAACCTGTGTATAATAGAGCAAACATATAAGGAGAGTGATCGGCATGTCAAAAAGCAGCGCGAAGAAAAAACGGGCGCATCTGCTTAGAAACGGCGGACGGGACGCCTCATTGTCAAGAGGGCTGGCCCCATCCTTCAGCACACATGTAAGGAAAACAAAAAGTAAAAAAGACAGGCTTGAAAGAAGCAGGCATAAAGGAAGGAATCCTTATGATCGTTATTTAGACAATCATAAGGATTTTTTATGTGCGTAACTTGTCTGGAACTGCACGCCCCCCGCAAGGAGATTCTGACGGCATTTCTGATGCGAATCTATTAAAATAATCATGGCGGCTTCGCTTCTTTTATGATTTTTATAAAAGGTAACAGGCATGTTTTCTCTTTTCTTTCATACAATCTATTAAATCAAATCAATAGAGCGTGGGAGGAAAAACATGCGAAAAACTTCTTATAAGGAAATCTTTCTGCGGCACGTCAAGGATCATCTGTCTATTTACGTATTTGTCTTTGTTTTATTTCTCATTGGAGTCATATTCGGGGCGATTATTGTCAACAGCATGACTATGACTCAAAAAGAGGATCTGTATTATTACTTAAGCCGGTTTTTTGGACAGCTTTCGGACGGAAAACAGGCGAGTGCCTCGGACATGTTTTGGCAAAGCGTCTTCCATAATGTAAAATACTTAGGCCTGATGTGGATTTTGGGCATTTCGGTCATTGGAATGCCGGTCATTTTTATTATGGTATTTTTGAAAGGGATTGTGGTCGGCTTTACAGTGGGATTCCTCGTGAATCAAATGGGAATGAACGGCTTTTTCTTGTCTTTCATTGCTGTATTGCCGCAAAATGTCCTGCTGATTCCGGCTTATATCATCATGGGAACAGTTGCGATCGCTTTTTCATTAAGATTGATCAGGCAGCTGTTTGTCAAACGGAGTATCAATGAGGCGCCGATTCAATGGTTTGGAAGGTATGCCCTCGTATTCATTCTCATTTTGATATTGTCGCTTTTGTCTTCTGTTTTCGAAGCCTTTGTCTCTCCTTTGCTCATGGAAAAACTGGCGGCGTATTTTTAAAGGGGAAATTTTTAAAATAATTATTAAAAGAAAATCATTTTATTTATCAGTTTATAATAATTATAGTTGGAACTCCGCGCGTATTTTGTTATAATGAGTCATGGAATGCGGCGTAGGAGGGAAAGACATGGAAAACCGTATCGATCGAATTAAGAAGCAGCTGCACTCATCCAGCTACAAGCTTACGCCACAGCGTGAAGCTACAGTCAGGGTGCTGCTTGAAAACGAAGAAGACCATTTAAGCGCAGAAGATGTATACCTCCTCGTAAAAGAGAAATCTCCTGAGATTGGTCTCGCAACAGTGTACCGTACGCTTGAATTATTAACAGAATTAAAAGTCGTTGATAAAATTAACTTCGGAGACGGCGTATCCCGTTACGACCTTCGCAAAGAAGGGGCAGCTCACTTTCACCACCATCTGGTGTGCATGGAGTGCGGAGCCGTGGACGAAATTGAAGAAGATTTGCTTGGAGACGTAGAAGAAGTGATTGAACGTGATTGGAATTTTAAAATTAAAGATCATAGATTGACATTTCACGGCATCTGCCATCGCTGTCACGGAAACGAAACAAAATAAAGAACATTGCTGAACCTTTTCTCCTGGAGAAAGGGTTTTTTGCTGTTTGAATGTATAAACCCTTTCTGATTTGGCATATGGTTAAATAATTGGATCAACAGAGAAAGGGTCGATTGGGACATGTCAAGATTCTTTAAAGCGGCAGCGGATACTGTAAAGGTCTTTATTCTATTTACCGGTTTTACCGCTTTGTTCTATTATGCTATGATATGGGTGAATTCAGAGTATGAAAACTATCATCGGTATGATAAACCGGAAGGCTCCGCTGTGAAAGTCATTGGAATGGAAGACAAAGAGACAGACGGGTGGCTCGGCCGGTTAATGTTTTTTTACCAAAACGGGGAGTAGATCTGAGTGAAGGATCAATTGAAGGATTTCATCCACTATGTAATGGTTGAAAGAGGGCTTTCTCAAAATACGATGATGTCATATGAGCGTGACTTGAAAAGCTATTCTCTATTTTTAACGGAAACCCTTCAGGTCACCTCTTGGAATGAAGTGACACGGATTCATATTATTCAATACTTAAAGCATTTGAAGGATTCGGGAAAGTCCGGAAAGACATCGGCGCGGCACTTGGCGTCCATTCGTTCTTTTCATCAATTCCTTCTTAGAGAAAAGGTGACGGACAAAGACCCTTCCGTACATATAGAAACACAGAAAACAGAGCGGACGCTGCCGAAGGTCCTGTCGCTGAAAGAAGTTGAACTGCTGCTGGACACGCCAAAGCTGACCAGTCCGTTCGGCTATCGGGACAAAGCGATGCTTGAACTGCTGTATGCCACGGGAATACGGGTCAGCGAAATGATTGATTTGAAGACTTCGGATGTGCATCTGTCAATGGGATTTGTCCGCTGTTTCGGAAAAGGGAGAAAAGAGCGGATCGTGCCGATTGGCGAAACCGCGGCGCACGCCATTGAAGAATATTTGGCAAAAGCTCGTGGAAAACTGCTGAAGAAAAATGTGTCAGACGCTCTTTTTCTGAATCATCACGGTAAACAAATCAGCCGTCAGGGATTTTGGAAAAACCTTAAAAAAATCGCGCTGGAAGCCGGAATAAAAAAAGAGCTGACACCGCATACCCTCAGACACTCCTTTGCAACTCATTTGCTGGAAAACGGAGCAGACCTAAGAGCGGTGCAGGAGATGCTTGGGCATGCGGATATCTCCACAACCCAGATTTATACGCATGTAACAAAAACGAGGCTGAAGGATGTGTACAAGCAGTATCATCCGCGCGCCTAGCCGCAGGATGACTGCGGCTTTTTCCTTTAAGGGAAACTGAAAATAATAAAGTTTCTCACTATTTTGCTTTACATTGCAAATGGGAATGTAAACGGTTTATACTTGAGTTGTCAGACCTCTAAACGATACAATGGACGTATAGAAAAAAAGGAGGCTTTATGATGCCTGCATACAATTATAATCGTGTGTTTTTAATCGTAATGGATTCTGTCGGAATCGGCGAAGCTCCGGATGCCGCCGATTTTGATGATAAAGGAGCAAATACGCTCGGACATATTGCCGAGCACATGAATGGCTTACATATGCCTCATATGGCAAACCTCGGGCTCGGTCTTATCGGCGACATTCAGGGCGTTGAAAAAACGGAGAGTCCGCTTGCGTATTACGGCAAGATGAAAGAAGCTTCAAACGGCAAAGATACAATGACAGGACATTGGGAAATTATGGGTCTTTATATTGATAAACCGTTTAAAGTTTTTCCGGAAGGATTTCCTGATGAATTGATTCAGGAACTTGAAAAGAGATCAGGACGCAAAATCATTGGAAACAAGCCGGCGTCCGGCACTGAAATTTTAGATGAGCTTGGCAAAGAGCATGTTGAAACCGGCGCGCTTATTGTCTATACTTCAGCGGACTCTGTGCTGCAAATTGCCGCTCATGAAGAGGTTGTGCCGCTGGATGAGCTGTACAGCATTTGTGAAACGGCAAGAGAGCTGACGCTTGATCCAAAATACATGGTCGGCCGGATTATCGCTAGACCGTTTGTCGGCGAACCCGGAAACTTTAAACGCACGCCAAACCGCCATGACTATGCGCTTAAACCGTTTGAGAGAACTGTTATGAACGAACTGAAAGACAGCGGGTTAGATGTGATCTCCATCGGCAAAATTTCTGATATTTATGATGGCGAAGGAATTACTTCATCCAGAAGAACAGTGTCCAATATGGATGGCATGGACAAGGTGATTGAAACACTTGACGAAGAATTCACCGGAATCAGCTTTGCGAACCTTGTTGACTTTGATGCTTTGTACGGACACCGCCGCGACCCTGAAGGCTACGGACGCGCTTTGGAAGAGTTTGACGCCCGTCTTCCTGAAGTTTTTGAAAAAATGAAAGAAGACGATGTGCTGATTATCACAGCCGACCACGGGAATGATCCGGTTCATCACGGAACAGATCATACGCGGGAATATGTGCCGCTGCTCGTATACAGCAAAAAGCATCAAAAAGCGCAAAAGCTGCCGCTAGCAGATACATTTGCCGATATCGGCGCAACAATTGCCGATAATTTTCACACGAAAAAACCGAAATACGGAAAAAGCTTTTTATCATTATTACAGTAGGGGGACGTCTTCTTGAAACAAAAGATCGAACAAGCTGCCGCTTTTATTAAACAACATGCTCCGCAATCTCCTAAGATCGGTCTGATTTTAGGGTCCGGCCTTGGCATTTTGGCCGACGAAATTGAGGGGGCTGTCAAACTAAAATATGAGGACATACCGGATTTTCCGGTTTCCACAGTTGAAGGGCATGCCGGACAGCTTGTGTTCGGAACCCTTGAAGGCGTTTCGGTTGTTGCGATGCAGGGCCGCTTCCATTTTTACGAAGGCTATTCAATGGATAAAGTGACCTTCCCGGTGCGCGTCATGAAGGAGCTTGGAGTGGAAGCGCTCATCGTGACCAATGCGGCCGGAGGCATTAATACAGCATTCCGCGCGGGAGATTTAATGATTATTACAGATCATATTAACTTCATGGGTACCAACCCTCTAATCGGGCCGAATGAAGCTGACTTTGGCGTCAGATTTCCCGATATGTCATCTGCTTATGATAAAGACCTTTCACAACTGGCTGAAAAAATGGCGCAAGAGCTTCAGATTCCCGTTCAAAAAGGCGTATACACGGCTGTGACCGGGCCTTCCTACGAAACACCTGCGGAAGTGCGCTTTTTAAGAACGCTCGGTTCAGATGCTGTCGGCATGTCAACAGTTCCAGAGGTGATTGTGGCAAAACATGCGGGGCTCCGGGTCCTCGGCATTTCCTGCATCTCCAACGCAGCTGCCGGAATACTGGATCAGCCTTTGTCGCATGATGAAGTAATGGAAGTGACAGAAAAGGTGAAAGCCGGATTTTTACAGCTCGTAAAAGCGGTTATCGCAAAATATAAATAAGTTCAATAAGTAAGACAGCTGTTTCAAAGGAAGCAGCTGTCTTTTTTATGTTCAGATTGTGAATGATTTTCCATTCATGGTGTATAAAACCATGCCTCTTGGAAAAAATAAAAGAGATTATGAAATGGAGGGCTTTGGAGATGAAACGTCTGATATCCACTTTATTGATTGGTATTATTTTGCTTACCCTAACACCGTCCGCTCTTGCCGAAAAAGACGGAAAACATACATCAGAACTTGCTCATGAAGCGAAGTCTGCTGTACTGATTGAGCGTGACACAGGCAAGGTTCTTTACAATAAGAACAGCCACGAAAGGTTAGCGCCTGCAAGCATGACCAAAATTATGACGATGCTCTTAATTATGGAAGCGTTAGACAAAGGCAAGATCAAGATGAGCGATAAGGTCAGAACAAGTGAATACGCCGCTTCAATGGGAGGGTCGCAAATTTTCCTCGAACCCGGCGAAGAAATGACCGTAAAAGAAATGCTGAAAGGCATAGCCATTGCTTCAGGAAACGATTCTTCCGTTGCGATGGCAGAATATATATCTGGCTCTGAAGAGGAATTTGTTCAGAAGATGAACAAAAAAGCCAAAGAGCTTGGTTTAAAAGATACAACCTTTAAAAATCCGACCGGACTGCCTGAAAAAGGACATTACAGCTCAGCGTATGACATGGCAATGATGTCCAAAGAGCTATTGAAATACGATAAAATCACCGCTTTTACAGGAACGTATGAAGATTACTTGCGGGAAGATACAGATAAAAAGTTTTGGCTCGTCAACACAAACAGGCTGATCAAATTTTACCCGGGCGTTGACGGCGTAAAAACCGGATATACAGGAGAAGCGAAATATTGCCTGACCGCTTCTGCTAAAAAAGGAAATATGAGGGCGATTGCAGTCGTTTTCGGCGCGAGTACACCGAAGGACCGGAACGCACAAGTTACCAAAATGCTTGATTATGCTTTCAGCCAATATGAAACCCACCCTATGTATAAACGAAATGAAACCGTTGCCAAAGCAAAGGTCAAAAAAGGCAAGCAGAAAACGATCGAACTCTCTACATCTGAACCGATCTCGCTCTTAACGAAAAAAGGCGAGGATACGAAACATGTAAAAAAAGAAATTAAAATGAAAGAACAGATCACCGCTCCGATTAAAAAAGGCGATGTGCTTGGAACGCTTATCCTGAAAAAAGACGGGGAAGTGTTGGCTGAAAGCCCGGTGACAGCTAAAGACGATATGGAAAAAGCCGGATTTTTGACATTTCTCAAACGCACAATGGGAGATTGGACAAAATTTAAGTAATTATGCCGAATCGCCACTAGTTTTGTCACGGTGAAGGAATTGCCCCTGATAAAATCGAAACACTCATTATCCGATTAATCAAGGAGGAATGAGCATGAGCCTTGGAATTGACTTCCATGTCAAAGAAACCGTGCTTTGTATTCGATTAACAGGCGAGCTCGATCATCATACGGCAGAGTCCCTTAAACAAAAGGTCGCCAAGTCATTGGAAGCTGAAGACATCCGTCATATTGTGCTGAATCTAGAGGATCTTTCTTTTATGGACAGCTCGGGTCTTGGCGTTATTTTAGGCAGATACAAACAAATCAAACAGATTGGCGGGGAGATGGTTGTCTGTGCGATCTCACCTGCAGTGAAACGGCTGTTTGATATGTCGGGCCTTTTTAAAATTATCAGATTTGAACAATCTGAACAGCAGGCGCTGCTCACACTGGGGGTGGCATCATGAAAAACGAGATGAACATTGAATTTTCCGCTCTCAGCCAAAACGAGTCGTTCGCCCGGGTGACAGTCGCTTCATTTATAGCCCAGCTCGATCCGACAATGGATGAATTGACTGAAATTAAAACTGTGGTATCAGAAGCGGTGACAAACGCGATCATTCACGGTTACGAGGAAAATTGCAACGGAAAAGTCTACATTTCGGTTACGTTAGATGATCATGTGGTGTACTTAACCATTCGTGATGAAGGGCTCGGTATTACAGATCTCGACGAAGCGCGCCAGCCGTTATTTACGACAAAGCCTGAGCTCGAGCGTTCAGGAATGGGCTTTACGATTATGGAAAACTTTATGGACGATGTCAGTGTTGATTCATCACCTGAAATGGGGACGACGATACGCTTAACAAAGCACTTATCAAAAAGCAAAGCGCTTTGTAATTAAGGAGATTTGTTATGGATGTGGAGGTTAAGAAAAACAGTAAAAACGCGCAGCTGAAGGACCACGAAGTCAAGGATTTAATTAAAAGAAGCCAAGACGGCGACCAGCAGGCAAGAGACCTCCTCATAGAAAAAAACATGCGTCTTGTATGGTCAGTTGTTCAGCGATTTTTAAACAGAGGCTATGAGCCTGATGACCTTTTTCAAATCGGATGTATCGGGTTATTAAAATCAGTTGATAAATTCGATTTATCGTATGATGTCCGTTTTTCCACATATGCCGTCCCCATGATCATCGGTGAAATTCAGCGTTTTATCAGAGATGACGGAACCGTAAAAGTGTCTAGATCTTTAAAAGAGCTCGGAAATAAAATTCGGCGTGCGAAAGATGAACTGTCTAAAACATACGGAAGAGTGCCGACCGTTCAAGAGATCGCGGAGCACTTGGAGATTGATGCGGAGGATGTCGTACTCGCTCAAGAAGCCGTGCGCGCCCCTTCATCCATTCATGAAACAGTGTATGAAAACGATGGAGATCCAATCACGCTGCTCGATCAAATCGCCGATCACTCGGAAGAAAAGTGGTTTGATAAAATCGCGCTCAAAGAAGCGATCAGTGATTTGGAAGAACGGGAAAAGCTCATCGTTTATCTCAGGTATTATAAAGACCAAACCCAATCAGAGGTTGCTGAACGGCTTGGGATATCGCAAGTGCAAGTATCAAGGCTTGAAAAGAAAATCTTAAAGCAGATTAAAGTTCAAATGGACCATACAGAAAGCTAGCCTTTTCATAAGGCTAGCTTTTTTATGTTGAAAAGAGATTGGTGGTAATTTATGGTCTTTCGGTGCGGATGAATGATAAAACAATCGAACCACATACTACATATATAACCACCCGAAAGATGGTGACCCATGTTGGAACGACGCATATTTATCAGACTCCGCCACCGGGTGCTGGCACATCCGGGTGATATCATCACAGTCGGACATACAGCACAAATTGAAGGACAGCATCAGCTGAAAAAACGGCTGTCAGCCTTGCCCCTTTACCAGGTGAGCAAAAAAGATAAAAACATCGTGATCCTGGATATCATAAAAGTGCTGAAAGCCATCCATAAAACTGATCCGACGCTCGATGTCCAAACGGTTGGAGGAGCGGAGACCATTGTCGAGATTCAATATAAAAAAAGGCGATTATCCGGCGTTCTCTTTATTGGCGTTTGGATGCTTCTATTCATCGGGTCTTGTCTTGCGATTATGAATTTTCATGAAGATGTGAGCATGAGAGATGTTCATATTGCGTTATATGAAATGATTACCGGAGAGCGGAATGAATATCCGTATCTTCTACAGATCCCGTACAGCATCGGTCTTGGTTTGGGCATGATCATCTTTTTTAATCATGTTTTTAAAAAGCGCCTTAACGAAGAGCCAAGCCCGCTTGAAGTTGAGATGTTTAATTATCAGCTTGATCTCGATGAATATGTGGCGATGAATGAAAATCAAGAAACGACAAAGGACTTGCATGATCGTTAGTATTTTGTTCGTTATGTTTGTCGGGCTTGGGGGCGGCTTAACGGTGGGGGCTGGATTTGTCGCATTTCTCACTGTTATGGGGATTATTCCGCGACTCATGCAGCTGACCAAAACCATGCGATTTATTCAGGCCTATGAAGGTGCTGTTATATTAGGCGCTGTTTATGGAGGCTGGGAAACGCTGCACATGAATCATCTCTTTTTGTCAAAATGGCTCGCGGTCCCGGTCGGGCTGCTTGCCGGTGTATTTATCGGTATGCTTGCGGCCGCCCTGACGGAAGTGTTAAACGTTTTGCCTATTTTAGCAAAACGAATCGGCCTAGGCAGCAAAATCATCATTCTTATCATGGCCATAGTATTTGGCAAAATAGCGGGATCTTTGTTTCATTGGCTGTATTTTATCCATCATTTTTAAGGAGGTTCCTTCATGTCTAATTTAAAAGAAAATTACAAATCAAAAGTTAAAACATATCAGCCGAAGCCGCCGTACATATGGAACTGCGTAAAAGCCTTTCTAGTCGGCGGTTTGATTTGCATGATTGGTCAAGCCTTGCAAAATTTCTACATCCACTTTTTTGATTTTAATGAAAAAACCGCGGGTAATCCGACTGCGGCAACATTGATCTTACTTTCCGCCTTACTTACCGGTTTTGGCATTTATGATAGAATCGGACAGTTTGCCGGAGCGGGATCTGCTGTTCCGGTCACAGGCTTCGCCAACAGTATGGCAAGCGCCGCGCTTGAACATAGAAGCGAAGGGCTTGTGCTCGGTGTTGCGACAAACATGTTTAAACTCGCCGGAAACGTCATTGTGTTTGGGGTTGTGGCAGCTTATATTGTCGGAATGATTCGGTTTGCTTTTGAAAGAATGTTTTCATAGGAGGAGAAGGAAATGAAATTAACTGGAAAGCAAACCTGGGTGTTTGAACATCCCATATTTGTGAATTCAGAAGGAACGGCAGTGGGGCCTAAGGAAAAAGACGGCCCGCTTGGATCTTTATTTGATAAAACCTATGATGAAATGCATTGTAATCAAAAAAACTGGGAAATGGCAGAACGGCAGTTAATGGAGGATGCGGTCAGCTCTGCTTTGCAAAAAAACAATTTGCAAAAAGACGATATCGACCTGTTTCTCGCTGGAGATCTCCTCAATCAGAATGTTACGGCGAATTACGTGGCGAGACATCTGAAAATCCCGTTCCTTTGTATGTTTGGAGCGTGCTCAACATCCATGGAAACCGTCGCTGTTGCATCTGCCCTGATTGATGGAGGGTTTGCGAACAGAGCGATTGCGGCGACAAGCAGCCATAATGCAACCGCAGAAAGGCAATTCCGGTATCCTACGGAGTACGGCGGCCAAAAACCGGATACGGCAACTTCGACAGTTACAGGAAGCGGGGCTGTGGTTATCAGCCAGACGCCGAGTGAAATCCAAATCACAAGTGCCACCGTCGGAAAAGTAAGCGACCTTGGCATTACCGATCCGTTTGATATGGGATCGGCTATGGCACCTGCCGCGGCCGACACGATCAAACAGCACTTGAAGGATATGAACCGGACTGCTGATGATTATGATCTTATTCTGACAGGCGACCTCTCAGGCGTCGGTTCGCCTATTGTCAAAGATTTGTTAAAAGAAGAAGGGTTTTCTCTCGGGACAAAACATGATGATTGCGGGCTTCTCATTTATACGCCGGACCAGCAGGTATTTGCGGGTGGAAGCGGCTGTGCCTGCTCCGCTGTAGTCACGTACACCTATATTTTTAATCAGCTAAAAGCGGGAGAACTCAACCGCGTTTTGGTCGTAGCGACCGGTGCGCTGTTAAGTCCGACGATGATACAGCAAAAAGAATCTATCCCGACGATTGCCCATGGTGTTGTATTTGAGCGTGCAGGAGGTGCATCGTAATGGACTATCTTCTTGCTTTTGTGTGCGGAGGCGCAATCTGCATTATCGGCCAGATCTTATTAGATGTTTTCAAATTAACGCCGGCTCACGTGATGACATCCTTTGTTGTAGCCGGCGCCATATTGGACGGATTTGGAATTTATGATAAATTTATTGAATTTGCAGGAGGGGGCGCTACTGTTCCTATCGTCAGCTTTGGCCACAGCCTTCTGCATGGCGCTATGCATCAGGCGCATGTACACGGCTTTATCGGCATCGGAATGGGGATTTTCGAACTGACATCTGCGGGAATCTCAGCCGCCATTTTATTCGCTTTTCTTGTAGCCGTTATTTTCAAACCGAAAGGATAATGCCGACATGACGACAAAACGGAAGGTCATACTTGTTACTGACGGGGATATCTATGCTGCTAAAACCATCGAATATGCAGCCGCGCAAGTGGGAGGGCGCTGCATTTCGCAATCAAAGGGCAATCCTTCGGTCAGGAGCGGGGCGGAATTAGTGAAAATGATTCATTCGGCCCCGAATGACCCGGTATTTGTCATGTTTGATGACTCCGGTCTGCAAGGAGAAGGACCGGGGGAAACCGCTCTGAAATATGTTGCCTCCTATCCCTCAATAGAAGTGCTCGGTGTCATAGCGGTTGCGTCTAAGACCCATCAGGCTGAGTGGACAAAGGTCGATGTAAGTATTGACCGGGATGGAGAATTAACCGAATTTGGAGTGGATAAAATCGGGATGAGGGAATTTGATGAGCACAGAATGAGCGGAGACACCGTCTATTGTCTTGATAAACTCGATGTCCCGCTTATTGTCGGTATCGGAGATATAGGAAAAATGGGCAGAAAAGACGATATCAGCAAAGGATCGCCGATTACCATGAAAGCTGTCGAGTATATTTTAGAAAGGAGCGGGTATCATGGCGGACAAATCGAAAGAGAAAATTAGAGTATACCGAGATCCTTCAAAAAATGAAGCGTATTATAAAAACAGGGTCGGCATGGGAACAAGCTATGATGTCGGTGTCCGCAAACTTAATATATTAGACCGGGAAGTTCAGCTTTATTATCTGAATGGACTATGTGATACAGCTTATATTATTCATTTGATGAGAGAACTTTTAGCCATTAATAATCGCAAAGAGGATTCAGATGAGTTAATAAACATTGTGGAAAACAGATTGCTGAATGCACAGGTAGAAAAAGTTGAAACATTGGACGAAGCAACAGATCAAGTCTTATCCGGATTGATTGCCGTTATTGTTGAAGATGCGGGCTTTGCATTTATCATTGATGTAAGGAGTTATCCCGGGCGGATGCCGGAAGAGCCTGATACAGAGAAGGTTGTTCGGGGCGCCAGAGACGGATTCGTCGAAAATATCGTCGTCAACACGGCTTTGATCAGAAGACGGATCAGGGATGAGCGTCTTCGTATTAAAATGACAAAAGTCGGTGAACGTTCAAAAACCGATATCAGCATTTGCTATATTGAGGATATTGCAGACCCCGATTTGGTCAGCATCGTCGAAAAAGAAGTTGAATCTATTGAGATTGACGGTTTAACGATGGCTGATAAAACAGTAGAGGAATTTATGGTGAAACAGCGCTATAATCCGTTTCCGCTTGTCCGTTATACGGAAAGGCCAGATGTAGCTGCCAATCATATACTTGAAGGTCATGTCATTGTAATTGTGGATACGTCACCAAGCGTTATTATTACCCCGACGACCATTTTCCACCATGTACAGCATGCTGAGGAATACAGACAAGCTCCCTCTGTCGGCACGTTTCTCAGATGGGTCAGATTTTTTGGCATTTTATCATCGACCGTATTGTTGCCGCTTTGGTTCTTGTTTGTCCTCGATCCATGGCTTCTGCCTGATAGACTTGATTTTATCGGATTAAACAAAAATACTCATATCCCGATTGTCCTTCAAATTTTCTTAGCGGACTTAGGTGTTGAATTCCTCAGAATGGCAGCCATTCATACTCCGACCGCTTTGTCTACAGCCATGGGGCTGATTGCGGCAGTCCTGATCGGTCAGATTGCGATTGACGTCGGCCTCTTTTCATCGGAAGTTATTTTGTATGTCTCGCTTGCCGCTATCGGCACTTTTACAACACCGAGCTATGAATTGAGCGTGGCGAACAAAATGGCCCGCCTATTGCTGTTGGTATTTGTTGCTTTATTTCATGTGAAAGGATTTGTAATCGGATTGACATTGCTCATTATTTCAATGGCAAACATCAAATCCCTTCAAACCCCTTATTTATGGCCGTTCATTCCTTTTAACGGAAAGGCATTATGTCAGGTGCTTGTCCGCACGGCTGTCCCTGGTGAAAAAGTCCGGCCGAGCATTGTCCACCCTAAAAATCGTGAAAGGCAGCCTGACAATTCATAATCACATTGAAACCGACTGAAGATTATGATATTGTATGTCTTAACTTATATGAGAACTACTAGGGAAGGGCCTTTCAAAACGGTCCTTTTCACCCATAGGCGGACCAGAAAGAGGGAATGACATTGTTTTTACATGGGACATGCAGACAAAATCAGCACGGTCATTTGGAAATCGGAGGCGTGGACGCGCTTTATTTAGCGGAAAATTACGGCACTCCTCTTTATGTATATGATGTGGCTTTAATACGTGAGCGCGCTAAAAGCTTTCAACAGGCGTTTACTGCTGCCGGGTTAAAAGCGCAGGTCGCTTATGCGAGCAAGGCATTTTCTTCAGTCGCGATGATTCAGCTGGCGCAGGAAGAAGGGCTGTCATTAGATGTGGTTTCCGGCGGAGAGCTGTATACCGCGATTTCGGCTGGATTTCCGGCGGAACGCATACATTTTCACGGGAACAATAAGAGCAGGGAAGAGCTGCAAATGGCACTTGAGCATCATATCGGCTGTATTGTCGTTGACAACTTTTATGAAATCTCATTAATTGAAGAACTGTGCAAAGAGTCTGGTTACACTGTTGATGTTCTGCTCCGGATTACCCCGGGTGTAGAAGCGCATACACATGATTACATCACGACAGGCCAAGAAGATTCAAAATTCGGTTTTGATCTGAATAATGGCCAGACAGAACGGGCGATTGAACAGATTCTGCCTTCAAACCACATCCGTTTGCTTGGTGTGCATTGCCATATCGGTTCGCAAATTTTTGACACAGCCGGTTTTGTATTGGCCGCGGAAAAAATCTTCACGAAACTGGATGAATGGAGAGAATCATATTCCTTTATCTCGAAAGTGCTGAACTTAGGCGGCGGATTCGGAATCCGTTATACAGAAGAGGATGAGCCGCTGCCGGCAACAGTATACGTGGAGAAAATTATCGAAGCTGTAAAAGCAAACGCTGAGCGGTATTCTTTTTCCATTCCTGAAATCTGGATTGAACCGGGACGTTCACTTGTCGGAGACGCGGGGACAACACTTTATACAGTAGGGGCACAAAAAGAAGTACCCGGAACCCGCCGGTACGCAGCGGTCGACGGAGGCATGAGCGACAATATCCGCCCCGCGCTTTATCAGGCGAAGTATGAAGCGATTTCAGCCAATCGGATTGAAGAAGAGCATAATACAACGGTTTCCATCGCCGGAAAGTGCTGTGAGAGCGGAGATATGCTGATCTGGGATATTGATCTTCCTGAAGTAAAAGCGGGCGACCTTCTCGCGGTATTTTGTACAGGCGCATACGGCTACAGTATGGCGAACAATTACAATCGTATTCCAAGGCCCGCTGTTGTGTTTGTAGAAGACGGGGAAGCCCATCTTGTCATTAAAAGAGAAACATATGAAGACATTGTCAAATTAGATTTGCCCTTTAAAACGAAAGTAAAGCAATAAAAAAAGCGCCGGAATTTCGGCGCTTTTTTCTTTATCCGTTGGAGTTTGACTCGCTGCCGCCGGTGAAGATGGAGACAATCGCATTCCAGATGGATACAAAGAAATCAATAACTTTCTGAATAAAACCTTTTCCTTCATCTGAATCAAGGAACTTTGTGATTTTATCTTTTGCTTTATCAAGCTGATCGCCGACTTGGCCCCAGTCAATATTGACATTTTTCATCTTATTAAACAGGGAAACCAATTGATTTTTCTGGGCATCTGTCAGCGTGACGTTCAATTCAGATGCCGCGTCATCCACTTTCTTTTCGATGTCAGCTTTATTATCGGGTACGCCGTTTTTAGCGAAATCTTCTTTTATTTTTGCGATAAGGGCAGAAGCATTCTTATCACCAATGTCATTGCCAAGTTTTGACGTCGTTACAAGCTCTTCATTTGCCACTTGTTTAACATCCTCAGAAATTGCTTCATCAGAAGAGACTTCATAAGCTTTAATCAGGCCGGTTAAAGCGGCTGTGCCAGACACTTCAAAAGGAGCCGTTACATAAACTTTGGCATCCTTAACACCGGCTGTCATAAGCGCATTTAAGTACATTTCATCCGTAATTGTATCGATATTGTGCGTCTCAACGTTTAACCCGGAACCTTTTTTCGCGATGGTAATGGAAGATGAAGAAATCGCTCTTGTGCCGATTTGCGCCCTTGGTATATATTTTCCTAAGTATTCGTGCTCTTCTTTATTAGTCACGGTTACTTTTGTCGCGTTATCAGGAGCATTCATTTCATCAAGGACTTTTTGCCGATTTTCATTCGATAAATCCGCTCCAAGCGTGACAATTACATCTCCTACCGCCGCATCGGCGAGACTGACTTTCGGAATCGTCAGCAGCAAAACAAACGCTGCAAGCATTCCAATCCAAATTTTCTTCAAAGCAGTTTGACCTCCTTCATTTCACAAACGGCGTAATATCTCCTTTTGTGAGAAGCTGCATCCATTATAATAAATGCAGCTACGAAAGTATAGACGGCTCAAATAACATTCAAGTTTCATTTTATTGCAATTATGGGCGATAGATTCGTTTTCAACCGAGAGGTATGGTATAATAGCCGCGAAAAGGAGAGAACTTGCAGCAAATAAATACATAAAGATCTCCTTTAAAAATCTTAAAATAAAGAAAGTGGGCATACAATTGAAAACAGGTTACTTTTTATTAGAAGACGGCAATAAAATCGAATTTGAACTATATCCGGAAGAAGCGCCGGGAACTGTTGCAAACTTTGAGAAGCTTGCAAACGAAGGATTTTATGACGGTGTGACTTTTCACCGAGTCATTCCAGGTTTCGTAAGCCAGGGCGGTGACCCAACAGGAACAGGAGCAGGCGGCCCAGGATACACCATCAAATGTGAAACAGAAGGAAATCCGCACACACATGAAGCGGGCGCACTATCTATGGCTCACGCAGGAAAAGACACAGGCGGAAGCCAATTCTTCATCGTCCATGAGCCGCAGCCGCATCTAAACGGAGTACACACTGTTTTTGGCAAAGTGACAAGCGGTTTAGAACTTGCTAAAGGCATGTCTAATGGCGATGTAATGAAGGAAGTACGTGTACAAGGTTAATAAATCATGAGCTTATCCTATATAGGATAAGCTTTTTTATAAGGACTAACTGTATCGTGTACTGAATTTTCAGCATGTGATTTTAACGAGGATTCCTTTGGGAGTCCTTTTTTGATTTATGGGCTCTAATGTAAAAAAATAAATAAATGCAAAGTAAATTTCATTTAGGGACAAAATACTTTTGATAAACATAGAAGGGAGGTAATTGAGATGAAAAAAATGCGGTTTATTTCGTGTGTGATACTTGTCGTGAGCATCATGATACCCGCATTAGATACGAAAGCTTTAACTTTTAATGTCTTACCAATCAAACAAGTCACAAAACAATGGTCAGTTGAGGTTAGTAAAGCAAAGCAGATAAGAATGTATCATGGTCTGAAAAAGGGAAATATAATACTTATTCTATGGAAATCAAAAACGTTGGTAATGATGCAGCAACCGTTGAAATCCAAATGTATAGAAATGAACCAGATTCAACTACAAGGCTCTCACTTTTTGGCTGTCCTGATGGCAAGTGTAAAAAACAAATTGAGGATGCACAATCTCTTGCCAGGAGCTTGAATAACGGAAATTCTGTTCAATATCTCAACTTTATGCTAGCGGAGGAAGCAACAGAATTAGAAGTGGATATTATATGGACTCAGAAAGGGCAAGAAGGCAGAGATTTAAAAGAAACCTTTAGATTCACTGAAAATGGTGTCAATTAATCGAAAGCGGGCTGTCAAATCGACAGTCCTTTTCCGTATTTTAAAGCAGAAGAATATTAAGATTTCCTTTATCATACATATAAAGACGTTTTATTTATAAGGAAGGGACGAAATTGAAATTGGCAGCTATCCTCATGCTCATAGGGGGTTATGCAATTTTCATCGCCAAAAATGGAATTACAGTATTCGTCACAACTCTAAAATCAATGGCGCTCTTTGCGGCTGCAGCATAAACAGATGGTATGGATTAGCGTTGCTCTATGTTTTTGCCGGTATAATACCATTTTTGATTCTCTATACATTCGTAAGTTTTATTAAATCAAAACAAAAAAAACATTTTAATCATTTGAACTTTTAAATGGGTAGGCTGATAGAAGCTTGAGACTTTTTTATCAAAGTATAGTTACTATATGGATCATCTTCTATAATCATGCGATCAGTGCTTTGAGCAAGAAGTTGAGATTATGAATATAGTCTTTCAAACTATGTTTTTCCATAAATGGATAATGTATAATGGATAAAGCAATTCATCTTAAATAGAAATGAGAATCCAATATGAGAGTGATATTTTTTATTTTTTCTGTAATTGTTTTAACTTCTGTGATCACCGCCTTAGCTTATGATAAGTCGGGGGCCAATGAACAAGAACCAGTAAACAGCTTATACGTTTCTCCTGATGGAAATGATCAAAATGAAGGAACGAAAACAAAGCCGTTTCGCACACTGAAGCACGCGGCTGAAAAGGCTGTGGCCGGAACAACCGTATTGATTCGGAAAGGTATGTATAAAGAAACACTCGAAGTGAAGCATAGCGGTACCAATGGAAAGCCCATCACGTTCCGAAACTATCAAAATGAACAGGTCGTTATCAGCGGAGAATCCGCCGCGGATGAAGAATATGAAATACCATTAATTCAGATTAACAATAAGAATTACATCACAATCAGCGGTTTGAGGTTTGAGAATCTCTCTGTTTCATCGGAGGAAGCAACCGCTATGGGGATTTTTGTTACTGGCTCCAGCAGCCATATCACCATTCAGAAGAACCATGTTCGGAACATAAAGACGACAGCGGATGAAGGTAATGCTCACGGAATTGCGGTCTATGGAACGGGCAGCATGAAAGACATTAAGATCACGGATAATACGGTTGAAAAGCTGACGCTCGGAGCGAGTGAAGCGGTTGTGCTAAACGGAAACATTGACGGCTTCACGATTGCGGGGAATGTGGTGCGTGACAATAACAATATTGGTATCGATCTGATTGGATATGAAGGAACAGCGGATCAAAACGATTATGTGCGAAACGGCGTCGTAGAAAACAATACAGTTTATCATAACTCGACTTATGGAAATCCTGCTTACGGAGATGATTACTCCGCAGGCGGAATATACGTCGATGGAGGACAACATATTGAGATCAAGAAAAACACGGTTTACAACAACGATATCGGAATTGAAGCAACCTCTGAACACAAAGGAAAATATGCTGAGGATATTCAAATAACCGAAAACAAGGTGTACGATAATGCTTACACTGGTATTTCAATCGGAGGATACGACAAACAGAGGGGCGGCACCGTAAATTCTGTGATCGCGCACAACGTTATTTACCGCAATGACACAAAAGAGCTTTATGGCGGACAGCTGCTCTTACAGCATGATACAAAAGATAACAAAATCGAAAAAAACATTGTGACTGCAAGTGATTCGCGGGTATTTATCGCAAACGATTTTACGACAAACGAAGGTAATGTGGTGAATTACAACGTCTACCATAAGGAAGCTGATAAAGACGGCATATGGATTTGGAAAAAGCATGAATATGACTCGTTTTCAACGTATCAAAAAGCAACGAAAAACGATCTGGATTCTATTTATGCCGATCCGATGTATAGTAACGAAGCTTCTTATGATTTTACGCTAAAGCCGGATTCACCAGCACGTTCTATCATCGAGTAAGCTAAGGACATTTGTCAGCCAGAAAAAGGTGGTACTATGGCAAGATAGAAAAGATGTGCCAGTATTCAAGATGATTACCGTACCATGAGAAACTTCTGGAACAAATGCTGGAAGCAATCGAGGATGGAGTTGAATTAATGGTTGGGAATGATTGACCTGATCAGTTACTTTTCTTCAGAAATGGGAAACGGCATTTTTGCAAGAAAACCAAAGAAAAGCTTTAACTGGTAATCGAAAGAATGAAAGCTTGCCGCCAAAGTCCATTAATGGATTTGCCGGCAAGCTTTTTTGAAGCCTAATAAATCTTTTATGATCCTTTTAAACTAAAACCGGTTGCTGACATAGAACGTTTTTGAAGGTTATCAGAATGCAGACAATACGCGATTACTTTCTTCTTGTACTGTTTGACTACATCAACGTGATCGTTGTAACTGTACACAAATAACCTAACATCGTTTTTACCTTTTTTGGTATCAATGACCAATGGAGTCCCGTTGTTTTCTGGATGTAAATAACGCTGTTCGTCACCTGGATATATATAATACTTTTCCATAAATATAGCCTCGTTAAAAAAATCAAGAATTTGACTTTTCTCTTCACCTTCCAAGCGTTGGCCATTGATAGATAAGGTGGCATTCGCGTCACTAAGTTTTGAATGCACTGCAAATTTGCTGAGAAGCCATTCCACAACACCTGTTGGGAGAGACGTCAATAATATTTTAACAAGACTCATGAGAATTAACAGCACAATCGCCCATGACATGTTTATCCACTCCGTTACATTTTAAAGTAATATTCGTTTCTAATTTTATACTAGCATTAGGACGGGCTTTTGGTTTTGTACATTATGTGAAACTTGGTAATCGAGGAGTTTCTTTTACTTCAAAAGTTTGCAACTTTATTGTCATGTTGGTCTCTTTGTTTGCTCCTGCTTTTAACCCCTCCACAATACTTTTTTGAAAAGTAATAAATAAAACAGTAATGGGGATAGCAATGACTTGATGGTGGAATGAAACTTTTCTCTTTTGGATTCTACACAACAAAAAACGGTGTTTTAGTGAATAGCAATGCAGCCTGGTTAATTGGGGATAATGACTTCAGCTTCTCAAATGTGGCGGACATAAAATACAAAAATCATTTAAAACAGAAACCTAAAATATGCACAAAAGCTGATTCTCTACTCCCATTCAGGGGGATTAACTCCCATTGTATACTGAATTTCATCTGTAAAATCACTTAGTTCATATTGTAATATTGCAGTGATTATCACATTATTGAATGGTTTTATATTGAATCGTCGTGAAAATAAAAAGGCAAATAAGCAAATGCGCCCTTACTCTTCTGAACAACGTTTTGCATACATTTTGGATTCTTTTAATTTGATCTTTAATTAGATTTTGTTATTCAAATGAATATGAATTAGACCAAGAATTTAAAATTAGAAAAGGTAACTTTATATTGCTATTTTGTTGTTAATGGTTCTGTTATTAATTTAAAACAGAAAAGTTATTAATAACCCCATTTGGTTTTTTCCAGCGTTTTGCAAATTCTTTACTATGTCTAGTGTAAGAGTAGATTGTTCGTTCTTTAATTTCTCTTCCAGTCGATTCATCAGTGTATGACTTGGCTTTTGAATCAATCCCTAAAAAATAAACCTCTTTTCCATCAGATGAATACTGCGGAAATGATTGACTGAGTAATTTGAATCGCCCATTCTCTTTAAATAAAGGTTTGTATTTATTTGACCCCAAATCTAACTCATATACAGTTCTTACCTCATCATCTGATTCTGAGCCTGATGTAAATAAAACCTTGTCATCCTTTGGTGCAATTGCAACATCTTGTATAGATTTAGTTAGGCTTCCAATCTGTTTTGTTTGTTTTGAATCAATAATTGAAAAAATTGTTTTAGGGGGTTTTAACGGGTTTCCTGTTACATTTGCTTTTTCAACATTTTTCATATCTTCTGCTAAAGAATAATGTAAGACAATGTGATTATTCTTATGAGAATTGTACTGGAAAAAAGCTACATTTTGATCTTGGTTTGATTTATCAGGAAATATAATGGCGGTTTTTTTAGTACTCAAATTAAGTGAAGCTAAATGGAAGTTGCGATGGTTTGGTTGATTTACTCTCATATATAACGTTGTTTCGTCAGATGAGAGCTGCAGTTCGTCAGCGTAATCAATACTTTTGGTTACAATTTCTGCTCTGCCCGATTTTAATTCGAAACGTACAATATTTAGTTTTTTTTGTTCATCTCTTTTGGTGTAATATAATGTGCTTCTGTCTTTATTTAAAGTCATTGCAGGATATTCTGTCATTTTTTTCTTGATGGAGGATATTATCATTGAAGTAATAGGAAGTAATGAGGTGTTCATTCGTAAAAGAAATCAAAAGGTCAGGCTCTGAAATTTTTGATGTTACATGACTTGTATTACTGTTATATACATTTGAAAAAAAGATTAATATACTAACTAAACCCACAATAAATAAAGTGACCCACATTTTTTTGGTTTTCACGTTTACATCCACTTTTAAAAGAAGCAGGCAACTATGCCTGATATATAATTTAATAAGAATATTGCCCGGCCACGAGTCCTGTGTTAGTGCCATAACCTAAGGCTTGAAAAGCGGTAGGGCTTACATCTAGCACAGCTAAGGGTAACTTTCCTACATCCCATTTATAAACAGTAATCTGCTTTAAAGGCTTTGCATTTGATTTTGCGACTATCTTTGTTCCTTTAGGAGGGTTGTCGCCACCGATTTTAGTTGCACAATCCCAGTTTCCACGAACTTTTCCATTCTAGCATAATTATTACTTTATTTGGTTGAGTTTCTTTCGACATGATTCACATTTGAAATTACAGTTATTAAGGATCTTTTGGATATTTCATCCCCAACATCCGCTACCAGTAACCTGTATAATTAACTTAGTACAGTATATAATTGCTTGCTGAATCTCTATTGGATTTCCTTATCCAAGTTATTTGTGCAACTACAGTATTGATTCCTTGTGAGAGTAAGGGAAATGCTAGGGTTCGAAGAGTTTTAGTATAAATTATGAAAAGGATGTAAACCCCTTTTGGGCATTAGATAATCCATAACATGAAAAGTTAAAGATATGCGCTTGCTTTTTATTTTCTTTAATGGTATTATAAAGGTGAATTATTTTTGTTCGGTATCTAATGACAGACAGAGTATAATAACTTAACTTCTGGGTATAAAGAGCAGGGATAGTATTATAATGTGTGCTTTGCACACTGGGAGGCAACAAAAATGGAACAAGGTAAAGTAAAATGGTTTAACGCAGAAAAAGGATTTGGATTTATCGAACGCGAAGCTGGAGACGATGTATTCGTTCATTTCTCAGCTATTCAAGGAGAAGGATTCAAGTCTTTAGAAGAAGGCGAATCTGTTTCATTTGATGTTGAACAAGGCCAACGTGGACCACAAGCTTCAAACGTCCAAAAAGCATAATCCGTGTTCATATAAAAAGCAGGCTCAATAGAGCCTGCTTTTTTATTTGCACAAATAAAGGCATAAAAAAACCCTTGCTCACAATTTCTGAGCAAGGGGGCTAGAAGACAAACTAAAATGGTTGCATTCATCATAACATACTTTTGGATGAATGCAAAAAAATAATTGATAAATATGTGGGGTGAAGAATTCTATTAGAATGATGTTTCATTTTAGACCGATTCTTATCCGCGTGAGATGGATAGAGGAAAAGCCTATCGGGAATTGTTAACGCAGAGAAGTCGTATACGCTTTAGAAGGATATCTCGACATCATTTTTTTGCGTTATCGGCGTAAATTGATATAACATTTAAGTAGAGGTAAATTCAAAGCTCAAGTAACCCCTAGATGAACAGTAAGGTGAATACTTGTGTTCGCAAAAGACTTTGCAGAAACAATGCACTGCGCTTTGTTATCTATAGCGATTCGGCAGTGTTATGAATTTTCTAGGAAATAGTAAAAATTCCCTTATGTATAAAGAAAAATTGTTATAGAATAAAGAAAAGGAGTTTTACAAGATGGACAAAAAAGGCTGTTTAAAATGCGGAAGCACCGAGGCTGGACAAAAAGAAATAGCAACAACGGGAACCGGGTTCTCAAAATTATTCGATGTACAGAATAATCGCTTTCTGGTTGTTTACTGCAAAAACTGCGGATATTCAGAACTGTACAATAAAGCATCTTCAAAAGCCGGAAATATTCTTGATTTGTTTTTCGGCGGATAAGCATGCTGCCCACATTCCATGTCTTTCTAATGGGGAAGCCTGGGCATGAATTCTTTTGCGGCTCATGTTAAAATAAGACGGGATGACACCGCGAGTTTATTGGAGGAAAGCAGTTGAAAACAGAAAAAAAATCTAGAAAAAATTCAGTATTAGAATGGGCAAAAGCCATCATTATTGCTGTTGTATTAGCGCTTCTTATTCGAAATTTTTTATTTGCTCCGTATGTAGTTGACGGGAAATCAATGGACCCGACACTGCATAACCGTGAAAGGGTTTTTGTCAATATGACGGTCAAATACATCGGCGAATTTAAGCGCGGTGATATCATCGTTCTTAATGGAGATCATGTCCACTACGTCAAGCGGCTGATCGGGCTGCCGGGGGACACAGTAGAGATGAAAGACGACCAGCTTTATATCAATGGGAAAAAAGCAGCCGAGCCTTATCTTGCCGCCAATAAAAAGAAAGCAAAACAAGAAGGGGCGGCGAATTTAACCGCTGATTTCGGTCCGGTCAAAGTGCCTGATGATAAGTATTTCGTAATGGGGGATAATCGCTTAGACTCCATGGACAGCCGAAACGGACTCGGTCTCTTTACGAAAAAACAAATTGCCGGAACATCACAATTTGTCTTCTTTCCTTTCAACGAAATCCGTCAAACGAAGTAGAATGACAATCAGCTTTCAAAATAAGAAAGCTGATTTTTTATTTCCTTTTCTGAAACCTACACCCGTAAAACAGAACATAAATTCGTATATCTATTGAAAAGAAAATTTTGCAGAAATGTGAAACATATCCCCGTTATGTATCGTTATATTAATAATTTACGAGAAATAGCGGTTTTTTATTCATGAAAAAGAGGAATAACTCATAAGAATGAATAGATTCATATGTGCTGGAGGTTGTGAAGATGGGGAGAATAAAAACGAAGATTACCATTCTATTAGTGCTGCTGATCTTACTTGCAGGCGGTTATATGTACATAAATGACATTGAATTGAAGGATGTGCCGACGGCGATCGGACAAACCCTTTCCTCTGAAGAAGAAGAATATACGATCCATGAATATAAAATTATAAAAATTGACGGAACGGAATATTATGGTGAAGCGGATAATGGAACAAAAATTATATTCAACGGAAAAAAACTGGACCAAGACTTATCGGATATTAAAAAAGGGGACAAGGTCAAAGCATATTTCAGTAAATCAAAACGGATTGACGGTTTAATCAAGGTTGCAAAAGTGAATGATTAACGAAGAAAACACCTTTTTTAACAAAAGGTGTTTCTTTGTTTTCTCAAATTGTAAGTTTATTTCATTGCGTACTCTCGGAAGGATCGTTATAATAGCCACTAAGGACAAAAAAATATCGATTGTATCCTTCGGGGCTGGGTGGAAATCCCGACCGGCGGTAGTAAAGCCAATGCGCTTTAGAGCCCGTGACCCGTGTGCTTATGCATACGGTGGATTCAGTTATAAGCTGAAGCCGACAGTGAAAGTCTGGATGGGAGAAGGATGAAAGACAGCTATGCAAAAGAATGAAAAACGCATAGTGTTATTTCGTATGGTTAAAAAATGGACAGCCCCGAATTTATTTTAAAATTCGGGGCTTTTTGACGGCCAAATTCACAATAGAGAAAGGAGGGAAAATGAATGGAAGAGTATTACATGAATACGGCGTTAGAGCTTGCAAAGCAAGGCGAAGGCCAAACCGGTTCTAATCCGCTTGTTGGCGCTGTCGTTGTAAAAAACGGCGAAATTGTCGGGATGGGCGCTCATTTAAAGTACGGTGAAGCGCATGCGGAAGTCCATGCCATAAAAATGGCGGGAAAACACGTAAAAGATGCTGACATCTATGTCACTCTGGAACCATGCAGCCATTACGGAAAAACGCCTCCTTGCGCCGAGCTGATTATAACATCAGGCATTAAAAGAGTCTTTGTTGCGATGAGAGATCCAAATCCCCTAGTGGCGGGAAAGGGAATCAGCATGATAAAGGCTGCGGGCATTGAAGTGAAAGAAGGCATTCTGGCAGATCAGGCAGAAAAGCTGAACGAAAAATTTCTTCACTACATGCGTACCGGGCTTCCGTACGTTACGTTAAAAGCAGCTGCAAGCCTTGACGGAAAGACAGCCACAAGTACAGGCGACAGCAAATGGATTACCTCAGAGGCGGCCAGACAGGATGCCCAGCAATACCGGAAAACACATCAAAGCATTCTTGTCGGAGTCGGTACAGTGAAAGCAGATAATCCAAGCTTAACCTGCAGGCTTCCGAACACAGTAAAACAGCCCGTCAGAGTCATTCTTGATACGAGCCTTACCATTCCTGAAGAAGCAAATGTAATCCAAGATCAAGCGGCACCGACATGGATTTTTACAACGTCGCAAGCGGACGCGGAAAAGAGAAAACGCCTTTCTGATTTCGGAGTGAAAATATTCACACTGGAAACCGGACATATCCATATTCCCGATGTGCTGAAGATTCTCGCAGAAGAAGGCATTATGTCGGTTTATGTTGAAGGCGGGGCCGCTGTTCACGGAAGCTTTGTCAAGGAAGGCTGCTACCAAGAAATCATCTTCTATATTGCCCCTAAACTAATCGGAGGAACGCATGCTCCCAGCTTGATCTCCGGTGAAGGCTTTCAATCGATGAAAGATGTCCCCTTATTACAATTCACTGCAATTACCCATATTGGTCAAGATATAAAACTGGAAGCAAAACCAAAACCTGTACATGAGTAGGATGGTGACAATGTTCACAGGAATAATTGAAGAAACAGGCACAATTGAGTCCATGAAAAAGGCAGGCCTTTCTATGGCTCTGACGATTAAGTGTTCACACATATTAGATGATGTAAAACTCGGCGACAGCATTGCGGTTAACGGCATTTGTCTCACCGTCACTGCGTTTACGAAAACTCAATTTACGGTTGATGTGATGCCGGAAACGATAAAATCTACCTCTTTAAACGGTTTATCTAAAGGAAGCAAAGTCAATCTGGAAAGAGCAATGGCGGCAAACGGGCGTTTCGGCGGACATTTTGTTTCCGGACATGTGGACGGAACGGCGGAAATCACGCGTATCGAAGAAAAAAGCAACGCTGTATATTATGATCTGAAGATGGACCCTTCTTTAACGAAGACTCTTGTATTAAAAGGCTCCATCACTGTTGACGGCGTCAGTTTAACAATTTTCGGGTTGACGGAAGACCAAGTGACAGTGTCGATTATCCCGCATACCATCAGCGAGACGATTTTTTCAACAAAGGCGATCGGCAGTACGGTGAATATCGAATGCGATATGATCGGAAAATATATGTACCGCTTTTTACACAAAGCTGATCAAAAAAAGAATGACCAATCCATTACAAAAGCGTTCTTAAGCGAGAATGGTTTTTAGAGAGGAAGATTAACATGTTTCATCCGATAGAAGAAGCATTAGACGCTTTAAAAAAGGGCGAAGTCATTATTGTAGTAGATGATGAAGACAGAGAAAACGAAGGTGATTTTGTGGCGCTGGCCGAGCATGCCACACCGGAAGTCATTAATTTCATGGCAACCCACGGGAGAGGGCTGATCTGCACGCCTTTGGAAGAAAACATCGCCAATAAGCTTGATCTTCACCCGATGGTTGACCATAATACAGATTCACACCATACAGCTTTTACGGTAAGTATTGACCACCGTCTTACAAAAACGGGAATCAGCGCGCAGGAAAGATCGCTTACTGTTAAAGCGCTCCTTGACAGCCAAGCGGTTCCGACTGACTTTCAGCGCCCTGGTCACATTTTTCCCTTAATTGCGAAAAAGGGCGGCGTGCTCAAAAGAGCGGGTCACACAGAAGCAGCGGTTGATTTAGCAAAAGCCTGCGGTTCACAAGGAGCAGGCGTTATTTGCGAAATTATGAATGAAGACGGAACAATGGCGAGAGTGCCCGAACTGATTGAAATTGCCAAGCAGCATCAGCTGAAAATGATTACAATCAAGGCATTGATCGAGTACCGCTACAACTTAACAACACTCGTAGAGCGGGAAGTGCAAATCAGTCTGCCGACAGATTTCGGCACATTTAAAGTATACGGGTATACAAACGAAATAGACGGCAAAGAGCACGTGGCGCTCGTCATGGGAGAAGAGCCGTTTGATGAAGAGCCTGTGCTGGTCAGGGTGCATTCTGAATGTCTCACAGGAGATGTGTTTGCCTCACACCGATGTGATTGCGGTCCGCAGCTTCATGCAGCGCTTGCACAGATTTCTGAAGCGGGGCGCGGCGTTCTGCTATACCTGCGCCAAGAAGGACGGGGAATCGGCTTAATCAATAAATTAAAAGCGTACAAGCTTCAGGAAGAAGGCTATGATACAGTCGAAGCCAACGAAGCGCTCGGCTTCTTGCCTGACTTGCGCAACTATGGTATCGGTGCGCAAATATTACGCGATCTGGGTGTCCGTGAAATGAAACTGCTGACAAATAACCCCCGGAAAATTGCCGGGCTTGAAGGCTATGGCTTGCAAATTGCTGAAAGAGTGCCGTTGCAAATGGAGGCAAAAGAGCATAATAAAAAATATTTGGAAACAAAAATGGATAAACTAGGACATTTACTTCATTTCTAAAACAAACTCACAAAAAAGGATGGGAATCATATGAATATTATACAAGGAAATTTAGTTGGCACAGGTCTTAAAATCGGAATCGTCGTAGGAAGATTTAATGATTTTATCACAAGCAAGCTGTTAAGCGGTGCGGAGGACACTTTACTGAGACACGGAGTAGATACAAATGATATCGATGTGGCTTGGGTGCCGGGTGCATTTGAAATTCCGTTTGCAGCAAAAAAAATGGCGGAAACAAAAAAATACGATGCGATTATCACACTCGGAACCGTTATCCGGGGCGCTACGACTCATTATGATTATGTTTGCAACGAAGCCGCCAAAGGTATCGCGCAAGCAGGAAATACAACAGGAGTGCCGGTCATTTTTGGAATTGTCACTACGGAGACCATTGAGCAGGCGATTGAACGCGCTGGCACAAAAGCAGGGAATAAAGGTTCTGATTGCGCCGTATCTGCCATAGAAATGGCAAATTTAAACCGCTCATTTGAATAATTTGTTGAAAAGAGTTTAAAAACATGGCGAAAATGATATAATGTGAGAAAGCGGATCACCTTTATTCATCCGTTTGACAGACAAGACTGGATATTTTGGATATAGAGGGGTTTTTATGTTAATTCGTTATAAGAAATCGTTTGAAAAGATTGCGATGGGGCTTCTTTCATTCATGCCGAATGAAAAAGATCTTAAGCAGCTTCAGCAGACAATTAAGGCCTACGAAACGGATACTGACCGCCAGCTCTTTCTTTGGAAAGAGGATGAGGACATTGTCGGAGCAATCGGAGTCGAAAAAAAAGATTCTGAAGTCGAAATCCGGCATATCAGTGTAAATCCTTCTCATCGCCATCAAGGAATCGGAAAACAAATGATGGATGCATTAAAGCATTTGTTTAAAACACAAGTACTGGTTCCGAATGAATTAACGCAGAGCTTTTTTGAACGCTGTCAACATCAAAAAGATCAAGACATCACATATAATAATTAAGCAGAGGCTGCAGTGTTAGCCTCTGCTTTTTTTTCTGCGTTCGATTTCTTGTTCTCGTTTAAGAATGACATCTGTCCGATCACGCAAGCGGTGTTTATTTACAAGATAGGTATCGGTAAGTACGCTGGGCTGGCCCCATGTGTAAGACTTGCGCTGACACTGCTTGCGGCAAGCTTCTGCCAAGTGCTTGTCCTTCATCGGCAGCATGATGCTCTCGTATGAAGCTCCCGTGTTGATCCGTTCATACAATGACTGCATGAGCTCCATTAAGCGTGTATAGTCAAGCCCGAGAGCTTCCACCGCCGGCTTTTCTGCCTGGAGAATGCGGATGCTGTTTGCAAGAAGGCGCTTTGCCCCACGCATATTAGACCTCCGCTGATGATACAAGGCAACGGCAAGCTGAATAAACCCTACCCAATATTGCTTCCGTTCTTCCGGAGGATCTTCTTTCCAGTATTCTTCTAATATTTCATGGCACTCAAAATAATCGCGTGTAGCGTGAAATTCAATGAGGAAATCAATATATGCTTTTGGATACAAGACGCTTCCCCCTTTCTCTCTCCTCAGTGTACCATAGGAAAAATAAAAGGAAAAAGGAGCGTCCTCACTCGAACGCTCGTAGTCCTGTGTTCTAGCAAATCCAGGCAGCTCCTACGATAATCAGCAAAATGAACAAGACGACAATTAATGCAAAGCTGCCGCTGAATCCTTTTTCTCCCATGGACATTCAGCCTCCCTTTCTTCTTTATACATGGGTATCTTATGTGTGTTCGCCTTCTTGTGTATAGGCGATTATCTTATCTTTCAGTATTTTCTGTACAAATTGTTTGGAAATCACGTAATAAATAGTATTGGACGAGAGCTTTTGGGTGGCTTATACTAAAGGGTAGCCAGTTTTTCCGGCAATGAAAGTGATACTGAAAATGGTGAGATGATGTTAGAATATCAAGTGAAAATTGATTCGTTTGAAGGGCCTTTGGACCTGCTGCTTCATTTAATAAATCGTCTTGAAATTGACATATACGATATACCTGTGGCAAAAATCACTGAACAATATTTATTATATGTACATACGATGCGTGAGCTTGAGCTTGATATTGCCAGCGAATATTTAGTCATGGCCGCAACGCTGCTCAGCATCAAAAGCAGGATGCTGCTTCCGAAACAAGAGGAAGAGCTGTTTGAAGATGAATTACTTGAAGAAGAAGATCCGCGTGAGGAACTGATTGAAAAGCTAATTGAGTATAGAAAATACAAAGATGCGGCGAAAGATTTAAAGGAACGGGAAGAAGAGAGACAAAAATCCTTTACAAAACCGCCGAGTGACTTGAGCGAGTATGCAAAAGAAGTGAAACAAACAGAACAAAAGCTGTCAGTTACCGTTTATGATATGCTCGGCGCTTTTCAAAAAGTGTTAAACCGAAAAAAAATAGCAAGGCCGACGGAAACGACCATTACAAGACAAGAAATACCGATAGAAGACAGAATGAACGAAATAATGAAAAGCTTGAAAACAACCGGAACGAGAATCAATTTTATGGCGCTTTTTCCGTATGAACAAAAAGAACACTTAGTCGTTACTTTTTTAGCAGTTCTCGAGCTGATGAAAAATCAGCTGATCCAAATTGAACAGGAGCA
This sequence comes from Bacillus atrophaeus, assembly GCF_001584335.1. Taxonomy (GTDB): domain Bacteria; phylum Bacillota; class Bacilli; order Bacillales; family Bacillaceae; genus Bacillus; species Bacillus atrophaeus. Next base: position 403,998 of record NZ_LSBB01000018.1, read on the forward strand.
AAATTTTTCAGATATTTACATTACGGGGAGTGAATCCATTCATGGAGCTTGACATCGTGAAATGGAAAGCAATAGTAGAAGCCCTGCTGTATGCGGCGGGTGATGAAGGACTGACTAAAAAGCAGCTGTTGACTGTGCTTGATATAGAGGAAGCAGAGCTGCAAGATATTATGGCGGACGTGGCCGGCGAATATCGTAAGGACGATAGAGGAATCGAATTAATTGAATTTGCGGATACGTATATGCTTTCTACTAAGAAAGAGTTTGCGGCGTATTTAAAAAAGCTTATCGAGGTACCGTCAAAAGGCCTTTCTCAAGCTTCTCTGGAGGTATTGGCGATTGTATCGTATAAACAGCCGATTACGAGAGCGGAGATTGAAGATATCAGAGGTGTGAAATCAGAACGGATTCTGCACAGCCTAGTCTCAAAGGCGCTTTTATGTGAAGTCGGACGGGCCGATGGACCCGGGCGCGCGATTTTGTACGGCACAACGGCAACTTTTTTGGAACAATTCGGCTTGAAAACGCTGGACGAGCTTCCTCCGCTGCCTGAAAATGCGGAAGAAGACGTGTTCCAAGAAGAAGCTGATTTGTTTTTTGAAAACTTTAACCAAACATTCGAGGATATAAAATAGAAGATTATTTTTGCTTTTTCATCATACGATAGTAAAGAAAAGGCCAGTGATGAAAGAAGCAGAACAAGATGCACAAAGATATGAGGGGAAGGTAACGAACGGAATGGGAAATTCGATGGTGAAAACCCAGACTAAGGAAACCGGCGAATTCTTATCAAAGGTTGTCACAACCGTCAACAATTATTTAAATCAAACCACTTTATCATCTATGCAGGCCGATTTGCCTCTTGAGGAGGAATATTGCCGAGATGTGCTCAGTACGCTGAGAAGGATGTCAGTATTTTGTGAAGGAGGCGCTGAAGCATGCCGCCTGCTTCTTCACCATGAGCCATTTCAGGATAAAAGAGCGGAAAACACGCTGTACAAAGTGTATCATCAGTGTATTGAAGAATTTTTTATGCCGAAAAAAGATACATGGTTTGAAAATAGCCGGGCAGCCTACACCGGTAATAGCGCGATCCAATTTTATCAGGCTGTGCCTGCCTCTCTGCAGGAATTATTGACGGCTCTCAGCCCCGATTTCCTGCATATGCGGGAAGAATTGGCGCACTATGAAACGTCAGGATCAAACATGGCGCAAATCAGATAAGATGAACTCTCCCTTAAAAGGAGAGTTTTTTATTGTTGAAAAGGGCCTGACAAACAATTGGTATTCATAACTGCTGGACATGCGCATAAACTTGTACAAACCACAACAAGGACGTGAGCAAACATGCGCTTTCTGAAAAAAGCTGCCGTAATCATTCTGGTCACTGCTTTTCTACTCACCTTTATTAAAGAGCATAAAGCATATGCAGCAATAAATGTCAGCGCAAAAAGCGCTATTGTCATTGACGGTGCGTCAGGCAGAGTGTTATTTGCTAAAGACGAGCACGAAAAACGGCGAATTGCGAGCATAACAAAGATCATGACGGCCGTTCTCGCCATAGAATCAGGAAAAATGGAAGAGACTGTGACAGTGTCGGCAAACGCGGTCAGAACGGAAGGTTCAGCCATCTTTTTAAAAGAAGGACAAAAGGTAAAGCTGAAAGATCTTGTATATGGGCTGATGCTGCGTTCAGGCAATGATGCGGCTGCGGCCATTGCCGAACATGTCGGAGGAAGCCTAGGCGGATTTGTGTATATGATGAACCAAAAAGCTGAGCAGATCGGCATGGAAAATACACGTTTTCAAAACCCTCACGGACTCGATGACCATGAGAATCATTACTCAACAGCCTATGATATGGCGATTTTAACCAAATACGCCATGAAGCTGAAAGACTATCAAACCATTTCAGGTACTAAAGTGTATAAAGCGGAAACGATGGAAAGCGTATGGAAGAATAAAAACAAGCTTCTGACAGGACTTTACCAATACAGCACAGGCGGTAAAACAGGCTATACGAAGCTTGCGAAGCGGACGCTGGTCTCGACCGCATCAAAAGATGGCACAGACTTAATTGCAGTCACCATTAATGACCCTAACGATTGGGATGATCATATGAATATGTTTGAGTATGTATTTAATCATTATAAAACCTACATTGTCGCAAAAAAAGGAGACATTCCAAAGCTCAAAGAAACCTTTTATGGCAGCCGCGCTTTTATAAAACGAGATGTTACTTATTTACTCAATGAAGCTGAAAAAGACGAAGTGAAAATTAATACAACCCTGCTCAAGCCGAAAAAAGCATGGAAAAAGGATCGCTCAGCCATTCCTGATGTTGTCGGACAAATGACGGTCACCATTAATGACGAAACCATAGTGAAATTGCCGATCTATTATGAAAATGAACGGAATAAAAAACCGAAAAAACGCTTCTTTGAAACCTTCAAAGCAATTTTCTCGAATGCGGCTGGCGGGTCAGAATGGTCAATTTAATTTGGGTCGGCTTAACTGTGATCGGGCTTGTGTTCGCAATGTGCAACGGGACCCTTCAAGAGGTGAATGAAGCTGTTTTTAAAGGGGCAAAAGAGGCCGTTACGATCTCACTCGGACTCATGAGCGTCCTTGTCTTCTGGCTCGGCTTGATGAAGATAGCTGAACAGTCCGGGCTGCTTGATATCTTCAGCCGTATGTGCAGGCCGTTTATATCAAAGCTGTTTCCAGATATTCCGCCGGATCATCCCGCAATGGGCTACATCTTATCAAATCTCATGGCCAACTTTTTCGGTCTGGGCAATGCGGCGACACCGCTTGGCATAAAAGCGATGGAACAAATGAAAAAGCTGAATGGCAACCGTTCTGAAGCAAGCCGCTCAATGATCACGTTTCTGGCCGTTAATACATCGAGTATTACTCTCATTCCGACAACAGTGATTGCAGTCCGAATGGCTTATTCTTCAAAGGCGCCGACTGATATTGTCGGCCCCACTATTTTGGCGACTCTTATCTCAGGCATCGGCGCCATCCTGATCGACCGTTATTTTTATTATCGCCGGAAAAAGAAGGGGAGATGAGCGGATGGAAATCATCAATTGGCTGTCTTTGGCAATGATTCCGATTATTATTGCCGGAATACTTCTTTACGGAACCTTCAAGAACGTTCCGACATATGAATCTTTCGTAGAAGGCGGAAAAGAAGGAATAGAGATTGCGTTCTCCATTATTCCGTATTTAGTCGGGATGCTTGTCGCTATTACTGTTTTTCGGGCTTCAGGCGCGCTCGATTTTTTTATGGGACTTTTAAAACCCGTCTTCTCCGCGCTTGGCATGCCCGCTGAGATAGTGCCGCTCGCTCTGATCCGCCCGATTTCAGGAACGGCGGCGCTTGGTATGACAACAGATTTAATTGCCGTTTACGGACCGGATTCCTTTATCGGCAGGCTCGCGTCGGTTATGCAAGGCTCGACCGATACGACACTTTACGTTTTAACTGTCTATTTTGGGGCGGTTGGAATTAAAAAAATGGGTGATGCTTTAAAGGTAGGACTTCTCGCTGATTTGATCGGAGTAGTTGCATCCATCATCATCGTTACGTTATTATTTGGAAGCGCCTGAAAATGGCGCTTTTTTGTTTCGAAACAGTAAGCTCCTGAAAAAGCTTGTTTGTTCAGGTTGAAAAAAGTAAGATAATACTTGAGGTGAAAGACATGGAAAGACTGCAAAAAGTTATTGCTCACGCCGGAGTTGCGTCACGCAGAAAGGCAGAAGAGCTGATTAAAGAAGGAAAAGTAAAGGTGAACGGCAAAATTATAACAGAGCTGGGTGTAAAGGTGACCGGTTCTGATCAAATTGAAGTAAATGGGATGAAGATAGAACGCGAAGAGCCCGTATATTTTCTGCTCTACAAGCCGAGAGGCGTCATTTCGGCTGCTGACGATGATAAAGGGCGAAAAGTGGTAACTGACTTTTTTAAAGAAATTCCGCAGCGCATTTATCCGATCGGACGCCTTGACTATGATACAAGCGGATTATTGCTTTTAACGAATGACGGCGATTTTGCCAACAAGCTTATGCATCCTAAATATCAAATTGATAAAACATACGTGGCGAAGGTAAAGGGAATTCCGTCAAAAGAGCTGGTCAGAAAACTCGAACGGGGCGTACAGCTGGAAGAAGGCAAAACAGCGCCCGCCAAAGCGAAGCTGCTCTCTTTAGATAAGAGAAAACAGACAAGCATTATTCAGCTGACCATTCATGAAGGCAGAAACAGACAAGTTCGCCGCATGTTTGAAGCAATCGGCCATGAGGTGCTGAAGCTGAAGAGGGAAGAATACGCATTTTTAGACCTGCGCGGACTTCATACCGGAGATGCGAGAGAACTGACGCCGCATGAGGTAAAAAGACTCAGGGCATTGGCTGAACACGGTAAAAACGCTTTCTAATTTTCACATAACCTTCAAAAAAAACAAATGTGAATAGAATTGGCAATGGTATAATGAAATGGTATGCAATAGGGGAAGGGGGCTGTGCAATGAAGAAAAAAAGGCGTTTATTCATTCGGACCGGCATCCTTCTCATATTAATCTGTGCGCTGGGATATACGATTTACAATGCCGTATTTGCAGACAAAGAAAGTATATCTGAAGGGTCCCAAGCACCGAATTTTGTGCTGAAAGATGCGGAAGGGAACCGTATTGAACTGAATGGGTTGAAAGGCAAAGGCGTTTTTTTGAATTTCTGGGGAACATGGTGTGAACCGTGCAAAAAAGAGTTTCCCTATATGGCGAACCAATACAAACACTTTAAAGACCAAGGAGTCGAAATTATTGCAGTGAATGTAGGCGAGTCAAGATTAGCAGTACATAATTTTATGAATTCCTACGGAGTCAATTTTCCAGTTGTGCTGGATAGTGACAGACAAGTGCTTAATGCGTATGGCGTGAGTCCGATCCCAACAACATTTTTAATTAATCCGGAGGGGAAAATTGTCAAGGTGGTGACCGGCACAATGACAGAAAGCATGATTCATGATTATATGAATCTGATTAAGCCCGGGGAGTCTTCAGGATGAAGCGGGTAAAATGCGAGTGCGGACATATCAACCCGATCGGAACCGTCTTATGTGAATCGTGCGGCAGAACGCTTCAAGAAAAACAGCCGGCGCTTGCTGATATGAGGTATGACGGCAGTGCCAGGCGCTCCCAAACCTATAACAAAACCATCATCGATAAAATTTGGAACTTCTTTTCTTCGGTCAAGGTAGGGATATGGCTTATCATCATTACACTGGCTGCCTCTGCATTCGGCACCATTTTTCCGCAGGAAGCCTACTTGCCTCCAGGGGCACAAGCTGATACATATTATAAAGATCAATACGGCACATTCGGCCATATCTATTATCTGTTAGGCCTTCATCACCTTTACGGGTCTTGGTGGTATTTGCTTCTGATCGCTTCCATCGGCATCTCTCTTGTGATTTGCAGTCTTGATCGGGTTATCCCGCTTTACAGGGCGTTGAAGAACCAAGGTGTCAAACGGAATCCTGTCTTTTTGAGAAGGCAGCGGCTGTTCAGCCAGTCAGAGACAGAGCTGACAGGACAAACAAAGGAAAAAATCATCACTCATTTAAAAAAGAAGCGTTATAGAATAAGAGAAAAAGAGGGAAGCCTTTTAGCTGAAAAAGGCCGTTTTTCCAGATGGGGTCCATATGTCAACCATATCGGTCTGATTATCTTTCTCATCGGCGCGATGCTGAGATTTGTCCCCGGAATGTACGTTGACGAAACTCTGTGGATTCGTGAAGGCGAGACAGCGACGATCCCGGGAACTGGCGGCAAATATTATTTAAAAAACAATCAATTCAGTGTGGAAACCTACAATAGCAAAAATGAAAAAAAAGTCTTTGCGGACGCTATTGACCGGGTCGGAAACGGAAAAGTCGCCAAAAGCTTTCAGACAAAGGCAGAGCTTTTCAAACGCGAAGGCAAGATTGTTTACGGAGAAAAACCGAAGCTAAAGAAAATAAAAGAGGACAACATCATTGTCAATGAACCTCTGCGTTTTGATTCCTATTCGGTTTATCAAGTAGACTATAAAGAGAATCAGCTCGATCAGATGGTGTTTCAGCTGATTGATAAAAAAACCGAAAAATCCTTTGGAAGTATTAAGATTAATCTTCTGGATCCAGATGCGGACTATGATCTTGGTAACGGTTACAAGGTTGAAGTGGCAAGCTACCTGCCGGATTTTTATTTTAATAAAGACGGAGAGCCGAGCACCAAAACAAAAATCCCTAACAATCCTGCATTTGTCTTTAATATGATTACACCAGACAAGCCAAAAGGTGAAAAAAGCTTCGTGGCGATCCAGGAGACGATAGAAGGATCAGACAGCAACAAATATAAAATGAAATTTGATCATGTCGAAACGAAAAACATCTCTGGTCTTACCGTCAGAAAAGATTTGACGCTTTGGGTGCTTGCTTTAGGCGGAGCTATTTTTATGATCGGTGTTATTCAGGGTATGTACTGGCAGCATCGGAGAATCTGGCTGCACACGCAGGATGGTAAGGTGCTTATAGCCGGGCATACCAACAAAAACTGGTACGGACTTAAGCAGGATTTGAAATATGTCCTGACTGATACAGGGCTGGCTGAGCCGGCAGATCAAAAAGAATTAATGAAATCGCAGGTATAGTTATAAAAAGGGAGTGTTGTAATGGCGGAGCTGAGCGGAAATTTTCTTTATGCGGCCTTTCTTGTATATTTAATAGCCGTCGCGTTTTTCGGCGGGGCTATTCGCGGGAAAAGAGGCAGGAAGGACGGTAAAAACCGTTGGGCGGCGATCGGAATTGCCCTTTCTTGTATCGGGTTTGTTTGCCATCTCGGATATTTCATCACAAGGTGGGCTGCGAGCGGTCACGCGCCTGTCAGCAATCTGTTTGAATTCACCACAGCCTTTGGCATGATGCTGGTTCTTGCCTTTATCATTATTTATTTTATTTATAAGCTGCCTTCATTAGGGCTGTTTACGCTGCCGATCGCTTTGCTTCTCATTGCATATGCGAGCATGTTTCCGACGGATATTTCGCCATTAATTCCTTCATTGCAGAGTAATTGGCTGTATATTCATGTCACAACCGCTGCGCTTGGGCAGGCTATACTTGCGATCAGCTTTGTGGCGGGCGTTATTTTTCTGCTGAAAGATGTGGATCAGACAAAGCCGGGCAAAAAAACCTTTTGGCTGGAAATGATCATGTTTATACTGGTGACAACCATCGCGTTTATTGCTGTCACGTCAGCATTCCGCTTCGCAGATTACAAAGCGGAATTTAATTGGGTTGATAAAAACAAGGAAAAAAGCGTAATGGTGTATGAAATGCCTGCGCTTGTCGGACCGCATCAAGGCGAGCTGGTGACAAACGGCAAATTGGAGCCATTCATAGAACTTCCGGCAATCTTTTCAGGCAGAAAAGTGAATACAGTCATCTGGTCATTTGGCGCCGGGCTTCTCCTATATGGCGCGTTGCGTCTGATCATCAGAAAAAGGATCAGTGCGTTTTTACAGCCTCTGGTGAAAAGTGCGAATCTTGATCTGGTGGATGAAGTCGGCTACAGAGCTGTTTCCATCGGATTTCCCATATTTACACTTGGGGCGCTGATCTTTGCGATGATTTGGGCTCAGCTCGCTTGGACAAGATTTTGGGGCTGGGACCCGAAGGAAGTATGGGCGCTGATTACGTTTTTGTTCTACGCCGCTTATTTGCATTTAAGGCTTTCAAGAGGATGGCATGGCGAGAAATCAGCATGGCTTGCTGTCATTGGATTTGCCATCATTATGTTCAACTTAATTTTCGTGAATCTTGTGCTTGCCGGACTGCACTCCTACGCATAAGTTCCTAAAAACCTATTCAGTTCTCAATCTTTCACAGGTTTTGATAAAATGAAAGTAACAGAAGGAAAGCAGGGGGAAAACGATGGATCAATCTAAAGAAACAAAAATATTAGTAGTAGATGACGAAGCCAGAATTCGCCGCCTTTTAAAAATGTATCTTGAACGGGAAGAATATGAAATTGAGGAAGCGGAAAATGGAGACGAAGCAATCGTCAAGGGGCTTGAAACCGATTATGATCTGATCTTACTCGATTTAATGATGCCAGGCACAGACGGAATCGAAGTCTGCCGCCAAATTCGGGAAAAAAAGGCTACACCGATCATTATGCTGACGGCAAAAGGAGAAGAAGCGAACCGCGTGCAGGGCTTTGAAGCGGGAACAGATGACTATATCGTCAAGCCTTTCAGCCCGAGGGAAGTCGTGCTGCGTGTAAAAGCGCTGCTGCGCAGAGCATCACAAACATCTTACTTCAATGCCAATACGACAACGAAGGATGTGCTCGTGTTCTCGCATCTGTCCATTGATAATGACGCCCACCGCGTGACCGCCGATGGAACTGAAGTGAGCTTAACCCCAAAAGAGTATGAGCTTCTTTACTTCTTGGCGAAAACGCCGGACAAAGTCTATGACAGGGAAAAGCTTCTGAAAGAAGTATGGCAGTACGAATTTTTCGGAGACCTCAGAACGGTCGATACACATGTCAAACGGCTGCGGGAAAAGCTGAACAAAGTATCACCGGGCGCGGCAAAGAAAATCGTTACAGTTTGGGGCGTCGGTTATAAATTTGAGGTAGGCGCTGAATGAAATTTTGGAAAAGCGTAGTAGGCAAGCTATGGTTCACAATCCTTTCGCTTGTTCTGATCGTTTTATTTATCTTAACGGTCCTGCTGCTGGAATTTATCGAAAATTATCACGTAGAAGAAGCGGAAAATGACTTAACCCAGCTCGCCAACAAAGTAGCGGTTATTTTAGAAAACCATGAGGATCAAGCACTGGCTAGATCCATCACATGGGAGCTGGCAGATAACTTAACAAGCATTGCGATTGTGCAGGATGAGAAGAAACACTGGTATTCGCCTAATGACAAAAATCAATTATCCTCGATTACGCTGGAACAAATTAAGCGTGACCCAGAGTTAGGCAAGGCGCTGTCGAATTACCAAAAAGTGAGTAAACGCACCGGAGTCAACGACACCAATACGAATAATGAGCGGCTCGTCGTCGGAGTCCCTTATGAAAAAGACGGAAAAAAAGGGATGGTATTTTTATCGCAGTCTCTTTTAGCCGTGAAGGATACGACAAAACACACAACACGCTATATTTTTCTGGCTGCAGGCATTGCGATCGTGCTGACAACATTTTTCGCCTTCTTTCTGTCAAGCCGGGTAACCTATCCGCTTCGAAAAATGAGGGAAGGTGCTCAGGATCTGGCGAAAGGAAAGTTTGACACAAAGATTCCGATTCTGACGCATGACGAAATCGGTGAACTTGCGACTGCCTTTAATCAAATGGGGAGACAGCTCAACTTCCATATTAACGCGCTGAATCAGGAAAAAGAACAGCTTTCCAACATATTGAGCAGTATGGCCGACGGGGTCATTACAATTAATATAGACGGAACAATTCTGGTCACAAACCCGCCGGCGGAGCGTTTTCTGCAAGCGTGGTATTATGAGCAGAACATGAATGTACAGGCAGACGATCACCTTCCGCCGGAGGCAAAAGAACTGTTCCAAAACACGGTCAATACAGAAAAAGAACAAATGATCGAAATGACGCTGCAAGGGCGGTCGTGGGTGCTTTTAATGTCGCCGCTTTACGCGCAGTCTCATGTGCGGGGCGCCGTTGCCGTGCTGCGGGACATGACGGAAGAGCGCCGGCTTGATAAATTGCGGGAAGATTTTATCGCCAATGTGAGCCATGAGCTCAGAACGCCGATCTCTATGCTTCAAGGCTATAGTGAAGCCATCGTTGACGATATCGCAAGCTCAGAGGACGACCGAAAAGAAATTGCGCAGATCATTTATGATGAGTCATTACGAATGGGCCGTCTTGTCAATGATTTGTTGGATTTAGCGAGAATGGAATCCGGCCATACCGCCTTACATTACGTAAAAGTAAATCTCGATGAGTTTTTAGAAAAGATCTTCAGAAAATTTTCCGGAGTTGCAAAAGAGAAAAACATCTCTTTAACGGACGACATTTCACTTAATGAAACAGAGTTTGCATTCGATGAGGACAAAATGGAGCAGGTATTTACAAATTTAATTGATAATGCGCTGCGTCATACTCAATCGGGCGGAACCGTCCATATTGCGGTCCAATCTGTCAAAGACGGATTGAAAATTGACGTGAAGGACTCTGGTTCAGGAATACCGGAAGAAGATTTGCCGTTTATCTTCGAGCGTTTCTACAAAGCGGATAAAGCACGTACAAGGGGCCGAGCGGGCACAGGGCTCGGACTTGCGATTGTGAAAAATATCGTAGAAGCACACAATGGCTCCATCACAGTGCACAGCCGTATTGATAAAGGAACGACATTTACGTTTTACATTCCGACAAAACCGTTGGATGAAGTCCAAATTTGACGAAGAATCTTGTTCCATACGAAACACCCGCTGTTTATGCGGGTGTTTTTTTCCTTTTACGCTTACAAAATTTAAGAATAAGTTAATATAAATTCCCTTCCAAATTCCAGTTTCTCGTAATATAGTTGTAATGTAACTTTTCTACCTATTCTTACGACAAAAAAGTGAACGGAGGGGTTTCCCATGGAAGAAACCTTTCAGATATTGTATGATACATATCATCAAGATTTGTACCAATTCTTATTTTATATGGTAAAAGACAAAAGCCAAGCAGAGGACCTTCTTCAAGAGGTTTATATCCGTGTGCTGAATTCATATCATACATTTGAAGGAAGAAGCAGTAAAAAAACATGGCTGCTGTCAATAGCCCGCCATGTCGCAATTGATTGGTTCCGAAAGCAGCAGACGATCAGACAGCGGATTATGGGGACATTTGATTGGGATACACAGGATGTCAGAGATCAGCATTTGCTTCCGGATGAACTCGCCGTTCAGCATGAAAATGTCCGGGAAATCTATGCCGCGCTGGATCAATGCACCATAGATCAAAGAGCTGTTATTATCTTAAGATTTATTCAAGGATATTCTATTCAGGAAACAGCCAAAGCTCTGCGCTTCTCGGAAAGTAAAGTGAAAACGACCCAGCACAGGGCGCTCAAAGTACTTCGGAAACATATGGAGCTTTTGAGGGAGGAGCTAATGGATGATGAAGTCAGATTGGAACGAAGAACGGATAAAGGAGTTGTTAAATCAACTTCCCATAGTTAAAGACCAACGCTCGGCAAACGACATTTACGCGTGTCTTCTGAAGGCAAAGCATAAGAAAAAACTGCCTGTAAGCTGGATTGGTCCCGCAGTTGCAACAGCGATTGTTGTATATATTGCTTTCATTATTTCTCCTCATTTATTTCCCAAATCACAGTTTGAGAACAAAGAAACGGCTGATGACAGTGCTGCCGCTGAAATGAAGCTGGCAGACAGCCAAAAATCAGAAGCAGCCCGCATTCAAAAAACGTTTGTCGTTTCTGACAAAGATCAAAACAAGTACATAACCGTAGCATTTGCCAATGCAAAAACGTCCACGATCATACCCGTAAGCATCGAAAAAACAAACTCAGGCGAAAACATTCAGGACATGCTGTTTGCCTACGACCACTCAGATTTATTTGATACCGGCATATCTGTCCCATCATTTATTGATGACGTGAAAGTCACGGAAAATCAGAAGGAGCTGTTGATACAGGTCAATCAACAAATCACGGTCGATTCTTCTAAAGAGGCAAAGTTATTGGAAAAAATGCTGAACGAAACAATGAAATGGAGCCCCTATGACCGCATCAAATTCACGACAGACCAAGGCGATTCAGGTGCAGACATAGGATCCTACGGCACTTTAACGGAACTTCCGGTTCACAAACAGACCCAAAGGGGTTACTATGCCTATCAGGATGAAGAAGGGCATTATTTCCTCGTCCCTTCTGAAAAAACCTATCATAATATAAGTGACGCAATAAAAGGAATGGAAAACAGCAGCAATTCAGATACAAGACCTATTATTAAAAGCGGAACGGTCAAATCTGTAACAGAAAAAAACGATTCCTTATTGATATATTTCTCAGAAAAGTCGGTTGTTGAGAATTCGATAAGCAGTATTTTAATGCTTGAAGGATTGCTTTTGACAGCGAAAGATTTTGGTTATACCAAAGTGACCTTTAAAAATACGAAAACACATCAGGTTGGGAAGTATGATGTAACAGAACCCGTATCGGTTCCGTCTGCTCCAAATCCGATTCATATAAATTAAGACAAAGAACTCTTTTCGGGCAGTAAGGGAAGAGTTCTTTTTTATGCGGACAGCCGCCGGTTTTTGAAAAGGGACTGCCGCTTTCGCCTTGTAAGTGTTATATAATAATAAGACGATTGAAGAAAGGGCTGAAAGTCTATGAATACATTAACAATCAAAAATGTTTCAATAGGGGAAGGGATTCCTAAGATTATTATTCCTTTAATGGGGACGACAGAAAAACAAATTCTTCAAGAATCAGAAGCTATAAAAGCCTTAAAGCCGGACATTGTGGAATGGCGAGTGGATGTGTACCAAAAGGCTGAAGATTTAGAAGCGGTAAAAGACATGATTTCAAAGCTTAGAAAGACGTTGGCAGACACCCTTTTTCTTTTTACATTCCGAAGTCATAAAGAGGGCGGCAGCTTACAAGTTGAAGATCGTTACTATGCGCAACTGCTGGAAATGGCTATTCGTACAAAAAAAATTGATCTGGCGGACGTTGAACTGTTTTCAGGACAAGCAAAAGCACTAGTTGCGTGTGCGGAAGAAAATGGTGTGTATGTCGTGATGTCTAATCATGATTTTCGCAAAACACCAGCAAAAGAAGAAATCATTTCACGTTTGCGCCAAATGCAAGAGTACGGAGCTCATATCCCTAAAATCGCGGTAATGCCGAATAGCGCTGAAGATGTATTGACTCTGCTCGATGCCACGCTCACTATGAAAACAAAATATGCAGATCGTCCAATCATTACAATGTCAATGGCGGCAACAGGACTTGTCAGCCGTCTTGCAGGAGAAGTTTTTGGTTCAGCCTGCACATTTGGCGCAGGAGAAGAAGCGTCTGCACCAGGACAGATCCCAGTCCAAGAATTGAGAAGTGTTTTAGACATTTTACATAAAAACGCGTAATGATCAAAAAAACTCAAGCCTTCAATGGCTTGAGTTTTTTGTGTATTGATTAAGGAAGATCAATCAGTTTGACAGAAACAATGTCAGCAACGTCTGATAGTTCATTAACAACCTTTTCTTCTAAATGTCTGTCAAAGGAGAGCATCATAATAGCTTCTCCGCCTTTTTCTTTACGGCCAACCTGCATTGTGGCGATATTGATATCATTGTCGCCGAGAATACGTCCAACGCGGCCGATAACACCGGTTGTATCTTGATGCTGGATGTAAACCAGATGTCCGGTTGGGTAGAAGTCAATATTAAATCCGTTTAATTCAACAATACGCTCTCCGAAATGAGGGATATACGTAGCTGTTACCGTAAACGTGCTGCGGTCTCCCGTAACTTTAACGCTGATGCAGTTATCGTAACCAGACTCATTAGATGAAATTTTCTCGCTGAAGCTGATTCCGCGTTCCTTAGCAACTCCGCCGGCATTTACCTCGTTGACGGTTGAATCAACGCGCGGTTTTAAAAAGCCTGACAGCAAACTTTTAGTGATAAACGATGTTTCAAGTTTCGAAATGGTTCCTTCGTATTGAATCGCCACATCTTTTACAGGTTCCTTCATACATTGTGAAACGAGGCTTCCGATTTTATCTGCGATTTGGTGGTAAGGCTGAATTTTTTTGAACTCATCCTTTGTCATCGCCGGCAGGTTGATCGCTGACATAACAGGAAGGCCTTTTGCAAACTGCAATACCTCTTCAGATACCTGAGCTGCAACATTCAGCTGGGCTTCTTTTGTTGATGCACCTAAGTGAGGAGTGGCAATTACTAAAGGATGATCAGGAAGCTTTGATTCAACAGGCGGTTCAACCTCGAATACATCAAGTGCCGCACCTGCGACATGGCCGTTTTCCAAAGCTTCTAAAAGCGCAGCTTCATCAATAATGCCGCCTCTTGCACAGTTAATCAGGCGGACACCCTTTTTCGTTTTCGCAATGGTTTCTTTGTTCAGTAAGCCCTTTGTTTCTTTCGTTAAAGGCGTATGAACTGTGATAATATCCGCGCTTTCGAGAACTTCCTCAAATGTACGGCTGTTTACACCGATTTTCTTTGCTCTGTCTTCTGTTAGGAAGGGATCAAAAACATGCACGGTCATACCGAAGGCTCTCGCACGCTGTGCAATTTCGCTTCCGATTCGGCCCAATCCTACGATTCCAAGTGTTTTTCCGTAAAGCTCAGAACCGACATAAGCTGTGCGGTTCCACTCTCTGGATTTTACAGAAATATTGGCCTGAGGAATGTGTCTCATTAAAGAAGAGATCATCGCAAATGTATGCTCTGCCGTGGAAATGGTATTTCCGTTCGGAGCATTAATGACGATCACCCCATGCTTTGTGGCCTCATCAATGTCAATGTTGTCGACACCGACGCCGGCTCTGCCGACAATTTTTAAGGAAGTCATTTTTTTGAAAAGGTCTTCCGTTACTTTTGTCGCGCTGCGCACCAAAAGAGCATCAAAAGTATGTAATTCATCTTCTGCTTCTGTCACGTTTTTCTGAACAATTTCAATAAAGTCTGATTCAATTAGCGGCTGTAAGCCATCGTTGCTCATTTTGTCTGAGACCAATACTCGAAACATCGTAAGATTTCCTCCTAAATTTACTAACATAAATATCTGATAATTTATCATATTCCCAATAGAGTGTCAACGTGTATTGCCGCAGTAAAGGACGAAAGTAAAGCTTATAAATGCGCTGTTTATCACACTGAAGAGCATAAATATTTATTTAAAAATAAAGATTTTGAGCTCTTATCTATACATTACGATTTATATCATTTATAATGTGAATAAATTCATATGATCAATCTTCGGGGCAGGGTGTAATTCCCTACCGGCGGTGATGAGTCTAAGTGCTCTAAGCCCGCGAGCTGTTTTTACAGCAGGATTCGGTGTGATTCCGAAGCCGACAGTATAGTCTGGATGGGAGAAGATGGAGGTTCAGCAGCGTTTTGAAATAAGATTTTCAAACGTTTCTTTGCCGAGTCCAAATCTAAACCCCGCTTATCATAAAGCGGTTTTTTTATTGGGCTGGACAGAACGAACCTTTCCACTTTTCGAGAGATATGATCGAAAAGGAGAGAGCTCAAAATGAAAGTGAAAAAATTAGTGGTTATCAGTATGCTTAGCAGCATCGCGTTTGTATTAATGCTGTTAAATTTCCCGTTTCCGGGTCTTCCTGATTATTTAAAAATTGATTTCAGTGATGTTCCTGCCATTATCGCCATTCTTCTATACGGACCGGCAGCGGGCATTGCCGTTGAAGGGATAAAAAATGTTCTTCAATATATGATTCAGGGAAGCATGGCCGGCGTACCTGTGGGGCAGGTTGCAAACTTTATCGCAGGAACACTGTTTATTCTGCCGACTGCTTTCTTATTTAAAAGGTTAAATTCGGCAAAGGGACTGGCTGTGAGCCTGCTTGCGGGAACTGCAGCCATGACGGCCTTAATGAGCATTTTGAATTATGTTCTCATTCTACCTGCTTACACATGGTTTTTACATTCGCCGGCATTATCAGACAGCGCTTTGAAAACAGCGGTTGTCGCGGGAATATTGCCGTTTAATATTGTAAAAGGGATCATTATCACGATCGTCTTCACTTTAATCTTTACGAAGCTTAAACCTTGGATTGAACAGCAAAGAAACCTTCAAACCATTGATTCATAAAAAATGCGCCAGGTCTGTTAAAAGACCTGGCGCAACATATTAAAAAAGCTCCCAATGACAGGGAGCTTTTTCTATTCGAACTTAAGCGGGTCGCCTTCGAACGGCTCATCCGCAACCTTGATGGAATCAGTCGGGCATCCTTCAAATGCATCAATCATATCCTCTTCAAGCACATCCGGAACTTCGACAACACCTTTATTTTCATCAAGCGTGACGAATGCAATGCCCTCATCATCATAATCATAAATGTCTGGTGCAGCAGCACCGCAAGCTCCGCATGCAATGCACGTATCTTTGTCTACAATTGTGTACTTTGCCATAAAAATAAACCTCCCAGATTGTTCTTATTGGAACAAATGGATTAATCTTTTATATTTTTTTAATATAACACCTATTCCCTTTACCTATTGTAATGATGTTGATGCTACATTTCAACAGAAAAATGAATGAGAATGCTTATCACATAAGGGGTTATCTACATAACCTCCCCTTGAATGTCGACTTTAAACATCGATTTATCTTTAAAATCTGTTAAAATAAAAAGAAGAAAACATCGATTTTTGTCAGAAAGATTGTGGGTGAGGCAGTTGTCATTAAATTACTTCGATATTATGGTACTTGACTGTCTGGAAAAAATAGATGCAGAACGGTCTCAAAGCGCTGTTTTTCATTTATTAAAAGGAAAGAGATCGTCTCAAACGATACAAGATGCCGGATTATTTCAGATCGCAAAATATTTTGGAATGGTTCCGGACTGTTCAAGGAGTGACATCACAGCATCACTGAAAAAGCTTAAGCAGCTCGCATTCGTGAAAGCGATGAATGAAACAGATACATACAGGGTGACAGCGGAGGGAGCACAAGAATTGAAGCGGGCGCTTTTTGCCAGACCTTGGCCCGCTCATTGCCACGGAGCTTATCACCAGCAGGCTGCAAAAATATTTTGGAAAAGGTTCTCCCTTCTTGTTCAGGTGTTATCAAATAAGCAGCATCATTGCCAGCGGTATACACCCATTACAAAAGACACTCAAATTTTGCAATGGGTGAAAAGCTATTTGCGCCGCCATCCCGACCATAACGACCTTAGTGCCAGCGTGTGGGGCTTGATAACAGATCATTTGAACAAACTCAGTGAAAAACAGGCGTTTATTTTTGTGTACTCATTAACTTCATATGAAAGAATAGGTTATACAAACAGGCAGCTTGCCGATTCACTTCGTGAAGATGAGCGGTATGTTTATATTCTGTTTTGGGGTGCTGTACATTATTTTATTCAATCCATCCCGCATTGTGAACATTCTGTTTTAGCAGATCTTCTTTCTGATACAGTGCATGAGAGCGCCCTTACACAGTCGGCAAGAAAAACGCTGCATCTGGTTCAAAAAGGTTTTCCGATTGAACGGATAGCGGATATAAGAAACCTGAAAACAGCGACAATTGAAGATCATATCGTGGAAATTTCTTTGCATCAGCCCTCATTTTTTATTGAACAGTATATTTCTAAAGAGGAACAGCAGCGAATCGTTGAGTTTGCAAAGAATATGCAGACCAATAAAATGAAACGAATTCGGGAAGGGTTGCATCAGCAGTTTAGCTACTTTCAAATTAGACTGGCACTGGCAAAAACGGTGAGTCAATATGAATAAATTACAACAAGCCTTATATCAAAATTTTGGTTTTCATACCTTTAAAAAAGGGCAAGAGAAAATCATCCAAAGTGTACTGAATGGAAAAGATACGATTGCTATGCTGCCGACTGGCGGAGGAAAATCGCTCTGCTATCAGCTGCCGGGGTATTTGCTGGACGGAATGGTTCTTATCATTTCACCTTTGCTTTCTTTAATGGAAGACCAGGTACAGCAGCTGAAAGCGCTGGGAGAAAAACGGGCAGCCGCTCTCAACAGCATGCTGAGCCGGAATGAGAGAAATGCTATTTTGGAGAACATTGGACGTTATAAATTTTTATATTTATCCCCGGAGGCTCTTCAGTCAGATTACGTTTTAGACAGGCTGAAAAGAGTGCCGATCAGTCTTTTCGTTATTGATGAAGCCCACTGTATATCCGAATGGGGCCATGATTTCAGACCGGATTATTCGAAGCTCGGACAGCTCAGGAAGACACTTGGCCATCCGCCGGTACTTGCGCTAACGGCTACGGCCACAAAGAATACTTTGCTAGATGTCATGAATTTGCTTGACCTGCAGCATGCTGACCGCCATCTCTATTCAGTGAATCGGCCAAATATTGCTTTAAAGGTTGAAAATGCGGCGGATACTGCCGAAAAAATACACAGGACGGTCCAGCTCGTCGAACAGCTTCAGGGGCCTGGCATTGTATATTGTCCGACAAGGAAGTGGGCAGAAGAATTATCTGCTGAAATCAAAGCGAAAACAAACAGCAGAGCGGATTTTTACCACGGCGGAATGGAGTCCGGCGACAGAATTTTAATACAGCAGCAATTTATCAATCATCAGCTGGACGTGATTTGCAGTACGAACGCTTTTGGGATGGGCGTAGATAAAGCGGATATCAGATATGTTATTCATTTTCACCAGCCTCAGACTGCTGAAGCCTTTATGCAGGAGATCGGCAGAGCAGGGCGGGACGGAAAGCCGAGCATCAGCATTTTATTAAGAGCTCCGGGAGATATTGAGCTGCAGCAGCAAATCATCCAGATGGAATATTTGGCTGATCATGAAATCAGTTCGATCTTAAGCATTTTGACAGCAACTGAAGAGCGGGATGAAAAAAAACTGAGGGAACTCCTAATCAGTCATGGCGTTTCAGAGACTCAGGCCCGTACCATCATCCACCTATTTTTAAGCGGAAAGACGTCTATAGAGCTTATGACTCAGGAATTGTCGCACCGCATGGAATTGAAGCTGGATAAAATGTATCATCTTTCTGCACTGCTGGAACAAAAGAGCTGTTTAAGGGAGTCGCTGCTTTCTTATTTTTCCGAAGCTTACAAGCCTGATCATACGCAAAATCAATGCTGCAGCCGCTGCGGTATCGATCTTACCGCCTATGAACAAAAAGGAGAAGGTAACAAAATGGAACGGTTTGACAACTGGCGATCAGAATTGAATCGAATATTCGGCCTCCAGTCTGAAGGTGAGCTGTGCTGAAACAACAAAAAGATTTGATTGACCAGCTGTCAGATGGGGATATGCTAAAGCAATTATATATGACACAGCTAATTGTTATAATTGTGTCGGCTGTAGCAGGACTGTTTTTATTTCAGCATGCAAATGCCTTTTTTAAGCTTTGGAATATTCGGGACCCCCGTATTATATGGTATGGTGTTTCGCTTGCTGTTATTGTTATTATATTGGATCTGGCAGTGATGAAATGGTGTCCGCCTCACTTATATGATGATGGCGGGATAAATAAAAAGTTATTCAGTAAGAGGTCAGTCCCTCATATTATATTTTTAACGCTTCTGATTGCCTTTACAGAGGAAATCTTATTTAGGGGCGTATTGCAGACACATATCGGTTTATGGACTGCAAGCCTGGTGTTTGCCGTTCTTCATTTTCGGTATTTGACAAAATGGCTGCTTTTTATCATGGTGACGGCGATCAGCTTTTTGCTTGGCCTTATCTATGAATGGACCGATAATTTATTTGTACCGGTTATGGCGCATTTTATCATTGATGTAGTGTTTGCCTGTCAGATTCGTTTTCAACAGGTTAGGAGGGAAATGCATGACGAAAATGTCAAGAGTAGAGAGAAGAAAAGCCCATAATCTTTATGAGCAGCAAAAAGACGTTTTTGAAGAAGAGCATGTTGACCAACAGGATGAAACTCTTCCGTCAAGACAGTCAGTAAAAGATCAGAGAAAAAAGAAGCAGGAAAAGGCCAAAACCAAAACACCGTTATTTACGGTTCTTGCTGTACTGTTTGTATTTGTTCCGATTATCGTGTTTGTAAGTCTGCTGTATTTCACAAAAAGCGATCCGTTTAACCCGAATAAAGATTATGAAGATGTCTTTATCGACAGCAGCCAAAGCAAGTATGAATCTCTGCCCAAGGCTAGAAAACAACAAGAAACAGAAGATACTGTCGCATTGCAGGATTCCGCAAAAAAGACAAAAGATCAAGAAACAGATAAAAAAACAGAGGATCTCGAATCCTCTGTGAGTAAAAAAGAACAAGCGAAGGGCAATAAGCCTTCGGAGAGTAAAAAAGAACAAGCTGAGGACAATAAGCCTTCGGAGAATAAAAAAGAACCAACAGAGGAGAAAGAGTCCTCTATACATAAAAAAGTTGATACCAAGGCCAATGAGAAGTCAGAAAGCAAGGCTTCTGCTGCCGCTGCCCCTGCCCCAGAGGAAACAAAGACGGTGCAAAAGGATACTCAGCAAGCGCAGACTAAAGAAGATGCAACTCGAGTTGTGAAACATACGGTCAAAAAGAAAGAAACCTTATATCGTATTTCCATGAAGTATTATAAAAGCAGAGCCGGCGAAGATAAAATCCGCAATTATAATAACCTAAACGGCAATGAAGTGTACACCGGCCAAGTTCTTAACATTCCCCTGACCAATTAACAGGCATGTATTTTGCAGGCCTCTCATATATTGTACCAATGAATGATGGACAAGGTGTGAAGCGCATGGAACGAATATGGGATCAATTAGACCGTTTTACTGACGCTCCGACAAAACAGATGCTTCAGGCGCTGGTGAAACGGAAAGTAAAGTATGAAAATTACGCCAAGCAATGCCGAAGGTGGCAGTGGACCTCGCTTATCTGTTTTGGTTTGTTATGCTTATTTTTCATTTTTAAAGGTTTCAGCCTAAATCAGCAAGCGCCTCAGATCATGCTTGAAGAGTTTCTGAACCATACGGTTTATTTATTTTGGATGATGGCGGCCGCTTTTGCATATTGTACGTCTTACTATTTTAAAAAGAAGGAAGAAAAAGCCGAGGGAGAGTATCACAAACTGAGATGTGAAATCATACAAAAAAGCACTGATCTGTGGCCTCAGCCTGAAAAATGGAAGGCGAGAGAATCTGTTTTTCAAATGATGAAGCACCAATATGACATCAATCTATATTTTGAAAGTAAATAAATTGCGGCGTTTTCTCAAACGATAGAAACGTCTTTTTTTTATTGGCCGTCTTATTGATAAGTCATAAAGAATGGAGAGTTTTTATGAAGCTTACAGTTGCAATGGCCGGCGCGCTGACTGCAGCAGCGGCAATGACGGTGAAAATGTATACTCTTGCTAAAGGTAACCACCTTAAAACCCACACATTTGCTTTACCAAAAATGAAAGGCATGACCCCGCTTACGATCTTTTTTATTTCTGACATTCATAAACGTACGGTTGACAGAGGCTTGTTACATGAAGCTGAAAGCCATCATCCTGACCTTGTCATTATTGGCGGTGATTTAGCGGAGGGGGGCGTTCCTTATGCAAGAATCGAAGAAAATATAAAACGGCTTGCGGATCTTGCTCCTGTCATGCTGGTATGGGGAAATAATGATTATGAGGTCAGCCAGCAGAAGCTTCTTTTGATCTGTAAAAAATACAAAGTCACACCTTTACGCAATGAATCGGTACCGTATTTCTATAATGGGCATACCGTAACAATTGCAGGTGTGGATGATATCAGGATGGAAATGGACGATTATGCCGCTGCCATTAAGGACGTTGATAAACAGCAGCTTAATATACTTGTTTCTCACAACCCTGCGATTCATGAACAGATAAACGAATCTGACGGCATAGATGTCGTTTTCAGCGGACACACACATGGCGGACAGATTCGGTTTGGCAAGTTCGGGCCTTATGAATTGGGGATGACCGGCCATGTGAAAAATGCGCGCTATCTCATCAGCAACGGCTATGGCACAACGAAGGTGCCGCTTCGGTTCGGAGCTAAGCCGGAAACGCATATTGTGACACTTGCCGCACCGCCAGATCCTTCTGTATAAAATGCAATTTTTACTAAAAATAGCCGGACACTTCAAGAAAAGACTGCATTGTGCTTGTCTTACCAGTGAACACAGTGTAAACTGATAACAAATTAAGAACCTATGACTCATCATTTCATATAATGTGTTATATGATTTGTGTGCAAGAAGAGGCAGGAGGGAACGTTATGCGGCTTGAGCGTCTGAATTATAATAAGATAAAAATCTTTTTGACACTCGATGACTTGACAGATCGAGGGCTGACAAAAGAAGATCTCTGGAAGGACTCATTTAAAGTCCACCAGTTATTTAAAGATATGATGAATGAAGCAAATACAGAGCTCGGATTTGAAGCGAATGGACCTATCGCAGTCGAAGTGTATTCTCTCCAAGCACAAGGCATGGTTGTCATCGTAACAAAGAATCAGGAAGCGGATTCAGAGGACGAGGAGTACGATGACGATTACATTGAGATGCAGGTGAAGCTGGATGAAAGTGCAGATATTATTTATCAATTCCATTCATTTGAAGATATTATCCAGCTTTCTGAAAGCCTGCAGCGCATCGGCATTTTGGGAGGGACCGTTTACCATTATGAAGGCCAGTACTTTTTAAGCCTTGACGATCTCGGTTCCCGTTCATCCGAAGGGGTTGTCGCAGTATTGGCTGAATACGGAAGCCCGACCACTTTAACGATCTATCGCTTGCAAGAGTACGGGAAAGTCATTATGGACGGAAATGCTGTTGAAACGATCCGGACTCATTTCTCATAAAACATATAAAAAAACTGCTGTTTATGACAGCGGTTTTTTTTATTAGATAATTTAGGTAAAAATCATCAAAAAACTAACGTTTAACCTATGCATAGCTGATATGAAGGTGTATACTATTCTCTGAAAGGGAGCATGTGAGAAACAGAAGATTCTAGGAGGTTAACTTAATGGTAGCCGATCGAAACACCGGTCATAATGAAGAAGACAAACTTGATGTATTATTATCAACCCAAACCGTAATACATAAGGCTCTTGAAAAATTGGGGTATCCAGAGGAAGTTTATGAATTATTAAAAGAACCGATGAGATTATTAACGGTGAAAATACCCGTTCGCATGGACGACGGGTCTGTGAAGATTTTTACTGGTTATCGCGCCCAGCACAATGATTCAGTCGGTCCGACAAAAGGCGGAATTCGTTTTCACCCGAATGTGACAGAAAAAGAAGTGAAGGCGCTTTCAATTTGGATGAGTTTAAAATGCGGAATCATTGATCTTCCTTATGGCGGGGGTAAAGGCGGAATTATTTGTGATCCAAGGGATATGTCATTCAGAGAACTGGAAAGACTGAGTAGGGGTTATGTCAGAGCGATCAGCCAGATTGTAGGGCCGACAAAGGATGTGCCTGCACCAGACGTGTTTACCAATTCTCAAATTATGGCTTGGATGATGGATGAGTATTCAAGAATTGATGAATTTAATTCACCAGGTTTTATTACAGGTAAGCCGCTTGTGCTTGGAGGTTCTCACGGAAGAGAATCAGCAACTGCAAAAGGCGTAACCATCTGCATAAAAGAAGCGGCTAAGAAAAAAGGCATTGACATTCAAGGTGCGCGTGTAGTCGTTCAGGGCTTCGGAAACGCGGGAAGCTATTTGGCGAAATTCATGCATGATGCCGGAGCCAAGGTCGTCGGGATTTCCGATGCATACGGCGGACTTTATGATCCGTCCGGACTTGACATTGATTATTTGCTAGACCGCCGGGACAGCTTTGGAACAGTAACGAAACTGTTTAATGATACGATTACGAACCAAGAGCTGCTTGAATTAGAATGTGACATTCTCGTTCCCGCTGCGATTGAAAATCAAATTACAGAAGAAAATGCCCATAACATTCAAGCTAAAATCGTTGTCGAAGCGGCTAATGGTCCGACAACGCTGGAAGGGACGAAAATCCTTTCAGGTAGGGATATTCTGCTTGTTCCTGACGTTCTTGCAAGTGCAGGCGGCGTTACGGTTTCCTATTTTGAATGGGTGCAAAATAATCAAGGCTTTTACTGGAGCGAAGAAGAAGTTGAAGAAAAACTTGAAAAAATGATGGTCAAATCATTTAATAATATCTATGATATGGCGCAGAACCGGAGAATTGACATGAGGCTTGCAGCCTACATGGTCGGTGTTCGAAAAATGGCTGAAGCTTCTCGTTTCAGAGGCTGGATCTAAGTCAATCATTTGCATAAAAATAAAAAATCTCCTATGATGATATAGGAGATTTTTTATTTATGAACGGAATATCTTGATGGAATTGCCAATCGCAGGAGTTGAAGGAAATGATTGAAGAAAAAGCAATAGTTATTGGCGGGGGGCCATGTGGATTATCAGCAGCCATTCACCTAAAACAAATTGGCATTGATGCACTTGTTATCGAAAAAGGAAATGTGGTCAACAGTATATACAATTATCCGACCCATCAAACCTTTTTCAGCTCAAGTGAAAAGCTTGAAATCGGTGATGTGGCGTTTATCACTGAAAACAGAAAACCCGTTAGAATTCAAGCCTTGTCTTATTACCGGGAAGTTGTCAGACGCAAAGACATACGCGTAAATGCATTTGAAACGGTGCAGACCGTTACGAAAACAGACGGAAACAAATTTCTGATCGAGACATCGAAAGGAACTTATGTGACACCGTACTGCATTATCGCAACAGGCTATTATGACAATCCGAATTATATGAACCTTCCGGGGGAACAGCTGCCTAAAGTTTTTCATTATTTCAAAGAAGGCCATCCATACTTTGATAAAGATGTTGTGGTCATCGGCGGGAAAAACTCAAGTGTTGACGCCGCGCTGGAGTTAGTGAAATGCGGAGCACGGGTTACGGTATTGTACAGAGGGAAAGAGTACTCATCAAGCATTAAGCCTTGGATACTGCCGGAGTTTGAAGCTCTTGTGAGAAACGGAACAATCCGTATGGAGTTTGGTGCATGTGTTGAAGAAATCACGGAAGATAAAGTAATGTTCCGTTCCGGACAAAACGAATTGGTGAGCATAAAAAATGATGTTGTATTTGCCATGACAGGCTACCATCCGGATCACGGTTTTCTTAAAAAAATCGGCGTGAAGATAGACGAAGAATCAGGCCGTCCTTATTTTAACGAAGAAACGATGGAAACAAATGTGGAAGGTGTTTTTATTGCGGGGGTTATCGCTGCCGGCAATAATGCCAATGAGATTTTTATTGAAAACGGGCGTTTCCACGGTGGATTAATCGCATCTGAAATATCAAAAAGAAATCATCATTAAACATCTTGTAAGAATGGGGCATATGAAAAAGATTCATATGCTCTTTTTTGCGGTTTTTCATAAAAGGCAGATGTAAAATGATAAACAACATGATACGATAGTTATAGGAATTTAAAGGAAAGAGGTTGCCTGATGTTTGCAATCATCTCTGCAGGAATAGCTCCAGGCATCGCGCTGTTAAGCTATTTTTATCTAAAAGATCAGTATGACAATGAACCTGTACACATGGTGCTGCGTTCTTTTTTT
The DNA here is from genome assembly GCF_001584335.1 of Bacillus atrophaeus. Lineage (GTDB taxonomy): Bacteria > Bacillota > Bacilli > Bacillales > Bacillaceae > Bacillus > Bacillus atrophaeus. Next base: position 429,366 of record NZ_LSBB01000018.1, read on the forward strand.
CTAGGTGTTGTACTTGTATTCCCTACCATGTTTATCCAATATGTATTAGAAAAAGAAAATGTGGGAGCCGGAAATTTGTTTGTTTCTTTCTTATCGTCAGGTGTTTTAGAGGAATCGTTAAAATGGTTTATCCTGATGGTAAGTGTATATCCTCACGCCCATTTTGATGAACATTATGACGGGATTGTATACGGGGCCAGCGTCTCCCTTGGATTCGCAACCCTTGAAAATATTCTCTATTTAGTTGGCCATGGAGTGGAACATGCTTTTGTGAGAGCGCTTTTACCTGTTTCATGTCATGCTCTCCTTGGCGTTATTATGGGATTTTACCTTGGAAAAGCACGTTTTTCGGATCAGAAAGCCCGCTTGAAATGGCTGCTTCTCTCATTGGTAATTCCTTCAACCCTTCACGGGTCGTATGATTTTATTCTGACAGCCCTTCATAATTGGGGCTATTACATGATCCCCTTTATGCTTTTTTTATGGTGGTTTGGTTTAAGGAAAGCGAAGAAAGCCCGCACCGTCAATATGATGCAATTATAATGTTGGAAGCTGCCCACTCGTGCAGCTTTTTTTTATGCCTGCAGGAAGAATGTTAAGAGGGATAAGAAGGAAAGAGTGTATAAAAATAACCTTGCTACAGAAAATACGACTACACTAAAAATTTGCTGTAGGAGGCTTGAAAAGATGAAGTCCAAAGGTGCGATCATGGTATGTCTCATCCTTTTTTCCTTTACAATAACCGCTTTTTCAAATTGCGAGAAGATTTATGCCTTTTCAAATCAAGTGATTCAAAGAGGGGCGACGGGAGATGACGTTATTGAATTACAAGCGCGTCTTCAATACAACGGATACTATAATGGCAAGATAGACGGGGTCTATGGATGGGGAACGTACTGGGCGGTAAGGAACTTTCAAAACCAGTTCGGTTTAAAAGAAATTGACGGTCTTGTCGGAGCGCAAACGAAACAAATCTTAATTTCAAAATCCAAATATTATCGGGAATATGTGGTTGAGCAGCTTCAAAAAGGAAATACATTTACACACTACGGAAAAATTCCGTTAAAGTATCAAACAAAGCCGTCTAAAGCAGCTACCCAACAAGCAAGGCAGAAGGCGGAGGCGCGGCAAACCCAGCCTGACCAAAACCAAAAAGCGCAGAACAAATCAGCTGGCAATCAGCAAGCACAAAAGAACGCACCGGCACAAAAAACACCGGAAAAAAAACCGGATGCTGTTGCGGCAAATATGCCGGGAGGGTTTTCAAATAATGATATTCAGCTTCTCTCTCAAGCAGTATATGGTGAAGCAAGGGGCGAGCCATACGAGGGGCAGGTGGCGATCGCAGCCGTTATTTTAAACCGTATTAACAGTCCATTGTTCCCAAATACGGTAGCGGGAGTTATTTTTGAACCGCTCGCCTTTACAGCGGTTGCCGACGGCCAGATTTATATGCAGCCGAATGAACGGGCCAAAGAAGCAGTGCTTGATGCGATAAATGGCTGGGACCCAACTGAAGAAGCCCTTTACTATTTTAATCCGGATACAGCGACAAGCGCATGGATTTGGGGACGACCGCAGATTAAAAGAATCGGAAAACACATTTTCTGTGAGTAAGAGCATGAAAAAGCATAAAAAAGAGGTGTGACAAATGATTAGAGGAATTTTAATCGCCGTACTGGGAATCGCCATCGTCGGCACAAGCTACTGGGGATATAAAGAGCACCAAGAAAAAGACGCTGTGCTTCTCCATGCTGAAAATAACTACCAGAGAGCATTCCATGACCTGACGTATCAAGTTGACCAGCTTCATGATAAAATCGGAACGACATTGGCCATGAACAGCAAAAAATCACTGTCTCCCGCTTTGGTAGACGTATGGCGGATTACCGCGGAAGCACACAACAACGTGAGCCAGCTTCCGCTTACCTTAATGCCGTTTAATAAAACGGAAGAGTTTTTATCCAATATCGGGGATTTCAGTTACAAAGCATCAATCAGGGATTTAGATCAAAAGCCGCTCGATAAAAAAGAATATTCATCCCTCAATAAGCTGTATCAGAAGTCAGAGGATATTCAAAATGAATTGCGCCATGTCCAGCATCTCGTTATGAGCAAAAACTTACGCTGGATGGATGTTGAGATGGCGCTTGCGTCCGATGAAAAACAGAGTGACAATACGATCATAAACAGCTTTAAAACAGTTGAAAAAAACGTAGGGTCATTCTCTGAATCCGAGTTCGGCCCGACCTTCACAAGCACGAAAAAAGAAGACAAAGGATTCGCCCATCTGAAAGGAAAACAAATAACTGAACAAGAAGCAAAGAACATCGCTCAGCGCTTTGCTCCGGACGATAACTATTCAATTAAAGTAAATAAAAGCGGCAAAAAAACAAATCGGGACGTTTATAGCGTCAGTATGAAAGACCCGGACCAAAAAGCAGCAATCTATATGGACATTACCCAAAAAGGCGGACATCCTGTTTATCTCATTCAAAACAGAGAAGTAAACAAACAGAAAATCAGTTTGAATGACGCCTCAAACAAAGCGCTTGCGTTCTTGAAGAAAAATGGATATGAGACAAAGGACCTTGAAATAGATGAAAGTGCCCAGTATGACAAAATCGGTGTATTTTCATACGTCCCGGTTGAAAAGAATGTGCGGCTTTATCCGGAAGCCATTCGTATGAAAGTGGCGCTTGATGATGGTGAGGTCGTCGGTTTTTCAGCGCGTGACTTTTTAGCGGCACACCGCACAAGAGATATTCCTAAGCCGGCTCTTTCTGTTGACGAAGCAAAAGAAAAACTGAACAAAAACGTGGATGTGAAAGAAACAAGACTTGCAATTATCACAAACGAGCTCGGGAAGGAAGTGCTTTGCTACGAGATGCTCGGTACGATTGAAAACGATACGTACAGGATGTTTATTAATGCCGATGACGGAACAGAAGAAAATGTCGAAAAACTAAAAAATGCTGAACCTATATACAAAGACCTATAAAAAAACAAGGAGGAAAGGACTAAATGTCTTTTCCTTTTTTACATAACATGCTTTAATAAAAAAGTGAAGCATATTGAAAATGAAAGAGTGAATTTCATGATAGATGTCGGGGATAGTGTAACAATTGAATATAAAGAAGAAAGCCAATTGAAAACAGTAAAAAGTAAAGCCGTGAGTGTGGAAAACGGTGAGCTGTTTATTGCATACCCAGTCGATCAGCATACAGGCCGGACGGTCTTTTTACATAACGGCACTGAAGTGATGGTGGAATTTGTCGGAAAAGATGAAATGCCGTATCAATTTAAAAGCAGCGTGAAAGGAAGAAAGAAGGACAAAATTCCGATGATTTGCCTGTCGCTTCCCAGCCAAGAACAGATAAAAAGAATACAAAGGCGGCAATATCTGCGGATCAGCGCCATATTAGATGTATATGTTCAAAGGAACAGCGATCAAAAAACGTTTCAAACTTTTTCATACAACATCAGTGCCGGAGGAATTGTGCTTCTATTGCCGGAAAACCTGTCCTTTATGCCTGAGGAAGAGCTGCATTTGCGAATCTGCCTTCCTGAAGAGAAAAAAACGCTTCAGGTCGACACAGACGCAATCGTTAAACGCGTCTTTTATGATACAAAATCAACAAAATATAAAATGACGCTGGAATACTCTAATATTGCCTCAGATCAGCAGCAGCTCGTACTGCAATACTGCTTTAGGCGCCAGCTTGAAAATAGAAGAAAGGGGCTCGCGGAATAAACAGGGGTAAACATTTCCATACTATTTGTATTGGAGGTGCGCCGTAATGAAAACTTTTGAACGCCTGCTGGTTAAATTATTGCTCGTCCAGGCAGTGATATTGATCGGTGTCCAGTGTCTTTTTCATTATCAACATATTGAACCATATGTATCAAAAGCCGTTCGATATGAAGGGGTCGATAAAATGGAAATTGAAGAGTGGATAGAGACATTTAAGCCGTAAGTATCGTCAATTTTTTCACCCTTTTTTGTATAGTTCATGATACAATCCATAGAGGAGAAAAGAGCAAGGAGAGAGATTATGGAGAAGAAATTATCAATTGCTATTGATGGACCGGCAGCTGCGGGGAAAAGCACTGTAGCAAAAATTGTAGCTGAAAAAAGGTCATATGTTTATATTGATACAGGAGCGATGTACCGGGCTATTACATATGTAGCGCTCAAGGAATCAGCAGATTTAACGGATGAAAAAATGCTGTCAGAGCTGCTGGAAAAAACAACTATTGAATTGATCACATCAAAAGAAGGACAAAAAGTATTAGTAAACGGAAATGATGTGACAGAAGACATCAGAAAAGATGAAGTCAGCAATCAAGTTTCTATCGTAGCCAAGCACAGATCAGTCAGAGAAGAAATGGTCAGAAGACAGCAGCTGCTGGGAGACAAAGGCGGCGTTGTCATGGACGGGCGTGACATCGGCACTCATGTGCTGCCGAATGCGGAAGTGAAAATCTTTCTCTTGGCGTCTGTTGAAGAGAGGGCCAATCGCCGTTTTGAAGAAAACGTAAAAAAGGGCTATGACGTAAACTACGAAACGTTAATTGAAGAAATCGCCAGAAGAGATAAGCTGGATTCCGAGCGGGAAGTTTCGCCCCTTCGCAAAGCGGATGATGCGGTCGAAATTGATACAACATCACTCTCAATTGACGAAGTGGCGGGCAGAATACTCGAGATTGCAGATCAAAAGTCCCGTCCAGCCGATAAGTAACTTCTTTTTTGAAATTTTTCAACAAAGACAAGATGTTATTGCTTGACAAACCTGTCCTTTTATTAGAAGTTAATACTAATAAAACTTTTTATTGGTCATTCAAAATCTTTTTTTGAATGATTCTTTAATACATATTCGGCTAAAAGCGGGCATTTTGCATGTTCAGCTTTCAAACCGTTTTAATTAAGCTGTGTAGGTTTGGACCAAGGAGGTTATTCAAATGACAGAGGAAATGAATCAAATTGATGTTCAAGTGCCAGAGGTTGGAGATGTAGTAAAAGGAATTGTTACAAAAGTGGAGGACAAGCATGTGGATGTTGAGATTATCAACGTCAAGCAGTCCGGCATTATTCCAATCAGTGAATTATCAAGTCTTCATGTAGAGAAAGCATCGGATGTCGTAAAGGCTGACGACGAGCTTGACCTGAAAGTGACGAAAGTGGAAGACGATGCTTTGATTTTATCTAAACGTGCTGTTGATGCAGACCGCGCTTGGGAAGACCTTGAGGAAAAATTTGAAACAAAAGAAGTGTTTGAAGCTGAAGTGAAAGATGTGGTAAAAGGCGGGCTCGTGGTTGATATCGGCGTTCGCGGTTTTATTCCTGCGTCGCTTGTTGAGGCTCACTTTGTCGAGGATTTCACTGATTATAAAGGAAGAACGCTTACTTTAATCGTAGTGGAGCTTGACAGGGATAAAAACAGAGTCATCCTGTCACATCGTGCTGTCGTAGAAAAAGAGCAAACAAATAAAAAACAAGAATTTCTGCAAACTTTAGAAGTCGGAAGTGTGCTTGAAGGTAAAGTGCAGCGTTTGACTGACTTCGGAGCGTTTGTAGATATTGGCGGGATCGACGGTCTTGTCCACATTTCGCAGCTTTCCCATTCTCATGTGGAAAAGCCATCTGATGTGGTGGAAGAAGGCCAGGAAGTGAAGGTGAAAGTCCTTTCTGTAGACCGCGATAATGAGCGTATTTCTTTATCTATTAAAGAGACGCTTCCGGGACCTTGGAGCCAGATTGGCGAAAAAGTCAAAAAAGGCGATGTTCTTGAAGGAAAGGTTCAGCGCCTCGTAAGCTTCGGTGCGTTTGTCGAGATTCTCCCCGGAGTGGAAGGCCTTGTGCACATTTCACAAATTTCCAATAAACATATCGGCACACCGCATGAAGTTTTGGAAGAAGGGCAAGATGTAAAAGTGAAAGTCCTTGATGTGAATGAAGGCGAGGAACGCATCTCACTTAGCATGCGTGAACTGGAAGAAGCGCCTCAAGGCGGTCAAGAAGACTATCGCCAGTATCAGGCCAAAGAAGAACAAAGCTCCGGTTTCCAGCTTGGAGATCTAATTGGTGATAAACTTAATAAACTAAAATAATTGGTGATGAACGTGACACGAGCAGAACGCAAAAGACAACATATAGATCACGCGCTGTCTACCGGACAAAAACGAGAGACAGGTCTTGACGATATAACGTTTGTTCATGTCAGTCTTCCCGATCTTGCATTAGAACAAGTGGATATAACAACAAAAATCGGCGAACTTACGAGCAGTTCGCCGATTTTTATCAATGCAATGACGGGCGGCGGCGGACAACATACATATGAAATTAATAAATCGCTGGCGAGAGCGGCGCGGGAGGCGGATATTCCTCTTGCTGTGGGTTCGCAAATGTCGGCTCTTAAAGACCCTTCTGAACGCTTTTCTTATGAAATTGTGAGAAAAGAAAATCCTGATGGGCTTATTTTTGCTAATTTAGGCAGTGAAGCGACAGCAGAACAGGCGAAACGGGCTGTTTCAATGCTTGAGGCGGATGCTCTGCAAATCCATCTGAACGTCATTCAGGAAATTGTCATGCCGGAAGGGGACAGAAGCTTCAGCGGCGCGCTTGGACGAATTGAGCAGATGTGCAAGGAGCTCGAAGTGCCTGTCATTGTAAAGGAAGTCGGATTTGGAATGAGTAAAGAATCGGCTGCCAGGCTGTATGAGTCGGGTGCGGCAGCCGTTGATATCGGCGGTTACGGCGGCACGAATTTCTCGAAAATTGAAAATCTCCGCAGAGATAAGCAACTGAACTTTTTTAACTCGTGGGGCATTTCAACAGCTGCAAGCTTAGCTGAAATCACATCACAGTTTCACGATAAGGCTGTTATCGCTTCCGGCGGTCTGCAGCATGCGCTTGATGTGGCCAAAGCGATCGCTCTCGGCGCTTCCTTTGCCGGAATGGCAGGCTACTTCTTAAAGGCGCTTACCGCTAAAGGGGAAGACGGATTAATTGATGAGATCCGTGAACTTCTGCAAGAACTAAAGGTGATCATGACTGTGCTCGGGGCCAAAACCATCCCTGAATTACAGCAGGCTCCTCTCGTCATACAAGGAGATACCCACCATTGGCTGAAGGAGAGAGGCGTGAATACATCCGCTTTTAGCGTACGTTAAAAGGATGACAAAAAATCTTTGTCATCCTTTTCGTATGCTTTTTTTTAATGCTATGATTTCCTCTTTTTGAATTCCCCGTTTTTCTCAAGGGCTGTCGCGCCGTTATGGTGAATGGACTGATCTCTGTCTGACTCCACTCGGTGAGAAGCTTTGAGTTTTCTTTCCTGTCTGTCTCTTCCCATCATCATTCTCCTTTTCGTTTATCAGCTGGTTTAAAAAACGTTCTCCGGCCCCATACTGTGTGTAGATGGAGGAACGCGAAATGGAACCATTTTATTATTATTGGTCAATGTGGTTTTTGTGGATACTGACGACTTTTATCCTCGAAAAGACAAAAAGCCGGTTTATCGTATCTGTTTTTATTTTGACAAATATCATCTTAAGCATACATCACTTTACTTTTTATTTTACGCTGAATGCTGCATACGTGATGTTTTATACAGCTGCATGTGCCTTTGGAGGTTATTTGGGTATGTATAAACGGCTCCGTTACATCGTTTTGCATATGACATTGGTGTTTGCGTATGCTTTTGTCTTTCTTTTTGCATTATATGATCCGGTTTGGTTCATCATAGAACCTGAGTGGGTTGTTGTGATGGTTTTTACGGTCGTGACAGCCGCGGTTGAAAGGAACTTTCGCGAGCGGCTTGCATTATTTGTTCTTGGAATGTGCCAGGGGGAGCTTTTGTACTCTTTCATCATTCAAAGATTTGCGGGTGCAGTCAGTATTGGTGATTTTAAATGGCTGTATGCATGCTCAGCAGGCACGATTTTGCTGTTTGGTATCTCGAAATGTGAACAGCTTGCCGGCCAACTCAGTCAAAAAGGCAAAAGATCCAACAAAGGAGCCACAAAAATGTCATGAGTAATTATGTATATCCCATTATTGCGGGAGTCATTGCAGGAGTGCTGACAAGGCTTTATATGCTGAAAACTGATTACCGCCAATATCCTACCTATATCCATGGAAAAGTGATCCATATTGCGCTTGGGTTAATTGCTGCCGGCCTCGGTGCGATTATTATGCCGGCTTTGTTGGAAGAAGAATTTACCGCGATTACTTTTCTGACATTAGCGGCAACGCAATTTCGAGATGTACGGAATATGGAGCGGAACACGCTGACCCAAATGGATTCTTATGAGCTTGTGTCCAGAGGCAGCACATATATCGAGGGGATTGCGATCGCGTTTGAAAGCAGAAATTATATTGTTATATTCACCGCGCTTCTCACAACATCAGCTTATGTGTTTTTCTCTTTATGGGCAGCTGTAATTGCGGCGGTTGTTTGCTTCTTGCTCGCGATGAAATTCATGTCCGGCAGTGTATTGAAAGATATAGTGGATATTGAATACATAAAGCCCCGTTTTGAAGGACCGGGTTTGTATGTTGATAATATTTATATTATGAATATCGGGTTGCCCGAGAAACAAGAGCTGATTTTAAAGCATGGAATGGGATTTATTTTAACACCGAAAAACTTTAATTCAGCTACTACAATTGCCAACTTAGGACAGCGGCAGGCTATTTTATTCGATGTTTCCAATGTGCTCGGCGTCTATCGCGATTCAGGGGAACCGTCACTTACGCCGCTGGCAAAACGGGATCTCAATGACGGCCGAGTCGGCATCTTCGTTCTGCCGCAAGTGCATCATCCGGATACCGCGCTTCAGATTATCAGCAATGTTCCGACCCTTGAGAATGCGATCAGAATGCCGACTGAATTTATTAAAAAGCAAGATAAGGTGATAAAATGAGCGATTCCTTAACGAATTTTGTATTGGCTGTCATAACGACCAACCGAAACCGGGCGATCGGCGGGACAACCATCTTTTTTTGTGAAGATCAAAAGGAAATGGAGCTTTACGCTACAAATCTTGAAGCCATTCTTGACGGAATTGCCCATCGTATTGGGGACGACTTATATTTGATTGTGAAACATTTTTAAGAATACGTTGTGATCTTACTGAAAACTGATATAATAAATGAGTTAAGCCCTTCAGTTTGAAGGGTTTCTTTTCATAAAAAGTAAAAATAAGAATACTAATAACCGGTTGAAAATTTATGTAAAAAATGAAAGCGGCTGGATTGAAAGGAAGGGTACAATGGGTAAACCTGTCGTAGCCATAGTCGGGAGACCGAATGTAGGGAAGTCCACAATCTTTAATAGGATTGCGGGTGAAAGAATCTCAATAGTAGAAGATACCCCTGGAGTGACCAGGGACCGGATATACAGCTCAGCTGAATGGCTGAACTATGATTTTAACCTGATTGATACGGGCGGTATTGATATCGGTGATGAACCGTTTATGACACAGATTCGCCAGCAGGCTGAAATCGCCATGGATGAAGCGGATGTCATCATTTTTATGGTGAATGGCCGTGAAGGAGTGACGGCAGCCGATGAAGAGGTCGCCAAAATTCTGTACCGGACGAAAAAGCCGGTTGTTCTTGCGGTGAATAAATTGGATAATACTGAAATGAGAGCGAATGTTTATGATTTTTACTCGCTTGGTTTTGGAGAGCCATATCCGATTTCAGGCACCCACGGACTGGGTTTAGGTGATTTGCTTGACGCTGCAGCGGAACATTTCAAAAACATTCCGGAGACAAAGTACAACGAAGAAGTTGTGCAATTTTGCCTTATCGGACGCCCGAATGTCGGAAAATCTTCTCTTGTTAACGCTATGCTCGGAGAAGAGCGGGTCATTGTAAGCAACGTGGCCGGAACAACAAGAGACGCAGTGGACACAATGTTCAGCTACAATCAGCAGGATTTTGTGATTGTCGATACTGCAGGTATGAGAAAAAAAGGAAAAGTATATGAAACAACCGAAAAATACAGTGTGCTGCGTGCGCTAAAAGCGATTGACCGCTCAGAAGTGGTTGCCGTTGTGCTTGATGGGGAAGAAGGTATCATTGAGCAGGACAAGCGTATTGCAGGCTATGCTCATGAAGCGGGCAAGGCTGTAGTCATTGTTGTGAACAAATGGGATGCTGTTGATAAAGATGAGCGGACGATGAAAGAATTCGAGCAAAATATCCGCGATCATTTTCAATTTCTTGATTATGCGCCGATACTATTCATGTCGGCTTTAACAACAAAACGCATTCATACGCTGATGCCTGCTATAATTAAGGCGAGTGAAAATCATTCGCTCCGTGTGCAGACCAATGTTTTAAATGACATCATCATGGACGCGGTAGCGATGAATCCGACACCGACGCATAATGGGCAGCGCCTGAAAATTTACTATGCGACACAGGTCGCTGTAAAGCCGCCGAGTTTTGTCGTTTTCGTAAATGATCCGGAGCTTATGCACTTCTCTTACGAAAGGTTTTTAGAAAATCGGATCAGAGATGCATTTGATTTTGAAGGGACACCAATTAAAATATTTGCAAGAGCGAGAAAATAAAAAGGTGTGATTCAACTATGAAAAAAGTGACGATGCTCGGAGCTGGGAGCTGGGGAACCGCACTCGCTTTGGTCCTTGCAGATAACGGACATCAAGTGTGTATGTGGGGTCACCGCCCTGAGCTTATCAGTCAAATTAATGAACGTCATGAAAACAAGGATTATTTGCCGGATGTAAAGCTTCCTGAAGAAATTACAGGAACAACAGATTTGCAGGAATCATTGAAGGATGCTGATTTCATTATTGTCGCTGTCCCGACAAAAGCAATCCGTGAAGTATTAAGCCAAGCTGTGCCTTATATTACTAAAAAGGCTGTCTTTGTCCACGTCAGCAAAGGAATTGAACCGGACACGCTTCTTCGTATTTCGGAAATTATGGAAGAAGAGCTGCCTGCCGATATCAGAAAAGATATCGTCGTGCTTTCCGGACCGAGTCATGCAGAGGAAGTCGGCCTGCGGCACCCGACTACGGTGACTTCTTCTTCAAAAAGCATACAGTCGGCGGAAGAGGTACAGGATTTATTTATGAATCATAATTTCCGCGTATACACAAACCCGGATATTATCGGCGTTGAAATCGGCGGTGCTTTGAAAAACATTATCGCCCTTGCAGCAGGGATCACTGACGGCTTAGGGTACGGAGATAATGCAAAGGCGGCCCTGATTACGCGGGGACTTGCCGAAATCGCCAGACTCGGAACAAAAATGGGCGGCAATCCGCTGACCTTTTCAGGCTTAGCGGGTGTAGGGGACCTGATTGTGACGTGTACAAGCGTTCATTCAAGAAACTGGCGCGCCGGCAATATGCTTGGAAAAGGTTACAAACTCGAAGCTGTTCTTGAAGAAATGGGAATGGTGGTTGAAGGGGTCCGCACCACAAAAGCGGCTTATCAGCTGTCTGAAAAGTATCAGGTGAAAATGCCGATTACAGAAGCTCTTCATCAGGTTCTTTTTAACGGGCAAACAGTAGAAACAGCAGTCGAATCCCTAATGGCGCGGGTGAAAACCCACGAAATGGAGGATTTGGTGAATACGTTTGAAAATCAAGTGAAGTAAAAAAAGTGACAATCCGCTGACAGCCTGCATATTCTGGGTTGAACGATTATCACGAAAAAAATGGAGCTTCCCGGCCCGGAATCGCTTGAAACATTTTGGCGATTTAGGCAGGAGAGGATGCATCTGTACGGACACTTGCATACTATAGCATCGAAGTCCAAGAGAGCTGGATCTAAAACGTGTAGGTAAATATAGTCATATGACTGAAGCGAAGCCCCCCCTTTGCTTCAGTTTTTTTGTACTTTCAAAGGTTGGAAAATCTGTTGATCTTTTCAACCTTTGTATATTAAAATGAAATATAACGCTTACATAACATATATACAGGGGAAGGGGCGGATCGTTTGAGTCTGGCATTAATGAAAATGTGGTTTGCACTTGGAGCCATGGGTTTAATGTTCATCGCCGTTGCAGCTATTTATATGAGCCGATACAAATGTAAAAATGCTTTTTTGAAAGCTGGCGTGTCTTCGCTTGCCTACGCTTGTATGCTGATATCGGGATTGATTGTGATCATTGTCGTTTTCAGCGGCCCTGTCAATGAATAAATGTGCAAAAGGAAGTGTGGTATGGTCAAACTGAAATGCGCCTTCATTTTCTTTTCTGCGATTCTTTTATCAGGGTGCTTATACCCGGAGGAGCGCAAAGTTGAAAATGCCATTCCTTATGAGGAGCAATTAAAACAGGTTCAGTCTGCGGTTGACAAGTTTAAAGAGGCGAATGGAGGGCTTCTTCCGATTCAGACAAAGGATATGAAAACACCGATTTATCAAAAATATCCGATTGATTTTAATCGTTTGGCCCCGAGATATATCGCTGAACCGCCAAGCACAGCTTTTGAAAGCGGAGGAGACTACCAATATGTGCTCGTGGATGTGGAGAACAATCCTTCCGTAAAGCTGATAGATTTAAAGATGGCTGAAAAAATCCGTGATATCAAACTTCGGGTAAAAATGTACAAGGAACAGCAAGGCTATCCCCCTTATGAGGATGTATTATCCCGTGATTTATTCACCTTAGACGCGAAGAAATTGGGTATGAAGCATGCGCTCACCGTCACAAGCCCCATATCGGGAGCCTCTCTGCCGCTTATGATCGGAGGCGATGGAGACATCTATGCTGATTACAGAATTGATTTGGCTGATTGTATGAAACAAAGCAAAAAAGATCTCAAGCCCGGCGCTGAAATCCAGGATATCATTTGGGAAGAGACACCCTTTGTACCCGCGTTTTCCGTCAAGTATACCGTTAATGAAAAACAAGAACCCGTTTTTTTAGAAAATGATATGAAACAGGAATGAACCTTTCTCCCTCGCATACAAATAGGGAGAAAGGTTTTTTCATACTTTACTAGAATGAGAATTGAAAATTTTCTAAAGGTGTCATATTGAAATAGGACAACGTCATACACATATAGTGTCCTGTATTTGATTGATGAAGGTGAAATGAATGGTGAATAAAAATGATTAGGATAGGAAGTCCGGGAGGGGATCACTTGGAAAAGGTCGATATTTTCAAGGATATCGCTGAACGAACAGGAGGCGATATATATTTAGGGGTCGTTGGAGCTGTCCGTACAGGGAAATCTACGTTTATTAAGAAATTTATGGAGCTTGTGGTGCTCCCGAATATCAGCAACGAAGCTGACCGTGCACGTGCACAGGATGAGCTGCCGCAAAGCGCTGCCGGAAAAACGATTATGACAACAGAGCCTAAGTTTGTTCCTAATCAGGCGATGTCTGTCCATGTATCAGACGGACTTGATGTCAATATAAGGCTGGTAGATTGCGTAGGGTACACGGTGCCCGGAGCTAAAGGCTATGAGGATGAAAACGGACCGAGAATGATTAACACGCCTTGGTACGAAGAGCCGATTCCATTCCATGAGGCTGCTGAAATCGGTACGAGAAAAGTGATTCAAGAACACTCGACAATCGGGGTAGTCATTACCACAGACGGTTCTATCGGCGATATCGCCAGAAACGACTATGTCGAAGCAGAAGAACGAGTCATTGACGAGCTGAAAGAAGTCGGCAAACCTTTCATTATGGTCATTAACTCGGTGAAGCCGTATCATCCTGAAACAGAGGCGCTGCGCCAGAGTTTAATGGAAAAGTATGATATCCCGGTACTGGCGATGAGTGTTGAAAGCATGAGAGAAACAGATGTACTCAGCGTGCTCAGAGAAGCGCTTTACGAGTTTCCGGTGCTTGAAGTGAATGTGAATCTCCCAAGCTGGGTCATGGTGCTGAAAGAGAACCATTGGCTGCGGGAAAGCTATCAAGACTCTGTCAAGGAAACGGTAAAAGATATCAAGCGGCTGCGGGATGTTGATCGGGTTGTCGGTCAATTCAGCGAATTCGATTTTATTGAAAGTGCAGGACTTGCCGGGATTGAAATGGGGCAGGGGATAGCTGAAATTGACCTGTATGCGCCGGATCATCTATACGATCAGATTTTAAAAGAAGTAGTCGGTGTTGAAATCAGAGGGAGAGACCACTTGCTTGAGCTTATGCAGGATTTTGCCCATGCTAAAACAGAGTATGACCAGGTCTCCGACGCTTTGAAAATGGTGAAACAGACCGGATACGGGATCGCTGCGCCGGCATTGTCGGATATGAGTTTAGATGAACCAGAAATCATACGACAGGGCTCCAGATTCGGCGTCAGGCTGAAAGCGGTCGCGCCGTCCATTCATATGATCAAAGTTGATGTAGAAAGCGAATTCGCTCCGATCATCGGGACTGAAAAACAAAGCGAAGAACTTGTCCGCTACTTAATGCAGGACTTTGAGGATGATCCGCTTTCCATTTGGAATTCAGATATTTTCGGAAGATCGTTAAGCTCCATCGTGAGGGAAGGCATACAGGCCAAATTATCTCTCATGCCTGAGAATGCGAGGTATAAACTGAAAGAAACGCTGGAAAGAATCATTAACGAAGGCTCCGGCGGTTTGATAGCGATTATCCTGTAATATGGAAGACCTCTTTAGAAATGGGAGGTCTTTTTTTATTGTCCGCAGATAATGGAAATAGATCAAGGAATAGGATGATATAAGTAAAAAAAGGAATATTTGTTCGGTTTATCACCCTAAATCCTTGACGAGCAAGGGATTGAAGCTTTAAAATGCTTGATATGGCTTTTTATATGTGTTACTCTACATACAGAAAATCTTCACTCTGTTGGACAAACATTCCTCAGAGCGCAGATTTCTCTATAAGAAGCCGTATGTGCCCTTCCTCTGAATTTTTTTCAGAGAGGTTTAGAATCAGGCTGAACTGTGAAGAAATGATAATAATCTACCTGAATTTATTACTTTTGGGAGGAGGTGAAAGGCATGAACAAGACAGAACTAATCAATGCAGTTGCGGAAGCAAGCGAGTTGTCTAAAAAAGACGCTACAAAAGCAGTTGACTCTGTTTTTGATACGATTTTAGATGCACTTAAAAATGGTGATAAAATCCAACTGATCGGTTTTGGTAACTTTGAGGTGCGTGAGCGTTCAGCACGTAAAGGACGTAACCCGCAAACAGGTGAAGAAATCGAAATTCCGGCAAGCAAGGTACCTGCTTTCAAACCAGGTAAAGCTCTTAAAGACGCTGTTGCAGGAAAATAATTGTGAATATAGATCGTGTATGCATCTAGCTTACATACACTTTATTTCTTCACAGAAAAGCCCCTTTTTAAGGGGCTTTTCATTTTTTAAAACGCCCCGATCTTTTCGTGACCCATTTAGGGCTTTCGTTTTGCTTTTGGCGTGATATGTGTGCTAGAATCGAAATTAAATGTATTCATTGGTGGAGGACATAGAAGATGAAAGAAGTTAATAAAGAACAGATTGAACAAGCGGTTCGCCAAATTTTAGAAGCGATTGGAGAAGACCCAAACCGGGAAGGGCTGTTGGACACTCCGAAAAGAGTCGCAAAAATGTACGCCGAAGTTTTTTCCGGACTGAATGAAGATCCAAAAGAACATTTTCAAACCGTCTTCGGTGAGGACCATGAAGAGCTTGTTCTTGTGAAGGATATCGCATTTCATTCTATGTGTGAGCATCATCTTGTTCCTTTTT
Organism: Bacillus atrophaeus; assembly: GCF_001584335.1. Taxonomy (GTDB): domain Bacteria; phylum Bacillota; class Bacilli; order Bacillales; family Bacillaceae; genus Bacillus; species Bacillus atrophaeus. Next base: position 445,074 of record NZ_LSBB01000018.1, read on the forward strand.
ACGGAAAAGCGCACATTGCTTATATACCGCGCGGCGGAAAGGTCACAGGCCTCAGTAAATTGGCTCGTGCCGTCGAAGCCGTAGCAAAGCGCCCTCAGCTTCAGGAGCGCATTACATCAACGATTGCAGAAAGCATCGTGGAAACACTCGATCCGCACGGCGTGATGGTTGTAGTTGAGGCGGAGCACATGTGCATGACAATGAGAGGCGTCAGAAAGCCGGGGGCAAAAACAGTCACTTCTGCTGTGCGAGGCATTTTCAAAAACGATGCTGCTGCCCGTTCTGAAGTGTTAGATCATATTAAACGACATGACTAAATAAGATAGAGGGTGCTCTTATATGAACCAAAAGCATTCAAGCGATTTTGTCGTCATTAAAGCGGTTGAGGACGGAGTGAATGTAATCGGCCTGACAAGAGGAACAGATACAAAGTTTCATCATTCCGAAAAGCTGGACAAAGGCGAAGTGATCATTGCTCAGTTTACTGAGCATACATCTGCGATTAAAGTCAGAGGCGAGGCCCTCATTCAAACCGCGTATGGAGAAATGAAAAGCGAGAAAAAATAAACTGGCTGTCCCCGCTGTTGCCGCAAATGCTCTCAAACAGCGGGATGGTACAGCTAATTTCTTTTTTTTATGCTATAATGATATCTGCGTATAAAAATGACAAAAAAGAATGTATTACATATATAATTTAGAATAAATGTGAATTTGGGGACAAGGGTGATATTTTTGCAAGACATCTACGGAACTTTAGCGAATCTGAATACGAAATTAAAACAAAAGCTGTCACATCCTTATTTAGCGAAACATATTTCCGCGCCTAAAATTGATGAGGATAAGCTTCTTCTTTTTCATGCGTTATTTGAAGAGGCGGACATTAAGCCTGAAGACAAAGAAAATTATATTGTAACAGCGATGCTTGTCCAAAGCGCCCTTGATACCCACGATGAAGTGACAACTGCCAGAGCAATAAAGCGAGACGAAAATAAAAATCGGCAATTGACCGTCCTTGCCGGCGACTATTTCAGCGGGCTGTACTATTCTCTCCTGTCAGAAATGAAGGATATATACATGATTCGGACGCTTGCTACAGCAATTAAAGAGATCAATGAGCACAAAATACGTCTGTACGACCGTTCTGTACGGGATGCAAACCATTTTTTTGAGAGTGTTGCTATTGTGGAGGCGGCATTATTCCATAGAGTATCGGAACACTTCAACCTTCCTCGCTGGAAAATACTATCAAGTGACTTTTTTGTATATAAACGGCTTATGAACGGGCATGATACATTTCTTGATGTGATCGGCGGTTTCGTTCATTCAGGCAAAACAATGGCAGAGATACTAGAAGACAGCCGCAAAAAAGCACAGCACAGCATTGAAACGATCCTGCCTGTGAATTCACCTATTCAAAATATGTTATTAAATCGTCTGAAAACAATCAGCCAAGACAAAACTTATCATCAGAAAGTGGAAGAAGGGTAACCATTATGCAGGAGTCTAAAGAACAGCGAGTACACGGCGTATTTGAGAAAATATATAAAAATTATGACCAGATGAACTCTGTCATCAGTTTTCAACAGCATAAAAAATGGCGTGAGAAAACAATGCGCATTATGGATGTGAAAGAAGGCGCCAAAGCACTGGATGTGTGCTGCGGAACAGCGGACTGGACCATCGCGCTTGCGGAAGCCGCCGGAAAAACAGGCGAGGTAAAAGGCTTGGATTTCAGCAAAAATATGCTGAGCATCGGCGAAAAAAAAGTAAAAGACGGCGGATACAGCCAAATCGAACTGCTGCACGGAAATGCGATGGAACTTCCTTTTGATGATAATTCATTTGATTATGTCACAATAGGTTTCGGACTTCGCAACGTCCCGGACTATTTAACGGTTTTGAAAGAGATGAGACGTGTGGTAAAGCCAGGCGGACAGGTCGTTTGCCTTGAAACGTCCCAGCCTGAAATGTTTGGTTTTAAGCAAGCCTATTTTATGTACTTTAAATATATTATGCCGTTTTTCGGCAAGCTGTTTGCGAAAAGCTATAAAGAATACTCTTGGCTTCAAGAATCAGCAAGAGAATTTCCCGGTATGAAGGAACTTGCGCGCCTGTTTGAAGAGGCGGGCCTTAAAAATGTCAAATATCATTCGTTTACTGGCGGTGTCGCTGCCACGCATATCGGATGGAAATAACGAATACACAGATGTTTGGGTGAATGATATGAAATTTAAAATGGCCTATTCTTTTTTAAATGACGATATTGATATAATCGAAAAAGAACTTGAACAAACCGTACGTTCCGACTATCCGTTACTAAGTGAAGCGGGGCTTCATCTGCTCCAAGCGGGGGGCAAACGAATCCGCCCGGTTTTTGTTTTGCTTTCCGGAATGTTTGGAAACTACGACATTAACAAGATCAAATATGTCGCCGTCACATTAGAAATGATTCACATGGCGTCTCTTGTTCATGATGATGTGATAGACGATGCTGAGCTTAGAAGAGGGAAGCCTACGATTAAAGCGAAGTGGGACAATCGTATCGCAATGTATACGGGCGATTATATGCTTGCCGGCTCTCTTGAGATGATGACAAGAATTAACGAACCGAAAGCTCACCGTATTCTCTCTCAAACCATTGTTGAAGTATGCCTCGGTGAAATCGAGCAGATTAAAGATAAATACAACATGGAACAAAACCTAAGAACGTATTTGCGGCGTATAAAAAGAAAAACCGCTATCCTCATTGCCGTCAGCTGTCAGTTGGGAGCCATTGCTTCCGGAGCGGATGAAAAGGTTCATAAAGCGTTGTATTGGTTTGGCTATTATGTGGGGATGTCTTATCAGATTATCGATGATATATTAGATTTCACTTCAACAGAAGAAGAGCTTGGGAAACCGGTCGGAGGAGATTTGCTGCAAGGAAATATCACACTCCCGGTTTTATATGCATTGGAGCATCCCGGATTGCGAAATCAGCTTAAATTGATAAATAGCGAGACGACACAGGAACAGCTTAATCCTATTATTGAAGAAATTAAGAAAACAAATGCGATCAAAAAATCAATGGACGTCAGTGAAATGTATTTGGAGAAGGCTTTCCAAAAACTAAATACTTTGCCGAGAGGGCGCGCGCGCTCATCCCTTGCTTCCATCGCAAAATATATCGGAAAACGAAAATTTTAAGTTTTTTTCGAACAAGATGTGAATTTTCTCCTCCCCTGATTGATTAATTGTCAGAAAGATGTTACGATTTCGTTGTACAACGTGAAAGCCTATACATACATAATGATGGGGTGGAGAATCTTATGGAAAAGACGTTTATCATGGTAAAACCTGACGGTGTAGAACGCCAGCTAGTCGGTGAAATTTTGTCTAGATTTGAACGTAAGGGCTTACAATTGGCCGGAGCCAAATTGATGGCCGTTTCTGAGCAAATGGCAGAAAATCATTATGCAGAACATAAAGGTAAACCATTCTTCGGAGAACTCGTGGAATTTATCACTTCAGGTCCCGTATTTGCGATGGTATGGGAAGGTGAGAACGTAATTGAAGTGACAAGGCAGCTGATCGGAAAAACAAATCCGCAAGAAGCATTGCCGGGCACGATTCGCGGAGACTTCGGAATGTTTGTAGGAAAAAATATTATCCATGGATCTGATTCTTTAGAAAGCGCAGAGCGCGAGATTAATATTTTCTTTAAACAAGAGGAATTAGTGCCTTATCAAAAACTCATGACCAATTGGATTTATTAAACATCAGCTGAAAGGCTCATGCTTTAAGACAATTTTATTGGTTTCAACTTTCTCTCGATTGTAAGGGTTTTCAATAATGTGTTAACAAATGGCAGGGTTTGAAAAACCCTGCCATTTCCCGTTTGAAATCAGCTGAAAGGCTGATTTTTTTGTTGAAACGATACAATTCCCCTAGAAAAAAAGCTATACTAGGACAAAAGAAAGCAAGGCTGGGAGAGAATCAATGGAAGCATACAATATATTCATCAGCAAATGGAAACAATTAACTGGAGTAGATCTTACTTTATACAAAGAAGCACAAATGAAGAGAAGGCTTACCTCATTATATGAAAAAAAGGGTTATCAGAACTTTAAGGAATTTGCTGAGGCTCTAGAGAAGGATCAGCGGCTTTTAAATGAAACATTAGACAGGATGACGATTAATGTTTCAGAATTTTACCGTAATTATAAAAGGTGGGAGGTTCTTGAAACCTCGATTTTACCATTAATAAAACATAAAAAACCGTTAAACATATGGAGTGCGGCATGTTCCACGGGAGAGGAACCGTATACGCTGGCCATGATTCTCGAGCAGCAAAAAGGGCTGTCCGGTTTTCAGATTTTGGCGACAGATATTGATGAGAAAGCGCTCGAAAAAGCAAAAACAGGAATATATCAGGAACGTTCATTACAGGAGGTTCCCGCGTCGGTAAAAGACAGGTTTTTTAAACAGAATGATGACAGAAGCTATCAAGTGAAAGCGGATATTAAAAAAAATATCAGGTTCAAAAAGCACAACCTGCTTGCTGATCGCTATGAACAGGATTTTGACTTAATTGTCTGCCGAAACGTTTTTATTTATTTTACAGAACAGGCGAAGGAAGAACTGTACTTAAAAATGGCGCAAAGCCTGAAAAAAAGCGGAATTTTATTCGTCGGCAGCACAGAGCAAATCTTCAACCCTGAGAAATACGGTCTGATTTCTGCTGATACATTCTTTTATCAAAAAAGATAGAATGACTTTTCACTAAAAAATATGTTATAGTTTTACTTAAAAGCGTTAATGTGATGAAGGGAGAAGAGGTCATGAGATATTTAACAGCTGGAGAATCACACGGTCCGCAATTGACAACCATTATAGAAGGTGTGCCTGCGGGGCTTTACATAACAGAAGAAGACATCAATTTTGAGCTTGCAAGACGCCAAAAAGGCCATGGACGGGGCCGCCGGATGCAGATTGAAAAAGACCAGGCGAAAATTATGAGCGGTGTACGTCACGCACGCACACTAGGTTCACCAATCGCGCTTGTTGTAGAAAACAAGGATTGGACCCACTGGACAAAGATTATGGGGGCTGCTCCCATTACTGAGGAAGAAGAAAATGAAATGAAACGCCAGATCTCAAGACCGAGACCGGGGCATGCCGATTTGAACGGTGCGATTAAATATAACCATCGTGATATGAGAAATGTGCTTGAACGTTCTTCTGCGAGAGAAACGACGGTAAGAGTGGCTGCTGGTGCCGTAGCGAAACAAATTCTTTCAGCGCTCGGCATTAAAGTGGCGGGCCACGTATTGGAAATTGGAGGCGTAAAAGCTGAAAAAACCGATTATACCTCTATTGAAGACCTGCAGCGAGTTACTGAGGAATCGCCAGTCAGATGCTATGACGAAGAAGCCGGCCGTAAAATGATGGATGCCATTGATGAAGCGAAAGCCAATGGAGATTCAATCGGCGGTATTGTAGAAGTTATTGTGGAAGGCATGCCTGTAGGTGTCGGCAGCTATGTTCACTATGATCGGAAACTCGACAGCAAACTTGCTGCCGCTGTATTATCAATCAACGCTTTCAAAGGTGTAGAGTTTGGCATCGGTTTTGAGGCGGCAGGCAAAAACGGAAGTGAAGTGCATGACGAAATCATTTGGGATGAAGAAAAAGGCTATACACGCGCAACCAACAGACTTGGAGGACTCGAAGGCGGTATGACGACAGGAATGCCGATTGTCGTCCGCGGTGTGATGAAGCCAATCCCTACATTGTATAAACCGCTGAAGAGCGTAGATATCGAAACAAAAGAGCCGTTTTCTGCAAGTATCGAACGGTCGGACAGCTGTGCGGTGCCGGCAGCAAGCGTAGTGGCTGAAGCGGCTGTGGCATGGGAAATTGCCAATGCCGTCGTTGAACAATTCGGCTTGGATCAGATTGACCGAATTAAAGAAAATGTGGAGAACATGAAAAAGCTGTCGAGGGAATTTTAATGAGAACACTGCATGTGGAAACAGCTTCCTCTTCATATCCTGTTTTTATCGGTGAAGGCATTAGAAAACAGGCTTCCGAGCTTTTGTCTTCATTGAACAGGCCGTTGACCAGTATTTTGCTCATTACGGATGAAGAAGTCGACCGCCTGTACGGTGAGGAAATGTTTCGTATATTAGAGGAGAAATGGCCCGTGAAAAAAGTGACGGTGCCAAGCGGCGAGCAGGCTAAATCCTTAGAGGTGTATACCCGGCTTCAGACGGAAGCCATTTCATTTCACATGGATCGCTCCTCATGTATCATCGCTTTTGGCGGCGGGGTCGTAGGAGATCTAGCCGGATTTGTGGCAGCCACGTTCATGCGGGGGATCGACTTCATTCAAATGCCGACGACGCTTTTGGCCCATGACAGCGCGGTAGGAGGAAAAGTAGCCGTTAACCATCCGATGGGGAAAAATTTGATCGGTGCTTTTTATCAGCCGAAAGCCGTGCTATACGATACAGAATTATTACACACACTTCCTCAAAAAGAGCTGAGATCAGGGATGGCAGAGGTCATTAAGCACGCTTTTATTTATGATCAAGCGTTTTTAGAGGAGCTATTGAGCATTCAAGCGCTGGATGACATAAACAGTGAACAGCTCAATGAGATGATTTATAAAGGCATTTCCATTAAATCATCTGTTGTCAATCAAGATGAAAAGGAAGAAGGAATCAGAGCCTTCTTAAATTTCGGTCATACACTCGGGCACGCTGTTGAGGCGGAATATGGCTACGGCCAGATTACCCACGGTGACGCAGTGGCGCTCGGAATGCAGTTCGCTTTGTATGTAAGTGAACAAGCAGAAGGATGCCAAATGGACAGAGAGCTTCTTACGGAATGGTTCAAGAAGCTTGGATATCCTCATAGAATTAAACAGGAAGTTTCTACATCTGTACTAGTAAACCGTATGATGAATGATAAAAAAACCCGCGGAGGCATTATCCAGTTTATTGTATTGAAACAAATCGGCCAGGTAGCCGACCATGCGTTTTCAAAAGATGAACTGGAAAATTGGCTGAACAAATGGCGAATGGAGGAGACAGCATGATGATTCGCGGCATTCGCGGAGCAACAACCGTTGAAAATGATACAGAACAAGAGATCTTAAGCAAAACAAAACAGCTGTTGGAGAAAATGATCACAGAAAACAAAACAAAGCCGGAAGATGTTGTCCAAATGCTTCTTTCGGCGACTCCTGATTTGCATTCTGTTTTTCCAGCCAAAGCCGTGCGTGAGATCGCCGGATGGCAATATGTTCCGGTTACCTGTATGCAGGAAATGGACGTAAACGGCGGTTTGAAAAAATGTGTGCGTGTCATGATGACCGTTCAGACCGATGTGCCGCAAGATCAAATCAAACACATTTATTTAGAAAAAGCGGTCGGATTAAGACCAGATTTATCATTGACAAAAAATACTGAATTGTAATACGATAAGAACAGCTTAGAAATACACAAAAGTGTGTATAAAGCAGAAGTTAGAACAGTTGAGTTAGAGAATAGGGTAGCTGAGAATGAGTTTAGTTGAGCTGAGGACAAATTTGTTAATTCCTACCCAAAAGAAGTTTATTCTTTTGGGTTTATTTTGTATACATTTCATTCCCTCTTATACCTCACCTCATTCTCCTTGCCATAAGGAGTGAGAAGATGAATTTCCAATCAAATATTTCCACATTTTTAAAGGACAGCTTGTCTCATAACACCATTCCCATTGTGGAGACTTTCACAGTGGATACACTGACACCCATTCAAATGATTGAAAAGCTGGACCGAAAAATCACTTATCTGCTTGAAAGCAAGGACGATACATCAAGCTGGTCAAGATATTCTTTTATCGGCATCAATCCCTTCATCACCATTAAAGAGCAAAAAGGACAATTTTTAGCGATTGATTCAGAACATCAGACGCTTTATACAGGAAACGAATTAAAAGCCGTCCTTGATTGGATGAACGAAACATATCGGATTAAAACACCAGAACTTGATATCCCGTTTGTAGGCGGGGCGGTGGGTTATTTAAGCTACGACATGATACCGCTGATTGAGCCGGCAATTCAGAGCCACAGCCAAGCAACTGATTTGGAAAAGTGCATGCTGTTTGTTTGCAGAACGATGCTGGCGTACGACCATGAAACAAAAAAAGTACACTTCATCCAGTATGCGAGGCTAAACGGACAAGAAGCAGAGTCTGAAAAAATTGATATATTTAATGAGAATCATGGCGAACTTCAGAGAATCATGGATCAAATGACGGAGAATAAAAATTTAACAGAGCTTTTCCTGTCATCAGAAACTTATACGACACCAAGCTTTGACACAGTCTCTTCTAATTATGAAAAGCGTGAGTTTATGGCGGATGTAGAGAGAATAAAAGAATATATTAAATCGGGTGATATCTTTCAAGGTGTGCTGTCACAAAAATTTGAGATTCCGATAACAGTGGACTCTTTTGAACTATACAGAGTGCTGCGCATTGTCAATCCCTCACCCTATATGTATTACATCAAGCTGCCTGACCGGGAAATTGTCGGAAGCTCTCCCGAACGGTTAATTCATGTTCAAGACGGCCATCTGGAAATTCATCCGATAGCTGGAACGAGAAAAAGAGGCGCTGATAAAGAGGAAGATGAAAAGCTGAAAATAGAGCTGATGAAAGATGAAAAGGAGAAGGCGGAACATTACATGCTTGTTGACCTTGCGAGAAATGACATAGGCAGAGTGGCGGAGTACGGCTCGGTTGCTGTTCCGGAGTTTACAAAAATTGTTTCCTTCTCACATGTGATGCATATTATCTCTATCGTCACAGGCCGATTGAAAGACGGCGTTCATCCTGTAGACGCATTAATGTCAGCATTTCCTGCAGGCACTTTAACGGGTGCCCCTAAAATCCGTGCCATGCAGCTATTGAACGAATTAGAACCGACGCCGCGTGAAACGTATGGCGGCTGCATCGCTTACATCGGATTTGACGGAAGTATTGATTCATGTATTACGATTCGCACAATGAGCGTAAAAAAAGGTGTCGCTTCTATACAAGCCGGAGCGGGCATTGTGGCTGATTCCGTGCCGGAAGCCGAATATGAAGAAAGCTGCAATAAGGCGGGGGCTTTGCTGAAAACCATTCATATTGCGGAAGACATGTTCCGAAGCAAGGGGGATGAAGTTGATGAACAAATTTCTGCTATCATGCGTTAATGGCAGCACATTATCTGTTCGCGAAGCGGAAGACCTCATGCAGCTCATGATGAGTGGAAATATGGGACCGACTGAGATGGGCGGGATTTTATCAGTATTGGCTCATCGGGGAGAAACTGCAGAGGAACTGGAAGGATTTGTAAAAGTGATGCGCGACCATGCGCTCACGATAGACGGCCTGCCTGACGTTGTTGATACGTGCGGAACGGGTGGAGACGGGATCTCCACGTTTAACATTTCAACTGCCGCTGCCATTGCGGCCTCTGCAGCCGGAGCCAAAGTTGCAAAGCACGGAAACCGATCAGTATCTTCAAAAAGCGGAAGCGCAGATGTTTTAGAGAGATTGGGAGTTTTCATTCAATCAACTCCGGAGAAGGTAAGGCAAAGCATAAAAACAAAAAATATGGGCTTTCTGTTTGCCCCGCTGTATCATTCGTCTATGAAACATGTCGCAGTCGCAAGAAAAGAGCTCGGTTTCAGAACGATTTTTAACTTGCTTGGCCCTCTCAGCAATCCTTTGCAGACGAAGCGCCAAGTCATCGGGGTATATTCAACGGAAAAAGCCAAGCTGATGGCAAGCGCTCTGGAAAGCTTCCATCCGAAGCATGTTCTGTTTGTTTCGAGCCGCGACGGACTAGACGAGCTGTCCGTGACATCACCGACCGATGTCATTGAATTAAAGGACGGTGCCCGGCGGGAGTATACTGTATCGCCTGAAGAATTCGGCTTTAAAGCGGGGGAGCTGAAAGATATTCAGGTGCAGTCTCCGCAAGAAAGCGCGTTGTTGATTCAGAAAATTTTTGAAAATGACAGCAATTCATCAGCCCTGAACATTACGGCTTTAAATGCGGGTGCCGCCATTTATGCGGCTGGGATTGCCGCTAATATGAAAGAAGGCGTACAGCTCGCCTTAGAAACGATCAAAAGCGGAAATGCCCGCGCACAGCTTGAACGTCTGAAACAGAAAGAGGAAGAGATCTATGCTTGATAAAATTATTGCCCAAAAAAAAGAAGAAGTAAAAACGATTATTTTACCAGAGGAACAAATTGTTATAAAACGTTCTTTTAAACAGGCGCTTGCAAATCCGAACCGATTTATCGGGTTGATTGCAGAAGTGAAAAAAGCGTCTCCTTCAAAAGGACTGATTAAAGAAAATTTCATCCCTGACATGATTGCTCAAGATTATGAAGCGGCAAAGGCGGATACGCTTTCTGTATTAACGGACACACCCTTTTTTCTAGGCGAAAATCACTATTTGACAGATGTTAAGCGGGCTGTCTCAATTCCGGTCCTGAGAAAAGATTTCATCATAGATTCTATTCAAGTAAAAGAATCGAAGAGAATCGGGGCAGACGCGATCCTTCTGATCGGTGAAGCGCTCGATCCTTTGAAACTGCACGAACTTTACACAGAAGCACAAGAATCAGGGATGGATGTTTTAGTGGAGGTCCATGATGAATTGACGCTTGAACGGATTTTGAAGGTGTTTACGCCGGATATTATCGGCATTAACAATCGAAACTTAAAAACATTTGAAACCTCGGTGACGCAGTCAGAAAAAATCGCAGCTCTCGTTCCGACAGACAGCCTGCTCGTCAGTGAAAGCGGCATTGGGACCTTGGAGCATCTGCAATTCGTAAAAGAACATGGAGCGAAAGCGGTACTCATAGGAGAGTCACTAATGAAGCAGCCGTCACAGCAAGAAGCAGTCTATGCTTTGTTTGGGGAGTGAGGCTGTGAAAAAGCCCGAATTAAAATACTGCGGCATTCGCTCTCTCCAAGATTTGCAGACAGCAGCAACATCACAAGCCGATTATTTGGGATTCGTTTTTGCTGAGAGCAAACGAAAAGTGTCGGCGGCTGAAGTGAAACAGTGGTGCAGCCAAGTGCATATAGGCGATAAAAAACGTGTGGGTGTTTTTGTTAATGAAAAAAATGCGAACATAGCTCGTATTGCCAATGACCTTCAGCTTGATGTCATTCAGCTGCATGGTGACGAAATCCCGAAAGATGCCGTAAACCTGCGTTCTTTCGCGGATTGTGAAGTATGGAAAGCACTGCATCATAATCAGGGCACAATTCAGCAAATGAAGCGTTTTGCGGCGGCCGTCGATGGGTTTGTAATTGATTCATCTGTCAAAGGGATGAGAGGCGGAAGCGGTATTTCGTTCTCTTGGGAGAGTGTGCCTGCATATCAGCAGGAAGCTGAGCGGACAACAAAACGGTGTTTTATTGCAGGCGGTGTAAATCCGGAAACGATTGCCGGACTGCTCAAATGGAGGCCAGGCGGGATTGATCTGGCGAGCGGAATTGAAAGAAACGGAAAAAAAGATCAAATTTTCATCAAGCTATTAGAAGAAAGGATGAACCACTATGTATCAATATCCAAATGAAATCGGCAGGTTTGGCGAGTTTGGCGGAAAATTCGTTCCTGAAACGCTGATGCAGCCCTTAGAAGAAATTGAAAAAGCATTCAAAGAAATAAAAAATGATTCTGTTTTCGAAGCAGAGTATAAAAAGCTGTTATTCGACTATTCCGGAAGGCCGACAGCGCTGACATTTGCCGATCAGGTGACAAATCATTTAGGCGGGGCTAAAATTTATTTAAAAAGAGAAGATTTAAACCATACAGGTTCCCACAAAATCAATAACGCTTTGGGGCAGGCTCTGCTTGCAAAAAAAATGGGCAAAACAAAAATCATTGCTGAAACAGGGGCAGGCCAGCACGGTGTCGCAGCGGCGACAGTAGCCGCGAAATTTGGTTTTCCCTGTACCGTTTTTATGGGAGAAGAAGATGTGGCGCGTCAGTCGCTGAATGTGTTCCGTATGAAACTTTTGGGAGCGGAAGTGGTTCCGGTCACAAGCGGAAATGGTACGCTTAAGGACGCAACGAATGAAGCGATCAGATACTGGGTCCAGCATTGCGAGGACCATTTTTATATGATCGGTTCTGTAGTAGGTCCTCATCCGTACCCTTACATTGTTCGTGAATTCCAAAGAATAATCGGCGATGAAGCGAAAGAACAGCTGCGCGGCATAGAAGGAAATCTTCCGGACAAAGTGGTTGCATGTGTTGGCGGAGGAAGCAATGCTATTGGTATCTTTCAGGCTTTTTTAGCGGAAGATGTAGAATTGATAGGAGCAGAAGCCGCCGGAAAAGGAATTGACACTTCTCTTCACGCAGCCACTATCTCAAAAGGAACAAAAGGTGTCATCCACGGATCGCTGACTTATTTGATTCAGGATCAATTCGGCCAGATCATAGAGCCATACTCCATTTCGGCAGGGCTGGACTATCCGGGAATCGGGCCGGAGCATGCTTATCTTCACCAAAGCGGCCGAGTGAAGTATGAAAGTGTGACGGATGATGAAGCGGTCGCTGCATTAAGGCTTCTCTCCGAAAAAGAAGGCATTTTGCCGGCAATCGAATCTGCCCATGCATTAGCTAAGGCGTTTGAAATGGCTAAAGAAATGGACCGTGAGCAAAGTATACTCGTTTGTTTGTCAGGAAGAGGAGACAAAGATGTGAACACATTGATGCAAGTATTGGAAGATGAGGTGAAAGCGCATGTATAATTTGAAACAGAAGCCTTCTGACAAATTGTTTATCCCCTTCATTACGGCCGGAGACCCTTTGCCAGAGGTCTCTATTGAGCTTGCTAAGTCCCTTCAAAAAGCGGGAGCTTCCGCGCTGGAGCTGGGTGTCGCCTACTCAGACCCGCTTGCTGACGGACCGGTTATCCAGCGTGCTTCGAAACGGGCGCTTGCCAATGAGATGAATATCGTAAAAGCCATAGAATTAGGCGGTAAAATGAAAAAAAGTGGTGTCGATATTCCGATAATTCTCTTTACGTATTATAATCCTGTGTTACAATTGAACAAAGAATACTTTTTCGCTTTACTGCGGGAAAATCATATAGACGGCTTGCTTGTTCCGGATTTGCCATTTGAGGAAAGTGCCCAGCTTCAGCAAGAATGCAAAAAAAATAATGTGACCTATATTTCCTTGGTGGCACCGACAAGCGAAAGTCGTTTAAAAAAAATTACAGAACAGGCCGAGGGCTTCGTATATTGTGTGTCTTCATTAGGCGTGACCGGCGTTCGCAATGAATTCGACTCAGCAGTCTACTCCTTTATCCGGACGGTTAAGGAGCTCAGCTCTGTTCCTGTGGCTGTAGGGTTCGGAATCTCCAGCCGCGAACAGGTAATCAAGATGAATGAGATGTGTGACGGTGTCGTTGTAGGCAGCGCACTGGTCAGAAAAATAGAAGAATTGCAAAACCAGCTCGTCTGTCAGGATACAAGGGAGCGTGCGGTGCAAACATTTGAAGAATATGCGAAGACGTTTAGTGGCTTGTACAGTTTAAAATGAGGTGACTGGATTTGCGAATCAAAGAACAATTAAAACAGCTGAAGCCTTATCAGCCTGGAAAACCAATTGAAGAAGTAAAAAGGGAATACGGCCTGGACAAAGTCGTTAAGCTGGCTTCTAATGAGAACCCATTCGGCTGTTCAGAAGCTGCAAAAGAAGCTCTTCAACAAGAAATTGAACAGCTTGCGCTTTATCCGGATGGCTATAGCGCCGCTTTGCGTACAAGGCTCAGCGAACATCTTAATGTAAGTGAAAAGTCCCTCATCTTTGGCAATGGTTCTGATGAGCTTGTCCAAATCATCTGCCGATCATTTTTAAATGAAAAGACAAACACAATTACAGCAGCTTCGACGTTTCCTCAATATAAACACAATGCGGTCATTGAGGGCGCGGAAGTTCGTGAAATTGCGATTCGTCAAGACGGCGGTCATGATCTTGATGCGATGTTAGCAGCCATTGATGAAAATACACAAATCGTGTGGGTATGCAGTCCGAATAATCCGACGGGAACCTATACAGCAGAAAGTGAATTGCTTTCGTTTTTAAACCGTGTGCCGAGCCATGTGCTCGTAGTGCTGGATGAAGCGTATTATGAATATGTAACGGCTGAGGATTATCCGGAAAGTATACCGCTTTTGGAAAAACACCCTAATCTGATCATTTTGCGGACCTTTTCAAAAGCCTATGGCCTGGCGGCGTTAAGAGTCGGTTACGGCATTGCAAGCGAGGCGCTGATCCGTCAGATTGAGCCTGCGAGAGAACCGTTTAATACAAGCCGCCTTGGTCAGGCTGCCGCGATCGCCGCGCTTAGCGATCAGGACTTTATCGCATCCTGTGTGAAAAAAAATGCTGCCGGTCTTAAGCAATATTATGACTTTGCCAAAACACACGGATTAAGATACTATCCTTCACAAACCAACTTTGTGTTAATTGATTTTAACCGTCCGGCGGATGAACTTTTCCAAGCTTTACTGCAAAAAGGCTATATTGTGCGGTCTGGAAATGCATTGGGATTCCCGACCTCGCTGCGGATAACAATCGGAACGAAAGAGCAAAATGAGGAAATCCTCACGATTTTAGCTGAAATGTTATAAGAGGTGATCATGCATCACCTCTTTAGTCTATCAAACCAGGTGATTAAGATATGAATCAAACCAAAAATACAATATTGCTCGCGGGACTTGGATTAATCGGCGGCTCCATCGCGTTGGCCGTCAAAAAGCAATTTCCGGACAAGCGGATCATCGGCGTTGACATCTCAGAAGAGCAGCTTGTGGCAGCATTAAAGCTTGGCGTGATAGATGAAAGCGCCGATTCGTTTATTGAAGGAGCGAAAAAGGCTTCAACCATTATTATTGCGACCCCTGTTGCTCAAACGCTGCTTATGCTGGATGAATTGGCTCAATCGGGCATCAAACACCAGCTTTTAATTACGGATGTAGGAAGCACCAAACAAAAAGTCGTCCGCTATGCAGATCAAGTGCTGCCTGAACATTATCATTTTATCGGCGGCCATCCGATGGCAGGCTCTCATAAATCCGGAGTCGCGGCGGCGAAGGAATTTTTGTTTGAAAATGCTTTTTACATTTTAACGCCAGGCCGTAACGCGGCGAAAGAAGCGGTCGATCAAATCAAAAAGCTGCTGAAAGCGACAAATGCCCAATTTGTTGAAATGACTCCCGAAGAGCACGATGGCGTAACAAGCGTCATCAGCCACTTTCCTCATATAGTTGCGGCCAGTCTTGTTCATCAGACTCATCATTCGGAAGAGTTATATCCGCTCGTGAAGCGGTTTGCTGCGGGAGGATTTCGGGATATTACCCGCATCGCTTCAAGCAGTCCTGCGATGTGGAGAGATATTCTGTTACATAATAAAGAAAAAATATTGGATCGCTTTGATGAATGGAAGCGAGAAATCGAAACCATTCAAACCTATGTGGAAAACGAAGATGCAAAAAAGCTTTTCGACTATTTTAAAATGGCGAAGGACTATCGTGACGGACTGCCGCTTCGGCAAAAAGGAGCGATTCCGGCTTTTTATGATCTTTACGTAGATGTGCCTGATCATCCCGGAGTTATTTCTGAAATAACAGCAATCCTGGCTGAGGAGCGCATCAGTATAACGAATATAAGGATTATTGAAACACGAGAAGACATAAACGGGATTTTAAGAATCAGTTTTCAAACCGACAATGACCGCAAGCGGGCTGAAAATTGCATAGAATCCCGTGCAGAATATGATACTTTTTATGCTGACTGAGGTGGAAAACAATGAAAAGAGAAAAAGTGCAGTCTTTGAACGGAGAAATCCATATCCCCGGAGACAAATCAATTTCACATCGTTCTGTGATGTTTGGCGCGCTCGCAAACGGAAAAACAACAGTCAAAAACTTTCTTCCGGGAGCAGACTGTCTCAGCACGATAGAATGCTTCAAGAAAATGGGTGTTCACATTGAGCGCAGCGGCAGTGACGTAACGATACACGGAAAGGGCATCTCAGCTCTTCAGGAGCCTGAAAGCCTTTTAGACGTCGGGAACTCAGGTACAACGATTCGGCTGATGCTTGGAATCTTGGCGGGACGACCGTTTTACAGCGCCGTTGCCGGTGATGAAAGTATCGCAAAGCGTCCGATGAAGCGCGTGACAGATCCTTTGAAAAAAATGGGCGCACATATTGACGGCAGAGCGGGCGGAGAGTTTACTCCTTTGTCAGTGAATGGCGGGGATTTAACGGGTATTAATTATGTCTCACCTGTTGCGAGTGCCCAAATTAAATCTGCAGTGCTGCTTGCAGGTCTGCAGGCAGAAGGAACGACAACGGTCACTGAGCCACATAAATCACGGGATCATACAGAGCGGATGCTGAGCGCTTTTGGTATTGAGCTTTCAGAAGACAAAACAAGCGTTTCTATCAAAGGAGGCCAATCGCTTACAGCTCAAGACATCTTTGTGCCTGGGGATATTTCTTCAGCCGCCTTTTTCCTTGCGGCGGGGGCGATCATTCCAAATAGTAGAATTGTACTGAAAAATGTAGGCTTAAACCCTACAAGAACCGGGATCATTGATGTTCTGCAAAAGATGGGGGCCAAACTTCACATCACTGAATCAAGCGGCGACAGCGCAGAGCCTTACGGAGATTTGACGATTGAGACTTCTGAACTGAACGCGCTTGAAATCGGCGGAGACATTATTCCGCGCTTAATTGATGAAATTCCGATCATCGCGCTGCTTGCAACTCAAGCTGAGGGAACGACCATTATTAAGGATGCGGCTGAGCTGAAAGTAAAAGAAACCAACCGGATTGATACAGTAGTGTCAGAACTTCGTAAGCTGGGCGCAAACATTGAGGCTACAGATGACGGGATGAAAATCTACGGAAAGCAGACCCTAAAAGGCGGTGCAACTGTTTCCAGCCATGGAGATCACCGTATCGGAATGATGCTCGGCATTGCTTCATGTTTAACTCAAGAGTCTATTGAAATCTTGCAGACAGAAGCGATTCACGTATCGTATCCAACTTTTTTCGATCATCTGAACAAATTAGCTGCAAAAGCCTGAAGGTGCTCCTTCAGGCTTTTTTCATCAATACGGCTAAGGGAAAACAATCATAAAATGTAAGAATGCATCATAGCTTGTCTTATACAGGAAAAAATAAAAAGGGAAAGGAGGATGCGCTTTATTTGGAGGGCAGTCTGAAAAGGCTGTTTTTGTGTACAAGTTGCTTTCTTCCTTTTTGCTGTTTTCCTGAGCTTGTTCTTTTGGTAAACTAAAATGACCAAAAACGAGGCCGCATTGGGGCAGGCATCTTATTTGCCGAAGGCCTTCGTCTGAATTATGATAGGGTTAACCCGAACAAAAAAGCCCCTTTAATAAGTTTTATGTATAGGAAAAGAAAGGACCGGTCCGATTTGAATACATTAATTCAAGAAGCCATAAAATTAGTTGAAGCTGGTGAAACCGAAAAGGGCCTCAATACGCTCTCGAAGGCTGAGAAACAGCTCCATGATGAAGATAAAGCGATAGCAGCCCAGCTGTATTATGAATGGGGAAATGCGGATAAAGCAATTTCGCTGATCAGTGATTTGCATGATTTGTATCCTGAGGAAACAGAGTTAACGAATTTTTACGCTGAACTGCTAATAGATATTGACGAAGAAGAAAAAGCTCTGGCTGTGCTGGAAACCATTCCTGAAACAGATGGGTCGTACCCGGAAAGCCTGCTTCTCATGGCAGACCTTTATCAGATGCAAGGTTTATTTGAAGTAAGTGAACAAAAGCTTTTAAAAGCAAAATCAATCCTTGAAGATGAACCTGTCATCGATTTTGCGTTAGGTGAGCTTTATTATACCCAGGGCGCGTATGCAAAGGCTATCCAATATTTTAAAAGAACGGCTGAGGAACAGAGTGAAATCGGAGGCGTTAATGTTCATCAAAGATTAGCAGAATCTTTAAGCGCTTCAGGTGAATTTGAGGAAGCGATTCCTTGGTACGAAAAAGCTGTCGAGGAAACTCCTGAGCCTAATACCATTTTCGGCTACGGTTTTACTGCATCACAGGCTGGGTTCGTCAAAACCGCCATCAAGCAGCTGTCAGACCTGAAAGAGATTGATCCATCCTATTCATCGCTTTATATGCCGCTTGCTGAAAGCTATGAGGCAGAAGGCATGTATGAAGAGGCTTTGAAAACAGCCAAAGAAGGCATCAGCTATGATGAATACAACAAGGAACTCTTCCTTTACGCAGCAAAAATGACGCTGAAAATCGGAAATGTCCAAGAGGGCAAAAAGCTGCTTCAAGAAGCGCTTGCGCTTGATCCCGGTTACGTGGAAGCACTACACACTCTGCTTGCCGTTTATCTCAAGGAAGAAGATTATGAGTTGATCATTGATTTGATTCAAGAAGTGCGGGGCTATGGGGAAGAGGACCCGAAATACAATTGGTACCTGGCAAGCGCTTATACTGAATTGGAGAAATATGAAGAGGCTAAAAAATGCTTTGAAGCCGCTTATCTTCATTATCGCGAGGACAGAGATTTCTTATACGAATACGCGAACTTCTTATTGGAAGAAGGGCTGCAGCAAGAAGCGCTTCCGCTTCTAAAAGAAGTGCTCAAACTGGACGGCGCCAATGAAGAGCTTGAAGAAACGATATTGCGGATTGAGGATGAATTTTCTAGATAAGCAGGATTTCTTATTCTCCATGTGGAATTTATGATGTATAAGAATAAACTTACGACCGATAGAGGAGGGAATTACATGCAGACCCCTGTTTCTGTCAATGAGAAAAAGGACTTTATCAGATGGTTTTTAAACCATTATCAGCTTAAGCGCCGAGAGTGCGTCTGGATTTTGAATTATTTAATGAGCCACGACTCTTTAATGGAAAAAGTCCATTTCGTAGAACAAGCTGAGTTTTGCCCAAGAGGCATTATAATGTCAACACACTGTGTTGAAGAAGTTCCGTTTCGGTTTTATAAAGAGAACGTAATGACAACCGATGCAGAAAAATCTTTCCATGATATCAGATTAAATAAACAGCAGGATTTATTTATCCAGCTGAATTTCCGTTCAGCTTACAATTCGCCGGAGTATGCGGCAGTGCTTGAGTCTAATCCTCATATTCCTAAAGATCTATTTGAGAATAAAAAAGATCAAGGAATGGCTGAACAAATTTTAGAACACGCAATTTCTACATTTCAAAGAGAAAGACTGCTGAAAGATATAGACGAGGCGCTGGACCGTCACGATAAAGAAGCATTTGAACAATTATCTCAGCAATTGAATCAGCTCACATAATATTTCCGGCCTTGCAAAACATGCAAGGCTTGTTGTCGTAGAGGGGGAGAAAACAATGAGGTGGAGAATAGCTGATGCCGAGGCTTATTTGCAGGCTGCGGATTACATTGATACCGCTGTCATTCCTTTAATATCCATTAAAGCTGATCATCAATTTAAGGCTTCAGTAGAAAAAGGGGAATTTACACAGCTGATTTGTGAAGAACTGGAACGGCAATTAAAGGGACGGGTATATTTGTTCCCTGCATATACATATATAGATATAAATGAAACAACCATTCAGGAATTGAGGTATTGGAAAAAAGAGGCTGGTTCCCGGTTTCGGCATGTCGTTTTTTTGACTGCTGAAGCAAATTGGGAAGATGCGGTATCAGAAGAGAAGGTTGTGTATATCCCCTCAGTGCCATTTGAACATATGAATGATTCATTAAAAAGAAGAATATTGGAAGATAAGACAGGCGAAATTTTGAACGTTTTGTTACAGTTATGGGGCACTTTGTAAAAACACTTACATTTCCTATTTATTAATATTTTGGCTATATTGACCTTGCTGAGAGATTCATATATTATGAGGGTGTCTAGTGTTATGAAATATTTTCTATTTTAGTTAGTTTGTAGCGTCGACCTAGAGGGGGGAGAAGAGATGGGCGGAAGACATGATATATCAAGACGTCAATTTTTAAATTATACGCTCACGGGCGTAGGGGGGTTTATGGCGGCTAGTATGCTCATGCCTATGGTTCGCTTTGCACTCGATCCGGTGTTAAAACCGACTGGGGATCAGGATATGGTTCAGGTTGTCAGCGTCGATGAGCTGACAAAAGAACCGCAGCGCTTTGATTTTAAAATTAATCAAGTCGATGCCTGGTATGAATCAGAGGAATCGAGATCAGCTTGGGTGTTCAAACACGGGGATGAGATTGTGGCATTATCACCGATTTGCAAGCATTTGGGATGTACAGTCAACTGGAATAACGATCCTAAGAATCCGAACAAATTTTTCTGTCCATGCCATTACGGGCTATATGAAAAAGACGGTACGAATGTCCCCGGCACGCCGCCGCTTGCACCACTTGACCATTATGAGCAAGAAGTGAAGGACGGCTTCCTGTATCTTGGAAAAGCAAAGCCTAAGGGGGAAGGGTGACATGCTTAACAAAATTTATGATTGGGTAGATGAACGGCTTGATATTACACCGATGTGGAGGGATATAGCCGACCACGAGGTGCCTGAGCATGTGAATCCAGCCCACCATTTTTCCGCATTTGTTTACTGTTTTGGGGGTTTGACGTTTTTTGTAACCGTTATCCAAGTGCTGTCGGGTATGTTTTTAACCATGTACTATGTGCCTGACATTAAGAACGCATGGGAATCGGTTTATTACTTGCAAAATGAAGTGGCGTTCGGCCAAATTGTAAGGGGAATGCACCATTGGGGCGCAAGTTTAGTCATTGTGATGATGTTTTTACATACGCTGAGGGTCTTTTTTCAGGGCGCGTATAAGAAGCCGAGGGAATTAAATTGGATTGTCGGTGTACTTATTTTCTTTGTAATGCTTGGTCTCGGATTTACAGGCTATTTGCTGCCTTGGGATATGAAGGCGCTGTTTGCGACAAAGGTAGGTCTTCAAATTGCGGAAGCGACACCGCTTATCGGAACACAAGTCAAAACACTCCTTGCGGGCCATCCGGATATCGTCGGCGCCCAAACTCTGACAAGGTTTTTTGCGATCCATGTGTTTTTTCTTCCTGCCGCATTATTCGGACTGATGGCAGCGCATTTTATCATGATCCGCAAGCAGGGAATTTCAGGACCGCTTTAAACTTGATCTGTGAATAAAAGGGAGGGGATGACATGCATCGGGGCAAAGGGATGAAGTTTGTAGGGGACTCAAGAATACCCGCTGAGAAAAAGCCGAATATACCGAAGGACTACTCAGAATATCCAGGTAAGACAGAAGCGTTTTGGCCGAATTTCCTATTAAAGGAGTGGCTTGTCGGCGCTGTTTTTCTGGTTGGATTTCTTGTATTGACCATCGTGCATCAGCCGCCTTTAGAGCGGATGGCTGATCCGACAGATACCGGATATATTCCGCTGCCTGATTGGTATTTTCTTTTCTTATATCAATTGCTGAAATACGAATACGCCGCCGGTAGCTTTACTGTTGTCGGGGCCATGATCATGCCGGGTCTCGCTTTTGGCGCGCTGCTTTTAGCGCCTTTCCTTGACAGGGGAACGGAGAGAAGGCCATGGAAGCGCCCGGTAGCCGTTGGTATGATGCTTTTTGCTCTTGCGGCAACTGTATTTCTGACATGGCAGTCTGTCGCCACACATGACTGGGCCAAAGCGGAAGAGCAAGGCAAGATTACAAAAGAGGCGGAAATTGATACCGAATCAGAAGGTTATAAGCTGTTTCAGGATCAAGGCTGTATTTCCTGCCATGGAGATAATCTTCAAGGAGGAGCAGCCGGCCCGTCATTGGTTGACAGCGGGTTAAGTCCTGAGGAGATCAAAAAAATCGCCGTGGAAGGGAAAGGGCAAATGCCGGCTGGTGTGTTTAAAGGCAATGATAAAGAACTTGAGGAACTGGCTAAATTTATTTCTGAAACCACAGCGAAATAAAACGTATTGTGAATTACGAGATAGAAGGCTATACTTTTCTTATAAAAAGCTGACCTGGCGTCAGCTTTTTTGTATGCAGTACATACTTTTACAGACTGAGAGTTGATAAGACATGAAATGGTTTCAGTTTCTATTGGGACAGCGGCCGATGCTGCTGCTCGTTTTAGCGGTGAATTTTCTTGGTACGGTATATGGGTACTACTGGTATTTGCCCCAGCTGCTCGAAACACCGGCCCGCTTTCTCGTATTTGTTCCAGACAGCCCGACGGCGACGTTCTTTTTCCTGTTTGTGCTGCTGTCATTTCTCATGAAACGAAACGCGAAGCTATTCGAAGCACTGGCATTGGTCACGCTCGTAAAGTACGGCCTGTGGGCGGTAGGAATGAACCTGCTCGTCCTTTTTGTCACCGGCGAATTGCCGTGGCAGGGTTATATGCTGATTGGCTCTCATTTTGCGATGGCTGTTCAAGGAGTTCTTTATAGTCCGTATTTCCGCTTTAGATTATGGCACCTTGTCCTTGCGGCGATCTGGACATTGCACAATGATGTTATTGATTATCTTTTCGGCATGATGCCTCAGTATTCTATGCTTTCGGATTATATGCCATATATCGGTTATGCGACCTTCTGGCTCAGCCTGTTTTCAATCGCTTTAGCGTACTATTTAGTCGTTTCAAAAAAACAGATGAAGCTTGACCTGCCGTAACACAATGTTGGTCTAACCTTGTCCTTCTCTTCATATTCTGTAAGGAGAGAGAGTGGGAGGGACCTGCATGAAACGAAAGCTGACAATCTGTTTGTTACTTGCTCTTATTTTCTATATCGGAAATGCCAAAGCTGAAGAGCGGGGGAGCCTCGAGGAATTGAACGAGCTATCCGATACGGTTTTCCAAATGACCCGGCAGTCGCAATATGACGAGGCGCTTCAAGTGCTAGGTTACTTTGAAAAAAAATTAAAAGCGGCTGAAAAAAGTCCGGCCAATCAATCTTTGTCCGGCGCTCAAATTCGCCAGATCACACTGGGCTTTAACGATATGGAGCGGAGTTTAAAGCAAACAGACACTTCAGATAGTGAAAAGCTGCGGGCGGCAGCACAATTCAGGATGCTGATGGATGCAGTCAAAAATCAGTCCGATCCTCTTTGGGGATCGCTTGAAAAGCCAATTATGGAAACGTTCAGCGCTTTAAAAAAAGAAGTCCAGGAAAATGAGAAAACAAACTTTCACGAAAAGTGGAATGAATTTATATCTTTATATGATTTAATTTATCCGAGTTTAACGATGGATATTTCAATTGATCAGCTTGATGATGTGGGAAAGCATATTGATGTGATCGAACAAGAAGCGTTTCAGCATATGACGGTAAGCACAAAGCTTGAACGGCTCTCACTTCTCCAAAAAGATTTGAAAAGTGTATTCGACAGGGTGGAAAAAGATGATGCGGACCCCTCTTTGTTATGGGTTATTCTCACAACAGGAGGCATCATTATTACTGCGCTCACCTATGTCGGGTACCGAAAATACAGAGCGGAAAAGAACAAATTGAAAAAACGTGATTATCCTAAATAAATGTTCTTAGCCGTAAAGGAGAAGATGCGAAATGAAAAAAATCATTCAGCAAATGCCTTCAAGCCGTATCCCGCAGCCTATCAGAGGCGATAAAGGGGCGACTGATGACGGTCCCCGCAACCTTGAGCGGGATCTGCAAAATCCGGATATGCTGGTGCCGCCGCCTACAGATGCTGGTATAATTGAGAATTTGAAATTTTCCTTTTCAGACACACATATGAGACTGGAGCACGGCGGATGGTCAAGAGAAGTGACAGTGCGGGAACTGCCGGCGGCGACCCAGCTTGCGGCTGTGAATATGCGGCTGAAGCCGGGCGGAGTGCGGGAGCTTCACTGGCATAAAGAAGCAGAGTGGGGCTATGTGTTAAACGGCAAGGTCCGGATTACTGCCGTGGATCAAAAGGGACGAAATTTCATTGATGATGTCGGAGAAGGCGATCTCTGGTACTTTCCGTCAGGTATTCCCCATTCGATTCAAGGGTTGGAGGAAGGCAGTGAATTTTTGCTTGTTTTTGATAACGGTTCATTCTCCGAAAACAGCACTTTTTCTGTGACGGATTGGTTTGCCCATACACCCCGGAGCGTGTTGGCTGCTAATTTTGGCATTCCAGGTTATGAACTTGCGCATATTCCGGCGAAAGAACGCTATATGTTCCAGCTGGGAACGCCTCCTTCAATAAACGAAGTGAAAATTGATTCTCCAAATGGCACGGTCCCCGAACCCTTTAGCTACAAACTGACGAAGCAAGCCCCGATTATCACCAATGGTGGCAAAGTCCGTATTGCAGATTCTTCTCTTTTTAAGGCATCAAAAACAATTGCTGCCGCCGTTGTGGAAGTAGAACCGGGCGGAATGAGGGAAATGCATTGGCATCCGAATACTGATGAGTGGCAGTATTATATTTCAGGCAAAGCAAAGATGACCGTTTTTGCAGCGGAAGGAAAAGCGAGAACGTTTAATTATCAAGCGGGTGATGTAGGCTACGTTCCCTTTGCAATGGGCCATTATATACAAAATACAGGCAGTACGGTTCTGCGTTTTTTAGAGGTATTTAAAAGTGACCGGTTTGAGGATGTGTCGTTAAACCAATGGCTCGCATTAACGCCGCATGGTTTTATGCAGCGGACGCTGAATGTCGGAGCTGCGTTTACAGATGTGTTACAAAAAGAAAAATTTCCGGTTGTAAAATGGAAAAGTGATTAGCAGCGAAAGGCGGCGAATGCCGCCTATTTGTATTGATTAGCGTGTGATAGGATTTTTATTCTCATCATGAGTGAAGCCTTCCCCGAGCACGTCATGAACATCGCTCACGGCTACAAATGCGTGCGGGTCAACTGAGGTAATCACACTTTTTAGCAGGACGATTTCATTTTTCGGAACGACACAATAAAGCACATCTCTGTCCTCTTTCGTATACGATCCCTGACCTTTTAAGACCGTGACCCCTCTTTCCATTTCTTCAATGATTTTTTGCTGGATCATGTCATTTTTCATGGATATAATAGTAGCGCCTTTTGCACCGTATCCGCCTTCCTGGATGAAATCAATTAATCTTGCTGCCACAAATACCGCAACAAGGGTGTACATGGCTTCTTTATATGAGAGATACGTGAGTAACGATAAAACGATGACGCAGGCATCAAAGGCGAACATTGTTCTTCCCATGGGTATCCCAAAGAACTTATTGATCAGGCGGGCGATAATATCTACTCCGCCGGTTGTGCCTCCGAATTTAAAGATGATTCCTAAACCGGCGCCGATAAACACACCGGCAAATAAGGCGGCAAGCGCCAAGTCGTGCTGAAGGGGCATATGGATTTCGTAACGCTGAAAGATACTGAGAAAAAGAGACAAAGCGACGGTGCCGACAATGGTATAAACAAACATCGTTCTGCCGAGCATACGCCAGCCAATAAAGAATATCGGAATGTTTAACACAAGGTTCGAAATAGACGGGCTGATGTGAAATAGAGCATAAAGCAAAAGCGTAATTCCGGTAAACCCGCCTTCGGCTAAGTTGTTCTGCATATTAAAATGAACAAGTCCGAACGAAAAAATGGCCGCTCCTATTAAAATGAAACAAATGTTTTTCAATCTGATTTCTCCAAGCATTACACAAAACCCCTTTTCCTTCCATGAGATTGCGTTAATATTATAGAGGATACAAAAGAAAACAGCAAACACCTGCTTAAACATTTGTCAAACGTATCTGAATTAGCTAACATGTAAGAGATGATAGGAGGTTTCGCGCAGTGAGTGATAAAACGATGAAAGAATTACAGGCTGAGGTGGATCAATACATCGGCCAATTTAAAGAAGGCTATTTCAGCCCGCTTGCCATGATGGCCCGTTTGACAGAGGAGCTGGGCGAACTTGCAAGAGAAGTGAATCATTACTATGGAGAAAAGCCGAAGAAGGCGACTGAAGATGATAAAAGCATGGAAGAGGAAATGGGAGATGTCTTGTTTGTGCTGATTTGCTTAGCCAACTCTCTGAATATTTCATTAGAGGAAGCCCATGACCGTGTTATGCATAAATTTAATACGAGAGATAAAAACCGCTGGACGAGAAAAGAAGAAGGAAAGTAGAGGAGATTAGAATGCCGAATGAAACAATCAAAGTAGTTATAGCAGGACCAAGAGGAAGAATGGGACAAGAAGCTGTTAAATTGGCTGAAAGCACGCCTCATTTTGAGCTTGTCGGAGCAGTTGACCATACATACAATCAAAAAAAACTGTCAGAAGTGATGTCTTCTGATTCAGAAGCACTTATTTATACAGATATTACTCAATGTTTTCAAGAAACCCAGCCTGCTGTGCTGATTGATTTAACGACGCCGGAAATCGGGAAAGTTCATACGAAGGTGGCATTAGAGCATGGTGTTCGGCCGGTAGTGGGTACGACCGGTTTCACAGAGAGTGATTTAGAGGATCTTAAAACACTGACAGAAGACAAAGGAATCGGCGCTATCATCGCACCAAACTTCGCATTAGGCGCGGTGCTCATGATGAAATTTTCGCAAATGGCAGCCAACTACTTTGAAGATGTGGAAATTATCGAGCTTCACCATGATCAAAAGCTTGACGCTCCAAGCGGAACGGCATTAAAAACGGCGGAGATGATTTCTGCAGTCCGCAGTGATAAACAGCAGGGGCATCCCGATGAAAAGGAAATTCTTCCGGGCGCGCGCGGCGCTGAACAAAACGGCATCCGTCTTCACAGTGTACGTCTTCCGGGATTGATCGCACATCAGGAAGTCATGTTCGGCATGGACGGCCAATCGCTTAAGATCCGCCATGATTCCTATAATCGCGCTTCCTTCATGTCAGGAGTCAAACTTGCCGTCGAACAAGTGATGAAAATTGACCAGCTCGTTTATGGGCTTGAAAACATTATAGACTAAAGGGGGATAACAGATGAAAATCGCTTTAATCGCTCATGACAAGAAAAAACAAGACATGGTGCAGTTTACGACTGCATATAAAACGATCTTGAGCGGGCATGACTTATATGCGACCGGTACAACCGGACTGAAAATTCAAGAGGCGACAGGCCTTTCTGTTGAGCGATTTCAATCAGGTCCTTTGGGAGGGGATCAGCAAATCGGAGCTTTGATTGCAGCTAACGCGCTCGATCTCGTTATCTTTTTGCGTGATCCTCTTACGGCGCAGCCGCACGAGCCGGATGTTTCGGCATTAATCCGTTTGTGTGACGTTTATGCGATACCGCTTGCTACAAATATGGGAACTGCGGAAATTTTAGTCCGTTCTCTTGAAGAAGGCGCATTTGAATTCCGCAATCTGATCCGCGGGGAAGATACAAATGGGTAACCTTGATCTCCTCGCTTTTGGCGCTCATAGTGATGATGTCGAGATCGGTATGGGCGGAACGATTGCAAAGTTTGTCAAACAAGGAAAAAAGGCCGGTATATGCGATCTGACTGAGGCGGAGTTATCTTCAAACGGCACGGTCTGCCTGAGAAAAGAAGAAGCGGCCGCAGCAGCCCGCATACTCGGTGTGGAACAAAGAATTCAGCTCGGGCTTCCTGACCGCGGACTGGTGATGAACGACCATGCCATACGCGCGATTGTGAGTGTAATCAGATCCTGCCGGCCGAAAGCTGTGTTTATGCCTTATAAAGAAGATCGGCATCCTGATCACGGCAATGCGGCTGCTCTTGTGGAAGAGGCAGTCTTTTCCGCGGGGATACGTAAATTTAAAGATGAAAAAAATCTCCCGCCTCATAAGGTGGAAAAGGTTTTATACTATATGATAAACGGGTTCCATCGGCCTGATTTTGTCATTGACATTACAGAGACGATAGAGGATAAAAAGCAGAGCCTTCAAGCTTATCAAAGCCAGTTTGTGCCGTCAGAGGATTCAGTAGAAACGCCGCTTACAAACGGATACATTGAGATGGTAGAGGCACGGGAACGGCTGTACGGAAAAGAAGCAGGTGTAGGGTATGCGGAAGGATTCTTTTCAAAGCGGCTTTTGGTCCTCAATCATGATCTGCTCGGAGGCGAACAATGAAGAAGCTGAAAATTGGCATTACATGCTATCCTAGCGTCGGCGGCTCAGGCATCATTGCCACCGAGCTCGGGAAGCTGCTTGCAGAAAAGGGCCATGACATTCATTTTATTACATCAAGCATTCCTTTTCGATTAAATACATATCATCCAAATATCCATTTCCATGAAGTGGAAGTGAATCAATATGCTGTTTTCAAACACCCGCCATATGATTTGTCACTGGCAAGCAAAATTGCAGAGGTAGCGGAGCGGGAGAATTTAGACATTATCCATGCGCACTACGCTCTGCCGCATGCGGTTTGCGCGTATTTAGCTAAACAGATGCTTAAACGGGATATCGGCATCGTCACCACTCTTCACGGCACAGATATTACCGTGTTAGGCTATGATCCGTCGTTAAAAGACTTAATCCGATTTGCGATTGAAGCCTCAGACAGAGTGACAGCCGTTTCCTCAGCTCTTGCGGCTGAAACCTATGACTTAATCAAACCAGAGAAAAAAATTGAAACCATATACAATTTTATCGATGAACGGGTATATCTGAAGAAAAATACAAGAAGCATAAAAGAAAAATACGGCATTTCACCAGACGAAAAAGTAGTGGTTCATGTCTCGAATTTCAGAAAGGTCAAGCGGGTGCAGGATGTCATTCATGTTTTCCGGAACATCGTCAATCAAACAAAAGCAAAATTGCTTCTGGTAGGAGACGGTCCCGAAAAATCAGTCGCTTGTGAGCTTGTCAGAAAGTACGGCCTTGAAAATCAAGTGATGCTGCTCGGAAATCAAGACCGGGTAGAGGAGCTGTATTCAATAAGCGATGTTAAGCTGCTTCTTTCTGAAAAAGAAAGCTTTGGCCTTGTTCTGCTTGAAGCAATGGCCTGCGGCGTACCGTGTATCGGAACAAATGTCGGCGGGATACCTGAAGTCATAAAGAACAATGTGAGCGGCTTTTTAGTGGATATCGGCGATATTGAGGATGCATCAGCAAAAGCCTTGCGCATTTTAGAGGATGAACAGCTCAGAAAACAATTTACAGATGCGGCGCTTCACATGCTGAAGAACGAATTTTCATCACAAAAAATCGTCAGTGAATACGAACAGATCTATGCCGATTTAGCAGAACCGGAGTGATGACATGGAACAAGTTTTTATCAAAGCGCTTCCTGTGCTCAACACATTAATAGAGGCTGGCCATCAAGCTTATTTTGTCGGCGGCGCCGTTCGGGACAGCTATATGAAACGGGCAATCGGTGATGTTGATATCGCCACAGATGCCGCGCCGAATGAGGTGGAACGTTTGTTTAAGCGTACGGTAGATGTCGGCAAAGAGCACGGAACCATCATTGTGCTGTGGGAAGATGAGACCTATGAAGTGACGACATTCCGGACAGAATCGGATTATCAAGATTACAGAAGACCGTCAGAAGTGCACTTTATCACTTCATTAGAAGAAGATTTGAAACGCAGAGATTTGACGATTAACGCTATGGCGATGAAGACAGATGGAGAGCTGGTTGATTATTTCGGAGGAAGACAGGATATTGATCATCAGCTGATACGGACTGTCGGAAAGCCTGAAGACCGATTTCAAGAGGATGCACTGCGTATGCTCAGAGCCATCAGATTTATGAGCCAGCTCGGCTTCGTGCTCTCAGAAGAAACCGCAGCTGCCATCGAACGCAGCCGCAGTTTGCTTCGTTATGTTTCTGTTGAACGGAAAACGGTGGAGTTTGAGAAACTTTTACAAGGAAAGTCGTGCAGCTCCGCTCTCCGAATGATGGTGAAAACAGGACTTTTCGAAGAGCTGCCAGGATTCTCTGATAAAAAAGAACATTTGCTCTATGCGAGTGAATGTCCGTTTTCGTTATTAAAAGAGCGGGAGGAACTTTGGGCAGCGATCTTGGTTTATCTCAAGATCAATGCAAAAGATCAAACACCTTTTCTGAAAAAATGGAAACTTCCCGGAAAAGTGATCAAAGAAGCATCCCGCATCGCCGACACCTTTTATCAAGAACTTGATGCGCTGTCCATGTATCAAGCAGGAGAAAAGGCGCTAATTTCCGCTGTGAAGATTAAGATGCTGTCAGAAACCAAGCAAGTGGATAAAGAAAAGCTTGAGGCCGTCAGAAAAGAGTACCGCAGCCTGCCGATTAAAAGCCTCAAAGATCTCGACATAACAGGACAAGATTTACTGAATGTAAGAAACCGCCCTGCGGGAAAATGGGTTTCAGAAGAGCTGCAGCGGATTGAGCAGGCTGTTGTTACAGGAAAGCTCTCCAATCAAAAGAAACACTTAGAGGAGTGGCTGAAGTCATGGGATCAAAGTTAAGAACACAGTTAATCGACTTGTTTTCAAAGGCCGGAGATGAGTTTATTTCCGGCCAAAAAATAAGTGACGCTCTCGGCTGCTCCAGAACCGCCGTGTGGAAGCATATAGAAGAGCTTCGCAATGAAGGTTATGAAGTAGAGGCCGTCAGGAGAAAAGGCTATCGGCTGGTAAAAAAGCCCGGGAAACTAAGTGAAAGTGAGATTCGTTTCGGGTTGAAGACTGAACTGTTGGGCCGGCAGCTTTATTATCACGATGTTCTGCCGTCTACCCAAAAAACCGCTCATGCACTGGCAAATAATGGTGCGCCGGAAGGAACTCTCGTTGTTGCCGATAAACAAACAGCGGGCAGGGGGCGAATGTCAAGAGTATGGCATTCTCAAGAAGGAAACGGAATCTGGATGAGTCTTATTTTAAGGCCGGATATCCCGCTTCAACAAACGCCGCAGCTGACCCTTTTGTCTGCTGTCGCCGTTGTGCAGGCAATTGAAGAAGCTGCAGGCGTCCAAGCGGACATTAAATGGCCTAATGATCTTCTGATTCACGGAAAAAAAGCTGTCGGTATCTTAACTGAGATGCAAGCCGAGGAAGACCGCGTCCGGTCAATTATCATCGGCATTGGCATTAATGTGAACCAGCAGTCAGCCGATTTTCCGCAAGAGCTTCAGCAAATTGCGACGAGCCTCAGCCAGGAAGCAGGGGAAAAAATAGACCGGGCAGGATTGATCCAGCAAATTTTGCTGTCATTTGAAAAACGGTATCATGATTATTTAAAACACGGTTTCACCCCGATCAAGCTCTTATGGGAAAGCTATGCGCTTGGTATCGGCCAAGAATTAAGGGCAAGAACCTTAAAAGGGACATTTTACGGAAAATCGCTAGGAATAGATGATGAAGGGGTTCTTCTGTTAGAAACAAAAGAAGGCATTAAAAAAATCTATTCAGCCGATATTGAAATGGAATCTTTCTAGTTGGTACAAGCCAGATGATTTTGGTATACTTCCAATGGGCAGTATCGCCTGCGAACTGCACCTATTTTTCCAAATAGACAAAGATATAGCAGCAGTCTGCCTTGATCCAAAAGGACTGGGACAGAGGGATGAAACTCGCCGAAACTTCAAGATAAGTGAAGAATCCTTCTGGAAAAACGGAAGGTTTTTTGGCTTGTAAAAGAAGCGGCAGCTCATCTCCTCTACAAGAGGAGGAGAAAGATGAAAACAAAGCTCGATTTCTTAAAAATGAAGAAAAATGAAGAACCGATTGTCATGCTGACGGCTTATGATTACCCGTCGGCCAAG
The DNA here is from genome assembly GCF_001584335.1 of Bacillus atrophaeus. GTDB lineage: Bacteria > Bacillota > Bacilli > Bacillales > Bacillaceae > Bacillus > Bacillus atrophaeus. Next base: position 476,817 of record NZ_LSBB01000018.1, read on the forward strand.
CTTGCTGAACAGGCGGGCGTTGATATGATTTTAGTCGGTGATTCACTGGGAATGGTCGTGCTCGGCCTGGACTCTACTGTAGGTGTAACTGTTGCCGACATGATCCACCATACAAAAGCGGTCAAACGGGGTGCGGCAAACACATTTATCGTGACAGATATGCCCTTTATGTCTTATCACCTCTCTAAAGATGAGACGCTTAAAAACGCCGCGGCCATCATTCAGGAAAGCGGAGCGGATGCGTTAAAGCTTGAGGGCGGAGACGGCGTCTTTGAATCAATCCGCGCTCTGACGCTCGGAGGAATCCCTGTTGTCAGTCATTTAGGGCTCACGCCGCAATCAGTAGGCGTGTTAGGCGGTTATAAAGTCCAAGGGAAAGATGAGCAAAGCGCAAAAAAATTGCTTGAAGACAGTAAAAAATGTGAGGAAGCGGGAGCAATGATGCTTGTGCTCGAGTGTGTTCCGGCTGAACTTACCGCAAAAATTGCTGAGGAACTGACAATACCTGTAATCGGCATCGGAGCGGGAGCGCAAGCGGACGGTCAGGTTCTTGTATTTCATGATGTGGTCGGCTACGGTGTGGCCAGAATGCCTAAATTCGTTAAACAGTATGAACAAATTGACGGTGCTATTGAAACGGCGATCAGCGGATATGTCCATGATGTGAGAAAGCGAGCTTTCCCTGAACAAAAGCACTCCTTTCAGCTGAATCAAACAGTGCTTGAAGGCTTGTACGGAGGGAAATAAATGAAACACATCACAGATATTTCAGAACTGAAAACCATAATCAACCAATATAAATCAGTAGGCAAATCAATCGGTTTCGTGCCGACGATGGGTTTTCTGCATGAAGGACACCTGAAGTTGGCTGATAAAGCGAGTCAGGAAAACGACATTGCGGTGATGAGCATTTTTGTGAATCCTGCACAATTCGGTCCCGGAGAGGATTTTGAAGCGTATCCCCGAGATCTTGAGCGGGATACGAAACTTGCTGAAAGTGCGGGAATAGATCTTCTTTTTACTCCGTCTGCCGACAGTATGTATAATGGCGATCCAAATGTCGCAGTGCAAGTGAAAAGACGGACCGACGTCTTGTGCGGGCGATCAAGAGAAGGGCACTTCGACGGCGTGGCAACAGTCTTAACGAAGTTTTTCAATCTAATAAAGCCGGAAAGGGCGTATTTTGGTCTCAAGGATGCACAGCAGGTTGCTGTCGTTGACGGTTTAATCAGTGATTTTTTTATGGATATTGAGCTGGTCGGTGTGGATACAGTCAGAGAGGAAGACGGACTTGCGAAAAGCTCTCGCAACGTATATTTAACTGAAAAAGAGAGAAACGAAGCCCCGAGACTTTATAAAGCTCTTCAGCAAGGCGCTGAGCTGATCAGGGCCGGTGAAAGAAACCCTGAAGCGGTGATCAAAGCCGCAGCAGATATCATCGGGACAACAAGCGGTGCCATTGATTATGTGGAACTCTACTCTTATCCTGAGCTCACAAAGCAGGATAAACTAGAAGGGAAAGTCATTCTCGCTGCAGCAGTCAAATTTTCAAAGGCGCGTTTAATAGACAATATTATTATTGATATTCACGAAATGGAGAGAATATAAATATGTATCGCACGATGATGAGCGGAAAACTCCACCGGGCAACTGTCACTGAAGCCAACCTGAATTATGTCGGCAGCATTACCATTGATGAAGACCTCATTGACGCGGTCGGAATGCTAGCTAATGAAAAAGTTCAAATTGTGAATAATAATAACGGAGCCCGTCTGGAAACCTATATTATTCCCGGTGAGCGCGGAAGCGGAGTCATTTGTCTGAACGGAGCGGCCGCACGCCTCGTCCAGCCGGGTGATACAGTCATTATCATTTCCTACAAGATGATGTCAGAACAAGACGCTGCAAGCCACCAGCCAAAGGTCGCCGTGCTTAATGAAAAAAATGAAATTGAACAAATGCTGGGCAGCGAACCGGCCCGCACCGTTTTGTAAAAGCAAACAGCCCCCTTTATCGGGGGTTTTCTTTTAAGATTTCAGAGTAAAAGCTGTTTTGCCGCTCCATTCCAAAGAAAAACGTGTTACACTTTTCTCGTATGCAAGAATTGAGGTGTCCATTTTAAATGAACAAGCAACGGTTCGTTGTCATAGACGTGGAAACAACAGGAAATTCGCCGAAAAAAGGCGATAAAATCATTCAAATCGCAGCGGTTGTGATTGAAAATGGACAAATAACTGAGCGGTTTTCCAAATATATTAATCCAAATAAATCAATTCCGTTTTTTATTGAACAGCTGACTGGCATAACGAACAGCATGGTAGAGAATGAACTGCCTTTTGAAGCGGTAGCTGAGGAAGTTTTTCAATTGCTGGACGGCGCCTATTTTGTCGCTCATAATATCCATTTTGACCTTGGATTTGTCAAGTACGAATTAAACGAGGCGGGATTCAGGCTCCCTGATTGTGAAGTGCTGGACACAGTGGAGCTTTCCCGCATTGTCTATCCTGGGTTTGAAGGGTATAAGCTGACTGAACTCAGCGAAGAGCTTCAGTTGAAGCATGAGAATCCGCACCGCGCCGACAGCGACGCAGAGGTCACGGGTTTCATTTTTTTGAAGATCATTGACAAACTGCAAAGGCTTCCTTTGCCGACCTTAAAGCAATTAAGAAGGCTGTCTCAGCATTTTATCAGTGATCTGACGCTTCTGTTAGATACGTTTATATTTGAGCGGGAGAAAGCAGAAGCGCCGGGCTATGTAAAATTTGCTTCATTCTCAATCAGAGAGCCTGAAGCTGAAACCGGCGGGTCACATAATGACCAGTTTCCTTCTGATGTAGACATGTGGAATAACGAAAGCGGGAAAAGCCTTTCTGATCTATTGCCCCGCTATGAAAAAAGGGAAGGGCAGACCATCATGATGAATGAGGTGCGTACCGCATTTGCCAATCGTGAGCACGCGTTAATAGAAGCGGCTCCGGGGATAGGCAAAACGATCGGCTATCTTGTTCCTGCGGCGCTTTTTGCCAAAAAGTCTAAAAAACCGGTTGTGATCAGTACGTACTCAACACTTCTTCAGCAGCAGATTTTAAATAAGGAACTGCCGGTCGTACAGCGCATGTTCCCCTTTTCAGTGACGGCTGCCATTTTAAAAGGCCAGTCCCATTATTTATGTTTGCATAAATTTGAGCACATCCTGCATGAGGAAGATGATAATTACGATGCCGTACTCACGAAATCCCAGCTTCTCGTCTGGTTAACAGAAACCGATACAGGCGATGTGGCCGAACTGAATTTGCCGTCCGGCGGCAGGACGCTGTGGGAGCGAATGGCTCATGATGAAGAATCAGTGAAAAGAAACCGAAAAGAGCAGATTAGCGGTTTTTATGAGCGGGCACAACATAAAGCGATGCAGTCAGACTTAATTGTGACAAACCATGCACTTCTTCTGACTGATGAAGTCAGCCGAAAAAAAAGGCTTCCGGAAAGCGGCGCCTTAATCATTGATGAAGCGCATCATTTCGAACGTGCGGCAAGTGAACATTTAGGAATAAGAGTTACATACATAGGGCTTCATGCTAAGCTCAGCCAGCTTGGCACATTAAACCAGCGCGGACTTTTAAAGAGAATGCGCCGCTTGTTCCAAACCCATCACTTGCCGGTGGATTCCTTTTTTGAAATGGATGAATGGCTGCAATACATTCAGGCAGAAAGCGATGCGTTTTTCAGTTCGGTTCATTCTTTTGTGAAACGCAGAAAACCTAAAGACGACATGAACCGTCTTGTCTTTAAGCTGAACAAAAAAAGTCAGGATAACAGCTGGCCGACCCTATCCGATGGAGCCGAACGGCTTTGTTCCATGCTTATGCACGTCCAGCAGCAGTTTGAAGGCCAAATGGAGCTGATGGACAAAAAACTGACGAACATGAAAAGCGGTGCTGCCTTTTTGGCGGATGAATACCGCAAAAGCATGCAAAGCCTGAAAGAATATTGCCATACACTGACAAGGCTATTCTTCGAGTCTGATGAAAATGAAGCGGTTTGGATTGAAATTGATGCAAAAGGCGCAAAAAATGCCGTTGCAATTTACGCTCAGCCTCTAGACCCGGGAGAGCTGCTGGCGGATCAGTTTTTTGCGCGCAAAAACAGCGTCGTTCTCACATCAGCGACGCTGACAGTGGAAGGTTCTTTTCAATATATCATTGAGCGTCTCGGGCTTGGGGATTTTTATCCGCGCACGGTCAAAATTGAATCTCCTTTCTCTTACGATGACCGCATGAAAGTGATTATTCCGAAAGAAATGAGATCCGTGCAGGATGCCGGACAGACCGAAGTTGCCCAAGATACTGCCCATTACATTCAGATGATGGGCAAAGAGGCACAGCCCAAGATCCTTGTACTATTTACCTCCCATGAAATGCTGAAAAAAGTGCATCATGAGTTAAAGCACAGCCCGGCTTTTTCCGGCGTTCAGCTGCTGGCGCAAGGCATAACAGGAGGCAGTCCGGGAAAATTAATGAAAACGTTCAAAGCTAGCAAGCAAGCGATTTTGCTCGGAACAAATCATTTTTGGGAAGGAGTCGACTTTCCGGGGGATGAACTATCCACCGTTATTATCGCGAGACTTCCGTTTCGGTCCCCGGATAATCCGCTTCATGCAGCAAAATGTGAGCAGGCTCGCAAAAATGGCAAAAATCCGTTTCAAACTGTCTCGCTGCCGGAAGCTGTTTTGACGTTCAGACAGGGAGTCGGCCGCTTGCTTCGCACAGCCGGGGACAAAGGAACGATTGTCATTTTAGACAGGCGGATTAAAACGGCAGGCTATGGCCGCCTGTTTCTAGAGGCCCTACCGACATCCTCAGTATTTGAGCTGACCGACAGGGAGCTTGAAGCTTATGTCTCGGGCGAAACAGAATAAAAGCCGCAAAAAGCGGCTTTTAATGGTGTGGGATAAGGATGGTGTTTTATTTAAAAAGCGGTTCTTTGATGCCGCTTTGTGTAAATAGTATGCCGCACGGGTAAAAGAGTATGATTAACAATATTTGTTTTGATAATGGAGGGCAATGAAATGGAAAGTAAAATTGAAATTCTATCTACAATCAATGTGGAACACTCAGACGATCTTTATAAAATTGTCGATATGCTGAATCGCACTCTGAAAAGAGACAATTTAATGTTCGGACTTGCGTTGGATGAAGAAGACCAAAACCAGGCTGTTTTTACTATTTATCGTACGTAGGAGGAGAAGATGAGAAAAAAAACATTAATCTTTACTGCGATTTTTGGTATTATTTTTTTAGCAGTTCTTCTTGTTTCGGCAAGCATTTTTAAATCAGCTATGGCGCAAAAGGAAGAAGGGCATGAGGAAGCTGCTGCCTCGGCAAAAAAAGAAACCGGTCTGACTGAAGTTGATCAAGTCGAAACATTTGTCGGAAAAGAAAAATATTATATCGTAAAGGGAACTGACAAACATGATACAGTCATGTACGTATGGGTTCCTGCTGATAAAAAAGCGAAAATTCTCTCTAAAAAAGCGAATGAGGGAATAACCGAACAGAAAGCGGCAAAAATCATTCAAGGTGAAGGATTGGTTTCTAAGCAAAAAGAGGTTCACCTGGCAAGAGAAGATAACGTCCTGCTTTGGGAAGTGACCTATTTAGACAAGGAAGAGCAGTACAGTTTGAGCTATGTGGACTTTTCAAGTGGAAAGATTCTCAAAAATATCACGCCTTAAGACGAAATAGGGGGAATTGAAGTTGAAACTGGCAAAAAGAGTATCCGCATTAACACCGTCTACCACACTTGCAATCACAGCAAAAGCAAAGGAATTAAAAGAAGCAGGCCATGATGTTATCGGTCTCGGAGCGGGAGAACCAGATTTTAACACGCCGCAGCACATTATTGACGCGGCTGTGCGTTCAATGAATGAGGGTCATACAAAATATACGCCATCCGGCGGGCTGGCGTCACTGAAAGAAAGTATTGTAGAGAAATTCAAACGTGACCAGCAGATTGAATATAAACCTTCTGAAATCATCGTGTGCACGGGTGCCAAGCATGCCTTGTACACCCTTTTCCAAGTCATTCTTGATGAAGAAGACGAAGTAATTATTCCGACGCCATACTGGGTCAGCTATCCGGAGCAGGTGAAATTGGCAGGCGGGCGGCCGGTTTATGTCGACGGACTTGAAGAAAATCAATTTAAAATTTCTCCTGAGCAGCTGAAAAGTGCAATCACAGATAAAACAAAAGCGATTGTGATCAATTCACCAAGCAATCCGACCGGCGTGATGTACACTGAGGATGAGCTGTCAGCGCTTGGTGAAGTCTGTCTTGAGCACGATATTCTGATTGTTTCTGACGAGATTTACGAAAAGCTTACATACGGCGGAAGAAAACACGTTTCGATCGCACAGCTTTCTGACAAATTAAAAAAACAAACCATTATTATTAACGGTGTTTCGAAATCTCACAGTATGACTGGCTGGAGAATCGGGTATGCGGCCGGAGCGCAAGACATCATCAAAGCGATGACGAACCTTGCGAGCCACAGCACGTCCAACCCGACTTCAATCGCTCAATATGGCGCAATTGCAGCCTATAACGGTCCAAGTGAGCCATTGGAAGAAATGCGAGTGGCATTTGAGCACAGATTAAACACAATCTATGCGAAGCTGATCGAAATCCCAGGTTTTACTTGCGTGAAGCCTGAGGGCGCATTTTACTTGTTCCCTAACGCGATAGAGGCGGCTCATTCCTGCGGATTCAAAGATGTCGATGAGTTTGTGAAAGCGCTGCTTGAAGAGGAGAAAGTCGCGATTGTACCAGGTTCCGGCTTCGGTTCGCCAGACAATGTGCGCCTCTCTTATGCAACTTCATTAGATCTTCTGGAAAAAGCGGTAGAGAGAATAAACCGTTTTGTAGAAAAACATAACTAGTGGTCAAAAGCGGCTGATAAACAAGCCGCTTTTTATCTGCATTGACCCAGTAAGATGTGAACGGTTATAATAAAGTGATGTTAAAAAAGATTCGGGGCTAAATAGTGCCGAATGTTTTTCTGTTCTGGAGGGAAATATTTTGAAAACTACAATAAACCAAGTGTATAAGCACGTAGGCCAGGAAGTTACGATCGGGGCTTGGGTTGCGAATAAGCGTTCAAGCGGAAAGATAGCATTTTTACAGCTGAGAGACGGTACCGGCTTCATTCAAGGAGTCGTGGTAAAAGCGGAAGTTGATGAAAACATGTTCCAAACGGCTAAGTCTGTGACACAAGAAACGTCACTCTATGTAAAAGGTATCGTGAAAGAGGACGAGCGTTCTCCTCTCGGTTTTGAATTAGCAGTGACATCCATTGAAGTCATTCATGAAGCTACAGATTATCCGATAACACCAAAAGAGCACGGTACAGAATTCTTGATGGATCACAGGCACCTATGGCTCCGTTCTAAACGCCAGCATGCGATCATGAAGATTCGTAATGAAATCATCCGTGCGACATATGAGTTCTTTAATAACGAAGGCTTTGTAAAGGTAGACCCGCCGATTTTAACGGGAAGCGCTCCTGAGGGAACGACAGAGCTTTTTGCGACGAAATACTTTGACGAGGATGCTTACCTGTCTCAAAGCGGCCAGCTGTATATGGAAGCAGCGGCGATGGCTTTAGGAAAAGTTTTCTCCTTCGGTCCGACATTCAGAGCGGAAAAGTCAAAAACAAAACGCCATCTCATCGAGTTTTGGATGATAGAGCCGGAAATGGCATTTGTAGAATTTAATGAAAACCTTGAGGTTCAGGAGAATTATGTTTCATTCGTTGTGCAAAGTGTGCTTGAAAATTGCAAAATCGAATTAAACACTCTGGGAAGAGATACCTCTAAACTCGAACAAATTAAAGCGCCATTCCCAAGAATCACTTATGATGAAGCGCTCGCCTTTCTAAAAGAAAAAGGCTTTGATGATATTGAGTGGGGCGATGATTTCGGAGCTCCTCATGAAACTGCAATCGCAGAAAGCTATGACAAGCCTGTGTTCATCACTCATTATCCAACTTCATTAAAGCCGTTCTACATGCAGCCGGCAGAGGACCGCGAAGATGTCGTATTGTGTGCAGATCTGATTGCTCCTGAGGGCTATGGAGAAATCATTGGCGGATCTGAACGGATTCATGATATGGAACTTCTTGAAGCGCGCCTTAAAGAACACGGGCTGGAATCAGATGCTTATAAGTGGTATGCTGAGCTTAGAAAATACGGTTCAGTGCCGCATTCAGGCTTCGGTCTTGGATTAGAGCGGACAGTCGCGTGGATCAGCGGAGCGCCTCATGTGCGTGAAACCATTCCATTCCCGCGTTTATTGAACCGTTTGTATCCTTAATAATTGTAAGTGATAAGAAAAGAGTCTCCTGTAAACGGGAGACTTTTTCATAGTAAAGGGAAAAGCGATATCCTTTACAGTAAGAGGTGTAATGATGAAAAAACAGCAATTTATTGATATGCAGGAGCTTGGGACCTCAAGTATTCCGAATCTGCTGCTGACGAACTATCAGCAGCTCGGATTGAATGAAACGGAACTGGTTCTGCTGTTGAAAATTAAGATGCATTTAGAGAAGGGCTCTTTTTTTCCAACGCCAAGCGAACTGCAGGCAGGCATGTCTATTTCTGTGGAAGAGTGCACGAACAGATTGAGAATGTTTATTCAAAAGGGATTTCTTTTCATCGAAGAATGCGAAGATGCAAATGGAATTAAATATGAAAAATATTCTCTTCAACCCTTATGGGGCAAGCTGTATGAATTTATACAGCTCGCGCAAAACCAAACACAGGAAAGAAAAACAGAGGGAGATCAAAAGAGCCTCTATTCCATTTTCGAAGAAGAGTTTGCTAGGCCGTTATCTCCTTTGGAGTGTGAAACACTGGCGATTTGGCAGGATCAGGACCAGCACGACGCGGTGATGATCAAACACGCATTAAAAGAGGCTGTTTTATCCGGCAAGCTCAGTTTCCGATATATTGATCGGATTTTGTTTGAATGGAAGAAAAACGGCCTGAAGACAGTGGAGCAGGCAAAAGCCCACAGCCAGAAATTCAGACGTGTTCAATCGAGGCAGAATGAGCCGCAAAAAGAGTATACAAGGCAGGTTCCTTTTTACAATTGGCTCGAACAATAAAGTGAATAGGTGACTAAGGTGTTAAACTTAAAACAAATTGAATTCTGTTTAGAAAAAATAGGCGATATGTTTCCGAATGCGGAGTGTGAGCTTGTCCATTCAAATCCTTTTGAACTGGTGGTTGCTGTTGCTTTGTCTGCGCAATGTACGGATGCGCTCGTAAACAGAGTGACAAAAACGCTATTCCAGAAGTATAAACGGCCTGAAGACTATCTTGCCGTTCCGCTGGAAGAGCTTCAGCAGGATATCAGATCAATCGGATTATATCGTAACAAAGCAAAAAATATACAAAAGCTAAGCAAAATGATTATAGAAGAATACGGCGGAGAGGTCCCGAAAGACAGAGATGAGCTTGTGAAGCTTCCGGGAGTGGGACGGAAAACAGCGAACGTCGTTGTGTCTGTGGCGTTCGGCGTTCCGGCGATTGCGGTGGATACGCATGTCGAGCGGGTCAGTAAACGTTTGGGCATCTGCCGCTGGAAGGATTCAGTGCTTGAAGTCGAAAAAGCATTAATGCGGAAAGTCCCGAAAGACGAGTGGTCTGTGACACACCACAGGCTCATTTTCTTCGGCAGATACCATTGCAAAGCACAATCTCCGCGATGTGCGGAATGTCCTTTACTTTCATTGTGCCGCGAGGGCCAAAAAAGAGACAAAAAAGGGCTGGTGAAACGATGACAGCAGGAGAGGAACTGTTAGCTTCCTATGAACAATATTTGCGAGGCCTTGATTACTCATGCGATGATGTACAGGCTGCTTTGCGAATTAACCCTTTATATGTGGATTTTTCGGCAGACGATTCTCTGGTTAAGCCTTGGGAGCACAGCAGTGAATATGTTCCCTATTTATTTGAAGTTTGGGAAGAGATAAAGAAAGCACTGCTGCCTGTTTTTCAAACGAGAAAATCAAGATGCGAGCAAAATGATATGCTGAAGGGCATGACATGTTTGCTGGCGGCGCTTCACTGGACAGCGGGCGAACGGGTGACCTCATTAGAATGGTCCAGTTTGACGCAAAAATCATTTCCCGCTAAGCCGATCAATTGGGCTGAACGTGTCGGATTTATTTTAACGAAGCCGACGCAATACCATTGTTTTATTCAGCTTGATGAACTATTTACGGAAATGAAAAAACACTTTTTTAAATATGAAGCAATGAATCGTTGATTCCAGCCTCTTTAAGCAGACGCTTAAAGAGGTTTTTTGTTGAATACAACAAAAAGCCTTCACCGCATTTGCGGTGAAGGCTTCATTTATTTTAGTTGTTCTTCTTCGTGTCTGTTGAAGAATTTGTTTTTGCTTTATCAGATGATGAGTTGCTTGTATCTTTATCTTTATCAGATCCGTCTGTTCCTGAACTTGAATCGCCGTCCGTTGTTTCTTCCTCTTTACGTCCGCTGTCAGTGTTACCGTTGTTGGGTTGGTCCTGATTGTTGTTATCGGACTGGTCTTTATCTTGCTGTTTGTCTTTATCTGTTCCCGAATCATCGGTTTGGTCTGATTGATCATTCTGACTGTCGTCTGTCTGAGAATCATCCGTTTGTGTGTCATCTTGTTTTTGCTCATCATCTTGCTTTTGTTCATCATCAGTATTTTGCTGGTCTTCTTTGTCTTCATCCTCTTCATCTTTAGGGACCGTATAACTTGTCGAAACCGTTTCGCTTTTTTCATCATCGGCGACTGCCGTGACTTGGAAGCTATAGACTGAACCCGGCTTCACTCCGGATACCACGGCTTCTTTGGCAGAACTGTTTTGAATCTCTGAGTAGCTGCCGCCGTCCACCGATTGTTTCACTTCAAAAGATGCGTCTCCGTCATATTTCCAGCTTAACGATAAGGATTGATTATCCTTATCATATTTTACACTTAAGTTTGTCGGGTTTTTCTTTTCTTCTTTTTCATATGTCTTCGATACGGTAGAAGGCGTTGTGCCTTTTACAAAGTACTCGGTCAGCTTCTTGTCGCTTGGCGTGTTAGGCCCTGCTAATGCGGCAGGGTTTGACCCTTTTTCAACAGTCGCTTTTACAACACTGTCAGGCTGTTTAAATGATCCGCTGCCGTCATCGACCTTGGCGATGAGTTTTTGGAATAGCCGTTTCGCGACTTGCTGTTCCGTTTTTGATAATGATTTTTTTCCTATCTTATTGCTGGAATCAACCCCGGTCCATACGGCTGCCGTATATTGCGGAGTATAGCCGACAAACCAAGAATCAGGCACGCCGCCGGGTGCGATATTGTATTTTTGTATATCACTTTCTTGAAAGTTTGTTGTACCGGTTTTCCCGGCTACTTCTACATTCGGAACCTTTGCAAGCTGTCCTGTTCCGGTATTGACGGCTGTTTTTAGCATATCTGTAATCATAAAGGCTGTATAGTCACTCATGGCAGACTTCGATTTAGGTGTTAAATCAAGCTTAGTTCCATCATTAAACTCAATAGACGTCACGAAGTGCGGGTCATTATACGTTCCGTTATTTCCGAATGCACTGTACGCTCCAGCCATTGTCAAAGAGGAAACACCGACATTATCATCTCCGAAGCCTCCGATTGAGTATGACTCAAACACTTGATCTTTTTTCAAACCAAGCCCAAGCCCATTTGCAAAGTCCACAGCAGCGTCTTTTCCGGCAGCCTGGAATGCTTTTAATGCCGGAATATTACGTGACTGTGCAAGTGCTTCACGTATAGACATTAGGCCTTTATATTGACGGTCCCAGTCATGAATCGCTGTTCCGTTAGAATAAGTGTACGCCGAGTCGTCAATTTGCTCGTAGGTAGACCATTTCTTGTTTTCAATAACAGGCCCGTAGTCAAGGACTGGTTTAATCGTCGAACCAGGCTGAGACTTAGCTTGAGTGGCATAGTTGAAGCCGCCGACAGGCTGATTGCGGCCGCCGCCGATCGCCCGGATTTCTCCGTTTTGCGTGTCAAGCAGTGTGACCCCGCCTTGCATGCCCTCTGTAAATCCGGCAGCATCGCCATTCATTAATTCATCTAAATAATCTTGCGCGTCTGTATCTAATGTAGTGTAAATTTTTAAACCGTCAGCCGATACATCCACATCTGATTTTTCTTTGATTTCGTTCATGGCTTCTTCTACAAAAGCGCTGTATTTATTAGAATTAGATTTTTCGTATTCCTTCTTGGAAACGACTCCTTCGTCTTTCATGGCAACATTTTTCGCTTTATTGTACTGTGAGTCAGAAATGAATCCTTGTTTTTCCATCAAGCTGAGTACGACATTCCGTCTTTTTTCAGCTTTGTCAGGGTTTTTGACCGGGTTGTAAGCAGTCGGGCTCTGCGGCATTCCGGCAAGGGTAGCGGCCTGCTCAACCGTCAATTTGCTCAAATCGGTTACGCCGAAAAACTCTTCAGCCGCTTTTCCGATTCCGTACGCTCTAGGAGAAAAATAAATTCGGTTTAAATACATTTCTAATATTTCATCTTTAGAATAATTACGTTCAAGCTGAATGGAGAGCCATGCTTCCTGAGCTTTCCGTTTTAGCGTTTTTTGATGGGTCAGAAGGGAGTTTTTGACTACCTGCTGCGTAATGGTGCTTCCGCCTTCAGAGCCAAAACCGCCTTTGAAGTTTGCGACTAGCGCTCCTCCGATACGGATAGGGTCAAGCCCGTGGTGCTCGTAAAAACGTGCGTCTTCTGTAGCAATAAACGCTTCTTTAACAACGTCCGGAATATCTTTTATCGAGACGTAAGTTCGTTTTTCCGCACCGACTTCCGCTATTTCTTTCCCGTTTTTATCATATATGGTGGAAGAATAAGGCGTCTTTAGTTTGTCTTCATCAAGTGACGGCGCATCAGAAACCAGTACAGCAAATGTGACGGCTCCTCCGACTACACCGATGATGAACAAAATGAGCAGAGTAAAAAGAGTTTTCTTTAACAGTCCGCCTTTTTTGTGTTTCTTTCCTTTTTTAGGTGAAGAATTCGAGTGGCTGCCTCTGTTTTGCGCGGCCTTTCGACGTTCTTCACGGCTCTTAAATTGATCTGACATAACATCTCAACCTTTCGTTAATCAACCTTTCGCTCGCTTATGGGTTTGGCGAAAAATAAAGCTGTTCAATAATACTAATATAATCAATTCTTGGCGAGTATCCAAGTGAAATTGGAAAAGCGGCTTCATTTAATTCGTCTTTCCGAATCGACTTTCTGCCGTTCTTTTCTTTTCTTTCCCAGAAGTAAAACAGCTTTTCAGCCTCTAAAAAATAAACTTGGCCGAAAGCGGATATAATAACAAAACAAATTCCGTCTTGAGCCGTTACCTGCTTCATATGCTCAATTTGGTGATCATGAAAGTTTTGCAAAGGGAAGGAGGTTGTATTTTTCGTTTCCTTTGCTTCAAAATCAATATACCGGCCTTTGTAAAGTCCATTATAGTCAGTTGTTGATGACTGCTTAAAATAGGCTTCTTTGATGACAGCTGCGCTTCTTTTTGGATAATGGACATTTACAATTTGCACGGGCGTCGGTTTTTTGTGAATCACAGCAATTTGCTTTGCTAGATAATACTTATTCGTTTCATTTAAGTCATCTTCGAGGGTCATGCCGCGATTACTGTATGTTAGCGGCTTTTTTTGCCTATTTTGGGATGAAACCGTTTTTTTCGGCTGAAACGTTTTTCCGTTGGGATACCGAATCACTTTCTTCATCCTCCTTACCAAACTTATAAATGACGGAAGTGAATGAACATGCTTGAAAAGCAGATTTTACATGATGTTCTCTGCCGAATTGATCGACAGACAAAACTGAAAAACGCAGACAACGTGTCCAGAACAAATGCCTATAAATCATATTACGATCGTCATCCGGAAATCAAATGGTCTCTTTTAGCCTCCTTTGTTTCCCGTAATGCCGGCTGGTCGATGACTGATTTAAAGGGCAGCCTGTTTCAGCTGGGGTTGTCTGATGAGCAGCAGAAGTGGTTCTTTCTGGCGTATGAGCGCGCGAACTGGCTTATTTTTTCAGACGCATATCCCCAGCTGCTTTTATATCATTGGTCTAAAAGAGTAGGCAAACCGCTTTTTCAGCATCTGCGTGTGTTTCATGTGTCACAGTTTATGCAAGAAGAGTGGGCCCGTTTTTGGCGCGATCAGAACACTGAGCGGCTCATGTATGCTCTCATTATAAATGAACAAAACACTATCCAAACACCTATTATACAAAATCCTGCGTTCAAAAAGAACGTTTTTAGCACGATTCCTTTTTATTTAAGTGACTGGTTTCATTTTAATACCGTTATTTTTCCTTCTTCAGACGGCGGTCTGTATGGAATTTCGTCAAAGCATTTCTCAAAAACGGAAGAAAGAATTAAATTAGGGAAACAACTGGCACAGCTTTTATTCAAACCGGAGCTGTTTCCTTCCTTTTACCATTTTTTACACACGGTTCCCCATACCGGTTCGCGCTTTGACATGGAAAAAATGATCGGAATGACAAAAAGAACATCTCCTATGATTCGGACATGCTACCCTGTATTTGCCCATTCATTAGACGGGGTAAAGGCTGAATGGTTTCATGGAAAGATTAAGAAAGGGGCCTTTTCAGCGGAGTCCTTACCGAAGCAAGTGGAGGTGACGGACTGGTATTTACAAAAAAAACGCCAGCTTTATGCGCTGTTTTCCATTCGGCATTGGATGGGGAAGTAAAAAAAGCAAGGAGAGCTCCTTGCTTTTTAAGTGGAAGGACGGTTAGGCCCGCCTAATTTTTTATCTAAAGTATCTGTTGTTTTTGATTCAGTTTTTTGTTGTTTACCGGCTTTCTTCGGTCTTGTTTTCATACGGCACCTCCTTACTTGTAGCGTTTGCATTAACAGTGCGCTTCATACAATTTCTGCGGGTCTTTTTGTCGAAAACTTCAGCTTTTCGTGGAATAGCGGTTTGTTTGGCGATTTAGTTCTAGTTTTGTCAGGTGTGGAGGAGTGCGTGAAGGAAACGAGAATTCTATCACTAGACAGGCTACGAAAAGGGAGGAACATGAATGTCCGGTTACGTGAGTAAAGCTGATATTCTCCAAATGCTTTCTGATATTGAGAACGAATTGTCGCGTGCTGAGCAATGCCTGAACCATTCTCTAAACCTTTATGAGACAGAAATGAAAGAAATGGAAGGCGAGCGCCTGAGCGTGATAGAGGAAGAATTGCATGATCTTCATACTTGTCTGCAAGAGCTTTCACAAACGAAGAAGGAAAAGCTTACATTTGAAAAGGCGTATCACATCAGCTGAATTTGTCTGCCGAGTCTGGTACGATATATACTGAGGTGAGAATGTTGCACATACAAGCATTTTTAGAAAAGACTAAGCAAATGATTGAAGCAGCAGAAAAAGGGGCGGCACGCTACGAAGACGGGAAAGAAAATGACCGCTCTTACGATTTCTTTGCAACGATAAAACCGGCAGTTGAACAAAATGAGGAACTCGTGTCACAGTGGACGGAAAATGCACTCGAGTTTATTAAAATCCATCGCCCTAAATATATATATGAAGAGCAGATTCACGCAGTAAAAGAAAATTTCCTTGAAATTATGCTTCAGTCATATGTTCATCATATTCATAAAAAACGGTATAAAGATTTAACTGAATCGGTCCTCTATACCTTGCAAACAGTAAAAGATGAGATTGCAAAAGAAGGCAGCCTTTAGGGCTGCCTTCTTCTAATCGGGGTCCGGCAATTAATGAATGTCATATGCCGGGTTTTCTGCTCCATTTGCTTCCAGAACTTTCATACTGTTACGAAATTCAGTTGCTGTCAGGTGTCCTTGAATATAGAGGAACTTCGTAAAGTCCATCAGTTTATTCACACAATCTGTTTCATATTCTTTTACTTCTGCGAAAAGCTTTTTCAAGTATGATACGTTCATAATGGTGCATCCCCTCTCATTTGTGTTAAAAATATCGTACCATAACGATTCGACTTTTTTCTGTTTTTCAAAAATTAAAACTTTCGACATGGTTTGACAAATCTGCCTCTTCAGCCGACAGACACAAATGAGAGAAATATTCATACATATAAAGGAGAGAACATGAAGAGCGATAAGGGGGAAACCGCGATGCGAAGGAGATCAGCACAGTATTATCAGGATGTGAATCAGCAGATGGGTTACTATTACCCGCAGCAAATGCAAGGATACTATCCGCCGTCTGCACCTGCAAGTCAAAACCAATATCCGCCCCAATACTATGGAAATCAAGGTTATGTGCAGCCATATTCTCCGCCTGCACCTATACCTTCACAGCAGGCTGCATTCCATAATCCTTATCCAATCCCAAGACCGAATCAGCCGCAGCCTACACAATTTCAAAGTATTATGTCTCAATTCAAAAAAACAAACGGGCAGTTTGATTTTAATAAAATGATGGATACCACAGGCCAAGTGATGAGCGCGATGAATCAAGTCGGCTCCTTATTAAAAGGATTTACGAGCTTCTTTAAAGGATAAAAGCATGAATGATGCAAAATCATTCATGCTTATTTTTTGGGAAAAACAGAGTCATTGTCTGCTCATTCCATGACGTATTCATTAACTCCTGCTGAACTTCATAAGGCAATAGGACCGTTCTCGTCATGCTTGTATGTGTGGCTGAGGAGGCTTCCTGGTGATTTTGGCGCAGGGTAATATGAAGATAACGTGATTTGGCTTCGACCAAAATATCGCCGTCTTTAAATGAAGGCGGAATGTCGATATCGACAAAAAGACCGGAATGCTCTTCCCTTACATTCATTTTGACCTGTGCCTCAGTAAGGCTTGAATTGACAAGATGCTGAAAGCTGTTCAGAAGCTCTCCGAAAGGGGAAGAGTGAAAAAATTGATCAAGCGCATGTTTCATATGTTCTTCCTTTTTCTGCAGTTCGTTCTCTTTATCTTCTGGAAAACTCATACCATCACCACCTTTTTTACAGACTATGCATTTTTGTTCTATGTGGTTATGAATTGATGCCGAAAAGAAAGTATGATTAAATAATGAGGAATGTATAGTTGACGGAACGCAAGCACAAATGAATAAGCTTTGGGAAGGGAGAAAAAACATTGCTGAAAAAATTATTCGGATTTGGAAAAGACCAGGAAAAGATAACAGAAGAGGTCATCTATTCTCCAGCGGACGGATCGGTCATTGATCTCACAGATGTTCCTGATCCTGTTTTTTCGCAGAAAATGATGGGAGAAGGGATTGCAGTTGAACCGGCCAATGGAGCTATTGTTTCACCTGCAGAGGGGGAAGTGATACAGCTTTTTCATACGAAACACGCCGTCGGCATCCGCACGGTCTCCGGAATCGAACTGTTAATTCATGTTGGTTTGGAAACCGTAAATATGAACGGAGAAGGCTTTGAAGCCCATGTGAAAGAAGGCGACAAAGTCAAAATCGGCGATCCGCTGATTACATGTGATTTAGAATTAATAAAAGAAAAAGCAAGCAGCACGGTGATTCCCATTGTCATTATGAACGGCGAAGCGGTAGAATCTCTTGAACCTGCCGGGGAAAAAGACGCGCAAAAAGGCACGACAAAACTTTTGAAAATCAAGGTGAAGTGAGCAGGGCGAATGCCTTGCTTTTTTGATGTGTTATTGTATAAAGTTTACACCTAGCCATGCAAACAAATATTCGGTAAACTGTACTTTACAAAGAGGTGTAAAGGATGAAAAAGAAATCACTGGCCGAGTTAATTTCTGAATTAAAAGGCAGCGAACATGTAGTGAACTGGCATGAAATTGAACCGCGAAAAGCAAGGACCAAACCCATGCCTGACAGTATAGATTCAAGGATAAAAACAGCCCTTGGCAAACGGGGGATAGATGAATTATTTACACATCAGTTTTCAGCTTTTCAAAGCGTGCAAAAAGAGGAGAGCATCGTAACCGTGACGCCCACGGCATCCGGTAAAACACTGTGCTACAATCTGCCGGTCTTGCAATCTATTGCCGAAGACCCGTCTAACCGCGCTTTATATTTATTTCCGACAAAAGCGCTCGCGCAAGACCAAAAAAGCGAACTGAACGAGATCATTGAAGAAATGGGCGTAGATATCAAAAGTTTTACATATGACGGGGATACTTCTCCGGCGATCAGGCAAAAGGTCCGAAAAGCGGGGCATATTGTCATTACCAATCCCGATATGCTGCACTCAGCTATTCTTCCTCATCACACAAAATGGGTGAGCCTGTTCGAAAACCTGAAGTATATTGTTATTGATGAATTGCATACCTACCGCGGCGTATTCGGAAGCCATGTGGCAAATGTCATCCGCCGTTTGAAAAGAATATGTCAATTTTACGGAAGCAGCCCGATTTTTATTTGTACCTCTGCGACTATTGCAAACCCGAAAGAGCTTGCGGAGCAGCTGACCGGGAGTCCTATGAGGCTGATAGACGACAATGGGGCGCCGAGCGGAAGGAAACATTTCGTTTTCTACAATCCTCCGATCGTCAACAAACCTTTAAACATCCGAAAAAGCGCCACCATTGAAGTGAATGAGCTTGCGAAAGAGTTTTTGAAAAATAAGGTGCAAACCATTGTGTTTGCCAGAAGCAGAGTGCGTGTCGAGATCATTCTCAGCCATATTCAAGAGCTGGTAAAAAAAGAGATCGGCACAAAGTCAATTAGAGGTTACCGCGGCGGCTACCTGCCTAAGGAACGGAGAGAGATTGAAAGAGGCCTCCGGGACGGGGAAATATTAGGTGTTGTGAGCACGAATGCGCTTGAGCTTGGAGTGGATATCGGACAGCTGCAAGTCTGCATTATGACAGGCTATCCTGGCAGTGTGGCGAGTGCATGGCAGCAAGCCGGAAGAGCCGGGAGAAGACATGGGGAAGCTCTCATTGTCATGGTTGCCAACTCAACCCCGATAGATCAATACATTGTGCGCAACCCTGATTACTTTTTCGACCGTTCACCGGAATCGGCGAGAATCAATCCGGAAAATCTGATTATTTTAGTCGACCACTTAAAGTGCGCAGCATACGAGCTTCCTTTTAAAGCTGATGAAGAATTCGGACCTTTAGATGTCACCGACATTCTTGAATATCTTCAAGAAGAAGGCGTTCTTCACCATAACAGCGGGCGCTATCATTGGGCGAACGAATCGTTCCCTGCCACGAATATCAGCCTGCGTTCCGCTTCTCAGGAGAATGTGGTAATCGTTGATCAATCAGATGTTGCAAATGTAAGAATTATCGGTGAAATGGATCGCTTCAGTGCGATGACGCTTTTGCATGATGAAGCGATTTATCTGCATGAAGGTATTCAATATCAGGTGGAAAAGCTCGATTGGGACCATAAAAAGGCTTATGTGCGAAAGGTGGATGTCGAATATTACACTGACGCCAATTTAGCAGTTCAGCTGAAGGTATTGGAAATCGACAAAACGATTGATCGTAAGCAAACTTCTTTACACTATGGCGATGTCACAGTAAATGCGCTGCCCACGATTTTTAAAAAAATTAAAATGACCACATTTGAAAATATCGGATCAGGCCCGATTTATCTGCCTGAAGAGGAACTGCATACAAGCGCTGCCTGGATGGAAATAAAAGAGATTGATCCGCATCTGGGGGAAAAGACATTGGAACAGCTGCTGCTGGGTATCGCCAATGTGTTTCAGCACATTGTGCCGGTATATGTCATGTGCGACCGAAATGATATTCATGTGGTTTCCCAAATTAAAGCTGCGCATACCGGTCTGCCAACGATCTTTTTATACGATCATTACCCGGGAGGCATCGGATTGGCAGAGGATGTCTATAAACGGTTTGCCGAGATCAATGAGGGAGCGAAGCGGCTGATTACAAATTGCCCTTGTCAAGACGGCTGCCCTTCTTGTATCGGGACAGAGATAGAAGGAATAAAAGCTAAGCACAACATTTTACGGATTTTGAATCAATTTAACTAAGAAAGGGGGACAGGCATGTCTTTAAAAGGTAAATTACATCGAATGAAAAAGCATATGGGAACGTCTGAAGCAGGCAAACAGACCGCTGTGCCTCCCGATAAGAACGGCCATTCGGACATTCCGTTTTTAGATAAATGGAAAGCTTGCGGGGTGAAGCCCTTCTATTTTGAAGACGAGTATTGCCTCATCAGGGAAGTTGTATAC
Source organism: Bacillus atrophaeus (assembly GCF_001584335.1). GTDB lineage: Bacteria > Bacillota > Bacilli > Bacillales > Bacillaceae > Bacillus > Bacillus atrophaeus. The sequence continues at coordinate 497,083 of NZ_LSBB01000018.1, forward strand.
CCGCTCTCCCGCCGTCATGGGCTGTATTGTTTTTCTGAGCTTGAAGACGTGATGGCTTTATGGAATCAAAGCGATCTTTCCCATACCTTATCTGCTAAGGGCTACAAGCAAAGCCAGCTGTTCTTTTTTGATACAGAAACAACCGGACTTGGGGGAGGGGCGGGGAATACGATTTTTTTACTCGGACACGCAAGAGTATATGCTGATAAAGTGGTCGTCAAACAGCATCTCTTGCCTAACCCGGGGAATGAAACCGCTTTGTATCAGAGTTTTTTGAGTGAAGTAGATATCACATCACTTGTCACATATAACGGCAAAGCGTTTGACTGGCCGCAAGTGAAAACGAGGCATACACTGATTCGCGACCGGCTTCCCAAGCTGCCGGAGTTCGGCCATTTCGATCTTTTGCACGGCTCAAGACGGCTGTGGAAGCATAGAATGGATCGCGTGTCGCTCGGTACGGTTGAAAAAGAAGAGCTGTCGGTATATAGAAAAGAAGACACACCAGGGTATTTGGCGCCGATGCTGTATTTTCACTTTTTAAAAACACAGGACCCCGATCTCATGGCAGGTGTGCTGCATCATAATGAACAGGATGTGCTGTCTTTAATTTCGCTTTATATTCATCTGTCAAAAAAGATACTAATCCCTTCCGGAAGTGAAGCTGAACAGCATGAGACTTATGCCATGGCGAAATGGTTTATGGCCCACAAAGAAATAAGCCTGGCAATCAAACAGCTGGAAAGTATTCAGCACCAGCCATTTGAACACACTGACAGGGCCCTTTACGATCTGTCTATGCTCTACAAAAAACAGGACCGCCTGCAAGAAGCGGCTTCACTTTGGGAGCGTCTGATGCGCTCTGATGTTCAAAAATGCCGATACGACGCTTCGATCGAGCTTGCGAAATATCTAGAGCATAAGAAAAAAGAATACGGACGCGCATTACATGTGACCCAACAATTACTCGCTGACGAGGCGTTATTATCAGAAAAAGAGACTGAAAGATTACACATTCGTATTTCCCGGCTGAAGAGGAAATATTCAACGTAAATATTCCCCGGGAAAGCGCAAAAGACGACGTTCTTCGCCATATCAATTTTTTTACCGGATTCACCGCGCTTTTGTTGTAGAACGGTGCCGATTGCTGTAAAATAACATTAGTTATTTTTAAAGGGAGAGTTGGTATGTATAAGGGCGTTTTTTATTTATTCTTCGTCGTTGTTTTCTTAATCGCGTTTGTGTTTTCAAACTTTAAAGACAGTTTGATCGCTCATTTCTAAAATAGGTCTTTGCATTAGAACATGCACCCCGGTTTTTTCATAGCTTAGTAGTGTAATAAAGTTTATGGAAAGGGGATTTTAAATATGCATCACTGCAGACCGCACATGATGGCGCCGATTGTCCATCCTACTCATTGCTGCCAACACCATACGTTTTCTAATACTGTCGTGCCGCACATTCATCCACAGCATACGACAAATGTAAATCACCACAATTTCCAACACGTTCATTACTTTCCGCACACTTACTCAAATGCTGACCCGACTACACACCAGCATTTCCAAGCAGGCAAACCTTGCTGCGACTAGTATTGAACCGTGTGACTTTATTGGTGTAACATAGCAGCAAATCAAATGGGGCCATTGCGAGCCCCATTTTTTAAGCAGGTGATATGATGAAGGTACTAGCAGTTACAGGGTACAAGCCGTTTGAAATCGGCATTTTTAAACAGGATGACAAGGCTCTGGTTTACATAAAAAAAACAATAGAAAAACGCCTGATTTCGCTGATAGACGAAGGACTGGAATGGGTTTTGATATCGGGGCAGCTTGGCGCAGAGCTTTGGACGGCCGAAGTAGCCTATATGCTCCGGGAAGAGTATCCGGAATTAAAGGTGGCAGTTATTACTCCATTTTATGATCAGGAAAAGAAGTGGAAAGAACCGAACCAAGAACTGTATGAAGCTGTGCTCGCTCAGGCGGATTACGAAGCAAGCCTGACCCATAGGCCCTATGAAAGCCCGCTGCAATTCAAACAAAAAAATCAATTTTTTATACAGAAATCTGATGCGCTTATGCTGCTGTATGATCCCGAGACGGAAGGCTCGCCAAAATATATGCTGGATGCAGCAGAAAAACGGCGTGAAAAAGATGGATATCCTATCTATTTCATTACAATGGATGATCTGAGGGCGACAGTCGAGGAAGAAGACAGCCGTTATAACATGTAAGAGAAAATTTGACAAGCGCCCGGTTTTCTGAAAAAATATAAGGTAATGATTCACGATACGAGGTGAAAAAGATGCTTGCTGATAAAGTAAAGCTTTCTGCTAAAGAAATTTTAGAAAAAGAATTTAAAACAGGTGTCAGAGGATACAAACAAGAAGATGTAGACAAATTTTTAGATATGGTCATTAAAGATTATGAAACCTTCCATCAAGAAATCGAAGAGCTTCAGCAGGAAAACCTGCAGCTGAAAAAGCAGCTTGAAGAAGCCAGCAAAAAACAGCCTGTCCAATCGAATACAACCAACTTTGACATTTTAAAACGGCTGTCAAACTTAGAAAAGCATGTTTTTGGCAGTAAGCTGTACGATTGAATAAAAACTTGAAAAATGACTGAAGATGTTCTATAATGAACAGGTGTCTTAACGTTCGGGTAATCGCTGCAGATCCAGAATCTGTAGAGGAAAGTCCATGCTCGCACGGTGCTGAGATGCCCGTAGTGTTCGTGCCTAGCGAAGTCATAAGCTAGGGCAGCCCTTGAAAGGCTGACGGCAGGAAAAAAGCCTACGTCCTTTGGATATGGCTGAGTATCCTTGAAAAGTGCCACAGTGACGAAGTCTCACTAGAAATGGTGAGAGTGGAACGCGGTAAACCCCTCGAGCGAGAAACCCAAATTTTGGTAGGGGAACCTTCTTGAAGGAATTGAACAGATAGAAGGACAGAATGATTTCTGTAGATAGATGATTGCCGCCTGAGTACGAGGTGATATGCCGTTTGCAGTACGATGGAACAAAACATGGCTTACAGAACGTTAACATCATTATAATGTGAATTCAGGCTCTCCCTATAACGGAGAGCTTTTATCTTGAAAAGAAAAGTTTTAAAAGACAGGGTGATACGATGAAGAAGTATACACTAATTGCAACAGCGCCAATGGGAATTGAAGCTGTTGTCGCTAAGGAAGTACGTGAGTTAGGATATGAATGCAAGGTGGATAACGGAAAAGTCATTTTTGAAGGAGACGCGCTCGCCATTTGCCGCGCGAATCTATGGCTTCGGACCGCAGACCGTGTAAAAGTACAGGTTGCCGAATTTCAAGCGAAAACGTTTGATGAGCTGTTTGAAAAAACAAAAGCGATTGACTGGCGTGCGTTTATTCCCGAGAACGGCAAATTCCCTGTCATCGGAAAGTCCGTTAAGTCAACCCTCGCGAGTGTGCCTGACTGTCAGCGAATCGTTAAAAAAGCCATTGTGGAAAAGCTGAAACTGCAATCCGGCAAACAAAATGACTGGATTGAAGAAACAGGCGCCGAGTATAAAGTAGAGATTTCCCTTTTGAAGGATAAAGCGGTTATTACGCTTGATTCATCCGGGATAGGCCTTCATAAAAGAGGCTATCGGATCGACCAAGGCGGTGCTCCGATCAAAGAAACGCTTGCTGCTGCTTTGATTCTGCTGACAAATTGGACGCCTGACCGTCCGTTCGCCGATCCGTTTTGCGGCTCAGGAACCATCCCGATTGAAGCCGCGATGATCGGGCAAAATATCGCGCCTGGATTTAACAGAGACTTTGCTTCTGAAGGCTGGGAATGGATTGGGAAATCCGTATGGGAACAGGCGAGGCTTGAAGTCGAAGAAAAGGCTAATTATGATCAGCCGCTTCGTATTTTCGGCAGTGACGTGGATCATCGAATGGTTCAAATCGCGAAAGAGAACGCTGAAGAAGCGGGCCTTGGAGATTTGATTGAATTTAAGCAGATGCAGGTGAAAGACTTTACCACACAGCATGATTTTGGCGTTGTTGTCGGAAACCCGCCGTATGGCGAACGTCTCGGTGAGAAAAAAGCGGTCGAACAAATGTATAGAGAAATGGGTAAGGCGTTAGAAGGGCTTGATACATGGTCTGTTTACATCTTAACGTCGAATGAACAATTTGAAGAAGCGTACGGAAGAAAAGCAACGAAAAAACGAAAATTGTTCAACGGCTTTATTAAAACAGATTACTATCAATATTGGTCCAAGGTGAGACCTCAGCGCAAGAGAGCTGATAAAGAATAAAAAAGAAGACGCTCAATAAAGCGTCTTCTTGCATCTTTCAACCATATTCTATCGTTACCAACGGTGCGCTTTTGCGTTGCTTCTTAAAATAATGTTGGTTTGGGACATTTCGGTATGGCCGTTTACCTGCGACTTAGAGCGTTTAGGCCTTGTCCAATTGTGATGAAAAAGTTCGGAATGCTGATCTAATCGATCTTTATAACTCATTTCAACATCACTCCCAGATAGAATATTTTTGATAAGACGGATATTCAGACAGAATATCTTTTGTAGTGTGTGTAGATATGGCGCGGAACATGCAGGATAGCATGTATATAAAATGAAAAGTTCGCATACAATGATGATTATTTCTATTTTAGAGGTGATCTCATGATGAACAGTGAACATTTTAATCTGATCCAAAAAGCACTGGACGCGACAGTCAGCGAACTGAAGGAGCTTGAGTCTGATTTGTCTGCGTCTGTCATTACACATGCGCAAGATGATTTTGAAAAAGCAGTGAATCATATCCATTCAACAGACCATCCGTTTTTATCATCGCATATGATAAATCGAAAATGAGGTCAATAAAAACTTGGCGAGGCCAAGTTTTTTTATTGTATTCAGCAGTGTAAAGTGATAATATAGGTGGTCTGAATGTCGAATAGTTGGGGGTTGGAGCTAGGTGACAACATCACGTTTGCCTTTTTCTTTAACAAAAACAAAGAATTTTTACGAAGAACTGAACAATTGGATTGGTGACGTGTTTTACGATATTCTTCCCGAGAAAGGGTTTGACCTTCGGGATGAGCAAATATTTATGGCTTTTCAGCTTGAACGTGCGTTTAAAGAAAAAAATGTAATGTTTGCAGAAGCAGGGGTTGGAACGGGGAAAACATTGGTTTACCTGCTTTTTGCGATCAGTTACGCCAGATATGTGGGCAAACCCGCCGTTATCGCATGTGCGGATGAAACCTTAATTGAACAGCTGGTCAAAAAAGAAGGCGATATTTCAAAGCTGTCAGAGCATTTAGATTTAAAAATAGATACAAGACTTTCAAAATCTCATGAACAGTACCTTTGTTTGAAAAAACTTGAAAAAACCATGCAGCGTTCAGATGATGACAAATGGCTTGATCTTTATGAAGCCTTGCCTTCATTTGTCCATGAGTCCCAAGCGATGCAGCGGTTCCATCCTTATGGCGACCGAAAGCAGTACGCTAACTTGTCTAATGAAGAATGGTCACAGGTCAATTATGATTCTTTTCAGGATTGCCTGACATGTGATATGAGGCATAGATGCGGATTAACGCTATCAAGAGACCACTACAGAAAGTCAACTGACCTGATCATATGTTCACACGATTTTTATATGGAACATGTATGGACGGAAGAATCCCGCAAACGCGAGGGGCAGCTGCCGCTTTTGCCTGATCACAGTGCGGTTGTGTTTGACGAAGGCCACTTATTAGAGTTTGCCGCGCAAAAAGCATTAACCTACAGAGTGAAGCAGTCCACTCTTGAAATGTTTTTAGAACGCCTGCTGCAAAATGATATACGGGAAGAGTTTGCGGAACTGATTGAAGATTCGCTTGCGGCTAATGATGAATTCTTCTATGTTCTTACTGAGGAATCAAAGGAAGTTGCCGGCTCACACCGTCTTGAAATCAAGAATGCCAAACGTGTTAAACAGGCTGCGGACGAGCTTTGCCGTTTGCTTGATAAAATCGGAGAAGCTCTCGTCTTCGAATCAGAAATGTATACCATTGATCAATACGCACTATCTGTTGTTGAAGAATATATTGAACAAATGGCGCATTCTTTATCCTTGTATCAAAAAAATGCAATCAGCTGGCTTGAACAGAAAGAAGCCGACTCAACCTTTGTCGTGATGCCGAGAACAGTATCTGAAGTGCTTGGCGAGAAGGTATTTTCTAAAAAGATTCCATTTATCTTTTCATCCGCTACGCTGTCAGAAGGCGGTTCGTTTGATTATATTGCCGGCAGTCTCGGCATTCGTGACTACTTATCGCTGACAGTTGATTCTCCGTATGATTATGAAGAGCAAATGGCAGTGAATCTTTACGGAGAAAAAGGAAATGAATTGACCGATGAGCAAAAAACCGCTCAAACGATTGAGACCATTAAACACTATAATGGCAGAACGCTTGTGCTCTTTCCGTCATTTGCTGAGCTGGATCTGTTTAAAGAGCAGTCTTCCGCTTGGGACTTGCCTTATCCGATTTACTTCGAAGGTGATGAAGAGATCAGCAATCTTGTGGAAAAATTTCAACAGGATGAAGAATCCGTGTTATGTTCCGTTCATTTATGGGAAGGACTTGATATACCGGGTGATTCATTGAAAAATGTCACCATCTGGTCGTTGCCTTACCCGCCGTATGATCCCGTGTTTACGGCAAAACGCAACGGAGCGAAAAAAGATCCGTTCCAGGAAGTAGATCTTCCGTACATGCTGCTAAGGCTGCGGCAGGGGATCGGACGTCTTATCCGTTCGAATCAAGACAGCGGCTCTATAAACATTTATGTGTCGGGAGAAAAAGAAACGGTCCTGAACGAAGTGAAAAACATATTGCCGGTTGATCCAATTTCACATTAAAAAATGAAGGCTGCCCAAGCTTGGGGCAGCCTTTTTGCTGTATTTATCGGGCGAGCCAGCCGCCGTCTACTGCTAAAATGTGTCCGTTTACATAATCAGAGGCACGTGATGCCAAAAAGACAGCGGCACCGCCGATATCATTTGCTTCTCCCCATCTTCCCGCAGGAATTCGCTTCAAGATTTCACCGTTGCGCTCTTCGTCCTCGCGAATCGGTTTTGTATTGGCGGTTGCAATATAACCGGGTGCGATGGCGTTCACTTGCACGCCGCTTTGCGCCCATTCATTTGCGAATGATTTTGTTAAGCCGGCAACCGCATGCTTGCTTGCTGTATAAGCTGGCACGAAAATCCCGCCTTGAAATGAGAGAAGGGAGGCAATATGAATAATTTTGCCGCTTTTTTTTCGCAGCATGTATGTTCCTGCTGTCTGTGTCAGTAAAAACAAGCTGTTTAAGTTCACATCCAGAACGCTTTTCCAATCCTCTTCAGCATATGAAGCTGCCGGTTCACGGCGAATGATGCCGGCGTTATTGACTAAAATATCAATTGGATGCTTTTCAAAAAGCTCAGAGGCCGCGTCCTTTATTTCATCCGGTTTTCCCATATCAAGCCGGACAGATGTGAACGTGCGGCCTTCTTGTTCTACAAGCCGCTGTGTTTCTGAAAGACTGCTTTTATGGGATGTGCCGATAATATCAGCTCCGGCACCCGCTAAAGCTATAGCAATTCCTTGTCCGATTCCGGTGCCCGGTCCTGTCACAAGTGCCGTCTTGCCTTCTAGTGAAAATGTTGTTTGTAAATAGCTCATTTACTTCAAGCCATTCATCGGGACAAGATCCATGTCCGTAAATGTGTAATTTTCTCCCGCCATCGCCCAAACGAAGCTGTAATTTGACGTTCCCGCTCCGGAGTGAATAGACCATGCCGGTGAAAGGACAGCCTGTTCATTTCCAACGACAAGATGGCGGGTTTCGTCAGGTTCCCCCATGAAATGAAATACTTTCGCATCCTCATTTAAATCCAGATAAAGATAAGCTTCCATCCGGCGGTCATGCACATGCGCCGGCATCGTATTCCAGTTGTTGTTTTTCTCAAGAACGGTGATGCCCATCATCAGCTGGCAGCTTTTAATGCCGTCGTTATGAATCACTTTGTATAGATCCCGAACATTTGAGGCGGCATCATCACCGAGATGTGCAGGTGTCAGTTCTGAAATCGCCGCTTTTTGTGTTGGATATTGCTGGTGTGCCCCTGCAGAAACAAAGTAGAACTTTGCTGCTTCACCGTTCAGGTTGGAGAAAGACACATCGCGATGGCCCATGCCGATATAAAGGAAATCCTTTGTTTGCAGCACATATTCTTCATCCCCGACCTTCACGACACCCGGTTTGCCAACATTGATAATTCCGATTTCCCGTCTTTCCAGAAAAAATTCTGTTTTAAGAAAATCTCCTGCATCAAGCTTTATATTGGCTTTTACAGGAGCGGCGCCTCCGATCACAACACGATCTTCGTGTGAGTAGAACATCGTCAATTCATTTTCCGTAAACAAAGACTCCATTAAGAAATGGCTGCGCAGCTCCTCAGTCGTAAATCGTTTAACTTGTTCAGGATGTACAGAATAACGATTCTCCATTACATTTCCCCCTTGAAAGTCATTTCGATAACACTTGAATGAAATAAATAAAGATTTTGGTAACGGTTTCAAAGAAAATTTTAGAATAAATAGTTAAAAGAGTCAACAATATTTGTTAAATAAAAAAACTCTTCCCAATTTTTGAAATTATGTTATTCTTATGTTGTGAAGATTTTGAAATCGGTTTCAAATCTAAAGTATGAGATACAGGAGCGCTTGAATGAAAAAGAAAACGAGTCATGTGACGATTACCGAAGTAGCAGAATATGCAGGGGTGTCAAAATCTACCGTGTCCCGTTACATAAACGGGAAAGCAGATGCGATTTCTCCTCAAAAAGTAAAAAAGATCAAAAAAGCAATTGAAGAACTGAATTACCGTCCAAGTAAATTGGCGCAAGGACTGAAAGTCAGAAAAAGCAAATTAATCGGGTTTGTTGTGGCGGATATCACCAATCCCTTTTCAGTCGCTGCCCTTAGAGGTGTAGAAGAAGTTTGTGATCAATATGGCTATAGCATTATGGTCTGCAACACGGACAACAGTCCGGAAAAGGAACGGGAAATGCTGTTTAAGCTGATTGACCACTCTATTGAGGGCCTGATATTAAATGCGACAGGGCAAAATGCGGATGTTCTTCAATCGTTTGCTGCTCAGGATGTCCCGGTTGTTTTAATCGACCGAAAAATGCCTGATATGAAATTGGATACAGTCACCACCGACAACAGGAGCATCACAGCAGAAATTCTTCAGATCATTTACAGCAAAGGATATATAGAAGTGGCGCTTTTCACTGAACCGATTGCCTCGATCAGTCCGCGTGCAGAAAGGGCATCTGCTTATAAGGAAATAGCTGCGGTCCATAATTGGGACCATCTTCCGCGAATGTATGAAATAGATGTGAAAAGCAAAGCGCAGCTTACCCAAGCGGTGACAACATTTTTACATGAAAATCCGACTCGTAAAAAAGCCATCTTGGCCTCAAATGGCCTGATATTGCTGAAAATCATCAGCTGTATGGCTGAGCTTGGCGTCAGTATTCCCGAAGATGCAGGGATCGCAGGGTTTGATGATACAGAATGGTACAAATTAATCGGACCAGGTATTACGACGATTGCACAGCCATCTCATGACATGGGAGTGGCGGCTATGGAACGGATTTTAAAGCGGCTAGAAGGGGACACCGGAGCGCCGCAAACCATTCAATTGAATGCTGAAGTCATCATGAGACACTCTTTGTAACGATTAGATGCATGGATGTAAAAATAAGAAGCTCAGGAAACGGGGGGCAATAGATGAAGCTGGATGTTGTGACATTCGGGGAATCCATGGCGATGCTTTATGCAATGGAGTACGGCGGGCTGCACAAAGCTTCTACATTTTCCAAAGCGCTCGCCGGCGCTGAAAGCAATGTGGCATGCGGTTTATCACGGCTTGGCTATCTGACGGGCTGGATGAGCAAGGTTGGAGATGATCAGCTCGGAACGTTTATATTACAAGAGCTTGAAAAAGAAGGGGTAGACATCTCGCATGTCATTCGCGCAAAAGACGGCAGCCCCACCGGCCTTTTGCTGAAATCAAAAGTAGAGGAGGGAGATCCTGAGGTAACCTATTATAGGAAGCATTCAGCCGCAAGCACTTTAGCGCCCGCAGATTATCCCTCAGATTACTTCAGAATGGCGAAGCATTTGCATGTAACGGGAATCCCTCCTGTTTTGTCAAAGAATATGAGGGAATTTGCGTATCTTGCGATGAAAGACATGAAACAGGCCGGAAAAACGGTGTCATTTGATCCGAATTTGAGGCTATCGCTGTGGCCTGACCGCGCCACTATGGCGCATAGCATTAATGAACTGGCCGAATTGGCAGACTGGTTTCTCCCCGGCATTACAGAAGGAGAGCTATTAACAGGTGAAAAAACGCCTGAGGGTATCGCGGATTTTTATCTTGAAAAAGGCGTCAGCTTCATTGCGATTAAGCTTGGGAAAGACGGCGCTTATTTCAAAACGAAACACGAAGACGGATATATAGAAGGATACCACGTTGAAAACGTCATAGACACTGTAGGGGCAGGAGACGGGTTTGCTGTCGGTGTGATCAGCGGAGTGCTGGATGGACTATCATTCCAAGACGCCGTTCAAAGAGGAAATGCAATCGGCGCTTTGCAGGTGCAGGCCCCGGGCGATATGGACGGTTTGCCGACAAGGGAAAAACTCGCATCATTTTTATCGCGGAACAAAGTCATTCACCAGAAGAAAGGGGAGTGCTAACATGGAAAACCCACACTTGGAAAACCAGCTCCAAGAGGCCAAGCTCATCGCAGTTATTCGGTCAGCCGATAAACATAAGGCGAAGCAGCAAATCGAAAGAATCATAGAAAAAGGCATTACGGCCATTGAGGTGACCTATACCACACCTGGGGCATCAGATATTATAGAAGCTTTTCGGGAACGAGGCGATGTGCTGATCGGAGCCGGTACTGTCATTTCAGCGGAACAGGCTCAGGAAGCGGTACAGGCAGGAGCACAATTTATTGTCAGTCCGGGCTTTTCTGCTGATCTTGCCGAGTACCTTTCATTTTTAGATACCCTTTATATACCGGGGGTGATAACGCCGAGCGAAATAATGGAAGCGCTGACATTTGGTTTTAACACCCTAAAACTTTTTCCGAGCGGAGCATTTGGCATCTCCTATATGAAGAATCTGGCGGGGCCTTTCCCGCAGGTGACATTTATTCCGACAGGCGGAATTCACCCGGCTGAAGTCCCTGAATGGCTGAAAGCGGGCGCCGGGGCTGTCGGTGTCGGCAGTCAGATTGAAAACTGCTCGAAAGCTGATCTGGAGTTGATTTTTCAAGTGTAAGCAGTATACAAGGCTTTTGTTTTTCCATAACAAGAGGATGGGAGAATGAAGATGAAAATCAAAGCGACCATAGAACGGATACCCGGCGGGATGATGATTATCCCGCTGTTTTTAGGAGCGGCTTTAAACACATTTGCTCCAAACACAGCGGAGTTTTTTGGCGGATTTACGGGAGCGCTTATTACCGGAACGCTTCCCATTTTAGGCGTTTTCATCTTTTGTGTAGGAGCTACCATTGATTTTCGTTCTTCAGGCTATATTGCCAGAAAAGGAATGACCCTTCTCCTTGGAAAAATCGGGTTTGCCGCCTTGCTGGGGTTAATCGCAGCTCAATTTATTCCGGAAGACGGGATTCAATCAGGCTTTTTTGCCGGGCTCTCTGTTTTGGCTATCGTTGCAGTGATGAATGAAACGAACGGCGGACTCTACCTTGCCCTGATGAACCACATGGGAAGGAAAGAGGATGCCGGGGCTTTTGCGTTTATCAGCACTGAATCAGGACCCTTCATGACAATGGTGACATTCGGCGTTACAGGATTAGCCGCTTTCCCGTGGGAAACACTGGCGGCAACCGTCATACCGTTTTTACTTGGGTGTATACTCGGAAACCTGGATCATGAGCTCAGAGATTTGTTTAGCAAAGTGGTGCCGGCAATCATTCCGTTTTTCGCTTTTTCGCTAGGCAACACGCTGAATTTTGGCATGCTGCTCCAATCAGGATTGCTGGGTATTTTCATCGGGATGTCTGTCGTCATTTTATCCGGAGGCTCTCTGTTTTTACTTGATCGCTTTATCGCAAGGGGTGACGGGGTGGCAGGAGTGGCAGCTTCTTCTACTGCGGGAGCGGCGGTCGCTGTTCCTTATGCATTAGCCGAGGCAAACGCAGCTTTTGTCCCTGTAGCGGAGGCAGCAACTGCCATCATTGCGACAAGTGTTATTGTGACGTCACTGTTAACACCGCTTGCGACGGTTTGGGTTGATAAAAAAGTAAGACGAAACAAACATAAGACACCGCCGCCTGATAAACAAGTCACATTGCATTGATCGGTGTAAAGCGGAATAAGGCTGACGGCGAAAAAAACGGACAGCCTTATTTGCTCTGATGGAATACGTCGCAGTTGACTTTCACCGCTCCTTCCATTAGCCTGAAATGGATAACGTCTCACGATATGAATGGGGGGATTATTTATGGAATTACATACTTACGAAAAAGAGTTTTTTGATCTTTTGAAAAAAATCTCACATTATGAAGAAGCAGTGGTATTAATGCACTGGGATCTTAGAACGGGTGCGCCTAAAAACGGTGCAGAAGATCGGGCTGAGAGCATTGGTCAGCTGTCGGCCGATATATTTAACATGAAAACCTCAAAGCGGATGAAGGAGCTTCTGGACGCTCTTTATGAAAAATTCGAGGAATTGCCTGAAGATACGAAAAAAGCAGCAGAATGGGCTAAAAAAGATTATGAAGAGAATAGTAAAATTCCTGAAAAAGAATACAAAGAGTATGTCGTACTCTCATCAAAAGCTGAGACTGTATGGGAAGATGCGAAAGAGCAATCAGATTTTTCCTTGTTTGCTCCGTACCTTAAACAGCTGATTGAATACAATAAACGATTCATTACCTATTGGGGCTATGAAGGCCACCCTTACAATACCCTGCTTGATTTATTTGAGCCAGGCGTAACCGTTGACGTTCTTGATGAGCTGTTTTCAGAACTGAAAAAAGCGATCATCCCTCTTGTTAAAAAAGTATCAGCTTCAATCAATAAGCCGGACACAAGCTTTATCCATCAATCTTTCTCTAAGAAAAAGCAAAAAGACCTCAGCTTGTATTTTTTAAAAGAGCTCGGCTACGATTTTAACGGCGGGCGTTTGGATGAAACGGTTCATCCATTTGCGACAACGATTAATCGCGGTGATGTACGGGTGACAACAAGATTTGATGAGAACGATTTCCGTACGGCAATCTTTGGGACGATTCATGAGTGCGGCCACGCCATATATGAGCAAAATATTGATGAAGCGCTTAGCGGCACAAATTTATCAGACGGTGCCTCCATGGGCATCCACGAATCTCAATCATTATTTTATGAAAATTTTATCGGGCGGAACGAGAACTTCTGGAAAACGTATTATCCGAAAATGCAGGAAGCTTCCCCAGAGCAGTTCAGACATGTTGCTCTTGAAGAGTTTGTCCTGGCCGTAAATGAATCTAAGCCGTCGCTTATTCGTGTGCAAGCCGATGAACTTACCTATCCGCTGCATATTATTATTCGATATGAAATTGAAAAAGCGATTTTCAGCAATGAAGTGTCTGTGGAGGAGCTGCCAGCACTTTGGAATCAAAAATATGAAGAGTATTTAGGTATCACGCCGCCAAACGACGCTCAGGGGATTTTACAAGATGTTCACTGGGCGTGCGGTGATTTCGGATATTTTCCATCCTACGCGCTGGGATACATGTATGCTGCCCAGCTGAAAAACAAAATGCTCGAGGACTTGCCTGAGTTTGATACGTTGGTGGAAAAAGGCGAATTCCAACAAATTAAAGAATGGCTGACAGAAAAGGTCCATGTTCATGGCAGACGGAAAAAGCCGCTTGAAATTATTAAAGAAGCTACAGGTGAAGAACTAAATGTTCGCTATCTCATTGAATATTTGAAAAACAAATATTCAAACCTATATTTGTCATAATCTTGCGCCTGGCGGCATTGTTCCGTCAGGCGCTGCTTTTAGCAATTATCTCAATTTTCACTAAAAACGAATAATGAAGTGGAGAGAACACAAGAAAGTTCGGTAATTTTCATTTTCCTCTTTGCAAGCGCAAATAAACTTGCTATAATTTGTTACAATATCATATATACACTCATATAATCGCGTGGATATGGCACGCAAGTTTCTACCGGACACCGTAAATGTTCGACTATGAGTGAGCAATGAGACCGTATTTTTGGGTTTTGTGTATTCAGCATTGCTTGCTCTTTAATTCTTGAGCGGGTAATGCTTTTTTTATTTTAAAATCGGAGGTATGCGCTGTGGAAGCACTGAAACGAAAAATAGAGCAAGAGGGCATTGTTCTCTCAGATCAGGTATTAAAAGTAGATTCTTTTTTGAATCACCAGATTGATCCGCTGCTTATGCAGCAAATCGGGGACGAGTTTGCCTCCAGATTCGAAAAAGACGGTATCACAAAGATCGTCACGATTGAATCATCTGGAATCGCTCCTGCCGTGATGGCCGGTTTGAAGCTGGGTGTTCCGGTTATTTTTGCGAGAAAACATAAATCTCTCACTCTTACAGACAATCTATTGACGGCATCTGTGTATTCTTTTACGAAGAAAACAGAAAGCCAAATTGCTGTATCGGGAACCCATCTTTCTTCCGATGACAAGGTATTAATCATTGATGACTTTTTAGCAAACGGACAAGCCGCACACGGACTTGTTTCTATTGTTAAACAGGCTGGCGCCGATGTTGCCGGACTAGGCATTGTCATTGAAAAATCGTTTCAGCCCGGAAGAGACGAATTGGAACAGCTTGGCTACCGTGTGGAATCATTGGCCAGAATTCAATCGTTAGAAGAAGGAAAGGTATCCTTCGTGCAGGAGGTCCGTTCATGAAAAATGGCTTTGGCAAAACGCTTTCTCTAGGTATACAGCATGTGCTTGCCATGTATGCGGGTGCGATTGTCGTCCCCCTGATTGTAGGGGCTGCGCTCGGCTTATCGCCAAAGGAGCTGACTTATTTAGTATCCATTGATATTTTTATGTGCGGTGCCGCTACGCTTCTTCAAGTATGGAGCAACAAGTTTTTCGGGATCGGGCTTCCGGTTGTCTTGGGCTGTACGTTTACCGCCGTTTCGCCAATCATTGCCGTCGGGACCGAATACGGTGTTTCCGCGGTTTACGGAAGCATTATCGCTTCAGGCTTGCTAGTTATTCTCATTTCTTTTTTCTTCGGGAAACTCGTTGCTTTCTTTCCTCCGGTTGTGACGGGTTCAGTTGTGACGATCATCGGAATCACGCTTATGCCGGTGGCGATGAATAATATCGCCGGCGGAGAAGGCAGCGCTGATTTTGGAGATGCCTCCAATCTCATTCTCGGTTTTATCGTGCTTGCTGTTATTGTCCTGCTGTACCGCTTCACAAAAGGATTTTTAAAATCAATTTCCATCCTGATCGGAATTGTTTTCGGCACAGGCATCGCATTTTTTATGGGGAAGGTGCACTTTGACAACGTGGCACAAGCAGACCTGTTCCAAATGGTTCAGCCCTTTTATTTCGGTGCACCCTCATTTCATGTGGCACCGATTATTACGATGTTCATTGTTGCCGTTGTAAGCCTGGTAGAATCAACAGGCGTCTACTTTGCTTTAGGCGATTTGACAAACCGCCGCCTTACTGAAAAAGATTTGGCAAAAGGTTACCGTGCAGAAGGAGTAGCCGTCTTTTTAGGCGGTATTTTTAACGCGTTTCCTTATACGGCTTATTCGCAAAACGTCGGGCTCGTCCAGCTGACTGGTATTAAGAAAAATGCTGTGATTGTTGTGACGGGAGCCATGCTGATGGTGCTTGGTCTATTTCCAAAAGTCGCCGCGTTTACTACGATTATTCCGTCGGCGGTGTTGGGAGGAGCAATGGTGGCAATGTTCGGCATGGTCATTGCTTACGGCATAAAAATGCTCAGCCGCATTGACTTCGGAACACAGGAAAACCTGTTGATTGTTGCCTGCTCAGTCGGCCTCGGCCTAGGAGTCACGGTTGTCCCTGATATTTTTAAACAACTGCCCGCTTCCATCACGTTGCTGACAACAAACGGTATCGTGGCCGGAAGTTTTACGGCGATCCTGTTAAATATCATTTATAATATGGTCCCAAAAACTAAAAAGAAAAGCAGTGATTTGGACATTAACCAAAAAACAGCTGTATAACTCCGCTTTGGCGGAGTTTTTTTGTATACAAAATGGATAATTGCGGAAAAATATATGCAAAGAGGTGGCGACATGGCATATATTTTATCGGTTGGAACGAGCATCCCTTCATACAATGTAAATCAAAAGAAAGCGATCGAATTTGCAAGGCATATGTTTCAAGATTCATTTAAAGACATTGAGCGTCTGTTAAAAGCGTTCGAAAATGGAGAAATTGAATCCAGACAATTTGTCAGGCCGATTGAATGGTACAAAGAGAATCACAGCTTTGGAGAAAAAAACCGCCTCTACATCAATGAAACCGTCAAACACTGTACGCAGGCAGTGACTGAATGCCTGACAAGTCCTGACTTTATGGAAGAATCAATCCCGTACGAAAAGGTAGAAGCCATTTTTTTCGTATCCAGCACAGGCCTGTCAACCCCAAGCATTGAGGCGAAGGTGATGAATGAACTGCCGTTTTCTCCTTATACGAAACGCATTCCGATATGGGGACTTGGATGTGCGGGAGGCGCTTGCGGTCTTTCCCGCGCTTTTGAATACTGCAAGGCATATCCTGACGCTTATGTCCTGGTCATCGCTGCAGAGCTGTGCAGCTTAACATTCCAGCCCGGCGATAAGACGAAAAGCAATCTTATCGGCACTTCCTTATTCGCTGACGGTATTGCAGCAGCTTTACTTTGTGGTGAACAGGCGGTTCGGCATTCAGCGAAGCTTGATCTTTTGCCGCGTATTTTTGATTCCCAATCTGTCACGATGAAACAGTCGGAAGATGTGATGGGCTGGGATTTCACCGATCAAGGGTTTCAGGTTATTTTTTCAAGAGATATTCCGACATTGATAGAAGGATGGTTAAAAGGCAACGTTGAAGCCTTTTTGGCCAAGCATCAGCTTACATTCTATGATATAAAAGCTTTTCTTGCTCATCCAGGCGGCAAGAAGGTCATCGAGGCGTATATCAAGAGTCTGAGCATACCTGCAGAACAGCTTGCATCCTCCCAAAAGATACTAAGAAAGCATGGGAATATGTCTTCAGCAACGATTATGTATGTGATCAAAGACCATCTGCTGTTCGGGAAACAAAACGAAGCAGAAAACGGAATGATTGGGGCGCTGGGTCCGGGATTTTCTTCAGAGCTCTTGTTGTTCACGTGGGAAAAGGAGGCCTAAATATGTTTTGGCTATTTATTCTCATTCTTGCTGTCCAACGAATAGCGGAAATCATAGTGGCAAAGCAAAATGAACAAAAAGTAAAAAAACAAGGAGCGATTGAATACGGTGAGGGGCATTACCCTTATATCGTCTTGATGCATGTGCTGTTTTTTGTGTCGTTAATCTGTGAAGTGCTTTTGTTGCATAAAGAGCCGTCAAGCTGGTGGATTGGCATTCTGACAGCCATTATTCTCGTACAGGGAGTCAGATACTGGGTGCTATTATCATTAGGTGCGCATTGGAACACCAAAATTCTCGTTGTGCCCGATGCCGAGCTTATCAAAAAAGGACCGTATAAATGGCTCAAGCACCCAAACTATGCCGTCGTGATGGTGGAAATCATCCTTTTGCCGCTTTTATATGGAGCTTACTGGACGCTCATATTGTTTACCATCTTAAATGCCTTCATGCTGTCGGTCCGTATACGGGTTGAGGATAAAGCATTAAGAGAACACGCTTCAAAATAGAGATTGAATATCATTCTCAATCATGATAAAATGAAGTTGAAAAAGATTCTCAATAGGATGGTGAGGCAAATGACCATGTTGTTTTTGCTCGCGTCGGTTTGTACATACAGCGCATTAATCGGCTTTGTTTTAAAAGGAATTTCTAATAAATCTGTTTAATTATAAAATCTGACATAAAGCTGCCGATACGGCGGCTTTTTTTCTTAATTTCTTATCATATGAAGAAATTTTTTCTGTTCTTGTGTAAAATGGTGAGAGAAGTTTTTTCAGATCTTTCTAAAAAGATCCGCAATTGATCCGACACAAAGGGGCACAGACACATGACAGAACGAAATGCACAAGTCCTTCTAGACAAAACAGGGGCGCTCTACGAACAATTGATTAAGAGTCATGATAAACAAAGAGCGGATAAACTGGCAGCGATTATGAAAAAAGCAGTCGATGAAGATGTTTATATCGCGTTTACCGGGCATTACTCGGCGGGGAAGTCTTCTCTTATAAACAGCCTTTTATTAGAGAACATATTGCCGACAAGCCCGATTCCGACAAGCGCGAATGTCGTAGTGATCAGAAAAGGAGGCCAGCGGGTGGTTTTACATACTACAGAAGGAGCCTGCGCTGAGCTGGAAGGAGCCTACGACAAAGAAGCGGTGCAGCAATTCTGCAAAGACGGCGAACAAATAGAAACGGTTGAGATCTTTGATGATTACAAAGGGGTAGATCCGCACGTTGCCTACATAGACACGCCGGGAATAGATTCAACCGATGAAGCGCATTTTTTATCAGCCGCCTCAATCCTTCACCAAGCTGATGCGCTTTTTTACGTCGTTCACTATAACCATGTCCATTCAGAGGAAAATGTTTTTTTCCTCAGATCGATAAAAGATTCCATCCCGAATATTTATTTTATCGTGAACCAAATTGACCGCCATGATGAAGCGGAAACACCTTTTAAGGACTATCAAGCACAGGTGGAAGACATGCTCGCCAATGAAGGCATCTCCAAAGACGCGCTTTTTTTCACCTCAGTCACAGAACCTGAGCATCCATTAAACGAAATCGGCAGTTTGCGGAGGACATTAAAGGAGCTTGAACAGCAGTCGAAAGAACAGATGCTCTTATTAACAGAGCAAAAAATCACAAATCTTCTGCGGGATCATACAGAAATGCTCACACAGCAGGATGTAAAGGACGGCCCGGACTTCACGGAACAGCTGAAGACACAAACAGAGCTGGTGAATTCACTAAAGTCTGAACTGGAGGAAACCGCCCAAAAACCGATTCAGGCTGAACATGTGATAAAGGAAGAGGTTAACCGAATTCTCAACAACGCGAACTTAACACCATTTGAAATGAGGGAACTTGCAGCAGCATGTTTAGAATCGAAAGAACCCGGGTTTAAAACCGGATTTCTATTTTCTAAAGCAAAAACAGCGCAAGAGAAGGAGAGGAGAAGGGCTGACTTTTTCGCCGACGTGAAAAAGAGAACAGAGGCTGAGGCGGATTGGCACATTATTGATACCCTCAACAAGCAGGCAAAAGCCTTTCGAATAGAATCAAATGATTGTTTAAAACGTATTCAAGCTTACCGCACTCCGTTGCATATTGACATGATAGAGCGGGCCGTCAAACCGGGGGCCAAGCTTTCTCCGGAATATGTTCTTACATATACGAAAGACCTGGCGGATTTGATTCGCAGAGAAGCCAAAGCAAAAGCGGCGGAAATTGCCGAGAAGATCGCCTCCTTTATCAGAGACGGCAGTGCCGGACAACAAAAAGAAATCCAAGCGCATCTGCAGAGAGAAACAGAAAAACTTGAGCTTCTTCAAAAAAAAGCTGATACCAAACAAAAAAACCGCGCGCAAGCTGATTATATTTGGGCTTTATGGAACGAAGAACTGACGAATGACATTCCGCAAAAGCCGGACTGGTTTAAAGGGATGAAAAAGACAGTCTCTGCGCCTCTAAGGAAACAGAAGGAAAGACCGGACGCCGCACGCCGGGCTCAGCCTGTAAAAAGCGGAGACAGAGATTTCCAGATGCAGGATCAAATACAGCGCTTTTATCAGCTGTCTGATTTGCTGGGCGGATTCAGTATGCTGTCCAAACAAACAGAAGCCTTCCGGGGCAGAATCAAAAGGCTTGAAGAGAGACAATTTACTCTTGCTCTTTTTGGCGGCTTCAGCTCGGGAAAATCTTCGTTTGCCAATGCGCTTGTAGGTGAACGAGTGCTTCCATCATCGCCGACGCCGACAACCGCAACGATTAATAAAGTCACAAAACCGATAAACGGCAAAAAACATAAGACGGCGGATGTGGTGTTTAAAACAGAGGATGATATCATTGCCGAACTTGTTCAACTGACCGGAATCAATATTTCAGAGCAGAAGGGAAAATCACTTTCTGAGAAATTACAAACGATGATGAAAAAAGGGCGCTTGCAGGAGGATCAAATCCGGACAATCGGAAACTTTCTGAATGCTTACCGAAACTATGAACAGCATATTCGGGAGCAAATTGTATTGACCATTCCGCTGGATGAATTGAAGCCTTATGTGGCGGAAGAAACAACAGCCTGCATCGTAAAAGCTGTGACGGTCTACTACACCTCTCCGCTTACTGAGAAGGGCATCACGATTGTAGACACACCGGGGGCAAGCAGCTTAAATAAACGGCATACCGAGCTTGCGTTTCAATATATAAAAGATGCAGATGCTTTCTTTTATATGACGTATTATCAGCATTCTTTCTCAAAAGGAGACAAATCGTTTTTACGCAAACTTGGGCTGGTGAAAGAATCACTCAGCATGGATAAGATGTTCTTCGTGATCAATGCGGCAGATTTAGCGGAAAATGAACGCGAGCTTGAAACTGTGACAGATTACGTTGGTTCAGAACTTGCAAAAGAGGGAATTCAGCAGCCCCAGCTTTATTCTGTGTCCAGCAAAGACGAATTGCAGGGCAAACGGGAAACTTTTTATAACCGTTTTCCGGATGTAAGGGCCAGTCTTGACCGCTTTATTGAGGTAGATCTGATGAAGGAATCTGCCGGCCAGCTAGCAGCAGAAGCCGATAAACTATGTGAAACAGTTTATCAGCTCCATGAATCCCTTCACCGGTCGAATGAGGAAAAGGAAGCCGAAAAAGAGCGTCTGAATGAGTCGTTTGAATCGGCTGCTGCTGATATAAAACAACGCCGGCATTCAGATGTAATTATTGACAAAGTGAAAAAAGATACACAAGAACAGCTTTATCATATTAAGCAGCGTTTATCATTTTACGCAAATGATTTGTTTAAAACGGCGTTTTATCCGGGGCTTCAGCAAGGTGATTGGAAGGCGAACTTGAAAAAAGCGCTGCAAGATGCATTAAAGGAATATCAATTTGAGTTTATTCAGGAAATTAAAACGCTGGATATTCGGATGACCGGTTTCATCGAACAGCATATGACGGAAGAATGGATGGAAACCTGCCAGAGAAAACTGAGTGAAGACGGTTATTTTTCCATATACATGAACGGAAATCACTCAAGAAGTTTACAGCTGAAAGAAGTGGAACCGGAGCTTAACGAAAGTGAATTTGCTCAAGAGCAAAAAGAAGTCAAATCGCCGAAACAATTTTTTGAGCAAAATGGAAAAGCGGCCTTTGTGGAAGCTTTGCGGCTGAAGCTTTTGAAAGTAACGGAAAATTGGATTAAAAAAGAAGAGGAAAGCCTTATAGCGCGATATGCCGGGCATGTCGAAAGTCTGCAAAATGAAAGCGCGGAAAAAGCTCTTTCTCAAATTCAGGACCAGAAAGAGACGTACCTTCAAGGGCTTAAAGAAGGCGAGGCCGCCAGTGAAGTGGAAAGCGCGTATCAAGCATGTATTACCTGGCAGAAGTCAGACGAAGAGATGAAAATATAAAATATAAGTTGGTTCGTATGTGAAGTCATGATAGACTAAATAAAAAAAGCGAGATGAACTATTGATGTCAAACGTCCACGAAGCAATCACAGCACACTCAAACAAACAGCATCAGCATATTAAACATTTTTTACAGCTTGAACAAAAGCGGGAACAGGCGATCGAAGAAACAGTCGCCAAATGTCAAAACGGTGAGCCTTTTACTACGGATACGATTAATGAAATCACCGCTGAAATGAATCAGCTTGCCAAACAGGGCATCGTGCCCACTAGGCGGCTTGTCACTAAAGAAATGGTTGAAGAATATGCGAACAGAAAATAAGATGGATGATCCTCCCTCGGGTGTACGGCGTTCTATAAGCGCATACTAAACGTATACCGGTATAAGGGGGAATTTATGATGGGCAGAACAAAACTGGGAAACAGAAACGCTCAGCAAAATAATAATGTGAAAAAGAAAAATGGCTTTCAGACACAATTTGATTCCTATGCCGGGCGTGAAGCTGAAAAGCTGATTGCCAGCAACAAAAAGCATAACGACTAAACATATGCAGCAGCATCTCTTTTAAAGAGATGCTGTTTTCTTTTTTTTTAATACTTATGGTAAAATAGGAAGACTGAGTGTAAAAGGAGTTAATTTGAATGAAGAAAAAATTATTGCTTGTCGATGGTATGGCTCTTTTGTTCCGTTCGTTTTTCGCAACAGCCGTGCATCGCAATTTTATGATAAATGACAGCGGGGTGCCGACAAACGGCGTCAATGGGTTTTTAAAACACCTAATTACGGCGATGGAAAGATTTCAGCCGACCCATGTCGTATGCTGCTGGGATATGGGGAGCAAAACGTATCGAAACGACTTGTTTCAAGACTATAAAGCCAACCGCAGCCAGCCGCCGATTGAGCTTGTGCCTCAATTTGATCTGGCAAAGGAAGCCGCCGCAGAACTCGGCATTTTGAATATAGGCCTTAAAGGATATGAAGCAGACGATTGCATCGGGACACTGGCAGCCTTATTTACTGAAGAAGCGGAAATCACGATTGTGACAGGAGATAAAGACTTACTCCAGCTTTTATCTGACGGAATTAACGTGGCTTTGCTGCAAAAAGGCATCGGTAATTATAAAATATATACAAAAGATTTATTTTATGAAGAAACCGGGGTCCTTCCTACAGCTTTAATTGATGTAAAAGCGCTGATGGGTGATTCAAGCGATAATTACCCTGGTGTGAAAGGGATCGGTGAAAAAACAGCCTACAAGCTTATAGGCGAATACGAAACGATTGAGCGTTTACTGGAAAATATCGCTCTTTTGCCAAAAGGCCAGCAGGGGAAAATACAGGCAGGATTAAAGGAGCTCGGCATTTCAAGACAGCTTGCCGAAATTAATTGTGCCGTTCCGTTAACTTGCGCTCTGACAGATGCGGTTTTTACTCTTCAATTGGAACAAGCCGGCATGATGCTTCGCCGGCATCAAATTAAAGGCATTGAGCGTATGCTTGAAAAGCTGAACGCTAGAGAGATCAGTTCATGATCTTCTCTAGCGTTTTGTATTGCTTTTTTTTGCTTTTTCCTCAAGCTCGGATTTAGGGTCGTTATGAGTATTTCCTTCTAAACCGCCTTGCGGGGAAACGCCGCCGGTAAGCCGGCCCTTGTCTTTTTTATTCATTATTGTTCACCTCGTCTTTAGGATAAACAATTTGTAAGGATTTAATTCTTTTGATTCAGCCGGATCGCCTCTTTTGCCAGGTGATCAGCTTTTTGATTTTGCCTGCCTGGAATCCATTTGATAAAAAACAAGGGAAATGCCGATTTTAATTGGATGATTTCATCAACAAAAGGCTGAAATGATTTATTTTTCACAAACTCGAGATCGGCCGCCCGCTCCACAATATCCGAATCAGTTCGGAAGGAAACAGACTGATACCCGCGCTCAGCACATATTTTCATTCCCTCAATCAATGCAAGAAATTCTGCTTCTTGATTCGTATATGTGCCAATTGGGATGGAAAAGGATTCCGTTGTGCCTTCATATTTTATAAAAATTCCGATGCCGGACAGCCCGGGATTACCGGCGCTGGCTCCGTCAATATATATTTCTGCTGGCATAATTAACCCCTTTCGCCATTTGGTGTCATTTTTTTTGCTGCATAGGCATAGGGGAGAGAAATCAGCGAGACCGCAAACTTAATCAAATACGTTGAAATAAAAATACTGAACCAAACACCTGCCGGATAGACGCCCAAAAAAGCCACTCCGGTAAATATAAATGTATCTAACAGCTGGCTGATCGCGGTACTGCCGCTGTTTCTCAGCCAAAGAAGACGGTCTGAAGGAAATATCCTTCTGATTGCCGAATATACATAAACATCTAGCATTTGGCTGAAAATAAAGGCAAGCAGACTTCCGAGGGCGACTCTTGGCAGGAAACCAAAAATCGTCTCCAGCGCTGTTTGTGAGATATCGGATGCGGCTGGTTCATAGAGCAGAACACCTTGCATGAGGCATGTTAATGTCAGCAGTGTAGAAAAACCGAGCCATACCGCTTTTCTGGCTTCAGCCGGGCCGTATTTTTCATTCAGCACATCTGTCGCGAAAAAGATCGTGCCGTACATAATATTCCCGAGCGTCGCCGTAAGGCCAAACAGCTCAACGGTTTTGACCACTTGCAGGTTAGCGCACACAGTGGCGAAGCCAATCCATACAAACAGGCCCATTTTGCCAAATCCTTTATAAAATAAAAGAACAATGATAAAATGAATGATCGCAAAAAAGATCCATAATGAGTTATTAAACAAAACGGTGCAAGCTTCCTTTCTGGGGTAGATTAAGAACGGTTTGATTATAGCACATGCCCGGCAACTAATGAATGGTAAGGTGATCTTAAATGAATCTTAGACCGCATATGAAAATAGAAGCTAAGGGAACGGGAGGTGTCTCGTTTCTGGCAGAGAATTGGATCAGCGTCCAAGAAGCGCGGATGCTTGGGCGGGAGCTCGGCCGTTCTCCTTTTATAAAAGAATTTGGGTTTGAGGATGAGAAGGGGAGCAACTGGACGCTGAAGGAGCTGGAAAAGCTGACGGAAGAGCTTTCACAAGAGCCTGATGAGATTACTGTGTATTTTGACGGCAGTTTTGATAAAGACAGCGAGCTTGCCGGGCTTGGAATCGTCGTCTATTATACATTGGCGGGTCATCGCCGCCGACTCCGGAAAAATAAAAGCTTCCGGCTGAAAACAAATAACGAAGCGGAATATGCCGCGCTGTATGAAGCTCTCAGGGAAGTGAGAGAACTCGGGGCAAGCAGAAATTCAATTACGATCAAAGGAGATTCCCTCGTCGTCTTGAATCAGCTTGATGGCAGCTGGCCCTGCTATGATCCGTCCCATAATCAATGGCTGGATAAAATAGAAGCGCTGCTTGAATCCTTGAAGCTCAGCCCGACATACGAAACCATTAATCGAAAAGAAAATCAAGAAGCTGATGATCTCGCCAAAAAAATCCTGTCACATCAATTCGTTGAAAGCCATATGAAATTAGATCATAACGGAGATGACTGAAATTGGATAAGAAAAGCATTTTTAAGGAACTGACTGAATTACAAGATGAATATTGCAAGGATTGTTTTATCAAGCAGCATTTTCGGAAGGAATACGGAAAAACATATGCTCATTCCTTCTGCATTAATAAATGTACGGTAGGGGAGAGGCTTAAAGCATATGGAGAGGTGTTAACAAACCGATAAAAAATAAAAACCGCAGAATATGCGGTTTTTATTTTTTGAATTCATCCAACTGATGCTGGCATTGGTCTAACAGCTGATGCTGTTTGTGTAAAAAGTCACTGTCAAGAGCGGCTAATTCTTCAGATTGTGACAGCTCTCTGGCATCCGCAATTGATTGATAAGCGGACTCAAGTAAGGTTGTGCTTTGGTCTCGTGTCGCCATACCTGTCGTTTTCTGCGCTGTTTCCACCGCTAATTCTAATTGCCGTTTATCAGTAAATCCTTCTTCATGAAAGTTTGATTCCACTAAAAAACACCTCCGCGAATATTTTGCAGAGTTTTTGAAAATTTATGTGGAAAAATAGAAAATAAAACATAAAATAAGCCGATATAACTATTGAACCTAAATGAATAGGTCGTATTTACTATTTAGGGTATCTTGTAAAGAAGGGGAAAACAGCAGTGGACGATAAAGACTTAAAAACCATCCTTCATAAAACATTTATAGAAATATACAATGATTTGGAAGAACTAGCAGAAGTTGCGAAAAAAGGAAGGCCGTCATTGGAAAAGCACATTGAAGAGATTGAACAAAGGTGTAAACAAAACATTTTAGCAATAGAAATTCAAATGAAAATCAAATAGGAGAGGCTTTCGCCTCTCCTCTATTTGTCATCATGTCATCAAGTATTGAGTTTAGAGTTTTACAACATTAGAAGCTTGAGGTCCACGATTACCTTCGACAATTTCAAAAGAAACTTCTTGTCCTTCTTCTAATGATTTGTATCCTTCTCCTTCGATAGCAGTGAAGTGAACAAATACATCGTCTCCGCCTTCAACTTCAATGAAGCCGAAACCTTTTTCGTTGTTGAACCATTTTACTTTACCGTTTTGCATATTGCTTAATTCCTCCTAGTACTGTAGCACCTTCGTGCTAAAAAAAATTTTGTCATCACCCAACGTCAGTCAAGGACTGTTGTTAAATGATGGTTCAACTATACACCATTTGGCAGCGTGCGTCAAGCTGTCACCGTTTATTTCAGCACATTAATTTTCAAGAAGCAATCGGTTATAAATCTGACTTGTAACCGCTTTACAAAAAGTAGTCATATCACGCCGGAACAGATCATAAAAAAGGGCACACAAAAAATCCGTGTGCACCTGCTTATCAATACTTACGGGCTTAAGAGAGGGCCCTTGTTTTAGTTTGGCTGTTCATCATTTCAGATTCTTCAATGATATCCTGCAAAATGACTTCAGATGAATGAGATAAATGAAGGCTTTTAATATTTTGTTTCATCCGGTTCAGAGCCGCTTCATCTGAAAGGAGGGACGACACAGATTCAAGAATTTCCTCATGGCGGTTAACCACGATTGCCGCTCCGCGCTCTTCAAAGAAAATTGCATTTTCTTTTTCCTGCCCAGGCACCGGTTTGTACAGAATGACAGGCACTCCGATAGCTGTCGCTTCAGTTAACGTGATGCCGCCCGGTTTTGTGATCATGCAATCTGTAACCCGAAACAGCTCGTCGATCCGCTCGACATAGCCGAGAACCTTCAGTTTATCACCGTTCGCCGCTGCAAGAGCGCTTAAAGATTCTTTTAATGCCGTGTTTTTCCCGCATACTACAATGACTTGCACGTTCTCATCCATGACGAGGTTTTCACATAGCTCTTTTACGTTTTTTAATACGCCGTGTGCGCCCGCCATAATAAGAAGCACTTTTTTATCAGGAGAAATATTGTATTTTGTATAAATGGGCTCCGTGGGCATAGATTCTTCAAATTGCGGTCTGATCGGAATGCCTGTAATTTTTACATTATTTGGATGTGTTCCGATTTCGATAAGCTTTTCCTTGACGTAATCAGTTGCCACATAATATTTATCCACATTTTCATGAACCCAAATTTTATGAAGACAGAAATCAGTCATGACGTTAAATGTCGGTATCACTCTGCCTGTTCTCCGTCTGTATTCCGGTACAACGATCATTGGAAATGTATTGATAATGATATCAGGCTCATGTTCATCTACAAGCTCGCCCAAACGTTTATTACCCATTTTAAAATAAATATTGAATTTGCGTTTATTATAGATTTTGTCAACTCCGTAATAAAACAAACGATAAAACTGTTTTCCGATTGAGAAGCTTTTTAGATAGAGGTATTGGGTGACCTCGGAAACAATCGGATTTGACTCTTGGTACAAATTAGAAACTGTTACATGTTGAAAGCCGAGCCGTATACATTGCTCATAGAGCGTTTTGGCGACCTGCACATGACCATTTCCATAATTTGCAGTCAAAATTAATATTTTTTTATTGGTATTCAAGTAAATTCACCTCAATGTAATCAACAACAAGCAAGCTTCATGCATCGTAAGGAGTTATTGTCTATACATAAACATAACACAAATACATTATTGATTTATAAATGCCTCGAAAAATTTAAACTAAATTTAAAAGATTTAGATTCCAATATTTAAATTTTTTGTTATTCAAATACCGAATCAGATGTATTTTATCATATTTTTTGCTCACAGTATCACTAAAAGGCAAAAAATTATTCCCATTCATAAGGAGTTTCTTGATATACATAATAATTGAGCCAATTCATAAACAATAGCGTTGCATGAGCTTTCCAGCGGTTAACAGGTTCTTTGCTGTCTTCTCTGAAATAATGTTTCGGGGCTTCTACAGACGAAAGATTTCTTGAAACATCTCTTTCATATTCTTGAAGAAGCGTATTTGTATCATATTCCGGGTGCCCTGTTAAAAAGACTTGTTTTTCATCTTTGGAAGCAATCAGACAAACTCCCGCTTCCTTAGACGTGCTCAGTATGCGTAATTCATCTGAGGCTTCAAGCTGTTCCATATTTATATCTGTATGCCGGGAATGCGGCACATAGTATAGCTCGTCAAAACCTCTTACCAATCTCTCGTTTTTTTCGAGCACGGTGTGTTCAAAGACGCCAAAGGTTTTTTTTGGAAGATTAACTTTTTCAATGCCGTAATGATAATACAATCCCGCTTGTGCTCCCCAGCAAATATGGAGGGTAGACGTCACATTCGATTTGCTCCACTCCAAAATCTCTTTGAGTTCTTCCCAGTATGAGACATCCTCAAACGCCAAATGCTCGATCGGCGCTCCGGTAACAATCATACCGTCAAACTTTTTATCACGGATGCTGGAGAAAGTTGTATAAAATTCGTCTAAATGCTGCCTTGCCGTATTTTTTGGTGTATGTGTGCTGGGTATCAAAAAAGTAAAGTGCACTTGTAAAGGCGAATTGCCAAGCAGTCTCAGAAGCTGGGTTTCTGTTTGGATTTTTTTAGGCATCAGGTTTAAAATCACGATTCTCTGCGGCCTGATATCCTGGTGAAAAGCCCTGCTTTCATCCATTACAAATATATGTTCACTTTCTAGCACCTGCTTTGCCGGCAGATGAATAGGTATATTAATAGGCAACATGCCACCTCCGTCATTCCCCGTTAATTTTCTTCATTATAGGAACTTTCAAGCGATTTTTCAATCCATCCAAAGGGTTTGGCTTAAAAAAAGGCACGAATTACAACATTTCTAAGGCTTTGATAGAACACTCCCGCTTTTTGCACAACGCATGCCGGGCTTACTTTATAGAAGACGGAAGAAGAGGACGTTGGTTCCTCTTACATTAGCATTTATCATATCGTATTGGTTAAGACAAAGGAATGCAATGTTTGAAGCAGCAGTTATATACGAATGTTTACCGTTTGTTTTGCATAGCGAAAAGGGTAAAATAAACACAGCAGGAATGAAGGAGGGCAAGTGAATGTCAATTTATGATATTGAAGTCCGCACGATTACCGGAGAAGAAACGACGCTTCAGCCATTTGCCGGCAAGGTCATGATCATTGTCAATACGGCCAGTAAATGCGGTTTTACTCCTCAGTTGAAACAGCTTCAGGAGCTGTACGATACATATCAGCAGGAGGGTCTGGAGATTTTAGGATTTCCTTGTAATCAATTTATGAATCAGGAACCCGGGGATGAAACGAGTATACAAGAATTTTGTAAAAAAAATTACGGTGTTACCTTCCCGATGTTTGCGAAAATAGATGTGAATGGAGCGAAAGCCCACCCGCTTTTTACTTATCTGACCGAACAAGCAAAGGGAATGCTGGGGACGAAGGCGATAAAATGGAATTTTACGAAGTTTGTCGTGGATAAAAAAGGAAATATCGTCGGCCGTTATTCTCCCAATACCAACCCGAAAGAGATTGAAGATACAATTTTAAAGCTGTTAGCTGAGTAAGGGGTGTTCTGGTGAAAGAACAAAAGAGTATTCAGCTTGAGCACATCAGACAATGGGTGAAAGAAGCGTTAACGAATGAGAGTACAGGCCATGATTGGCAGCACGTAACAAGGGTTGCCGAGCTTGCTCTGTATATAGGGAAGACAGAAAACGCCGATCTTTTTATTATAGAAGCAGCAGCGTTGGTCCATGATTTAATTGATGCGAAAATCGCTCTGGAACACAGATTGGAGATTCAAGAGGTAAAGGAACAGTTGGCGTCCTTCGGGGTCTCACACGAACAGATCAGGCAAATCGCCGACATCATTACAACAATGTCTTTTCGGGACAGAGAAAGGCTTGCCGAAAAGCCCCTTTTAATAGAAGGGAAAGCAGTCCAGGATGCTGACAGACTGGATGCGATCGGCGCTGTCGGAATTGCCAGAACTTTTATATTTGCTGGTGCAAAAGGGAACAGTCTATATGGGACTGAATACAGCGATTATGCACACTTCTCCGATAAATTGCTGCTGCTCAAAGACATGATGAATACAGAAACAGGCATAAAACTCGCAGATGAACGGCACGAATTTTTGCTTCGATTTATCAGACAATTTCAAAGAGAGACTTCAGGGCTTGACTGTGAAACATCGTAATAGAAGGCTTGGAATGACTGTGATAGAATAGGTCACAGATATTTCATAGGAGGACAAACATGAAAATAAAATCAATTGAACCGACGCCAAGTCCGAATACAATGAAAGTGATTTTAACAGAAGAGCTTCCAGCCGGTAAAAGCAATAATTATAAACCGGATCAGACAGAAGGCGCACCGCCTGTTGTGGCGGAAATTTTAAAAATTGAAGGTGTAAAAGGCGTGTACCACGTTGCTGACTTTCTTGCCGTGGAACGGAATGCGAGATATGACTGGAAGGACATTCTGCCGCAAGTTCGTTCTGCATTCGGTATGGAGAATACAGAAAGCACAGAGAGCCGCTCTGACCAAGAATCCTTCGGAGAAGTAAAGGTATTCGTCCAAATGTTCAGCGGAATCCCGATGCAAGTGAAATTATCGGATGGAGAACGGGAAGAACGCTTCGGCTTGCCCGAGCGGTTTCAGCAGGCGATATTAAAACTCCGGTCCGAAGCTTCAAATGTCGTATTTGAGCGGACCTGGAAAGAACAAGGCGTCAGGTTTGGCGACTTTACAGAAATCGGGCATGATGTGACAGAAGAGCTGCAGGCGGCATACAGTGATGAGCGGCTGCAGCGATTAACAGAAGCAGCGGCCGAAGGAAAGGGCGAAGAAAAGCAGGCCGTTCAGCGTAAGTCATACCGAGTTACACTTGAGATGCTTGATGATGAAGACTGGAAGCAGCGCTACGCCCATCTTGAACAGATGGACCCGAAAGAAGAGGACATATCGGTTTTAGCGAAGGCGCTTGATGATCCGAAAACGTCTATCAGAAGACAGGCCGTTGTTTACTTAGGCATGATTGAGTCATCTGATGTACTTCCGCTTCTATATAAAGGGCTTGAGGATAAGACGGTTACGGTCAGAAGAACAGCTGGTGATTGTCTCTCAGATATTGGCGATCCGAAGGCGATTCCGGCAATGATTAAATCATTAAGCGATTCAAGCAAGATTGTCCGCTGGCGCGCTGCGATGTTTCTATATGAAGTCGGTGACGAAAGTGCTGTTGAAGCATTAAAAGCGGCTGAAGATGATCCGGAATTTGAGGTGAGCCTGCAAGTGAAAATGGCGCTTGAACGTATTGAACACGGAGAAGAGGCAAAGGGCTCTGTATGGAAGCAAATGACAGAGAGCAGAAAAAAAGATCAATAGATATAAATGAAAAAGGTGCTGAATTGGCACCTTTTTTTATTGAATTGACTTTTTATAAAAATTATTGCGAATATTGTTGAAAAATGTTTCGAAAATATATATAGTAAGTAACAATATAAACAGTTGGAGGGTTTGCATCGAGAAAAAAGCTATATAAATATAAAAAAAATACGTCTAACGAACCAGGCGGGGGGCGGCCTGAATGTGTTTCTTCGACAAATTTGCAAAAACAGCCCGCAAATAAACTGAAAATTGTTAAAATAAAATCCAATCAAATAATTGAAAGTATTTAGGGGGATCACCATGGCAGAATTACGCAGTAACATGATCACACAAGGAATCGACAGAGCACCACACCGCAGTTTGCTTAGAGCGGCGGGAGTAAAGGAAGAGGATTTCGGCAAACCGTTTATCGCGGTTTGTAATTCATATATTGATATCGTTCCCGGTCATGTTCACTTGCAGGAATTTGGAAAAATCGTAAAAGAAGCAATTAGAGAGGCGGGGGGCGTTCCTTTCGAATTTAATACGATCGGTGTAGATGACGGTATTGCTATGGGGCATATCGGCATGAGATATTCGCTTCCGAGCCGTGAAATCATTGCGGACTCTGTGGAGACGGTAGTCTCGGCTCACTGGTTTGACGGAATGGTCTGTATCCCGAACTGTGACAAAATCACACCGGGAATGCTAATGGCCGCTATGCGGGTCAACATTCCGACTATTTTTGTCAGCGGAGGTCCGATGGCGGCGGGAAGAACAAGCGACGGCCGCAAAATTTCTCTCTCTTCTGTATTTGAAGGTGTCGGGGCATATCAGTCCGGGAAAATCGGTGAAAGCGAACTTCGGGAATTAGAACAGTTCGGCTGTCCGACGTGCGGATCTTGTTCCGGAATGTTTACAGCAAATTCAATGAACTGCTTATCAGAGGCGCTTGGTTTGGCTTTGCCGGGGAACGGAACCATTTTGGCGACATCACCTGCGCGTAAAGAGTTTGTCAAGAAATCAGCCGCGCAATTAATGGAAACCATTCGCAAGGATATCAAACCGCGTGACATTGTAACTGAAAAAGCGATTGACAATGCGTTTGCATTGGACATGGCGCTTGGCGGTTCAACCAATACAGTGCTTCATACGCTTGCCCTCGCAAACGAAGCGGGAGTTGAGTATTCTTTGGAACGCATTAATGAAGTGGCTGAGAGAGTGCCTCACCTAAGTAAACTTGCACCGGCTTCTGATGTGTATATTGAAGATTTGCATGAAGCGGGCGGTGTATCAGCTGCATTGAACGAGCTTTCTAAAAAAGAAGGGGCGCTTCATTTGGACGCGCTGACTGTTACGGGAAAAACACTGGGTGAAACCATTGCCGGACATGAAATAAAAGATTACGATGTCATTCATCCTCTTGATCAGCCTTTCACTGAAAAGGGCGGACTTGCCGTTTTATTTGGAAACCTGGCACCAGACGGCGCCATTATTAAAACGGGCGGCGTGCAGGACGGAATCACAAGACATGAAGGCCCTGCTGTTGTATTCGACTCACAGGATGCTGCGCTTGAGGGAATCATCAACCGTAAAGTCAAAGCGGGCGATGTTGTCATCATTCGTTATGAAGGACCTAAAGGCGGGCCGGGAATGCCGGAAATGCTTGCGCCGACTTCACAAATCGTCGGAATGGGGCTGGGGCCTAAAGTGGCTTTAATTACGGACGGGCGCTTTTCAGGGGCTTCACGCGGACTTTCAATCGGCCACGTTTCCCCGGAAGCTGCTGAAGGCGGACCGCTTGCGTTTGTTGAAAATGGCGATCATGTCATTGTTGACATTGAAAAGCGGATCTTAGATGTGCAGGTCCCTGAAGAAGAATGGGAAAAACGGAAAACGAATTGGAAGGGGTTTGAACCGAAAGTAAAAACAGGTTATTTGGCCCGTTACTCGAAACTTGTGACAAGCGCCAACACCGGAGGTATCATGAAAATCTAGCCGGCAGAAATTTGCATATTTGAAATCCGCTCCTCTCTATAGTATCCTTTACATCAGATAAAGGAATATAGAGGGGGCTTTTTTTATGTCAATGGCTTATGAAGAATATATGCGCCAGCTCGTTGTGCCAATGCGCCGCGAGCTGACTGGAGCCGGTTTTAAAGAATTAACGACGGCCGAAGAAGTAGAAGGTTTCATGGAAGAAGCGGAGGGCACATCACTAGTGGTCGTCAATTCTGTTTGCGGCTGTGCAGCGGGCCTTGCGCGTCCGGCAGCAACACAGGCCGTGTTACAGCATGATAAGGCGCCGGATCAGACTGTTACCGTATTTGCAGGCCAAGATAAAGAAGCAACTGCAAAAATGCGTGAGTATTTTACCGGCCAGGAACCATCCTCGCCCTCCATGGCTCTATTGAAAGGGAAAGAAGTCGTTCATTTCATCCCGCGTCATGAAATTGAGGGGCATGAGATGGAAGAGATTATGAAGAACTTAACGGATGCCTTTGACAAACACTGCTAAAATGCCCGTATTTCGGGCATTTTCTTTTTAGGAGAAAGATAATGATCACAACCAGTTATAGACCTTCTGATCAAACCGTACAATTAGCCAAAACGCTTTCCAAAGAGCTGCACACCGTTTATTGTGACCGAAATAAACAGCCAGTTGAAAAAATACTGGAAACATCGGAAAATGATTTGCTGGTTATCGGTAAAGAACGATTCGAACTTTATACAAAGAATGGCGGAAAATTCTTCTTTCATCCGAATACAGCAATGTTCAGAGCGAAAAGGTTTTTGCGCGGCGAACAAGAGCCCATGCTGAGAGCGGCGGAATTGTCGGCTGGCGATTCCTTTTTAGACTGTACACTCGGTCTAGCATCTGATTCCATTATGGCAAGCTTGGCCGTAGGTGAAACAGGCACGGTTATCGGACTTGAGAAACATAAACTCATATCGGTTCTTGTAAAAAAAGGCCTCCATACATGGGAAACAGGCGTGGAACCGCTTCAAGCTGCAATGAAGAGAATTGAAGTCAAGCATGCTGATTGTTTCGACTACTTGAAGCAGCTTCCCGACGATTCCGTTGATGTCATTTATTTCGACCCGATGTTTCACGAGCCTGTTGAGGCATCAGACGGCATTGCTCCTTTGCGGAACTTAGCAGAAGAGCTGTTTCCGGCAGAAGACTGTATAAAGCATGCAGTCCGCGCCGCCAGAAAAAGCGTCGTGCTGAAGGATCATTGGAAAAGCCCTCGGTTTGAACAATACGGTTTCAATGTGTTTAAAAGAAAAACGGCGCTTTTCCACTTTGGCGTCATCAAAACAAGCTCATGAAGAATCGTCATGAGCTTGTTTTAATCAGTTACTTCCATGATGATAAAGTAAAGCAGCGTAATCAGTGAAGCAGCGGCGAACAAAGCGTTAATCATATGTTTTCCCCCTCTCTTTCCCCACTATTGTAAGCGTTTTATTGAAGAAAGCAAAGTAACAATTCTCCTATATTATATTTACGTATCATACATGACTGAGCCTTCATTATATGCTAGAATAAGAGAAACATTACAATAAAATAGAGAGGAATAAGCAGTCATGCAATTGTGGATGAGAAAGACCCTTGTGGTTTTATTTACCATTGTGACGTTCGGGCTCGTGTCTCCTCCGGCTGCTCTGATGACAGACAAGCCTTCCGGACAGCCGAGCAGCCTTGAGCAGAATGATTACACCGTTTTTTATGATGAGCATGATCTGTACGAAGAACACGGACGGGAAGGCAGGCTGGAACCTGAATTGCTTTTCCAGTCATACAAGGACCAGCTTCTTGACCGCGCGGAGGATCAATCTTTCTTGAAATTTGGAAGTAAGATTGCGCCGGTGATTGAAGATGACTACCGGAAAGAGGTCTTGCCGAAAATCGAAAGCGTCATAACTTCTTATTTAGCGACATTGCAAGACAATGAAGCTTATCAGGACGTTGTGATTTCCGATAAGCCTTCAGCGGGAAAAACGGAAAAAATCTTCCATGTTTACAATCGGACAACCGGAAAAGATCTTCTCAGATTCCATGTGCGCCGGGACCATCCGCCGCATGAAGGGTATTGGTTTAATTTTCACTATCATACAGCAGAAGACGGATTTCAATCGCATCATGAGCTTGGGAGCATCTATTGGGACCGCAATACGCCTCCCAACTGGATGAGCGCTTAAAAGGAGATGCCATTCCAAATGAAAAAATATACAATGAACGAAATGGTAGACATTACAAAAGATATGCTGAATAAAAGGGGCGTGATGATTGAGGATATTGCGAGCATTGTACAGAGGCTGCAAGAGAAGTACAATCCGAATCTGCCGCTCAGCGTATGTGTGGAAAATGTAGAAAAAGTTCTGAACAAACGGGAAATTATCCATGCGGTGCTGACAGGGCTGGCGCTTGATCAGCTTGCAGAGCAGAAGCTTTTGCCTGAACCGCTTCAGCATCTCGTTGAAACGGATGAACCGTTATACGGAATAGATGAAATCATCCCTCTTTCCATTGTTAATGTATACGGTTCGATCGGATTAACGAATTTTGGCTATTTGGATAAAGAAAAGATCGGCATTATTAAGGAACTTGATGAAAGTCCGGACGGCATTCATACGTTCCTTGATGACATTGTTGCAGCACTGGCGGCCGCCGCGGCCAGCCGCATCGCTCATACTCATCAAGATCTTCAAGATGAAGAAAAAGAAGAACAGGGAGAAAAACCCGTCGTTCATTAATAAAAAAATCATTTCTGAGAAATTGTGCAGAAATGATTTTTTATTGTGTTACACTACTACAAGACTACTTTTTAAAGGATGAAAAAAATGAAACAATACAAAGACTTATGTCGTCACGTGTTAGAGAATGGTGAAATAAAGGGAGACCGTACCGGAACTGGAACAATCAGCACATTCGGCTATCAAATGCGCTTTAATCTCCAAGAAGGCTTCCCGATGCTTACGACAAAAAAACTTCACTTTAAATCCATCGCTCATGAATTGCTTTGGTTTTTAAAGGGCGAAACGAACGTAAAATATCTTCAGGATAACGGGGTGCGCATCTGGAATGAGTGGGCGGACGAGAATGGAGAGCTCGGACCGGTGTACGGCTCGCAATGGCGCTCATGGCGCGGGGCTGACGGGGAAACGATTGACCAGATCACACGTCTGGTTCATGATATTAAAACAAACCCGAACTCAAGGCGTTTGATTGTCAGCGCTTGGAACGTCGGAGAAATTGACAAAATGGCTCTGCCGCCGTGTCATTGCCTGTTTCAATTTTACGTGGCAGACGGCAAACTGTCCTGCCAGCTGTACCAGCGTTCGGCCGATGTATTTCTAGGCGTGCCGTTTAATATTGCGTCCTATGCACTGTTAACCATGATGATTGCTCATGTAACAGGGCTGGAGCCTGGTGAATTTATTCATACTTTTGGTGATGTCCATATCTATCAAAATCATACAGAGCAGGTGAACATGCAGCTGACAAGAGATGTGCGTCCATTGCCGAAGCTTCGTTTTGCAAGAGAAGTTGATTCTATTTTCGACTTTACATTTGATGATTTTATTGTAGAGGACTATGACCCTCATCCGCATATTAAAGGGGCTGTAAGTGTATGATTTCTTTTATATTCGCGATGGATGAAAACAGGCTGATTGGAAAAAACAATGATTTGCCGTGGCGGCTTCCGAACGATCTCGCTTATTTTAAAAAGGTGACGACAGGCCATGCCATTGTGATGGGCCGGAAAACTTTCGAGTCCATTGGCCGCCCGCTCCCGAATCGGAAAAACATCGTGGTGACATCAGCAGATAAAGCTGAATTTCCGGGCTGTACAGTTGTCAGAACAATTGAAGATGTTCTGACAACCGCCTCTGATGCAGAGGAGTGCTTTGTTATTGGGGGCGCACAGCTTTATCAGGCTTTGTTCCCTTATGCTGACAGGCTGTATATGACAAAAATTCACCATACTTTTGACGGGGACCGTTATTTCCCTGAGTTTAATGAAGACGAATGGAAGCTCATTTCTGAAGAACAGGGAACCAAAGATGAAAAAAACCCGTACAATTATGAGTTCCTAGTATACGAAAAAAAGAATTCATCTGAAGCGGGAGGACTTTAATTGATTCGCTTTTGCTGTCTTGTGATTTACATTGTGTATATGCTCGTAAAGAATATTAAACAATTGTTTAATCTAACGATGATAGACCCTCGCCTTTCGTACGAAAAGCAAATGAAACTGGTCTATGAACAGCCAAAAGCGTTTATGAGAGGCTGTATTGATGTGTCGGGTTCTGTCATTACAATCAATCAGACTGAACCCATTCCGAACGGTCCTGTTTTATATGTCCATTCTCACTTGCGAACGGCTGACCTAGTTTTACTCGCAGGACATGTGCCGGGTCCCGTGTGTTTTATCGCAAGCCCAAAGGCTTTTCGGATTCCGTTTATGGGGAAATGGCTGGAGCGAATGAATGTGATAAGGGAAGAAGGAAATCCGGAAGTAATGCATGAATACATCACGGAGAATTTGCAAAAAGGACAGAGCATGCTTCTGTCGAGAAAGGGAAGTGCTGATCCCGAGGAGATCGCCGCCCGGCTGAACTTGCCGATTGTTATGGTGGAGACAGAAGGCACTGATCATTTGCTTCGAGGGACGCTGTTTAAGCGATTAAAAACATCGGAAATTGAAATGTCATTTAACCGGGTCTATTATCCCGCGGAACAAAAGCAGCTTCGTGCATAAAAAAGCACAGTCTCTTGAAAAAGAGACTGTGCTTTTTTGGCAATCAGAGAAACGGAACCTTTACACAGTAGAACAATACGCAGAAAAACATGGCCGCGCTGCCGCCTAATACAAAGCTGTGCCAAATTGCATGGTGGAAAGGTATTTTTCTCCAAATATAAAATATCGTTCCAAGGGAATATAATATGCCGCCGAGTAAGAGAAGGCCGAAACCGGCACCTGTTAATGAAGCGTACAACGGTTTAACGGCGATAATCATCAGCCAGCCCATCAACAAATAAACAAGTGTTGATACAATAATAAATCGTTTAACAAAGAAAATTTTAAATACAATCCCGCCGAGTGCTAAAGACCACACAATAATCAGCATCGTGAATCCGAGTGTGCCTTTTAACGGACCGAGCAGAAACGGCGTGTAAGTTCCGGCAATCAGTACATAAATGGCGGAATGATCAATAATCTCCAAAATATCTTTCGTTTTTTTGTGCTGAATGCTGTGGAGCAGGGTGGAGCTCAAATACAACAGCAGCATAGAGACTCCAAAGACGGAAAAACTGACAATATCCCATACCGTGCCGTAATTTGCCGAAAAGATCACTAAATACACAATGGCTGGGATTGATAAGAGAACACCTAAACCGTGTGTGACGGCATTTGCAATTTCTTCTTTTATTGTGAACATGAAATACTCCTCTCTTCTATTGAATCATTTGCTTTTGCAATGAATGTAAAAAATCTAAGCCTTCCATTGTAATCTTCGTACCCGCCCGGCCGCGGCTTTTTGATACATAATCCTTTTTTTCCAGATAATCGAGGCGGTTTCTTACCTGCTGGGGCGTCAAGGCTGTGTTTGTGTCTTTGCTCAGTTCGGATAATATCCTTCTGCTAGCAGGTTCGCCTTTTTCATTTAATGCTTTGACCGATTCTAAAATAAAGATAAATTCTTCTTTTTCCATCAGTGTCAGCAATTTTGATTTTTTCTTTGAGGATTTTGCTAAAAGTCCGTTTTGTACATCCGGCGGGACATCATGCGGATGGATGGTGCTTCCGCTCGAGACGGCAGCCATATAATCCGCCGTATTTTTTAATTCTCTGACATTTCCTTCGAATGGATGCTGCTCAAGTAATGGATAAACAGATGGGTCGATATGCAAATGATGCCCAGTGTGACTAAGAAAATACTGGATAAGCAGAGGAATATCGCTTTTTCGTTCAGATAGCGCGGGCAGTGATAAACTCAGTATATTCAGCCTGTAGAATAAATCTTGCCTGAACTGTTTTTTCTCAATAATGTCTGTCAGCGGAATACTGGTTGCACAGATGAAGCGTGCATGTCCGTCTGCTGCAGGCTGTGAATCGACAGCTCTCAGCAGCTGGTCCTGTATCCCGCGGGGCAGGCTCCATATCTCATCGAGAAATACAGTCCCGCGCGCTGCTTTTTGAATAGCGCCGGCTGAACCGAACAGCTCGTATTCAAGCTGTTCTTCTGATTGTGTACTGCAATTAATGCTGATAAATGGTTCGTTCTTTCTGGCCGATTTATGGTGAATTGCCGCAGCGAAATGTTCTTTTCCCGTTCCGACTTTTCCTGTGATCAGTACAGGAAGATCAGACGAGGCGAACTGCATGGCGATCCGTTTAGCTTCGAGAAAAGCCTTATGTTCTCCTATCAAATTTTGAAAAGAGAGGTTGTGAGCGGCAGTTTTCATTTATTGGCTCCTTTTGGTTCTAATTGGTTAAAGTATAACACCCCAATTCATGAGAAAACAAGTTTCCTGTTCAATCTTTCAATTTTTATTTAGTAAATATAAAAAATTCTCTTATTATTCGAATATTCATGCTATAATGGCATATTAAATAAGGATTTAAAATAAGAAAGGAATCTGTGCATGAAACCGTTGCTTAAAGAAAACTCTCTCATCCAAGTTAAAGATATTTTAAAGGCCCACCAAAATGTAAAGGATATTGTCATTCATACTCCTTTACAAAGGAATGACAGACTTTCTGAGAGATACGAGTGCAATATTTACGTAAAAAGAGAAGACCTTCAGGTGGTCAGGTCATTCAAGCTACGTGGAGCTTATAATAAGATGAAGCAGCTCCCTAAAGAGCAGACTGAAAACGGAGTCGTGTGCGCAAGCGCCGGAAACCACGCCCAAGGTGTTGCATTTTCGTGCAAACATCTGGGAATTCACGGTAAGATTTTTATGCCGTCAACCACGCCGAGGCAAAAAGTCTCTCAGGTTGAACTGTTCGGAAAGGGATTTATTGATATTATCCTGACTGGAGATACATTTGATGACGCTTATCACAGCGCCGTCGAGTGCTGTGATAAAGAAAACCGCGCATTTATTCATCCATTTGATGATCCGGATGTCATGGCCGGACAAGGAACAGCAGCTGTCGAAATCTTAAATGATATTGAAGTAGAGCCGCATTTTCTATTTGCGAGTGTCGGAGGAGGCGGCCTGCTTTCCGGGGTCGGAACATACATGAAAAACATTTCTCCTGAAACAAAAGTGATTGCAGTCGAGCCGAAGGGCGCCGCATCTTATTTTGAATCAAATAAAGCAGGGCATGTCGTAACGCTTGATAAAATTGACAAATTCGTTGACGGGGCCGCTGTGAAAAAAATTGGCGATCAAACGTTTAAAACGCTTGAATCGGTAGTGGATGATATTCTGCTCGTTCCTGAAGGAAAAGTGTGTACATCAATCCTGGAATTGTACAATCAATGCGCCATTGTCGCAGAACCGGCGGGGGCACTTTCCGTTGCCGCTTTGGATTTATACAAAGAAGAAATAAAAGGAAAAAATGTAGTGTGCCTCATCAGCGGAGGAAACAACGATATTGGCAGAATGCAGGAAATGAAGGAGCGGTCTATGATTTATGAAGGGCTTCAGCATTATTTTATCGTCAATTTTCCGCAGAGAGCGGGCGCGCTTCGTGAATTCCTAGATGAAGTGCTGGGACCTAATGACGACATTACTCGTTTTGAGTATACGAAAAAGAACAATAAAAGCAACGGACCGGCTCTTGTCGGCATCGAGCTTCAGTACAAAGAGGACTATGAACCGCTTATTGCGCGAATGGATAAAAAACCATTCCATTACTTGGAAGTGAACAAGGACCAGGACTTGTTCCATTTGCTGATCTAATTTTTCTGAAAAAACCGCATAAAATGACAGACAACTATTCCTCCGTTTTTATATAATAAAAGAAAACAATCAAAAAGAGGATTGATAGCTTGTTACTCAAAAGCCTAGAGTTCAAACGCCGGGACGGGATTCAGGTAAAAGTGACAGAAATACCTGTATTGAAGGAAGATGAGAACCATTTTTTTATGATGAATCAAAACCTTCAGCTCTATTTGAAGGAAGTGTTTTCATCAGACAGCAGGGCACAAGTGTATTCTTTCCGACAGTATATGAAACGCCGTATGAAATGGAAGGATTATCAGGCTATTTTTCACCAAGAGTCATTAAAACATAATGCGTAAAAACGGATTCT
The DNA here is from genome assembly GCF_001584335.1 of Bacillus atrophaeus. Taxonomy (GTDB): domain Bacteria; phylum Bacillota; class Bacilli; order Bacillales; family Bacillaceae; genus Bacillus; species Bacillus atrophaeus. Next base: position 539,071 of record NZ_LSBB01000018.1, read on the forward strand.
ATTCCTAAGCACACACCCTTATGATGACGCGGAGACCAATGGCGGCACATAGGGGATGCTGTGCAGGGATTTTTTTATGCCGCATCTTATTCAACATCCATGGCCTCTTAAGATAAATCAGGCGCATGATGGCGGTTATTTATGAAAGCGTTTTTAACTGATAGGGAGGATGAAGCAAATGCGATATGTGAAATGTGTGGCAGCGGCTGTTTTTTTGCTGATGCTTTGCGCTTGCGGCGGGCAGCAAATAAAAGATCCGCTTAATTATGAAATAGAGCCATTTTCTTTTAAAAATCAAGATGGGAAAACTGTATCATTGGATCGTTTAAAAGGAGAAGTTTGGCTGGCTGACTTTATTTTCACAAATTGTGAAACAGTTTGTCCGCCTATGACGGCTCATATGACCGATCTTCAAAAAAAATTGAAGGCAGAAGATGCGGATGTCCGGATCGTTTCCTTCAGCGTGGACCCGGAGAACGATACGCCGAAAGAGCTGAAGAAATTTGCCGCTAATTATCCGATGTCATTTGATAATTGGGACTTCCTTACGGGATACAGTCAAAGTGAAATCGAAGCATTTGCACTTAATAGTTTTAAATCGATTGTGAAAAAGCCAGAGGGAGAAGATCAGGTGATTCACCAAACCTCCTTTTATTTAGTCGGTCCGGACGGCAAGGTGCTTAAAGACTATAATGGTGTTGAAAATACCCCCTATGAAGATATTATTGCTGATGTGAAAGCTGCCGAGAAGCTCAAGTAAACTCGCAGAACAGCCATTTTCAAAATCTGAAAAACATGTTACACTTTCCTCTAGTAGATTGGGGAAGGAGCAACAAGATTGAAGCTGCGCATTTTGGTACTCATTGCCAGTATGATTTTGCTTCTTACAGCCTGTACAAGTGTTCGGCAAACTGCAACAGAGAGAGAGCAAAAAGCCGAGGAACAGAAAACCAAAGAGCATATTGTGGTCGCCGCTATAGGGGATTCGCTGACAAAAGGAGTCGGAGATCCTGAAGGCAAGGGTTATGTCGGCAAGGTGGCGGAAGCATTAAAATCAGACGGGCAAGTAAAAACAGTAGATGTGAAAAATTATGCTGTCCAAGGGCATCGTACGGATGACCTTTTGAAAAAGCTTGACGATAAAAGCGTTCAAAACGGTTTAAAAGATGCTGATTATATCTTTTTTACAATTGGCGGCAATGATCTTATGAAAATTCTGCGCCAAAATTTCTTGCAATTAACGCTCGAACCCTTTCAAAATGAAGAAAAGCCTTTTGAAAAGCGGTTCAAACAAATCATCAGTAAAATAAGAGAGCAGAATGATGAGGCAGAGCTTATATATGTCGGCATGTATAATCCGTTTGCGTTTACTTTGTCTGAATTAAACGAAATAGACGGGGTTGTAACGGATTGGAACAAAATCGCGAAAAAAGAGCTGAAAGCGGACAAGAACGCAGCGATGACGAATGTCGAAGATTTATTTGCCAAAAAAAGTGACAGTAAACGTATTTCTGAAGAAGATGATTTCCATCCTAATGGAACAGGATATTCATTAATAGCAAAACGGGTCTATAAAACCATTGTAAAAGAAGGGTTACCAGCAGAATAGGGTGAATGTATGAAGAAGTGGAAACGTTTGTTTTTTATCCTTTTGGCTTTAAATATCATTGTTGCCGGCGGAATCGCGGTGTTGATGATTTTACCGGGGGAAAAAACAGACATGCAGCAAACGAAAACGAATGAATATGGTTTTAATGTGACAAGCACAAAAGAATCACTTGCCGCATTTGTCAATTCGTACTTAAAAGAAAAGGCATCAAACCAGCTCGATTATAAAGTCGAAATTGATGACGATGTACAAGTGGTAGGGAAGATCAAGGCTTTTTCATCAACGATTGATGCATTTGTCGCCTTTCAGCCGATCGTTCAAGAAAACGGTGATGTTGAGCTGGAAGTCACGAAATTTTCATTAGGGAAATTGAGTATTCCGATTAGTTTTGTTTTAAATTATATGGACAGCTTTTATGAACTTCCTTCTTTTGTCCATGTGCATCCAAGCGACAAAAGCATTGAAGTGAGTCTGTCAGAGATGCCATTATCGAATGGAATGTATGTAAAAGCGGATAAGATTAATTTAGAAGAAGATGAAATTGAATTCTCTTATTATCATCCTAAACAATAGCGTGTAACAGGAGTGACCGAATTGAAGCGAATTTATCAGTATTGCAGTTTATTGGCTTGCGTGTTTTCCTTCTATTTCGGCTGGCTTGCGTATCTTCATCTGGCCAGAGAAGATATAGATCAAATGTATTTAAACATCGCTTATTGCGCTTTGTTTCTGAGTGTGACGGTGTTTACATTTGATGTAAAAGATCGAAAAAAAAAAACCGATAAATCATAAAGGTACAACAAGAGACATGCCAGATCGTCTCTTTTTTTATGCGATTGAACCGCAATAAATTAGAAGATGAGGAGAAAATATGAAGTCTTATGATTTTACAAAAGGGCATGTGCTGAAACAGTTAGTCTTGTTTTCAACACCTATTTTGCTTGGAAACATGCTGCAGGTGTCTTTTCAGTTTATAGACAGCTTATGGGTCGGCAACTTATTGGGGGCAAAGGCGCTTGGTGCTTCCGCGGTTTCCGGCACAATTGTATTTACGGTGCTGTCATTTATTTTGGGGCTGAATAATGCCACTTTGACGATTTTATCACAGCAAAAAGGAAAAGATGATGAAAAGGGAATGGCATCTTATATTAATGCATTCGTCATTTTGATGACAATGTTAAGCGTCGTGTGCGGTGCAGCGGGATTTTTCTTATCTGATTTCTTGTTGCGCCTGCTGCATACACCGGAAAATATGATTCCGCTTGCTGACATCTATTTAAAAATTTTATCGGGATACTTTTTTTATTCGGCTATAACTTTATCAGCACAGTGCTCAGGGCGATCGGAGACAGTAAAACGCCATTGCGGTTTATCGCTTTTGCGGTGATCTTAAACACCGTATTGGCCCCGGTGTTTATTTCTGTTTTTCATTGGGGAATTGCAGGAGCCGCCTATGCGACGCTTTTGTCACAGGGTATAGCGTTTCTTTACGGTCTTTTTTATGTCATAAAAAATAAGCTTGTTCCGTTTTCTGTGCCAAGAAAGCCGAAGTGGAAGGAATTTGGATTAATTCTGAGGCTTGGCATTCCTGCGGGATTGCAAATGATGGTCATTTCAGGAGGAATGATGGCGATCATGAGCGTCGTCAATTCGTATGGTGAGCATGTCGTTTCAGGATTCGGCGCTGCCCAGCGGCTTGATAGTATTATTACTCTTCCGGCGATGGCGGCGGGTACGGCAGTCAACAGCATGGCTGGCCAAAATATCGGAATTGGAAATTATAAGAGAACGGGGGAAATTGCTAAGCACGGTGTAATGTATGTGTTTGCCTGTATGCTGCTGATTGCGGTCTGTATCAGCCTGTTCGGTAAATACGCGATTGGTTTATTTATTAAGGAACCAGAGGCGGTTCGTTTCGGGGAGGAATATTTGCGGTGGATCGCATTCTTTTATCCTTTTATCGGAATTAATTTTGTGCTGAATGGAATCGTCAGGGCATCTGGCGCCATGATGCAGGTGCTGCTTCTGAATATTATATCGTTTTGGGTGCTGAGATACCCGTTTACTGCCATCTTTTCAGCTTGGCTTGGCGAAAAAGGAATAGGGCTCGGTATAGGTATGAGCTTTTTGTTTAGCAGCTGTGCCGCTTTTTTATATTACCGATACGGCCGCTGGAAAACGATGAAGCTGTTTGAAAAGAAAAAAGCACAATCCGGCTGAGCGGAATGTGCTTTTCGTTTTTTACCGTTTTTTATCAAGCTTGCTGAACAGCTCGATTAAGGTTGCGAGCTCTGCATCAGTATAGCAATCGAAACGTTTAAAGAAATATTCTGTTTTTTTCTGATTGAAATGTTCAACGATTTTCTCACCGGCTTCGGTGATGTGAATTCTGATAATGCGCCTGTCTTCTTTTGAACGGATTCTCGTAATCCATTCCTTTTCCACCAAGGCGTCAGTAACAGCGGTGATATGGCTTGCCGATACTTCTAATATCGGAGCGAATTCTGTAACCTTTTTAGGTCCTTGCTCACTGAGCAGACGCAGAATCGTAAATTCATTTCGGGATAGCTCTTTATCTAAGATTTCATTAACTTCATTGCGTATTTGTTTAAATACTTTACGGAGTAAAGCTTCCATATCGTACATCATTTGAGTTCTTACTTTCAAATTGTGAACCTCCATTACATAATCAGCGTGGTTTCAACTTATAAGCTTTTTTACCGAAAAGCAGAATCATTTTCATTCTATTTTTACATGCTATAATATAATAATACCACGTATTAACAAAGGAGGCACCAGTATGTCTGAAAAAAAAGAAATCGCCACATTTGCAGGGGGCTGTTTTTGGTGTATGGTCAAGCCGTTCGATGAACAGCCGGGAATCGAAAAAGTGGTATCCGGGTATACAGGGGGCCATACTGAAAACCCTACGTACGAAGAAGTGTGCAGTGAGACAACGGGCCACCGGGAAGCGGTTCAAATTACTTTTCAACCTGATGTGTTTCCCTATGAAAAGCTGCTTGAACTGTTTTGGCAGCAAATAGATCCGACAGATGCCGGCGGGCAGTTTGCTGATCGGGGCAGCTCTTATCGCGCGGCCATCTTCTATCATAATGAAAAACAAAAAGAGCTGGCGGAGGAGTCGAAAAAAAGGCTTGAGGAAAGCGGAATTTTCAAAGCTCCAATTGTCACTGATATTTTGAAAGCAGAGCCTTTCTACGAAGCAGAGGATTATCATCAAGGTTTTTACAAGAAAAATACGGCCCATTATCAGCGTTACAGGATAGGTTCAGGGCGAGAAGGTTTTATTAATCAGCACTGGGGGGCCAAATAAATGGCAGGTAATAAAGAAGAAAAAATAAAATCATTAAACCGAATGCAGTATGAAGTCACGCAAAACAACGGGACAGAGCCGCCGTTTCAAAATGAATATTGGGATCATAAAGAGGAAGGCCTCTATGTAGATATTGTCTCAGGGAAGCCCCTTTTCACTTCAATGGATAAATTCGATTCCCATTGCGGCTGGCCAAGCTTTACAAAGCCGATTGAAGATAAAGAAGTGGAAGAAAAAGTAGACACGACCCACGGAATGATTCGTACGGAAGTGAGAAGCCGGACGGCGGACTCGCATCTGGGCCATGTATTTAACGACGGCCCGGGACCAAGCGGACTGCGCTATTGCATTAATTCTGCCGCTTTGCGGTTTATACCAAAAGATAAGCTGAAGGAAGAAGGATATGAAGCCTACCAGCATCTATTTGACAAGTAAAACAAAAACAGGCCTGCCCAGTAAATGATCAGGCCTGTTTTTTTTCTTTTTTCTGCCAGACTAGTTATGCTAAAACTTTACTGAAGTCATTGTCAAAAGGGGAATATGATCATGCTTGGCATAAAAATTGATAAATTCAATGAAAGTCTTAAAATCAGTTGGCAACTATCCCAAATTGAAATTCCAATCAAAGAAATAAAAGATGTCTCTCTTGATCTGACTTATGGGGGAGAGGAGAAAAATGCAATAAGAATAGGAACTCCTTATGGCACTACAGATAGGGTAGTGATTAAAACAACAAATAACACTTACATCTTGTTCACCACTAATATGAATTCCACTATGAACAAGATTAATTCCCTCTTAAGTAATTGAAGTCCTCTTAGTTGTTGCTCTTGTAATCATGAAGCATAGTAAAATCTAGATAATTGTTGATAGGGGACAGGGACATGGAAGAAGGCAAACTTATTCACTTGACGCTTGCTGGTATGAAAGAAGCTATTTCAAAGTAGGGTCCTTTTTCAATGATTCAACCAGGTGGCTATGTTTTAAATGAAAATTAAACATTTATACAATCACAATTACGTAAAAACGCCATAAGAAATCTTATGGCGTCTAACCGAGCAATGGAGGTACTCCTAACATATCGGTTAAATGGGAACGCCTTCTGGATAGCCTCCGAAGAAAGATGCTCCAACAATGATTAATAAGATGAATAGCACCACGATTAATGCGAAGGAGCTACCATAACCATTTGAGTATCCCATATGTCCACCTCCTTTAAAAGAGGATAGTACATGATATGCTGATTAAACTAGTTCGATAGGGTTGCTAGTTTAAATTGATATTAAAATGATTGCTTAGTCTAAGTAAAATATTCCTTACCATTCAGACCTATACGAAAAGAGTTAGAGGGAAATTATACAACGGAAATTTTCATGATTTCCCGGACAAGCGCAGTATATGACAAATTAGAACAAAAGCAGACGGATTAAGTAAAAAGAACTGTAGCGGAAAAATATGACCGTAAGCTAAAATACATTGATCTAAGAGACATTAATAAGCCAGACTGTGCTAGATTGGGGCAATATTGAGTACCTGTTAGAACTACATGAAAAAGAAATGAATAAGACTGGATGGATTTCCAATCTTTATAAAAATGAGGAGATAAGAAATGTGGAATATGCCAAAGTCAAAGAGAAATTAAAATACCTGGTTGAAAATGATTGCTCCAAAGAAGAGTTCCTAAGTAAGTACACTTTTAATCAGATGAAATCAATTTTTAAAAAGCATACCGTTACAAATTCAGATCCCCATCCTTCATGAGTGCATTTCATAATGAGGACAATAATTGACAAAAATTCAGGACACAGTCAACTGGTCAAAGCATGAAGATGATTTTACCCAAATTTCATAACTGAAACGCGCATGTACCAAGATGTACAAGGCGTTCCAGAAGGCGATACTTTCGTCTTTTGCTTCGCTCGTTAATAAATACGAGCAAATCAAGTAGCTTTGAAATAAAGTTTGGTTTTATAAAAAAGTTTGATCATTTTCTAATTATGTTGTTCCACAATCACCAGTTTGCTAAGACTCAAACGATTACTATTTTTTCACAATCGGTATCCATATTTCACTTTTGAAAGTTGGCGAGGTTACATCTTTATTCTCATTCCACAGGATTTCTGGACCTTCTATTTGTTCATAGTTTGAGGATGGAAACCATTCGGAATAAATGCGTCCCCACACATCTTGCAGCGTATCAGGGAATGGTCCGATTGCTTCGAAAACCGCCCATGTAGAGGCAGGAACTTCAAGCTGTGTTAAGTTATCTGGACACTCCTTAGTTGTTGCTGCTCCAATATAGTGATCAAGCTCTCCATCTTCCTCCATCCTGCTTTCAGAAAAGTTCGTGGATGCACTAAGCAGCCCCATAGGTTCGACATTAGAAAGTTTTTTAAGTTTATTGATCGTTTCACCATTTAAACTTTCCCACATAGAGGAAATCTCTGGATTAACCCCGTTGAAAATTATAGAAACTCTTTTCTTAATACCAACAATGCGAAATGCCTCTTTTTCTTGAATTCGATAGTTCATTGCACTTCCTCCTTTAATTGATAACTGGAAGGTCATTCGTGAATAAGCTTTAAGTGAATGGCTATTATTTCTGGCTTCTGTCGGTGTTATGCCATGCAAATTTTGAAAAGCTCTTGCAAAAGAATCTGGTGAGTTATAACTGTATTTCATCGCAATGTCAATGACCTTTACGTCGGTTTCTTTAATATCAAATGCTGCAAGAGTAAGTCGTCTGCGGCGAATGTATTCCGACAGCGTAATACCTGCAAGGAAGGAAAACATCCTTTTAAAATGATATTCGGAACAGTAAGCCACCCTTGCTACTTCTTTAAAGTCAATATCATTAGTAAGGTTTTCTTCAATATACTTTATTGCTTCGTTCATATTTTTAAGCAAATCCATTTTTATGACCTCCTTTATCAATAGCATAGCAGGAATTGAATGTATCCATCCGACATTTCGTGCACCATTATGTAGGATCAATTTTAATAAAAAAAGTAATATACATAAGAAGAGGGATATAGAGAAACATTCTGAGGCTTATTTGACAATCAGGAAAGAAGAAGCTAAAGAACGTGAAATCGATACCTAAAAGAAAGACTAAATAATTACGACTATGCTGATACAGACGAATTTTATGCATGGCCAAAACCCTTGGATATGAAAACCTAACAAGAGCAACAAAGATATTTCACACTGAGAAGTTAAGGAAGAAAAACGATGAGATGGCTATTACAGAAACAGGTAAAACATTTGTACAATCAGCAAATGGTCTCAAGCGCATTCCCTCACCTGCAATCCTAAACCAACTACAATTCGAACGTTGCTTTTTCCAATTTATCTTATTCGGAATTTTTTACGCTAGGAGAACCCTAAAAAACTCGAATTCCTTACTATGCTAAGGATCCGAGTTTTTTTAAAGAAGGCTCTTAACAGTTATAAAAATTGACTAGTATCTTTCCAAGTGGAATTTTTCCCCTTAACCTGTTTTAACGTCGCTACTATAAGAAAGCTAACAATCACTAATAAGAGCCATGAACTCACCTTTCCCAGATGAACGAGACTCCATGCATCGGTTTGGTTTGGATATTTCCAAGCCCCAAAAAACGTTGCGATATTTTCGGCTATCCATATAAAAAATCCGATGAGCACAAAAGAAAGTGCGAGTGGCATACGGTAACGAGTTCCACCAACCTCGTATGTGACCCATGATCGCCAAAAAACGATGATGACAAGTCCAGATAACCAAAAGCGGACGTCAATCCAATAATGGTGGATGAAAAAATTTAAATAAATTGCAGCGGCAAGAGGTACAACGGCCCAAAACGGCGGCCACTTAACCAGTTCAACCTTAAGCCTCCTCCATGCCTGGCAAAGATAACTGGCTACACTTGCGTACATGAAGCCACTATACAAAGGCACTCCAAAAACTTTGGAATATCCTTCTTCTGGATAAGACCAAGAGCCCATATGTACTTTGAAAAGTTCAAGAGCAAGTCCAATAAGGTGGAACAATGTAATAACCTTTAGTTCATCCTGTGTTTCAAGGCCAGAACGCACCATCTGCCACTGCATGAGAAGGCAAATGATGAGCAGCCAGTCATACCGTGGCAGGAAGGGAAGAGGCATGATTTGTGTAATAGCCAAAGAGGCAAAAATAACGACAGGAAACAAACATGATAGGGCCTGCTCCCAACCAAAACGAACGAGTTGTTTTAGCGGTCTCATGATTTGTGCCTCCAAAGGTTTGTTCTGAATATATGTAAGGCCTGCTCAGTATAGTAGCTAAATAGATGTAGGGGTATATGCATAGGATCACCGCCGAATAACTTTCTTTTCCTTTTAATGTTAAATGTTCTTGCTGTATTAATTCTGGGTGTCTTCATCACTTCGGTATTCCAAAATATCTCCGGGTTGACAGTCTAAAGCCTTACAAATTGCCTCTAAAGTTGATAATCGAATGGCTTTTGCCTTTCCATTTTTCAATATAGAAAGATTAGCCATTGTTATTCCAACCTTCTCCGAAAGTTCTGTTACGCTCATTTTCCTTTTAGCCAGCATCACATCAATATTGATAATAATTGCCATATTAATCACCTCAGACCGTTAAGTCATTTTCTGATTTTATATCAATCGCTTCTTTTAACAGTTTTTGAAGAACAGCAGCAAAGACTGCAATCACCATTGAAGCAAAAATAACGACCAATCCGATTAATATGATACCTGGGGCGTCGTCCTTCTCCGCCATGAGATAAAAGAGTGGCATGCCCATCACAAACAAGATACTGATTGTGATTGCACAGTATTTTATATTTTTTAAAGCTCTTACAGATAATTCCGAGAAAGCTTTGTTCTTGTCAATATAACTTAAAAGTTTAAAAGCTTTATACAGAGCAAAGTAAAAAGGAATCGCCGATGCATACAAATTGATTAAAACGAGATATTTTATATAGACAATATCTGGATAAAATTCTGCTGCAAAATTCGCTATCTCAGGCACCAAAAATATGCACAAAGCAAGAACTGGAATTCCAATAAGAAACACAGCTATCTTTAAAAAGAGTGTTGTTCCTCGTTTCATAAAAAGCACCTCACTTATTTGTTGTCAATTTGAATTTAACACATTATTTATCGTTTCACAATAAATAAATATTGATATAGATCATTTTGTTATTGTTATAGAATTATCCTTTTAATTTTAGACAAGATAAAAAGCATTCCCAGGGAAATGCTCTATAACTTTAAGTTATTCAATTTAAAAATTGTTCAACTACTAAGGATAAAAGATCATCAGAGGGGAGAAAGATGCGGATGGAATTTGAAACTAAAGGAATAGATAAATGCTTTTACTATAATACAGAGTTTGCAGACTATGTGCATTGGTTCAACTCCTAGGTATTCACGGGACTTTAGATTATTTATGTTCAGGTGGAATGCAAAATTACACACCTTTAGTTACGTTGACAGTCCGCACGTAATGAATTGTATAATAGAATAGAGAAATATTTTACAATAAAGGGAGGAATGTTGGCAATGAAGGGTTTTATCAGAGGCGTTGTTCTAACTGCTGTTCTAGGTGTTGGTGGTACTTTATTTGCAGGTGATGTATCTGCACACGGGTATATAAAAGAACCTGCTAGCAGAGCGTATATGGGATCATTAGAAAAACAAATAATTGGTTGGACGGCAGCTGCACAAAAATATGGTTCCGTAATTGATAGTCCTCAATCTGTAGAAGGACCAAAAGGGTTTCCATCTGCGGGTCCACCAGATGGAAAAATTGCATCAGCGAATGGAGGCTCGGGTCAAATTGACTTTGGGTTAGACAGGCAGACTGCAGATTATTGGGTAAAACAAAACATACATGGGGGCCTAAACACCTTTACTTGGCACTATACTGCTCCTCACGCAACATCAAAGTGGCACTATTATATAACCAAGAAAGGTTGGAATCCAAATAAACCTTTAACAAGAGATGAGTTTGAATTAATTGGAACTGTAGATCACGATGGTTCAAAGGCTGATACTAATCTTTCTCATAAGATTTATGTACCAACTGATCGCACTGGTTATCATGTTATTCTAGGTGTGTGGGATGTTGCGGATACTTCTAATGCCTTTTATAACGTAATTGATGTAAACATAAAATGATTATATTGTAACATTTGGTAATTAAAGGGGGGAGAGACATGAAAAAGCTGGATCGAATTATTGTATTAAGTGAAATTGAAAATGATAGTGAAGGAAGAATTATAGTGGAATGCAGAATATAATTCACATTCTCTCAGCTTATATAGGAAAACTTGTTACACATACTAAGCTTGAATAAATAAACTGAGAAAGACGTCCTTTTAAGGGCGCCTTTTTTATGCTGCTTTTAAGAACTCGATTGTACTAGCTATGGAAAGTTCATCCTTTGTGGGGGAGAGGAGGGTGGATGGAGAACTTAGCTGCTGTTTTACACTGTTTTGCTCGAGCACAGAGTCCCAACTCCCAAAAATTAAAGCAAAGCTAAATATATATTAATATACGGATCAGTTAAAACAGAAAATGAGTTAATCTGTCAATTGTATATGCCTCCACTGACGAAGCCATAGCTGTCTGCCATTTAGACAGTTGTTGATTGAATCCATCAGTGAAGGTATTTATTTCCACCTATTTTGGTCATCTGTGTTCCAGGCCATTTTACCTTATTGTAAATGCAAAACATACGTTGCTGCACAACTGATGGGCTTTTCAAAGGTAAGCTGCATATCGCCTCTGCCGGCATCTGTAAATTGTCGCTGTCCTCGCTAACTCTAGTAACCACTCCTTTATCATTTATGACAGTACAGATTTATCTAACTTACCCATATTTCCTCATTAATTAATGCCGGTAGTCTTGGCCGGAGTATATAAATGTTTTTCTTGATGATTATCGCCAACAGACAAAGTAAGCGATTCTTCACTTAGGCTGATTGATGTTAACGGAATATCAGGACTAAATGAGGCAGAGAACCATTTAAGCCAGAGTCATGATATAAACCATTTTGTACATAATCAAAGCCAGGTTGATTCTGTCCCGGTACTTGGGCGCTGCCATTATTAAAAATCACTTTGGCGTTTTTTGTATCAGTACCCGTGGGTAACGTCAGAGTGTAAATTCCATCTGAATTCTTAGCCATTGCTTTTCCCGGCCAAAATCCGGTTAATTCTATTGCCTGACCACCATTATCCTTATATACATATGCATTAACTTGACTCCAATTATTTGGGTTTTGATAACCAATTATGTTCGCCGAAGATGGGTCAGTTTTTACAAAAGTGTATTCTTTTGTCCTGGTTACTCCTTCACTGTTCGTTCCTGTTAAAGTGATCTTGTATGTTGTGTTGAATGGATCCCATGTTCCGATCGTTAATTGATCTCCATCCTTAAACTCTGTCTCATGACCATTATTTATTTGATAAGCAGCATTTGTTGTTTTAGCATCTGCACGCAAAGTTACCGTCAGTTGATCATTATAGAAAGGATGTGTTACACCTGTTTTATAGTTCTCGAGGAATACATTAGGTGCATTTGCAGTATCATCATGATAAAGAACAACCACAGATCTGCCGCTGATCATACCTGTCAGTTTGCCATCCGCTACTTCAAACGAACCGTCCCCGGCTTTATTATCATAGATGCCATCAGGTAAATCCGTTGAAGTATGTATGGAAACTGATGATGAAGATGCATTTGCCAAAACTATGCCATCAGAGCCGCGCTGATTCATGAATATCTGATTGTTTCCATCTGGGTTAGAGAGTTTCTCAGGCTGTCCAGTCATTACATTATGAAATGTATTGACCGCTACGATGGCTTTATCTTTAAATAAAGCACTGCCGCGATCACCTATTTGACTTTTTCCAGGGAATCTTACTCCATTTCCGCCGCCCTCAGGTCTGGAGAAAAAAAGAGGTGTACTCCCTGAACGAGAAGCAATAACCGCCCAGCCTAAACGAATATCATCATCACTCATCCAAGTTGATTCTTCAGCATCATTGGCATACGTATCATGTGATTCCACCCATGTTACTAGATCATCTGCAGACACATCAGATTTATAATTGGAGATATTCGACGTACTAAAATTACGATTCTTTAAAGCGGACCTTATGGAATGTCCATAATTAGATGCTGTGACATTCATATAATTCGCATATGCAGCTTCTCTGGAGGCACTGTCTTGTAGTATTTCTCCATATTGGAATTCTGCAGATGTATCTGTGATATTCGGCCAAAAATGACTGCCAAAATCACTATCATCCGGAAGCTCTATATGTTTGGCCGCATCATACCTAAATCCGTCGGCACCGTTATCCAATACTCTTTTCAGGAAATTTTTTAGATATGACTGTACTTGTGTATTCTGCGTATTCCAATCATAAAGCCCCAGCAATGAATTCTGCGTGACATCCCTTCGATCGGACCAATTTTTAATTTGTGTGTTTCCATGTGTCCAATTTGAAATGCTTTTAATTTCATTTGAAATCGCAGCATAGTCACTGGTTGTGTGATTGATGACGGCATCGACAATAACCTTCACACCATATTCTTCAGCCGCCGCACACATTTCTTTGAACTCTTCCTCGGAACCCAAGTACCTGTTGCCAATCTGGTAAGAGGTCGGCTGGTAAAGCCAGTACCAGTTTCCCATGCTTTTATCTCCATTATTTCCTTCCTTTACTTGATTAATAGGAGACGTCTGAATGGCAGTATATCCTGCATCATGGATATCCTTCATATTATTTTTTAAGGTGTTGAACGACCAATTCCAAGCATGAAGAATGGTTCCGCTCTTTATTGATGGCGCTGTATACTCATTTGATTGGTTCGCGGTCTCTGCATTTACAGCCGCCGGCCCAGCCAGAATCAAATGGAACAGCAATAATAATCCAGCGAATAACGGCAGTAAAGAGGTATTTAATCGTTTTTTAAACATTCTGGACACTCCTTATTTCATTTTTCATTTCTGAAGGCTTACTGCGGAGTCAGAAATCCCTCTTACTCAATCCTTCCACTTCCTCTTTTCAAACGAATGTGGAGACTGGAGAATTTTGTTAATCACTTACATATCAAGTTATCATATTATATCTATCAAAACAATTTGATAGAGTGTTTTAAACCATGTTCCTTTTATCTTCATTTCTGTTTTTTGGGGATTCATAAGTCCAAGGCTTGGTCACTGTCATTTACTTCTGAAGTTGTTGGATCACAGTGATTAGTCCTGAAAAAGACAGATAATTTAAAACAGGACTACAATTCCGAAGCCACTTTCAATGATACAACCATTTGATCTAAATCCATATGGACAACCTTCAAACACGGAACAATATCGGTGATTCTAAAACAAATAAAAAAAGACGCTCATTATTGAGCGGCTTTACTTGCTTTACGTACTGCTATTTCCATGATCCTTTGCCAAACTTCAATATTCGATAAAGCTTCTTTAACTTTTTGATCACCTTGTTCAAATCCTTTTCCATTTTCTAGTCGAACTTCAGATTTACTGGGGAGAAAATATCCATTTCTACTACTAGGTTGTATTTAAGTATTGTCTTATTCATCAAATGCACCTCACCATATTATCGACAAATATGGAAAGGGCTTTAATGGGAATGAGTTAAAAGTGTTTAGGTATGTAATATAAATTAATATTCCGATTGCTATTAATATCAATCGTTCTATAAGGGGAATTGACTCAATTGTTTCATTTTTTCTGTAAATTAAAAAATAAACATGTTAGAGGAGGTGTTAAAAAAATTTAAATAATTATCCTAAAATATGATTAAAGTAATCTTGTTAGAAAGTTTGGTGTTGGACAGAATTGTAAGCTAGGGCTGTAATCAAATATGCACCTAGAATCAATTGTTAAACGGGGGAATTTAAATGAACAACAAGGAAAATTTTTTTTGATATTGTGACATTATTTTCGGTGTGTTAAGTCTTTATTTAGTATTAAAAACTGATTATGGCGCTGGAGTCTTAGTGTTTGTTGCAATTTTATATCTCGCTGTCATTGCTTATAAAGTTAAGCAAGTATTTAGTAATTGTGATTATAAGTGAAAAAGAAAAGTGTTTTTACTTGTGTTATGGCTGCATCATTGACTGTTGGTTCACTTCTGCCTGCGCGTTATGCTTCTGCAAAGGACTAATCAATCACCTTCTTACGAGCAACTAGCAAAAGATTACAAGATTAAAAGTGAAAAGATTTCATCAAATGGGAAAATTAGTTGACGTCGAGCACACCTGCAAAAGTAGACTTGCCTAATAGCTAGTGATAATAAAATCACTTTGTTTCTTTATTTAGAACAAAGTGATTTTAGTGTTTTATACGTAAGCAAAATCCCTCAGTTGAGGAATCTTGATTCTGCATAAAAGAGGGATTAACCTCACATTTGCAAAAAAATTGAAAGAAAAACTCTACACGTACATTACTGGAGTTGATACCTTAAAAATCCCGCCATCTCTTATATAAAAACGAGGGATGCGGCGGCTTAATGTAGACACCACTTCATAGTTAATCGTATTAAGCATTTCAGCAACTTCATCAACGGAAATCTCAGCTCCCTTTTGCTGACCGTAAATCACGACCTCCTCTCCTTGTTTACCTTCACTCTCTCCTAAACTAACCATGATCAGATCCATTGTCACTCTTCCCACGACCGGCACTCGCCTTCCGCGATGAAGGACAAACCCGCGATTGGAAAGTGCACGAGAATAACCATCAGCATAGCCGACCGGAAGTGTAGCGATTACTTCATCGGGTTCTGCGATGTATGTAGCACCATAACTAATGGTTCGGGGTTCTGTCCGCATGGTTTTCACATAAGCTATACGTGCCTTTAAACTTAATGCAGGTTCAAGCTTAACGAGATGTAGTTGTTTTATATATGCTGAAGGATATAATCCATATAAGCCTATACCTAAACGAATCATATCAGCACTAAATTCCGGGAAAGCGATAGCTGCAGCCGTGTTGCTCATATGCACGGTGGGCAGCTCAATTCCTTGATTTTTTAAAAAGCGGAGAAAACGGATAAATTTATCGTGCTGTAGCTTAGTTAGTGTGGTGTCTGGTTCATCAGCTGTTGAAAAATGTGTAAAGATGCCTGCCCATCTTAGGAATTTACTTGCTGTTAATGCATTTACTACTGCTAAAAGTTCTTCTTTTGTACGTACACCTAATCGGCCCATACCAGTATCCACATTAATATGAATACCCAATCGGTTAGGTCTCGCTTCATTTTCCAATATTTCGTTAGCTTCTTTAATCCAATCAACCTGAAATGCTGATAACTCTATATTCCAAGCTGCTGACTCTTTAACACAACTAAGGGATGTAAAACCAAGCACAAGGATAGGTGCTGTAATCCCAGCTTTTCGTAAAACGATTCCTTCCTCCACGCTGGCAACAGCGAGCTCACTCGCCCCGTTTTCCAGTGCGTGTCGCGCCANNAACGAGAAGATGCTAACCGACGGTGAAGTTGACAGTACTTTCGTTTTTAATTCATTTTTTTGCATATTTGCTGTTTAGTTCAATTTTGATTTTCTTTACTTCGAGCAAATAAGTGATACATGAGGCTTTAAAGAGGTGAGGATTGATACGGCGGCTGAGGATATCAGTTAGTACATCTGAACAAAAATCGTCTGCCCATGATTTTGACATTTGTTTTGGTTGTCCGACATGTTGAGTAGTGAAGAGGTACTCATGATCATAACCGCGTTTTTCATGCCAAAGCTTCAGATCTTCAAGAGCCTCCGTATTGATCATATATCCTAAAGGCTTTCCTTCGCCTTTTCCTTTCCCGTATACATGCTGCCAGATGAGCCATTCTATAGATATCAGATGATGACATGGTACAACAAAGCTTTAACAAATTGTTCACTATGGATTGGCGGCCAGAAGATATTTTTACAGAAAAATTACATTTATCTCACAAAAGACAGGTTACTAGTATTGTAAAATAAGCGGTATAAATCATCATAGGAGGAGATACCATTGAAACAGCCAAAAGCATACCTTATGACTGCTGCTGCCGGTTTATTACTCACGTCATTATCATTCTCGGCACCTTTGGCGGCGAAACAGGTTCCTTCCCATAACAACCATTTTACAGTTAAGGCAAGCGCAGAGACGAAGCCTGTTGCTTCCGGTGATGACGCGGCAGATGATCCGGCCATTTGGGTAAATGAGAAGCGTCCGGAGAAAAGCAAGCTGATCACGACAAATAAGAAAGCCGGCTTAGTTGTCTATGATTTAGATGGAAAAGAAATCAATTCCTATCAATTTGGCAAACTAAATAATGTGGATTTGCGCTATGATTTTCCATTGAACGGTAAAAAAGCAGACATTGCAGCCGCCTCCAATCGAACAGACGGAAAAAATTCAATCGAAATTTATTCATTTGACGGCGAGAAGGGTGAATTGGAAAGTATTACCGATCCGAAACATCCCATTTCTACTGGCATCGCCGAGGTATATGGCTTTAGTTTGTATCACAGTCAAAAAACAGGGAAATTTTACGCATTGGTAACGGGAAAGCAGGGAGAATTTGAACAATATGAAATCGCTGATAATGGAAAGGGGTATGTGACAGGCAAAAAAGTGCGCCAATTCAAA
The DNA here is from genome assembly GCF_001584335.1 of Bacillus atrophaeus. GTDB lineage: Bacteria > Bacillota > Bacilli > Bacillales > Bacillaceae > Bacillus > Bacillus atrophaeus. The sequence continues at coordinate 556,670 of NZ_LSBB01000018.1, forward strand.
TTGAATTCGCAAACTGAAGGGGTCGCGGCTGATGATGAATACGGCCATATATACATAGCGGAGGAAGACGTTGCCATTTGGAAATTTAGCGCAGAGCCAAACGGCGGGACTCAGGGCAGCATAATTGATCGGGCCGATGGAAAGCACTTAACGTCTGATATTGAGGGTCTGACCATTTATTATGCTCCGGACGGAAAAGGATATATTATGGCGTCAAGTCAGGGAAACAATAGCTATGCGATCTATGAGCGCCAGGGCAGCAATAAATATATCGAGAATTTTGAAATTACGGATGGAGAAAAGATTGACGGTACAAGTGATACGGATGGGATTGATGTTATCGGCTTCGGTTTGGGCGCTAAATATCCAAACGGAATTTTTATCGCTCAGGACGGAAAAAATACTGAAAACGGACAGGCGGTGAATCAAAATTTCAAAATTGTACCGTGGGAAAGGATTGCTAAACCGATTGGTGCTGCACTGGATGTGAAAAAACAGGCTGATCCAAGAAGGCTGAAGGACAGGTCCGGAACATAAGGCAGCAAAAAGCAGTGACAAGCCAAGCTGTTTTTCTATAAAACGCATAAATGAAAAAATCGTTCATTGAATAATGAACGATTTTTTAACAATTTAAATGAATATGTGAGAGTTTAGCCGGAAGCTCATCAAACGTATTGGCTGGAATTGTCTCTTTATAATTCAGTGCCGCGGCTTTTTTTCGTTCTTCAGGGTGCTCCAGGTAATATGCTGCTTTACGCTTAAAATCGTTTATTCCGTGATAAGAAACAAAGGATGAAAAGGGACTTGCCGCAGGAAGATCTACGAGCTGAAACGCTTCACAAGCTGCGATGTCAAAGCTTCGGTTATTTAAGCTGATATTTTGAATGGACTTCTGGTTTTTATTGAACGCAAAATGGTACGGCCTGTGCGGATTAATGACAATGTCCGCGCTGTTATAATAATGAACCGCCTTTTCAGGGCTGATCCATTGGTCGATAATATCCACATTTGACTGTTTGATTGTTTTTTTATGAAGATATTTTCGCCACTCCTTGCCGATCAACCGTATGGTGAACGGAAGATTCGCTGTCTCCTTGATAAGCTGAACCCGGTTAGGATAAGGATAGCCGATAAGCAGCAGGTTAGAATGGCAGGAAGTTTCCGTATTGAGTTTTTTGAAAAGCCGCTGGTTTGTGGGAATGGGCATATAATAAACGTGGGGGCAGCCTAATTCCCGGTAAACATCGGCTGAATTTTGGTCAATGGTCAATATCACATCTGCATGCGGTATGACTTGCAGGCTGATATCTGTATAAAAAGGGTCTTCTGTAAGCCAGACATACACGGGAATACCCTCAATCTTTAACCAGGTCAGCCATTCAGAAGGGACTCTATCTCCGACCATAATGACAGCAAAATCCGGCTGGAATGATTTGATGCTGCGGGCTGATTGCGCATCAAGATCAAGTGAAGAAAGGAGCCTCATGGGAGAATGTAGAAAACCTTCTTCAATCCAGCGGTCAAAATAGCTGTATATCCCCTTATATCCCGAACGGATATACAAGACGTTCATAAAAGGGATTACGTAGTGAACGTAACGCTTTCTACTTTATCTACATCAAGCAATGTAGTGGCTGAACCAGTCGGAGTGACGGAAGCTTCTTGCGTGACATATACAATGCCGTGGATTTGGTCAAATGCAACAAATTGAACAGGTCCGATCATGTCTCCTGAATCCATCACAATGCTGATTACAGTTCCCGGTGTAATTCTAGCAAAAATCCATCTGGCCGGTAAGGACGTATCCAAGGCTGATACATCGCTTGCGGCTTCTGCTTCAGCAGCCGCATCTACTTTATTGTCTACCGCTGCTTCTAATAATTCTTTAATTTTGTTTTCCACGTTATCTCCTCCACTTTCAGTTGTCGTTCCATTATTAAAAAAGGGGATCAATAAACTTTTAATGAGATCCTTTTTCAACTGCAGAAAATCATTGCTCATTTACACATACACCTCCTTTTATCTTTTTAGAACTCACGATTATTCATATTCCGCTGCCTGTGAATTGGCATGAGACGAACGCCGTTATCAAGCGTATTTTTCATATTTAATCAAATCGCTGATTTTTAAAAGAGGCGGTTATAGCCTATGCGTATGTTCGCTTTTTCCATATGCTGATAAAGATTACAAGCATGAAGGAGAGGGGTTTTTTGGATTCGGAAGCAATTGTGAACGGTGAGGAATTTGAAAAGGAATTATATGTTGTCCTGCTTTTACTGATTTTGTTATTACGTCAGACAGATCCGTCTGAACCGGTTTCAGACCTTCGGAAGCAGCTTGTTCTAGCGAAAGAACTCGGAATCCCGGTTTCAAGAGTGAATCTTATCAATGGAGACACTCTGCAAAACGTTATTGTGAAAGAAGTGCTGAGCGATTTGGCAGTGTTTCAAAATCCACTGAATAACACCAGATCAAACGTGGCACTCTCAAGTATTGTAAGCTGGGGTGCATTTTAACATTGAGGCCAAGGCTCCGTTTTTACGGAGCTGTTTTTGATAGGAGGATGGGAGATGGGGGAGAAAGTTTCAATCATTTTAACAAGTTATAACAAACCCTCTTATTTACAAAAAGCAATTGAAAGTGTGGTCAATCAAACTCACGCTGATTGGGAGCTTTTTTTAATGGATGATCATTCAAATGAAGAAACCTCTGCTGTCATTCAAACGTACTTACATGATACACGCATTCAGTATTATAACAGTTTTATTCAGCACTCCGAGCGAATGAAAACAGCCAGATATGCCACATTAATTAACCATGCGCTTTCTTTTATTACAGGGGATTATGTATCCTATCTGACCGATGATACGATCTATCATCATGAAAGGCTCAGCCGGATGCTGCAGGTGTTCCGGAATGACCCGGCAGCGCAAGCGGTTTATTCAATGCAAAAGGTCGTTCATATAAACGAGCGTGGAGAGGAAGCTCTTCATTTTTACAGGCAGGCGCCGGGAGTGCTGAATAATGCCGCGTTTCAAGTGGACCATTGCTCTGTGATGCACAGGAGAGAATTGCTTGAAAAAGTCAAACTTCAATATGGGAGCTATTGGGACGATCATGTCATGCATTGGAATCACGGAGATTCAATTTTTTGGAGCAGATTGAACACATTTGTTCCTTTTATGCCGATAAATGAAGTATTGGACACAACCTATAAAACACCTGATTCTTTTCAAAATGCGAACCAGTGTCTTCCTGATGTTTTAATTGATGGGTCTTTTGTGAAGGGAACTGACCAAAAGGTGTACGTGCTTGATCAAGATACCCGGCATCCCGTCGGGGAAAGATGGCACTCCGTTTATTCGGGGAGGACTGTCATTATTCCCGACCCGTATTTATTTCAATACCAAATAGGAAAAAGCGTTCATATTCCGAATTATATGCTCGTCAAAGGGCCGGATCAGCCGGATGTATTTTATATAGAAGGAGGAAGAAAAAGACGTATAGAGAACCAGTATGCATTTCACTTCTACCAATTTAAAAGAAAAGATATTTTGGCTGTTCACCAAGACGAGCTGGAGTCGGTGCCCGACGGTCAACCGATCAGCCAAGGGAGATCAGGTCTGATGATTAATCCTCCTGGACGCAGGCTGTTTCTGATCGGCCGCGAACTGTTCTTATTTTTAAACGGCATGTTCCATCCAATAGATACTAGAGTCGCAAAACGATTCTTCTTACATCAGAAACCAACCGCCATTTCTTTCTGTAAAATCAAACAATTTCCAATTGGAAAGCCGTTTCGTCCGTTGTACGATGAGATTATAAAGAAATTAAGTATCAAAATTGACTAAATCAGACAGCCGTATGTTGAGGATGAAGGAGACATTCATGACAGAACATTATTCGAAAACAGAAAAACAATATTTATCATTAACTTCTGTATTCAAACCATTTGAGCAATACAGTGTTTATAGTGACCCTGATCTTCCGCAAATTTTTTCGCATAATTTTGTACAGCTGCGCGCTTCGTTTCCGTTAAATAGCTTGCTTTCATTTCTGCCTTCAGTATCCGGATTGTTAAATACCAATTATATTCATCTGAAGGCTTCGCCGCAGCATACCTTTCCGCTTGTTTTGAAGCAATCACTTGTAAAAAACGGATTTGTGGTTGAAGATGAATTATTCTACAGCATTCAGCTTGATCATTGGGGCAAACGGGCAGGGCATCCGCTGACAGGCTGGGGGACGAAAAAAAGCCTTGCGGACGGCTCTTCTATTATGAAAATTTATGACTCTCTCTATATAAGCGAAGCAATTGCAGAAAAAAAATTACAGCGGAAATATCCTTTTTATCAATCAGGGAAGATTTTGCTCGTTGTTTGTTACAGCGATTCAACACAAAAAATACCGATTGGCTGCGGAGAGCTGTTTATCAATTCAAAAGAAAAAACGGCAAAAATTGAAGAGGTCGCCATTTTGGATCAGTTTCAAAGAAAAGGGTACGGCACCATTTTGATTGGGGAGATGCTTTCCGCTGCAAAAGCCTTTGGTATGCATTCTGCCTATCTTGTTACATCAAGTCTTGGCGGGGCCGGCCTTTTTTATGAAAAACTCCGGTTTGAAAAATATCAGCGGATGCATACTGTATTTCATTATTTTCTTACATAACTGGGCAAATGCACAAACCATTTGGGACTTGGCCCGCATAGAATGCCGTATATCGTGATAAGAAAGGATTGATACTTGATGCACAGTTACGGCTGTTATGATTATGGTTACAGTTATGGCGGGTTCGGCTGCGGGAAAAATACGTTTGTATTGATTGTCGTATTATTTATTTTATTAATCATCGTTGGTGCCGCGTTTATTTGCTAGGAGCATACATCGTGACAAAGGGTCTTCCTGACAGGGAAGGCCCTTTTTTGTATTGGCAAAAAAAGTTTTCACGCGGTAAGAATGCCTTCATTCTTACACTCATACAATGGAGTAAAAGGGGGCTCGAGGTGAGGGGGAGAAGTTATGAAGAGCTATCTGATTAAGCCTGAGCTTGAGGCAGATTATCCGGTTGTCAGCCGTGCAGCAGGTTCATACCTATATGATCAATCCGGAAAAAAATACCTCGATGGCTCATCCGGCGCGGTGACATGCAATATCGGCCACGGCGTAAAGGATATCACTGATTTGCTGAAGGAACAGCTTGATACCGTTTCATTTGTTTACCGATCACAATTCACAAGTGAGCCTGCTGAAGACTTGGCGAGGTTATTGGCGAACCAGCTTCCGGGTCATTTGAATTGGTCTTTTTTTGTAAACAGCGGGTCAGAAGCGATCGAAACAGCAATGAAAATCGCCATTCAGTATTGGCAGGAAAAACAACAATGGCAAAAATCCATCTTTTTGTCGAGATGGAGTAGTTACCACGGAATAACTTTGGGAGCGCTTTCATTATCAGGGTTTTATGAAAGAAGATACCGGTTTACTCAAATGATTGAGCGTTACCCGGCGATATCGGCACCTAATCTGTATCGCTCCAGCCAGGATATGAAGGAAGAGGATTTCGTCCAGGCTGCCGCTCAAGAACTGGACACAGCCATTAAACGAATTGGCAGCCGGTTTATTGCCGGGTTTGTGGCGGAGCCAATTATCGGTGCCGCGGGAGCCGCCATCACACCTCCCGCAGGGTATTATGAAGCGCTTCAAAGCGTGTGCCTGAAAAATGGTTTGCTGTTTATAGCGGACGAGGTGATGACGGGGCTTGGCAGAACAGGCAAAATGCTAGCCGCAGAGCATTGGAATACCGTTCCTGATATTGCGGTTTTGGGGAAGGGGATGAGTGCCGGTTACGCACCAATTGCAGCGGCTGTTGTTTCTGATCCGATTATGGATACCATTAAAAAAGGTTCCGGCGTGATTATGAGCGGGCATACGTATAGCGCCAATCCCTATTCAGCCAGAGCGGCGCTTGAAGTATTAAAGTATGTAGAAAAACATGATCTATTAAAAAAATCAGAGGAAAAAGGCGAAGTACTGAAGAAAAAGCTGACAGATCTCATGAACCAGAGTGACATGATCGGCGATGTCCGAGGAAAAGGGTTGCTATTGGGGGTTGAATTTGTCGCAAACAAAAAGACAAAACAGACATTCCCGCCTGAGCTGTCAGTGGGGCAGCACATCATCAGCGCGGCAAAAAAGCGCGGGCTGATTATATATCCTGCCAAGCCGGGCATCGATAGCGGTGAAGGAGACGCCGTGATCATCGCTCCGCCATTTACGATTTCTTCCGCTGAGATGGCAGAGCTTACGGATCTCTTTTCAGACGCCGTCTCAGAAGTAGAAAAAAAACTTAAAAGGGATTGGAAAACAAATGGCTTCATTAGATAAAAAGATGGATATTGAAACGGCACTTGCAGACGTACAGGATGAATCCGTGCTGATGTTCGGCGGATTTGGCGGTGTAGGGTCACCGCCGTCACTTATTGAAGGAATACTAGAAAAAGGTGTGAAGGATTTAACGGTTATTTGTAATGACGCCGGATTTCCGCAAATAGGAATCGGCCCGCTCATTGTAAACAAAAGAGTAAAAACCTTGATTGCGTCACATATCGGATCAAATCCGATAGCGGGACAGCAAATGACTGACGGAACATTAGAGGTGAAGTTTTCTCCGCAAGGCACGATGGCAGAACGGATTCGAGCGGGAGGCTCCGGCCTTGGCGGCATTTTGACTGACATCGGAATAGATAATCAAATGATTTGTGCGCAAAAAGAAACCGTGTCTCTGAATGGAAAGCCGTATTTAATCGAAGAAGCGTTAACGGCTGATTTTGCTTTTATCTGCGCGCATACCGCAGACGAATTCGGCAATTTGACCTATGACAAAACAGCCCGCAATATGAATCCGCTTATGGCGATGGCTGCCGAGAGAACATTTGCCGAAGCGGACCGCATTGTCCCGGCAGGAGAGCTTGCAGAAGAGATGATAATCACACCGGGGATTTTCGTGGAGGGCGTCGTGAAAAGCGGAGGGGTGAATTGGAGATGGGCTTGGGAATAAAGGAGAGAGAGCTGATAGCAAGGCGTGCTGCTTGTGAAATCACATCAGGGATGACGGTGAATCTGGGCATCGGCATTCCGTCATTAGTGCCGAATTTTTTGCCGTCTGAAACGAAGGTAATGCTTCAGGCCGAAAATGGAGTCCTCGGCATTGGCGGAAGCCCGGAGAAGGGGCAGGAAGACAAAAACCTTTGCAATGCCGCAGGCTACCCTGTCAGCGCTGTAAAAGGAGCGTCTTATTTCGATACTTGTCTGTCCTTTGCCATGATCAGAAAAGGCGCTATAGATATTACCATTTTAGGGTCTCTGCAAGTGAGCCGGCATGGTGATCTGGCTAATTGGCTCGTTCCGGGGAAAAAAGTACCCGGCATGGGAGGTGCCATGGAGCTTGCGCAAAAAGCGAAAAAAGTAGTGGTCGTCATGAGCCATACAGATCATCAAGGGAAACCGAAATTAGTGGAAAAGTGCACATTGCCGCTGACTGCTGCGGGCTGTGTTGATCTCATTATTACCGATAAGGCGGTAATTGCTGTAGAACAACGTCAATTTGTATTAAAAGAGCTTATGAATGGCGCGACATCAGAAGAAGTCATTGAGCTGACCGCTGCCGAACTCAAGATAGACGTACCTTTTACTTAAAGGAGGACTGCGCATGCAGCAAATTGAAAAACAGGTTGTTGACTGGCTGGATAATCATCTGGCCAAAGCCATCCGTCTTCTCAAAAGACTGGTCGGCGAAAAAAGTACGTTTGGAGCGGAATTCAACGCCCAGGCCATTGTCCTTGAGAAGCTGCGGCAATTCAAGATGGATATTGATGTATGGGAACCGAGCCTGAAGCAATTAAAACAGCATCCGTATTTCAAATCAGACCGGACTGATTTTAGCGAAAGCCCAAACATTGTCGCTAAAAAAGCAGGAGAAAGCAACGGAAGGTCCCTGATTTTGAATGGGCATATCGATGTTGTGCCCGCAGGAGACATAAAAGCATGGAAGTCTGAGCCTTTTCAGGCCGCGGAGGAAAACGGGAGAATTTACGGCCGCGGTTCTACTGATATGAAGGGAGGCAATACAGCCCTTCTTTTTGCATTAGAAGCGCTGCACGCCTGCGGTGTCAAATTGAAGGGAGATTTATTTTTTCAAAGTGTTGTAGACGAAGAGTGCGGCGGCGCAGGAACGCTGTCGGCCATTATGAGAGGCTATCGGGCTGATGGGGCGCTTATTCCGGAACCCACTAATATGAAGCTATTCATCAAACAGCAAGGCTCACTATGGTTCCGTATAACTGTTAAAGGTTTATCGGCGCATGGCGGCACACGCTATGAAGGAGTGAGCGCCATCGAAAAAAGCATGCATGTCATCTCAGCCCTTCAAGAGCTGGAAAAAGTCCGAAATGCCAGAATCTCTGATCCGCTTTATGAAGGCATCCCGATTCCGGTCCCTATAAATGTAGGCTCTATCGCGGGCGGTGAGTGGCCTTCTTCAGTATGCGACCGGGCAGTCATCCAAGGAAGATGCGGAATCGCGCCCCACGAAAAACCCGAAGCGGTGAAAGAGGAAATGACAAACTGGCTGAAGGATTTAGAGTATCGTGATGAATGGTTTAAACGCCACCCTGTCAAGCTCGAATGGTACGGCGCTCAGTGGCTGCCGAATGACTTGCCGAAAGATCATGATTTGGTGTCGGTGCTGCAATCATCCTATGAAAAAATTAGACACACTGAACCGGTAATAGAGGCGTCGCCGTGGGGAACGGATGGAGGCTTATTACATCATGCGGCTCAGACCCCCGTCATTGTTTTTGGACCCGGTGAAACAAAAACGGCCCATCAGGCGAACGAATATATTGAAATTGAGGCTCTGTTGGAATCTGCTAAAATCATTTCTCTTTTTATAATGGATTGGTGCGGCATCCATGAGCAAGGGAGTGAAGCGGATGATCAGAGTGATGAAGCGTGAGGGCGTCTCGGCTTACGTAGACATTGACCGTTTCAATGAGCGAATCAGAGTGGTCCGATATGATGGTAAAATCGAAAACGCTTTACCTGAGATCCTAGCTGCAGCAAAAAAGGAGCTCGCTGAAAAAGTGATTGTATATGCCAAGCAACAGGACGAAGCAGAGCTTGCGAAGCATTTATTTGTGACAGAAGGGCTTCTGGATGGCTATTACTTAGGCCATCGCGCGGCTGTGATGGTTCGTTACCTCTCTGAGAACAGAAGACTGACAAATTCCTATCTAGCAGAGCTGGAGATTGTCGAGACATTGTATAAAAAGTCCCCTTCAATACGTCTAACAGCGACGCCGCCTTTTTTGATGAGCAGGTGTGAACCAAGGGACATTCACCAGTTGTCGATGCTGTACAAAAAAGTGTTCCGCACTTATCCAACCCCGATTTTTGACCCGGTATATATTGAAAAAACGATGAATGATAACACTGTCTATTATGCTATGTTTGATGACGGCCGGCTGATAGGGGCCGCCAGTGCGGAAGCCAATCCTGCTTTGGGGCATGCGGAAATAACTGACTGTGCCGTGCTCAAGGAATACAGGGGGCATTCACTGATGAATCATTTAATCGCCGCATTGGAAAAAGAAATGGCCGACCGAGAGATTTTTCATGTGTTTTCACTCGCGCGCGCAGCCTCTTATGGAATGAACGCCGTGCTTCATCAATCAGGCTACAGCTATCGGGGAAGATTGATAAACAATTGCTATATATATGAAAGTCTTGAAAATATGAATGTATGGTGCAAGACATTATAAGTTGAGAAATATTCACCATTCCGCCGTAAGGCAAAATGGTGATAAGGAGGAATTCCGTTTGGCAAATCAATGGTTTAAACCGAAGAGGCACTGGAAGGAGATTGAATTATGGAAGGATGTACCCGAAGAAAAGTGGAATGACTGGGTGTGGCAGCTGACGCATACCGTCCGGACACTTGATGAATTAAAAAAAGTCATTCATTTAACTGAAGAGGAAGAAGAAGGAGTCAGAATATCTACCAAAACCATCCCCTTAAATATTACACCATATTACGCTTCCTTAATGAATCCTGATAATCCCAGATGCCCGATTCGGATGCAGTCTGTTCCGTTATCTGAAGAAATGCACAAAACCAAGTATGACCTTGAGGACCCGCTTCATGAAGATGAGGACTCTCCTGTACCGGGGCTGACGCACCGCTATCCGGACCGTGTTCTCTTTCTTGTCACAAATCAATGCTCAATGTACTGCCGGTATTGCACACGCAGACGGTTTTCAGGGCAAATCGGAATGGGAGTGCCTAAGAAACAGCTTGATGCCGCGATTGCTTATATACGGGAGACACCTGAAATCCGTGACTGCCTGATTTCAGGAGGAGACGGTTTACTGATCAACGACCAAATATTGGAGTATATTTTAAAGAATCTCCGTGCCATTCCGCATTTAGAAATCATCAGAATCGGAACAAGGGCACCGGTCGTCTTTCCGCAGCGAATTACCGATAATCTGTGTGAAATATTAAAAAAATATCATCCTGTCTGGCTGAATACTCATTTTAATACAAGCATTGAGATGACGGAGGAATCAGTCGAGGCTTGTGAAAAGTTAGTCAACGCAGGCGTTCCCGTCGGAAATCAGGCGGTTATATTAGCGGGTATTAATGATTCAGTTCCGATCATGAAAAAGCTCATGCACGATTTAGTGAAAATCAGAGTGCGCCCTTATTATATTTATCAATGCGATTTGTCAGAAGGCATCGGCCATTTCAGAGCGCCCGTTTCAAAAGGACTTGAAATCATTGAGGGGCTCCGCGGACATACATCCGGGTATGCAGTTCCGACATTTGTCGTTGACGCGCCGGGCGGAGGCGGGAAAATCGCTCTGCAGCCTAATTATGTTTTATCGCAAAGCCCTGATAAAGTCATTTTGCGGAATTTTGAAGGAGTCATCACGTCCTATCCCGAGCCGGAACATTATATTCCGAACCAGGCGGACGCCTACTTTACGTCTGTGTATCCTGAAGTTTCCGAACAGAAGGAACCGATTGGATTGAGCGCTATTTTTGCAGACAAGGAGGTTTCCTTCACACCTGAAAACGTATCCCGCATCAAAAGAAGAGAAGCATACACGGCGAACCCAGAGCACGAAACATTAAAAAACCGCAGGGACAAAAGGGATGAACTGAAGGAAAAGAAATTTCTGGCCCAGCAAAAGAAAGAAAAAGAGGGGGCGGAAAGCGGGGGAGATTCATCATGAAAACATGTGAATGGTGCGGCGGGCTTCAAGCATCCCCTTGTGTGACCGCCGTTTACTGGGAGCTTCCTGACGGCACAAAGGCGGTAGAAATTACAGATACACCCGCCTTGTCATGCGCTGACTGCGATATGGTCTATCAAGAGGAGCTGACAATAAAAGAAATTGAAGATCAATTGATTTTAATTGACACAAAAAAGCTTCCTCATACGATAACATTTCAGCAGCTGATGCAAACAGAACGGATTTTGAAGCGCAATTATTTTGATTTCTCCTAAAGCGTGTTTGGTATTCTTTTGTTGTAATTTCATATCTGAAATGTATAATAGAACAACAAAAGACAGACAACAGGAGGGGAAACCCATGAAATCCTTTTACCACTATTTGATGAAATACAGAAATCCAAAACCGAAGGACAGTATCAGTGAGTTTGCAAATCAGGCATATGAAGACCACAGCTTCCCAAAGATGTCCAGCGATTATCATGAGATCAGCTCTTATTTGGAACTGAATGCTGACTACTTGGAAACGATGGCCACTTTTGATGAAGCTTGGGAAAAATACGAGACTGAGGTGCCTCAAATATAAACATGTTTTAAAACCGCATCCCCATGCGGTTTTTTTTGTAAGCGGATTTGATGTCCAGCTTTTGAATATAATTGGATATTTCCTTTGGTTTTCATGCCCATGCGAATTTGTGTCAGCCGGCATACGATAGCGTATGAGAAAGTCGCGGCAAGGGGGAGACAGCATGAAGCAAAACAAACCGAAATTCCAAGTAGGAGATATCGTGGTTGTCGTGATGTACGGAACAGTCGGAACGATTACGAAGGTACATCAGATTGAAAAACATTTTCTTTATGAAGTCAACCATAATGAAGTATTATATTTCGAAACGTCCATTCAGCTTTATAAAGATTATGAAGGCGTCATTGTAGATATGGAGAAACTGGATATTGAATATGAATTTCTCATTGGTGATGTCGTCTATGTAAAGGACTATGGAAAGGAACTGTTTCGAATTATCGGCCATAGAACGGAGATATGGAGATACTTGGAAGACGGGTGGGAAGATATTATTTATGAGCTGACTCGCTTAAAGGATGGAGAGTGGCTTGAAACGGAGGAAGAGGATCTCACGCTGGTTCTGAGAAAATATGAAATGGACCAGTTTGTGCATCAGCTTTTGTTTGTCCATTATGTCGGAGAAACAGCTCATGAGATCGGCGAAGATGTCATATCGACCGCTCTTCTTCAGTTTGAAGGCGATGCTGAAGTCCAAGATAACCTTCACGTTCTAGCTGTATCTATTGTGGATGAGCTTTTAGACATTTATAACGACTATAAAATCCTGTATGAAATATTTCAGGATGAAGAATATAAAGATATGATGAATTTTGTGCTGGATAGTTTAAAGGAGCATTTCGGCTAGCTTGCTAAAAAACGGACGGCGACATATAAGAAGTAAGGAAAGCAGCCTATAAACATGATATAAGACATTGTTTTCAGCACCTTTTCCATCATCAGATCAAATCCATCTCCGTCCAGTGCAGCCATCATTTTTGTGATCATTACTCATGCCCCCATGCTTGTTTTTTTATTCATGTATATGAGAAAAAGAATTGTTTAGAACAACCCGGTATAATTTGGCCGTCCATTTCATAAAACATAAAAAAGGAGGCGGTACTGTCATGAAAGAAATAGATCTTGTGATTGATACAGAAGAAATCGCTGAATTTTTTTACAAAGAACTCGCAAAACGGGGCTACATACCATGTGAAGAGGAGATATTTGAAATAGCCGATATCACCTTTGATTATTTATTAGAAAAATGTATGATAGATGAAGAGCTGGATGATGAATGTTAAACGTCTAACCGGAGTGAGGCAGCTCCGGTTTTTTTATACGGCCTATGAAACAGGAGGGGAAGAAAATTGTACAAGCCGGTCAGTCTGTTTGTTTTGTTTATCTTTTTTACTGCAGTGATCCATATCAATGCTGTCCAATTCTTTGATGATACCGTGATGCAGGCAGCAACTCATATGAGGCAGCCCTGGCTGAACCATGTCATGTTATGGTGTACCCAGCTTGGTTCGTCAGCTTTTTTATTGCCTCTGATTATCATAGTCGGAGCAGTGCTGCTGGCGTACACCAAAACGTGGGACGGCATTTTGTTACTCGTCATGTTTCTTTGTGAACGTCTCTTGAACCGCGGTTTAAAAGATTGGATAGAAAGGGCGAGGCCCGCCTTTGAACCGCTCGTCCGCGAAACGTCCTATAGCTTTCCGAGCGGACACTCCATGAATGCGGCGTGCGTGTATCCCATTATCGCGTATCTGTTAGTGAAGCATATCCCTTTTTTGACTGCCCGCAAAAAGACGGTTTACACTCTTATTTGTGTTCTTGTCGCCCTTGTCGGCGCAAGCAGAATCTATCTTGGCGCGCATTTCTTTACAGATGTTCTCGGGGGCTTCAGCGTAGGATTGATGCTGTTTTTCCTCTTGAAACTTTTTGACGAAAAGTATAGGCCATTCGACAAAAATAGAGAGAGGAAAACCGGGGAAAAACGCTAATACTATAAAGAAATAAGAGGGAGGGATCTTGATGCCATTACCGTTGTCTGTATTTAAAAAGAAACCTTGTGCTTATGATGTGACAATTTTTCAAACACCCCGCTATGGTGAGAAAAAAGGTTATAAAGTCGTCTATCGGACGGAACTTGACGGCAGCAATCATCAAGAAGTGCTGAAAAGGGCATTTTCAACATTTAATGTTTTTGATACAGTCCCAAATGATTATCAGGCAAGGTTTATGGCGACAGGAGATGTGATCCTGATTGATGAAGGTAAAAGAGGCAAAACCTATTATAAACTGCTTTCCACAGGCTGGAGCAAGATTAACCGCCTGATCGTACAAGCCACATAACGAAAAAAACTGCGGACGCCCGCAGTTTTTCTTTATCTTTAAGGCTTTCGCTTAGCAGCGGAATGCTCTTTTCCATGCGCTTCTTCAGCCGCAATGACATCTTCAGCTGGCACATGGTTATTCTTTTTTTGTCCGGTTACGCGGTTTCGCTGTTTTTTGCCCATGTTCTACACCCCTCCTTTTGCTGTTAGGTTTTCATGTAACCGTTTGAATTATCCGTAACCGCCGACTTTTAAGCTTGAATCATTTTCTTTTTTTACCCATTCATTTATAATCAATGCTGAAGTTTGTCTCATCGTGCCATTCATTGTAAAATGAAAGGGATGACATAATGGGAGTGCAGGAGGAATAAACATGAGTGTACATATAGGTGCGGAAAAAGGGCAGATTGCCGATACAGTGCTGCTGCCGGGAGATCCGCTCAGAGCCAAATTTATCGCTGAAACGTATCTTGAAAATGTGGAATGCTACAATGAAGTAAGAGGCATGTACGGCTTTACGGGCACGTATAAAGGTAAAAAAATATCCGTTCAAGGAACGGGAATGGGTGTGCCGTCTATTTCAATTTATGTGAATGAATTGATTCAAAGCTATGATGTGCAGAATTTAATCAGAGTAGGGTCTTGCGGCGCCATCCGTGAAGATGTTAAAGTTCGCGACGTGATTTTGGCGATGACCTCCTCAACGGATTCACAAATGAACCGGGTCGCTTTCGGCAGCATTGATTTTGCTCCGTGCGCAGATTTTGATCTTCTCAATCATGCATATGAAGCGGCTAAACAAAACGGCGTCCCTGTAAGAGTGGGCAGCGTATTTACAGCCGATCAATTTTACAATGAAGATTCACAAATCGCAAAGCTTGCAAAATACGGCGTGCTCGGTGTAGAAATGGAAACGACAGCTTTGTACACATTAGCGGCAAAGCATAACAGAAAAGCACTTTCTATCCTGACTGTGAGCGATCATGTATTGACAGGTGAAGAGACAACGGCAGAAGAGCGCCAAACAACTTTTCATGATATGATAGAAGTGGCTTTACATTCTGTATCTTAATTGGATAAAAAGAGGCATGCTGGAAGCAGCGGCCTTTTCTTTATGGGTAAAGCATGATTTGAAAAAAGGAAGGTAATGGTGTAATGAAAAAATCCAGTAAATGGTTCTCGCTGGCCGCCGCGCTCAGTGTAACGGCAATTGTTGGGACGGGCTGCAGTATCTCAAACGGAGACGATAAAAAGGATACGCAATCTTCTGCCGAAACCAAACAGTCAGATGAGAATTCATCAAACAGCAAAACAGCAACAAACACAACGGACAAGGAGTTTTTGCTCGAAAGCAAATACTTTAATAATATCAAGGAAGTCAACGGACTGGAAACGATCCAAAATCCGGACAACATCCTGGCGCTTGTGAATAAGGAATACGCACTGCCGGGAACCTATGAACCTAGTGATCTCGTCATCCCGAATGTGAAATTTTCTTTTGATGAAAAAATCCAAAAAAGATATATCAGAAAAGAAGCGGCTAAAGCATTAGAAGAATTGTTTAAAGCGGGAAAAGAGAAAGGCTATGAGCTTGCTGCTGTATCAGGATACCGGGCTTATGACAGACAAGAAGTGATTTATAACAATGAAGTCAGTCAAAAAGGCGAAAAGAAAGCGAAGGAAGCGGTTGCCTATCCTGGGCAAAGCGAGCATCAGACAGGGCTTGCGATGGATATTTCCAGCAGAAGCAACGGTTTTGAACTCAATGAAGCGTTTGGAGGTACAGACGATGGCAAATGGGTACAGGATCACGCATATGAATACGGTTTTATCATCCGCTATCCTAAAGGTAAAGAAGATGTCACAAAATATGAATATGAACCATGGCATTTACGTTATGTAGGCAAAAAAGCAGCCAAAGTCATCCATGAACACGGTTTAACGCTGGAAGAATATTTTAATGAAGTGAAGAAAGTATAGGAGAAAGCCCGCTTGCAACAGTTCAAGCGGGCTTTTTTCTGCATTAAAAAAAGAACAATCCTGCCAGTGCCACACCGGCAATAAATCCGAGACCGATGCCGTACGCTCCGTATCCATACCCATAGCCGCCGTAATAGCCGCCATAAAATCCGAGTCCGAAGCCTCCTGGGCCGGATTGATGAACAGGTGTGATGAAGACTTTGCTGTTTGTGACACGGGTAATTCTGCCAACGTGAACCCTGCCGTTTTTTTCTGTAATTCTAGCAACTTTTCCTTGGTGCTGGCGGCAGAGATGATAATACTTTTCCAATATGATTCCCTCCTATCCTGCCTTTCTATCAGCTTATGATAGATTTTCTAAAAAGGTTGGACGAAAGCAGGAGGTTAAACGCCGATTTACTTATATGCGAAAAAGACACAGTGCCCCATATACTCGCTGTATGTCTGCATGAGCTCATAATGGGCTTGCAGCGTGTCATAGTAAATCGGCGGAATTGAAAGAGACAAATCCATTTCAGTTGTCGGTTCATGATCGGTATTCTCTTGATGAAGTTCAATTGTTTCTGTTTTGCGAAAGCCATGCTGCATCATCGTTTGCTTCCATTCAGCATCATCCAACAACTCGGTAAATCCATAGAAATCCGTCATTTTTTTCTTTTCTGCTCCGGACAGAGGCTTTTTCAGCGCTGCTTCTATTCCAATCAGCATTCCGCCGGGCTTCAGCACCCGGTAAATGTCCGGCAGCGAGGATGGAATATGAGAGAAGCTGAGAACGGATTCCGACAGAACGGCAGAAAAGGTTTCAGAGGAAAAGGGAAGCTCTTCAAGATTAGCGAGATAAGCGGGAATTGACAGTCCTTCACTTGCGAATCTTTTTTTGGCCTTTTCCAGCATGACGGGGTCTTTGTCGATTACAGTGACAGGGTACAATAAATGTCCCAAATATGCGGCGGTCTGCCCGGTTCCGCACCCGGCATCAAGGATCGGCAGGTTAGAGGGCAGAGCGGCCTTCCGTAATAAGGTTTTCGTGAAAGCAAGCCCGCCCGGATGTGCTCCCGCAACACCGAATAAGGAAAGCATTTCTAAATAGCGGCTCAAAGTTCGAATCCTCCCTTCTGCGTCAGCATATGTTGAGAGAAAAACATAGGTTTACCTATAAGGGAAAGAAAGGCGCGAATCTTCATTTTAGGGTTCGAGTTGACGAATAGAGGTTCGTCTATGATAATAATGTAAGAATAAAAAGGTGGTGTTTAATTGAAACGGCAACTTAAACTGTTTTTTGTCGTGCTGATCACAGCGGTCGTGGCTTCGGCGCTTACTTTGTTTATTACCGGCAATTCATCCATTCTCGGCGAGAAATCAGCCGGTACCGGAGATAGCAAATTCGATAAGCTGAATAAAGCATATGAGCAGATCAAAAGTGACTATTACAAAAAAACAGATGACGACAAATTAGTAGACGGAGCAATTAAAGGAATGATTGAATCCCTGGACGATCCATATTCAACCTATATGAATCAAGAGGAAGGAAAATCATTTGAAGAAAGCATTTCCTCTTCCTTTGAGGGCATTGGCGCTCAAGTAGAGGAAAAAGACGGTGAGATCTTAATCGTATCACCGATAAAAGGATCGCCTGCCGAAAAAGCGGGAGTAAAACCGAAGGATCAAATCGTAAAAGTGAACGGCAAAAGCGTCAAAGGCATGAATGTGAATGAGGCTGTCGCTTTAATCCGCGGCAAAAAAGGCTCAAAAGTCAAGCTTGTGCTGAACAGAGCCGGTGTGGGAGAAATTGATCTATCTATTAAAAGAGATACCATTCCGGTAGAAACGGTATACTCCGAGATGAAAGAAAACAACATCGGAGAAATTCAAATTACATCATTCTCAGAATCAACTTCAAAAGAACTGACAGAAGCGATCAACAGCTTGGAGAAAAAAGGCGCCAAAGGCTATATCTTGGACCTAAGAGGAAATCCGGGCGGCTTGATGGATGAGGCCCTTACAATGAGCAACCTGTTTATTGATAAGGGTAAAAATATCATGCAGGTTGAATATAAAGATGGAACAAAAGAAGTCATGAAAGCAAAAAAAGACCGTCAAGTCACAAAACCGACTGTTGTCCTCGTGAATGACGGCACAGCAAGCGCCGCAGAAATTATGGCAGCGGCCCTTCACGAATCGTCAGGGATTCCGCTGATCGGAGAGACAACTTTCGGAAAAGGAACCGTGCAAACGGCTAAAGAATATGACGACGGTTCAACAGTCAAACTGACGATGGCCAAATGGCTGACAGCGGACGGAGAATGGATTCACAAAAAAGGCATTACGCCTCAGGTGAAAGCGGCACTCCCTGATTATGCGAAGCTGCCGTATTTGGACGCTGATAAAACATATAAATCGGGTGATTCCGGCAATAACGTAAAAGTTGCCCAGCAAATGCTGAAGGCGCTTGGTTATAAAGTGAATGTCAACAGCACATATGACAAAGCGTTCGAAACGGTTGTGAAACAATTCCAAGCAAAAGAAAAGCTGAAAGAAACGGGCGTTCTTACTGGAGATACAACGACAAAATTAATGACGGAACTGCAAGGAAAACTGTCCGACAATGATACTCAAATGAAACAAGCAATCGAAACCTTGAAGAAAAAGATGTAAAGAAAAAACCATACGCAGAGACCCGCGTATGGTTTTTTATGCGCCTTTTTGATTTGGATTTGAAGGTCGCTGCTTATTAAATAAGCCTTCAATTACAGGGTTAGTCCCTGCTTTTTTCACAAATAACGGGTTGAGGATCACAACAGCGGCAACGTTTGCTGCCAAGCCCCAGAATCCCTCGTAAATACCGTGTGAAGACTGTGTGATATACACAGTAAAAGTAACAGCGAGTCCGGCTAATAAACCGATAATCGTCGCTTCTCTCGTTTGCTTTTTCCAAAACAGGCTCACGGCGATGGCCGGGAAAATCTGAACCATGCCGGAAACACCTAAAAGCTGCAGCGTCACTAGCGCAGTCGGGAAGAGCATTCCGAAAAGCAAAGCAAGCCCGATTACGACAAACACCATTGATCGGGTGATCATTGTCAATTTCTTTTGAGAAACATTCGGATGAAGCAAGTCGCGATATAAGTTGTTCGCGAATAAATTAGACGCCCCGATTGCCATAATGGAACACGGAATAAGTGAAGCAAGGGCAATGGTAGAGTAAGCAAACCCTTGTGCGACGCCGCCATACGACATTTGAATTAAATGAAGAAGCGCCAGTCTCGGATTTGTATCCTCAGGCAAAACAAGAAACGCAATAAAGCCAAGAAAAATGACAAGAATCAGCACGATATTATAAAGCGGCAAAAACATGCTGTTCTTCCTGACGGCATCAGCGCTTTTGGCCGTAAAAACGCCAGTGGCGGCATGGGCCCACATAAACAGGGCCAAAGCGGACACAATAGAGGCTGTGATAAACCACGGGATGCCTTTAGGGCCTTCTGTCGGAATCGTCAGCATTTGCGGCGCTTCTTTCACCAGCGTATCTATCATCGGCGTCCAGCCGTTAAAGTGAATGATCGGAAGAGACACAACCATAAACAGCATAATCACCCATACTAAAATATCTTTAATAATAGCAGTGTATGTAGGTCCTTTAATTCCGCTGAAAAATGTGTAAAGAGCTACAAGAATAAATGAAATAATCACAACGAACTTTACGTTAATATAACCTGTTCCTGCAACCTGAAGCGTGTCTTGTATTCCGCTTAGCTGAAGACAAATATACGGAATCAGCATGAACACGCCGACAATGGCGACAAGGCTTGCCAAAAGTTTGCTGTCGAAGCGTTCTCGCGCATAATCGGCAAGTGTCGTTAATTTGTGGATTTTTGCGACCTTCCAAAGCTTCGGCAAAAAGAAATAAGCGATAAAGTACGCTAAGACAGAGTAAGGGATGGCGAAAAAGGCGACACTGCCTCCTGTATAAGCGGTACTAGTAAGCCCTAAGAATGTATAGGCGGTGTATAGATCTGCCCCAACTAAAAACCAGACGAGAAGCCCGCCAAAGCGCCTGCCTCCGACAGACCACTCTTCAACAGATGTTCTGGAGGATTTGTCTCTTCCAGCGACAAAACCGATACAGACAACAGTTAAAACAATAACGGCTGTGATAAGAAGTGCGGTTAAATTACCTTGCATTATTCAATTCCTCCATCTTTTTTCTGCAACCTATAAATACACAATGAGCATAATGGTGTGATGACAATCCACAGCAGCAGCCAAAGGTGGAAAAAAGGAAGCCCGAACATAATCGGTTCAATCCGGTTAACCAGCGGAAGCAGCGCGAGCTGACCGAAGGGTAAGAGAATAAAAAGGATAATCAGTGCTTTTTTTACCATTTACTTTCCCCCTGAAACGTGATAATGCTCATTATCATAGCAGTTGTAAGATAAGATCACAAGATAATTATTAGAAAAAAGCGATTTTTTAAATTACTTTATTCAAACACATTGTTTGCATTCCGAAAAAAATAAAATTACAATATTAAATATCTCGAAATCAAGATAAATAGGAGTGGGAAAATGAAAACAGCAGGGTTGCATCATGTCACTGCATTTGCAAAAGATCCTCAAGAGAATCTGCGTTTTTATACAGAGGTGCTGGGGCTTCGCCTCGTTAAAAAAACAGTCAATTTTGATGATCCCGGAACATATCATTTTTATTTCGGCAACCAAAACGGTGAGCCTGGCACGATTATCACGTTCTTTCCTTTCCAAGGGAGCGGCCGGGGGACTGTAGGCAAAGGCCAGGCGGGAAGAATCTATTTTTCAGTGCCGAAAGGGTCGCTCTTTTTCTGGAAAACAAGACTTGAAAAAAATGGACTGCAAGTAACGGAACAGACATTGTTGTCTGAACAAATTCTTTTGTTTCATGATACGGAGGACCTCCCGCTCGCCATTATGGAAGATGCCCAAAGTAAAAAAAGCGAATGGACGGCGGAAGGTATAACAAAAAACGAGGCAATCCTAGGGATAAAAGGGGCTTTGCTTTATTCTTACGCCCCAGAAGCGACCATTCAATTTTTGATTGAAAAGTTTGGATACAACAAAATCCAGGAAGAGGATCAAATTGTAAGACTCAAATCCTCCGCGGATATAGGCGATATCATCGACGTCCATCTGCGTCCTGAAAAAAGAGGATCAGGCGGTTATGGCACCGTTCATCACGTGGCATTTCGAACAACAAGTGAGGAACAGGCGAAGTGGAAGGACGTGCTTCTGGCTGAACGCCTTTCATCCTCAGAAATCCTTGACAGAGAATATTTCACATCTATTTATTTTCGGGAACGAGGAGGCATTTTATTTGAAATGGCGACAGATGATCCGGGATTTATGACAGATGAGACATTTGAAGAACTTGGCACCTCGCTGAAGCTTCCGGAATGGCTGGAAAAGCACCGAAAACAAATTACTGACATACTGCCGGGCATTAAGGGGGATATATAAATGAAATATATTTATGAAAAAGGAACATCTGACAATGTACTGCTGCTGCTGCACGGAACCGGAGGAAATGAGCATGATCTTCTCTCGCTCGGACGTTTCATAGACCCGGACGCTCATCTGCTCGGTGTCAGGGGATCAGTGCTTGAACATGGTATGCCTCGCTTTTTCAAACGGCTGAGTGAAGGTGTGTTTGATGAGGAAGATTTGGTTGAACGGACAAAAGAATTAAAGGATTTTATCGACGAAGCGGCCGAGACGCTTGAATTCAATCGGAATAACGTCATTGCGGCTGGATATTCAAATGGTGCAAATATCGCCGCAAGCCTGCTCTTTCACTTTGGCGGAGCAGTAAAGGGAGCCATTCTTCACCATCCGATGGTTCCGATTCGCGGATTGGAACTTCCAGATATGAAAGGATTGCCTGTATTTATCGGAGCGGGTAAGCATGACCCTTTATGCACGAGAGCAGAAACAGAGGAACTTCAGCAATATTTGAATGAAGCAGGAGCCTCTACTGCCGTTTATTGGCAAGAAGGAGGACATCAGCTTACACAGCAGGAAGCGGAACAGGCGCGGATGTGGTACCAAGACGCTTTTCTATAAAAAAAACCTTAGTCCGGTATGACCGGACTAAGGTTTTTTTCAAATGCTTACAGCCACGTCGAAACCTCTGATACAGGCAGACGGTTGCTTTGATGAGCAGGCTTTACTGCTTTGCCGATTGAAATCAGCATGACCGGAACAAAGCGGTCGCTTACGTCAAATTGCTCTTGAAATTGCTCTTTGTTAAATCCGCCGATTGCGCAAGTATCATAACCTTTCGCTTTTGCGGCAATCATAAGCTGCATAGCAGCCAATGAAGCATTTAAGAAAGCAGAATCACGGGCGAATTGTTCATTTTGATAAGCGCCGTTAATCTGGCCGAGCAGCGTTTGTTTAATGTCATCTGTGATGAGGCCTTGCTTTGCCAATTCTCCGTATACGTCTTCACCATTTTCATTTGCTTTTAAATCGCCTAAAACAGCAACGACGGCAGATGATTCGATGATTTGCTTTTGGTTATAGGCTACCGGCAATAGGGCTGCTTTTGCTTCATCGCTGTGGAACACAGTGAAATGCCAATGCTGAAGGTTCCAAGCGGATGGCGCTTTCGTTGTAAGCTCCAATAGCTCAGTCATTTCTTCTTTCGAAATTGTTGCATTCTTATCGTATTCTTTTACTGATGCACGCTGTTGTAAAATATCCAGTGTATTCGTCATAGTATTTCCTCCTCCAATTAAACGTGGTATGATAGTAGAAAAGTTAGAAACTTACTAAATGTAACTCGAGAACTCATTTTAATTGATCATTTAATTCTTGTCAATAAATGAAAGGATGAAGACATGTGGGATTTACAATGTGCCCTAAAATGGAATCTGCTTTTTCTTTATTAGGAAAACGATGGAATGGCCTTATCATCCATGTATTAATGGACGGCCCAAAACGATTTAAAGAGATAACTGAAACAATTCCGATGATCAGCCAAAAAATGCTGGCTGAACGGCTGAAAGAGCTTGAACAAATGAAGATCGTTGAGCGGCAGGTGCTGCCGGAAACCCCTGTGAAAGTGATCTATAATCTAACCGAAAAGGGAACAGCTCTGCAAGCTGTTTTTCAAGAAATGCAAACATGGGCGGATAAGTTTTGTGAGCCGGAAGAGGCTGATCACCATGAGAAATAAAAATACAGCAGGAATAAACCGGGGGAGCTAAAAAGGGGATTACACGTTGTAACGTGCTGAACAGAGGGACACCGTTCTAAT
This sequence comes from Bacillus atrophaeus, assembly GCF_001584335.1. Taxonomy (GTDB): domain Bacteria; phylum Bacillota; class Bacilli; order Bacillales; family Bacillaceae; genus Bacillus; species Bacillus atrophaeus. The sequence goes on from NZ_LSBB01000018.1 coordinate 580,135, forward strand.
GAAAGAACGTAACCTGAAAGGCGAGTCGGCAAAGCGGTTTTTGAAACCTTCAGAATGACGGGCATTAGACAATCCAAAATTGATTCATGACGTTTCCATCGCTTTGTTGGAAACGTTTTTTATTTGCCCATAAACACGATGATTAAGAGGAGGCAAAGCATTTCTTCTTAATCATCGTGCGGGCGATTTTTAAAATTGACTTCTAGTCTTCAATAACTGGCCATGAATAATTACGACTGCCGGGATGGTAGCGCCATTGATGGCGGCGAATACAGTCAACCCGGGATTGATGGTGCTTGCAACCGGAGCTGGAAGTGTGATTGCCTGCGATGTAAACGATGCTGGCTTTTGGATGGTCAAAGAGTTTTTCGGCCTGACTGTGAAGGAAACATTTCAAACGTGGACTTTGCTGTCAACAATTCTTTCAGTAACCGGACTCGGCTGTGTTTTATTATTGGCGAGGGTTTCTTTAATATCTGTAGCGGGTCCGGGTTGTTTTGAACCATTGGCGAGTAAGCTCACAATCATAAACGAAAAAAATGATTTATCAAGATTCGCCCAATCGTTTTTTCTCCTGTATGAATACCTTTAATATAGGCAGACATAAAGGAGGAAAAGAAGATGTACCCTCATCATGCATATTATCGCGGGAATCCAGGACCTGCAGGTTATCCGGCGCGAAATCCTTTTTTGTTTGGCGCTCCTTTAGTCGGCGGTTTGTTAGGCGGTTTTCTCGGGAGTGCTCTGTTTAACTATCCAAGGCCATATCCTTATCCGCCTCCGTCTCCATACGGATACGGGGGCGTCCCCTACGGCCAGGGGCCAGGCGTGCCATACGGCGGCGGAGGCTATCCCTCTTATTATTAGTAAAAACGGTCTGCATAAGATGCAGACCGTTTTTCACCTCATGATTTCAACCTCGGACAGATTGTAATCATCGTACTTTAAAAACATGACTTCCAGCAGGCCGTCTTTATATACCGCTTTTGTGCCTTTGCGCTTCACCAAGCTTGGGAGGACCACCTTTTTTTGCTGATCCTTTTGGGGGAAATTCTCTAAGAACAGCGCCTGTGAAGTATGCTTGATTTTGATGTTATCAATCTGCTCTTTGGCGGCGGGGATTTTTACAAAAACATGATCCGCTGTTTCGAATATATCGATCTCTGGAGCGGCGTCCATTGATTTTTCTTTTTTGGGAAGCGGATCGCGAAATGGAAATTGAGCCGCATGATTAGAACCGAACACGCTTTCCATGACGCGATTTACATAGTCCTCTACATCTTTTGGATCTGCATTTTTTAAAGCTTCCTTTGAAAATTGATTTTGGAAAGGGAAATACTTGTTCCATTCAAACATCTCATCACAGCCTTTCTTAACGGACAAAATAGTATATGCCCACTCGATCTTTCACGTGATATAATATAAGCTGCTCTAAAGAAAGGCAGGGGGTTGATTTGTACAATTCTTCAACTAAAAAAGGGATCATTTATACAGCGGTTTCATTTGTGCTGTGGGGATTATTTCCGCTCTATTGGAAGCTGTTGGAGCATCTTCCCGCACTTGATATTTTGGCCCACCGCATCATATGGTCGTTTGTGTTTATGTGCATAGTGCTGGCTGTTTTGCGCCAGTGGAAAACGGGCTGGAAGGAACTTCTTTCTTTAAAAAAGAAAGGCGGTTTTTTGTCGCTTCTGCTTGCCTCTGTTTTAATTTCCATCAATTGGTTTGTGTACATATGGGCTGTGAATCACGGCTTTTTGCTTGAGGCAAGTCTGGGTTACTATATTAATCCGCTTGTATCTGTATTGCTTGGCATTTTATTTCTAAAAGAAAGACTGAACCGGCTGCAGATTGTGGCCGTGTCTATTGCAGCGGCGGCTGTCATTATTTCTGCGTTCCAATACGGTTCAATTCCTTATATTGCGCTTCTCTTAGCATTCAGTTTTGGCTTGTACGGACTATGTAAAAAAAGAACAAGTCTTCCGAGCGCAATCGGTTTGACTCTGGAAACATTACTGATCACCCCGGCGGCTCTTTGTTATTTGTTGCTGGGCGCCCATCAATCTGCATCGGCGGCGGTCAGCGGGGGAACCTGGCTTCTTCTCTTTTTTGCCGGCATATTTACCGCATTGCCGCTTCTGTTGTTCGCTGAAGGGGCGAAACGCCTGCCGCTTTATCAAGTGGGAATTCTGCAATATATAGCACCGACGATTACCTTGCTGCTTGGGGTGTTTGTTTACCATGAAGCATTTACGGGATCAAAAGCCTTTACGTTTGCCTGTATATGGGCTGCACTGCTTTTGTTTACTTTTTCACAAGTGAAATGGAAGCGGATATCAAAAAGCCATTAAGCCCTTTGGCTTTTCAGCGGCAGCTTAGATGAGTATAATCATTTCATGTATGTATGACATAAAGGAGCTGTACGATGGACAATGATAAAGAGATAGCGGCAGCTTACACCGCACTCTGGAACAACCGTTCACTCGCCGGTACCGGCATAGATGCGGTGCGGCAGGCCATTGATCTTGAGCTTTTGGATAAAATGACGCATCCGAGGCTTCGTAAACCTTTACTGGAAAAATATTTTTCCGCCATGCAGCGCATTGTGAATTCTCAGCTAAATCCGGTTGATAAATACCGCTTGGTTGAGCTGCATACAGAACGCTTGCAGCACTTGAGAGAAGAAAGAGGGGAGCAGTTATGAAAGAAATCATAAAAGAAGATGTGCAATCTTCTTTAGAACAATATGCGGATCGCCCTGTATATATCCATTTGGAGACGACAACAGGTTCCTATTCAGCTCATTTAAACGAAAAAAACATGACGGTTGTGGCTTATATCCGCAATGCGAAAGTCACGTATCACGAGGCGAAAATAAAAGGAAGCGGCCCATTTCGAGTCGGCTTGAAAACAGAAGAAGGCTGGATTTATGCTGAAGGCCTGACAGAATATACGATAGATGATGAGAACCGCTTGTTAATGGCGGGACACTTGCCGGGCGGAAAGCTGGCGATTTCGCTTCAAATCAGTGAAAAGCCGTTCACAGTCTAAAGAAAAGGGTGGAAGAATGATGAAAGAACATGTACTTGTGATCCTGCCGCACCCTGACGATGAATCATACGGAGTGGCGGGGCTGATTGCTTTAAACAGGAAAAAAGGAGTACCCGTCACCTATGCCTGCGCGACACTAGGTGAAATGGGACGGAACATGGGAGATCCTTTCTTTGCAAATCGGGAAACACTGCCTTTGCTAAGAAAGCAGGAGCTGATTGATGCTTGTAAAGCGATGGATGTTAATGATCTGAGAATGCTCGGACTGCGTGATAAAACGCTTGAGTTTGAAAATGATGAGTATTTGGCTGATATGATGGAAGCCATTATTGATGATGTCAAACCGAGCCTGATTGTTACATTTTATCCGGAGTACGGGGTTCACCCTGATCATGACGCATGCGGGGAAGCGGTGATCCGCGCGCTTTACCGGAAAAAGAAAGAAGATCGCCCTCGCACTCTTTGCATGGCCATTACCCGGGATAGAGAAGAAAGCCTCGGCGAGCCTGATGTCGTTCTTGATATTAAAGAAGTTGCAGATATCAAAATGAATGCATTAAAAGCCCACCGCACCCAAACGGAAGGTATGTTGAGAGAGCTTGAAGCGAAATTGAAAAATAACGAACCGGTTTTGGCAACATGGTTCGAAGAAGAAGTATACTGGACGTATCAGTGGAATGACTAATCAGAGAAAAAAGGTATAAGGCGCAGGCCTTATACCTTCAGGCTGTCGAGAAACTCACGACAGCCTTTTTTGAACTTCATCCACACAATATACTGGATAAATTTCACCGTTTTCTATACGCTGTACGTTCTTTATTTCTCCATTTAACTCTTTTCTCCGAGGGAATCTTTTTCCAAAAAACATGTGATAGTGCCAATAGATTTAATCCTGATTGTTTGTCAGTATAGACAGGGAAGAACATACCTTTTTTGTTTGTTAGGTATAGACCTTCTGTCCAAGTTAATGTTCTAATAGTTGGTTTTTCCCCGCCCATGTAGCAATGGCACTTCCTGAGTATTTCCAAAAGTGATTTCCACGTAAACGCTGTGATTGCTATACAAAGAGTTAGAAATTCTCTCTACCCGATATTGCTCATTATTGCGGGCCTAGATAAGCCAACAACTCCATCAGATTTAGAAACAAGAATTGCGATCCTACGGAAAAAAGGATTAGGTTATGGTGGAACAAGTTTACTTATAATGTAATTTTCGGGCCCTTGTAATCAAACTACGAATATTCGTAATATTCACTCGTGGATTCATGATATTATATTGAAGGGGACGATCAAAAGCTTTGGCGGTAGTAATTAAGAATGTTTTAAATATATACGAGTGCTACCTCATGTCAAAGTCAGAAAAAATATTATAGGAGGTAATATATGTTTAAGTTTAAAAAGAATTTCTTAGTTGGATTAACGGCAGCTTTAATGAGTATTAGCTTGTTTTCGGCAACCGCCTCTGCAGCTAGCACAGACTACTGGCAAAATTGGACTGATGGGGGAGGAATGGTTAATTCTGTAAATGGCTCTGGCGGGAATTACAGTGTGAATTGGTCTAATACCGGAAATTTCGTTGTTGGTAAAGGTTGGACTACAGGTTCGCCATTTAGGACAATAAACTATAATGCCGGAGTTTGGGCGCCGAATGGCAATGCATATTTGACTTTATATGGTTGGACGAGATCACCGCTTATAGAATATTATGTAGTGGATTCATGGGGTACTTATAGACCTACTGGAACGTATAAAGGTACTGTAAACAGTGATGGGGGTACATATGACATATATACAACTACACGTTATAATGCACCTTCCATTGATGGCGATAAAACTACTTTTACGCAGTACTGGAGTGTTCGCCAGTCGAAGAGACCAACTGGAAGCAACGCTACAATCACTTTCAGCAATCATGTTAACGCATGGAAGAGATATGGAATGAATCTGGGTAGTAATTGGGCTTACCAAGTCTTAGCGACAGAGGGATATCAAAGTAGTGGAAGTTCTAACGTAACAGTGTGGTAACAGATCATCTTTAACCAGGGGTAGCTAACGGGCTGCTGATCGTTCCTTGAGAAATTTTATAAACATTGTGATTGTGAGTTACTAAGAGGCGACTTTTAGGTGGAATCCTAATATATGCCTCGGGTATCGTAAAAGATTATTAAAATCGTTAGTTATGGTTAACGGTCGTTTTCTATTAGGCGAACGGCCTTGGCATTGCTAGAGGTAGGGTATAACCCATCAGGTTTCATAACTTTCCCTATAATTTTAATGTAATAGTATAAAAATGAGAGCGCTATCAATTCTTTGTTTAACAGCGATATTTTTTAGTCAGCGTGATCTACTGTTCCAATGAGTTCAAACTCATCTTGTTAACAGTTTGTTTTGATCATGAGAGTTCGAAGCTGATGATACACAGAAACTTCTAAATAGTCTAATTGATGAATCACTTAAACAAATATCACAAAATTGTGCCCCTGCTGAAGGTTATCCTGTCCCTACTTCGGCTCAGTTTATAGCAGACAGCTATCATCAAGCCAGTAATGCGTTTGTACAGGCATTGAAAACCCAGCGGACTGATCATACACCTCAAGAACGTATCTACTTTATTGGTCAACCATTGCCAGATGGTTCTTTGATGTTTTTGATTTAACATCAAAATCACCACCGGCGACAAATGACTGTTCTTATGAGACTAGCAGGCAATGGACAACATTTGGTTTAGAACCCCCGCAAATGTATGCAAACTTTTTTATAAAGAAGTTAACTCATGAAGCTGTGTTGATCAATTTTTCCAAAACACGCTCTTTTTTTTATTCACAGCAGAAATAATGTCTGGTAATTTTCTAATTTCTTTTTTAATTGTTTTGATACACACATTAAAATGCTAAAAATTCGTACGGTGATTTCTTTGAATAATGATCAAAAGTTACTCATTACTCTTCATATATCAATGCCGTGGCATGGAATGCTGGTATTGCTCCCTTTATTACTCTCACCTATAAAGATAATTGTTGGCATTAGCTTCAATAAAGACAAGTAAACGGTGGGCAATATGGGGAATCATCTTAAATTCAGTTTTGTTTCTATTCCCTTTCTTTTGGTTAATAGGTGGAACTTTGTTATCCGGAGTCTAATTTTTAAAATGATGTGAAAATCGATGAAGATTTTGAACAATTCAATAACGGTTAAAAAGGATACATGGTAGGGGGTGCTGATTTGAGCCTCAATTAAAAGACGTTAAACAGTTATGTTTATACTCTGGTATTCTCAAGTTTGTCATATGGTCTAGTCTTTGGCTTGTATATGTTTGTTTATTCAGATTTTATGGCGATCGCGTTAATCACAATAGGTATCATTGCATTCTACTCTTTTATCACTTACTTAATATTTGCTTTTCCTTTACAATTATTACTAAGAAGAAATTCCAGAAAGTTCAGTTTGATCTATTTTTTAATTTATACTGCAGCAGCTTTTTTAGCTGTGTTCGTGGTCTGGTTTGTTGATTATCCGCCTAGTGCTCTTACAGTGTTCAGGAGCTTAAATTATTACATAATGAGCATTGTTGCTGCGTTAATTTATTGGTTCTGGGATTCCATATGTTTGCGGAATTAGTTTATCTTTTATTTAAAACATGTATTTCACAACGTTCACAACAAGTATAAAAGCCGCTGATCCGAACAACAAATACGCAGACCTTGTTTGTTTCTTTGAAAGTGTCTACACTCCCATTAAAACAAAGAGAAGTGCAACTAATACTTGGAGAGAAAACAAGAGGAATGCACTTTGATGATATAAAAAATACACGCATAGGATTAATGCTACACATGAGATCAAAATTTTTGAAGCTTTAAGCAAAGAACCACTCCTTGGAAGTTTTATTAAACCATAACACGGATATGAGCTTTTAGTGGGAGAGACAAAGGGGTCATGATAAAAGAAGTGTTTTATTTAAAATTGGGGGATTTAACTTGAACCTTTTTATTCGGATTGCCATGTTTATAGCTATTTTTGGCGGCTCTTATGCAGGTTGCAAAAGGAATAAAAAGAAAGAACTTAAACAATAAAAGTAAATTATATAAGTTTATGGAAATGGACTGTGAGATTCTTAAAGAGTATTAAGTTAAATGCTCTTTTCTTTTCTATTCCACATCTCATCATTCATGTAAGAATACACCGCTCTTTACAGAGTTTTAGAATAAAGCTAATCGTCATTATCACAGGGGAAGGAGTGTTTATTTGTATTGGAATAGAGCGGAAAGAGAATGGTGAGTCAAAAAGCATGGCAGCTGAGAGGGTTTGTAGAGTGGGCTGCTATACTTGTAGACCTGTATCAAAAGCGGTTTAATAATGGAAACGGATTTAAAAAGGGGTGAAAAGCTATCAAAACATTAGTTGTGTTATCCAGTTTTATGGGGATTGTGTTATCAATGATTGGACAAATGTTTGGAATCCTAACCGATTTCTTTATTCCAGGCATTGCTCGGTTTATAGGGGTTTTAGCGGGCATTCTAGTGTTACTTAGTTTGAAATCAAGAAATACAGAAATACAGGCTTTTATAGTAGGTACAAGCACTGCGTTAGGAATAATGGGATCAGGAATTTTATATGTCCCAGCTGCGATTATCAATGTCTTCATTAGTTTCAAGCTAAACAAAAAGTTAAAAGAAGAGAACGTAAGGAGCAGGCCTGAATAGACTGCTTTTTTTTAGGGCTACCATGGAAAATTGCAGGGATAAAATAATCATTTTATTCAAAGTATGGTTTAGATTCAAAATTTTACAGGCTTCTTAGATATTAAACAAAATAGTATGCGGGATGATCATTACTTTGTCAGTTTTTTTGAAGAGAATCATCAGGATATTTGAGAAACTGAGTGTATAAAAAGAAGGCAATCATCAACATTTGCTGCAGAGATTTTCTGAAAAAGCATTGAAAAAGTGAATAGGATTATATAATATGAAGTCAAGTTAGTTTGTCCAATCAACAAACTAATGAAGGGTACTTTATTAGTTCCATAAGAAAACTAAATATAAAGGGGGAATAAGAGGCTCGATCCAATTGGAGCTAAACAATATATAACACGAAAGAGTGAATCTTTAAATTCTTTCCCAATTATACGAGATATTACGAAAAAGAATGAATTTACTGCTTGCTGATACAGACCATTTTGGACGATGAAAAATGCTTTGTGAAATTAAACCACTTTGTGATTTTTTGAAAGCGCTTTAATAAAACACTTTCCGGCCGATGTGATTGAGAAATTTTTAAACCATTTCATACGGTTCCTTATTTAATGATCAAAAAAGGAGGAAAAATCATGGTCAGTGAAAATTTAAAGAAGATTAGCATAACTGAAAAAGTTGGCTATGCTTCTGGAGATTTTGCATGTAATTTAATTTATGCAACGGTGTCTACTTATCTTTTGTTCTTCTATACAGATGTATTTGGTTTATCGGCAGCAGCAGCCGGTACCATGTTCTTAGTGGTTAGAATCATCGACGCTCTAGCTGATCCTTTTATTGGAACAATAGTAGACAGAACAAATAGCAGGTTTGGACGCTTTAGACCGTATCTTTTATTCGGAGCTTTCCCATTTGTAGTACTTGCATTACTCTGTTTTACAACTCCAGATTTTTCAGATATGGGGAAATTAATATATGCATATATGACCTATGTTGGCTTGTCGCTTACATACACAACCATAAACGTTCCATATGGCGCGTTAACCTCTGCAATGACTAGAAATAATCAAGAAGTTGTTAGTATAACATCTGTTCGTATGTTATTTGCGAATCTTGGGGGACTTGTCGTTGCATTTTTTGTTCCCTTATTGGCTGCCTATTTAAGCGATACTTCCGGCAACGAATCTCTTGGCTGGCAGCTAACCATGGGTATTTTGGGAATGATAGGTGGGTGCCTTTTAATATTTTGTTTTAAAAGCACAAAAGAGCGTGTCACTCTTCAAAAGTCTGAGGAGAAAATTAAATTATCGGATATATTTGAGCAATTTCATGTGAATCGTCCGCTTGTTGTATTAAGCATTTTCTTTATTATTATTTTTGGAGTGAATTCAATAAGTAATTCAGTTGGCATCTATTATGTGACATATAACTTAGGAAGAGAGGATTTAGTGAAGTGGTACGGTTTGATTGGAAGTTTGCCTGCTTTGGTCATTTTACCGTTTATTCCCAGGCTTCATCAATTATTGGGGAAGAAAAAACTACTAAACTATGCATTATTACTGAATATTATCGGCCTCTTAGCTTTACTATTTGTTCCGCCAAGTAATATATACCTCATACTCTTCTTTCGATTAATTGCTGCTGCTGGAAGTCTTACTGCCGGAGGATACATGTGGGCGCTCATTCCTGAAACAATAGAATATGGAGAGTATAGGACTGGGAAAAGAATGGGTGGGCTCATTTATGCTATTATCGGGTTTTTCTTTAAATTCGGTATGGCATTGGGAGGGATTATACCTGGGCTGGTTCTGGATAAGTTTGGATACGTGGCAAATCAGGCACAAACTCCGGAGGCATTAACGGGAATTTTAATTACAACTACCATTATTCCCGTGTTCTTACTGGTACTAGCCATGATTGATATTAATTTTTATAATTTAGATGAGAAAAAATATAAAAACATGGTACGAGAATTAGAGAATAGAGATAAAGTGTATTTGGATCATATTGATGATTTCAAGGCTTAAAAAATAATGAGTCAAAAGAAAATAGCTGAGGAGGAGTTCAAATGAAGATTATCAATCCAGTACTTAAAGGATTCAATCCCGATCCAAGTATTTGTAGGGCAGGGGAGGATTATTATATCGCTGTATCTACATTTGAATGGTTTCCAGGAGTACAGATACACCACTCAAAAGATTTAGTGAATTGGCGTTTAGTCGCACATCCGTTACAGAGAGTTTCACAATTAGACATGAAAGGAAACCCTAATTCAGGCGGGGTTTGGGCGCCATGTTTAAGTTATAGTGACGGAAAGTTTTGGCTGATCTATACGGATGTTAAGGTAGTAGATGGCGCTTGGAAAGATTGTCACAATTATTTAGTTACTTGTGAAACGATTGATGGTGATTGGGGGGAGCCGATTAAATTAAATAGTTCGGGGTTTGATCCTTCTTTGTTCCATGATACGGATGGAAAAAAATATTTATTAAATATGTTATGGGATCAGCGTATTGATCGGCATTCATTTGGAGGAATTGTCATACAGGAGTATTCTGATAAGGAGCGAAAATTAATTGGTAAACCGAAAGTTATATTTAAAGGAACTGATAGAAAACTAACAGAAGCTCCGCACCTTTATCATATTGGGAATTATTATTATTTATTAACTGCAGAAGGAGGAACACGGTTCGAACATGCTGCTACAATTGCCCGTTCTACAAATATTGATGGCCCATATGAAGTTCATCCCGATAATCCAATCTTAACGTCATGGCATGATCCTAGAAATCCACTGCAAAAATGCGGACATGCATCGATTGTTCAAACACATACAGGTGAGTGGTATTTAGCTCATTTAACGGGACGTCCTATTCATCCTGATGATGATTCCATTTTTCAGCAGAGAGGATATTGTCCTTTAGGCAGAGAAACTGCTATTCAAAAACTCTATTGGAGAGATGAATGGCCTTATGTAGCAGGTGGAAAAGAAGGAAGCTTGGAGGTAGAAGCACCTTCTATACCCGAAACAATGTTTGAAGCAACGTACCCGGAAGTTGATGAATTTGAGGATTCAACATTAAATATAAATTTTCAAACTTTAAGGATTCCTTTTACGAATCAATTAGGTTCTTTGACTCAGGTGCCAAATCATTTACGATTATACGGTCATGAATCATTATCCTCGACATTTACTCAGGCATTTGTAGCCAGACGTTGGCAAAGTCTCCATTTTGAAGCGGAAACTGCTGTAGAGTTTTATCCGGAGAATTTTCAACAAGCCGCTGGATTGGTGAACTATTACAATACAGAGAACTGGACGGCTCTTCAAGTCACGCATGATGAAGAACTTGGCCGTATTCTTGAATTAACAATATGTGATAACTTTTCTTTTTCACAACCATTAAAAAATAAAATTGCTATTCCTCGTGAAGTAAAGTATGTATATTTAAGAGTAAATATTGAAAAGGAAAAGTATTATTATTTCTATTCTTTTAACAAAGAAGATTGGCACAAAATTGACATTGCATTGGAATCGAAAAAATTATCTGATGACTACATTCGTGGGGGAGGATTTTTCACGGGAGCCTTTGTAGGGATGCAATGCCAAGATACCAGTGGTAATCATATTCCGGCCGACTTTAGATATTTTCGCTATAAAGAAAAATAATTTGTTTCATGAAAAAAGGAGACTTCTATTTTAGAACTCCTTTTTTCATATTAGAAGGTGTCATATGTAAATATGCCTTCAGAAATACTCCAATTCAGCATTAAAATAACAAAACAAAAAAGCTCATCTTTAAAGATGAGCGAAGAACACAGGGATTTGTACATTTTAATCACAGATTACATTGTAATCATATCTAGAAAATGATCAATAACAATGGAGGACATTCCTAATGCTGGTGCATTTTTTCCTAAGAAAGAAGGTAATAATTCATAGCTATTGCCTAATTGGGAATAAACCCTGGACGACACTTCGCTTCTAATTGAATTTAGTACCATAGGATGCGATTCAATTATGCTGTTTCTTAAAATGATGGCTTGTGGATTGAATGTATTTAGAATATTGGTAAGGCCTATTCCTAAATAAAATCCAAAAGTCTGTAATGCATTTAAAGTGCCGATATCATTCAGATGGGCGAGGTCTATGATCTCTTGATAGGACAATTTTTTCTCTTTAGTCTGAAGAGATTTTAATAAAGCCTTCTCTGAAGCATACAATTCCCAGCAACCCCGGTTTCCGCAACTGCATTTAGGACCATTAAAGTCTATTGTCATATGTCCCATTTCTCCGGAGAATCCGCTTATCCCTCTATATAAATCATTATTGATAATAACACCAATCCCTATCCCTGTACTGATACTTGCATATATAATGTTATCGTGATTTTTTGCAGCACCAAATACTTTTTCTCCATATGCGCCAGCATTTGCCTCATTTTCAATAAAAACGGGCACATTGAACTTCTCTTGTATGAAAGATTTTAAGTCAATATCTCTCCAGTTGGAGTTCGGAGTGAAAACAATTTTTTGATTTTTATCAATTAGTCCAGGCACGCATATGCCTATACCAATAAGCCTGTACGGAGATTGTGGCATATGCGTAATAAAGTGATGAATCATTTCAATTAAAATATCTTTGGTTATTTCTGGAGAATTCGATTCCAAATGGTGGTGTTGATCAAGAACGATCGTTCCTTCAAGGTCTGTTAAAATGCCATTAATATAATCCACACCAACATCTATTCCTATGGAGTATCCCGCCTTTTTATTAAAAACAAGCATGACAGGTCTTCTTCCGCCACTTGATTGTCCTTGACCGATTTCAAATACAAGACTTTCTTTCATCAGCGTGTTTACCTGTGATGAAACAGTTGATTTATTTAAACCAGTCATTTCAGATAATTTTGCTCTTGAAATAGGTGAATTTTTAAGAATTTCTTTTAATAATAACTTTTGATTTACTTTTTTGACAAAGGTTTGATCAGCGATATCCACTTCATCCACTCCAATTGTATAAACTTTATATTAAGTTAAATTTTTTCGTTTTCAGTATGAGACATAGTACATAGCTAATCTTACCTTTATTATATCTAATGTGTTCATGAAAAACTTAAAAAAATATTGAAAATACTGATGAGGTTATATAAAATTAAAATAAGTTAGTTTGTTTAAGCAACAAACTAATATGCAACTTACTTACATTATGAAATAAAAATGCTGTATTTGTATGATCATGTTTTGAATTTATTTTTAAGGGGGAAATAAGATGGCTCAAACTCATTCTAGTTCAGTCAACTATTTTGGAAGCGTAAACAAAGTGGTTTACGAAGGGAAAGATTCCACTAATCCTTTAGCATTTAAATATTATAATTCTGAAGAAGTAATCGGCGGAAAAACGATGAAAGAGCATTTGCGATTTTCTATTGCCTATTGGCATACATTTACCGCTGACGGCACAGACGTTTTTGGGGCAGCTACGATGCAAAGACCATGGGATCACTATAAAGGAATGGATCTGGCGAAGGCGAGAGTAGAAGCAGCATTTGAGATGTTTGAAAAACTGGATGCACCATTTTTTGCTTTTCATGACCGAGATGTTGCACCAGAAGGAAATACGTTAAAAGAAACGAATCAAAATTTAGATATCATCGTGGGCATGATTAAAGAATACATGAGCAATAGCAACGTTAAGCTATTATGGAATACTGCAAACATGTTTAAGAATCCCCGTTTCGTCCATGGTGCCGCAACTTCCTGCAATGCAGATGTGTTTGCGTATGCTGCAGCACAAGTAAAAAAAGGGTTAGAAACAGCAAAAGAGCTTGGCGCCGAGAACTATGTATTTTGGGGCGGCCGTGAAGGATATGACACATTGTTAAATACCGATTTGAAATTGGAGCTTGATAATTTGGCGAGATTCATGCATATGGCAGTGGATTATGCGAAGGAAATCGGATATACAGGGCAGTTTTTGATTGAGCCAAAACCAAAAGAGCCGACCACTCATCAATATGATACAGATGCAGCAACAACCATTGCCTTTTTAAAGCAATATGGCTTAGACAATCATTTTAAATTAAATCTTGAAGCCAATCATGCCACCTTAGCAGGGCATACATTTGAACATGAATTACGGATGGCAAGAGTACATGGTCTTCTTGGCTCTGTTGACGCGAATCAGGGTGATCCTCTTTTAGGCTGGGATACAGATGAATTTCCGACGGATTTATATTCTGCGACATTAGCAATGTACGAAATCCTGCAAAATGGCGGCCTTGGAAGCGGTGGATTAAACTTCGATGCGAAGGTCAGAAGATCTTCTTTTGAGCCTGATGATCTAATATATTCCCATGTTGCGGGGATGGATGCATTTGCAAGAGGATTGAGAGTAGCCCATAAATTGATCGAAGATCGTGTGTTTGATGATGTGATTCAACATCGTTATCGCAGCTTTACTGAAGGAATTGGTCTTGAAATTACAGAAGGAAGAGCTAATTTCCATACTCTTGAGCAATATGCGCTTAATAATAAATCAATTCAAAACGAATCAGGAAGACAAGAGCGATTAAAAGCTATATTGAACCAATACATTTTAGAAGTATAACAGATAAAGAGAATCACGATAAAAAGGTATGATACCCAAGTTACCTGAGGCTGCCCGTCATGATTCCTTACCTTTTGCTTATTGTTATGACGGGTACTTTCTATAATTGGGCTTTATTTTAAGTGAGTAGTTTTTTTATAAGGGTAAGGGGTGAAAAAATGAAGTATGTCATTGGAGTAGATCTTGGAACGAGTGCTGTTAAAACGATTTTAGTCAATCAAAACGGCAAGGTTTGTGCAGAAACGTCGAAGAGTTATCCGCTCATTCAAGAGAAGGCAGGGTATAGTGAGCAAAATCCCGAAGACTGGGTGCAGCAAACAATTGATGCATTGGCTGAATTGGTTTCCATATCCAACGTTCAAGCCAAGGATATTGACGGGATAAGCTATTCAGGACAAATGCATGGGTTAGTCCTGCTTGACCAAGACTTAAAGGTGTTGCGTCATGCAATTCTTTGGAATGACACCAGAACGACGCCTCAATGTATTTGGATGACTGAAAATTTCGGCGATCATCTGCTTGATATCACAAAAAACCGAGTTTTAGAAGGGTTTACATTACCTAAAATTTTATGGGTGAAGGAACATGAGCCTGAACTTTTTAAAAGAACAGCTGTTTTTTTGCTTCCGAAAGACTATGTGAGATTTCGTATGACTGGTGCCATTCACACCGAATACTCCGATGCAGCAGGAACGTTGCTTTTACATATTACTCGCAAGGAGTGGAGCGATGATATTTGCAATCGATTTGGTATTTCTGCAGATATTTGTCCTCCGCTTGTTGAATCTCATGATTGTGTAGGATCGCTGCTTCCGCACGTTGCGGCGGAGACAGGGCTATTGGAAAAAACAAAAGTATACGCCGGGGGAGCTGATAATGCTTGCGGTGCTATTGGAGCGGGTATTCTTTCTTCCGAAAAAACACTATGCAGTATTGGGACGTCAGGGGTCATACTTTCCCACGAAGAAGACAAAGAAAGAGACTTTAAAGGGAAAGTGCACTTTTTTAATCATGGAAAAAAGGATTCTTTTTATACAATGGGAGTCACACTCGCTGCAGGGTACAGCTTGGACTGGTTTAAAAGAACGTTTGCCCCAAACGAATCGTTTGAGCAATTATTGCAGGGGGTGGAATCTATTCCAATAGGAGCAAATGGACTGCTATACACTCCTTATTTGGTAGGTGAAAGAACGCCACATGCTGATTCTTCTATTCGGGGAAGCTTAATTGGAATGGATGGAGCACATAAAAGAGAGCATTTTTTGAGGGCAATAATGGAAGGCATCACATTCTCTTTACAGGAATCAATTGAGCTATTCCGCGAAGCGGGAAAATCAGTAAATACTGTTGTTTCTATTGGTGGGGGAGCTAAAAATGAAACGTGGCTGCAAATGCAAGCTGATATTTTCAATGCGAGCGTGATTAAGTTAGAAAATGAACAAGGCCCAGCCTTGGGAGCTGCTATGCTAGCTGCCTTTGGAAGTGGGTGGTTTGAATCCCTTGAAGAATGTGCAGAGCAGTTTATTCACAGGGCTTCTACATTTTATCCCAAGGAACAAAATGTTCAAAAATATAAAACGCTATTCGATTTATATAAGAAAATTTACACTCACACTAAGGGTCTCAATACAGCTTTGAAGAGCTTTCGAACAAACTAATGATTAGTGAGGGTCGTTAAGCGTTTATTTTTGCCAGGAGATTAATGAAAGAACATTTAACGACTCATCATGATCATAAGCCCCCTTTAATCATATAACTACAGTTGCCTCATAGAAGTTTAGGTTTATATATCTGTAAATTGAAAGCGGTATCAAAAAATCATTTAATGCAATTCTATTTATAATCAAAACACAAAGCTATTACATTACCAAGCTAAATTTTTTTAGGGGGATAGCATAGCAGGAAGAATACAAATCGCACGATTTGGTTTTCAAGTAGAAGCTGTTGCCCTTGATTCTGGTTATTTAACAACGCCAATCTGTAAAGGTTTATCTGATCGCCGTATTTTTGGTGTTATCGCACACAGACGTTTTCATCCAACAAGAGGATTATTTGAGAGATGGAAATTTCAGTATGATTCTGAACATGATCATTACATATGTCCAAGTGGTGAGAAGCTTTTATATACGACAACTGATCGAAAAGGTTATAGGTTCTACAAATCAGATCCTAAAAAATGTGCATCGTGTCCTTTCCTTGAAAGCTGCACAAGGTCGAAAAATCATCAAAAAGTGATCTCAAGACACGTGTGGGAAGAACATAAAGAAAAGATCAGACAAAATCGTCTGTCTGCCTCTGGAAAAGAGCTATATAAAAAAAGAAAAGAAAAAATAGAGCGAAGCTTTGCAGATTCAAAACAACTGCACGGGCTTCGCTACTGCCGGTTGAGGGGAAAACAGAATGTGAGTGAGCAAGTTCTTCTCACAGCTGCGTGTCAGAACATGAAGAAGATTGCCACACACCTAGCTAAGCTAGGTGTGTGGGAGGCCTTTTTCAATAAATTTCATCCATCATCCATACGCTAAAAATAAAAAAGATTGTAGAAAAACATGAGTTTCTCTACAATCTGAAGGTATAAGGCGCAGGCCTTATACCTTTTTTAGTTTCAAATCGGAAGCGATGGCGGAAGCAAGCGTCGATCTCACCGAGATGTCTTCAAAAGACAACCCGAGATGAACGGCAGTTTGGGCAATTTCAGGCCTGATCCCTGATAATGTAGATTTAACGCCCAGCAATTTCAGCGCATCTATCAGATGAAAGAGCTGCTGGGCGACCATCGTATCAATAATGGCCACGCCTGACAGGTCTATATACAGATGAGTCACCTTTTTTGCGGCACACTGAGCAAGCGTATTTTCTATAATCATTTTGGCACGAGCTGTGTCAATGGTCCCGATTAAAGGAAGCAAGGCGACATTGTGAAACAAAACGATGACAGGTGAACTCAATTCATTGATCATTTCTTTTTGCGCCTGCAGCTGATTATTTGTGTTTTTATACATTTCTTCGATGAAAATATGAATAACAAGGTCAAATGCCTTCATAAGCGTATGACTTATATCTTCCGCACTCTCACAATTCGCTTCTTCTAGACGGATAAATGCTTTTACATACGTTAAATACAAGTCTCTGACTCTGACAAACTCCCGAATAATATAATGGATGGGTGTTTTCAAATGCTCCTGATCCTGTGTCACTTGAAATGCCCAATTTTTCAGAGCAGGTAAATAAATATGTTCCTCATCTATAAAAATACGATTGATATGATGGTTAAAAGCTAGATTTTGTCTTTTAAGATTCTCAATAATAACAGGATCTGTCGATGCGTAGATGGAGTTTGGATCATTTTCTTCGATGTTTTGATACCAGGTTGAACTGATTTCTTCGGCATGCTGAGACAGGTAATCATATAATCGCTTATTTGCAGGCATTCTTATTCCCCCTGTTCTTCATCTCTTATATTGTTTGTTTCAATGAATTGCGCTTTTGAAGCCGCTGTAATCTGAAAAATAAGCCGACGGCCCCAGCAGCAAGCCCCGTGATCAAACCGATCCAATACCCGTAAGCGCCGGCGTTTGTATACGTGCCGATGACGTAACCGACTGGGAGGCCGATAATCCAATAAGAAATAAAAGCAGCCGCCAGCGTATAATTTACATCCTTATACCCTCTGAGCGCTCCTTGAATAGGCGCGGCCACTGCATCAGAAAGCTGGAAAAACAGCGCATATATTAAAAAGTGCTGAGTTAAACGCAGGACTTCCGGATCTCCGGTATACATTCCGGCAATCTGCTGTCTGAACAGCAGGATGCAAGCGGCCGTAAATAAAGAAAATCCAACAGCGATCGTAATGCCAAGGTGGCTGTACGTCCGTGCGTCGGCATAGCGTTTTGCTCCCGCTTCAAAGCCGACAACAATCGTTAAAGCCATGGACACACTGAGCGGCAGCATATATAAAAGGGAAGCGAAATTCATCGCCGCTTGATGCGAAGCGATGGTGACAGTGCTGAAATGACCCATCAGCAAAGTGACAGCCGCAAAAATGCTGGTTTCAAAAAAAATCGCAAAGCCGATAGGCAAACCAATGGTAAGAAGTTTTTTGCATTCTGATAATGAGAACATATACGCCTTGCGAAAAATTGAGAATTCGGCAAACGGTGAAGATGTATGAATAATAAAAAAGCTGATCACACAAATGCACCAATATGTCAGGGCAGAAGCAAGCCCCGCACCGACTCCGCCTAATGCCGGCATCCCGAATTTCCCGAAAATAAACACATAATTCAGTATGAAATTAATCGGCAGCGAACAAAGCGTTATCGCCATTGTAACCTTTGTTTTTCCGAGAGAATCAATAAACGATCTCAACACCGTATAAACGAACAAAGGAAAAATCCCAAGCGATAAAAACCCTAAAAAGTGTTTTGCAATCTCCTGGACATGCTGCTCAAGGTTTAAGCTGCCAAGAATAGGATCAATTACGATATAACCGATCATAATAAGGGAAATGCTCAGAATCGCCGCAACATAAATGGCCTGTATCACGGTAAACGGAACCTCTTTGCGTTTACCGGCGCCAAAAAGCTGTGCCACAATCGGGGTGACGGCCATCAGGATTCCGGCAAGCCCCGTATAGACAGGCGTCCAAAGGCTTGAGCCGATCGCAACACCTGCTAAATCAGCGGCGCTGACCTTTCCTGACATGACGGTGTCTAAAAAGGTAATAAGAGAAAGGCCGACTTGAGTAATTAAAATCGGAATTAAAATGTGAATCAGCTGCTTGACTTTCTGATTGATAGTTGTTGTTTCTCTCATGATTCGTTCCCCGTTTCTTTAACATAACGAGAGAAATTATAACATTTTATGTATAAAAAGCAATGAGCCTCTGACCTAATCTTTCTTTGGCGGCTTCGTTTTTTTAAACATTTGGGCATAAATAAAAGAAAGAGCTATGATCCCGAGGAAGGTGCAAGTATATTGAATAATTCTTTCGATTTCCATGCTTAAGAAAGCCTCCTTTCACAAATAGGATGCGCACCATATTGATAAGCATGCGTGAAAGAGAAAATTTGACAAGGAGAGATGGTTTTGGCAATGCGAAACGAACAGATGACTGAACATATGTTTAAAACTCAAATACAAACCTATTTGGAACAGATTCTGGAGGATACGTCTTTTATTTTGCGGACACTCAACGAAAAGGATCAATGCCTTTTATGTGAACTGGATGATCTCGGACATACATTTCAAGACATGCAAGCGATTGCTTCGTCCTTTTATTTACAGGCTTATATGGAACACTTTACACCTTCTTTTACAGAGCTTGCGAAAGCCATTCAGCATCTTGCTGACGAAAAGCATGGTGCATTAATTGTGATCGAAAGAGGGGATGCCCTTGACGGCTTTATCCAAAAAGGGACATCACTTCATGCAGAAATCAGTGCATCCTTAATTGAAAGCATTTTTTACCCCGGCAATCCGCTTCATGACGGAGCACTGCTCGTGAAAGAAAACAAGCTTATTTCGGCGGCGAATGTTCTTCCTTTAACAACTAAAACAGTAGATATCCACCTCGGAACACGTCACAGGGCTGCTATTGGGCTTTCAGGTTTTACCGACGCGCTTGTTCTCGTTGTGTCTGAAGAAACAGGAAAAATGTCTTTCGCCAAGGACGGCGTACTGTACCCGCTTATCTCACCGAGATGACTAAGCACATAAAAATAATGAAATATTCCCGGACGTGTCATTCACATGAAACAAAGGACCTGATTTTCACCCTTTTTACAGCATTCTTTTTGTATTGAATGCTGTTTTTCATGAAAACAGCTATCTAAGCTTAGTAAAAAAGTTGTATATGTTTATTATTAATAAAGTTAAATACTTTACCTATATAAGTAATTGTAGTACTGTCTAAAATATTACATACATTTAAAAGGAAGGGAGCAGATGACATGGCAAAGGTATTAATGATCAATTTTCCGGGTGAAGGCCATATCAATCCGTCATTGGGCATTATAAAAGAGCTGAAATCCAGAGGAGAAACGATTACCTATTACGCAGTAAAGGAATATGAAGAAAAAATCACCGGGCTTGGTGTAGAATACCGTGAATATAACGATTTTCGCGACGATACCTTTGGAAAGAATAAAACCGGAGATGAAGGGGGCGATGTCACTGAACTATTCTACCATCTTCTAAAAGAATGCCGGGATATAGCGTCTCGTATTTATGAAGAAGTAAAGCATGAATCATATGATTATGTGTTGTATGACCATCATTTCATAGTGGGAAAAATAGTGGCTAATTTGCTGAAGGTGCCAAAATTTTCATTATGCTCAACTTTCGCAATGAACGAGGAATTTGTGAAGCAAATCGGTCAGTTTAACCACAACTCGCCAATGGAGGAATCTCCTTATTATTCATCCTATCAAGAGATTGTCCGAACATTAAATGCCGATTTTGCAGCGGGAATCAACAAGCCGTTTGATATCTTTTTTTGCGAAGGGGACTTGACCATTGTCTTTACTTCAAAAGAATTTCAGCCAAATGCTGATGAATTTGGAGAGAACTATCTATTTGTAGGTCCATCAATTGCCGACCGTCCAGGAAACTTTGATTTCCCATTTGAAGAGATAGAAAATAAAAATGTTCTGTTTATTTCTATGGGAACCATTTTCAACAATCAAAAAGAGTTTTTTAATCAATGTTTAGAGGCATGTAAAGGCTTTGAGGGCAAGGTAGTGTTAGCAATCGGCAAGCAGCTCAAACAAAGCGATCTGAACGAAATTCCCGAAAATTTTATTGTGAAGCCTTATGTTCCTCAGCTTGAAATATTAAAAAGGGCGAATCTGTTTATTACTCACGGGGGGATGAACAGTACAAGCGAGGGTTTGTATTACAAAACGCCGCTGATTGTGATCCCTATGGGAGCAGACCAGTTTATGGTGGCCAGTCAAGTTGAAAAAATAGGCGCGGGAAAGGTTTTGAAAAAAGAAAACGTTTCTGTTGCAGTGTTACAAGAAACCATTAAACAAGTTACAGCAAACACCCATTATTCAGAAAAAGCAAACGAAATCGGAGAATCGCTGATAGCAGCCGGAGGCTCTAAGCGTGCTGCAGATTGCATTCTAGAGCAAGTCAAAACAAGCACGCAAACAGCAGATATGTAATGAACCAGCCTGTTTCATGAAAATGAAGCAGGCTTTTTTTATTGCTCCGAATGATATATTTCGTCATAAAAACTGTTTTAAGGAGGATTTTGCAATCTGTTGGAGAATTGTATGTGAAACAGTCAGCAGAGGGGGAAAACTGTTTCTCTCATTAAAAGCATTACCTTGATTAGATAGAAAGTAACAAATTGCAGCATGAATATCCAAATGGTTCCAAAGTCTTTTGAGCATGAAGTTCCTTTTCTGTAAAATAATCGGTGTTGTTGTGAGAGTGATACGGTCACCTGAGACTGAAACGTCGCCAATCTATTGAGAAGTTGTTGATAAAACTGAATAAGTGCCGATAAAAAAGAAGATGGCCTTTTTTAGCAGTTCTTATTTTTGAATCCAGCGTTATAACAGAAAAAGTAGGAGGTTGATCGGAAATATGAAAAAAACAATAGTAGCCGGAATGGCCGCTACTGCTGTCGTCGGCTCATCTATGGTCGTGGCTCCTGTGGAAGCAAAAACCATCAAGGTGAAAAGCGGTGACTCTTTATGGAAGCTTTCGCGCCAGTATAATACGAGTATTGCAGCTCTTCAATCCGAAAACCAGTTGAAAACGAGCATGCTGTATGCCGGGCAGAGCTTAAAAATACCTGAGAGCGGAAAGAAAAGCACGTCATCACCTAAAAGCACAAACAAAACATCAAGCTACACAGTTACATACGGAGATTCGTTGTGGATGATTGCCAAAAACCACAATATGAGTATCTCTGAGCTAAAAAGTTTAAACAGCCTGAGCAGTGATTTAATCCGTCCCGGACAAAAGCTGAAAATAAAGGGGACAAGCTCAAAGGAATCTTCACGCGATTCGAGTGAAAAAACAAATAACAGTTCAAATTCCTCAAGTTCCAAAAACGGAACTTATACAGTAAAGCTCGGCGATTCGTTGTGGAAGATCGCTAATCAGTTACATATGACGATTGCCGAATTAAAAACATTAAACAGCTTAAAGTCGGATACCCTTTATCCGAAGCAAGTGTTAAAAGTTAAAGGGACAAGCTCATCAAACAGCGGGAGCAGCGGGTCGAAAAAGCCCCCAACCTCAGGTAATGATACTGTAAAAACATCTACTTACAAGGTCAAATCAGGCGATTCTCTTTGGAAGATTGCCAATCAGCTGGGAATAACTGTTCAAAGCATCAGGGAAAAAAACAATTTGTCCTCAGATGTACTGCGAATCGGACAGGTTCTGACCGTTTCAGGGACATCAAAATCAAACGGTTCTGATAAAACTACAGATCATACAACAATAGATAAACCGGACTCAAATGTGCAAATAGGTTCAAAGATTGACAGAATGATAACTGAAGCAAAAAAATATGTCGGAGTTCCGTACCGCTGGGGCGGCAACACGCCAGCGGGTTTTGACTGCAGCGGTTATATTTATTACCTCATTAATAAAGTATCCTCTGTTTCCAGGTTAAGCACTGCGGGATATTGGAATACGATGCAGAAAGTCAGCCAGCCATCTGTCGGAGACTTTGTTTTCTTTACAACATATAAATCGGGTCCTTCTCATATGGGGGTTTACCTGGGCAGCGGTAATTTTATTCATGCAAGCTCATCAGGCGTAGAGATTTCAAATTTGAGCAACTCATATTGGAAGCCGCGCTACTTGGGAGCCAGAAGTTATTTTTAAAAAAAGCCTTCAAGGCTTTTTTTCTTGTTTATTCCGGGAATCCTTTGACCAGACTGTATGAAAAAACAAGGGGGAGACAGCATGCATCGTCTTTTACTGCTTATCATGCTGGGGGCACTGGGGCTTGGCGGATGCAGACAAGGGGGAGCCTCAGATCACCCAAACCCTAAGCCTGATAGTAAAGCGATTGAAACGTCGGCATTTCTTTACGACGTACAGCTGGTCAATTCGAAAGGCAAGAAAATCGGCTTTATTGAAATAAAAGAGTCGGACGAAGAAGGTTTAGATTTTCATATTTCAGCGACCCAGCTTCCCCCGGGCGCTTCCCTTGGATTTCACATTCATGAAAAGGGAACTTGCGTGAAGCCGGACTTTGAATCGGCGGGAGGACCGTTTAATCCGCTTAATAAAGAACACGGCTTTAACAACCCAATGGGGCATCATGCCGGTGATCTGCCCAACCTTGAAGTGGGTGCCAACGGAAAAGTGGATGTGATTATGAATGCGCCGGAAACTTCTTTAAAGGAAGGAAGTAAGCTTAATATCCTTGATAAGGACGGAAGCGCATTTGTGATTCATGAACAGGCGGATGATTATTTAACCAATCCGAGCGGAAATTCAGGGGACCGGATCGTCTGCGGAGCACTCTCCGGCAACACTAAAAAACAATAATTGGCACAGCCCTTTTGTATTGAGAATACAAGGGCTTTTTTAGTATACTCGTTAATGGAATATGAATTGGAAAGGAAACCTATCTATGACATCACAATTGCAGCATCTATCATTTCCGGAAGACATTCAAAACAAGCTTTCATCATATAAAAAACAGACGATTCCGCAAGAATTTCAGACACTTATCGGGTCATCAGGCTATGCAGCAGAGGATGAAGCGATTTTGTTTGATGCGATAATCTCTTTAGCTCTGGGAAAAAACATCTTATTAAAAGGCCCTACCGGTTCAGGTAAAACAAAGCTTGCTGAAACGCTGTCCAGCTATTTTAACAAACCGATGCACAGTGTAAACTGCTCGGTTGATCTTGACGCTGAAGCTCTTGTCGGCTACAAAACCATCGAAAACGAATCAGGACAGGCAACGATTGAGTTTGTTTCAGGACCTGTGACAACCGCGATGAACGAAGGGCATTTTCTCTATATAGATGAGATTAATATGGCAAAGCCGGAAACGCTTCCGATTTTAAACGGCGTGTTGGATTACAGAAAAATGATGACCAATCCGTTCACGGGAGAAGTGGTTCGGGCAAAAGAAGGTTTCGGCGTAATTGCCGCAATCAATGAAGGCTATGTCGGTACAGTGCCCCTGAACGAAGCATTGAAAAACCGTTTTGTCATCATCGACGTTCCTTATATTAAAGGTGATTTGCTGAAGCAAGTGCTGACATCGCAGTCAGCTTTAAAAGATGAACTACTGATCAACAGGTTTATTACGCTTTCTTCTGATTTAATCGTTCAAGCCCATAACGGCCAGGTATCCGAGGAAGCGGCATCTATCAGAGCTTTGATTGATACATGTGACTTAGCGGCTTATATTCCGCCTCTTCGGGCTATCGAAAGAGGAATTGTGGAAAAGCTTGACGATGACCGTGAAAAAGCAGCGGTTCGGAATATCGCAGAAACTCTGTTTGAATGAGGGTAAAGAGATGAAGTTTATTAAGTTTAATGACAGCACAATAGATTCGTTCTTGTTTATGATGCTGACCGACCTGGCCAAAACACTTACCAAAAGCGAAGAAGTCGAAGTCGAATACGGAGTCCAGTCTTATTACAATCCATTCGAAAAGAAAATCTATATGAGCCATTTTTGGAAAGACAGAGCAGCTGAGGATATGGAAGCGGGGCTGAAAAGCGACGTCTACCTGCGCTCAATCGGAACGAATTACAGTTCGTACCATGAGTTTGCGAGCCTTTTGGAGTTTGCGCATCATCATATTTCTCATAAGAGCTTTGCAAAACAGCTGTTTATGCTGCTTGAGGATATGAGAATTGAAGAGCTCATTAAACATGAGCGTCCCGGAACTAAGCGGATCTTTTCGAAAAGAAGAAACATGTACAGAAAATACTTCACGACACAGCTGACATTAAATTTAGAACGAAGCATTTTTACCGATGCATTATTTTGCGCCTTATATGTCAAGCTGACAGCAGAGTCACCGCTGGAAGGCATTCCTGCCATGCGTGAAGATATTGATCTGATGATGCCTTTTATAGAAAGCCGGCTGATCCGTGTATACGAAGCAGAATCCACAAGCCAGGTATTAAACGTTGTCAAAGAAATTATGGACGGATTAGAAGAAGTGCTGGATAAGGACATGCTGAACACCTATTTCTTTCTTCCTGAGCTTGATTATGAGCAAGCCGCGGAGCAGCCGTTATTTGAAGATATAAAAACAGCGCCGAAATTGAGCGATGATCTCAAGCTTCCGAAAAAGTCGGATGGCGATGAGGACATTCATGAAGAGGAAATGCCGACGTGGCATCGTGAAACGGAGGCTCCCTCTAAAAGTTTTCTGCAATTTGATATTGAACACGGGGCGAAATCAGACTTGGGGAAAGACGCCGCCAGAGAAGGGGATGACGGGGATCAGGCCCTTGGTTCTGTTCAAGGTTCAGCCCAAGAGACAAAAAGAAAAGACTACTCCAAGCTGGAGGCGCTGGAATCAAGAAAAGACGAACCGAACGGAGGCAGCCTGACGGACGGAAAAGAAAACAGATTCGCCTTTCCGATTTATAAAGAGCCGAAGCCTGTTTCCCGGGAAGAGGAGCTTGATTATAAGCAGCAAACGAAGTCGATTGAATCGTATCAAAAGCGGCTGAAGCAAATGATTCAAAAAACGCTTGAGCATAAAAAGACGCTTCCCCGGACAGATTTACATGCGGGCCGTCTGAATAATAAGCTGCTTCGATATTTTACAGAGCGCAATCCACGTCTTTTCTATAAAAAGCAGGAGCCGTCTTCCGAAATTGATGCCGTATTTACATTGCTTGTCGATTGTTCTGCAAGTATGTTTGATAAAATGGAGGAAACGAAACGGGGAATCGTGTTGTTTCATGAAGCATTGAAATCTGTGTCCGTTCCGCATCAGATTGTCGGTTTTTGGGAGGACACGAACGATGCGACCGAAACCAGCCAGCCGAACTATTTTAATACGGTAATTCCTTTTCAGGATTCCCTGCAAAAAGGAGCGGGACCTGCCATTATGCAGCTCGAACCGGAGGAAGACAACAGGGACGGCTACGCCATCAGGCAAATGACCAAACAGGTTTTACAGCGCCGCGAAGCGCAAAAATTTTTACTTGTCTTTTCTGACGGAGAACCGGCTGCGTTCGGTTATGAACAAAACGGAATTGTGGATACGAGTGAAGCTGTCATTGAAGCAAGAAAAAGAGGGATAGAAGTGATTAATGTGTTTCTGTCCAACACTGAAATTGAAGAGTCCCAAATGAAAACCATTCAGGATATGTACGGAAAATACAGTATTTTCGTTCCGGATGTAGACCAGCTTCCGGATGTGCTCTATCCGCTCTTGAAAAAATTGCTCCATAAAAGCATAGGATAGCCGTTATTCTATGCTTTTTTGCTTTTATTTTATGAATGATTTAAATTTTTTGTTTTTACGATGATTTTTTTACTGTTTTGTGAACAATCAAGGTAGAATCAAATTGCAAAGAGTGGTAAAATATCGTTGGAAGCGTTTTTATTACATAAATTTGGGCACAGCGTTCGAAAGTTATTTCAAGATAGTGAATCAATCACTTGATTATCTAGGTTGGGGGTAATGTTCAAATGTTTCAAAATAGTATGAAACAAAGAATGAATTGGGAAGAATTTTACGGTCCGAACCTCGGCTACGCGCTGGAGCTTTACGATCAATATGTTAAAGATCCGAAGAGTATCGACCCGGATCTTAAGGACATGTTTGATGAACTGGGAGCTCCGCCGAGCCAAATAAAAGAGGCATCGGGAACTAAAGAACCGGGACGCATCACAGCCGATCTGATACAAAAGATCGCATCAGCAGTTAAACTTGCAGAAGATATACGAACCTATGGCCATTTAAACGCTTCCGTTAATCCGCTCAGAAAGGACCGGGAGAAACGAGAGTTGTTTCCGTTATCTGAATACGGGCTGACAGAACAGGAAATAAAAGAAATACCGGCGTCCGTGATTTGCAAAGACGCTCCTAAAAACATTACGAACGGCATAGAAGCCATCGAACATTTAAGAAACACCTATAAAAAAACAATCTCATTTGAATTTGACCATGTGCATCATTTCGAAGAGCGGGAATGGCTCATGAATATGGTTGAGTCAGGCGAATTGTTTCAAAAGAATTCACCGGAAAAGCTGGCAGCCGTTTTAGAAAGGCTTACGGAAGTGGAAGGCTTTGAGCAGTTTTTACACCGCACCTTCGTCGGCCAAAAGCGTTTTTCGATCGAAGGACTGGATGCTCTCGTGCCGGTGCTTGATGATATTATTGCGAAGTCCGTCAAAGCGGGCACAACAAGCGTTAATATCGGAATGGCGCACAGGGGCCGCCTGAATGTGCTGGCACATGTGCTCGGCAAACCGTATGAAATCATTTTCTCGGAATTCCAGCATGCGCCAAACAAAGAACTAGTTCCGTCTGAGGGATCTGTCGGAATCAGCTACGGATGGACAGGGGACGTCAAATACCATCTGGGCGCGAAAAGGCATCTTCAAGACGCTGAAACAAAGTCTGCACGGATCACGCTGGCGAACAATCCGAGCCACTTGGAATTCATTGATCCGATAGTGGAAGGGAGCACGCGAGCCGCTCAAGAAACGAGAACACAAAGCGGGTATCCTGAGCAGGATGAAACGAAATCACTTGCCATTCTTATCCATGGTGACGCAGCGTTCCCTGGAGAAGGAATTGTGGCAGAAACGTTGAATTTGAGTTCGCTTAACGGCTATCAAGTCGGCGGAGCGATTCATATCATTGCCAATAATATGATCGGATTTACGACAGAAAGCGATGAATCAAGATCAACGAAGTATGCCAGTGACTTGGCAAAAGGATATGAAATCCCGATTGTTCACGTGAACGCAGACGATCCTGAAGCTTGTCTTTCAGCAGTGAAGTTTGCAGTTGAATACCGCAAAAAATTCAATAAAGATTTCTTGATTGATCTAATCGGGTACAGACGTTACGGCCACAACGAAATGGATGAGCCGTCAACGACTCAGCCGATGTTATATGACGCCGTCAGAAAGCACCCTACCGTGAAACAGATCTTCGCAGAAAAGCTGATAAAAGAAGGGCAGATCAGCGAAGAAACGGTTCAAAACATTGAGCAATCTGTGGCGAAAAGAATAGAGGACGCCTATCAAAAGGTTCCTGCAAAAAAAGAAGATGTTGTCCGTGAAATTGAACTTCCGGAACCTGTTTCAAACGGCTTCCCGGATGTTGACACATCCATTCATTTTGATGTGCTGCGCAAGCTGAACGGAGAGCTGGTCAATTGGCCGGAATCATTTAACGTATTCGGCAAATTGAAACGCATTCTTGAAAGACGGGCCAAAGCATTTGATGATGATCGCAAAGTTGAATGGTCATTGGCGGAATCACTCGCATTTGCGTCGATTTTAAAAGACGGAACACCGATCCGCTTGACGGGGCAGGATTCTGAACGCGGAACGTTCGCACAAAGAAACCTTGTGCTTCATGACAGTGAGACAGGCAAAGAGTTTGTGCCGCTGCATCATTTATCCGATTGCGAAGCATCCTTCGCCGTACACAACAGTCCGCTTTCAGAAGGGTCCGTTATCGGTTTTGAATATGGGTATAACGTGTATTCACCAGAAACTTTAGTGATTTGGGAAGCCCAATACGGCGATTTCGCCAACGCGGCTCAAGTGTATTTTGACCAGTTCATTTCTGCGGGACGGGCGAAATGGGGCCAGAAATCCGGCTTAGTTATGCTTCTTCCGCATGGTTATGAAGGACAAGGGCCTGAACACTCAAGCGGTAGAATTGAGCGTTTCCTTCAGCTTGCGGCTGAAAATAACTGGACGGTTGCCAACTTGACAAGCGCTGCCCAATACTTCCATATTTTAAGAAGACAGGCGAAAATGCTTCTCCGCGAGGAAATTCGTCCATTGGTGATCATGACGCCAAAAAGTCTTCTTCGTAATCCGAATACAGTGTCAGAAGTACAGGAACTAAGCGAAAGCCAATTCCAGCCAGTCTATGAACAGTCAGGACTCTCTCATGCTTATGAAAAAGTAACGCGTCTCGTTTTATCGAGCGGTAAAGTGTCCATTGACATCAGTGATCATTTTAATAAGTTGGAAGACGGGAAAGATTGGCTTCACATTGCGAGAGTCGAAGAGCTGTATCCATTCCCTGCGAAAGAAATAAAAGAGCTCTTCGCTAAATTGCCGAATCTTGAAGAAATTGTCTGGGTTCAGGAAGAGCCGCAAAACATGGGAGCATGGAGTTACATCAGTCCTTATTTATCAGAAGTTGCACCAGAGGGAGTAAGTGTTCAATATATTGGTCGGAGAAGACGGTCAAGTCCGGCAGAGGGCGATCCGACAGTTCATAAAAAAGAACAAGAACGCATTGTATCTGATAGCTTGACTCGCAAAAACTAAGGGGGAAATTGAAAAATGGCGGAAATTAAGGTACCTGAATTAGCAGAATCAATCTCAGAAGGAACAATAGCCCAATGGTTAAAGCAGCCCGGGGATTATGTAGAACAGGGTGAATATCTGCTTGAACTGGAAACGGATAAAGTGAATGTGGAACTGACAGCTGAAGAATCGGGTGTACTTCAAGAGGTATTGAAAGATTCGGGTGATACCGTCCAAGTCGGAGAAATTATCGGCACGATTACAGAAGGTGCGGGAGAAAGTTCTGCCCCCGCGTCTGAAGACAAAGCTCCAAAAAGTGAAAATACAAAAGAAGAGAAGCAAGCTGAACCGGCTGCACAGCAAGTCAGCCAGGAAGCGCAAGAAGAATCAAAGTCGAGAACAGTGGCATCTCCATCAGCACGCAAGCTAGCCAGAGAAAAAGGAATTGACTTGTCACAAATTCCAACAGGGGATCCTCTCGGCAGAGTTCGCAAACAAGATGTAGAAGCTTATGAAAAACCATCAGCAAAACCTGCGCCTCAGCCAAAACAGCAGCCGCAGGCACAAAAATCACAGCAAGACTTTGAAAAGCCGGTTGAAGTGCAAAAAATGTCACGCCGCAGACAGACCATCGCCAAACGTCTGGTAGAGGTGCAGCAGACATCTGCTATGCTGACAACATTTAATGAAGTAGACATGACAGCGGTTATGAATGTAAGAAAACGCCGCAAAGATCAATTTTTGGAGCAAAATGAAGTAAAGCTTGGCTTTATGTCATTCTTTACAAAAGCCGTTGTGGCGGCCCTGAAGAAGTTCCCGCTATTGAATGCTGAAATTCAAGGTGACGAACTGATCATTAAGAAATTCTATGATGTGGGTATTGCAGTAGCGGCGAACGAAGGTCTTGTTGTACCTGTTGTCCGTGATGCTGACCGTCTTTCATTCGCCGGAATTGAGAGAGAAATCGGTGAACTTGCGAAAAAAGCGAGAAGCAACAAATTAACGCTTGGTGAGCTGCAAGGCGGTTCTTTCACGATTACAAACGGAGGAACATTCGGTTCATTGCTATCTACGCCAATCTTAAACAGCCCTCAAGTTGGAATTTTAGGAATGCATAAAATCCAGCTGCGTCCTGTTGCGATTGACGAAGAACGCTTTGAAAACCGTCCGATGATGTATATTGCATTATCTTATGACCACCGGATTGTAGACGGAAAAGAAGCGGTCGGATTCTTAGTGACTGTGAAAAACTTGCTCGAAGATCCTGAACAGCTTTTATTAGAGGGATAAGAATGTAAAACACCGCTTTGTGAAATTCAAAGCGGTGTTTTTTTATGCAGGCAGTTTGGAATTGTCCGATTCAGCAGCGGAAGCCTTTGCTTTCTTTGACCAGTAAGAAGCGAGCACTGATCCGGAAAGATTGTGCCAAACACTGAATATCGCGCTGGGAATCGCTGATAAAGGTGAAAAATGGGCAGTTGCAAGCGCTGCGCCGAGCCCTGAATTTTGCATTCCGACCTCAATGGCAATCGCTTTTTGCGATGGATAATCCATCTTTAGCACTTTTGCAGCAAGGAATCCGAGCAAATAGCCGATTCCGTTATGAAGGATGACGACTGAGAAAATCAATAAGCCGGACTGGAGCAGGTTGTCCCGATTGGCACTGACGACTGCTGAAACGATGGCCACGATTCCGATGACAGATACAAGCGGAAGAGCATGGACTGCTTGTGTAACCTGTTTTTTGAAAAACATTTTTACAATCAGGCCTGCTATAATCGGAAACAGGACAGCTTGCAGAATGGAAATAAATAAGGAGCTTGGGGAAACAGGCAGCCACTCCTTGGCGAACAGCATGATCAGAAGCGGTGTCATGATAGGTGCCAGTAAGGTTGAAATGGTCGTGACAGCCACCGACAGTGCTGTATTCCCTTTAGCCAAAAATGTCATCACATTTGATGATGTCCCGCCCGGACAGCAGCCGACCAGAATGACTCCGACCGCAATTTCTGCAGGAAGGCGCAAACCATATGCCAGACCGACTGCAACAAGCGGCATAATGGTATATTGCGCGATTACACCTATGAGTACATTCAATGGTTTTCTGATCAGCTCCTTAAAGTCATCCGCTTGAAGCGTAAGTCCCATGCCGAACATAATGATACCCAGAAAAACCGTAATATAAGAGCTGATCCACATAAACAAAGGCGGAAAAGCAAAACCTAACACAGCAAAGACAATAACCCAAATCCCAAAGGTCTGCCCCGCAAATTGACTGATCTTTTTGATGCTCTCCATAAGCACTCTCCTCACAAATAAAATCAATAATGATAGCAGAAAACCTTACAGTTTTTTTGACATTCTCTTATTATAGTGACTTTTCTGAATAATTCAATATTGAAACTTATTTACCATTATGATAAGAAAACTTTCTTATATACAATAATTATATTATGTAAACTGATAGATTATTCGTAAATTCTTTCTTGACTATACAGTACGATATTCTTACAATGAACCTTTATACGTTTAGTAGGAATGAATAAAGGAGTGTTGGAGTGAAAGACGCTAATCAATGGTCATCAAAGCTGGGATTTATTTTAGCTGCCGCCGGTTCAGCAATTGGACTTGGCGCTATATGGAAGTTTCCATATGTAGCGGGTACCAGCGGAGGGGGCGCATTTTTATTAATCTTCATCTTATTTACTATCTTAATCGGACTGCCTTTACTGCTGGCGGAATTTATCATCGGCAGGAAAACTCAAAAAGATGCCGTTGAATCCTATAAAGCGCTTGCACCGGGAAGCAAGTGGCATTGGATCGGTTATCTTGGGATTGTCACATGTTTTATTCTATTATCCTTTTATAGCGTGGTGGGCGGCTGGATATTAATCTACATCATAAAAGGCTTTTCAGGCGGTTTGTCGCTTACTTCAGGGTTTGATACTTTATTTGCAGATACCATATCAAATCCGTATGCCGCTGTAGGAGGACAATTCCTGTTTATCGTGCTAACCATTTTAGTAGTGGCCAAAGGCGTGAGCAGCGGAATTGAAAAAGCAAGCCAAGTGTTAATGCCCGCTCTTTTTCTGTTATTTATTATTTTAATGATACGGTCTGTGACGCTTGACGGAGCAATGGAGGGGATCAAGTTTTTCTTGACGCCTGACTTTCATTCCATTGACGCGAATACAATTCTCTATGCCATGGGCCAGTCCTTTTTCTCTTTAAGCGTTGGGGTCTCCGTTATGGTTACGTACAGTGCTTATTTAGCAAAAGAAGAAAATATTATTCAATCCGCTGTATCCGTAACGGTGCTGAATGTACTTGTGGCAATTATGGCGGGGATCGCCATTTTTCCGGCAGTATTCTCATTCGGACTGAAACCGGATCAGGGGCCGCAGCTTTTGTTTAACGTGCTGCCGACTGTTTTTAACCAAATGCCGTTTGGTATTGTCTTTTTATTATCCTTTTTAATTCTCTTTTTGTTTGCAACCCTTACCTCTGCTTTTTCAATGCTTGAAATTTTGGTGGCGGTGCTTTCAAAAGGAGATACGAAAAAAAGAAAACGGTACGCATGGGCAGGCGGGATCGCCATTTTTGCTGTCGGGGTGCCGTCCGCACTATCATACGGTGTGCTGAGTGACGTTTCTATTTTTCACTTATCTATTTTTGACGCTGCCGATTTTCTGGTCAGCAATGTCTTGATGCCCTTTGGCGCACTGATGATTTCGATATTTGTACCTTTGAAAATTCCGAAACAGGCGCTTTTTGAGGAGCTGAAGAGCGGATCAAGCATAAAGAAAAAATGGTTTGCCGTCTGGCTTTTACTGATTCGCTATCTTTCTCCTGTAGCTATTATTATTGTGTTTTTACATGTGATCGGCCTGTTTTAAATAGTAAAAAAGCCCCCAATCATCGGGGGCTTTTTTAATAAAGCTGCCATACTACGTTTCGCGCTTTTTCGAAACGTTTTTCCGCCTCGCGCCAATCAACGACATTCCACCAGTTATCAACATATTTTGCCCGCTCATTTTTATATTGTAAATAATAGGCGTGTTCCCATACATCAAGGGGCAGTAAGGGGATGACGTCCCATTGGCTGAAAAGCTGATGCTTTTCAGCAGCTAGGATCTCAAGCCGTCCGGAGCGCGGCGACCAAACGAGTATGGCCCAGCCGACACCTTCCACTTTTTTAGCCGCTTGTGTGAAGTGCTCTTTGAAGGCAGAATAGCTGCCGAACGACAAATCTATCATTTGAAACAATGCTCCGGTAGGGCGCCTTTTTCCGTTCGGATGCATCGAGAACCAAAAAATGCTGTGCAAATAATGTCCCGCTCCATGAAAAGCAAGCTCTCGTTCCCAGTGGGCGACTAACTCATAGTTTTTCGTTTGTCTTGCTTTCTTTAGCTCCAGTTCTGCTTTATTTAAACCGTCCACATAGCTTTGATGGTGCTTTGTATGATGAAGTGTCATAATCTCACGAGAAATATAGGGTTCAAGTGCCGAATACTTGTAAGGAAGCTTTGGCAGAACATGCTTTCCAATCGGCACGTAGGTCTTTCTTTCGCTTGTTCCGTCTGCCTCTGTTATATCTCTGTATAATGCGGCGGCCTCCCGGTACCATTCTTCTTCTGTCGCTTGTTCATCCTCAAGCTTATCAAAAACTTTTTTAAATTGAGTCTCAAAATGATTATATTGCCCTCGTTTTTGAACCTGTTCTTTCAAATCCTCACACCAATTGATCATCTCGGTTTGGTACGTATGGCGTTTCATTTCATCTCCCTCTTTTCAATAGATTTCATATAGCTTGAATAAGCCAGTAAAGAAAAGGCAAAAGGATAGCTGTGATACCGATTATAAAACTGTTTTGGCAGTGCGATTCCTGTTGGATAGGCAAGACTCTGCTTATTGTGATTTTCGCTGTTAATAAGAAACTCGAGTCCTTTTGTAATAGACGGGTGATCAGGTTCTTCATATTGCAATAAAGCATCTAACGCCCAGGCTGTTTGGGTTACCGTTCCATATCGTAAAGGTACGTACGTTTTGACTTCGGCGCTTCTGCAGGATTCACCCCAGCCGCCATCATCATGCTGAATTGTTTTCAGCCAATGCACCGCTTTTTTGACAGCAGGGTGAAACGCTTCTGTACCGCAGGCACGCATTCCTGTTATAGCGGCCCATGTTCCGTAAATATAGCAAACGCCCCATCTGCCGTACCATGATCCGTTATCCTCCTGGTTATCGATGAGCCAGTTGACGGCTTTTTTTATTTGCCTGTTATCCTGTGTCATACCTGCTTTTTCACCTAAGAAGCGGAGCACGCGTCCGGTTAAGTCGGGTGTCGAAGGATCAACCGCTGCGTCCTCAGCCGACTCAAGCGGAAGCAGACGGATAAGAGGGTGGTTCACATTTCTTTCGAAGGCAGAGAATCCTCCGTCTTTGTTTTGCATAGACAATAGCCAGTTCAGCCCCCGATCCCAAGACATAGGAGACAGGGAGCGCGGAATCGCTTGCAATGCGGCTGCGGTATCATCACAATCAGGATTATTGGTGTTGATTTTTGAAAAGCCCCAGCCGCCGGGTGCAGCGTGCGGATTTTTGACAGACCAATCTGCTTTCTTTTTATGCTGTCTTTCCAACAGAAAGTTTGCGGCTCCGGTTATCATCAAATCTTTCTCAGGCACATCGCTTTGCTGAAGGGAATAGCTGATTAAAGCGGTGTCCCAAACAGCAGATGTGGAATTCTCTAAATAAGGGATGCCGTCACATTCCGTAACCAACGTTTTAACCCCGTTCAAAGCCTGCTGAATGATGGAAGAATGGCGTGACATGCCAAGGGACAGAAGGCTGTAGATCATAAAAATGGTCGCGCTGGCATAGCTGTACAGGGTCCCGTCTTTTTCTATACGATCAAGCATATAGGTTTTGGCTGTACGAAAGCCAAGCTGATGTAAAGAAAACGGCACGTTCAGCAGCTGTTTCCAATAGGCCAGAATAGAAGAGAGGTCCCTCTGATCATACGCATCTGTTCTGAGCCATGTGAAAGGATTTTTAGACATATGCGAATCGAGATATTTGAGAGAGGGGATATTTGGATTTTTCAGAAAGAATCTTTGATTAAGAGTCACGGCCATGGGCACAAAATGAATTCGCGCGTACGTGCTGAACTGGTAAAAATGAAGCGGAAACGTTGGGGGAATAGCCAAGAGACACAGCGGAAGGTAAAGCGCCGGCCAAGGATAAAGCCCGTTGGCTGCAAGCATCCATTTTGTCATAAAATGAACATCCTTGAGACCGCCCTGAGAAATAATAAAACGTTCTGCCTGTATCATATGAGGGTCAGACCTCAGATAACATCCGGACGCAAGCATTCCGACGTATCCTTGGACAGTGGCTGTCACATTCCCTTTTTCTTCACCGGGATAATTGGTAAACGTTCCATCCGGCCGCTGTTTTTCCCGTATGCCTTTTGCCAATTTTACAATCAGTTCTTCATTACCCTTTTCTTCAAATGAGGTGAGAAGGAGGATGAAAAATGAATTCGTCATTATTGGGCCTTCAAAGCAAAAAGACCATGAACCATCAGCATTTTGCATGTTTTTCAGCTGTGTTATGGTTTTCTTTTGGCAGCGTGCTACCTGCTCCTGAAGTGTGCTCATCGCGTTCAACTCCTTCAGAAGCATATATATTCATGCTCTTTCGACGGCATTACAGAAAGAAAAAACAAAAAAACTGCTGTCAGGGCAGCAGTTTTTCAAAATCTTCTTTTTAATCCTCTAAGTTAATCCACACGCTTTTTACTTCCGTGTAATTATTTAAGGCGTATGATCCCATTTCTCTTCCAAGTCCTGATTGCTTGTAACCGCCGAATGGGGATGCGGCATCAAACACGTTATAGCAATTCACCCAGACTGTTCCGGCTTGCAGGCGGTCAGCGATATAGTGAGCATGTTTCAGATTTTCGGTCCACAATCCGGCTGCAAGGCCATATTCGGTATTGTTTGCCCGTTCGATCACTTCATCGACCGTATCGTATGGAATGGCAGTTAAGACCGGGCCGAAAATTTCTTCTTTTGCAATTGTCATGCCGTCTTCTACGTCGGTAAATACAGTTGGTGATACAAAATATCCTTCCTCATACGGACAGCTTCCGCCTGTCACGGCTTTCGCTCCTTCATCCTTGCCTTTTTGAATATAGGAAAGGACACGTTCGTGCTGTTCTTTGCTTACAAGCGGTCCGATTTGTGTATCTTTGTGCAGGCCTGCACCTTGACGAAGGGATTCCGCATAAGTAACCATCTCACTGACCACTTCATCGTATCGGTCTTTTTGAATAAAGACCCGTGAACCAGCGCAGCACACTTGGCCTTGGTTAAACATAACACCGTTTAAGGCTCCCGGAATGGCTTTTTTCAAGTTCGCGTCAGGCAAGATGATATTAGGAGACTTTCCGCCAAGCTCTAATGTTACGCGCTTAATTGACTTTGCGGCTGTTTCCATAATTTTTTTGCCGATTTCAGTGGAACCTGTAAAGGCGATCTTATCCACTTCTTCATGGTTGGACAGCGCTTCTCCCGCAGTTTCTCCAAATCCGGGAATAATATTAATAACGCCGTCAGGAAAACCGGCTTCATCAATTAATTCAGCCAAGTATAGCGCCGTAAGCGGCGTTTGCTCAGCGGGCTTTAAGATAATGGTGCATCCTGTCGCAAGCGCAGCGCCCATTTTCCACATGGCCATAAGAAGAGGGAAGTTCCACGGGATGATTTGACCAACGACTCCGACAGGGTCATGCTTGGTATAATTAAAATAAGAACCCGCAACAGGTATCGTCTGTCCGGTTATTTTAGTAGACCAGCCGGCATAGTAGCGCATATGCTCTATGGCCAGCGGAATATCTCCGTTTGTTGTTTCGCTTATCGGTTTTCCATTGTCGAGTGTTTCAAGCTGAGCGAGTTCTGTTTGATGCTCCTCCATCAGGTCAGCCAATTTATACATCAATCTGCTTCTGGAAGCTGCCGGCATCGTGCGCCACTCACCTTGATCAAAGGCCTTTCTTGCGGCTTTTACAGCTTTATCAACATCCTCGGCTTGTGCTTCGAAGAGTGTCATCAACGTCTCACCGGTTGCCGGATTTGGGGTGACAAAGGTTGCTCCTGAAGCACTCGGAACAAATTTGCCGTCAATGTACAGTTTTTTGGTCCCTTGTAAAAATGTCTCCAGCCTCTTACTGATTTGCATCGTTAAAGAACTCATTTGTAACAAACCTCCTGTAATTTGTAATGGTCTGCACTGAGATTCTTGGTGATAGTCGATTCGTTGGTGCGTTGGTTTGGAATGGTTAGACTGCGAAGTTTGTGATATTAGTAAGCGTATACAATGATTTTATAATAGAGGGTATAGCAAAATCAATGAATAACCATTATTGCATTTGATAAGAGAAAAAAGCTACAATGAACATATCGATAAGAAAAAGGAGCTTTTAGAATGATTCATAAAACATGGCTGAAAAAAGAAACAGTGAGAAAAGTAAAATGTGTTCAAACAAATGCAAAAAAATACATCGTAAACCGCGTTTTAACGCCGGGGAAAGAATATGAAGTGAAAAACGAAACAGAAGAATTCCTGTTTGTCGTAGACAATTCCAATAAAGTTGGCGGATTCTATAAAGAGTACTTTGAAGAGGTCTGATTGACTGAATGAATATGCCATGCATCATCCATAATAAAGAATGATCAAAGAAAAAAGGGTGAATGCATAATGAAAAGACAAGTCAATAACGGAAAAGAAGAAGCAGAGAACTTCCCAGAACAAAAGCATCCTACAGAAGGCGAGGATGTCACAAGGGAACAAATTTCAGATACGTATTATGAAGGAACGATTGAAGATACGGATCGGGATTAGATGATCTTAAAACCGCAGGCAAAGAACTGCGGTTTTTTTTCGTTCAGATAAATGGAAAATAAAACCGAATTATCTGAAATAAACGAAATTTTTTAAAAAATAATCTGGAAATGACCCTGAAAAATGAAACTTTCATCTATATCTGCACGTACTATGTTATGACAGCAAATAAGCGCGCGGTTTTTAAAATGATCGGATCGGATTTTTAGAAAATGTAATCTATTCGTAATGGTTTAAATGACGTTCATGTCGTATTCTTATATAGGGATATAGAACTTATTTTACGTACTGATAATAAAAATAATAGATAAATGCAGGAAGAGGGGTTCTTAATTGGGTATTTTTTCTGTTAGCAGACCAACTGACGCAAAGAAACTTGAAGCTTTGCTCGTTGAAGGGGAAAGAATAGAATCTATCTACAAGCTCCGGGTTGACCAAATTTGCTTTACAAATAAACGAATCATATTTTTTGATAATAAAATGTTCTCCAAAAAGAAAGTGCGTGTATTTCTTCCTTATAAAACGATTGAAAGCTTTGCTATTCAGGAAGCGGGAATGTTTGACCCCGATACTGGACTTTTGCTGATGACAAGAAGCAAGACCTTCGATTTAGAATTTGCGAAAGACACCGACCTGAGTGAAGTTCAGGCGATTTTGACAAAATATTTATGCAGCTAAAGTGTTTCACAGCTTAGCGGACACACCGGACGTCTTTATGATGGCCGGTTTTTTTGTGAAAAAGCAGAGGAAACGAAGGTGTTTTTGTTTTAAGGTTTGTTCTTTTTAAAAACGGGAAAGCAAAAAGAAAGGAGTGGTTACACATGGCATTAACTAAAGAACAAACTCAGCATCTCTATCATAAATTGCTAGATCTGCAAAAAGAATTGTCCGGCCCGAAAAAAGCAACGGAATCTATGACAGAAGAAGCGGGTGAGCTGTCTAACGGAGTGGATAACCATATGGCAGACCACGGCAGCCTGTATACGGACAGAATGACAGACCAAACAGTAAAGGAAGTAGACAGGGAACTATTAGATGAAGTAAACAGTGCTTTACAAAAAATAAAAGACGGAACTTATGGAATATGTGAAGCGACTGGAGAAGAAATCCCTTATGAGAGGCTCGATGCTGTGCCGTACGCAAGGATGACTGTTGAAGCTCAGACTGACAGGGAAGAGGCTCTAGAGCCTGATGCACCTGCGGTTGAAAAGGAATTTCATGCACAGGTGAAAGACCTTTCGAATAAAGAAACGATTGATCAAAAAAGCTCCGCTACGTACGAAGTTTTAGATTGGGAGCAGGACTCAAAATAAAAGTTTCAAGAAGGCGAGTACAGGCTTTTGCGGTACTTGCCTTTTTTTTCGTAAAAAAACCTCGAATTCGAAATAAATGGATTGACATTATTTAAAAAAGAAAGTAACATACTATTTGTAAGTAAATATAAAAAGATTACCGGGAGGAATAAAAATGTCTCAAGTCTTATTTGTTAAAGCAAGCGATCGTACAGCTGAAGAAGGTGTTTCAGTAAAATTATATGAAGCTTTCTTGGCTGCTTATAAAGAAATTAACCCAAATGATGAAGTGATCGAACTGGACCTTCATAAAGAAAACCTTCCTTACCTTGGAAGAGATATGATTAATGGAACATTCAAAGCCGCTAAAGGCATTGAAATGTCAGAAGAAGAGAAAAAACAAGCGTCAACGGCAGACGTTTATCTGAACCAATTTGTAAAAGCTGATAAAGTTGTTTTTGCATTCCCGCTCTGGAACTTCACAGTGCCTGCTGTGCTTCATACTTATGTTGATTACCTATCTCGCGCGGGTGTTACTTTCACATATACGCCAGAAGGTCCAAAAGGCTTAATGGGAGACAAAAAAGTAGCACTTCTTAACGCACGCGGAGGCGTATATTCTGAAGGACCGATGGCTGCTCTTGAAATGTCTCTGAACTTCATGAAAACAGTTCTTGGCTTCTGGGGCGTACAAGATTTGCATACCGTGGTGATTGAAGGCCATAATGCAGCTCCGGATAACGCACAAACAATCGTTGAAAAAGGCTTACAAGAAGCAAAAGACCTTGCTGCTAAATTCTAATATTGATGGAAACTCCCGTGCTTTTTATAGCCGGGGGTTTTTATTTTATGGAAATTTATCTCTATTTTATTATATTTATATAATGAAGAAACTGAATGTGATAAAGCTGTCTCAGTAAAGTGTCTTTTCTGAGCTCTGAAAAAAGTTTTTTTATTGTAATATCATAACCGCTTGAAAAAATGTCAGTAATCGTGTATTCTTTAATAGAAGCTACATTGTTCGTATTGATAATTAAGTTTTAACCTTTAAGCTGTAATAGGGAGTTTTACATCGAAGCCGGAATGTCATGCCTCCAAGATAGAGGACGACAGGAACGCTTCTGCAAACACCCACTTTGAGGAGTGGTGGTTTAAAACTTTCTTACATGCATACGGCAATACGTAGCGAAAGCCATTTCCTTTTGGAGATGGCTTTTTATTTTGCGTTTTTCTTTTGAAAATTCAATTTCAGCCGACCAGTAATAGCAAGGCTTCTTTTTATGATAAGATGGGAGAAACGAAGAAAAAGCGAGGTCTTAGACGTTATGTTAGAGAAAGCCCGATCGCTATTAGCGCATTATTTTGGGTATGAGAAGCTGCGCCCCGGTCAGGAGCAGGCGATACGGTCAGTGACAGAAGCCAAACGGAACACGGCCTGTATTATGCCGACGGGCGGCGGAAAATCTATTTGTTATCAAATTCCGGCTTTGTTATTTGAAGGAACGACGATTGTGATTTCGCCTTTGATTTCCTTAATGAAAGATCAGGTCGATGCCCTTGAGGAAGCCGGAATCGCAGCGGCGTATATTAACAGCACACAATCCAATCAAGACATTCAGAGCCGCTTAACTGCTTTGAAAAACGGTTCTTATCATCTCTTTTATATTACGCCGGAGCGTTTAACCTCACCGGAATTCATTCGGATTTTACAAAGCATCACCGTCCCGCTCGTGGCTATTGATGAAGCCCACTGCATTTCGCAATGGGGGCACGATTTTAGACCAAGCTACAGAAATATTGAAATTCTATTTCGTGAGTTAAAAGAGAAGCCTGTCATTATGGCATTAACCGCGACAGCTACTCCTGAGGTGCATGAGGACATTTGCAAACAGCTTCATATTGAAAAGGAAAATACGGTTTATACCGGGTTTTCCCGTGACAACTTAACCTTTAAAGTAGCAAAAGGCGAAAATAAAGATCGCTTTATAGAAGAGTACCTGAACAGAAATAAGCTTGAAGCAGGCATCATTTATACTGCGACAAGAAAAGAAGCAGACCGGATCTGTGAAAAACTAAAACGGCAGCATATAAACGCAGGCCGTTATCATGGCGGATTGCCGGATGAAGTCAGGAAAGAGCAGCAGGAGCAGTTTCTTAATGACCAAATCCAAGTGATGGTCGCAACGTCTGCTTTTGGTATGGGCATTGACAAATCCAATATCAGATTTGTTTTGCATTATCAAATTCCAAAAGATATGGAAAGCTACTATCAAGAGGCGGGAAGGGCAGGCCGTGACGGGCTTGACAGTGAATGTATCCTTCTGTTTTCACCGCAGGATATTATGGTGCAGCGCTTTTTAATCGAACAATCGGCATCAGATGAAGGAAAGCAAAAGCAGGATCTGAAGAAACTGAGGCAAATGGTTGATTATTGCCACACAGAAGATTGCTTGCAGCGATTTATTCTTAAATATTTCGGTGAGGTTGATCCGGCAGCCTGCGGACAATGCGGCAACTGTACAGATACAAGGCAAGCGCATGACGTCACCAAAGAAGCGCAAATGGTATTATCGTGTATGATACGTATGAATGAACGATTCGGCAAAACCATGATCGCTCAGGTGCTGGCGGGCTCAAAAAACAAAAAAGTGCTGGATAACGGGTTCAGCCGGCTATCGACGTACGGGATTTTAAAGCATCAATCTGTATCTGAAATCAGCGATTTTATCGAGTTTCTGATTTCTGATGACTTTATTCAAATGTCAGACGGTACGTTTCCGACTCTTTTTGTAACCAATAAAGGAAGAAACGTGCTGCTTGGAAAAGAGGACGTTGTCAGAAAAGAAGCGCTCAAAGCGGCTGCGATTACTGAAAATGACGCCTTGTTTGAGCGGCTTCGCATGCTTCGAAAGCAAATTGCTGCAGAACAAGGCGTCCCGCCATTTGTCGTTTTTTCTGATCAAACGCTAAAAGAAATGTCAGGCAAGCAGCCTGCGAATGAAGAGGATCTTCTTTCAATTAAAGGAGTGGGAGAACAAAAAAGGGTGAAATACGGCAAGCTTTTTTTAGAAGAAATTCAAGCTTACGTAAGTGAAACAGTATAAAAAAGCAAAAAAAATAAGTTTTTTTTGGAGAAAACACATTTTGTCCGGAGCGGAAAAAGCCATGCAAATAAGACTTGCAAAACCGCTTTATACCAAGGGTTCAGCAAGTCTTTCCAACCAAGAGAAATCTTTCATGTAAAGGAACTGTAATCTAATTCAAATCGTTTTGTTATTGAAATGACATTTACATATGTTACGATATCCCCTGTTAGCCGCCAATAAAAAGCTAACAAGGGAGGATTTACTTATGAAGAAGACGATTATGTCCTTTGTCGCAGTTGCAGCAATCTCATCAACTGCATTCGGAGCTCACGCTTCTGCGAAAGAAATCACGGTGCAAAAGGGTGACACGCTCTGGGGAATCTCTCAGAAAAACGGAGTGAACCTAAAGGACTTAAAAGAATGGAATCAGCTATCTACTGATATAATCATTGCAGGAGAGAAACTGACCATTTCTTCAGAAGAAGAAACAACCGCTGGGCAATACACAGTTAAAGAGGGGGACAGCCTCTGGAAGATTGCTCAAAAATACGGCATTTCAATCAACAGCCTTAAAAGCTGGAACAATCTAGACTCTGACATGATCTATGCAGGAACAACACTTGCGGTTAAAGGTCAGGTATCAGCTTCAAACACAGCTCAAGAGAGCCAGCCTCAAGCTGAGCCAAAACAAGAAGCGGTGCAAACAGAGCAGCCAAAACAAGAAACTGTTCAACAACAACCTAAACAAGAAACTGTCCAACAACAACCTAAACAAGAATCGAAGGCTGCAGCAGAAACTTCTGAGAAAACAGAGGAACAGCCTGTTCAATCAAATACAAGCAATCAAAATGCTAAAAAAGAACTAACAGTTACTGCAACTGCTTATTCAGCTAACGACGGCGGCATTTCCGGCGTTACGGCCACAGGTGTAGACTTGAATAAAAACCCTAACGCAAAAGTAATTGCGGTGGATCCTAAAGTGATTCCGCTTGGTTCAAAAGTCTACGTTGAAGGTTACGGAGAAGCAACTGCAGCAGATACTGGCGGCGCAATAAAAGGAAATAAAATAGATGTATTTGTACCTAAAACAAGTGACGCACATAACTGGGGCGTCAGAACTGTAAAGGTAAAAGTTCTTAACTAGTCATATATCGGTATTTAAATCAAGGACACTGAGCGTAAGCTCGTGTCCTTTTTTTTCTTCCCTTTTTTTCTCTTTCCTAACCATTATATTCTGAAAAGTTCGAATGTGCTTCTCAAGTTTTTTCTGTTCGTAAACAGGGAATAAGGGTCTTATGTTTTGAAAAAAAGGGGATGCAGAAACTTGATATGGATTATCGTATCTTTTTTACTCATTAATATCGGCATATTTTTGTTCTCGTGGCTAAGAACGAAGGATG
Organism: Bacillus atrophaeus; assembly: GCF_001584335.1. GTDB lineage: Bacteria > Bacillota > Bacilli > Bacillales > Bacillaceae > Bacillus > Bacillus atrophaeus. The sequence goes on from NZ_LSBB01000018.1 coordinate 624,637, forward strand.
TGAACTTACATACGTCTGACGGCTATTTTCTCGGAGGGAGAAGCCTTACTGCGTTGTATATAGGGAGTTCCTTATTGCTTACCAATCTATCGACAGAACAAATGGTTGGATTAAACGGTCAAAGCTACGCCGGTTCGATGACTGCAATGTCTTGGGAGGCGAGTGCGCCGATTGCTTTGATATTTTTCGCGTTACTTTTTCTTCCGAGATATTTAAAAACAGGCATAACGACAATACCCGATTTTCTTGAAAAGCGCTTTGATCAAAAAACAAGACAAATTGTCTCTTTGTTGCTGATCATCGGCTATGCGGTTTCATTCCTTCCGACTGTTTTATACTCCGGGGCACTTGTATTAGATCAGGTTTTCGGTTTTACGGATAATTTTGGAATCAGCACTTTTACAGCCGTATTGATCATTTCATTTATCATTGGCATAACGAGCTGCTGTTATATCTTCTTCGGCGGTTTGAAAGCTGCGGCCTCAGCAGATGCCATCTATGGAATCGGTTTGATCTGCGGCGGCTTGCTGATTGTTGTGCTCGGTATATTAGCTATCGGTGAAGGAAACTTTGGAGGCGGTGTTGCCAAATTAACGGCCGTACATACAGAGAAGCTTAATTCAATCGATATCAGCAACTCCGCAGAAGTGCCATGGCCAACCATTTTAACGGGCCTCTTAGTAAATAATTTGTTTTACTGGGCTGTCAACCAGGCGATCGTTCAGCGCGCATTAGGCGCTAAAAATTTGGCTGAGGGGCAAAAAGGGGCGCTCTTAGCAGGATTTTTTAAATTAGTCGGGGTTTTTTATTTAGTCCTGCCGGGTATTATTGCTTTTCATCTTTATGGAGGCGGAATCAATAACGCCGACAGTGTCTATCCCCGCCTGATCGTAGATTTACTGCCGACAGCGCTTACCGGTATTTTTGCAGCTATTTTATTCGGCGCTATTTTAAGCTCGTTTAACGGTTCATTGAATAGTACGATTACATTATTTACACTTGATATTTATAAGCCGATTTTTAAACCGAATGCAAATGATGCTGATCTTGTAAAGACAGGCAGAATATTTGTAGCAATTCTTGGCGTTGTCTCCATTATCATTGCGCCATTTATTTTGTATGCGCCATCAGGCTTGTATAATTATCTTCAAGAAATGTTTGGCTTTTTTAATGTGCCGATCTTAGCTGCAGTTGTGGTGGGGTTCTTTTCTAAGAGAGTACCCGCCTTAGCCGTTAAAATTGCGATACCGGCTCATATTGTCCTGTATGGCTTATCTAAAATCTTTTTGGGGCACATTCATTTTCTGTATATCCTAGCTGTCCTCTTTCCGTTCTCGGTGGCGGTGATGCTGTTTGTCGGAAGGCTTCGGCCCAGAGAAAAAGAGTATCGTCTTAACCATGATCCTCAAGTGGACTTGAAACCTTGGAAGCATGTAAAACTTGCGTCATGTATTATTCTCGTGATGGTGTCTGTCATTTATATTGTCTTTTCTCCGTGGGGGATTGCCGGTTAAAACAAAATTCTAAATAGAATGGGGAGAGATGGAGCTGAACCGCGAAGTAAATAGAAAAGGGGTTAACCCTCTAAGACGGAATGCTTTTGCTTATAATTTTAAAGGGCTGAAAAACAAGCCGTTTTGTTTGCAAAAAGAGCAGGGGAAGCAGTCATTTGATCGGAGCATGCGCCTGTGATATATGTTTACTTGCGGACAACTTCTGCCAGACTTACCTTATTGAATCAGAATACAGCCCTTATTTTGATGTGCAGGTGACACTTGAAGCAGGGGCCTAAATAAAAAAAAAAAGGCTGATTCAATAAAAAAGAGTATCTCGGACATGACCAAGATGCTCTTTTTTTATTTAAACCAGCCTTTTTCCTTTGACCGGGTAATGGCTTCAATCCGGTTTTTCACTTCAAGCTTATCGAGTATCATAGAAATATAGTTGCGGACGGTGCCGCTTTTAATGCTAAGCTCGTTGGCAATTTCCTTTGTGTTTTTGCCGTCAGCCACAAGCTCGAGCACCTCTTTTTCTCTTTCTGTAAGCGGGTTGGCTTCGCTGTAGATATCCTCCATTAATTCAGGAGCGTAGATGCGCTTTCCGTCCATCACGCTGCGAATGGCGCTTGCGAGTTCTTCACTTGGGCTGTCCTTTAACAAATAACCGCTGACGCCGGCTTTAATTGCCCGCTGAAAATATCCGGAACGGGCAAACGTTGTTAAGATGATAATTTTACAGCCGAGATCTTTTAGTTCTTCAGCAGCTTCAAGGCCGTTTTTTCCGGGCATTTCAATATCCATGATACAAACATCAGGCTGATTTTTTTGGGCGAAATCCACAGCATCCTGTCCGCTTGTTCCTTTTCCTACAACTTCCATATCATCTTCTAAATTAAGCAGCGACCCTAAAGCGCCTAGCAGCATTTGCTGATCTTCCGCTATAAATATTGTAATCATTTTGATCCTTCCTTTTCTTTGATTTTTGATTCATTTGGCATTTTCATCGTTAATTGTGTGCCGTTTTCTGTGTCAATTTGCAGACTCCCGTTTGCGAATTCAAGGCGTTCTTTCATGCCGAGCAGTCCATGTCCTTTTGAAAAATATTGTTCTGTGCCTTTGAAGCACCCATCATCTGTAATGGTAATGATGACTTCCTTCAATTGCTGGTGAACATCAATACGGCAAGTCGTGGCGCCGCTGTGTTTAACGACATTTGTGACGGCTTCTTTTAAACACATGCTCAGAATGTTTTCATTTAGTAACGATATGCTGGCAGGTGTTTGCTTTTCTTCATAGATGAGCTTAATGCCGGCTGCTTCGAGAATTTGTTTGATATTGACCAATTCATCCTTCAGCCGAATTCCTTTCATGGAGGAGACGATTTTTCTTACCTCATTTAAAGAGGTTCTTGCGGTTTGCTGGACGCTTTTTAGTTCAGCGCGCGCCTGTTCCGGATCTTTATAAATTAATTTTCTCGCCAAATCGCTTTTTAAACCGATTAAAGAAAGCTTTTGGCCGAGAGTGTCATGAAGATCACGGGCAATACGCTGACGCTCCTCCATTTTCACCAGCTCAGAAATCCGTTCGTTAGCAAATTCAAGCTTTTCTTCAAGCCGTTCACGATCTTTTCGGATGCGGATACTGAACGGCAGCAAAATCGCGCTGATCAGAGTGATGACGACGAAGGGAATTTGCGTGAGAAACAATTCTCTTTTTAAGACAAAGCTGAAGTTTGCGGCAACCGCAGCGCTTGTTAAATGTACATAATATAGAATATGAAAGGGAACGCGTTCTCGTATATTTCCGATAAAATACGCAATAAAAAAAGCAAAGTAAATATAGCTGAACAGCGTAATAGAGGCAGTGGAGATGCCGATTAAAATAAATGCCCACATGTAAATGGCCCAGCCCTTTGAGACAAACGCAAATCTGTACACGGAAAAAAATAAAAGCGTCAGGACAATGCCGATAATGATAACGAGTGTCGAAGACGATTTGAATATAAAGTAAAAAGGCAATATGAAAAATATTGTCCAAATATAAGGTGAAATTCCGCTTAGCTTCTGGAATTTTAAATACTTTTTGACCATGATATAACCTCATTTTCAGCATTTCATCTTAAAAGTAACTTTACCACTGTAACGGTCTGATTGCATCCCTTGAACAATAGAAAAAGGAAGCTCTTTCTGGATTTCAGGAAAGAGCCTCCTTGCGGGTCAGGCGTTTTTCCGCAGCGACTGTTTCTCTACTGGAGAAGGCGGATTATGTGATGACGTTTTTTTAATATCCCGAAACGTAACAAATTGTTTCTTTTCTTCATCCCAAAGACGGAATTTAAGAGATTGCAGGCTTGTTTTCAACGTAATTGTAGGTACGTTTTGTAAAGGTTCATGATTCTCATGCGCCTCTTCAAGCTTGTAATTCGGCACTTTAGGGCTTAAATGGTGGACATGATGGTATCCGATATTTCCTGTCAGCCATTGAAGCAGTTTCGGAAGTTTATAAAAAGAGCTTCCTTCAACAGCGGCCTGAACATAGTTCCAGTCTTCATCCGCTTCAAAATATGAATCTTCAAATGTATGCTGAACATAAAACAGCCATACGCCGATCGAGCCTGAGATAAGAAAAATCGGTCCTTGCACAAGCAAAAACGATTGCCATCCGAAGATCAGGCAGGATATAACAGCCAAAGCAATGATTGCGATATTTGTGAGGTGCGTGTTGATGCGTTCTTTACGTTTTGCGCCTTTTTTATTAAAACGGTTTGTGAACAAGAAAACATAAATAGGTCCGAGAATAAACATGACAAACGGGTTTCTGTAAAGTCTGTAAGCGATTTTTGTCCATTTGGAGGCGGCTTTATATTCGTTTACCGTTAACACCCAAATGTCACCTGTACCTCGTTTATCCAAGTTGCTGCTTGTCGCGTGATGGATTGAATGGCTGTGCTGCCATTGAAGAAAGGGAAATAAGGTCAGAACGCCGGTGATAAAACCGAGAACATTGTTATAACGCTTTTTTTTGAAAAAGGATTGGTGACAGCAGTCGTGAAAGATAATGAATATCCGTGTCAAAAATCCGGCAGCCGCGACTGTAAAACCTAAAGTAAGAATATAGGAGATGTTGAGGCTGAAATAAGCAAGAAACCATAGGCCGAAGAAAGGAATAAATGTATTAAGGAGCTGCAACATACTGTTTTTAGTATCGGCTTGAGCAAATGCAGCCACTTGCTTCGTAAGCTTTTTTTGTTTATGAGCAATAGTTTGATCATTCATATTTTAAAGTATCCTCTCATTGTGTGTCTATACCAAGTATAAGAGCAGAGAGGAGTCCTTTGTAGTAGCACACATCATAGTGCATACATGACACTTGTCATGTATGAAGTTAGATCAGCTCATTTTCACCCAGCAACAGTGCGGAGCTTGAAGGTTACGGATGTAATGTATGTGTGAAAAAATAAAAGGCCGGCATTCAAAAGCCAGCCGCTTAATATTGATCTATCCATATACGCCCACGATTCGGCTAAAGCCTTAATGCGGCAGGGCCGCTGCAATCGATGTGGTTTGGCAGAAGTCCATATTTGCGATAAAAGGAATAAGGATAGTTCAATCAACTTGATTTTTACAAATCAACCCATTTGATCCCGCCAGATTGTGAATCGTAATCAACGCTGACTTCGAAGTGGTGCTTTTCATAAAAATGGATCAGGCGCTCAACATGATCCCAATCGCGCTTCGCTATGTCGCCGGTTACCTTCGGAATATTATGGTCCCTGGCGATTTCCTTTAAAAATTTGATGCAAATGGAACCGTATCCAAGATTCGGAGGTCCTTTAATGTCCCCAATATGAATGGCATCGTTCTGATATGAAGCCACAAGGGAAAATCGGCTTCTTCCTCTGTATGCCGTTTCACAATCCGTGAGCATAATTTTACATGTTTGGCCATCATCAATCGAGGAAACAATCAGCCAATCTTCATCTTTCGATTGATCAATACCAAGCACTCGGGAATCTTTTGAAATATCCTTGATATTTTCCTGCATGCGGTACATTTGAATTTCTAATTGATTGAGCTCTTCCTTCAGCTCTTCCCGGTTTTTTTCTATCGTTTCAGTAAACAAAACCAAACTCCTTTCCAGAATGAAAAACAGTCTATGTGAATTGGAACACAATAACCAATTGTAGTAGATATGCAGGGTATTTGTAAATGATAAAATCAGTATTTTTGATAAAAAAGGTGTATCAATATCTTCCTCGGTTTGTTAAATGAGGTTTTGCGGGTGAACAGAGAGGATAAGGAACAGTAATTCGAATGATAAAGGAGGAACATGAATGCCGTTTAACACATTGATAAAGAAGCTGAAATATGTCCAATTGGAATCGCCTGATAAAATGCTTTCATTATATGTGAATACGGATGTAAGGGATCCTGAACAACAGGGGGGAGAGTGGAAAATCGCTCTGAAAACCGGGTTTAGCCGATTAAAAGAATATCTGGCTGCCAGTGATCCGGAGGAGGAAAAATGTCTGGATGCCCTTATAAAAAAAATCTATCAATATATTGATGGAAAGGGAAAAGACATGCCGCGCAGTTTGGTATTCTTCGCTTCTCACCACAGCCGCATATGGGAAGTGATTGAACTGAAAATGCCTGTTGAAACTAGATTTTACTGGGAAGAATCAGCGGTTCTCGATCAGTTGGAAGCCCTTCACGAGGAATATCCAAGCACCGCTTTTGTATTAACGCAGCAAAATGAAGTGAAGATTATTGAAACGGTTCTGGGTGAAATTGAAGCGATTGAGCATTATGAATATGATCTGGTGAATGAGACGTGGGAGCCGCATAAAGCAAAACATGAAAGTCCGTCTTCCTCTATGGATCAGGAGGATGTAAAAGATCACATAAAAGAAAATCAAAAAAGGCTGTATAAGCGTCTTGCCTCAAGACTTGACGAAAAGGCAGCCGCGAAAAAGTGGGAACGGCTCATTATAGCCGGGGATAAAGAAACCGCAGATATTCTTGATCGTCATATGAACAAACCGATTCACACGAAAATTCAGAAGAATCTGCTGAATGAAAACGAACATAAAGTGATTGAGGATTTACTACAAGAGGCATGATCCATGGGCCGGGCTTATCAAAACGTCCGGCCTTCAAAGTGTGTCTAAATTCTGACGAAGCACGCGAAAACGTTGACATCTCCTTTAAATTTGCATACGATTTGTGTAGCCAGTACAAATAAGAGAGGTCATCATATGAATCAGACAGAAAATAAACCGAAAAATTATACCGGAATTGTCCTGACATTGACAGTTGTCATCAACGGATTAATTGCTTTGCTGTTTTTTATGCCGAAACAGGATCAGTTCAGCCATGCGAATATTCACATTTTGCCGATGTTAAATGCGATATTCAACAGCTTTACCTTCATCTTCTTGTTGGCGGCGCTTATTATGATTAAACAGAAAAATATTAAAGCCCATAAACGATTCATATTAGCCGCATTTACGACGACATTATTGTTCTTAATTTGCTATGTGGTGTACCATGCTGTCGCAGAGAGCACATTGTATGGCGGAGAAGGGATTATGCGCTCGATTTATTTCTTTGTATTAATTTCGCATATCATTCTTTCAGCAATTATTGTACCTCTTGCGCTGTTTACGCTCATCAGAGGATTCAGCATGCAGGTGGAGCGACATAAAAAAATCGCCAGATGGACAATGCCGCTTTGGCTCTATGTCAGTCTGACGGGTGTCATCGTGTACTTAATGATATCGCCGTATTATTAAAAGCCATATTTTTATGGCTTTTTTTGTTGTTTCAGCAAATAATAAAAGGCCCCTTTTAGGAGCCCTTTATTCTAACGTTTCAAGAGTTGTCACATTTAAAGATTCTTCTACAGTTTTTGTTTTTTCTTTTACTTTTTCTGCATACGTGTAATCGCCGTAGCAGTATGGGTAACGGAAATTATTTTTATTTCCTCCGCAAGTGTAAAGCTCAGGATTTTTTTCGACCTGCTGCTCGGAGTATTGTTTTGCCAATTCCTCGGTATGCGTTCCTCCATGTTCAGCTACAAAATCAATATAACCCGCTCCCATGTTGTAGCTTTGAATAATGGTTTCCAAATCTACACCTTTATCTTTTCCGGTTTTGTACATGAGAGTAAATTGCTTGATGCCTTGTTTAATACTGAGTTGAGGGTCTTGTATCTCATTTCTCTTTAAACCAAGAGATTCAGAGGACTGCATGGGATCATTTCCCTTTCCTTTTGACTCCTGATACATCATACCAAGTATAAGTGATGTATAGTTGGAGAGGCCCTGCTCGTCCAGCTCATCTTCAACGAGAGGTTTGTAATCTGTTAATCTTTCCAGAACAATTGACTTCGTATCAAACGGCAGTTTTTTGAGCAGATCATGATTCGAAAAAAGCAAGACCATTAAAAAGGAAGCAATGACAAAGACAAAAATCATCATAAAACCCGCAGCAGCGAAACAGCCTTTTTTCTTTTTCTTCACTGTGTTTCACCCTCAATTTTTGGAGCATTATGACTTTTTTATTATGACATAGAACGCTCATGAGACCAAGTGATATCCTGTGTTTGAAACATAAATTTAAAATAAGAAATGAAAGGTCAAAAACTCTCCGCAGTTTGCATGAATCCGCTTTTGTTATATGATTGAAATAATGAAAAAAGAAAGGTGAGGCACATGACTGGATTTCAAGACATGGACAGAATGGAAGACCCTGCAATTGATTTGGATGAGGAGACGTTATTTCTTGTTGCTCAAACTTTTAAAGCGCTCTCTGATCCAACAAGAATCAGGATTCTTCACCTGCTTTCTCAAGGCGAGCATGCTGTAAACGGTATTGCGGAGCATTTGAATTTGCTGCAATCAACCGTTTCTCACCAGTTGAGATTTTTAAAGAACCTGCGTCTCGTCAAATCGCGCAGAGAAGGCACATCAATTTATTATTCTCCCGAGGATGAGCATGTATTAGATGTACTTCAGCAAATGATTCATCATACCCGCCATGACTAAAAAAACTTCTTGCTTAAGTGACAAACTTTAAGCAAGAAGCCGTGATCAGCCATATTGGCTGGTCTGATTTTCATCGTCATCATGTCGGGTCATTTTTAAAACAAATGAGGAAAATCCGATATAATACACCGCAATCAGAAAAAAAATACAGATTGTCAGAGGGTCCGTTCCGATTGTCTGGCTGTATGAATCAGGGTTTTTTAAATCTGGATGGGCAAGGTACAGTTCTGAGACGCGATACAGAAATCTCGACAGAAATAAGGATAAGAGTATGAGTTCAACCCAAATATGGGTGCGAAAATAAATCTTTCCCCTGCGTTTTTCAAACGAGATATTTCGTTTAGCGAAGAATACGAGCAGGAAGCCGCCAAGGATACCGAGAGTGAGATACGCGTACAAAAATGGATGAGTCAAGCTGAAAACGGCGAGGCCGCCCGCAAATAATGAAAAAAGAATGACTCTTATAAAAAGCCAGCGAGGTCTTAGCGGCTGATATCCGATGGACCGCTTAATTTTTTTATACAGAAAAAAGACAATAATCATGACAGGGCAGACGCTTTGAAGTGTAAGATGCATGATGAGAAATCCCCTCCGTTGAGTAGTGTATGCTTATCCGTCTGCAAATAGTAGTCTTCATAAAAGACCTATTGAAGCAAAAAAGAGGCAGGACCCGGCTTTATCACAATATGCGCGCCTTTCTTCATTTGCATAAGAGATGTGCCCGGGCTGTCGAAAAAGGGGCACGATATGAAACTTGAACGTATTTTAGCTATTGTTGTGCTGTTAGTCAGTAAAAAACAAGTTCAGGCTGCTGAGCTTGCTGACTTGTTTGAAGTATCTGTCAGAACCATTTACCGTGATGTTGAGACGATAAGCCGAGCGGGCATTCCGATTGTAACGGCTCAAGGAAACGGCGGGGGAATCAGCATAATGGAAACATATCGGCTGGAGCGTCAATGGCTTAAGGAGGAGGAGCTAGCCGCGATTGCTTCTGCTCTTCAAAGTGTTTCTTCTATGTATGAACCGGCTTCTAACAATGACGCCTTTGAAAAAATACAGCACCTTGTTCCAGAGCAGGATTTAGAAACATTTAAGCGGCAAACCGAAAAGTGGTTTATTGACATGACCGCCTGGGGTGATACGAAGCACCAAAAAAAGCTCGTAGAGGAACTTAGCGCAGCAATTGACCGTACATCTACAGTGTCTTTTACATATACAAACGCAAAGGGAGAGACAAGAACAAGAGAAACGGAACCTTACACAATGGTATTTAAAAGCGGGCATTGGTATCTGTATGCTTACTGTTTAGCAAAAAAGGATTTTCGTTTTTTTAAGCTCCAGCGAATGAAAGAACTGGCTATTCTTCAGAAATCATTTGATAGGAAAAATATTCAGCTGAAAACACTGCCTTGGGATGCCAATTGGTATCAAAAAGATCGTTTAACTGACCTCCTGCTTTTCGTATTGCCCCCCGCTCAGCAGCGTTTTAGCGAATGGTTTGGCGAAGATTCCCTTCAATTTGATGAAAGCGGAAACTGCAAAGCCGTTATTTCACTGCCCGAAGATCAATGGCTGATCGGTTTTTTACTGCAATTCGGGAAGGAAATTGAAGTGCTGAAACCGCTCCATATCCGAGAAAAAGTGAAGGATACGATCAATCACATGCAAATAATATATGAAACCTGACACGGTGCTGTCAGGTTTCTTTTTTTATACTGTAGATACTTTGGAAAAAGAGGAGAATGCACATGAGTTTTTCACATTATGTACAAATGGAGCAACAGCACTTTATCGGAATGTCAGTAAGGACAAGCAATGCATTGGAAATGACTTCGGAGGGGAAAATTCCGCGACTGTGGAACTCATTTTGGCAGGAAAATCCGCAAGGCATCTTGGCTGAACCCCCTGAGGATAAAAAAATCATCACCTTATATTCAGACTATGAACAAAAAGAGCATGGTATGTACACGTTCTCAATCGGAACGTTTACAAATCAGGCAAGAAAAGTGTATGAACCATTTAAAGAAAACACTTTACCGTCTTCAGCGTACGCCGTGTTTTCGTCAAGAACTGGACCGATTGATGAGGTTGTGCTTGAAACGTGGAAAGAGATTTGGTCATGGGAGAAGCGTCATTTGCGCACATTCTCAGGCGATTTTGAAGTGTATGATCAAGGTGCTGTTGCATTTGGGCAAGCGAAGGTAAAAATATATATAGCAGTGAATTTATCATAAAAGGCTTGTAAAACTAATGGCATTAGTTATAATAAAACTAACGACATTAGTTTTCGAGGGGGATAAAAAAATATGAGAATCATACAACATCAATCGGTTTGGCAGCTGACCTTTTTTCCAAAGCTTTTTCCCGTCAATTGTTATTTGGTCGAAGAAGCGGATGGATTAACACTGATCGATACAGGGATGCCGAACAGCTTTAAAGGCATTTCAGAAGCGGTCAGCCGCATTGGAAAACCGCTGAACAAAATTTTGCTGACTCATGCCCATAGTGACCATGTCGGGTCACTTGATACATTGGCCGCAGCATACCCACACGCACAAAAAATTATATCAGAACGGGATTCGTTCTTATTACAGGGGGACGTAACATTGCGGGATGATGAACTGCAAACGCCTATAAAAGGAGGCGTGCCGAAAAACATAAAAACAACACCTGATCTTTTGGTAAAAGGCGGTGAGCGGATCGGTTCTCTGCTTGTCATTCCAACACCAGGGCATACCCCAGGAAGCATATCTTTTTTTGACGAAAGAAATGGTATTCTGATAGCGGGAGACGCGTTTCAATTGCGAGGAGGAATTGCTGTTTCCGGGGATTTGAAATGGTCATTTCCTTTTCCGGCGTTCGCGACTTGGAACAAGGAAAAAGCCATTAAAAGCGCACAAATTCTAATTGACACAGCTCCTAGCTGTCTCGCAGTAGGACACGGAGAGCTTTTGCATAGTCCAATAACATTTATGAAGCACGCGCTTCAAAATGCGAAGCGCCGTCTTACGAAAGGAGAATGAGTGATGTCACCGAGAATGGGGATGAACCTTGAAATTATCATAGACGCAGCAGCTGAGCTTGCAAATCAAAAAGGCATGAAGGGAGTCACACTGTCTACGCTTTCAAAGAAATTAAATGTGCGTCCTCCGTCTCTTTATAACCATGTCAGCGGACTGCAAGGCATTCAAGTTGAGCTTTGTGTGAGCGGATTAGAACAGCTTTATGAACAAATGTCTTCCTCCGTCCGTGGACTGACAGGGGAAAAAGCGCTTCTTGCCTTAGCAAACGCCTATATTGACTTTGCACATTCAAGCCCCGGACTTTATGAGGCCTCCTTGCTGAAAGTTTCCGATGACAGGACAGAAGAGCTGTCAGAGCGAATTGTGCAGCTTGTCGTTCAACTGCTCACTCAATTTGGCTATGCCAATGAACAGACGGCCATTCATGCGGCGAGGGGGCTAAGGAGCATGCTGCATGGATTTGCCGTCCTAATGAGACAGCAGGCGTTTGAGCTTTCACAAGATATTTCGGAGAGCTTCTTATTTTCAATTCGGACATTTGCAGAAGGCCTGCAGAAATATTAGTATGTCGTAATAATATTATGTAAACTGAGTCTTATTTTGAATAAGGCTCTTTTTGTTTAAGACATATATTTCTGAATATTGTATAATGACAATATTCAATTGCAGGGGAGACACTCAGAGTTGCAGCCCAATAAACATAAAGTACAACAATTAGCGGCAGCTTTATGGTCTGCGCATATTCAAGAAAAGCTCGGTGAATGGGTGCTCACAGCGAATTTCGGTGCAACAAATTGTGGTGCAAAGCGCCATCGGGGAAAGAGAGCGGGAAGCCAGCTTGTCAGAGTCTAAACAGATTGGTCAAAGGCCAATGGCGCTCCACATAATACTTTCATGTAACGAAGAAAATCAACCTGCCATTTCTCTGTATCATAGACTGTTTTCAGTTATATCCAAACATCATTACCGCATAAAAAAGGATGGAGAATGAAATGGACACACTGCAAAATATTACTTGTGAAAAAAGGACCTATTCACGCCTCTATCATTCACATAAACACGAATTCAGCCAATTTTTATTCCCGCTTGAGGGCCATATTGATCTTGAAACAGAAGAACAGCGGGTGAAGTTAACGCCAGAGCATTTTTTGTACATTCCGCCTGAGTGTGAACATCGCTTTCGCTCCATCGGCAGAAACGAATGCTTGGTTCTGGATATTCCATTACACGTCATGAACATAGAGCATCATGATATGGCTTCTGGGCTAGAAGCCAAAGTGGACCCCTTTTGGTCCTCAATCCGCTATTTGCTGAAGGAGGAAGCGAATAGTAAGTCATCACATACCCTGCACCTGCTTGTTCAATACATAACGGAAAAAATACAAACGTATTCCCACTCGTCTATCGCATACATACACAGTCATTTATCGGAAACTTTGTCTATTAAAAAACTGGCGGAACTCGAACATTATCATCCGGCGTACTATTCAAGCTGGTTTAAAAACCGTACAGGAAAAACACCGCAAAAATACATTGCCGACCTTCGGCTTGCGGAAGCGAAAAGAATGCTGGCAGAGAAAAATGAACCGCTTACTGCCGTGAGTCAGAAGCTCGGTTTTCAAAACCCTTCTTCATTTACAAGGTGGTTTGCAAAATCGGCGGGAATGGCTCCGCGAGACTACAGAAACATCTTTCATTCGGATAAAATGTTCTGATATATGGTAAAGCGCAGGATGTGTTTTTCTTTTTATAATAAGAAGAAAAAGGAGTGATTCAGATGGCATCAATTGAAGATTTTTTAGCCCTCGATGTCAGGACAGGCACGATTGTGAGAGCAGAGGAGTTTCCGGAAGCGCGAGTGCCGGCCATTAAGCTTGTGATTGATTTCGGCGAAGAAATTGGTCTAAAACAATCAAGCGCGCAAATTACGAAACGCTATCAGCCGGAAAACTTGATCGACAAGCAAGTCACAGCTATTATCAATTTTCCGCCCAGGAGGATCGCAGGATTCAAATCAGAAGTGCTCGTCCTCGGCGGCATTCCGGAACAAGGCGACGTCGTCCTGCTTGCGCCCGAACATCCCGTTCCCAACGGAACAAAAATAGGATAACATAAAAAAAGACGTTTGCCCGAAAGCAAACGTCTTTTGCGTATTGAGGCGATGTACCACACGCCACATTCGTGTGCGCCCGCAAAGGGCATGTCCATCGGCTTACACAATTCAGCTCATCGCTATATGAATATAGCATGGAAGAAGATATTTAGCAAGTTTTTATTGATTTCCATGTTTGAAATGGTCTAGTAGGACCGAATATCATCGAAGAAGATAAGCAGAAATTTCAGTTTGATCGTTTATTTGTATGACAGTATTTAGTTGATATATGTAATTGAAATCAAACAGTGACCTAGAGTGCAATAAAGAAAACGGTAAAAATGTTGATCAACAAAAATACTAAAAGTAAAAGCGGACACAAGGAATTCCTGGTGTAGGGGTTTATGATGTCGGTAAAGATACTGTGACAGGGTTATGAAATCTCGTTACTAAGCCTGATGAGGTCTTTGAAGGGATTGTAGGAGCAGTTGCTTATCCAGTTGACATGTAAAAATGGGAACTCAGGAAAATGATGGAAGAAAGGCTGTAGTCCTTCACTTGGTGTCTATTATCATGTTGATTTAATAATGTCTGACTTCAATAACTGGATAGATGGTGGAAGGAAGTCTTAATATACAAATAGCATTTTTTAACCTTGCAAAGAGCCAAAGACGGCTCTTTTTTTGTATTAAGCAACAAAGATTACGAAAAGAGCCTTTTCATTTTAATTGAAATAACATTTTTAACATAGCCAAATTGCGGGTTTTGATTGAGACTGGTGCTAATCAAATTTTAGATTATTAACAAGGGTTTATGAACTTATTCATTTGGTTGAAAGAAGACAGTATCGCAATGAAATTTTCAATGAAAAACCTTGCCGATTCGTATTCATGTTTTTCAAGAAACAAAATGAGGCCCCTTCGTTTTTATTTTTTCGTTTACATCGATACAAAATGTACTGCTAAATGGCCTAATTAAGAATGACAGTTTCTATTTATTTTTTGATTGACTAAACCAAAAAGTAGCATTAGAATTTAATCATAAATGAAAAGAGTTCGAAGGTGATCGAATGGAAAGAAATTATTCTGTATTAATCGAATATTCCCCAGCCTACGAGTTGATTATTAGTTTGTATACATATATATATAATAAGAATTTAAAATCTATAAAACTGGGAAAAGACTGGGTTGAAGAAACAAAGCTCAAGCTTCCTACCCGATTTGCTCTTGAACTTGAAGATGAACGTTGGGAGATATTGCACCGAACCGTGTTACTGATTTCTCAATGTCCAGAGAAAAAAACCGTTGAAGAGTTTCTAGATTGGTTAGAAGAGCTTCCGGCTGGGGAGCTATATGAAAGACTTTCCCCTTGGGTTAGCTCTATTCCTTTAAATTTAGGAGAAGTCCGTGATCGAATTTTATATCTCTTAACAGAATGGAATACACATTACTTTAAAAGCCTAGATACCGGGATTCTTGATTACCTTCAAGAAGAAGTAAGGTTTAGACAAGAAGAGGCCCAAACCTGTAGTCCTATAGATCTCATTGAGCAGGTAACGAATGGGATGAGAGTAGAACCTACCGATCAGTTAAAACAAGTTATACTTATTCCCCAGTATCATTGTTATCCAACAACGGTGATGGATTATTTCCGTGGAATGGCTACTTGTTTATATCCCATTAAGGAAACAATAACGTCAAAAGAGGAATCATCATTAGTTATACTTCAGCTTACTCAATGTTTAGCTGATGAAAAGCGTCTGGGTATTTTAAGCTATATTGCTGAAAAGCCTCGAACTCTAATCGAGATTCATCAACATATAAAACTAGCCAAAAGTACTGTACACCACCATATCACCATTTTGCGAAAAGCGGGGATCATCCGTAGTCATTTTATCGATCATTCAACTCCCGCCTATTACAGCTTAAGAGAGAGCTTTATCGACAGATTAAATACAGAGTTAAGGAGTTTTTTATTTAAAAAGGGAGACCTCTTATGAATAAATTGAGGAAGTATTTTCAAGCATATCATCCCATTGTTCATATTATGATGTTGGGAACAGTTTTTATTTCTTTAACAAGTTCGATGAGTATCCCGTTTTTAGCTATCTACCTTAGTGAAACTTCGCAGCTTGATTTTGCCACAATCGGACTCATTATTGGAGCTGGACCTCTGGCAGGTACCTTTTGTGGTTTTATAGGTGGCTTTCTTTCGGATTTTTTCGGAAGAAGGAGATTGATGATTATTTCATTACTGGTTTTAGCTATCGTTTTTATTGGATTTGTTTATATAGAAAGTCCATTGTTCCTCCTCTTTTTAAGCATTTTAAGAGGGGTGTCTACCTCCTTCTTCAACACAATATCTAAGGCTCTTATAGGGGATTTAACACCTGAAGACCAAAGGTTCAGGGTGTTTTCTACTCGGTATTCGGCTATGAACCTGGGTTTTTCAATCGGTCCTATGGTGGGTGCTTTTCTTGGAATAGGAGGGAGTTCTATTACCTTCTTACTAACTTCATCTGTTTACTTGGTTTATTCCATTATCCTTGTTTTCTTATTTCAATCTTTTAGCGTTCAACAGAACACGGAGTTAAATGCAGAAAGAATTAGCTTAGCCCAGGCATGGAATGTTGTAAGAAGTGATAAAGTCTTGTTCTTTTTCATTTTAGGAGGAATCATGCTGACGACTGTGCATGGACAGATTTCCGTTCCCCTTTCCCAGTATTTAAAGGAGAATATCGTTGACGGTGTAAAATTGTTTGGTTTATTAATGAGTATAAACGGGGTTACCGTGATTATCTTACAAGTTCCATTGACTAGATGGTCTGAAAAGTTTAGTATATTTCATCGAATTATATTAGGGAGTAGTCTGCTTACCCTAGGCGCAGTAGGATTTGCCTTTTCTGCGGGATGGGCAGGATTTATTCTTTCTATGATTATCTTTACATTAGCAGAAATTTTGCTTGTTCCTGCTGAATATACCCAAATTGATCAAATAACTCCCCATGGAATGAGAGGTACCTATTATGGTGCACAAAGCTTTAGTGAATTCGGAAACTTTCTTGGTCCTTGGATTGGAGGAATTTTGCTATCGGCATATGGAGGTACAACGATGTTTCTTACATTAGGGGCTATCTCCATCGCAAGCCTCTTTTTCTTTTCGAAGGGAAGAAAACTGGTAAGAAGATGAGGACTGGGACGAAATTTCAATCGTTTCTTTTAGTGTATTATAATATCACTTCACCACATTGTAGTTATGTGGTACAGTCACCATTTATTTCTTCTAAGAGAAATGCATAATATAAAAAAGACCAGGGTGCTACCAACACCCCGGCATGTACAAAAAGCTGCCCTCAAGGGGCTTGCTAAATAGGTATTCTTGGAATAGACCATTCTCTTAAACTTGTTCAGGGCTCAAGGGAGGTCTATTTTTTATTTATATACGTCAACAGGGCGATTATAAACGACCCAAAAGCAAGCATCAGCATTAATTCTTGAAATGTTGACATAAGCATCATCCCCTTTGGCGCACCTTTAATGCAAGGTGATATCAGTTTTGGTAAGAGTCAGATACTGCTCAGGGGCTACACAAAAAGAGAAGAATCTGTGCTTTTGGAGTTATGCGAAGAAGTGGGAAGAAGAACTCGTACTCAAAATAAAGTGGGAAGAACAATTAGTTTGGGATAGGCTACAGCAAAGACGAGTTTGGCGGAGGATTTCACCGATCAAAAACAATTGATGGCTCTACAAATATCACCATGGATATTTATAAATATTGTTTAATACTCTTCGATAAGTTTTATGAAGGGAAAACAGTGAGGAGTACTTCAGTTACTTTATCTAATATTAAAAATGATGTGAATCAGCAGTTGAGCTTATTTGAAACGGATAACGAGAAGAGAAGGAAATTAGGTTTTGTGATGGTTGGAATAAGAAGCATGTAATGCTTGATAGTTTTAATAAGAAGACAAAAAAGTCTTATTAAAACTATCATTTTATTTATAATTCGAAAAGAATTTTTAAGCTTTTCCCTTCATATGCATAGGAGCCAGCAGAAGAGGTTAGCATTAAATAAGACCCGAAAAACAATGTGTATGGATAAATTCAGTTTGTGCTGTTATTGCATTAATTAGAAGGCCTATGCTGCTATCAGATTTTAAAAAGTTTATTCTAAGAAAGAAGAGAATCTTGTTTCTAATATGGCTTCTCTAGGAGCAACTTTAGGGGACAGAGTTACTGAAGTTCAAACAACCTGGCATGATGTTATCTTATATGTCCATGTATTAAGTTTGAAGTTGCAATAAAGTCATTTAATTTTATTCTCCAAACACACATAACACCGTTCGAAATTAGAACGGTATAATAAAAACAGATGTTTAATTTTCTTTATCCGATATTATTTTTATCAAAATAATCAACAATAAAGTTGTTTAGAAGCAAAGAGTTATTCCGCAATATCACAACTGCTGATATCCCTTATTGATTACTTTTATTCCGAAGACAAGAAGCAAAATTCACGAATCATCTGTATTTTTACTTCTTCAATGGGAAACTGTTGCGGATAAGTAGATATCATTAACATGATCCCTTGAAGCGTGGATGAAAAGTATAACGACCGTTTCCGCGGCTCCTTTACACCCAGCTTTTCGAACATCTCACACTGTAACTCGAACTGTCTGGCACTTTCTTCAATCAGCATATTACTGTATTTGATCAGCTTTTGATCTGCTTCTGGCTGTGTTTGCAGGTGCAGGTAGAAACGGAATAGTTCCGGCTTTTGATAGACGTTATCGATCGCACCTTCTATAATAAACCTAAGTTGTTCAGAAGGTGTCTCAAAAGCGGTCGCACCTTCCATTACCTCAATCAATTCCCCGATTCTGGCTTCGGCCATTGTAGCAAGAAGTTCCTCTTTGCCTTTATAATAATTGTATAGCAGCCCTTTAGATATGCCTGCTTCTTTAGCTACATCGCTAATAGAAGTAGCATGATATCCCTGTTTGATGAATAACCTCATAGCAGCACTACGAATATTCTCTTTGGCTAACTGACGAATTCTTTCATTTTCTTTCTGAGATCTTGGCATGGTAAACTTCAGTCCTCCATAAAGCAAGTAATATGGTGATATAGATTTTCAGGATGGGTGAGCGTTACCATATGATCTGCATCGGCGATTTCAACGAAACGAGCTTTTGGGACTATTCGAAAACAATCTGCAACACGATGGTTATCTTGGAAGTCCTCCTTGCCGATAATGAATAGTGTATCGGCATTCAATTCCTCTAACCTATCAATAGCTGGAGGCTGCGGCCAAATCATTTCAAAAGCTGGCCATTTTAAAATCCGTTTGAAATAATGCCGCTGCATTTGAACCATCAGATTCCGGTGGGGACCGGCCATTACAACATGATATAATGAGGCACTAAGCGAAAGCTCAAGCATCTTTTCTATATCCGGGGCAGCCTCATTAATTTTATTCAAATACGCAGTAAACTCTTGTGAATAGCTAAACCCTGACAAAGCAGGAGCAACCAAAACAAGTTTCGATACTCTTTCAGGATAATTCAGAGCAAATTCAGTGGCAATCTGGCCGCCGAAGGAGTGTCCTATGAGTGCTGCCTTATCGAGTTCTAGATGGTCAAGCAGCGACAGCAAATCTTCAACATAGTTGGTATGCTCTAAAGGGGATGGTGATTTCCCGGTGCCACGTCCATCAAAAGTAACGACCTTATAGTGCTTGGCTAGAAGAGGTGTTAAAAATTTCCAATCTCGCAAATCAGCACCCCCACTGTGAAGAAGAACGACAGGATGCCCGTTTCCATTAACCTCATAATACAAATCCATTGCAAACCCTCCATTCAATTACAATATTTAACACTACTTTATTATTGAATGAACGTTTAGTCAATGGAAAAATGAAGTTCTCATAAAGAACACCACTCATTACACTTCTTACCCACAATACGCTTATAAACTAAAACAAGCGTGCGGATACTGATATTCCATATTCAAACAATTTTATAAACGGCTTTTTTGCAAATTAAACAACTTTATTGGCACTTTACATTAAGAGAGAAAGCGTGCCGGAAGCTGAAAGACAGATACGTTTTTTTATGTCCAAGAGATTCAGGAGTCTTATGAGAGATGAAGAATCTAACTAAAACAGCAGTTTTAAAGAGAAAAGGAGAGTGAAAAACCATTGAAATAGATGGATCTGACGCAACATTGTGTCTTAATAATATTGGAGATGTATTAGTACAACTTATTTTTATATAAACTAAGACTTGCCAAGCTGAAAAAATTTCACCACCAATATTAACATAAAGGAGATTCTTTAAAAGTGTTGAATAAATACAAAAAAAGGAAGTTTGAATTTTTCATTATGAAAGGAGTTTGTGGTGAATGAAACATATTAGATTTTCATTATTAACTAGTGTCCTGCTTATTATTGCGGGGATTGTTCACAGAATCATTATTAGAATGTTTAATATTCCGTTTGAAGGACTTACATTCTGGAGTGGATTTGTGGGGGTTTTCTTTGTAATTGCTTTAATATCTTCTCTGCTATTCAATATCTTTAAAGTCGCTGACAGAGTAGAAACATAAACCAGCCAAAAGTGAGGAAAAACTCTGGCATTATTTAGATGAGAATTTGTCTAAGGAAGCAAAAGAAAAATATGAAATTGAGATATTTAAAAAGGATATTATAGTTTTAGAAAAAGAACATAACAAGTATCTGGAGAGTATGAAATAAAAGCCTCTTATATTGAGAAGGGGCTTTTCATATTCCCTTTTCTTCGGTCATCGGTCGATCGAACCATGGGAAACCAAATACATCAATTATAGTCGACATTATCTCGATTTTTACTTATTTCTTTTGTATTTCTTCAAAGGAAAGAGTAATGCCAGATCGAAAAACTTTGAAATCTTGATCAGCTTCAGAAGCCTTATGGTTTTACAGTAAGCGCTTTTTCTATAAATATCGCTGATGCCAGCGCAGGATGGAACCGGGTCGTCACCATTTTTGTTGACAGTGAATAAATCAATAACAAATAACCGCGAGGACAAGATGTCTGACGGTTAATTTGTATACGATCAAATTGATGTGTTTGTGATTTTTTCCACTTGGACTTTTCCTGAGAAAAAGGTTGCGCCGCCGCCCATATCTGACAAGCGGTCCGGTGTAAGTGAGTTGACAAGTTGTTTTTTGTTTGGCTCATCAGCCCATAACCCTTGGCTCACTGTCACTCCCGGAAGGACCTGTTCTCCGACTGAGACGGTTAATTCGCATTCGCCCCGGCTGTTCCAAATGAGGACTCGCTCTCCATCTTCAATTCCCCGTTCTTTTGCATCCTGCGTGTTCATAAAAAGCTTAGGTTCTTTTTCCAGCTTGATATGCTTAGCATTGTTGGAGAACGTCGAATTTAAGAAATTATGATTAGGACCCGGCACGTACATAAGAGGGTAATCTTCATCCTCGGCAAGCGGTATATGAGTCGGCACAGGCGGAAAGCCGTCTTTCTTCATTATGTCAGAATATAATTCTATCTTACCGCTCGGTGTCGGCAGTTTGCCCGGAAACAGCGGTTTATCCCTTTTAGCTTTTATAAATGAATGTAGAATAAGATCTTCGTAATTCAATCCTTCCAAATAAGGATTGTCCGGATGATCAAGCGCTTGGCGAATTAATTCATCGTCCGAATCTTTCAGCTCTTGATCTTCAAAACCCATGGCTTCCGCCAATAATCTGAATACTTCAGTGTTCGGCTTGCTTTCTCCATATCTCTCAATAACCGGCTGCTGAAGCTGAATGTAGTGATGCCAGTAAGAGGTGTAAAAATCAAGATTTTCAAAAGCAGAGGTGGCGGGCAGTATAATATCCGCGTATTTGGCGGTTTCCGTTAAAAATAAATCATGCACCACAACGAATAAATCCTCCCGCATCAGCCCTTCTCTTACTTTGTTGGCTTCCGGCGTTACAATGGCGGGATTTGTCCCATATATATATAGTGAACGGACGGGCGGATCGGTTTCTAAAAGCGTTCTGCCCAGCTGGTTCATATTGAATGACCTTGGCGTGCGGCTTTTCAGCAGGTCTGGACGCTGGAGGGCACGGCTGTTGTATTCCAGAATGCCGCTATTATGCTTGATCGCACCGCCGCCAAGTTGCAGCCATTGGCCGGTAACAGCGGGCAGACAGGCTATCGTCCGAACAATCATGCCGCCATTATCATGATGCTGCAGCCCGTTTCCGATTCTGATAAAAGAAGGAGAAGTCTCACCGTACATTCTGGCAAGTTGATAAATATCTTCCGCGCTGATGCCTGTAATGAAAGAGACATTTTCAGGCGTATACTGTTTGACATGGTCTCGAAGCTCTTCAGAACCCACGGTATATTCAGACAGAAATGCTTCATCATGCATATTTTCTTTAAATAAAATATGCATGATGCCAAGGGCGAGTGCGGCGTCTGTTCCGGGCCGAATCGGAATAAACCAGTCGGCAAGCCGGCCTGTCTGATTTTTATGAACATCAATGACAACGATTTTCGCACCATTTTTACGGGCTTTTTGCGCGAGTGTAATTTGATGCATATTTGTGCTGACAGCGTTTATCCCCCAAAAAATAAACAGCTTTGTATGAATGGTTTCTTCGGGATCTGTTCCTGCACTCACACCCATTGTATATTTATAACCCTCTGAGCCGGCTTTGCTGCAAATGGTGCGCTCCAGCTGGCTTGCGCCGAGACGATGGAAGAAGCGGCGGTCCATGCCTTCCGCGGTTAATTTCCCCATATTGCCATAAAAGCTGTAGGGGAGAATGCTTTCCGCGCCTTCTTCAGCAATGAGGCGTTTCCAGCGTGCGCTGATGGTGCTGATGGCTTCTTCCCATGAAATCGGTTCAAATGCCGCCTCGCCCTTTTTGCCGATGCGTTTCAGCGGAACAGATAATCGTTTTTCATCATAAATGCGCTCAGCCATATTTCGAACTTTATTGCATATATTTCCTTGTGTCACAGGGTGATCCGGATCACCCTGGACTTTTACAATTTTGCCGTCTTTTTTATGGACAAGTAATCCGCACTGGTCCGGACAGTCGAGTGAACATACAGATTTAAAGACTCCATCTTGTTTAGTGGCGAAAGAATTCATGGCCCAGTTCCCCTTATCTTTAGATATATTGTTAGAATTATAAACATTTCACATTATAGCGTCAATTCAGAAAAAAAGATTGACAGCAATGCGTGACTTCTTTATGATGAATTTATTCTTTTAATATGCTGAAAATTTCATATTTTAATTTTCTATCAAGAGAGGTGGAGGGACTGGCCCCATGAAACCTCGGCAACATTATTGTGCCAATTCCAGCAAGCGTAAGCTTGAAAGATAGGAAAGTAAGGTTTATACATGTTTTTTTGCTTTAGCAGAAAATACATATACATGAATCTCTTTCCGTCTGCGGAAAGAGATTTTTTTTATTCAAAAATACTACAACATGAAAAGGAGTTTTGCAGCATGACGGTATTAATTACAGCGCCATACAACGAACATGGCCGAAAGGAACTCGAAGGACTCTTCGGCGCCGTTGTATATCAATCTTGGAAAGGCCGGGGAAGGGCTTTCCGGGAAGACGAATTAATTCAGCTGATCAAGGACACGAATGCGACTGGGTTGATTGCTGAGCTCGATCAAGTAACAGAACATGTATTACAGTCCTCACCGGAGCTTGCGTTTGTGGGCGTGTGCAGAGGAATGCCGTCAAATGTTGATATCAAAGCAGCCACCAAAAGAGGCATCCCGGTCTTTTATACCCCGGCCCGCAATGCCCAAGCAGTGGCGGAAATGTTTATTGGCAATATCATTACATTTCTCCGCCACACAATGCCGTCTAATCAGTGGTTAAAAGATGGAAAATGGAACCGTGATTATTTACAGGCCTATGTTCAATTTAAAGGCAATGAAATCACCGGAAAAACGGTCGGCATGGTCGGTTTCGGGGCAGTAGGACAGAGAATCGCCAAGCTTTTAACTGCATTTGATTGCAAGGTGAAATATTATGACCCGTTTGTGACCCACGACAATCCGCAATATGAAAAAGTCGCGCTTGAGAACATCTTTTCAGATAGCGATATTGTGTCTGTGCATTTGCCGCGTACAGAGGAAACCGCCGGACTCATCAGCCAAACCTATTTTGATCTTATGAAAAAGGACGCGGTATTTGTGAATACATCAAGAGCCGTAGTGGTAAACAGAGAAGACCTCTTGGCTGTATTAAAACAAAATAAAATCAGGGGAGCCATTTTAGACGTTTTCTACAATGAACCGCCGGAATCTTCTGATTATGAGCTGATTTCTTTGCCTAATGTATTGGCGACACCACATTTAGCGGGCGCTACCTACGAAGTGGAAGATCATCACGTCGCTATCATGAACGGGGCACTTAAAAAGTGGAAAACGGAGCAGACGCTCGCGATTCCGACGTTATATAACAAAAAAGAGCTGGAAACAGGCGTATAAAGGAGGAGCTTGCGACATGACATACGAAAAAGGCTATCTCGTATTTGATATCGGAACAGGAAATGCAAGAGTTGCGATTGTCGGGGTCTCAGGTAAGGTTCATCGAATTGAGCGTGAGGATATTGAATATATAACAGAGCCTCTTTACCCGGACAGCCGTTATTTTTCTCCGCAGGTATTATGGGAACAAGTGTCAGGCTTAGCGAAGCGGGCTCTTGCTCATAGCAAAGCTATAGACATTATTGGCATCACTTCAACCAGCCAAAGGCAGGGAATTGTTCTGATTGATAAAAAAGGAACATTATTCCTCGGGCTTCCTAATATTGACAATCGAGGACAGGAGTGGGAAGAAGAGATTGAGCTGAAAGAAGAGGTTTACCGCCGCACCGGACGGCTTCCGACAGCGCTCTTTTCAGCACTGAAGCTTTATGGGTTAAAACAAAGGCAGCCTTCTTTGTGGAAACAAGTCAGTCAATTTACGAGCATCAGCGATTGGATAACGTATAAGTTGACCGGGATCTTGACATACGAGCCGTCGCAAGCAACGGAAACGCTTCTCTTTGATGTAAATCAAAATATATGGTCAGAAGAGCTGTGCGGCATATTCGGCTTTTCACCATCCATCTTGCCGAGGCTGGTGAGAGCAGGCACAGCAATTGGAGAGGTTGATGCACAGCTTGCAAATGAATGGGGGCTTTCGGGAAGTGTGCCTGTCATTACTGGGGGCGGTGATACACAACTGGCTGTTAAGAGCACGGACGCCGTGCCGGAAGATATCGTCATTGTATCAGGCACAACGACTCCTATTATCAAAATCATCCAAGACATTCAAGAAGACGGGCAAAAGCAGGCCTGGCTGAATTGTCATACGGATAAGGGGCAGTGGCTTGTTGAAACGAATCCCGGAATCACCGGACTGAATTATCAAAAATTAAAAACCATTTTCTATCCTAATGAAGGATATGACGTCATTGAAAAAGAAATCTCTTTGCTTACTCAGGAAGACAGAGTTTGTGTATCAGCTCTCGGATCATATTTGTCGACAGAGAAAAACGCGCTTACTAAAGGCGGTTTTATATTTGATGCACCGCTTTCATCTCAATTAAGCAGAGCGCATTTTGTTCGGGCGGCTTTAAAAGAAATTGCGTATTCGATTAAGTGGAATTACGACATTTTAACAGAGGTAGGCGCCACAAGCCGAGATTATGTATGGGCGTGCGGCGGAGGATTTCAAAGCGGTGCCCTGACCCAATATATTGCTAATCTGCTTCAGAAAAAAGTATATGTCAAAGAAGGTTTCAGTCAGGCCTCCGTTGTTGGAGCCGCGGTCATTTGCAATCAAGTTCTCGGCATAAAAGATTCATTCTCAAATATGGTCAAGGTGATTGAGCCGACTGACTTTCAAGAAGAAACTGATCTATATGAAGAATGGAAGAAAACTCAGCGATTTTTTTCTGATTTTTCCGTCTCTTCTGAAAAAAGAGTGCTGGTATAAAGCCCAAAGACAGGTTCAGCCGTCCTTAAGGTTATATACATTCCTTTACTTTAATGAGTTAATTCGATCCATTACTTAAGCATCTATGGGAGGAAACAGATATGTTGCAAAAAATGGGAATACCAAAGCAGCTTGGCTGGGGATTTTTAGGTGTGCTTATCTTTATGATGGGAGACGGTCTTGAACAGGGCTGGCTCAGTCCTTTTTTGATTGAAAACGGGCTCACTGTGCAGCAGTCTGCATCTATTTTTACGGTGTACGGCATTTCGCTCGCCATCGCTTCATGGTTTTCAGGTGTATGCCTTGAAGCCTTTGGCGCGAAACGTACAATGTTTATGGGCTTATTATTTTATATCATCGGAACTGCCGGGTTTATCGCCTTTGGATTCGAGAAATTAAACCTGCCTGTCATGTATATCACATACGTTATTAAAGGGTTAGGATACCCGCTGTTTGCTTATTCTTTCCTGACATGGGTCATCTACCGCACGCCTCAAAAGAAACTCAGCACGGCGGTCGGCTGGTTCTGGATTGCCTATTGTTGCGGGATGTTTGTCTTTGGAGCTTGGTATTCAAGCTATGCCATTAAGGCGTTTGGCTACATTAACACGCTTTGGAGCTCTATTTTCTGGGTATGCCTTGGTGCGTTTTTCGCCTTAGTCATGAACCGTGACCGCTTTGAAAAGAAAAAAGCAAGCAAAGAAGATACAGCAAACGAGCTGTTAAAAGGTGTTACGATTTTAGTGAAAAACCCTCGTGTTTTGACAGGGGGAGTCATCCGCATCATTAACAGCATAGGCACTTACGGATTTCCGGTTTTTCTACCTATGCATATGGCCCAGCATGGCATATCAACAAATGTTTGGCTGCAAATTTGGGGAACAATTTTTCTTGGCAATATTTTATTCAATCTTATTTTTGGAATAATCGGTGATAAATTCGGCTGGAAAAATACCGTCATTTGGTTCGGCGGAGTCGGCTGCGGAATTTTCACTGTGCTTTTGTACTATACACCTGTTCTCTTCAGCGGAAACTTGCTTATCGTCAGCATTGTAGGATTTACCTGGGGCGGACTGCTCGCCGGCTATGTGCCGATTGGCGCTATTGTTCCGACGGTGGCTGGAAAAGACAAGGGAGCTGCCATGTCTGTTTTGAATTTGGCTGCAGGCTTATCAGCGTTTGTCGGCCCGGCACTGGCTTGGATGTTTATCGGACTTGTCGGCGCGGAGGGAGTTGTATGGATCTTCGCTGCGCTCTATTTCGCTAGCGCCGTTATGACAAAATTCATTCAAGTGCCTGAGGAAAAAGCTATAAAAGCGGCTCCGGAGTACGCGTCTTAGTTTTAGTTAAGGTGCCCCTTTTAACGGGGGCATCTTTTTATTTGGACGTAAAGATTTATTCTCCCTTAAAAGATGTCTGATTTGCGGTGAAATCCCGCTGGCAGTTTGCCCAGCAGGATGAGAAGAACACGCTTTGAGAGGTTCTCACCCTTTCTGAAACAAAGGACTGAAGGATAGTGAAACTGCTGATAGGCGTACAGCAGCCCGTATCATTTTGCTGTAGTCATAAAAATAAGTTATTTTATGACTGAGATGGTATGTAAGTTTTGTTACGGGGTCCTCAGTTACTCTCACTTTGTTTTTAAATATAAATAAACACCATAATCTGTCGGGGCAGAAGCGTAGCCAATTTGTCTTAACATAGCTGCAATATTACCGCGGTGATATGTTCCGTGATTCACAACATGGGGCACTAGTTCGGACACACTAATTTTTAAGTCGCCAGAAGGATTCTCAATAACAAGAGGTTTATCTATATGTTCGTCTTGATGAAGGAACGATTTGTATCGTTCTGATAATTCAAAAAACATTGTTTCCATTTCTTCTATTTCTTTTGACTCAGTTTGTTCTTTTAGCTGTTCAGCTAACATCAGTGATTGGTTCAGACTTTTACCAGAAAATACTTCTATCCAGCCAAGATCAGAAAGATAAACATGAGCCAATACATGAGCTATTGACGGAAACACGCTTTGAATTTTTTGACGATAAACATCCTTTGGAAGCTCTTTTAGCCGGTTGAAAATTTGTTGATTTGCCCATCTGTTGTATTCGTACAACTGTAATTCGAGATGTGCCATTTAAAATTCCTCCTTTTCATGTTTGATATCACTTAATACATAAGTATATACGAACTTATGTTCCTTGGGAAGGGTTTTAATAAAAACGGCAGGTTGCCCTTGATTTGAAAAAACCGTGTCACTTCCCGAAGGTAAATGGTTCATGTGTCAAGAAAAGTCGTATAGCGATCACAGTCTTTGAGCAGTTCTGATCTGCCAAAAAAAGCTATCTCATTGTCAAATTGTGTACCTAACAATGGGATAGCTTTTTGTATTACAGTGTGTTTGATTTTTGTGCATTTTTTAGTTCATTTACAGAACGAGGAACTTCTTTTATTTCAGCTGCCGTTTTTTGAAATGTCGTTTTTTTGTACTGAAAATCATTCTGAATCAAAGCTTGGTGATGAGAAAGCTTTTGCGTTTCGGTTTTCAATTCTTCTACATCTTTTTGCATAGAGCCGATCATCACGGTGATATTCTCCAATATCGGATCCATTTTCTTCTTGCTATTCATAACAGAAATTCCTAAAAAAATAACAGAAATCAGTAAAAGTGCAATACTTGCATATACGATAAACATCACATCACTCCTTTCTTCATTATATTATTTTTATTTTTACCCTTGAATGAAAGGTAATAATCCATATGAAGAGCCGCGGGCACATTATTTGCGAATTGCTGAGGATCTGCTTATAATGTGGTATCGTACATATGTAAACAAAGAAAGGGTGCTTCAATTGCAAAGTTTACAAAACAAAACGGCTCTCATCACAGGCGGAGGCAGAGGAATCGGACGCGCAACAGCGCTTGCCCTTGCCAAAGAAGGAGTTAACATCGGGTTGATCGGACGGACTGCCGGCAATGTGGAAAAGGTTGCTGAAGAGGTAAAAGCCCTTGGAGTGAAGGCTTTTTATGCGACTGCTGATGTAAAAGAGGCAGCAGAGGCTGAGCAAGCGGTGGCATCTATTAAAAAAGAACTCGGTTCTATTGATATCCTCATTAATAATGCCGGAATCAGTAAATTCGGAGGCTTTTTAGAGCTGACGCCTGATGAATGGGAAAACATCATTCAAGTGAACCTGATGGGAGTATATCATGTGACACGTGCTGTTCTTCCTGAAATGATTGAACGGAAAACAGGGGATATTATTAATATTTCCTCTACTGCCGGCCAAAAAGGAGCGCCTGCCACAAGTGCGTACAGCGCTTCTAAGTTTGCAGTTCTCGGACTGACAGAATCTCTCATGCAAGAAATGAGAAAACATAATATCAGAGTAAGTGCTTTAACGCCAAGCACAGTTGCGAGTGACATGTCCATTGATTTGAATTTAACGGACGGCAATCCCGAAAAGGTTATGCAGCCTGAAGACTTGGCAGAATATATGGTGGCTCAGTTGAAATTGAATCCCCGTATTTTTATTAAAACTGCAGGTTTATGGTCGACAAATCCGTAAATACATGAAGGCCCGTCTATTGACGGGCTTTTTTATTTGAATTGAATCCGAACCGGAAGATGTTTTACGCCAAACATAAACGGACTTGGAATCGCTTCTAGCGGCTGGCTGTCATCAGAAGCCATTTCGATAGAATCTGGCAATGACAGTAAAGCAGAGAGCGCCGTTTACTATCATGGGAAAATGAATGCAAATATTGACACAACGCTTTTTGGACCGTATGGATAAGTTACTAGAAACCGATTTTATGAGAATGAAAACAGTGATTCTCAATACTTATTTCACGCTGCTGTTTTTGCAGAAGAAGCCGGATATTATGGAGATGAAGCACTAAATAGGCTATTTCAAGGCTAAGCAAATACTAATTGGTGAAGAGCGATCAAAGTATAGATTGGTGTATCCGTACAGAATTATTTATCGGAATAATAAGTGGTAGTTTTGTCATCTTAGGAATGATATCCGTATTTTTAGAGCAGACCGAATTGAAAGTCTAATGCTAACCGAAAATAATTTTTACCGGCCAGAACATTTTTCAGCACGTGACTTTTTTATGAAAAACCTCCTTCCAACTATAGAAGGGTATTAATGGAAACACAAGGGTGTTGGGGGATATTTGACAACAGTGGTTTTTAGGACATTAATTACAAGAACGGACTTCAAATCATGCAGTATTTCTTCTTGAAAAAAATATGATACATACTTATGTACCTTATTTACATTTATCGTACTGTAAAAGTATTCAAGTTATTGAGCCAATAAGCCTTAAGAAGAGACTTATTGAAGTTCTGTCGGAATGAATAAAATGTCATCAAGTATGATAACTTCCCTGACATTAGCTGTCAGGAAAGTTATATTATAATAGGCTATATCAATTGTGATTGGAGTGTGATTGGATGCAAACAAAAAAAGTTTATCTTTATGTATTTCATACAATGTCAGACTGGGAATATGGATATTTAATTGCTGAACTAAATTCGGGAAGATATTTCAAAAAAGATGCAGCACCTTTAAAAGTAGTTACAGTAGGGGCTAATAAAGAAATGATTACTACAATGGGAGGGTTGAGCATAAAACCAGACATTCCCCTTGGTGAGTGTAATCTTGAGAGTAAAGATCTTTTAATTTTACCTGGAGGGAATACTTGGGGAGAAGATATTCATCAGCCTATCTTGAAAAAAGTTGGCGAAGCTTTAGAGCTTGGCACTATTGTAGCTGCAATTTGCGGTGCAACAGAGGGACTGGCGAATATGGGGTACCTAGATTCTAGAAAGCATACAAGCAATAACTTAGAGTATATTAAAATGGTCTGTCCTCATTATAAAGGAGAAACATTTTATGAGACGGGACCTGCGGTAACTGGTGAGAATTTGGTTACTGCCTCAGGAGTAGCTCCTCTGGAATTTGCGATGGAAGTACTGAAAAAATTAGATGTATTTGCACCAGATACATTGCATTCATGGTATAACCTAAATAAGACTCATCAACCTGAATACTTCTTCCAGTTAATGAATTCAATAAATAGCTGAGCTAAAAAAATCAACTTAGCAGTTTTATATTAGTTTAAATAATTACCATGCTATAGACGGTGTTCAAAGTATGTTTTTTGTATATAACTTAAAAATGTTTATGCAAGAAAAAAACTTACAAAGCAATCCTGAAGTTGTTATAAATAGAACTGGTAACTAAATCTCTTTTTAATCTTATTGAACAACGGAGCCTAATTTTTCAGCATCAAATTGAGAAATTAGGCTTTTTAATGTTGAAAATTTTCTTAACGTTGTAAATTCGCATTTGCCTGATGCTACCCCCATCAGGCCTATCGTTTTTAGCGGAAAGTGAAATACGATTAACATGGCAGAAGACTGATTTTTCGGTTTTGGTACTATATTTTATTTTATGGATAGATGGTATCTAGTCGCTTGCAAAAACGAATATAACTCCTCCAAAAGTCTTCTATACAGGGCTGCTATAATTATGATATGGTGTTATATAAAGTAATATTTTGTATTATTATGGATATTTTTGCGATGAGATTGGAGGGAGCTAATGAACAGTCTTGCCTTTTTATTTCCTGGACAAGGTTCTCAATTTGTAGGGATGGGTAAAAGTTTTTGGAATGATTTTGTGCTCGCGAAGAGATTATTTGAAGAGGCGAGCGATGCCATCTCCATGGATGTAAAAAAGCTGTGTTTTGACGGAGATATAAAAGAATTGACTAAGACGATGAATGCGCAGCCCGCCATTTTAACGGTCAGTGTCATTGCTTATCAAGTGTATATGCAAGAAATAGGAGTTAAACCGCACTTTCTGGCAGGTCATAGCTTAGGAGAATATTCAGCTCTTGTCTGTGCCGGCGCTCTTTCTTTTCAAGATGCCATTAAGCTTGTAAGGCAGCGGGGAGTTCTCATGCAAAATGCAGATCCTCAGCAGCTGGGGACGATGGCCGCAGTAACTCAGATCGATCTCCAAACATTGCAAGACATATGTTCAGAAATGTCGACGGAAGACTTTCCGGCAGGCGTAGCTTGCATGAATTCAGATCAGCAGCATGTGATCTCCGGACATCGGCAAGCTGTTGAACGTGTCATCAAGATAGCGGAGGAACGGGGGGCTAAGTATACTTATTTGAACGTCAGCGCTCCTTTTCATAGTGCGATGATGCAATCAGCATCCGAACAATTCCAGGCTGCATTACATCAGTATACCTTCCAGGATGCTGCATGGCCTATCATTTCGAATGTCACAGCGAGGCCGTACCGCAATGGAAATTCGGTCGGGGAACATTTGCAACAGCACATGACGAGCCCGGTAAGATGGGCAGAATCAATTCATTACTTGCTTTTACATGGGGTCACGGAAGTCATCGAAATGGGTCCCAATAACGTCTTGGTCAGTCTGTTGAAAAAAATAACGAATCATATTGCAGCTTATTCTTTAGGTCAAACATCTGACGTTCATTACCTTTCCAATTCGGCGGAAAGACATAAAAATGTTGTCCATTTACGCAAGAAGCAGCTGCGTAAAATGATGATTCAATCCATCATTGCACGAAATTATAACAAAGATGCATTGGCCTATTCTAATCTGGTGACGCCATTATTTGCGCAGTTACAACTGCTCAAAGAGAGAATGGAAAGAAACGAACATGAACTTTCAGAAGAAGAACTCGATCATTCGATCCATTTATGTCAATTCATTTTTGAGGCTAAACAAATTCCGGCTTTGGAACAATTGCGGATTTTAAAATAAAGCTGCTTTGGAGGAAACCTATGTTTACCAATCAATTTCAAACTTTAGTCGATGTCATTCGGGAAAGAAGCAATATAACGGATCACGGAATCCGTTTTATCGAATCCGATAAAAACGAGACGTTTATATCTTATCGCCAGTTGTTTGACGAAGCACAAGGATTTCTCGGTTACTTACAACATATCGGCATTCAGCCAAAGCAAGAAATTGTGTTTCAAATCCAAGAAAACAAATCATTTGTCGTCGCTTTTTGGGCTTGTTTATTAGGAGGAATGGTCCCGGTACCAGTCAGTATCGGAGAAGATGATGACCATAAGCTAAAGGTATGGCGCATTTGGAATATATTAAACAATCCGTTTCTGATTGCCTCTGAAAAGATATTGGACAAAATAAAAAAATACGCTGCAGAACATGATTTGCAAGATTTCCATCAGCAATTAAACGAGAAATCTGACATAATTCAAGATCGAATCTACGATCAACCCGCTTCTTTATATGAACCTAGTGCGGATGAACTGGCCTTCATTCAATTTTCTTCCGGATCGACAGGGGACCCGAAAGGAGTCATGTTAACCCATCATAACTTAATACATAACACGTGTGCCATTCGGAATGCCCTTTCGATTGACTTGAAAGATTCTTTTTTATCTTGGATGCCTTTAACCCATGATATGGGGCTCATTGCCTGCCACCTAGTTCCCATCTTGTCCGGAATCAATCAATATCTCATGCCGACAGAATTATTTATCCGCAGACCTATTCTTTGGATGAAAAAAGCTCACGAACATAAAGCCAGCATCCTATCCTCTCCTAATTTCGGATACAACTATTTCCTTAAATTTCTGAAAAATGAACAACGTTTAGACTGGGATTTATCCCATATCAGGGTCATCGCAAACGGTGCGGAACCTATATTGCCAGAACTGTGCGACGAATTTTTGAAAAGATGTGCAATGTTCAATATGAAAAGATCCGCCATTTTGAATGTATACGGTTTAGCGGAAGCTTCGGTTGGCGCATCGTTCTCTAAAACGGGTGAAGAATTTGTTCCTGTTTATTTGCATCGCGATCATTTAAATCTCGGTGAAAGAGCCGTGGAAGTCAGCAAAGATGATCAAAACTGCGCTTCTTTCGTCGAAGTGGGACAGCCCATTGACTACTGTCAGCTTCGAATCAGCGATGAAGCAAACGAAAGATTAGAAGACGGAATCATCGGTCATATCCAGATCAAGGGGGAAAATGTGACCCGAGGGTATTATAACAACCCAGAGAGTACGGACAGAGCGCTGACTCCTGACGGCTGGGTAAAAACGGGAGACCTTGGTTTCATCAGAGAAGGTAACTTAGTCGTAACCGGAAGAGAAAAAGACATTATTTTTGTGAACGGAAAAAATGTGTATCCCCATGATATTGAACGGGTCGCGATTGAAATGGAAGAAATTGATTTAGGAAGAGTTGCAGCCTGCGGTGTATATGATCAAGAGACGCGAAGCGGAGAAATCGTGCTCTTTGTTGTTTTCAAAAAATCCCCTGAAAAATTTGCACCGCTTGTCAAAGACATTAAAAAGCATTTGTACCAACGAGGCGGCTGGAGCATAAAAGAAGTCCTTCCGATCCGAAAGCTGCCAAAAACGACAAGCGGAAAGGTTAAGCGATATGAACTGGCTAAGCAGTATGAGACAGGGGAATTTTCGATAGAGTCTGCCACAATCATGAAGTTTCTGGAGAACCATCCAAAGGAACCGGGTCAGACTCCCATTCATGAGATAGAAACGGAATTGCTGTCTATCTTTTCCGAAGAGCTTGCTGGGAAAAAGATTCACCTAAACGATAGTTATTTTGATATGGGTGCAACTTCATTACAGTTATCTCAAATTGCAGAACGCATAGAACAAAGGTTTGGGCGCGAGCTTGCGGTTGCTGATTTATTTACATATCCTTCTATTGTAGATTTAGCGGTATTTCTGGCTGAAAGCCATGCTGAAATTAAGCAAGCCGATACAGCGAAGCCAAGCCGTGTTTCGTCGAAAGACATCGCCATTATCGGAATGTCGCTCAATGTTCCGGGAGCCTCGGATAAGAGTGATTTTTGGCACCTGCTGGAAAGAGGAGAGCACGGCATTCGACAATTCCCTGAACCAAGAGTCAAAGATGCGACGGATTATTTACGATCCATTCAAAGCGAATTCAATGAAAGTCAGTTTGTTAAGGGCGGTTATTTAGATGAAATCGACCGATTTGATTATTCGTTCTTTGGTTTAGCTCCTAAAACAGCACAGTTCATGGACCCCAATCAAAGGCTGTTTTTGCAATCCGCATGGCATGCGATTGAAGATGCAGGCTATGCCGGCGACACCATTAGCGGGAGTCAGGTCGGAGTATATGCAGGGTACTCGAAGGTGGGCTATGATTACGAACGCCTTCTCTCTGCGAATTATCCGGAGGAACTTCATCAATATATTGTAGGAAATCTTCCCTCCGTGTTAGCGAGTCGAATCGCTTACTTTTTAAATTTAAAAGGGCCGGCGGTCACCGTGGATACGGCTTGCTCTTCATCGCTTGTTGCCGTTCATATGGCATGTAAATCTTTGCTTACAGGCGATTGTGAAATGGCGATCGCCGGGGGTGTTCGAACATCGCTGTTGCCGGTGCGTATCGGGCTCGATATGGAGTCTTCAGATGGGTTTACCAAAACGTTCAGCGAAGAGTCGGACGGCACAGGCTCTGGCGAAGGCGTGGCGGCAATCCTGCTGAAACCTTTGCAGGATGCGGTACGCGACGGAGATCATATTTATGGCGTAATAAAGGGGAGCGCGATGAATCAAGACGGGGCAACCGCTGGAATCACCGCACCGAATCCGGCAGCTCAGGCCGAGGTCATTGAGATGGCCTGGAAAGACGCGGGCATTGCTCCTGAAACACTGTCTTTCATCGAAGCGCATGGCACCGGAACCAAGCTTGGCGATCCGGTTGAATTTAACGGTCTTTGTAAAGCGTTTGAGAAGTATACGGCAAAGAAACAATTTTGTGCGATTGGCTCCGTTAAATCGAACATCGGACATTTGTTTGAAGCGGCAGGCATCGCTGGATTGATAAAATCTGTCCTCATGCTGAATCACAAAAAAATCCCGCCATTAGCGCACTTTAATAAACCGAATCCGTTAATTCGTTTTCAATCTTCACCATTTTACGTAAATCAAGAAGTTATGGATTTTACACCTGGTGACCGACCGCTGCGATGCGGAATCAGCTCGTTCGGTTTTAGCGGAACGAATGCGCATGTGGTAATGGAAGAATATACTCGTGAAGGTGAGTTTATACCGGAGGCTGAAAATGAGCCGCATCTATTTGTTTTATCCGCCCATACTGAAACTTCACTCTATGAACTTGCCCAGCGGTATCGGCAATATATTTCGGATGACAGCCAAACTTCATTGAAGTCAATTTGCTATACAGCAAGTACAGGCAGGGCTCATTTGGATCATTGTATAGCCATGATTGTAACCAGTAAGCAAGAATTAATAGATAAGCTGACCTGCTTGATTCAAGGTGATAGAAATCTTCCCCAGGTATACTTTGGTTACAAGAACATAAAGGAAATGCTGCCTGCCGATAAAGAAAAGCTGAATAAACAAGCTGCTCGTCTGGCCGAGGAGCGTACCCGTACGAAGGATGAACGAATCACATGGCTGAATCGTGCTGCCGAATTATTTGTGCAAAGAGCCGTGATTGATTGGCACGCGGTATATTCCAATGAAGTTGTACAAAAAACTCCATTGCCCTTGTATCCGTTTGAACGGAATCGATGCTGGGCTGAAGCTGACCATTTGCGCTCTAAGGAAGGCAAAGAGAGAGGAGAAGCAACATTGGATATCAATCAGACGAAGACGCATATTGAATCCTTCTTGAAGACTGTGATCAGTAATGCTTCGGGAATCAGAGCGGATGAAATCGATCTGGATGCCCATTTTATCGGCTTCGGAATGGATTCCATCATGCTGACCCAGGTCAAAAAAGCCATTGCAGATGAATTTGATGTGGACATCCCGATGGAACGCTTTTTTGATACGATGAACAACATTCAAAGTGTCGTAGATTACTTGGCAGAGGCCGCTCCATCGTCTGCGTCCGCTCCGGCCCAAGAGAGTGTTACGGCGCAAGAAAAGCTTGTCATTTCAGAAGCACAGCCCGAATCGGATCATAGAGAAGATCATCAAGGGCATATGCTGGAAAAAATTATTGCTTCTCAGAATCAATTAATCCAGGACACCTTACAAGCTCAATTGAATAGCTTTAATTTGTTGAGAAACAGCAGCCATCATTTCGCAGCGGAAGAATACGTGAAAGCGCAAGAAAAATCGATCCCTTCTTCCAAGCAGGGGACTCCATCTGTCACTGCAGAAAAAAAATTGACTCAAGTAGCGAAGCCTTATGTTCCTTTTCAGCCGCAGCACTTGCATGAACAGGGACACTATACTGCACAGCAAAGACAATATTTAGAAACTTTTATCGAGCAATACGTAGACAAAACGAAAGGTTCCAAGCAATATACGGACGAAACCCGATTTGCTCATGCAAATAACCGCAACTTGTCCAGTTTTCGTTCATATTGGAAGGAAATGGTATACCCGATTATTGCCGAACATTCGGACGGTTCCAAGATGTGGGATATTGATGGAAACGAATATATCGATATCACCATGGGCTTCGGGGTAAACCTTTTTGGACATCATCCGTCCTTTATTACGCAAATCATCCTTGATTCAACCCAATCGGCATTGCCGCCGCTTGGTCCGATGTCGAATGTCGCCGGAGAAGTTGCAGATCGAATCCGCGCATGCACTGGGGTAGAAAGGGTCGCTTTCTATAATTCCGGAACAGAGGCAGTCATGGTTGCCCTTCGTTTGGCGAGGGCGGCAACAGGAAGAAAGAAAGTTGTGGTGTTCTCGGGCTCTTATCACGGTACGTTTGACGGTGTATTAGGGGTAGCCAATACGAAGGGCGGGGCTGCGCCTGCAAATCCGCTGGCTCCGGGCATACCGCAAAACTTTATGAATGATTTGATTATTTTGCATTACAACAATCCGGATTCGCTGGACGTGATTCGCAGTCTGGGAAATGAATTGGCAGCCGTACTGGTGGAACCGGTGCAAAGCCGAAGACCGGACTTGCAGCCGAAATTATTTTTGAAAGAACTGCGGGCGATCACGCAACAATCCGGGACAGCCCTCATTATGGATGAAATTATTACGGGATTTCGGATCGGTCTCGGCGGCGCGCAGGAATGGTTCGACATCCAAGCCGATCTGGTGACCTACGGGAAAATCATCGGCGGCGGGCAGCCGTTAGGTATTGTTGCCGGAAAAGCTGAGTTCATGAATACGATCGACGGCGGAGTCTGGCAGTATGGAGACGACTCCTATCCAACGAACGAGGAGAAACGCACGTTTGTGGCCGGCACCTTCAATACTCACCCGCTTACCATGAGAATGTCATTAGCCGTGCTTCGTCATCTACAATCCGAGGGAGAAAATCTGTATGAGCGATTAAATCAAAAGACGACCTACTTGGTCGATCAATTGAATCACTATTTTGAACAATCGAAAGTGCCTATTCGTATGGTTCAATTCGGTTCCTTATTCCGGTTTGTCTCATCGGTTGATAATGATTTGTTCTTTTACCATCTCAATTATAAAGGTGTCTATGTTTGGGAAGGCCGCAACTGCTTCTTGTCTACGGCTCATACCTCGGGTGATATTGCTTATATCATTCAAGCCGTTCAAGAAACGGTGAAAGATCTTCGCCGGGGCGGATTTATTCCGGAAGGGCCGAATTCCCCTGATGACGGAGGCCATAAAGAACACGAGACGTACGAGCTTTCTCCTGAACAACAACAATTGGTCATGGTATCCCATTATGGGAATGAAGCTTCTGCGGCTCTGAACCAATCCATTATGCTAAAAGTGAAAGGGGCAGTGCAGCATACGCTGTTAGAACAAGCGGTGCAGCATATTGTCAACCGCCATGACGCTTTACGTACGGTCATTCATGCCGATGACGAAGTACAGCAAGTGCAACCACGGATGAATGTAGAAATTCCTGTCATTGATTTTACCGGTCACCAGGATCATGAGGCGGAAATTCAAAAATGGCTGACGAAAGATGCCAAGCGTCCGTTTCATTTTCACGAACAGAAGCCCTTGTTTAGGGTTCATGTGCTTAAATCGAACCAAGACGAACATCTGATTGTTCTAACATTCCATCATATTATTGCCGATGGTTGGTCGATCGCTGTTTTTGTACAAGAGCTGGAGAGCACTTACGCCGCCATTGTACAAGGAAAACCGCTTCCCTCGGATGAGGTTACTCCGTTTCACCAATATTTAGATTGGCAGCAAGCGCAGATCGACAGCGGCCATTATGAAGAAGGAGTCCGTTATTGGCGGGAGCACTTCTCTGAACCAATACCGCAGGCATTCTTGCCCAGCGCGGCCTCTTCCCGTTATCCGCACGGGTATGAGGGTGATAGGTGTACGGTTAGACTGGGGCGGCCTTTAAGCGAGGCTTTAAAGTCATTAAGCATTCGCATGAAAAATAGCGTATTTGTGACCATGCTGGGTGCATTTCATCTTTTTCTGCACCAGCTTACCAAGCAGTCCGGCCTTGTGATCGGGATTCCAACAGCAGGTCAAGCACATATGAAACACCATGTGCTGATTGGAAATTGTGTCAATATGGTTCCGGTGAAGAATACGGCTTCTGCAGAAAGCACCTTATCCGGTTACCTCGACTGTATGAAGGAAACCGTGAATCAAGTCATGCGGCATCAAGCTGTTCCGATGACACTGGTGGCCAGACAGCTTCCGCACGATCAAATGCCGGATATGCGTATTATTTTTAATTTGGACAGACCTTTTCGAAAGCTGCATTTCGGAAAGGCGGAGGCTGAGCCCATTGCGTATCCTATGAAATGCATCTCATACGATTTATTTCTTAACGTAACGGACGTGGATCAAGAATATGTTCTTGATTTCGATTTTAATACGAACGTCATCAGTCCGGAGATCATGGAAAAGTGGGGAGCAGGCTTTGCGAAATTGCTGCGAAAAATGGTTGAAGGGGATTCAGTCCCTCTTGACGCCTTGAGGTTGTTTTCCGATGAAGAACAGCAAGCTTTACAAGAGTTGTATGCCGGTCACCAGCAGCGAGTCTCTTCAACATTAAGCAATACGGCAAATCTTGCTGCCGTCTACGAAGAGCCGGAAAATGAAACGGAGCGGCAGCTGGCACAGATCTGGGAGGACCTTTTCAGCCTTGAGCGGGTGGGCAGATCAGACCACTTCCTGGCTCTGGGGGGAAACTCGCTGCAAGCGACGCTTATGCTTTCCAAAGTTCAGAAAACATTTCATCAAAAAGTTTCCATAGGGCAATTTTTCAATCATCAGACCGTTAAGGAGCTGGCGAGTTTGATCCGGAGTGAAAAGAAAGTCGTGCACCTCCCGATGAAGGCTGTTGAGAAGAAAGCCTATTACCGGACATCGCCAGCACAGCAAAGAGTATATTTCCTGCATCAAATGGAACCGAATCAACTGTCGCAAAATATGTTTGGCCAAATATCGATTATAGGGCAATACGATGAGCAAGCCTTGATCGCATCCCTTCAACAAGTCATGCAGCGGCATGAAGCCTTTCGCACTTCTTTTGACATTATAGATGGCGAAATTGTACAGAAAATTGCAAGTGAGCTTGATTTTAACGTTCATGTCCGTGCGATGGACCGGAATGAATTTGATGCCTATGCAAATCAGTTTGTAAAACCTTTCTGTTTGGAACAAGCTCCTTTGGTTCGCGCGGAGCTGATCAAGATCGACAACGAGCAGGCGGAACTGCTCATCGATATGCATCATATTATTTCGGACGGTTATTCCATCAGCATACTTACGAATGAGCTGATTGCTCTATATCATCATGAGCCATTGCCGGAAATGGAATTTGAATATAAAGATTTCGCAGAATGGCAAAACCAGTGGTTAATTGGAGAGACCATGGAGCAGCAGGAGAAATACTGGCTGGAGCAATTCAAAGAAGAAATCCCCATCCTTCAACTGCCGGCAGACGGTTCAAGAGCGATGGAATGGTCTTCTGAGGGACAGCGCGTGACGTGCTCCTTGCAGCCAAATGTAACCCGTTCGCTTCAAGATATGGCGCAAAAGGCGGGAACGACTCTGTATACAGTGCTTCTGGCTGCTTACAAAGTGCTGCTTCACAAATATACGGGCCAAGAAGATATCGTCGTAGGCACGCCTGCTTCCGGAAGAAATCATCCGGATATCGAAAGCATGATCGGAATTTTCATTCAAACCATCGGGATTCGGACCAAGCCGCACGCCAATAAAAGATTTGCGGATTACTTGGAAGAAGTCAAGCGGCAAACGCTTGATGCATTTGAGAATCAGGATTATCCGTTTGACCGGCTGGTGGAAAAATTAAATGTACAACGGGAAACAACAGGAAAGTCGCTGTTTAACACGATGTTTGTGTTTCAAAATATTGAATTTCATGAGATTCAGCAAAATGGATGTACATTTAGGGTGAAAGAACGAAATCCCGGAGTCTCTTTATATGATTTGATGCTAACGATCGAAGATGACGGACAGCAGTTAGAGATGCATTTCGATTTTAATCCAGGGCAGTTTGAACAGGAAACTATTGAACAAATAACAAGACACTATACCCACATTTTGGACAGCCTTGTCAAAGATCCGGAGATGTCTTTGTCCGCCGTTCCTATGCTATCAGACATCGAACGGCATCATTTGCTGATGGAGTTTAATGATACTGAGGCGCCGTATCCGAACGATGAAACGGTATGCCAATGGTTTGAAAAGCAAGCAGAACAGCGGCCTGATCATGAAGCCGTTATATTTGGCAATGAGCGGTACACGTACAGGCAGCTCAATGAACGGGCAAATCAGTTGGCGCGAACGTTAAGAACGAAGGGCGTACAAGCGGATCGGTTCGTTGCCATTATCTGCCCGCATCGTATTGAGCTGATTGTTGGAATTCTGGCTGTTCTAAAATCCGGCGGCGCATACGTGCCCATTGATCCGGAGTATCCGGAGGATCGGATACAATATATGCTGAAAGATTCAGAGGCGGAAATTGTTTTGACACAGCACCAACTGTATAAACAATTAACGTATGATGGTGACGTTGTGCTGTTGGATGAGGAAAGCTCTTATCATGGGGACCGTTCAAATCTTGAATTGATCAGCGATGCGCATGATTTGGCTTACATGATCTATACGTCGGGCTCCACGGGGAATCCGAAAGGCGTACTCATTGAGCACCGAGGGTTAGCCAATTATATTTGGTGGGCAAAAGAGGTATATGTGAAGGGCGAGAAAACCAATTTCCCATTGTACTCGTCCGTCTCTTTCGATTTAACAGTGACGTCGATTTTTACACCGTTGGTCACGGGAAATACCGTCATTGTCTACGATGGAGAAGATAAAAGCGCGGTGCTTTCAACGATTATGCAGGACCCAAGAATAGATATGATCAAATTGACCCCGGCGCATTTGCATGTACTCAAAGAAATGAATATAGCCGATAAAACGACAATTCGAAAAATGATTGTAGGCGGAGAAAATTTAAGCACCCGCCTGGCCCACAGTATCAGCGAGCAGTTTAAAGGCCGGCTGGACATATTCAATGAATACGGACCGACGGAAACAGTCGTCGGATGTATGATTTATCGTTACGACGCTAAACAGGATAGGCGAGAATTTGTACCAATAGGCACTGCGGCCGCCAATACGAACATTTATGTGGCGGATGCCAGCAGGAACCTGGTGCCGATCGGGGTACCCGGTGAAATTTATATCAGCGGAGCAGGTGTGGCCAGGGGTTATTGGAATCGCCCGGATTTAACGGCAGAGAAGTTCGTTGATAACCCGTATACCCCGGGAACGAAGATGTACAAATCAGGGGACTTGGCTAAGCGATTGCGGGATGGAAATCTTGTCTATTTGGGCCGAATCGATGAACAAGTCAAAATCAGAGGACATCGAATCGAACTTGGTGAGATCGAAGCAGCGATGCATAATGTGGAAGCGGTTCAAGAGGCCGCAGTTTTAGCCAGAGAAGAAGAGGACGGCTTAAAACAATTGTGTGCGTACTATGTGAGCGGCAAACCTGTAACAGTTTCGCAGCTTAGAGAACAATTGTCACTGGAGCTGCCGGATTACATGGTTCCGTCCTATTTTGTCCAGCTGGAGCATATGCCGTTAACGTCCAACGGGAAAATAAATCGTAAAGCACTGCCCGCGCCAGAGGCAAGTTTGCAGCAGACAGCCGAATATGTCCCGGCGGGCAATGAGATTGAATCCAAGCTGACAGCCTTATGGCAAGAGGTGCTCGGGATCAGCCATGCAGGGATCAAGCATAATTTCTTTGATCTTGGAGGAAATTCCATTCGAGCGGCGGCCTTAGCCGCCAGAATTCACAAAGAGCTGGATGTGAATCTGTCTCTAAAAGACATATTTAAGTTTCCTACCATTGAACAGTTGGCTGCCATGGCGTTACGCACGGAAAAAAATCGATATGCATCGATTCCTGCTGCAAAGGAAATGCCCTATTATCCAGTTTCTTCAGCTCAGAAACGGATGTATCTGTTAAGCCATGCTGAGGGCGGCGAGCTGACTTACAATATGACGGGTGCCATGAGTGTAGAAGGGGACATCGATCTGGTCCGATTAAACGCCGCTTTCCAAAAATTAATCGAACGTCATGAAGCTTTGCGGACCAGCTTTGACCTATATGAAGGCGAACCGGCACAGCGTATTCATCCGAGCGTCGAATTTACAATAGAACGGATTCAAGCGAGAGAAGAAGAAGTGGAAGATCGTGTGCTTGATTTCATCAAAGCGTTTGATTTAACCAAGCCCCCGTTGATGCGAGTCGGACTGATTGAACTTGAACCTCTAAAGCATGTGCTGCTGGTTGATATGCATCATATCATTTCCGATGGCGTGTCCATGAATATTCTGATGAAAGATTTAAGTCAACTCTATGAGGGGAACGAACCGGATCCGCTTTCCATTCAATATAAGGATTATGCGGTTTGGCAGCAAACAGAAGTTCAAAGGCGAAACATCAAGAACCAGGAAGCGTATTGGCTGAATCGATTTCATGATGACATTCCTGCACTTGATATGCCTGCGGATTACGAGAGACCTTCCATACGCAATTACGAAGGCGAATCATTTGAATTTCTTATACCGGAACAATTGAAACAGCGCTTAAGCCAAATGGAAGAAACCACAGGAGCAACTCTTTATATGATTTTATTGGCGGCCTATACGATTCTTTTATCCAAATACAGCGGACAAGAGGATATTGTCATAGGAACGCCAATCACCGGGCGAACTCATATAGATGTAGAGCCTGTTGTAGGAATGTTCGTCAATACGTTAGTCATTCGCAATCATCCGGCAGGCGGTAAAACATTCGATGCTTACTTAAACGAAGTAAAGGAAAACATGCTTGATGCCTATCAAAATCAAGACTATCCATTGGAAGAATTGATCCAGCGCTTACATCTTCCAAAAGATCCAAGCCGTAATCCTTTGTTCGATACGATGTTTGTGCTGCAAAATCTCGATCAAGCTGAATTGAAACTCGATTCCCTTCGA
Organism: Bacillus atrophaeus; assembly: GCF_001584335.1. Classification (GTDB taxonomy): domain Bacteria; phylum Bacillota; class Bacilli; order Bacillales; family Bacillaceae; genus Bacillus; species Bacillus atrophaeus. Next base: position 668,826 of record NZ_LSBB01000018.1, read on the forward strand.
TTCACGCCGTATACGCTTCAGCATACGGTTGCCAAATTCGACCTGACCTTGTCGATCCAGGTGGACCAAGACAAATATCACGGTCTGTTCGAATACTCGAAGAAACTATTTAAGAAAAGCAGAATCGAAGCTTTATCAAACGACTATTTACGCATCTTATCCGCGATTATAGAACAACCAAGCGTTCAAATCGAACATATCGAATTGAGCGGCAGCGGCGTGGAAGAAGAGAACATGATCGATTCTATTCAATTGAACTTTTAGGGAAAAGCATACAGTTCTTTAAACTATACAAAATGAGGTGCTCCAATGTCGGTATTTAAAAAGCAAGAAACGTACTGGGATAACCTGTTTGATGAAGAGGATGGCCTAAGCGTATTCCCTTCCTTTAAAGCAGCGGAAAAAGCGTCATTGGCCCGTACCGGCTATCAGGAAAAATGCATCTATCGTTCCTTATCTCCAGAAGTATCTCAAAGAATAATGACAATGGCTAATCATTCCGAAATGGCAGCCTATTTGATATTAATGGCAGGCATTGAATGCTTGTTGTATAAATATACGGACCGAACGAACTTGATTCTGGGCATTCCAACGGTATCGAAACAAAAAAGCAGCTCGGCTGTCAATACCATTGTCCTATTGAAAAATACGCTTAGCTCCCAGAGTACGTTTAAAACCGTGTTCGAGCAACTAAAAGCAGCGGTTAATGATTCGCTGAAAAATCAAAACCTGCCGTTTCGAAAAATGGTCCAGCATTTAACCGTGCAATACGACGATGAGCGCATTCCGTTGATTCATACCGTCGTTTCGCTCAATGAAATTCATTCCTTGCAATTTAAGGAAGACGTTGCAACTGATACGTTGTTTCACTTTGATTTGGAGAACAACGGGATTCATTTGAAGCTTTTTTATAACGGCAAGCTTTATGATGAGCGCTATATGGACCAAATCGTGTCCCATCTTGATCACCTGTTTTCCGTAATCTTGTTCCAGCCTCAAGCAGCAATCCAAACGGCAGATGTCATACCCGAAGCGGAAAAGCATCAAATGTTGTTTGATTTTAATGACACCAACGCAGATTATTCTGGAAGCCGAACTGCATATCAATTATTTGAAGAGCAAGCTGAAAGAACGCCTGATCATCCAGCCGTCAAGTTCGAAAACAGCCATCTGACGTACAGGGAATTGAATGAAAAAGCTAATCGTTTGGCAAGAACGTTACGAAACCGCGGGGTTCAAGCCGACACATTGGTTGCCATTATGGCTGAGCGTTCGTTGGAAATGATTGTGTCCATGATTGCCATTTGGAAGGCGGGGGGCGCTTATGTGCCTCTGGATCCTGAATATCCAAAAGAGCGGCTTCAATATTTGCTGCATGATGCGAATGCAGACGTACTTGTTGTTCAGCGGCATTTCAAAAACAGCCTCGTCTTTGACGGCCCGACGATTGATCTGAATGATGAAACATCTTACCACGCTGATTGCTCATTGTTATCGCCAATAGCAGAACACAATCATTTGGCCTATGTCATCTATACCTCGGGCACAACGGGTAAGCCGAAAGGAGTATTGGCTGAACATGGCGGGATTGTGAACTCGCTCCAGTGGAAGAAGGCGTTTTTTAAGCATTCCGAAGAGGATCGCGTACTTGTTTTGTACCCCTATGTTTTCGATGCGTTCATTTTAAACTTCTTCGGCCCGCTTATCTCGGGTGCAACTTTGTATCTTTTGCCTAATGAAGACAACAAAGATCTTTTCGCGATTCAAAACGTCCTGAGGCAGGAAAGGATTACCCATTTCTCGACTTCTCCCCGTCTGTTAAAAGCTATGATCGAACAGATGAACGAAGAGGACTTTCTTCATGTTCAACATGTCGTAGTAGGCGGAGAACAACTCGAACCCGATACCGTAGAAAGGCTGTTTTCCCTGCAGCCTCAGATTCGGCTCAATAATGAATATGGTCCGACCGAAAATAGCGTGGTATCTACGTTTCAGCCTGTTCATTCTGCCGATGAACAGATCACGATTGGCAAGCCGGTGGCCAATCACCAAGCCTATATTTTAGGAGCGCACCATCAAATACAGCCGATCGGCGTACCGGGCGAGCTGTATGTCGGAGGAGCGGGAGTGGCCCGCGGCTACCTCAATCGGCCTGAATTGACGAAAGAAAAGTTTGTGCAACATTTGCTTCTCCCTGGTCAAAAGATGTATAAAACGGGCGATCTCGCCAGGTGGCTGCCAGATGGAAGGATCGGATATTTGGGACGAATCGACCACCAAGTGAAAATTCGCGGATACCGTATCGAGCTTGGCGAGGTGGAGTCGGCCATGTTCAATCTGGAAGAGGTTCGTGAGGCGGCAGTCGTTGCGCGGGAGGGCGCAGACGGAGCTAAACAATTGTATGCCTATTATGTCGGAGAGCCTTCTTTGACCGCCGCGCAGTTCAGAGCCATGTTGTCCCGTGAACTGCCGGATTATATGATTCCCGCTTACTTTATCCATTTGGAATGCATACCGCTCACTCCCAATGGAAAGATTGATCTGAAAGCTTTACCTGTTACCGAAGAAAAAACGCGGACGGAAAACGAATACATAGCCCCGCGAAACTCAATAGAAGAACTGCTGGTGTCCATTTGGCAAGAGGTATTAGGCGCTGAGCGTATAGGAATTCTGGATAATTTCTTTGATTTTGGCGGAGATTCGATTAAATCAATTCAGGTTTCTTCCAGATTGTATCAAGCCGGATACAAGGTTGACATGAAGCATTTGTTTAAATATCCCTCGATTGCTGAGCTAAGTATTTTTGTAGAGCCGGTAAGCAGAATGGCCGATCAAGGGGAAGTGAAGGGAAGTACAAGTCTGACCCCGATTCAACATTGGTTCTTTGAACAAAAGATGCCGCATGCGCACCATTATAATCAGGCTGTGATGTTATTTTCGGCGCAAGGATTTAAAGAGGCACCTCTTCGCCAGGCGATGGAACGCGTCGCTGTGCACCACGATGCGTTGCGGATGATTTTTGAAGAAACACCTAACGGATACGTTGCTCGAATTGCGGGAACAGAAGAAAGTGAATTGTACCATCTGGAAGTGATGAATTGTAAAGGGGATGCCGATCCGGCCCAAGCTCTTGCCAATAAAGCGAGCCGGATTCAAAGCAGCATGGAATTAAGCCAAGGGCCTTTGATGAAGCTTGGTTTGTTCCAATGTCCGGACGGAGATCATTTGCTTATTGCGATTCATCACTTGGTTATCGATGGAATATCTTGGCGAATTTTACTTGAGGATATTGCCAGCGGCTATGAGCAGGCGGTGCGTGGACAAACGGTCCGGCTTCCGCAAAAAACAGACTCATTTCCATTCTGGGCGGAGCAATTATCCAAGTATGCGCTGGAAACCGAGATGGAGCAGGAGCTTGCCTATTGGACCGAGCTTTCAAGCCTGGAGCTGCAACCATTGCCTAAGGATAACATCAGCGAAGGTTCGTTATTGAAAGACAGCGACGAAATGACGATTCAATGGACAAAAGAAGAAACGGAGCAATTATTAAAACAAGCGAATCGAGCCTATAACACGGACATCAACGACCTGCTGCTGACTTCGTTAGGACTGGCTGTTCACAGGTGGACAGGCATGGAAGAAGTTGTCGTGAACTTGGAGGGTCATGGAAGAGAACCGGTTATTCCGGATGCGGATATCACGCGCACGGTAGGATGGTTTACAAGCCAGTATCCTGTCGTACTAAAGATGGAAGCAGGAAAAGAGCTGTCGCAGTGCATCAAGACCGTAAAAGAAGGTCTGCGCCAGATCCCCGATAAAGGAATGAATTATAGTGTTATCAAATATTTATCCGGACGTCCGGAAGCTGACAGCCTGCAGCTGAATCCCGAAATTTCGTTTAATTACTTAGGCCAGTTCGACCAGGACCTGCAGCATCATGCTTTTCAGGTATCACCTTATTCCACAGGGTTATCGATGAATGAAAACCAAGTGAGAACGTCCGTGCTTGATTTGAATGGCATGATTGCAGAGGGGAAATTATCGCTGACACTCAGCTACAGCAATAAGCAATACGAAAGATCGACCATGGCGCAATTTGCCCAAAGTTTGAAAGAAAGTCTGCAAGAAGTCATTGCGCATTGCGTAAGCCAACAGCTGACATCATTGACGCCAAGCGACATCCTGTTAAAGGATATCACGATAGACGAACTAGAACAGCTTTTGGAGCAAACGCGTGAATTAGGCGAAGTGGAAAATATCTATCCGTTAACGCCAATGCAGAAAGGCATGCTGTTTCACAGCTTGTTTGATCCAAATTCAGGCGCTTATTTTCAGCAAACGACGTTTGATCTGCATGGAGATTTGGATATCGATTCATTTTCAAAAAGCTTAGATGGCTTATCGCAAAGACACGATATTTTCCGCACGAATTTTTACAGAGGATGGAAAGACCAGCCGCTGCAAATCATATTTAAAACCAAAAAGATCGGATTTCAATTCATCGATTTACGCGAGATGACTGAAACGCAAAAAGAAGAGATGATTCAGGCATATGCCAGGGAAGATAAGGCTCGGGGATTCGACTTAGCGAAAGACGCGTTAATGAGGTTATTTATTCTTCGTACGGATGAAACGACCTATCGTTTTATATGGAGTTTTCACCATATTTTGATGGACGGTTGGTGCCTGCCGCTTATTACGAAAGAAATATTCGACCATTACTTTGCTTTACTTCAGCAAAAGCAGCCTGAACAAGCGACGATTACTCCGTATAGCCAATATATTGAATGGCTTGATCGGCAAGATGCAAAAGAGGCCCAGCGTTATTGGGATCAATATTTGGACGGATATGAAGAACAAACCGTCCTCCCTAAGGACAATCACCTGGCGGAAGATGAACATTACATTCCGGAGAAAGTGACATGTGAAATAGGCGCCGATCTCACGTTGAAAATGAAGCAGACAGCCAGCAAGCGCCATGTCACGCTGAATACGCTGCTGCAAACGGCATGGGGGGTTTTGCTGCAGAAATACAATCGGAGCCGGGACGTTGTTTTTGGAAGTGTTGTATCCGGAAGACCGGCGGGGATTCCAAACGTGGAAACCATGATCGGCTTATTCATTAACACCATTCCTGTGCGAATTCAATGTGAAGCTGAAACGACTTTTGCCGAACTCATGAAACAGGCGCAGGAAAAGGCCGTAGGATCTCAAAAGTATGAGACGTATCCGTTGTACGATATTCAAGCGCGTACTATCCAAAGGCAGCATTTAATTACACATTTAATGATATTTGAAAATTACCCTGTTGGTCAGTATATGGAAAGCATAGGTCAGGATAACGGATCATCTATCGCAATCTCCAACGTGCAAATGGAGGAACAAACCAACTACGATTTTAATGTAACCGTTATACCGGGTGAAGCGATGAACATCTATTTTGAATACAACGCCAAGGTGTATGACCGGGCAAGCATGGAGCGGATTCGGGAGCATTTCGTACAAATCTTGCATCAAGTCGTTGCAGATGCGGATATCCAGGTGGAACAAGTGGAATTGTTAACGGAAGGCGAAAAAAGACACCTTCTTCAGACGCTTAACGACACGGCTGCGCCATATCCGCAGACGGCGGTTTATCAATTGTTTGAAGAGCAATCGCAGCGAACGCCCGATCAAGCAGCTGTTATCGATAAGGACGAGCAGCTCACGTACCGGCAGCTCAACGAGCGGGCAAACCAACTGGCGCGAACGATAAGAGCGAAGGGCGTGCAGGCGGATCACCCCGTAGCTATCATCAGCAGAAACAGTATCGAATCGGTGGTAGGGATACTTGCCATTTTAAAAGCCGGCGGAGCCTACGTCCCCATAGATCCGGAATATCCGCAAGACCGCATCCAGTACATGCTGGATGATTCCCAAGCCGGGATCGTCTTGATGCAGCGTGATGTCCGGGAGCAGCTCACCTATAAAGGCGTCACGGTTTTATTGGATGAGGAAAGCTCCTATCACGAAGATGCCTCTAACCTTGAACCGCTCAGTGATGCGAACCATTTGGCGTATGTGATTTATACGTCAGGTTCGACGGGCAAGCCCAAAGGCGTATTGATCGAGCACCGGGGCTTGACCAATTATATTTGGTGGGCGAGAGAGGTTTATGTAAAAGGCGAGAAAACCAATTTCCCGTTGTACTCGTCGATCTCTTTTGATCTAACGGTGACTTCCATTTTCACACCGTTGGTCACAGGTAATACGATCATCGTCTACGACGGAGAGGACAAAACAGCTTTACTTGCATCGATTGTGCAGGACCCGAGGGTAGATATCATTAAATTGACCCCGGCCCATTTGCAGGTTTTGAAGGCAATGAATATCGACAATAAAACAGCTCTCCGAAAAATGATTGTGGGCGGCGAGAATCTGAGCACCCGGTTAGCCCAAAGCATTCATGAGCAATTTGAAGGCCGAATTGAAATATGCAACGAATACGGGCCGACAGAAACCGTTGTAGGATGCATGATTTACCGTTACGACTCTGTGAGAGACAGACGAGAATCGGTACCAATTGGTACAGCAGCAGCAAACATGAGCATTTATGTGCTGGATGAGAACTTGAAACCGGTGCCGATCGGTGTTCCTGGAGAAATATATATTAGCGGCGCCGGTGTAGCAAGAGGATATTTGAACCGTCCGGAATTGACGGCAGAGAAATTTGTCGATGACCCGTTTGTGCTCGGGGCCAAAATGTATAAGACCGGGGATTTGGCAAAGTGGCTGCCTGACGGGAACATCGAATATGCAGGCAGAATGGATGAACAAGTCAAAATCAGAGGTTATCGCATTGAATTAGGCGAGATCGAGGCGGCGCTGCTCCAAGCAGAAGCGATCAAGGAAGCGGTCGTCATAGCCAGAGAAGATGCACATGGATTTAAGCAATTGTGTGCGTATTACGTAAGCGGCCAGCCATTAACGGTATCCCGGCTCCGGGAACAATTGTCTCATGCCCTGCCTGGCTATATGGTTCCGGCCTATTTTATTGAGCTGGAAAAAATGCCTTTAACCTCCAATGGGAAAATAAACCGAAAAGGGCTGCCGGCCCCGGATTTACGGCTGCAGAACAGAGCAGAGTATAAGGCCCCCCGAACAAAAGTGGAAGAAATATTAGTTTCTGCTTGGGAAGCGGTATTAGGCGCTGAAAACGTAGGTATTCTCGATAATTTCTTTGATCTTGGCGGAGATTCCATCAAATCAATTCAAGTGTCTTCCAGGTTAAATCAGCAAGGATACAAAATGGAAATCAAACACTTGTTTCAATATGCGACCATTGCCGAATTGAGTCCGCATATCGAGCAGAATCTGCGTATACCTGATCAAGATGAAGTCAAAGGAAAGGTCAGCCTGACTCCTATTCAGCATTGGTTCTTTGACCAAACAACGGTAGATCCGCATTATTATAATCAAGCTGTCATGCTGTATGCATCGCAAGGCTTTCAGGAATCACCGCTTCGCCAAACACTGCAGAAGCTTGGAGAGCACCACGATGCGCTTCGCATGATGTTCCGGACAGCGGATAACGGATACGAGGCTTGGAATGCAGAGATCGCCCAAAGCGAGCTGTACCATCTTGAAGTCATGAATCTGAAAGCCGAAGCCGACCCGGGTCCGGCAATTGAAGCCAAGGCTAACGAGATACAGGGCAGTATGCGTTTAAGCGGCGGCCCGTTAATGAAAGCCGGATTGTTTCAATGTACAGATGGGGATCATTTGCTCATTGCCATCCATCATTTAATTGTAGACGGGGTTTCATGGCGCATTTTACTGGAGGATATCGCTAGTGGTTACAGGCAAGCCGAGAATGGGCAAGTGATTCAATTGCCGCAAAAAACAGACTCTTTCCGGCTATGGGCCGAGAGACTGTCGGAGTATGCGCAAAGTGCGGCCATCAAGCAAGAACAGGAATATTGGACACAGATCGAGCAAACCGATGTGAAACCGCTGCCTAAAGATTTTCATGAAACGCGTACGTTCTCAAAAGACAGTGAAACGGTGACCGTGGAATGGACCAAAGAAGAGACGGAGCTGTTATTAAAACAAGCGAATCGCGCTTATAACACTGAAATAAACGACCTGCTGTTAATCTCACTGGGGCTTTCGATATCGCATTGGTCAGGACTTGAACAGATTGCGGTTCATTTAGAGGGACACGGAAGAGAACAGATTATCCCTGATATGGATATCTCTCGCACGGTGGGGTGGTTTACAAGTCTGTATCCGGTTGTGCTTCACACGCAGCAAGGCAAAGAAATATCTTATTATATCAAGACAACCAAAGAAGGGTTGCGCCAAATTCCGCATAAAGGGATCGGATATGGAATAGCAAGGTATTTAAGCAGTTCAATGCCAGCGAAAATGAGTCCGGAGATTAGTTTTAATTACCTGGGGCAGTTTGATCAAGATTTGCAGCATCATGAGATTCAATTATCGCCTTACTCCTGCGGTGCAGACTCGAGCGAAAATCAAGTCAGACCGTATGTATTGAATATAAACGGAATGATTTCCAAGGGCCGGTTAATGCTGACGATTAGCTATAGCAACAAACAGTACGTAAGAGAAACCATCAAGCGGTTATCGGCATTTATTCAAAGCGGCCTTCGGACAATCATTGAGCATTGTGTGCATAAAGAACAATCGGAACTGACGCCAAGCGATATTTTGTTAAAAGGCATGACCGTTGACGAATTGGACCAGCTCCTTATTCAACTGCCGCATGCAGGTGAGATCGAAAATGTGTATCCGCTCACTCCGATGCAGAAGGGGATGCTGTTTCACAGCATGCTGGATGAGGACTCAAGTTCTTATTTCGAACAAGCATCGTTTGATTTGCAGGGAGAGTTAGAGATTGATAGGTTTGCAGCAAGCTTGGAGCGTTTATTTGAAAAATATGCCGTGCTCAGAACCCGTTTTTATAGCGGCTGGAACGATGTCCCCTTACAAATTGTCTATAAAACGCAAAGACCGAAAGTTCATTTTGCAGATTTGCGTGACATGGATAAGAACCGGCGTGAGAATGAAATCCGATCCTATCAACGGGAGGATAAAGCGAACGGATTTGACCTGGCTCAAGATCGGTTGATGCGCATGGCGATTTTCCGTATGGAAGATTACAAATATCATATCATTTGGAGCTTCCATCATATTGTCATGGATGGCTGGTGCCTGCCTCTTATCACGAAGGAAGTGTTTGAACATTATATCGCCCTGCAAGAGGGCAGAGAAATAGAATCTGTTTATACAGCTCCTTATAGCGACTATATGGAATGGCTTGATCGTCAAGATCATAAGGCGGCCAAACAGTACTGGAGCGAGTATCTTGAAGGCTATAAAGGTGAAACCCGGATTCTTCAAAAAAGACCCCAGCATGAACGAAAAGCATATGCTTATGCCAATGTGATCTGCCAATTAGATCAAGAACAGACAAAACAATTACAGCAGATCGCAAACCAGCATCAAGTCACGTTAAATACGTTGATCCAAACGCTGTGGGGAATTTTATTACAGAAATATAGCGGGACCGGCGACGTTGTCTTTGGCAGTGTCGTGTCGGGAAGGCCGGTGGATATCCCCGGTGTGGAACAGATGATCGGTCTGTTCATAAATACCATTCCGGTTCGAATCCGTTGCGATGAGGATAGCTCTTTCGTCGAAGCAATGCAAATGGTTCAAGAGAAGGCATTGGCTTCCCAATCGTACGATACCTATCCTTTATACGAAATTCAGGCACAAACGGAACAGAAGCAAGACTTAATTGATCATATTATGATCTTTGAAAACTATCCGATAGGACAACAAGTCGAGCAAGCAGGCCATGATGCTGCGGAATTAAACATCGAGAATTTTCATATGGAAGAGCATTCCCATTACGATTTTAATGTGGCTGTCATCCCTGGCGAACAACTGGCCGTTCATTTTGGTTTTAACCAAAACGAATATGAACAATCAGAAGTGGAGCGGGTTCGAGGACATTTTGAACAGCTCATGCATCAAGTATTGCAGCATCCGCACATCAAAATAGAAGAATTGGAACTTTTGACCAAGCAAGAAAAAGAACACCTGCTTAACCGTTTTCAGTCTAGCGAAATGCATTTCTCTCGTGAACAAACGATTCATCAGCGGTTCGAGGAACAAGCGCACCGTACGCCGGACCGTGCAGCGGTTGTATTCGAGGGAGAACAGTTAACGTATGGGGAACTGAACCAGCGAGCCAATCAGCTTGCGCGAACCTTGCAAGCCGAAGGAGTGCAAGCGGGTCAACTTGTCGGCATTATGGTTGATCGTTCCTTGGAGATGATTACAGGGATCTTAGCAGTTTTAAAAGCGGGCGGAGCGTATTTGCCAATAGATCCGTATTCTCCTTTGGAACGCATCCATTATATCGTAAGGGATTCGGGCATTAACGTATTACTTATGCGCGGGAAAATTCCAGACAACGCCGTCTTTTCCGGAACATGTATCGATATGCAAGAGGAACATGCCTATCAGGAAACAGATGTCAACCTGGCGCTGCCATGTCAGTCCAATCAACTGGCCTATGCCATTTATACTTCTGGCACGACGGGCAGGCCAAAAGGCACGCTGATTGAACATCGCCAGGTGATTCACCTCATCGAAGGGCTGCGTCTTCAGGTTTACTCCGCCTATGATGCGGTTTTGCATGTGGCCATGCTCGCTCCATATTATTTCGATGCTTCGGTCCAGCAATTGTACGCTTCTTTGTTGTTAGGACATACCTTGTTTATCGTTCCCAAAGAGACGGTGTCTGATGGTGCAGCCTTATGGCATTACTATCGAGAGCATCGTATTGACGTAACCGACGGAACGCCTGCCCACTTAAAGCTGCTGGTAGCTGCAGATGATAGGCAAGGAGCACCGCTTCGTCATCTCTTAATCGGAGGAGAGGCGCTTCCTAAAACGACGGTAACCAAGTTCATGCAGTTATTTGCCGCTCATGGCGCAGTACCTGCCATTACCAATGTATATGGCCCTACCGAAACTTGCGTGGATGCGTCCCTGTTCAACATTGAAGTTTCTGCCGATGCTTGGACTCGCAGTCAAATTCACGTCCCAATAGGCAAGCCGCTAGGCAGCAATCGCATGTACATTCTCGATTCGCAGCAGCGATTACAGCCAGTGGGCGTCCAGGGCGAGTTATACATTGCAGGGGACGGCGTAGGGCGCGGATACTTGAACTTGCCGGAATTGACGAATGAAAAATTCGTGGACGATCCGTTTGTCCCATCGAGCCGAATGTATAGAACCGGCGATCTGGCTCGCCTTCTGCCGGATGGAAATATAGAATTTATTGGGCGAATCGATCATCAGGTGAAAATTCATGGTTTTAGGATTGAACTTGGTGAAATCGAATCGCAGATGTTGAACGTTCCGGAGATTCAAGAAGCCGTCGTTTCTGCCTTTGAAGATGCAGAGGGCGAGCAATATTTATGCGGGTACTATTTGGCGGACGAGCCATTCCCGATTAGCGAACTTCGGGATGTTCTGGCCCGACATTTACCAGGATATATGATACCGGCTTATTTTGTACAACTGGACCAGATGCCGTTAACGCCGAACGGAAAGTTGAATCGTCAATTATTACCGGCGCCGGACGGAAAGCGATACGGTGCCGCGGAATACGTGTCGCCGCGAACTTCGACAGAAATTCAGCTGGCGAAGATTTGGCAGGATGTTCTCGGATTAGAGCAGGTGGGGATTCGAGATAACTTTTTTGATGTCGGGGGACACTCCCTGCGTGCGACGACGCTAATTGCAAAGATTCAAAAGCAATTGCATGTTCAAATCCCTTTGCGAAACGTGTTCCAGTTCCCAACCATTGAACAGCTCGCGCAGGCGATTACGATGATGGAGCAAACCGGATATGCTTGTATTCCTGCAATCGAAAAAAGGCCCTATTATCCGGTATCCTCTGCACAAAAAAGATTGTACATTCTCAACCATTTGGAAGGCGGAGAGCTCAGTTACAACATGCTGGGCATGATGGCTGTCGAAGGGGAGCTGGATCGGGATAGGTTACAGGAGTCCTTTGCTCAACTGATTCAGCGCCATGAATCTTTGCGCACCGGCTTTAAAATGGTGGACGGAGAACCTGTTCAGTATGTCTTGGATCACGTTGAATTTGCAGTAGAATTGTATCAGGCCAGGGGAGATGAAGCGGACCTTTGTATCCGTCAATTTGTTCGTGCATTTCAACTGGAGGAGCCTCCGCTGCTTCGTGTCGGGCTGATTGAGCTTCAACCTAATCACGGAATCCTGCTGTTTGATATGCATCATATTATCTCGGACGGAACATCCATGAGCGTACTGATCAAAGAATTTGTCCGAATGTATGAAGGAGAGGCATTACCGCCCCTGCGGATCCAGTACAAAGACTACGCAGTGTGGCAAACCGGGGAAGCGCGATTAAAGCAAGTACAAAAGCAAGAAGCCTATTGGCTGGAGCTGTACAGCGGCGATATTCCCATCCTTCATCTGCCAACCGATTATATACGGCCTTCCGCAAGGGATTTTACGGGAGCTACGCTGCACTTTACGGTTGATGAGCAAAGAAGCGCGGGGTTAAAGCAACTGGCATTTAAAAACGAATCCACTTTATATATGGTGCTTCTTGCGTCCTATACCTTATTGCTGTCTAAATACATCGGCCAGGAAGACATTATTGTGGGCAGCCCCATAGCGGGGAGACCGCATGCGGATTTGGATTCGATCATCGGTATGTTCGTCAATACACTGGCGATGCGTAATTTCCCTGCCAAAGAGAAGACGTTCTCTCAGTATCTTGCCGAAGTGAAGGAGAATGCATTAAAAGCTTATGAGCATCAAGATTATCCGTTTGAAGCTCTGGTTGACCAATTGAACATCGCCAGAGATTTAAGCCGCAATCCGTTGTTCGACACCATGTTTGTGCTGCAGAACACGGAGCAAGAACAATTAGTGATGGATGGCTTGACATTTAACCCTTATCCGAGCGAACATACGATGGCTAAATTCGACTTAACCTTAACAGCTGTGGAGGAAGAGAAGCACATTCATTTCACAATGGAATACCTGACGACACTGTTCAAGCCGGAAACGATCGAACGCATGATGCGGCATTTTGTGCAGCTGATCGATGCGATCATCGAACATCCTGAGGCCAAGCTGGCTTCTTTAGATATGATGTCGCCGCAAGAGAAAAGTGAAATTTGGGAACTGTTTAACAATACTGCAGTAAACGATGAACATATCTCATCAACGATTCATCAACAATTCGAGCAGCAGGCTGAGCGCACTCCTGACCATGTCGCCGTTTTGTTTGAAAATCAAACCTGGACCTATCGTCAGTTGAATGAACGCTCCAACCAACTGGCACGCGCGCTTCGGAATCAAGGCGTAGGCGCCGATCAAGTGGCTGCCATTCTCACGGAACGCTCGGCAAATCTGATTATCGGGATTTTAGCAATATTAAAGGCCGGTGGAGCGTTTCTTCCAATAGATCCGGAGCTTCCTGAAGAACGACGTGCTTTTTTAATGAAAGACAGCGGCGCCAGTGTGCTTTTGACTTGTGCCGATCATAACGTTCCGCCTTCCTTTGAAGGTGTGGTGGTTCTGCTTGACGATCCGTTGGTATATCAAGGCGAGGAAAGCAATCTTAACCTTTCCTATGCGGAAAATCATTTATTGTACGTCATTTACACATCAGGTACAACAGGAAAGCCTAAAGGGGTTCAATTAGAGCATAAAACCATGTTGAATCTGCTCGCTTATGAGCGGGAACATACGCAGCTGCGTTTTGACAGGGTGCTGCAATTTGCCGCGATGAGCTTCGATGTCTGCTATCAAGAGATTTTCTCCACGATCTTAAGCGGCGGGACACTTTATATCATTGACAATGAGGCAAAACGCGAAATTCGTCATCTCAACGAATTTGTCAAGACATACAGGATACAAACGGCATTTCTTCCTACCGCGTTCCTTAAGCTCCTTGCATCGGAGAAACAATTTTTCGAACCGTTTGCCGAATGCGTGGATCATATGATCGCCGCGGGAGAACAGCTCATCGTGTCGAGTATGCTGCGAGAAATGCTGGCGCGTCACCATGTCATGCTGCATAATCATTACGGTCCATCGGAAACGCATGTCGTGACCATGTATACCGTTGATCCGGAAATTCATCAGGAGCTTCAGCCTATAGGCAAACCGATTTCGAATACGGAAATTTTAATTTTGAATGAAGCCGGGACGCTTCAGCCTGTCGGTATCGTCGGTGAACTTTGTATTTCCGGGGTCAGCTTAGCCAGAGGTTATCATAACCGGGAATCTTTGACGCTCGAAAAATTTGTTCCGAATCCCTATCATCCCTATGATACGAATCAACGGATGTATAAAACAGGTGATCTTGCCCGTTACCTGCCCGATGGAAACATTGAATATGCCGGAAGAATGGACCAGCAAGTCAAAATTCGCGGATACCGGATCGAACTTGGCGAGGTTGAAGCCGCTCTTCTCAACATCGAGCATGTACAAGAAGCGGTTGTCCTGGCCAGAGAAAATGCAGAGGGGCAAAGCGATTTGTATGCCTATTTTACAGCGGAGCAATCACTGCCGAGCAGTCAGCTTAAAGAAAAGCTTGCTAATCAAATACCAGGCTATATGATTCCCGCATATCTGATGCAGCTGGAGCAAATGCCGTTAACCTCCAATGGAAAAGTGAATCGCGAAGCATTGCCGCTGCCCGAAGCAGGCTTGCAAACCGGGATTGACTATGTTGCTCCAAGGACGAGAATGGAAGAGCAGTTAGTTCACGTCTGGAAAGAAGTATTGAAGTTAGAACAAGTAGGCGTGAAAGATAACTTTTTCGAGATCGGCGGGCATTCGTTACGGGGGATGACGCTCGTTGCCAAAATCCATAAACAATTCCACAAAAGCATTTCGTTGAGAGAAGTGTTTCAATGCCCGACGATTGAAGAAATGGCGAAGGTCATTGCAGGTGCGGAAACGTGCGGACCGGATGATATCCCTGCTGCAGAGGTCAAAGATGTTTATCCTGTATCTTCCGTACAAAAGATGGTTTACCTGTCTACACAAATTGAAGGCGGAGAATTAAGTTACAACATGCCGGGAATTTTGACGTTGGAGGGAAGAATCGACATGGATCGTTTACAAATTGCGTTCCATAGACTGATTCAGCGCCATGAATCGCTGCGCACCGGATTTGAAATGATCCGCGGAGAACCGATGCAGGTGATCAAGCCGCAGGTGAAATTTTCTATGGAAAAGTACAAGGCAGCGGCTGACGAAGTCGAAGAGCTGTTCCGTACCTTCGTGCGGCCATTCGATCTTAGCCAGGCTCCATTGCTTCGAGCCGGTCTCATTGAGTTGGAACAGGACAAGCATATTTTTATGTTTGACATGCACCATATCGTTACGGACGGCGCTTCCATGAATATATTTGTCGAAGAACTGATTCAACTATATGACGGCAAAGAATTAACTCCGCTCCGGATTCAATACAAAGACTTCACTGCATGGCAGCAGCAGGCAGGGCAGAGGGAACGCATCAAGAGGCAGGAGGACTATTGGTTGGATGTATTTCATGAGGAGCTTCCGTCATTTGAGCTGCCGAAAGATTTTGCCAGACCGCGCGTTCGAAGCTTTGATGGGAAGCGATACAATTTTGTTCTTGATGAGACTGTGGTCCAAGGTCTAAAACAGATGGAAGAATTGACCGGAGCGACCGCTTATATGATCTTGTTGGCATCCTATACCATACTGCTGGCCAAATACAGCGCTCAAGAAGATATTGTCGTCGGTACGCCTATTGCGGGAAGAGTGCATGAAGATTTACAACATATCATCGGGATGTTTGTGAATACGTTAGCTATTCGTACGGCTCCGGCCGAAGAAAAGACCTTTATGGACTATGTAACGGAAACCAAAGAAACGATGCTGAAAGCTTATGAAAATCAAGAGTATCCTTTTGAAGAATTAGTTGAGAAGCTGGGAGTGAAACGAGATTTAAGCCGTAATCCGCTATTCGATACGATGTTCGTTGTGCAAAATACGGAACAAACGGATATTGAAGTGGATTCTCTTACTGTCAGACCTTATGAACAAACGAATACGGCGGCCAAATTTGATTTCCAGTTGACTTTCGTGATGAACCCGCACGAGATCCAAGGCAGCTTTGATTACTGTACGAAGCTATTTAAACAGAAAACCATCGCTACGCTGGCCAAGGATTATGCCATGATCCTGTCGGCGATTATAAAAGACCCATCGATTCCTTTAAAAGAAATTCAATTAAGTGAGAAAGTAAACAAAAGAGAACACTACGCAAGCGAAATCGAATTGAATTTCTAAAAACGGCCGGTTACGGCTGTCCGCGGCATGTTTATGCGGGGACAGCCGCCAGCCGGCTAAAATTTACTGGAGGGATATTATGTCAGAATTTAAACAACAGGAGTTGTTCTGGAGCAGCATGTTCAATGCGGAAGATCGTCCCAGTGCAGTCCCTTCGTTTCAAATGTCGGACTCAACAATAGATCACGATGCGTCGAGTGCCCCTACCTGTATTTACAGTTCATTGAGATCCGATGTATCCCTGCGCATCATGACTATGACGAATAAATCGCCAATGGCCGTTTATATGGTTCTCTTGGTTGGAATCGAGTGTCTTTTGTACAAATATACAGGAGAAGAGGGCATTATTGTAGGTGTTCCAACCTTTGAAGACGAAACCGATGAGGATCTTCGTTTGGATCAAATCATGTTAATCAAACAAAACATAATGGCGAGCAGCACATTTAAGTCTCTATTTAATGAATTCAAACATACGCTGAACGAAGCCATCTTAAATCAGCACGTGCCCTTTGATAAAATGGCCGGTCCATTGAGTCTGAATTACGATTCGAATCATTTGCCAATGATTCCTACGATCGTATCATTAGATCAAATTCACCCCACTCATTTCAGAGAAACAGTTGCTTCGGATACTTTATTTCAATTTGACATGAGGGATGACTCCATTCATGTAAAGGTAACTTATAATGAGCAAGCTTATGATCGTCAGTATATGATGCAAGTGATTGAACATTTAAATCGTATTTTTTCGATCATGTTATTTCAACCTGACCTCACGATCCGCAAGCTTAATATTCTGTCAGATTCGGAAACAAATAAATTTCTTGCCTATAATCAAACGGCGGCCGAGTATCCAAGAGAAAAAATGATTCATCAATTGTTTGAGGAACAAGCGGAACGTACGCCGGATCAAGTGGCTGTTGTATACGAGGATAGCCAACTGACGTACCGGGAACTGAATGAAAGGGCGAATCGACTTGCTCGGACGTTGCAATCCGAAGGCGTGCAGCCGGATGAGCCGGTTGGGATTATGGCCGAACGCTCCCTGGATATGATCGTGGGGCTCTTCGGGATCTTGAAAGCCGGCGGCGCGTACGTGCCGATTGACCCGAGCTTTCCGGAGGAACGGATTCAATACATATTGGAGGATTCGGATACGAAGTTGTTATTAGTACAGAATCATTTGCGGGAGAGAGTACCTTTTACGGGGAAAGTGCTTGAACTGGAAGATCCGCATACCTTTTGCAATGACGGTTCGAACTTGGAGCCGGCGGCTGGTCCGAATCATTTGGCCTATGTTATCTATACATCAGGGTCAACGGGCAAGCCGAAAGGTGTAATGGTAGAGCATCGATCAGTGATCAATCGACTGGTGTGGATGCAGGAAAAGTACCCTCTGGATGAGCGGGATGCGATTCTGCAAAAAACTGCGATCACCTTTGATGTATCGGTGTGGGAACTGTTCTGGTGGTCGATGGCAGGTTCTAAACTGGTGCTGTTGCCAAGCGGAGGAGAAAAGAACCCCGAGTTGATTTTGGATACGATTGCACAAAAAGGTGTTAGCACAATGCATTTTGTACCGGCGATGCTGCATGCCTTTCTGGAATCCATGGAGCAGAAGCCGAGCGAGACGCTGAAGCGAAAGTTAGCGTCATTACGACATGTGTTTGCAAGCGGCGAAGCTTTGAAGCCTGTGCATGTGGCAGGATTCCAAAGCATAATCACGTCGGTGAGCCAGGCTCAAATCATCAACTTGTACGGACCGACTGAGGCAACAATCGATGTGTCATACTTTGAATGCCAGGCGGATGATAAGTATGCATCGATTCCCATAGGCAAACCGATTTCCAACATTCAATTGTATGTATTACATGCCGGTTTGGAACATATGCAGCCGACCGGCGTGGCAGGAGAACTGTGCATAGCGGGAGACGGGCTTGCACGGGGTTACTTGAACCGTCCGAAGCTGACGGCGGAGAAGTTTGCAGATCACCCGTTTGCACCAGGAGAGCGGATGTACCGGACGGGAGACTTAGCAAGGTGGCTGCCGGACGGCAATATTGAGTATTTGGGCCGAATCGATCACCAGGTGAAAATCCGCGGGTATCGCATTGAAATTGGCGAAGTCGAAGCCGCCTTTTTTCGTATACCGCCGATTCAAGAAGCCATTGTTATTGCACAAGAAATCAACGGAGAAACATCCTTGTGCGCCTATTACACCGCAAACCGTGCATTAACAGCAGGCGAGCTCCGTGAACAGCTGTCCCGGCAGCTTCCATCCTATATGATACCTGCTTATTTCGTTCAGTTAAAAGAAATGCCGCTTACTTTCAATGGGAAAATCGATCGTCAGGCGCTGCCTTCTCCAAGAGAGAATCTTACAGGTATGAACTATGAACCTCCACGTACAGAACTGGAAAAAATACTGGCCGGGGTGTGGGAGTCGGTATTAGGCGCAGAGCAGGTCGGAATCTCGGATCATTTCTTCGAATTGGGGGGCGATTCCATTAAGTCGATTCAAGTGTCCTCAAGATTATATCAAGCCGGGTATAAGTTTGAAATCAAACACTTGTTTAAATACCCAACGATCTCCGAGCTTGTTCCTTACGTAGAGCCGGTAACCCGAATCGCAGAACAAGGAGAAATCAAAGGCCAGGCGCTGCTGACCCCGATTCAGCATTGGTTTTTTGCCCAGGAATACCCGGAATTACACCATTATAATCAAGCGGTTATGCTTTATTGGAAAGAGGGGCTAGATGAATCGAAGCTTCGGGAAGTCATGAAGAAGATTACGGAGCATCACGATGCTTTGCGCATGGTCTATGTTCCGACAGAACATGGATACGAAGCTCGAAATCGGGGGATCGGTGAAGGTGATCTGTTCAGTCTTGAAGTGATCTCATTACTCGAAGAAAATAATGT
The DNA here is from genome assembly GCF_001584335.1 of Bacillus atrophaeus. Taxonomy (GTDB): domain Bacteria; phylum Bacillota; class Bacilli; order Bacillales; family Bacillaceae; genus Bacillus; species Bacillus atrophaeus. The sequence goes on from NZ_LSBB01000018.1 coordinate 688,158, forward strand.
TGCCCAAGCGATAGAAACGGTATCCAATGAGATTCAGCAATCCATTCATCTAACCGAAGGCCCGCTCATGAAACTGGGATTGTTTCAGTGTCAAGAGGGGGATCATTTGCTGATCGCAATCCATCATTTGGTCATCGATGGCGTTTCATGGAGAATTTTAATCGAGGATATAGCGGCTGCTTATGAGCAGCTTCAAAACGGGGAAGCGATCCGGCTTCCGAAGAAAACGGACTCCTACCTATTATGGGCCGAACAGTTGAAACGTTATGCAGGAAGTCCGGAATTTGAAATGAAAAATCAATACTGGTTCGGGCATGAACATATTCGAGCAAATGTATTGCCAAAGGATAACGAACAAGTAATCGGTCAGGCCAAAGACCAGGAAACGATCATCGTCCAATGGACGGCAGAGGAAACCGAACGTTTATTAAAAAACGCTCACCGGGCTTATTCGACTGAAATGAACGATTTATTGCTGACTGGACTGGGAATCGCTATTCATCGCTGGACTGGATATGAAGACATTCTTATTCATCTTGAAGGACACGGCAGGGAGTCTATTATTCCAGATCTCGATATTTCACGTACAGTGGGCTGGTTCACAAGCCTATACCCGGTTTCGCTCCAAATCAAGGCTGATCAGGATATCTCGCAGCGGATTAAAACAGTGAAAGAAAATTTGCGAAAGATCCCCCAAAAAGGAATAGGTTATGGCCTGATCAAGTATTTGTCAGATCACCCGATGGCGTCCGAATTTACCGGATATCCGGAAATTAGTTTCAATTATTTGGGCCAATTCGATCAAGATTTCCGAAACGGGAGGCTCGAGGTATCTCCTTACTCCAGCGGGAAATTAGCCAGCGACAAGCGTCCCATAACCTATACACTTGATATCAACGGCATGATATCAGACGGCCAATTGTCGTTGGCCATCAGTTACTGCAGTAAGCAATATCAAAGAGAAACAATGGAAACATGTGCCGATCTCTTAAAAAGCAGTTTGCAAAAAGTCATTGAACATTGTGCATCTCAAGATCAAATTCAGCTGACACCCAGCGATATTTCGTTAAAAGAAATAACAATCGACGAATTAGATCAATTTGTGCAGCAAACGCAGCATCTTGGCGACATTGAAAATATATACCCATTAACCCCTATGCAGAAGGGGATGCTGTTCCATAGCTTGATCGATTCGGCTTCCGAAGCTTACTTTGAACAAGCCGCTTTTGATCTGAAAGGTGTCTTGGATATCGAGGCATTTAGGATGAGTTTAGCGCATTTGGCCGAAAGATATGACATTCTTCGAACTCATTTTTATACGGAATGGAAAGATCAGCCTTTGCAGATCGTATTCCGGCAAAAGCCGATTGAAATAGTCGTTGAAGATATTCGCAGCATGAACGTTCATCAACGCAGCGAATTCATTGCCGCTTTTGCGAGAAAAGATAAGGCGCGAGGATTCGATCTCACCCGAGATGCTTTAATGCGCGTATCGATCCTGCGAACAGAGGAAGATCAAGCGCGATTGATATGGAGCTTTCATCATATTTTAATGGATGGCTGGTGTTTGCCGCTTATTATGAAAGAAGTGTTTGAGACCTATTATGCGATTCTTGAGCAGAGGCAGCCGAAGCGGGGGGCCGTTACTCCGTACAGCCGATATATCGAATGGCTGGATGAACAAGATCACGAGCAAGCTGCAGCCTATTGGCAGGATTATTTGGATGGCTATGAAGGGCAAACCGTTTTGTTGAAAGAACAACCTTCCAATCAGACCAAAGGATACGAAAAAGAAGAGCATGTGTTTCGTTTAGGAAAGCAGCTCACAGAGGAGATCAAACGGACCGCCAGTCGCCATCAAGTCACCGTCAACACATGGATACAAACCGCATGGGGCTTATTGCTGCAAAGATATAACGGCAGTCAGGATGTCGTTTTCGGCACGGTCGTATCCGGTCGGCCTGCAGAAATTTCGGGTATTGAATCCATGGTCGGTTTATTTATCAATACCATTCCCGTACGAATTCATGGTCCATCTGAGATGACGGTTTCACAAGTATTGAAATTGAATCAGGAGCTGGCGCTGGCTTCTCAATCATACGATACTTATCCCTTGTATGAAATTCAGGCTCAAACCGAGCAAAAGCAGCAGTTGATCAATCATATTATGGTATTTGAGAATTACCCGGTCGAGAAACAAATGGAACATATGAAGAAGGGTGAAACCGCATTAGACATTATCAATTTTCATATGGAAGAACATACGCATTATGATTTTACTTTCATTGTCATGCCGGCTGGGGAAATTGAAATTCGTTTTGTGTACAATGCCAATGTTTATGACCAAGCTAGTGTAGAGCGGATGCAGGCGCATTTTATGCAAATCATCAAGCAAATGGCGGACGATACGGCGACTCGCGTCCAAGAACTGAATATATTAACAGCGGATGAACGATCGTTCCTCGTAGACAAGTTTAACGATACGGCGGCCGAGTATCCAAAGGAAAAGACAATTCATCAATTGTTTGAGGAACAAGCGGAACGAACGCCGGAGCAGGTGGCGATTGTTTTTGAGGATGAGAAACTAACGTATCGGCAGCTCAATGAACGGGCCAATCAATTGGCTCGAACGTTAAGGGCTAAAGGCATGCGTGCGGATCGGCTCGCAGCCATCGTCAGCAAACACAACATCGAGTTGGTTGTGGGAATACTGGCCGTATTAAAAGCCGGCGGCGCCTATGTGCCTATTGATCCGGATTATCCGGAGCACCGCATACAGTATATATTAGACGACTCCAAAGCGGAGATCATCTTGACGCAGCACCATCTTCAGCAGCGATTGGCACATGCAGGCACAATCGTTCTATTGGATGAGGAAAGCTCTTATCACGAAGAGCACTCTAATATGGAGCGGATCAGCAGTGTGAAGGATTTGGCGTATGTGATCTATACATCGGGCTCCACAGGCAAGCCCAAAGGCGTATTAATTGAGCATCAAGGCTTAACCAATTATATTTGGTGGGCTGACAGGGTATATGTGAAGGGGGAGAAAACCAACTTTCCACTATATTCGTCCATCGCTTTCGACTTAACGGTGACGTCTATTTTTACGCCGCTCATCAGCGGCAATGCCATCATTGTCTTCGGAGGAGAAGACAGGGCTACCTTGCTTTCATCCGTTGTACAGGATTCCAGGGTGGATATTATCAAGCTGACTCCGGCTCATTTGCAGTTATTAAATGAAATGAACATTCCCCATGAGTGCACGATCCGGAAAATGATTGTTGGCGGCGACAATTTAAGCACGCGGCTGGCCCGGGACATCAGCGAGCAATTTCAAGATCAAATTGAAATCTTTAACGAATACGGACCAACGGAAACCGTTGTCGGATGTATGATTTATTCCTACGATCCGCAGAAAGACAGACGAGAATCGGTGCCAATCGGTACGGCCGCGGCCAATATGAACATTTATGTGCTGAATGCAGATATGAAGCCGGTGCCGATCGGCGTCCCCGGAGAAATGTATATTAGCGGGACCGGCATAGCCAGAGGATACTTGAACCGTCCCGATTTAACGGCTGAGAAATTTGTCGAACATCCGTTTACCGCAGGCGAGAAAATGTACAAAACGGGAGATGTCGCTCGATGGTTGCCGGATGGACATATGGAGTATTTGGGACGAATCGATCATCAGGTGAAAATTCGAGGCTACCGCATTGAAATTGGCGAGATCGAAGCGGCTTTATTGCAAGTTGAATCCGTCAAAGAAGCGGTCGTATTCGCGCTCGGAGAAGAGGGCTCCAAGCAGTTGTGTGCTTACTTGGTAGGAGACAAATCATTAAACACGCTGCAGCTCAAGCAGCAATTGCTGCACAAACTGCCGGCGTATATGATTCCAGCCTATTTTATACGGGTAGAGGAAATGCCATTAACAGACAATGGTAAAATCGATAGAAAAGCTTTGCCTGCTCCTGATGGAAATATGCCGACCGGAACCGAATACGTGGCGCCCGGAACGTTGATTGAAAAGCAGTTGTCCGAGATATGGAAGGACGTTTTGGCTCATTCTGACCTGGGGATTAAAGATAACTTCTTTGACGTTGGCGGCCATTCGCTCAAAGTATTGCAATTAATTCATCAAATTAACGCGGTCTTGGGCATCAAAATGCATTATCACGTCGTTTACGATTGTCCTACCATCGAAACAATGGCACGCGTCATTCAAGCTGAGGCTTCAGAGTACAAGACGGACAGCGTATTCGTTAAGATGAATCAGAATGGTTCGATCCCTGTGTTCTGTTTCCCGCCTTTAATTGGGTATGGGCTGGTTTATAATGAAATGGCGAAAAGACTTGATGGCGACTGCATCGTCTATGCCGCTGATTTTTTAGAAGAGCCGTCTTATGAGAAACCGATGATCGACCGGTATGTAGAAAGCATAATAGGCATTCAAGAAAAAGGGCCTTATGTTTTGCTTGGTTATTCTTCAGGATCGAATTTGGCTTTTGAGGTTGCTCAAGCCATGGAGCAGCGGGGATGCGCCGTATCCGATGTTATCATGCTGGATTCTCAAATAACCACTTCGGTGACTCATTTATCGGAAGAGGAAATCGAAGAAATCGTCCATCTGAATCTGGATATCATTCCAGATTATTACAGAGAATTATTAACCATTCCTTCGATTAAGGATAAAATCAGAGGCTATCTCGCGTACCATAATCAGCTGATCAATTCCGGTGCCGTCAACGCAGACATTCATCATTTGTTATGCGACGATTTGATCGAAAGAGGATGGGCGCAATCAACTGCACACAATTACCTGGAATATGAATTAAAGGGAGACCATGTTACGATCTTTGATCTTAAATATATTGAAGAGAACGTGAATACGATTCGGTCTATTGTGAAAAGTATTGATGAGCGACATCATGGTGAACTAGTACTTCATGAACAACTGTCATTGGAACCGTTTGTGAGAAACGCAAAATTTGATAGAAGATAATGGGTAGTTCTATGGGTTGGTGTGACATTATTGCTAGTCTCCCATTCTGCTAGAAATCTAGGGGAGAACGGCGGTTAGTTGCCCTAGCGATGCCTTCGATCCGTGTTGGATAGATGCAAATCAACTAGCATTAAGATTTGGGGACAATCCCTATTTAACGCGGGAAAGTAGTTAACGCTCTCAAAATCCCCATACCTGAGGAAGAGCGTTTCCAAATGATCATATATATCAAAAAATCTCTCGGTAATGGCCGAGAGATTTTTTGAAGTGAAAGACACTGATGTTTTAAGCGCCATAGAGTGTCACACTACTCTCAAAGGAAACTTCTCAAAAAAGGCCTACTATGAATTCTGTTTATTCTGAATACTATAAATTGACGGACCCATTTTCTCTTCTCATAAGGAGACATAAAAATAATTAAAGATGAAAAAACAGATGATAAATGGGATGTTATAAAGAATGTCAACATTTAATCAAGATGTTATTGTTATTGGTAAGGGACCTGCCGGAGCAACTGCGGCTTCTAGTGGTTTACAGGGTCTAATCATTGATGAAAAACCATTTCCACGGTATCGATCTGGGAAAACGCTTCACCCAATAATTGATCTTGAATCGCTGTATGTTCTGTTAAATATCTTATAGTATTTACTATTAGATTTGTGTTTAGCGGAGGATGAAGTTTGGTTTGTCATTTTATCATCTGACCTCCTCAACGATTACGTTATCATTGAATTCTTTTCTATTCCAACGGACACATTTTGAAGAAAAAGTAAATCTAACAAAGTATGAATTTCTTTTTAAAAAAGAGCACTGATACGAGAACTTAAACGAAAAATACGATAAAATGAACTAAATAAACTATGTACCAAATGTTCATTATAAATTGTTTTCGCTCACTAGCCATATAAACAGCACATACAAATACACGAAATAATGATCTAAGAAAAAAGCAGGAAAAAAGAGGGGGGAATTGAATATTTAGTACATAGTGTTTTCAGTTAATAGAAGGAGTGTATACGCATGAAAGAAGAAAAAAGAAGTTCTACCGGATTTTTAGTGAAACAACGCGCGTTTTTAAAACTCTACATGATTACAATGACAGAACAAGAAAGGCTGTATGGCCTGAAGTTGCTCGAAGTGCTGCGATCTGAGTTTAAACAGATTGGCTTTAAACCGAATCATACGGAAGTCTATCGGTCGCTCCATGAACTGCTTGATGACGGGATCTTAAAACAAATAAAAGTCAAAAAAGAAGGGGCCAAGCTGCAGGAGGTTGTTCTCTACCAGTTCAAAGATTATGAAGCAGCGAAACTATATAAAAAGCAGCTGAAAATCGAACTCGACCGCTGCAAAAACCTGATTGAAAAAGCACTGTCAGATAATTTTTAATAAAAGCCAAAACACCCGAAATCCAGTATATGAGCGGGTGTTTCTGTTTTCCATTATACATATTTGTCGAAAAGAAACAATAAGAATCAATAAGACCTTCAAACTTGACATCGTATCCTCACGTGGTAACATTTTAAACGTGTGAAAATTTGAGCAATAAAGGAGATGTTACCGATCTTTGATCAAAAAAGAGTAGCTTTTATTGGAGCTGGATCCATGGCAGAGGGAATGATATCAGGTATCGTTCGGGCCAACAAAATTCCGAAACAAAACATCTGCGTTACAAACCGCAGCAATACAGAGCGTTTAACTGAACTTCAACGCAAATACGGGATACAAAGCGTTACGCTGGACAATATGCCTTGTGAAGATATTGATGTGTTTATTTTGGCCATGAAGCCAAAAGACGCAGAAAGCGCTCTGTCATCCTTAAAAACGCGCATCCAACCCCATCAATTAATACTGTCGGTGCTAGCCGGCATTACAACCTCATTTATAGAACAATCATTGCATAACCAACAGCCGGTCATCAGAGCGATGCCAAACACGTCAAGCATGATCGGTGCTTCCGCTACAGCCATGGCGCTCGGCAATTATGTGTCAGGCGATTCGAAAAAGCTGGCGGCATTATTGCTTAAATGCATGGGTGAAGTGTATATCATTAAGGAAAGCCAAATGGATATTTTCACCGGAATTGCCGGAAGCGGACCTGCTTATTTTTATTATTTAATGGAATTCATCGAAAAAGCGGGAGAAGAAGCCGGACTTGATAAGAAATTATCACGAAGCATCGGCGCACAAACGCTGTTAGGCGCCGCCAAAATGTTAATGGAAACAGGAGAACAGCCGAATGTTCTTAGAAAAAATATCACTTCGCCGAACGGGACGACAGCAGCCGGACTGGAAGCTTTGAAAAAATGCGGCGGCGGAGAAGCGATCTCTCAAGCAATTAAAAACGCCACTGACCGTTCCATTGAAATTAGTGAAAATATCGAAAAAGCGACAGCAACACTATAAAAGCGGATAACAGGAGTGATACAGTGACGTCTGATACAGAGATTAAAAGGGTCGTTGTGAAAATCGGAAGCAGTTCACTGACGAGTCTTCAAGGGGAGATCAGCAGACGCAAGTTAGAAACATTAGTCGATCAAATTGTTAAACTGAAAGATAGCGGATATGAAGTAATTTTGGTTTCATCCGGTGCTGTTGCGGCGGGATACCGCAAGCTCGGATTAATCCAAAGGCCTGAGAGTCTGCCCGAAAAGCAAGCCTCAGCTTCAATCGGGCAGGGACTTCTCATGGAAGCTTATTCGAAATTGTTTTTATCACACGGTTATATTGCATCTCAAATTCTAATTACGAGAAGTGATTTTTCGGATGAATATCGGTATAACAATGTTCGTAATACAATGAATGTGCTGCTGGAGCGCGGGATTATCCCGATTATTAACGAAAATGACACCGTAACGGTCAATCGTCTTAAATTCGGGGATAATGACACGCTTGCTGCGAAGGTCGCCGGATTAATCGACGCCGATATGCTTGCCATTTTGTCTGATATCGACGGCTTATACAATGATAATCCGAGAAGGAATCCTAACGCAAAAAGATTAAAGAAAGTCAGTGACATCACACCGGACATAGAAGCATGCGCGGGTGACGCGGGCAGCGAGGTCGGAACTGGCGGAATGCGATCTAAGCTTGATGCCTTTAAAATCGTTATGGCCTCTGGCATTAAAGGATTTCTCGGTCAGGCGGATTCCCCGGATATTCTGCGGCATGCGGTTACTGAATTAGCCGAGGGCACTTATTTTGAAGCGGAAGGAACACTTCCTTTAAATCATAAAGAACAGTGGATCGCATTTAATTCCGGTCCGGAAGGCGAAATTGTGCTTGTTGATGAATGCACTGATCAAATCGCGGGCGGACAATTGTGCTTATATCCGGAAGGGGTAAATGAAATTAAAGGAAGGTTCAGCAGCGGATCAGTCGTCCGGCTGCTAGATCAAAATGACGAGGAACTCGGACTCGGAATTGTAAACTTTTCTTCAGCCCAGCTTCAAACCTGGCAGAAAGACCCTCTAAAACATAAAGACATGTTAAACAAAGCAGTGATTGACCAAGAAGCGTTTGTTTGTCATGTTGAATTGTCTCTGCCTCTTTAATAGAAGAAATAAGATATACGGGCACAGAAAAACCCGATGCTTCATGTTGAAGCTCGGGTTTTTTCATTTATTTATATTGCTCCAGTCTGGAGAAAAAGCGAATAACAAATTCATAAAAATCCTTCGCCGACGGAGCAAGATCCCTGTTTTTCGGCTTAATGATGCCGACAGTTCGTTTGACTTCAGGAAATTCAATCGGAATCTTCACAGTAAAGCGCGGAATGGTTTCGGCAAATGTGCTTTCAGGCAGAAGAGTCACACCCATCCCGGCAGAAACTAACCCTTTTATTGCATCTAAATCCTCGCCCTCTGTTGAGACAATAGGGGCAAAGCCAGCCTGTTTACAAGCGTCGATCGCCATATTTCTAAGAATAAAACCTTCCGGAAACAACACAAACTGATCATTTCGCAAATCGACCAAGTGAACATTTTTTTGTTTTGCAAGCGGATGATTTAATGGAACAAGCGCGTAAATTTTCTCTGTGAATAAAATATTTCCTTCTATGTCTGGGAAATGGGTCGGAACGGGTCCTAATAAAGCGATATCAATATCTCTGTTTTTCACTGCTTCTATCAAAAATTTATAAGAGCCTTGGCGCAGTAAAAATGCTACATTCGGATATTCTTCCTTAAATGCTGAGACTACAGTCGGCAAGAGCTGACTGGCAAGACTTGTCGGAAAGCCGATTTTTACCGTTCCGCGATTCGGATCAAGGTATTCATCAATTTGCTCCTTCGCGTAGTCAATTGCTTTCATGGCCGTCTTTACATGATCTAAAAACTGTTTTCCTATTGGTGTCAGCTTAATATTTCTGCCTTCCCGTTCAAATAAAGTAACATTCAGTTCCTCTTCGAGATTTGCGATTTGTCTGCTGATGGCCGATTGGGCGACATGCAGATGATCAGCGGCTTCTGACACATGTTCTCTGTCAGCGACCTCCATAAAATAACGCAGCTGGCGCAGTTCCATACTAGTCTCACACCCATCTATCTCATTTTGAGATGCTTTTGATCTAAATTATATATTGTTTATATTGTTTTGAAAACCTACAATGAAGATAGAGTTGTTAGATTTTATGACCGGTAATTAACGGAAATTGATCGGGGGAGAGGAATTATGACTTACAATCACATGCCGAAAGCTCAAGGTCTCTACCGTCCAGAATTTGAACATGATGCGTGCGGAATCGGCCTATATGCACACTTGAAAGGCCATCCGACACATGACATCGTCAAACAAGGGCTTAAGATGCTTTGCCAGCTAGACCATAGAGGAGGTCAAGGCAGCGATCCGGATACCGGAGACGGTGCAGGCTTAATGGTTCAAATCCCTGATGCTTTTTTTAAAAAAGAGTGCGGAGAGATGGAGCTGCCAGAAAAAGGACGTTACGGGGTAGGAATGGTCTTTTTCTCAAATAAGGCGGATGAAAGAAAAAAAATTGAAAAACAAATCAATCAATATATTGAAAAGGAAGGGCAAACCGTTCTTGGCTGGAGAACTGTACCTGTAAATGTCGGAAAAATCGGAACAGTGGCACAAAACACTTGTCCGTTTGTCCGGCAAGTATTTATCGGCGCAGGTTCAGAGGTGAAAGACAATCTTGCCTTCGAACGTAAATTGTATGTCATTCGCAAACAGGCTGAAAATTGGGGAGTCAAAGAGGAACTCGATTTCTATTTTGCAAGCTTGTCTAGCCAAACCATTGTTTACAAAGGGCTGTTAACGCCTGAGCAGGTTGACGCTTTTTATATTGATTTGCAGGATGAATCCTTTGTTTCAGCTTTTTCACTTGTCCATTCTCGATTCAGCACCAATACATTTCCGACTTGGGAAAGAGCGCATCCAAACCGTTATTTGATCCACAACGGAGAAATTAACACACTGCGCGGCAATATCAACTGGATGAGAGCGCGTGAACAGCAATTTGTATCTGAAAGTTTTGGCGACGATCTCGAAAAGATCCTACCAATCTTGAATGCAGACGGCAGTGACTCATCTATTCTCGATAACGCGTTTGAATTCTTTGTCATGGCAGGAAGAAAGCCGGCGCACACAGCGATGATGCTGATTCCTGAGCCATGGACAGAAAACACACACATGTCTAAAGAAAAAAGAGCATTTTATGAATATCACAGCTCACTGATGGAACCATGGGACGGGCCGACTGCCATTTCGTTTACTGACGGCAGACAGATCGGTGCCATTTTGGACCGTAATGGTCTTCGTCCGGCACGCTATTACGTCACAAAGGATGATCATATCATTTTCTCATCTGAAGTCGGCGTCATTGAGGTAGAGCAGGAAAATGTACTGTTTAAAGATCGTCTGGAGCCTGGAAAAATGCTTTTGATTGACCTTGAAGAAGGGCGCATCATTTCAGATGAAGAAGTAAAATCTGAAATTGCAAATGAATACCCATACCAGAAGTGGCTTGAGGAAGAGCTTGTCCAAGTGAACCCGGACCCTGAGACAAGGGAAGAAGAGCAGTTTAAAGACCTTCTAGTCCGTCAAAAAGCCTTCGGTTATACGTATGAGGATATTCAAAAATATTTAATTCCGGTCATTACGGAAGGCAAAGACCCGCTAGGCTCCATGGGGAATGACGTGCCGCTTGCCGTCTTATCTGACCGCGCGCAATCATTGTTCCAATATTTTAAACAGCTGTTTGCCCAGGTGACGAATCCGCCGATTGATGCAATTCGCGAGCAGCTTGTGACATCCACGATGACTTGGCTCGGGGCGGAAGGAGACCTGCTTCACCCAAATGAAAGAAACGCGCGCCGTATTAAGCTATACACACCGGTTTTATCAAATGAGCAATTTTATGCGCTGAAAACAATCGTTCATCCTGATTTTAAAAGCCAAAAAATCAATGTCTTGTTCGATGAAGATATGGAGCGCGGCCTTGAGGATATGTTTGCACAAGCTGAGAAAGCCATTAACCAAGGTGTGAGCCTTTTGATTTTGTCCGATAAAGCGATGAATCAAAACCTGACTCCAATACCGCCGCTTCTAGCAGTAAGTGCATTGCATCAGCACTTAATCCGGCAAGGAAAACGCACAAAAGTCAGTATCATCGTTGAATCCGGTGAAGCGCGTGAAGTTCACCATTTCGCAGCATTAATCGGATATGGAGCAGACGCCATCAATCCATACTTAGCTTATGCAACCTATAAACAAGAAATTGACGAAGGCCGGCTGAATATCGGCTATGAAGAGGCTGTCAGCAAGTATGGAAAAAGCATTACAGAAGGCGTCGTAAAGGTGATGTCTAAAATGGGTATTTCCACTGTACAAAGTTACAGAGGCGCCCAAATCTTTGAAGCTGTAGGAATCAGCAGCGATGTCATCGACCGTTTCTTCACCGGTACGGCATCACAGCTTGGCGGAATTGACCTGAATACGATTGCGGAAGAAGCCAAACGCCGCCATCAAGACGCCTACCTTGATGATTACACCCAAACGCTTGATTCCGGAAGTGATTTCCAATGGAGAAACGGCGGAGAGCATCACGCATTCAATCCGAAAACCATTCATACCTTGCAATGGGCTTGCCGCAATAATGATTACAATTTATTTAAGCAGTACTCTAAAGCAGCTGATGAAGAACGAATCGGATTTTTACGCAACTTGTTCTCCTTCCATGATGGCCGGAAACCTCTCAGAGTTGAAGAGGTAGAATCGGCTGAATCTATTGTAAAACGCTTTAAAACCGGAGCGATGTCATTTGGCTCATTGAGTCAGGAAGCACACGAAGCATTGGCGATTGCGATGAACCGCCTTGGCGGAAAAAGCAACAGCGGAGAAGGCGGAGAAGATCCAAGACGGTTCACCCCGGATGAAAACGGTGATGACAGAAGAAGTGCGATAAAACAAATCGCATCCGGCCGTTTTGGTGTGAAGAGCCATTATCTTGTTAATGCAGATGAGCTGCAAATAAAAATGGCGCAAGGCGCGAAACCGGGAGAAGGCGGACAGCTTCCGGGCAACAAAGTATACCCTTGGGTTGCGGACGTTCGCGGATCAACACCGGGAGTCGGACTAATTTCACCGCCGCCTCACCATGATATTTATTCGATTGAGGATTTGGCACAACTGATTCATGATTTAAAAAATGCGAATCGTGACGCCAGAATCAGTGTCAAATTGGTTTCAAAAGCGGGAGTCGGAACGATTGCTGCCGGCGTTGCAAAAGGAACCGCGGATGTTATCGTGGTCAGCGGTTACGACGGAGGAACTGGCGCATCCCCGAAAACAAGCATTAAGCATACTGGTCTTCCATGGGAGCTCGGGCTTGCCGAAGCACACCAAACATTGATGTTAAACGGTTTGCGCGAACGCGTCGTATTAGAGACAGACGGTAAGCTGATGACGGGCCGTGATGTAGTGATGGCAGCATTACTCGGAGCGGAAGAATTCGGATTTGCGACAGCTCCGCTAGTTGTTCTCGGCTGCGTCATGATGCGCGCTTGCCATTTAGATACATGTCCGGTCGGCGTGGCGACCCAAAATCCGGAGCTGCGCAAAAAATTCATGGGCGACCCTGACCATATTGTGAACTACATGCTGTTTATTGCTGAAGAAGTCCGTGAATTTATGGCAGCTTTAGGATTCAAAACATTCGATGAAATGATCGGCCGGACGGATGTGCTGCAAATCAGCGAACGGGCGAAGGCTCATTGGAAAGCAAGCCAGCTTGATCTGTCCACACTTCTGTATCAGCCAGAGGGTGTGCGCACATTCCAAACACCGCAAAACCATAAAATTGATCAATCCCTTGATATGACGACGATTCTTCCGGCTGTAAAAGAAGCAATTGAATCAGGAAAAGAAGCGGATGTCGATGTAGAGATTAATAATACAAATCGTGTGGCAGGAACCGTAACGGGAAGCGAAATATCAAAACGCTATGGTGCGGAAGGCCTTCCGGATGACACCATTAAGCTCCGTTTCACAGGATCGGCCGGCCAAAGCTTCGGCGCGTTTGTTCCGAAAGGCATGTCACTTTATTTGACTGGAGATTCAAATGACTATGTCGGAAAAGGGCTTTCTGGCGGGAAAATTATCGTCAAAGCGCCTGAGACGTTCAATTGCTCCTCACACGATCATGTCATTATCGGCAACGTGGCATTTTACGGCGCGACAAGCGGAGAAGCGTTTATCAGCGGGCGTGCCGGAGAACGCTTTGCCGTTCGGAACAGCGGAGTGAACGTTGTTGTTGAAGGGATCGGGGATCACGGGTGTGAATACATGACCGGAGGCCGGGTTGTCGTACTTGGAGATGTAGGCAAAAACTTTGCGGCCGGGATGTCTGGCGGTATCGCCTACGTCTTAACGGATGATCCAAAAGCGTTTAAACGCAAATGTAATCTTGAAATGATCTCATTCGAAGCATTAGAGGATGAGCAAGAAATTCAAGACGTCAAAGCAATGATTGAAAAACACGCGGCATACACAGACAGTCCAAAAGCGGAAAATCTCCTTAATCAATGGGAAGAAACCGTTAAGAAGTTTGTGAAGGTCATTCCGAAAAATTATAAACAAATGCTCCTCAGCATCGAAGAACAAAAAGCGGCGGGCTTATCAGAAGAAGAGGCTATTATGTATGCTTTTGAAGCCAACACGAAGCCGGCGGCAAAAGCGAAAGCATCTGCAGATCAAAAACAAGCAGTAGCACAGTAAGAAAGGGGAGAGGAACATGGGGAAACCAACTGGATTTATGGAAATCAAACGAGAAAAACCAGCTGAGCGGGACCCTCTCACTCGCTTAAAAGATTGGAAAGAATATTCGGCTCCTTTTTCAGAGGAAGCATCGAAACGGCAGGGGGCGCGGTGTATGGATTGCGGTACACCGTTTTGCCAAATCGGTGCGGACATTAACGGATTTACATCAGGGTGCCCGATATACAATTTGATTCCCGAATGGAATGACCTTGTTTATCGGGGCAGATGGAAGGAAGCTTTGGAACGTCTCGTTAAAACGAATAACTTTCCGGAATTCACAGGGCGGGTTTGTCCCGCTCCATGTGAAGGATCTTGTACAGTAGCGATTTCTGACCCGGCCGTTTCAATTAAAAATATTGAACGGACCATTATTGACAAAGGGTTTGAAAACGGCTGGATTACACCGAGAATACCAAAAAAACGCACAGGCAAAAAAGTTGCTGTTGTAGGTTCGGGTCCGGCCGGTCTTGCCAGCGCTGACCAGCTGAACCAAGCCGGGCATTCCGTCACTGTCTTTGAACGCGCAGACAGGGCAGGCGGCCTCTTAACATACGGGATTCCGAATATGAAACTTGAAAAAGGAATTGTAGAACGCCGCATAAAACTGCTGACACAAGAGGGAATCGACTTTGTCACAAATACCGAAATCGGCGTGGATATCACGGCTGATGAATTGAAAGAGCAATTTGACGCTGTCATTCTTTGTACGGGGGCTCAAAAACAGCGTGATTTATTAATGGAAGGCAGGGAATCTAAAGGTGTCCACTTAGCGATGGATTACTTAACG
Source organism: Bacillus atrophaeus (assembly GCF_001584335.1). GTDB lineage: Bacteria > Bacillota > Bacilli > Bacillales > Bacillaceae > Bacillus > Bacillus atrophaeus. The sequence continues at coordinate 703,229 of NZ_LSBB01000018.1, forward strand.
CTTGCTACGAAAAGTTATTTAGATTCTAATTTTAAAGACAAACGGTTCATTGACGCAAAAGGGAAAGATGTTATTGTCATCGGCGGGGGAGATACAGGTGCTGACTGTGTGGCAACGGCATTGCGCCAAAAAGCGCGGAGTGTGTATCAATTCGGTAAGCATCCTAAGCTTCCGGCAGCACGCACGAGCGACAACATGTGGCCTGAACAGCCCCACGTCTTTACACTTGAATATGCGTATGAAGAAGCAGAAGCCAAATTTGGAAAAGATCCGAGAGAATACTCGATTCAAACCAAAAAAATCGTCGCTGACAAAAACGGACGTTTAAAAGAGCTTCATACCATTCAAATGGAAAAAGTAAAAAATGAGCACGGAAAATACGAATTCCACGAACTGCCTGGAACGGAAAAAGTATGGCCCGCTCAGCTTGTCTTTATCGCCATCGGTTTTGAAGGCACAGAACAGCCGCTATTAAAACAGTTTGGCGTAGATTCAACAAATCATAAAATTAACGCAGCATATGGGGATTATAAAACAAATATTGACGGAGTTTTCGCTGCAGGGGATGCCAGAAGGGGCCAAAGTTTAATTGTATGGGCAATTAACGAAGGCCGTGAAGTGGCGCGCGAAGTTGACCGTTATTTGATGGGGAGTTCAGTATTACCGTAAATAAAGGGGTTTTTATATATGATTCAGGAACTGGTTTTGCATTAGCCGGTTCCTGAATTTTTTATTTGCGTTAAATCCGAATATCTTTGGCCGTTATTCAGGTTTCATACATTTCAAATCTGTGAGTAAGGGGGAGCGTCAGGAAAGTGCTTATTTAACACCGTTAAAGAAATTCTAAAATGGGATACCCATAACTTTTCGGAAGTAAATTTCAACATAAATATAGCCAAATTCCTGTATGTTTAGGAATTTGGCTTATGTATAGATTTTTAATCTTTATTTATTGCAAACCCAAATTATTCGATGTAATGTTTCGCTAGAATTAGAATCTAATATAAATAAGGATTTATCACTTCGCTCCGTGGAAGTTTACTAGATCCGTCTAAGCTTTAACGGCGTTTATATGAAGATGCTTTAGCGAAAGCGGATGATTTATTTGGAATACTCTACATCTAACAAAAGCAGTTGCATAGCATCATATGTCACCTTTAGGCTGGGAACATATTAATTTACTAGGAGAATACCATTTTAATTCGGAGAAATTGGTATCATTACATTCTTTAAGACCACTAAAACTTTCTTAACGTTGTTAAAGACAGGGGGAATCGTCTTGAAAATGGGCTTAGCGTTGTAAATCCGCATTTTCCTGACGGTACCCCAGTAAGAAAAAATGCCAGGGAAGGCTTGGTGTCTAAATTTGTTAAAACGCCGTGTCGTAAAAAATAAATTTTTCAAATCACGGAAAGTCCGATGTTCCCAAATTGGCCCCCGTGTTTCATTCGGCTGAATGCAGCAGCAGCTTCCTGCAAAGGGTACATTTGATCAATAATAGGCCGAAGCGAATGCTGCTCCATAAAATGAACCATACGAGTAAATTCTTCACTGCTGCCCATTGAAGTACCCAGTATGCTGATCTGCGGAAAGAAAAGGGACCGCAGCGGGATGTCAATTGTATCTCCTGAACTTGCCCCAAAGCTTACAATCCGGCCGTTAGGCTTCAGGACTTCAAAATAGTTAGAGAATACCGCGGGACCTATACTGTCCAGAACGATATCAGCCTTTTCGCCATTCAGGCTTTTCTTCCAATCGCCGTAACTGTCAAAGGCGAAGTCGGCTCCGATTGTTAAAGCTGTTTTCCTTTTATCTTCACTGCGGGAGGTGACGCTTACTTTCGCTCCCGCAGCTTTTGCCATTAATAAAGCGAAAGTTGCCACACCGCCTCCGATTCCCGGTATAATGATGTGTTCACCTTTTTTTAACTTGCCTTTTGTAAAAAGTGCCCTATAGGCTGTCAGTGCTGATAATGGCAGAACGCCTGCTTCTTCCCATGACAGATAGGCTGGTTTTTTCACTGCATTTTCCGCAGGTATGATTACATATTCAGAAAATGTGCCGTCAGAAGGTCCTCCTAAAATATCTGGAACCTCCGGGAGGTTATCAGCTGATTTCCAATTCATCGTTGGATTGATAATGACTTCTGTATTGGCAGAAAGGCCCTTTACACCTTCTCCTACTGCTTCGATTATCCCTGCACCATCAGAACCAAGAATGAAAGCTGGATCATTTTCAGATCGGGCTTTCATTAAAAATAGGTCACGGTGGTTTAATCCCGCTGTTTTTATTTTCACCAATACTTCGCCGTACGCCGGTGTTTTACTAGGCACGTCCTTATATTTCAGTCCCTCAATGCCGCTCTTTCCATCATGAATAATCGCTTTCATTTCATTCTCCCCCTAAATGATGAGATCTCTTTTGTATTTACATATTTTACACACCTGTTTACATCAAGTAAAATGAACAAAAGTGATAGACGCGATCAATATAAATAATATCAGGAAGGCTGATTTAAGTGGAAAGCGGAGATTTGAAAATATTTCAGGCTGTTGCCAGGGAAAAAAGCATCACCAAGGCGGCGGATGCCTTAAACTATGTACAGTCCAACGTAACAAATCGAATTCATAAGCTGGAATCCCACCTAAACACCAAACTCTTTTATAGAACGAATCGGGGAATGATCTTAACAGCATCAGGAGAAAATGTATTGGCTTATACAAACAACATTCTGCACTTATTAAAGGAAGCTGAAAAATCGGCGCAGCTGACAGAGTATCCAAAAGGGCCTCTGCGGCTCGGCTCACTGGAAACCACAGCCGCGATTCATCTTCCAAAACTTTTGGCGGACTATCATAGCCGATTTCCTGAGGTTGATTTGTCACTGATCACAGGGGATACACACACCCTGGTGCAAAAAGTTCTCCATTATGAACTGGACGGCGCCTTTGTATACGGACCCGTTGAACATCCGGATCTTAAGCAAATTGCTGCTTTTGATGAGGAATTAATATTAATTTCAGAAACAGAAGAAAGCACGTTGAATGAATTACTGCAAAGGCCCTTGCTGTTTTTTGGGGCCGGCTGCTCTCACCGGGCAAGAGTGGAGAGATTGCTAAACGAAGAAGGTATTTTTCAACATAAAATGATGGAATTCGGAACATTAGAGGCGATTTTAGGCGGCGTCTCCGCCGGATTAGGGATATCATTACTGCCGAAATCGACCCTTAGCCATTTAAGAAATAAAGAGGATTTATACGTTCATACATTGCCTGAGCCATATCGGGAAATGAATGTATCATTTATTTACAGGAAGGACCTTTTTGCGACTTGCGCTTTTCAAAAATTAATTGACGATTTGAAAAAAATGCCGCATAGTCCGCTTTGATTGGAGTAAAGAAGAATGAATTTTTTGAGCGGAGAATCTGATCAATCAATAAAATAATAATAGAAAACAAGCCGTTTTTGTGATAAAAACGGCTTGTTGATGTTGTTCGGTTATCAGATCATCGCTTGTGCTTTAAATTAACACCAATCGCCGCTCCATTTCTGCTTGAATCGGCGACTCCTTTAAAAGTTCCGTTTTCATGGTCTATAAAGATGCTTTGTACGTTTCCAATTTTCACAGGGCTTTTGCCGAATTTATGCCCCATGCCATTTAACTTGCTGATCACGTCTTCAGGAACATCATCTTCATACCGGTAAGAGTTGATATTGTTGGTATAGATTCTCGGCTCCTCAACGGCTGCCTTCAGTTCCATCCCGTACTCGATGTTGTAAAGGATGGTTTGGAGAACGGAGGAAATAATGGTTGCGCCGCCTGGTGAACCTACAGTTAACACAGGCTTATCATCCTTAAATAAAATGGTTGGGGTCATGCTGCTCAACGGCCGTTTATTCGGCTGAACTTCATTCGCCCCGCCTGGGACTGCGTCAAAATCGGTTAATTCATTGTTTAAGACGACACCATATCCCGGAACCATGATACCGCTTCCGAATAGCTGTTCAATTGTTGTCGTATAGGAAACGACATTGCCCCAGCGATCCGCCACGGTAAAATGGGTGGTTTCGCCTTCTATTTTATCTTTCGGCTGTTCAACCTGCTTATAATTTGCTGAATCTTCTTCGTAAACCCAAGGATCACCGGCTGCAGGCTTTTTATTCACTTTATCTAAACTGATTAACTTTTGGCGTTCTTTAATGTAGTCGGGGTGGAGCAAACCTTTGAGAGGAACATTTACGAATTCGGGATCACCTGCATAAGCTGCGCGATCTGCGTAAGACAGATGCATCGTTTCTGCCAGCAGTTGATATTTTTCCCATGAGCGGATATCGTATTGTGAAAGGTTAAAATCATCCAAAATGTTCAGCATTTGCAGTAAGAATGCACCGCCTGAACTCGGAGGAGGCGTAGTGGCGATTTGATAGCCTTGGTATTCTCCCCACATTGGCTTATCGAGCGTCACATCATAGTTTTCTAAATCTTCTTCAGTCATTGATCCGCCAAAATCTTGCACCGTGTTTGACAGGGTTCTGGCGAATTTTCCGTCATAAAAGGCGTCTGTGCCTTTAAGCCAAATTAATTTAAAGGTTTTCGCAAGATCTTTCTGAACTAGTTTGTCACCTTCTTTTAACGGCTCGCCATTCGGAAGGAAAACATCTTTGGCTGCAGTGCGGGATAATTTGTCTTGATAGTCTGAAATAGCTTCTGCTAAGACAGAATCGATAGGAAATCCTTTTGCTGCGAGTTTAATAGAAGGAGCGATTAATTGCCTCATCGAACGCGTTCCCCACATATCGAGAGCCTTCTCAAGACTTTTCAATGTCCCAGGTACACCGACGGCTGTTCCTTTTGTTACTCTTTCAGAAAATGGGATCGCTTTTCCGTTTTCATCAAGAAACATATCAGGAGTGGCGCCGGCTGGAGCGCGTTCACGGCTATTAATGATCGTAGTGTCTTTTGTCTTGCCGTCATAGACCATCATGAATCCGCCTCCGCCAATGCCGGACATCATAGGTTCTACCACATTCAATGCAAATTGAATGGCAACTGAGGCGTCAATGGCGTTTCCGCCTTTTTTCAAGACTTCAGCCCCGATTTCAGAAGCAAGGGGGTGGGCGGTTGCGACCATGCCGTCTTTCCCAACATCTACCTGAGTATACTCATCATAGTTTTTTTGCGGTTTTTTCGCCTCTGCCTGAAAAGGCGCAATTCCGGCGGCCAACATGACACTTAGCAGGACGGTTAAACAGAGATTCCACTTTTTTTTCATATTCTCCCTCCTAAAGTTAATATCTTACATCTATAGCGTAAGGAAATTATGATGGTTTTACAAGTGACAAATGAAATATTCTGAATATTTATAGAGGGTATTTATGTGTATATTTGATTAGATGAGACTAGTCATTTGTCTCAAGACTGATAGCTCAATGAAATAAGGCTGTTATATTTAAGAAAGCCATTAAATTCATTCTATTGATTTATTTCATCATGCATTATAAAATCTGAGGATACGGAGCAGGCAGCAAGTAAAAGCAAGCCATTCTTTTAAAGGCTCAGAATGGCCGGAGAATATGAGTCTGAAAGGAAGTTGGGTCATGTATTTAACGATTAAAGAAACAGCAGAGTTTACTAATCTTCCTGAAGCGTATATCGAGAATCTAGTGATGGCGAATAAAATTCGCGCTGTCCATGACGGGCAGCAGTACTTAATTAACAAAGAACAATTTAACACCCATTTGGAACAGCTGGAAACATACAAAGAACTGATACAGGAAATATTAAATGAACCGATTCCAGAAGATATTGATGTAAAGGATGAAGATTAAAAAGACACAATTTCATATTGTGTCTTTTTTTACATATTTTTATAAAAATATCAAAGTTGACGAGACCTCAGAATGACCTGTAATCAATTTTTTCGTTCATTTGAATACTATAAGTCTCGCTAGAGGAAAAACAGCATATCGAGCCGTTAAATGCTTTTTATGAGATTGATGATCATGTTAAGGTTTTTTACCCTTTATGTAACACTATGTATATTATGTTACATAAAGAGGTTTAAGCTTTATTAATCAAGGGTTTTCTATTATACTAGTAACAATAGACTCAAAACGTTACATAAGCTAAAAAGGAGGATTTTGAGGGCAATTTGTCCGAGAAATCATAATGACTGCAATTTTAAAGGAGAAGCAAGATGCATATCGTTCAACCCATACGAAATTTAGAAAAAATTCAAGAAATAAAAAACTATTTAATTCGAAAAAACAAACGTGATCATTTTTTGTTTATTTTCGGCATCAACAGCGCGCTCAGGATTTCTGACATTTTGCCGCTTAAAGTAAAGGATGTGAGAAACAAAGACCATCTATGGGCAACGGAAAGCAAAACAAAAAAGAAGCGGAAAATCCTCATATTAGAATCATTGAAAGCTGAGATTTATGCTTATACAAGAGACATGAAGGAGCATGAATATTTGTTTAAATCCATCAGAACAAACAAGCCGATCTCAAGAATTCAGGCTTATCGAATATTAAAAGAAGCAGCGGCGGCATGCGGACTTGAAGAAATCGGCACACATACACTCAGAAAGACGTTCGGCTACCATTTTTATCAGCGGACAAAAGACATTGCTGAACTGCAGCGGATCTTAAACCATTCTTCTCCGTCGATTACCATGAGGTATATCGGAATTGACGAGGATACGACAAGAGCGGCTTATAAAGTATTCGGTGGATTGTAAAGACAAAGTTCTTGAAAATTATCATTTTACGCGCTAAGATAGATAAGTGGTTCAGGCTCTAGTAGCACAGCGGATAGTGCAACAGTTTCCTAAACTGTAGGTCGGGAGTTCGAATCTCTCCTAGAGCGTTTTTTACATAAGATAGGTGCAGGTTAATAATGTCTGTAAAACAGAAAAACCCTTGTGAAACAAGGGTTTTTGTCGTTTTCTTGAGTTTCTTATTTGTGTAAGAACCCGCTGGATAACGATGTGAATTTATATTATTTTGCACATTTTTTGCACATTGCTATACAAATGTTTACGCGGTCGGCATTTTTTCAAATAATTCAAGGGTGTTTCGTGTATCTTCTTCACGGAGTTCTTTAATTACATGTGAATAATAATTAAGCGTGGTAGCGGGCAGTCAAATCCACGAAAGATGAAGCGATGACAGTTGAGCAGGCTGCAGAATATCTAAAAGTGCATCCAGATTACATACCGGTGCTCGTGGCAAAGTCAGACGATCTGAAATTGATCGGCGATGAAACAATCATTGCCAAGCGTAATAAGACAAATGCTTGGCTCCTTGGGGCGATGGTGGCGGTTTTATTCTTTGCAATTGCGGTTCGCCGAGGATAGGGGGATGACAGCATGATTAAACAGCAATATGACGATGGCAAAAATCATATACACGTTCTTTCATACGGAGGGGGCACACAATCAACGGCCCTTCTCCTTATGGCTTTGAAAGGTGAAATAAATGGTGTTATTCCTGACTAAATCATTTTCTCTGATACTGGCTGGGAGCCTCAACACGTTTACGACTGGACCCGGAAAATAAACGAGTATATCAAGAGAACTTATGGACGAGAAATCATCTTTACTGATAACAGAAATATCCGAGATGACATTGTACAAGGTGCTGAGACAGGTGATCGTTTCGCGAGTATTCCATTCTTCACTCAGGATTCAAAAGGAGAAATAGGCATCGCCCGCCGGCAATGTACAAACGAATATAAAATACTGCCGGTTAACAGGAAAATCCGTTCACCCCTGGAAAGGCATCAATACCGATGAAATTCAGCGGGTTAAGCCAAGCCGGGAAATATGGCAAGTAGCCGAGCATCCTTTGGTTGATGTGGCTTTCATAGATCGTTCACGCTGCATTACCTATGTTGAACGTGAAGGGCTTGGGACACCGGCAAAGTCTAGCTGCATCGGCTGCCCTTTTCATGACTTTAACGCATGGCGTGAAATGAAGATGAAAGAACCCGATCCATGGAAAGACGCGGTGGAAATAGATCGGCTTATTCGGAAGCTGCCACGTTTCAAAAATAACGCCTTTCTACATAAGTCCGGGAAGCCTTTGGAGGAAATTGATTTCAATGAGGATCAGCTCGACATTGATCATTTTTTGAATGAGTGGGAATGGATGTGCGGTGTTTGATCGAATGCAGCTGCCCTGAATATGATTACGCTCAATACAACGGAATTAAAAAAAGATAGGGATGAAAGTCCCTATCTCCTGAAAAGATTAAACCCAGCCTTGATAAAAGCCAGTCCAAGATCCGTCACTATTTTGCCATGCATCTTTTAAATAAAATTTTGTACCGAAAACTTCAATTACATTTTTCAGTTCTGCTCTAGAATTAGCCCCTAGATAATAATCTTGTAAAACCGCTTGGGGTGATACTGATTCGTGATTTGTACTATGGTTTGTAGGGCTTGTAGCAAAGGCAGGAGCGGCAGAAACAAGTAAAGCAAGGGACAATGCAGAACCAGTTAAAACTTTTTTCAATTTCATTTTAAACACTCTCTTTGTTTTTTTAGTACAACTGTATTATCTCTTTATATGCAAAAATATACAAGGTAATTTTTGTTAATGTTTTGTGAACTTAGTTTAAATATAGAAATCCGACCAAATGCGTGTTGCCAGAAATGCAGCTGCAGCATAATAAGTGAGAAGGGGAATTAAATGAGTTTAGATCAAGCTTTAAGTGAATTATTTAAGTTATTAAAGATCACTAGTATTTTAACTTGTATATTCTTTATTTTAAAGAATATTAAACCTGTTTCTTTTTTTCGGCTATGTTGTTGAACGAAAATTGTTTTCAAAAGAACAAATGTTTATCTTTAAAGCAATTAAACATGTTTTAAATACGTTATTATGGATGATTGTATTATATCCAACTACATTTTATATTAGGGACATTATACCCGATCCTAATGATTTTTTTCCTATGTGATTGTAATTGTTGGTGGAATTATATGGGGTGTAGTGAATATAAACAAATGAGGGAGCTTTACAACAAATTAAGTCTAGTAGACTATGTAAGGCTTATTTGTTGTAGTTTTTATGGTTTGTTTAATACTTTTTTATACGCAGCTCTATAGCTTTTTTATAGATTCATTGTTATCAGAAAAGGAAAAGTTTAACCTGAAAGTTTTTGGGGTGAGTATGCTTGTTTTGTTCTTATTTACACTTCCAATTCCGTTTATTTTAATACCTATTTCAAAATTTATTAAATGGTCACACGAACAAAGTGTTTATATAGAAGATAAAAAAAACAAAAATGGTATATTTTATATTCAATAAATAAAGAGACTGTTTTGTTAGGAAATAAAAATGAACAAAGATTATGCAGTAAAACTATGATCAAGAGGAAAGAAGAGCTATATAACACACCTTTCGAGATGGTTAAAACTGATAATTAAGTCCAAGACGGAGAGCCTGCGGACACTGATCCTTGCACAGAAATTACTGTGCAAGGATCAGTGTCCGTTTTTTCAGGAGGGATGACATGAAAAAGGAAAAGAAAAAGCCAAATAAAAACGCACAGGAGCGTTCAGAACGCTTTTGGCGGCAAATGATGGGCAGCTGACAGGCAAACGCTGAAACGAGGCAAAGGCGGGGCTTTAAGACGCAAATAAACGGGAGGGTAAAAATATGAATCAATTAACTTTAAATATACCTCGGATTGACGAAGAAGCGACTAAATCAAAAGCAGAGGAGCTGCTTGATCAATACCGGCTATATCTTTTACAAGTGCCAGATGATTTTTTACCAAAGGTTACACCAACTTATAGCATCGTTCCGCCAAGTATTACAAATGAATTTCATTCATCGACAGAAGATACAACATTAAAGCGTCTTGATTGGGAGATTCAGCGTGATAAATTCTTAAAAGGATACAAAGGGCTGTAAACCGGCTTTCCCAAAGAGAACGGCAAATTATTGTCATGCTCTATATGCAGCCGGAAGAAATGTACGATTATGAAGTATATGGAGAAATGGATCTGAGCCAGCGTAGCTATTACCGTGTGAAGGCAAAAGCTTTCTACAGACTGGCGTTTGCTCTGAGAGAAGAAGTCTACAAGAAAGGGGCGGCTTCTTAATGAATTTTGTACAGCCTATACGTGATCCGGAATGTATCTTCTACATCAAGAGGTTTTTAAAAGAGCAAAATATGAGGAATTACATGCTATTTGTGACCGGCATTAATTCGGGGCTTCGCATATCGGATATTCTGCAGCTGAGAGTAAGTGACGCGAAACGCCCTTATTTCAATCTTATAGAGAAGAAAACGAAAAAGAAAAAGAGAATCGACATGACGCCAGCTCTTCAACGGGAATTTAAAGCATATGTTGAAGAGAAAGAGGATCATGAATTTCTCTTTAAAAGCCGTGAAGGAATCAACAAGCCAATATCACGGTCGATGGCGTACAAGATTCTCAGGGCCGCTGCTGAGTATGTGGGTTTAGATGACATCGGCACGCATACATTGAGGAAAACATTTGGCTATCACTTTTACAAACAAACAAAGGATGTGGCTATGCTGCAGAAGATTTTTAACCACTCGGACCAACGGACAACACTGCGATATATCGGAATCAATCAAGACGCCATGAACAACGCCATGAAGAAATTTAAAATATAACTTGGCTCATCCAAAACAACAAGGATGGGCCTTTTTCTTTGCATTTTTCTTCAATTCCTCAAAAATAACAGGTGTGTAATTCATTTTAGGGATATTGGTTAAAAACAGAGAGGACAAGGGATTGGCTCAGTTCGGCGAGTTGCACAGTATAAAACATATGGGTAATTCGTGGATTGTGTGGATAACCATGTTGCTATTATTTGGATTAATATGTACATTATTATTAATATTATGTCTTTGGGAGTGTTAGCTTATGGACAAATTTATAGATTTGTTTAGTCAAGGATGGGTCGGTTCGTTAATAGGAATTATCGGAATAATATTTGCGGTTTATTCCTATTCAAAAGGAAAAATCAAACGTGATTTTGCATATTTGCTTAGTACTCGTAGAGTTGTTGGAAAAGACAATTTTGCAGCGAAAGATATTGAGATTAACATTAAAGGTAAGTCTATAAAAACACTAGATAATACAATAATCAAAATTAGAAATAACGGGAACGAAACAATTAATGGTCAAGATATATCCGCGAAAGATCCTATAAGGTTTGAAGTTAATAGCGGTGAGGAAATTATTTCTGCAACAATCTTAAATCAAACTAAATTAACAAATGACATCTCAATTAAACATAGTTCTAATGAGCCTAATATATTGCACATAGAATTTGACTATTTAGATCCCGGAGATGGAACCGCAATAGAGGTTTTACATACAGATAACAAGGGTCCTCATGATATAAAGGGAACCATTAAAGGTATAAAGTCTTTTAAAAATTATACAGACAATACTATAAAGAAACGCTCTCAAGTGTTTGTATTGTGGACTGTGGTAGTTCAAACAATAATGATATTTGGTCTTGTTGAACGAGATTCTATTGAAGCTATTTCTCGGACTGCTCAGGTAATACATTCAATAATAATACTAGTAATAGCATTAATTATTTTGACACTGCAATTTTTAATGTTTAAAGATAGTTTAAAAGAAATGAAGTTCTTAAGATTTATAAAAGATAAATAATAAAATGGCACAAACTTGGCAGAATAACGGCACACCATTTTATTTTCAGTAAGGTATTATTGTAATAGGTAATAATAAATTGAGGAGCGGCACTGCTAATGAGGGAGGGCGCTTTTTTATATGTCACCAATAAAACTATGCACTAAATTTTCAATTGCAAAAGTAATTCTGTGATTAAGGAAGTAAAGCTTTACGGTGAATCATTCGACAAATTCTGCAAATTATTCCTTATTTCTTCTCTTTCACCGATAATATAAGGTGGGAGTGAGAGAAATGAATAAGCAAACGACAAAAATTAATTGGGACTATGTTTTTTGGATTATTATTTTTTCGATAATACTATTTGATCTTATAATTTATGCTGGTGTAACTAAAGCTCTCTTTGGTGAAATTGATACCACAATACTATCTGCCTGTATTGCATTTATAGGTGCAATAATTGGAGGAGGTATAACATTTATAGGTGTTAAAAAGACAATCAAAGCTAATGAGGATTTATACTACAGAAATGAATTACCAAAACAACTATATAGGCTTGATAAGGTAATAACAGATGTTGATAGGATTAATAAATTTGAACTTCCGGGAGTTAGGGGCAACAATTACATTAATGATCGGTTCTTTTTTTCTTTGACTGGACAATTAAAATTAAAAAAAAGAGATCCATACAAAGAGTTTACAGTTGATTACTTAGAGAAATTTAAAGATGAACTTATATTTGTAGATGGTGAAGGATATAAAATTTGGATAGAGTATAAAGAAAAAATCATTGCTATCGAAAAGTATTACAATACTGCAGAAGTTTTAACGCAAAAATTTCATAACGTACATAGTCATGAATATATGCAAGGTTATTTTAATGGGGATTTAGATAAATTAAATAAAAATATACAAGAACTAACGGATAACGTAAACCAATTGGAAGAAAACTTTTATGAGGAGTTAAGTCAAATATATATAGAATTTCAAAATAAATTAACCTCAAAGCAAGATCGAATGATTAAGGAAATGGATTTCTAGTATGACAGGCCTCTTTTGGAGGTCTATTTTTGTTTACCCAGGTGATAGAATGCTAAAATCATTAAAACCTTGTAGTGAACCCTGTTGCTCTAACCTGACTCGAGTAAGTTACTGCGAACAGCACAAGCGAACTAAACCAGCCTATGATCAATACCGGGAGTCCGCTGCCAAACGGGTGTATAACGGCAAGTGGAGGCAGGCACGTCTTGGCTACCTGTCAAAGCATCCATTTTGTGTATCGTGCATGATGGAAGGTAGACGGGTCCCGGCAACAGTAGTCGATCATATCAAACCGCATAAAGGAGACATGAAACTCTTTTGGGACTCCAGCAATAGGGCAGCCTTTATGCGCGCCGTGCCACAGCAGAAAGACAGCGAAGGAGGACGGAGGATTTGGGAACAGAACATCAAACATGCATGTGTGATGAATGTGGAACAATGATCCTAGTCAAAGGTTGCTCGAAAATTAGGAAGCATGATGACGAAATCCGTGAACATTATATCAAGTGTCCACGGTGTCGGACCGAGTATACATCCTATTAGACGAATGCTGACATAAGGAGTATTCAACAGAAGGTAAAGAAACTGTTTGCTCTTCGTGCAACGATGAAAAAGGAAACAGCATTCGATCTGTATACAAAGAAATTAAAAGAAGAACAAAAGAAATTAGAAGCCGCAATGTTGCAGTTGAATGAGGAAATGAGCACCCCCCACCCTAAAATCGCTGAGGGGTGAACGCCGGAGACCGCGCTCCCCTCCCCATTTTAAAAAATTCCCTAAATGAAAATTCGGAAGGAGGTGAGGGAATGGCTAGACCGCGGCAACCAGTCGATTTGTTACTCTATAAAGGCAAGAAAAACTTGACAAAACAAGAGATTGAGGAACGACGGGAGCAAGAAATAAAGGCGCCGAATGATAAAGTGAAAGCCCCATCATATTTGCCAAAAGATTTAAAAAGAGAGCTTAAAAAGATAGCGGACGAGCTTAAAAACATCGGAATTATGACCAAATTTTAAGGCGACATCAATCACGTTTGCTTTGAAAGCGGCTAACTCTTGGGCCGCCAATGTCAGCCTGCGCCTTCGGATATATTCAAATACGGTCGATCCTGTCAGCATAAAAAACATTCGCTGGTAATGGAATTTTGATGTGTACGCAGCTTTCGCAATCTCTTCAATCGTTATATCTTCCTGTAAATTCTCTTCGATATAATCAAGGCTGTTACTCAGCTCCTCAAGCATGCTCCCGCCGCCCCTTTCTGTCATTTATGGTATTAGCTGACAGGAATCAAATCCGGTCATTTAGTGCTTCGCCTGAACAGTATTTTATTTTTATTATAGCGAGGCAGGAGACAAGTAAAAAGAAAAAGCCCGCCAAATGGCGGGCTTTTCTCTAAATCACTGCATCAAACTGATTGATCTTCCATTTGTTATTCTCTTTCACATACGTCACTTTCCGTTTCACTGCAGGGGAACCATCCAAGAGCGGCACTGTGAATTCGTATGTTCGAACGCTGCTTTTTTTAGATACTAGCTTGGATAATGCTTTTTCCCAATTCAGAAGGTTATCGCCATCACCGATCGGAACTGCAAATTTTCCTTTGTAAACCGTAAAGTGATAATCTTTTAAACCATTTGTGACAGCTTCTTTTGTAAAGACTGGCGTTAAGTAATGTACGACTTTTGCTTTTGTATCGAACTCACTGCACATATAAATATATTGAAGGTTTTGATATTCAAACGTTTTGTTCGTGCAAGTTGAGTTTTTCGCCTTCGGATTATGTCCGCTCATTGTATTCCAAAAATGCTCACGCGCCTGAAGCGCCAATTGCAATGCCTGTTTTTGTGTTAAATCACTAGATGTATTTTTTGCGGCAGATGCCGTGCCGACTGATAGAAATAATGATGCCGTGATTAGAAATAGGATTAGTTTTTTCAATGTCTCTCTCTCCTTAAGAAAAATTGTCTTACTCTTATGTTACAAATGTTACAATAATTACGGATAGATTACAATAGTTTTTCAAGAAAAATTTTCCGGACTTATATTTCACGCCTTATATATATATGATAGATTGCTTTACTCTATTCATGGCCAAGATTAAAGTGTCGAAAATGACATATTTCATAACCATTTGTGTGATTTTAAAAGGAGAATAGCTGATGACATTGAATTTCTATACAAACGGTCAGTATAAAAGGGAGAGGTTGAATGGCGATGACAAACTTTATTGAAGAAACCACATACCTTGGTGCACCGGCAATAAGAGCCGGGAATCAGCACATGGAGTTTATCCTCGTTCCAGAATGGGGAAGCAATGTCATTTCTATTGTGCATAAGGGAACAGACATGCATTTATTAAGAGAACCCGAATCCGAGAAACAATTCCATGACAATCCCATCTTATATGGAACGCCGATTTTGTTTCCGCCCAATCGGATTAGTGACGGTACTTTTGATTACAAGGGACAAACCTATCATTTTGAAATAAACGAAAAAGATAAACATAATCATATCCATGGTTTTCTTTACAAAGAAAAATGGGAGGTTACAACGTCAAAAATAGCGGGAAATCAAGTGATTCTTGAAACTGAAATTGATATTTCTCAGCATCCTCATATTTATAAGCAATTTCCCCGCCACGCGGTCATCCGAATGTCTTATATCCTTGAAGAAGCGACACTCCGTCAGCATGCAGTGATTACCAATAAAGGGGAAGAAGCGTTTCCGTGGGGTCTCGGCTATCACACCTCATTTATCTTCCCGGAAGACAGCTCCGCCTTTTCTTTAACGGCAGATCAAAAATGGGAATTAGATGAACGTTTTCTGCCGACAGGACAAGTAGAGGATATTGCGGATAAAGAGCAGTTACACGCAGGAATCAGCCTTAAAAATAAGGCGCTGGATGATGTGTTTCTTTCTTCTGACTCTAGCGGCAGAGAAAATCAAGCAGTCATTTACCATCAAAATCCCAGCGTAAAAGTCGTTTATCGAGGAGATGAACATATTAAACATTGGGTTGTGTACAACGCAGACGGCATACAAGGCTTTGTAAGTGTGGAGCCGTATACTTGGGTAACCAACGCGCCCAATCTCAAATTGCCGCCATCCCTTACAGGCCTCAGAGAATTGAAGCCGGGAGAACAAGCAACTGTGAAAACTGAGATATCCGTTATCATATAATGAATGGCTGTCATCCATATTATGTAGTGGGAAGGAACCATTCGAAAGGCGGGAAGGAAAATTGATGAGAAAAAAGCTTAAATTGAGTGTCTGTATTTTGTTGATCTTCATTTTTGCGTTGGTTCCTTACATCCATGATACCGGCAATGCTGCTCTTGCCGCTGAAAATAAGGGAGATCTGGCCGAACAACTGGATGACTTATTGAATCATGATCCGATCTTAGATGGAGCGCTGGCAGGTATTAGTATCCGATCAGCTGATACAGGCGATATTCTTTATGATCATCTTGGTGATACCCGCTTAAGACCCGCTTCGAATATGAAGCTTTTTACCGCTGCTGCGGCTCTTTCTGTATTAGGAGAAGATTATAGCTTCGCAACAGAAGTCCAAACAGACGGATCGATAAAAGGAAAAAATCTGAATGGAAATTTATATTTGAAGGGAAAGGGAGATCCCACCCTTTTAAAATCCGATTTTGATAAGCTTGCGGAAAAAATCAAGCAACAGGGGATAAAAGTCATCCGCGGACACCTCATCGGTGATGATACTTGGTACGATGACATCCGTTACTCGCCCGACCTGCCGTGGAGTGATGAGCATACGTATTACGGAGCTCAAGTATCGGCGCTGACAGCATCACCAAACGAGGATTACGATGCAGGCACTATTATCGTAGAGGTAAATCCCGACAGCAAATCAGGAAAAAAGCCCTTGGTGACCTTATCACCGAAAACCGGCTATGTGAATATAGAGAATCATGCTAAAACCGTATCAGCAGATGAAAAAAAAGACATAACCATTGAGCGGAAGCACGGAACCAATACGATTACCATTAAAGGCACGATACCTGTCGGCGCCTCAAGGACAAGGGAATGGATCTCTGTGTGGGAGCCAACCGGATACGCGCTGGACTTATTTAAGCAATCGCTGGCGGAACATGGCATAACATTGCGCGGAAAAGTAAAAACAGGCGCTGTCCCCAAACATTCCCGTCTCTTAACAACTCACCATTCCATACCATTATCAGAGCTGATGATTCCCTTTATGAAATTTAGCAACAACGGGCACGCTGAAATCCTTGTAAAAGAAATGGGGAAGGTGCAAAAAGGGGAGGGAAGCTGGGAAAAAGGGCTTGAGGTGCTAGAAAAAGAACTGCCTAAATTTAATGTAGATACAAGCAAATTAGTAATAAGAGACGGATCGGGTGTTTCCCACATCAATCTGGTCTCCGCTAATCAAGTGTCTGCTCTTTTATATTCCGTTCAAGATGAAAAGTGGTTTCCCTCTTATATAAACGCCTTGCCTGTCGCTGGCGCAAGTGACAGATTAACGGGAGGCACACTGCGTGACCGCATGAAAAACACGGTTGCAGAAGGAAAAGTGAAAGCGAAAACCGGCTCTTTAACCACTGTCAGCACCCTTTCAGGCTATGTCGATACAAAAAGCGGAGAAACGCTTGTTTTTTCTATTCTCTTAGATCATCTGATAGATGACTCTAAAGGCAAAGACGTGGAAGATAAAATCGCCGTGGTTTTGGCAAATCAGTGAATTGTCACCGAGCAAGTTATGACTTTAAGGCCAGTTTCAAAGAAAACTGGTCTTTTTTATGCGTTTCTTTTTTACTATATGGTATCTTTTAAAACCCCAGAAATCCCATTAATTTAACAATAATGTGTCAACTTTATTAAACATTCATTTTAAATATATCTTTAATACAAAATAACCCTTATTATAAACATGTATTAGCAATACATCTTATAAAAAGGGTTGTGATGAATCATGTTGAGTAAACAAACAATAAACATAATCAAAAGTACAGTGCCGGTATTAGAAACGCACGGAGAAGAAATAACAGGACGCTTTTATGATCTCATGTTTCAAGCTCACCCTGAGTTGCTAAACATGTTTAACCAAACCAATCAAAAGAAAAAAACACAAAGAACAGCTTTAGCTGCCGCGGTTTATGCAGCAGCAGCCAATATTGATCAGCTGGAAAACATTATTCCTGTAGTAAAAATGATCAGCCATAAACACCGCAGTATCGGAGTAAAACCTGAACACTATCCGATTGTAGGAACATACTTATTAAAAGCGATCAAAGATGTGTTAGGAGACAAAGCCACACCGGACATTATGCAAGCCTGGGAAACAGCTTATGGCGTAATCGCAGATGCGTTCATAGGAATTGAAAAAGACATGTACCAGCATGCGGGTGAACAAAAGGGCGGATGGATCGATTATAAACGTTTTCTCATTTTGAAAAAGACGGAAGAGAGCAAGGAGATTACATCTTTTTACCTGCAGCCGGCCGACGGACAGTCTTTACCACCATTTGAAGCAGGACAGTATATCAGTGTCAGAGTTCGTATTCCTGGATCTGCATACACACATATTCGCCAATACAGCCTGTCAGACGCTTTTCATGGAAATGTGTATCGTATTTCAGTCAAAAAAGACGGTGTTGTTTCAACCTACTTGCACGATCAATTAGAGGAGGGAGATTCAATAGAAGTCAGTGCGCCTGCCGGAGACTTTGTTTTAAATGACTCCTCTGAAAAGCCTTTAGTACTGATTAGCGCGGGAGTCGGGATTACTCCGATGATGAGTATGCTTCACACAGCAGTAAAACAGCAGCCGGAACGTCACATTCTATTTATTCATGCAGCTAAAAACAGCGAACACCATGCTTTTCGCCAAGAAACGGAAGAGGTCGCAAAAGACTCTTTTGCACAACCGGTTTTTATATACAGTGAACCGACAAATGATGATTACAAAAAAGGTATCGCTTTTTGTGAAGGGCGCATTGATAAGATCTTGATTAATCGGCTGGTTGTAAATCCGCAAGCAGATTATTATGTATGCGGCTCCGAGGCGTTTATGGCTCATATGCAGCATCTGATTACCACAGAGCTTGGCGCGCCGGCAGATTCTATTCATGTGGAACGTTTCGGTCCTCAGCTCAGCATGAAGGCTTACAACTAAATTTAAAAGAGCAGAACATAGGATTTCTATCTTTTCCAGTTCAAAAATAAGTGTTGAAAAATAAGAGGATAAGAAGAAAAATGATGTAAATTCAAAAAAATGTTATAAAAATTTAAACTTTTTTAAAATTTTTATATTGTACTTTATGAAATATGTTTTAAAATAGTGCTTATATGGATTATTAAGTAATATACTCTTTTGTTTTTGTCATTATTTCACTTTCTTATCCTCTTAAAATTAGAACTGGAGGGAATACGTTGAAAAGAAACACTTATTTTTTAACTCATGCTCAAAGAAGAGTATGGTTTACAGAACTGCTGGAGCCCGGCACAAGCATCTGCAATCTCGCCGCCTGCGTGAAATTCAGAGGTGCGGTTGACCTGGAAGTTCTTCAAAAGGCATTGAACCTTTCAATCTCCCGAAATGACGCAATAAGATTTCAGCTGACAGAAGGAACAGACACAGAACCTCATCTTTACCTCACTGAACATGAACCTATGTCCATTGAGATTATTGATTTTGCAAATAAAAGCTTGGAAGAAGTCGAAAAATGGGTTCATGTTCAGACCTCCATTCCATTCAAGCTGTTTCATTCGCCTCTTTACCAATTTTACTTCCTAAGAATTAACACTGAAGAAGTTTGGCTATATGCTAAATTTCACCATATCATTATGGATGGCATTTCTTTGAACCTGATGGGAAATCAAATAATCGATCTCTATCTGACACTCATCCGAAAAGATCCTGTACCTACACACCACGAACCTTCATATCTTAGCTACATAGAAAAAGAGAACCAATACTTACATTCTTCCCGTTTTGAAAAAGACCGTTTATTTTGGACGCAAGCCTATCGCAAACCGCCTGAATATCACTCATTAACAGACCAGGCTTCCGTTCAAACGCACGGCACTACCGCTTCCAGAGATACACTCACTCTTTCACATGACGTAGAACGAAATATCAGAGACTTTTGCCAAGAACAGCAAATCAGCATCATTTCCTTGTTTATGGCCTCTTTATACATATGTATCAGCCGCCTTACATCTAAAAACGACCTTGCGATTGGAACCTACTATGGTAACCGGGGCTCCAAGGCCGAAAAAGAAATGCTGGGGATGTTTGTCAGCACTTTGCCAATTAGAATGACAGTCGATCCTGACAAAGATTTTCTTTCTTTTGTCCGCAGTGTCGGCAGGGAGCAGCTCTCTGTCATGCGTCACCAGAGGTTTCCTTATAATTTGCTCGTTAATGAATTAAGAAAAGAATACAAGGACCTGCATAATCTTGTGGGCATCTCGATGCAATATCAGCCTCTTCAATGGCAGCAGGCTGATTGTTTGAATTATGAAACGGCTATGTATTTCAGCGGCCATACCGCAAACGAGCTGTCTATCTTAATTAAAGAACGTATAGATACCGGAACCATCCAACTTAATTTCGACTATCAAACAAGTCTGTTTACACCGGACGAAATCAAACGGATTCAACACCATCTGCTTACCGTGCTGAAAAACGCGCTGAACGATCCGAGCCAGCTGATAAAAGATATGGATTTCGTTGAAGAAAACGAAAAACAGAATATCTTGTACGAATTTAACAAAACAGAAGCTGCTTCACCTATAGCTCCGACTCTCCACGGCCTGTTTACACGCCAGGCGGCGCTTACGCCGGATCGGCAGGCGATTCACTTCGCTAATGGGAGCCTGACATACGGGGAGCTTGATGCGTATTCAAACAGGGTGGCCGTACGCCTTGCGGCGAAAGGCGTGACGAAAGAAAGCATCGTCGGCATCCTTGCCGAGCGCTCGCCGGAAATGATGATTGCCGTGCTGGCCGTTTTGAAAGCGGGCGGCGCTTATCTGCCGCTTGATCCGGCGTATCCTGACGGGCGCCTGAGCTACATGCTGAAAGACAGCGGGGCTTCTCTTATGCTGACACAGTCTGGTTTAACGGTTCCCGATTTTTCAGGTGAGATGCTTGAAGTGGATCTGGCGGCGCTTGTGGATGGCAATCCTTCAGAAGTGCCTGCAGGCACAGCCGATGGCGGCTCTCTTGCGTATCTCATTTATACCTCCGGCTCTACGGGGCAGCCAAAGGGAGTGGCGGTGGAGCATCGCCAGGCGGTTTCTTTTCTGACTGGCATGCAAGGGCAGTTTCCGTTACATAAAGAGGATGTCATTGTACTGAAAACGTCATTTTCATTTGACGCCTCTGTCTGGCAGCTGTTCTGGTGGACACTCTCAGGCGCTTCGGCCTATCTGCTTCCGTCCGGCTGGGAAAAAGATCCTGCGCTCATGGCAGAGGCATTCACGCAGGAACGGGTGACAACGGCTCACTTCATTCCTGCGATGCTGAACAGCTTCTTAGATCAGTTGGAGATGGAAACGCCTGAGCGAAGGGACGGGCTCACGACAGGTCTTAAGCGGGTATTCGCCGGAGGCGAACCGCTCACGCCTCAAGCAGCTGCCCGATTTGCTGATCTCTTGCCGGAGACGTCGCTGATCCACGGCTACGGGCCGACAGAAGCCACGGTGGATGCGGCATTTTACGTGTGTGACAGAGAAAAAGACAGTGAACGGCTGCGTCTTCCGATCGGAAAGCCCGTGCCGGGCGCGCGTCTTTATATCTTGGACCCTCAGATGGCTGTTCAGCCTGCGGGTGTCATAGGCGAACTGTATATCGCCGGGAATGGCGTGGCCAGAGGCTACCTGAATCGCCCCGAGTTAACGACGGAACGCTTTCTCTCTGATCCCTTTTATCCTGGGGAACGGATGTACAAAACGGGAGATCTGGCGCGCTGGCTGCCGGACGGACAGGTTGAGTTCCTCGGCCGTTTGGACGATCAAGTCAAAATCCGCGGCTACCGGATCGAACCCGGCGAAATTGAATCAGCTCTCCGGAACCTGGAAGGCGTACAGGAAGCAGCCGTCATCACCCGCGCAGACAGCGGGGAGACAGAGCTATGCGCTTATATTCAGGGGCGTGATAAAAACGACGTGCGGGCACAGCTTGCGCATGTGCTGCCCGGCTATATGATCCCCGCTCATTTTGTACAGATCGACACATGGCCAATCACACCAAGCGGGAAGCTTGACCGGAAGGCTTTGCCTGCTCCTGATGGAGCAGCTGGTCAAGAATCATACAAGGCACCAAGAAATCTTACCGAAATGAAGCTGGCCCAGCTTTGGGAAGACGTGCTGAAAAACGGTCCTGTCGGTATCACGGACGACTTTTTCGACCGAGGAGGCCACTCGTTAAAAGCAACGGCGCTCATCTCCCGAATCGCCAAGGCATTCGGCGTCCAAGTGCCGCTTAAAGACGTATTTGCCCGACCGACCATAGAAGGGCTGGCTTCTGTCATCCGCGAGTTGGAGGAAAGCCCGTATGCGGCGATCGAACCGGCCGAAAAGGGGGACACCTATCCGGTCTCCTCGGCGCAAAAACGGATGTATGTCCTTCAGCAGCTGGAAGATGGAGGCGTCGGCTACAATATGCCTGCGGTGCTTGAGCTGGAAGGCAAGCTTGACCGCAAACGGCTGGAGACGGCCTTCCAAGCGCTGATCAGCCGCCATGAGTCGCTCCGGACGTCCTTTGAAACCGGAAACGGAGGGGAGCCGATCCAGCGCATCCATCATGAGGTGCCGTTTACGGTGACCGAAGAGAACTCGGCTGATGCGTTTGTACGTCCCTTTGATCTCAGCCAGGCTCCGCTTTTCAGAGCGGGACTCGTAAGAGAAACAAACGAGCGGCATGTCCTTTTGGTCGACATGCATCACATCATTTCTGACGGCGTCTCAGTCAATACGCTCATTCGGGAATTCGGGGCATTGTACGCCGAGCGGAAGCTTGAGCCGCTGCGCATCCAATACAAAGATTACGCCGTATGGCAGCAGGACTTCAAAAAAAGCGACACATATCAGAAGCAGGAATCTTATTGGCTGAAGCAGCTCGGAGGGGAGCTGCCTGTGCTTGAACTGCCGGCGGACAAGCCCCGCCCGGCGGTGCGAAGCTTCGCCGGTGACAAGATCTCATTTACTCTGGACCAAGAAGTCACGTCCGGCCTGAACCGCCTCGCGCGGGAAAACGGCAGCACCCTGTATATGGTGCTTCTTGCGGCCTACTCAGCTCTTTTGTCACGCCTCAGCGGGCAAGAGGAGAT
>NZ_LSBB01000019.1 GCF_001584335.1 Bacillus atrophaeus
CTCTTCCGCTGCACTCATTTCCGCTGTTTCTTCAGTCTCTTGACGCAGTACTGTTTCTGGCGGCGCGGCAGTGATTTCTCCTGCTTGCTTTTCTGCTTCGGCCTCTTGGCGCAGCTCTGCTTCCGGCACTGACGGCGCGGCCTCTTCCGCTGCACTCATTTCCGCTGTTTCTTCCGGCTCTTGACGCAGTGCTGCTTCTGGCGGCGTGGCAGTGATTTCTCCTGCTTGCTTTTCTGCTTCGGCCTCTTGGTGCAGCTCTGCTTCTCGAACCGGCGGCGAGGCCTCTTCCGCTGCACTCATTTTCGTTGTTTCTTCCAGCTCTTGACGCAGTGCTGTTTCTGGCGGCGCGGCAGTGATTTCTCCTGCCTGCTTTTCTGCTTCGGCCTCTTGGCGCAGCTCTGCTTCTGGCACCGGCGGCGCGGCCTCTTCCGATTCTAGATGCAGACCCGCTTCTGGGGCGAGCGATGCCAAATCTTCCGCTGCATTCTCTTCTGCTTCTTCCGACTCTTGACGAAGTACAGCTTCGGGAGTTGGCGGGGGGGAGTCTTCCGCTTGATTTTCATCAGTTTCTGGCTCTCGATTATTTAGTGACGGCGACTCAGATGTATGGTTATCCTCATCTTTGCCCTGCAAAAATTCCGGCGCAGCATACAGAGGAGCTTCAGGCTGCCTGATCTCATTTTCATCAAGCAGACCCTCAATGGCTAAATCAGCTTGGATGGTTAAAAGGCGTGACTCCGATAATTGATAATCAAACGCATCAATAAACACAAACACATCATTCAAATGGCTCACTTTATTTTTCGGAATGGTGATGTCAACAGGGAAGCAATGGGTCAGCTCTGCCGTTCCGTCCTCTCTGGTCCTGACTTCCTCTACAAACCTCTTTTCCGTAATCAGTTCTTCAAAATCTCTGCTTTGATCTATGTTGTACTCACCTGTAAGTTCTAGCGATCCTCTGATTGATACGTAATCATTTACTTCCTGCACCCTAATATCAGGATCTAATGAAATGGAAAGCAATTCAGAAACTTCCTGTCCTTTTTGGAAACAGATTGATTCTTCTACAGAAAATTGCAAACGATGATTTTGCGGCAAGTTCATATCCTCCTTTCACCTAATCCTTAAAATTAGATGTCACTAAAGGTGTATGTCTGAAGGGGGGGAAATATGAATGGGGAATACAGAAAAAACCGGTACAAGGAAGGCCTTATACCGGTTTTGATAGCTTACGCCCGACTGATATCAGCAAATACTTTTTCAGCCGCTTGGATTGTTTTTTCAATGTCTTCATCAGAATGCGCAGTCGACAGGAAGAGTCCCTCAAACTGTGATGGCGGGAGGAACACACCTTCGTTTGCCATTCCTTTATAATACTTGGCGAACAGCTTCAAATCAGATGATTTGGCTGCCTCATAGTTAACAACAGGGTCGTTAGTAAAGAAGAAACCGATCATCGAACCGGCGCGGTTAAACGTATGCGGAATTCCGTAAGTTTCAGCCGCTTTTGAAATGCCTTCTTCCAGTCTGTCGCCTTTTTTGATAAATGCTTTATAGGAGTCAGGAGTGAGCTGCTTTAACGTTTCAAGTCCCGCGGTCATAGCGAGCGGGTTGCCTGATAACGTGCCGGCCTGATAAATCGGACCGCTTGGTGCAATCTGCTCCATGATTTCCGCTTTTCCGCCATATGCGCCGACTGGAAGGCCGCCGCCGATGACCTTGCCTAAACACGTCAAATCAGGCGTCACGCCAAAATAGCCTTGCGCACACTGGTAGTCCACTCTAAATCCAGTCATGACTTCATCAAAGATCAACAGCGAGCCGTGCTGTTCAGTGATATCGCGCAACCCTTGAAGGAAGCCTTCACGCGGAGGAACAACCCCCATATTTCCGGCTACCGGCTCAACGATGACACCGGCGATATCTTCACCGTACTCTTGAAAAGCAAGTTTAACACTTTCCATATCATTGTACGGCACAGTAATTGTATTTTTTGCCACGCCTTCCGGAACCCCCGGGCTGTCAGGCAGACCGAGCGTCGCTACACCGGAACCCGCTTTAATAAGCAGAGAATCGCCATGCCCGTGGTAGCATCCTTCAAATTTGAGAATTTTATTTCTTCCCGTATAACCCCTTGCCAAACGGAGTGCACTCATAGTCGCTTCGGTTCCCGAGCTGACCATCCGAACGATTTCCAATGAAGGCACACGGTCTATGACCAGCTTCGCAAGTTCATTTTCCACCTCTGTCGATGCCCCGAAGCTCGTCCCGTATTCTGCCACTTTTTTAAGGCTTTCCACAACCTGATCGTTTGTGTGCCCAAGAATTAAAGGACCCCAAGACAGGACATAATCAATATATTCGTTTCCATCAATGTCAAAGATTTTTGATCCTTTTCCACGCTCCATAAAGATAGGGTCCATGTCCACAGATTTAAAGGCGCGCACAGGGCTGTTCACCCCGCCCGGCATTAGTTTTAGAGCTTCCTTAAAAGCGGCTTTTGATTTTTCATAGCTTCTCATCTGCCTCAACTCCCGTCAAATGAAATAATTACTCCGCAAGCCATTTGGCTGCGTCTTTTGCATGGTACGTCATAATAAGGTCCGCGCCTGCACGCTTCATGCTTGTTAAAATTTCTAACACCATTTCTTTTTCTTTGATCCAGCCGTTTTGTGCCGCAGCCTTCACCATCGAATACTCCCCGCTTACATTATAAGCCACAAGCGGCAGGTTATATTGATTTTTCACGTCACGCATGATGTCTAAATAAGACATAGACGGCTTGACGATTAAAAAGTCTGCGCCTTCGGCAACGTCTGATTCCGCTTCACGAAGCGCTTCCAGACGGTTGGCAGGATCCATTTGATACGTTTTACGGTCGCCGAATTGCGGTGTGCTGTCAGCCGCATCACGGAACGGGCCGTAAAATTCACTTGAATATTTTACAGCATAAGACATGATCGGAATATTGACGAATCCTTCTTGATCGAGCGCTTCTCTGATAACTGCGACAAAGCCGTCCATCATGTTTGATGGCGCAATAATGTCCGCACCCGCTTTAGCTTGGCTTACCGCGGTTTGCGCTAACAGCTCAAGCGATTCATCATTCAGAATTTCCCCCTCTTTGACAAGGCCGCAATGCCCGTGATCCGTATACTCACATAAACAAGTATCAGCGATGACGACAAGCTCAGGAAAATGCTTTTTGATTTCGGCAATGGCTTTTTGCACAATTCCGTGATCATGGAAAGCCTGAGTGCCGCAGCTGTCTTTTTCTTCCGGGATTCCGAAAACGATGACAGACTTAATGCCGAGATTGACAAGCTCAGCCATTTCGTCCTTCAGTATATCTAATGATACGTGATAAACGTCCGGCATTGAAGGGACGGCTTTTTTTCCCTCAAGCCCTTCCACGACAAAAATCGGATAAATAAAATCCGACGGGTGCAAACGTGTTTCCTTTACTAATTCTCTCATACTTGCGTTTGCGCGCAAACGGCGGTGTCTGTTAAACGTTTGATTCATCTTAATCCTTCCTTTCTTGACATGCTGCACATCAATGTCAGCATTCCTTCTACCGTGAATGTTTCGGGGATATGAGACGAAATGCCGTACTGCATCAGTGCCTCCTGTGTTAAAGGGCCGATGCTGATATAATTCGTCCTGTCATTCTCCCAGACTCTTTCTCCATTTCCCAGCGCGTGCATAAATGTATGCACAGAGGATGAGCTTGTAAATGTAATATAATCAAATGAAGAACGGCCAGCAGCTTGTCTCAGCTCAGCTATGCCTTGTTCATCGGGAACGGTATTGTACAACACCCATTCTCTGACCTGAAAGCCAAGAGGCTCCAGCTCTGTTTTTATCACACCCCGTGATAAATTGCCTTTTATGACCGTGACCCGATCACTTATTAATGCATGCTTCTTTAATGTATCAGCCAAGCACTCCGCAATATATGTATCCGGCATTACATCCACCGTTACATCACGGGTTTGCAAGTACCTGGCCGTCTTCTCGCCGACAGCGGCAATCTTTTTCTGCGCCGGATGAGGCAGTCCGTTTTCCTTCAGGTAGGAAAAAAAGAATTGAGCGCCATTTACACTGGTAAAGACAAGCCAGCCCGGTTCAGAAAGATCCTTTTGAAGCTTGTTTGCATATTCATTGGGTAAAGCTTTCTGAAATGTAATAAGCGAAGCTGAAACAGCCGATCCGCCGAGCGCCTCTACTTTCTGTTGAAACGAAGCCGCCTGCGCTTTGTTGCGGGTGACAAGCACGGTCTTTCTTTCTAAAGGAAGATCATCACTCCGCATCCTGATCAAGCTCCTGTTTGACACGATCGATTAATGCTTTGGCTCCTTTATCCGACATAAGCGCCGCACAACGTTTGCCGATTTCTTCTGGATCGTTTCCAGCCACCTTCTCTTTGAAAATCGTTTTTCCGTCAGGTGAAGCCACAAGCCCTGTTAACTGAACTTCATCTTGATCATTTATTGTCGCATAACCGGCGATCGGAACCTGACAGCCGCCTTCCATTGCATTCAGAAAGGCTCTTTCGGCTAATACAGTGCGTTTTGTATATTCGTCGGTAAATTGAGAGAACAGCCGCAGCAGCTCTTCATCCGATTCTCTGCACTCAATCGCAAGCGCGCCTTGGCCGACAGCAGGGAGACAGCGCTCCGGCTCGAGAAATTCCGTGACGACATCATCCTTCCAGCCCATTCTGGACAGACCGGCGGCAGCTAAAATGATCGCATCGTAATCTTCTGTTTCCAGCTTATGAAGCCTCGTATCTATGTTGCCTCTAATCCACTTAATTGTAAGATCCGGACGCTCGACTAACAGCTGAGCGCTTCTTCTCAGACTGCTTGTGCCGATCACTCCGCCTTCCTTAATGTCAGAAAGTTTTTGATGACGTTTTGATATCAGCGCATCACGCGGGTCCTCCCGTTTCGGGATACACCCGATAGTAAGACCTTCCGGCAGTGAAGCCGGCATGTCCTTCATGCTGTGGACCGCCATATCAATGTCTTCGTTCAAAAGCGCTTGCTCGATTTCTTTCACAAACAGCCCTTTGCCGCCCACTTTTGACAATGTGACATCAAGGATACGGTCGCCTTTCGTCACAATTTCTTTAATTTCAAATGTATAGGAGGGTTCTATTTCCTCCAGTTTTTTAATCACCCATTTTGTTTGGGTCATCGCGAGTTTGCTCCGTCTGGAACCTACCTTAATCGTTCTCATTTATCTTTCCTCCCGAATCTGTTTGGGAACCGTTATTTTAGCTGAACCAATGGAATTGCGACAGGCTTCCGAGCAGAAAGTAATTAATCATCAGCACGAGAAAACAAGCAGTATTCCACAGCGCTGCTACTTTTCCCTGAAGCTCTTTAATCAATCTGATATATAAGTAGTAGCTGTATAAAAGCAGCACGATAAACGAGCCCATCACCTTGGCGTCAAACCAATATAGCGTTTCAATCGAGACATATGCCCAAATTACGCCGAGAATCAAGCTCAGCAAAAGCATCGGAACCCCGATGACATTCAGAACATATGCCATATAATCGAGCTTTGATAAATCCTCAATCCTCAGCAGCCATTTTCCCCACTTTTTCTTTTTCAACAAATTGTATTGAAATAGGTAAAGCACTGAAAACACAAAGGAAAGCGAAAAGGCCCCGTACGAGAGGATCGCCATTGTAATATGGATAACCAAAAGCTCCGAGACAAGCTGTCCGGAAAAAGCCGCAGAATGTTGCTCCGTCGGTGAAAACGTATGAATGGCTATCATAGAAAATCCGATAACGTTAGTAAAAAACACAATAAAGTCCACACGCAAAAGCTTTGTCAGCACAAGAGACAAGGTGACAAGCACCCACGCGTAAAAATAAAGGGCTTCTGTCACATTTAAGACCGGGAACCTTCCTGTCACCCACATAAAGTAAGTAAGATAGACAGTTTGAAGAGTCCAGACAATAGAAAGCAACCAGAAGGCCATTTTTCCAGCCTTCCGGTTGTGTTGAAGAAAGTCTATAAAATAAAAGAGTACGCTAAGTGCATAAATGACAATGGTGCCCTCATTAAGTCTTGCCATTGCTGTATCAATCATTGAGCCTTCACTCACTTACAAGTGGGGCAAAGCCCGCTTTTGATTCAGCCTGTTTAAACGTATGGACCGGTTGACGGCCATCCGCGCTTTTCTCCGTTTGCCGCCCTGATGCTTCTTCAATATCAAAAATTTGCATGAACAAAGCAAGCTTTTCCTCTGAATCAGCCTCAGCCGCAAGCTCTTTCGCTTTCAAAATCGGATCACGGAGCATTTGATTAATAATGCTTTTTGTATGTTTATTCAGCAATTTCTTCTCTCTCGTGCTCAAATGGGGCAGCTTTCGTTCAATGCTGTTCATTGTATCTGATTGAATGGAAAGCGCCTTTTCTCGCAACGCCGAAATGACCGGAACCACACCGAGTGTATTCAGCCATTGTTTAAACTCAACAATCTCCGCTTCAATAAACAGTTCAACCTTTTCAGCTGTTTCACGGCGCTCCTTCAAGTTGGCTTCGACGATTCCTTCAAGGTCGTCAATGTCATAAAGGAAAACGCCCTCGACATCGCTTAAAGCAGGATCAAGGTCTCTCGGCACAGCGATATCCACCATAAATAACGGACGCCCTTTTCGAAGTTTATTCGCCCGTTCCATCATTTCTTTTGACACGACAAAATCATTCGCACCAGTAGAACTGATTAAAATATCGGCTTTTGATAGCGCGCTTTCAAGCTGGTTCAAGCTTTGCGCTTCTCCGGAAAAACGGTCTGCAAGTTCTTTTGCTTTCATATATGTTCGGTTAATGACTGTCACCTTGCCGATTCCCTGCCCGTGAAGATTTTCAGCGGCCAGCTCGCCCATTTTTCCCGCACCGAGAATTAAAATGTGCTTCCCGGAAAGAGAGCCAAAGATTTTCTTTGCAAGTTCAACGGCAGCATAACTGACTGAAACCGCGTTTGAGCCGATGTCTGTTTCAGCATGAGTCCGTTTGCCCACCGTTACAGCCTGTTTAAACAGCGCATTGAAAACGGTGCCAATCGTTTTCTCTTCTTGGGCCGCCTTAAAACTCGCACGAACTTGACCGAGAATCTGTGTTTCGCCGATGATCATGGAATCAAGTCCGCAGGCCACCCGGAATAAATGCTCTACAGCCGCATCGCTTTCATAAAAGGTTAAAAACGGCGATAGATCTTCTTTGCTTAGCCCAAACCACTCGGCTAAAAATCTTTTTATATAATAACGGCCGGTATGAAGCTGGTCCACGACCGCATAAATTTCAGTGCGGTTGCAGGTCGACACAATGATATTTTCTAGGATGCTCTTTTCTTCTTTTAATTGAAGCATCGCTTCTGCCAGCTCATCCGGCTGAAAACTTACTTTTTCACGTATTTCAATTGGGGCTGATTTATAATCTACTCCCACAACAAGAATATGCATAGCCTTTTATTGCACCCCCAACACCCAACTTTTATTTATAATCATTCTAACATAGAATTCATTATTTATAATGATTATAACATAGTTTCTTTTAGAAAATGTGAACAGATTTCAAAAATGTTATGCTATATTATAAAAAGCTTCACGAAGGAAGCAGGTTCCTATTGAAAATACCAAAAACAGCAGAGATTTACCAAAAATCCGCTCAACAAACAAGAAGGTGATCCAATGAAAAAATCAATTTTAATTCCTTGTCTGCTGCTGGCCTCGTCATTATACGCATGGCTTCAAAGCGGTCAATTAGAATTATTTTCAGGCCAGGATCAATGGCCCGTTCTTCTTATGCTATTAGGCGCCGCGTTTATTTATCAAGGTAAAAAAGAAGCGGCAGCCTCTCATTTCTTTATTGGCATGGTTCTTTTCGGAATCGGTTTGCACTTTTTCGCGAAACCGTCATTAGACTGGTGGCCGGACGATTTTGAAATGATCATATTCGTTATTGGCTTCTCTCTGCTTGCGTCAACCATTCAAAAAAAAGAATATGTATATGAAGCCGTTTCGATGATTTGTTTTTCCCTGTTTCTGTACTTTTTTAAACAGATTACAGCTTGGCTTGATTCTGCGCACATCCCGACGGCGCTTTTTAAAGAGTACTGGCCGTTTGTGTTTATTGCGATCAGTTTATTGTTATTATTAATAAAAAGAAAAAAAACTATACGATAAATAAAAAACCGGCAGAGAAATTCTCTACCGGTTTATCATTTTTTTAATGGCTCCCCACGCTTCATCTTTCCCCTTTTTCGTTTCAGAGGAAAACAGAATCAGCTCGTCTTCCGGCTCGATATTAAGCGTTTGTCTGACCACTTTTGCGTGTTTATCCCATTTCCCTTTCGGAATCTTGTCCGCTTTCGTAGCGATAATAATCACAGGAATGCCATAATGCTTTAAGAAATCATACATTGACACGTCATCTGCTGACGGGGCGTGCCTCAAATCAACGATCTGCACCACTGCTTTCAATTCCTCACGTGTGGTGATATAGGTTTCAATCATTCTGCCCCACGCTTCACGCTCTGTTTTTGAGACTTTGGCAAAGCCATAACCAGGTACATCCACGAAATGAAGTTCATCGTTTATGATATAAAAATTCAAGGTTTGTGTTTTTCCCGGTTTAGATGATGTTCTGGCAAGATTTTTACGATTGATTAATGAATTGATAAAAGATGACTTTCCTACGTTTGATCTTCCGGCCAGCGCAATTTCCGGAAGGCCCCCCTCAGGGTACTGTTCCGGTTTTACTGCGCTGATCACGATATCTGACTTTGTTACTTTCATGTTTTCTCTCCCACTAAAGCATACTCCAAAACTTCGTCTAGATGTGACGCTAACACAAAGGTTAACCCTTCTCTGACGCTTTCGGGTATGTCTTCTATATCTTTTTCGTTGTCTTTCGGCGCAATGATTGTGGTTATACCCGCACGATGTGCGCCGAGCGCTTTTTCTTTCAGTCCGCCGATCGGCAGCACGCGGCCTCTCAGCGTAATTTCTCCTGTCATCCCGACTTCCCGGGATACCGGGCGCCCTGTTAAAGCGGAAACAAGCGCTGTGGCCATTGTTATTCCCGCTGACGGCCCGTCTTTAGGTACCGCTCCTTCCGGAACATGGATGTGAATATCATATTTCTCATGAAAATCAGGTTTGATTCCGAGCTCTTCAGCTTTTGAACGGACATAACTGAATGCCGCCTGTGCCGATTCTCTCATCACATCCCCAAGCTTTCCGGTCAAAATGAGCTTGCCTTTCCCAGGTGATAACGATACTTCAATGGACAGCGTGTCTCCTCCGACCGTCGTGTAGGCCAATCCCGTGACTACTCCCACCTGATCTTCCTTTTCCGCTTGGCCGTATCTGAAAATCCGTTTGCCGATAAAATCCTGAAGATTTTTTTCAGTCACCGTAATCCGCTTTCTTTCCTTTGCTACAATTGATTTGGCAGCTTTACGGCAAATTGCGGCAAGCTGGCGTTCAAGGCTTCTGACCCCTGCTTCTCTCGTATAGTAACGGATGATATCAAGAATCGCCTGATCGCGTATTTGCAAGTTTCCTTTTTTCAGCCCGTGCTCTTTAAGCTGTTTCGGCAGTAAATGATCTTTTACAATTTCAAGCTTCTCTATTTCAGTGTATCCTGATATATTGATGATTTCCATTCTGTCTCTGAGAGGGCCCGGAATCGTTGCCAGATTATTAGCCGTTGCGATAAAAAGAACTTTCGATAAATCAAAGTTTTCTTCGATGTAGTGATCACTGAATGTGCTGTTTTGTTCCGGATCCAGCACTTCAAGCATAGCAGACGAAGGGTCGCCTTTGAAATCCGAAGACATCTTATCAATTTCATCTAACAAGAAAACCGGATTCCGCTTGCCGGCTTTTTTCATTCCCTGAATAATACGCCCCGGCATCGCACCGACATAAGTTCGTCTGTGTCCGCGGATTTCTGATTCATCACGAACACCGCCAAGCGAGATTCTCACAAAGCTGCGGCCCATGCTTTTTGCAATGGACTTTGCCAGAGATGTTTTCCCGACTCCCGGAGGTCCCGCCAGACAAAGAATCGGACCTTTTAATGATTTTGTCAGCTGCTGAACGGCTAAGTATTCCAAAATCCGTTCTTTTACTTTCTCAAGTCCGTGATGCTCTTCATCTAAAAGATCACCGGCTGCTTTTATGTCAAGCTTATCTTCTGTCGCATCCGTCCAAGGGAGCGCAATAAGCCAGTCGATATAATTGCGGATCACAGAGCTTTCCGCGGAACTGGACGGGACTTTTTCGTAACGGCTTAATTCTTTCAGCGCCGTTTCTTTGACATGGTCCGGCATGCCCGCTTGTTCAATTTTTTCTGTCAAGGTTTGGACCTCGCCCGTTTTCCCTTCTTTATCGCCAAGTTCTTTTTGAATCGCCTTCATCTGTTCGCGCAAATAATATTCCTTTTGCGTGCGCTCCATCGACCGTTTGACGCGCTGGCCGATTTTCTTCTCAATTTCAAGCACTTCTTTTTCATTATTGATCAAATCAATTACTTTGTTCAGCCTGTCTTTTACAGCAGCCGTTTCTAAAATATCCTGTTTGTCCTTTAATTTCAGCGGAAGATGCGAAGCGACGATGTCCGCCATTCTGCCGGGCTCTTCAATATCAGTAACAGCGGCATAGGTTTCAGCCGATATTTTTTTAGAAATTTTTATGTACTGGTCAAAATGATCCAACAAGGTACGCATCAAGGCTTCGTCTTCTACGTCTTTCGAATCATCTTCGTGAATGAGCTGAATATCAACTGTTGTATACTCTTCCAGTTCCGTGTATTCAGTGATTTGCGCGCGTTGTATCCCCTCAACCAGAACTCGGATTGTTCCGTTCGGAAGTTTCAGCATCTGTTTGATTTTTGTATAGGTGCCGACAGTAAAAATTTCATTTTCACCCGGTTCGTCTATAGAAATATCCTGCTGAGTGGCTAAAAATATCATATGATCATGCATCATTGCCTGTTCAAGAGCCTGAACCGACTTATCACGGCCCACATCTAAATGCAAAACCATCGTCGGGTACACCAATAAGCCTCTTAAAGGGAGGAGCGGGATGCTGCGTTTTAATTCTTCTGCCATGTGACTGACACCTCCGTGACTTTAGTATGAACCATTATAATACAACTTTTTCATCCTTGTACAATTCCAGGATTTCATAGTTCCGAAATTGACAACATGTATCCATCCGGTTCGATTTTCTAAAAAGCAGTCTCCTCGTAGTATACCCTTTCTTTCTAATCTGAAAAAGGAAAAGATGACCTTCATGAAAAAAACCCTATTATTATAATAGGGTTAAACGGATTCTTTATTGATTTCGATGGGAAATGGTTTTTGCTCAGAAGGCGGATCAATCAACGCCGCATCCAGCACCTCTTGGAACGTTTTGACCGTTATAATAGTGATGCCATCAATTTGTTTGAGAATCGACTGCTTATTGTCATAAGGAATAATGACCTTCTGTGCACCGGAGTGTTTCGCCGCTTTAATTTTAGGAATTACACCGCCGATTGGCTTTACAAGCCCGTTCAAGCTGATTTCTCCTGTCATCGCAACCTTATTGTCGATCGGAATCTTATGAATCGCAGAAAAAATCCCCGCCGCCATCGCTATACCCGCGGAAGGTCCGTCAATCGGAATGCCGCCGGGAAAATTGATATGAATATCATAATCCGTCGGTTTGATTCCCATTGTGCGGAGAACGGTTAACACGTTTTCCACTGAGCCTTTCGCCATGCTTTTCCGGCGAATTGATTTTGACTGGCTGCCGATGCTTTCTTCTTCCGCAATCCCGGTGATGTTAATTGATCCCTTATCCTGAGCAGCTGTTACATTCACTTCAATTTCGAGCAATGAGCCGCTGTTAGGTCCGTAAACAGCAAGTCCGTTTACGATCCCGACTTGCGGGGCGGAACCGATTTTCTGTTCGTGTTTAGGAGTCAGCTGACTGGAATGGACGACCCATTCAACATCTTCAATGGTAATGTCTTTCCGTTCTTCAGTGACTGCCATACCGGCAGCGATTTGAATCATATTGACAACTTCCCGCCCGTTTCGTGTATAGCTCGTTAATAAATCAAGCCCCTTGTCAGAAATGTCTTTTTGAATCTTATCTGCCGCGGTTTTCGCAACTGCTTTCAGCTCGTCTTTCTCAAGTTCCCGGAAAAACACTTCTAAACAGCGGGAACGAATCGCCGGCGGAATCTCGTTCGGCATTCTCGTTGTCGCCCCAATAAGGCGAAAATCAGCCGGAAGCCCGTTTTGAAAAATATCATGGATGTGATTGGGGATTTGCGTATTCTCTTCACTGTAATAAGCGCTGTCCAAGAACACTTTGCGATCCTCAAGCACCTTGAGCATTTTATTCATTTGAATAGGGTGCAGCTCACCAATTTCATCAATAAACAGCACCCCACCGTGGGCATGCGTCACAGCCCCCTGCTTCGGCTGCGGAATTCCGGCCTGCCCCATTGCACCCGCTCCTTGATAAATCGGATCATGCACTGAGCCGATAAGCGGATCTGCAATTCCCCTTTCGTCAAAACGGGCTGTCGTCGCATCCAATTCTACAAAAACAGCTTGTTCATTAAAGGGTGATTGTTTATGTTTTTTTGCTTCTTCCAGCACAAGACGGGCTGCTGCTGTTTTGCCGACGCCCGGAGGCCCGTAGATGATAACGTGCTGCGGATTAGGCCCGCACAATGCAGCTTTTAAAGCTTTAATCCCATCTTCCTGTCCGACAATATCCTGAAAGCTTTTAGGCCGAACTTTTTCTGATAAAGGCTCCGATAAGCGGATAGAGCGCA
Source organism: Bacillus atrophaeus (assembly GCF_001584335.1). Lineage (GTDB taxonomy): Bacteria > Bacillota > Bacilli > Bacillales > Bacillaceae > Bacillus > Bacillus atrophaeus. The sequence continues at coordinate 12,868 of NZ_LSBB01000019.1, forward strand.
TTTTACGCAGCTGCTCCATCTCCTTTTTCGATTCTTTATCTATTGTAACCTTCTGTGTCCTTTGGTTTTTCAGCAAATTCCAAAAATATAATCCGATGACAATCCCAAAAAACAGCTGTATAAATAATGCGATCCCTGTCCAACTCATGATGGTCCCTCCTGAAAAAACGATTTATGTATCAATTTATTCCTCTGCCTGCTAGTATCTCCCAGACAAGAGCTGAATAAACGTTTTTGAGAAGAGTTTACACGAGAAAAAAGCCTCCTGAATGTCACCACTCAGGAGGCTTTTTAGACGCATTATGCAGATGTTTTATCTTCATTAATAACTGTGCCGTCTTTTAACACAAGACGCGGCGCTTCACCGTCTGCCACTGTTGCTCCGGTGATGACACATTTTTCGATATCATCACGGGAAGGCAGATCAAACATTACATCAAGCATGATGCCTTCAATAATAGAACGAAGTCCGCGCGCGCCTGTTTTGCGCTCGATCGCTTTTTTGGCAATTTCAGCTAAAGCGTCTTCTTCAAACTCAAGCTCAACGTCATCAAGCTCAAGCATTTTCTTATATTGTTTGACAAGAGCGTTTTTCGGTTTAGTTAAAATTTCAACCAACGCTGTTTCGTCAAGCTGTTCAAGGCTTGCAATGACTGGAAGACGACCGATAAATTCAGGAATTAACCCGAAACGAAGCAAATCTTCAGGAAGTACTTTTGAGAGAAGTTCTTCTTTTTCCAGATCTGCAACTTTGTTATCCGATCCGAATCCGATCACTTTTTGGCCTAAACGGCGTTTAATGATCTGTTCGATACCGTCAAAGGCACCGCCGCAAATAAACAGAATGTTTGTTGTGTCGATTTGGATAAACTCCTGATGCGGGTGTTTACGTCCGCCTTGAGGCGGCACGCTTGCCACTGTGCCTTCAAGGATTTTCAGCAATGCCTGCTGCACACCTTCACCGGACACATCACGTGTAATAGACGGATTCTCAGATTTTCTTGCAACTTTATCAATTTCGTCAATATAGATAATGCCTTTTTCCGCTTTTTCGACATCATAATCGGCTGCTTGGATGAGCTTTAATAGGATGTTTTCAACATCTTCACCGACATATCCGGCTTCCGTTAATGATGTAGCGTCAGCAATGGCAAACGGTACATTTAATATACGGGCCAGTGTTTGGGCAAGAAGGGTTTTACCGCTTCCTGTCGGTCCGATCATTGAAATGTTACTTTTTGACAGCTCGACATCGTCCACTTTGCTGTTAGAGTTGATACGCTTGTAGTGGTTATAAACCGCAACAGCCAGTGATTTTTTCGCTTGTTCCTGTCCGATAACATATTCGTTGAGAATTTCACGAATTTCCTGCGGCTTCGGAACGTCCTTAAATTCCACTTCTTCTTCTGTTCCGAGTTCCTCTTCTACAATCTCCGTGCAGAGCTCGATACATTCGTCGCATATATAAACACCAGGTCCGGCAACCAGCTTACGAACCTGGTCCTGTGTTTTTCCGCAGAACGAGCATTTTAATTGTCCTTTTTCCTCGTTGAATTTAAACATTCTTTCACCCCTTAATCTTGTCTCACTTTTTTCTTTTACCAGAAGAGCAAAAGAAAATGATTCTTGAAACGATCGAGTATGTATTGCATTTTACCATACTTTCCAAAAAGACGGTAACGATGTGTTTCTTACTTGCACATTCTATATGTATGACAAAAAACAGCCCGGCATTAACTATCTTGCCCCAAGAAAAAGAGATATATCATAATTGTACAAAACAAGGCACGAATTATTCGCGCCCTGTTTTGTTATAACTATTATTATGCACCATCTTAGCGGTTTTCTACAAGAAAATCAATTGCTTTGCGAACTTTTAAATCTTCTTTCATTGCGTCAGTTGAACCGATCGCTTGTTTGATGTTTTCAACAGGCATGTTGTATGCTTCAGCCATTTTAGTAAGCTCAGCATCTACTTCCTCATCTGTTACTTCAAGATTTTCCGCTTGAGCGATTGCTTCAAGAGTCAGGTTAGATTTTACGCGTTTTGCAGCATCTTCTTTCATTTGCTCTTTTAACGCGTTTTCGTCTTGTCCTGAGAATTGAGTGTAAAGCTCAAGGTTCATACCTTGCATTTGCAGACGCTGTTCGAATTCTTTCATCATGCGGTCAAGCTCAGTGTCAATCATAGCCTGAGGCACGTCAGCTTCAGCATTTTCAGAAGCTTTCAGAACAAGCTCTTCACGCAATTTAGCGTCAGCTTCGTTTTCTTTCGCTTCTTCTAAACGTTTCTTTGTTTTTTCAGTCAATTCAGCAAGAGTTTCAACTTCTTCGTCTACGTCTTTTGCGAACTCGTCATCAAGCTCAGGAAGTTCTTTTGCTTTGATTTCATGGATTTTCACTTTGAAAACAGCAGGCTTTCCGGCAAGGTCTTCAGCATGGTACTCTTCAGGGAATGTCACTTCAACATCCTTTTCAGCGCCAGCTTCAAGGCCTGTAAGCTGCTCTTCGAAACCAGGAATGAATGAGCCTGAACCAACTTCAAGTGAGTAGTTCTCAGCTTTTCCGCCTTCGAATGCTTCTCCGTCTACGAATCCTTCGAAATCAAGAACAACTGTGTTTCCTTCTTCTACAGTGCCTTCTTCTTTTACGACAAGCTCAGCTTGACGCTCTTGAAGTGCTTTCAATTCGTTTTGGACGTCTTCGTCAGTTACAGCCGTTTCATCTTTTTCAACGTTGAGGCCTTTGTAATCGCCAAGCTTCACTTCAGGTTTAACAGTCACTTTAGCAGTGAAGATCAAGCTTTCGCCTTTTTCGATTTTTTCAACGTCGATTTCCGGACGGTCTACAGGCTCGATACCCGCTTCTTCAATTGCTTTAGGGTATTCTACAGGAAGTAAAATATCCAAAGCATCTTGGTAAAGAGCTTCAACGCCAAAGCGCTGTTCGAATAATCCGCGAGGAATTTTTCCTTTACGGAAGCCTGGAATTGATACTTGCTTCACTACTTTTTTAAATGCATCATCAAGAGCTGTTTTAAACGTTTCAGCATCAACTTCAACCGTTAAAACGCCTTCGTTTCCTTCTTGTTTTTCCCATTTTACAGACATGTGTTTCCCTCCAAAAATCTATTCAGGTTGTGTCGGTTCTCCATTCTAAAGCAATGTAACGGCTTCGTCCAACAAAAACAAAGCTGCTAAAGATCAGAATCATTATGTACAATGAAAGCCTGTCCAACCATATTTCCTATTCTTTAACCCGTTATACACAAATACAACCATTATATTATAACATAACACATAACGCTTTCAACTATATGGCGCGATTTACAAATAAGAAATTTCTTCAATATCTTTGATCATCTTACACGCTTCTTCAAGTTCTCTGTCGGTGAACTCATACATCATGTGCAGTTCTTCTCTGTCAATTTCAATTCCGTGCAGCTCATAACCGACTTTATGCAGAGCAGCCGCCCACAGGTCGGCACTAAGCAATTTGGGCTGAAACGGATATAAAACGTACAGATGCCTTCTCCACAGCTCCTCAACGGCAGCGTAAAGGGTCGGATTCTCATTTCCGAGCGTCTCATCAAGCAAGCGGAGCACACGGTGTAAAATAGGCGCGGCTTCAGGCTGTACAGCTTCGCTCGGAAGAGTCGTCATGGATTCGCCAAACTTGGTGATATGGACCGGTTTGTTATAGTCATGCTCCGCCATTAAATGGAGAATCATTGTTTTGATGACCGGATGCGCGGCGGGATCCTGAAGGATTGTTTTTAACAGTCCTGTATGGCTGGCCAGATTGCGGTCTTTTAATGAATGGATCAAATTCATTTGTTCCTCAGGGCTTGATAACAGTTTCTCTGTGTCCAGGCCGTCCTCGTCTTCTTCAGCCCAGGCCTCGTCCTGACGCTCCGGATCAGTCATTTTCCGGCTGAAATCAAGCAGCTTATAAAACTGTTCTGCGCTTTCCGCCGGAAGCTGATTTTCTTCCAGAACGGCTTCAATCGTGCTTTTCACTTCTTCATATTGCTTTAGCTGAATCAAAATGGTCATGTAGACCTGTAAAACGGTAAAATAATGGCCGTATCCTTCTTTCAGCATTTTCTCACACACGTTTTTTGCATCTTCCAGTTCGCCAAGCTCTAAAAAACAGATAGCCATTCCTAAATGAAGATCGGATTCTTTATCTTCATAGTGCATGGCTTCTGAAAACAGCTGAAGGGCTTCCTGATACTTTTTTTCCTTCAAAGCAGCCATTCCCTTATCCACAAGCCGGTCTTTCAGATTAGGAAAAGGAATAATCTTTGCGTTTTTCTTGTCATGCGTCATACCTATATTCCTTTCAGGCACTTATTTTTTTCAAGTGTAACAACACACGTTCATAAACACAAGAAAGGAAAGGCTTGTCATTGATAAAAAAAGCTGCCGATCAAATGTCGGGCAGCTTTTTTTCAGGCTTGAAGCCAAGAACTTCTTTTCGTTTCAAATTGATTGATTTCATCTTCAAGCAAAAGCGTTAATGAAATTTCATCATGTCCGTTTACAAGCATCTCTTTCCAATGCGGATCAACATCAAAGGAAATCTCGTTCCCCTCGCTGTCATGAATCAGCTGATTTTCAAGATCAACAGTCATTGTCAAAGACTGATTTTCATACTGACCGGCGAGTTCCTTCCAGTTTTCATATGGCATACGAATCGGCAACATACCGTTTTTAAAGCAGTTTTGATGAAAAATGTCGGCAAATGACGGTGCGATGATAATCTTAAAGCCGTAATCATCAAGCGCCCATGGAGCATGTTCGCGTGATGATCCGCAGCCGAAGTTTTCTCCGGCTATTAAAATGGATGCTCCCTGGTAAGCCGGCTGGTTTAATTCAAAATCCGGATTCGGCTCTCCGTCAGCTGAGTATCTCCAGTCGAAAAATGCAAATCGGCCGTAACCCGTTCTTTCAATTCTTTTCAAAAACTGTTTCGGAATAATCTGGTCCGTGTCCACGTTAATTCGGTTTAATACGGCCGTTTTTCCTGTATGGGTTTTTAAAGGTTCCATCTCGCGCACTCCTTACACAACTGTTTTTTCCTGATAATACTTCCTTACATCAACGAAGCGGCCGTGAATGGCGGCCATAGCAGCCATTGCCGGGCTGACGAGATGAGTTTTGGCGCCTTTCCCCTGTCTTCCTTCGAAGTTGCGGTTGGATGTCGACGCACAGCGTTCTCCCTCAGGGACAACATCATTATTCATGCTTAAACACATGCTGCATCCTGACTCTCTCCACTCAAACCCGGCTTCCAGGAAAATATGATGAAGCCCTTCTTTCTCAGCCTCCAGCTTTACGCTTTGGGAGCCGGGAACAACGATTGCTCTGACTTTATCAGATACCTTTTGGCCCTTGATCATTTCGGCGGCCTGACGAAGATCCGTCATGCGAGAATTGGTGCATGATCCGATAAACACATGCTCCACTATAATGTCTTCTATTTTTTGATGAGGCGTAACACCCATGTATTCATATGCGCGGATTGCTTCTTTCTTATCGTCTTCCGCCGCAAAGCTTTCAGGCGCCGGGATTTCTGAATCCACAGGAAGAACCATTCCAGGATTGATTCCCCATGTCACCATCGGAGAAATCTCGTTTCCATCCAGGACGATTGATTTATCGTACACAGCACCATGGTCTGTTCTTAACGCTTTCCATTCATCTACCGCTTTATCAAACTCTTCGCCTTTAGGCGTGTACTTGCGGTTTTTGCAATACTCAAATGTAATCTCATCGGGCGCAATCATGCCTGCTCTGGCACCTGCTTCGATCGACATGTTGCAAACAGTCATCCGCTCATCCATCGACATGTTTCTGAATACTTCCCCAGTGTATTCAATGACATATCCCGTGCCGAATTTCACGCCGTATTTACCGATGACGGCAAGAATGACATCCTTCGCCGTTACCCCTTTTTGAAGCGTTCCATCTACACGGACTTCAAGCGTTTTCGGTCGCTGCTGCCAAAGTGTCTGTGTGGAAAGAACATGTTCAACCTCACTCGTGCCGATACCAAAAGCCAGTGCACCGAATGCTCCGTGAGTTGATGTATGGCTGTCGCCGCACACAATGGTTTTACCCGGCAGCGTCAATCCGAGCTCAGGTCCGACCACATGGACAATTCCTTGATCCACGCTGTGAAGATCGGCAAGGCGGACGCCAAATTCTTCACAATTCCGTTCCAGCGCAGTCACCTGACGCTTCGCAACTTCATCCTTAATCTCAAAGCGATTCACGGTAGGAATATTATGATCCATTGTCGCAAACGTATTTTGAGGCCTTCTGACCTTTCTTCCTTTTTGTCTCAAGCCTTCAAAGGCCTGAGGAGATGTCACCTCATGAATAAGGTGCAAATCAATATAGAGAAGATCCGGTTTTTCCTCACCATTTTTTACTACATGCCGATCCCAAATCTTTTCGATGATCGTTCGAGGCATCATCTTTATTTCCTCCCTCTACCTATGAACTAAGACCGCTTATTTTTCAAGCTGTCACACTATAGAAATTGTATTTTCCCCGGCTAACGCAGCCTTAACTTCCTCAGTAATCGTCTGAGTGTTGCTATACTCTTGATTTTTCGTTAAATCTCTTGTTCTTTTGCCAGCAGCGAGTACTTTGTTTACCGCATTTTCTACCGCTTTTGCTTCGTCTTCCAGACCGAAAGATGTTCTCAAAAGCATTGCCGCTGACAAAATGGCCGCAAAAGGATTTGCCATTCCCTTACCTGCGATATCAGGAGCAGAGCCATGGACAGGTTCAAATAAATGAAGACCGGAGCTTGATAAGCTGGCTGATGGGAGCATTCCGAGAGAACCCGTCAGCATGGAAGCTTCGTCACTTAAAATGTCTCCGAACATATTTTCTGTCACGACCACATCAAATTGGCTCGGCTCGTAGATCAGCTGCATCGCCGCATTATCGACGAGCATATGCTCAAGCTTCACATCTGGAAATTCTTTAACGACATCTTCAGCCACTTCACGCCACAAACGGCTGGATTCAAGAACATTCGCTTTATCGACAGACGTTACTTTGCCTTTTCTCCCTTGGGCCATTTTAAAGCCTTCTCTGATCACACGTTCAATCTCTTCCCGCTTATAAAAGAGAGTGTCTACAGCCTCTTGTGCTCCTTCGCTGTTTACGTATCGTTTGCTCGGCTGACCGAAATATAAACCGCCTGTCAGCTCTCGCACAATAACGAAATCAACGTTATCAATGTATTCCTGTTTTAAAGGAGACGCGTCAGCAAGGCTATCAAACACTTTCACAGGACGCAGGTTCGCAAAAAGATCAAGCTGTTTTCTGATGCCGAGCAAGCCTTTCTCAGGTCTAAGCTCTGAAGGGTTTTGATCCCATTTTGGGCCGCCGACAGCGCCCAGCAAAATCGCGTCCGCATTTTTACAAACGGTGACCGTTTCTTCTGGCAGAGGATTGTTATGTTCATCAATCGCGGCTCCTCCAATCAGGCCGTATTCGAATACAAACTCATGGCTGAACCTTTCGGCAACACTTTTCAATACGTCTACCGCTGATTCAAGTACTTCTGGGCCGATCCCGTCTCCGGGTAAAAGAGCAATTCTTTTCTTCAAGTTAACCGTTCTCCTTTCTGCTACGATCCGACAGCTGTATAGTTCTTTAATCCGCTCATATTAGATTGAAAGACCAATTGGCGATTGACTGCGTTTAAATAGGCTTTTGCGGAAGCTTCCAGCACATCCTGTGCGATGCCCCGCCCAGCTGATTCTTTACCATTAACAAGCACTCTCACATAAACTTGCGCAAATGCGTCTTCGCCTTTTCTATTAGACTGAATCCGATAATCAAGCAGTTCTATATCTTTATCCATACAGCGCTCAAGTGTGTTATAGATCGCTTCTACGCTTCCGGCTCCCGTAGCAGCTTCCTGTATCAGTTCGTCAGTTTCTTGATTTTTTAATGACACAGTCGCAGTCGGCACTTGTGATGTTCCATAATGAACTTGAAGAGAAAGAAAGTCATAGCCAATCTTGCGGTCTGTTACTTTTTCTTCTAAAATAAGAGAGACAAGATCCTCATCTGTGATTTCCTTTTTCTTCTCTGTCAGGTCTTTAAACATCGTAAAGAATTTATTAATTTCCTCATGTTCAAACTGGAACCCTAAAGTGACAAGTCTGTCTTTAAACGCATGGCGTCCGGAGTGCTTTCCTAACACTAAAGCGTCAACCGTGACACCGACCAGCTCAGGTGAGATAATTTCATAAGTGGATTTTTCTTTCAAGAAGCCGTCCTGGTGAATGCCTGATTCGTGGGCGAATGCATTGTCTCCAACAACTGCTTTGTTGCGCGGAACCGCCATTCCGGTCAACTTGCTCACCAAATCACTTGTACGCTTTACTTCATTTAAAGTAATAGATGACTCAGCGTTGTAGTAATCTTTTCTGATGTGGAGGGCAACTGCGACTTCTTCAAGCGCTGCATTTCCGGCTCTTTCACCGATTCCGTTAATGGCACATTCAATTTGATCCGCACCGTTTTCAATTGCGGCGAGCGAATTCGCAACCGCCATTCCCAAATCATCGTGGCAGTGAGCGGAAAGCTTCACTTTATCAATGTTCGGAACGTTTTCTTTCATATATTTAAAGATTTTTCCGTACTCTGCAGGAGCTAAATAACCGACAGTATCAGGAAGGTTAATGACACTCGCCCCGGCATCTATCACTTTTTCAACAATCTGCGCTAAAAATGGAAGCTCAGTCCGGCACGCATCCTCTGCGGACCATTGGACAACCGGGAAGCGTTCCTTCGCATATTTCACCATCGCAACCGCTTTTTCAACGACCTCATCACGGGTCATTTTCAGTTTGTGCTTCAAATGGATGTCAGATGTGGCGATAAACACGTGTATCCTTGGAAAAGCTCCGTCTTTTAATGCGTCCCAAGCCGCGTCGATGTCCCCTTTAACAGCGCGGGCAAGCCCGGTGACTGAACATTGCTTAACAGTTCTTGCAATTTCCTGAACAGCTAAGAAATCCCCTCGGGATGAAGCGGGAAACCCCGCTTCGATTACATCTGCCCCGAGTCTTTCAAGCTGCTTTGCAATGGCTAGCTTCTCTTGAGCGTTTAAGTTCACGCCGGGAGACTGTTCACCGTCACGAAGCGTCGTGTCAAAGAAATTAATTTTGCGCAACGGAGACCACCGCTTCCTTCTTCTTGCCTTGTTTGACAAACGGCATCATTTCACGAAGCTTTCTGCCGACGATTTCAATTTGATGCTCGTTTTCACTCGTATTAATTGCGTTGAAGCGAGGGCGGTTCACTTGATTTTCTACGATCCATTCTTTTGCGAATGTTCCGTTTTGGATGTCTTTTAAGACTTCTTTCATAGATTCTTTTACACTTTCGTCTACAACGCGAGGTCCTGATACGAAGTCTCCCCACTGCGCAGTGTCAGAGATAGAATATCTCATTCCAGCCAAACCTTCTTCATACATAAGGTCTACGATTAATTTCAACTCATGAAGACACTCGAAGTATGCAAGTTCAGGCTGATAACCAGCTTCTGTCAACGTTTCAAAACCTGCTTTCACAAGTGCTGATAATCCTCCGCAAAGGACTGCCTGCTCACCGAAAAGATCTGTTTCCGTTTCTTCTTTAAATGTTGTTTCCAATACACCCGCTCTTGCTCCGCCGATTCCTTTTGCATAAGCTAGCGCAGTGTCTTTCGCTTCGCCTGTAACGTCTTGATAGATAGCGAACAATGCAGGTACGCCGGCGCCTTGCTCATATGTTCTTCTTACAAGATGCCCCGGTCCTTTTGGAGCTACAAGGAATACGTCTACATCTGCCGGAGGGACGATCTGGTGGAAATGAACGTTGAACCCGTGGGCGAATACCAATGATTTCCCTGCTGTTAATTCATCTTTGATTTCAGCTTCATATACTTTTTGCTGCTGCTCATCCGGAAGAAGAACCATGATGATATCTGCTTGCGCCGCTGCTTCTTTTACCGAACATACCTTGTGGCCGTCTTCTTGAGCCTGAGTAAAGGACTTACCTTGTCTTACGCCGACTACAACGTCAATTCCGCTTTCTTTTAAGTTCAAAGCATGCGCGTGTCCTTGCGAACCGTAACCGATAATCGCTACTTTTTTGCCATTCAATACGTTTTCTTTGATATCACCGTTATAATATACTTTTACCATTTCAAACTCTCCCTTGTTTGTTTTATACAATAGATATTGTTTTATTGGATGACGGTTTTTGCTGGGTTCCCCTGGCAAAAGCCGTTGTGCCTGTTCTCGCTACTTCTTTGATGCCATAAGGTTTTAACAATTCAATCAGCGCTTCAATTTTATTTGATTCGCCAGTCACCTGGACGACCAAACTGTCTCTGCTGACATCGACAACAGAGGCGCGGAACGGTTCTATTATCCCGTTAATCTCCGTCCTTGTTGACGGCGCTGATACGACCTTGATTAAAGCCAGCTCGCGCTGTACGATAGATTGATTTGTAATATCAGTAACTTTTAATACATCAATCTGTTTGTTTAGCTGCTTTGTCAGCTGTTCAACGTCGTTTTCCCCTTCTACGTGGACAACGAATGTAATTCTTGAGACTCCGGCTGTTTCTGTGTGCCCGACTGTAATGCTTTCAATGTTATAGTGTCTTTTTGAGAAAAGGCCGGTAATTCGATTTAACACGCCGGAGCGGTTAACCACAGTCAGTGTAATAATTCTTTTCAAGGTTTCACCCCCACCATTTCATGCAGCCCTTTACCCGGCGCTATCATTGGAAATACTTTTTCGTCTCTTGCAACCCGGACATCAATGACGACCGGTTCATTCGAGGTTAAGGCCTCTTCCAGTTTTTCTTTCGCTTCCGCTTCAGATGTAATTCTGATTCCTTTGATTCCGTACGCCTCTGACAGCTTAACGAAGTCCGGCTGAGAAGAGAATTTAGACTCTGAATAACGTTCTTCATAGAAAATTTCCTGCCATTGTCTTACCATTCCGAGACACTCATTATTTAAAATGATGACTTTAACCGGAAGATGTAATTGGCGGATGACATCTAATTCTTGAAGGGTCATTTGGAATCCGCCGTCACCGAGCACCGCCACCACTGTGGCATCTTTGTCGGCAAGCTGTGCCCCGATCGCTGCCGGAAGGCCAAATCCCATTGTTCCCAAACCGCCGGATGTCACCCATCTGTCAGCCTTTTGCAAAGGATAGAATTGAGCTGACCACATTTGATGCTGGCCGACATCAGTGGCTACAATCGCTTCGCCTTTTGTAAATTGGTGAATGTACTCAATCAGCTTCTGCGGTTTAAAGCCCTCTTCCTCATTGTCTACGTACCATAGAGGATACTCTTCCTTCCAATCAGCCAGCTGCTTTTTCCATTCGTCTGAATTGCTCTGCTTGCCGTTTTGTTTCATCAGCTCGCTCAAGACAATTTTGCTGTCGCCGACCACCGGGATTTGCGTTTCAATATTTTTTCCGATTTCAGCCGGGTCAATATCGATATGGGCGACTTTCGCGTATTTTGCAAAGTGTTTCAGATTTCCGGTGACACGGTCGTCAAATCGAGCACCGATACTGATCAGCAGATCACAATGATAGAGAGCCATGTTGGCTGTATAAGTGCCGTGCATGCCTGCCATTCCTAAGAAAAGAGGATGATCGGCAGGGAATCCGCCAAGTCCCAGAAGTGTATGAGCAACCGGGATTTGCTGCTGTTCAGCATAATTTTTTAATTCTTCTGACGCTTTTCCGTGCAAAACGCCCGCGCCCGCTAAAATGACTGGCTTCTTCGCGCTGCTTACGGCTTCTACCAGCTTGCGGATCTGTAAATAGTTAGGCTCTTTCGTCGGCTGGTATCCCGGGAGGTCAAGTTCATGATCGTAACTGAATTCACCTTCAATTGAAGCGACATCTTTCGGTATGTCGATCAATACCGGTCCCGGTCTTCCCGTTGTTGCGATATGAAAAGCCTCTTTGATGATTCTCGGCAGATCTTCCGGCTCACGCACTTGGTAGCTATGTTTTGTGACCGGCATCGTAATTCCCAAAATATCAGCTTCTTGGAAAGCATCGCTTCCGATAACAGAAGTCGCGACCTGGCCGGTAAAGACCACCAAAGGCAAGGAATCAATCATAGCGTCCGCAAGCCCTGTAACTAAATTTGTCGCTCCCGGCCCTGAAGTCGCGATGACAACACCAGGTTTGCCTGATACTCTCGCATAGCCTTCTGCCGCATGAATGGCCCCCTGTTCGTGACGGGGAAGAATATGTACCATTCCCGAGTTATAAAGCTTGTCATAGATCGGAAGGACGGCTCCGCCCGGATACCCAAAAATCATTTCAACTTTTTCTTTCTTTAATGATTCAATCAGCATCAGTGCCCCGTTCATCGTCTGTGTACATTTGGCAGAGGCAGAATCCACCTGTACATTTGTCCCCATTTGATTTCCTCCTTTTAGTTGCGAATCCTCCATAGATCAACATCTATTGATATAGCTGATTATTCAAATAAAAAAGCCTTTCCGCCCACAATTGGTCACGCAATGCCTGCGTTAGCCAAAAGGGGCGAAAAGGCTTTTCTTTCCGCGGTACCACCCTTGTTTACGGCCGTAAAATAGCCGTCTCATGGATATTTCTATCCGTTTTGGTAACGAGTAAACACCAATGTTCACTCGGCCAAGTCCTACTCTCATTTCAGACCGGCACTCTGAGGCGAGTTCACTCTGTGAAGTTCCGCCGGTTCTCAGCAATTCCCGGCTCTCTGTGGAAAACTTTTTCAAAGCTACTTATCCTCATCTACGTTTTGATTATTCAGACTAATTGGATAACATGTTCTCAAAGGTTCAAAAAGTTAATGTGTATGGTTTGTTTTACAGCATCATATTAAGGTCTTTCAAAGTGTGAAACATGCATTTATCTTTTGTTTGAACTCATCTTACGCCGCTTTGAACGCAGTGTCAACAGCATTTTTAAAATTATTAGACAATTTAGATTAATCAATCTTATTTGTATACGCTTACATTATTGATGTATAAGGACCTATAAAAAGTAAAAGTTTTTATAATTTTTTTATTAATCTATTAACATTACCTCATCATTTTTCAAATTCCTATCAATATGTCACATTTTATAACGCAATATATAGCATTAGAAACTTTTCTGACAGATACAAGCAAAAAGATTTTCAAAAAGAAAAGCTCTTCGTCAGAAAATAGGCATAAACTGTTGTTATCTTGTATAGAAAAGGTAATTTTATGAATAAAGCGTATGCAGATATCCACGGATTGCCGGCCGGCTTCCCTTCTTTTCCAGGCGGATATCAGCAGGGATATCATCCTTGCGGTTCCCGTACAGTCCATACAGTGGTGGCCAGCTTCAATCTCAACTCCTTTATGGCTCAGAATGCTATGGACAGCATTTCGGAGCTATGGATTTTCGGCCCCACGGCGGGGACGGACACAGCTTCGCGGAGGGCATGGCGGGTTTAGGCAGGTTTTCGGTTAACAAACTTCGGGAGAACCACAGAAAACTTTTCTTATCGGACACATAAAAAACTGAAAACGCCAAATCGTCCTCAACAGTTTAGAATTTTTTACATATATTTCAACTGAAAAATAGATAATAAATGACCTCCTAGTAGAGATTCTGAACTCCCGACCGATGGGCTTAGAAGGCCGCTCTTTATATAGATGCCATATGTAAACCGATAGTTTTGTGAGTTTTCCTGTCATCATGCTTGGAAGTAAGATTGTATATATATAGATTTAATTTAACATGTAACAGTGTAATCCAATTTACTGCTTACCAAATGGAGTATTACGGAGGGATTTTGTTATGAATATTAAAATAGATGATGTAACCAGTTTTGAAGTGGCAGAATTAGTGAGAGAACATTTACATAGCATGTCGCTAATTTCTCCGCCGGAAAGTATACATGCATTAAATCTTGATGAATTGAAAAGGCCGGAGATGACCTTCTGGAGCGCATGGGAAGAAGATGAATTAATTGGGTGCGGGGCGCTTAAGGAACTTGATGGTCTGCATGGAGAAATAAAATCAATGCGAACATCTTCGTCACATTTAAGAAAGGGTGTTGCAAAACAACTTCTTCAGCACATCATTGAAGAGGCCAAGCAACGCGGCTATCGGCGGTTAAGTTTGGAAACGGGCTCAATGGTCTCTTTCGAACCGGCAAGAAGCCTTTATGCCAGTTTTGGGTTCCAGTATTGCGAGCCGTTTTCGGACTATACTGATGACCCCAATAGTGTCTTTATGACAAGGGAATTATGAGCTTGTTTTTAACTAAAAGGAACGTACTTTAATAGCTTAGACATAAAATTGTCGCAGGAAATCGTACAAAAAAGGAGAGATAAAGCAGGTAATCATTGCTTTATCTCTCCTTATCTTTTATCTATAACCGTATACGCGCCAGCGCTTTCGTATCTAGTTCACCAGACTATGATGAATCGGCCGCGCAAATGTGCTTTTCATGCCGTTCCAGTTCTCTTAAATACGGTGCAGAAGACCATACTAACCTTTTAATTGAATTAATAACGTTCTATAAAAATTCGGACAGTATGCTGTTATGTTTTTTATTTTGTTTATTTTAAAGAGTAACGGGAATTAAAGACGACATGAACGATAATATTTAAAATTTAAAGGAGGAGATCCATATGACTAAAAGTGTAGTAGGTATCTATGAAACGCCAAGAGAAACGGTTGCAGCCATTGAAGGATTAAAGACCAGAGGGTATGATTCTGACAATATTTCTGTCGTTACGAATCGTAAAGATACAGATTATTTAGAGTCTCAGACAGGGACACAAGTAAAGCAAGCAGCTGATACAAATGATAGCGACTCAGAATCATTTTTCGATAAACTAAAAGATTATTTCACTATGGACGACTCTGGAACAAATCAAAACAAATTATCCGATTTAGATATTGCAAATGAAGATGCAGAGCGGTATCAAGAAGAATTAAATGACGGGAAAATTTTATTAGCAGTTGATACAGATGCAGAGTTAGACAACTCAACTATTGATAATGGACATGTTCTTTCAGGCGGATTTTCAAATGCACGCACATCTGATGAGATGACAGATTATACGACTAAAGAAGAAAAAACAATGCCGATCAGAGAAGAAGAATTAAATGTAAATAAGGAAGATGTTCAAACTGGTGAAGTAGAAATAGGCAAAGACGTCAAAACAGAACAAAGGGATATGGATATACCTGTGAAGCATGATGAAATTTATGTAGAACGCCGTCCAGTGAATGATAATACTGGTGAAGCTTCTCCTGTAAATGACTCAGAAACAATCAGAGTCCCGATCGTTGAAGAACAAGTAGAAGTAACAAAAAAACCGGTTGTAACCGATGAAGTCGTTATCGGAAAACGAACTGTGGAAGAGAATGAGCATGTATCAGAAACAGTGAAGAAAGAAGAGCCTCGTCTCAATAAAGAAGGACATGTCCGGAATCTAGATGATGATGACGATGCTTTAAATCATAAATAACTCTGTATCAGCGTAAAAAGACTGATCTAAAAGATATTTTAGGTCAGTCTTTTTTTAGGATAAACATTCATATCTATACAAAAAACCTCAAACCCTTGTTTAACCAAGAAGTTTGAGGTTTTTCTTTCGGTACGTCCCAGGAGAGATTCGAACTCCCGACCGACGGCTTAGAAGGCCGTTGCTCTATCCTGCTGAGCTACTGGGACATGTTTTTGTTTTTTTTGCTTTAAGTATCAGCGACAAGATTTATTATATTAGGATTACAACAATAAGTCAACAGGTTTTTAGAATTTTTTTCATGAGGAAGAAATATTTCTCCCTCATGCTATGTTTCAAATGTAAAATGGCTTTGTAAGCCGGTGATTTCTTGCCCTGTTTGGTCGTAAAATGTTACTGTCGCTTCGTTTTCTGCTAGAGTCAGTATAGCATAGCTTTTTACGTTCCGCACCCGCGGCAGACGTATGCTGCCCGGGTTGATCATGAGTTTTCCGCGCAGCATTTCGCTTCCTGCGATATGTGAGTGTCCGAAGCAGATAATGTCTGCTCCCAGCTCCTCGGCACGATAGTAAACGGTTAAGAGAGACTGTTTAATGCCGTGCAGATGGCCGTGCACAACCAGAATGCGCTTTGACCCGGCTGACAGGATCAGCTCTTCCTCAAAATTACCGGTAAAGTCGCAATTGCCTTTCACAACGGAAAAAGGCCCTAATGCCGGATTCTCCGATTCAAGCTCAGAGTCGCCGCAATGAATCATGAGATCAACTTCTTTTTCATGGCGTTTTGCGATCATGTTAAGCTCTTCTTCCAGCCCGTGGCTGTCGCTGATGATCAGAACTTTCATTCTGCAAGCTCCCCCTTATCCCTCAAGCAGCTGTGACAACTTTTTCAGTGCGTTGGCTCTGTGGCTGATTTTATTTTTTTCATCGCTGGTCAGCTCTGCCATTGTTTTATCTTTATCCTTTACGATAAAGATCGGATCATAGCCAAAGCCGTTTTCGCCTTTCGGCTCCTCTGCAATGTAGCCCTCGACATGCCCTTCGACTGTTTTTGTCTCTTCACCCGGAATACTGACGGCAAGCGCGCAGCGGAATCGGGCCGTACGCTGTTCTTTTTCAATGCCTTTCAGTTCCTGAAGCACTTTATTGATATTGGCCGTGTCATCTTTTTGTTCGCCTGCATATCGGGCCGAATAAACGCCCGGGCTTCCGCCTAGATTGTCCACAGATAAACCCGAATCATCAGCAATGACCATTTTGTTCACTGCCTTGGCGACGGCTTCAGCTTTGAGAACCGCATTTTCTTCAAACGTGTGGCCGGTTTCTTCGATTTCTTCCAAAAATCCGATATCCGCTAACGATTTGACGTCGTACCCTTTTGGCGCAAGAATGTCTTTGAACTCTTTCACTTTTCCCGGATTGTGCGTTGCAATAATCGCTTCTTTCATGATGATCAAGCCTTTCTGTCTTTATTTCAGTTCTGGCAGGTAATCCCCCAGCACCGCTTTTTGCTTGTCAATCAGCTCTTGGATTCCTTTTTCTGCGAGGCTGAGAAGCCCGTCCAAATCCTCGCGTGAAAACGTCGCTTCCTCTCCGGTTCCCTGAAGCTCAACAAAGCGGCCGCTTCCCGTCATGATGACGTTCATATCTACTTCCGCGGCGGAATCCTCCGTATAATTTAAATCTAACAGAAGTCCCTGCTCCTTATCAATTCCGACAGAAATCGCTGCTAAAAAGTCAGTGACTGGAGTCTTTTTGAGCACACCTGATTTTACTAGTTTTCCGATTGCGATACCCATTGCAAGAAACGCGCCTGTAATGGAGGCTGTTCTTGTCCCGCCGTCCGCCTGAATGACATCACAGTCTATCCAGATCGTCCTTTCACCGAGCTTTTCCAAATCGACGACCGCACGCAGCGCACGTCCGATCAGACGCTGAATTTCCATCGTTCTTCCGGTAACTTTCCCTTTTGAAGATTCTCTGATCGTCCTTTGATTGGTTGCCCGCGGCAGCATGCTGTATTCCGCCGTAATCCACCCTTTGCCTTCTCCGCGCAAAAATGGCGGAACGCGGTCTTCCACAGATGCATTGCAGATCACTTTCGTGTTTCCCGCTGTAATTAAAACAGAACCTTCCGGATGGCTGATAAAATCCAGATCAAATGTGATCGGCCGCAGCTCATCGTGTTGTCTTCCGTCGTGTCTCATGTTTTACCTCCGATTGTATGTACATAAACCTTTTTTGTCCCGGAACTGAATAAAGAAAGAGGCAGCCGGAACGCTAACCTCTTTCTTACTAGTATATCAAAAATCCTAAATTAAAAACTACCCGTATTCACTTGCGACGGTCTTGATACCGGTTTTGAGAGCTTTTCACCTTTTTCATTGACCAGCTCCGCCTTACCATTCACTTTTACAGACACGCTCTTCACATCGGGTTGCTCCGTTAATGTCAACACGATGCTGTTTAAGACCTCTGATGAGATCATCTTTGTCTTTTCGTCGGCACTTCCGTAAATCGAGCTGTTAAAATCAAGCGTAACATGGCCCTCTTTGAGCTTTGGTTTGCTCACGAGCTTCACGTTTTCTTGGAAATCCGTTAAAAGGCCGCTTGCCTTGCTCGGGCCATCCGCCAGCTCATTGATTGCGGCTGTAATGTCATTTGTCTCTGAATTGTCGATTCGTTTTGTCACAGGCACATAGTACTCGCTGTCATCTGTTTCTGCTAAATAATAGACTGTCACCGGGTGTGTAGCCGTCATGTCATTGACCCCGGCTGTCTCGATATTAATGCCGTCTTTTCTGCTTAAATCGTCTGAAATCGGAGTGCCGCCCACAGGCATTTCTTTCAGCTCATGCCCGTTAATTCTCATCTTCACTTTATCTACTGAACTAAACTGAGTGAGCGTCCATGTCACCGATTGGACAATTTTTTGTTCATCTTCTTTTTTATAATTTTTAAATTCATTGGAGAAATCAGCTACCGCAGTGCCGTCTTTTTTGATATCAACATTTACCGTTGTATCAGCCGGCAGAACAGCTCTGAACCCATTCGGCAGCATTTCTGTCACAGGTCCGCCTTGAACGAGGTATTCAAGGGCCTGTTTAGCGGTTCCCTCACTTTTTGGAAGGGGCAGCGTCTGTGCTACGACATATCCATTTTTATCAATCAGATAAAGCTCCCTCATGACTGTGGATGATTCTTGATCCGCTTTAGAGGTATCGCTTTTTTTGCTGTCGGTTTTATTTAAATCCGCCCCTGCTTCATCCTTTACATATGAAACATCTTGCGGCGGATCAATTTCCTCGGCTGTTTTATCGGATTGAAACAAACCGCATCCAGATAAAAGCAAGGCAGAGGTGAGACATGTTGCGGCGATGACAGTAGATCCTTTTTTCAGCATACTTTTCCCTCCTAAGGCTGTTTGTACTACTATGTATACGAGCCCTTTCGGGAAATAGACCGTAATCTTTGAATTTATGGCATAAGAAATAAAAAGAAGCGGCAAAAACCCCGCAGCACTTATGCTGCGGGGTATACAAACTATCTATTTACCGGTTCTTGAAGAGAGATGCATTCTACATGACCCACTTCATGGCCGAACCAATCATCAGCAATTTTTGCAAAACGGCTGCGCTCTCCGGTTGTGAGGAATTGATGTTCCGCCGCAAACGGAGACTGATTTAATAAGCCTTTATACGAAAGGATCGTGCTCACTTCCCGTGCGGTTTCATCGCCGGAAGAAATGATTTTCACATGCTCTCCCATGTATCTCTGAATCGGATCTTTTAAAATTGGGTAATGAGTGCATCCTAAAATAAGCGTATCAATGGTTGTGTTTTTCAGCGGGTGCAGTGATGTCTCGACAATTTCATCAGCTGTTTTGTCAAGAAATTTCCCGCTTTCTACAAACGGCACGAGCAGCGGGCAGGCAAGATTTTCTACCTTTAGCTCTGTATTTAAAGCCACAAGCGCTTCTTCATAGGCGCCGCTTTTAATCGTATTCTCCGTGCCGATCACACCGATTGTTTGATTCTTCGTTACTTTGATCGCCGTTCTCGCTCCTGGCTGAATGACGCCGACAACAGGAATATCCACTTCACGTTTAATCGTGTCTAAAGCGATCGCTGTTGCGGTGTTGCAGGCAATTACAAGCATCTTAATATGATGGCTGTTTAATAAGTACTGCGTTAATTCCCGCGTATATTGTAATACTTCTTCTTCAGGACGCGGGCCGTACGGGCAGCGTTTCGTATCCCCTACGTATATGATATTTTCTTTTGGTAGCTGTCTTATGATTTCCTTAGCAACGGTTAACCCGCCAACCCCGGAATCAATGACTCCAATTGGTTGATCCAACAAAATCGCCTCATTTTCTTTTCATTTCTTGCTGCAGTTTCAACAATGATGTTTCGAAAACGACCACTTCGTCTTCTGAAAACGTCTCAAACATATCGCACAGGTATTCCTGTCTTTTTTTGATCACTTCTTGAATAATGCGTTCTCCTTCAGGCAGCAGGTGAATTCTGACGACGCGTCTGTCCGACGGGTCCTTTACCCGCTCGACAAGCGCATTTTTTTGCATACGGTCAATAAGGTCTGTTGTCGTGCTGCATGCCAGATACATTTTCCCCGACAGCTCTCCTATTGTCATGTCTCCAAGCTCATAAAGCCATTGCAGACCGACAAATTGAGGCGGTGTGATCGCATATTGATTAAGGATTTCTCTTCCTTTTTGTTTAATGATCGCGGCAATGTGGCGGAGTGACTTTTCAATGTCCGCAACATGCTCCAACTGTTTTGATGTCATATGTCCATCCCTCACTCAAGGATTTCTTGACGCAAATAAGCGTTCCGTGTCTATTTTCCTTCTTTTTTAAATAAAATGCAAGACTGATGAAGAAAAAGACGGGGTTTTCAGACAAATGACAAATAACCGGTTCCCTCTTGTAAAGAAGGAATACCGGCAAGAATTAGAGCTCTAGCTCACCCATTCTAAGAAGCTCAACAACGGCTTGCGAACGCCCTTTCACACCCAATTTCTGCATGGCATTTGAAATATGGTTACGAACGGTTTTCTCACTGATAAATAGCTCGCTTGCAATCTCCTTTGTTGTCTTATCTTGAACGAGCAATTCGAACACTTCTCTTTCTCTTTTTGTTAGCAGCGGCTTTGATTGAAATTCTTTCTCCTTCAAGTATTGTAACCCTCCTTGCTAAGGTGAGAGCGAATCTGAAACGAATGGGTTTTGATATAGTCAAGATATCTTATGTAAGGAGCGCGCGGGAGGTGACGTTTACACGAGAAATAGTTCATTGTTTATGCAAGGAGGTTTGCTTTTTCATCTTCTGTCCAGCTGACAGCCTTGCCGCTTTTCTTGGAAATCTGCACCATGACAACTGAACCCGTAAAGCAAGGCTCGCCTTCTTGATTTTCTCCGAGGTAATGCAAGGTAAGAGATGCATTGCCGACAGCGCTTGTTTTCACAAAAATACGCAGCGCCTCATAAGGCATAACCTGCCTCAAATAATCGCATTGCTGGCTGGCTACGACAGTCATTGTTTCTCGATTTTCATTCATCATGTGCAGCTTCTTGAAATAGGAAATCCTGGCTTCTTCAAAATAAATGAAAGGGGTTACATTATTCATATGGCCAAACATGTCTGTTTCTGAAAACCGAACTGATACTTCATCATAAAAGGAAAAGGACGCTCTCCATTGTTCAAACGGTCTATCTATATAAGCCGGCAGTTTCACTGCATTCATCTCCTTTTTATCAAAAATAAGCCTCTTCCATGCGGAAGAGGCTTATAATTCTTATACTCTGTCGCTTCCGAAGAAATTGCGGAATGCTTGTAAATTCGTATCTCTGTTTAAGGCTGCAATAGAAGTTGTCAGCGGGATGCCTTTCGGACAGGATTGAACACAGTTTTGTGAGTTCCCGCAGTCTGCAAGACCCCCGTCTTCCATGAGCGCTTCCAAACGGTCGGATTTATTCATCGCCCCTGTTGGATGAGCGTTAAAGAGGCGAACCTGAGACATAGGAGCCGGCCCCATGAAATCAGATTTGCTGTTTACATTCGGGCAAGCTTCAAGACAGACGCCGCATGTCATGCATTTAGATAATTCATATGCCCATTGGCGGCGTTTTTCCGGCATTCTCGGACCGGGTCCTAAATCGTATGTTCCGTCAATCGGAACCCACGCTTTTACTTTTTTCAATGAATCAAACATTCTGCTGCGGTCTACTTGCAAATCGCGCACAACCGGGAATGTTTTCATCGGCTTTAAGCGGATCGGCTGTTCAAGCTGGTCAACAAGCGCCGTACAGGACTGGCGCGGCTTTCCGTTAATGACCATTGAGCATGCGCCGCATACTTCCTCAAGACAGTTCATGTCCCATGTGACAGGAGTTGTTTTTTCCCCTTTCACGTTGACCGGATTTCTGCGGATTTCCATTAAAGCTGAAATCACATTCAGATTCGGACGATAACCGATTTCAAATTCTTCATCATAAGGCGTGCTGTCGGCTGTATCTTGACGGGTGATAATAAACCGTATTGTCTTTTTTTCACTCATGATTATTTCGCCACCTTTTTCTTCGAGTAATCCCGTTTACGAGGTGTGATCAGTGAAACATCGACATCCTGATAATCAAATTCCGGCGCCTCAAACTGCCCAACGTGCTTAGCCATTGTTGTTTTGAGCCACTCATCGTCGTTACGCTCAGGATAATCCGGTTTATAATGCGCACCCCTGCTTTCGTTACGGTTATAAGCGCCGAGTGTAATGACCCTGGCCAGCTGCAGCATATTCGAGAGTTGGCGGGTAAACATCGCACCCTGGTTGCTCCATTTTGTGGTGTCATTGATATTGATTTTTTGGTACCGTTCCATTAATTCCTGAATCTTGTCATCGGTTTTCAAAAGCTTGTCATTATGACGGACAACCGTTACGTTGGCAGTCATCCATTCACCAAGCTCCCTGTGAAGCACATAAGCATTCTCGTCGCCGTCCATGCTCATAATATTGGCCCATTTTTCTTCTTCTTTTTTCGTGTGGGCATCAAATAAAGCTGAAGACATATCTTCGACTGAAGATTCCAGGCCGTTTACGTATTTAACCGCATTCGGACCTGCTACCATGCCTCCGTAAATGGCGGAGAGAAGAGAGTTCGCCCCTAAGCGGTTTCCTCCATGCATAGAGTAATCACATTCACCGGCTGCAAAAAGGCCCGGGATATTTGTCATTTGATCGTAATCCACCCATAATCCGCCCATTGAGTAATGGACTGCAGGGAAGATTTTCATCGGAAGCTTGCGCGGGTCGTCGCCCATAAATTTTTCATAGATTTCAATGATGCCGCCAAGCTTGATATCAAGCTCTTTCGGATCTTTATGAGATAGGTCGAGATACACCATGTTTTCGCCGTTAATGCCGAGTTTTTGATTGACGCATACATCAAATATTTCGCGTGTCGCAATATCCCGGGGCACAAGGTTTCCGTACGCCGGATATTTTTCTTCAAGGAAATACCACGGTTTCCCGTCTTTATATGTCCACACACGTCCGCCTTCACCGCGCGCTGATTCACTCATCAGTCTCAGCTTATCATCACCCGGTATTGCTGTCGGATGAATTTGGATAAATTCTCCGTTCGCGTAATATGCACCCTGCTGATACACGATTGAAGCGGCAGAGCCTGTGTTGATCATAGAGTTCGTTGACTTTCCGAATACAATGCCCGGTCCGCCCGTTGCCATGATGACAGCGTCTGAACGGAACGACTCAATTTGCATATTTGTCAAATTTTGCGCGACAATCCCGCGGCATGTTCTGTCATCATCTAAGACAGCGCCAAGGAATTCCCAGCCTTCGTATTTCGTAACAAGGCCTGCGACTTCATATCTGCGGACCTGCTCGTCCAGCGCATATAACAGCTGCTGTCCAGTCGTCGCGCCCGCATATGCAGTTCTGTGATGCTGAGTGCCTCCAAAACGGCGGAAATCAAGAAGTCCTTCAGGCGTACGGTTAAACATAACGCCCATCCGGTCCATTAAATGGATGATTGACGGCGCCGCGTCACACATTGCTTTTACCGGCGGCTGATTCGCGAGAAAGTCTCCGCCGTACACTGTGTCATCGAAATGCTCCCATGGAGAGTCGCCTTCCCCTTTTGTATTAACCGCTCCGTTTATTCCGCCTTGCGCACAAACTGAGTGTGAGCGTTTGACGGGAACTATAGAAAAAAGCTTAACTGCCGTTCCGGATTCCGCTGCTTTAATTGTCGCCATAAGGCCGGCCAGACCCCCGCCGACTACGATAATACTTGATTGACTCATGATAGCCCCTCTCCCTCTAGTAATCTAATACTCTTATACAAATGCCAAAATCGCTTTTAATCCTACGTAAGACAATGCAACAAAAATGATCAGCGTTACGTACGTCGAAATTTTTTGAGAACGCGGTGTTACAGTAATACCCCAAGTAACCGCGAACGACCATAACCCGTTCGAAAAGTGGAAAATGGTAGATATCACACCTACAATGTAGAAGCCCAGCATAAAAGGAGAGCTTAAGATATTCGCCATCATATCGAAATTGACTTCAGCGCCAAGCTGTGCCGCGATGCGCGTTTCCCATAGGTGCCAGCTGACAAAAATAAGAGTGATGATACCGGTTACACGCTGCATGACGAAAAGCCAGTTTCTCATATAACTGTACTGGCCTGCATTGTTTTTTGCAGTAAATGCTATGTACACGCCGTAAACCGCATGATAAATTAAAGGTAAGAAGATAATAAAAATTTCCAAAGCATACCTGAATGGCAGGCTATCCATAAAATGAGCCGCATTGTTGAATGCTTCCGCTCCCCTTGCGGCAAACTGGTTGACAACTAAATGCTGAATTAAAAATATGCCGACCGGTATGACGCCGAGCAAGGAATGCAATCTTCGAAAATAAAACTCTCTGTTCCCAGACATTACTTTACCCCCTAGTTTGATAAGTGCGAAATGTGATAAATCTCTGTCCCCCGCTTCTTTCAATTGTAAGCACTTTATTAAGATTTATTGACAATTTCATTTTACTCCTCCCTCAAAAGGTCGTCAAGAAAACGCGTACATAAATTACAATTTTCCGAATTAAATAGTTGGTTTGAAAATTTTATTTTATTAATATATGTTTCTCCTTTATTTTTCACGAGAAATAAAGGATCATTCTGTCAACCTTACCCCTGTTTAAGCTATAATAAACGAAGGAGAGAGGGGAGACATGTTATGAAGAATAAATATGAAGAATCATTACAAAACCTAAAAGAAATTGAACTCAACGCCTACGCCTACGAACTGATCCGAGAGATTGTCCTCCCAGACATGCTTGGCCAAGATTATTCATCTATGATGTATTGGGCAGGAAAGCATCTAGCCCGTAAGTTCCCTCTTGAATCATGGGAAGAGTTTCCGGCTTTCTTTGAAGAAGCCGGCTGGGGAACCCTCACAAATGTCAGCAGCAAGAGACAGGAGCTTGAGTTTGAGCTGGAGGGCCCGCTCGTTTCAAATCGCCTTACATATCAAAAAGAGCCGTGCTTTCAGCTTGAAGCAGGTTTTATCGCTGAACAAATTCAATTGATGAATGACCAGATCGCTGAATCATATGAACAAATCAAAAAGCGGGCAGACAAAGTGGTTCTGACCGTGAAATGGGATATGAAAGATCCTGTTTGATCAAAAAAGGGCGAAGACTTTACAGTCTTCGCCTCTTTGCTTGTCCTTTACACGACCGACGCCTGCTTTGATAGTTCAAACGCATCGTGTAACGCTTCTACCGCTTTCACCATGTCATTTTCGCTTATCACCGTTGAGACTTTAATTTCAGAAGTGCTGACCATTTTTACTTGAATATTCTTTTTCGCAAGGACCGCGAACATCTCAGCCGCTACTCCCGGGTTAGATACCATACCGGAGCCGACGATTGACACTTTGGCCAATTTGCTTTCGGTTTCGATTTGGTCGAATTTCAGCGCATCTTTATACTCATCAAGCACGGCCACAGTATTGTCAGCGTCTTCCGATTTTACGGAGAAGGAAATGCCGGTTTTATTGTCGCCTGCCGCTGTTTGAATAATGATATCCACGTTAATGTTCCGTTTCGCAAGTGCGGTGAAAATAGTTGAAAGTGTCGTCAGGCCGTTTGCCAGACCGGAGACTGTAACCCTTGTAATCTGATCCTCAAATGCGATGCCTCTGACAATTAAATTCTGTTCCATGGATGGTTCCTCCTCAATTAATGTTCCCGCTTCGGTTTCTGTACTTGAACGCACTTCTAAAGGCACTTGATAATTCTTCGCAAATTCAACGGCTCTCGGGTGAAGCACGCCTGCTCCTAAGTTGGCAAGCTCCAGCATTTCATCGTATGAGATTCCCGACAGCTTTCTCGCCGATTTCACGTAACGCGGATCGGTTGTAAATACACCGGGCACGTCCGTATAGATATCACACTTATCCGCTTTTAATGCGGCTGCCAAAGCGACAGCGGTTGTGTCTGAACCGCCCCGTCCCAGCGTTGTGATTTGGCCATCTTCTGTCATGCCCTGAAATCCGGCGACAACGACGATCTTGCCTTCACTGAGCTGATCTTCAACGGCAGATGTGTTGATATCCGTAATTCTGGCGTTGCCATGGACATGTTCTGTGCGGATGCCGGCCTGCCAGCCTGTATAAGAAACCGCGTCATAGCCTTGTTCCTGAAGCGCCATGGAAAGGAGTGAGATTGTAACCTGCTCTCCTGTCGCAAGCAGCATATCCATTTCTCTTTTGCTCGGCTGAGCGGTAATCTGCTTTGCAAGGCTGACTAATGAATCTGTTGATTTGCCCATAGCTGACACCACGACAACGACTTGATGACCTTGTTTTTTTTCAGCAATGGCGCGATTGGCTGCATTTTGAATTTTTTCGGCTGAGCCGACAGAAGTACCTCCGAATTTTTGTACGATGAGACCCATACATACCACCCTTTACATTTTGGTTCGTGCGGATGAGGAGAAAGAGCGCTTTGTTCACAATAAAAAAAGCAATGAGAGGAATTCGCTCTCATTGCTTATCAATTAATCATCACGATGATTATGAACAACGAGATAGCCCTCCAAGAAAATGATTTCTTGACAGCCTTACATTTGTTCAATGCACGGCCAGCAAATAAAACAGATGGGGTTTTATTTACTTCGGCGACGCTCCCCTTTCAGCCTTTTTCACAGAAACCATCTTTCTCCAAAGGCTTACTCTTGAAGTTCGCACCTCTATCTTCACCATATTACACGATCTAACTTATGAAATTAGTTCACATTTTATCAGACTTCTTTAAAAAGGACAACGTTATTTTTTCAATTTATCATAAAGCAGCTGCGCCGCCGCGGAAGGAACGCCCGCCTTTTGGATGTCTTCAAGGCTTGCTTCCTTCATTTTTTTGACTGAGCCAAAATGCTTTAATAGCGATTTTTTTCGTTTTTCGCCTATGCCCGGGATGTCGTCCAATACAGATTGAAAAGCGCTTTTCCCCCTGATTTGCCTGTGGAAACTGATCGCAAACCGGTGAACTTCGTCCTGAATCCGCTGAAGCAGGTAAAATTCCTGGCTGTTCCGTTCAAGGTAAATGGCCTCCAGCGGATCGCCTATTAATAAATTCGATGTTCTGTGTTTATCATCCTTGGCCAAGCCGGCAATCGGCACATCCAAGCCAAGTTCATTTTCGAGCACGTCTTTCGCGGCGTTAATTTGGCCTTTTCCTCCATCAATGATAATCAAATCAGGCAGCGGCAGGTTTTCACGAAGCACTCTCGAATACCGCCTTCTGACGACTTCTCTCATTGAGCCGTAATCATCCGGACCTGTAACCGTTTTGATTTTGTATTTGCGGTATTCCTTTTTGTTCGGTTTTCCGTCAATAAACACAATCATGGCCGATACAGGATTTGTTCCTTGAATGTTTGAGTTATCAAATGCTTCAATTCGGTGAGGCGTATAAATATTTAACGCTTCTCCCAATCTCTGAACAGCCCCGATCGACCGCTCCTCATCACGTTCTATCAGAGAGAATTTTTCCTTCAGCGCGATTTTCGCATTTTTATGCGCGAGCATCAGCAGCTCTTTTTTCGCACCTTTTTTCGGCTGGTGTACGCTTGTTTCCAGCAGCTGCTCAATCATGGTTTGGTCGACACTGTCAGGCACTAAAATTTCCTTCGGCAGGAAGTGATTGTTTTTGGAATAAAATTGGCCGATAAAAGTGAGGAATTCTTCATCCGCTTCCTGATACATCGGAAACATGCTGACATCACGTTCAATGAGCTTGCCTTGCCGGATGAAAAAGACCTGCACACACATCCAGCCTTTGTCATACGCATAGGCGAACACATCACGGTCAACAAGGTCGTTCATCGTCATTTTTTGTTTTTCCATCGTTGATTCAATATGGGCCATTTGGTCGCGGAGCTCCTTCGCCCGTTCAAATTCAAGATTTTCAGCCGCTTCGTGCATTTTTTCTTCCAGTTCTTTTTTGACTTGATTGTAGCCTCCCTTTAAAAAACGGGTAATCTCGTCAACCAGCTGTCTGTTCGTCTCCTCGGAAATATCTTTTACACACGGAGCGAGGCATTGGCCGAGGTGATAATACAGACAAACACGGTCCGGAAGCTTCGAACACTTTCTGAGCGGGTACAGGCGGTCGAGAAGCTTTTTCGTTTCCCTTGCTGCCTGCACGTTCGGGTAAGGGCCGAAATAACGCCCTTTGTCTTTTTTTACATTGCGGGTGACAATCAGTCTCGGATGGCGTTCATGAGTGATTTTAATAAACGGATAGGTTTTATCATCTTTGAGCATGATATTGTATTTCGGATCATGCTTTTTGATTAAATTCATTTCTAAAATCAGCGCTTCCAGATTGGAGGAGGTTACGATATATTCAAAATCCTCTATTTCCGTCACAAGCCGTTGGGTTTTCGCATCATGAGAACCGGTAAAGTAAGAACGCACTCTGTTTTTGAGCACTTTCGCTTTCCCCACATAGATAATCGTTTGCTGGCGGTCCTTCATTAAATAACACCCGGGCTGATCGGGAAGGAGGGCTAGTTTCTCTTTTATATGTTTGTTCATGCGGTACCCTTCCTTATATTAGTCCTGATTTTTCATTTATATTAAGTGTAACACGAACATTTGTTTTTCACCATTTTCATAATCTGAATATAAAAAAAGCGATCCCGAGTTGGAATCGCCCTGCATCGCCGCAGCCGAATTACATATGTTTGTTTACAAGCTCTTGAAGCGCTTCTTTCGGTTTGAAACCGACAGATGTTTCAACAACCTCGCCGTCTTTTAATACTAGAAGCGTCGGAATACTCATAACGCCGTATTTGCCGGCTGTTTCTTGGTTTTCATCTACGTCGATTTTGACGATTTTCAGTTTGTCGCCCATTTCTTGATCAAGCTCTTCAAGAACAGGTGCAATCATTTTACAAGGTCCGCACCAAGGCGCCCAGAAATCTGCCAGTACGACACCTTCGTTTGTTTCAGCTGAGAACGATTGATCAGTTGCTTTTACGATAGCCATTATTTAATTCCTCCATTTGTGAAATGATGATTTTTAGTATAGCATCTCCCATTCGTTCTTGCTAATTAAATGCTTGAAAATTATGTTTCCCTGTTCAATATTGATTTACTCAGCTTTTAAGCTGCAAGATCAGATGTATTTAACTTGTTTAAAAAACGAATCTAATAATAGCTCCAATCACTACGATGGCTCCGATAATCATTAAAATGGTGCGAAGCATAGGACAACATCCCTTCTATATAAGCATGATACTTTATTATGCCCCGTTCCATGATTTTCAAAACCTAAAAACCCCTGAGCGCTATGACAGGGGTTTTTGGAGCTGCAGGGTTATGCCCCGACGGTGATTAAAACGATTGACATCGGAGGAAGCTTCACTTTCAGCCGGCAGTCTTCGATCGTAAAGCGGTCAAATGCTTCCGGCTTGATGCTGTCCGGCTTGTCGAATGTATTATGGGCGTTCATGTGCTTCGCATGGAGAATGACCCCCGAGCTTTCGTTTATGTTCTCTAGCCCTCTGAGCTTTATCTCCGCATCAGCTTTGTTTTGATGATCAATATTGCAAATGGTGATATTGATGGCGCCCTTTTTGTTTTTCGAGGCTGATATATTGATTTGGGGCATTCTTTCCCCCTTCCATTCATACTCAGCAGCCGTGACGTCTGTCGCCAATAGAGACGCGTCCTGATGCACTTTAAACATCTCGAATACATGGTACGTCGGAGTCAGAAGCATATTTTCTCCATCAGTAAGAATCATGGCCTGAAGCACGTTTACGGCTTGTGCGATATTTGCCATTTGAACACGGCTGCAATGCTTGTGGAAAATATGAAAATGTGAAGCGGCAACCAGAGCGTCACGAATGGTATTTTGCTGGTACAAGAAACCGGGGTTGGTGCCAGGCTCAGGATCAAACCAGGTGCCCCATTCGTCGATGATCAGTCCGACACGCTCATCGGGATCATATCGGTCCATGATCGTGCTATGCTTTCGGATCAACTCGTCCATATAATCTGCCTTTTTCATTGTAATGAACCATTCATCTTCAGTGAATTCTGTCGCAGAGCCCTTTCCCTTCCAAAAGTCTCCCGGAATAGTGTAATAATGAAGGCTTAATCCGTCCATGAGATTGGCCGCCTTGCTCATGAGTACTTCTGTCCATTTAAAATCATCCACATTCGCTCCGCCGGCAATTTTATAGATTTCATTTCCGCTGTAATTGCGGACATAGGTTTGAAAGCGGCGATATAAGTCAGCGTAGTACTCAGGATGCATATTGCCGCCGCAGCCCCAGTTTTCATTTCCCACACCGAAATATGTCAGCTTCCACGGGTCCTCTCTTCCGTTTTGTTTTCTCCAGTCTGACATCGGTGTACCGCCTTCAAACGTCATATATTCCACCCATTCTGACATTTCTTGAACGGTTCCGCTGCCGACATTTCCGCAAATATACGGTTCACACTCAAGCATGTCGCACAGCATCATAAATTCATGGGTGCCGAATTCATTTGACTCAATCGTTCCGCCCCAATGAGTGTTCAGCATGGATTTACGATCGCCTACTCCGTTAGCCCAATGATACTCATCCGCAAAGCATCCGCCCGGCCACCTCAGAACGGGAATTTGCAGCCGTTTTAAAGCTTCCAGCACATCTTTTCTTACGCCGTTGACATGAGGAATCTCTGAATCTTTTCCAACCCAAATTCCCTCGTATATCCCTCTTCCTAAATGTTCAGCAAACTGGCCATATATGTTTTTGTTAATGGTTCCTTTTTCAATATCCGTTTGAATAACCGCAGTATTTTTTTTCATCGCCTGACCATTCCTCTCATGTATAAAATGAAGAAGCACCCTAGTGATCTGTCAATCTGCTTTATGTTTACCACAGTTTTACTTGAAGTTTTTGTAAGCGATTTCGCAAATCTATCCTATTATATATATTCGTACATGTCAATTAAAAAAGTTAAATTTATATTATTTGTACGTATGTATTTCCAAACACAAAAAAACCCCCAGACTCTACAGCCCGGGGGTTTTCTTCTTATGAATGAATATTGATATTTTTAAATTCTTCAGTTAATAAAGGAACGACTTCAAACAAATCACCGACAATCCCGTAATCCGCAATTTTAAAAATTTCAGCTTCTGGGTCTTTATTAATCGCAACAATAATCTTACTGTTCGACATTCCCGCCAAATGCTGGATGGCGCCAGAAATACCGCATGCAATATAGAGATCTGGTGTAACGACTTTGCCAGTCTGCCCGATTTGCAGCGAATAGTCACAGTAATCAGCATCACATGCGCCCCGCGATGCGCCTACAGCGGCTCCTAAAACATCGGCAAGCTCTTGAAGGGGCTGAAAGCCTTCTTCGCTTTTGACTCCCCGTCCGCCGGCGACAATGATTTTAGCTTCTGATAAATCGACGCCTTCTGCGGTTTTTTTGACCACATCTTCAATGATCGTACGCAGATCGGCAATGGCTACCTGAACGCTCTCTATGTCGCCTGACCTGCTTTCGTCTTTTTCCAAAGCTTCAATATTATTCGGCCTGATGGTCGCGAACATAAAAGCGTCTGTAGAAATGACGCGTTCAAACGCTTTTCCTGAATAAATCGGCCTCGTAAACACCACATTCCCTCCGGTAACGCTTACATCGGTGGCATCAGAAATCAGACCGGTTTCGAAGCGAGCGGCAAGTTTCGGCGACAAGTCCTTCCCCATTGCCGTGTGCCCCAATATGACGGCATCTGGTTTTTCTTGTTCAATGATTGTACGCAGCGCTTGACTGTAGCCGTCTGAAGTATAGTTTGCAAGCTGCGGGTCCTCTGCGGTCAGAACCTTATCCGCTCCATAATGAATGAGCTGAGGCGCATGATTGGAGACGTTATCTCCGATGAGTACGCCGATGACTTCGCCATTATCAGAAACGGTTCTGCCTGCTGAAATGGCTTCAAAGGTCACATTCCGCAATTCACCGTCTCGAATTTCTCCCAATACGATCACTTTTTTTCCCATCCTAACATCCCCCTGTTTCATTGAATATACGGTTTGCTGGCATTCTAAATGACTTTGGCCTCACTGCGAAGCAATGATACAAGCTCTTTTGCCTGCTCAGCCGGTTCTCCTTCTAAAAGCTTGCCGGCTTCTTTTTTCGGCGGAAGAAAACGCTCGATCGTTTTAATTTTTGCAGAGACATCGTCCTCGTCTAAATCCAGATCGTCAAGTTCAAGCTCTTCAAGCGGTTTTTTCTTCGCTTTCATAATTCCCGGAAGCGACGGGTAGCGTGGTTCGTTTAAGCCTTGCTGCGCGGTGACAAGCAATGGAAGCGATGTTTTTATTTTTTCGACATCCCCTTCTACGTCCCTTTCCGCGTTTGCGTCTTTGCCGTTAATCTCAAGCTTCGTAATCGTTGTTACATAAGGAATATTCAGCAATTCAGCCAGCCGGGGCGCCACTTGCCCAGAGCCTCCGTCAATTGCTACGTTTCCGCCGAGAATCACATCGAATTCCTGATCTTTCATATAGTGATACAAAATCGTGGACACTGCATATTGGTCCGGTTCTTCCAGATCATCCTCAATATTGATCAAAACCGCTTGATCACATCCCATTGCAAGCGCTGTGCGAAGCTCTTTTTCAGCCTCTTCCCCTCCCACGGTGACAGCGGTGATACTTCCCCCGTGCTGTTCTTTTAGCTGCATCGCTTCTTCGATTGCGTATTCATCGTACGGATTAATGATAAATTCCGCTCCCTCATCCTGAATCTTTCCTGCTTCAATGGCGATTTTTTCCTCAGTGTCAAACGTCCGTTTCATCAGTACAAATAGATTCATGATCATATCCCCTTTGCCGCTGCTTTTTTATTCGCCTCTGAATTGAGGCTTTCTTTTTTCAAGAAACGCTTGGATTCCTTCTTTAGCGTCCTCTGATTCAAACGCTTCTCCAAACCTTTTCGC
Organism: Bacillus atrophaeus; assembly: GCF_001584335.1. Lineage (GTDB taxonomy): Bacteria > Bacillota > Bacilli > Bacillales > Bacillaceae > Bacillus > Bacillus atrophaeus. The sequence goes on from NZ_LSBB01000019.1 coordinate 45,989, forward strand.
TTCAAGCTTCAGGCTGCCGTCATAGGAGTACACCTTGTTTGAATACAGCAGCTCGATGATTGCTGCCATCGTTTGCGGGCTTTTTTCTGCAAACTTTCCGGCAAGAGCCTTTGCTTTTTCAAGCACTTCTGTTTCATCTTTGGCGCCGATTGACACGAGGCCGAGATCAAGTGCCTCCCGTCCGGTAATCGGTTCTGCAGTACCCATCATTTCAAGCGCTTTTGCCGGTCCTACATACCGCGGCAGCCGCTGTGTACCCGCAAACCCCGGAATAATGCCGAGATTCAGTTCCGGAAGCCCGAGTTTGGCGTCTTCGGCCGCAATCCTGATATGGCAGGCCATCGCCAGTTCCAGTCCTCCTCCTAAAGCGGCCCCGTGAATGGCAGCAATAATCGGTTTGGAGAAACTTTCAATCCGCTCCATCAGCTGTTGGCCGCGATCCGCCAGAAGAGAGGAGTCTTCACTCGATCTGAGTGAAGTAAATTCTTTAATATCAGCGCCGGCCGAGAAAAACTTGCCCTCTCCGTGTATAATGATACTTCGCACATTCGCGTCGGTCTCAAATTGATCGAGGCAGGTTGACAGTTCGTCTAAAATGCGGCTGGAAAGCGCGTTTGCCGGCGGATTGTTAATTGTCACTACAGCAACAAATTGATCGACTGCTAATGATATGGTATTCATATGACAGACCTCCTTTTTATTCTTTATGAAATCCGAATACTAATAAGTCTAATACTCTGTCCGCCAGGGAGGTAAGATCGTATTTTTGATCGTTCATCACCCATGTCGTCACTGTTTCATCAATTGTTCCAAAGACCATCTGCCGGGCGAGGCGAATATCAAGATTTTCCTTAAATTCACCTGACTCGATTCCTTCTGTCAGAATCGATTCTAAAATATTTAGATAGCCTTTTAAAATATCATTAATTTTCTGCCGGAGCTGTAAATTGGACTGGCGGAGCTCAAGCTGAGTCACAATGGCGAGATGGCGGTCATCGGCGAGCAGTGAAAAGTGCTTCGTGATCACCAGTGCGAGCTTTTCTTTCGCAGTCTGTTTTTCTTTGATCTCCTCTTCCATACGCTCAATGAATTGTCCCATTTTTTCTTTAAAGAGTGAAATCAATATATCTTCTTTGTTTTTAAAATAAAGGTAGATGGTGCCGTCTGCGACTCCCGCTTGTTTTGCGATCTTGGAAACTTGTGATTGGTGGTAGCCGTTTTCCGCTATTACTTCTACTGCTGCGTCAATAATCTGCATATACTTGGGTCGTTTTTGTTTCAATGGTCATCGTTCCTTCCTATCTAAATGAATGACTATTCATTCATACCCTTATGATAAAAAGGATTTCTTGCTTTGTCAAGTGATTCCTTTCTTTATGTACCGCCGCCTGACTGAAAACGGACGGCGCTGTCTGTTACGTGATGCGGTTATAATTCGCAGTGTCTTCGCCTGCGACCAGATTTCTTCTTAAAATTTTACCGACTGCGGTTTTCGGAAGCTCCGCTCTGAATTCATACAATTTCGGCACTTTGTAGGGAGCGAGGCGGGCTCTGGCGAAAGCATCCAGCTCAGAAACATCGGCTTTTGCGCCCTTCTTTAATACAACAAATGCTTTGACTGTCTCTCCCCTGTACGAATCGGGCACGCCCGCTACGACAATCTCTTGGATCGCTTCGTGTTCGTACAGCGCCTCTTCGACTTCGCGCGGATAAATATTGTAGCCGCCTGCAATAATGACATCCTTCTTCCGATCAGCGATATAGAAAAACCCCTCTTCATCCATATAGCCCATATCCCCGGTGAACAGCCATCCGTCTCTGAGCACCGCAGCCGTTTCTTCGGGATTATTCCAGTAGCCCTTCATAATTTGCGGGCCTTTTACAATGATTTCCCCATGTTCATACGGCCCGACGAATGTGCCGGTTTCTTCTGAGTATATACCAGCATCTGTATTCGGCCAAGGACAGCCGATGCTGCCGGCTTTATTTTTTCCCCATAGAAAATTGGAATGTGTGACAGGGGAAGCCTCGGACAGACCGTATCCTTCGACAAGCTTGCCGCCCGTTACTTTTTCGAATTGCTGCTTCACCTCGACAGGAAGTGCCGCCGACCCGCTTAGACAGCTTTTAATGGAAGACAGATCATAACGCTGCAGATCGGGATGATGCAAGAGCCCGATATAGATTGTCGGCGCCCCCGGAAACAGCGTCGGCTTTTGTTTGTCAATTGTTCTGAGTGTGGCCTGCGGATCGAACTTAGGCAGAAGAATCATTTCATAGCCCATTTTCATTGATAAATTGAGAACGGCGGTTAAACCGTATACGTGAAAAAACGGGACGACACCAAGCACTTTTTCGGTCCCTTTTCCCATTTTATACATCCAGGCCGCAGACATCTCGGTATTTGCCTGAATGTTTCGGTGAGTGAGCATGACGCCCTTGGGCGCACCGGTCGTTCCCCCGGTATATTGAAGAACGGCGATATCATGCTCCGGATCAATCTCCGGTTCAAACACGAGCTCTGATTCCTCCGGCTTTAACACGGACGCAAACGTGTGAATGTTCTCATTTTCGTGATAGTCAATATACACTTTTTGCTTTTGGGTGAGCGGATAGAGGATATTTTTCGGAAACGGCAAATAGTCCTTTATGCCGCTCACAATGATATGCTCCACGATTGATAACGTTTTCATTTTTATCGCTTTCGGAAAGAGCAAATCAAGTGTGATGATCATTTTTGCCCCGCTGTCTTTGAGCTGATATTCCAGCTCATGTTCTGTGTATAGCGGATTCGTTTGTACGACGATGCCCCCTGCGTATAAAACGCCGTAATAAGAAATGACCGATTGCGGGCAGTTCGGCAGCATAACAGCCACTCTGTCTCCTTTTTCCAGGCCGTTTTTTTGCAAAAAGGATGCCAGCTTCAAAGCGTCTTTGAACACGTCTTGATAGGTGAGTCTTTTTCCGAGAAAATAAATGGCGGTTTGTTCAGAGAATTGTGCGGCGGAGTTTGTCAGGATGGATTGCAGCGTTTGATTGGGAATATGAAGTTCATGCGGAATGTCATCAGGGTATTCAGAAAGCCATGGCTTTTCAGACTGCATAAAACCTCTCCTTTCTGTTTTGGGTGCGCCCTATTATTATATCAGATGACTGCTTAAAAAAGGAAAAAGAAAGGCAAAACCTCACCTTTCTTTTCTTACGCTATAATGAACAGATAAATAAGACCGATTAACAAAAAAAGTCCCGCTGCCGCGAGCAGCATTTTTGCAAGCTTTTCCATTCATTCCTCGCCCCTTATATACCGGCTGCCACAACAAATGAGAGCCCGACGGATATGACAAATGAGATAAAGCCGACAGCCCGGTTATCATTCTCGATTTCTTTATCAATTTTAAAACGCGGCGTCAGAAATTCAAAAATAAAATAGCTGACAAGCAGCATAATAAAACCGTATACGCCCCAACCGATCATCTGCAAAAGAGAATTGTGCTGCGCAATGGAGTGCTGAAACACATTCGCAATCCCCAAAATTTTTCCTCCGGTTGCCATTGCCACAGCGAGATTCCCTTTTTGGATTTCTTCCCAGTTTTTATAGGTTGTCACCAGCTCAAAGATACTCAAAAAGAGAACGAGGCACAGTACGGCCACACTGTAATAGGCAGCGATTTCAACAAGCTCGTTTTCCCAAAAATCACTCATGACGATACTCCCTTTTATTTTAATTCAACAATGGTAATTCCGGACCCGCCTTCTCCCGCTTCACCGAATCGGGAGTTCTTCACACTGCGGTGGTTTTTTAAAAGGTTCTGTACCCCTTTTCTTAAGGCGCCGGTTCCTTTGCCATGAATAATGGACACTCTCGGATAGCCGGCCAGAACCGCGTCGTCTAAATATTTTTCGACCCGGCTGAGGGCATTTTCGTAGCGTTCTCCGCGCAGATCCAGCTCCAAGGCCACATGGTAATCTTTCCCTTTGACCGCAGCGATTGTTTTTTCCTTTTTAGGTTCAGGAGAAGATTTCATAAACTCTAAATCTTTTTCTTTCACTTTCATTTTGAGAATGCCGATTTGGACATTCCATTCGCTGCTGCCTGTTTTTTCGAGCAAGGTACCTTTTTGTCCGAAAGTCAGCACCTTCACTTCGTCTCCCGGCTTCAGCTCGCGTTTTTCTTTTTTCTGTTTTGGCGGCTGCTTTGATTTTTCAAATGCGGGCACGGCGTCTTCCAAGCGTTTTTTGGCGTTGATCAGCTCATGGTCCTTGAAGGATTTATGTTCTGATTTGATCAACCGCAGCTCATGAATGATGTCTTCCGCTTCTTTTGTCGCCGCATTTACTTTTTCAATCGCTTTTTGTTCCGCTTCTTCGAGCAATTTATCTTTTTTGCTGTTCAGCTCAATGATTTGCTGCTGGAGTTCTTTGTGAAGCGTTTCCGCTTCTTTTCTGATTGATTCTGTTTCTGATAGCTCTGCTTCTGCGCGCTTTTTGCTATGCTCAAGAGAGGCAATCATCGTATCGACTTCATTATGCTCGGCCGTCATTTCTGATTTCGCTTGTCCGATAATATGCTCCGGAAGGCCGAGACGCCTTGAGATTTCAAAAGCATTGCTTCGCCCGGGAACGCCGATTAAGAGCTTATAGGTCGGCGACAGTGTTTCAATGTTAAATTCAACGCTTGCGTTCATGACGCCGTTTCGATTATACCCGTATGCTTTTAATTCGGGATAATGGGTTGTCGCAATAACTCTGGCGTTTGTATGGTGCACCTCATCGAGAATGCTCATCGCGAGCGCCGCGCCTTCTTGCGGGTCCGTCCCCGCTCCAAGCTCGTCAAACAGCACAAGGCTGTTTTCATTGACACGCTCTAAAATGCCGACAATATTCACCATGTGGGATGAAAAGGTACTTAAGCTTTGTTCAATCGACTGCTCATCGCCGATATCTGCAAATACATGTTCAAAGACCGCCGCTTCCGATCCTTCTTCCGCAGGAATATGAAGGCCGGACTGCGCCATGACCGTTAACAACCCGAGTGTTTTTAAAGTAACGGTCTTCCCTCCGGTATTCGGCCCCGTAATCACGATTGTCGTGAAGTCGCCGCCCAGTTCAATGTCATTGGCAACGACTTGTTCTGGCGGGAGCAGCGGATGGCGCGCTTTTTTCAAACGAATAAAGCCCCTGTCATTGATAAGCGGTTTTGTTGCTTTGGATGCTTTGGCGTATTTCGCCTTTGCAAAAATGAAATCCAGCGTTTGCAGCACTTGCAGATTTTGAAAGAGCTCATGCGTGTGTTCTGCCGTATGCTCTGTCAGCTCCCGCAAAATTCGTTCGATCTCCTGTTTTTCTTTTACTTTCGCCTGCTGAAGAGAGTTATTCATATCGACAATCGCCTGCGGTTCAATGAATAGTGTCGCGCCTGAGGAGGAGGTGTCATGAACGATTCCTCCGTAGCTGGATCTGTATTCCTGTTTCACCGGTATAACAAATCGGTCGTTTCGAATCGTGACAATCGTATCCGACAGCATTTTAGACGCGGACGAGGAACGCAGCATAGACTCGAGGCGGTCTCTGATTCTTGACTCCAGCGTTCTGAGCTGGGTACGGATGCCTCTTAATGTTTCTGAAGCATGGTCGAGCACTTCACCGTAATCATCGATACACGAATTAATTTCCCGCTCTAATTCGGACAATCCGATTAGTTGTTCCGTATATTGATTCAGGAGAGGAATCTCTACACCGTCCTCATACATTGACCCGAGGAAATTCTTCATCTGTTTCACGGCATACAGCAACCCCGAAATGTCCCGGAATTCCGCAGGGCTCAGCACGCTGCCGATTTCTGCGCGTTTTAAGGCGGCTCTGATATCTGTGACTCCGCCAAACGGAGCCTGTCCTCTCAGACGGATGACACTAGAAGCCTCGTCAACTTCCTCCAGCTGTTTTGTAATCTCTTCTATCGCCGTTGAAGGTTTTAATTCAAGGAGCTTCTCTTTTCCAAGCGAAGAAGCCGCATGCTGGATAACCTGTTCTTTAACTTTATGAAATTCAAGCGATGATAAAACTTTCTGCTGCACGGTTGTGTGAGCCTCCTTACTTAATCGTTGCGCTTCAGGAATGCCTTTACCTCTTTAAGTGACCGGGCATTTAAGACATGTTTCTTTTCAGTCCAGCCTTTGCGCGCGGCGGTTACGCCGGTTTTCATATCATTCAGCATATCTATATTATGGGCATCGGTGTTGATCACCAATGTAACCCCATTGTCATTCGCCTTGATTAAATGCTCTGTCCGCAAATCGAGCCGCGCGGGATTCGCATTTAATTCCAAAGCCGTATTTGTTTTTTTCGCAAGTTCAATCAGCTGGTCGATATCAATCTGGTAGCCTGCCCGTCTGCCGATCAGACGCCCGGTCGGATGCGCGATAATATCTACATGCTTACTCGTCAGGGCCTGTTCGAGCCTTTTCATAATGACGTGCTCCGGCTGATTAAAGCTTGAATGAATAGAAGCGATGACAAGGTCCATTTCTGATAACATGTCATCGTCATAGTCAAGCGTCCCATCAGGAAGGATATCCATCTCGACACCTTTGAAAATATGGAAGTTTTCAAATTCAGCGTTCAGTGCGTCAATTTCCTTTGCCTGCAGCCGCAGCCTTTCCGCCGTCAGCCCGTTTGCGACTTTCAGATATTGTGAGTGATCGGTAATCGCCATATACTCATAGCCTTTTTCCATACAGGCTTTCGCCATTTCTCTGATGGAAAACGCCCCGTCGCTCCATGCCGAGTGCATGTGAAGGTCTCCCTTTATATCATGCGTCTCTATCAGTTCAATCCCATCATGATAGGTATCCACCTCTTGTCCGCTCTCACGAATCTCCGGCGGAATCAGCGGCAAACCGAAATGCGCGTAAAAGGCCTGTTCACTCGGAAAAGTTTTAACCTCTCCGGTTTCGACTGTTTCCACGCCGTATTCACTGATTCTTTCGCCGCGTTCCTTGGCAATCTGGCGCATTTTAATGTTATGGTCCTTTGAGCCGGTAAAATGGTGAAGCGTTGTCGGAAACTGTTCCTCCGTGACAAGGCGGAAATCCACACTCGTTTCATATTCAAAAGAAAGAATGACAGAAACCTTGGTGTCTCCGCTTGCGATGACACTCTTAATAGTTGGAAGCTTCAGCAGCTGCTCTCTTACTTCAGCGGGATTGTCAGTCGCAATAATATAATCAAGGTCTTTTACTGTTTCTCTCGCTCTGCGGAGGCTTCCGGCGCGGGAAAATTTGATAATGTCCGTAAAACCGGACAAGTGCTCTTCAATTTCACCAGCCACACTGAGCGCGTAGCCGATCGGAAAGCGTTCAGGCTGTGTGCCCGCTTCTCCGAGTGCCTGCAATATTTTTTCTTCGGTTTTTTTACCGAATCCGGCAAGGCCTTGGACCTTCTGCTGCTCGCATGCTTCTTTCAGCGAGTCAGCATCATGAACGCCCAGCTCTTTATAAAGCTTGGCGATCTTTTTTCCGCCCAGCCCCGGAAGTTTCAATAAAGGCACCAATCCTTCCGGAACTTCTTCTTTCAGCTTCTCAAGAGTGCCCGACGTCCCTTCATCCATATACTCTTTGATGACGCTGTATGTTCCTTTTCCTATGCCTGAAAGCGACATCATATTGTCCATTTCCGACAAACTGCGGTCATCCTGTTCTAAAGCGGCCGCCGCTTTTCGGAAGGCGGCTATTTTAAACGGGTTGTCCCCTTTTAGTTCCATGTATACTGCAATCGTTTCAAGCAGCTTAATAATATCTTTTTTATGCATTTTACAACCCCCAGACATTCACACGTTTCCTGCTTCTCATCATACAAATTTTTTTCATATGGCACAACAAACTTACAATACAAAACCGCTTTAAAAAAACTTCTCCGGGCAAGAGAAGTTTTTATCCGCCGTATTGCGCCCACAGCTCTTGTACAAGCCCTGACAAATACGGTGTATGGTGTATAATGACGTTTGCCAGAGACGATTGCCCCATCATTTGCTGAACGGCATCCACAGGAAGAACCGATGCCACATAAAGCAACACAAACGTAAATAGATAGATTTCCAAAAAGCCGAGAACCGCGCCAAGCGCTTTATTGATTTGTTTAATAACGGGTATACTCGCGACGATATTTAAGAACGACCCGATGATTCTGAGCAAAATCTTGGCGATAATGAATAGAATCACAAACGCGATCGCATTATAATACGCCGTTTCCAAATTCCCCGAGAAAAAGGAGAGCGCCTCTTGGCCCCCGGTAAAATCAGGCGCGGGTATCCATTTCAGATTCGGCGCTACATTTTTGTAAAAAAGCGCCGCGAACGCAATCGAGAGGATAAAGCTCGTTAAATAAATAAATTGAAGAATAAATCCTCTCCTCAGTCCCATAAATGTGCCCATCAGGAGCAAAATCAAGATGATGATATCTATCATAGTTGTTCAATCCTTTTCTTTAAGCTGACGCTCCAGTTTTTCGTATTCCTCTTTTAATTTAATGTAATCATGCACAACATTTACCGCCGTCAGCACAGCGAGTTTATTTATATCCAAATATGGATTTTTTTCATTCATTTCTCTCATTTTATCATCGACAATTCCAGCCACATGCCGCATGTGCGCCTTGCTTTCTTCACCGATAATGGTGAAGTGCTGACCGTAAATGTCAACTGTCGTTTTCGCTTTTCTGCCGTCAGACAACGTTTCTCCTCCATTCCGTGAGAATCCTAGTTCTTATCATACCATGTTTATCAATTGAATGGAAAGACGAGCCTCGCACTGTTATGATACACTGGTATATACAGTGAAAAGTGTAAAAAAAGGAGATTGCTACGTGTCCCATTCAGTGATAAAAGTATCAAAATCTGTTATTGAACAAATGAGAGCGTCTTATGGCAGCTCTCTTAGCCCATCTGTCCCTCAAGGAGCCGTTTTTCAGGCAAAGCCCCCCGGCTGTACCATTACAGCTTATCAATCCGGCAAGGTTTTGTTTCAGGGAAAAAACGCCGCCGCAGAATCCGGACGCTGGGGAACTGCAGAAGCACCGAAGGAAAAAAAGACAGCCGTAAAAAAAGCGGCAGATCCGCGCTACGTACCGCCTCAAACGATCGGAATGATGTCAGTCATCGGCTCTGATGAAGTCGGGACAGGCGATTATTTCGGCCCTATGACTGTCGCTTGCGCGTATGTTGATAAATCCAAGCTCGCTTTAATGAAGGAACTCGGTGTAAAGGATTCAAAACACTTAAAGGACCCGCAAATTATCGAAATCGCCAAAAGCCTGATCAAAACCATTCCCTACAGCCTGCTGATTCTGAACAATGAAAAGTACAACAAGCTGCAGGAAAAAGGCATGAGCCAGGGAAAAATGAAAGCACTCCTGCACAATCAGGCAATCGGACATCTATTAAAAAAAATGGACGGCATAAAGCCGGAAGCGATTCTCATTGACCAATTCGCAGAGCCTAGCATTTACTTTAAGCATCTGGCCGGCAAAGACATCGTGAAAGAACGGACTTATTTCAGCACAAAAGCGGAGGGCATTCACCTGTCCGTCGCCGCTGCCTCAATTATCGCGAGGTACTCCTTCTTAATGGAGATGGATAAACTCTCGCGCGAAGCAGGAATGGTGATTCCCAAAGGAGCCGGCCCGCACGTTGATGAAGCTTGCGCAAAACTGATATTGAAAAAAGGAGAAAGCGCGCTCAGGACGTTTACAAAGCTTCATTTTGCAAATACACAGAAGGCGAAGCGCCTTGTTGAGCGTAAACGCTGACCGCATAAAAAAGCTTGCAGATTTCTCTGCAAGCTTTTTATTTAGCCTCTTAAAACAGCCTGATACTTTTCTTCCAAAGCTTTCAGCACTTTTTCATGTGCTTTTGTCACTTCTTCTTCAGTCAATGTTTGTTCAGGGTTTAAGTATTGAAGCGAGAAGGCGACGGATTTTTTGCCTTTTTCCATATGCTCACCTTCGTATACATCAAAGACGGATACTTCTTTCAGAAGCTTTCCTCCCGCTTCTTTAATGACACTTTCAAGCTGTCCGCTTGAGATCGCTGTGTCTGTGACGAGCGCGATGTCACGTGTAACGGATGGATATCTCGGAATAGCCGTGTACACAACAGGCTCTGTTTCCGCTGTTAACAGCGCGTGAAGGTCAAGCTCGAATACATATGTTTCTTTCAAATCAAGTTCTTTTTCCATTGTCGGATGCACTTGGCCGATAAAACCGACCAGCGAGCCGTTCAACAAAATATTCGCCGTCCTGCCGGGATGCATGTTTTTACGCTCTGACTGGACAAATTCAATGCTCGTAAGCATATTTAATTTATCTAACAGCCCTTCTACGATCCCTTTCACCACATAGAAATCAACCGGCTTTTTCTCGCCTTGCCATAGATTTTTATGCCACAATCCGGTTACCGCTCCCGCGACGCGTTCTTTCTCCACCGGCTTTGTGTTCTCCTCCTTCGTTAAGAACACGGAACCGACTTCGTACAGCGCTACTGAATCAGTCTGTCTCGCCAAGTTGTAAGAAACGGATTCAAGCAGATTCGGAATCAGGCTGTGTCTGAGAATGCTTCTTTCTTCACTCATCGGAAGAGACAGCTTGGTGTGAAGTGATTTTTCAATCGCAAATGCGGCTGCTTTTTTTTCATTGGTTAATGAGTATGTCGTCGCTTGTGATAAGCCCGCTCCTTCAAGGAAACGTCTGACTTTTCGGCGTTTCGCCTGATATGGCGTCAATCCGCCTGTCGTTCCCTCCGTTTCAGGAAGTGTCGACGGAATATTATCATAACCGTACAGTCTTGCCGCTTCTTCAATAAGATCCTCTTCGATTTTAATATCGCCCCGGCGTGAAGGAACCGTTACAATCAGCAGGTCTTGTGCTTCTCCGACTGCAAAGCCGAGCCTTTGGTAAATACTGATCATTTCTTCTTTGCTGATCGTCATGCCGAGCACATTGTTGACTTTTTCAACAGAAACATGAATGTTATTGGCTTCGATTGTCAAATGGTTTTCTTCCGCTGTGCCTGACAGAACTTCTCCGCCTGCATACAGATGGATAAGCTGCGCAGCACGTTCAGCGGCAAGCCGGACACGCGCCGGGTCGATTCCTTTTTCAAATCTTACGCTTGATTCGCTTCTCAGGCCAAGATCTTTAGACGCTTTGCGGACCGTCTGCCCATTGAAGTATGCGGCTTCTAGCAAAATCGTGGTTGTATCGTCCCGAACCTCTGATTCCGCTCCGCCCATAACGCCGGCCACAGCCTGGGCTTTTGATCCGTTTGTGATGACAAGGTGATCTGCGGAAAGCTTTCTTTCTTGATCATCCAGCGTGAGAAGTGTTTCATTTTCAGCCGCCTTTCGAATGACAACTTCCTTTGAGCCGAAGCGGTCATAATCAAAAGCGTGGAGCGGCTGACCGTATTCCAATAGAACAAAGTTGGTAATGTCAACTACGTTATTGTGCGGGCGGATGCCTGCATTCATAAGCTTCGTCTGCATCCAAAGCGGTGACGGAGCAATTTTTACATTTTTAATGATTTTTGCCGTATATAACGGATTCGCTTCATGGTCTTCAATTTTCACTGAAATATAGTCAGCTGCTTTTTCAGCACCTTCTGCATAATCCGTTTGCGGAAGTTTGACCTCAGCTTCTAAAATCGCCGCGACTTCATATGCGACACCAAGCATATTCATTGCGTCTGCGCGGTTTGGTGTAAGTCCGAGCTCTAAAATCGCATCGTCAAGCTGAAGGGCTGCTAATGCGTCGCTTCCCGCTTCCGCCTCATTCGGAAAAACGAAGATGCCTTCCGCATATTCCTTCGGCACAAGCTTGCCCTCAACGCCAAGCTCCTGAAGAGAACAAATCATTCCGTTTGACTCTTCACCGCGCAGCTTCGCTTTTTTAATTTTAAAATTGCCCGGAAGCACCGCACCGACTGTCGCGACGGCAACTTTCTGCCCTTTCTCGACATTTGGCGCTCCGCAAATGATTTGTACAGGTTCGTCTGCGCCGATATCCACAAGACACTTATTCAGCTTGTCAGCATTCGGGTGCTGTTCGCGTTCAAGCACATGTCCGATGACAACGCCTTTGATGCCTTCCCCCTTGTACTCGATGCCTTCTACTTCAATACCTGTTCTCGTAATTTTTTCAGCAAGAACAGACGGGTCCATGCCTTTTAGATCAACATAATCTTCTAACCATCTATAAGAAACAAACATCCTTACATCCTCCTCTTACGCCTGTTTAAACTGCGAAATGAATCTGACATCGTTTGTATAGAAATGGCGGATATCATCAATGCCGTATTTCAGCATGGCGATCCGTTCAACGCCCATTCCAAAAGCAAAGCCTTGGTATTCTTCAGGGTCAAAGCCGGCCATTTGAAGCACGTTCGGATGAACCATTCCGGCTCCCAAAATTTCAATCCAGCCCGTACCTTTACATACCGAGCAGCCTGTTCCTCCGCATTTAAAGCACGTCACATCCACTTCTACCGAAGGCTCAGTGAAAGGGAAGAAACTTGGGCGAAGTCTGATTTCACGATCTTCCCCAAACATTTTTTTAGCAACCAATTCAAGGGTTCCTTTTAAATCGCTCATTCTGATATTGCGATCAACGACAAGCCCTTCAATCTGCATAAATTGGTGGGAGTGTGTCGCGTCATCATTATCGCGGCGGTACACTTTACCCGGACAAATGATTTTCACAGGGCCTTTTCCTTTATGCTTTTCCATCGTGCGTGTCTGAACGGGTGAGGTCTGCGTTCTCATCAGCGTCTCTTCTGTGATGTAAAAGCTGTCCTGCATATCGCGTGCAGGGTGTTCTTTCGGAAGATTGAGCGCTTCAAAGTTGTAATAATCCGTTTCCACTTCAGGACCTTCTTCAACGGTATATCCCATGCCGATAAACAAATCTTCAAGCTCTTCAATGACCACTGTGAGAGGATGCCGCCCGCCGCTTTTGGCCGGATTTCCCGGCAGTGTGACATCAATCGTCTGGCCTGCCAGTTTCTTTTTCATTTCTTCTTCTTCAAGGGCGGCGTTCTTTTCAGAAATCGCGGACGCGATGCGTTCTCTTACTTCATTGGCGAGGGCGCCCATTTTCGGCCGTTCCTCAGCAGAAAGCTTTCCCATTCCGCGAAGCACTTCTGTGATCGGCCCTTTTTTTCCGAGGTATTGCACCCGAATGTCGTTGACATCTTTTAATGAGCTTGCTGCTTCTACTTTTTCTACAGCTTCAAGTTCAAGCTGTTTTAGCTTTTCTTCCATCATGTATCCTCCTTTTATGTAAAACCGTACTCGTGTCATATGTCTATAGAAAACAAAAAAACCCGCCCCTTATACAAGGGACGAGTTGTGGCCGCGGTACCACCCTTTTTTGGACAGACTGATCTGTTCTTAGCTTCATTGACATAACGGAAACTCAAGTTCCGGTTCACCTTTACGCGCGTATGGCGCGGTCCCGGCGACAACTCAAGAGGTGAAATCATTCCCGGCTGCAATAAAAATGCTTTCAGTCAGCGGCATTTTTTCCCTGTAAGGCAGCTTTGTAAGAAATGGATGTCCTCTGTCACGGTTTTTAAAAATATTACTACCTATTATAGTGAAATTCACGCATCAGCGCAACACTATCCTCGTAAGTGGTACAGCAGGACGGCAGCGGCAATCGCCACGTTCAGCGATTCGGCCTGTCCGTATAGAGGCACGTACAAGTTCAAGTCGGTTTTTTCTAAAATAGCTGAGTCGACGCCTGCCCCCTCATTGCCGACAATTAAAGCGAATGAGCCTATCGGCGCGGTCTCCTGAAAGGCTGATCCGTTTTGAAGCGATGTCCCGTACACCTTAACGCCGCTTGCTTTCAATTCCTCAATGAAAACGTGCAAATTCCGTTTGACAATCGGAATATGAAAATGGGACCCTTGTGCGGATCGCAGTGTTTTTCCATTATAGGCGTCTACTGTGCCGTCTCCGATCACCACCGCATCCATCCCGGCGGCATCAGCCGTGCGAATCATCGTTCCAAGATTGCCAGGATCTTGCACGGCATCTATCAGCAAAAGCCGCTTATAAGAAGTAAGGCTATCCTCAGGCATGCGGCACACAGCGGCAATCTGCTGCGGCGTTTCAGTCTCTGTCACAGCGGAAAACGCGTCTTCACTTAAGATGTAGCAATGAATGGACATGTCCAGATCGGGGGGAATTTCCCCTTCGTCCTTGACGAGAATTTCCTTTACAGCGCCCTCAGTTTTCAGCGCTTCTTCTACAAGGTGTTCCCCTTCTATAAGAAATGTATTTGTTTTTGTTCGTTCTTTTTTCGTGTGAAGCTTTTTCCAGTCCTTCACTTTTTGGTTTTTGGCCGAATCAATTCGTTTCACTGTCTGCTGTGCTCTCCTTTTTTTAACATGATGTTATTATATCGCAAGAAACGCACATAATAAACCGGGTGCGGGGTTAGAATATACGTATCAAATTTTAGGAAAAAGGAGTTTTTGATATGGATCTTAATTTACGAAATGCCGTTATCGCCAACGTGACCGGCAATAATCAAGAACAGCTTGAGCATACAATCGTCGACGCGATTCAAAGCGGTGAGGAAAAGATGCTTCCGGGGCTTGGCGTATTGTTTGAAGTTCTTTGGCAGCATGCATCTGAAACGGATAAAAATGATATGTTGAAAACACTGGAAGGCGGACTAAAGCCTGCTTAAGGTGTAAACCGGGTGCAGATGCCCGGTTTTTTTATTTTCGCCCTGCGGCTCATTGTATAATAGTGGCTAGGGGGGATCGTTATATGTTATTACAACCTGCTCTGGCAAAAAAAATCATTGCGGAAGTAAAAAAGATGTACGACCGGGAAGTCATTATCGTGAATACGGACGGCAGCATCATCGCAAGCACAAATGATGAACGCATCGGCGGATTCCATGAAGGGGCGCTGATATGTGCAAAAGAGAAACGCAATGTCATCATTACAAAAGAAGATGAAAAGAGATTAAGAGGCGTAAAATCCGGGCTGAATCTCCCTGTCTTTTCAGGCCATCATGTGACTGCTGTTTTCGGCTTGACCGGTGAACCGGAAGAGATACAGCCATACGGGGAGCTGCTGCGGAAAATGACCGAACTGTTCATTAAAGAATCACGGCATCTTGAGCAAATCCAATGGCAGGCCAGAACGCTGGAATCCTTTATGATTGATTGGCTGCAATTGCGGGAATGGTCACCTGGTTTTTTAGAAAAAGCACAGCTGTTGGGCGTCGATCTGACATCGCAGCGGCGCATTATCTTAATTCAAGGGGAAGAAGAATTTACCCGGCATGACATAGAACAAATGACGCATTTATGGAAAAACGACTGTCCTTCCGATCTTTTTGTACGTTGGGGAAATGAAAGGATTCTGATCAATCACGAAGTTTCGGAAAGCGATAAAAAGGAACAGCTGTTACGGCACATTAACTCCCTCTGTTCGTTTGCTGAGAGCGCGGGAAATGGGCAGCATGTCTCAGCCGGCGTCGGGCAGGCTGTTATAAGCTCACGTGTGGTACGGTCATACGAACAAGCCGAAAAAGCGCTCTCTGTCAGTATCAAACGCCGTACTGCCGTATGTGAGGAGGATCTTAAGCTGGACATGTGCCTTGCTGAAATCAGGCCGGCAACCCGGGGTGAATTTTCCAGAAGGGTGCTACAGAAGACAGTGGACAACGAAGAGCTCATGAAGACCGTGCGCACACTGTTTAGCAGGCACTTGTCTTTAAAACAGACGGCAGAAACGCTTCATATCCACATTAATACATTGCGCTATCGTCTCGAAAAATTGGAAAACTTAACTGGATGCAGCTTTAACCGGACAGAAGATATCGTTACCTTATATTTGGCGCTATATTTTTTAGATGATCATACAAATCAAATAAATACAGAGGCCAATTTTTCAGATGTTTCTCCATATTAAACACTTCTTTTTTTCTTTACAATAGATTGAAAGCGTTTTTCTGACCAGAGGGGGAAGGACATAGTGATATCTAATGAGGTAAAGAAACAGTTGATAGAGGTGGCAGGAGAGGAAAACTATGATGATTCAAAATCGGGCCGCCTCGTGTATTCCTATGATGCGGCTCCGCAATTCCAGTCAATGCCTGATGCTGTCATCGCGCCGCGTGACAAATATGAAGTCTCGCGTATTTTAACCATTTGCAATAAGCATCGCATACCGATTGTACCGAGAGGCTCAGGCACAAATCTGTGCGGCGGCACTTGTCCGACTGAAGGAGGCCTTGTTCTTTTATTTAAACACATGAACCGAATTCTTGACATTGATGAAGAAAATTTGACCATCACTGTCCAGCCGGGCGTGATTACGCTTGATATGATTCTACTGGCGGAAAGCAAGCAATTGTTTTATCCGCCTGATCCGAGTTCTATGAAAATATCTACGATAGGCGGAAATATTAACGAAAATTCCGGCGGCCTTCGCGGGTTAAAATACGGCGTCACCCGTGACTATGTAATGGGCCTAGAAGTCGTGCTGGCAAACGGGGATATCATCCGCACAGGCGGAAAGCTTGCAAAAGACGTAGCGGGATATGATCTGACGCGCCTTTTTGTCGGATCAGAAGGAACACTCGGCATCGTAACGGAAGCCATATTGAAATTAGTGCCAAAGCCGGAAACGAAGAAAACATTACTCGCACTCTATGAAAATATTGATGCCGCCGCTCAGACGGTATCCGCCATTATTGCGGAAAAATTGATACCGGCCACACTTGAATTTCTCGATCAGCCGACATTACAGGTCATCGAGGATTATGCCAAAATCGGGCTGCCCACAAATGCCAAGGCCGTCCTTTTGATTGAACAGGACGGGTCTTATGATACTGTCGCACGTGACATGGAAAAAATTGAGGCGATTTGCAAAAAAGGCGCAGCCGTATCCGTTCAGGCCGCTCAAACGGAGGAAGAAGCGTTCGCCCTGACCGAAGCGCGGCGCTCCGCCCTTTCCGCACTTGCCCGATTGAAACCGACAACCATCTTGGAGGATGCCACCGTTCCGCGGTCAGAAATCGCAAATATGGTCAAAGCGATTAACGATATCGCCGCTAAATACGACCTATCCATTTGCACATTCGGGCATGCGGGAGACGGCAACCTCCATCCGACCTGCACGACTGATTTAAGAAATACGGATGAAATGGAACGTGTCGAACGGGCATTTGAAGAGATTTTTGAAAAGGCCATTGAACTCGGCGGAACCATTACCGGAGAACATGGGGTCGGGGTTGTGAAAGCCCCTTACTTAGAGATGAAGCTGAAAAAAGAAGGCATTTCGGCGATGAAGGCGGTAAAAACCGCGTTTGATCCGCACAATATCTTAAATCCGGGCAAAATGTTTGCAAGTGATTCCAGAAAACGAGTGGTGGTAGAGAGATGACAACGGCAAAAGAAATGGAGCAGATACAAACAGAATTCAAGGAACGCATGGATGAAGGAGAGCTGCTGAATTGCATGCGCTGCGGTTTCTGTCTCCCGTCCTGCCCAACATATATTGAATCAGGATTTCAGGAATCCCACTCGCCGAGGGGCCGCATTGCTTTAATGAAGGCTGTAGTTGACGGCAAGATTGAGCCTGATGAGGATGTCGAACGATCGCTTGCGCTTTGCCTCGGATGCCGCGCCTGTGAACCTGTCTGTCCGTCAGGCGTCAATTACGGCCAGCTTCTTGAAGAAGCGAGAGATATCATTAATCAAAATAAAAAACACTCGCTCGGTGTGCGGCTTATTAGAAAAACGGCTTTTAAAGAGCTGTTTCCGCATCAAAACCGAATGCGTACCGCCGCCGGCCTTATCGGTTTATATCAGCGGTCGGGATTGCAGGCAGCGGTCCGAAAAACAGGGATGCTCCGTATATTGCCGGAACATCTGCGCACGATGGAAAAGGTTCTGCCGCCTGTGCCTAAAAGCAAAGAAATGAAAAATCGCCCCCGTATACTGCCGGCGATCGGCCCGGCTAAAAAACGTGTCGCCTTTTTCTCCGGCTGCTTAATGGATACGATGTTTTTGCCAACCAACGACGCTACCGCCAAGCTGCTGCAGCTGGCCGGGTGCGATATCGTCATACCTGATGACCAGGCGTGCTGCGGAGCACTGCACGGGCACAGCGGTGAAAAAGAATTGGGGAAAGAGCTGGCCAAACGAAATATCATGGCCTTTGAAGCGCTTGAGGCGGATTATATCATTACCAACGCCGGGGGATGCGGCGCCTTTCTCATTGAATATGACCATTTGCTGAAAGACGATCCTGAGTGGTCAGAACGCGCTGCGGTATTTGTCCAAAAACTAAAAGACTTTTCATCCGTGCTGGTCGAGCTTGATTTTGATAAAAAAGGGTTGAAGCTTGAGACACCTCAAGTGATCACCTATCAAGACTCCTGCCACCTGCGAAATGTCATGCATACATCCAAAGAACCGCGCAAGCTCCTAAAAAGCATTGAAGGAGCGGAATTCAGAGAAATGGAAAAAGCGGATAGCTGCTGCGGCTCAGCGGGAATTTACAATATTGTTGAATCAGACATGTCTATGAAAATCTTAGACAGCAAAATGCGCACCGCAAAAGCAACGCATGCCGCTGTGATTGTCACGGCCAATCCAGGCTGTCTTTTACAAATGAAGCTCGGCATTGAACGGGAAGGCTTGGGCGGACAGGTTCGGGCGGTCCACCTTGCGGATTTATTGCTGGAAGCCGCTGAATCAGAACCGATAACTGACAAAAGCCAACACATTTAACACGAGTCGGCTTTTGTCATCCTTTAAATGGGGCTGTCTCACGTATTTAGGGATGATTTATTCTACAGGGCTGCAAATTTCAATATAATGGCCGTCGGGGTCCGCAACATAGGCGACCGTCTGGCCCCACGGCTTTACTTTTGGCTCAGACAGAATGGAGACGCCTTCTCCTCTTAATTTCTCAATCACTGCGCCCACATCTTCAGTCACAAACCCCAATTCAAATGTTTGTGAATATCCCGCTTCCTCCGGTATTTCCAGCGGGGTAATTTCCCTCACATTCTTTCTCGTATTAAAAGCCAATACCTGAGAGCCTGTATCAAACTCTACATACGTATCATGCTGGGCTCGAACCGTCAGCCCTAAAATATCTTTGTAAAAATGCAGCGAGCGTTCCCCGTCCGACACATAGAGAATAACGTACCTCATGGATAGATTCATATTCTTCTTGCCTCCTTTTATTGTTCTATCATTCTGCTTCTCCCCCATCTTCTCCTTTTTTATTTTTTAGTTGAAAAATCAGATGCAGAAAGATACTCCCCCACATGAGTTAGAGCCTGTTTAGAAAACAGGCTCTTGGTCAACTTGGTATTCACGCTCATTATCCCGGAATGGATGCTTCCATTCTTAAACTCGGATCACGCCACATTTGGGCCCATTTTTTCACAGCCGCAATGATGATTACCAAACCTAACAGGAGCATAATGATGGATAAAGCCCCATTCAGAACACTGTATCCCGCCGCTTCCGGATTTAAGTATACGTAACGCACCATCCAATACCCTGCATAGTTGACGGTGACATATAAATAGGCTAGCGGAATCAGGCATGTCAGGATATAACGCCGCTTATCAGCAATTTTCAGCACAATCGTCGCGCCGATAATTAATCCGACAGATGCCATGAGCTGATTGGAAACGCCAAACAGCGCCCAAATGGAGCCGATATCGCCTGAATAAAGAAGGTATCCCCACATCAAGCAGGCCAGTGCGCTGGCAAATACAGATCCGGGAAGCCAGTCTGTTTTTTTCAAAGGCTTATAAACCTCTCCGAAAAAGTCTTGAATTAAATAGCGGGCCACACGGGTCCCTGCATCAATAGCCGTTAAAATAAAGACCGCTTCAAACATAATGACGAATTGGAAAAAATATGAGGCCAGATGGCTGAAAAACGGCATTCCGGTAAAAATATAAGTCATGCCGACAGCAAGTGTAACGGCGCCTCCTGTTCTCCCTTCTAAATCCAGGCCGATTTCACGGCTTAATTCAGGCAAGTGTACAACATTCATTCCAAGCGTACGAAATACTTCCGGCGTGCTGTTGATCGCAAAATAATCAGCAGGCTGCAAGGCGGTGGCCGCGATCAGCGCCATGATGCCGACAAGACACTCCACAAGCATCGCGCCAAAGGCGACCGGCTTCATGTCACTCCATTTATTAAGCATTTTCGGCGTTGTTCCCGAACCGACAAACGCGTGAAATCCTGAGATCGCCCCACAAGCGATCGTAATCGAAATAAACGGCCAGACAGGTCCCGCAAGCACCGGCCCTCCGCCTTTTACAAACTCCGTAAACGCCGGAAACGGAATAGCTGGATTTACAATAAACACTCCCGCAATCAGTGCGATAAATACCCCTATTTTCATAAAGCTGCTTAAATAATCCCTGGGAGCGAGCAGAAGCCATACAGGAAGCGCCGCCGCAAAGAAAGCATAGACCGGCAGCGCAATTGCAAGCGTTTTCGTTTCAAGGGTCAGGATATCTCCCAGCGCGGTTGTCTGCACCCATGGACCAATAAATACCCCTGCCAATAAAAAGAGGAATCCCACAGTGGAAGCGAGCTTTAGATTTCCGGTTTTTTTATAATAAATACCGACGCCCATCGCTATTGGAATGGTAATACCAACGGCAAATGTCCCCCAGGGATTGCGTTCCAAAGCATGGAGCACAACCATTGACAATCCTGCCATCGTGATTGTGATAATAAACAGCATTGAAAGCCCCGTACAAAAACCCGCGACAGGCCCAAGCTCGTCTTTCGCCACTTCTGACAGCGATTTTCCGTTTTTCCGCATGGACGCGAACAAGACGACTATATCATGAACGGCTCCCCCGATAACCGCTCCGATTAACAGCCATAACAGCCCGGGCAAATAACCGAATTGCGCTGCAAGTATCGGCCCGACAAGAGGACCGGCAGCGGCTATGGCGGCAAAATGGTGGCCGAAACGTGACCCATTTATTCGTAGGCACATAGTCTTTTCCATCTTCGTGTGTGTGAGCCGGCGTCGGTTTGTCATCATTCACTTTCAGTACCTTTACCATCATAAAGGTTCCATATAAACGATAAGCGATCGCCAATATACACATTGACGCTATCACAATTGTAACCGCATTCATTTTTCCCCATCCCCTTTGCTGTTTTTTACAAATATATCACAATTCAGGGACTAAAGGCGGTGGTTTTTCCATTTCCCATGAGAAAAAGCCGGCTGATGGTGCCGGCTTACTTGAATGTGCATGATTACTTTTGAAGACGGATCACATTCCATGAAAGCGGTGTGAAATGAACTTTCAGTTCGCCTTCTGACTTAGAAGATGTTCCATTGGCATGCGGTACGACATTTTTTCTGTTTTTTTGATTTGTTGCTTTGATATCTTCATGTTCAAGCACAATATGCTCGATGATGCGATAGGATTCAAACCCCCTTAACGACATGTCTGTCTCCATCGGTTCCTCACTCTTATTCACAGCAAAAACCGTCAGTGTCTGATCCTCATCATGATAAACGGCAGCCGCATCCACATATGGCACATCCGTAAAGTCTGCACAGTCATACTTTGGAGAAGAGATAATCGGCTTAAGCGATTCCCCTCTTCCGTAAACAGAGGCATGCATGTACGGATAGAAAATCGGCTGTCTCCATGCTTCTCCGCCTTTTTCAGTCATAATAGGCGCAATCACATTCACAAGCTGTGCGAGACATGCAATTTTCACACGGTCAGCGTGCTGCAAAATCGTAATGAGAAGCGAGCCGATCAATAAAGCATCTTCGAAATTATAAATATCTTCCAAAATCGGCGGCGCTTCCATCCATGGCTCTACTTTTTTATCAGCTTCGTTAGAGTGGTACCACACATTCCACTCATCTAATGAAAGATGAATGGTTTTTTTACTGCGTTTTTTCGCCTTCATATAGTCGCATGTCGCGGCAACAGACTTAATAAAGTGGTCCAGATCCATGGAGCGGGCTAAATAGTTTGGCAGGTTGTTATCCCGGTTTCCGTAGTACGTATGAAGGGAGATGTAATCCACATGATCATACGTATGCTCAAGCACCTTCGCTTCCCAATCAATAAATGTCGGCATACTGCTGTTTGAACTGCCGCAGGCAACCAATTCAATCGAAGGATCCACCCATTTCATGACTTTTGCCGTCTCAGCAGCAAGCCTTCCGTATTCCTCTGCTGTTTTATGTCCGATCTGCCACGGGCCGTCCATCTCATTTCCTAAGCACCATGTCTTAATTCCGTAAGGTGCTTCATAACCGTGGGACCTTCTCAAATCACTCCAATAAGAACCTGACGGATGATTGCAGTATTCCACGAGGTTGCGGGCTGCGTCCATGCCTCTCGTGCCAAGATTGACAGCCATGTTGACCTCGGTGTTCACCTTTTTGGCCCAGGATAAAAATTCATTCGTACCCACTTGATTTGTCTCCGTCGTTTTCCATGCCAGATCAAGCCGCCTTGGACGGTCTTTAACAGGGCCTACGCCGTCCTCCCAGTTGTAGCCGGATAAAAAGTTGCCGCCCGGATACCGAATCAGAGGCACCTGCAATTCTTTAATGAGCGACTGGACGTCCTTTCGAAAACCTGATTCATCTGCTTGAGGATGATCCGGTTCGTAGATGCCTTCATATACCGCCCGGCCCATATGCTCGATAAATGAGCCGTAGATACGCTTATCTACTTGACCGATTTTATACTCTTTATCTATGATCATTCCCGCTTTTTTCATATTGTTTCCTCCTAATTTATATTATCCTTTTACCCCGCCCACTGTCAGTCCGGAGATAAAATACTTTTGGAAAAACAAGAAGATAATGATTACCGGTAAAATCGCAAAGACTGAGCCGGAAATCAGCATGTCATAGTTGTTGCCGTATGGACTGAGCAAACTTGACAGCCCGATTGGAAGCGTAAACATTTCTTTTGACCGAAGCACAATGAGCGGCCAGAGGAAGTTATTCCAGCTGTTCAGGGACTGAAGGATAATCATCGCCCCAAAGGCCGGCTTCATGAGCGGCGCCATAATTCTGAAAAAGATGCCAAATTCCGTACACCCATCCATCCGCGCCGAGTCCAGCAGGTCTTTCGGCAGTCCGAGCGCATATTGCCTGAAAAAGAAAACCGCGACAGGCGAGACAATGAAAGGCAAAATCACACCCGTATAGGAATCGATCAGATGCAGCCCCACTGTCAGCTTAAATAACGGAAGCATCATAACTTCAAGCGGCACCATCATAATGATGAGCACCAGAACAAAGATCAGGTTCCTGCCTTTAAATTCATATACCGCAAGCCCGTAACCAATCATTGAAGAAAAAAACAGAGTTAACACCGTTGTTAATAAACCCAAAACAATGCTGTTAAAAAACCATTTGAAATAAATGCTGCCGCCATGAAATAAAAACGTGTAATTATCAAAACTCAGCACATCCGGATCTATTTTCAAATTCAGCCCGATCCGCAAAAGCTCTGACGACGGCTTTAATGAACCTAACAGCAAACAGAGCATCGGAAAAATATACAGCAGGCTCAGCATGATAAAAAACAGAGTCAGAGCGATTCTGTAAACGGCAAACCGGTTGCTGTTCTGCATAGATTACCCCTCCCCCTTAAACGAACCTGACAGTTTTAAAGAAATCAGGCTGACAATAAGAATAACGAGCAAAAGCACAATCCCGATCGCCGCTCCGTACCCCATTTCATTGTAAGCAAGCCCTTGCTGATACAAATACCCGACAAGCGTGAGGCCGATATTACCCGGGGAATTATTTTGCCAAAGAACATAGCTCTCTTCGAACATCCTAAATCCGCCGATAATGCTGATCGTCAGGACATATACCGATACAGGCTTTAAGAACGGCAAAGTGATATGGCGAAATTTTTTCATTGTATTTGCTCCGTCGATATCAGCCGCCTCATACAGCTCTTTCGGCACATTTTGCAGCCCCGCTAAAAAGTACAGTATATTAATACCCATCCATCTCCATGAAGCAAGCATGACCATCAGAAACATGCCGGTGTGCTCATCGTTCAGCCAATTTCGCGGAGAAACGCCGATTTTAATAAGGAATGAATTGGCCAGTGACGTATCCATTTCTCCGTAAATCAGGCGAAAAATAATCCCTGCAACAATGGTGGATGTCAAAGCCGGGATAAACAGCGCCGATTTAAATACGTTTCTGAACTTTACTAATTTTGAATTCAGAAGGATGGCCAGAAGCAATGGAACCGGGATCAACACAATCAGTGTCCAAACCGTATATTCCAGCGTATTAAAAAGAGCTGTATAGAATGTCGGATTAAGAAGTGAGGTGTAGTTGGAAAGTCCGACAAACGAAACCTCCCCCGGCAGTATTCTTTGAAAGCTCATGATGAAAACACTGATGATAGGGTACAGAAAGAAAATAAGAAATGAGATGACAAATGGAGCTGTAAACAGATAAGGCGCCGCTTTTTTCGAGTACAAGACACTCCGCCAGACGGATTCCTTCGCCGTTGAGGGAACGGGTTGAACCGTCCCCGTCTTCACAGGTTTCATAGAGAACCTCCCCGCTTTCATGTTTTGAATACGAGTCTATTTATCTTTTAATTCACCTGCCGCCCTGTCTAAGGCTTCTTCAGGCGTTTTTTGCTGTGTCTTGAGCGCGTCGAACAGCACATTCCTGATCATGAGATCAGATGCCTTGGCGAAATCCTCATCTAAATAGATCGGATTAATTTCATCCTTAATATCGAGAAGCACAGAGAAAATGTCAGTTCCGTTTTGAAAGTAATCTGTGTATTGATTTTTCTCTTTTAATTCTTTCGAATCCCACACATCCCACCGGAGCGGATCAAACCCCAGCACACTCCAAAGCTTTTTATTCCCTTCCTTGGAGCCTTTCGCAAAGACCAGGAACTCTTTTGCCAATTCTTCGTGTTTCGCTTGTTTCGGCACGACTGTGGCCGTTCCGCCAAGACCTGCTGAGCGGTCGCCGCCTTCTTCCCACGCCGGAAGCGGCCGTATCGCCATCTTCCCTTTTAAATCCGGCATATAATCTATAAACCTTCCCATATACCAGATAGGCATAAGAACGGAAGCCGCTCCTCCCTGATTCATAAATCCGTAGTATTCTTCACTATGATGTCCGCCGCCGGGTGCAGCGATCGTCGTTTTATCATTGATCATGTCTTTTAAAAATTGAAGAGTTTTTGCATTTGTTTTGTTATTGATGATCAGCTTTCCATCTTTATCAAAGTAACCTGAGTTTTGCTGTGAGATCATGGAGAGGAACGTGCCGGAATCATTCGTTTCCACCGTTCCCATCGGCTTGCCGGTCGCCTTGCGTACTTTCTGGCCGGCTTTCCGGTAATCATCCCACGTTTTGATATCATCGGGATTGACACCCGCCTTTTTCATAATGTCCATGTTATAAAACATCACTGTCGTCCCTACATGTGTATCAAGCCCGTAAAGCTTTCTGTCTTTACTGTATAAAGTAAGCCTCGCCTCAACGAACTTGTCCCGGTCCTTTTGGATAAGAGGCGTTAAATCGGCAAGCGGAATGTCCGAGCCTTTCAAAAAGTTCGAAAACCGTGCTAATTCAACATCCGCGATATCCGGCAGGCCCTCTCCCGCTATTAATGAAATGGAGAGATTGTCGTGCATTTGGCCGTATGGATAAACAACCGTGTTTAATTTAATTTTTCGATCTGGATACTTCGCATTCCACTCTTTCACCATTTCCAGATAAAACTGTTCATGAAGTCCGTTAAATGTCCAAAAGGTCAGCTCCGTTTCACCCGAATTCCCGGATGACCGTTCTGCTGCGCACCCGGCTAATAATGATGTGAGGAGCATAATAAGCAAAAGAAAACAGGCAGTCATTTTTTTCATCTTGTTACCCCTTCCGCTGGAGGTGCGGGCTTATTGGTACAGGCCATTTTTTAAAAGCGTTTCGTTTTCGTTTATGATTCTCAGGCCGGTATAACGCTCTCTTAGTGTATGTGCGTGTTTTAAGGCGTTTTTTACAGACTCTCCGTCTACACCGATTTCGTCAAAATACGCGGGGCCTCCGGCTGATTTCAGCCAGCCAGCCAGTGTCTTTCCTTCCGGGAGTCCTTCATAAATTGATTGAATGATGTCCCTGCGGTCTGGAGAGAATTCGCTCAGGTTCTCATGTTTGGCAAGTTTTCTGTACGTATCAGTCAGCAATACAGCCGCGCAGCCCACCTTTGCCCCATGAAGGATTTGGGGCTTGTTCTTCTTCATTAACTCCATTTCAATCCAATGTGATACATGATGTTCTCCCCCTGAAGCCGGGCGGGAATGGTCTAAGGCGAGCATGACAAGGCCCGATACAATCAAGGCTTCCATCAAGATACGGATGCCGGATTCAGTTTTAGAGACAATTTCCTTGGTGTTTGCAATACAGTTGTTAAGCGATACCTCTACAAGACGCGCGCCCGTATGAGAGTAAGGCTCATCAGCCAGCTGATGCGATATTTTCCAATCCGCTAAAGAGGTGATTTTTCCGAGCATGTCACCGAATCCGGCTGCCACCATCGGCTGTGGTGCTGATTTTAACAAGTCGACATCGGCGAATAACGCAATCGGCGCCTTCGTCTGAACCGTTGTTTTTGTTCCGTGCAAAATGACAGGCGCCCCGGCTGATGTAAATCCGTCAACAGAGGGAGCAGTCGGAAATGAGATAAAAGGCAAATCCCGGTGAAAGGCGGCAAAACGGACAATATCATGAATGGTTCCCGATCCGACAGCAATAAAGGAATCAATTGTTTTCGGGGCTTGAATGAGAGTATGAATAAGCGATCGTTCGTCTGCCGTCACATCACCCGCTTCATTGTCAGGAATGGCAATGCTTTTCACTTGAATGCCCTCATGATCAATGGCGAGCTCCAAATTGCGGCCTGCAATGCTGTAGGTGGTTTGGTCGCATATGATCGCAATGTTTTGATAGCCTTTCCTTTTCAGAAAATGAACCAGGTCCTGAGCTGCTTGTTTTCCCAGTACAATTTCCTCTACTGCCAAAGGCGATACAGTCTCGCCCGCTTTTTCGAAAGTCTGCTGAATGTCTGACGCGAGCTGTTTCATAAGAGAATCCCCTCCTCAGCCAATTTGTTCAGATCCTTTATAGATTCCAGCACAAAATCAGGCTCATAAAGTCGCGCTTCTCCAGGTTTGCTTGAGCCTGTAAGAACTAAAGCGCTTCTCATTCCGTACAATTTTCCCATCGCAATATCTGATTCGATGCTGTCTCCGATGATCATACATTCACCGGCAGTAAGCTGCATCGCATCACAAGCGGCTTCCGCCATCAGCCATGACGGCTTCCCGACAACAAGCTCTGTTTTTGCCTGAGCGGAAGCTTCAATTGCGCCAATCATGCCAGCAACATCAATTGCATTGCCGTCTTCTCTGGGAAAATAACGATCTTTGTTGGTGGCGATGATCCGCGCACCAGAGGCGGCCGCTTGAAAAGCTTGATTCAAATCTTGATAGGTAAGCGATTCATGAAGAGAGATGATGAGCCAATCCGCTGCCTTAGGTTCATTTGCCATTTGAATGCCGGCCGCATTCAGCTCGTCAATCAAGCCCTCTTCTCCAAGCACCCACACGGCTGAATCGCTGTAATGTTTTTTTAAAAACGCTGCTGTGACGCTTGAGGACAGCACGATTTCACTTTCCACTGCGTCAATCCCGGCTTCGAGCAATTTTTTTCTGCACATGTTTCTGGAAATGTTTCCGCGATTACTTAAGAATACGACCTTCTTATTCATTCTCCGGAGCATACAAATCGCTTCTTTGGCTCCTTCGATCAGCTCATTTCCCCTGAAAATAGTTCCGTCTATATCAATAAGAAATCCGGACGGTGATACGAAGGCCTCATGACTGGCCATAATACGCATTCGCTCCGTGTTTCCGATAAAAGTGCTTCTCATGCAGCACTGTATTAATCGGGCTGATATTCTGATTCAGCATGATTGAATGAAAAGCCATTTCGGCAACCGTTTCTAGCACGACGGCATTGTGAAGGGCATTAAGTGCGTCTGTCCCCCAGCAGAATGGGCCATGATTATTGACCAGAACACCGGGTACCTGCTCATACTTTTGGTTTTTGAACGTTTCGGCGATGACTTTGCCGGTATTATGCTCATAATCTTTCACAATTTCTTCGTCATACATTTCCCTCGTACAGGGAATCGCGCTGTCGAAGTAATCTGCATGTGTCGTTCCGAGAGCAGGGATATCTCTTCCGGATTGAGCCCAGCTGGTCGCCCAATGTGAATGTGTGTGAACGATGCCGCCAATATTCGGAAACGCTTTATATAAGTATAGGTGGGTCGGGGTGTCAGAGGACGGCTTTAACGAGCCTTCTATGATTTCCCCGTCCAAATTGAGAACCACTAAATCATCAGCTGTTAACTCGCTGTATTCAACCCCGCTCGGTTTAATCACAATTCTTTCATTTTCTCGGTCTATTCCGCTTACATTCCCCCACGTAAAGGTCACAAGCCGATGCTCCTGGAGCTTTAGATTAGCGGTCAGCACTTCTTTTTTTAACGTTTCAAGCATGGTCATCCCCCTTTTGATTTCTTTTAGCGAGAGAGGCAAAATGGCCGTTCTTTAACGTTTTAAGTCGCTTCATCACATGATTTTCTTTTCCGAAATATTGAACCAATTCTTTATATTCCGCGTACAAGGTATCATATATTTCGGCATGCTCAGCGTTAGGTTTATAGAAATGGTCTTTCAATTTGCCCATATGCGCAGCTGCCTCTGTGATGCTTTCGCAGCCCCCGTTTTCTTTCCCGGCAGCAAGCGCGCCGAATATCGCAGATCCTAACGCCGGCGCTTGCGGGGAGCCAGACAATTTAATTTCCATATTGGTGACATCCGCATAAATTTGCATAATAAATGGATTTTTCTCGGCAATTCCTCCTGCGGCGTAAAGCTCTTCAATCGGTACACCGTTTTCTCTGAAGGTTTCGATAATCATTCGCGTGCCGTACGCTGTCGCTTCAACCAAAGCCCTGTAGATGTCTTCCGGCTTCGTCAAGAGTGTCATGCCAAGCAGCATCCCCGTTAAATCAGCATCAACTAAGGTTGAGCGATTTCCGTTCCACCAGTCAAGCGCAAGCAGACCGCTTTCTCCCGGCTTTTGAAGATCGGCTTTTTGACTCAGCAGCTCGTGAATGCCTGTATGTTTCTCCTTTGCTTCTTTCTTGTAATCTTCCGGTACATGATGGTTCACAAACCATTCAAAATGGTCGCCTACACAAGATTGACCGGCCTCGTATCCTGCGTATCCGGGGAGAATTCCGTTATCTACCACTCCGCACATGCCCGGAACAATATTCACTTTTTCACCGAGCAGCACATGGCATGTCGATGTTCCCATAATCATCAGCATCTTTTTAGGCTCTGTGATGCCGACTGCAGGAACAGATACATGGGCGTCCACATTGGCGACCGCAACAGCCGTGCCCGGAAGAAGCCCGGTCAGCTGCGCCATTTTTTCCGTTAGCCCGCCCGCTTTTTCTCCTACTGAATAAACAGAACCGCTTAATTTATCTTCTGTAATCGTTTTCATTAAAGGGTGTAAAGCATTAAAGAATTCAGCGGACGGATATCCTGTTTTCTCACTCCATATCGCTTTATACCCTGCTGTACAATTGCTTCGTTTCAATGAACCGCACAACTGATACACAATCCAATCGGCTGCTTCGATGATCCGGTCGGCCGCATGATAAATATGCGGAGCTTCTTCGGCAATCTGCATGATCTTAGGAATCATCCACTCAGAAGAAATCTTTCCACCATATCTTTGTAAGAAAGGCTCTCCATTTTCCGCTGCTATGGCATTGAGACGGTCCGCGTATTTTTGAGCCGCATGGTGCTTCCACAGCTTTACATAGCTGTGCGGCTCCGCTTCGAACTCCGGCTGCATACATAGCGGCTCTCCATAACGGTCTATTGGCAAAATGGTGCAGGCCGTAAAATCGATGCCGATGCCGATGACGTCCTCAGGCTGAATCCCCGTCTGTTCAAGAAGTGACGGAATTGTTGTCTCCAATACTTCAAGGTAATCGCCCGGATACTGAAGCGCCCAATCACGCGGGAGCTTTTCCCCGGTCTTCGGCAAAGCCGTATCAATCACGCCGTGCTTGTATTCCTTAACAGCGGCTGCCAGCTCTTCGCCTGTTTTGACATTTACCAGCACCGCTCTTCCCGATAATGTACCAAAGTCCACACCTATCGTATATGTCATACATGTCCCCCCTATCTTTGAAGCCGGTAAAGCGCCTCATTCCATTTCAGTTCATTTTTCAGCTGATGAATTGAAGTATCATGAGAAATCAGAATACTTTCAATACCGGCCATTTCAGCCCAGTCCATCATTTGATCGGCTGTCAGTTGATATGATAAACACGTGTGATGCGCACCTCCCGCCAAAATCCAAGCCTCAGCAGCCGTTTTTAGTGAAGGTTCAGGCTTCCACAAAACACGTGCGACCGGAAGATACGGCATTTCTTTTTCAACTTCCTGCCCGTTTACTTCATTCAGCACCAGACGAAAGCGCCCGCCGATATCAATCAGGCTCGCTTGTATTGCTGTGCCGCCTATTCCGTTAAACACCAGCCGAGCCGGATCTTCTTTATCTCCTATAGACAAGGGATGAACCTCTATTTTCGGCTTATCAAGCGCGACAGTTGGACAAACCTCAAGCATATGCGATCCCAGAATCATTTCCTTCCCCGGTTCAAAGTGATACGTATAATCTTCCATGAAGGATGTCTTTTTCCCATCTGCCATGATTTTCATCATCCGCACGAGCGCCGCCGTTTTCCAGTCTCCTTCACCAGCAAACCCGTATCCTTTGCCCATCAAACGCTGAACGGCCAAGCCCGGAAGCTGTTTCATTCCGTGGAGCACTTCAAATGAAGTTGTAAATGCGGTATACCCGCCTTTTTCAAGGAAAGAGCTTAAGCCCAGTTCAATTTTGGCCTGTTCCTTAATGGATGCGATCTTCGATTCGTCTTGTTTCGTTTCCTCACTGATGTCATAAAGCCTGTCATATTCATTGAAAAGCGCCTCGATTTCGTCCTCCGTAATACCATTCATGACATCAACGAGGTCGCCTATGCCGTAGCCGTCAACCTGCCAGCCGAATTGAATATGCGCGCCGACCTTATCTCCGTCCGTTACAGCTACATGACGCATGTTATCCCCGAAACGGGCAACCTTTATATTCCGGCTTTCGTTTAATGCAGCCGCCGTATTCATCCACTGAGACATATCGTGTTTCACTTCTTCGTCATCCCAATAGCCGACGACGACTTTTCGGATTTGCCCCATTCTTGAATTCATATAGCCATATTCCCGGTCGCCATGGGCGGATTGATTGATATTCATAAAATCCATGTCAATCGATTCCCATGGAATATCCCGGTGATATTGAGTGTGCAGATGCATAAGCGGTTTTCGGTAAGACGTAAGACCTTCTATCCACATTTTAGCCGGAGAAAATGTGTGCATCCAAGTGATGATTCCGGCGCAATTCTCATTGAACTCCGCTTCCCTTAACAACTGTCTGACAGTCTGAGACGAGGTCACCACAGGCTTATGCTTAATCGTATATCTTGAAGACAGGGCACTAAGCCCTTCACAAATCGCTTTTGCATGTTCATCAACAATTTGTAATGTTTCCTCCCCATATAAATGCTGACTTCCCGTTACAAACCAAAATTCATACTCCTTCGTCGGCAGCACATTCATTTCCCCTCTCTTTTCAAAATAAAGCGGTTTCATTTTTATCAAAAAGTACGGATCAATAATCAATAAATTAATATATAAAATAATTCGTACGAACAAATTCATTATATTAATAAGGTACATTTACTGTCAATCATTTTTGTATTCTTTTTTAATAAAAGCATCAGAGTTTCAGAGCGTTGCAGGTTAGAAGTAACACGTATCAGCCATAAACACCACAAAAAAACGCCCAGCTGCCAATTTCACATATTGAATCGGCAGCTAAGCGTTTAGATTGGAAGCACTCAGTTTTCTAGCGCTTGAAGCCAAACACGATGATTCTCTTTTATAGAAAGTCAGGAAAAACCTTTGCTTCGCGCGCCTGAACACGGTCATGCCCAAAGAAAACCTTTGACGGCTGGACTTTTTCGATAAGCCCTTTCATTCGTTTTATAGATCTGACAGTCGATTCAGAATCATAGGATAAGAATGGAACGCCATTGTCAAAATTCTCTCTTGTATAAGCTACATCAATAGTCAGCAATATGGGGCCTGAATGTTCTGTTGTGACGAGAACCGATTGGTGGCCCGGCGAATGTCCTGGCGTAGAGAAAATTTGAACGCCGGGCGCCACTTCGCGGTCACCTTCAATTATTTGGTACTGTAAGTCTGGCAATCTGCATTCTTCGGGTGAATAATCATCATTTCCCATAGCGGCATCAAATTCGGCTTGCTGAATGAAAATAGGCGTTTTGGGAAAATGTCCGTTTCCTCCTGCATGGTCGAGGTGTAAGTGTGAGCTGATCACCGCTTGAATATCACCTGCATGATAACCGGCAGACTTTAAAATATTCACTATTTTATCGTTTGCCGTCATTTTCGGAACAACCCGGCCTTCTCTTTTTGTTCCTTTGAAATACTCAGGATTGTTGACAAAAGCATCGGGCATTCCTGTATCAATTAAAATGGGCCCGTCAGTTGTTTCCAACAAAAAAGACCAAACCGGCATTTCGAGTAATCGGCCTGGCGCAAGGTTTTTGTTGACAGCTGACTGATCAAGATAACAGGAGCCGGCAGGCAAAAAATAAAGCTTTTTGACAGTCATTCATATCATCCTTTTATTCAATAAAATGTAATACTGTATCAAAACGAGTGAAGTATTCTTCTTTTCCACGGCATATTCGTTATTCATTTGTTTTTATAGCGCGCTTCTTTAAACGTCGGAGGCAGAATCGGTTCAATACCTTCTAAGTCCAGTTCCTTCAAACTTTGAAGAGAAGATATAAAGTGCTTGAACGCCTCTTCAGCTGTGTCCGTTTCTTTATTGTCTCTGCCATTGTTCAAGTCGGCGTTTGTTAAAGATGAATTCCCTTGCTTTTGTCCCATTGATTTATCCCCCTCTAATGTTAAGCAGTTCATCATTCTTCTTATTTTATTGATAACTCCGGATGCTTCTTATGCCAATCAGTGTTTAACTCATAGGCGTAACCGATGCCGAGCACAGTTGCCTCGTCAAAAGGGCGGCCGATTAGCTGCAGATTAATTGGCAGACCTGAAGGTGAAAAACCGCACGGCATTGATAAGCTGGGGAGGCCGGTTAGATTAGTCGGCGCGGCAAAATGAGTTAGACGTAGTGACTTTTCGTAAAGTTCGTCATCGTCTGCCCGCGGTGCAGTCAGCGGCATTGCCGGAGTCAATAAAACATCGATTCCGGTCAAAGCTTTTAGAAAATCATCTGTAAGCAGATGGCGGGCCCGCTGTGCTCGTAAGTATGCGGAAGCCGGAACATACCTGCCATTTTCAAGCATCATTTTTACGTCCGTTCCATAATCTTCCGGGTGTTTATCGAGCCATTGCTCATGAGCTGAAAACATTTCTCCTAACATGATGGCCATCGTCGCACCTTGAGCATGCTTCATAAGCTGCATACTGACTTCAACAATTTCTGCTCCCATTTCCCGGAATTTATTAATTGCCGCCTGCATAGCAGTTTCCACCTCCGGGTCCAGATTGTCGTAATAATAGTTCGCCGGCAGACCAATCTTCACTCCCTTAAGACCATCGGAATACATCCGAATACCGGGCGGAGGCAAATCAACCGTTGATTCATCTTTTGGATCGAAACCAGACATCACATCCAGACACAAAGATGCGTCTAACACACTGCGGGTCAGCGGACCGGCATGATCCAGCGACCAGGCCATAGGAATGATTCCGTATCGGCTGACACGACCATATGTCGGCTTCATGCCGACAACTCCGCAGCATGCAGCAGGAATACGGATTGAACCGCCCGTATCTGATCCTGTTCCTAAATAAGCCATTCCTGCCGCTACAGCAGAACCTGATCCTCCGCTTGAACCGCCCGGAACCACATCGGGATTCCAAGGGTTAAGGCAAGGACCAAAATATTCGCTGTTAGTCGTCATTCCTGCCGCGAATTCGTGCGTCTGCACTTTCCCGAGTAAGACGGTCCCTGCATCCGCCAGTTTGGCTGCAACGGTTGAATCATAATCGGGAACAAAATCCTTTAAAATTTTTGAACTTGCCGTCGTCCGTATCCCCTTTGTGTAATAAAGGTCCTTATGCACGATCGGGATACCATGCAAAGGCCCTTTATACCTTCCCTGCATGATATCTTTTTCAGCCTGTTTTGCCTGTTCCGCTGCCAGCTCAGCGGTTTGAGAGACAAATGCGTTTAGCTTAGGGTTGAAGCGTTCAATCCGCTTCAGCATCAGATCTGCAATTTCTACTGGTGACACTTCACGTTCCTGAATTTTCTCTGCCATTTCATGAATCGCGGCAAAGGAAAGTTGAGAATTCAATGTTCTCATTTAGATCGGCCCCCCATATTTGTTTACTATGTACATTCCTCATTCGGACAAAATGTCCGTTTTAAACGAATAAAAAACGGACATTTTGTCCGGTTTCGATTACATTATAATGGAAACAATGTCCGTTCGTCAATCAATTAATTTTCACAAAGAATGATTCAGAACTATAAAAGTGATAAATCAGCATGATCCCTTTAAACAGCATCTTTGCTATCATCAAAAGGGATCATCAAGGCTGCCGATCAATTTTTCAATCCATCTATAAAAATCCGCTGCAATCCTTGCAAAATTTGTTCAGTGGAGAATCCCTGATCTTTCAGATGAAAATCAATATTAAAAAGTGTAGCCAGCAGTGTTTCAACCGTATAGGGAACATCTACGGCAGAAGCTTCTCCCGTATCAACAGCCTCCTGCAACAGCCTTCTGCATGTAATACGCATCCATTGGTAGAGCGGTGATTGAAATGGACGATATCCTGATGATGCCCGGCTTACGGAGCAAAGCCAAGGTACCCGCTTCTCAAGAAAAGCAATAAATTTCATTATCACTTGATATAAACGCTCTAAAGCTGTTTCTTCTGAAGTCTGATCAAGATAGGAATCTATTTCTTCAAAGAGGGGCTGACACTCTTCACGCACGACTTCTATACAAATGTCACCCTTTTCTGTGTAGCGCCGGTATAAGGTCGCCTGTCCGACCCCTGCCATTTTTGCAATCTGGTGCATGTTAACTGTCTCAACACCATGTTCGATGAAAAGCTCTTTTGCCGACTCCAAAATTCTTCTGCGGTTTATCTCCTCTCTTGGAAGTTTTAAAGATGTAGGTTTTTTTTCCATTAAACATTCTCTCCTCACAACACAACTCGGACAAATTGTCCATTTCAACATTATGAATGATTTTGCCGGCTAAGGCAAATACCACAGAAGATCATCCACATTCTACACTTAAAATAAGAAAAAGCCCTTTTATAAAAAAGAGCTTACTACGGAATAAACCTATTGTGAAAGGGCTTCGCGGCGTGTATTTTTAATAGGATGGCCAGCCCGAGCTCCAATTGAGATCATTGATTAAAAGCTTCGGAATGCCGTTGTTATTCGCGTCATACGCATGGCGCACTAAAATGTTGCCGTTTACGATATCTTGTCCGCCCGGGCCTTTCCATTGCCCGTTTCCTGAATCAAGTATCGTGCCTCCGCCGTCAAGCATACTTTTACCGCTTTTATCAAGATAAGGGCCCGTGATGTTTGCAGATCTTCCATAAGCGATTTTATAGGTGCTGTTTACGCCCGCACAGCATTTATCAAATGATACCATTAAATGATAGTAGCCGTTCTGATACGTAATGGTCGGAGCTTCGAGTGCGCCGCTGTTATTCGGTCTGGCAGCTATGGAATAAAGTGAGCCGGTCGGTTTCATTGTATCTTTGTTCAGCTTCGTTAGTTTAATGCCGCTCCAAAACGATCCGAAAGCAAGCCATGGATTCCCGTCCTTGTCAATCGTCAGCTCCGGATCAATGGCGTTGTAATTATTGGCGCTGGTCGAACGGATGACAAGCCCCTCATCTTTCCAGCTTCCCGAGCTGACGCTTGTTGTGGAAGCGAGGCCGATAGCAGATGTGTTGCTGCCGAAAGTGGAAACGGAATAATAAAGCCAGTACTTTCCATTGTAATACTGAATATCAGGAGCCCACTGGTTTTTCTCATAATTCGGAACGTAATTGCCCCACCATGATAAAGGCGTGCTGAAAACTGATTTTTGTACGCTCCATTTTTTCCCGTCCGAGGATTTTAAAACACGCAGACCTTTTTCTTCGGTCAAACCAGTTCCAAAAGCGTACCATGAGCTTCCTTCTTTCACCATGGTCGGATCATGAAGCAGCTCATTTGACGCTCCCCAAAATGCAGCAGATGCCGGAGAAGCGGAAGTCAATAACAAACCTGCTGTCAGAGCAGCGCATGAAAAGTGAAATAACCGTTTAAATCTTCTCTTTTTCATTTTAGCAAAACCTCCTGTATTCATTTCAGAAAACGCTTACAAAATTGTGCTGATCCCCCTTTCTTCATAGATGATTTCTATAAATACTGTTAGGTAAAATGTACGGACAATTCTGCGTCTCCCCTTATTGTAGCCACTCGCCGTAAATTTGTACAGACAAAAAAATAGAATCCGCCATTCAAGACGGATTCTTACGCATCTTTATTGATAAGTGATTTGATCGACAGTTTTGCGGTCTAATTTTTTAATGACCTCTGTTATCAATTTCACGGCATTTTCATAGTCATCACGATGCAGCATTGCCGCGTGGGTATGAATATAGCGGCTTGCAATGGTGATAGATAAGGCAGGCACACCGTTAGCCGTTAAATGGATGGAGCCTGAGTCAGTTCCTCCGCCGGAAAGTGATTCAAACTGATATGGGATTCCTGCTTCTTCAGCTGTATTGACAACAAAATCACGCAAACCTTTATGAGAGATCATTGAAGCATCATACAGCATAATTTGCGGACCTTTGCCCATTTTGCTTTGCGCCTCTTTTTCCGAAATGCCCGGTGTATCACCGGCGATACCGACATCAACGCCAAACGCGATGTCCGGCTGAATCGCATGCGCCGCGGTTTTTGCGCCGCGGAGTCCCACTTCCTCCTGAACCGTTCCTACACCATAGACGACATTAGGGTGGTCGCTATTTTGCAGGCCTTTCAGAACATCAATCGCAATCGCGCACCCAATCCGGTTGTCCCACGCCTTTGCAAGCAAGTGCTTTTCGTTGTTCATCACCGTAAATTCAAAATAAGGAACAACTTGATCTCCAGGCAGAACTCCCCATTCCATGGCTTCTTCACGGCTGGAAGCTCCGATGTCGATAAACATATCTTTGATTTCCACAGGTTTCTTTCTCGCCTCAGGAGGCAATATGTGCGGCGGTTTTGAACCGATAACCCCTGTAATATCCCCTTTTTTCGTTACGACAGTGACACGCTGGGCAAGCATAACCTGTGACCACCAGCCTCCCACAGTCTGAAAGCGCAGAAAACCTTTATCGCTGATTTGCGTCACCATAAAACCGACTTCGTCCAAATGGCCGGCCACCATGATCTTCGGACCGTTTTCCAAGCCCGTTTTCTTTGCGATTAAACTGCCTAATCGATCTGTTGTGACGTCATCAGCAAATGGCTCTATGTATGATTTCATCACTTGTCTGACTTCTCTTTCGTTCCCCGGAATGCCTTTTGCGTCTGTTAATTCTTTAAGCATGGTTAACGTTTCGTCTAGCTTTGCCATGTTGCAAACCCTCCTTCATCTTTCCTACATTCTTATTATACAAAACCTATCGGTAACCATACGAATATTTCACATGAAATGGGGTAATTATTTTAGACAGCCGAAACATTTCTTTTAAAAAAAGTGAAACCTTTTGCTTCACTCTTCGTATTACATCAGATAATGATTATGAGGGAGGTGCCTTCAACCAATGATTATCATCATTCTCCGGCTTGCTTTGCTCGCCTTTCTTGCCTATTGCATATATGTCGCGGTCAGATTTTACACAAATCCAAAAAGAAGGCTGAAGCTGGCCCAGTCAAAAGAACATTTTTATATTGTCGATGAACAGAAAAATGCAAGAAAGAATTTTCAGCTGACTTATAAAGGCGTGCTTTTTGAAGGAGAAAAGCATATTCCTTCCAAGGATCATCCGCTCTTTATCCATACCATCTTTGTGTGGACGGAATCTCCAGAAAAGCTGGCTGCCTTTTCAGCGAAAGATTTTAAGGATATAGAACAAAAGGTGAATGAACGTTATCCGGATTGTAAGATTGATTGGGACCAGCCGATAAAGCTGGCTAAATCAAAAAAAGCAGAAGAGCGATAATCGCTTTTCTGCTTTTTTACAAATCAAACGGACTATAATAAATAGCGACAAAAACAGCTTCAATCACTAAAAGCAGCGGCACGCCGTACATAAAAGACCGGTGCTTTGTTTTATGTCTGAAGGTTTGCATCCCCAGCCAAACACCTAAAGCTCCAAACGCAATCGCCACAAGCCAGATTCGTTCCTCAGAAATCCGCCACCTGTGCTGCTGCGCCCTTTTTTTATCGGCGCCCATGATCCAAAATCCGCAAACATTGATCAGCATGATATATATTAAAACAGCCATTCTTTATCTCATCCTTTATATAAAAAGGCCGCTCTGAGAGAGCGGCCCGGCATATTACTTGTCTAACTGAGCTTTAGCAGCATCAGCAAGCTGGTTGAATGCAGTAAGATCGTTTACAGCAAGATCAGCAAGCATTTTACGGTTTACTTCGATACCAGAAAGCTTAAGACCGTGCATCAAACGGCTGTAAGAAAGACCGTTCATACGAGCAGCAGCATTGATACGAGTGATCCAAAGCTTACGGAAATCACGTTTTTTCTGACGACGGTCACGGAAAGCATAGTTTCCAGATTTCATGACCTGCTGGTTAGCTACTTTGTATAATGTATGTTTTGAACCGAAATAACCTTTTGCTAATTTAAGAACCTTTTTACGACGCTTACGTGTAACAGTTCCGCCTTTTACTCTTGGCATTAGATTTCCCTCCTAATTGTTCCTTGTCCGATTACTTGATGTTAGCAAGCATTTGTTTGATGCGTTTGAAGTCTCCTGCGCTTACTACAGCACTTTTGCGCAGCTTACGCTTTTGCTTTGTTGATTTGTTGGCAAATAAGTGACTTGTATATGCATGAGAACGTTTTAACTTCCCAGAACCTGTCTTTTTAAAACGTTTAGCAGATCCGCGGTGAGTTTTCATTTTTGGCATGGGATTTCCTCCTTATTGCTTTTCGTTTTTCGGCGCAAGCATCAAGAACATGCTGCGGCCGTCCATTTTTGGTTTTGTTTCAACTGTCGCAACTTCAGCACACGCTTCAGAGAAACGGTCCAATACGCGCTGTCCGATTTCTTTATGCGTGATCGCGCGTCCTTTAAAGCGGATAGAAGCTTTCACTTTATCGCCTTTTTCAAGGAATTTAATCGCATTGCGCAACTTCGTGTTAAAGTCGTGCTCATCGATTGTCGGACTTAATCTAACTTCTTTTAAGTTAATGATTTTTTGATTTTTGCGTGCTTCTTTGTCCTTTTTCTGCTGCTCGAATCTGAACTTTCCGTAGTCCATGATGCGGCAGACAGGCGGTTTTGCATTTGCTGCAACTAACACAAGGTCAAGATTTGCGCGGCCGGCGATTTCAAGTGCTTCCTGACGGGACTTGATTCCAAGCTGGTCGCCATTTTGTCCGATTAAGCGGACCTCACGTGCACGGATACCCTCATTAACCAATTGATCTTTGCTAATAATGAGCCACCTCCATAGTTTCTTCGAATTGATTCACAATTCATTTTGACTTGCATTCTACAGGCAAACAAAAAGTGTGGGTATGATTACACACCCACACTACGAACATCTGCATAAATAAAAATGTACGGTCAACCTGCCAACTACATGAATGTGTCAATCAGGTGAGAAGCGGGTGCTTCTTCTTGTGATTTATATTCAATTCAATAACTATTCTACACAATGCCGGATATTTAGTCAAGAATGACTTCTCCGGAACAACTTTTTCATTGTAACATGTGGTTATGAGTTGCGCAAGGCTAAAATCAGAGAATTTCAGCTTCTGTTTCTTACTTGATACTCCATTCTTTCGGTATGTCACCCCGAAAAAACCACTTTTCACCATTTCATTAAATAATTCCGGCTGTGCGAGCGGTGTGCCATGCCCCGTACCCGGAATCATCACGCATCGGCAATTCGCATTTTTATTGCCTATTTCCCGTGCAGACGTTTTTAAGATTCCTCTCCTTTTCGCCGACAGTTACCAATATATCAGCACTCGCTTCACTAAACCGCGCAG
Organism: Bacillus atrophaeus; assembly: GCF_001584335.1. Taxonomy (GTDB): domain Bacteria; phylum Bacillota; class Bacilli; order Bacillales; family Bacillaceae; genus Bacillus; species Bacillus atrophaeus. The sequence continues at coordinate 86,571 of NZ_LSBB01000019.1, forward strand.
GAAGTTTAAAAGACATATTCTCCTTCAATATCCGGTAAAGTGTGCCGGCGCTCATCCGGCAGCTATCTTTCGTCGTTTAAGGTGACTGTTTTTTCAGATTCTCTCTCAATATCGTAACATCAAAATGGAAATCGTGAATTAAAAATGGATTAAAAAGTAATAAAAGAAAATAAAAGTATTAACTTTAAACCGCAAAGACCGATAAAGTAAATAGATTCCAGTTCCCTTTATATTACGCATGTATCAAAACAAAAGGAGAAACACGCATGAAAAAACAAACAAAATTAACGATTTCTTTGTTATTGCTGGGGGCTTTATCAGCAGCCGGCTGTGCTCATGACAAAACAACTGCCAGCCCAAAGGAAGAAAAATCTGAACCTGTAGCTTTAGACGTCGAGAAGCCCTCTCCAAAATCGGATAAAGACAAGCTTGAGGAAGAGCACAAAAACTTAAAATTGCTTGAGACAAAAAGACATACTGAAGAGCTTGAGAAGATTGAAGCAGCCAAAAAACAGGCTGCAGAAGAAGCAGAAATCCAGAGACAGGAAGAATTAGCTGCACAACGAGAAGCTGAACGGCAAGCGGAAGAAGCCAGACAGCAAGAACAAGCAAAAACAGCGGAATCTGCTAATAGCTCTGCTTCCTCAGCAAATCGATCAGATGCGGCACAAGCCCAAGAGCCGGCGGCAGATCTGCCGGAAAACGATGGATATGGATATGCAGAACGAAAAAAATGGCATGACGATCAAGTTGAATGGGGCATTAAACAAGGCTATATTGATCCGGAAGATGCTCCTTAAGAAAAAAGCCAAGGAACCTATCCTTGGCTTAACCCCCTATCAACTGCACAAACACCGGTATGACCAGCACTGTCACAATCCCTACTACAACGACCGCGATACTCGCCATCGCTGCTTCAACTTCCCCCATCTCGATTCCGACCGCCACGCCCAGCGCGTGACCGGAAGTGCCGAGAGCCAATCCTTTAGAGATCGGATTTTTCACTTTAAACAGCTTTAAGAACAGAGCGCCGAGCGCGTAGACGATAACGGCGTTAAAAATAACGGCAAAGGCTGTGATGTCGCTGATGCCGCCGATACCTTTTGATAAAGGAAGAGCGATTGCTGTTGTCGCCGCTTGCGGAAGCATGCTTTTCATGACTGCTTCATCAAGATGAATTCCTTTTGCAAGGAGATAAACAATCGTAACGGAGCAAACTGACCCGACAATGATGGAAGACATGATTTGCCACCAGTATTTTTTCAGCTTGTCTCTTTGCTTGTACAACGGAATGGCAAAGGCGATGGTCGCCGGTTCAAGGAAAAATTTAATGATTTCTCCCCCATTGTTATAATCCGCGTAAGAAAAACCGCCGATTTTCAAGAATGCGATGCCCAGCACCATTGCGACAAATAAAGGCGTGAAAAGGAAGAAGCCTTTTGACTTTTTGAATAGAAATGTGCCGATGCCGAATGCGGCAAGTGATACCACGATGCCGAAATAAGGACTCATTGTACTTTCCATTTGATTACCCCCTATGCCTCTTAATGATGAGCGAGCTTGTTTTCCTTATGCGGATGCTGCACCGTTTTTTCTTTCTGCTGCTTGTCAGCGGCTGTCTGTTTTCCTCTTATGATGAATTGGGAGAACAAACCTGTCGCCGCTAATAAAATGATGGTTGCAAGCAGAATGACAAGCACGATTTGCAGGCCGTAATGCTGCATCACACCAAGTGAATTCATAACAGAAATGCCTGACGGGACAAATAAAAAGCCGATCAGAGATGTTAAAGACGTTCCCAGGGTTTCTACTTGTTCAAGTTTAATAATGTTTAAGCATAATAAGAGAAATAATAGAACTAATCCTACGACTGACGCAGGGATAGGAATTGGAACAATCGCGGCAATCATATTTGATACCAGCATAATTGCGGCAAAAATAAATGCTTGTGTTAAAAAACCATACACTTTTTTAGCACTCATTTTCTTCACCTCTTTCTCTTTGTTGTCCTCATTATAATAAATGAAAACCCTTTATTAAGCGCTTACATCTAAACTTGCTGAATAATCGGGATGAGATGCAAAAAATGAGGGATGAAATACAAAAACCGCTTCATCAAATATGAAGCAGTTTCTTTAATTCCTTAGCATATGTGCGGCTGACCGGTATTTTTGATCCGTCTTTCATAATGAGATTATATGTCGAATTAAACCATGGCTGAATCTCTTTAATATACTCAGTATTGACGATATAACTGCGGTGGACGCGGATGAAGTCTGCGTCGGGCAGCTTCTTCTCAATAACCGCCAGTGTATCGCTTACACTGTAAGATGTTTCATGCGTTTTAACCTCGGTGTGCCCATCGGCAATTCCGGCAAATATAATTTCTGACACATCTAAAATCACAATCGATTCACCGACAGATACGGCAAGCTTATGATGATTCACTGAGCCTGTCTGCTCCATCGGTTCTCCGGTATCCGGTTTTACCTTTTTATATTTCTTAATTGTCTGCTGAACGCGCTCCTCATCAAAAGGTTTGGTCAAATAATCAAGCGCGTCCACTTCAAAGGCTTTGAGCGCATATTGGTCATAGGCGGTCGCAAACACAACAGCAGGCGGATGCTTCATTTTATTTAACCGCTTTGCGATATCAAAGCCGTTTTCCCCGGACAAATCAACATCTAAGAACAGAAGATCCGGCTTTTGATCCATCATCCGGTCAAATGCCGATTCAATGTTTTCAGCTTCATCTATTTCGTCTACCTCATTCGTACGTTTGAGCAAATAGGCTAATTCATCTCTTGCCAGTATTTCATCATCAACGATTAACACCCTCAGCATGTTCTTCTCCCTCTTTCATTTGTTTCAAAGGCACCTGAAATGAAACCTCTGTTCCGTTATCGATTCCGCTCGTTATTTGCAGGGCGGCTTGCTGGCCAAACAAACCAACCAGCCGCTGATTCAAGTTATAAAGAGCCGTTCCCGTCCCTTCTTTTGACGGCAGAGGCTTGTTTCCTAATTGAGTTACGATCTCCTCTGCAATGCCCCGTCCATTATCTTTTACCTTCATATAGACAGACGATTCAGCAGATAAAACTTGCACTTCCACTTTATATCTGTCTTGTTTTTTCGGAAAAGCGTGTCGAAGCGCATTTTCAACAAGAACTTGCAAGACAAATGGCGGGATTTCGATTTGATCCAGACTGTCTTCTATGTCTATCTCAATCTCATATTTCCCGGGAAAACGTGCCTGCTCTAATGATAAGTAAGCGTGAAGATGGTTCAGCTCCTTTGACAGCGGTATGAGCAACTGTCTTGCCCCTTGCAAATTGGAACGAAAATAAACACTGAGCTGAAGCAAAAGCTTACGGGTTTTTTCGACATCTGTTCTGCATAACGCGGAAATCGTGTTGATGGCGTTAAACAAAAAATGCGGATTGACCTGTGCTTGAAGCGCCTTAATTTCTGCATCCTTCAGCAGCTTGCTTTGAAGCTCGGCTTCTCCAAGCTCAAGCTGTGTGGAAAACAGCATGGCCAGTCCCTCAGCAAGCTCTTCCTCCACCTGGCTGAGTCCGGCCGGGCTTTTGAAATACATTTTCAGCGTTCCGATCGTTTTTCCGTTTGATGTAAGCGGCAGGACGATTGCCGCATGTAAAGGACATTGGGCATGCGTACATTCGATCTCTTCCTGTGAAGTGGCTTTCATGATATACCCTGTTTTGATTACTTTTTTGGACAGCCCTGTAATGAGACTTTTTGATGGGATGTGATGATCGGTTCCCGCACCGACATGAGCAAGAATTTTTTTATTATCGGTGAGGGAAACAGCGTCCGTTCCCGTCAATTTATGTATGATGGCCGCCACGCTCTTGCATGAATTTTCGTTTAAACCTTGGCGGAAATAGGGCAGTGTTTGATCGGCAATCATCAGCACTCTGTGTGTTTCAAGCGCTCTGGCCTGCTCTTCTTTCCGAATAATCGACTGGATGATCGAGAGAAAAATAAAGCTGCCTGAACCGTTTATCAGAATCATCGGAATCCCGATCATACTCACAAGCGCCCATGCATCAGCAAACGGCTTCGCCATCAGAAGGATAATGAGCATCTGCAAAGCCTCCATGCCGATTCCCACAAGCGCAGCTGCACGAGGTGTCGGAATCCGGTAGCGCTTTCTGAAATAGCTGCCTATCCAGCCTGCCAAGATTCCCGCTAATATGGAGGATACAGCACAGCTGAACGCGGTGCTGCCGCCCAGTGACAACCGATGAAGTCCGGCCAGCAAACCGACTCCCGCGCCCACAATCGGACCTCCCAAAAGCCCGCCGATTTCCACCCCCATGATCCTGGTATTTGCAATCGAGCTTGACGGATCAATTTCAAATACCCAGTCATTGTTTAAAATAATGTTCCTTTGAATTTCAATCCCCGTGTAGTTGCTGATGATGCTGAAAAGGGAAAAAATCGTAATCAGCACAGCCTTTCCTTTATAGCTTGCCGGCTGTTGCAAGGCTTGTCTGAATAATTTTGTATGTGCCAATATAAATCCCAATATTACGATGATACCGACTCTTTCCAGCATCATGATCATTAAATGAATCATTTTATTCACCTGATCTTTCAAATTTTATTTTATCATTTTTTATAGTTGGTTTTCATTTCTCTCATTCATCTGCCTGTTTTTTTAAAATCATCTGAAAACATTTCTTTATCAAGGCTTTTATCTATTGTAGAATAAACGTGAGCCTTTTGGCAGAGAAAGAAAATGATTTACATATGGCAAAATCGAATAAGAAGCAGAGGAGAAGATCATGAAAGCCGTATTTTTTGATTTAGACGATACACTACTTTGGGATGAAAAAAGCGTAAGCACAACATTCACTGAAACATGCTTGCAGGCGGAGAAGGAATACGGGCTTGATCCGAAAGAATTTGAAGCAGCTGTCCGGGAAGCGGCAAGACAACTGTACATGTCTTATGAGACATATCCATATACAGTGATGATCGGCATTAACCCGTTCGAAGGACTGTGGGCCAATTTCACAGAGCCGATCAGTGATGGCTTTAAGCAGCTGAACAAAATTGCGCCGGAGTACAGGCGGAACGCGTGGACGAACGGATTGAAGGCATTCGGTATCGAGGATGCGGCATATGGTGAGTATTTGGCTGAGTTTTTCGCGGCAGAGCGCCGGAAACGCCCGTTTGTGTATGATGAAACATTTGACGTGCTGGACCAATTAAAAGGGAAATACGAATTGCTGCTTTTAACAAACGGCGATCCGAGCCTGCAAAAAGAAAAATTAGCCGGGGTGCCTGAGCTTGCTCCTTACTTTAATGAAATTGTGATTTCAGGCGCTTTTGGAAAAGGAAAGCCCGATGCTTCTATTTTTGAACATTGCCTCGATTTGCTTCATATCTCAAAAGACGATGCGATCATGGTCGGCGATAATGTGAATACAGATATTCTCGGTGCCGGTCGGGTCGGGATGAAAACAGTTTGGGTGAACCGGACCGGGAAGAAAAACGAAACAGATGTGAAGCCTGATTACGTGATCAGCGATCTTCATGAGCTGTTTGCGATTTTGGAAAATAATTAAAAGAAGATTGTATCTTTTAGAGGAAGATTAGTGCAATAGCTAATCTCCTCTTTTTAATAGAAAAAAGGATATTATGAGAAGTATGGTTGGGCTTATATAAAAAACGGTTATATTTTCAACGGTGAACCTGCCAAGATATATAAAAAAGCTGTTGAACCTATTAGTGAGCACTAACAAGCCAACAGCTTTTTTTATGTTATTTCTTCGCTTCAGCCACAGCCTTCTTCACAAAATCATCAAGTGAAATCGTCTCAGACTTCTGCTCTCCGTATTTACGGACGTTTACTGCGCCGTTTTCAGCTTCTTGGTCACCGACCACAAGCATGTACGGGATTTTTTGCATTTGAGCTTCGCGTATTTTGTAGCCGATTTTCTCGTCGCGGATATCAACTTCCACGCGCAAGCCTTCACGCTGAAGACGCTCCTGCACTTTTTTTGCATAATCGAGATGCACGGACGATGATACAGGGATGACCTGGAATTGAACAGGTGCAAGCCACGTCGGAAGCGCACCCTTATGCTCTTCAATTAAGAAAGCCACAAAGCGTTCCATTGTAGATACGACACCTCTGTGAATTACGACAGGACGGTGCTGTTTGCCGTCTTCACCGATATAAGTCAGATCAAAGCGCTCAGGCAGTAAGAAATCAAGCTGTACAGTAGACAGTGTTTCTTCTTTTCCGATTGCTGTTTTGACTTGGACATCAAGCTTAGGGCCGTAGAATGCCGCTTCGCCTTCTGCTTCGTAATAATCGCTGCCGATCTCGTCCATTGCGTCTTTCAGCATGGATTGCGCCTTGTTCCACATCTCATCGTCATCAAAATACTTTTCTGTATCTTCCGGATCACGGTATGATAAACGGAATGTATAATCGTTCAAGCCGAAGTCCTCATATACGTCTTGAATCAAACGCACAGTACGGATAAATTCATCTTTAATCTGATCCGGGCGCACAAAGATGTGAGCATCATTTAATGTCATACCGCGGACGCGCTGAAGGCCTGAAAGCGCTCCTGACATTTCATAGCGGTGCATCGTTCCGAGTTCAGCGATCCGAATCGGAAGTTCACGATAGCTGTGGATGTCATTTTTGTAGATCATCATATGATGCGGACAGTTCATCGGACGCAGCGCCAGCGTTTCATTGTCCAATTCTATCGGCGGAAACATGCCATCTTGATAATGGTTCCAGTGTCCTGATGTTTCATAAAGCTCTTTACTGCCAAGCACCGGTGTATATACGTGCTCATAGCCAAGGCTTAACTCTTTATCTACGATATAACGCTCGATTACGCGGCGGATTGTCGCCCCTTTTGGCAGCCAAAGCGGAAGCCCTTGGCCGACTTTTTGCGAATTGGCAAAAAGCTTTAATTCTTTGCCGAGCTTTCTATGATCACGCTCTTTTGCCTCTTCAAGCAATCGCAAATGCTCTTCAAGATCAGCTTTTTTGAAGAAAGCTGTTCCGTATACGCGCTGAAGCATTTGGTTGTTGCTGTCTCCGCGCCAGTATGCGCCTGCAAGGCTTAACAACTTAAATTCTTTAATTTTCCCTGTTGACGGAACATGAACGCCGCGGCACAAGTCAAAGAATTCGCCCTGCTCGTAAATCGAAACGGTTTCTCCTTCCGGAATCGCATCGAGCAATTCAAGTTTCAGGTCATCGCCGATTTCCGCAAAGCGGGCTTTCGCTTCTTCACGGCTGACTTCTTTACGGACGATCGGAAGGTTTGCATTGACGATTTTTTTCATTTCTTTTTCGATCTTCGGCAGATCCTCCGGTGTAATCGCTTCTTCCATTTCAACGTCATAATAAAAGCCATTTTCAATAACAGGTCCGACGCCGAATTTCACATCTTTATATATGCGTTTAATCGCTTGAGCCAATAAGTGAGCCGTGCTGTGTCGCATAATCTGAAGTCCTTCTTCTGAGCCTTCTGTAATGATCTCCACTGTGCCGTCTTCGTTAATCGGTGTTCTAAGATCTATTTCTTGCCCGTTCAGTTTTCCGGCTAATGATTTTTTCTTCAATCCCGGACTGATGGATGCCGCGATATCTTCTGTTGTCGTGCCTTTCGCAAACTCCTTGACTGCCCCATCAGGAAATGTGATTTTTACCATATCTGACATCTTCGTCACTCCTTTTTTTTGCATATAAAAAACCCCGCCCCCTGTGAAAGGGACGAGGTTAACAAACGGAATCGTGGTTCCACCCTTTTTTCCGCACACGCAAAAACAACTCATGCGCATGGCGGCTCTAGACTCTGTAACGGGAGTTCCCGTCAGTCATTACTTGGCAGAAAAGCCGTTCACAGCTGAGGTTCAAAGGCGGTAAAGTGAATGGTCCTTAGCTGGGAAGCTTGCAGCCGGGGGCTTCCCTCTCTTCAAAGCCGGTATCATTCCTTCGTGTCCTTATCAGTACGTTTAACTGATCAATAATCTTCTATGTATTATAAAAGGTTTGCCAAAAAAAATCAACACAAGCATTTTTCTTTTTTCTGTCCAAACAGCCTTACTTACCTGTAAGGCTGTTAACGGCTATCCTTTCGACTTCTCGGCGACAAACGCGCTCAGCGGAAACATCTGCATCCGTTCTTGAAAGACGTTCTGTATGGTCCTGACCATCATATGCTCAGGCTGGTCAGTATAAAGCACGAGCTTCTCCGGCGCGATGGATATGAGCGGTGCGAGCAAATGCGAATCTATATACATCGGGTGTTCCCTTACAAAGCGCCTGTCTATGTATTTTTTTTGCTCCCGTTCAGAAACATAGCGCAGCTCCCACAGTGTAAATGTTCCGTCATGGACGATATGAACCTTTTCCATTCGCGGTGTGTTAGAGGTGACGTAGTCTCTCAGCGTTTGAATAAAGTTTTGGTATTCCTGCTCCATTTTGTATTCATCTATCGCAGCTTCCACATACTCTCTGAGCTGTTCGTAATAATTCCCAAGACGAAATGTTTGAAAAGAACGCACTGAAAAAACCCCGGTCTCTAAAGAAATCGTCTGCAGTTGCTCTAAAATATACTTTGACCGAGGAAGTTTTTTTTGTTTGAACGGCAAATCATCAAGGTCCCCTTCAATGATACTGTGGGCGAGCTGAAGGATTTGCTGCTGTTCATCCGGATCAGAGAAGCAATACGATCCTTCAATCAGCGACAGCATATGCTCGTCTTCTTTACATTCTAAAAAAAACCTGACCAAGACCGGCTCGATGAAACGCTGAATTGAAAAATCAGCTTCAGCTTGTGCGATTGCGATTTTTTTTATGTCTGTACGGACAATCACTTTTTTCCTATCGTCCGATTGCTGAATGAGATGTAAAAAAGCGGCTGTGTCTTGGTCATCTTCAAAGATCATTTCAAGCATGTTTGTCCCCCCTTACGGCATCTGTTACAAGTATATGGGGGAGACTTTTAAAATAGACGTAAAGCTCAATGCCAAATCTTAAACTTCGTCAGTGAAACAGGCTCGGCATCTTCTTTTTGAAAACAAACGGCAGTGTTAAAAAAATGATATAGATGACAATCACGATGGAGAACACAAGGACATTGCCCGTAAAAAAGCTTGCGCCAAGCACATTGAGCGCGATGGTGCCGGGGATGATCCCCGCGGCGGTGGCTGCAAGGTATGTCCATGGTTTAATATTGGAGATACCTGCAGCGTAGCTGATCAGATCAAAGTTAATCGGCAGGATTCGGAGCATAAAGATATAAAAAAATCCGTTTTTCTCCATTTGTTTCTGAATGTTTTCAAGTCTTACATGATGGCTTTTTTTTCTTGCGGCAAACAGGCCCGCCGCAAGAAATGAAACAGCCGCGGCGCACATCGATCCCATTAACGTGTACATCGTTCCGAGCATCGGGCCGAACGCGAGTCCGCCGGCTACTGAAATTACCGAAACAGGGAACAGCACAAAGGGCCGAATAATAGATATCCCGATAAAAACAAGCGGAGCAAATACACCAAAAGATAAAACCCATAATCGGATCTCTTTTGGCGACACATTGAAATATCTCCGATTAGCATAAAACAACAGCCCTGCTCCGGCTATAACGGCAAGCCATTTGACAACTCTTTTTGTCTTCATTCCTTCAGATCCCTTCCCCTTTGGGCCGTAAACCTACTGATGGCGGCGATTCTCTCCGTCAAGACGGATCGGCGCAGCCAAATATAAAATGCGCTCCATCAGTCTGGCCGCTTTTACTTCTTCCTTTTCACCTCTTTGAGAATACGTGAAATGATGCTTTAATTCATCCGGCGAAAAATTGGAGGAGAAAAACGTCGGCAGCTGCTGAGACATTCTGTGCTGAAGCACCGTTCCGATCACTTCGTCCCGCACCCAGCTCGTCATGGATTCCGCTCCGAGATCATCCAGCATCAGGACGGGGGTTGATTTCACCATATTGAGCTTTGCTTCCAACGATTGATCTTGCATCGAGTTTTTCAGTTCTCTGACAAATTCAGGGACATATACGATCATTGAAGAATATTCTTTCTCTGCAAGTTCATTGGCGATTGCGGCCAGAATAAATGTCTTTCCTACACCGAATTTCCCGTGAAGATAAAGTCCCTTTCCTTTGCCCGTTTCATTGTATTGTTTCAAAAAATCTGTGACGTGCTGAAAAATGCCGAGCCTGCTCGGATCGTTTATATCAATTTGCTGGAATGTGGCTCCGAGAAGGTCCTGCTGAATGTACATACTCTTCATTAAGGAGCGCTGTTTTTTTTGCTGATCAAGCCTGCGTTTCACCGGGCATTCATAATATTCAATATCAATGGACCGCCCGTTTACAACAAGCTTCGGATGATAGCCTTCTAAAAGATTGTTGCAATTTTCATCCTCTGAACAATAAGCGCAATTTTTGCTTTGCTGGGCATATTCATAAAGCTTATTTAAGCTGCGTTCAATCATGCTTTGGCTGATATCGCCATGCTCTTTTAAAAAAGCTTGTACGTCTTGGTCCTTCATTACTTTTTCTTTCATTTGTTCCAGGCGTTTCTGGAAATCCGGTCTGCCTGTTACTCCTTGCAGGGAACGGCTGATTGGCTCCATGTATCAATTCACCCCGCTTCTCTGCCTTTAATAGGCAGAGTATTTTTTGAGTTTCTTCATTTCTTCCATCATTTTCTTCTTTTGTTCTTCCAGATCATTCTGGCTTAACTTCTGTTGTCCATCAGCAGATTTCGGCTTCTCTGTTTTGTCTTTCAGCCAGTCAGGGAGCTTTTCTTCGCGTATAACTTTCTTGTTTCTGTTAGATGGCTGATTTGCTTTTCCGTCAGCCCATTCTAAATACTGGCGATGCTCTTCTATTGCAAGTTTCATCGCTTCTCTAACTGTTTTCACTTTTTTTCGAGCCCAGTGTGAAGCGATTTTCTGGATATAATTTTTTGACAGCTTCATATCAGTTTTGAGCATAACATAATAAATTAAAACATTTGTTACACCTGGCTCAAGCTTCTGTTCGAACATAATATCTTCAATAATTTTCAAATCAGCTTTAGACGGCTCTGTCCCGTCCCCGATATCTTGAAGAAGCTTTCTCGGAGAAATCATTTCAAGCTGTGCAATGAGCGTGCCGTCCAATGAGTCCTGTTCTGCCTGTTTTTCGCCTTCACGCAGGCGCACCGGCTGTGTCTTGTCAATCAAGTCCGGCAGCTGTCCGTTCCGCTCAATCTGATACCAATCGCTCGCCGCTTTTCTCAAGGCTTCGGTTGTAATGACATCCTGTTCATTAATGGCGCTCATGACAACATTTTGCATCTGCAAAGGATCAATTCCATAAAGATACGACAGCTTCTTAATAGATTCTCGCACCAGCTTTGTGATGGATTTCCGAGGGATCATCGTTTCTGAAAGCCCTGCTAAAAACAGGTCAAAATCAAACACGTCCTCTGTTACGGTATAAGAGGGCGCTTGTCCGACAGATGTATATTCCTCTCCTTGAGGAAGCTCCATCGTTTCCGCCATGTCGGCCGAAAGCTTCCATTCACTCGGCTGCAAGGCTTCAAACGCATGGTTGAACGGGCGTGTAATCTCCTTCGCCTCCTCTGGGACAGACGGATGGGCGAAAAATTGTTTCAATTGCTGATACGTCGTTTTGCCGACTCTGTTATATAAAAAAACGTTCAGCATTCCATCTTCAAAAAACTCATCCGGCCTGAGGGGAGGAAGCAGCTCATATATAAACATCCGCTCTTGATCAGCCTCTTTTACATATACCTTTAATAATCCGATCCCTTCAAGTTTCCCTTGCTCTTGATGGATTTTCTTTAAATTCGACTGAGTAATCCCCATCAGCTGCCTGTGAGTGGATTCGGTTCCCCACAGACGGTTTTGTTCAAGCTCTCCCCACAATGTCATATATAGAGAGTATGCAAAAGGGCCGATTAAGGGCTGATACAGTTGTGTAATGATTTGTCTGTCAATGTCCTGCAGCATGGAACGGCTTTTCACCATATAAGGGTCTACAGGCAATACATCTTTCCAATAGTCAGCCATACATTCTCAAACCTTCCGAATTGTTTCTACTTCTCATTTTACACCGTTTCTCATATCTATCAAATGCCAAATTTGCTCATGAGAAAAGAGCTAGAAGATTCCTTTTAGCTCTTAGCGCTCTTTCTTTATTAAATCTTTTAATTCATCAATAAATACATTAATGTCTTTAAACTGGCGGTATACGGACGCGAATCGGACATAGGCGACTTCATCAACCTTAGCCAGCCTGTCCATCACCATTTCCCCGACAAGTTCGCTTTTCACTTCAGAGACGCCTTGGTTTCTCAGTTCTTTTTCAATGTCAAAGCACATATCTTCAAGGGTTTTCAAAGGAACCGGTCTTTTTTCACAGGCTTTAATTAAACCGCGCAGCATTTTTTCCCGGCTGAATTCTTCGCGTAAGCCCTCTTTTTTCACGACGATAAGCGGAATCTCTTCTACCTTTTCAAAAGTTGTAAAACGGTAATGGCAAGATTCACACTCCCGCCTTCTGCGAATTGATTTTCCGTCGTCCACAGGCCGCGAGTCGAGAACGCGCGTGCCGTTATGCTGGCATGAAGGACATTTCAATATAATCAGCTCCCATCTATTTCGTTGCTATGATGTCTGTTCGGCAGCTTCCGGCTAAAATGTCGTAAATAGATGATGACGATTGCCAAATCTGTCGGGAGAGCCGTTTGTGCGGGCTGGTTCGGACACCCACCTTGCTATCAATGATTATTCCCTTTCTTATTTTACAAAAAAAACGGAAAAAGAAAAAGCTGACTGCCATTATTTGCTTTACAAATATAAAAGGAGCGTAAGCTAAAAAGCGCGTAATGGCTTTTTAACTCCAGCTCCCTTTGTGTACGTGTTTAAAATTATAATACTTTGGCTTGAGCCTGTTTAATTTGAACAGGTCCCATTCCTCTTGGTATTTCAATGTTTTCTCTTGTATCAGCATGTAATGCCTCTGCAATGTAGTCAGCAGCGACATTAGGATCTAAGTCTCCACAAGTATAAACATCAATGCTCGCATATCCGTGCTCAGGAAAGCTGTGAATCGTTAAATGTGATTCAGAAATAATCACGACTCCGCTTACGCCCTGCGGTGCAAATTTGTGAAATGCAACCTCGCGCACCTCAGCTCCTGATTTTAAAGCAGCATTTACAAACGTTTTTTCAATAAAATCCATGTCATTCAGCTTATCAAAATCGCATCCCCATAGCTCGGAGATAACGTGACGCCCCATTGTTTCCATAGTCATGGACCCCCCTTAACAAGAATTAAAAAGTGAAATTCCAACAACTGGGTCGGCTATTTACCACGGGGGAAAGTTAGTCCGGAGAGGTCCTAACCCTTTAAGTAATCCCGAAACAGTCTCGAGCAAGAAGTTCACGAAAAATAGTATACTTCGTTTAAGTCTATTTTGCAAGGCGAGTTTTTTCAAAATTGCAGGTAAGGGTTTTTGTTAATGAGTGCCCATGACTTTATTTTATACAGCTGAAGGGTGTTTCATTCTCGCGGCAACATGGCGGATGAGATCAACAACCCTGCAGGAATAGCCCCATTCATTATCATACCACGCGAGAACCTTTACTTTACGGTCCTCCATCACCATCGTCGTCAGTCCGTCAATGACCGCAGAATGTGAATTTGTATTATAATCAGAGGAAACAAGCGGTTCATCGGAATAATCAAGCACACCGTACATTGAACTTCTTGCTGCCTGCCTGAAAGCTTCATTCACTTCTTCAGCCGTTACATCTGTTTTTAGATCGACAACAAGATCAACTAATGACACATTCGGAACCGGCACACGCAAAGCAAGCCCATGCAGCTTTCCTTTCAGGTGCGGCATCACTAATGACAGCGCCTTGGCAGCGCCCGTGGTCGTCGGAATGATGGATTCTCCGCAAGCTCTGGCCCGGCGCAAATCCTTATGCGGGTTATCAATATTTTTTTGGTCATTCGTATATGCATGGACGGTTGTCATTAAACCGCTCTCGATGCCGAACTCGTCATCAAGCACTTTGACAACCGGAGCCAGGCAATTCGTTGTACATGAGGCATTGGAGATGATGACATGCTCCTCTGCATCGAATTGATCCTCATTAACGCCCATCACAATGGTAACGTCTTCATTTTTTCCCGGAGCAGTTAAAATGACTTTTTTTGCGCCGGCTTCTATGTGGCTCATCGCCTTTTCTTTTGCATTAAACTTCCCTGTTGCCTCCACCACGATATCGATATCATATTCTTTCCAAGGAAGCTTGTGCGGGTCTCTGCTGTTTAATAAAAGCACTTTTTTGCCATTCACAATAAGACTGTTTTCCGCAGCTATTACTTCTTTTTCGTACCGTCCGTGAGTCGTGTCATACTTTATTAAATGGGCCAGCGTTTCTGCGGAGTAACTCGCATTAATTGCCACCACTTGAATTTGATCATCTAACATTGCTTTTCTGAATACCATTCTTCCGATACGTCCAAACCCGTTAATTGCTACTTTCACCTTCATAAGGTCACCCCTCATCAATTATGTCATTCTAATTTGTTGTTATCTGAAATTAGTATAACACATTAAAGCTTTTTTGCCAGTACATCTTGATAAAAATCAACGTTTGTCATGATAATTTATGATGTACAGTGGGCTTTTTTGCATCCTAAATTGATTTTTATTGTGAATCCGCTTAAAAATCATGGCATCAAAAAAAGAGCAGACATAAAGATTCTGCTCTTTTTTTGATGTTCCGGAATTTTTTAAAGTTCCTGTTTTAATTTATCATTCAATACACTCTCTTCTAAAACAGAAAAGGTTTCGCCATATACTTTTGTGATATGTTTTGCTCCCCACGCACAAAGAGAATCTAAAATACTTTCCAGACTTCTCCCATAATCACTCAGTTCATATTCGACTTTAGGAGGAACTTGATTGTATACGATCCGGTTGATCACTCCGTCCGATTCTAACTCGCGCAGCTGCTGAGTCAGCATTTTCTGAGTAATATCCGGCATAAGACGTTTTAATTCACTTGTTCGTTTTTTGCCATGTGTGAGATGGCAAAGGATCACACATTTCCATTTCCCTCCTATCACTTCCAGTGTCGCTTCTACTGAAATATTGTATTTTTTTTTCTGCATATTCAATTCATCCTCCTCTTCTATAGGAACAAAAAAGTACCTATAGCACTTTTAAGTACGTACTTTTCTTTAATGCGTATATCTCTCATAATAACATTTGCCGCTCGATATTGAACATACTCTCATTATTTATATGCTTGCTCGGCAGAATTTCAATCATACAGCACCTAATAGGAGGAGAGGAAAATGACTTTAAATAAAAAACGCAGCACACTCGCGCTTCTGGCGTTAGCCGTGAGTGCATTTGCCATCGGAACAACAGAATTTATCAGCGTTGGCCTTTTGCCGCTGATCGCGGATGATTTACACATCCCTGTCACGACAGCCGGCTTGACCGTTTCCCTCTATGCTTTAGGGGTCACATTCGGCGCGCCGATTCTGACATCCTTGACATCCAGAATGCCGCGGAAAACTTTATTAATTTGGATCATGTTGATTTTTATTGCCGGCAATACAATGGCGGCCAGCGCAACGAGTATTGGAGTTTTACTGGCCGCTCGGGTGATTTCGGCATTTTCTCACGGTGTATTTATGTCAATCGGCTCCACGATCGCAGCGGATCTTGTACCTGCACATAAAAGAGCGAGTGCGATTTCGATTATGTTCACAGGACTTACCGTTGCAACCGTTACCGGGGTTCCTTTCGGGACATTTATCGGACAGCAATTCGGCTGGAGACTTGCATTTATTGTCATTATTACAGTCGGCGTTATTGCTCTTGTCACAAACGGCATCCTTATTCCATCGGATTTGCGTAAAGGAACCCGTACAACGTTTCGCGATCAAATCAAGCTGGTGACCAATGGACGCTTGCTGCTTTTATTTATCATTACAGCATTAGGATATGGAGGAACCTTTGTTGTCTTTACTTATTTATCCCCATTGCTTCAGGAGGTAACAGGTTTTAAGGAAGGCACTGTAGCTTTTATTTTGCTTATTTATGGCACTGCCATTGCAATAGGCAACATGATTGGCGGAAAACTGTCTAACCGGAACCCGATTACTGCTTTATTTTATATGTTTATTGTGCAAGCTATTGTGCTTTTGGTCTTAACATTTACGGCTCCTTTTAAAATAGCGGGCCTCCTGACCATTATCTTTATGGGATTTTTGGCTTTTATGAATGTGCCTGGACTCCAAGTATATGTAGTCATGCTGGCCGAGCGCTTCATTCCAAGCGCCGTCGATGTGGCGTCTGCCATTAATATTGCTGCTTTTAACGCAGGCATTGCGATTGGTTCATATTTAGGCGGAGTGATCACAGATTCGATTGGACTTATTCATACGGCATGGATCGGATCATTGATGGTTTTAGGAGCGGTGGGGCTGACAGGATACAGCCGTCTTCTCGAAAAACACGACCAAAGAAAAACAGTACAATAACTATCTTTGAAAGTAGGTGATACGCTTCTTTTTAGACCGGATTATTTTTAACTACCAAATACATGTAGCAAATTAAGGAGGAAATCAAAAATGGCAACACATTTACAGGATACAGCAATACTTCATAACGGAGTGAAAATGCCTTGGTTTGGCATCGGAGTTTTTAAAGTTGAGGAAGGTTCAGAGTTAGTGAATGCCGTCAAAACAGCCATTTCCCATGGCTACCGCAGCATTGATACAGCCGCGATTTACGGAAATGAAGAAGGCGTTGGAAAAGGAATACGTGAAGGGATCAAAGAAGCCGGGATCTCAAGAGAGGACTTATTCGTCACATCAAAGATCTGGAACGCGGATTTAGGATATGAATCAGCCATCGCAGCATTTGAAGAAAGCTTAACAAAACTCGGATTAGAGTATCTAGATTTATACTTGATTCACTGGCCCGTGGAAGGGAAATATAAAGATGCATGGAGAGCGCTTGAAACCCTTTATAAAGAAGGACGGATTAAAGCGATCGGAGTAAGCAATTTCCAAATTCATCATCTGGAAGACTTGATGAAAGATGCTGAAATCAAACCGATGGTCAACCAGGTGGAGTACCATCCGCACTTAACCCAAAAAGAACTGCAGGCATTTTGCCTGACTCACGGAATTCAGCTTGAAGCATGGTCTCCTTTAATGCAGGGTCAATTGCTGGATCACCCCGTGCTGAAAGAAATTGCACATCAATATAACAAATCTGTTGCACAAATCATTTTGCGCTGGGATCTGCAAAACGGTGTCATCACCATTCCCAAGTCAACAAAAGCATACCGGATTTCAGAAAACGCAAACGTGTTTGATTTTGAATTAACAAATGAGGATATGAAACGAATTGATGAACTGAATCAAAATGAACGAGTCGGTCCGGACCCAGACAATTTTGATTTCTAATATAAAAAAAGAAACACCGTTCAGAAAAGATGAACGGTGTTTCTTTATGACCAGCCAGAGATGATGTCATCGAGCCGGCGTTTTGTTTGCTCTAAACTGCCGCTGTTATCAATGATCTTGTCGGCACGTTTGATTTTATCTGCTAACGGCATTTGTGAATTAATCCGGCTCAAGGCTTCTTCCTCTGTTAGCTGATTTCGCTCTTTCAGCCTTTTGAGCTGAAGCGCTTCTGTTACACTTACGACCAGCACCTTGTCTACCAAATGCTCCAGCTTGCTTTCAAACAGCAGGGGAATATCTAATACGACGAACGGCTCGTTATTTGATACTGCCAAATCCCGTTTGCTAATCATTTCCGCTCTTACAGCGGGATGCACAATACCGTTTAATGTAAGGCGTTTTTCTTCATTATTAAATATAATGGCCCCAAGCTTTTTTCGGTCTATGTCACCATTATCCAGCAGGATGTCTTCAGCAAAAGCGTCAATGATTTGCCGGTAGGCCGGCATCCCTTTTTCAACCGCTTGTTTTGCAATGATATCCGCGTCTATAACAGTGATTCCTTTATTCTTCAGCATATTGGCAACCGTACTTTTGCCGCTTGCGATGCCTCCCGTTAAACCAATGACTAAGGTCAAGAACGCCACTCCTTTTTTACAGTTTCCACAGACCGATCGTGATAAGCAAGAGCCCCGGCAAAAACGCCATTTTATCAATCCAGCTCCATTTTGATAACACATGGCCTGCATATATACCTATTGATACAAACAGCGAGCTCATGATTGCAACAGCAAAGCTCAAGGTGATAGGGGAAAATCCGAGAATTGCAGCGCCGATCCCCGCTCCGAATGCGTCAATCGACAAGGCAAAGCCGAGCAGGAGCGCTTCTATACCGTTAATGGTACCGGACCTGTCGATATCAGCGCTTGTCGGTTTCCTTAAAATATGGATCACAATCCCCAATGACTTAACCTCTAGATTAAGTAAAGTTTTTTCGTGCAATAAGTAATCCTGTTCTTTTGTCGGCCTGAAAAATTGGTATAAGACCCATGCGCCGATTCCGACTAAAATCAGTCCGCCGAGCTTTTCTGTCACATACACGGGGAAAAACTTTGTGAGAAAGCCCCCGATCAACATAGACAAAAACATGACAGCGCCTGAACAGCAGGCAATCACGATAATGGCTTTCAACGGGATCTTCATTTTTCGCAAACCGTACGTAAATCCGACCGAAAAACTGTCCAAGCTGACTGCCAATGCCACTAGCAGCAAAGAAACCATTTGCATATCCGTTTCTCCCTTTCTGTTGGTGCGCGATAATCAGAGTCTTTTTAAACCCCAGCATTTATTACATGGGCTCTTTATATATATGGGAAAGATGAAACATTCGTGTTATACAAACAAGCGTTTTCTTTCCTAAAAGACTTTGATCATTCACACCGCCAGCTTGAACAGTTAACCTTTATTGTTTCTGGCATTTGGCACAAAAGTGTGTGCCTCTTCCCCCGACGACGATTTTAGATATCATGGTACCGCACGTTTTGCATGGTTTGTCTTTTTTTCCATAAACAAAATGGCGGAGCTGAAACATTCCGATTTCACCTTGGGAATTTATATAAGAACGAACGGTGCTTCCTCCCGCATCAATGGCTTCTTGAAGCGTGTTCTTAATTTCCTCATGGAGCTTTTTGATTTTTTTTGCTGATAATTGGTTCGCTTTGGTCTCCGGGTGAATGCCCGCTCTAAAAAGCGCTTCATCTACATAAATGTTCCCGAGACCGACAACCGCCTTCTGGTCAAGCAGCGCGGTTTTCACGGCGCGGTTTGTTTTCATCAGCCGTTCTTTCAAATACGCGTCTGTAAATTCTTTGTCATCCGGTTCAGGGCCAAGCTGAGAAAGCGGCAGCTCTCTCATTTCCTCACCCGGATGAAATAAATGCATCGTTCCGAATTTCCGGACGTCGCGGTAGCGCAGCTGGGTGCCGTCAGTCATCGTAAATACAACATGAACATGCTTATCGTCCGGGTCCTCCGCCTGATGCAGCCCGTATTTTCCTTCCATTCGCAAATGCGAAACCATCACAAAGTGATCCAGATGAAAAAGTAAAAACTTTCCTCGTCTCCCGATGGATTGGATGGTTTCCCCTATTAAGTTTCGCGCAAATTCCTCCGGTTCGGCAGGCCTTTTAATAATATTCGGCCATCTGATTTCTACCGATTTGATCGTTTTTCCTCTCACAAGCCCGGTCAGAGTGCGCCGGACTGTTTCAACCTCTGGTAATTCCGGCACATCCATCACTTCCTTTATCTATTTGTTTATTTTGCATCATACCAAGATGGGCCTGATGCGAAGTCTACTTTTAGCGGAACATCTAAGTTAAGAGCATGTTCCATCACTTCCGGCACAAGCTTTTCAAGCAATTTGATTTCTTCTTTCGGCGCTTCAAAAATCAATTCATCGTGCACTTGAAGCAAGAGCTTTGCCTTCAGCTGTTTTTCTTTCAGCTTGGCTGCCATATCAATCATTGCTTTTTTAATAATATCCGCGGCGCTTCCTTGAATCGGCGTGTTCATCGCCGTCCGTTCAGCAAAGCTTCTGAGATTGAAATTTCGGCTTGTCAGCTCAGGGATGTAGCGGCGGCGCTGCATAAGCGTCGTCACATAGCCCTTTTGCTTCGCTTCCTGAACTGATTCCTCCATGTATACTTTTACGCCTTTAAAGCTTTCCAGATAGCGCTCAATAAATGCCGCGGCCTCTTTGCGTGTGATGCCGAGATTTTGGGACAGCCCGTAATCACTGATGCCGTAGACAATGCCGAAGTTCACTGCTTTTGCCTGGCGTCTCATTGCGGGTGTCACTTCATCTTGTGCCACATGGAACACATCCATCGCCGTTTTTGTATGGACATCCATATCATTTGTAAAGGCTTCGATTAAATTTTCATCCTTTGAGATGTGGGCCAGCACTCTTAGCTCAATCTGCGAATAATCAGCGGCAAATATCAGCCAGTCTTTCTCAGACGGGACAAATGCCTGACGGATTTTGCGGCCTTCTTCCAGCCGAATCGGAATGTTTTGCAGATTCGGATCGGTGGAGCTGAGCCGCCCTGTTTGCGTTAAAGCTTGATTAAAGCGTGTATGCACCTTATGCGAATCTTTTCTGATGACCTTTAAAAGCCCTTCAATGTACGTGGATTGGAGCTTTCCGATTTGTCTGTACTGTAAAATATAGGACACGATGTCATGCTGGTCCGCAAGCTTTTCAAGCACGTCAGCAGAGGTTGAATAGCCGGTTTTTGTTTTTTTCACAACCGGAAGCCCGAGTTTTTCAAATAAAATGACGCCAAGCTGTTTCGGAGAATTAATATTAAACGGTTCTCCCGCAATTTCATGGATTTTTTCTTCATACTCCTTCAGCCTTGCGCCAAGTTCTTCTCCCATTCGCTCGAGCCGGCCCACGTCCACTTTTACACCGATTGACTCCATTTCTCCAAGAATCAATGCAAGCGGCAATTCAAGTTCTTCATACAGTTCAAGCTGATCGTTGTTTTCAAGCTCCTGGAGAAGCTTTTCACGAAGGCTGTCAACTGCCGCAGCCTTTCTGACAAGATGCATGGCAAGCTCATTTTCATCGGGAACCGCGCGTTTTGCCCCTTTTCCGTAAACGGCTTCATCGCTTGATACAATGTGTAAGCCATAATCCTTGGCAACGCTGGCGACATCATCATACGTATTTGCCGGGTTGATGATATACGCCGCAAGAAGCGCGTCAAATTCTGCTCCTTTCAGTTCAATGCCCTGCCAGCGCAATGCGACTACCGAACGTTTGCTGTCAAATACCCATTTCTTCTGAGATTCGTCTTCCGCCCACTTTTTAAATATCTCTGACTGCACGGCAATTTCTTTAGGGATATAATAATGTCCCGTTTCATTGACGAGAGAAAAACCAAGAATCGGTGCTTCGTGGTAATTGTCGCCAATTTGTTCCACAACAAATGCAGACGGTGAAACGAGCATGCCGCTTGTCACTTCTTCGACCTTATGAATATCAACATCTTCAAACTCCTGCTGCTGTTCAGCTTCTCCGCTCTCTTCTCCTAGCCTTTCAAGCAGCGTATTAAAACCAAGATCTTTAAAAATAGAAATGACCTGTTCCCGATTAAAGCCGTCATAATCCAGTTCAGCAAGTGAAATGTCAATTGGCGCATCGGTCATGATCGTCGCCAGTTCCTTGCTCATAACGGCCTGATCTTTAAATTCCTCAAGCTTCTCCTTCAGTTTTTTGCCACTCACTTCGCCGATGGATTCGAGCAGTTTCTCAACGGAATGGAATTGCTTCAAAAGTTTAATGGCTGTTTTCTCTCCAACTCCCGGCACACCCGGAATGTTATCTGAGGAATCACCCATCAAGCCTTTCATATCAATGATTTGTTCAGGAGTAAGCCCGTATTTTTCTTCTACATGCTGAGGTGTATAAAATTCGACATCCGTAATTCCTTTTCTCGTAATAGCAACGGTTGTATGCTCTGTCGCAAGCTGTGTCAAATCTTTATCTCCTGAAAATATCTTTACTTCAAATCCGTCTTTTTCAGCAGACTTAGCAAGCGTGCCGATAATATCATCCGCTTCATACTGCTCAAGTTCATAGCGGCTGATTTGATAAGCGTCAAGCAGCTCGCGAATAAACGGCATTTGCTCCGACAGCTCCGGCGGTGTCTTTTGTCTGCCGCCTTTATATTCCTTAAATGTGCTGTGGCGGAACGTGGTTTTACCCGCGTCAAAGGCCACAAGCATATGTGTCGGCTTTTCGTCCTCCAGCATTTTCATTAAAATCATCGTGAAGCCGTATACCGCATTTGTGTGAATTCCTTTATCATTACTTAACAGCGGCAAGGCAAAAAATGCTCTGTATGCAAGGCTGTTTCCGTCTACAAGCACTAACTTTTTTCGTTCCGTCATTCATATATCCTCCTAAGAAGCGCAAGCTCCCTTTCATCTCATTTGATAGTCTTTTGCTTCTCTTATTTTAACAAAGTTCAATTTGAAAGGAAAATAAGCGAACCTGGGGAGTAGACATAAAAAAGGACGGGAACACATATAGGTTCCCGCCGTCAAATTGGCTCCTTGGATGAAGGGGTTCTACTACATCCTAACAGCATAGGTTTAACAGTGCATGAAGATATTGTTAACACTTTGTAAAGATTGCCCAAGCTAATTGAGCGCCCGTTTCAGTGCCACGATAAAAATCGTTCCCTGCCCCTGTTCGCTTTTTACTTCTATTTTGCCTTCATGGGCTTCTATCAAGTGCTTGACGATCGCAAGCCCGAGGCCGGTGCCTCCTGAATTCCTGCTTCTGTCTTTATCGACGCGATAAAAGCGCTCGAAGATTCGGGGAATTTCTTCTTTTTCAATCCCGATTCCCGTATCTGCGACTTCTATCTGAATATCCTCTTCTGCCAATTTTGCAGAAATGGTGACCGTTCCATGCTCAGGCGTGTAGGTCAGCGCATTGTTTGCCAGATTAAGAAAAACCTGCTTCAGCCTGTATACATCTCCTTGAACATAGAGAGGATCTTTCGGAATGTTCAGTTCAAATCGAATATCTTTTTCTGATGCCTTATGCTGAAGGAGCGTTTCAATCTCACCAAGCATTTTCGCCGCATCAAACGTCTCAACACTGAGCGTGAAGTTTTGCTGTTCAATTTTAGACAGATCCAGCAAATCTTGCACCAATGATTGAAGCCTCTCACTCTCCTTTAAAATAATAGAGAGGAATTCTAAAAGTGCTTCCCTGTCGTCCAATGCTCCGTCCAATAATGTTTCAGTAAAGCCTTTGATTGACGTAATCGGCGTTTTCAATTCATGTGAGACATTGGCAACGAAATCTTTTCTCATTTGCTCAAGTTTTTTTGTCTCCGTCATGTCATGAAAAACAAGAACGATTCCCTTCCATTCATCATCAGGTCCCATGATCGGAACGCCGTCCACTTCAAAATAACGTCTTTCAATATTGATCGGAAGCCTGAACAGTTTGCATTTTTTTGTTTCAGTCATGAAGATTTCTTCGACAAGCTGTATGATTTCCTCATGTTCAAATGCATCGTGGTAAAGGCGGCGGAGCAAGTGGTTTGGCTGGGTATGGAACTGCTTCGCATACGCCCTGTTTACAAGGTTTATAAATCCTCTGCCGTCAATCAGTATCAAGCCTGATCCGATATTTTCAATGACAGTCAAAAGGCGGTCGCGCTGCATTTCTTGTGTTCTTGTCATCTCCATCAGATTGAACGCGAGGCTGTTCATCGCGCGTCCGAGCTTATCGGAGCGGCTTATGTATCCGCCGTATGTGCGGGAGTCGTAATTTCCCTTAGACAGCTCTGTCGCCATTCCTGTCGCTGCTTCAATGGATTTTTTATAACGGGAGGTCATGTTGGTATAAAAGAATACAATAACAATAAAAGCGGTACACAGACTGGCTGCCAGCATGCCCCACATTTCCCCGCTGACGCCTGAGCTGCTTTCCGCCCGGGACGACAGCAAAACATAACCCGTTTTATTATCGGCGTTTGTCAGCGGAAGCCCGTAATAAAGTCTGGAAGCGTCGTCCGATTTAACCAAAGTTCCTTTGTCTGCATGGAGATGGGTAATCACAGAAGAAACATTCGTGTTTTTGCCTGAACTGTATAACACGCGCCCTTCGTCATTCACCACCGCCGCGCTTACATCAAGCGCGCTGCCTGCTTCTTTAATTACTTTCTCGTTCTCTTTAGCTGTCAAATCTCCGGCATTAAGGAGAGAAGCCATGTATTTGGCTTCCTTTTCCATTTGGTCAGCTGCTTTTTCTTCATTAGCCGATTCGAAAAGCTGTTGTAAAAAAAGACCGAGTACACTAAACACCAAGATAATGAATACGGCGAGTACAGCAAAAAGACGCACACGGTAATTATTCATTCATTTTAGGCTCCTCCAGTTTATACCCCAATCCTCTGATCGTTTTAATATAGATGGGTTTTTTTGTATTTGTTTCGATTTTGTCGCGAAGGTGGCTGATATGCACATCAACAATCCGGGTATCTCCGGCAAAATCGTAATTCCACACAGCGCTGAGCAGCAAATCTCTAGTTAAAACTCTGCCCTTATGTTTTCCGAGGTAGAGAAGCAGTTCAAATTCTTTCGGTGTCAGCTCAAGCTGGTTTGACTTAAAATAAGCTTCGTAATGGTCCGGGAGAATTTTAAGATCACCGATGATCAACTGGCCGTCCTTGACGTCATTCTGCCCGTCAAATGAGGGAGAAGCTATTTCAGAACGCCTTAAAATCGCCTTTACCCTGGCATTTACTTCTCTCGGGCTGAATGGCTTGGTCATATAATCGTCAGCGCCAAGTTCAAGACCGAGCACTTTATCAAACTCTTCATCTTTAGCCGTGAGCATTAAAATAGGAAACATCAGCTTTTGCTGTCTCAACTGCTTACACACTTCGATCCCATCCAATTTAGGAAGCATGAGATCAAGCACAATTAAGTCAGGTTTTTCTGTCTCCGCCTGTTTTAAAGCTTCTTCACCGTCTGATGCGGTGACAACCTCGTAGCCCGACCGCTCCAAATTATACTGCAAAAGAGTAACGATAGATTCTTCATCATCCACAACTAAAATTTTTTTGCTCATGCTGTGCCTCCATTATCAAAATTCCCCGACATCCTATTTCTCTATTTTATGTCATCATAACACGTTTCATGATTTCATTTTAACGAATGGAAGCCGGTTCGACAATTCGCCTTTTTAATCATTTTGAAAAGAACACATCATATAGGATGGCACAAAAAAGACAGCGCTTACATTTTTGTATAAAAACAGGAAGGCTTCGTAACAAAGCCCTCCCTGTTATTATCTTAAGATAAAACTTTCATGACATTTTTAACAGATTCAGCAGATTTGTTCAACTGTGTTTTTTCGTAATCTGTTAATTCCAATTCAATAATCTGTTCAAGGCCGTTGCCTCCGACAATTGTCGGAACACCTAAGTAAATGCCTTCATAGCCGTATTCTCCTTCGAGATAGGCAATAGTCGGCAATACACGGCGCTGGTCTTTTAAGATCGCTTCAATCATTTCTACAAGTGATGCGGCAGGAGCATAATATGCGCTTCCGTTTCCAAGCAGGTTGACGATTTCACCGCCGCCTTTTCTTGTCCGTTCTACGATTGCGTCAATCCGATCTTTCGGAATAAGTGTTTCTAACGGAATACCTCCGGCGTAAGAATAACGCACAAGCGGCACCATATCATCTCCGTGGCCTCCAAGAACAAATCCCGTTACATCTTTAACAGACAGATTCAATTCCTCAGCCACAAACGTTCTGAATCTCGCAGTATCCAGCACGCCTGATTGTCCGATGACGCGTTCTTTCGGGAATCCTGATTCTTTATACACGGCGTAAGTCATTGCATCCACCGGGTTTGTCAAAACGACAATGACACAGTCAGGAGAATGTTTTACGATATCACGCGTCACACTTCTCATGATTTTCTCATTCGTAGACACGAGATCATCCCGGCTCATCCCAGGTTTTCTAGCAATTCCCGCCGTAATGACTACAATGTCAGATCCGGCAGTGTCTTCATAGTTTGACGTTCCGGTAACTTTTGCATCAAACCCTTGCACAGGGCTTGCTTCTAACATGTCAAGCGCTTTTCCTTTAGTCGGATTTTCTAATTGCGGAATATCGACTAATACAACATCCGCCAATTCTTTTTGAGCCGTCAAAAATGCAGTTGTTGCACCGGTAAAACCGGCTCCGATTACAGATACTTTTTTACGCTTGTTCGCCATTTGCTTTTTCCCCTTTAACTTATAAGTTTAAGAATTAAGACAAGTTTTTGATTAATTCGTCAGCAAATTCCGAGCACTTCACTTCTGTGGCACCGTCCATTAATCTAGCAAAATCGTAAGTTACGACTTTAGATTCGATTGTTTTTTCAACGGATTGAACCACAAGATCAGCAGCTTCCTGCCATCCAAGGTGCTCAAGTAAAAGCACGCCTGAAAGAAGAACAGATGACGGGTTCACTTTATCAAGTCCCGCGTATTTAGGCGCCGTTCCGTGAGTTGCTTCGAAAATAGCGTGTCCAGTTTCGTAATTGATGTTAGCCCCAGGAGCGATACCGATTCCGCCGACTTGCGCTGCAAGTGCATCGGAAATGTAGTCGCCGTTTAAGTTCATTGTAGCTACCACATCAAATTCGCTTGGACGCGTTAAAATTTGTTGAAGGAAGATATCAGCAATGCTGTCTTTGATAATGATTTTGCCGGCAGCCTCAGCTTCGCTTTGCGCTTTGTTTGCTGCATCTTTCCCATCCTGTTCTACAATACGATCATATTCAGCCCATGTAAAGACTTTATCTCCAAATTCTTTTTCAGCCACTTCATAGCCCCAGTTTTTAAAGGCTCCTTCAGTGAACTTCATGATGTTGCCTTTATGAACCAATGTGACTGATTTGCGATTTTGGTCAATTGCATATTGAATGGCCGCTCTTACAAGACGCTGTGTGCCTTCTTCTGAAACAGGCTTAATACCGATGCCTGATGTTTCAGGGAAACGGATTTTGTTGACACCAAGCTCAGTTTTTAAGAAGTTGATTAATTTTTCCACTTCTTCAGAGCCTTTTGCGTACTCGATTCCAGCGTAGATATCTTCCGTATTTTCACGGAAAATAACCATATCCGTATCTTGAGGGCGCTTAACAGGCGAAGGTACGCCGTTAAAGTATCTGACTGGACGAAGACATGTAAACAAGTCTAATTCCTGTCTGAGCGCTACGTTTAATGAACGGATTCCGCCGCCGATCGGAGTTGT
Source organism: Bacillus atrophaeus (assembly GCF_001584335.1). Lineage (GTDB taxonomy): Bacteria > Bacillota > Bacilli > Bacillales > Bacillaceae > Bacillus > Bacillus atrophaeus. The sequence goes on from NZ_LSBB01000019.1 coordinate 113,955, forward strand.
AAGCGGGCCTTTAATGGCGATTAAATATTCGCGGATGTCTTCAAGCGTTTGGTTAGGCAGCCATTCACCCGTTTTGTTAAATGCTTTTTCACCTGCATAAACTTCTTTCCAAGTGATTTTCTTTTCGCCTTTATATGCTTTTTCTACAGCTGCTTCCAGAACTCTTGAAGCCGCTTTCCAAATATCAGGGCCGATGCCGTCACCTTCGATAAACGGGATAATCGGATTGTTCGGTACATTCAATACACCGTCAGTAACTGTAATTTTTTCAGCTTGTGCCACAAATATTACCTCCCAGTATGTAATTCATATTTAGAAAACATTTTATTTTTCTGATATAAAAAAACAAAATGATTTTTCTTAACTTTCAATTAAAATTGTAAACCAAGATCACTGTTCCAAACAAGAGGCTAACTTCATTAAATCCAGCCAGCCCCCATTGGTTCTTTAGGCTCTTTCGTTAATCGGAATAAATTTTTGCTTGTCAGGGCCCGTATAATCTGCGCGCGGACGGATCAAGCGGTTGTTGTCATATTGCTCAAGAATATGCGCAAGCCATCCGGACATTCTGCTGACCGCAAAGATTGGCGTGAAGAGATCGTGATCAATACCAAGGCTGTGATAAACCGATGCCGAATAAAAATCAACATTTGGCGGAAGCTTTTTTTCTGATGTGACGATGTCTTCAATTGCGATCGACATCTCATACCATTTGCTTTCACCCGTTAAGTTTGTTAATCGCTTGCTCATTTCTTTCAAATGCTTGGCGCGCGGATCTCCATGCTTGTATACACGGTGTCCGAATCCCATTACTTTTTCTTTCTTTTCCATTTTGGCGCGGATGTAAGGTTCAACGTTTTCCACTTCTCCGATCTCCGAAAGCATCTTCATAACGCCTTCATTTGCACCGCCGTGAAGCGGTCCTTTTAAGGCTCCGATTGCTGCCGTAATACCGGAATAAATATCAGACAGCGTAGCGACACATACCCTTGCTGTGAACGTTGACGCGTTCAGTTCATGGTCAGCATGGAGAATGAGCGCTTTATTAAACGCTTCCACTTCAATCGGCGAAGGATCTTCTCCGTTTAACGTGTAAAGGAAATTCGCGGCGATCCCCAGATCTTCTTTTGGTTCAACCGGTTCAAGACCTTTGCGAATTCTAGAGAAAGCGGCAACCAAACCAGGCACCTTCGCCTGAAGGCGTATCGCTTTTCTGTAATTGGCATCCGGATTCATAACATCCGCTTCATCGTCGAGCAGACCGAGTAAAGATACAGCTGTCCGGAGCGCAGCCATAGGATGAACTTTTTCGAGGGAATAAGATTTGAAGTGCTCAATAACTTCTTTAGGAACGGAAGCTTCCTGTGCAAGCTGTTTTTTAAATTCATTGAGTTCTTCTTTGTTCGGCAGCTTTAAATGCCAAAGTAAGTAAATAATTTCTTCAAAACTAGCATTCTCTGTTAAGTCATCAATATCGTACCCTACATATGTAAGGGTATCGTCGATAATAGAACTTACAGATGATGTTGTTGCTACAACCCCTTCGAGACCGCGTGTTGCTGTCATATTAACCTCTCCTTTTCAAAAAAATTCCCCTTTTAGAGTAATGCGAAACATAAGGCTTGCTTAAAGTGTAAAAAGTAATCACTTTTCCCTAAAAGAAAATGCTTACATTTTACTGTTTACAATTCATTAACCCCCTGCTTATGGAAGACCATAACTAAATCTTATAAGCTTGATTAACTTTAAGCCTATTCTTATTATAAACAATAATCAGACATTTGTTAAATGTTTAACTATAATTTTTTTTTTTCTTTCTCTCTTTTTCGCGGTTTTTACGTACAAAAAGTGCCTTTATTTGCGGGTTTTTGATTGTTTTTTCCCTTTTACTACAAAAAAAAAACGGCAGGCCGCCGTTTTTTTTTAAGAACTGAACATTTTTACAATTTGCATGGCGAGGTACGCAATGCCGGCTCCGATGAGCGGTCCGACCGCTACTCCGCCAAAAAGGGCAACTGCCAAAATGGTCCCGATGACAAGCGCCGTTGTAATATGAGGGTCATTCTCCAGCAGTGTAAGACCGTTTTTGGCAATCAGCGCCACTGCAATTCCCGCTCCAAGGGCAATCCATGCATAATAGGATCGTACTGCCTCTCCCAATTGTTTGAAGCCGATCTCTCCTGTAGCAATCGGCACAAGAACGGCAATGGTGATGACTGTTACCCCCCAATTGATACCTTTTGATTGAATAGCGGGAAATAATTTTTGGTCAAGTCCCACTATTTTGATCAAAATCAGGACGGATACAGCAATAAGCAATGATTGATTTTTAGCTATGAGTGCAATGGCAAGCAATAATACTAAGAATAAATTAGCTTGAGTAAACACGCCTAAGCTTCCTCCTTTGCAGATAAATGTATTCATAATCGCATGCATCGTGAATAAAATAAAAAATAGGACGTGCTGACGAGAGGAGGAGCATTTTTGAATCAATCCTATGTATCCATTTTCTTCAGGACTCTTTTTGTTTTTACAATTTCAACTGGGTCTATTGCCGCAGTCTATTATTCATTTCCGTTAATTTATCCATTCCTGATTGCCCTTATTCTCTCATCAGCCATACATCCTTTTGTAGAATATTTGGACAGGCTGACCAGTCTGCCTAGAACATTAAACGTCATTCTTGTTCTGGCTTTTTTTCTGCTTATCACAGTCGGGGCGCTGACCTTGCTTGTTGCAGAAATCGTGTCGGGAACCGCGTATCTCGCAAAGACGCTCCCTCCTCATCTCAACACCTTTATCATGTTTTGCGAGAAACTGTTCACCACTCATATTCAGCCATTTTATCATGAACTGACTGTTTTATTTAACGGGCTGGAAACAAATCAGCAGGCTTCCATCGTGACTCAGATACAGGCGCTGGGAGATTCCGCCGCTAAGAACGCCGGACTGATTCTGTCTCATATCCTTGAAATGATTCCGAAAATCTTTGCATTGCTCCCAAATACCGCAGCCGTTTTTATTTTCTCTCTTTTGGCTACTTTTTTCATCACGAAAGATTGGCACAAGCTGAAAGCATTACTGTTATCGATTCTCCCCGAACGGGTTTCAGCAAACGGAAAAGCGGTCGGAAGTGAGCTGAAGAAAGCAATGGCCGGCTTTGTTAAGGCACAGGCTGCCCTTGTATTTCTTACGATGATTATCGTATGTATCGGTCTTTTCATATTAAAAGTCGAGCATCCCGCAACGATCGCTTTTTTAATCGGATTGGTTGATCTTCTGCCGTACTTAGGCACAGGTTCAGTGTTTGTGCCGTGGATCTTGTACTTATCTATTACAGGACAGCTTCCGCTTGCCATCGGGATTGGGATTTTATATCTTATTGTGCTTATGCAGCGGCAGCTGACTGAACCGAAGTTATTGAGCAAATCCATAGGAATTGATCCTCTGGCAACTTTAATCGCTTTGTTTGCCGGCTTTAAGCTATTTGGATTTTTAGGACTTATTGCCGGGCCCGCTATCCTCGTCTTTATTCAAGCTTTACTTACCACTGGCGCATTAAAAGAGGTATGGTCCTATATTACAGCCGGGCAAAAATAAAACAGCAGCCCGGATACTCAGGCTGCCGTTTATTTAATAATAATCCGTTTGTTTTTGGACATTCCTCTCAGCCATTTGAACAGAAGCGGTTTGCACCAGCTGCGGGAGAACGGAATAAGCAGACAGGCACCGGCCAGATCTGACAAAAAGCCCGGAAGCATCAGCAATAAACCTCCGATGAAAATACATAGACCATCTAAAATGGCCTCACCAGGCATTTTGCCATATTGGAGCTCGCGCTGCACCCGGTAATACACCTCAACTCCCTGTTTTTTTGCAACGATAGCGCCAATGGCCCCCGTCAAAATCATCAACAGAACAGTTGGAAAAATACCGATCAGCTTACCGGAAAGCAGAAAAATCCCGATTTCGATTGCCGGACACACAATAAAAAACAAAAAGAGAAATCTCATCGCCTGCACCCCACATCTCTTAAAACGCATTTATTCCGCTTAAAAACAGCAGACAAGGAAAAGAGAAGGGAGTTACCCCCCTCCTGCTTTTACATGTTTAGAGTACGCTCGCACGGCCCTGATAAACAGCACCGCGGGCAGCATCAACCGTAATGTCCTGTCCATCTGCCAAGATAGAAGTTGCGTTTTCCAGCCCCACGATAACCGGAATGCCAAGGCTTAAACCGACAACAGCCGCATGGCTTGTCAAGCCGCCTTCTTCTGTAATAAGCGCTGAAGCTTTTTCAAGCGCTGTAATCATATCACGGTCTGTGCTTGTTGTAACGAGCACTGCGCCGTCAGTCATTTTTTGTTCTGCTTCTTTTGCGTTTTGCGCAACAACAACAGGACCATACGCAGATTTACGTCCGATGCCTTGCCCTTTTGCAATGATATCGCCTACTGTGTATACCTTCATCAAGTTGGTTGTGCCTGATTCACCGACAGATCCTGCAGTAATGACAATCAAATCTCCGTGTTTCACAATTCCGCTGTTCAATGATTTTTGGACAGCATCATCAAGCATTTGGTCAGTTGAAGTTGCGTTTTGTCCGCTTTCAGGGAAAACGCCAAATACAAGCGCAAGCTTTCTGGAAATTGATTCATTTACCGTCACCGCGACAATCGGTGCCTGCGGACGGTATTTTGAAATCATCCGCGCAGTATGGCCGCTTTCTGTCGGCGTAACGATTGCAGCCGCATTAAGGTTGATAGCTGTATGTGCCACTGACTGCCCGATCGCATCAGTAATCGTCATACCCACTTGCCCTCTGCGTTTTGAAAGAATTTCTTTATAATTCAGCGCCTCTTCAGAACGGGATGCAATGCGGTGCATGGTTTGAACCGCTTCGACAGGATAGCTTCCCGCAGCCGTTTCACCAGAAAGCATAATCGCATCTGTTCCGTCAAAGATCGCGTTTGCCACGTCACTTGCTTCCGCGCGTGTCGGACGAGGATTGCGCTGCATGCTGTCAAGCATTTGAGTCGCTGTGATCACCGGCTTGCCAAGCGCATTGCATTTTTTGATTAGTTCTTTTTGAACGAGCGGCACTTCTTCAGCAGGAATTTCAACGCCGAGATCTCCGCGCGCTACCATCAAACCGTCAGAGACTTCCAAAATGGAGTCAATGTTATCGACACCTTCTTGGTTTTCGATTTTAGGGATGATTTGAATATCACCAGCATTGTGCTCTTCAAGAAGTTCCCGGATTTCGAGCACGTCAGTTGAACGGCGCACAAAGGACGCAGCGATAAAATCAACGCCTTGCTCGATACCGAAAGTGATGTCTCTTGCATCTTTTTCCGTAATTCCAGGAAGATTGACACTAACACCCGGTACGTTTACGCCTTTTTTATTTTTCAGCGTTCCGCTGTTTAGGACTTTTGTTTTAATTTCACGCTTGTCAGCATGCACTTCAAGAACTTCAAGACCGATAAGCCCGTCGTCCAAAAGAATAGTAGATCCTTTTTGAACATCATCAGCAAGGCCTTCGTAAGTCACTGAAATTTTTTCGGGAGTGCCCAATACCTCGTCCATTGTGACGATAAGCTCAGTTCCCGCAACTAGTTCAATAGCTCCGTTTTCCATTTCGCGCGTGCGGATTTCCGGACCTTTTGTGTCAAGAAGAATCCCGACGTTTTTCCCTAGCTTTTTGCTTGCTTCACGAATGTTTTTGATTCTTGCGCCATGCTCTTCAAAATCCCCGTGAGAAAAGTTCAGGCGTGCTACGTTCATGCCTGCTTCCATTAGGTTAGTCAGCATTTCAATACTTTCACTTGCCGGACCGATCGTACAAACTATTTTTGTTTTTCTCAATTCGTTCACTTCCTTCTGAAATCTTGAGCCGTCTGCCGAATTAGATAGACAGTTCTTTTGAAAGTTGATACATGTTTTGTTCAACTGTATGTTTTTTATCCAATATTTCTATAATATCATGGTCTACAAGCTTATTGTTTTGTATACCTACACAACGTCCGCCTTTGCCTTCAAGAAGAAGCTCGACAGCGTATGCGCCCAGGCGGCTTGCAAGCACACGGTCAGATGCGCTCGGCGATCCCCCGCGTTGGATATGCCCCAAAACTGATACCCTGGTTTCAAGATTTGTTTCTTCTTCAATGCGTTTCCCAAATTCGACTCCGCTGCCGACTCCCTCGGCAACAATGATGATGCTGTGTTTCTTACCGCGGTCATGTCCTCTTTTCAGTCTGGCAAGGATCTCAGACATGTCATAATCCGCTTCAGGAATCAAAATGGATTCTGCACCGCCGGCAAGACCTGCCCACAAAGCGATATCGCCTGCATGCCGTCCCATCACTTCTATAACATATGTACGTTCATGTGATGTCGCGGTATCGCGGATCTTATCAATTGCATCAATGACTGTATTTAAGGCCGTGTCAAAACCGATTGTAAAATCAGTTCCCGGGATATCATTATCAATAGTACCCGGTACACCTACACAAGGAAACCCGTGTTCCGTTAATTTTTTCGCACCCATGTAGGAACCGTCACCGCCGATGACAACAAGCCCTTCAATGCCAAGCTTCTTTAAGTTTTCAATTCCTTTTTCACGGCCCTCAACTGTTTTGAATTCAGGACATCTTGCCGTATAAAGCTTCGTTCCGCCTCGATGAATAATATCACCGACTGAGCCCAATTCAAGCTTTTCAATTTTTCCGCTGATTAATCCTGAGTAGCCGTTATAAATGCCGTAAACTTCCACGTCATGATAAATTGCTTTTCTGACAACCGCGCGCACTGCTGCGTTCATCCCCGGGGAATCCCCGCCACTCGTTAAAACTCCTATACGCTTCATCCTTTATTCACCTCAAGCACCATATATGATTAAACATAACATGTTCATTGTCCTAAAACAATGAAAAGGGACACGTACTGCTCTAAAGCTCCCCATTAAACCCTACCTATTATACAATTAAATAAACTGTTTTTAAATAAAATTTAAGGAATGTCACAAAAAATAAACGTGAGCCAAAGGCTTCACGTTTATTTAGTTTACCCCTATATATTGATCTTCAACCGAAACTTTTCCAATCGCCTTATATTTTTCATAACGCTGCTGAATCAATTCTTCTTCATTCAGCTTAAGCAATGATTTTAACGATTGTTTTAAAGTCTCATCAATATAGCCTGCCTGCATCTTTACATCATGGTGCGCTCCGCCTTTTACTTCTTTTATCATATGATCAATAATACCTAATTCTTTTAAGTCAGGCGCAGTGATTTTCATGGTTTCAGCGGCTTTTTTGGCAAGGCTTGCGTCTTTCCATAAAAGCGCGGCGGCTCCTTCCGGTGAAATAACCGAGTAGGTGGAGTTCTCCAGCATATGCAGATGATTTCCCACACCGAGGCCGAGCGCTCCGCCGCTTCCCCCTTCACCGATGACGATACAAATAACAGGCACTTTGAGACCGGCCATTTCAAACAAATTCCTCGCAATGGCTTCGCTTTGTCCTCTTTCTTCAGCGGCTTTTCCCGGATAAGCGCCCTTTGTATCAATAAAACAGATGATTGGTCTGTTAAACTTATCAGCCTGCTTCATCAAACGAAGCGCTTTGCGATAGCCTTCCGGGTGAGGCATTCCGAAATTGCGGACAAGGTTTTCTTTTGTGTCTCTTCCGCGCTGGTGGCCGATGACTGTAACCGGAAGACCGTGAAACTTGGCAATTCCGCCGACAAGCGCTTCATCGTCTCCGTACGCTCTGTCTCCATGGCATTCAAAGAAATCAGTAAACAGATGCTTTATATAATCCAAGGTCGTCGGGCGATTCGGCAGACGGGCGATCTGAACTCTGTCCCAAGGCTTCAGGTTTTTATAAATATCGTCTTGAAGCTTTGTCAGACGCTCCTCGAGCCGTTGGATTTCGGCACTTAGATCCATATCTGAATCTTGGGTGAACTTCTTCAGTTCAGCGATTTTTGTTTGTAGTTCTACCACCGGTTTTTCGAATTCTAATCTTGCAGCCACTCAATGTCACCTCCTGTTTCATGCATATTCAGCAGACTTCCTAACGTCTCTTTCATCTCGGCGCGATGAATGACCGCGTCCAGCTGTCCGTGTTTCAACAGAAACTCAGCCGTTTGGAAATCTTCGGGCAGCTTCTCACCAATTGTCTGTTCAATGATCCGTCTTCCCGCAAAACCGATCAGCGCGCCCGGCTCGGCAAAATTATAATCGCCGAGAGAGGCGAAACTTGCGGATACTCCACCTGTAGTCGGATGCGTCATGACAGAAATGATGAGACCTTTTTCCTCACTGAACAGTTTTAAAGCAGAGCTTGTCTTAGCCATTTGCATAAGACTCAAGATTCCTTCCTGCATTCTTGCACCGCCGGAAGCAGTGAAAATAATAAACGGAACCTTCTCCTCTTTCGCTTTTTCAACCGCAAGTGTAATTTTCTCCCCGACAACAGAACCCATGCTGCCCATTCTGAATGTAGAATCCATAATAGCAGCGATGACCGGAGAGCCGTTGATTGTGCCTTTCCCTGTCACGACAGCCTCGTTCAAGGATGTTTTTTCGCGGTCCTTTTCCAGCTTCTCCAGATAGCCCGGAAAATTGAGAGGATTCTCTGAGGCCATCCCCTGATTGAACTCTTCAAATGAATCGTCATCCATCAGGCTTTCAATACGCTGTTTTGCATTCAGCGGAAAATGATAGCCGCAGTTCATACAAACACGCATATTTTTATCCAGCTCTTTTGTGAGCATGATTTTTTTACACTTAGGGCATTTTGTCATAATGCCTTCCGGAACATCATGTTTTGCTTGTTCTGATGGTACAGAAGCATATTTTTTCTTTTTAGTGAATATATCCTTTAACAAATGATTACCTCCCTTTTGTGAAGGGTTCTCTTCACCGCATGTCACCCAATTAGATAGACTTGCTAATACTTTACCGAAACCATTGTACTTTTTTTGTCAAACGCTGTCATCCTCAATTCGACAACTTTTTATCAGCAGAAGGATGTTTACGGGCATGGCATATGTAATATAAATCGTTGCTGAGACTAGATTGATAGCGCATTCAGAAAAATTAGTTACACCCTGCTGAAATTTTTTTAAGACCTCCCCTCAAAAAAATTTCAGCAGCGGGTTAACCTGAGAAACAGCGCGTTGTTATTCTGTCAACGCGCTGCCATTTCTCAATCAATCACTTTATTCACCGATAATCGTCAGCTTTCTTGTCTTTTCAGCTACTTCCTCGGGATCAACGCTGATTCTTGCTACTCCTGTTTCCATCGCTGCTTTTGCTACCGCTTTTGCCACGGCAGGCGCAACACGTTTATCAAACGGAGCTGGAATTACGTAGTCAGCGCTGAGTTCCTCATCCGATACAAGAGAGGCAATCGCTTCTACCGCTGCAATTTTCATCTCTTCGTTAATGTGAGTCGCCCGCACGTCAAGCGCACCACGGAAAATCCCCGGGAATGCCAAGACGTTGTTGACTTGGTTAGGGAAATCGGAACGTCCTGTGCCGATTACGCTCGCACCAGCTTCGCGTGCGTCATCCGGCATAATTTCCGGATTAGGATTTGCCATGGCGAAAATAACAGGATCTTTTGCCATGCTTTGTACCATTTCTTTCGTTAATGCTCCTTCGACCGACACCCCGATAAATACGTCTGCATCCACGATGACATCTTTCAAAGAGCCGTCTTTTCGGTCTTGGTTTGTGAATTTCGCCACTTCGTTTTTCACTGCGTTCATGCCGTTAGGACGTCCTTCGTAGATCGCCCCTTTTGAATCGCACATGACGATATCTCGTACGCCAAAATGGTAAAGAAGCTTAATGATCGCAATGCCCGCAGCTCCTGCTCCGTTTGCCACAACTTTAATAGAAGACAAGGATTTTCCGGACAATTTCAGCGCGTTCACAAGGCCTGCTACCGTTACAATCGCTGTTCCGTGCTGGTCATCATGGAAAACAGGAATGTTCGTTTCTTTTTTCAAACGCTCTTCGATGATAAAGCAGTTCGGCGCTGCGATATCTTCCAGATTGACACCGCCAAAAGTCGGCTCAAGCAATTTTACAGTTTCAATAATTTTTTCCACGTCATTAGTGGCGAGAGCGATCGGGAACGCGTCCACTCCGGCAAAGCTTTTGAATAAAACCGCTTTCCCTTCCATGACAGGAAGCGCTGCTTCTGGCCCGATATTCCCAAGACCGAGGACCGCAGTTCCGTCTGTCACGACAGCTACCATGTTCCCCTTCATTGTATAGTCGTATACTTTATTTTTGTCATCATATATATCCTTACACGGTTCAGCTACTCCAGGGGAATAAGCAAGGCTTAAATCTTTCGCGTTTTTGACTTCCACTTTAGATTTAGATTCCAATTTTCCCTGGTTCACTTTATGCATATGTAATGCTTCTTCTCTTAACGACATGTTACTAAACACTCCTTAAAGGGATTTTTTGATCCGTATTCTGCTGCATTGGCTGGTTGAATGTTCTGGAGTTAAAATCACAGAATATTTAAATAGAGTAACATAATTGTTCCAATTGTATAACAAAAGTTTCCTTGTTACCACTATTTTAAAACGACGTTTTTATGGCCCAACAGCTCTTTTAAGCGATATAACACCTGATGGTCAGCATTTATCCTAAAGGAATCAGGCAGCTTGATCGTCTGTTTTTGCTTTTCATAGTAGAGATAAACGTCGTTTTCCCCTTTTATATGCTCCAGCAAAATTTGCTTTATTTTTTCCAGCAGCTCCTGACTGTGCTGCCCGCCCTCTATTTTTATATAGACGGAGGACGTTTCATTGCTCATATTATCCAACAAAGACGCCTTGGACATGATGAACTGTTTTTTGTCTTGCCTTACTTCGCATTTTCCGGCTGTGAAGAGCAGAGCGCCTTCTTGTAAAACCGGAGAAAGCTGTCTGAATTGTTCAGGAAATACGACGGCTTCGATCTCGCCGGTTTCATCACTTAATGTTAAAAATGACATATTTTGACCCGTTTTTGTCCGAATCGTTTTCGTTTTTGTCACAAGCGCTCCGAGCAGAATTTGTTTTTTTTCGGATTGCTGAGTTTTCAGGATCGGCACCGCCCCGCGGGCTGACAATCTGTCCCGATGGGCGGAAAGCGGGTGGCTTGAAAAATAAATGCCAAGCGTTTCTTTTTCAAATTGGAGCAAATCTACAAGCGGAAACTCTTCCGTCTCTACATATTTCGGCTTGATGGAAAATGACTCCTCTAAAAACAATCCCATCTGGTCATCGTCTGCGGAAAATAATTCAGCATGCTCTGCGGCTACGTCAATGGATGCCAGCAAAGTGGCGCGGTTTTGACCGAACTCGTCCATCGCACCGGACAATATTAAAGCTTCTATCGTTTTTCGGTTCACACTTTTTGACGGCACGCGGAAGCAGAAATCAAATAGATCTTCAAATTTTTTATCTTTTCTTGCCTTATAGATATCTTTTACTGCTGAGACGCCTACATTTTTTACGGCACGAAGACTGTATCTGACGGCTCCGTTTTCAACTGTAAACGGAAAGCTGCTCTTATTCACTGACGGAGGAAGAATACGGATCCCGTTCCCCTTAGCTTCGTAAAGATATTGCGCTATTTTATCCTCATTGCCAATGACGCTCGTCAGCAGTCCGCACATGAAATATAAAGGATAATGAGCCTTCAGATAAGCAAGCTGGCAGCCGATCATACTGTATGCCACAGCGTGACTTCTGTTAAAACCGTAATTAGCGAATTTAACGATCAAATCGTAGACCTCATTTGCAGTGTCTACAGAATACTCCTTTTTTAAGCACCCTTCAACAAAATGGCTTCGCTCACGATCAAGAATATCTTTCTTTTTCTTGCTGACCGCCCGTCTGAGGAGGTCTGCTTCTCCTAAAGTAAATCCTGCCATTTTGGAGGCAATTACCATGATCTGTTCTTGATAAACAATGACACCGTAAGTATCTTTTAAAATATCCTTTAAATCGTTATGCGGAAAGTGGACAGGCACGCGGCCGTGTTTCCGGTCTATAAATAGTGGTATATTTTCCATCGGACCAGGGCGGTACAGGGCATTGACTGCAACGATATCTTCCAGACCCGTCGGCTTCAGGCGCCTCAGCACACTTCTCATTCCTGAGGATTCAAGCTGAAAAACGCCTGTCGTATCTCCTTTGGACAAAAGGGAGAAGGTTTTTTCATCATCATAAGAAATGCTGGAAAAATCTATTTTGATCTTCTCTTCTTTTTCAATCATGGTTTTGATTGATTCGATTAATGTAAGATTGCGCAAGCCTAAGAAATCCATTTTCAAAAGGCCCAGATCTTCCAGGTGATCCATCGCGTACTGGGTTAAGTATACTCCTTCATGCCCTTCCTGAAGAGGGACAATACCAGTGAGAGGCTCTTCACTCAGAACAACTCCGGCCGCGTGGGTTGATGTATGTCTCGGCAGCCCTTCGATTTTCTTCGCTATTGAAAACACCTGGCTCAGCAGGCTGGACTCATTGAGCCGCTGATTCAGCTGAGGGGACATCTTTCTAGCGTCTTCAAGCGTCACTCCCGGCTTTGAAGGTATCAGTTTAGCAAGCTGATCAGCTTCTTTCGGATTGACGCCAAACACTCTTCCGACATCCCTGAGTGCAGCTTTTGCCGCAAGCGTCCCGAAGGTAATGATCTGGGCTGCGTGCATGGCTCCGTATTTATTTTTGACGTATTGAATCATCTCGTCTCTTCTCGTGTCTGGAAAGTCGATATCAATATCCGGCATGCTGACCCGTTCAGGGTTCAAAAATCGTTCAAACAGCAGATTGTGCTTGATCGGATCGACGTTTGTGATATAAAGCACATAAGCGACAAGAGATCCCGCTGCTGATCCCCGCCCAGGACCTGTTACGATTCCATTTTCGTGAGCATACTTCATAAAATCCCACACAATAAGGAAATAATCACTGAACTTCATCCGTTTAATCACGTCCAGCTCATATTGCAAGCGGCGGATTACTCTTTCATCAGGCGACTTGAAGCGCTCCTTCATCCCTGAGAAACATAGTTCAGCCAAGTACTCATCAGCAGGTTTACCGTCAGGTGCAGGGAATGACGGCAGGCGTGTCTGCCCGAGATTGACATCAACATGGCATTGTTCCGCAATCTGGACTGAGGCGCTTAACGCTTCGGGATGTTCTTGATAAAACATTCTCATTTCTTCTATTGATTTTAAGTCCAAGTCCGGAGTCTCTTCGCGGTTCAAGTCCGCCAGTTTTTCTCCGGCCTTGATCGCTTTCAGGCAGCGGTAAGCGGTCTTGTCTTCTTTCCGTATGTAATGCACATCTCCTGTCGCCGCCACCGGAATGCCCGTTTCGGCAGACAGGCGGAGAATGTGATCGGATAATGCCTGGTTCCCTTTAAACGGCTGATAGCCTAAATAAAAGGCGTCTGTCCCAAAGACAGATTGCAGCTCCAAAGCGCTTTGTTCCGCTTTGTCATACAGCCCCGCCTCAAGAAGCGTTTCAATATACCCCTTCTCACCCGGAGTAATCGCAATAATCCCCTCGCGGTAGCTTTTCAGCCATTTTTGTTTCAAGCCTTCTTTTGATTTGGATTGCAGGACACTGCTTATTTTCAGGAGGTTTTGATACCCCATATTCGATTTTGCTAAAAGAACAAGCGGACAGGCCTCCACTTCGTTTTCATCTGTGAATACAGAAGCAGTCAGTCCGATAATCGGTTTTATTCCCCGCGCCTTGCATGCTTTATAAAACTGTATGGCACCGTACATAACGTGGTCATCTGTGAGCGCCAAAGACGTATACCCGAGCGTATCCGCTTCCTTGACGAGCTCTTCCACAGCAGCGGCGCTGTTCAAAAGGCTGTAACCGCTGTGCACTTGCAGGTGAACAAAAGACATATCCTCACCCCTTTCTCGTTTACGATCATTTTTCTTCCTTCATTATAAGACGGGTTTACATAAGAAACAAATGTTCTTTTTTGACTTGTCATCATACTTGTCCTGAGAGCTCAATATGATATAAGAGGTGAGGTGATCATATTGGACCAAGAAGCCAGCTTTATGGCAAATTTCATTAATAGTTATTTTATTGCGCTAGGTGTGCTGATCGGCGGGGCACTGATCGGCGGAGTCGGCGCTTACTTGTCAGGTGAAGCCCCGCTCACCGCCATTACAAAACTTGCCAACAAATTGAAAATATGGGCGCTTGTTGCAGCCATCGGCGGAACTTTTGATGCGGTATACAGCTTTGAGAGAGGTATATTCGAAGGGAATACAAGAGATATATTCAAGCAGCTCCTTCTCATCATATCGGCCATGGGGGGCGCACAAAGCGGATGGCTGATTATTTCCTGGCTGACGCAGGAGCACATTTCTTCATGAGAGTGCCTCAGCTCTATAGAAAACCGGGATGGCAGCGTTTTTTCGCGGGTATGATGTGCGGCGCCGTTATCAGCTGGGTGATTTTCCTGTTTACGTATGGCACCTTTCAAGAGGAACAAGTGACTTTGATTGCAGAGCAGCAGGAGCATGTAAAAGATTTGAACAATCAAATCTCCATTTATCAGGAGGACCTTCATAAGCTGAATGAGGACAACAAAAAGATGCTGCTCATTCAAAGCGTCGATGTAAAATTGCTGAACAGCGAAAAATACAAAATTTCGCAGCCGGACAAGACAAAATTCGAAGAACATATTAAGGATGACATTTCAGAGGTCATCACAAAGGATATAGAAAGTGTCTATAAAACAAAGGAACTGTTAAAACGAACGATTGAAAACAAAATATATACCATTAATGAAAAAAAATATGAAGCTGAGGTGAAGGAATTAATTATTTATACGAGACTGACTGTCGAGATTGAAATATCATTTGCGTCATAAATGTGGAAATTTTTTAAAATCTTCCAAACTTCAGTCGCTTTTTACTCCGCTTTTTTATAAACTATAAATGAGGCAAATGTTGAATATGAAGGGAGGAAAGGGAAATGGATGTTTATAGCGACCGTCAGCAGGCAAAAGATCAAGCCGCCCGAATCAGACAAGGTTTTTCCGCATATGCAGAAACAAACGCACTCGCTTCCCTCATCAAAAAAGAACTTCAATCTTACAATCTCCAAGTCTATGAAGACCTTACTGAACTCGGCTGCTGGTTCATCCCCGTCACAGATGAACACTAAGAAAGAGGGTCACCCCTCTACTTGTGTTCTTTACATACTGTTTCTAAATCAGCCAAAATAGTGTCCGCTTCTTCCCAGCTGTAAATGGAAGCTCCTGCGGCAAGCGGATGGCCCCCTCCATTATATTTGCGGGCAAGAACATTAATAACAGGCCCTTTCGAGCGGAATCTGACTCTGATTTGATCTTCTTCTTCTACGAAAAACACCCATGCGCGAATACCTGAAATATTTCCAAGCGTGCCAACGAGCTGTGATGCCTCAGAAGCCGTTGTGCCGAATGTTTCAAGAATATCCTTTTTGATAAAAACAGAGGCCGCTCCATTTTCCGACACTGACACATTTTGATAAATAAAACCGTTCAGTTTCACCACATTCAATTTGGTTTCATACAATTGATTAAACAAATCTGTAGATGAAAACGGATATTCAATAAGTTCGCCTGCATATTTTAAGGTTTTTTTCGTCGTGTTCGGAAATAAGAACCGGCCTGTGTCTCCGACGATACCGGCATAAATCAATTCAGCCGCTTTCGTATTCAATTTCCAGCCGTGCTGCTTCCCTTCGAGGTACAGCTCATAAATCATTTCGCTCACAGAACTTGCATTCGTATCAACCCATAAAAGATCACCGTACGGGTCCTCATTCGGATGGTGGTCGATTTTCATGAGCTTATCGCCCAAACCATACCGTTTGTCGCAGATTCTTTCCTGGTTTGCAGTGTCACACACGATGACAAGTGCGCCTTCATATGTTTTGTCATCCACTTCATCAAGGGAATACAAAAACGAAAGTGATTGTTCAGGGGTGCCGACTGCATAAATATTTTTTTCAGGATAGGTTTCTCTCAGTATTTCTGTAAGGCCGCACTGGGATCCGTAAGCATCTGGGTCAGGCCGCACATGTCTATGTATGATAATAGTGTCATATAATGATATGGTTGTAATGAGTTCTGTTTTCATCTTGTACTCCTTTTTTGTCTTTTTTTCATTAAATCACAAACTTTACCGCCGGAAAAGAAAAACATTTATCCTAGAAATCAAGCCCATTTATGTATAGAATGGGTTTGTAAACTCTTACAATGGAGGATTTCATTTATGCTGGTTTTCGTTTTTCTGATTGTGCTTTCAGCCTGCTTTTACGTGTATTTCAAAGTAAAAGGCGTCCGAGCGAAGCGGCCGTTGGAGAAAGAATTTTTCTCGGCTAAATCAAGCATGTCCTTAGGGTCGCTGGTGCTGTTTTACGGAATTAATCAAATGATCTTATTTCATTCAGTTTTAACGTTAGTGATCGGCGGTATTTTTATCCTCGTAGGAGCAGGCAGCTTGTGGGCCGGGTATAAAGCCTATAAGCACTACGTCCCCCTTCATGCCAAAGAGGCAGAAAGAGACCACGCGTAATATCACGGAAGGGACGGGAGATGCACGTCCCTTTAGCTTCTTTCCATCAGCTGAACCATAAGC
Organism: Bacillus atrophaeus; assembly: GCF_001584335.1. Taxonomy (GTDB): domain Bacteria; phylum Bacillota; class Bacilli; order Bacillales; family Bacillaceae; genus Bacillus; species Bacillus atrophaeus. The sequence goes on from NZ_LSBB01000019.1 coordinate 130,640, forward strand.
ATCGCTTTGCAGACAATGTTTCCTTGGCTGTGGACTTCAACTTCCATTTTTCCGAATTTTCTTCCGGCTTCGAGAATACGCGGCTTGACTTCAATGACCGACTCCATCTGCACAGGCTTCAGAAAGAAGATGGTAATGCTCTCGATGACCAATTCTCCCCGTTTCCGCGAGCGCAAAAACCGATTGGCCGCCTGAGTGAGGATCGTGGTAAACACACCGTAAGAAATCGTTCCGAGCTGATTCGTCATTTGCGGTGTTACTTCATACTGATAAACCGCAGGATTTTGTTTATCATCTTCCTCTTCTTTAAATCCCCTTGAGACGATATCGTCCAGCTTTTCACCGACCTGCGGCTGCTTTTGGATCATTTGAAGGGCCTTTAATACGTCCTGGCGACTGATCATTCCGATTAATTTTTGATGTTTGTCTGTAACGGGAAGCACTTCAATTCCTTCCCACACCATCATTTGGGCTGCGGAAGCGACAGATGTTTTTCCTATCACCGTGACCGGATTTTTTGTCATCACCTTTTCAATCGGCGCCGATCGGTCATGGCCCGCGATATCTTTCGATGTGAGAATGCCGTGAATCTTCATTTGGTGATCGACAACCGGGAAGCGCCCGTGTCCCGTTTCAAAATTTTTCTCATACCATTTCTCCAGCTTATCCTTTGGAGAGAGGTACACGGTGCGGTCGGCCGGGGTTAAAATGTCTTCTACAAGCACGATTTCCTTTTTAATCAACTGGTCATAGATCGCCCGGTTAATCATGGCGGCAACCGTAAACGTATCATAGCTTGTGGAAAGAATAGGCAGTTCAAGCTCGTCCGCCAGCTGTACGATACTGTCATCCGTATTAAATCCGCCCGTCACCAAGACAGCGGCGCCCGCTTCAAGCGCCTGCCGGTGGGCGTTTATGCGATTCCCGACGATCAAGAGATTCCCCGCGGCGGTATAACGCATCATCGCGTCGAGCTCCATGGCTCCGATGACAAATTTATTGAGTGTTTTATGGAGTCCGGCCCGTCCGCCGAGCACTTGTCCCTCGATTACGTTAACGACTTCTGCATATGTAAGTTTTTCAATATTTTCTTTTTTCTTTTGCTCGATCCGAATCGTGCCGACTCGTTCGATCGTGCTGACAAAGCCTTTATTCTCCGCCTCTTTTATGGCTCGGTAAGCCGTTCCTTCACTTACTTTCATTTCTTTTGCAATTCTTCTGACGGAAATTTTTTCTCCCACAGGCAGTGAATCAATATACATTAAAATTTGTTCATGCTTTGTTGCCAAGCGTTTCACCTCTAACCGACAGTCTTCTATGTCATATTATAAAGGTTGTGAGGAATCAATAGCAATGAAGCAGTGATGTTTTTTGAAAAGGGATGCATAAATATGAAAGGGCGATCAGCATGGAAAAGAAAAAAACACAGGCGCGGCCTGTGTTTTTAAAGTTCGATCGTTTCTCCGACAGCCATGACTTTTCCGACTCCGCCCGGCAGGCTGTCCGCAAAAGCCTCAGGGTCTTGCTGGATGACCGGGAATGTATTGTAATGGACCGGTACAACCTGTTTCGCTCTCAGCCATTCAGCGGCAAGCTTGGCGTCTTCCGGACCCATTGTGAAATTGTCGCCGATCGGCAAAAATGCAAGATCAATATGGTTCAGTTCCCCGATTAATTTCATATCGGAAAATAAAGCCGTGTCGCCTGCATGGAAAATCGTTTTCCCCTCCACTGTTAAGAGAATTCCAGACGGCATTCCGGTATATGTGATCGTTTTGTTTTCTTCATCAGTAATGGCCGAACCGTGAAACGCCTGCGTCAGCTTCACCTTCCCGAAGTCAAACTGTCTGGAGCCGCCGATATGCATAGGATGGACATTCAAGCCCTTCCAGCCGAGATAGACAGCCAGCTCATTCGGCGCAACAACGAGTGCGTCATTTTGCTTGGCAATTTGTTCGGTATCGCCTACATGGTCATTATGGCCATGAGTCAATAAAATGACGTCCGCTTTTACATCTTCCGGCTTCAGATCGGTTAAATCGTTTCCGGTCAAAAACGGGTCAAACAGAATATTGTGGTCGTTTGTTTCTACTGCGATAACAGAATGTCCGTGATATGTCACTTTCATATCTTTCACCTCATCACAATTTTTTTATTTATTTCCCTTATGAGCCTTCCAAAAAACCTAGGTTGAATGGTGCCTGTTAATGACATTAAGCCCGCCGGTTGCTTCAATAACGGTCCCCGTCACTAGATCGGAGTTTTCCTCGCACAAAAAAGCAATGATTCTGGCGATATCCTCTCCCGTTCCGGACCTTCCTATCGGCGTCTTTTCCTTGCCGATTCTCAGTCTGGCCTCTTCTATTGACGCTTCTTTCATATCGCCGACGATGTCACCTGGGCACACCATGTTGGCTGTTATGCCGGATTCAGCCTCTTCTATCGCTATTGTTTTTGTCAGTGAGGCCAAACCGACCTTTGCGGCCCCAAAAGCGGAACGGTGAAGCCAGCCCGGGGCGTGCGCCGCACCTTGGAAACCATATGTTATAATCCGGCCGAATTGCTGTGTTCTCATGATCGGAATTACTGCTTTAAATAAATGAAAGACAGCGCTTAAATTCCCTTCAAGCATAGAGTACCATTCATCATCGGAATAATCGGCAAGCTTTTTCCGTTCAAATATGTAAGGCCCGGCGTTGTTAATCAGGAAGTCGATTCTCCCAAACCGCTCTTTCGCGGCATTGGCAATGTACAGCAAGTCTTCCTTTTTGGTGACATCTCCCTTTACAAACTGCAGCCGGTCAAGAAATTGAGGACAGGCGTCTTTCAGACGGCTGACAGCTTCCTCATCCTGTCTGTAGTTGACCGTCACAGAGTACCCTTTTTCAAGTAAGGTTTCCGTCACTTTACGCCCTAATCCCTTCGAACCGGCTGTAATTAAAGCATGTCGCACATGTATACCCTCCCAAAGCAACGTAGCCGCTTCAAATAAAGTCATTTCTTCCTCTACTTTACTATAAAAGAACGGCAATATCACTTTTTTACACTTTGACAAACGAAAAAAGCCGTCTGTTTAGACAGCTTATTCCGCAGAAGCAGGCGGTTCCTTTTCTGACAGCTCGACAAAACCGCTTTGATACACGTCAGTAATCTGCCGGATAGTCTCCTGCCCCTCTTTTTCATCATATATATACTGTTCTTGTTCTCTTTTCATCCCTCTGGCCTCCCATTCATTATATAAGTAGGGTGGCTATAATGAATGGAATTTATGAAGGAAAATTTAGCTACAAGCCTTTATGCTTTCCTTAGCTTTTACGAGTGCCTGCTCCACCTGTTTGAAACCGGTTCCTCCCGCGCTCATTCGTTTTTCAACAGCATGATACGGGTCGAGAACGGTGTAAATATCTTCTTCAAAAAGATCGCTTGCTTCAAGAAAATCGCTAAATGGCATATCGCTTAAATAAATACCTTTTTCGATGCATGTGTAGACCAGTTTCCCGACAATTTCATGAGCTTCTCTGAACGGCATGCCTTTTTTCGCCAAATAGTCAGCAAGCTCAGTCGCGTTAGAGAAGTCTTGCTTCGTCGCCTGCTTCATTACATCTTTATTAACCGTCATGGTCTCAATCATTCCTGTGAAGATCTGTAGGCTGCCTTCCACAGTCTTCACCGTGTCAAACATGCCTTCTTTATCTTCCTGCAAGTCTTTGTTATAAGCGAGAGGGAGCCCTTTCATAATCGTGAACAGCCCCATCATATCACCATACACACGGCCGGTTTTTCCCCGAATGAGTTCCGCCATGTCCGGATTTTTCTTTTGCGGCATCATGCTGCTTCCCGTCGCGTAAGTGTCATCAAGTTCAATGAATTTGAATTCCTGAGAGCACCAGAGAATGATTTCTTCCGAAAAACGGGAAAGATGCATCATCATCATGCTACTGTTGCTTAAAAATTCAAGAATGAAGTCTCTGTCGCTTACTCCGTCCAGGCTGTTTTCGTATATAGAATCAAAGCCAAGAAGCTGTGCCGAATAATCCCGGTCAATCGGGAAGGTCGTGCCCGCCAACGCCCCGCAGCCGAGCGGAGACTTGTTAATGCGTTTCATCGAATCTTGAAAACGCTCTTTATCCCGCTCGAGCATCCAGAAATACGCGAGCAAATGATGGGCAAATGAAATCGGCTGGGCGCGCTGAAGATGTGTATACCCGGGTAGAATCGTTTCCACATTCGCTTCCGCTTTTTTAATCAGCGCGTGTTGAAACTGTTCGATCAGCTCGATAATATGGCCGACGTGATTTTTTAAATATAAATGCATATCAGTCGCCACCTGGTCATTCCGGCTTCGTCCGGTATGAAGCTTGCCGCCCAGAGGACCGATTTCATCAATGAGCATTTTTTCAATGTTCAAATGAATATCTTCATAATCGACTGAGAATTCCAAGGCGTTATCCTCAGCTTTTTGCAGAAGTGTATTCAGCCCCTCACGAATTTTCAGCTCTTCTTCTTCCGTCAGGATACCGCATTTTTTCAGCATTGCAGCATGTGCGAGAGACCCTGTAATATCTTCAGCTACTAAGTTTTGGTCAAATGTGATGGACGCCCCAAACTCATCGACCCATTTTTCCGGTGTTTTTTGAAATCGGCCTCCCCAAAGCTTCTTCATGCGTTAATCTGCTCCTTCTTTTTCACGATGCTGTTGACTTTCGTCGGCAGCCCCCACAGTTCAATAAAACCGATAGCTGCGTGGTGGTCAAACGCATCGTCTTTTGTATATGTTGCAAGTTTTTCGTCATAAAGTGAAAACTCTGATTTACGTCCTTCCACAATCGCGTGTCCTTTAAAGAGCTTAACGCGGACAACGCCGGTAACATGCTTTTGTGTTTCTTTTAAGAACCCGAGAAGCGCATCCTTTAACGGTGAAAACCATAGACCGTTATAAATGACTTCTGACAGCTTTTGTTCAATTGCCGGTTTAAAGTGCGCGACTTCTTTGACCAGTGTTAAATCCTCAAGCTCTTTATGCGCTTTAATCAGCGTCATAGCACCCGGGCACTCATATACTTCCCGTGATTTGATGCCGACAAGGCGGTTTTCCACATGGTCAATTCTTCCGATTCCGTGTGCGCCGGCAACCTCATTCAGTTTCAGAATCAATTCAGAAAGTGAATACGATACGCCGTCGATTGATACCGGAACGCCTCCTTCAAACGCGATCTCGATGATCTCAGGAGTGTCTGGCGTTTTTTCCAAAGGTGCTGTCAGATCATATGCGCCTTCCGGCGGTGCTGCCCAAGGGTCTTCTAAAATGCCGCATTCGTTCGCGCGTCCCCAAAGGTTTTGGTCAATAGAGTACGGGCTGTCAAGATTGATCGGAATCGGAATCCCGCGGTCAGCCGCATATTCAATTTCTTCCTCACGAGACCATTGCCATTCACGGACAGGAGCGATTACTTCCAAATCCGGATTTAATGATTTGATAGAAACCTCAAAACGAACCTGGTCATTTCCTTTACCAGTGCATCCGTGCGCGACCGCTACCGCATTTTCCTTTTCCGCCACCTCGACTAATTTCTTAGCGATTAATGGACGTGATAATGCGGATACAAGCGGGTATTTTCCTTCGTATAGTGTATGCGCCTGAAGAGAAACAAGCGCAAACTCCTGTGCAAATTCTTCTTTTGCGTCAATGACGTAAGAGTTTGTCGCGCCCACTTCCAGCGCTTTTTGCTGTACAAATGCCAAATCTTTGCCTTCCCCTACATCTAAACAGCAAGCAATGACATCATAACCTTGTTCTTGAAGCCATTTTATCGCTACAGAAGTATCAAGACCTCCTGAATATGCCAATACAACTTTTTTCTGTTCTGCCATGTTAAAAATCCCCTCTCAACCGTGTTCTCTTTTTGTATAAAAATAAATTATTTTTAATAAAAATACATTTTGTATGTATACACTTTAACAAGTAAATTCTGTTTTTTCAAGCTTTTTATAAAAAAAACTTCACCCATTTTTTCGAGTGAAGTTTCGCAGGATTTATTCATTTCATATCTTTTCTGATTTCTCTGATTACATGGGCAAGCTCCGGGATAATCAGCTTGTCCATCGCAAGCTTTACCGCACCGCTTGAACCGGGTGTGGAGAAGACGGCAGTATTCAGGATGACCCCTGCCGCCGCTCTGGAAAGGATTGCGGCTGAACCGATATCCTCTGTATAGCTGAGCATTCTGAAAATCTCTCCGAATCCGGGCAGCTCTTTCGAAAATAACGGAGTGACCGCTTCAATTGTCACGTCTCTTTGCGCAATGCCAGTCCCGCCGTTTAGAAGGACCGCATCTGTATATTCATCCATACAGCCAGATAATACGGCTTTTTGAAGCGCATCCTTATCATCGTTTACGATGTGATAGGATACAATTTGGTGGCCGGCGTCTTCTAAATATTTCATCATCAGCCGGCCGCTTTTGTCATTCTCTTCCGTTCTTGTGTCACTGACAGTAATGACCATGCATCGAACAGTGCCGGGGGCTTCTTGTTTATGTTCTTCCACACTCATGCTTTCACCTCATTGATATGGCTGATATTATTCGTATTGATTACGATTATGTACGTTCATATCGTATCGTCTTTACATAAAAAATTCAATACACACGAAAAAAGCACATTCGGCTGAATGTGCTTTTCCTCCATACTATTGAGCTAAACGGACTACATCACGGGCAATCATCACTTCTTCATCGGTCGGGATGATGATGACTTTAACCGGAGAATGCGGGTAGCTGATGAAAGCTTCCTCGCCGCGTACGTTATTAAGTGCAGGATCCCAGTATACTCCCATGAATTCAAGGCCGCGAAGGACGCGCTCTCTCACTTCGACACTGTTTTCACCGATTCCGGCAGTAAAGATGATAGCGTCAACGCCGCTCATTCTTGCCGCGTAAGAACCGATGTATTTGTGGATTCTGCTTGCAAATACTTCAAGCGCTGTTTCCGCACGCTCATTTCCTTCTTTTGAAGCTTCCACGATATCACGAAGGTCGCTTGAAAAACCGGAGATGCCAAGCAGTCCGCTTTTTTTGTTTAATGTATTTAATACTTCGTCTGCTGATTGACCTGTCTTCTCCATAATATAAGGAATGAGGGCTGGGTCGATGTTTCCGGAACGCGTGCCCATCGCTACGCCCGCAAGCGGCGTGAAGCCCATTGATGTATCAATAGATTTTCCGCCTTCAACGGCTGCGATACTCGCACCGTTTCCAAGGTGGCAGGAAATAAGACGCAAATCTTCCAGCGGGCGGCCAAGAAGCTCAGCTGCGCGTTCAGTTACATATTTATGTGATGTGCCGTGGAACCCGTACTTACGAATGCCGAATTTCTCATAGTATTCGTATGGAAGGCTGTACAGATAAGACTGCTCAGGCATTGTTTGGTGGAACGCTGTATCAAACACCGCAACCGCAGGAACATTCGGAAGCACTTCTTTAAATGCTTTGATTCCGACAATGTTAGCCGGATTATGAAGCGGCGCCAGTTCAGAAATTTTTTCGATTTCATTTATCATTTCATCCGTTAATAATACGGAATCACTGAATTTTTCTCCGCCGTGAACGACACGGTGGCCGATCCCGTCAATTTCATTCAAGTTTTTGATAATACCGAACTCAGTTAATTTGTTAAGCAGCATTTTAACTGCAACTGCATGATCTGGTATATCTGTAACTTCTGTATTTTTTTCGCCGTTTACAGAAATGGTAAACACACTGTCAGCGATACCGATTCGTTCAACTAAGCCTTTCGTTAATACTTTTTCTGAAGGCATTTCGAAAAGCTGAAATTTTAAAGACGAGCTTCCTGCGTTAATTGCAATAATTTTGGACATGATTGTCGCTCCTTTTTACTCTGTATCAACATTCAACTTCTTTTGTTCGTTCTTGTTTTCCAAGCGCCAGATCGCGCCGGAAAATATCTGACTTTTCCATTTAAACATTGTCATGTCAGCATTTCAAGTCAACATCGTTATTGGTAACGTTTTCATAGAGAAGTCGTTATTTTCAGATTAGTAAAACACCTGTTTCGGTCATTTTAAAGACGATTATTGAGTTAGCGTTTGTAAAGAAAGCCTGTTTCATTCATTGTTTGCCGCAAAAAAAACAGTTTAAGCACCCATCGCAAGATGTTTCCTTAAACTGTTTTGATTCATCTATTTTTCTTCTTGAAACCACGTATCCAATTTAGCGATCATTTCGAGCATAGCCGGCTGGTTCGCAAATGACGGAAGATTGGCAAGCAGCATTTGTTTCGGCGGCTTCGTTTGATCGCCTTGTTTTTGAAGCACGAGAATGCTTTTGGCATGAGCCTCATCTTTAAATAGTGATTGAGGAAGCTGGAGCAGCGCATTCAGGTGGACCTTTTCGCTGAAAAAACGCTTGAGCTTATCACTTTGGGCGCTGTCAAATAAATGATTCGGAATCATAAAAAATAAGTAGCCGTCCGGTTTGGTGTGCTTCACGCTTTGTTCAATAAATAGGTGATGGGCGAAAGAATGGCCTTCATCCGCTTTTAATTCGTACGCCTTCGCCCCTTCATCATTCGGATAAAATCCTACGGGAAGGTCGCAGATGACCGTGTCAACCGGGTCGACAAATACCGGTTCAAGGCTGTCCTGATGGAACAGTTCAATTTCCTTTTCCTGCAGGTTCGCCTGAGCATACGCGATTTTGAGCAGGACGTCATCAATCTCGATTCCATAGCTTTTAGCTATTTGTTCAGACTGCTGGTTTAAAACCGTGAGAAGGAGATTTCCCGTCCCGGCTGCGGGATCAAGGATCGTCATGTCCTTTTTCCCCTCAGTAAATTTATTGACCAAGTAGCTGATGAAAAGCCCGATTGTATCAGGTGTCATTTGTCTATTCGGGTGTGATTTGTCTTTTAAACCTTTTAAAATGGCGAGCTGAAACGCCTTCCGCACCCATTCGTGCTCATATTTATTAAATTCGGCTTTTGCAAGCAGAGCCTTCAGCGGTTCGGCTTTTTCAGCCGGAATTGAAAACTGGTCCGTTGTTTCAAGGAAATACATTTCCCCGGCTTCGGCAAGCGCCTCGATATATGAAATTTGCAGTTCTTTTGCTATCATTTGCGCGGCTTCATCCAGAAGCTCATAAACCGCGCCGACATGATCATTTTGCATTGTCTTCCTCCTTGCCATGAAAAGAGCTCCGGCGTCAGCACCTGGAGCTCTTTTTCACCTGCTTACTTAAGTAATGCCTTTGCAGCCTCAATCGGCTTTTCGTAGTTCGGGTGATTGGTTGCTTCGCTCACATATTCAGCGTAGACAACTTTTCCGTTTTCATCAAGAACGAATACGGAACGGGCCAGCAGCCGAAGTTCTTTAATGTAAACGCCGAAAGCTTCCCCAAATGACATGTCTCTGTGGTCTGATAAAGTTTCCACTTTGTCAATTCCGTTCGCCCCGCACCAGCGCGCCTGAGCAAACGGGAGGTCTGCGCTGATGGTTAAAACGTTCACATCTCCAAGCTTTGCGGATTCTTCGTTAAAACGGCGGGTTTGCGCATCACAAACGCCTGTGTCGATAGAAGGGATAACTGAAATAATCGTTGCTCTTCCTTTGAAATCCGCTAACGATTTTTCTTCTAAACCGTTCGTTAACACTGTAAAGTCCGGAGCTTGCTCCCCAACTTTCACTTCTTGTCCGACTAATGTAACCGGGCCGCCTTTAAATGTAATTGAAGCCATTATATTTCCTCCCTTTGATATGTATAGTTCTATCATAGTAGAGTTTTATGCAAACTGCAAAGTTTATGCCAAGATCATAAAAAAAGCTAACTGCAACCTGCAGTTAACTTTAAAAGTTAAAGACCGATATCGTTCATTTTTTTGTTTTGGCCTTTGTCATTTTTTTTAAACATTTGCTGGATACGTTCAATTGTTTGCGGAGCGGAATCCAAAAGTTTATCAATCAAATGTGTATTTTCGTCTAAATGAAGCATTCTGACACCGGTTGTTCCGACAATCAAAAACGCGATTGGCGTGATGGACACACCGCCTCCGCTCCCGCCGCCGAACGGAAGTTTTTGTTCTTTGCGTTCATTATCTTCAGACTTCTTTTCGGCTGGCTTGCTGCCAAATTCACTTCCGCCCGCCGCAAAGCCGAAACCGACTTTAGAAACGGTTAAGATGACACTGCCATCCGGTGTTTCAACCGGATCTCCGATGATTGTATTGACATCAATCATTTCCTTCAAATTTTCCATAGCGGTTTTCATTAAACCTTGAATGGGATGGTCTGCCATTGCGCTTCCTCCTTAAACTGATGAATCATTCTTTGAAGTTAATCGGGCTGATGGTTTCTTTCTGAATACAGATAAGCTGCCCCGCCAGTATCTTACAAATTTGAAAGCTGCAAGCATAGCATGCCCAAAGCGAAAAAAGAATATACACTGCAAATGGGTTTTGGACACAGGCATTTGGAATGAAGGGATGACTTGATACACCGGTTTATTGGCAAAGCTGAAGTGTTCATACAGCATCCCCATTATTCCGCCCTTCACTGCCCAAACGCCGCCGGTTAAAATCCCTGTCGCCGCTGCGTCTTTGATTCCGACGATTGTCGTCCACTCTAATTTTGTGACGCGAAAACTCGCGAGAAAGGCGGCGCCGATCTTTCGCATTCTTACCACTTGCTTCATAAGCATTTCAATCCTGTCTATGCTTTCTCTAAGTTCACGATAGGTTAATTTTTTCTTTCCGCTGCTTTTTTTGGTCTTCGATTCTGTATCCTGTTTTACATCGATTGAGGCATCCTCTGGATTCAGTTTAATGACCGGAAATTCTTTTTTGACCCGTATCAGCCCGTATAAGGACGTGAATTTCACCGTAAGTTTGTCATCATCATCTGAATGAAGATACTCAATGGCGATTTGGATTTTCATTCTGATAACCAGCACGAAAAGAATGAGAATAAGTACGGCAGACAAGAGATATACCATATCCTTCACTTCCTCTTAGAAAGCATTATCGTCCAATTCAAAAAAAAATAAACCCGGACCGAGGCCGGGTTTATTTTAGTCATTTGCGATATAGCTTTTCATGCACGACAGTCGTATCGGCAAAATAATCATGTATCCCCTGCTTCTTAGGAGTTACTCCGACAACGATATACAGAATCCAGATTTTAAGAATATACCGGCCGACGACCTCCCTGAAGATCACCGCGCTCCAGGTGAGAGAAGTATCCGGCTTAATTGAAACAACCTTGAGCCCAAATACCATTTTCCCGAGCGTTTGACTGAAACATTTTGTCATCAGCGCAAAATAAGCGAGAAAGACAATGAGGGTTGTCACTGAATAGGCTGAAATCGTAAAAACGCCCGATGTTTTCGGCAGTCCCATGACACTAAAGAGCGGTGAAACGATTAAGTGGTTCAGCCCCCATACAACAAGCCAATCAAGCAAGAACGCCCAAAAACGGATCCAAAATCCCGCGTACGCACGCTCAAACAGTTCCGCCTTTTCCGCAGGGGGCGCTTCATTGCGGTTCAAGTCATCATATGTCGCGTCCATTATTTATCCCTCCTACTTCGCATAGAGATACATCATTCTCGGCGAGCTGGATTGTGAAATTAATTCCTTCATATTCAGAAAATCAATTTCGCTCTTAAACATTTTGTTCGCCCCCATCGAAAAGAGAGAACCTAAGCCGAAGCTTTCCTCATAGGTGACAACAGATGCGTCTTTCAGATTTTTATGATCTTTTTTCATTGCAGCAATCGTATCATCATAAAAGCCAAGCTCATCAACGAGATTCAATTTCTTCGCTTGTTTGCCATCATAAACACGTCCGTCGGCGATTTTTTTCACTTCCGCTTCAGACATGTTTCTCCCCTTCGAAATGACATCTACAAAACCTTCGTAAGAATTATCAACCATAGATTGCATGATTTTCTTTTCTTCATCTGTCATGTCACGAGTGGCAGACATGATGTCCTTGTGAGCACCGCTTTTAATTGTTTCAAATTTGATGCCGAGCTCATCGGCCAGCTTCGAATAGTTAACACTTTCCATAATAACTCCGAGAGAACCGGTGATCGTTTCCGGTGATGCGTAAATCTTATCTGCGTCCGCTGAGATATAATACCCCCCGGAAGCTGCCATTGAACCCATTGATACATAGATCGGTTTCTTTGTTTCTTTTTTAATCTCTTCAAGCTTTTTATGTATTTCGGCACTTTCGTAGACGCCGCCGCCGGGAGAGTTCACTTTCAGAACAATTCCTTTAACGGTCTTGTCTTCTTTGGCCTGTTCAAGGTTTTTCAAGAACGTTCTGTGATTATAGCCGTCTGAACCGAGCAGACTGCTTGAATCCCCATTGTCTTGAATCGTTCCGCTGACTTCGAGTACAGCGATTTTACTGGAGAGGTTTCCGTCTTCCAGCGTGACTTCTTGTGATTCATCGTTCAGTGACGTAATATCCGTGTTGCCGCTGAAATTTTCAAAGAAAGCGATTGTAAGACTCGCAATTAATGAAACGCCGAAAATCCCAAGCGCAATCACCAATGCAATCCATCGTTTTGCATTCATTGTTTCTCCTCCTTTTATAAAACATGTCCCCTTCATTATACGACTGGCGTAAGAGAATGTTTCATTTTCATTCCAAAGCTTTGGCTTACCCAATAAGCATCAAACATGGTACACTTATGGCCAAAGGTATTTTAACACAAATACTGGATGGCAGAAAAACTTAAATATGACAGCAAAGGGGAAATGATTATGACAGATCATCGCCGTAATGTTTATTTTTTTCACAAACAAGACAATGAAACAAAGGAACAAGTCAGCTCCTTGAAGCAACTGGCCGAATCGAACGGATTTACGGTCGTCAGCCAATCAGCCGATGCCAATATTATCGCAAGCGTCGGGGGTGACGGCTCATTCCTGCAGGCTGTCAGAAAGACTAACTTCCGCGAAGATTGTTTATATGTCGGCATCGCGAAAAAGGGGAAGGCTCATCTCTATTGTGACTTTAACAGTGATGAGACTGAAAAAATGACGGATGCGACGAAATTTGAACAAATTGAAGTCAGAAAATATCCGCTCATTCATGTCAAAGTGGATGACACGAACCATTTCCATTGTCTGAATGAGGTATCAATCCGTTCAAGCATTATCAAAACGTTTGTTATGGACGTGCTGATTGATGATTTGCATTTTGAAACGTTCAGAGGAGACGGAATGATCATTTCCACGCCCACAGGCAGCACCGCCTATAATAAATCGGTAGCCGGCGCAGTCGTTGATCCCCTGCTTTCCTGCATGCAGGTCACGGAGCTTGCGTCACTCAACAATAACACGTACCGGACACTCGGTTCTCCGTTCGTACTAAGCTCCGATCGCAAGCTGACCCTTAATATTGTTCAAGATGGGAATGAGCATCCGATTATCGGGTTGGACAATGAAGCGCTGAGCACAATGAATGTCAAAAAAATCGAGATCACACTTTCAAAAAAGAAAATCAAAACCGTTAAGCTGAAAGATAATTCATTCTGGGAAAAAGTAAAACGTTCCTTTTTATAAACACAAAGAGGACAGGCTTAGAGCCTGTCCTCTTTTTCATATACTATCTGTCCGCCGACCACTGTTATTTTAATCTCTAAGCGGTGGAGATGCTCGGGTTCCGTTGCAAACGGATCACCGCTGAGAATCGTAAAATCGGCGTCAAATCCTTTTTCAATTTTCCCCCGCGTACATTCCTTGTGAATGATCGCAGCGCTCCCTGTTGTATAGAGCTGAATCGCTTGATACACAGTAAGGCGTTCGTTTTCATTATAGCTTGGACCATTCTTTTGTCGGCCGCTTGTCCGAAGCACAGCGGACTGAATGCCGAGAAGCGGCTCAACAGGCTCAATCGGAGCGTCTGAACCGCCCGCGCACAAAATCCCTTCCTCGATCAGCGTTTTCCAGGCAAAGGCCGTTTTCATCCGCTGTTCCCCAAGGCGGTCAATAACCCAAGGAAAATCACTCGCGACGAAATGAGGCTGAATATCAAGGGCCACCGGCATTGCTGCTGTTTTTTTGATCAATTCACGATTCAATACTTGGGCGTGTATCAATCTGTCATGCTGCCCCGTTTTCGGCGGAAGCTGCTCTATGACATTAAGCACTTTTTCAAAAGCAAGATCTCCAATGGCATGAACTGCGGCTTCCATGCCTTTTCCTCTCGCTTTTTCGATTAATCGGTAAAGCGTTTTGTCGTCATGAACCTGCACACCGTTTGTGGAGGGATCATCATGGTACGGTTCTTTTAATAAAGCGGTTCTGCCGCCAAGCGCACCGTCAGCAAAGATTTTCATCGCTCCGAATTCAAGGTAAGGGCCTTCCGGTTTCTCCATTGCATCCCATTTGTCAACCACTTGATGATGGACGAGCAAATGACAGCGAAACGGATACCGGCCTGATCCCACAGCTGTTTTATAAGCCGTGACCGGAACAGAAACGTCCCCGTAGTAAGACAAATCCTCAGAGTGGCCACCCGTCAGTCCTTTTTTCCAGCAATCCGTGATCGCAGTCTTCAGCGCCCTGTCCACATAAGCTTGAGAAACGGGAGGAATGGCCTGCGTGATCAGATCTTGCGCCTTATCCAGCAGCAGGCCTGTCGGTTCTCCATCCGTTTTCACAATGACGCCCCCGTCAGGGTCAGGCGTTTGGCTTGTGATACCGGCTGCTTTCAGGGCGGCCGAATTAACTGCTACCGCATGTCTGCAAATACGTTTGAGCATGACGGGCCTGTCAGGAAACAATTGATCAAGATCATGTTTTGTGACATATTCCGGCTTGTCAAATTGATTTTCATTCCAGCCCTCGCCGATCAGCCACTCACCTTCTGCCAGATAGCGCTCTGACTCTTGTGCCGCACGCACAATGGCTTCTTTTGATGTAAAAGAGGATAAATCCAGCCTCAGCTGTTTTTCCCCGTGCCCAATCAGATGGAGGTGGCTGTCGACAAATCCCGGAAACATCACGGCTCCGTGAAGATTGATCTCTTTAGTGTCCGGTGAACCGTACGCTTTTTTGAGTTCGGCAAAACTGCCCGTTTCCTTAATGACCTCGCCTTCAACATATACAGCTTCGGCTTTTTGCCCTTCGGTTACCATTGTATAAATTAAGCCGCCGTACCAAATCGCCTTCACTTCAGCTTCACTCTCTTTCTTTTTACGACTGCGCCTTTTTATTGGCTTTAAGCTGTTCTTCACGTTTTCTTAGCTCGACACGTCTGATTTTGGCGGAAGCTGTTTTTGGCAGGCTTTCGACAAATTCAATTTCTCTAGGATATTTGTATGGAGCTGTGATCGTTTTAACGTGATTTTGAAGCGTTTTGACAAGATCATCACTGCGCTTTTCATGATTTTGCAGCACGACATACGCTTTTACGATTGAGCCTCTGATTTCATCGGGACTCGCCACTACTGCGCACTCTCTAACTTCCGGATGTTTGACAAGCGCGTCTTCGACTTCAAAAGGCCCGATCGTATAGCCGGAGCTTACAATGATGTCATCGTTTCGGCTTTCAAACCAGAAGTAGCCGTCCTCGTCTTTTTTCGCTCTGTCTCCCGTAAGAAAATAGTCGCCGCGCACTTGCTTTTTCGTTCGTTCAGGGTCTTTATAATATTCTTTGAAAAGCGCCGGTGTGCTTAGATGTACGGCAATATCACCCGTTTCACCCGTTTTGCAGATTTCGCCGTCTTCATTAATGATTTCAACCTGATTTCCGGGTGTCGGTTTTCCCATGCTTCCCGGCTTTATATCCATATCTTTCAGCACACCGACTAAAAGCGTGCTTTCCGTTTGGCCATATCCGTCTCTGACTTTCACTCCGAAGTATTTTTGGAAAACATCAATGACTTCCCGGTTTAACGGCTCTCCCGCCGATACTGCGCTGTGCAGGGCAGAAAGGTCATAGGTTTCCAAGCCTTCCACTTTTGCCATCAGCCTGTACTCTGTCGGCGTGCAGCAGAATACATTAATTTGATAACGGCTTAATAGCTCCAAATATTTCTCGGCGCCAAATCTTCCGTGGTACACAAATCCGGTCGCTCCGCTTCCCAGCACCGCAAGCAGAGGGCTCCATACCCATTTTTGCCAGCCTGGCGCGGCTGTCGCCCATACGTTGTCGTTTTCGGAAATGCCGAGCCATTCGCCGGCGGATGTTTTTAAATGGGCAAATGCCCAGCCATGTGTATGTACAACGCCCTTCGGCTGACCGGTCGTCCCGGATGTATAGGATAAGAACGCCATATCCTCTCTAGTTGTATCTGCTGTTTTAAAACTGCTTCCATCAGCCTGAATGCTTAACAGGTCTTTCCATCCAGCCTCATTTTCGCCTATTGACAGCGTGATTAATTTGTCAGTCGACTTGACATCTTTAAATGCGCTGATAAATTGCGGATAAACAATGGCGCCCTTTACTTCTGCGTGCGCAATCCGATATTCAAGGTCTTTCGCCCGAAGCATTTCCGAGCAAGGAATAACGACCATTCCCGCTTTCAGGATGGCCAAATAAACGGCATAAGCTTCTAGCACTCTCGGAACCATGACAATCAGCTTATCGCCTTTTTCGAATCCTAAACCTGTCAGCGCGGCACCGATTTTATCGGTTTCTTCCATTAGCTTTTCATATGACCAAGAAGCTTTCTTTCCTGATTCGTCCTCCCATAACAGGGCGGTTTTTTGTCCAGAACGGCTGAACTTTTCAATTTCATTTACTAAGTTATAGTTCATTGGGGCAATTAAATCTTCTCGTTTTAACACGGACAACTCCTCGCTTTCTCTCCCCATTATACATAAATGAAGCGCCTTTCAGAAAGGATATGCACGAAAAAACAAGTGCCAAGAGGCTCATCGTTCTTTGGAGATTCATTTTTAACATTAAAAAAGAGCGGGGTCGCCCCCGCTCCTTAAGCCATTATGTGTAATTGTGATTAAAACTGTTGACCACTCATGTTTTGTTGAGCGAAAGAAACAAGACGTTTTGTGATCTCTCCTCCAACAGAACCGTTAGCGCGAGAAGTTGTTTCTGCACCAAGGTTTACGCCAAATTCAGAAGCGATTTCAAATTTCATTTGGTCGATAGCTTGAGCAGCGCCTGGTACTAGTAGTTGGTTACTGCTGTTACCGTTTTGACTGTTTTGTGCCATGTGTCTCACCTCCTTGTGAGTATAGAATGTGTTAAAACACATGGCTTCATTCAGAAAAAGTTTGGTAATTGTATACAGTTTCCCTCTGCTTCTGCTTAAAAAAGCTCAGCAAATTTATCATTTGTTTCTTGCTCGCCGTATAATTCAATTGTTTCAATTTGTTCCACTGCTTCTTGAATGAGCGGCTCAAAATCAACAAAGCTCTCAAAGTGTTCAATTTTTTCTTTTTTCGGCCGGGTTTTCGGGCTTGGCGGGGTAAAGATCGTACAGCAGTCCTCAAACGGCTGAATGCTGGTGTCGTATGTGCCGATCTCACGCGATTTTTCAATAATTTCGGTTTTATCCATTCCGATTAATGGCCGTAAAATCGGTGTAGATGTCACCGCATTAATGGCATACATGCTTTCAAGCGTCTGACTCGCAACCTGTCCGAGGCTTTCCCCTGTAATCAGCGCCAAGCCTTTTCTTTGTTCTCTGATTCTGTCTGCGATTTGAAGCATCAGACGCCGGGTTGCGGTCATCGTATAGTTTTCCGGAATTTGTTTTTGAATCAGCTCTTGTGTCTTCGTAAACGGCACAATATGAAGCGTCATCTTTCCGCCAAACTTTGATAAGCCCCCCGCAAGATCAATGACTTTTTGCTTTGCGCGCTCGCTCGTGTAAGGAGGGCTGAAGAAGTGAACGGCTTCTACCGACAGACCTCTTTTCATGGCGTAAAATCCGGCGACTGGGCTGTCGAATCCGCCGGAAAGCATCAGCATCGCTTTGCCGGCCGAACCGACAGGAAGGCCGCCCGCCCCTTTTTCATCACGGATCGTCAAATAGGTTGCTTCTTCCCTGATTTCCACTCTGAGAGGGATATCCGGATTGCGCACGTCGACTGTTAAGCCCTCGGTGTTCCGTAAAATATGAGCGCCGATTTCGGCATTCATTTCATTCGTATCTAACTCAAATTGCTTGTACGCTCTCTTGGTCGCCACTTTAAAGGTGTCGCCCGCTTGATATTCAGCTCGAATGGCCGCCAGCGCCGTGGTTTTAATATCTTCCAGGCGGCTTTCGCACTTAATGGCAAGGCTGAAGCTTTGAATGCCGAAAACCTGCTTTAATTGTGTTCGAATGGCATCCGGCTGTTCACCGTTTAAGGTAATCGTCATCCGGTCGCGATTCGAGAAGTATTTCAATTTTTTATAGTCATTCAAAACAAGTTTAATGTTTTGCTTCAATCGTTCAATAAAGCTGCGTCTGTTTTTTCCTTTTGTTGATATTTCGCCAAAACGTATTAATATGTGATCGTAATTCATGTTTTACCTCGTCATTTTCTTTAGTTTTTTGATTCCCGGAACAAGCGCCTTCATAAATGGTTCTACAACATCGCTTGTCTGGCTGTAATTCAGGCTTATTCTGATACTGCTGCCAGCGATCTCTTCTCCTTTTCCCATCTCCAAAAGCACCTTGCTCGGCTTATGTTCCCGTGCGGAGCAGGCTGCTGTCGTTGACACAAAAATATCCTGTTCTTCAAGCATGTGCAACAGCACCTCGGCTTTGATGCCGGGCACTGAAAAATTGACAATGTGCGGCGCGCTGTTTAAAGTAGGGGTATTCATCACAACTCCCTCTGTCTCACTCAGCCTCTTGAAAAACAATTCCTTTGCGGCCGACATGGCGCCGAGGCGATGTGAAAAGTCTTGAGCCGCCAAATTCACGGCTTTAGCAAGTGACACAGCTCCCGCTGTATGCTCGGTCCCAGCACGCAAGCCGCTTTGCTGCGAACCGCCTGTCAACAGCGGAACAAGGCGTGTGCCTTCCTTTACAAGAAGCGCGCCCGTTCCTTTAAGACCGTGAAATTTATGGCCAGAGATGGTGCAAAGATCAATTCCTGCTTTTTCTATCATTAAAGGCACTTTATGAACGCCCTGCACATAATCAACATGAAACAATATTTGCGGATAGGCTTGCAATACTAATCCGGCCTGTTCAACCGGCTGGATGGACCCGATTTCATTGTTCACATGCATCATGCTGACAAGAATGGTATCCGGCCGGATGGCGCTTTTGAGCTCATCGACTGACACAGCCCCGTCTGCGTTTACTGAAAGATATGTCACTTCAAAACCAAATAACTCCTCCAGCTGGTCCAGAGATTCAGCAACTGACGGATGCTCAATTGATGTCGTAATGATGTGCTTACCTGTTTTTATTTTGGACAAAGCAGCGCCTTTTAAAGCCAAATTGTTCGCTTCCGTTGCGCCTGATGTAAATACAATATCATAATTCTTTAGACCCAAAGCTTTTTTTATTTGATTTTTTGCTGCGTACAGCAGCTGTTCTGTTTCTGCTCCATACCGGTGCAAAGATGACGGGTTGCCAAAGTAGCGCCGGCTTGTCTTTTCATATACGTCCAAAACTTCATCATAAGGTTTTGTCGTAGAACTATTATCTAAATATATCATCTTTTTTTACTCCTTTATGAAAGCGGTACATTGGACGGTATTTATGTTATCACAATAAAAACTTAATAGAAAATTACAAAAAGCTAGTATTGACTTCTGTTCTCATTGCCATATAATAAGATTTGTTCATTTCGTCATATTATCTGACAATTAATTGACAGAATATTTTAACATAGTAACTAGGAGGATTTTTTTCATGAAACAAACATTACCTGTCAAAGAAACCGTTATTATCGGTTTTATGCTTTTTGCATTATTCTTTGGCGCAGGAAATATGATTTATCCGCCTGAATTAGGTCAGGCCGCCGGACACAATGTATGGAAAGCGATCGGCGGATTTTTGCTAACAGGTGTGGGCCTCCCGCTTCTCGGAATCATCGCGATCGCATTAACGGGAAAAGACGCAAAAGGACTTGCCGATAAAGCGCATCCGGTTTTCGGCACAGTATTCACTGTGGTTCTTTACCTGTCAATCGGGCCTTTATTCGCTATACCGCGAACAGGAACGGTCTCATATGAAATCGGCGCGGTTCCTTTTTTAACCGGAGTACCTGAGAGATTATCTTTATTTGTTTTCACGCTCTTATTTTTTGGCATTACTTATTATTTGGCTATAAACCCATCAAAAGTTGTGGATAGAGTTGGAAAAATTCTCACTCCAATCAAATTTACCATTATTTCTGTCATTGTAATTAAAGCGATTATTACACCAATGGGCCATTTTGGCGCAGCACAACAAGCTTATACGGCAACACCGCTTTTTAAAGGATTTTTAGAAGGCTACAAAACAATGGATGCGCTCGCTTCAATTGTTTTTGGCGTCGTAGTCGTCAATGCGGTTAAAAGCAAAGGTGTTACAAATTCGAAAGCTCTTGCTGCCGCTTGTATCAAAGCCGGCATTATTGCGGCTCTGGGACTGACGTTTATTTACGTCGCGCTGGCTTACTTAGGAGCTACGAGTACAGATGCCGTCGGCCCGCTTGGAGAAGGTGCCAAAATCTTATCAGCTTCATCCAGCTATTTGTTCGGTTCTTTAGGAAATATAGTATTGGGTGCAGCCATTACAGTTGCTTGTTTGACAACAAGCATCGGCCTTGTCACCTCCTGCGGTGACTACTTTTCAAAATTGATTCCTAAATTGTCTTACAAAATGGTTGTGACCATTGTCACTTTATTCAGCTTGATCATTTCAAATTTTGGGCTCGCTCAGATTATAGCATTTTCTGTTCCCATTTTATCAGCTATTTACCCGCTTGCAATCGTTATTATCTTGCTTTCCTTTATAGACAAGCTTTTCAAAGAAAGAAGAGAGGTTTACATTGCGTGTTTGATTACCACTGGGATGTTCAGCCTTATAGACGGTTTGAAGGCAGCCAGCATTCCCCTCGGATCATTAGACAAATTTTTAAACGCTCATCTTCCGCTTTACAGTCTGGGCATAGGCTGGGTTCTTCCAGCTGTCGCAGGAGCGCTGATTGGATATATTCTCACTTTCTTTATCAGTCCCGCTAAACAGCTAGTTAAATGAAAAAAATAGTAAAAAAACGCATGCATTTCAGAAGAGAATCTGAGCTGCATGCGTTTTTATATGGAATGATGCATAAAAAGAACCCGCTTTACCAAGAAGCGGGTTCTTTTTTATTGATGAACATGTAACGCAGATTGCTCCGATTCTATCTTCTTCACTGCGCCCGGAACGGTTTTTTCAACAGCGGCCGCCGCAATTTCGTATGCTTCTTTATAATCGTAAGCATAGAACCGTCTTTCTGCCTCTTTTAACTGCTCAGATAATATATGGTTCTGGCTTCTGAAGCGATTGCCGAACTGGATGATTTTTTCAATCAGATTCACCTGTTCTACCAGCCCTTCTGATTCAAGGCTGACTTGGCTGACGATTTCTTCCGCCTGCTTCAGATGCCTGCTGGCTTCTTCCATATTCAGCGGAATCTCATTTAATTGGTTCCCAGTTTCTTGAATATGGTGGTGCGCTTTTTCCAGCATCTCTTTTATATGTTCCGGTATTCCGGGTATGTTGCTTGTTTTAAGCAATCTCGATGTTTCAGAAATGGTTTTTTTCAAACCGTCAAGCGTCTCTCTCGCCTGCAATTCTTCTTTTCTTAATGCCTGCAGTTTCTCACGGTATTCATCATGCTCTTTTTTGACCTCATCGATTTGCTTCTCAATGTGAGCAACCTCTTCTATCAAAAGGGAATACGCTACCTGCTCTCCGTCAAGCTTGTCTTTCACCTGATCAAGCAGCTTGCCGATGTCTTCAATTCGTTTCTCAAAGGCTTGCTGTTTCCCAATCTCACCTGCTGTCAGCCTGTAGCTTTCCTTGACAAGCTCCGTTTCTGCCTTTGTCCGCTCTTTTTCTTCTTCGAGCTTATCGTATGCAATAACCAGTTCCGGCATTTTGCTTAATACAGACTGGCCGGCTTCCACTTCGCCCTCAAGCTGCTCATACAGGGATTGAATCGCATCATCAATCAGCTGAAGCACCGCAGATGCATCGTCGATATCCAATTCCTTCAATAAAGAGCCCTCCGCCCGTTTTAACTGGTTCGACAGATTTTCTAATTCTTTTTCGATTTGAATGTGCTCAAGCTTATAGCCCTTTTCCGTCATTTCGTGATAGCCGTCTCTAAGCTTTGTGATTTGGTTCGGAATGGTCTGCTTACAGTCAGCTAACAGCTTAGGAACATCATCTATGTATGATTGAAGCTGATCAAGGCTGCGATCCTGTTCAAGAAGCACTTTTCTGGCGGCGATATAGTTCCCGCCTTCGGTCTCTTCTTCAAACTGTTTGATGCCGCTCCAGATCTCATCAAGATCCTGTTCAAGACTGTCATAAAGCTCCCCGTATAGATGGCTGTATGCAAGCAAGTTTTTGCGGGATTTGGAATAGCGATCCCTGACCTCTTCGATCTCGTGGCGGCTTTTTTCTTCGCTTGTGACAAGATCGCTGATTTCCCGCAAAATCGCCTCGATATTTGACTCTGCCGCCGTCAGCAAGTCATCAATATGAACGAGAACCTGATTCGCTCTTTTGAAGCGGTATTTATCAGCTAATTCCTCGGCATCATAAAGGAGCTCTTCGACTTTGGGCATATGGGCTGTGACGATTTCATCCCATTCTTCGCGCCATTTTTCAAAGAACTCTTCTGTCTGCCCCGTCATTTTCAAATGTTTGATTTTGGACATTTCTTCCACAATCGAACGGTTTAAAATTTCAATTTTCCATGATTCCAAACGGTCAATTTCAGTGTATATTTTTTTCCTGAAAAAGTAGCCCGCTGCAAACAGCACGAGCAATATGATTAATAATCCAATGACTAACTCCATAATGAGCCCCCTTGTTGTATATCCTTAATCTGTCAGGGTGTTTTATTATTCAGAAAGATTTCAGTATATGTATTGAGAAAAACTGTCGTTTTCATTGTTATTATGATACCATGTAACCAACATTTTTTGACCAGAAATCAAAAACTTTTTGCATAAAATCGGCAGGATTTGACTATTTTTTAACGGGGTGAGCAGCAATGTTAAAAAGAGACGGACATATTCATACGCCATTTTGCCCTCACGGATCAAAAGACGCGTTTACTCTCTACATCGAAGAAGCGATAAAAAAGGGGTTTCAATCCATCACTTTTACCGAGCATGCCCCTTTGCCCCCCTCATTCACTGACCCTACGCCGCTCCAAGACAGCGCGATGACGCACGCTTCATTAGAACGCTACTTAAACGAGCTGCCAGGACTCAAAAAGAAATACAGCGGCCAAATTGACATACTGACAGGGCTTGAAGTCGATTATATATCCGGCTATGAGCATGAAATCAAATCATTTCTGGATACATACGGGCCCTCTCTTGATGACAGCATATTATCCGTCCATTTTTTGCCCGCCGGCTCGTCCTTTCTCTGCCTTGATTACGATGAGCATACATTTAAAGAGCTGATCGCGGTATATGGGAGCGTTGAGAATGTATATGAGCAGTACTATAACGAAATCTATTCTTCTATTGTAGCATCAATCGGCCCCTTTAAGCCAAGACGAATCGGTCATCTCACCCTTGTCAAAAAATTCGCCAAGCTGTTTCCGTATGAGATGTCGGCAACCGTGCGGAAGCTTGTGTCACGGTGCCTGGACGCCATTAAGGCAAACGGGATGGAACTCGATTTTAATACGGCAGGTCTCAGAAAGGCGTACGCCGGTGAGATTTATCTGGAGGAGTGGATGATCGCGGCTGCGAAACAAAAAAAAATCCCGCTCGTCTACGGGTCTGATGCCCATCAAGCGCAGGATATCGGATATTCATATGAGTCTTACCGGAGCGCCGCCCGCTAA
The DNA here is from genome assembly GCF_001584335.1 of Bacillus atrophaeus. Taxonomy (GTDB): domain Bacteria; phylum Bacillota; class Bacilli; order Bacillales; family Bacillaceae; genus Bacillus; species Bacillus atrophaeus. The sequence goes on from NZ_LSBB01000019.1 coordinate 154,643, forward strand.
TTCGTAAGCGCCACATCTCCGGTGCTGAAGACGCTCTTGATCCATACTTTTACTTCTTCAAAATACATTTTATAAAAATACGGCTCGTGCGGCTGCATGTAAAGCACTTCAGTAATATATTGCGGCTGGAGATAAGGCATCATCAAGAGAGATTTTAATTGAAGGATAAAATGCGGCACAGGCAGATTCAAATATTCCTTGTTTTTCGTCCCTTCTTCAATGATCAGCTGTAAGATATACTTTTCTTTCATCAAATAAGTGGACATGATTTCACGAATCAGCGTGGAATCAATCGTCACCTCCCGATAAACAAACCGAGTTAATTGACGGTTATCGTGCTGATAGGATAAAATATCGAAAACCAATTGCAGGATGCTTTCCTGTGTGCTTTGGAATTCGGTGCGGCTGCAGGCATTTTCAAGCGTCTTGCTGTAGCCTTCGTAAAACTCGGAAACTAAATGTTCCATCAGACCGCCCTTGCCTTTAAAATAGTAGGAGATGTGCGCAACATTAACATCAGCTGACTTTGCGATTTCACGGACAGACGTACCGGTAAATCCTTTCTGGTTAAACAGCATGACGGCAGCTTCAATAATTTTGTCTTTGGTGCTTAATTTCATACGGCTCACCCCTTCTTAGTTATAACAATTCAAGCAGAAGGCCGCCGTTCCTGTAAGAACTTATCGACAAATGCCGGCATCACGGTAAGAACTTTGTTTTATATTATAGAAAAAGTGAGGTTTTTCCATGTTTCATGTCGAAAAACAATCTGGAGATAAAGAAAAAGACTACCAGCTTCTGCTAAAACAGCTTGAAGCGATAACAGAAGACGAAACCGATGCCATTGCGAATTATGCAAATGCATCCGCACTTCTTTACCATTCATTAGACGAGGTCAACTGGGCGGGATTTTATTTCGCCAAAGAAGGAGAGCTCGTGCTCGGGCCGTTCCAAGGGCTTCCTGCCTGTGTCCGGATTCCTTTCGGAAAAGGGGTGTGCGGCACAGCCTATTCAAACGGAACTGTCAAGCGGGTGAGTGACGTTCACGCTTTTCCCGGGCATATCGCCTGCGATGCGGCGTCCCAGTCTGAAATCGTGCTGCCGATTCATGTAAACGGGAAGGTGATCGGCGTTTTGGACATTGACAGTCCCGTCAAAAACAGATTTGACGAAGTTGATGAAACGTTCCTTACGTTATTTGTTGAAAAGCTTGAAAAAGCATTAGCATAGAAAACAAGGAGCCGGTCTGTGTACCGGCTCCTTTTCTATTGAGAACTTGTTCCGTGGATGATTAAACGGTTTTTCCCGCTTCTTTTGGCGGTGTAGAGCGCTTCATCGGCTTGCTGTACCAATTCTTTTAACGATTTTCTCGCTTCCGCCGTCCAGCAGGAAATTCCGCACGAAATCGTCACTTCGGGCTTTGTGCTTTCTCTGACTGCGCGAACGAGCCTCTGGGCGATTCGTTTTCCCGCTGCCACATTCAGCATCGGCAGGTAAATCGCCAGCTCCTCGCCTCCCCAGCGGGCCCCGATATCATGTTTACGTATGTTGCTTTTGATGACAGCCGCCACCTGAATTAAGATCTCGTCCCCCGTCTGATGTCCGTATGTGTCATTGACATTTTTAAAATTATCAATGTCAATCAGAATGAACACGCCTCTTTGATGGGTTTTCATGCTGTATTGAATTTTTTCATCTAAATAGGTTCTTGAATATAATTCTGTCAGCTGATCAGTCTTGACGAGATGTTCCAGACGATCACGAAGCATAGAATTGGTAACAGCCAGTGTAGAGTGATGGATCAGTGCCTCAAACAACTTGTATACTTCAAAGGTGAAGGCATACAGGTCTTTTTTCAGCACGATGGCAAAGCCTAATATCCGGTCATTCTCCATCATCGGCACGGCCATAAGGGAGCCATAACTCTTCTCTCCGAATAAAGAACGCCCGTTTCCGATGAACACCCCTTTTTCTCCATCGAAAAGCTTTTCTTTCACCGAACGGATATACACGTCAGAAGAACCTTTTTCAAAAAAAGGGGTGCCTCCCGGCAGCAGTGTCTGTTTTTCAAAGTGATCAATATGAAAAAAGCCGACTTCTTCAGCATGAAACGACTCTACAATTCTTGCCGTCAGATCTTTCATTGTGTCTGTCAGTCTCAGCCGCTGATTGAGCTGGCGGGATGTTTCATTAATCAATTCCAGATTGGCAATGCTTGTTTTGGACTGCTCATAGAGCTGGGCATTTTCAAATGCTCTTCCCGCCGCATTTGCGATCAGTGACATTTCATCCAAATCGCCTGCGGAAAGCGGAACCCCTGACTTTGCCTCAGCCATCAGCACCCCGTATGTTCCCTGCTGACCCTTTATCGGTACATAAACGGCTGATTCGTTTTTTCTCAGTATCTCCCCGGATAAATACACATGAAGCGCAAAGGAATCGGCACCTTCTCCTTCCATCAGCAGCTCTTTTGCGGGCAAATCCCGGCATGTATCCCGATCCTGAGAAATAAACAAAGAAAAATGAAAGGACGGATAAGCGTCGTTTAAGCTTTCCAGCAGCTTCTTCAGCACTTTCTTTTGATCTAAGAGCGAGTGAAACAGCTCTGTCAGCTTGTATATTTTTTTCTGATGCACCGCCGCTTCATACAGCTTTTCCTGCTTCATGGACTGATTCAAAAACAAGGAAATCAAGTCAGGCAGTTCGGCAGGAATCTCTTCTCCCTGTTTACAGGTTAAGTTTAGGCTGCTGCCTGTTGAATGATCTGAGATTACATAAAAAGAGCCGCTGATTTTCGTTGCAGCAAAACAAGCTTCTTCCTCGGTCTTGTATTTCGTTTGAGCAGATTCTGCCGGTGAAAGGGTTAATAATAGAGATGAAAAGCAGGATTCAAGAGCTGAGGTCAGCCAAAGCAGCGAGTCGGCAAAAGTCACGGATTTTGGCGTCGTTAATAAAAAATGCAGCATGCGCTGATGAAAGATCGGCAATATATGTTTTGTTTGGTTTATCAATTTTTATCACCTAAAAAGTAAACTTCTAATTTTTGTTTATTATAGCATAACCGTTTGCTGAATAGCTTTGCAGACGATGATGGAGAAATGGTTGACTTCAAAGCGAAAAACTTATATAATGCTCTTTGTGTGAAATATTGCAGCCTTTTTGTTCAGCTTCTGTGTTTCATTTTGTTCCTTAAGCTTTAAGGTGTATCGTGTAACTCTCTGCTGCTGGAGCGAGGATACATGAAAACATAATGACATAGTCGAATAGAGCAGACGGTTTTTATTTTCCACAAAATAAAACCAAAGGAGGAGTCACATTATGGCTCGCTATACAGGTCCATCTTGGAAACTGTCCCGTCGTTTAGGAATCTCTCTAAGCGGAACAGGAAAAGAATTAGAAAAACGCCCTTACGCTCCAGGTCCACACGGTCCAGGACAACGTAAAAAATTATCAGAATACGGTTTGCAACTGCAAGAAAAGCAAAAACTTCGTCACATGTACGGTGTAAACGAACGCCAATTCCGCACATTGTTTGACAAAGCTGCTAAACTTACAGGTAAACACGGTGAAAACTTCATGATTCTTTTGGACGCTCGTCTTGACAACCTTGTGTACAAGCTAGGTTTAGCACGTACTCGCCGTCAAGCTCGCCAATTGGTTAACCACGGTCACATTCTTGTTGACGGAAGCCGCGTAGATATCCCGTCTTACCAAGTAAAACCTGGTCAAACAATCGGTGTTCGCGAAAAATCAAGAAATCTTTCTATCGTGAAAGAATCTGTAGAAGTAAACAACTTCGTTCCTGAATACCTTACATTCGACGCTGAAAAACTTGAAGGTTCATTAACTCGCCTTCCTGAGCGTTCTGAACTTGCTCCAGAAATTAACGAAGCGCTTATCGTTGAGTTCTACTCTCGTTAATCGTAATGCTTCTTTAAAGAGCATTGACTTAAACCCTAGAAACTTTGTTTCTAGGGTTTTTCTTTTGGTTCTGCTATGCAGAATACCGTATTCTCCTTTATTTATTTGGGATGTAATGAATTGGATTTCAATTATATTTAGAATTCCTCTTATGTGTAAAAACAAGTTATTGTACAGAAATTCATGGTTTTTGAGACAAATAAAAAAGTAAAGGAGGTACTTATAGTACCTCCTTTACTTTCCCTCTTCATAGAATGAAAGAAGAACCTGGTATTATACAATCCCCTTTTCTATCCATTAAAAGTATTCATTTATAATTAGTCCTTTAAAAAGGATAACAATGCTTCATTAAATTCCTTGGGATGTGTTGCATTCAACCCATGTGGCCCCCCTTTTATTAAAGCTACTTTGGCATTAGGAATTGCTTCATAGGTTCGCTTCCCACTATATTCAAATGGAACAGTTGCATCCGAATCACCATGAATCACAAGAGTAGGGATATTAATTTTGGCTAAATCTCCCCTAAAATCTGTTTTACTGAAAGCACCAATACAATCTAAAGTCCCTTTAGGAGATGCACCTGCTGCAATATCCTTATTGTAAAGTCGGAATGGTTCACTAACTAAATCCGTTCGATCTCCAGCTGCAAAAAATATCTTTGTAAACTCATCAAGAAAAGCTAATCGATCATCTTTTACCCCGTTTTCAAATCCTTGAATTGCTGCATCATCTAATACTCCCTCAGGATGATCTTCAGACTTATAAAGAAATGGTGGTACAGCTCCTGCAAATACAGCCTTTTCTACTCTATTGGTTCCGTAGGTTCCAATATAGCGTGCTACTTCTCCGCCCCCCATTGAAAATCCGACCAGTGTCACATTTTGGAGATCCAAGTGTTCTAGTAACAGATGTAAATCAGTAGCTAATGTATCATAATCGTAACCGTTCCATGGCTGAGAAGAGTTTCCGAACCCTCGGCGGTCATAAGTTATGACTCTGTATCCACCCTCAACGAGAGCCGGGACTTGGTATTCCCAAGATCGACCACTTAATGGCCAACCGTGAATTAATACAACTGGATTCCCCATACCGTGATCCTCATAAGAAAGTTCAATAGGTGTGTGATTTTCTGTTCCTACAGTAATTTTTGCCATTCCTATACCTCCAATATATAGCCTTTTCTCCAATAATCGAGGTGAACCTCGTAGCCTATTAACTTTCTTTCCTTCCAGCCTCAATAATCCTTCCTATAATTTTTATATGGATAGAAGGTTATTTCAAATAGGGAGGAAGCTGCAGGACTAAAACTATTTAACAGTTAAAGAAATTTTAATCCAATCATTCCCCAACTTCCTGCTTAAATAAAGGAATTACCTTATATATCACATGATGCTATGGGTTTCTCTAAGAGAGAGTATACCAACATACTTAATTACAGGCAGTTTAGTAAAATATAGGTGAGCCGACTGTTAACCAGTCGGCTCCTACCTCTGTTTGATCTAGTTACGTTATTAATTCAATAATAATCGCCTTCACTTTAAAGAGAAAGTTAGGCTTTTTTCATTTTTTATGTTTGGGTCCGTCATCGGCCCCAAACCCTTATTAGAAAGCAAAGCAAGTACAACCAATACCCCATTTAGTTCCATCTTTTCCTATTACGGTATGAGTGTGTTGATGGAGAGGGTTACTGCAACTATGTTTGTGATCATGGGCATCGTGAGAAAGTATATTGTGGGTTAGGTTAGCACCACCATAACCATAAACCCCCGTCGGTGCCCAATCAGGTGATGCTGGCGGCAATTCAGGTGATAAATTTTTAAATTCATCATTTCCATAAACAACTTGCCCACCCATAATGGTGAGTAATGATTCAAGGTCTTTGATTTCTTCTTCTGGCACAGTAAAGTAGTCAGCAGACAATACAGCAATATCAGCAAACTGACCTACTGCAAGGGTTCCCTTTTTATCTTCATCACCAGAGAACCACGCACTCCCTTTGGAATATAATTCCAGAGCTGCGTTTCTGTCAAGCTTATTCTTTTCATATATCGAAAGTCCACCAATGGTTTTTCCTGCAACCATCCAGTAAAGAGCAACCCAAGGGTTATAGCTGGAAACCCTCGTTGCATCACTACCGGCGCCAACAGGTATACCAAGGTCTAGCATACGATAAATCGGAGGAGTACGCTTTGCAGCTTCCTTTCCGTATAAATCAACAAAGTATTCACCTTGGAAAGCCATGCGGTCTTGGATGGCAATACCGCCATTTAAAGCCTTAACACGTTCCATACTACGATCTGAGATTGTTTCTGCATGGTCAAACCACCAGCGTAGACCATTAAAAGGAATTTCTCTGTTGACTTCCTCAAAAACATTTAAGAAACGTGTTATTGACTCGTCATAAGTTGCATGTAAACGGAATGGCCAACGGTTTTCCACCAATAGAGAAATTACTTTCTTTAAGTCAGCTTCCATCACCGTAGCTAGGTCGGGCCGCGGCATTTGAAATTTTTCAAAATCGGCTGCCGAGAATACTAACATTTCTCCGGCACCATTCATTTTATACTTATCATTTCCTTGACCAGGAGACACAATTTTTGCCCATGAAGCAAAGTCTTCATATTCATGATTTGGATTTTGTGTAAATAGATTATAAGCAATACGCAAAGTTAATTGATCCTTCTCGGCTAAATGTTCAACAACTTTGTAATCATCAGGATAATTTTGGAACCCGCCACCTGCGTCAATGGCACTTGTGATACCTAATCTATTTAATTCGCGCATAAAATGGCGAGTTGAGTTAATCTGGTCGTCAAAATTAAGTACTGGAGCTCTACCCAAACTTGAATAAAGAATAGAAGCGTTAGGGTTGGCAATTAAAAGACCCGTTGGATTACCTCGTTTATCCCGCTCAATTAAACAGCCCGGGGGGTCTGGGGTATCTTTTGTGTATCCCAGTGCACGCAGCCCTGCACGATTTACAAGTGCTCTATCGTAAAGATGCAGCACAAAGACAGGCGTGTCTTCAGAAACAGCATTAATCTCTTCCAAAGTTGGCATCCGTCTTTCTTTAAATTGAAATGCAGACCAGCCTCCAACTACTCTTACCCACTGAGGAGCAGGTGTACGCCTTGCCTGCTCTCTAAGCATTTCCAGCGCAATAGCAAGTGATGGCACACCTTCCCAGCGCAATTCCATATTATAATGAAGACCGCCACGAATAACGTGTATATGAGAATCATTCAAGCCCGGAATAGCTCTCTTTCTTTTAAGGTCTATTTTTTTGGTTTTTTCTGTGGCACTATCAAGAAGCTCATCTCCACCTACTGCAGTGATTAAACCATCAGTTATGGCGATAGCCGATACCTCAGGTTGAGATGGGTTAAGAGTAGTGATTTTTCCGTTATATAAAATCATATCCGGTAAATTCATGTTCACACCTCGTCTACTTCCTAGTATTCCGTAACCATGGATGAAATATTTTACCGAGAATCGGCATTACTACCCATGATAGCAAGGACACTATACATACAGAAACAAAAAAAGCTGACATAATAGGATTCATATTTTTTATTATAGGCCCTATCACTATAGGAACCAACATGCTAAGAGGCCATACACCAAGAACGGTACCAATAGACATTTTCCATTTTGGCGGTGGAACTGGCGTTTTCGGAGTAATAAACCAATAAGCCAAACTGCTTTCAGTTTTGTAAGTTGGATTAGTGGCTTGAAATGGTTCTGCCTTTTTTAACAAATCTCGACGAATATCTGATTCTTGCCAAGCACGCAGATGGCTCATACGTATCGAAGCGAAAAACAACAGTATACTCTCTGGATCCGTTATTGGGGACTATTAGATTTACGCCTAAATGCCCTGGAAATTTAGTAGCGGCAGCTTCGATTTCATGTCTCCACGTTTCAAACTGTTTTTCTCTGCCTTCTTGAATTTCCCATGTAACAATCGTTGTTACTGGACCACCAGCATCCATAGTGTTCCCTGTATGAGTTACTCCCACAGTTACTCTTTCTTGATTCATATTTTCCTGCTTGGAGGCGCGCCATGTACCATAGTATATGCGTATTCCACGCCTTGACCATAAGCGCCAGTGTGTTCTTTTACAATTTCCATAACAGCATCATAAGTGTCTTTGCGTGCCCAGTCACGTTGGTATTCAAGTAAAACTTGAATTGCTGTCACTGGAATTGCTCCAGCTTGTTCTACACGACGCATAGCAGCGTTATGTGCTGTCAAACTAGTACCACCTGAAGCATCATCAACTGCATAAACTTCAAAGCCAGCTTTAATTGCTTCAAGCACAGGGAATGCAAGGCAAACTTCAGTCCAAAGTGCTGCAAATATCAATTTCTTTCTACCTGTTGCTTTAACTGCCTCAACAAATTTTGAATCTTCCCAAGAGTTCATTGAACTACGTTCTATAATTTCATGGTTTGGGAATATGTCAAGAATTTGCGGCCAGAAATAACCAGAAAAGCTTTGTGTTTCAACTGTAGTAAGAATAGTAGGTACGTTAAAAGCTTTTGCTGATTTAGCAAGCAGCATAACGTTATTCATTAATGTTTGCCTGTCAATGCTTGCAACTCCAAAAGTCATTTGAGGCTGAAAATCGATCAAAATTAATGTACTGTTCTCCGGAGTTAACAATTCTAAATTACTCATAATAAAACACTCCTTTTTTAAAACTTAAAGGCAATTATTAGTTTCAGTTGTAATCGTAAAATTAAGCCTTGCTATACTTCTTATTTAAAAAGGAGCGCTGATTACATCAGCGCTCAATTTATGCATTTTGTTTACTAAGATCTCGCTGAGCTCCCTTATAGCTTCCAATTACATTTTGATAACCAGGAAGTTGACTAGAAAGTAAATTGCCAAAGCCCTCTACATCGTTACGCCAATCGCGTTGTAATTCGCATGCTACGCTAAACCAGTTCATAAGCTGCACACCGCCATGAGCCATACGAGTTAAAGACGCATCTGCCACTTGTTTGCTGACTGTTCCAGAAGCATCCGTAACAGCGAATACCTCATACCCTGCCTTAATAGCCGAAAGTGCAGGGAAAGCAACGCAAACATCCGTAACTACACCTGCGATGATAAGTTGTTTTCTTCCAGTTTCTTCGATTGCTTTAACAAACTCTTCATTATCCCATGCATTAATTTGTCCAGGTCGTGCTATTTTTGGCGCGTGAGGGAAAAGCTCAACCAATTCTTGCATCAATGGCCCGTTAGGTCCGTTTTCAAAGCTTGTTGTTAAAATCACAGGTAAATCAAAAAACTTAGCTGTGTTAGCAAGAGCCATAACGTTGTTCTTGAATTCATCCACACCATAATCACGCACTAAGCCGGAAATAAGGCCTGTTTGATGATCCACTAAAAGCACGACAGCATCATCTTTGGAAATACGAGAATATAAATCAGACATTCTAAAGTCCCCCTTTATTAAAGTAATCGAAGAAAGTTTATGTATTGGAAAATCCATCTTAAACTTCTTCATTAGGTACAATCAATTTAGCACTTAACTGATTGCTTTATCAGTTTAATTATAAACCGATTAATTGTCAATATTATTCATAAAAGTTAGAAAAATGTACATATTCTTAAAAATACTGACCTCCTTCTATTAATCTGGAACAAGACTGTGATCGATCCAATTTACAAATTGGTGTAAATAACTCTGAAGGTAGCGTTTTGTTCTTTCATCAGTAAGTACAGCATCAATCTTTTCATGTACTTGTGAAATGAGAACCTTCTGAAATGGAAGAACAGGAACATGCATTGTTTCTAGTATTTCTCTAATTTGCATTTAAGCATAGACAGTCCCTACTCCCCTGGAGTTGCTCCAATTAATCCAACCGGTTTTCTGCTCATAACAGAGGATTCTCGAGGTCTCGATGCCCAGTCTAATGCATTTTTTAATACGCCTGGAATTCCAGAATTATACTCTGGGCTCACGATCATAATACCGTCAACACCCTGAATAGAAGATTTAAATGATGTCACTGTTTCTGGAGCACCACCTTTTTCCAAGTCTTCGTTAAACAAGGGAAGCTCATTAATCTCGATCCAACGAAATTGGATGGAATCATCCATATCCATCAATGATTGAGCAATAATTCGATTATAAGAATCTTTCCGTAAGCTACCACAAATAAGTCCAATGGTTTTGGTTACATCATTTCCTCCCTTTTGAAATTAATCACTATAATACCTCAATATTACAAACGAAAGAAGTGACCTTATACCTGATCCCATTGCCATCGAGCAATCATTCTTATTTTAAATGTGAACTATCTATTTCTAGATATTTCACCTATAATACTGGTTTCTCCGTATCCAAGTTGGACGTATTTAAACTTGACTTTACATCAGTTTATCCCTAGACTGATTGAAATAAAAGATGAATGAGGTGACATTCATGAAAGAAAACATAACAAATCACTCCTCATCTAAAAAAGAGGAACGAATAGGTTTAATGTTATGGTTCCGAATAGCTCGAATATATAACCAGAGTATACGAGAATCCAATCAGCATTTGAAAAAGTGGAATCTATCGACAGCCCAATTCGATGTCTTAGTTCAAGTGGGTTCTCATGACCGATTATCCCAACAAGAACTAGCAAACAAGCTTTTGGTTACGAAAGGAAATATTACTCAACTGTTAAGTAAAATGGAAGCATTAGGGCTAATTAAACGAGAACAAGAATGGAAAACCAAATACCTTTCATTGACTAAGGCAGGAAAAGAGTTTTTTTATGAAGTTGTTCCGAAACAAGAGCATTTTCAGGCATCTCAATTTTCCAACTTGAATTACAAGGAGAAAAAGCAACTTTTAAATTTACTTAGGAAAATTCAAAAACCATAGGAGATATTAGTCTATCAGTCCTGCTGTTAATAGTGCCTGTAAACTATGGTTCTTCGATAATAAAGGTACAATAATTACAGCCTCAACTATAAATTTTTTAACCTTCAAAAATATAGAAAAAATAAACGTTGACAGAAAATTGTATACGTATTACAATTGTCTCATATTCAAGATATTCAAATTAAAGATATTTAAATTTTGGAGAGAAAATGCATAAATTTTCCCTTTCTAGTATTGATGAAAACATCTAAAGTAGTTCATGAAAGAAGAAATAACAAAAAGCAACCTAAATATCACAGAGTTTTCTGTCTTAGAGGTCCTTTATCAAAGAGGGAAACAAACGATTCAACAAATTAGAAAAAATATATTAATCTCAAGTAGTTCAATGACCTATATTATAGATAGTTTGGAGCAAAGAGGTCTATTAAGTCGAAATACCTGGAGAGAGGATCGCCGAGTGATACACATTACATTAACGGAGACTGGAAATGAATTAACGCAAAAAACTATGCCTAAACATCATGAGGTAATTGATAATATGTTTGATTCCTTAAGTCCTGATGAATCGGAGACATTGGTTCATCTTTTAAAAAAGGTAAAGAATAAAGTTTAGCTCTCATTTTTTTTAATAAATTATCTCGAATTCAAGATAAAAATATTTAAGGGGGATTTAAAATGCTAAGTGTCGGTTTATTAATCATTCGTTTAATCATTGGTTTACTTTTTGTTGGTCACGGTGCTCAAAAATTATTTGGTTGGTTTGGCGGTCATGGTTTAAAAGGTACAGGAGGCTGGTTTGAATCCATTGGCATGAAACCTGGAGTAACGGTGGCTCTGTTAGCAGGATTATCAGAACTTTTTGGAGGAATTATGTTTGCATTAGGCTTTTTAACTCCCCTTGCAGGAATCATCATTGCAGGAACAATGGTAATGGCTATTGTAAAAGTACATGGAGCAAATGGACTATGGGTAACAAACAATGGATACGAATATAACCTAACTTTACTTGCTGTTACAATAGGTATTGCTTTAACAGGTCCTGGTCAATATGCTGTTGATACATTTTTATTCTAATATATCTCGAATTAGAGATTTTCGATCACGAAATAAATATTATCAAATCCATATTTTGTAAGCAGTATATAGTAACCTTTCAAGCCGTTTTAATTAAATAATTAAGTTTTAAGAACTATAACAGAGGAGTGTTAAAAATGAGTAAAAAAACAATGGGTATTCACCACATTACAGCAATCGTAGGGCATCCACAAGAGAATGTCGATTTCTATGCAGGCGTGTTAGGTTTACGTTTAGTTAAGCAAACCGTCAATTTTGATGACCCTGGTACGTATCACCTTTATTTTGGCGATGAAGGTGGTAAGCCGGGAACCATTATTACGTTCTTTCCATGGGCAGGTGCTCACCAAGGTACAATAGGAGGCGGTCAAGTAAGCGTCACTTCTTATGTAGTGCCTAAAGGTGCGATGGAATTCTGGGAACAAAGACTAGAAAAGTTCAACATTGTGTTTACTAAAGTGGAACGTTTTGGAGAACAATATTTAGAATTTGACGACCCTCACGGCCTTCACTTGGAGATTGTTGAAAGAGAAGAAGGAGAACTCAATACATGGAGCTTTGGGGATGTTACACCTGAAGTCGCTATTAAAGGGTTTGGGGGAGCAACCCTGCTATCAACTCAACCTAATAAAACAGCAGAATTACTCGAAAAGGTAATGGGACTTAAATTGGTTGGTAAAGAAGGAGATTTCGCTCGCTATCGTTCTACAGCTGATATAGGGAATATTATTGATCTTAAATTGACTCCTATCGGACGTGGACAAATGGGAGTTGGCACCGTACACCATATTGCATGGCGAGCTATTGACGATCAAGACCAATTAGACTGGCAAGAATATATTGCAGCAAATGGATATGATGTCACACCTGTACGAGACAGAAATTATTTTAATGCGATTTACTTTAAAGAATATGGAGAAATCCTGTTTGAAATTGCAACTGATCCTCCAGGATTTGCTCATGATGAATCAAAAGAGACAATGGGCAAAAATTTGAAGCTTCCATCACAATATGAGCCTCATAGGGAGAAAATTGAACAAGTGTTACTGCCGTTTGACGTAAGAGAACTAGATTAATCTTGTGAAGGGAATAACTTCTTTGCTTTCAATTGAGCCAGGCTCTATGTCTGAAAGATAAATTTATAAATTTTTAATAGGAAGCATTATACCTAGACCAATTGCTTTTGTCACTACGATTTCAAAAGATGGAGTTTTGAATGGTACGCCATTTAGCTACTTTAATATTGTATCATCGACCCCTCCTATGATTTCGTTATCTATTCAACGATCCGACAGGAAACAAAAAGATGCAGCGAGAAATATTATCGAATCTAAGTAATTTGTGGTTCATATTGTTGACGAACAAAATGTTGAGAAAGATACCTTACCGCAAGTAGAGGTTCGTGTTCTGGAGGGAGATAAATAATGAAGCATATTTTCAATAAAGGGAAAGATTCAACAAAACCGACATTATTATTACTTCATGGTACTGGTGGAAATGAATTAGATCTGTTGCCTCTTGCGGGAAGAATTGATGATAAAGCTTCTGTCTTAAGCGTTCGAGGCAATGTATTAGAAAATGGAATGCCACGATTCTTCCGCAGATTGGCTGAAGGGGTATTCGATGAAGAAGACCTTATTTTCAGAACAAAAGAATTAAATGAATTTCTTGATGGGGCAGCAGAAAAATATAGTTTTGACCGCGATAATATTATCGCCATTGGCTACTCAAATGGGGCAAATATAGCAGCTAGTTTATTATTTCACTATAAAAATGCCTTAAAGGGTGCCGTTCTTCACCACCCTATGGTACCGAGAAAAGGAATTAATCTACCAGATTTATCAGGTAAGTTCGTGTTTATTGCTGCTGGAACGAATGATCCAATATGCTCGCCAATGGAATCAACTGAACTTCAATCTTTATTAGAAAAAGCTAATGCAACTGTAGAACTTCATTGGGAAAACAATGGTCATCAATTGACAATTGAAGAGGTAGAAGCTGCAGCCCAATGGTATCAAAAAATACAGTCAAAATAGTATGAATAAGTAGATGTGACACTATGCCTTATGATAAACGAAAGCATGATGTGGAATAAAATTTGACTACTATATTCCCCCATATCCAAAAACCCTTTGCTCAGCATTAGCAAAGGGTTTCCTTTTATTACAGGAAATTCAACAATAATAGTTAACATAAAGTAACCTCCAATTGTCTCTCGTGAGATTTACGGGAAGCAATTTACAGAGAATATAAAAAAGCACCCCATAAAGAGTGCTGACTTTGTAATGCTCTATTGATATAAAAGCCATTTTATACGCCCGATTGAAGCAATGTAATGTAGCATGATAAGACAAAAAAAGATGATACTAACTGTTTTTAAATTACCTGTTTCTGCTGGCCCTGCTTTTGCTGCTATTCCTCATAATTCATCCATTCTAACCGTCAATTCCTCTCTTCAAATTCACAAAAAGGCCGTATTCTTACTGGTTTCTTTTACTTTCTTCATAAAACAGCTTAAGTAGTTCTTCATTCTGTCTATGAATTTTATGCACATTCTTATTAATCGTTGCCAATTCCCATATTACTGCTATTCCAAGAATGATTATAAGAGACGAGAGGTCCATTCTAATACCCCCTATTAAGCTTTCTGGAATTCAAATTTCCCATTTTGGCAGAAAGATTTTTTCTTTGGTAATAATTATTTTGAATTAAACCGTACATTACTAAAAATGTTCCCAGCAATTCGAATGGTGTAATTGTTCCTCCTTGTAAAACAACAATCGCTAATGTAGTGATTGGAACTAAGTTAATAAATAAAATGCCATTAATCGGCGTTAACAGTTTAATACCTAAATTCCAGCATAAAAGTGCAATGGCGCCAGGGAAAATAATCATGAAAGCCATCTCAGGATAAATATGTCCAATGACTTCTGCCGTGGGCACAGATAGGAAACCTGATACAGTGGCAAAGAATGTTACGATACCTGATATGAATGTTCCTAGAATACATGTTAAAGTCGAATAGCGAAGTGTTGACCATTCATTAAAATGATTACCGCCCATAGAATAAACAACCCAGCCTACAACTCCTATAAACATGAAAAGGATAGGCATAAAACTTTCTTTCAACGTGAAAATGAATGATAAGTTACCATTCGTTATGACAAGAATTGCCCCTGATAAAGCAATAAAAATACTTATGAAGGTGTGTTTCATTGGTTTAACATTTTTCAAAACCCACATAATAACAATGGAAATCATCGGCATTAAAGATTCCATAATAGAAGCAGCAATTACCCCACTATGCCCCATTAAATCTTGACCTAAAAAAATCAGAATATTATATACTGTAAACGCCATTGTTCCAAAAAACAACAGGCCCTTCCCTTTTCCTTCAAAACAAAACGATTTCTTCCCCTCTTTAAATAAAAGCAATGCACCTAAAATGATACTAACTGCTACATATCGCAGTAAAGAGAAATAAAAAGGATTAATATACTTTAGGGCCCTTTCTGCAACCGGAAACATGGCTCCCCAAGACATACTAGCTGTTAAACATAAAAGTGCTCCGACTAAAACTTGATTTTTTTTCATTACATTCTTTCCCTTCAAAAAATAAGTGGATTAAATTCCAATCCATATCTTATAATGAAGTTAATATCATGTAAAATAACCTATAATGAACATTATGATCATTTATAATGATATCTAAGAAAGGAGCCAATTTTATGGAACTGCGTGATTTACAAATTTTTCAGTGTGTTGCTAAAAAGGGAAGCATTAGTAAAGCTGCTGTTGAATTAAATTACGTCCAATCTAATGTAACAGCGAGGATTAAGCAGTTAGAGCAAGAATTACGGACGCCATTATTCAATAGACATAAACGCGGGATGTCATTAACTTCGGAAGGCCGCAAAATGCTAGAATACGCAAGCAAAATTTTGCTTGATTTGCAAGAGCTTAAGCGAGTATTTCTAGATAGTGAAACACCTACAGGTATATTAAATATTGGCACAGTTGAAACTGTCAGCAGCCTTCCAAAGATTTTAGCCTCCTATCATAAACAGTTTTCAAATGTTGATTTATCTATACAGGCCGGCCTAACAGAAGATTTAGTTAAAGATGTCATCGAATTTCGGTTAGACGGCGCTTTTGTTACAGGGCCGATTAAGCATCCGCAGATTCAGCAATATGACGTGTGTTTCGAAGAACTTGTTTTAGTTACAAGAAATAAAACATTCAATTTGGAGGAATTTTCGATTGAACCCTTTTTAGTATTTAGCCAGGGCTGCGGGTATCGCTCTAAACTAGAACAGTGGTTAAAAGAAGAAGAAATTATGCCTAAAAGGATTATGGAATTCAGTGTATTAGAAACAATCTTAAGCAGTGTAGCACTTGGCCTGGGTATTACCCTCGTCCCGCGATCTGTGGTCAAGCACCTTGCAGTGGATGAAAAAGTATATTTACACAAAATTCCAGAAAAACACAGTATCATTTCAACTGTCTTTATTCATCGTAAAGATACTTATATAACAAACTCACTGCAAAGCTTCTTACAAACAATTGCAGCTTATGAAGTGAATCGCTGTCACTCTGGACAAGACAAATAAATGGCCCCATAATGAGGGTTTTTTATTTTCATTTTCGGTCCTTATACGCCGGCAGAAGCCCATTCATGAAAAGGAAAAACCCCAACCGCTATGCGGTCGGGGTTTTTTGATCGTCTGATTCATCCTCTGAGTCACACCGGACAACACGGTTTTGTTCCTGCTGCTCCCAATAATCCCGCTGCAATCTTTCTTTCGCAATCGTACACAAGAGATTCACAGTGAGCTCTCCTTCCTGCTTTATAAGGTGATGATCTGTCGTGTTTGCCCTATCTAATATACTCTTTTCCTTAATGTCTATGCGCTAAACAAAAAATATCCTTTGCCGTTTAAGGCAAAGGATGTTTTTTTCTTATTTATATGTGATCAGGAAGTATTTTTTCTTCCCTCGGCGCAAGACGGTAAATTGATCTTCAATACGGTCTTCCGCAGACAGAATGTGTCCGATTTCTGTTTGGCGTTCGCCATTAATATAGACTGCGCCGTTTTTAATGTCTTCACGCGCCTGGCGTTTAGACGGGGACAATTTAGATTCCACCAGTACATCCACTAAAGTCAGCTCTTGGCTGCGTTCCGCTTCAAGCGAAGGTACATCTTTAAAGCCTACCTTTACGTCTTGAGCAGAAAGCTCTTTAATGTTGCCGCTGAACAATGCCTGCGAAATGTTAATCGCTTGCTCTAAGGCCTCACGTCCGTGCACCAGCTCCGTCACTTCTTCTGCAAGGCGCTTTTGCGCTTCCCGCTTCTCAGGCGCTGTTTCCGTTTTTTCAGCGTATGCTTCTATTTCTTCTTTTGATAAGAACGTGAAGTATTTTAAGTACTTTACAACATCACGGTCATCTGTGTTAATCCAGAATTGGTAAAATTCATACGGTGACGTTTTTTCTTTATCAAGCCAGATAGCGCCGCCTTCGGTTTTTCCGAACTTGGTGCCGTCCGCTTTTGTCACTAGCGGGATGGTGAGACCGAATGCTTTTGCCCCTTCTTCTTCTGATTTTCTGATCAATTCAAGGCCTGCCGTAATGTTGCCCCACTGATCGCTTCCGCCGATTTGAAGTTTACAGCCTTGGTCTCTGTACAGATTCAGAAAGTCAAACGATTGCAGAATCATGTAGCTGAATTCTGTATATGAAATGCCTGATTCTATCCTTGAGCTGACTGTATCTTTCGCCAGCATATAGTTAATGCCGAAGTTTTTGCCGACATCCCGAAGGAAATCAATGACGTTCATTTTCCCGATCCAGTCGAAGTTGTTTGCCATAACAGCAGGGTTTTCGGTTGCATCAAAATCAAGAAATCTTGATAGCTGATTTTTGATTTTTTGTGACCATTCCACAACAATGTCCGCCGTGTTTAATGTACGCTCGGCT
Source organism: Bacillus atrophaeus (assembly GCF_001584335.1). Classification (GTDB taxonomy): domain Bacteria; phylum Bacillota; class Bacilli; order Bacillales; family Bacillaceae; genus Bacillus; species Bacillus atrophaeus. The sequence goes on from NZ_LSBB01000019.1 coordinate 172,499, forward strand.
TTTTTGCCGCTCGGGTCGCCAATCAGTCCTGTCGCACCGCCTACAAGGGCGATCGGATGATGGCCAGCCAATTGAAAACGGCGAAGCGTCAGAATCGGCAGCAGGTGCCCGATATGCAGACTGTCCGCAGTCGGGTCAAAGCCTGAGTATAAGCGGATTTTGTCTTCATTTAACTGTTTATTCAGCCCTTCCTCGTCAGTTATTTGCTGAATCAATCCTCTAAAGGATAAGTCTTCAAGTAAATTTGTCATAAGTATGCTGCTCCTTTTTTATCAAAATAAAAACGCCCCTTCGTTTACACGAAGGGACGATTGTTATCGCGGTACCACCCTACTAATAAGAAGAGGGCATACTCTCTCTTATCACTTTGTCTGATAACGGATCAGATCCGTTCTTTCACTACTGAAAGCCCCATCAGGCTTTGTTTGCAAAAGCGGTTCATGAGTGTATTCGAAGCATCCGTCTGTGCTGATTTTCACCGGCCATCAGCTCTCTGGGACAAAATCGGATATTCTACTTGTCTCAATCTTTACCTTTTCATATTTAGCTATTTCATTTTTATCATAAATAAAATCTGATGTCAACGTGCTTAGTCTTCCATTGTTGACAGGTCTCCAGCCGGCAGATCCAGCTCCCATGCTTTTAATACACGTCTCATAATTTTTCCGCTCCGTGTTTTAGGGAGCTTATCTTTAAACTCAATTTCACGCGGTGCCGCATGCGCCGCCAAACCTTGCTTGACGAATTGGCGGATGTCTTCTTTCAGCTTGTCAGAAGGTTCATGCCCTTCTCTGAGCGAGATAAACGCTTTGATAATTTCGCCGCGCACCGGGTCAGGCTTTCCGATGACGCCCGCTTCTGCAATCGACGGGTGTTCGACGAGCTTGCTTTCCACTTCAAACGGGCCGACGCGTTCACCTGACGTCATGATCACGTCATCCACCCTGCCTTGGAACCAGAAATACCCATCTTCATCCATGTAAGCAGAATCTCCAGAAACATACCAGCCGCCCGGCATGAAATAGGATTCGTACTTTTCCGGGTTGTTCCATATCGTATGCATCATAGACGGCCAGCCCTTTTTAATAGCCAGATTTCCCATTCTGTACGGCGGAAGTTCATTTCCTTGATGATCCACGATCGCTGCCTCTATTCCGGGGAACGGTTTCCCCATTGAGCCTGGTTTAATGTCCATACAAGGATAATTGCATATCAGCTGTCCGCCTGTTTCAGTCATCCACCATGTGTCGTGAATCCGTTTGTCAAAGACTTTATGCCCCCATTTGATGACCTCAGGATTCAGCGGCTCTCCAACACTCAGGACGTGGCGGAGGGAGGTGAGATCATATTTGCCCGCCATTTCGTCTCCCGCGCCCATCAGCATGCGGAAAGCGGTCGGCGCGCTGTACCATACGTTTACACCAAGTTTTTCAATCGTTTCATACCAGTTTTCAGGACTGAATCTTCCGCCTACAATTACATTGGTTGCCCCATTCAGCCACGGAGCAAAAATGCCGTACACCGTGCCGGTCACCCAGCCGGGGTCTGCGGTGCACCAATAAATGTCTTCTTCCTGTAAATCCAGCACCCATTTACCTGTCTGATATTGCTGAATCATGGCTTCATGAACATGCAGCACTCCCTTTGGCGTACCTGTTGAGCCCGAGGTGTAGTGAAGCAGATAGCCGTCTTTTTTGTCCATCCATTCGATTTCAAGCCTCGTGCTCTCGCCTTTCACTGCTTCATTGTAATCAATCACTTTGCCGCCGTACTCTTCCTCGCCTCCAACCACAAAAATATGCTGTAAATGCGGGAGCCGGTCAGCCGGAATTCTGTCAAGCAGTTCCGGTGTCGTAACTACAACCTTTGCCTCACTGTTTTCGAGACGGTCCTTTACCGCTCCCTCCATAAAGGCTTCAAATAAAGGTCCGGCTATTGCTCCGATTTTTATAGCGCCTAGCATAATAAAATAGAGCTCAGGCGTTCTCGGCATAAAAATAAAAACGCGGTCCCCTTTTTCCACATTTCCATACCGCTTCAGCACATTCCCGGCTCTATTGGTTTCGTCCTTCATTTCTTTAAAAGTGTATTTTTCTTCCCGTTTTGCATCTTTGTAATAAAGCGCTACTTTGTTCTTTCGAAACGATTCGGCGTGACGGTCGATCGTTTCATAGGCTGCGTTCAGCTTCCCTGTTTGATGCCAGGAGAAATTTTTCTCTGCTTCTGCCCAGTCAAAATGCTGATATGCTTCTTCATAATTTTCTAGGTTATAATTCCCTTTCACAACTGGTAACGCTTTCAATTCCATGCAAAATTCCCCCTTTGCGTAGTTGTCAACCCCATTATAGTATACATTCACATTTTTCTCAATTTTTAAAATATATTATTATATATATTGAAAACGCTTTAATTTTTGATATTCTTAAAAGAGAAGTGCTTTTTAACCACAACCGATGGGACGGTGAATAAGTGGAACATCATAAAACATACCATTCTGCAGAAATAAAAACAGCAACAGGCGCCTTAGTCATCGAAGGGCCTATTTCGCCAGAGATTTTAGCAAGTTATGAGTTTCATGAAGGTCTGACCGCGTTTCGTCCTCATCATGAGCAGCACGAAGCATTAATTGACATTGCAGGGCTTCCTGAAGGGCGGATTATCATTGCCAGAGACGGGCAGACCGTCGTAGGTTATGTCACGTATTTGTATCCTGACCCGCTGGAAAGATGGTCTGAAGGGAAAATGGAGGATTTGCTTGAGCTGGGAGCAATTGAGGTTGCCCCGGCCTTCAGAGGGGCTTCTGTCGGGAAGACGCTCCTGACAGTCAGCATGATGGATGAGCAGATGGAAAACTATATCGTGATGACTACCGAGTATTACTGGCACTGGGATTTAAAAGGAATGAAAAAGGATGTGTGGGAGTACCGCAAGCTCATGGAAAAAATGATGAATGCAGGCGGGCTGGTCTGGTTTGCGACTGACGAACCGGAAATCAGCTCACATCCGGCAAATTGCCTGATGGCCCGAATTGGAAAAAATGTGAGCCAGGATTCGATTGAGCAATTTGACAGACTGCGCTTTTATCATCGTTTTATGTATTAACTGACACAGAAAAAGGGGAAAAAAGATGATCGCAGAGCAAATCATGAAACGGGAAGTTATAACAATGACCAAGACGGATACAATTGAAACAGCGATTCATAAACTGAAACAGCACCGCATTCGGCATATTCCTGTCATTAATGATGATCGGCATGTGATCGGCTTAATTACCGACAGGGATATCAAACAAGCCAGCCCGAGCATTTTTGAAGAAGGGGAACGAAGCCGTTACCTAAAAAAAAGTCTTGAATCTCTCATGAAAAGAGATGTCGTTTGTGCTCATCCGCTTGACTTTGTAGAAGAAATATCAGCTGTTTTTTATGAGCGCGGCATTGGCTGCCTGCCGATTGTGCTGAATCAGAAGCTGGTCGGCATTCTCACAAAAACCGATCTGCTGCGGACATTTGTCAAGCTGACGGGCGCTGACCAGCCTGGTTCGCAAATTGAATTGAAGGTAAACAATGTGACCAAAAGCCTTGCTGATGTCAGTCTGATCTGCCAAAACCTTCAGATCAAAATTCTAAGCGTGCTTGTTTATCCTGATGAAGATCTCGGCTCAAAAGTATTGGTGTTCCGCATTCAGACAATGAATCCGCTGCCGTTTCTGAATGAATTAAATCAACAGGGACATCATATCGTGTGGCCGGCAGAACAAAGGAATAAGCCATGAAAGACAGTGTGTTTATCTATTCGCCTTCCTATCAGACCTACATGTTTCATCAGGAACACCCTTTTAACCAGCAGCGTGTTTTGTTAACATATGATTTACTTCAGTCATTGAATGCGTTCGAAGAGGGAGACATTGTCAGTCCGCGCTTTGCAACAGAGGAGGAACTCGCTCTTGTTCACACTGAAGATTATATTCAGGCAGTGAAATCAGCCGGCGCCGGAAAGCTTCCCGTGACAGAGGGAGAAGGATACGGGCTCGGCACCGAAGATACGCCCGTCTTCGCCGGGATGCATGAGGCTGCGTCTCTTTTGGTCGGAGGAACGTTGACTGCCGCAGATTATGTCATGACGGGACAAGCCAGACACGCCGCCAATTTAGGCGGAGGACTTCATCATGGATTTCGCGGAAGAGCCTCTGGCTTTTGCGTTTACAATGACAGTTCTGTTGCTATTCAATATATCCAAAAAACATATCAGGCCCGGGTGCTCTATATTGATACCGATGCCCATCACGGAGACGGTGTGCAATTTACGTTTTATGACAACCCTGATGTCTGCACAGTGTCCATTCATGAGACAGGGCGGTATTTATTTCCGGGTACGGGCCAAATACAAGAGAAAGGCAGCGGAAAAGGCTACGGGTACTCGTTCAATATTCCGCTTGACGCTTTTACGGAAGATGACTCGTTTCTTGCCGCCTATCAAACCGCAGTCTCTGAAATTGCGGCCTATTTTAAACCAGATGTGATTGTAAGCCAAAATGGAGCCGATGCTCATTATTACGACCCGCTGACACACTTATCTAATACGATCGCCATTTATGATGAGATTCCCCGGCTTGCCCATTCCTTGGCCCACCAATATTGCGGCGGAAAATGGATCGCGGTCGGAGGAGGCGGTTATGATATTTGGCGTGTCGTGCCGAGAGCATGGAGCAAAATTTGGCTTGAAATGAAGGGCATAAACCCCGGCTCTGACATTCCGGCAGAATGGATTGCAAAATGGCAAAAGCAGTCTCCCGTTCCCCTGCCCGCTTTCTGGAGTGATCCGGATGATTTATATCCTCCTATTCCCCGCAGGGCTGAAATCACAGAAAAAAACGCCCAAACAGTGTCTAAAGCGCTGCATGCCATTAGAAATGAACAACGGCAGAAAACAAATCAATAAAAAACGACCTTTACGAAGAGGTCGTTTTTGACTTTTTAATTACGATTTCCACACGGCGGTTTTCTTTCATGTGATCTGCCGTTTTATTATCTTTCACGGGCATAGTATCCGCATAACCTACAGCGATAAAGCGCTTGGAAGGAAGGTTTTCTTTTGATGTAAAATACTGAATGACACCGCTGGCCCTTGCCGCAGACAGCTCCCAGTTAGACGGATATCGGTATGTGGATATATTGCGGCTGTCGGTATGGCCTTCCACCTGTATTTCGTTTGGCATGGTTTGCAGCAGCACCGCAATTTGGTGGAGAAGCGTCTCTGCATCCTTCAGAACGGCGGCTTCGCCGGTATCAAAAAGCACGGCTTCCTGTAAAACGAGAATCACTCCGCGCTCATCGCGTTTTGCTGTCATTTTGGCGCTGAGATTATGCTTTTGAATATATGTATTTACTTTCTGCAAGAGTTCATCCTGCCGGTTATCCTGCTTCTTTTGTGCGGCATCAGATGTATTGATAGCCGTATTGTCAGGCTGAATTCCGCTGCCTTCCTTTTGAATCGATTTGACCGCTGATTTAAATTTTTGCACATCTATCTGCGACATCGAAAAGAGCAAAATAAAGAACACAAGTATTAACGTAACCAAATCCGTAAAGGTCACCATCCAGCTTGATGACTGATTTCGGTTATCCCTAGTCCCATTTCTTCTGTTAAAACGGTCTCTTCTAAGCTTCATGCACGGAATCCTTTTTCGAGTTCACTTGACTGTTTTGCAGCTTGCGCCATTCTTCCCGAGAACTGAACACAACGAGCTGGCTTTCCAGATTACGCGGATTTTTGCCGGACTGTATGCCGATGATGCCCTCAATCATCACTTGCTTCGTAAAAATTTCACTTTCTGTCTTTTCTTCAAGCTTTGCGGCAATCGGATTAAATACCATATTTGCTAATAGCGAACCATATAAGGTTGTTAGCAGCGCAACGGCCATATTCGGACCAAGCATTCCCGGATCATTTAAATTTTTAAGCATCAGCACAAGCCCGACAAGTGTTCCGATCATTCCCCACGCCGGAGCAAACTCTCCCGCCTTTTCAAGCACCCGCCGTCCCTTCCGGTGCCTTTCTTCCATTGCGGCGATCTCAGAATCCATGACAAGACGGATCGTTTCTTCGTCCCAGCCGTCAATGGTTAATAGAAGCCCTTTTTTCAAAAACGGGTCTTTGATGACACGCGCCTGCTCGTCAAGCGATAAAAGCCCCTGTTTTCGCGCCTGATCTGAAAGGCTGACAAACGTTTTCACAAGATCTTTGACATTGTCTTCCTTGCGAATGAAAGCCTGCTTTAAAACAGAAGGCGTTTTCTTTAAGTCTTTCGGCGGAAAACTGACAAAAATAGCGGCGCAAAGACCGCCTGTTACGATAAAGAAAGAAGTCAGGTCAAGGAATGAACGAAAACCGCTCAATCCTGAGCCGGATATAATACCGATAACAATAATGATGCTCCCTAATACAAATCCAACGGGTGTAAGATAATCAAAACGTTTCATAGCTTCTCCCCACTCAGATGAAAAGAAAGCAAGGATTTCACCGAAAAGAGTGAAGCTTGCTTTCTTGATTTTTTTCTTATGACTTGGTTGATTGTCTTAATTCAATGCGGTGCGGCAATTCGACAATATGCTCTTCCACCTGCTCTTTATTCATCAGCTTTGTTAACAGTCTCATGGCAACTGCGCCAATATCATACGTAGGCTGGACGACCGTTGAAAGCTGCGGACGGACCATCAGGCTTAATCTTGTATTGTCAAAACCGATAATCTCAAGGTCTTCAGGAATTGACAAACCGCGGTCTTGAGCGGCATGGATAACCCCAAGCGCCATTTCGTCCGTTGCAGAAAGGACGGCTGTCGGTTTTTTCTCAAGGCTCATTAAACCGTCTAATGCCTCAAGCCCGGAATCATACGTATAATCGCCTTCTGCGACAAACTGCTCTTGAAACGGAAGATCTGCTTCTTGAAGAGCCCTTTTATAGCCTTGCAGCTTTTTGGAGCGGTTGATCGGTTCTGCAAGCGGTCCGGAAACAAAGGCAATATCCTTATGCCCTTTATCGATCAGAAGCTTTATCGCGTCATATACCGCCTGTTCGTAATCAATAGCGACCGAAGGCGTCTGCCCTTGCTCTTCAACTGATGCGGCAAGAACGATCGGCACAGGTGAGCGTTTGAACTCTTCCACATGCTCGTCCGTAATATTTCCGCCCATAAATACAATCCCGTCCACTTGTTTGCCGAGCATCGTATTTAATAAATGAAGCTCTTTCTCCAAGTTCTGGTCAGAGTTGCTTAATATGATGTTATATTTATACATGGTTGCGATATCTTCAATTCCCCGCGCAAGCTCCGCGTAAAAGATGCTTGAGATATCAGGGATAATGACACCGACTGTTGTTGTCTTTTTGCTTGCCAGACCTCTTGCCACTGCGTTCGGGCGGTAGCCGAGGCGGTCAATGGCTTCAAGGACTTTTTTTCTAGTCGTAGGTTTTACATTCGGGTTGCCGTTCACAACTCTGGAAACGGTCGCCATACTTACATTTGCTTCTCTCGCTACATCATATATCGTAATGTTGCTCATCCTAAAACCACTCCTTTTACTGGATACACTTATCCTTATCTATAGCATAAACACTTTATGTAAAGAATTGTCGTATTGTCTTCAATTATTGTCGTTTATGATTGTAAGCGTAAGTCATTAGTGTACATTATTTTTCATTATTCATCAAATTACTATTCCTCATGAAATTATACACGTTTTTACAAAGGATGAAAACGTTCACTTGGGTTTTATAATTAAAATAAACAAAGAAACGCCAAGCCGTCTGGAATAAAAAAAGACCCGCTTCACAGCGGGCCTTTTCGGCATTTATCGCGTTGGGTTACGCTTTTACTTTGACCATTGGCTTTAGCTCGTTCAGCCAGTTTTCAAACTCCGGAATCGCCATTTGCTGCGCAGAGTCAGACAGCGCGACAGACGGATCAGGGTGAACCTCTGCCATCACGCCGTCAGCGCCGATCGCAAGCGCTGCTTTAGCTGTCGGAAGCAAGAGATCACGGCGGCCGGTTGAATGTGTGACATCAACAAAGACCGGTAAATGAGTTTCTTGTTTAAGAATAGGCACAGCAGAAATATCAAGCGTATTTCTCGTTGCTGTTTCGTATGTTCTGATTCCGCGCTCACAAAGGATGATCTGGTCGTTTCCTTGTGACATGATGTATTCTGCGGCATTGATGAATTCTTGAATTGTTGCGGCAAGTCCGCGTTTTAACAGAACAGGTTTTTTCACAGAACCCGCGGCTTTCAGCAATTCAAAGTTCTGCATGTTTCGCGCGCCGATCTGAATGACGTCAATGTAATCGATCGCCTCTTCAATATGAGCCGGAGTGACGATTTCGCTGATTACGGCAAGATCAAATTCGTCTGCCACCCGTTTTAATATTTGAAGGCCTTCGACACCTAATCCTTGGAAATCATAAGGACTTGTACGCGGTTTGAATGCTCCTCCGCGCAAGATTTTAATGCCTTGTTTTTTGGCTGCGGCTGCGACTTCCGCTACTTGCTCGTAGCTTTCAACGGCACAAGGGCCAACGATAAAGCGCTGCTCTCCGTCTCCGACTTTTTCGCCTTTAATATCGACAATCGTATCTTCAGCTTTTTTCTTACGGGAGACTAGCAGCGCTTTGCTGTGGTCTTCCTCTTGAAGCTCTAATCCGGCTTTGAAAATTTCTTTGAAAATGTGCTGAATAGTAGAATTTTCAAATGGACCGTCATTATTTTCAATGATATTGTTAAGCATTGTGCGTTCTCTGACCGGATCAAATCTATTTACACCCTGCGCTTCTTTCGCTTTACCGATCTCTTTTACAACAGCTCCGCGCTCGTTGATTAATTTTAGTATTTGCAAATTCAATTCGTCTGCTTGCTGTCTGAGAAGCTCTAACTCTGTGTTGCTCATCTTCTTCATCCTTTCCCTGCACATTCATTTTTTATTTTCATGGTTAACATGCATCTTACTATAATTGTGCCTAAATAGAAACATCAAATGACAAAATTATCGCGAAATTCTACTTTATTACCCAAACGCTTTTAAGTGATAAAGTATTGTATGATGTAATCCTACATGATATGACTGAAATGATCAATAGTTTTTTCAAAAAAAAAGCGCCAGATACAATCTGGCGGCTTTTTTTATGAAATATGCTGTTCTATTGAATTTTCTGTAATTTGTGAATGGGAGGTATGCCATTTGACTTCTCCGTTTTGGATGACAAAAACCTGAGGACTTTCGTGTTTGACTCCGTATGTTTCAGCAATGAAATTCGAGAGAGGCCGGCTCTCTTGAATTTGCAGGTAGTATGCAGGCACCTCTTCATGTTTATCCGCAAAGGCATCAAATTCATGAAAAGCGGCCTGGCTGATCGGACATGTCAAGCTGTGCTTAAAGAACACAAACTTGTCTTCCTTTTCTGCAATGCTTTTAAATTCTTCCTCAGATTGAATCAGCTGTTTCGCCATGATGACATAATTCTCCTTTCATACTTAGCGCTTCACTTGTTCAGCCTGCGCTTGTGCATCTTTTACTTCGCTTTTGATTTCGTCTTTCGTTTGGGCGACTTGATCTTTTGCTTGCTGTGCCGCTTTTTTCGCTTCTTCTCCCAATTCGTTAAGAGCAGCGTTTGAATCAGAATTTGCAGTGTCAGTTGTATTTTTGGAGCGGTCTTTTAAGTCCTTCACCTTATTCATAATCTGGCCTGACTGATCTGCTACAAGCTGTGTAATATTTGATGTTTTGTCTTTTGCGATGCTTACATATTCAGAACCTTTTTCCTTGGCATCTGCTGTCATTCTGTCAGTTCTGTCTTTTAAGGCAACCGCTTGATTTCCGAGATCGTCTCGCAGTTCTTTACCTGATTTAGGTGCTAGGAAAAGGGCGGTGGTTGCACCGATGATTCCTCCGATTAGTGTACCGATAAGAAAATCTTTACTATTAATTCCATCTTTGCTCATAATTATTCCTCCTAATTGTATGGTTTTCTTATGATTAAAGAGATGCTTTTTTCTTTTGCTTCCACTTTTCCCAAATCTCCATCGCTGCTTGGCTCCAGGTGACGACTTGATTGATCTTATCTTGGTTCTCTCTCACTGATGTCGATACAGACCCTGCTGCCTGCTTAATGGATGTATTGAACTGCTGGACAGAAGTTCCCACACCTTGAACAGCATGAACGACCGTGTTTAGTTTTTCTGATTTTTCTTGGATGTCTTCCGCCAAGCGGTTGGTCTTATGTAAAAGCTCGGCAGTTTCAGCGGTGATTCCTTTCATTTGTCCTTCAAGCCCGTCGAGTGTTGATGCAACATTTTTTAATGTCACCTGCAAAGACTTTAACGTTTTGGACAAATAGATCACTAAGATGAGAAATGCTACAGCGATGAGTGCAACGCTTAAATAGAGAATAATAATCATCTAATACCTCCTTATTGCAGGATATAATGGTGTTTACCCGATATTTGAAATCATAAACATATATAAATGGGCTGTAAACATATAATTCTTCATGTTTCGTTAAATTCCTTTATTAAGTGCAAAGTAAAAAGCAGTGAGAGCCCCACTGCTTTTTTACTATGCTATGACGTTCTCGTAGGCTCTAAGGTATTTTTGAATATCTCCCGCTCCCATAAAAATGAGAACCGCTTGATCATGAGCCTTTAAAACAGAGGTATCGTTTTCGTCAATCAGCTTCGCATTGTCGATTTTTTCCTGAAGATCGGCAATCGTCAGTTTGCCGATATTTTCACGCGCCGAGCCGAAAATATCACATAAGTAAACACAGTCAGCCGCGCTCAGGCTTTCTGCGAATTCGTCAAGGAATGACTGCGTACGCGTAAACGTGTGAGGCTGAAATACTGCGACGATTTCGCGCTCCGGAAATTTCTGTCTGGCTGCTTCAATGGTTACTTTAATTTCAGTCGGGTGATGCGCATAGTCGTCAATTAATACCTGATCTCCGAGTATTTTCTCGTTGAATCTGCGTTTCACTCCGCCGAAGGATTGAAGGGCAAGCTTGATAATGTTCACATCAATTTCTTCGTAATGGCATAATGCAATGACCGCCAATGAGTTCAGCACATTATGGTGGCCGTACGCCGGAATATAGAATGTATCATAAAATGTATTACGGACAAAGACATCGAATGTTGTCCCTTCCGTATTCTTTACGATGTTTCTTGCTTGAAAATCATTCTCTTCTCCCGTGCCGTAATAAACGACTGGCACATTCGCATGGATTTTCGGCAAATACTCATCGTCCCCGCAGGCAATAATGCCTTTATTGACTTGAAGAGCCATGTTTTGAAACGCATCAAACACGTCGTCAATATTGGAGAAGTAATCTGGATGGTCAAAATCAATATTCGTCATGATCGCGTAGTCCGGCTGATAGCTTAAGAAATGGCGGCGGTATTCACATGCTTCAAACACGAAATACTCGCTGTTTTCATTCCCCATTCCGGTTCCGTCCCCTATTAAGAAAGAAGTCGGTTTTGCCTGCTGCATCACATGGGCTAAAAGGCCCGTCGTCGATGTTTTGCCGTGTGCGCCCGTTACGGCTACGCTGATGTATTTTTTCATGTAGTCACCAAGAAATTTATGATATCTGATGACCGGAATTCCTTCAGACAGCGCCTTTTCTATTTCAGGATGTGTATCAGGAAACGCGTTTCCGGCAATTACAGTCATGCCGGCTTTAATGTTGTCAGCGCTAAAAGGAAGAATAGGAATATTCCTTTTTTCAAGAGCGGCTTGCGTGAAAATTTGTTTTTCGATATCCGATCCTTGGACAGTATATCCGGTATCATGAAGTATTTGGGCAAGCGGACTCATACCTGTCCCTTTTATTCCAACAAAATGATAAACAGTCATAATTGTACCTCCAACAAACGTCTATCTGTTCCCCAGTATATGACGTTCATTTCAATTTGCAACCGCAGCGGCAAAAAAGCCGACGGCGGCTTTTCCGATTATTTTTTTCGCTTATTTTTATTATCCGGCTTTTTCTTCCCGGTTAAACATTTCATATTATAATTTATTAACGGCCGGCATGCATAGAAAATATCTATCCATTATCATACCATGTTTGGGATGAAAATGAACCATATTATTCATTTGTTAACTCAGCAGCTGTGATGAGCACCTCTCTCGGCTTGCTCCCTTTTGCTTCCGAGATCATGCCTTCCGCTTCCATCATGTCGATCAGCCTTGCTGCGCGATTGTAGCCGATTCTAAATCTTCTTTGCAGGCTTGAGGTGCTTGCGCTGTTTTGTTCTACCACAAATTCGCAAGCTTCAAAGAACAGCTCATCCTCTTCCTTCAAGGCAGTTCCTTGTCTGATGAGCTCTTCTTGTTCAAATAAATAAGATGGCGGCAGCTGGTCTCTGACGTGGGCAACTACGCGGTCAATTTCTCTGTCAGATACAAAGTTGCCCTGAAGCCGGACCGGTTTTCCTGAACCGTTTTCCAAAAAGAGCATATCCCCTTTGCCAAGAAGTTTTTCCGCACCTGCCATATCGATAATTGTTCTAGAATCAACTTGGCTTGAGACGGAAAATGCAATTCTCGTCGGGATATTCGCTTTAATCAAGCCGGTGATTACATCGACAGACGGGCGCTGTGTCGCGACAAGCAGATGAATGCCGCACGCTCTCGCTTTTTGGGCGATTCGGGCAATGCTATCTTCGACGTCATTCGGTGCAACCATCATTAAATCGGCCAGCTCATCAATTACCACAACCAAATAAGGCAACTTCTCCCCCGTTTGATGCTCGGAGGTTAATTGATTAAAGCGGTCAATGTCGCGCACGCCCGAATGAGCAAACAGCTCGTAACGGCGCTCCATTTCTTCAACAACCCATTTTAAGGCAGCCGTCGCAGCTTTCGCATCAGTAATCACAGGGCTGACCAGGTGCGGAATTTTATTGTATGGCGCCAGTTCGACCATTTTCGGATCAATTAGCAGCACCTTGACATCGCTCGGATCCGCCTTATAAAGCAGGCTGACTAATATCGTATTGATGCACACGCTTTTCCCTGAGCCCGTAGCGCCTGCAATCAGGCCGTGGGGCATCTTTTTCAAGTCAATGACAACCGGGTTTCCGGAAATATCAAGGCCGAGCGCTGCTGTCAGCGGCGACGCGTTTGTCCGGAAGGCGGCGCTTCGAATCATTTGCCTCAAGTCCACGACCTTGCTCGTGCGGTTCGGGACCTCTATTCCGATGGTGTTTTTCCCCGGAATCGGCGCTTCAATCCGAATGTCCTTCGCTGACAGGCTGAGTTTAATGTCATCAGACAAGTTGGTGATTTTATTCACCTTCACGCCCGGCTCAGGATGAACTTCGAATCTAGTGACAGACGGCCCTTGGGTCACATGAACTACATTCGCCCGCACGTTGAAGTTTTTCAGTGTCAGGTCCAGCAGTTTGCGCTGATCCTCGATCCACGTGTGGTCATCCTGACGCTGCGCGGGCGGCACGTCAAGTAATGAGACATTAGGAAAAACATAGCCTGCACGGCTTCCGGCCGTTTTTTGCTGTTTATGCGTATCACTTTTCAGCATCAGCACATTAAACGGAACCGACGATCCTTTTTGAGAATGTTCGGTTTGCTTAGCCTGTCCTTTTTCTTTCCGTGAATCAGCAGCCTCATTTCGGCCATGTACCTCGGTTGTATGATTATCCTTTTCTTGCATCTGAGCGGTTTGCATGGCAGGCTCAGATATATTCTCTGAGCTTTCTTCTTTCCGCTCTTGTTCTGTGATAGGCTCTGCATTTTCTTGTTCATCTTGTGTGCGGAATTCGCTCAGACCTTCTGTTTGGCGAGAAACTAATTCTTCTTCAGTATGCTGATCTGTGAAATCCGGCTGACGTTCAATTTTGTCCTCTTGAGAAGATGGTACGCTCGCTTCTTCTTGAACCTGCGGCGGCAGTTCTTCTTTTTCAGCGTCCAGACCGGACTCCTCATTCAGGTGAGCTTCAGCTTGTTCTGCCTGAGGAACAGACAGCGGCGATTCTTCTCGTGCTTTGGGAACGAACTCCTCGTCTAGGGTTGGTCCAGCCTTCTTCTGGCGGCGCTCATCCGCTTGAGAAGCAATCATTTCGTCCGGCTCTTCCTGAACATGCGTATTGAACTCCTCGGCCTCTATGTTTGGCTCAGGATTCTCTTGTTGGAGTTCACCTTGCCGGTCGGTTTGAGAAGCTGACAACGCTTCGGGCCCTTCCTGAACATGCAGATTGAACTTATCGTTTTCTATGTTTGGTCCAAACTCCTCTTGCTTGCGCTCATCCGCTTGATCAGCTTGAGAAGCTAATGGCGCTTCGTTTTGAGCATGCAGAATGGATTCCTCGTTCTGAATACTTGTTTTCACTTGAGCTTTTGTTTCCGTCCCGTCGTTTTGCTGAAACAGATTTTTCATTGGCTCGGCGTGTGTGCTTACCGTCTCTTCCGATGCTTTCGGAGCCTGCTTCTCCGGTGTTTGAGATTCTTCCTTTTTCTGAACCGGCTGTTTTTCTAAAAATGGATTTTCTCGCTGTTTTTCGGCTTCTTCTGACAGGAGCGTGACTTTCTCTTTCACAGCTTTCGGCGGTGCCTGCTTGTCTGTTTTTTTCGCAGGCGGTTTCGGAACATCCGTCTTGATTCTGTGTTTTCCATTAAAACCATAGACCGGTGACGGAATCGATGTCGGTTTAAAAGGCTTCTTTGCCGTTTCTGACTTTTCATATGTATACTTCGTTCTATCAATCTGCTCTTTTTCCTGCACGGGACGGCTTTGAGCAGCTGAAGAAGCATTGCTCCGTTCATACGTCTCGCGCCTTTTCTGTTCGGTTCTCCATTGGCCGTCCGGCACAACAGGGAAACGGAACTTGCCTTTTGGGTATTCATAATATATTTTGGGATCTTCCAGTCGCTTTAATTGACCTTCCGGATGATGCCGTTCTTGTTGATTCTGAACTTGAGCGGGTTTTGTTTCCCGTTCATCGTTCTCCTCTTCATTTTCTCCTAAAAATAAATCAAAAAATTTATTCAGCCAACTCATGGTTCATCACTCTCTTACTCCCTTTGATGTTTTTCTGGGACGATTTTTAGTATACCACTGCTGCGTGACTCAGAAAAGATTTAGCTTTACAGCAGAACAAAGCCGCTGAGCATTAGGCTCAGCGGCTTTGTTCACATGATTCGATATTTTCCCCTGATTTATGGGAGTCTAAAATTGAAATGGTTCTCCTGCCTCATATTCTCCTTCTAACACAAGAATGCCTTTTTCCTTCGGAGCATCCGGTAAATCGAGTTCCTTAGCGGAGCAGATCATACCGCTGGAAGCGACGCCTCTCAGCTCGGCATCCTTAATCACAAGTCCGCTCGGCATCACGGCGCCTACTTTGGCCACGACTACTTTTTGGCCTTGGTCAACGTTTGGCGCTCCGCATACGATCTGCACTGTTTCATCTCCTGTATTAACCTGGCAGATGCTCAGCTTATCAGCATTCGGATGTTTTTCTTTTGATTCAATATAACCGACAACAAATTTAGGTGATAAATCGACAGTCAGTTTTTCTTCAATGCCGCTTCTGTTTAAGATCTCGTTTACATCTTGCACAAAGGTTTCTGAAAGGGCGACAGGGCCTTTTTCTGCAATTGTTAAATAGGAAGACGCATTAAAAATATTAAAGCCTGTCGTTTCCTTTGTCTCTTTGTTATAAATTTTCACAACGTCGCCGTGCTTTTCAAATCCGGCTTGCTCGCGTGAAACATCTTGAAGAGAGATTAAAAGCGTATCTCCCACACCTTCTTTATTATAAAAAGCGTTCATAAGTAAAATCCTTTCTAATCCTTTTTCGGCCGGTTTTTTGCCAAGATAAACACCGGTTCCAGCTTTCCTTCATTGTACAGGAATGAGAGAGCGGTAATCGGAACGGTGCCGCTTGCAAAGAAGCTCATTGACATTTGCCCAAGAATATCATACCCTGTTTCATTTCGAATGTCAGCAAGTATCAGAACGTCCTGATGCGGAACGGAGATGGCTAACTCGCCCTCTGAATTGTGTTTATATTCATTCAGGATGGCTTCATTTAATATCCGGCTGGCATCATACCCGTCATTCGCTCGGAAGAAATAAAAGTAATTTCCGGCGACTGTATCTTCTTTGACAACCGTATTTAAAGAACGGAGATTAAAAGAGGCCGTTTCTCTGATCCGCTCCTTTGACCAGTTTTCTTTTTCAAGCATGCGCTGGTCTATCAAGCGGTATGTGTTCCCGAGATCAAGCGCATAGTAGATTCTGGTTTCGGCTGTGTGGTCATCATAGACAAGCGGAATCCCTTCGCTGGATGTATCGGGAAAAGAGGTCGAACGGATAACCGGATAGATCCGGCTTTCCTTGCCCGTCATTTCTTGCGCTTTGCCTTCCATGGCGGTAAGCGCTTCTGCAACGTAATAAACGATCTCATCAATCGCTTCCTCTTTTTTCACTTCCCATTTTGCGATAATCGGCGGCAGTTCAAGTGTGATGCCTTTTTTAGTCGTTTGATCCTCAACACGGAGGGTGTCTTTTTCTCTGTCAAATAAAAAGGAACGATTCTCGTGCTGAAGGCGCTGTTTTAATAGATCTGACAGCTTCCTTGACGTCATTTTCAAGCTAATGCCCTCCTTTGTTATTGAGCAAGAGATTCAGTTAAAAATTGTTCGATTTCCTCTTTTGTTTTTCTGTCCTTGCTTACAAAACGGCTGACTTCTTTGCCTTCATTAAATACGACAAAGCTCGGGATGCCGTAGATTTCCCATTCCGCACATGTATCAATAAATTTGTCACGGTCGACATAATAGTACGTGAATTCAGGAAAGTTTGCTTCAAGCTCCGGTAGAAACGGTTCTACAAAGCGGCAGTCAGGACACCAGTCTGCTGAAAACATGAAAACGGCCCAATCATCTTTTACCGCTTTTTGCAATTCTTCAATTGATTCTAATTTCTTCATTTTTCTATTCCTCCAGTTGTTTGAGTTTTTTACAAATTTGTATGCAGATACTAAGTCCACTTGGATCATACCAAACTGATAACAGCAAGACCAACTATATGCAATAAATGACTATGTAAGATTAATGTTCCCATTATCATTATCATATTTTATTTGCATTATCAAGCACGTTTCGTTTAACATCTTGGTATCAAGGGCAAAATTTACAGAGATCAGCCATACATAAGGAGGAATTGGTATGCAATTTACCGTTTACTTAGCAGGAGAAATCCACAGCAACTGGCGGGACGAGCTGAAGGAGAAAACAAAATCCTTAAAACTTCCGATTACGTTTGTCGGTCCGATGGAACATCATGACCGTTCAGACAACATCGGAGAAGAAATTATGGGAGAGCAGCACGATGCCGTTTTAAAAGATGATAAGGCTTCTGATGTGAATAACTTCAGAACAGCTGTCCTCATGAATAAAGCAGACTTTGTCATCGCCCTGTTTGGCGAAAAATACAAGCAATGGAATACGGCGATGGATGCCTCTTATGCCATCGCAAAAGGTAAACCGCTGATTATCATCCGGCCGGAATCGCTCCACCATCCGTTAAAAGAGCTGACAAATAAGGCAAATATCACTGTAGAAACCGTCAACCAAGCCATTAAGGCCCTCTCCTATGTATTTGAAGCTGAGTAAGCAGGCACCGCTTTTGGCGGACCTGCTTTTTTGTTTCATGACACCCTTAGCCCTCCGTGCCAAAGAACCTAAAAAGCTTGCCGGCGCAGGACAAAGCCTTTGCCGACAAGCTTTCATACAAGAGTTACATATTCTCTTTGATCGATTCAACCGTCTGTTTATCACAGGCAGTCACGAGCTTGATCAGCATCTCTTTAGCCGCTGCGTAGTCATCAATGTGGATGATTGAGGCGTTTGTATGAATATAGCGGGAACAAATGCCGATGACCGCTGACGGCACACCATTGTTTGAAATATGCACTCTGCCGGCATCAGTACCGCCGCCGGATACAAAATATTGATAAGGAATATCGTGAGTTTCCGCAGTATCGAGGACAAACTCTCTCATTCCGCGGTGCATCACTGTGGTTCTGTCAAGTATACGAAGCAGAAAGCCTTTGCCGAGCTGGCCAAATTGCTGCTTGTCGCCGCTCATATCATTCGCGGGACTTGCATCAAGAGCAAAAAACAAGTCGGGTTTGATCATATTGGCGGCAGTCTGCGCGCCTCTTAAGCCGACTTCCTCCTGAACCGTCGCACCCGCATAAAGATTATTCGGCACGTCCTTGCCATGCAATTCTTTCAAAAGCTCAATGCTCAAACCGCATCCGTATCTGTTATCCCAAGCTTTTGATAAAATTTTCTTTTCGTTCGCCATTGTCGTAAACGGGCATACCGGGACAATCTGCTGTCCGGGTTTAATCCCAAGATTAATGGCATCTTCTTTATCATCCGCTCCAATGTCAATCATCATGTTTTTGATATCCATCGGCTTGCTGCGCTGGGCATCTGTTAATAAATGAGGCGGGATGCTGGCCACGACGCCCGGAATCGGGCCTTTATCTGTCTGAACTTCAACCCTTTGAGCGAGGAGCACCTGACTCCACCAGCCGCCGAGGGTCTGAAATCTCAGCAAACCGTTATCAGTAATGGAGGTCACCATAAATCCGACTTCGTCCATATGTCCGGCGACCATAATTCTCGGCGCGTCCTCCGCGCCTTTTCTTACTCCGAAAACACTTCCAAGTCTATCCTGCACGATGTCATCGGCATATTTTGAGAGCTCCTGCTTCATAAATGCGCGTACCTGATGCTCATTGCCGGGGGCTCCGGGCAGCTGCGTCAGTGTTTGGAAAAGCGCTTTCGTTTCTTGATTCATGTTTTCCCCTCATTTCTTATGTAAGTCTTTTTATTTTATTAGAAAAATAGCTGTTTTCCAAGCACCTTGACCGAATCGGCTCATAAACCCACACATTACTTAACAGCACCTGCCATCTTCTGTATAATAAAAAGTACGATAACTCAGGAGGTGCTTTATTGTGAAATTGCGTCATCTTCTTTTAGGAGCAGGACTTGGAATTGCGGCAGCTGTCATTGTGAAGCAGTATGCCATGAAGCCTTATATTTCATCTGAAAAAGCGCTTCAAATTGTGAAATCAGCTTTTAAACAGCGCGGACCGATTGACGGATCATGGATTTATACCGAGCCTGAACCTTATCACGTTAATGGAGAAACCGTACATGTCTACAAAACCGGTGTGACACGCTCTGCATTCGGTGAATTAGAGCAATATGAAGTTATGGTCGATGCGAAAACCGGAACGATTGTAGATGTCGTTGATTCCGTCGCTTCCTGACAGGACGAGTATATGATAAGAGCCGCTGCGGTATGCAGCGGCTCTTTTATCTTATATTGCCTGTATTGGTTTATACACTGGATACCACATCGCATCTTGCACTGCCTGAATTAAATCTTCCGGCTCTTCTTCAGCCACCCCGTCCTTGATGGCCGCTTCGGCTACGGCGACCGCTACTGTGGCAGATACAGTCCGTAAATCTTCAACTTTTGGAAGCATCGGAGCTCCCGGCTGTCCTACATTCACCATGCCTGCTATGGATTTGGCGCAGGCTGCAAACATATTATCCGTAATGAGCTTTGCTTTTGTTACAATCGTTCCGAGGCCAAGGCCCGGGAAAACGAGCGCATTATTCGCCTGTCCGATATGATACGTAACGCCGTTGTATTCGACTGGCGGAAACGGACTGCCAGTCGTTACAAGCGCACGCCCCTCCGTCCACTCGATCAAGTCCTGCGGTTTTGCTTCCGATAAGTTGGTCGGGTTTGACATTGGCAAAATGGCAGGCCGCTTTACATGAGAAGCCATTTCCTTCACAATTTCTTCAGTGAAAGCGCCTGACACAGTCGATGTTCCGATCAGGATCGTCGGTTTTGCCTGCCGTACTGTTTCTGCCAAATCAATTGAACCGCCTTCTCCGCCGCGCTGATACCCCTTCACTTCTTCAGCCGGGCGTGCGTAAGGCACTTGAAAATCCCGCAGATCGTCCATATCGTCGGTTAACAGCCCGTTTCTGTCTACACACCAGAAACGCCGGTATGATTCTTCCTCATCAACGCCTTCACGCACGAGAGCTTCACGGAGCTGCTCAGCGATGCCGATACCCGCCGTGCCCGCACCGAATATCACAACTCTGTGTTCTTTCAAAGGCATTTTTGAAGCTTTCGCACAAGAAAGCACTGCAGCTAGTGAAACTGCACCCGTTCCTTGAATATCATCGTTAAACGTACAGATTTTATCTTTATACCGTTTTAATATCTCCCGTGCGTTTTTTGTGCCGAAATCTTCCCAGTGAAGCAATGCATTTGGGAACGTTTCTTTTGCCAATGCGACATATTCATCAATAAATTGATCATATCGCTCGCCGCGGACTCTGGAATGCTGATTCCCGACATAGAGCGGATCATTAAGAAGGCTTTCCTGATTCGTTCCGGCATCCAGAACAACCGCCAGCACTCTGCTCGGATCAATCCCGGCAGCGGCTGTGTAGACGGCAAGTTTTCCGACAGAAATTGCGATTCCGCCGACTCCCCAGTCTCCGATCCCTAGAATCCCTTCCGCATCGGTTGCAACAATTAAATCAATTTGATCATTCTTGCCGCCAAACTGTTTAAATGCGTCACGCATTCCCTCCGGATCATCAATGGATAAGTAAAGTCCGCGCGGTTTTCGATATTCATGGCTGTACTTTTGGATGGCCGTTCCGACAGTCGGTGTATAAACGATTGGGAGCATTTCACCTAAATGGTCATTTAACAACCGGTAAAACAGCGTTTCGTTACGGTCATGCAGAGAAGTCAAATAGACATTTTTGCTCAATTCATCAGGCTGTGATACGAATTGTTCGTAAGCCCTTTTAGCCTGTTCCTCAATGGTCAATACTTTTGGAGGCAAAAAGCCTTTTAACCCAAGTTCTTTTCTCTCTTCTTCAGTAAACGCAACCCCTTTATTTAAAAAAGGAACGGAAAGGATTTCTAATCCTCTTAATGTTGTTTTTATTTCTCCTTCTTTCGTCACTTGAAATTGATTCACCCTGCCTCTTCCTTTCACAACATAATTTTTACTAGGTTGCTTTATTTACCGGAAATCATGCAGGGTAAACATAAAAATATGCTACTTCCCCGTGCGTTTGAGTGAATCAGTGATGGTGCCGTCCTCTTCCCATTTCACTGCTCTGTAACATTCATCATGATAAAAGATCATCCAGGCGTCTTTTTCCTCGGCATAGGCTAGCCATTTTTGTTTTTCCGATATAGTAGTCATCGGATAATCATCATAAGCTAACACCCATAATGCGTTGCGGTGGGCGGCGGTCGGCATGAGATCAGCCATGTGAATGGCGGTTTCATCCCCGTCCTCACACACAAGGATGCTGTGGCCGTCACTGTGGCCCCCGGTGTGATGCATCGTGATCCCTTCTGTAATCATGCAGGAACTGTCAAAGGTTTTCACCTGGCTCTCTACAGCCTCCCAGTTTTCTTTCCAATACGTATTTTTGGATCTGATATTCGGGTGGCGCATTTCATTCCACTCGACAGACGAGGTATAGATGTCTGCATCGGGGAACACAGAGACAAGTTTTTCACCTTGGTATTCTGTCAATCCTGAGGCATGATCAAAATGAAGATGCGTCATCGCAATGATGTCAATATCATGAACCGTCAATCCTAGTTCAGCCAACGATTTTTTTATATTAGACTGCTGTGTAACGCCGTAATTCCTTATTTGCTTATCCGTCATCTTTCCGGACCCAATACCTGCGTCAACCAAAATATTCAGCCCGTTTTTTTGGATCAAGATGGGGTCTGTTCTCAGTTCAATTTGATTTTTTTCATTTACAGGATATTTCTTTGACCATAACGGTTTCGGAACGACACCGAACATCGCGCCCCCGTCCATATGGGTAACGCCTCCGTCAAGCCAGGTAAACACAATACTGCCCATTTTCATTGTTTCCATTGCGATCCCTCCTGCATTTTATGGTAGCAAATGGAGCAACAAAAAAACAGACTCCCGTATCAGAGTCTGTTTTACGTTCTCCATTCCGCTTCCGCCCGGTAAATCGGCTGGCCCAGCGCAGAGAATTTTTCTTCATATTCTGTCATGATATTGCCTTCCGGATCACTGTTATGCAAATCGAGGCTGACATACGTTAAAAGCAATCCATATTCTGAAAAACTTTTCAGCGAATACTCGAACAGGCCGCGATTGTCTGTTTTAAAATGAATCGCTCCGGCTCCGCCCATCACTTCTTCATACTTTTTCAAGAAATGCGAGTAGGTTAAACGGCGTTTTTCGTGCCGGTTTTTCGGCCAAGGATCGGAAAAGTTTAAATATACCCGTTGGACTTCACCGGGATCAAACACGTCGGTGAGTGTATCAGCGTCGATATTCAGCAGGCGCACATTCGGCGCTCCGCTTTGCTTCACTTTCTCAACGGCGGTAACGATGACGCTTTTAAACAATTCAATTCCAATATAGTTAATATCGGGATGCTGCTTGCCCATCCCGGAAATGAATTGTCCTTTTCCCGTTCCTACTTCGATATGGATCGGGTTTTCATTGCCAAACACGGTGCTCCATTTCCCCTTATAAGCAGCAGGGTCGCTTATTGCAATATCAGAGTGTTCAGCCAAAAAATCATTGGCCCACGGCTTATGGCGCATTCTCATATGATTGACACCTCTATCTATAATTTCGACTAACAACATACCATGAATTAAAAAGACCCGCAAGCGCGTTTTTATCATTTCGGGCTTCATTGACGCCCGCATAAAAAAGGAGGTTCCCTATGAGCCGGAACACTCCTCTTTCTTGCATAAAAACGTGCTGTTTTGAACACGTTAACCCTTATGATACTGAAGGGATGTGTATGGATATGGGCTTAAATCATGAGCATCAGGTTCATTTATTGAAAGACATACTGACTGACCATCAATTGGATTGCTGCGGCACTGTTGCAGAATATGAACAGCTTGAACGCGTCATCAAATCATTAATGGCCAACACCGATCTGAATTCAAATATCAAACACGTGCTGGAAGATGTGTACCAATACAGCCAATCAGGCAGAACGGCCAATTCCATCGACTCGCACATCCGGGAGCATCAGAGCCATTTATCTCAATGGGTGGAGGAAATGGATTCGTACTCCTGATTATTTTACGATCCGATTCATCAGGATTTGAAGTTCCTCCATGGCGTCATGATATCCTTTGTCGTTGCCTTTTGATTTATGCCAGACGATAAATGTGATGGTCTCTGATAACATGTACCATGACATTCTTAACCGCAGATGATCTGTTAATTTTATGCCGTACATGCTAAGCCAGCTGTCCCACGCTGGCTCTTCGACGTAATGATACAACAAAGGCCCGAGGTCCATTGCCGGATCAGCAATCATAGCGCCGTCCCAATCTATTAAATACAGCTGGTTGCCTTCAGACAATAGCCAGTTATTATGATTTACATCACAATGGCAGACGACCTTTTCACAGACATGCACTTGATGCAAATGCTCTTCTAAATAACCGATTCCCTCTTGAATCAGCGGCGAAGATTGTTGTACAGCAAATACAGCCTGTTTGAGCTGAGATAATAAGACCTCCGGATTCAGCGGTTCTTTTCCGAGTCTCTTCAGCATGTCCAACAAGGCTTTGGAGGTATGGATTTTCCGAAGCAATTCAGCAACGGGCTGTCCGCTCATATCCTTAGGCTTCAGCTCTCTTCCAGCCATCCAGTGCTGGGCCGTAATGACGTCACCATTCTCCATCCGTCTTGTCCAAACCAGCTTCGGAACAATGCCTTCGGCGGATAAAACAGCTAAAAAGGGTGAGCTATTACGTTTTAGAAAAAGCTGTTGGCCGTTATGTTTTGCATAATATGCATCTCCTGTAGCTCCTCCGGCGGGGAAGATCTCCCAATCGCTACCTAGTAATTGTCCCAACCAGTTCATATCAATTTTCAACCCATCATTTCTTAAAATATTTTAGAATAAGGCTGATCTGCCTTCCTATCATTGGCAAATGCCTTCGCATACAAATATCATGAAAATAAAAAAGACAGCTATTGAGAGTCTCATATGCTAATCAATAGCCGTCTTTTAAATTTTATCGCTATAGCACAAACTTCGTCAAGCAAAACTCTTAAGAACTGCGGTTAAATATATAAGATACATGTTCCGATTCCCTCAATGATCAGCTCTTCCTTTATCTCTTTCGGCTGTTCGCGAAAACCGGACGGATCACACAGAAGGCGATAGGTTTTCCCGGCAGGCAGCATCATTTCGGCTTTATCCGGGCTGGAATGGTGGACGATAATGATCTCTTTCCATTCATCCATCGTTTCCAAATCAAAGAGTCTGTATGCTATAAGATGCCCTCTTACTTCCAAAAAATCAAGGTGGCGGACAACCTCTGCTGCCCTCTTCAATCTGAATGCGGGATGAGCTTTTCTTATTTCAATCAGCCTGCGGACATACTCGACATCCTCCCGGAATTCTGAACGGCGCGTCCAATCAAGCCGGTTGACCGAGTCCCCGGATTGATAGCTGTTTTCATCTCCTTGCTTTGTCCTGAAAAATTCCTGTCCGCTATGGATAAACGGAATCCCTTGAGCCAGCAGCACAACAGCAGTCGCAAGCTTCTGCCTGCTTCTTTTGACGCTGTCTGTTTCGTGGGGGAGCACGTATTGCATTTTGTCCCAAAAGGTATGATTGTCATGTGACTCGACATAGTTAACGGACTGGCTTGGTTCCTGCACCATCGGGTCTGTTTCCTTCCAGCCCGCAGAACCGGTGATTCCGTGGATGACCGCATCAATCTGATCACCATTGCCGAGCGCAAAACCCGCCGCTTCGCGCTGAAAGGTGCTTCCTTTTACGGCATCGCGAAACGAGTCATTGAAAAAACCGATACCCGGTAATTGAAAAGCGTTCGCTAATGTTGCTTTTTTGTCATCGCTTATTGGTGTGTCAAGATTCCAGCCCTCCCCAAACAGCAGAATTCCCGGTTTTACCGCTAAGGCCCGTTCTCTAATCTGGCGTACTGTTTCAATATCAAGAATCCCCATCAAATCAAATCGAAAACCGTCCGCGTCATATTCCTTCAGCCAATGAACAACACAATCAATGATATACTTTCTCGCCATCAGCCTTTCGGAAGCAATGTCATTGCCGACGCCAGTTCCGTTGGACGGCATGCCATCAGCATCATGACGGAAAAAATAACCCGGCACTGTATTTTCAAAGGGCGAATGTTCCCGTTTATAGACATGGTTGTACACTACGTCTAAAATCACTTGCAGGCCGTTTTGATGAAGAGTTTGAATCAATTCCTTCAATTCAGATTTTCTTACCTGCGGGTTATAAGGGTCAGAAGAGTAGCTCCCCTCAGGGGCGAAAAAATGCAGTGGATTATATCCCCAGTTATAAGCGGCAAGCGGATTCTTTTCATCCACTCCGGCAAAATCGTTCACAGGGAGGAGTTCAATGTGGGTCACGCCAAGTTCTTTCAAGTAAGACAGCCCGGCAGAAACACCTTCCCGTGTTTTGGCATCTGTTTCCGTCATCGCCAGGTACTGCCCTTTTTTCTTCATACCGCTGTTTTCATGAATCGAAAAATCACGGATATGCAATTCATAGATCACTGCATCAGCCGGATTCGAAAACGGAATGCCTTGAGAAGTGATCTGAGGGTTTTCTGGGCGCAATACTACGCCTTTTTCTCCATTGATCGTTACTGCTTTTGCATAAGGATCGACGGTTTCCGTCCACTCTAAATTGTTGCAAATACGGTACATATATTCGTATCCGTGCAGATCACCGTCTACAAGGGCGGCGAATACCCCATGGTCCTGCCTGGTCATTTGAAGCACGAGTCCTTGTTGTTCCGGATGAGTCAGCTTGACGGCCGCTGCCGTCGCTGTCGGAGCCCATACCTTAAACACTGTACGGCTGGGGGTGTAATCCGCTCCCAGCGCCCCGTCAAAATAAAACTGGCTGTCAAACGCTTCGGTTCGTATCACCGCGCCAATTTGCAGGTCTGTTTTGTCCCCGCCGGATGCTCTGATATAGTGGGTTTTCCCAAGAGAAACCGGATGCTCAGACACCAATATATACTTGTATTTTCCGTCTATATGACACTCCGCCCGGACAGAAAGTGAAACATCACCGGCTTCTGTCTCAAGGACAAAAGGGAGTGTATACTTCTCCTTTTTGCCGGATGGAATGAGCACTGTAATGACATCCATTTCATCCAAATACGCTTCGAACTTACGGTTGAGGCATACCATCGGATCTCTCCTTCAGAAAACATTTATGATTTTAACCGCAGAGGGGCAGGACACGGTTTCAGCTCAACCGGAGTTGTCCCGATCAGCTCTCCGTCGGCATGAAACGGAATTTTGTCTCTTGTGTTCAAGGCAATCTCTTGCGCTTTGAATATCGTCACGCCTTTCATATTCACATGCTTGCCAAAGTTCATCGCAAACAATAGCCAATATTTTTTCACGAACGAAAGATTTTCAACGATGACAATATCAAATGCCTGTTCACGGGGATTTGCCAGGGGCGCCGCCTTCATGCCTCCTCCGTAAAACGGGTGGTTCGAAACGATGGCAAACCATACGTTGTGAAATTCACGCTCTTCTCCCTCTGCCGTACAGGATAGTGAAAACGGCTTATAGGTGACAGAAGCGTGCAAATAAGAAAGCGGATACACGAGAAACCCGAGGCGGAGCAATGTCAATGCCCGCCTAAAAGGGAATTCCATTGCTTTTTTGGTCACATGCGCATCAAATCCGATGCCGATGTGATTCAAAAAATAAAGAGTTTGCGCCTTTTCATGGGGAAATCTCATACTGCCTAATTGAAAGGATCGGGTCAGCGGCCGCTTCTGTTTTTTGATTTCATGAAGCAGATCCGATTTTTTGATAGAGAACCCTTTTGAAAAATCATTATACGCGCCGGCCGGAACAAAACTCAGCTCCACATTTTTAACATGTGTAAGCCCGTTTACCGCTTCATGCATCGTCCCGTCCCCGCCGATGACAATCAGCCGTTTCAGCTTATGTTCCTGCATCGTCGAAATCTGTCTGGCCAGCACCTCGGCGTGGCCCGGATATTCCGTCATAAAGGAGCGGTGTTCTATCTTTCGTTTGATTAATTCCTTTTGGACAGCCTTCCATACACGCAGCCCGTTCCGATGTCCCGCTGCCGGGTTAATAATAAAAAACCATTGGCTCATTGCTATATCTCACCTGCTTATTTTATGAGAAAACCGTCCGGGGCGTGCCGCTTTAGTCGAGCCACTCTTTTCTCCGATAAGAATCAGACAGGCAAAATGACAAGAGAGCCTTCGCAGCCTTCATCTGATGATGTTTAATCGGCGCCGTGTTTTTTTGCTGCTTTTGCATCCACTCTTCCGCGCTCCGTTTATCTATTATTTTTAATCCGTACGGCGGTTCGGGATAGTCAATGTAAGATGTTTTAGTTAGCAGCAGTTTCTGCACCGGAATGTCGGCCTGTTTTTCCTTTAACAGCTGGGAAACGACTGAGCCCGTACGAAACAAACTGATCCCCGGATTCAATACAGATGTTGTATCGGCGGCGGTTTTCTTTTCCCAAAAACGATTTTTTGTTCCTATATACACGCTGTCTTCCTCCGCTTGCAAGTAAACCAAGCAGAATACTTCAAGAGGAGAAATGATGATGATGCTTAATTCAACTGCCGCCTGATGAATCTGGAGGACCGGCTCATACATGATAAAGTATGAATCGGGCAGCTGCTGAGCCAGCTCACGCAAAATGCCGTTATGTTTCACTTTGTTTGAAAGGTTTGACATCTCTGAAAGCGTAGAGCTCGCCCATTTCAATTGAAAGTCGTACAAATGGTTTTTAAAAAAAGAAGCGAGCTCCGATCTGTCAGACGGGAGATTTCCAAACGCGCCGCCCTCCTCCTCCAATTCATCAAACCAGTGATGCCTCTCATGATGTATATCGGATGTTACTTCTTCTTTTTTTCTTTTTAAGAAAAAATGTTTTCGCTTTGACGCAGGTTCTTCTTCCGCTTTTGACATTTGGCTTTCTTTTTCGTTTTGCTGCTCGTCAGCTGCTTCCAAAAGCGATTTCCAGCGTTCTTTTTTTAATCGAATAAACTGATTCATGTAATGATAAGGGTCCAATTCATATCTCGATATATAATCATGAATTTTTATAATCTGTGCCATTCTGTTTCTCCACTCCGCTTTGATTAAGTTAATAGATGAAATTGAGCGATTTCCTCGTATTTCGGCGATCGGTTCAAATGGGTCTGAAATAAGGAAAACCGTTCTGTAAAGCTTGTCACTTCGCCGCTTTTAAACGGAACATGAGATGCGAAGCCCCCGGTTCCGTCCCATTTTCTTGCCAGTGTAAGATGCGGGCGGAAGGCTCTCTTTTCCACCTGAAAGCCGGCCTGAAGCACCGCTTCTTTTGTTCGCTCACGGAGCGCTGCAAGGCGGTCATTTTCCTTCGGTTCCAAATGTAAAACCCGCGGCTGTCTGCGGTCGCCAAACACGTCAATGTTCCCAAATTGTACAGAAAACGTTTCTGTTTCTTCAGCAATAGCCTGAAGCGATCCCTTAAGCTGATGAAGCTGGCTGTCTTCTGCCGCACCGAGAAAGATTAAAGTGATATGGTAATCAAGGGGGTGCACCCATTTCTTAAACGTAAAAGCCGGTTCATGTTTAGCAGCCTCGAAGATCGGATTCGCAATTTCAGGTGAAATCGGAATGCCGATGAAATAATGCGGCCGTGTGTCTGACATGTCTGTCGCTCCCTTCTTCTATGGCTATTATTTTATCATAAAGAACAGGCGCCGATGAGAGAATCATGCCCGTAAAACGCTCTCGCCGCCGCACTTATATATGTTAGGATATTATGTACAGATTGTTTTATTCAGAAAGGAATGACAATGTTGAAAATCGTTGAAAATACGTCTGATCTCATTGGCGAAACACCCCTTGTAAAACTGAACCGGCTACAGCCTGAAAATGCCGCACAAATCTATTTAAAGCTTGAATCTTTTAATCCGAGCGGAAGTGTAAAAGACAGAGCCGCTTACAATATGATTATTGAAGCCGAAAAAAACGGCGATCTGAAACCCGGATCGGTCATTATTGAGCCGACAAGCGGAAATACCGGAATCGGCCTTGCCATGAATGCGGCGGCCCGAGGCTACAAAGCGATTTTGGTGATGCCGGATACGATGACGAAGGAGCGCATTAATCTCCTTAAAGCGTATGGAGCCGAAGTCGTGTTGACACCGGGAGCAGAACGGATGCCCGGCAGCATAAAAAAAGCAAAGGAGCTTGCCGAAAGCATTCCTAACAGCTATGTTCCCATGCAATTTGATAACAGCGCAAATCCTGATGCACACCGTAAAACGACCGCTCTTGAAATTGCCCGGGCAATAACTGAGATCGGCAAACCTTTAGGTGCCTTCGTTGCGACATCGGGAACAGGCGGAACCATCACAGGAACCGGCGAGGCATTAAAAGAATTCTATCCGAATATGACCGTGCATGTCGTAGAGCCGGCTGGCTCCCCCGTTTTGTCCGGCGGCAGGCCTGGCGCTCACAAACTTGTCGGCACAAGCCCCGGATTCATACCAGACATTTTAAATCAGCAGGTTTATGATGAAATTTTAAAAATCACCGATGAGGACGCCTATACCACCACAAGACGTTTAGCGGCTGAGGAAGGAATACTTGTCGGCCCGTCATCAGGCGCTGCCTGCTTCGCAGCCATCGAAACAGCAAAACGCCTCTCCCCTGATCAGGCCGTCGTATGCATGACCGCAGATACGGGCGAGCGGTATTTATCGACTGATTTATGGTCTTTTGAATCATGATGAAAAGGGATGCCTGCAAAGCATCCCTTTTAAGCGGAAGACGTAACCGCTAAAAAAGACCGCCCTCAAATAGAGTTCGGTCCTTGTATAAAGATCCTGCTGATCTTAAAAACTTATTTTGCCAATTCGTAAATAGCCTGCGCATATAAAGCCGTTGCTCTCAGCAAATCATCAATTTCAATGTATTCATCCTTTTGATGAGCGCTGTCGGGACGCCCCGGGAACAAAGGACCGAAAGCAACACCCGCCTGCAAGGATCTGGCGTACGTCCCTCCGCCGATTGAAATTAAATCCGCTTTTTGCCCCACTTGGCCTTCATACACAGCCTGAAGGGTTTTTACTAATGGATGATCAGCTGATACATGATGCGGCTTGCTGTCTTTAAATTCTCCAAGCTGGAATGTACCGTTGTTTTCAAAAGCTTCTCTTATTGTCTGGCTTTCTGCCGTTACAGGATATCGGATATTGATGCCAAGTTCCCCGCCCTTTGCTTTTTCATAACGGAACGTTCCGACATTTAACGTCAGTTCGCCGCTAATTTTATCCTCACAGGCTATGTTTAGCTTTTTACCCCGCGTATCGTTGGAGAATGATTCCGTTATAGCATGGATAAAATGGCGCCCTGCCTCATCAAGCTCAATACGCTGTAAAAATTCAGCCAGCTTAATTCCGGCATTCACACCGTTATTCGGCTCCATTGCGTGGCAGGATTGACCAAACATGCGCAAGACCACCCGGTTTTCCTCAACAGACACTTCACCTTTGCCATCCGTATCCTTCAGCATTTGCTCAAAAGATTTGAGAATGTCCTCATGTCCGGATCCTTCGATCACAGCTTCTGCTGCGTCAGGCACCATATTTAAACGAAGGCCTGATTGAAAAGAAGCAAGCACCGATTCCGCAGATGAATCAAGAGTAGGCGGCAAAATACGTAAAGACGCATCAATAATTCCTTTTTCGGCATTAATAATAGGAAAATCGGCATCAGGCGCAAAGCCGACAGTCGGCATATCCTCGTGCTTAAAATAATGCTCCACACAGCGCCAATCGCTTTCTTCATCCGTTCCGATGATGATTCTGACGCGCTTAGACAGCGGGAGCTGCATATCCTTGACAATCTTTAAAGCGTAGAACGCGGCCATTGTCGGCCCTTTATCATCTATTGCGCCTCTCGCATAGATACGCCCGTCCCGGATATCGGCGGAAAAGGGATCGCTTGTCCAGCCGTCTCCGGGCGGCACGACGTCAACATGACAGAGAACGCCGACGATCTCCTCGCCTTGCCCCCATTCAATATGTCCGGCGTACCCGTCAACATTTTTAGTCGTGAACCCCTCTTTCTCACCAAGCGAAAGCAATGAAGTGAGGCATTCATTTACCCCTTTTCCAAATGGCATACCTGCGGCGGCTGTTTGTTCATCCATCACACTGTTGATTTGTAAAAATTGCTGCGTATCCCTTATTAAATCCTCTTTTTTCCTAATAACTTCGACTTCCCAGTTCATAGCAATCCCCTCTCGTCAAAATATGACTTGCAAAAACGTAATAAAACGAATAATATTAATGGTGTTTTGTTAAAACGTTCGTAATTGGAGGATATTATGTTTCATCTAAAAGAGCATCAAACTTCAGTAAAAAAAGAAATCATGGCCGGGATGACCACCTTTTTCACCATGGTCTATATCGTTGTGGTAAACCCGATCATTTTATCTGATGCAGGCATTCCGTTTGACCAGGTCTTTACCGCGACGATTATTGCCTCCATTGTCGGAACTCTGTGGATGGCCCTTGCAGCGAATTTCCCGATTGCCATCGCTCCCGGAATGGGCATGAACGCTTATCTGGCGTATCATGTGGTAGGCTCCAGCGGCGGCAGCATCACATACGCGACAGCCTTCAGCGCTGTATTTATAGCCGGAGTTCTCTTCATTATTTTATCGCTAACTCCTTTAAGAAAACAACTCATAGAAGCGATTCCGGATAATTTAAAATACGGCATCACGACAGGCATCGGTTTGTTTATCGCCTTTATCGGCTTGCGTCAGGCCGGAATCATCGCGGCGGATAAATCCAATTTAGTTACGCTCGGCAACCTTCATTCGCCTGGGGTTATTTTAACGCTGATCGGCCTTTTTATCAGTATTATCCTGATGGTGCTAAATGTAAACGGCGCCTTATTTATCGGGATGATCGCCACCGCTCTGATCGCATTCTTTACCGGACAGCTGCACTTTACGGAAGGATTTATCTCATTTCCGCACTTGCCGGAAGGCCTCGTCATTTCGAATCCGTTTGCTGCCTTCGGTGACGTCATTCATCACGGTCTGTACGCAGTCGTGTTCTCTTTTCTGTTAGTGACGATTTTTGATACAACAGGCACGATGATCGGCGTGGCTGAGCAAGCAGGACTCATGAAAAACGGACAGCTTCCGAATGCGAGAAGAGCCTTATTGGCTGACTCCACCGCTACTACAGTAGGCGCGGCCTTCGGTACCAGCCCGACCACCGCATTTATCGAATCATCCGCTGGGGTTGCTGTCGGAGGAAGAACCGGTCTGACATCACTGACCGTTGCTGTATTGTTCGCTGCTTCAATGTTTTTCAGTCCGCTCGTCAGCGTCTTATCCGGAATTTCAGCGATCACTTCTCCGGCATTAATTATCGTCGGAAGCCTGATGATGGGCGCTGTGTCCAACATCCGCTGGGGCGAGCTTGATGAAGCCTTTCCGGCATTTCTTGTCATCTTGGCTATGCCGCTTACGTCAAGCATCTCGACAGGAATCGCACTCGGATTTATTTCTTATCCGTTAGTCAAGGCGGCGAAAAGAAAGTGGAAAGACATTCATCCCCTGGTGATAATCTTTGCTGTCCTCTTCTTTATCCAGCTGTTCATTTTGGAAAGCCATTAAAAAACAATCCCTCTCGTTTCGCGAGAGGGATTTTGCTTATACAAAAAAGATAAAACTGATTCTAAAAGACACAGGGAATTTGGAGCGAACTGATGGAGCTTGCTCTGGCATTGATTTCTTTTCTTATTGCCTCTTCCCCGCTCCGTTTGCCCCGATTAAGCCGACCAGATCCCCGGACATGGCTCCCCAAAGAAGCACGGGAAAGTACGATTTTTCGATCGGTATTACCCGACCATCAATCACCGTAATTAACATTTCTCTCGATCCGCTCACCTCCTGAACAATTTAGAATATGATAGATAAAAAAAGTTTCTATAATCATAATAAACGTGCGCCACCACACATAATAATGCTGAAAAGATGAATATGGCTCTTGATAAATGGAAAAAATTGATTGATACTTATCCCTAGATTCACAATAGCAATATCGTGTATAATAAAGGCGAAATAAATTAGAGAGACAAATTGTCTGCCTTTGTTGCTTATTCGTTCGCAGTTTTAGTCGTGAGTTGTGGTTAGTCAAGTCCATCCGATCTTATGATAGGGAGTGGTTTTTTGAAGCCTTCAACAAACCGTATGCTAACTCGAATCAAATCAGTTTATATGTTCATCCAAGAAAAAGGCCTTGTGACGACACAAGAACTGGTTGACGAATTCGGCATTACACCCAGAACAATCCAGCGTGACTTAAATGTGTTAGCATATAATGATCTTGTTCAAAGTCCTAGCCGAGGCAAGTGGGAGACAACGAGGAAGAAAGTAAAGATTACTTCATAAGCGCAAA
Source organism: Bacillus atrophaeus (assembly GCF_001584335.1). Classification (GTDB taxonomy): domain Bacteria; phylum Bacillota; class Bacilli; order Bacillales; family Bacillaceae; genus Bacillus; species Bacillus atrophaeus. The sequence goes on from NZ_LSBB01000019.1 coordinate 206,167, forward strand.
ATTACATAGGGCTGTCTGTGTGAGGCAGTCCAATAGAAATAAGGCAAAGGGATATTCCCTTTGCCATGTTGTTGTGCGGTCAAATCGTACGCATGCGGGGCGTTTTATGTCTGCGTGTCATTCAGCCCGTTAAGCTCTTCTTCTGTCAGCTCCCGATACTCTCCAGGCTCCAATGAAGGGTCCAGTAAGAGGCTCCCCATTGATAGCCGTTTCAAAAATATGACCTCATTTTCGACGGCCTTCGCCATTTGCTTCACTTGATGATATTTTCCTTCTGTGATCGTCAGACGGATTTCTGTATGTTCCTCACTATTTGCAATAGTTTCTACCTTAGCGGGCTTTGTCTTGTATCCGCCCTCTATGAAGACGCCCGATTCGAGATTAGCAATATCCTCTTCTGACAGCCCCGACCTCAAATGCACTTCATACGTTTTAGGGACATGCTTTTTCGGCGATAAAAGCCGATGGGCCAGCTGGCCGTCATTTGTCAGCAGCAGCAATCCGACTGTATCTTTATCAAGTCGTCCCGCCGGAAACGGCTCGAAACGCATATCATCCGGCGCCAGCAAATCAATAACCGTCTTTTGCCGGCTGTCCTCTGTGGCAGAAAGCACACCCTGTGGCTTATTCATCATTAAATAAATAAATTCCCGATATTCAATTGGTTCCCCATAAACTGTTACTTCATGCTCTGAAGGATCGACATGTGTTTTTACATCTTTAGCCTGCTTTCCGTCAATGCTGACGGCACCCGCTTTAACGATTTTTTTCACTTCTTTTCTTGATCCGATGCCGCTATTGGCAAGCAGCTTGTCAAGCCTCATATCATTCTCTCCTTTATATAAAAGTAAAGCCCGCATTTTGCGGGCATTTGATGCAAACTTGTTATTCAGAAGAATGTCTTCCTTTCTTTAAAAACCCCGGCAGCCGGCGTCCGAACATTTTCTCCAAAAATCCTAAACGGTAAGCTCCGTACATATAGACAGCTCCGCCGATCACGGCAGCGACAAAGACAACAAAGGCTGATTGCATCTGGCCATTTTCATATGAGATAAACAGGCTCAAAATCCACTCGGTGATTTTCACAGCGATCCCCATGACGGCGGACAGAATGAAAATCAAAATGGCGCGCTTGAGTAAAATCTTATATGAGTACCCCGCATGGCGCCGGATCATGATAAATCCGTACAAAAGCGAGACGGAGTAGCCAAGCGCAGTCGCCAAGATGGCTCCGTTGCCCTGAAACAATTTGATAAGCGGCACATTCAGCAGCACTTTGACAATGACACCCAGCACGAGGCTGACAACGGCGAATTTTTGCTTATTAATGCCTTGCAGAATAGCAGCATTGACGGTAAACAAAGAAAACAATATGGCAACCGGCGCATACCAGAACAAGATGCCTTGTCCGATTTCAGGATGAAGGCTTTCAGAACCGTAAAAGAACGTATATGCCGGACCTGATAAAAACGACATCCCGATGACCGCGGGAACCACTAAAAACAGGATAATCTGCATTGTCTGGTTAATCTGCTGGTTCAACAGCTTAAAATTCCTGTTCGTAAATGATTCCGTAATGGTCGGAATCAAAGTCAGCCCAAATGCAGTCGCCAAGGAAACAGGAATCATGACAAGCTTTGGCACATACAGTGTGACAATCGCAAGCATGTCCTGGCTTATATCCTTATAGCCCGCTTCAATCATCGCTTTATTAAACGTATTCGTATCAATATAAGAATAAAGCGGAATCGCCAAGCCTACAAAAACATAAGGAGCGGCATAGCTGAAAAGCTCGAGAAACATTTTCTTATAGCTTAAATCGGCGGTCGGGCCTGTATTCGGCTGCATGGCCAGCAAATCGCCTTTTCGTTTATTCCAATAATAATAAAGCACAATCAATCCGCCAAACGCACCGATCAGTGCGGCGAACGTTGCATAGCCGACTGCAATGACAAGGCCGCCGTCAATGACTTTTAAAACGATATAGGTCGCGCTCAATAGAAAAATAATGCGCGCAAGCTGCTCGACCACTTGTGAGACAGCCGTCGGTCCCATCATCTGGTGACCTTGAAAAAATCCCCTCACAAGACTCATAATCGGCACAACTAACAGCGCCAAGCTGACCATGCGGATGACATATACCACGTGATCAACCGTCAGCCCATTATTATCCGCGCCTCCCAGGGAGATTTTTGCGAAAAATGGAGCAGACAGATACAAGATAAAAAAGGCAATCATTCCGGTGACAAGCATGACTGACATGCCGGCCTTCAGCATCTTCCTGCTTGTTTCATAATCACCCTTCGAATTGTATTTCGAGACAAACCTGGACACCGCCGCCGGAAATCCCATGGTAGCGATGTTTAAAAAAATTGTATATTGATTATATCCGTATTGAAATAAGGCTCCGCCTGTTGCTCCGACCATCGCGCCGAAAGGAATTAAATAAATCATACCTAATATCCGCGATATGTAAGTACCGAGTGTTAACACAAACGTGCCTCTTAACAGTTTGCTTGACATGTTTCTTCATCACCATTTTCTACGAAGATTCAACTTTTCTATTTTAACACAACTGGTCATTTTTACGGTAATAAATACAAAACAGAATCTCTTCATAGCCACAGTTTGGATAAAAGACGTTTAAGGCAAACGCTTCTTTCGCTATAATAGAAGCGTATGGAGTTTTTTCCTCCTGCCGACCTATATGTGAAAAGAAAGTTGTTGATGAACTATGAAGCAATATGACGTAATCGTGATTGGCGGCGGACCATCAGGCCTGATGGCTGCGATTGCAGCGGGTGAACAGGGCGCCAGTGTTTTATTAATAGATAAAGGAAATAAATTAGGACGCAAGCTCGCCATTTCCGGAGGCGGCCGCTGCAATGTGACGAACCGCCTTCCCGTAGAAGAGCTGATCAAGCATATTCCCGGCAACGGGCGTTTTTTATACAGCGCCTTTTCGGAATTTAACAATGAGGATATTATTGCGTTTTTTGAAAAACTCGGCATTCAGTTAAAAGAAGAAGACCACGGGCGGATGTTCCCTGTTACAGACAAAGCACAAAGCGTGGTAGACGCGCTTTTAGACCGGTTGAAACAGCTCGGTGTCACCATTCGCACAAATGAAAAAATCAAAACCGTCAGCTATGAAAACGGACGGGCGGCGGGCATTATCACAAACAATGATGAGGTGATTCACGCCCGGGCAGTTATTATCGCTGTCGGAGGAAAAAGCGTTCCCCATACCGGGAGTACGGGAGACGGCTACGCCTGGGCAGAAGCTGCGGGGCATACCATTACCGAGCTGTTTCCGACAGAAGTGCCGGTCACTTCCGCCGAACCGTTTATTAAACAAAAAACATTGCAGGGCTTATCGCTCAGAGATGTCGGCGTCAGCGTGCTGAACAAAAGAGGCAAGCCGGTCATCACCCACGTGATGGACATGCTGTTTACCCATTTCGGCTTGTCAGGCCCGGCCATTCTCAGATGCAGCCAATTTGTTGTTAAAGAGCTGAGAAAACAGCCCGAGGTGAAACTGCGCATTGACCTTTACCCTCATATAAACGAAGAAGAGCTGTTCCAAAAGATGCACAGGGAACTGAAGGAGGCTCCGAAAAAAGCAATCAAAAATGTCTTGAAGCCGTGGATGCAGGAGCGGTATTTGCTCTTTTTGCTTGAAAAGAACAGCATAGATCCGCAGATTTCATTTTCTGAACTGCCGAAAGAGAACTTCAGAGCCTTTATAAAAGACTGTAAGCAGTTTACTGTGACCGCCAACGGAACCCTCTCCATCGACAAAGCCTTCGTGACGGGCGGAGGTGTATCTGTAAAAGAAATTGATCCAAAGAAACTGGCTTCAAAAAAAATGGACGGGCTGTATTTTTGCGGAGAAATATTGGATATTCACGGATATACAGGGGGCTACAATATCACGTCAGCTCTTGTCACTGGCCGGCTCGCAGGGGTTAACGCCGGACGTTTCGCCAAAGAAAACGCTTAAGACACTTACCCTTTGAGAATGAATTTTGCAGCATAGATGTCTTGAAGAATTGTTGAAGTAATGGTAGGGTGGAATCGTTTTGTTTCACCTGATCATGGGGTATTGTGAGGAAAGAATGGTTTCCGGCTGCATGACTTATACTAGGCTTACAAGTAAAAGTAAAAGTAAAATAAATGTCAGAGGGTGAGGATAATTTGAATAAAAATATTTCAAGTGTTTTTTGGATTGTGATTGCTATCACAGCAGCAGCAGTGCTGTGGGGAGTGATCGCTCCAGAAAACCTGCAAAATGTGTCAGAAACGGCACAAACCTTTATTACAAATTCATTTGGCTGGTATTATTTATTAGTTGTTTCTATTTTCGTCGGATTTTGTCTCTTTTTAATATTCAGCCCGATCGGCAAAATCAAGCTGGGCAAACAGGACGAAAAGCCGGAATTCAACCTGCTGTCTTGGTTTGCAATGCTGTTTAGCGCCGGCATGGGAATTGGACTAGTTTTTTACGGTGCAGCTGAACCGATCAGCCATTTTGCAATCAGCTCTCCATCAGGTGAAACAGGAACCCCTCAAGCTTTCCGGGATTCACTCCGATATACATTTTTCCACTGGGGGCTGCACGCATGGGCCATCTACGCGGTTGTAGCGCTGTGTATTGCTTACTTTCAATTCCGCAAAGATGCGCCCGGTCTGATCAGCAGCACGCTGTACCCTATTTTAGGCGAAAAGGTAAACGGGCCGATTGGAAAAACCATTGACTGTATCGCCGTTTTTGCCACAGTAGCCGGGGTAGCTACAAGCTTGGGAATCGGGGCGACCCAAATTAACGGCGGATTGAATTATTTATTCGACATTCCGATTAATTTCACCGTTCAATTGATTTTGATCTGTATTGTAACTGTTCTCTTTTTAGCTTCAGCATGGAGCGGTTTAGGAAAAGGCATTAAATATTTGAGCAATATGAATATGATTTTGGCAGGGCTGCTAATGGTGTTTATGCTGATTGTCGGTCCTACCATTCTGATTATGAACTCACTTACCGATTCTATCGGACAGTACATCTCAAATATTGTTCAGATGAGCTTCAGATTATCGCCGAATGATCCGGGAAAACGCGAATGGATCAATAACTGGACGATTTTCTATTGGGCTTGGTGGATTTCCTGGTCTCCATTTGTCGGCATATTCATCGCCCGAGTTTCAAGAGGCCGGACGATCCGTGAGTTTTTAATAGGTGTTTTGGTAGCGCCTTGTATTCTTGCTTTTCTATGGTTCTCTATCTTTGGCGTATCTGCTATAGATCTCGAGCAGACCGACGCGTTTCACATTGCCGGCCTTACGACAGAAAATATGCTGTTCGGCACGCTTGACAATTATCCGCTCACAATGGTTACGTCCATTCTGGCGCTTGTGTTAATTGCCGTTTTCTTTATTACATCAGCAGACTCGGCAACATTTGTGTTAGGCATGCAGACGACGTATGGTTCTTTAGATCCGTCAAACTCTGTGAAGCTAAGCTGGGGCATCATTCAATCTGCAATGGCGGCCGTTCTTTTGTATTCCGGAGGGCTCAGCGCTCTGCAAAATACAGCGATACTTGCTGCCCTGCCCTTTTCAATTGTTATCCTTCTCATGATTGCGGCCTTGTACAAAGCATTGTCAACGGAACGCAAAGATATAAAACAATCTGAGAAATATCAAAAACCGAGAAGCCCCCGTGTAAAAAAAGCATAGGTTGAACAAAATGATCTTTCCGCGCCTTTTAGCGGAAAGATCATTTTATTTTCGATATAAAATTAAAGCCGAAAAACAATACAGCTGCTCGCCTTCAGGATCGCACGCCGCAGACACGGTGTATTTAATATCAACCAGCTGTTCTTCCGAAATGCCCTTTAAAAACGAATTGATCTCAGTTTGCAAATCTTTTTCATGCTCCTCATCAAACACAGCTACCTTTAACATCACTCGCTCTCCTTTCCCTATCAATCTATTCCAGTTGGAACAGGGTTATGATAGAGAAACAAACTCTTTATCCGTTTTCAGCGCTGTCAGAAGGATAAAAAGCGGGAACGGCCGGTTTTCTCTTCTCCCTTTTTTCATCTTGCCGCTCTGTGTTCTGCAAAACAATATAAGCAATCCGCATGTGGAAGAAGCTGAGAAGGCTGACGCTGAAAAAGGGAATAATCCCCGGCAGATAAGCCAGAAGCACCAACGCGGCGATCGTTAAAGCAAGCATGACCAGCGTATATTGCAAATACGCGACACTAAGCAAAAGAGAAAATTTGAAATACAGGCGTTTTTTCCAGTTGAAATGAGCAATCAGCGGGAAGATATATAAAAGCATCGAAATAAACAGAAAGCCGAAGATATAAATAGCGAAGCGCAAGACATGCAAAAAGAAATGATCAGGATAGATAAAAGCCAGATCAATATAAATAACCAGTCCGACACTAGCCAGCACGGCACCGATGAGGTTCGACCGGATAAACTCGGCTTTATATTCTCGGTGAAACGTCTGCCAGACAGCTACGTGCTCTCGGCCTTGAATCCATTTTCTCATCACAGCGAATAATGCGGCAGTCGCCGGCATAAAACCGAAGATGCCAAGCCCAAGTGCGGTGAAGACCAGCCAAAGGAAATTCGTATAGGCAAATCTCATGACCCACTCGCATATTTGCAGCACTCTGCCCATGGAACCATCATACTCCATTCCCTTCCCTCCTTTCGCATTAAGCGTTTTGCATATGAAAAAGCCCCTTGATGGTGATCGGTTTCTTTTCCGCGACAGACCGCCATATTCCTTCACCGACTGCGATGGAATAAGCTCCTGCCTCAGCTCCCGCCAAAATGTCATACGGACGCAGCGGATCTTTTCCTAAAAAGATGTCCTCCAGCAAAAGCGGATCTCCTCCGCCGTGCCCTCCGTCGTTTTTGACCACCTGAATCGTTTGCTTTGACTCAAAAAGCGGGTAATATTCGATCGTCTGCTCGGGAAAGCTGAACGGAATTCTGGAAGGCTCGTGGAATTCGTTCGTTTCAATCCTTCCTTTCGTGCCGTTTATCGTAAGGCGGTACCCCTCATACGGGGCGGAAAAAGTGACGGAGTAGCACAAAAGCGCACCGCCGTCATATTTTACAGCGGCCACATACGTATCCTCGATATCAATTTCTTCATCAAAAATACAGGCGTCCGGCCTATATTCGGTATACAGCAGAGATTGATCTGCGGATGAATCGATATGATCATCCTTTACCGCCGCGTTTTGTGAGCGGGGATGCCACCTTGAGTAATATTGGCATTTCTCCCTGACGCGGCACGTTCCGCAAAAGCGGCCATCCTCTCCCCGCCGCGGATTCCATTCGCTTTCCGAACCGAAATAATGTAAATTCCCGTAGGCAAACACTTCCTCCGGCTGCTGATCCAGCCACCAGTTCACCAGATCAAAATGATGCGTTGATTTGTGAACCGAAAGGCCGCCTGAATACTGCCTTGACCGGTTCCAGCGCTTAAAGTAGCTGGCGCCGTGATACGTGTCAATATACCAATTCAAATCAACTGATGTAATTCTCCCTAGTTTCCCTTCCAAAATCAGCTCTTTGATCTTGCGGTGGTACGGGCTATACCGGTAATTAAAAGCGACGGTGACCTTTCCTTTGCTTTTGGCTTCAGCCGCAAGCACCCGCTTCGCATCTTGCACAGTGGTGACCATCGGTTTTTCCGTAATGACATCCTTATCCCATTGAAGCGTTCTGATAATATACCTGACGTGGGTGTCATCTCTTCCCGTCACAATGACCGCGTCCGGTTTTGACCTCCTCATCATGTCGTCAAACTCCTCTTCTTTAAATACAGAAACCTGTTCAAGCTCCGGGAACCTCTCCTTGCAGACGGCAAACCTTTTCGGATCGGCATCAAGCAAGCCGGTAATCTCATAGCCAGATGAAAAATTTGTGAGTAAAGGCTTAATAAACATGCTGAATGCCCTGCTGCTCAACCCGCAAATGGCAATTTTCTTCAATGGTATCCACCTCTATCGGACTTCTTTTAATTGAGTGATCAGTTCGAGCGCTTCCTTTGTTTTTTCAGAATAGGCGGGGATAAACGCTACCATATTCCGATTCAGACGAAACGAACAGCCATTCAGCCGCTTTTCCCCTTTTTCGATAAGAATTGCATAATCGGCTTTTTCTCTTGTTTCTTGATCAAGAATTGTATAAGGGCCTCTTTTTTCTCCAGACAGTTCATCTAATAGCTGAAAGTTCTCCGGATCGTCGTAAGTGTGAAACATGTCCTCAGGCACGATAAACAAATCCCCTTCCTGAGCGGTGATTTCCACCAGGAGTTTCTCCGGCAGCACCGGAAAAATGTCAGCTTCTGCTCCTTTGCCTGAGGCGGCATCTTTTATTTTTTCCTGTAAGTCAGCCTTCATATCGGAAAACATGATCACGTGAATGCCCTCCGGCTTGCTGGAGCATGATGTCAACAGCAGCACAGAGAGCACTCCATACACGGCCAGCTTTAACATGTTGTTCATTTTTTTAATGAGGTAAGAAGTTTGTCTGTTTCAGTCATTGCTAAAATAAAGGCACCCGCTCCATGCAGGTCATTCGTGCTTTTTTCCCTGTTGACGTAGTAATCATAGAATCCTGCCGATGTGCCGACACATATGTCCTTTACAAAAAAGAAGCCGTCAGATTCTCTCGTTTCCGTTTTATATTGGATCAGTCCTTGATACGCTTTTAAAACTTGATCTTTATAACACGGGCTGATGTAACCCATATTAATCGCTTTCGCCATGGCATACATATACAGGCACGATCCGGAGCTTTCAAGCCAGTTGTCAGGGCGGTCTCCTTTATCAACAACCTGATACCACAGACCGGTCTTTTCATCCTGATATTCGCAAATGCTCTCAAGCATTTCCCGAAGCGTTTTTATCCATACTTGACGCGTTGTATGGTGCCTCGGCAGCTCTTCAATCATGTCAGCGAGTGCCGTCACATACCAGCCGATCGACCTTGCCCAAAATTCCGGGGAACAGCCTGTATCCTGATTGGCCCACGGCATTTTTTTCATTTCATCCCACGCATGGTAATAGAGGCCGGTTTTCTTGTCTTTCATGTGTTTTCTCATCAGCCGCTCTTGCAAGATAACCATGTCAAACAGCTTCTGCTCTTGTGTAAGGTTCGCATATTTCAAAGCGAACGGCCCTCCCATATACAAACCGTCCAGCCACATTTGATAAGGATAGCCGTCCTTGTGCCAGAAGCCCTGTTCAGATGTCTGATTCAGTGTGCCGTATAAGCCCCGCAGTCTTTTTGCCGCCTTCACATAACGCTCATCACGGGTGATTTCATATAGAGGAAACAGAAGAAGCCCCGCCTGAATGGCGTCAAGCTCGTCTCTTTTAAATAAGAGATTGCCGTAATCATCAATCAATAGATCTGCATATGCTTTGACGTACTCGATATAACAATCCTGACCTGTTGCTTTCCACAGGCTTACGGCGCCGCATAAGAATACACCCTGATGATAGTGCCAGCGGTTTGCGGGCGGGAGCTCTTCGACTGTATATGTGTTCATGATTGTTTTCGCCAATGCTTCCGCATACGTGAGCGGTGATTTCGTTACGGTAGATAAATTCATAGAAACCATTCCTCTCTTAATAGATTCCTTCTTCTCCGAACTTCTTCGCCAAGCGATTCGCAAGCATCACCAAGATCAGCCCGACTGCCGCTTTAAATACGCCGACCGCTGTACTGTAGCTGAATTGCCCCTGTTTTAAGCCTGCGGTATACACATACGTATCAAAAATTTCCGCCACCTCTCTATTCGTCGCGTTTAATAGCAAGTACACATGCTCAAAACCAAGCTCAAGCGTATCGCCAATTTTTAAAATTAACAGGACGACGATGACGCTCTTGATAGCCGGGAGCGTTATATGCCACATTTGGCGGAGACGGCCTGCGCCGTCCATTTTTGCCGCTTCATACAGCTGCGGATCAACGGCAGTGATCGCAGCGAGATAAATGATCGTCGACCAGCCGGCCTCTCTCCAGATCACCTGCAGAATATACAAGGGCCTGAACCATTCCTCATTCAGAAGGAAATTAATCTTTTCCCCGCCGAAAAACGCGATCAGCTCGTTAATCAGCCCTCCATCCACCGTCAGAAGCACAAATGAAAGCGATACGACAATCACCCAGGACATAAAATGGGGAATGTAGATCAGCGTTTGGATGAATTTTTTAAATAAAGCGATTCTCACTTCATTCAGCAGAAGGGCCAACAAAATCGGCACCGGAAAAAAAATGATGAGATTTAATGCGAATAACAGCAATGTGTTTTTTAAGAGGATAAAAAATGTAGGCTCTGTAAACAGTCTGACAAAGTGCTTTAAGCCGACCCACTCACTGCCTAATATGCCGAGAAACGGCTGATAATCCTGAAACGCGATAACGATTCCCCACATCGGCACATATTTAAAAAGCAAAAAATAAATACAGCCCGGCAGAATCATCAGATACAAATACTTTTGCTGCATCAGCTTATTTAGTAAGCGCTTTCTTTTTTCTTTTTTTAATGTCATCGTGTTTACAGACTGAGATGGTGCTTCTGCTGTTCTCACTATTTCACTGCCTCCTTTCAAGGGGTGTCGGTATCACTGTAGCCCAGCTCGTGAAAGTCCGTCTACAATCATGTCATCACATCATTGCCCGGCCCCCTCTCTAGCGCTTTTCAGCCTCTCTATCTGTGACAAAGACACCCATCTCAGAAAATGATTATTGACAATATCTATAAATCTTTGGATTAATTGTATTAGAACAAGAGAATTGTAAGGAAATGGGGGGTTTTATGAAAAGAAGCCAATACAAGTTTTATTACAAACTAATCACGTTTTTCTGTTTGCTCAGTACGATTCCTGTCATCATAGTCGGAATCTTTTCGTACGAGCATTCACAGAAAACGGCGATCTCCAACGTATCAGAAGAAAAGCTGGAAACACTTCAGCAAACCCGGCAAAACATTGAACATATATTAAAAACGGTTGATCACTCTCTGACCCACTATGTCAGTTCGCCGCCTCTCCTTCAAACATTGTCAGAGCCTTTATATTCTGATCAATTTCAGCTTTATAATCAAGTGAATCAAGAGCTGAATTACCTGCAAAGCTTTGATACCGACCTGTCCAACATGACGCTCGTCAGCTATATCAGTAATTGGTATATGAATAATTCGGGTTTATACCGGATGAAAACTGACGCCCAGCGGGCAGCAGCCAGAGCCTATACCAAAAACAAACCGAGCCGTTCCTATTGGCAGTTAGAAAAAAACAACAAATTGATCTCTACAAAGGAAGGAAACTCAGGAAACTGCCCGCACAATATTAATTTGATAAAACAGCTTCCGCTCAACAGCACCACCACTAAAGGGCTGGCTGCCGCCAGTATACCAAGCTGCTCACTCGTGAAAAACATGCCTGACTATTCAGCGGCAGAAAGCGTGTCCATCATAGATGAAAAAGGAAATATCATCCTTCACAACAATATTGCTGACATAGGCGGTTCTCTCCAAAACAAAGCCTTTGTGAAAAAGATTTTGTCTGCCGGCTCCCAAAACGGGCAATTCGAAATGAAAATTGATCAGATCCATTACAAGATCACCTATCAAAAATCCGATTATAATACTTGGACTTATTTCTCCCTTGTCTCCTTGCCGGAACTTAAAAAGGAGGCGAAGTCGATCGGCTGGATCACCTTTATGATCTGCTTCGTATTGTTAGCGCTTTCATTACTGTTCTCCTGGTTCGGTTCCCGTCATTTTTACAAACCGATCCGCCTGCTTTATGAATCATTTGCGCGCCATGATACCTTTTTAAGCAAACAGCCGCACCAAAATGAATTCGAACTGATCGAACGCAGCATCAAACAAATAAAAGACAAAAACGATGATTTGGAAGCAACAATCGAGCAGCAGGCGACTCATCTTCAGCAATACTTTATGGTCAGACTCCTGCTCGGCAAACTGACCGATGAAGAAGTCAATAACCGTTTCGAAAGCTTGGGTCTCAAGCAAGATTGGCGCCATCTCGGCGTTCTTGTACTGCAAATCGACACACTTCAGCATACGCCATATGAAAAAAAAGACATTGACTTGCTGTTGTTCGCCGTTAACAGTCTCATTGAACATACCATCCCGGCCGATAAGCGGCTTCCTCCCGCCATCGTGGATAAGCAGCAGGCCACCATTCTGATCAACCGCGGGGAATCCAAAGAAGAATTTATTCAAGATTTACATGAAATGGCACAGCTCATTCAAGAAAGTGCGGAAAATGAGCTGCGTTTGCCGGTCAGCGTCGGAATCAGCCAGCCGTTTGAACAATTAGCCATGGCCAAGACAGCTTATGCGGAAGGATCGGAAGCGTTGAAATACCGATTGCAAGCTGAAAAGAAATCGATCATCTTCTTTCAGCGTATCGAACAGAAAAAATCATTCAAAACCCACTTTCCTAAGCAGCTTCAGCATGAATTGTTCGACGCTGTCAAATCCGGTGACAAAGCGAAAGCCGATCAAGCCTTACACGCCATTTTACAATCCATTTTCACGCACAATACCAACCCTTATCAATTCCAAATCGCCATCGCCCGTTTTTTGAATCATTTAATTGAACTGATGCATGTGCTCGGAATAGAACTGTTTGAGCTTGAAGAAAATAAAATGCTTTATGATCATATCTTCGAACTGAAAACATTTGAAGATACAGAAAGCTGGCTGAAAACGGAGCTCATTAATCCGATCATCGAAAAATTGGACGCGCGGTCGGCATCACAATATAAAAACATTTCCGAGAAAATCATTCACATTATCCATCAGGAATTCGATTCAGAGCTGACGCTGGATGAAATTGCCCGGAGACTGCATTACAACCCGAATTATTTGAGCAGTATATTCAGAAAAGAAATGAATATCTCATTTAGCGAATATGTCTCCTCCTATCGCCATCACATGGCAAAAAACTGGCTTGCTGAAACAGAGATGCCGGTTAAAGAAATTTCAGAAAAGTTAAAATATAAAAATTCACAAAACTTTATCAGATCGTTTAAAAAGCTTGAGGGCATTACACCCGGCAAATACCGCGAGCAAAAAAGAAACACATAAAAAACCCGATTTTCAGGGCGGGTTTCAGAGGTTGGCAAAAGCCAGAGCATGCAAAATGCTCCGGCTTTCATTTTCCTATCATTCTTTTTTAAGAGAAGCTTCATATTCCTCGATGATTTGTTTTCCGCCGTTTGTTTTCCATTTTTCTATCTCTTTATTAAATTGGCTTTCATTTATCTCTCCGAGTATATATTTGTATGTGGCATCATCAATGATTTTTTGCAGCTCTTCGCCCCGTTCTGATGCAGCGGCTGAGTACAAACTTTCAGCAGGGTTGGCGACAATGATCTTGTTATTGTCCTCTGTCAGTTCTTCGTACGCCGTGCGGAGCGCATCACCGGTGTTTTTTAAGTATGCTTTGTCAATAGCAATCAAACCGGAGAGAGGCTGTATATCGGTTTGCCAGTCTTTCACTTGGCTTTCCTCCCGCGTGAAGGTCTTCCCTTTGCCTTTGTTATAGTGTACGCCGTCGATGCCGTATGTCATTAAGCTATACACGTCTTCTTCCGCGATGCGGTCAAAAAATGCCAATATCCGTTTTAATTCCGCTTCTGTTTTCACACTCGTTTTCGGAAAGGCAAACAAACCGTTATGTCCGCCCGATGCCCAAATACGTTCTTTTCCGTCGGAGCCTTTTATGCGGTTGAGGATTTCAAGCTCCATTGATTTATCTGAAGAATTGTCCCGCAAATTGACCGCATCCACCATATTGCCAATATAAATGCCGGCCTTCCCCTGAGAAAACAATTCCTGCTGCTGTGTCTTGCTTGTCACCGGAAAATCCTTATTCATATAGCCGTTATCACGAAGCTTTTTCATATAATCCATCGTCTCTTTGTACTCTTTCGTCATAAAATCAGGTGTTAAAGTTCCGTTTGATTTCTTCCAATCGGTCGGCATGCCTTGATATGAACCGAGTGTTTTAAAGGCGCCGTAAATCAAATCATTTCGGTCTGTGATGCCGATCGTATCATTCTTCCCGTTTCCGTCAGGATCTTTTTCAGTAAATGCTTTTGCCGTTTCAAATAGATCCTCAAGGCTTTCAGGTGTCTTCATATTCAAATTCTCCAGCCAATCCTTACGTATGACGACTCCCTGTCTGGATAGCGGCCGCTCTCTGTAAATGCCGTACAGCTTCCCGTCGACAGATACGTTTTTGTTAATCAATTTATTCATTTTACGCAGATTCGGGTAGTCCTTTATATAATCGCCGATCTCCCAAAACATGCCTGATCTGAATGCGTTCATCACAGATGAATTTTTGATGTCCTGAATGGAAACGATCTGCGGCAGATTTCCCGCTGCCAAAGCTGCATTTAATCTGTCCTCTTTCACGGCGTCAGGAACCCATGTAATATCAAGCTCTGTATTTGTCAGCTTTTCAATTTCCTTGATCGCTCTGTCTTTCGGCGGCTGCTGGTGATATAAAATCGCCATCCAAGACAGCTTGGCCTTCGAGTCCAAATCCGTTTTGCTTTCAGCTGACGTTTTTTCGGTTCCTTTGCAGCCTGCCAGTGCTCCGCTGATCCCTAAAATCAGGACAATCATCAGCATCCGAAATGTTTTCCCCATAGTACCCCTCCGTTTTTTAGACTTCCTCATCCCTTAACAGACCCTAACAGCGCGCCTTTTGCAAAATGTTTCTGTATAAACGGATAGACAAGCAGCACGGGAATCGTCGCGACCACAATGACCGCCATCTTGATCGTCTGCTCCGGCGGCGGGCTTGCGGCCCCCATTTCAGACATGTCTCCCTGAATGCCGCTTGATACAATCACAATTTGGCGCAGGAGCACTTGAATCGGCCATTTTGCCGAATCATTCAAATAAAGAATCGCCGTCATATAGGTGTTCCAATATGTCACTGCATAAAATAATGAAATCGTTGCAATCGCGGGAAGCGACAACGGCAGCACAATCTTAAAGAAAATGCCCAGATCATTACAGCCGTCCATTTTCGCAGACTCTTCCAAACTGGCGGGAATGTTTTGAAAGAAGTTTTTTAAGATGATTAAATTAAATGCATTGATCGCTGTCGGAAGAATGAGAGCCCAATAAGAATCGAGCAGCCCGAGTGTTTTCACGACGATAAACGTCGGGATCATTCCCCCGCTGAACAGCATCGTGAACACAACCAGAAACATGAGCGTTTGCCGCCCTTTTAAATCGCGGCGGGACAATCCGTACGCCATCAGAGAAGATAAAAACATGCTGACAGCGGTCCCTATGAAAGTAACAAATACAGATATCAGCAAGCTTTTATAGATAATATCCGTTGAGAATATATACCGATAGGCATCAAGCGAAAAGGTGCTCGGTATCAAAATGAATTTTTTCGATACGACCTCCTCCACCGTAGCAAAAGAGGCTGCTATGACATGGATGAACGGAAGAACACAGATCAAAGCAAATGTAAGCAAAAACGTATAATTGAAAATAGAGAACATGCGGCCTTTCATAGAATGCCCGATGCTCATCACACCCCCTAGTTGTAAGCGTTATCATTTTAAAAACTTAACAAGCTGCAGCTGTCACCGATATCGTGATTTCAATGTAACAAAAGGAAAAAACAGCGTCTATAATCATTTGAACAGAGTCTATTGTACAGCGGGGAATAAAAGAAAAAGAGCATAATCTTAGAAAATGATTATGCTTTGCCGTCCTCTTTTTCTTTTAATAAATCTCTAGTATTCATTTCAGGTGTATACCCGAGTTCATTTATGGCGGATTCTATGGACCAAGGTTTTCCCGGATTATCGGACACCGCGTAATAAGTGCCATAGCCGATATCTGTTTCAATCGCCGCTTTGAATATCTTAAGTAAATCAGTATGGGAAAGCAGTGTTTTATTCGTCCGTTCTTTTTCATGAAGGATGCCGGTCTCGTTTTCCGCTACCGTCCCGATTCGAAGGTTAATCACAGAGAGCTTGTTTTCAAGGTAAAACAGATGCCCGATATTTTCAGATGTTAATTTTAATACACCGTACAAATTTTTTGATTTCGGATAATCATGTGTTGTAATTTCCCGGCCCAGCAGTGAGCGGCCGTTTTCTTCGTAAACATCTGTAACATGATTGCTGCTGGCGAAGATCACCTTTTTGATTCCAAACTCAACAGCCGCACGATATAAATAATAACTCGCCCTGTAAAACACATCCGTCATTTTTTCAAATTCATCAATATCCAAAACATCATGCTTGATTTTTACAGCAAGTAAATTCACGAGCACATCCGTGTCGTTCGGAATCTGCTTGACTAAATCCGGGTAGCTTGACGCATCGGCCTGATAGGATTCAAATCCGTCTTCACAGCGTTCCTTATCAAGCACTGCCACTTGGAACTCAGGTGAGAGGCCTTTTGCCAAAATTCTTCCGATGACACCGCTGCCGCCGGCAATTAATACTTTTTTCATTGTTTTACCCCCCTTTCCTATTAGCTTACCCATTTTTCGCGCGACAGCAGTATTTTCAAACAAAGAGAGGCGCTCTTTATTAAAAAGTAACCGGAAGTTCTGTCAATGATCTAAAACCAATAAGCTTCCGATATTGCACGTTAGGAGTAGACAGTTGAAGGTTAGGGATTCGTTGCAGCAGTGTACAAATCGCGATTTGCGCTTCTAAACGTGCCAATGAGGAACCTAAACAAAAATGAATGCCCTGTCCAAATGCGAGATGAGGATTTGGATTTCTAGTAATATCAAGCACATGAGGATGAGCGAATTTTTTTGGATCTCGATTAGCAGCACCTAAAAGGATATATACATGTTCATCTTTTTTAATCGTTATTCCGTTTATTTCAATATCTTCAGATGCAACACGAGCCGTCATTTGTGTAGGGCTCTCATAGCGTAAAAATTCCTCGACTGCCGATTCAATAAGCGATGGCTTTTCCTTTAGTTCCATTAGTTTCTCTGGATGATTTAGTAAGGAAAGGATCGAATTGCTGATGAGATTTACCGTTGTCTCATGTCCGGCAATGACGAGCAATATACATGTTGCCAGTAATTCCTCATCTGATAACCTGTCATCTTGCTGCTCCTTCATTAACATGCTGATGAGGTCATTTTGAGGGTTATGTTTTTTCTGTTGAATCAGATCTTTGAAATACGCTATTAACTTTATAGCCTTATCGTTACCCTTTGTTAACTCCTTTCTGGATCTGGTAAAATCAATTGTTTGAATTAAGCTTGCAGCCCATTCTCTAAATTGATAACTCTCTCCTGCCGGTACTCCTAACATTTTAGCTATAATGAGGCTTGCTAAAGGAAAAGCAAAATCTGAAACAACATCCATTGTTCTCTTATATTGCACTTCATTAAGCAAAGCATTAACAGTTTCGTTTATATAAGGACGATAGCTTTCTGCAAATCTTGGAGTAAATGCTCTGCTCACCAGCATGCGTATACGTTTATGATCAGGTGGATTTTTAAACAGCATCATATGGTGCTGCATATTTTTAAGTTCACTATATTTTTGTGAGTTCTCTGGGAGCGGGATGCGATTTTTAAATCTGGTATCTTTAAGAATCGCTGCCGCCTCTGCATATCCGGTTACATACCATCCCGGGTATTTTAAGAAATTCCCCTTATATATTGGATGAATAGAACGCAACTTATCGTAAAAAGGATATGGATTTTCAAAAAACTCAGAAGAAGAAAGTGAAACAGGGATTGTTAGATTTTTAATTGTCATGTCATGCCCCCGCTCGGATTATTTTTTACAAAGAGGCGATTACGCTATAGAAAGAACACATTATGAATATTTTTCAATAGGGAGACAGTGAATACTTTGAAATGAAAAGCAATCGCTGTCTCACCGGTTGATTTTATGTTTTAACTCTTCGCTTCCAGGCTGGCTTTCATTTCTTGTACCGACTCTACTTCAAATCCTAAATCAAGCAGCATTTTGTGATCTTCCGTTTCTTCTTGCCCAGCCGTTGTTAGATAATCTCCGACGAATATGGAGTTGGCTGCATATAACCCTAATGGCTGTAATGAACGCAGGTTGACTTCCCGTCCTCCTGAAATACGGATTTCCTTTGACGGATTGATAAAACGGAATAGAGCGAGTACTTTTAAACAATACAGCGGGTTTAATTCATTTACGCCTTCTAAGGGTGTGCCGTCAATCGCATGCAAGAAATTGACCGGTATTGAATCCGCGTCAAGAGCTTTCAAGCTTTTTGCAATATCGATAACATCCTGTTTCGTCTCCTTCATCCCGATAATGACACCTGAGCAAGGAGACATACCAGATTCTTTTGCTATTTCCACTGTATTAACCCTGTCATCGTACGTATGTGAAGTGGTAATGTTGGCATGGTTGCTCTGTGATGTATTCAAATTATGATTATAGCGGTCTACTCCCGCTTCTTTGAGACGTTGCGCCTGCTCCGGTTTTAACAGCCCGAGACATGCACAAACTTTCAATCCGTACGTACCTTTAATTTCCTGCACCGCTTCAACAACCTGATCAACTTCTCTATTAGACGGTCCCCTGCCGCTGGCAACAATACAATATGTTCCTATATTTAAATCATGTGCACGCTTTGCGCCCTCTAGAAGGGTATCTTTCTTTACCATCCGATAAGCATCAATCGGCGCTTTCGATATGGAAGACTGAGAACAATATCCGCAATTTTCCGGGCACAGTCCGGACTTCGCATTCATAATCATATTAAGCTTTACTTTTTTTCCGTAAAAGCGTTTTCTAATTTGAAAAGCAGCATGCATCAGCAGCAGAATTTCCTCATCTGGGCATTCTAAAATTAAAAGAGCCTCTTCGTTTGTTACTTCCGCTCCATCTAACACTCGGTCTGCAAGTTCCATCCATTGATTCATCTTCCTGCCCCCATTCGATTAATAAGTAAGGACACATCTATATGGTCCGTCACCATTTTTTGAACGCTTTCTTTTGTTATGTCTTCAAGCTTTGGCGTTACCCCTAAAACCGGCACACCGCACAAGTCCTCAATTATGTCCGGATTTGTCTTTTCATCAAGATCAGGAGAGTGGCTGATTCCATTTATTACGATACCGGCGATTGATAGGCCCATGCTTTTTGCATATTGAACGGTTAAAAATGTGTGATTAATCGTCCCAAGATTAGGCCGTGCCACAATAATAATCGGGAGCTCTAAAGCTTTTATTACATGACTGACTAAATAATTCTCTCCCAATGGCACCGAAATACCGCCGGCACCTTCTACGATAAAACAATCATGTTTTTCCCTCATTCTCTCCCAGTGGCTCAAGACCTCTTCCATTTTGATAGCCTTTCTTTCCAGCTTCCCTGCAACGTATGGAGCAAGCGGCTCTTTGAATTCGAAAGGAGTTATCTCTTCATGGGAGAGAAACGTTTGAGACATTTGCTTTAATAAAGCTGTATCGCTTTCTGGATGGTAACGTGAAATACCGCTTAAGAAAGGCTTAAATACCCCGACATCCATCTTTCTCTCTTTAAATAAAGCTGCAAGGCCGCAAGATATAATAGTTTTCCCAACTCCTGTATCTGTGCCTATTACAAAAAAACCCTTCATATCAACATGTTCAACTCCTTACCAATTACATAAAATGACTCTAACAATTTATCTATTTCTCTTACACTGTGGTCAGCGGTGACCGTTAACCTGATACGGCTTTCTCCTATTGCAACGGTTGGGGGACGAATAGCCGGTGCATAAATTCCTTTTTCCTGCAGCCGTTTCGCAAATATTACAGCTTTTTGGGCATCCCCAATGACCACAGGAATAATCGGTGTAAGATCCCCTTTTACAACGAAACCCATTTCTACTAGAGCGGTTTTTATCTTTTTTATATACGAAAGCAAAAGTTGGCGTTTTTCGTTACTATTTTCAATTATCTCCAATGCCTCATAAGCAGCAGCACAGCTTGCCGGCGGAATAGCCGTTTGAAAGATAAACGTTCTGGCATGGTTCAGCAGAAAGTCGATGAATACCGCTGAACCGGCAGCAAAACCTCCTTCCGTACCACCAGCTTTGCTCAGGGTGCCAATCACAACATCAGGACAGACACCGAAGTGTTCACTTGTCCCCCTTCCGTTTTCCCCTAAAACACCTGTTGCGTGGGCATCGTCGACGATAACGAAGGCATTGTAGCGTTTAGCAAGTAAGGTGATCTGATCAAGAGGAACAATCGTGCCGTCCATACTAAACACTCCGTCTGTTACGATAAAACGGCGCTGATAACGCTGTGTTTCTTTCAGCTTTCCTTCAAGATCAACCATATCAATATGGCGATAAATGGCCGTATCCGCCTTTGACAGGCGGCAGCCGTCAATAATACTTGCATGATTTAATTGATCGCTTAAAATGATGTCTCCTTTTTCAGGTAAGGATGAAAGTACACCGACATTGGCTAAGTAGCCGCTAGAAAACAGTAACGCTGCTTCCGTCCGCTTAAAGCCAGCAATTTTTTTTTCGAGTTTTTCATGCCAGATCGAATTGCCTGTTGTTAAACGCGAACCGCTGCTTCCTGTTCCAAAATGATGAAGTGCCGTTTCTGCTGCTGAGATCAATCGTTTATCATTCGCCAAGCCTAAATAATTATTTGATGAACAGACAATTTGTTTCTTGCCGTCAATATTCATCTCAGGCTGGGGAGCAGAATTCATTGTTCGTACTCTTCGATACAGCCCGGCTTCCTTCGCCCTGTCTAACCGCTCGCTTAACCATTCATCAAAATTCAAAGCTGGTTACCTCTTCAATGGCTTCTTTCATAATTGATACCATTTCTTCAAGCTCTTCTGTTGTGCTGGCGAGAGGAGGCAGAAATGCAATCACATCTCCCAGCGGCCGCGTCAGCATGCCAAGCTCTCTCATTTTTAAAGAAACTTTGTACCCGATCCGCTGTTCAGCAGGATAAGATAATTTTGTTTCCTTTGACTGCACAAGCTCTGCGCCGCACATAAAACCGAGCTGCCGGATATCGCCCACGTGAGGAAGCGATTTCAGATCCTGAAGAAGCAAGTGAAGCCGCTCGGTTTTTCGCGCCACCTGTTCAACGATTTCTTCAGATTCAAACAAACGTAAATTTTCAATCGCAACCGCACAGCCAAGCTGATTTCCTGTATATGAATGGCCGTGGAAAAAGGTTTTTAAGTTTTCATAATCATCATAGAATGCCTTGTAGATGTCCTCTGTGGCAAAAGTGACGGCAATCGGTAAATATCCTCCTGTAATTCCTTTTCCTGCTGCCATTAAGTCAGGCTGCACATTTTCATGTTCACAGGCAAACATTTTCCCCGTACGTCCAAAACCTGTCGCAACTTCATCAACAATCAATAAAACATCATAATTTGTACAAAGCTTACGTACACCTGCCAAAAAACCTGCCGGCATCACGATCATACCGGACGCTCCTTGAACCATCGATTCAATAGAAAGCGCCGCTATTTCGCCGTGGTTTTCAATAAGCAGCCGTTCAAGTTCATGCAGGCACTCATCGCGGCACTGTACAGGATCACCGCTTTCAGAGCGGTATACATAAGGGATCGGCGCTTTAAAACTTTCAAACATTAACGGGCCGTATACATGATGGAAAAGCTCAATCGAGCCTACACTGACGGCGCCAATCGTATCGCCATGATAGCCGTTTTTCATCGAGATAAATTTTTGTTTCTCAGGCTTCCCAATGTTCTTCCAATATTGAAACGCCATTTTAAGAGCGATTTCCATTGCTTCAGCGCCGCTATCTGAATAAAAAACACGCGTCAGCTTTTCAGGGCTTATTTCGATTAATTTTTCGGCAAGCTCTGTCGCTGGAACATTTGTCATGCCTAACAATGTGGAGTGCGCGATTTTTCCCAGCTGTTTTTTTATCGCATCGTCTAATTCCTTTTTACGATGCCCGTGTACATTTAGCCAAACAGAAGAAAAGCCGTCATAGTATTCCTTGCCGTTTATGTCTTTTACTTTTATTCCATTTCCGCTTTCAATGATCAAAGGATTTTCATCATAGTCTTTCATTTGAGTGAACGGCAGCCAAAGGTTCTTTTTGCTTTTTCCAATCAACTCATGCATCATTTTCTTCCTCCCATTGAATGAAAACAGGCTGTTTTTCCAGGTAGTCTATGTAAGTCTCCAAATCTCTTAAGCCATCAACAAAAAAGATTCGGCAGCCGCCTTCGTTTCCGTATTCTTTCAACTTCTTGATACGCTGATAGCCCAGTTTTTTACTCGCAACGTAGCCTGTTATGTAATCAGGGTCATCTGACCAGCATAATTCTGCGATAGTAGCCGGATGTTTACTTACCTTCGTTGCAAGCACAAGCGCTTCTTTTATTCTTGAATTTCGAGGCATTTGATAACACTTGGTCCATTTGTCAAAGTTAGTGTCAGGCCAATCCATCCTGGAAACCCGTACGCCTCTTTCCTTTCTCTGATCAATTCGTTTGCCAGAATGAATATCAAACAGTATAGCTCCCCTCAATCCGGAACATTCAGGAATTTGTTCATATGCTAAATCAATCATCTTTTTTTGAATGCCTGCTTTTTCTAAAAGTTTTCTTGCTAGCACTTGTCCCTTTTCTGCTGATTCAACTTCATGTGTTTCAATGTGTAACGGATTAACCAACTGTATAGGTTCGTCAATACATTCGAACTGAATTTTCATAAAATCCGGTTTTCCTCTTGAATGATATATGCCTTTTTCTAATAAGGCATTCACTGTATGTATCATATTTTCATAGGTTGTAAGCCGTTCTCCGCCAGATAAATGCTTTCCGCCGACTTCATGAGAACCATTCTTGGAAGCTCTCATTCTGACGCTATAAAATTTTTCTTCCCGCATGTCTTCCCCCTTGTTTTCAGTTGATAACAGAATGACAGCAAGTTTAAAACGTGTTTTTTAAACAATTGTAAACCGTTTTTATAAAAAGGTTAACATTTATGATATTAGTATTCCTTACGTATTCTGTCAATGTGTAAATGAAATGAAATGAAATTGAAATGTGATTAAAAATAAAATGCTGGAGGTAAAAGAAAGAAGTCGGTCGTATAGGGAACTGAAGAACATGATTGATGTTAATGGTGAAAGTATTGAACAAATGCTGCTGTGTGGTATTTTCCTGAGTTCTGGATCTTTTATCGCTTTATTACAAGCGACGTACTGCCATTACGTATGGCTGTCATGATTTAATGATTAAGTATTCAATAAACACGTCATCCTTACATCCATATAAACCATAATCATCACTTGTAGTTTTGAATATCGGTCGTTCCAATACAAAAAAATAATCGGCAGTGCGTCAGTCTTGCGATTAGTCTTGAGCAGGCACGTTCATTTTAGCGCCTGCCATGATTCATTGAACATGCAGCCTTCCCTATCAGCTTACCCATTTTGCGCGCTACAGCCATTTTTCTAAAAAACGTAAAGCCTCATGCCTCATTACAGCCGTTTCAAAATGCCCGGAAGCTGAACGGACCATCCGGTATCGGTCTGATGCCCCCTGTTCTTGATACAAAGCCGTTAAGGCCGTTTCGATTTTATTCATCCCCTTAACAGGCGTCAAGCGGTCGTGCTCTCCTACAAGGCTTAAATGCGGGCGCGGAGCGATCATGCTTTGAATATCTGACGCGGAAAAATGCTTCGCGAGGGAAGGAACATAATAGTAAATGCCATGGCGGTCGAGGTCCTGCGTTTCAATCAGCGTTTCATGATCAACCTGGCTGCATATATCCACACAGACCTTAATCCGGTCATCAAGCGCCGCCGTCCACCACGCCATTAATCCGCCCATAGACATTCCGATCGTCCCGATTCTGTCAGGCAAAATATCAGAACGGGTCTGTAAATAATCAATCGCTCTCATGCTGTCATATATCATCATGCCCCACATCACCCTGCCGGTCAGGAGCATTTCTTTAAAAATGCCGCTCTCTGTTTTCCCCCTCCTGTCTCCAAACCCCCAATGGTCAAGCGCAAGTACGGCATATCCCCGTGATGTGAATTCTCCGGAAAATGAAGGCGCTTTCAAATATTCCGCACCTTCCGTTAACTCTCTCTTCCCCCTCTCGTAACATCCTCCATGTGAATGCTGAAACAATACCGCAGGCATTTTGTCTGTTCTGTTTTTTGGTTTTACAAAATAGGCAGGTACTTTTTCAATCCCATTCAAATCAAGAAGCAGCGTTTCGAGAATATCATTCTCTCTTTCTTCTGTTGTTAATGTACTGATACTCATTTTCCTTTTTTCAGGCAGATCGCCAAGCAAATGCAAAAGCTGCTCTCTTTTCATATCTTTCATCGTCTCACCCTTTCTTTATCTCCACAATACGATGCAAATTAGGTTTTTCCTTTATTTTCATATACCGAGAAATCAGTATTTACTAAACCTTTACTAAAAATGACTGAAAAATATCTAAATATATCCTTCGAAAGTGTTTACTTCTATTTTATTCCATATGAGGGTTCGTAAAAGATATTGCCTCCAAGGCCAACGTTTCCAGCGGGGAAAAATCATTACCCATTTATTCCACAATGTCTACAGACAGTGAAAGAAAAACGTTTAGAAAACTGGCCGCCGAGTTTGTACAAGAATTTGACAGCATCCGCGTGAAAATTCATTTCCCAGGGAATGACTATGAAAATACACCTTCAACACCATTCTCACTGTTTTAAGGTATGTCCCTCAAAGTCTTCATCAAATTCCATAAAAAAAGATGAAAAAGAACATGAAGGAACAATGCTCTTTTTCACCTTTTATACTTTATATCCAACCACTAGTTTTTCGGCTTTGTTTCGCCTTCCCAGTCGAGCATGCCGCCTTCAACATTCACTGTTTTATAGCCTTGCTCCTGTAAATACATACAAACGTTCATGCTCCGCTTTCCGGAACGGCAGATAAAGACATACTCTTTTTCTTTATCAAAAGCATCCATTTTTTCAGGAATGTCGCCCATGCGGATATGGACCGCTTCAGGAATCATGCCTTCCGCTACTTCTTCATCTTCTCTCACATCAATGAGATAAAGCTCTTCATCAGCTTCTAATTTTTCTTGAAGTGCAACTGTGCTTATTTCTTTTATAGTCAATGAAAAACACTCCTTATTGTCTTGATGCCTCTAAGTATAGCAAACGCAGTCCGGCTATAGCTATTCCACAGCTTGAATTCCCCTATAAAAAATCCCCTTCCGGTAAGTGTGGAAGGGGATCTCATCTGTTTCTTAGTTAGCGACAATATTCACTAATTTTCCTGGTACTGCAATCACTTTACGGATCGTTTTTCCTTCAAGCTGCTCTTTGACCTTTTCGTCATCTTTTGCAAGCTGCTCCAATTGATCCTTCGTTGCATCAGCCGGAACCTGTAACTTCGCTTTGACTTTACCGTTCAGCTGTACCACGATTTCGATTTCATCGTCGATTAATTTCGATTCATCATATACAGGCCAAGATTCATATGCAATGGAACCTGTGTGTCCGAGTCTTGTCCATAATTCTTCAGCAAGGTGAGGCGCAACCGGGGAAAGAAGCTTCACAAAGCCTTCCACGTATTCTTTAGGAAGCTCTGACGCTTTATAGGCCTCATTGATAAAGACCATGAGCTGTGAAATTCCCGTGTTGAAGCGTAAGCCTTCATAATGGTCAGTCACCTTCATCACCGTTTCATGATACACACGCTCCAGTGTCTCGCTGGCACCTTCTGTTATTTTACTGTTGAGCTCTCCGCTGTCTTCAATAAACAAACGCCATACACGGTCCAGGAAGCGGCGTGCACCGTCCAGCCCGGACTCTGACCAGGCAATTGAAGCGTCAAGCGGTCCCATAAACATTTCATACAATCTGAGTGTATCAGCGCCATGGGAGGAGACAATTTCATCCGGATTGACGACATTGCCTTTTGATTTGCTCATTTTCTCATTGTTTTCCCCAAGAATCATCCCTTGGTTATAAAGCTGCTGGAACGGTTCTTTCGTCGGTACAACGCCGATGTCATAAAGGAATTTATGCCAGAAGCGCGCATAAAGAAGATGCAGCACCGCATGCTCCGCTCCGCCGATATACATGTCAACCGGAAGCCACTTATCCAATTTTTCAGGAGAAGCGAGCTGATCCGGATTGTGCGGGTCAATATAGCGAAGGAAATACCAGCAGCTTCCAGCCCATTGCGGCATGGTGTTGGTTTCTCTTCTGCCTTTTTTCCCTGTCTCAGGGTCCGTCACTTCAACCCAGTCCTTAATATTGGCAAGCGGCGATTCTCCGGTTCCGCTCGGCTTGATTTCACTTGTTTTTGGCAAAATCAGCGGCAGCTCCTCTTCCGGCACTGCTGTTGATGTTCCGTCTTCCCAATGAATGATCGGAATCGGCTCGCCCCAATAGCGCTGGCGGCTGAAGAGCCAGTCGCGCAAACGGTATGTGACCTTTTTCTCGCCGTGTTTCGTTTCTTCCAGCCAAGCAATCATTTTTTCAATCGCTTCCTGCTTGCCGAGGCCATTAAGGAAATCAGAATTGACATGCTCTCCGTCTCCGGTGTATGCCTCTTCTTCTACATTACCGCCTTTGACCACTTCTTTAACAGGAAGGCCGAATACTTTGGCGAATTCAAAATCACGCTCATCATGTCCAGGCACAGCCATCACAGCGCCCGTTCCGTATGATGCAAGCACATAATCTGCGATCCAGATCGGCATTTTTTCCCCGTTCACAGGGTTAATGGCGCAGGCTCCGGTGAAGACGCCTGTTTTTGTTTTTGCAAGATCTGTACGTTCAAGATCGCTCTTCGATTGAACTTCTTTGATATAAGCTTCTACAGCTTCTTTCTGTTCAGCAGTTGTGATTTTTTCTACCAAAGCGTGTTCCGGAGCAAGAACAGTGTATGTAGCGCCAAACAGCGTATCAGGTCTTGTCGTAAACACAGTAAAGGATTCATGATGCCCTTCAATATCAAAATGAACGTGTGCGCCTTCAGAACGTCCGATCCAGTTGCGCTGCATGTCTTTAATGCTTTCCGGCCAGTCAAGCTCTTCCAGATCATCGAGAAGCCTGTCCGCATAAGCAGTAATTTTCAGCATCCATTGCCTCATCGGCCGTCTTTCTACAGGATGGCCTCCTCGTTCGCTTTTTCCGTCAATAATTTCTTCATTTGCAAGCACCGTTCCGAGTGCAGGACACCAGTTCACAGGCACCTCATCAACGTACGCCAGCCCTTTTTCATAAAGCTTTAAGAAGATCCACTGCGTCCATTTATAATAACCGGGATCAGTCGTATTGATTTCACGGTCCCAATCATAAGAAAAGCCGAGCGCCTGAATTTGGCGGCGGAAGTTATCTATGTTCTGCTTTGTGAAGATAGCGGGATCGTTCCCCGTATCGAGCGCGTATTGCTCCGCAGGCAGTCCGAACGCGTCCCAGCCCATCGGGTGAAGAACATCGTACCCCTGCATCCGTTTCATACGGGACAGAATATCCGTCGCAGTATAGCCTTCAGGATGGCCGACATGCAAACCGGCTCCGGATGGATAAGGAAACATGTCCAGCGCGTAGAACTTTGGTTTTTCATTATCTTCAAGAGTGGCAAAGGTTTTATTCTCTAGCCAATAGTTCTGCCACTTCTTTTCAATTTCTTTATGCTGAAAACTCAACTTAAAAACCTCCTCCTTATTGAATACGGCGTTTATATACAAGTATTGACGGGAACAGAAGAACTATATTCAGATTATTCTAAAACTAAAAAAAACTCCCTCATCCCAAAAAGGGACGAGAGACTTTCGTTTTCCCGCGGTACCACCCTCGTTAGCGCGGCTGATGCCGCACTCACTTGATACTTTTAACGCAGTTATGCGTCAGCGGCTTTCACCGCTGCAACTCTGAGGTGAGTTCAGAAACAGATTCGATTGACTTTCACCAGCCGTCAATTCTCTATAACAAAATCTGCTTCTTACTGCTCCTCTTCACTGTTCTTATCGCAACCGTAATCTTATCTGTATTTTATAGAATTATGTTCATAAGTGCAAGCAGGTTTGTATACAATGGGAATGTACCCTGAACGGGCGCAGTAGAGGACAATTATTCGGGTGGAGGTTCATTTTGACGTTTGGAGCCGGTCGATGCACTATTTTGTTCTCTGACAAAGTCAAAGCTTCTTAGAACAGCTTCACCGCCGTAGCCTGAAATTATGGATAGGATGACGAGTTGGATTCCTGAATCGGGGTTAGCGGATAAGACAAGTAAGATGGAAGCAGCCATGCCGATAAACCAATCTTCCAAAAAACCGAGGTAAATGAACCGCTTTGTCATTCTGGGTTTCTCCAGCCTGCCTCTTTTTTTTACATGACCGAGAATCCCCATTATTCCTCCAATCACACAAGCAATTAAAACCTGATGCAGCATCTTCATCATCACCTTCCTAAAGCCCTTATTTAGTAAAGCGACTTCAGGCCATCCAGCCCCCTTAAACTTTTCCGATGATTTTCGATATCTACATACTGGCGAATCTGCAAGAAAGTAAAAAAGCTTGTTTCTTCCATTATATGTGAACACATGATCGGTAAGCTTGATGCATTAGATTCATTTTTTTCCAGTGACAATGACCTAGTTATTTATTTAGCACTTATTTTGATCCCGCTCAAGTGTTCAAATTGGTTTCTTATCTTTAGTTTATACGAGGACAAGCCTGAATGACAAACGCTGAATTCGGCTGCTTGAACAAGAACATATGTTATGCTACGGTTACTGTAGGGTTTATAAATGAAGGGGACTTGATGTTACGGAACAATGTGGCTTTAGGCAATGATACCGACAGCCGAAAAGGGGGTTTATATGGCTAGCTCAAATATCTTTGGAATGCAGGAGCAGCTTGAATTAATTAAAAAAGCGCTTGATCATGCGCGCGTTGGTGTGGTGATGACAGACCCCGCCCTTGAGGACAATCCCATTGTGTATGTCAACAACGGATTCGTTCAATTGACCGGATACTCGCCGGACGAGATCTTAGGGAAGAACTGCCGTTTTTTACAAGGAAATCAGACAGACGCTCAAGAAGTGGCCAAGATCAGAACCGGTTTAACAAACAAACAGCCGATCACCGTTCAATTACAAAATTATAAAAAAGACGGAACGATGTTTTGGAACGAGCTGAATATTGATCCAATATACATTGAACAAGAAGATAAAACATATTTTGTCGGATTTCAAAAGGACATCACTCAGCAAAAAGAGTATGAAAAACTGCTCGAAGATTCACTCGCAGAAATCAGTACACTGTCAACTCCCGTCGTCCCGATACGAAACGGCATTTCAGCACTGCCGCTTATCGGCAATTTGACAGAAGAGCGCTTTGAATCCATTGTTTGTACGCTGACTAACATATTAGCAACATCAAAAGATGATTATTTAATTATCGATTTGTCAGGTTTAGTGGGTGTAAATGAACAAACCGCTGACCAAATCTTTAAACTGCATCATTTGCTCAAATTGACAGGCACAGAGCTTATTATTACAGGCATCAAACCGGCACTTGCCATGAGGATGAACCAATTGGATGCAAACTTTTCTTCTTTGAAGACATACTTAAATGTAAAAGACGCCGTCAACGTGCTTCCGGTTATGTAAAAAGATCCCGCCAATAGAGCGGGATCTTTTTTTAAGAAGAGATTGTCCTTGTTTGATTGCCGTCATCAGATGATGGTAATCGCCTGTCATAAATCACTGTTGTGACGATACTTGCGAGAAGCAGAACCATCAGCGCTATAACCAGGACATGAATGCCATACTTATCAACAAGCACTCCGCCAAACAAAGGTCCGATCATTCTCCCTCCGGTTGCCGCGCTGTTGACAAACCCTTGATAAAAGCCTTCTTTGCCTTTAGGCGCAAGCTTATTGGCAATGGTCGGCACCGCAGGCCAGACCAGCATTTCCCCGATGGTCAGGATAATCATTGCCGCAAGAAACATGTGAAATTGTTTCGCTGCAAGCAAAATACCATACGACATGATAAATATCACAAAGCCGATCACCATTTGGGCTTTGAGTGATTCAGCCCATTTTTTCACCAAGAAACCGACCAGCGGCTGTCCAAGCACAATTAATATTCCATTAACAGTCCAAAGCACACTGTATAATGAAAGAGACATTCCTATACTTTGCGTGTGCGAAGCGATTGTGGTGGACCACTGTGAATAAGCGACCCAGCCCAGCACATACCCGCTGCTCAATATCATAAGCGCCGTAAATGAGGC
Source organism: Bacillus atrophaeus (assembly GCF_001584335.1). Classification (GTDB taxonomy): domain Bacteria; phylum Bacillota; class Bacilli; order Bacillales; family Bacillaceae; genus Bacillus; species Bacillus atrophaeus. Next base: position 236,521 of record NZ_LSBB01000019.1, read on the forward strand.
TCTGCTGCTCACAGGCTCAAAATCAAGAATAGACGTTTGTGCCGCTTGCTTCGACTGAATATTTCGAAATCCGAAATATACGATAAAGAAAAAAACAGCGTACAGCATGGCATTTGCCATAAACACATACGTAAATGAGAAAGCCGCAACCGCGCCTCCAAGCGCCGAACCAACGGCAACTCCGGCATTTTGCGCCACATATATGGCATTAAACGCCTTTCTTCCCCCTTCCGGCCAAATCGAACCGGCCATTGCATAGCTTGCAGGGAACACGACGCCGGAACCAAACCCAACGATCGTAAGAAGCCAAATATAATACGGCCACTGATGAAAAAAGATGAGACCCAATAGACTAACTAGCGTGATCACAATTCCAAGCATAATCGTTTTATAACCGCCGATTTTATCAAACAAGACGCCTCCGCATAAATTACCCACGACACTTGCGCCGGAATTCAGCATAAGAACAAGCCCCGCCACTGTTAACGATTTCCCCAAATGATTGTGAATATATATGGTATTAAGCGGCCAAAGAAAAGACGCTCCCGTTACGTTCATAAACATTCCAATTACTAAAATTTTCAAAGCACGCGGCATATTGATCCCCCTTTCTTTATAAAAAACACGTAAAAACACGGAGTGCGCATAACGTCCCCGTGTTGAATCCAGATATTACAGCCAACCCTTATTCTATCTGCCTCGCATAATTTTTTCAACATATGAAAATAAAATAATGATATCCAATTTTTAAACAAAAATGTAAAATGAATAGTAATCATATAAAAAGGGGTTTCGTTATGGCAAATATATTAGCTGTTTTCGGTTTTCTCGCATTGCTCGTATCACTAGGTTATGGTTTGTTCCACCTGGTCAGAATATTGTCTAAAAAGGAAAAAACATTTTCAAAGACATTTTTCTGGCCGCTTTTTATCGGAGGTCTGGCTCTGTTAATAGCCGGAGCATCCTTTATGGAGCCGGATTCAAATACAGCCAGGGCCGATGATGAAAAGTATTCCGCTCTCCAAACCTCATACAAAAAACTTTCAAAAGAGCATGACACCTTAGAAAAGGAATACGAAACAATCAGTGCAAACGCTGAAAAAGACTTAAACGCCAGCACTGAAAAGCTGAAAAAAGAAAATAAAGAACTGAAAAAGAAACAAGAAACGCTGCAAGCGGAGAATAAAGAACTCAAAGAGAAACAAACCTCATTGAATGAGGACAAGGAAACACTGCGAACGGAAAATAAAAAATTGCAAACAGGGAAAGAAAAGCTGGAGCAGGAGTTAAAAGAGGCTAAAACCGCAACAGCCAGTTCAGAAGAACATTCTTCAAACACAGCCCCGTCCTCAGGAAGCACAAATAAAAGCAGTTCGGAACCAACCGCCGAGACAAATAAAACGTGTGACATTAAAGGCAGCAAAAGCGGCATCTACCACACTCCAGGCAGTACATACTACGATCGGACGACAGATCCTGCTGAAATGTTTTGCTCAGTTAAAGATGCTAAGGCAGCCGGGTACCGGGCGCCGAAAAGATAAACAAAAAGCTCCAGTTTTTCTGGAGCTTTTTGTTTTACAACGCCGATTTAATCACTTTCTTATAATATAGAACAGACAGGATGCCAAAAATAGAATACAGGGCGGTATATAACACCATCACCATAATCATTGGCGTCCACACCTCTGATCCGAATAAAAACCAGCCGGATTGAACTGCAAAATAACTGTGGAAGAGGCCGATCACCAATGGGATGCCAAAGTTATAGATCTGTTTCATGCGTATTCCCTTCAACAAGTCTCCCTGTGTGAAACCGAGTTTTCTTAAGATTGTATAATTCGGTTTTTCTTCTTCACTTTCATCCATTTGTTTAAAATAAAGGATACACCCCGATGTGATGAGGAACGTTAATCCTAAAAAACCAACGATAAACATGACAATACCAAAAAGAGATTTTTGCGCAATGCTTTCATCAAGCCTCGATAAATGCTGATCGCTTTTATTTACCTTTGCAAAAAGATCATTTGCCTTTTTCAACTGATCTTCATTTTTCACATGAATTCCGATAGATACAGAAGACTCTTTCTGAAGGTTTGGGTCTTTATCGTTTTTTAAACGTTTAAATAATGCATCATCCACAATCGCAACAGGCAATCCCCCGGCGGTAAATTTATAGGATAAGAGAAACTCTTTTCTTAACCCTGAATAGGTTAATGATTCAGTCTCATGCTGACCGCTTACTTTGACGCTGCCGGAATCTTTTAAAGACATCAATTTTTGTAAGAGATCCGTATAACCGGAGAAAATGGTTTCATCCGATGACACGTCAACTCCGTCAATCTCTTTGTCACTAACCACAGCAAGCGGGGTTTTTTTCAGATTACCCTGTATATTTTCAGGATCTCCTTCCACAATGTTCTCGATGTTGAAATTCGCTTGCACAACATTGATTTCTTTTTTGCTGTACGGAATGTCATTTTCGTTCAATGTCTGCTCAAACTGTTTTGCATCCTTTTGATTTGTTATGGCAAAATCTGCCGCCACATTTTGTTCAGCTGTTTTTTCCGCTGAATAATAGGAGATATAACATAAGGATAATAAACCGATCGCAAGTGCTGAAACAGTCGTAATAATCGTTAATAACAAAGCGCTCGATTTCATTCTGAACATAATTGATGAAAGGGATAATACTTCATAAATATTTAAGTAACCGCCCTTGCTTTTTCGGATGATGTTAGAGAGAAAGCTGACTGAACCTTTATAAAAGAGATATGTGCCGATTATGACAGTCCCAAGTATAAAGCTCATCGCGAAGAAAAGTTCATTCATTGTCTTAAATTTCCCGCTAAATAACTCGGAAGAAACATAGTATCCTGACAAGATAAACACGATGCCGAGCGCCCCGACAATCATTTGCAGAATCGATATTTTTTTCACTTTATCTTCAGTGGAAGAAGTGACTTTAAACAGTGATAAAATACTTTGCCTTTTAATAAACGTATAATTCATGATCATAATCAAAAGGTAAATGCCGCAAAACACGATGATGGTTTGGATTAGCGCTTGTTGAGAAAAATGCAGTTTCGCTTCCGATTTGACGTCAACAATTTTAAACAAAATCATTAACACTAGTTTAGACATAGAAAATCCGGCAAAAACGCCGACGAATAGAGAACCGAAATATAACAGCACATTTTCCGCACTTAAAACACGAAAAATTTTATGCTTAGTCATTCCGATTAATTGAAATAGACCTATTTCTTTACTCCGTCTTTTAATAAAAATGGTATTGGCATATAACATAAAAATAGAAACAACAACAACGAGTAAGATGGATGCGGTTTTAATTGCCGCCGCGCCTTTAATAGACGCTTTCACTTCGTTAATCGCAGGATCATATTGCAGCGTCACAAACGCGAAATAAAGCGCAACGCTAAAGATTAACGCAAAAACATAGAGGTAATAATTCCGGATATTTTTTTTCAGATTTCGATAGATAAGCTGATTAATGTTCATGCTGAACCCCGCCTAACACACTTTGCGTTTTCATAATATCCTGGAAGAACGCCTGCCTGTCTTGGCCGCCTTTATTGAGCTGTGTATAAATTTGGCCGTCCTTTATAAAAACGACTCTGCTGCAGTAGCTGGCGGCTACGGGATCATGGGTTACCATAATAATGGTGGCGTCGCGCTTTTGGTTTAATTGGCTCAGCTTGTTTAACAAATCAGAAGCGGATTTTGAATCAAGCGCACCGGTCGGTTCATCAGCGAAAATAATGCTTGGTTCATGTATAAATGCCCTTCCTGCGGATGTGCGCTGCTTTTGTCCGCCTGAAATTTCATTCGGGTACTTATTTCTCAAATCATAAATGCCTAACTCCTTGGCTACTTCCTCAAACTTTTGATTGGCTTCTTTTTTAGACATTTTCGTAATAGATAGAGGCAGAAGGATATTCTCTTTCACTGTCAGTGTGTCTAACAAATTATAATCTTGAAAGATAAAGCCTAAATGCTGTTTCCGAAATTCAGCGAGTTCTTTTTCCTTCATATTGGTCATTTCATTTCCGTTAATATTAATGGTCCCGTGACTCACTTTATCAATCGAGGAAAGAACGTTGAGCAATGTTGTTTTACCTGACCCCGACGCTCCCATAATACTGACGAATTCTCCCTTTTGAATGTGGATGTCAATGCCCTTTAGCACTTCTTGTTTATTTAGTTTATTTCCGTAGCTTTTTTGAAGTTTATTGGCTTCTAAAATCATCATGTCCCTAATCTCCTTTATGTTGGATAATCTTATTATAGAAAGGAATGCCGGGCTTTTCCTTCGATTAAGCGAACAAAAAAGAAAAGCATGTGACATTTTTGTCACACGCTTATGATGTTTACAAATTCATTCCGTTTCGGGAAGGTTAATGTAAAGCTCGTGCCCAGATTTGGTGTTGAGTGTACATTCATATGAATCAATAAGGGCTTTGCCGCTTTCTTCGCCAAATACAGCCCCATGCCTGTGGAAGCATGATCGTGATGTTTCGTTGTCGATGTAAACCCTTTGTCAAAGATGCGGGATATATCTTTAGGGTCAATCCCCCGCCCAAAGTCTTTCACTTCCAAGTGCGTCCGATCATTCTGCTCATAACTTTTTATAACGATATCAGAGGCTTCGCTATACTTAATGGCATTGGTCAGAAGCTGTCTGATGATAAAGGCCAGCCATTTCGCATCACTGAGAACTTCCGCTGTCTCCAGCTGAATGTCAAAGCCGATCCCTTTTTGAATACACCATGATTGTAAGTCTCGGATCTCTTTGAAAATCAAGGACTTGAGCTGAATAGTCTCTAAGGACAGATCATTTTCGATAAATGATATGCGTTTTCGATGAAGCTGCTGATCGAGAAGCAGATGAATACGCAGCCATTCATACGATAACGAGGATTTGAATGATTGATCTTCCATTCTCTCAATAATTAAATGCATCGCCGTTAATGGAGTTTTGACTTCATGAATCCAAGCCATGAGTTCATCTTTTTCATTCTCTAACGACAAGCGATTTTGTGACGCGGTTTGTTTCAATTGTTTCGTTTGGCCGGTGATGCTTCTCTCAATAATGGTTTCAAAAGGAGACTCAGGGTCATTGATGCTTGTCACATCAAGATTGTTTTCCCATTCTTCGAGACTTTTATAAAATTTCGTTTCTTTATGGCAGCGGACCATGACAAAGATTGTAAACATGATAAGTGATAGGTAAACAATATAAAGGACCGGTTTAAATGGAATGGCCGAATCAATATAAGCAATAAGCAGGATGAAACACTGCTGAAATAAAAAAACAAGGATCCAGCTCCGCCTCTCGATCAGAAAGGTTTTAATCATATAGACTGTCCTCTTCTTTCGCCATGTAACCTTGCCCGACCTTCGTCTCAATAAATTGCCCCAAGTCCAAAGTGTCCAGTTTTTTCCGCAACCGATTTAAGTTGACCGTTAATGTATTATCGCTCACAAAACGTTCATCATTCCACAAGCTTCTTATTAGCTCTTCCCGGCTTACAATCTTATTTTTTTGTTCGATCAGCCGCTTTAAAATGAACATTTCGTTCTTCGTCAGCTCAATAGAACCTGTTTCATTGCCGACTAGATTTTGTTCAGAATCTACGGTCGCCCCGCACCATGTTTTAAGGACAATGGGTTCTGAATTGTAATGATACACGCGCCGAAAAATGGCTTGTATTTTCGCAATCAGAACATCAAAATGAAACGGCTTTTGGATAAAGTCATCGGCCCCAAGCTGCATAGACATCACCATATCTGCAGGATGATCTCGCGAGGATAAAAAGAGAATGGGAACATTAGACCGGGAACGAATCATCCGGCACCAATGAAACCCGTCAAATTTGGGCAGCTGAATATCAATAATGACGCAATCAGGTTTTATCGCCGTAAATTCTTGAATCACTTGACTGAAATCCTGAATGCCGTACACATCATAAGACCACCCGGTTAAACGCTCTTTGATTTCATAAAACAGCGATTCATCATCTTCAATCAGCAAAAGTTTAAACAATGGATTCACCGCACTTTTCACTTTGATAGGTGTATAGAGAAAAGCCGGCTGATTCAGCCGGCTGTTTCATTATTATAATTCTCTTCTTAACGCCGTCAAGACATTTGTTTTTGTGGCTTTTCTGGCCGGGTTTAAGCCTGATATAACCGCAACCCCTGCGCTGATGACAGTCGCAATACTGACAAGGCTCAGCGGAATATAAGAGAACGTATAGTCCAATTCGCCCGCCGCGCCGGCTCCGGTTGATTCAAGGATGACCGGAACAGCCAGATTCACGATATAACTCACTCCGTAAGAAATAATAATTCCGATGACAGAACCTAAGATACCGATATATGCGCTTTCCATCAAAAACATTCTGCGGATAATAGACGGGTTTGCGCCGATTGCCTTCATGATCCCGATCTCTTGCGTCCGTTCTGTAACGGCCATTGTCATTGTATTAAAGATACCAATGGCAGAGATAATAACGGCTATACATCCGACGAAGATCAGTCCGATTTTGAAGACCATAAAGAAGGTGTTTACGCCCTGCAGCTGTGTTGTGACCGACATGACGTTATAACCGGCATCAGTTAAATCATTTGTCAGCTGCTCTACATTATCAAATTTATCAGCATAAACGCTTACGCTTTTTTGAATACTTTCGCTATCTTTAGATAAATCAAGAAACTTGGAGAACTCCCCTTTAAACGCATCACTTACAAAAACAGATGAATCCTCCATCCAATCATTTTTCGGTTTCTTTGTAATGCCGACAACTTTAAAATCATATGTTTTCTCTGAAGTTTTGCCCGTTTTTTCATCAACTTTTGATACGTTCAGTTCGATGGTTTGGTTCAGAATATCCTTGGTATACCCTTTAGGCTCTTTCAATTCTGCATTATTCCCATTGTTCTCGTTTATTTGTTTTTCAAAGTCTTTAGATTCTTTTTCAGTCCACAAATATTTCGCAAAATCATATCCAACCACAATCTCATTTTCTGATTTTGCGACACGGCCTTTATCCAATTCCATATTTGATTTTAATTCATCACTCATATTAGTCAACGTCAGGGACATATTTTCATTTGTTCTATTGTTTAATTTGGCTTTGACCGGTTCATGCACCTCTGTTCTTTCAACCACGGCTTTTGCGTGTTTAAATTTTTCTAAATCTGATTTTTTGACCGCTTTACCGTCATCTTTGCCGTAAACAGAAATTTTCGTGACAATTTGCTGGCTCATCGTCATATCGGTAATGGTCTTTTGAATCCCAAATCCGACAGACGATAATACAATTAAAAACGCACAGGCCATTGTCGTCGCAAGCACTGTCATGAAGACACGCAGCCTGTTTTTCTTCATATTTCTTCTGATAAAATCGACTTGATCCTTAAACCTCAACGGTAACTCCCCCTTTTAACACACCGTCATGCAGCTGGAATTTTGAATGGGCGATGGATGCAACCTCATCGTCATGGGTGATGATCACAAATGTAATCCCGCGCTCGCGGTTGAGCTGCTGAATAAATTCAAGCACTTCATGCTCTGTTTCTGAATCAAGGCTTCCCGTCGGCTCATCGGCTAAAATGATCGACGGATTCAAAATTAACGCTCTCGCGATGCTGACACGCTGCTGCTGGCCGCCGGACAGTTCATTCGGATAGTGGCTGGCATGGTTTTCAAGGCCGACGCGCTTCAGCATGTCCTGTACTTTCTGCTTCCGCTCAGACGGCTTTACGCCTTTGAGTGCCAGCGGCATTTCCACATTTTCGTACGTCGTCAGGCTCCCAATAAGCTGAAAGCTCTGAAAGATAAAACCAAAATGCTCAAGACGGAAATTAGCCCATTCCTTTTCGTTAAAGCCGGTTACATCTGTGCCGTCAATAACGATTCTTCCTTTAGTTGGCGAGATGTACCCGGAAATGAGATTCAAGAGCGTCGATTTCCCAGATCCGCTCCGTCCGACGATACAGGCGATTTCTCCTTTAGACACCGTCAACGAAACGTCCTTTAAGACAGGGACCTCATTCTCTCTGCCTTTTTTGCCGATTTTAAATGAATGGTCGATATGCTGAACATCTATCATGTTTTTCTCTCCCTTACTGATGCTTTGTTTTTTTATAAATCGAAAAGTAGCTGATTAAAAATCCGACAACTGCGCCGATCATCATTCCGATGATGTAGCCAACAATAGATTGGCCGGCAGAATATCCGAAATAGCCGAACCCAAGAATTCCAAATGCAATCACGAGGATCTGAACGGGACGGTCAAACGCTTTCCACAAAAAGAAGCTTCCGTTTCGTTCGCTCGGATGTTTACTGAAACTGAAATATCCGATCAGATAAAAGATCATACTCATGGCTGCCGGAATAAGTAAGATATATTTGCTGTCTATGATCCAATCTGTTCCTCCATACACAATTGGGATAAAATAACCAAAAACTTCAAACGTGAGCACCTGATCCAATCTGTAAAGAATGGACCGACCAAAAATAATCTCAATATTAATAGCTGGTAAAGTTATGATTAAAAATGGTAAAATCGCGACAGTAAATGCTGTTAATAGCTGGGCAAAAACGTTTCCTGTTAAAGCGCCGGCAGCCATAACCAATGCATACGTCATAAAAGTAATAATCATCATTCCGACCACATAGTGGTGGAAAAACATTACAGAATCCGGTTTTAGCAAAAGGATAAGCAATTCAGAAAACAGATATCCAAGAAGCTGAGAAACCGTCAATACCGCGGCGCCCATAAAAAATTTCGCATTAAAAATCTGGCTTTTTTTATAAGGCAGGCTTAATGTAAAATCTAAAGTCCCTTTACTTCGTTCAATCCCGATCTGAGAGATCGCCAGCACAATGCCCGCCGCCCAATTTATCTGCATCAGTCCGCCGGACGAATAATTGATAATATAAGTACAAGATTCGAGCATATTATCTTTAAGACAGCCTTGATAACTAAAATAATCACTCATAATCGAAAGTGGATTAATCAGCATCAAAAATGCAAAAATCACCAGCAGCACCACTTGATTCTGCTTCCACTCCTTAAACCACAGTCCGCGGTCTACCATCTGCGCTTCCCTCCAAACTTCGCTATGAATACTTCTTCTAAGTTGACAGGAAGTTCATGCCATACTTTCGGTTTCAGATCTTTTAAAAATTGCTTTTTCTTCTCATCTTTTTTCAGGATCAGAACGGTATAAAACACGCCCGCCTGGTCCAATAAAGGAATGTTTTGTTCTCTGATGGCCAAATTGACGTCAGATTCGTATGCAATTTGAATTTTGATGTATTCTTCTTTCAATTCATCAAGATCCATGACATTTGTGAGCCTGTTATCTTCAAGAAAACCGATCCGATTGCACATTCTTTCAATGTCCTCAAGACGGTGGGATGTAATCAATATACTCGTATCGCGCTCCGCCACTTCATCAATCATCAGCTGAAGCACATCGTGCCGTGTGACTGCATCAATACCGTCTGTCGGCTCATCAAGCAGAATGAGTGCAGGCCGGGCTGCAAAAGAAAGAACAAGTGACATTTGTTTTTTCAACCCTGTCGAAAGATCGCGGTATTTTTTTGTTTCCGGAATTTCATATCTGTTCATCAGCTCATTGGCATACGTCACATCAAAGTTTGGGTAGATTCTTCTTAAAATGTCAACAAGCTGCTTGTAAGTATATTTATCATAAAAAGGGTTCTGAACCGGCATATAAATCATGTTTTGCTTTACTTTCGGATGCTTTTTAATCTCCACATTATTGAATAAAATCTCACCCTGATCCGGAATGATGATTTGCTGGATTAAACGGAGCAAGGTTGTTTTTCCCGATCCGTTCCGTCCGAGGAGACCGAAGATTTCACCCTTCTCAATGGTCAGTGAGACATCTTTCAGCACTTCTTTTCCATCTATCGTTTTTGAAAGCTGCCGCAAATCAATCATTCCGTTTCCCTCCTTTTACATCAGCGCTGATTTCCTTTATCCATTCCTGGAGTTTCTCCAGCTCGACTCCCGCATAATGTGCATCGATGATGAGCTGCTTGAGTTGCTCTTTAATCATCGTCATCTTCCCTTCAACCAATGTTGTTTTTGCCTCTTCCGATATATAGGTTCCTCTGCCTCTCAGCGTCTCAATGATCCCTTCACGTTCAAGCTCCTTGTAGGCTTTGCTGACAGTGTTCGGATTGGCAATAATGATAGTCGCCAGTTCCCTGACAGAAGGAAGCTTATCTCCTGGGGCCATGATCCCTTTTAAACAAAGCTCTTTCATCTGCTGAATAATTTGCTCGTAAATCGGAGTTGAGCTTCTCGGATCGATTTGAATCATTTACTTCCCTTCTTTCTGTACGATCTGCAAACTCTTAAAAATAAAAATGGTCTTCTATACTTTTTTGCCATTCGAAACCGAGCATGACAAGAATAAGAAAAAAGGAACAGGCAATAACTGAAGCGGCTATCAGCATGGGCATGTTTCTCTTACGCAGCCTTTTGTTTTTCATGTAGTCGTCTCCTTTCATCAGCGTATGTATATGATTTGGTTTCATTAGTGTTTGTTGTGTATTACATCAAGTAGTACACTTAATACAATAAACACACCAATAGAAAAAGTCAATGACTTTTTTGGCAAAAAAAATGGACCCTCTCAAAAAGGGTCCATTCATTCTTTACTCATCGTAAGAACGCTGCAAAATCATATTGTTTTGCAGTGATTGAAGCTGAAGCCTCATCCGGTACAGCTGCTCTCTTTGCTGGTCGTTTGATGACAAAGACAGCTTATTTAATTCATTCACCGCATTTTCCAGCTTCATTTGCGCTTCGCTGTATTCTTCCTCATTATAATGCTCTTGTCTGGCGCTGATCTTAAATTGTTCAGAAGCAAATTCATATGCCTGTTCGCTTCGTTGGAGATGTTCATCTACAGATTGTCTCGTTGCCATAAAAAACCCCCTCCATAAAAGGCTTATTTATAGCTTTAACAATTAGATGAAATAAATAATAAGCAATATGATACTCATTTAACTTTTTTTACATAAAAAATATCAATTAATATAATCTTTATAATATTCCTTCATTTTTCCCCTTTGTACTTTTCCACTCGTTGTTTTTAAAATTTTTCTTACTGGTATGATTTGGTGTACTTCTAAGCCTAGCTGTTGGGAAATTACTTTCTTTATCTCCTGATCCACTAAAGTCATGTTAAAACTTTTTTTACACCTAAAAAAGAGAACAATATCTTCCTCACCTTTTACTTCATTATAAACTCCACAAGCAACTACATTTCCTAATTCAACCTCTTTTACATTTTCTGCAATTCTTTCTATGTCATGGGCGTAATAATTTTGCCCATTTTTAATGATAATATCTTTAGATCTGCCTGTAACAACAAGACTACCATCACGTATAAAACCTATATCTCCTGTATTTAGCCAACCATCTGGTGTCAAAATATCTTTTGTAGCACTTTCATTGTTATAGTACCCGGATGTTACATTGTCACCTTTTATTTGTATAAGACCTACATACCCATCTTTTAAAACATTATTAAGATCATCACAAATACGGAATACACAATTATTAACTGCAGTTCCAACTTCAACAAAAGTAATACTTTCTTCTTGATTAATTATCTCCCTCACTTTTTGACCAATACCAACTGAAGCCCTGTCAACATTGACAGGAACAAAAAGTTCTCCAACTTTTGGAACACTAACAGCAACGGTCGCTTCTGCCAAACCATATACAGTATTAAGCGCATTAGCATTCAATTCAAATTGACTCATTTCCTGTAGAAAATTGTTACATAATAAGGCAGAAATAGGTTCAGCCCCATTAGCGATAAACCTTACGCAAGATAAATCCCAATTATAAGAACCACTTTTCTTATAATGATCTAAAAAAAATTTAAAACCAAAGTTTGGTGAATAAAGCTGAGTAATTCGATGTTCATCTGCTTTCATTAACCACAAATTCGGTCTTCTTATAAAAACTGAAGTTGGTATAATATATTGTTGAATTTTTTTTAGAGTTGATGCTAAATGTACTGCTATGAGCCCCATATCATGAGTTAACGGCATCCAACTTAACGATGAATCAACATCTGTTGTCCCCCAAGCATCATTTAATGCTGATAAATTAGTAGTAAGATTTTTATGTGTCAAAACTACTCCCTTTGGATCCCCTGTAGTACCTGAAGAGAACTGAATAAAAGCAATATCATCAGGTTTAGGTGGCATTAATTCTCCGATATCAGCATCAACTTGAATTTCATTTAATAGTATAGACTTTTTTGACATAGTATCAGAAATATCCGCTTCAGCAATTTCTTGTAAAGATGTTAGATTTTTTAAATCTGATAATATAAAAGGATTATTGAGGATTTTCCATATACGGATTACCTTTAATTTATTTTCAGAATTGTAACCTATACTTAAGGGAACAGGTATAATCCCACCCAAAATGCATGCCCAAAAAACTTGAATAAAAGTAGTATTATCGGTTATTTGCAAAATTAATTCATCGTTTTTTTTTAGACCCTTCTTTTGTAACACACCAAGAACTTTTATTGAACTCTCATATAATTCATGATATGAAACATAATTTTCATCATTAGCTCCACTAATAAATGTAATACCTTTGTTATTCCGACTTTGTGCATCAGTTATTATGTCAAAAACTGTATTATTCATTTTTTCTCCTCTATATCTATAATATATTTAAAGTTTTCATTTAAGTTACCTAAAAGAAATTTTATTTTTTTTGTATTTAGGTAATAATAAGTCTTATTTTGAATTCGGGTGCTTTGAACTAAACCTTGAATTGTCAAAACTCTCATATGATGAGATATTGTAGCATTTGTCAAATGTAATTGTTCCGCTATTTCGTTTGCATAAAGCTTTTTATTTTTTAATAAAATTAATATTTTAAACTTACTTTTATCAGATATTAATTTTAATAAATTCACTACTTGATCAATATCTATTTTTTCATTTTTAAATAGTTGGTCAACTTTATATCCAAGACCCAGATAAATTTCATCAATCTTTTTAGTTATAGTAGCTGTATACGGAATTAGAGTAGGATAGATGTTAATATAACTACAGTTGACATACTCTTTTCCCTTAATTGTCTCAATAATATGTTTTGGGAATTCATCATTAATATTCTTCAATTGATCAATCCAAATTTCTCTAAATGGTATTAAAATTGTTAAAGCATGATTAAGTCTATCATTAATGGATAGTAATTCTTCACAAAAAAGTTCTACATATTTTTTGGGGGATTTTAAAACCTTAAATATAATCCATTTAAATTCATCTTTTATCTTCAACTCATTTAATAATGAAAAAGTTTTATCAATGTTATCTAAATACCCATCTAAGTTAGTTCTATCTGATTGTCCATTTAAATACAATAAAGATTGTAATATATTTGTTTGTACTTCTTCATTAGAATAATTCAATAAAAAATCGATGATTTCGGAAAAGTTCTTGTTATAAATATCAGACACTTTAAAAAAGGAAGTTGCCAAACAAAAAATATTAGCATTAACAACATCCTTATATTCACAAAAACTTTCAAAATAAAAATTTAGATATTCTTCTTTTAAATTTATTTTTTTCAGTTCCTCTAACAGTTGATAATATTCTTTTTCTAAACTCAAATTCATTTCATTACAGTATTCTATAAAAAAATTAGTATGTTTTAAAAACAAAATCGAAGATATTTTATCGGAGAAATCAGCAGCATTTTCATTCAACCTTATTTTCATTTTAATAACTCCTTATATTATCTAAATAGTAGTATTAATTTTATACCTATTTTTTATATACTTAATTGAACAAGTTTCACCATGTCCTGGACATACAATGGTATTTTCATTCATGTTATTCAGTAAATAAGAAATCGATCTTCGCAACAGTTCTCCATTACCTGTTTTTTTGTCAACTCCAGAATTTTCATCTTTAAACATAGTATCCCCTGTAAATAAAAATTCATCAATCTTTATACATATACTTCCAGATGTATGGCCCGGGCAAAGAATAGGCAGAACTTCTAACCCTTTGAGTTTCATCATTTTATTTTCTTTAAGGAGAATATCACTTTTTTCGAATAAAAAGGATTTTCCCATGAGTGCCAATCCATTATTCACTAAATCCTTTGCAAAATTCAATTCTTTTTCATGCATTACAAAATTACATTTGAATTTTTCCTTTATTTCTTGAGCTGAATATGTATGGTCAAAATGAGAATGGGTAAATATAATGTGATTAATTCCTTTAATTTTTTCTTTTTCACAGAATTGTGTTAAATATTTGATGCTAACCCCAGAGTCAATAAGAATTGTTTGTTCATCACTATTGATTAAATATGTGTTAGAAGTATTCACTCCGTTAGAAAATTTAAAAATTTTGTACTCATCTGTTTCATATATTAGTTCATCTATTTCTACACACGTTTTAGCGTTTTGATTCACATAATCTAGTATCTCTCTTAGGCTTTCATTTTGAATAAAAGATTCTAATACTATATCTGGTAACTTATTCTTTATTTCATGATACATACTCACTAAGCTTAATGAATCTCCTCCAACCTCATAAATGTCTTGCTTTAAATCAATTTCTTTAACGCCAAAGATCTTTGCCCATGCATCAACAATAATTTTTTCATTATCATTTAAAACAATATCATCCTTTAACACATAATTTCTTTTTTCTTCATTATACCAACATCTTGTTTTTTTAAATGGATAAACAGGCAACGAGACAACCTGACAATCATATTGATAAATTCTATGCCAGTTGATGTTTTTACCTTGGATATACTGTTTACAGATATTCTGTAAATCATGATTAAGTGGATTAATCTCGCTCTCTATTTGTCCATATTTTATGTCACAAATATTGTTTAAAAATGTATCCTTCAATTGGAAATTCTCATTCTCCTTTAGAAGCTCAGTTAGGCATTCATAGAGTTTTTTCATTAATTCTTCTTTATTCGAAGCTATAATAGCTAATCTATATTTGTTATGATCCCTTCTACAATTTAAAGTATATGAAACATCAGTTAGCCTCAATTCTTGCTCGTTATAAATAAAGTGATAAAATTCTTGTAATTTTATTTTCAAAATCTCTAGATCATTAGCAGATAATGTGAAAATTAGAGGCTTTTCTTTGATTAAATTTCTTTCTTTTTTATAATTAGAAATAATAATATGACAGTTAGTTCCACTCATCCCAAAAGAACTTATACTTGCAAATAACCTTTCACTATCATCTAAATTAACTTCTTGTTTATTTATGTATAGTGGTGAGTCACTAAGGTCAATTTTTTTGTTAGGTATATTAAAATGTATATTAGGAGGGAATTTTTTCTTATTTATTGCTAATATAGATTTGAGTAGCCCTGCTGCTCCAGAGGCACTGAGCAGATGACCTATATTATTCTTCACAGATCCTATAGGACAATATTGTTTTTTTGTTGTTCTGTCCTTTAAAACTTGACTCATCGCTTCCAATTCTATTAAATCTCCTATAGCTGTTCCAGTTCCATGACCTTCTATAAATGATAGTTTATTAACATCTATATCAGATTTACTAAAATTTTCAGATATTAGATTTCTCTGACCATCCAAACTAGGAGTAGCTATTCCAATTGAATTTCCATGGTTTTGAATGCTGCTTGCCTCGATTACCGCATAGATATTATCATTGTCTCTTAGGGCACTGTATAAGGGTTTTAACACGAAAGAAATTATCCCCTCTCCAAAGCCAGTTCCATCTGATTCATCATCATATGCTTTTGTTCTAAAATTTTTTGATTCTATTCCTAACTTTACATCATGTTGAAGAGGTATAAGATTTAAGTTGCATCCACCTGCAATAGCCATTTCACATTCTTTGTATAAAATAGCCTTACATGCTTCGTGAACAGCCACTAGAGAAGATGAACAAGAGGTATCTATGGTCAAACTTGGTCCTTTTAGATCAAAGTAATGCGAAACTCGACTAGCTATCATTGATGGCAAATTATTTACAATACTAATTGGATCTCTAATTGATGAATCATACATAATTTTATCGTAATTATATATAGCATCGCTATTGCTACTTCCAACATATACACCAACATTTTGCCCTTTAATATGGTTTGCTGTATATCCTGCATCCAATAATGAATTAACACTCGTTTCCAAAAATAGTCTTTGTCTAGGATCCATTAAACATGCTTCTTGATATGGAATTTTAAAATATCTATAATCAAATTTATCGACATCACTAACAAATGCCATTTGTTGATAACTTAAATTTTCTGAGTTAATACCTATATGGTTGAAAAAATTATCACAATCTAACTTTCTTTCATTGTCAATATCATCTACACAATCCACTTTATTCATCAAATTATCCCAAAATTCTTTATAATCATTAGACTTAGGTAATTTTGAAGAAATACCAATAACAGCAATTTTATCTTTTATTTCTGTTCTATTAAATGTTTGTTGATCATTAGTATTAATGTGTTCAAATATATTGAACATAAGCTTGTTCTTCCTTTCTTTTAGAGCACCTCAACAAAAGGTGCTCTATTTTTAATTTAATTTGGAAATTACATCTATAAAGGTTTTGAAAAACAATTCCATTGATTCATTTTTTAATTTATCATTCGAATATGTTATTGAAAAATGTATTTTTTTGTCCGTAGAATGAGTATATTCAAAAATAAAATCATAATACTTACTCAGATTATGTTGTATATTTTCTAAGTAATCTCCATTTATTATTATTACATTTATAGAAGAAGAGTTGTTTTTTAAATTTATTTTTTTTGTATATTGGAATTTACTGTGGAAACTTTTTTTAATAGAGTTACTTTTTATGAATTTTCTTAGTTCTTCAAGACTTTGATAGCTTTTTGTTACTACTTTTTCAAACATTATAAAGTTTTTATTTTGCAAATTAGATATAAAGTATTCTTCTTTTTCTACAAAGCTTGATAATAAATACAGAAAAGTATTAACAATGTTAGACTCTGTTTCCTTATTTAAGACTAAGTTTAACTTTTTTTCTAAAACAATAATTTTCTTACTCTCATAGTTATCTTCGTTATTTAAGATTTTTTGAGGAACTTCTATTGAATCTAAAGGTAAATTAGATACTGAATTTGTTTGACTATTTAAATACTGAGATATTTCTTCAATACTTTGATATTTAAATAAATCTGCTATGTTTAAATCTTTATAATCATTTTGCATTTTTGAATAAAGCTGCGATAAGTTGATTGAGTTGCCACCTAATTCAAAGAAGTTAGCGTCAATACTGATATCTTCAACATCCAGAACATTTCGCCAAATTTCCACAAGTTTTTTCTCTGTTTCAGTTCTTGCTTGCTTTATAGCCTTTTTGATAATCTGATCTTGATCTGTAATTTCTTTTTCTAATAATCTTTTTCTGTCTACTTTTCCGTTACCGGTGAGAGGAATTCCCTCAATTTGCACTATATAA
>NZ_LSBB01000020.1 GCF_001584335.1 Bacillus atrophaeus
GTTATCTAGTTTTGAGAGAATAATTTTTTAAAAATCTCTTGCTTTTTCTGAAATACATAGTATAATGATATTTGTCACTAAAATGTCTGGTGATGATGGCGAAGAGGTCACACCCGTTCCCATACCGAACACGGTAGTTAAGCTCTTCAGCGCCGATGGTAGTCGGGGGCTTCCCCCTGTGAGAGTAGGACATCGCCAGGCAGACTTCATTCCGCAGTAGCTCAGTGGTAGAGCTATCGGCTGTTAACCGATCGGTCGTAGGTTCGAGTCCTACCTGCGGAGCCATTAATGGAGAGCTGTCCGAGTGGCCGAAGGAGCACGATTGGAAATCGTGTAGGCGGTAACCCCGTCTCAAGGGTTCGAATCCCTTGCTCTCCGCCACTATTATTTATACATATTTCAAATGAATCAATCAGGGCCCGTTGGTCAAGCGGTTAAGACACCGCCCTTTCACGGCGGTAACACGGGTTCGAATCCCGTACGGGTCATTAAAATGATGGAGGATTAGCTCAGCTGGGAGAGCATCTGCCTTACAAGCAGAGGGTCGGCGGTTCGAGCCCGTCATCCTCCACCATCATTATCGCGGGGTGGAGCAGTTCGGTAGCTCGTCGGGCTCATAACCCGAAGGTCGCAGGTTCAAATCCTGCCCCCGCAACCAATTTTTAAAATAAGTACTCAGAACAGAGTACATTAAAATGGTCCGGTAGTTCAGTTGGTTAGAATGCCTGCCTGTCACGCAGGAGGTCGCGGGTTCGAGTCCCGTCCGGACCGCCATTTTTAAAAAAGTTTGGCTCGGTAGCTCAGTTGGTAGAGCAACGGACTGAAAATCCGTGTGTCGGCGGTTCGATTCCGTCCCGAGCCACCACCTATGCCGGTGTAGCTCAATTGGTAGAGCAACTGACTTGTAATCAGTAGGTTGGGGGTTCAAGTCCTCTTGCCGGCACTGTGTTTTTTATAAGATGGAGGGGTAGCGAAGTGGCTAAACGCGGCGGACTGTAAATCCGCTCCCTCAGGGTTCGGCAGTTCGAATCTGCCCCCCTCCACCATTTTTATTCTAGGGGCATAGTTTAAAGGTAGAACAGAGGTCTCCAAAACCTCCGGTGTGGGTTCAATTCCTACTGCCCCTGCCACTATATAATTCATCTTAAGACTATGGCGGTTGTGGCGAAGTGGTTAACGCACCAGATTGTGGCTCTGGCACTCGTGGGTTCGATTCCCATCAATCGCCCCATATTATCATTGGGCTATAGCCAAGCGGTAAGGCAACGGACTTTGACTCCGTCATGCGTTGGTTCGAATCCAGCTAGCCCAGTTGTATTTTTAAAACCAACTGCATATGTTATTATAAGTTCTTTAAATGCGGAAGTAGTTCAGTGGTAGAACATCACCTTGCCAAGGTGGGGGTCGCGGGTTCGAATCCCGTCTTCCGCTCCAATTATGGCGGCATAGCCAAGTGGTAAGGCAGAGGTCTGCAAAACCTTTATCCCCGGTTCAAATCCGGGTGTCGCCTTTCTTTGCCGGGGTGGTGGAATTGGCAGACACACAGGACTTAAAATCCTGCGGTAGGTGACTACCGTGCCGGTTCAAGTCCGGCCCTCGGCACCAATTTAACTTAACAAATGTTAAATTGGTTTGCAGCATTTTTGCTATCGAACTTAAACGTATACCTTATATAAAGAGTGATCTACTAACTGTAGATTACTCTTTTTTGTTAGATTTTATTGGTACTATAAAGGCATTTATCAGCGCCTAACCGCAGCGGGGGCTTTTCTTTCTTAATGATTTTCGGTGGGAAAGAAAGGTTTTTCTTTATTTCATATAATTACATTCTAAGCTTTAACTTATTTGCAAAATGAGATATAAAGATAAATGAGGTTAAGATTAGTTGGAGTAATAATGCAAATTCTTTTTCGTATTATTCTAAAGAAAAGGAGTTTAAAGAAACCGTGATGTTGAGTTAATAAAAGATTTGAGAAAAACTTTTTTAAAAAAATCTATTGACTCTCTGGATAATGCATGATATATTTATATTTGTCGGTTACATACGAATTGTAAACGGACATTATACTTGCCGGTGTGGCGGAATTGGCAGACGCGCACGACTCAAAATCGTGTTCCTTCTGGAGTGTCGGTTCGACCCCGACCACCGGTATAAAAATGAAAAAAGTCGGTATTTCAGAAAATGAAATACCGACTTTTTTTATGGTTTTAAAAGAACTTTGATTGCCCCGTCTGTTTTGGTGTCAAATACTTCGTAGCCTTTTTTAGCTTGGTCTAGGGGTAAGACATGTGTAATGATATCGCCGGGATCGACTTTGCCTTCTGCAATTAAATTGTATAGGTAAGGCATGTAATGGATAACCGGCGCTTGTCCTGTTCTGATATTGACGTTCCTTTGAAAAATATCTCCAAATGGGAAAGCATTGTATCTCATGCCGTATGCTCCGGTTACTTGAATGGTGCCGCATTTACGGACAGCTTGAGCAGCCATGACGAGTGCGCCCATTGCACCGCCGTGAAGCTTCAATCCTGTGGCGAGAAATTCAAGCGGCGACATTTTTCCGTCCATCCCGACGCAGTCGATAACCACATCGGCTCCGCCCTGCGTTATTTCTTTCAGATAGCTTCCCGTGTTTTGTTCGTTTTCGAAATTTACGATCTCTACGTTATTTGTCCGTTTGGCATGTTGAAGGCGGTAGTCAATATAGTCGACCGCTATGACTCTTTCAGCACCCTTCAGCCAGGCGAATTTTTGCGCCAGGAGCCCGACCGGACCGCATCCTAGTATAATCACGGTATCTCCCTTTTTCACCCCGGCGTTATCCACGCTCCAATAGGCTGTGGACATGGCATCTGAGAGCAGGACTAATTTTTCATCTTCTACTTCACAGTCATCAGGGATGCGGAAGGGGGTGAAATTGGCGTATGGCACACGCATATATTCAGCTTGTCCGCCCGGATAGCCGCCGGTTGTGTCGGAGTATCCGAAATATGCGCCCATTTCTCCATTGGCGTTTGAGTTGTCACATTGGCTTTCTAACTGATTTTTACAAAAAAAACATTCACCGCAGCTGACATTAAACGGGATGATGACGCGGTCGCCTTTTTTTACTTTATGGACGTCAGGACCCGCTTCTTCAACGATTCCCATCGGTTCGTGACCAATAATATAGTCTTCAGGAAAATTTGGTATCATACCGTGAATTAAGTGTAAATCTGATCCGCAAATCGCTGTAGTCGTTAATTTAACAATGATATCGTCTGATTTTTTGATTTCGGGGGCTTTCACTTCTTTGACTCGTATATCTTTAATCCCTTGATACGTCACTGCTTTCATTCAACATGTCTCCTCTGGCTGTCTAGTTATCGGGTGTGGCAAATGTTCCAAGCCGGTTCGTATTGTCGGGAAATAGCTTCAAACCGGCAATATCAATCGCTGTTTGGGCTGATTTCATATCCAATTGAAATTGTTTGTCCGTATCAGCGGGATGAAGCCACCCTTTTTCAATCATGAGGCTGGATAGTTCCCCGTGTAAGTGAATGGCGGCATCTAATTGATGGCGCAGTGCGGCTCTTAGTTCAGGGCTTGCCGTTTCTGTGATGGCTGCCGCGTAATTTCTGACTCCGGTTTTTACTGAGATTAAAAAATCGAGAGCCAGTGCGGAATCAGCAAGATCAGGCATTCCTTTCGCGTTTTGGGGATCTAAGTAATCGTTCAATGAAGGTTACCTCCGTTTCTCGTTGGGGCTTTTGTATATAAAGCTTGCAGCTCAGTAATATCTTTTATCGATTGCTGCACGTCTTTTTCCATGAGTGCTCTCAGTTCTTGATCAAACACAAGTCCCTGCATCATTTTTGACTTCAATAAGCAGACGGTTTTAAAATTAAGGATTTCATGTGTTTCCATTGTTTCGTGGTTTGCCAAACGGTCTTGTGCCATACAACGTTCACCTCCCGGATTCCCGTGTATTCTTTCCTTGTTTAAACCATTTATACAAAATAAAAATGATCCCGAACCATATGGGATCATTTCTTCATTCTGCGTATCGGCTGATGAGCTGATCGAGTCTGTCTGTGCGGGCTTCTAATTCATTTTCACTAAAGTAAACCTCTGTCAGCCGCTCACCATCGTTATACATTTCTTCAAGCCAGCCCGCAAGGCCTCTTGCTTTTCGATCTGCTTCTAGAATAAGCTCTAGACCGTCTTCGTGGAGGTGAAATACGGCTTCCAGTTCATCGAGCAGCCCTTTGTAAGGTCCGGAATGCGGGATAAATTCAAATTCCTGCACAAATGGCAGACGCCGGCGGAAATAGGGGGCATGTTCACAGTCCGCCTCATGGAGCCTAAAGCCAATTTCCTGCAGGGCTTGTAATACATTGTTCATCCAAGGGTGGAGATTGACGTGAAACGAATCATAGTCTGATTTATCGATGCCGCCTTCAATATCTAAATCAGTCATGAGAAATACTTTTGTCTTGCCGATAGTAACGGGTGTATCAAGCGGCAGCCGGCAGCTGAATGAAAAAACTTTTTCTTCCCCGGCACCTATCATAAATTCATTTGTCACCCGATGGGAGGCCACAGTTTTATATTTTGTCTCTGCTTTATCATCTTCTTGAATGTTATACTTTGTTTTAACAATGACTTCAATATGACGGATTTGCTGTTCAATACTTCCGCCTTTGACACGGACAGTGCCTCTTACCATTTCTCCGGGACTATAATTTGACTTATGTAAAACCGTATCCACTTTTGCTGCTCCGATTCCTGCGCTTGCAGCCAGTTTCTTAAAAAATGACATGTGTTTAAGGCTTCTTTTCTTATCATATGGAAAGACATCTATTATACGGTCTATACATCGGTTGGATTCATTTATTTTAAATGAAGGAGATGTTGCTTTGTGAAACAAATTATAGCTATGGGCGGAGGCGGCTTTTCGATGGAGCCGGATCATCTGCTACTTGATCAATATCTTTTGGAGCAAACGAAAAAATCTGCACCGCGGGTATGTTTTTTGCCGACTGCGAGCGGTGATTCCGAAAGCTATATTCAGCGGTTTTATCATGCATTTCAAAAGCTTGAGTGTATGCCGGACCACTTATCCTTGTTTAAACCGCCTTCAACAGATCTGGCTTCATTTATATGTGAACAGGATATTGTATACGTCGGCGGCGGAAATACCCGAAATTTACTTGTGCTTTGGAAAGAATGGGGATTAGATCATATATTGCGTGAGGCGTGGGAGAGAGGCGTTATTTTATCAGGATTAAGCGCCGGAGCCATTTGCTGGTTTAAAGAGGGTGTGACTGACTCGATGAATGGCCCGTTAACAGGCCTGAATGGCTTAGGGTTTTTACAAGGGAGCTTTTGTCCTCATTATGATGGAGAGAAGGAGAGGAGACCGGCGTTTCACAGGCTTATTTCAGAAAAGTCTTTGAGCGAAGGCTATGCAGCGGATGATGGAGCGGCCTTGCACTTTATAGGAAATCAACTGTTTCAGGTTGTGAGTTCAAGAGCTGGCGCCCAGGCATATCGGGTGACAGTACATGAGAATGAAATAACTGAAATTTCATTGCAGGTTCATGACTTAAGTTAAATTAGCTGAATATTTTCTACATTTCTCTTTCTTCGATTCTGTATTTATGATAAGATGAAAGCGAAATCAATAGTTACTGGGGGTGCCCGTCTGACGGGCTGAGAGAGAAGTGTTTGCTTCTTAACCCTTTGGACCTGATCTGGTTCGTACCAGCGTGGGGAAGTAGAGGAATTGTTTTTATTATTGTTTTTTTGGGCGATAATATATTTCTTTATGACTGACTGCCAAACCGGGTTCTTACATATGAGCGCGGTTTTTTTGTGCTGGTGCTAAAGCTTGGTTGGTCCTTTCAAACTTATAGAGGGGGAAGGATTATTCATGCAAAACAATTCAGTACAGCAAGCTAACATTTCCATTATGTCGAGTTTTTCCGGAAGCAAAAAAGTATATGTGGAGGGTTCTTCACCGGACATCCAAGTGCCGATGAGAGAAATCGGCTTGAGTCCGACCACCGGATCGTTCGGCGAGGAAGAAAATACGCCGGTTCGTGTATATGATACGAGCGGCCCTTATACTGATCCTAATCAACAGATTAATATTCATGACGGCTTGCAGCCACTGCGCCATAAGTGGATTTCAGGGCGCGGTGATGTGGAAGAATACGAGGGACGAGCCATTAAACCGGAAGACAACGGCTATAAAAAAGCAAATCAAAATGAAAGCTATCCAGGCTTAAAACGAAATCCGCTTCGGGCTAAAACGGGAAAAAATGTGACTCAAATGCATTATGCGAAAAAAGGCATCATTACACCGGAAATGGAGTTTATCGCGATTCGTGAGCATGTGTCTCCGGAATTTGTGAGAGATGAAGTGGCCAGCGGACGTGCGATCATTCCTTCCAATGTGAATCACCCTGAAAGCGAGCCGATGATTATCGGGCGGAATTTCCATGTGAAAATCAATGCGAACATCGGGAATTCTGCGGTCACTTCGTCAATTGAAGAAGAAGTCGAAAAGATGACATGGGCGATTCGTTGGGGAGCGGATACGATGATGGATCTTTCTACCGGGAAGGATATTCACACGACTCGTGAATGGATCATCCGCAATTGCCCGGTGCCGGTGGGAACAGTGCCGATTTATCAGGCCCTTGAGAAGGTGAATGGGGTTGCTGAGGATTTAACGTGGGAAGTGTATCGCGACACATTGATTGAACAGGCGGAACAAGGCGTTGATTACTTTACCATCCATGCGGGAGTCTTGCTTCGATATGTGCCTTTAACCGCAAAGCGTACAACGGGTATAGTATCACGCGGAGGGGCAATTATGGCGCAATGGTGTCTGGCCCATCATCAAGAAAGTTTCTTATACACTCATTTTGAAGAGATTTGTGAAATTATGAAGGCTTACGATATTGCTTTCTCCCTCGGTGACGGTCTGCGTCCTGGTTCGATTGCGGATGCGAATGATGAGGCGCAGTTTGCGGAACTGGAGACGCTTGGAGAACTGACGCAAATTGCGTGGAAGCATGATGTACAGGTGATGATTGAAGGGCCTGGCCATGTGCCGATGCATAAAATCAAAGAGAACGTCGATAAACAAATGGAAATCTGTAAAGAAGCGCCTTTTTACACGTTAGGGCCGCTGACGACGGATATTGCACCGGGCTATGACCACATTACATCAGCGATCGGAGCGGCGATGATCGGCTGGTACGGGACTGCGATGCTGTGCTATGTCACGCCGAAAGAGCATTTGGGGCTGCCAAATCGCGATGATGTGAGAGAAGGGGTAATTACTTATAAAATTGCAGCTCATGCGGCTGATCTTGCAAAAGGGCATCCGGGAGCACAAATACGCGATGACGCCCTTTCAAAAGCGCGCTTTGAATTCCGCTGGCGTGATCAGTTTAACCTTTCCCTCGATCCTGAAAGGGCGATTGAATATCATGATGAAACATTGCCTGCGGAAGGAGCAAAGACGGCTCACTTCTGTTCGATGTGCGGACCGAAGTTTTGCAGTATGAGAATTTCACAGGATATTCGGGATTATGCGAAGGAAAATAATCTTAATGAATCTGAAGCTATATATGAAGGATTAAAAGAAAAGGCAAAAGAGTTCGTAGAGACGGGAAGCAATTTATATCAATAAAAGGCGACAGATGAAGATGGAGCTTTAAGCATCTTCGTCTGTTTTTTTATTGTGTCCGAACCATAAATGGTAAGCGTACAGTCGGACCCCTTTGATGAAATGATTGGTCATAAGGTTTGTATTTAAGGTGCCGCTGTCTTAAATTATAGTTGACAGGTAGGTATAGTGTGAATTAATATGATGAATAAATATTTCCATATTCAAGCTGATCGGATCACCGAAGGCCCTTATCTTTTGTCATAGATAAGGGCCTTTTTGTATCTGATAAGCGGGCATGCGTGGAATCGGGAGGAATTTGTCATGGGAGTTAAAAAATATGTGCCGGCAGGGCGGAAAAAACCGAAAAAACGAAAAAAATATAAGAAACAAACGTTAAGTTTGGAGTTGCTTATTGAAAAAAACAAATGGGAGATTCTGAATAATGAACATCAGATGGAGGAGATTTATATGAAAATTGATGAAAAACATGCAGGAACCAGATAACTATCTTTTATTTTGAGGCAAATGCATTTTTCAATTCAAACCGTTAAATGAGAATATCTTTTGAATGAAAAAAACCGCTGATCACGTTGTCAGCGGTTTTTTGTAAGGTCAAACTTCTTTCTTAATCGGCAGGCCGAGCCCTTTCGCAATCCGGTTTCCGTATTCAGGATCCGCTTTGTAGAAATGCTCGATTTGACGCAATTTGATTTCTTCTTTTTCTACCGGCTTCATCGCGTCAACGATGTTTTGGACAAGGCGTGTACGCTCGTCTTCGCTCATTAAGCGATAAAGATCGCCGGCTTGAGTATAGTGGTCGTTATGATCGTAGCCTACGCTGTCAGCCACGCCGGATACCGGATATGCGGCTTGTTTATCTTCAGGTGATTCAGTCGGTCCGCTGAAACTATTAGGCTCGTAATATACGGAACCGCCGCCGTTATTGTCAAAGCGCATTTGGCCGTCACGCTGATAGTTTTTCACTTCATTGCGAGGACGGTTGATTGGCAAGGATTGATGGTTCGCGCCCACACGATAGCGATGCGCATCATGATATGCAAACAGACGGCCTTGGAGCATTTTATCAGGTGATACATCGACACCCGGCACCAATGTTCCTGGAGAGAATGTCGCCTGTTCTACTTCAGCAAAGTAATTTTCAGGATTTCTGTCAAGAACCATGCGTCCAACTTCGATCAACGGATAGTCTTTTTGAGACCATACTTTTGTGACATCAAATGGATCGAAGCGATACGTATTTGCATCTTCTAAAGGCATGATTTGCACATATAATTTCCATGCGGGGAAATCACCGTTTTCAATCGCGTTGAACAAATCTTCTGTATGATAATCCGGATTTTCACCAGCGATTTTTGCAGCTGTTTTTACATCAAGGTTTTTCACGCCTTGTTCTGTTTTAAAGTGATATTTGATCCATACGCCTTCGCCTTCTGCATTCGTCCATTTAAAAGTATGGCTTCCGAAACCATGCATATGGCGCAGTGTAGCTGGAATTCCGCGATCAGACATCAAGATGGTGACTTGATGAAGTGATTCAGGGGATAAAGACCAGAAATCCCATACAGCGGTAGGGTTTTTTAGATGTGTTTTCGGATCTCTCTTCTGTGTATGAATGAAGTCTGGGAATTTGATTGCATCGCGAATAAAGAATACAGGGGTATTGTTACCGACGATGTCATAGTTCCCTTCTTCAGTATATAATTTCACTGAAAATCCGCGAGGGTCGCGTACTGTATCAGCAGAGCCAAGTTCACCGGCCACTGTAGAAAAACGTACAAATAGCGGTGTGCGTTTTCCGACTTCTGATAAGAAATTCGCTTTTGTATATTTAGTCAGATCATTTGTCACTTCAAAATAACCGTGGGCACCGGCACCTTTAGCATGAACAACACGCTCAGGAACACGTTCTCTATTGAAATGGGCCAATTTTTCAAGCAAGTGTACATCTTGAATTAAAGTTGGTCCGCGAGAACCGGCTGTCATTGAATTTTGATTATCTCCAACCGGAGCGCCCCAGTTAGTTGTAAGTTTATTTGAACTCATATCATCACCTCTTGGAATTTATAAAGTTATAATACCATCTATTATAAAAAAGTCAATATTATTTTATAATGATTATAAAATAAATATTTTTATAAAAGAGTAATACTGCTAACCAGCGGGATCGTGTTGAGGATAAGAAGTTTTAGTTTTTAAAAAATAGTTGACATGTCGGAATACTTTGAATTAACATGTTATTTACATTCAAATCGACATTGAGGCAGCTGATCGGACCACCGAAGGCTCCCATCTCTATAAAAACTTGAGATGGGGGCCTTTTTGTTTATCCAATTATTAATAGAAAGCGGGGAGCATAATGGCTGTAACCATTCACATTAATGAAAAATCTTTTATCAGCGACGGCCGGAAAGTAAACGTATTGGATCATATTCATTTATCTATCGCGCCGGGCGAATTTCTGACGGTGATCGGACCGAGCGGATGCGGTAAAAGCACACTGCTTAAAATGATTGCCGGACTGGACACGGACTATGACGGCGAAATTATGATAAACGACAGAGAAATAAAGGCTCCCGGCATTCAGCAAGGTTTCATTTTTCAAGAGCATCGGCTGTTTCCTTGGATGACAGTCGAACAGAATATCGCTGCAGATTTGAATTTGAAAGATCGAAAGGTCAGAAAAAAAGTAGATGAACTAATAGAGATTGTCAGGCTGAAAGGGTCGGAGAAGGCGTATCCCCGGGAACTATCAGGGGGAATGTCACAAAGGGTGGCCATTGCAAGAGCTTTGCTGAGGGAGCCAGAGGTGCTGCTTTTAGATGAGCCGTTTGGCGCTTTAGACGCTTTTACAAGAAAACATCTTCAGGATGTGCTCCTGGATATCTGGCGGGAGAAAAAGACAACGATGATACTTGTTACACATGACATTGACGAGTCTGTTTATTTAGGAAATGAGCTGGCGATTCTCAGTGCCAAGCCGGGCAGACTGCATAAAATGGTGCCGATTGATCTAGCGTATCCCCGAAACCGGACAACGGCTGATTTTCAATTGCTCAGACAGAAAGTGCTATCAGAATTTGAAAAGACAGAAGACCTGCAATATGCAGAAGGAGCAGGGATTTAAAATCGGCAAAAGAAAGGGCGGAATCTGACATGAAAAAAGCATTCATACTTTTATCGGCAGTTATTTTTCTACTAGCAGGATGCGGCTCTGACGGGGCAAGCGGAAAAAAAGAATTAAAGGAAATTAATATCGGAATTCAGCAGAGCTTAAGCCCGCTTTTGATTGCTAAGGAAAAAGGCTGGTTTGAAGAGACATTTGAAAAAGAAGGAATTAAAGTGAAATGGACGGAATTTCAAAGCGGGCCCCCCCAGTTTGAAGGGCTTGCCGCTGATAAGCTCGATTTCTCACAGGTCGGTAATTCACCTGTCATTTCCGGTCAGGCAGCAGGCATCAGCTTTAAAGAAATCGGCCTGTCTCAGGATGGTTTGAAAGCTAACGGGATTCTGGTCAAAAAGAACAGCAGCATTCATAACCTGAAAGATTTGAAGGGGAAAAAGATAGCGGTAGCCAAAGGAAGCAGCGGGTTTGACTTTCTCTATAAGGCTCTAGATCAGGCAGGGCTTTCTGCTGATGATGTTAATATTATTCAGCTTCAGCCAGATGAAGCCACGTCCGCTTTTGAAAACGGCGCTGTGGATGCATGGTCGATTTGGGAGCCGTATCTGTCTATACAAACGCTTAAGCACGAGGCGAAAATCATCGCAAACGGAGAAAGCACGGATTTGTATTCACCGGGCTTTACACTGGTCAGAACGACATTTGCCGATGAGTACCCTGATGAAGTGGTCCGCTTTTTGAAAGTTTACGATAAAGCGGTGGCATGGCAAAAGAAACATATAGAAGAAGCCGCAGATCTGTATGCAGACATAAAGAATTTAGATAAAGAGGTAGTGAAAAATGTATTAAACAATACTGAGCCGCTGAATGAAGCCATCAATGATGACATTATCAAGGCCCAGCAGGAAACTGCGGATTTCCAATACCGGACAAAAGCGATTAATAAAAAAATTGATGTGAAGGAAGTAGTGGATAATTCATTTATCAAAAAAGCGTTAAAAGAAGGTGAAAAATGATGAAAGCTGCTGCAACAACTGCCGGTTCATTACAGAAAACAAATGTCTCACAAAAGCGGAAGAACACAGCCAAAAACGTCTATGGCTGGGTAAAAGGGTTGGTTTTGCCCTTTGTGATCATTGCGGTGTGGCAAATCGCAGGGTCAATGGAGATTGTGTCTGCTACCGTCCTGCCGACGCCGCTTGTCATTCTCCTGACTTTTAAAGATTTAATTGTATCGGGAGAGCTGTTCGTGCATTTGAAAATCAGTGTGTACCGGGCGGCCGCAGGCTTTCTGTCAGGCGCGGGGCTCGGTTTGCTCATTGGATTGCTGGTTGGATTCTCGAGGAAAACAGAACATTACATTGACCCGTCCTTACAAATGCTCAGAACTGTTCCGCATCTGGCAGTGACACCGCTGTTTATTTTATGGTTTGGCTTTGATGAGACTTCGAAGATTCTCTTAATTGCACTCGGCGCCTTCTTTCCAGTCTATATCAATACCTTTTTAGGCATACGCGGAGTCGATTCAAAGCTGTTTGATGTGGCGAAAGTGCTGGAGTTTCCTTGGTACCGGCAGATGACGAAATTGATTTTGCCGGCGGCGCTTCCGAGTATTCTTCTTGGCATTCGTTTATCGCTCGGAATTGCTTGGCTGGGGCTTGTCGTGGCGGAGCTGATGGGGTCAAGCGAGGGCATCGGTTATATGATTATGGATGCGAGACAGTTTTCGCAAACGAACAAAGTATTTGTCGGAATCATCATTTTTGCGGTTGTCGGCAAACTTACGGATTCATTCGTCCGCTTCTTGGAGCGCAAGTTATTAAAATGGAGAAACAGCTATCAAGGCTGAAATCATATAGAAGGGGAGAGTTATGATGGAGATTCTTTGGTTTATTCCAACACATGGAGACGGCCGGTACATTGGAACGAAAATAGGCGGAAGACAGGCCGATCATTCCTATTTTAAACAAGTAGCGCAAGCAGCCGACAGGCTTGGATATACGGGTGTGCTGCTGCCCACCGGGAGATCATGCGAAGATCCGTGGCTGACCGCGTCGGCATTGGCAGCGGAAACAAGATATTTGAAATTTTTAGTGGCTGTCAGGCCGGGCCTTATGCAGCCGTCTGTCGCTGCGAGAATGACATCTACTCTTGACCGGATTTCAGAAGGGCGTTTGCTGATTAACGTTGTAGCCGGCGGCGATGCGCATGAATTGGCGGGTGACGGACTGTTTATCAGCCATGATGAGCGTTATGAAGCGACAGATGAATTTTTAACGATTTGGCGAGGGCTGCTGCAAGGGAAAACCGTTGACTATGAAGGAAAGCATATGAAAGTGGAAAACGGGAATCTATTGTTTCCGCCGCATCAAACGCCGCACCCTCCCCTTTATTTCGGAGGATCTTCCGCCGCCGGCATTGAAGTGGCAGCAAAGCATACGGACGTATATTTGACATGGGGCGAGCCGCCGGAAAGTGTGAAAGAAAAAATAGAGACAGTCAAAAAACAAGCGGAAAAAGAGGGAAGATCCGTCCGTTTCGGTATCAGGCTTCACGTCATTGTCAGAGAATCGGCAGAGGAGGCGTGGAATGCGGCCGACAGATTGATCAGCCATTTGGATGACGATACAATC
The DNA here is from genome assembly GCF_001584335.1 of Bacillus atrophaeus. Lineage (GTDB taxonomy): Bacteria > Bacillota > Bacilli > Bacillales > Bacillaceae > Bacillus > Bacillus atrophaeus. The sequence continues at coordinate 13,443 of NZ_LSBB01000020.1, forward strand.
GCCCAAGCGCAGGCAGCACTCCGGAGGGCAGATTCTTCAGGGCAAAAGCGAATGTCAGACCTTCATAATGGTGACAGAAGCAAGCTGGAGGTAAGCCCCAATCTTTGGGCAGGCATCGGGCTGGTAAGAGGAGGAGCAGGCACAGCGCTTGTCGGCGATCCTGAAACAGTTGCCGAACGTATATTGGAATATAAGGCACTGGGCATAGAATCATTTATTTTTTCCGGCTATCCACATTTAGAAGAGGCGTATCACCTTGCTGAGCTGGTTTTTCCGCTTCTGCCTTTTGACAATGAACGCACGAAGGGATTACAAGCTGTTACAGGAGAGGCTATCGGGAACAGCCATTTCCCGGATAAGAAAAAATTGAGCGTGTAAGTCAGAGCCTTTGAAAGCCATTTTCTTGTTCGCCTTTTTTGTAATGAGCGAACAAGAAAATGGAAAGAAAGGCTGTATTGAGAGAATAAGAGGACAGGCGATTTTTATAAGCGGGAATCTTGCTTTTTTCATTTGTACATGATAAATTTTAAATCGTAATTATTACGATTGAAGGGAGGTTTTATTTTTTGGCTAAGAAATCTAAAGTGGCAAAAGAATTAAAACGGCAGCAGCTTGTTGAAAAATATGCAGAAATCAGAAGAGAATTGAAGGAAAAGGGAGATTATGAAGCGCTAAGCAAGCTTCCGAGAGATTCAGCTCCAGGAAGGCTTCATAACCGCTGCATGGTAACAGGCCGTCCGAGAGGTTACTTGAGAAAATTCAAAATGTCCAGGATTGCATTCAGAGAGCTGGCGCATAAAGGCCAGATCCCGGGTGTGAAAAAAGCTAGCTGGTAATAAAGAGATTGCTGTTTCTTTTTGTGAATAAAAACTCCGTCCATTCATATGGTGCCGGAGTTTTTTGTGCTTTTATGAAAAGAGATAACATAGGCTAGATGCTGCACAATCATGATGGCAAATACGAGTAAGATGGGAAAGAAGGGGATGTGTGATTGGAATAATGGGTAAAAAATGAGCAGGACGGCTGCGATTGGCAGGGAAAAATAAACGGCAACGTATGAGGCCCGGCATGCTTTCGCTGTCAACATCTGTTCTCTCTCATCCTGTTCTTCAAATTCATCAGGAAGCAGCAGGCCTTTTTTTGACTTCGGGCCCATCTTTTTCTGAACATAGAGGTAAACGGCGGTTCCGATACAAAAGAGAATAAACGGGGTAATGTTAATCTCAAATTCCATTCCGCCTGATGGGGTCCTGAAAAATAAAGCCCCCTTTTTTGATGCTTCAAAATAAGTAATAATTGTCCAGCAGGCAAGGGCAAAAAGCACAAGCTGAAACGCTGCTTTTATTTTCATGTTCATTTTACATTTCCTCCTCCAGCCAAAAAACGTCCTCCATAGCCATGGAGAATGTTTTGCAGATTTTTAAAGCCACTAACAGCGAGGGAACGTAGTCTCCTTTTTCAATTGCTGCTACCGTTTGTCTTGTCACGCCGACTGCTTCCCCGAGTTTTTCCTGAGAATAACCGAATCGCGCTCTAAGCTCTTTCACCTTATTATTCATCATGACATCCGCCGCCTTTAATTCTCTCACTTTCTTATATTGTAAAGTATGTTTAACATTATGTAAATGTTACTTAACATTTTTGTGGTCTTGCTCATAAAAATAATATTTTTCGACAAAAAATTTAATATTCCCTTGACGAAAAATTAATAAACCTGTAATATAAGAAAAGTCGATGCGGTGCTGTTGCCGCGATATTCTGACGCGGGTGTAGTTTAGTGGTAAAACCTCAGCCTTCCAAGCTGATGTCGTGAGTTCGATTCTCATCACCCGCTCCATACATACGTTATTAACGCAGTGTTTCGTTTCTCAGATAAACGAAGTATTGCGTTTTTTTATGTGAAAAAAGACACGTTTCAGGCGTGTCTTTATGTAAGCCAATGAACGGTATGAGAGCCGCCGTGAATTTGCTCAAACATTTTTGTTAATGATTCCAGCAGCTTATTCGCTTTGTCTTTTTCAAAAGAAGGCGGAAAAAAGACAAGCTGTAAGAGCTGTTTTGTGTCAGGTGTGACAGGTGCGTGATTCGTCAATCCTGTAAAATCGCCAAATACGCCGTTTTGATCGGAAAAGGCCAAGATGTTTTCCTTTTCGCCGACTGAAAGACGGACAGGCGCATGAAGCCGTCCGGCATCATATACCATGATGGGAAGCGAATATTTCAATGAGAAAAAATTTGTGGTATCATGGGCTGAATCCTTGCTCTCTATGAACTGTTCGCGTGAAATGAGCAAGAGCACCTGTTCAACGGGTGTGATTTGTCCTTCAAAAGAAGGGTGCAGCTGTTTAAAGACCTGCTGCCATTCTTTCACGAAGGGCTGATCGGATATTCCGCCATCGGCATAATCAAAATAAAGAGATTCTTGAAATAAGCGAAGTCTGCCTTTCAGCATTTGCGGAGACGGGCCGACTTCAATATGCTCATATAGGACGGCCGCAGTGTGTAAACCGTGTGCCCGTTCAGTTATTATAGGGTCAAGATGGATTTCCAACTAACGTCACTCCAATCCGGAATAGTACTCATCTATTATACGCGGCTTAGAGGTGATTCACAAAGAAAGGAGGCTGTGCAAAAAATGAATATTCGTCAGCTGCAAGAAGAATTAATTGAATATGCGAAAAGCATCGGGGTGGACAAGATCGGCTTTACCACCGCTGACACTTTCGAAAGCTTAAAAGACCGTTTGATTTTACAGGAATCACTTGGCTACCTGTCAGGTTTTGAAGAGCCTGATGTGGAGAAAAGAGTGACACCGACGCTTCTTTTGCCAAAAGCAAAATCCATCGTGGCTATCGCGCTTGCGTATCCTTCCAAAATGAAAGATGCGCCGAGAAGTACAAAAGACGCGCGCCGCGGTATTTTTTGCAGAGCTTCCTGGGGAAAAGATTACCATGATGTGCTTCGTGAAAAGCTTGATCTTCTGGAGGCTTTTTTGCAAAGCAAGCATGAAGAAATACGGACAAAGTCCATGGTTGATACAGGAGAACTGTCTGACCGTGCGGTGGCAGAACGGGCCGGCATAGGCTTCAGCGCGAAAAACTGTATGATCACGACACCTGAATACGGGTCTTATGTCTATTTGGCGGAAATGATCACAAATGTGCCCTTTGAGCCGGACGTGCCGATTGAAGATATGTGCGGTTCATGTACAAAATGTCTTGATGCCTGTCCGACCGGCGCTCTTGTGAACCCCGGACAGCTTAATGCTCAGCGGTGCATTTCTTTTCTTACGCAGACAAAAGGGTTTTTGCCAGATGAATTTCGCACGAAAATCGGAAACCGGCTGTATGGCTGTGATACTTGCCAGACCGTATGTCCGATTAATAAAGGAAAAGATTTTCACCTTCATCCGCAAATGGAGCCGGACCCGGAGATTGCAAAGCCGCTGTTAAAGCCGCTTTTGACAATAAGCAACCGTGAGTTTAAGGAGAAATTCGGCCACGTGTCAGGATCATGGCGCGGCAAGAAGCCGATTCAGCGTAACGCAATCTTGGCGCTCGCCCACTTTAAAGACCAATCGGCTTTACCTGAATTGGCAGCCCTTATGCATCAGGACCCGCGCCCTGTCATCAGAGGAACTGCCGCGTGGGCAATCGGGAAAATCGGCGATCAAGAATATGCCGAAGAGCTGAACCGTGCGCTTGCGAAAGAAAAAGATGAAGAAGCCAAACGTGAAATTGAAAAAGGGATTGATTTATTAAAGGCGGCCAATAAGACTAAACAGGGATTGTCCTGACATATGCTGATAGAGGATTGAAAAAACACTTGTATGCAGAATCAAGTGTTTTTTCTCTATAAAAAAGCATGGTGGGTGGAGCGCTTGAAGCACATTTTAGAAAGTTTAGCGGAGGAGCGGCTTGGTTACTTGGTGAATGGGCTTGAAATGAGGCAAGAGCGCCAAGTCGGTGATGCAGATGTGATTGACCGGAAAAAGAAACTCTTGGCAAAGCGAAAAGTTGAGATTATAAAAGCGAAGGCGAAGGCCGTTATCAGGAATACACATGTAGAAGATGACGGAACAACCTGTATGACGTATACCATACACACAGAGTATCTTTGCAAGGAGCAGGACGGAACCCTTTATATAGAAGAACAAATAGAGGAGCGAACTGCGTTTATTTATAACCAGATGCTGATCAAGGACCAAGAAGTTGTGAAAAAGCCTGCCGGATTTTCCGAAGGGCAGAGTATCATTGAGTATACGAATGAGGAAAGAGAAGGATTTGGCAGAGCGTTTCAATACGACCGTCTGGCAGCGGTTCAGTATGCGGAAAAATACTGGAATAAACGAAATGCTGCGTATAAAAATTTTAGTGATAATTGCACCAATTACATCTCACAGTGCCTCCATGCAGGCAGCGCACCGATGCGGGGCTATCCGAATAGAGGCTCAGGCTGGTGGATGAAGGACAGCTCATGGAGCTACAGCTGGACTGTTGCCCATTCAATGAAAATGTATTTAGCCAAATCGAAGGCCGGCCTGCGCGCGGTACAGGTTTCGTCTGCCGAGGAGCTGGTGCCGGGTGATGTTATTTGCTATGACTTTGAAGGGGACGGACGCTTCAATCACACAACGATCGTCGTGGCGAAGGATAAAAGCAATATGCCGCTGGTGAACGCCCAATCCTATGACAGCCGTATGAGATATTGGTCATATGAAGATTCAACAGCGTACACACCTTCTATCAGATATGTATTTTTTCATATTACGGATGATACGACAAAGGGATAATTAATGATATAATGGTGGGCGGAAAAGAAAAACAGAGGTGAACAGATTGGCACTACATGTCGTTTTATATCAACCGGAAATTCCCGCAAACACAGGGAATATTGCACGTACCTGTGCAGCAACAAATACAACGCTTCATTTGATCCGCCCGCTCGGATTTTCAACTGATGACAAAATGCTCAAGCGCGCAGGACTCGATTACTGGGAGTTCGTAAATGTCGTTTATCATGACTCATTGGAGGAACTATTTGAGGCTTACCAAAAGGGGCAGTTTTTCCTCATCACGAAATTTGGCCAAAAGCCGCACACGTCATTTGATTACACTGACATTGACGAAGACTATTTCTTTGTTTTCGGCAGAGAAACTAGCGGATTGCCAAAGGATCTGATTGAAAAAAATATGGATCGCTGTCTGCGTCTCCCTATGACAGAGCACGTGAGATCACTGAATCTGTCAAATACAGCGGCGATTCTCGTCTATGAGGCACTGCGCCAGCAGAATTACAGAGACTTGAAATAGCCGAAATCCGCTCATATGAATGGGCGGATTTCTTTTTTATTTAACAACGTAACAGTGTTATGTTACAATACGACATAAAGGAGTTGGAAAGATGGAGGAACACGAACAATTAATCTCTAAAAAGGACTTGCTGGAAGAGACTTCGATATCATACGGCCAGCTATACCGATGGAAACGAAAAAACTTAATTCCTGAGGAGTGGTTTATTCGCAAATCAACTTTTACCGGGCAAGAAACCTTTTTTCCGCGTGAAGAAATATTGAAACGAGTATCGAAAATTCAAGAAATGAAGGAAAATCTATCCTTGGATGAAATGCGGGATATGCTGTCGCCGAGAGTCAAGGACATGAAAATAACCGGAGGCGAGCTGGTTGAAAGAGGACTGATCTCGTCGGAAGTTCTGTCTGTTTTTCTAAAGCTGCGCGATACGGCCAACGTGTATTTTTCTTATCAGGACATACTGTCAGCCTATGTGCTTGAAGGGCTTCTCCAATCTGGAAACATCAGTCTTGATGAAGGGAAAATGGCAGTGGAAGTGCTGAACCAGTCTGGCCTTTCTGAGATAAAGAAACATACCGAATTGATTATATTACGCAAACTCGGCATCACGACATGTTTTGTCGCTGCTTCTTCAGAGCCGATCATTTTTGAGAAAGCAGTAAAAATTGCAGAGAAAATAGATTTGGCAGAGGCTTCGGAAGAATTAAAAGCAAAATTATTGTAGGAGGAGCGGCGAATGAATAACGAAAAGCTTATTATCAATGGATCAGGAAGTTCAAAAGGAGGAAAGTTTCAAACCGTTGAAATTAATGGGAGCGGCATTGTGACCGGAGATATCGAATGTGAATCTCTCAGATTTAACGGCAGCGGAAAAGCCGATGGCAAAGTCAAAGCGGAAGATGTGATCATCAGCGGATCTGGAAAGATAACCGGAGCCGTTGAGGCAGATTCTATTCATATTAACGGATCGGCATCTATTCATGGAAATCTTCAAGCGAATAAAGTGAAAGTCGCTGGTTTTTCCTCGTTCGGCGGGTTTGTCAAAGGGGAGGATCTCACAATTTCAGGTAAAGCCTCCATCGCGGAAGATTGTGAGATTGAAACGTTTCAATCTGAAGGGAAATTCTCAGTGGGCGGTCTTCTTAACGCCGACGACGTGAATATCAGACTTTCCGCCGGGGAAAGCAAGACGCAAGAAATCGGCTGCCGGCGCATTGTGGTCAAAAGCCGGCGCGGGGTGCTGTCTCTGTTCAAGCTTTTGCCTTCTCCGGTTTTAACGGCTCATACAATCGAGGGAGATGAGATTGACCTAGCAGATACAAAGGCAAAGATTGTCCGGGGAAATTCAGTGAAGATTGGTCCTGGCTGCCACATTGAGCTTGTGGAATACAGCGGACAATTTGAATGTGATTAGTCGGCGACGGTAGTGAAAAGCCAGAGGATATAAGGAGAGCTCTCATGGAGAATTTGAAGTTGAACGGATCGGGAAGCGCAGCCGGAGGAGCCTATCATATGGTTACCATCAGAGGAGAAGGGATCATCGGTGAAGGCTTGGTCAGCAACGGCTGCCGGATTTTCGGCACAGGGCGTTTCTTGGGAGACGCGGAAGTAAAGAAGTTTACCGTTTTTGGAGAAAGCAAGGTCGACGGAAGTCTGACCGCTCAGCATATCGGCATTTTCGGAACAATGAAAGTCGGAGATGACCTGCATTTTGAAGAAATGAAAATGAAAGGAACGGCAGACGCAGCCGGGAGTGCGGCCGGACATTCGTGTGATGTCAAAGGAACACTGAGGGTGAAGGGAGATTGTGAAACAGAGATCTTTCGCTTGTCGGGAAGCCTGGAGGTTGGTGGATTGCTGAATGCCGGCGAGGTAGCCATTGGATTGCGCTTTGGGCGCAGCTCCGTAAAAGAAATCGGGGGCACGTCCATTACGATAAAAAATAACCCCGGTTTTTTCAAACGCGGAGGCACTCTGACAGCCGATCTCATCGAAGGCGACACTATTTATATCGAAAACACACAAGCGGCTGTTGTCAGAGGTAAACATATCAAGATCGGCCCCGGCTGTAAAATCGGGAAACTCGAGTATTTAAAAAGCGGCAAGTTCAATGAAGAAAAATGATAACGAAACATTGTTGTGCTTCATGATGAAAAGGGTGCCTGAACGAATCAGGCACCCTTTCTTTATATTCCATTATTTCTTTCCTGGCTTGCTGTCGTACCCAGCTGTAAAAATTGAGACCAAAAAAGTGAGAATGACCCCCATCATGATGATTGTTTTCACCATCTCTCCCCCTCTTCATTTTTCCCTTTGCTGCCCGGTCTGGATGATTCTGTATGTTCTTCATTATGAAGGGTTCGAGTCATTCTTGTCAATGACGGACAAACTCTCTTCATTTTTAAGAAACGAAAGCATGTATCATCAGATCACCGCATAGATTGTATCAAAGTACCTTATTTGCACAGCGCATCAAACATGATAGAGGAGGTCCTTATGGATATATTAAAGAAAATTGAAAAGTACAGAGAGGAAGAGCAGCGTCTCAAATGGGAAGGAACATTCGCTGATTATTTGGAGATTATTAAAGAAAATCCAATGGTCGCGCAATCTGCTCATTCTCGTGTTTTTAATATGATAAAAGACAGCGGAATCGAGGAGAGCGGCGGAAAGAAGAAATACAGCTTTTTTGATCGGGAGCTGTTTGGGCTTGAGGAATCTCTGGAGCGCCTTGTAGAGGAATATTTTCACCCGGCAGCCAAAAGGCTCGATGTCAGAAAACGGATTCTTCTGTTAATGGGTCCTGTAAGCGGCGGAAAATCCACCCTTGTCACGATGCTGAAAAAAGGGCTTGAAGCATACTCCCTGACCGATAACGGCGCTGTCTACGCGATCAAAGGCTGCCCGATGCACGAGGACCCGCTCCATTTAATTCCCCAAAATTTACGTGAAGATTTTTACAGAGAATACGGCATCCGCATTCAGGGCAATCTTTCTCCGCTTAATGTAATGAGGCTTGAAGAAGAGTATGGCGGAAGAATTGAAGATGTAAAAGTGGAAAGAATCTTTTTTTCCGAAGATAAAAGAACAGGAATCGGAACCTTCAGTCCGTCTGATCCGAAATCACAGGATATTGCGGATTTAACCGGAAGCATTGATTTCTCAACGATTGCTGAATACGGTTCCGAATCAGATCCGCGCGCATACCGTTTTGACGGTGAGCTGAATAAAGCAAACAGGGGAATGATGGAGTTTCAGGAAATGCTGAAATGTGATGAAAAGTTCCTCTGGCATTTGCTGTCACTGACGCAGGAAGGGAACTTCAAAGCCGGGCGGTTTGCTTTAATTTCGGCCGACGAGCTTATCGTAGCCCACACGAACGAAACGGAGTACCGCTCGTTCATCTCCAATAAGAAAAATGAAGCCCTTCATTCAAGAATCATTGTGATGCCCGTTCCTTATAACCTGAAGGTGTCAGAGGAAGAGCGTATTTATGACAAAATGATTTCTGAAAGCGATGTGGCGGATGTTCACATTGCGCCTCATACACTTAAAGTCGCCGCCATGTTTTCGATTCTCTCCAGATTGAAGGAGCCAAAGCGGTCTGACATAGACTTGGTGAAGAAAATGAGATTGTACGACGGAGAGAGCGTTGAAGGTTTTAATTCCGTTGACGTAGAGGATATGAAAAAGGAATACAATGATGAGGGGATGAGCGGCATTGATCCGCGTTATGTCATTAACCGCATTTCCTCCACCATCATCAGAAAAAATATGGAGTCGATCAATTCGCTTGATGTTTTGCGCTCTTTAAAGGAAGGGCTTGATCAGCATCCTTCTATTTCAAGTGAAGACCGGGAGCGTTATCTGAATTTTATCTCGGCCGCACGCAAAGAGTATGACGACATCGCCAAAAAGGAAGTCCAAAAAGCATTTGTCTATTCATATGAAGAATCTGCAAAAACGCTGATGGACAATTACTTAGATAACGTCGAAGCCTATTGCAATAAAAATAAGCTTCGCGATCCGCTGACCGGAGAAGAAATGAACCCGGATGAAAAGCTGATGAGATCCATCGAAGAACAAATCGGCATTTCTGAAAATGCGAAAAAAGCATTCCGCGAAGAAATCTTAATTCGTATTTCCGCGTATGCAAGAAAGGGCAAGCGGTTCGATTATAATTCCCACGAAAGGCTTCGTGAGGCGATTCAGAAAAAATTGTTCGCCGATCTCAAAGATGTGGTTAAAATTACGACATCAACCAAGACGCCGGATGAGCAGCAGCTTAAAAAGGTAAATGAAGTTGTGGCCCGATTAATTGATGAACATGGCTACAATTCCACAAGCGCAAACGAGCTGCTGAAGTATGTCGGCAGCCTGCTGAACCGATAAAATGAGAAACCCGTCCGTCAAGGGCGGGTTCTTTTACACTCACATACATGTTGTCCCGTTTTCGAAATTGTTTGGCAATTGTTTGTACCCTTCTGCATATGATAAATATAAATCTTTTCGAAAGACTTGTTTCATAATTCAGCACAAGCCGGAATACGTATGTATCACGACCACAATTGGTTAAGGAGGGGAATTCATGTCCCAAAATGACAGCGGCCATTTTTTGATTTCACAGGAAGACTGGTCCCTCCATCGCAAAGGCTTTGATGACCAGCAGCGCCACCAGAAAAAAGTGCAGGAGGCCATTAAAAACAATCTGCCGGATCTCGTCACAGAAGAGAGCATTATTATGTCTAACGGAAAAGATGTCGTGAAAATTCCGATCCGCTCACTTGATGAATATAAAATTCGCTATAACTATGATAAAAACAAACATGTAGGCCAAGGAGACGGGGAAAGCCAGGTAGGAGATGTTGTAGCAAGAGACGGCTCAGATAAGAAACAGGGTCCTGGCAAAGGGCAGGGAGCAGGCGATCAGGCAGGTGAAGACTATTACGAAGCTGAAGTTTCGTTAATGGATTTGGAGGAAGCGTTGTTCAGTGAACTGGAGCTGCCGAACTTGCAGCAGAAGGAAAGGGACGATATCGTCACCACTGATATTGAGTTTAATGATATCCGCAAAACGGGGTTAACGGGTAATATTGATAAGAAAAGGACGATGATGTCGGCTTACAAGCGAAACGCGATGTCAGGCAAGCCGTCATTCTATCCGATATTTCCTGAGGATGTAAAGTATAAAACATGGAATGACGTGACAAAACCTGAGTCAAAAGCTGTCGTCTTAGCGATGATGGATACAAGCGGCTCTATGGGTGTCTGGGAGAAATATATGGCAAGAAGCTTCTTTTTCTGGATGACACGTTTTTTACGGACAAAGTATGAAACGGTGGAAATAGAATTCATCGCCCATCATACCGAGGCTAAAGTGGTGTCAGAAGAAGATTTCTTTTCAAAAGGGGAAAGCGGGGGGACGATATGTTCTTCAGTGTACCGCAAATCGCTGGAATTAATTGATGAGAAATACAGCCCCGCCCGCTATAATATTTACCCGTTCCATTTCTCAGACGGAGATAATTTGACCTCTGACAACGCGCGGTGCGTCAAATTGGTCAATGATATTATGAAAAAAGCAAATTTGTTCTGCTACGGCGAGGTTAATCAGTACAATAGACATTCGACATTAATGTCCGCCTACAAAAATGTAAAAGATGAAAAATTTAAACATTATATTTTGAAGCAGAAATCAGACGTTTTTCAGGCGCTGAAAAACTTTTTTAAAAAAGAAGAGGCAGGCGTAAGCCATCAATTTTCATAATGCTATATGAGCCCATTACAGAGCCGGTGCGTGCCCGGTCCTTTAATGGGTTTTTTTGTGTCAGAAACTGAAAACGGTTACTAAAAAAAGCTGAAAAAAAATGAAACTTTCCCTTTGACAAATCTTCTTTCATTTATTAATATTTTATCTTGTGAACTATTATTGGGGAATGAGGTGAAAAACAGGTGACTGAATCAGATCGTGCTTTGCTCACATTTGAACAGCTTTTCGATACGTCGCGGGCCATCTATAAAAAACAGAAGATGATCTTGGAAATTGTGCTTGAACCATTTCAAATTACAGTTCTTCAATATTTACTGATGTTTAAAATTCATAACAGCGGAAGCACCGCGCTCAGCCGATTGGCTCTGACGCTCGATCTCAAGCCGGCATCGGTAACGAGAATGACAGAACTTCTCTGCAAGCGTCATTTGATGGTTCGGTATGACAGTCCGGATGATCGGCGTATCGTAATGATTCAGTTAACCGATGAAGGGGAAGATCTTTTACAACAAGCAGCTATTCAGTATGCGAGAAAAGCAGCGAGCCTTTATCGGCAGCTTGACGCAGATCAACTTCAATATTTGGGCAAGCTGGCTGGAAATTTGTCGAAACTGGCTGAAGGCTGTGCAAAAAAAAGCTGAAATAAAAACTTTCCCACATATTTTAACCATCATTCCACAAAATGATAGAGGAAGAAACGAAAGGAGAAAACAAAATGAACAGAGGACGTTTAATACTGACCAACATTATCGGTTTGATTGTTGTTCTTGCAATTATTGGCGGAGGTGCTTATTACTATTATCAAAGCACAAACTATGTAAAAACTGATGAAGCTAAGGTAGCCGGCGATATGTCAGCCATTACAGCTCCTGTTGCGGGTAAAGTGACAGATTGGAACCTTACAGAAGGCAAAGAAGTGAAGAAAGACGATGTTGTTGCAAAAATCAAAGGCGAAAAGTCAGTTGATATCAAATCCATCATGGATGGAACAATCGTGAAAAACGAAGTGAAAAACGGACAAACCGTTCAGGCTGGTACAACAATTGCACAAACAATTGATATGGATCACCTATATATCACAGCTAACATTAAAGAAACAGACATTAAAGATATTGAAGAAGGAAACAAAGTTGATATCGTGGTCGACGGCGACGCAGATACAACATTCGATGGAACAGTTGAGGAAATCGGTTATGCGACAAACTCTACTTTTGACATGCTTCCGTCAACAAACTCAAGCGGAAACTACACAAAAGTAACTCAAAAAATTCCTGTTAAAATTTCAATCAGCAACCCATCTGACAAGGTGCTTCCTGGGATGAACGCATCTGTTAAAATTTCTGAATAAAACAGATCAGTCATCAAACCATGAAAGGAGGTTGTCTTAGATGGCTACACAAACAGTCAATGCAAATAAAGTAAAAAGCCCTATGTCACTGCTTATTGTGCTGATGGCCGGTTTATTCCTGGCAATCTTGAACCAGACGCTGCTTAACGTGGCAATGCCCCATTTAATGACTGAGTTTGGCGTGAGCGCAACGACGATTCAGTGGCTGACAACCGGTTATATGCTGGTTAACGGTGTTTTGATCCCGTTATCGGCTTTCCTGATTACACGCTTTGGCCAGCGCTCTCTTTTTCTCGTTGCCATGATCTGCTTTACTCTTGGTACGTTAGTCTGCGGAATGGCGCCTAACTTCTCGACAATGTTAATCGGCCGTTTAATCCAGGCCGTCGGCGGAGGAATTTTACAGCCGCTAGTTATGACAACCATTCTGTTTATCTTCCCTCCTGAAAGCAGGGGGAAAGGGATGGGGATCTTCGGTCTTGCGATGATGTTCGCACCGGCGGTCGGCCCGACTCTTTCCGGATGGATCATTGAACATTATACATGGCGTATTATGTTCTACGGTCTTGTGCCGATTGGTGCGCTCGTCATTATATTAGCGCTTTTCCTATTTAAAAATATGGTTGAGCCGCAAAAAATTAAATTGGACACTCTTGGAGCGTTCCTTTCAATTGTCGGATTTGCTTCTCTGCTTTACGGGGTCAGTGAAGCCGGTTCTGACGGCTGGAGTGACCCGATCGTTCTTTCTACCGTCATCATCGGTGTGATCGCGATCGCCGCGTTTGTCGTTCAGCAATTACGAGCTGAAGAACCGATGCTAGATTTCAGAGTGTTTAAATATGACATTTTCTCACTTTCAAGTATCATTAATATTATTATTACAGTAGCGTTGTACACAGGGATGTTCCTGCTGCCGATCTACTTGCAGAACCTCGTCGGCTTTACGGCATTACAATCGGGACTGCTGCTGCTTCCGGGCGCGATCGTCATGCTGATAATGTCGCCGATTTCAGGGATTTTATTTGATAAATTCGGTCCGAGACCGCTTGCGATTATCGGGCTTCTGATTACGGTTGTGACAACATTCCAATACACTAAATTAACAATTGATACATCTTATACGCACATTATGCTCGTTTATGCGATTCGCGCATTCGGTATGTCATTGTTAATGATGCCTGTTATGACAGCAGGTATGAACCAGCTCCCGGCCCGTTTAAACAGCCACGGGACAGCGATGAGCAACACGCTTCGCCAAATCTCTGGTTCAATCGGAACAAGCTTAATCACAACTATTTATACGAACCGCACGACATTCCATTATTCACAAATTGCTGATAAAACGAATACAGCGGACCCAACATTTATGCATTCGTTCCAAAACGCGGTTTCGTCCATAATGGTTAACATGAATGTATCTCTTGATACAGCGAAAACATATGTGTACTCACATATTTATAAACACGCGATGCTCGATTCCAACGTCATGGGTATCAATGACGCGTTTATGTGGGCGACATTATTCTCCGTTGCCGGCGTTATCTTAAGCCTCTTCTTGCGTGACGTGAGAAAAGACAAAAAACGCGCGGAGAAAAAGAAAAAAGAGGAGCTTTCATTGCTTCCGGCTCCAAAAGAAGTGAAGGAATCTTAAACTGACAGGAGGGTTTCCTGAATGAAAATTTATGTAGTATACGACAGTGAAGGCGAACATACAAAGCTTCTTGCGGAATCAATCGCAGAAGGAGCAAGAGAAAACAGTGCCGCTGAAGTATTTATCGATCATGTGGATCATGCGGATATCCGCAAGCTGAAGGATATGGATGCCATCATCTGGGGATGCCCGGGGCATTTCGGGACTATCAGTTCCGGATTGAAAACATGGATTGATAAATTGGGTTATTTGTGGGCGGAAGGCGAGCTGATTGATAAAGTCGGCGCGGTCTTCTGTACAACTGCCACAACACACGGCGGTCTGGAAATGACAATGCACAATTTGATTACACCGATGTTCCACCAAGGCATGATCGTTGTCGGCCTTCCGGGCAATGTCCCTGAAAATGCTCTGTACGGTTCTTACTACGGAGCGGGTGTCACCTGCCCTGTTGACAGTGACGTATTAATGTCTGATGAAGGGCTTCAATTGGGGCGCGCTTTAGGAAGACGCGTCACCCAAGTCACAGGTAATGTAACAGCCGGACAGTAAGGAGAGGGTTAAATGGCCATTATTCTAGCAATTATTGCTGCTGTCATTGTGATTGCGGGTCTTATCACGTTTAACGTCCGTAACACTTCTGCTGGAAAAGACATCAAAGAAGAAACAAATGAAAAAGTGAACGAACCTGCCGAGCAAACACCAGAAGTGAATTACCCGGCGGAGCAGCGGGCTGCTGAGCATGCCCCGTCCGCTGAAAGAGCCGATTCCCAAAAGAAGAAAGCTGATTCAATGGGTGATGATATATACAGGCAGGCGCTTCAAAAATTCAAACATTCTGCTGACCAGGAAGAGGTCAAACCAGAGAGCGACAAAATGGAGGACAGCAGCTACCGTGATGCGCTGCTCTCCATGAAAACTAAAAAGAAGTAACCACGAAGGCAGATCCGTCAGGTCATGACGGGTTTGCTTTTTTTTTATTGTTTAACATGTATTTATCATCATTTTTATCAATTTTACCCATGGGTTATGTTGTATTTTTTTGTGATCTAGTGTACTATGTGAGTCATACACATTGTGTGATTTGGGAGGGAAAGAGATGAATTCGTTTTGGGGCTTGGTGAAAAAGGATCTTACTTTATCAACAATGTGGTTTTTCACATGGCTTGGGGGCCTTATATTTCTAGTGGCAGTAAGCTTTGGACTTCAAAATCTGATTGATGAACCGTTAACTGTTTTTGGTTTCTTGGTTATGATCATTTTTTTTCAAGTATTTTTAGCACCTGTGCTTATTTACTGTCACCTTCGTTTAGAGGGCAAAAACCAGCTATGGCTTTATAATCCGAACGGTGCGGTCAGGCTTTTGCTGTCTAAACTGACTGCCAGTCTTTTGTATCAGCTCATTTCACAGATTTTGCTTACAGGCTATGGTGTTTTTCTTTACCATTTTCTTGACTCAAAAGCAATTGTATTAAATGATATCCCGCTGACTGGCACGATATTGATCTTCAATCTTTATGGATTGTTTTTAACTGCTTATACATCAGCTGCACTCATGTTGCTGTGGACCGTTTTTCATTCCCTGAAAGCCTGTTCTTCTGCACTCAGAAGATTTCGATGGATCATTTGTTTCCTGCTTGGAGCAGGGTGGTATATGATCGAAGGATATGGGTTGGCGACTTTGTTGAAGCCGCTGGATAGGCTGTGGTATTTCACAGTTTATGGTGACTTTCAATTTCATTATAAAAAGTCAATAGGGTGGAGTTTGGAAATGAAAACAATTCATTTATCCTATCTTACGCTCCCTGTTATGCTGGTGTTGGCAGCCGTGTTTCTTTTTCTTGCTTCAAAGCTTCTTCAGCGAAAAGTTGAGGTGTAAGAGGATATGAAACAAGACTTTCATTCTTCCAAGCCCATTTATTTGCAAATTGCTGACCAAATCTTTTTCCGGCTGGTCAGAAAGGAGCTGTTCCCCGGTGACAAGCTCCCGTCTGTCAGAGAAATGGCCATTCAAACAAAAGTAAATCCCAATACGATTCAAAGAACCTACAGTGAGATGGAAAGGCTGGGAATTGTGGAGACAAGAAGAGGGCAAGGAACATTTATCACAGAAAAGGCCGGAATTGTCGATGAGCTGAAAGAGCGGCTTACACGAGAAGTGTGTGAAAGCTTCGTAATGCAAATGAAAGAGCTTGGATTAACAAAAGAGGAAATGCTGGAAGGGATAGAAAAGCATGCAGAAGGAGGCCGAAAATGAATATTACACTTCACAATGTGTCTAAACAATACGGCCGTCATGCCGCTGTGAAGGATGTATCCATTTCCCTGTCTCCGGGAAAAATCTATGGACTTATAGGGCCGAATGGGAGCGGGAAATCAACAACCTTAAAAATGCTGGGCGGACTGATGTTTCCGACTTCAGGATCTGTCAGAGCGGATGGGAAGCCGGTAACCAGAGATATGGTTCAGCATACGGCTTATCTCACGGAACTGGATATGTTTTATCCCCGGTTCACAGTAAAGGATATGCTTGCTTTCTATCAATCACAGTTTTCTGATTTTCAAATCGAAAAAGCGTATAAGCTGCTGGAGGAAATGAAGCTGCAGCCTGACAAGAAGATTAAGCAGCTTTCCAAGGGAAACCGGGGCAGGCTTAAGATCGTACTCGCTTTATCAAGACGGGCGTCCGTTATCCTGCTGGATGAGCCTTTTTCCGGGCTTGATCCGATGGTCAGAGAATCCATCGTGAACAGTCTGGTATCTTATATTGATTTTGAGCATCAGATCGTAGTGATTGCCACGCATGAAATTGAAGAAATCGAAACATTGCTTGATGAAGTGATTGTGCTTGTGAACGGAGAAAAGGCCGCACAGCGAAACGTGGAAGAGATTCGCGAACAAGAAGGCATGTCTGTGCTGGAGTGGTTTAAGTCGAACATACAAGTTTACTAGAAAGAGGGGGAATTTGATGCAAAATGTAATGGAACTAAAGAATGTCACAAAAAAAATAAATGGAAAAACGATCATTGATAATCTGAGCTTTACGGTTCAGGAAGGCGAAGTGTTTGGTTTTTTGGGACCGAACGGAGCGGGGAAAACAACGACAATCAGAATGATGGTCGGTTTAATGAAGTTATCACAAGGCGATGTTGTGATTTGCAACCAATCAATCACAAAAAACTACGCCCAGGCCGTCAAACACGTCGGAGCAATCGTGGAAAATCCTGAGCTGTATAAATTCTTAAGCGGCTACAAAAACCTTCAGCAATACGCAAGAATGATAAAAGGCATCACGAAAGAAAAGATCGATGAAGTCGTTGAACTGGTCGGGTTAAAAGAAAGAATTCATGACAAAGTGAAGACGTACTCACTTGGAATGAGGCAGCGTCTTGGTTTGGCGCAATGTCTTCTCCACGATCCTAAAGTGCTGATTTTAGATGAACCGACAAACGGCCTGGACCCGGCAGGAATCAGAGAAATCAGAGATCACTTAAAAAAACTGACGCGGGAAAGAGGAATGGCGGTTATCGTTTCAAGCCATCTGTTGTCGGAAATGGAACTGATGTGTGACAGGATCGCTATCCTGCAAAAAGGAAAGCTTATAGATATTCAGAATGTAAGAGATGAAGAAACAGAAGAGAAAGATACATATTTCTTCCATATGGAGCAGCTGAAAGAAGCCGCTTCTGTTCTGAAGGAGTATGATTGCGTGAACAAGAAGAACGGCGTGGAAATCAAGCTGTCCAAGCAGGAAGTGCCGGCCGTAATTGAACTGCTGGTACAGGAGCAGATTCGTTTATATGAAGTAAAACTGGTCACAAAATCATTAGAAGACCGTTTCTTAGAAATCACCGGCGGAACAAAAGAGGAGGTTCAACATGCTTAACCTGATATATAACGAGTGGATAAAAATTTTCAGCCGAGTCGGAACATGGGTAATGATTGGGATTCTTGGTGTTTCCATGGTCGGCTTTGCTCTCTTGTCCAACCATTTTTCATCTGATGAGGCCAATCCGAAATGGAAGCAGGAGCTTCAGGCTGAAAATGCCGATATGAAGAAGCAAATCAAAGATAATCCAGGCAATGATATCCTTGTGAAAAATTTAAAAAAAGAGATTGCAGTAAACGAATACCGCATTGATCACAATCTTCCGACTGATACAGGATATACGGCTTGGTCGTACGTAACAGATTCCTCAATGTTAACCATGCTTACCGGACTGTTTACCATCATAATCGCAGCTGGAATTGTTGCGAACGAGTTTAACTGGGGCACTATTAAGCTGTTGGTCATCCGGCCGCTCAGCCGTTTTCAAATTCTGTTATCCAAATACATTACCGTGCTATTATTTGGTCTGGGCTTGCTGTTGTTTTTATTTGTCGGCTCAACCCTTCTCGGATTGCTCTTTTTCGGGACAGGCGGAGATGCTGCGGCTAATGTCCACTTAGTGTATAAGGACGGTCATGTGGTCGAACAAAGCATCATCGGTTACTTGGCGAAAACGTATCTTTACGAATCGATATCGGCCTTTATGCTTGCAACAATGGCCTTCATGCTGTCGGCTGTGTTCAGAAACAGTTCTCTTGCAGTTGGTTTTTCCATTTTCCTATTGGTCATGGGCAGTACGGCGACTGGATTTTTAGCAATGAAGTTCGACTGGGCAAAGTATATTTTATTTGCCAATACAGATTTAACGCAGTATCTTGACGGTACACCTTTAGTGGAGGGAATGACGATGACCTTCTCCATCGTGATGCTTGTCATTTACTTTGTCATTTTTCAAATGCTCGCATTCGGTGTCTTCTTAAAAAGGGATATCGCGACATAACAGAAAAAAGCTGTTTTCGCCACAATGCGAAAACAGCTTTTTTATTACAAAACAAAAAAACTGCAGGCATGAGCCTGCAGTTTTCAAAACATTTATGCTTTTGTTACATTAGCAGCTTGTGGTCCGCGGTTTCCTTCAACGATTTCGAAAGAAACAGTTTGGCCTTCTTCTAAAGTTTTGAAGCCTTCGCCTTGAATAGCAGAGAAGTGAACGAATACATCGTCTTGACCTTCTACTTCGATGAATCCGAATCCTTTTTCAGAGTTGAACCATTTTACTTTACCTTCTAACATGCAATTTCCTCCTAAAGCGATCATAACGCTTAAATTCACTATTCTTGCTCTTAAACAAACTTCCAAGACGAAAACTCTTACAAAACTTTCTTCTTAAAGATAGTTCGAACAAAAATAATTATCTTTACTCTACCAGTAATTTAAAGAAAAAACAACAGTTAAACACAATTTTTTTCAGAAAAGAGCACATTATCTTTCCTTTTGATATTCATTCGGGGAAATCGATCTAAAATCTCGATATATGCCTATCAGCCTGCCTTATCTCAAAGCGACAGAGGTGTATTTGATTTCGATAAATTCTTCAATGCCGTAATATCCGCCTTCACGGCCGGTGAATGATATTTTTCTCACACGTTCGTCAGCTTGCCATACTTCTGTCAGCTCTTTTGCATCGCCGACCACAACACGCTTTTTTGGCTTCCTTCTTGCCGGCGTATGCTACCTCTGCGACAATATCTCCTGGAGCGGAGGTTGTCACTTCAATGCTTTGATCTGATCTTATCTTATCCATTTCCCATTAATATAGTTCTCCTTCATGATTATTCCTCACTTTCTGAAAGGGTTTTCTTCTTATCCGAATATCTCTGCGGGCGGCTGGATAAACAGTAGCACTGTCTGCCGCCACGGCGGGACGCAAGCAATTGACAAGCCTACAATAAATAGGTAAGGTAATGTTACAAATACAAGATGATACTCATACATAAACTTCTTCTGCATAAAGGCGAAGGGAGTTGGATTTGTTCCAATTCCGGTAAGCCGCCATAAGGCTTGGAAAGTATAGGAGAGGGTGCTCCGGCTGTGAGCGTTTATAGGCTTCTTCTTATTTTATAAGCGGGAGCTTTTTTATGCGCGGCATGTTCGCCATTGCAACCTCAATAAATGCTCTAATAAATAGATAGGGAGTATGGTCGCCATGAAAAAATGGCTTGCATATTGTTTGTTCCTCATTTTAGTCATTTCACTTAGTGCATGTTCAACATCAGCAGAAAACGAAACGATTAAAATCGGCATTAATGATTCAGATCGAGCAATTTGGGATTTTATTGCTGGGAAAGCCGAGGAGGAAGGCCAACAAATTGAGACGATAGAATTTTCGGATTACGGAGAATCCAATATGGCCCTTGCCAACGGTGAAATTGATGCCAACGCATTTCAAACGATTTCTTATTTTCAAGCGTTCACAAAAAAGTACAAGGACAAACTCGCACCTCTCGGAACGACGTACATAGCGGGAATGGGGATTTATTCAAAGACATATAAACGGATAAAAGATATTCCGAATGGAGCTGTTGTTGCTTTACCGGATGAAGGAATTGATTTAGGAAGAGCGCTTATGTTATTGCAAGAAGCAGGGCTGCTTAAGCTGAAAAAGGGATTTAACGGAAATGGATCAATGGATATGATAAAGGATAATTCAAGACATCTAAAAATTAAAACAGTGTCAAAAGAGGAAGCATACAGAAGGCTGGATGATGTTGACGTTACTGTTCTCACTATGGAAGACGCTGAAAAAGCAGGCCTTCACCCGGAAAAGGATGCTTTACAAAGAGCTGAACAGACTGCGGAGGTCTATATGAACATGATTGCTGTCAGAGCGGAGGACAGGGATCGTGAAAATCTGGAAAACATCCTTGAACTATACCATTCGGACGATACAGCTGCGTTTATTGAAAAAGAATATCACGGAAACTTGATACCTGCTTTTCTCCCGTTAAAAAGCCTTTCAGATTGGAAGAATGAATTCACACAATGAATTCATTCTTTTTTTGTGGAATAACATACCTTATTTCGACCTGTTTGTTTGGCTTGGTAAAGCTTTTGATCGGCTATCAGCGGCAATGTTTCCGGCTGATCTGCGTTCAGGGGGTAATGGGCTGTCCCGAGGGAGACAGTGACGGAAAGCTTATCGCCGCTCGACAGTATAATCGGTTCACCGGATACAGCTTGTCTGATTCGTTCGGAAACTTGCACCGCTTTTGCATGAGTGCAATTCGGCAGGAGAACGGCAAATTCCTCACCGCCAATGCGGGCCGCGGGATCTGAGGTGCGTGTATTGAGCTTAAGGCGCGCTCCGAGTTCTTTCAGTACTTGATCGCCTTCATGATGGCCGTATTGATCATTAATCTGTTTGAAGCGGTCAATATCTAAATAAATGAGCGCGAATTGAAAGGAAGGCGAACGGCCCGCCTGTTTATAGAACTGGTGCATGACTTCCTCGAATTTTCGCTTATTAAAAATTCCGGTTAAGAAGTCGTAGTTCGCTTGAAATTTATATTGTTTGAACAAGAGGTGCGCCTTTGCCTCGTGTTCGATTAAATAGAAGCTCAGCATGCCTCCCAAAGAGGACAGCAGCCAATAATACATGTGAAGCGCGGCAGAATGAATATGCAATACAAAGTAGGTCATAACGGAAGAAACAACATTCACAAGCAGCAACACGTAAAAAGCTCTTAGTACATCCGGCTTTTTTCGTTTTGAAGCAAGCAGCGTAATCACGGAAACGATGATGATTGTGACCAGCGAATAAAGTGCAGAGGCATTTGTGCTGATCAGTATACGGCCGGCCATAATAATGGCAAAAGCCGTCGCGGTAGACACCCAACCTCCATAAAGAGCGGCAATCATAATGGGTATATTTCTTAAATCAATGATGGAATGATGGTAGGTAAAACCAAAGATAATCAGAAAAACCCCAAGGAGCCCGCAGCATGCACCTTTTAATATCTGAAAGGGCAGGCGGTCTTCTTTATGTATTAACGTTTCTTTAAATAGGAAGGTGAAAAGATAATTAAATGTAATTAAAATGGTCAAATTTACAAAAAGTTCTTTTAACATATCAATCACCCGTATATACGTTACTAAAGATGCGGTGGAATGAAAAGGATAAAAACGGGATAGAGAAAGGTTTTTTTATCCAGAAAGAAATGAATCATTAATTCTTACTTGACCCATAGGAATTTGTGTAATATATTTTTAAAAGGAAAATCTGTAAGGGAGTGTTAACCTGAATTGGCGACTTTATTAGTCATTTTAAATCTTTTCATCATTATTTTACTTATAGCAGGGCTGTTTGTTATGCAAAAAAAACACGTTTCCTTTTCTAAACGTGTTTTCACCGCTCTTGGGCTCGGAATTGTGTTTGGGTTTGCGCTGCAGTTGATTTACGGGCCTGCCTCGGATATTGTTACGCAGACGGCAGACTGGTTTAATATTGCCGGGGGCGGATACGTCAAACTGCTCCAAATGATTGTCATGCCGCTTGTGTTTATTTCGATTCTCGGAGCCTTTACCAAATTAAAACTCACAAAAAATCTTGGAAAAATCAGCGGATTGATTCTCGGCATTTTGATTGCGACAACAGCAATTGCTGCCGCAGTGGGTATCGTGTCTGCCCTTTCTTTTGATCTTCAAACGATCCAAATCGACCAAGGTGATACTGAATTATCACGCGGGCAAGAGCTTGAGCAAAAATCCGAGGATATGACGGCGAAAACGCTGCCGCAGCAAATGATCGAACTGCTGCCGAGCAATCCGTTCCTTGATTTTACCGGAGCCAGACCGACATCTACGATTGCGGTTGTCATTTTTGCCGCTTTTCTTGGTGTCGCATTTCTCGGGGTTAAACGAAAGCAGCCGGAACAGGCGGAAACATTTAAAAAGATGGTTGATGCCGTATATTCCATCATCATGCGCGTTGTGACCTTAATTTTGAGGCTGACGCCTTATGGTGTATTGGCCATTATGACGAAAACGATTGCGACAAGCGATATTGACAGCATCTTAAAGCTCGGTATGTTTGTCATTGCTTCATACGCGGCGCTGATCGTTATGTTTATCATTCATTTGCTGCTCGTGACATTCAGCGGTTTAAATCCTTTTATGTATGTGAAAAAAGCGCTGCCTGTCATGATCTTTGCTTTTACATCACGTTCAAGCGCGGGCTCATTGCCGCTTAATATCAAAACACAAAGAAGCATGGGTGTGCCAGAAGGTATTGCCAACTTCGCCGGTTCTTTCGGGCTGTCAATCGGCCAAAACGGCTGTGCCGGTATTTATCCCGCGATGCTTGCGATAATGATTGCTCCGACAGTCGGGCAAAATCCGTTAGATCCTGCGTTTATTGTTTCGGTTATCGCGGTTGTCGCAATCAGTTCCTTCGGTGTAGCGGGTGTCGGAGGAGGCGCCACATTCGCCGCTCTGCTTGTATTATCTGCACTGAATATGCCGGTTGCGCTCGCTGGTTTGCTGATCTCCGTTGAACCATTAATTGATATGGGACGGACAGCATTAAATGTCAGCGGAAGTATGACGGCAGGCTTGATCACCAGTAAAGCCACAAAAGATATTGATACAGCAGTATTTAATGACCAATCGACCGTAATTGAAGCGGAAGAGGGGGCATAAGAAAAACGTGTAATCCAAAACGGATTACACGTTTTTTTAATGGCTTCCGGGTTCTAAATCTTCAATCATATTCATGATCGTGTTGTCATTCATTACGTTTACGGCACTTTCGTCAAAGTGAATCGGTTCAGCGTAGTGCGGCTGCTTTCTTTCCGCGGGTGACGCCTGCTGCTGTTGTTGATGGGACTGCTGCTGGGTTTGGGTTCCCCCGCCAAACGCCTGCTTGATCATATTCCCTACATCGGAAGTGCCGGCCGTCTGCTGTTGAGAATCTTTTTTCATTTGCTGCGAATCTTCTTTATTCATTCGACCAGCCATAAAACCGCGAACCCAGTTGCGCACTTCTGGCGATAAAGCTGCAAGAAGTACAGATGAACCGATCAGCAATGCGGCCGGATTGATCCCTTTTCTTTGTTTAAACAATATGAACCCTCCTTCAGTTATACGTTTATTGCTATTTTCTCCTGCGCAAAGCTTTTTATCCCTTTTCTTTCACCTTGGAAAAGCATTTTTGTGGAGGAATTTGTATTTTTTATTTGTGCATAAATAAAGCTGATTAGAAAAACCTATAAGTAAAGTGATAAAGGAGGAATTTAAATGTTTGGAAAAAAACAAGCTGTCATGTCTGTGTTTCTCATCCCTTTGCTCATAACTGCTGGATGCGGTATGGCTAATCAAGGAGAAGGCAATCGTGATAATAACAGGCCCGAAAATGTAAACTACCGCAACCCGGAGAATGACGGGACAAGAAATATGAACAATGTTGATAATGATCGTAATGGCAACGTCAACGATAACGTCGATAACAACGCCAACAACGACAACAACATGAATGACAATCAGAACCGCAAACTGGAAGTAGCGGACAAGGCGGCTGATAAGATAACTGATCTAAAAGAGGTAAAACATGCAAATGTCATAGTAGCCGGAGATCAAGCATATGTGGCCGTTGTTCTGACAAATGGACAAAAAGGCGAAGTTGAAAACAAACTGAAAAAGAAAATTTCAGATAAGGTCAGATCTGCTGATAAAACGATTGACAATGTCTTTGTTTCTGCAAACCCAGATTTTGTAGAGCGGATGCAGGGTTATGGCGATCGGATTCAAAATGGCGATCCGGTAGCAGGATTCTTTGATGAATTTGGACAGATGGTACAGCGTGTGTTCCCTAACGCTGAATAACAATGAAAAAAAGCCGCATCATGGATTGCGGCTTTTTTCTATGCTCAATTGTCACTTCCTTTTCCCCATCTGCATAGGTTAGAGAATAAAAAGGACTGCTCGGGGGAGGGGAAGGCGTTTGAATGACGGCATGGGAAAACGCGAGGCGTTGGCTTTGATCCTGTGCGGAATACTTGTGGTTTTTGCTGTAAGTTCGGCTATCGTATCAAGTGCGATGTATATGTTGTCAGAACCAGACAGTCAAGCCTCCGGGTTAACGAAAGAGCAAGTGACTGAACATATGGAAAAAGTGTCATTTCACCAGGTGACTGTTTACTATACATCTGAAGAAAAGCCGTTGCTTCCGCTGACAAAAGAGACGTTGGATTATGCAGCAAACATGAATAGAATCATTTTAGGATATGCAGGCTCAGAGCATCTGGATATTATATTTTTTTCGAATCAAAAGCAGATAGAAGCCTACTCCGGCCTGGCGGAGGTTGCAGGTTTTTATTCTGAGCAGGAGAAGCTGATCGGCATCATGCCGGAGGAAAAGAAAGAGCTTTTGAAAGAAAATGATATGGCGGTCTATTTGTATCAGCGGTTATTCATACATGAATTCACCCACTATGCGTTTCATCAGAAATTGAGGGAGCTTAAAGCCGATCCGGATGATTTTCCTTTATGGTTTCACGAGGGGACCAGCGAGTGGACGGCTAATTATGAACTGGTGATCGATCCGGTTTCGTTTGCTGTCGTTCCGTTTGACCAGCTTGATACAGATGAGAATTGGCAAAAAGCCAGATCAGCCTATCAAACCGATGTGTATTTACAAAGCTTCTATATGATAAATGAACTGACGGGAACGTTTGGAGAAGACATTATTTTGAAGATCATGAAGAAGACGTCGGAAGTGCAGAATTTCGAAAAAGGGTTTAAAGCAGCGACAAATGAGAGCCTGACTCAATTTGAAAAGGACTTTACCCATAAGTATGAGAAAAAGAAAGCGGCATTGGATACCGGGTCCAGTGCCGCTTCTGTTTTAATGAAGGCCTTGCTGTCCCATGCTTCCATTATTCGGAGGCATCTGAGGCTGTCCTTGAGCCGGAGCGAATGCGTTCAGCATGTTTTGCATATCCTGAGTATTCAGCTGCGGAACTTGATAGTATCCGTGTTTATTCTGATAGAGAAAAATTTCAAAAGCCATTTCAACGAATTGCTGAATTTGGGCTGAAAGCACACGTCTGACGGCTGGATTCGTCATTTCAAGAGAAGCCATAGTCATCATGGATGCCTGCGCTTTTATAGATACAAGCATCTGTCTGCTGATGAGGCCGTCATTAATATCTGTCATAGATTGAAGCGGTTTATGAGGCTGTGAAGGCTTCATGCCGTAAACCGTCTGGTTGTCTTCCTTCATCAAGTACGTAGCCGTTTTTTGGGATGGCTCACTGCCTGTTTTAAAGCATTCTGCAGTCAAGTTGTACTGTGACAAAATGAACTGATATTGGCGGTCCAATATCCCGAGCAGTTCTTGATCTTGGACAAACTGTCTTAACATGATAAATTGGTCAAGAACATTGATGGTTCCTACCAGCACCTCATGCATATCAAACATTTCGTGCCCGCCGTGGTTAGCTTGCGGTTTGCTCGGTATTCCTTGGTTTACTTGTGACTGTTGCTGATTTTGCTGTTCCAAATCGGATATCCTCCTTTATTTCAAATCACATTTATCATGTGAGTGAATGTAGTTTTTTATGCATCAAGAGCCGATAAGCGTTCCGAAAAATGAAACAATATGCAGGAATGAAAGGATTTGGTGTCTCTCTGTCGAATATTTTTCAGACAGACTAAACAATTACTGGTGGGGGTAACGGATGCAAGAAGAACTAATGGAAGTATCACCGATAGACATTGCCAAACAGAAACCGGCCATTATAGGCATCGGAGCATCTGCGGGCGGTTTGAATGCGGTTAAGGAGTTTTTCAAAGCATTTAAAAGCAGCCTCAATGTCTGCTTTGTTGTGGTTCAGCATCTTTCTGCGAAGTACAAAAGCTTTATGCCGGAACTTCTCGGAAAATATACGTCAATGGATGTGCGTCTGGCAAGAAACGGAGAAACGCTAAAGGGGAAAACCGTCTACTTATGTCCGCCTAATCATAATATTAAAATCGAAAATCATACGATACAAGTACATACATATGATGAAAACGAAAAGATCAATTATCCGATAGATTACTTTCTCAAATCGTTGGCTCTGTCCCAAAGAGAAAAAGCGGTTGCCATCATATTATCCGGAAAAGGACGGGATGGCGCGGAAGGCATGAAATTAATCCATGAACACGGCGGCATATGCATGGCACAGGACGAGTCGGCCCAATGTCCGGACATGCCGAATCATGTGATCAAATCGGGGATCGCCGATTTTGTAGAACGTCCGAAAAAAATCGCCGCCTATATGAATCAGCTTTTAAACCAAGTGAAATGCAAATTATCTGATGAAGCGATAGAAAAAACCGTTTACCTGATCCAAAAGCAGACAGGCATTGATTTTTCAATGTATAAAAAGAACAGCGTAAGCCGCCGAATTGAGCGGAGAATGAATTTGCTTGATGAACAGATGCTGAGCCTTGATGAGTACAATAGGTATGTCATGAAGCATCCCGAAGAGCTGCAGCTGCTGTTTAACGATCTTCTCATCGGGGTCACCCATTTTTTTAGAGATAAAGAATCATTTGACACGTTAAGAAAGCATTTTGTCCCTGCGATTGTGGAGAACAATATCAAAAAAGGGAGAAAATCCTGCCGTGTCTGGGTCGCAGGCTGTTCGACGGGTGAAGAAGCCTATTCTGTCGCCATGGTGTTTTGTGAAGAAATTGAAAAACGTAAAGCGGCAATCGACTTGCAGATTTTCGCCACAGATATTAATAAAAGCTCCATACAAAAAGCAAGTAAAGGGACATATACGGAACAGGCCGTATCCCCCGTTCCTCCTGAATGGCTGGTTAAATATTTTGAAAAAAAAGGGCCTGACTATGTGGTTAAAAAGAGGCTGAGAGAGCATGTGGTCTTTGCCCCCCATAATGTAATCAAGGATTCTCCCTTTGTGGATCTTGATTTTATCAGCTGCCGTAATGTTATGATTTATTTTCAGCAGGAATTCCAAGAGAAGGTGCTGTCTCTCTTTCATTTTGTTCTGCGTGAAGAAGGCTACCTGATGCTTGGCCCGAGTGAAACAATCGGAAAAATGACCAATCTCTATACGCCTGCGGACAGAAAATGGAAGGTCTTCAGCAATTCAGCGTCGGCAGAACAAATCAAGTATCATTTGTCTGAGGCAGCACATGCTGAAAGGAAGCATGTGCAGGCAGGAAAATGCAATAAAATTTATGAGCTGATGGAATTTCACCAAATGGATGAAATGTATTTATCCTTGATTGATCAATATCTGCATCCATGCATGATTTTAAATGACAGAGAAGAAATCATCGCATCCTCTGAAAGCGCAAATCAATATTTAAAATTTCCAAACGGCAAATGCAATTACAGCATATACAATATTTTTCCTACAAATTTATCGGTTCCGATCAGCACAGCGCTCAAAAAAGCCAGAGCGACAAACACTGAAGTGAAGTTTCAAAACATGAAAGTGTCTGTCGGGGGCAAACCTGCTCATGTAGAGCTGACCTTAAAAAGCTTAAAAAGAAACCATTATCAATTATATATTTTGTTTATCGAGAATAAGAAATATAAGCGAGAAAAGAGCGCAAAACACGAGCTTTTGATGTTTGATGAAGATTCCGCATATCATCAGCGGATACTTGATCTTGAAAAAGAGCTGTATGAAACCAAACAGCATTTGCAAACGGCAATTGAGGAATTGGAGACGTCTAACGAGGAATTGCAGAGCACAAATGAAGAACTGATCGCGGCCAATGAAGAGCTGCAATCGACAAATGAAGAAATGCAGTCTGTCAATGAAGAGCTGATGACTGTCAATCAGCAGTTTGAGAAGAAGATTGAAGAGCTGACAGCCATGACGACAGACATGGATAATCTGCTGATCAATACAAATATCGCTACGATTTTTCTTGATGAACAATGTCATATTAAGCTATTCACACCTGAGGCGGAAAATGTATTTCATCTGATCGAAAGGGATGTCGGAAGGCCGATTTATCATATTTCCAGCAGGCTGAAATATGAAAATTATCTTGAAGACATTCAGCTCACACTAAAAGACAAGAGATTTATCCAAAAAGAAGTCGAGGCGCAAAATGGCGATTGGTACAATGTCAAAATGATGCCGTATTATACAAACGAAAATAAAGTAGAAGGGGTAGTCATTACCTTCGTCAACATTACGGATTTGAAATCAACAAACAAAGCGCTTCAAATCAGCTCCGAAGCAGTTGAACAAAGCCCCGCAAACATATTAATCGCCGCGGCGGACGGGCAAATTAAATATGTGAACAAGCGTTTCTGCGAAATGATCGGCAAAGAGCAGTATGAGATTATCGGCGAGAACGTGTTTGAGCTTTATGATCAATATTTTCAGCTGAGCGAGCTCAGCTCCCACTGGCATTCCATTCCGGAAAACAACAGGTGGTCCGGCGAGCTGTATTATCAGGATAAAGACGGCCTTGACCGATGGGAGTATGTCACCCTTCTTCCGGTTAAAGACGATTCCGGACAAGTCGGTCGGATTATGAGGATTGCCGAGGATATTACAAATCAAAAGCAGTCTGAAAAAATGCTGATGAAATCTGAGATGCTCTCTGCAATCGGCCAGCTTGCAGCAGGGATCGCCCATGAAATCAGAAATCCGCTCACCTCTTTGAAAGGATTTTTGCAGCTGATGATTCAAAGCAAAAAATATCAAAAAGATTATGCGGAAGTCATGATGTCCGAGTTTGTCAGATTAGAATCTATCATTAATGAATTTTTAGTATTGTCGAGATCAAAATCAGTCCAATTTGAAACGATTCAGATTAACGATATTGTGGAGGATGTTTCATTAATCCTTGAGTCCCAGGCCATGCTGAAAGGCGTTCGGGTTATCAAAAACCTGAATGATAAGCTGCCTGATATAAAGGGAGTTCCAAATGAGCTCAAGCAAGTCTTTCTGAATGTGCTGAAAAACGCGATTGAATCGATGGAACAAATCGAAGGTGACATTCACATTCATACTGTGTATCAAAACGGGTATATCCAGCTGACGTTTGAGGATCAAGGGAAAGGTATTTCCAAGGAAATGATGGAAAGACTGGGGGAGCCTTTTTATACAACAAAAGAAAAAGGAACGGGTCTCGGCCTCATGGTAAGCTTTAAAATTATTGAAAGCCATAAAGGCACGATCGAATTCGAAAGTATTGAAAATCAAGGCACAAAAGTGACGATTAAACTGCCCGTATCTAAAAAATAAAAGTGAACGCCCGGGTGCGGCGTTCACTTTTTCATAATAGAAAAATCCGTGAATCTGGCTGGAGAACCGATAGTGTGTAAATCAGAAGATTGCTTTAAAAAAGGGGGAGAATATATGGGGAGAAAAGGTACCGCACGGGCGATTTACTGTGTGCTTATTACATTACTAGTGATAACAAACATGCCGTTGCACGCACTTCCGGCCGCTAAGGCAGCTGAGGCAATGTCAGTTGAAGAGGCATTGCAGCAAAAAGAAGGAAAAGCTGTTACAGAAGGGTTTATTGTGGGACAGGCCATTTCAAACCAGAACTACAAGCTGAGCAGTCCGTTTTCTAACGATTACAATGCAGCCATTGCTGACAGCAAAGACGAAACATCACCCGAGAAACTGCTCCCCATCCAAATACCTTCCTCATACAGAAATCAATTCGGCCTTAAAACGAATCCGCAGCTTTTGGGCGAAAAGATAACGGTTCAGGGAGAGCTTGAAGCATATTTTCAGACAACAGGCCTGAAAAAAGTGCAATCAATGAGTCTGAACAGCGGCGTTGAGGAACCCCCGGCAGACAGTCTTATATCCATTCACGATGCCCGCAGCAAATTGAATGAACAAGTGAAGATCAAAGGGGTAGTGACGGCGGACCAAGCTGCGGTCGGCGGCGGAAAGCTCTCAACATTTATCCAAGACGGCACGGCAGGAATCAATATTTACTCAGGTACACCTGAAGAGTTTCCAGAGCTGAAAGAAGGCATGGAAGTGACCGTAACCGGAAAAATAGCCAAGTACCAAGGCTTGACTGAAATCATTCCCGGCTCATCCGGGATCGAGATAACAGCAGCAAAACAACCGCTTCCAGAACCAGAATCATTCACCATAAACGAATTAGTAAACAGTGACCGAGGAGCCGCTTATGAAGGCCGGCTTGTCACTGTAAAAGCTTATATCGCTTCTAAACCGAGTTCACAAGCCGGAGGGGGTTATAACGTGACAATGATTGATGATGATCACCATTCCCTCACGCTCCGGGTGATGGAGGAAACGGGCATCATCAATGAACTGTCAGCCGGCAAATGGTATGAATGCACGGGGATTTTAAGCCGATACCAATCCCTTCAGCTGATGCCAAGGAAGCCTGATGATATCAAACTGCTGAAAGATCAGCCTGCTCCCCCTTCTCAAGAAGGTGAATATGAAGGAGTGGTGGACCGCGTCGTTGACGGTGACACAATAAACATAAAAACACCTATACTTGGCTCGACAAAAATTCGATTCGTACATGTAGATACGCCCGAATCATACCACACGCCAAAAAATGAACTGGATGAGAACCAATTAACATTCGGCCAAAAAGCATCAAACTACTTAAAAACCATTCTTTCTCCCGGTGATAAAATTACTGTCAAGGTCGGCCAAGAGGCAAAGGACAGCTATGGCAGGCTGCTTGGACAAGTTTTCACTGAAGATGGACTGAATGCGAACTTAGACTTGGTGAAAAACGGCTATGCTCCGACATACTTTATTTGGCCGGTCGATCATGAAGGCGATTATCTTAAGTTTCAAAAAGCGGCGGCCGAAGCTCAAAAAGAGCAAAAAGGAATTTGGAATCAAGCAAACCCGCTGAAGGAAATGCCGTTTGAATTCCGGGCAAGAGAACAAGGCAAAGGCCTGACAAGATATGTAGGCGACTCTTCAGACAAAACCTATGTGCCGCCTGAAGAATGGAAGGAGATCGCTGTCGAGCACCGAATTTTCTTTTCTTCCCCGGAGGAAGCAGAGTCTGCCGGATATAAGAAACGGGAGAGCGGAAACAAAGCCAATATGCCGCTGAGGATTTTAAGCATGAATGACCTGCACGGAAAAATAGATCAGCAATATGAGCTCGATCTCAATCAAGACGGTAAAACAGACGGCACCTTTGGGCGCATGGATTTTGCCGCAGCCTATTTGAAAGAGAGAAAAGCCGAAAAAGAAAATACGCTTCTTGTACATGCCGGAGATATGATTGGCGGGAGCTCGCCGGTATCCTCCTTGCTGCAGGATGAACCGACTGTGGAATTGATGGAGGAGGTTGGATTTGATGTCGGAACGGTCGGAAACCATGAGTTTGACGAAGGAACCGATGAACTGATGAGGATGCTAAAAGGCGGAGAGCATCCTGAAGAAAAGGGAACAAGCGGATATGACGGGCAAAACTTCCCGCTCGTTTGTGCGAATTGTAAAATGAAATCGAGCGGAAAACCTTTCTTGCCGCCTTATGAGATCATTAATGTTGACGGTGTACCTGTCGCTTTTATCGGTGTTGTCACCCAATCGGCAGCTGGAATGGTGATGCCCGAAGGAATCAAACAGATTGAGTTTACTGATGAAGTACAAGCGGTGAATGCGGCTGCAGCCGAGCTGAAGAAAAAGGGCGTCAGGTCAATCGCCGTTCTCGCCCATATGACGGCTGAACAGAACGGAAACTCCATCACCGGTGAATCGGCTGATTTGGCAAAGAAGACAGATTCAGAGATCGACATTATCTTTGCCGGACATAATCATAAAGTTGTAAACGGCAAGGTGAACGGAAAGCTCATTGTCCAAGCCTTTGAATACGGCAAAGCCATTGGTGTCGTTGATCTAGAAATCGACCGCAAGACAAAGGATATTGTGAAGAAGTCAGCGGACATCGAATATGTTGATCAAAGTAAAATAAAACCAGACCCGGCGGCAGCAGGCATTTTAAGCAAATATCAAACCGTTGTTGATCCGATTATCAGCGAGGTCGTCGGAGAAGCAGCTGCCGATATGAATGGCGGGTATTCAAATGAAGGTGACACTCCGCTCGGAAACTTGATCGCTGATGGGATGAAGATGGCGATGAATTCGGATTTTGCGCTGATGAACGGCGGCGGCATCCGCCAAAATCTGAAAAAAGGGCCCATTACATGGGGAGACCTGTTTAACATTCAGCCATTCGGAAATGTGTTAACAAAACTCGAAATCAAAGGAAAGGATCTTACCGACATCATCAATGCGCAAATTTCGCCCGATTATGGCCCAGATTACAGCATAAGCGGTTTTACTTATACATGGGACCCAGAGACGGCTAAAGTGATTGACATCAAAATGGCAGACGGCACAGCTATTCAGCCTGAGACTGGCTATACACTGACAGTTAATAATTTTATGGCGACGGCAGCCGGAACAAAGTACAAGCCGATCAGCTCACTCGGCAAAAATCCGGTGACAGGACCGGAGGATATAGAGGCGACTGTTGCATTCGTAAAAAGCTTTAAGGACCCCATTTCCTATAAAGCAGACGGAAGAATCAAAAAGGCGGAAGCGAAAGAAGGAGAGGGTCAAGATCCGGATGACGGAGCGCCTGAGGATACCAAACCGGGAACGAACCAGCCTCCTTTGAACCAACCTGAAAACACACCCGCTGACAAAGAAAATCATCATCAAAGTATTCCTGCCGACACTGACGGCGTTACAGGAATTACAGAAAGTCAGACGGCGCCAATCGGCATGACAGATGGAATAAGCGCTCTCCCCATACAAAATAAAACAGAGAAGCAGCCTGCCGCGCACAAGCTTCCTGACACCTCGGCAGGCCATTATAACTTCATCGTCATCGGTACAGCGATGACCCTATCAGGTATTTATGTTTATGTCAGAAGAAAAAGGAGCGCCAGTTCTAAATGAAAAAAATGAAGCACATCCCGATCCTGATTATCGCAGCGGGTCTCACTCTTACTGGCTATGGGGGATGGAAAGTGGCCGATACAAAAATGAAAACCGAACGATCACTTGAAGAAGCGAGGGAAGTGACCAGCAGCGATGATTCAGCAGGCGGCGCCGAAGTGTCTCAAGAAAAAAAAGCAGACTTCAAGCCCAAGATCGGAGAGGCAAGCGGGATATTGAAGATCCCTAAAATAAAAGCCGAGCTTCCAATAGTGGAAGGCACGGATGCTGATGATTTAGAAAAAGGAGTCGGGCATTACAAAGATAGCTATTACCCGGAGGACAACGGCCAAATTGTGTTATCGGGCCACAGAGATACCGTTTTTCGCCGGACGGGTGAGCTTGGAAAAGGAGACAAATTGGAGATCCTTGTGTCATACGGGACATTCACCTATGAAATCACCGGAACTAAAATTGTTGATAAGGACGATACCTCTATCATCACGCTTCAGCATGATAGGGAAGAGCTGATTTTGACAACATGCTATCCCTTTTCCTATGTCGGCAACGCACCGAAACGCTATATCATCTACGGACAGCGAACATCATAAACAGCCGCACGGGACTAGTTCCCGGCGGCTATGGTTTTTTATTGGGGAAAATAGTCTCCGCATAATTCCGCCAGATCAGCGGGAAGCGGTGCTTCGGCAATGATGAACTCCCCCGTTATCGGATGGACGGCTTGGACACTTTTCGCATGCAGGGCCTGCCTGTCGAGAATAAAAGTGCTTCCTCCGTACAGTTCATCTCCTGTTAGTGGGTGGCCGATACTTGCCATGTGGACGCGGATTTGGTGCGTTCTTCCCGTTTCCAGTTCCAATTCAGCCAGGGAAAGACCGGCTTTTGGGTGATAGCCTTTTACCCGGAAATGAGTGACGGCTGCCTGGCCTCCCGGAGAAACCCGCCTCCGCGTCGGGTGTGACCTGTCTCGTCCAATCGGCGAATCAATCGTGCCTTTTTTCGGTTTCAGCTTTCCTTCCGCCAGCGCGATATACGTGCGTTTGAGCTCTTTTTTTTCTAATTGCTGATCCAAGATCGCATGGGCGAGCCGATGCTTTGCAAATACGACAGCGCCTGACGTATCCAAATCAAGACGATGAACATGGCGCACTTTTGTTTGCTCGCCATTTGCCTGAAAATGATAAGCGATCAGGTTGGCGAGTGTGCCGGTTTGGCCTTCCTCATTCGGATGAGTCGGCATTCCGGCAGGTTTGTTTACGATCAGCATATGGCTGTCTTCGAATAAAATCTCAATTTCTCCATATTCAGGGATCACGTTTGATTCTGCTTTTTCTTGCAGGTCAATAAACAAACGGTCGCCTTTTTTCACTATGAAATTATGGACGGCGGGCTCATGATTCACTTTTATGCTTTTAGTGGTCATCCATTCTTGAATCACGGGTTTAGACGCTTTTACTTCCGTTTTAAGAACGGAAAACAGCCATTGGCCGTCCAGCTTTTCAGTGATCATGAGCTCCAGCCCTCTGCCTTTTTGTTTCATGGTATATATCTCCTTTTGAAGCGAGGAAGGCAGGTGATGCAACAGGAAACACTTACCTTGGCACTCGCGATTTTTTCTGTGCTATTCTTGATAAAGACTTAGGATATTCGATGGCAAGAAAGGTGATTGATGTGAGAATTGTGAACGCTGCGACTGAAGAACAGGAGAGTTTCATCAATGAATTGACAATGGAACTGCTCGATGACGTTTTTCCTCTTTTTTTCTCCGAACTGGACATTCAACGCTATAAAAAGAAAGGCGTTCTGTCCCTAACAAACCAATATTACCAAGGAACATTAAAGGAAGCTTTTCAAATTATGGCTTGTCTTCAAATGATACATACCATTTTGACAAAGCCTTATCGTCAATATGACTTGAAAGACCAAGTATTATTTGATAAAAACAGCACCTTGCTGAATGAGTGCGGAATGTTCTTTCCATTTGCATTGTCTGATTTTCAGACGGATGCAAATCAAGACTATTCCGATAAAAGAAAATCAATGTAATACATGCGGAGAAAGAGCTTTTCCTTGAATGCGGAAAGGCTCTTTTTTTAGGCCTTATGTGATCATATCATAAATTCTTTCCTGCAACTCCCTTTTTAATCGGCTCCCGCCTGCACATACTAACTGATGAAAGGGGTGCTTGCAATGAATTCAATAAGCAATTCAATGACAAAACAGGTAGCAACCGTTTCTTCAAATCAAACGATTCAGGAAGCGGCTGCGCTGATGCATCAGCATAATGTCGGAGCGATTCCGGTTGTAGACCAAGGGGTTTTACAAGGGATGCTCACAGACCGTGATATTGCATTGAGAACCACTGCTCAAGGCCGGGATGGCCAAACACCCGTTTCTGAAGTGATGTCATCCAACGTCATTTCCGGGAATCCGAATATGAGTTTGGAAGAGGCGTCTGAACTGATGGCCCAGCACCAAATCCGCCGCCTTCCTATTGTAGATAACAACAATCTAGTCGGGATCGTTGCGCTTGGGGATTTAGCGGTGAATCAGCTGTCAAACGACTCTGCGGGAGAAGCGCTGACAAACATTTCACATCAAAACATGCAGTAATAACCGAAAGAGCTTGCACTATGCAGGCTCTTTCTTCTCATAAAAGTTTCAATTTTGAAAGCAGAGACAATTCGGGGTATAGTGTAAACATACATCTCATTCGTAAAGTCAAAAGGAGTTGTGGGCAGTGATAAAAGCGTTAATATTTGATTTTGACGGGCTTATTCTGGATACAGAAACCCATGAATACGAAGTGTTGCAGGAAATATTTGAAGAGCACGGTTCAACCTTGCCGTTATCCGTTTGGGGAGAAGTAATCGGAACAGCTGCCGGGTTTCGCCCCTTTGTCTACTTAGAAGAACAGCTGGGCAGAAAACTGGATCATGGCGAGCTTACGAAAATCAGAAGAGAACGTTTTTCGAAAAGAATGGAGACCGAAAAAGCGAGACCTGGCGTTGAAGCCTATTTAAACGCCGCGAAGGACTTAGGTTTAAAAGTCGGTCTGGCGTCAAGCTCTGATTATAAATGGGTCGCGGGACATTTGAAACAAATCGGGCTGTTTGATGATTTTGAAGTCATTCAAACGGCTGATGATGTGGAAGAGGTCAAACCAAATCCCGAACTATACTTAAAAGCGGCGGAAAATCTTGGTGTGTCACCTGCGGAATGTATCGCGTTTGAGGATTCTGTCAACGGTTCAATCGCCGCCAAGCGCGCGGGCATGAAATGCGTCATCGTGCCGAACAAAGTCACGGGCAGCTTGTTATTCGAGGACTATGACCACAGACTTGAATCAATGGCTGAGATGGAGCTGGCGCTGCTTTTGGATCATTTGAACGCCAGGGACTAGAAAGAAGGAGGAAATGTTTTGTCTGAGAAACTTGATTTGACCAGATTTGAGAAAAAGATGGTCATCCGCAATATAGAAGAAAAAGATATCAGTAAAATAATCGCCTTGCAAAAGGATTGTTTTCCGGGGATGGAGCCTTGGGAGCCAGAGCATTTAATCAGCCATTTGGAACATTTTCCGGAAGGGCAGTTTTGTGCGGAATTTGAAGGCGAGATTATCGGTTCTTGTTCCAGCCTTTTGATTAATTTTGATGAATATGATGACCGCCATACGTGGCAGGACATTACCGATGACGGATATATCACCAATCATAATCCGGACGGTTTAAATATGTACGGGATTGAAGTAATGGTTCATCCGACGTACAGAAGAATGAAGATCGGGCATCGTCTATATGAAGCGAGAAAAGACTTAGCCAGACGATTAAACTTGAAAAGCATCATTATCGGCGGCAGGATTCCGAACTTTCATAAGTATGTGGAGGAAATGACCGCACGCGCTTATGTCGAGCAGGTGAGCCGCCACCAAATTTATGATCCTGTGCTTTCTTTTCAGCTGATGAACGGGTTTACACTGATGCGGATTAATCCAGATTATCTGCCGGATGATATGGCGTCAAGCAAATACGCGACGCTGATGGAATGGAACAATGTCGATTATCTTCCGCAGACAAAACGTTATTATAAATCGGCGTTTCCAGTGAGAATCTGTGTGATTCAATATGAAATGAAAAAGATCTATTCCTTTGATGAATTTGCGAATCAAGTAGAGTACTATGTCGATGTCGCTTCAGATGCGGGCGCTGATTTTGCGGTCTTCCCGGAAATTTTCACGACACAGCTGATGTCTTTCCTTGAAGAACGTTCACCAAGCTTGGCAGTACAGAGAATTACCGAGTACACCGAGGATTATATCAGCGTCTTTACGGAGCTTGCGGTGAAGTATAACGTCAATATTATCGGCGGTTCTCATTTTGTTGAAGAAGAGGGGAAAATTTATAACATCGCCTACTTATTCAGACGCGACGGTACGATTGAGAAACAATATAAGCTCCATATTACGCCGAATGAGCGGAAGTGGTGGGGGATCAGCGCAGGTGACCAGGTTCGCGTATTTGATACCGACTGCGGTAAAATCGCCATCCAAATCTGCTATGACATTGAGTTTCCGGAGCTTGCCCGGATTGCAGCGGATAAAGGCGCAAAAATCATCTTCACGCCATTTTGTACAGAAGACCGCCAAGGCTATTTGCGGGTAAGATATTGTTCGCAGGCAAGAGCGGTGGAAAATCAAATTTATACTGTTATCTCAGGGACGGTAGGAAACCTGCCGCAAACGGAGAACATGGATATCCAATACGCCCAGTCCGCTATTTTCGCTCCTTCAGACTTTGAGTTTGCAAGAGACGGCATCGTCGGAGAATGCAACCCGAATATTGAAATGGTTGTCATCGGCGACGTCGATTTAGAAATCCTCAGAAGGCAGCGGCAGGACGGTACTGTGCGCCAGTTGAAAGACAGAAGGCACGATATTTACCGAATTAAGTACCAAAAGTAAAACAGAGAAAGGCTCGCCGGGAATTTGGCGGGCCTTTCTTTATAAATGCGGAATTGAAACTGTGCCGTTCTTTCATTAAAATATAAATAGATTAATGCGTGTAAATAGAAAAAGAAGGTGCCTTATGCAGTTTTTGCTTGTATTATTGCCTGTTTTCGGAATTTTTGCGATCGGTTATATCGGACAGAAAACCCTTGGGTTCGATATTCAGACACTGTCCAAAATGTCCTTATATTTAATGTCTCCTTTTTTGGCTTTTGATACGTGCTACTCTAATAAGCTGACGATGGATTACCTTTACCTCTTCATTTTTGTGCTCGGCCTCTGTTTAGTTCTCGTTTTGCTTGTTTATTTTTTATCTTATTTTCATAAGTATCAGAATCAGGACCGCTGCGCCATGATCCTCTCGTCGGCATTTATGAATAACGGCAATTACGGAACGC
The DNA here is from genome assembly GCF_001584335.1 of Bacillus atrophaeus. Taxonomy (GTDB): domain Bacteria; phylum Bacillota; class Bacilli; order Bacillales; family Bacillaceae; genus Bacillus; species Bacillus atrophaeus. Next base: position 52,727 of record NZ_LSBB01000020.1, read on the forward strand.
CGGTCGTTTTACTTGTATACGGAACGGCGGGGCTTGATGTGGCTGTTGTCTTAATGGTGCTCCAGCAATTGATCATGAGCACAATCGGCATCTATTTTGCAGCGAAGGGCAGTCCGGACGCCGGCGGCTTTAAAACAGTGATGAACCGGGTGACTCGTATGCCTGTCGCTTACGGCGCGCTTCTTGGCGCAATACTTCAGCTAGTTCATATTTCTATACCTAAAGAATTAATGACATCAATCGAACTTGTCGGGAACGCCGCGATACCCACGATTATGATCATTTTGGGTATGCAGCTTGCGTTAATTTCATTTAAAAATATTGAATATCGAAAAATTTCTTATTCATTGCTGCTGAAGCTTATGATTTCCCCGGTTATTGCTTTGGGCTTTACATTCATTTTGCCGGTGGACGATATGACAAAGCAAATTATGATCCTTGTAGCCGCAATGCCGACAGCTGCAAACACAACATTAATGGCCGTACAATTTAATACTAAGCCGGAAGTGGTTTCAAGCGCCACCTTCATCAGCACAATGCTCAGTATTGTGACGCTGCCGGTATTGCTTTGGTTTCTGCATCCTCTTTCATAGAAAGGGGATTTTTTATATGCGGGCCTGTCCCGCGGTTTGTTGACTCCGCTGCCGTCTGGCTTTATATTGAAGGAAGAGGAAACCTTCACCATGACGAAGTAAGGAAATGATAAGACCATTACCTTCGTGACAGCCTATTTTCAATTTTAGAATCGTATGTTTATAACGATAATGAAATGGGGATGATCAGGTGGAAAAGCAAAATCACGCATTAAAGGAAAAAGATGAGCGATTTGTGTGGCACGCTATGAAAGGGTCGCAGCCGGCTGACAGTCTCATCATTCAGAAGGCCGACGGAGCCAGTGTAACCGATATTGACGGACAGCGTTATTTAGATGCGATGTCGGGCTTATGGTGCGTGAACATCGGTTATGGCAGACAGGAGCTGGCTGAGGCGGCGTATGGCCAATTGAAGGAGATGCCTTATTATCCGCTGACACAAAGCCATACGCCGGCGATTCAATTGGCGGAAAAGCTGAATGAATGGCTCGGCGGCGATTATGTGATATTTTTCTCCAACAGCGGGTCGGAAGCGAATGAGACCGCATTCAAGATCGCCCGGCAATATCATCAGGAAAACGGTGATCCCGGCCGGTATAAATTCATTTCAAGATACAGGGCTTATCATGGAAATACGATGGGTGCTCTCGCAGCGACAGGGCAGGCGCAGCGGAAATACAAATACGAACCTTTAGGCCAAGGCTTTTTGCACGTCTCCCCGCCTGATCTTTACCGCAACCCTGCTGATGAGGAAACCTTAGAAAGCGCATTAGAAATTGACCGGACGATGACATGGGAATTGAGCGAGACGATTGCAGGCGTCATCATGGAGCCGATTATTACAGGCGGAGGCATTTTAATGCCGCCCGACGGGTATATGGCCAAGGTGCAGGACATTTGCCGTAAACATGGCGCCCTTTTGATTTGCGATGAAGTCATCTGCGGATTTGGGCGTACCGGGGAGCCGTTCGGGTTTATGAATTATGGGGTGCAGCCTGATATCATAACCATGGCAAAGGGTATTACAAGCGCTTATCTGCCGCTGTCAGCGACAGCAGTCAAACGCGAGATTTTTGAAGCTTACAATGGAGAAGCCCCTTATGACCGTTTTCGGCATGTCAACACATTCGGAGGAAATCCGGCCGCTTGTGCATTGGCGTTAAAGAATCTGCAAATAATGGAGGATGAAAACCTGATTCAACGTTCACGCGATTTGGGAGCGCGGCTTTTAGGCGAGCTTCAAAGCCTGAGAGAACACCCGGCTGTCGGTGATGTCAGAGGAAAAGGCCTTCTCATCGGAATCGAACTTGTGAAAGACAAAACAACAAAAGAACCGGCCGACGCAGATATCATCAATCAGATCATAGCTGCATGTAAAGCAAAAGGGCTGATTATCGGAAAAAATGGCGATACGGCTGCCGGATACAACAATGTGATCCAGCTTGCACCGCCGTTTTGTCTCACAGAGGAGGAGCTTTCTTTTATCGTAAAAGTGCTGAAGGAAAGCATACTGACCATGTAGTTTCGGCAGAAGTTATTTTAAAAAAGGAGCAAAATATGAGTTTTCACAATCAATCAATTTTACCGGCTATTCGAAACATGAAGCAATTTGATGAATTTTTAAACAGCTCATTTACATATGGGGTGATTTTGGATATTCATCTCGGACAATTAAAGGGCGTTATAAAAGAAGCGCAAAAGCATGGGAAGAAAATGATGGTCCACGTTGATTTAATCCATGGCATTAAGCATGATGAATATGGCGCTGAATTTATTTGCCAGGAAATGAAGCCGGCCGGTATTATTTCAACAAGATCAAACGTCATCGTGAAAGCGAAGCAAAAGAAAATTTATGCAATCCAGCGGCTGTTTTTGCTCGATACAAGCGCCATGGAGAAAAGTATGGAGTTTGTCGGCAAACACAAACCGGATTTTATTGAAGTGCTGCCGGGCATTGTTCCGTCACTCATTAAGGAAATAAAAGAGAAGACGGGAATTCCGATTTTTGCCGGCGGCTTTATTCGTACTGAACAGGATGTTGAACAGGCGTTGAAAGCCGGGGCCACCGCAGTGACAACATCAGACACCAAATTATGGAAAAAATATGAAAATTTCTTGACAGAAAATGATTGACACCGCTTACACCGGTTGTTACAATTGTACTAGGTTAATTTATTGTGATGGAGAATCCGGAGACCCACGACAGATCTTTACGGCAGAAATCAGGCCGTAAAGCCGTTTGTTGTGGTTTTTTTCATCTCTATGACTCTGTCACACCTGTTGAATAGTAACTTTAGGAGGAATTTCTATGACAGCATTTTGGGGAGAAGTCATTGGTACGATGCTGCTTGTCATTTTTGGTGCAGGTGTTTGTGCAGGAGTCAATTTGAAAAAATCGCTTTCTTATCAATCTGGCTGGATTGTCATTGTGTTTGGCTGGGGCTTGGGTGTTGCAATGGCGGCTTATGCTGTTGGAGGCATCAGCGGCGCCCACCTCAATCCGGCGTTAACTATAGGTCTTGCGTTTGTAGGAGATTTTCCTTGGGAACAGGTTCCGGCGTATATTGCCGCACAAATGATCGGAGCGATTATCGGCGCGGTTATTGTATTTCTGCATTACCTTCCGCACTGGAAGGCAACTGATGATCCGGCTGCAAAGCTTGGCGTTTTTTCCACAGGCCCGAGTATACCGCATCTATTCGCTAACGTGTTAAGTGAAGTTGTTGGGACATTTGTCCTTGTGCTCGGCATATTAGCGATCGGTGCAAATGAATTTACTCAAGGACTGAATCCGCTGATTGTCGGCTTTCTCATTGTGGCCATCGGAATTTCTCTTGGAGGAACAACAGGCTACGCGATTAATCCGGCGCGTGATTTAGGTCCCAGAATCGCTCACGCTTTTCTGCCGATTCCGGGGAAAGGTTCATCGAATTGGAAATATGCATGGGTTCCGGTTGTCGGACCGATTTTAGGCGGTTCCTTCGGGGGCGTGTTCTACAATGCAGCGTTTAAAGGGCATATTACAATCAGCTTCTGGTTTGTAAGCGTTATTTTAATTGTGGTATTGTTAGGACTCTATGTTTATACGAAAAAACACTCAGCTAAAACACTCTCAAATTCAAAATATATTTAAAAAGGGGAGCTTATTTATGGAGACATATATTTTATCACTAGATCAAGGCACAACGAGCTCAAGAGCCATTCTTTTTAATAAGAAAGGGGAGATCGTGCATTCCGCCCAAAAGGAATTCACACAATATTTCCCGCAGCCGGGATGGGTCGAGCATAACGCAAATGAAATTTGGGGTTCGGTCTTATCCGTTATTGCATCCGTTTTATCAGAATCTGGAATCACCCCTGATCAAATCGCCGGCATCGGAATCACAAACCAGCGGGAAACAACCGTTGTATGGGATAAAGATACCGGGAAGCCGATCTACAATGCGATTGTTTGGCAGTCAAGACAGACATCCGGCATCTGTGAGGAGCTTCGTGAAAAAGGCTATAGCGACACATTCCGAGATAAAACAGGACTCCTGATTGATCCGTATTTTTCCGGTACGAAGGTAAAATGGATCTTAGACAATGTAGACGGTGCAAGAGAAAAAGCCGAGAACGGTGAGCTGTTGTTCGGAACGATTGATTCGTGGCTGATTTGGAAAATGTCAGGCGGGAAAGCGCACGTGACTGATTTCTCTAATGCCTCCCGTACACTGATGTTTAACATATACGAATTGAAATGGGATGATGAACTGCTTGAGATTCTGGGCGTGCCGAAATCAATGCTTCCAGAAGTAAAGCCGTCCTCTCACGTATATGCGGAGACGATTGATTATCATTTCTTCGGGAAAAAAATTCCGATTGCCGGCGCTGCGGGCGACCAGCAATCCGCATTATTCGGGCAGGCGTGCTTTGAAGAGGGCATGGGAAAAAACACGTACGGAACCGGCTGCTTTATGCTTATGAACACCGGCGAAAAAGCAATTAAATCAGAGCACGGTTTGTTAACGACAATTGCATGGGGCATCGACGGAAAAGTTGAATACGCGCTGGAAGGCAGCATCTTTGTTGCAGGTTCTGCGATTCAATGGCTCAGAGACGGATTAAGAATGTTTCAGGATTCAGCGTCTAGCGAAACATATGCAAAGCGGGTTGATTCAACAGACGGCGTCTATGTGGTTCCGGCATTTGTCGGTTTGGGAACGCCGTATTGGGACAGCGATGTGCGCGGCTCCGTATTCGGATTGACGCGGGGAACGACAAAAGAACATTTTATCCGCGCTACACTTGAAGCGCTGGCGTATCAGGCGAAAGATGTGCTTGACGCAATGGAAGCCGATTCAAATATTTCATTAAAAACGTTGCGGGTAGACGGCGGCGCTGTTAAAAACAATTTCCTTATGCAGTTCCAGGGAGATATTTTAAATGTACCTGTCGAACGTCCGGAGATTAATGAAACCACTGCGCTTGGCGCGGCATATTTGGCAGGGATTGCTGTCGGCTTCTGGAATGACCGTTCAGAAATCGCCGACCAGTGGAGCCTGGATAAACGGTTTGAACCGGAAATGAAAGACGATCAGCGTAAAGAGCTTTACAGCGGCTGGCAAAAAGCTGTAAAAGCAGCTATGGCTTTTAAATAAATATTGAGTATGATATAATAAAAACAAGTTAATAATAACGGTCCTGAGATGAGGAGAGACCACAACACCAAAGTGCAGACATACGCTTTGGCTGTTGTGGTCTCTTTTACTATATACCGTGACAACTGGGAGGAACTTAAAAATGAATCAACAATTTTCAAGTCTTGAACGGGATAACATGCTTTCGGAAATGACAAAAAAGACATATGATTTGTTTATTATAGGCGGAGGAATTACAGGAGCGGGCACAGCACTGGACGCCGCTTCAAGGGGAATGAAAGTCGCGCTCAGCGAAATGCAGGACTTCGCGGCGGGAACATCAAGCAGATCGACTAAGCTTGTCCATGGAGGACTGCGTTACCTCAAACAATTCGAAGTTAAAATGGTTGCTGAAGTAGGAAAAGAACGGGCCATCGTATATGAAAACGGCCCGCATGTCACCACACCTGAATGGATGCTGCTTCCGTTTCATAAAGGCGGCACATTCGGATCATTCTCAACTTCTATCGGCTTGAGAGTGTACGACTTTTTAGCAGGCGTGAAAAAGGCGGAACGAAGAAGCATGCTGTCCTCTAAAGAAACTCTGCAAAAAGAGCCTTTGGTGAAAAAGGACGGTCTAAAAGGCGGCGGGTATTACGTTGAATACCGCACAGATGACGCGAGATTGACCATTGAAGTAATGAAAGAAGCCGTTAAATTCGGCGCCGAGCCTATGAACTATTCCAAAGTTAAAGAGCTTCTTTACGAAAAAGGAAAAGTAGTCGGCGTATTAATTGAAGATTTACTGACCAATAAAGAATATAAAGTGTATGCGAAAAAAGTCGTCAATGCGACGGGCCCATGGGTGGACCAATTAAGAGAAAAGGACCATTCCAAAAAAGGTAAGCATCTTCAGCATACGAAGGGAATTCACCTAGTATTTGACCAATCCGTATTCCCGCTAAAACAAGCGGTTTACTTTGATACGCCGGACGGCCGTATGGTGTTTGCGATACCAAGGGAAGGCAAAACATATGTAGGAACGACGGATACCGTTTATAAAGAAGCATTAGAGCATCCGCGTATGACGACTGAGGACCGCGATTATGTGATAAAAGCGATCCAATATATGTTCCCGGATTTAAATATCACAGAGAATGATGTGGAATCAAGCTGGGCGGGGCTTCGTCCGCTGATTCACGAAGAAGGAAAAGATCCTTCGGAAATTTCTCGTAAGGACGAGATATGGACATCAGAATCAGGTTTAATCACTATCGCCGGCGGAAAGCTGACCGGCTATAGAAAAATGGCTGAGCACATTGTCGATCTTGTAAGCAACCGCTTAAAAGAAGAAGGCGGAAAGGACTTCGGTTCTTGTAAGACGAAAACAATGCCGATCTCAGGCGGACATGTCGGCGGCTCTAAAAATCTTGCTTCCTTCGTTGATGCAAAAACAAAAGAAGGCGTCGCCATCGGTTTGTCTGAAAAGGATGCTAAGCAGCTTGCCATCAGATACGGTTCTAACGTAGAGAACGTCTTCAAAAGAGTCGAACCGATGAAAGAAGAAGCTGCCAAACGCCAGATGCCGGTTCATATCTTGGCTGAAGCTGCCTACAGCATTGAAGAAGAAATGGCAGCCACGCCTGCAGACTTTTTTGTCCGCAGAACGGGCAGATTGTACTTTGACATTCATTGGGTGGAAACGTATAAACATGCTGTTATTGAGTATATGAGCGACCGTTTCAACTGGGATGAGCAGACGAAAAACAAACACACACAACATCTGAATGAGCTGCTGCACGATGCCGTCGTGCCGCTTGATCAGTAAGAAAATTTGATGGGCTGTGCCTTAGTGGCACAGCCTGTTTTATCTTTTAGAAGATGAAATAAATGGCTATATATCCCATATATATCAGCCTCCGCAGTTAACAAGTGACACAGACAGCCGCTTCATATTAAAATAACTACATAAGATAATCATTAGGAGGACGAACATGAGCTGGAATAAGAGCTATGAGCGTTGGAAACAAACAGAAGAATTAGATCCCGAAATAAAACATTTGTTAGCTGATTTAGAGGGAAATGAGCAGGCGCTTGAAGACTGTTTCTACAAAAACCTCGAATTCGGAACCGGAGGCATGCGCGGAGAAATCGGAGCCGGCACGAACCGAATGAATGTATACACTGTCCGCAAAGCATCAGCGGGACTTGCCGCTTACATATTGCAGCAGGGAGAGGAAGCGAAAAAAAGAGGCGTAGCCATAGCATATGATTCACGCCACAAGTCACCGGAGTTTGCCATGGAGGCAGCAAAAACGCTTGCCACTCAAGGAATTCAGACATACGTGTTTGATGAGCTTCGCCCAACGCCTGAATTATCCTTCGCTGTCAGAGAACTGAAAGCTTATGCAGGGATTGTGGTCACAGCCAGCCACAACCCGCCGGAATACAATGGCTATAAAGTATACGGCGACGACGGAGGCCAGCTTCCGCCGCGTGAGGCTGATATCGTCATAGAGCAGGTAAATGCCATTGAAAACGAACTGACAATCAAAGTAGAAGACGAAAAAGTATTAAAAGAAAAAGGCTTGATTAAAATCATCGGTGAAGACATTGATAAAGTCTACACGGAAAAGCTCACTTCTATTTCCGTACATCCTGAATTGTCACGCGAAGTCGATGTGAACGTCATTTTCACACCGCTGCACGGAACAGCGAATAAACCGGTCAGACGCGGGCTTGAAGCGCTGGGATACAAAAATGTAACGGTTGTCGCAGAACAGGAGCTTCCTGATCCGAACTTTTCAACCGTCAAATCCCCTAACCCGGAAGAGCATGCGGCGTTTGAATACGCCATTAAGCTTGGAGAAGAGCAAAACGCTGATATCTTAATCGCCACAGATCCGGACGCCGACCGCCTTGGCATTGCCGTGAAAAACGATGAAGGCAAATACACAGTGCTGACAGGAAACCAGACAGGTGCGCTGCTGCTTCATTATTTGCTTTCCGAAAAGAAAAAACAGGACATCCTGCCTGACAACGGCGTCGTTCTCAAAACAATTGTCACCAGTGAAATGGGCCGTGATGTTGCTTCTTCATTCGGTCTGGATACCATTGATACTTTGACAGGCTTTAAATTTATCGGTGAAAAAATCAAAGAATACGAAACATCCGGCCAATATACATTCCAATTCGGATATGAAGAAAGCTACGGTTATTTGATCGGAGACTTTGCAAGAGACAAAGACGCGATTCAGGCCGCGCTTTTAGCGGTTGAAGTGTGCGCATTCTATAAGAAACAAGGAACATCGCTATATGAGGCTTTGATCAACCTTTTTAAAGAATACGGTTTTTACCGTGAAGGCTTACAATCATTAACACTGAAAGGGAAGCAGGGCGCTGAACAGATCGAATCGATACTGGCTTCGTTCAGAAGCAACCCGCCGCAGCAAATTGCCGGAAAACGAGTGGTGACAGCGGAAGATTACGCGGTCAGCAAACGAATGATCCTTGCGGAAAATAAAGAAGAGTCCATCGACCTTCCGAAATCAAATGTATTGAAATACTTCCTTGAAGACGGTTCTTGGTTTTGCCTTCGCCCGTCAGGAACAGAGCCGAAGGTTAAATTCTATTTTGCCGTAAAAGGCACTTCTACGGAAGACAGTGACCAGCGTCTTGCCGCACTTTCAGAAGATGTGATGAAGACAGTAGACCGAATTGTACAAGAAACATCAGCGAAATAAACCATGCAAATCACCAGCTTCCGGCTGGTGATTTTTTTATTCAGCCAAAAGTCTGAAAAAATTCATCCTATAAGAGAAGAAAAAATGTGCTAATAACTGGTATAATAACAAGTACTAGAAGTAAAGCCGGAGTGAGAGAAGTGAGCAAACCAAGGGTGGAGAAATTAAGAACGTTAAAAACCATTGCGGAAACCTTGAACCTATGTCAAGGTCACACTTGATGAGGTGTTAAAAGAATTGCTTAGCTTGACCGGGCTTCAGTCAGGATGGGTATTCCTGATAGACGGAGAAGGCTCCTATACATTAGCAGCGGATGCATATTTGCCTCCGGCTTTAAGCCATAAACAAAATGTGCTGATGTGTGAAGGTGGTTGCTATTGTCTGAATAAATTCAGGAACGGGAGCCTTACAAGGGCTGCCAATATAATGAACTGCAAGCGGATTGAATTGGCGGAACAATTAAACTGTTTTGACACAGAGGGCATCACCCATCATGCAAAGGTTCCGCTTGAAGGCGGCGGGCGAAGCTTCGGACTGCTGAACGTTGCCGCGGCGGGAAAAACCTTATTCGACGAGGATGAGCTTCACCTGCTTGAGGCTGTTGCTTTTCAGATCGGAACGGCGATACAGCGAATGAAACTGGCCGAATATGAACAAAAAAACGCTCTCTTAATGGAGCGTAACCGCCTTGCTCAGGATCTTCATGATTCAGTCAACCAAATGCTGTTTTCCGTCAGTTTAACGGCAAAAGCGGCAAAATCATTAACAAAAGACAAGACACTTCAGGATATGATCGATTTTATCCAAACCTTATCACAAGACGCCCTTGCAGAAATGAAGTCACTCATCTGGCAGCTCCGCCCTGAAGGACTTGAAAAGGGATTGCCTTCAGCCGTAAAAAGCTACGGAACGCTTATCGGGCTGACCGTTAATGTCAAGCAGACAGGGAGCCTGTCCTCTCTCTCCGATGAACAAGAGCTTATGCTGTGGCGGATCGTGCAGGAGGCGCTTAACAATTGTAAAAAACATGCCGGGACGGATACGGCATATGTGTATATTGCTTTACGCGGTAAACAGATTGCACTTGAAGTCATTGATCATGGCAGCGGTTTTTGTGCGGAGGCGCATGACGGGCTGCCTTCCCTAGGGATTAAGGGAATGAAGGAGCGTGCTGAAACCAGAGGCGGCCGATTTGCGATACACTCAGAGCTCGGAGCGGGCACGGTCATTTCTGTCAGCCTCCCGCTTAGTGAACAGAAGGGAAGGACAATGTGATGAGAATTGTGATTGCGGATGATCACCATATCGTACGAAAAGGGCTTCGATTTTTCTTTGCAACCCAGAAGGATATTGATGTTGTCGGTGAGGCCTCAACCGGGACTGAGGCTCTCCGCGTGATAGAGCAAACCAAACCGGATCTTGTGCTGATGGATTTATCCATGCCTGATATGGATGGAATCGAGGCGACAAAAAAAGCGGCAGCGCTTTTTCCAAGCATCAGTATTATTATCTTAACGAGTTATTCTGATCAGCAGCATGCGATTCCGGCCCTTCAGGCGGGTGCAAAAGCTTATCAGCTGAAAGATACAGAGCCTGAGGAATTGGTGAAAACACTGCGGCAGGTACATTCGGGAGAATATAAGCTCTCAAGTGCTATTATGCCCCATGTGCTGACACATATGAGGACACAACATGAACCGGAGAAGGAAAAGTACTATCAGCTGACAAGACGGGAAAAAGATGTTTTGATGGAGATTGCCAGCGGAAAAAGCAATAAAGAGATAGCCGCTTCCTTGTTTATTTCAGAAAAAACAGTCAAAACGCATGTGTCAAATCTTTTAGCTAAGCTTGATGTTGCAGACCGCACACAAGCGGCACTTTTTGCAGTCAAGTATCATTTGAATGGGGAGATGACGAATTGAATATATTAGTGATTAACGGAACCGCAAGAAAACAGGGCAGAACAAGAATTGCCGCTTCATATATCTCAGCTTTATACAACACCGGGTTGATTGACTTAAGCGAATACATATTGCCGATTTTTAATGGGGAAGCAGAGCAGTTTGAAATTGAGCGTGTTCAGCAGCTTAAACAGCGTGTAAAAGAGGCCGACGCGGTTGTTTTATTATCGCCTGAATATCATAGCGGCATGAGCGGAGCATTAAAAAATGCGATAGACTTCCTGAGCAATGAACAATTTAAATATAAGCCTGTGGCATTATTGGCAGTGGCAGGAGGCGGAAAAGGCGGTATCAATGCCTTGACGAATATGCGCACAGTCATGCGCGGAGTATACGCCAACGTCATTCCGAAGCAGCTTGTGCTTGATCCCGTCCATATTGATTATGATAATGCCGCGGTAACAGAAGAGATGGAAGTCAGTATAAAAGAATTAATGGAAGAACTGAAAATGTTCGCAAAAGCAGGAAATCCCGGCATCTGATATGCCGGGATTTTTTTATGTCAAAAGTGCCAATTGATCTTGATAAGTCAGTTCTGTGGCATGGTCAATATAACGGAGAAGAGAGTACAGTTCCTTTTCAAGAACACCATAATCATGTTCAAAGTGGTACGCGTGCAGAAAATGCTCAATACGTTTTGACAATAAATCGTCTTCTGTGCGCACCATTAAAATCAATAAGTTATCCCACTGTGAACGATGAGTGTAATATAACGCTTTATCATAATCCGCATAATTCAACTGAATCGCTTCTCCTTTCTTGTGAGAAGTTCGTGTTTAGTTTATGCAGCGGATGATTTTATTGACCGGGGAAAAGTTGGCGTTTGCGTCAGTAGCGGAGTAGCAATATGAGGGAGACATAAAAATCAATGCGTTTTACATGAATGCCGGATGGAAATTGGGAAACCCTATGACATGACATAAATCTAGGCACAGGAGAATTTGAAAATGAAATCACTTCCGTATACCATTGCCCTTCTTTTTTGCGGCCTTTTGATCGTTTCCATTGCTGCGAAAGGGTACTCAACAAATCCGAATGAGTCAGTGCAGAAGTGGGAGCAGCTCGCCTGGAGCAAGCTTCAGGATGAATATAAGGGCGCTTCTTTATCTGATTATGCTTATATGGGGCGAACTGAGGTTAATGATGAACAGACAAAAGACGTCTTTCGTGTGACGGTCAGCCGGAATAAAGAAACATTTTCTGCTCATGCAGAGGTCTATTTTCATCCGGTGACAAAGCATATGATCAGCATCAACGTCTTTCGGCTGTAAGACAATGAAAAAACTGTACAGCCCTAAGGCCATACAGTTTGAACCGTTTATAAATAACGTTTTGCTCCGAGGTAGCGCTGTTTCCAATAGGAATTGCTCATCTTTGAGATGACGACGCCTGAATCGTTGGCATTAATAAATTCGCCGTTTCCGAGATAAATGCCGACATGAGAAGGGCCCGCCGCATACGTTGTGAAAAAGACAAAGTCGCCGACTGCCGGCTGGCTGACCGGTTTCATGACATTCCAATAACCGGCCGCTGTTAACCTGGAGACAGAAGTGACTTTATTTAGTGCATAATAGATAAAGCCGCTGCAGTCAAAACCTGAAGGCGTTGTGCCGCCCCAGCGGTAAGGCACTCCTAATTGTTGTTTGGCAGCCGCAATCATTTGGTTAATCTTCGTGCTTCTTGAGCCTGTGCTTGTTGAAGGCGAAGATGTAGAAGGAGTGGAAGCCGTGCCTGAAATCGTTAATTTCTGGCCGACTTGCAGCACATCTGTTTTCAGATTGTTTTTATCGCGGATCTGCTGGGCGGTCACATTGTACTTTTGCGCGATCACCCAGAGAGAGTCGCCGCTTTTTACAGTATAAACCGTTGTCTTCCCTGAACCGGTATTCTTCGACGGTGAAGTTGAAGAATTCGATGATGTGCCTGAAAGCTGCAATACTTGTCCGACTTGAAGCACATCTGATTTTAAATTGTTGCTGTTTCTGATTTGCTGAACGGAGACATTATGCTGATTGGCGATTTTCCAGAGAGAGTCTCCGCTTTTGACTATGTATTTAGTTGATGATGACGGCTTCGTCTTTGATGAACTGTTTGAGCTGGAACTTGTTTTATCAGAAGCCGTTCCTTTTATTTTTAATACTTGCTTCACATAAATGGTATCTGATTTTAAATTGTTCAAAACCTTTAATTCGCCGATGGACATATTGACTTTGTTTGCGATTTTCCAAAGTGAATCGCCGAGCTGAACCGTATAAGTGCCTGAAGCTGACGTTTTTTTGTTGCTCTGGGACGATTTGTTTGTGCTTGATTTGGAATTGGAAACGGTTCCTGAAACCTTTAATTTTTGTCCTGCACGAATGAGATCGCTGCTAAGCCCGTTTAGTTTTTTAAGTTCCTGAACAGACATTTTAAAATCGCTTGCAATCAGCCACAGCGAATCGCCGTTTTTGACTGTGTACACAGAATTTCCGCTTTTGGCTGATGATGAAGAGGTAGATGAGCTTGATTTTCCGTTTGGAATGTCGAGTGTTTGTCCGATCGACAGCACCGTGCTCTTCAGATGATTTGCAGACTTAATTTTGTCAATGGTTGTATTGTAGTTTTGAGCAAGTTTCCATAAAGAATCCCCGCTTTTTACCTTAATGGTTTGTGCCTCTGCCGGTGTTACAGCAATGGTTGTGCCTACGATCGCGGATGCTGTTAACCCTGCCGCTAGTTTCTTTTTCATATGAATCTCCTTTTCCCCCATGAAAAGTATTTTGCTTTTTTCTTAAAACAATGTCCCTTATTTATTTTTAAGATAATTTTAAGGAAAAAACAATCATTATTTTTATTATCGGCTGGATAAGCATTTCATTTCGTCTTTTTTGACAGATCGGTTATATTTTCCTATGTTATGTTTGAAAAAAATACATAAAAAAAGAAGGAAACGCGTTCCTTCACTCACTTTAACAATCGCATGATGTCCTGCTTGTTTTTGACTAAATCGCCCAGTGTGTACTTGTCCAGCACTGAGAGATATGCCAGAAGCGCTTCATTGAATACATGCTTCAAACCGCAAACCGGAGAAATAATACAAAGATTCTTACCCGAATCAAAGCATTCGACAATATTAAAGTCATCTTCCGTTTTTCGGACTACCTCTCCGATGTTGATATCTTCAGGTGCCATACCTAAACGTATGCCGCCGCCCCGGCCGCGGATGGTTTCCACATAACCAAGCTGGCCGAGCTGGTAAATGACTTTCATCAGGTGGTTTTTTGAAATTGAATACGTTTCTGCGATTTGTTTTATATTGCAAAGATCTTCTGTATGTTGGGTGGCCAAGAAAATCAAGACCCGTAAAGAGTAGTCTGTATAATTTGTTAATTTCATAATATGACCTCGAAATAAGAGATTTCTTCTATCTTATCATATTCTATTATAAAATGAAAAAAAAGGAATTAAGCCAAAACAGGCATAAAAAAAGAGTGAGCCGATAAGCTCACTCTTTTTGATTAGGATAAGTGATTCGGTGGTTCTTGATTTCCAGACTCATTCGGCCGCTTTTGTTTACTTATTTCGGTGTTTTGAATTTTGCGGTCGATCTTTGCTAAATAGTTAGCAGCGAAGTCTTTTCCGCCAAGTCCAAACGATAAGCCGAATGCGAGAGCAAACCCGCCCAGCACAATAATAAACGCTGAATTGACTATTGTAGCTGCCACTCCGAGCTGGTCAAGAGCCATAAAGAACGACAAGGCGATAATGGTATACTTCGTGATCGCTGCCAATGATTTGAATTCCTGCCCTTTGATCACGCTGGCCAGCAGTTTGCTGACAAGCTGTCCGGCATAAAGGCCGAGTGCGAGAATAAAGACAGCGACAAATACATTCGGCAAATAGGCAATGATTCCTGTTGCGATCACCACGAGGAAGTGAAGCTGAACAATTTGCAGCGCCTCGGCTGTAAACAGCAGAATGACAACAATTTGAGCAATCATGCCGACGATTTGCGCGAGCGATAATTTCGCCGGTTCCTGAGTTCCGAGGCCCATTTTTCCTAATAATGAGTTAAAGCCTGTCCGGTGCAGGAGTCCCGCAACCATCGTATTCACCCATTTTCCGACCCAAATTCCGGCCAATATGAGGACAATAGCGATAATGATATTAGGAAGCATGGTCAGTACGTTATTCAGCATAGCGACGGCAGGCCCGGATATACCCGCGATATCAAGCTGGTCAAGAGCTGAAATGACAACCGGAATTAAAATGAGCACATACGCGATCGTGCCGATGATAGCTGAAAGGCTTGTGTCTTTTAAGTAAATAGACAGTCCCATACGCGCAGCCATCCGTTCTGTGCCTATGCTGGCAAGGAAATTTGTGATGATGTCACGAACAATACGCGCGATGAGCCAGCCGATTAAGACGATAAGGGCCGCTGCGAATAATTTCGGCAGGAATGAAAGCACGCTTTCCATCATTCCCGTAAACGGACCTGATATGCCGCTGATTTGAAGCGCGGATAAGACACCAGGCAAAAAGACCAGCAAAACGAGATAAAAAACAATTTGTGACGCCGTGTAGACAGCCTGATGTATATCTTTTCCTTCTGAAATCAAATTCCACTGGCGCAGCTTTTCAGCGATATGCATTTTCGTGCCGAGTTTTTTCACAAGATAGCTCAGCACTGAAGCGACTGCCCAGCCGAGTAATAGAATCAATCCAGCCTTCAACACGCTCGGAACCGCTGCAGCAATGGCAGAAAGCATGCTGACAAACGGCGAAGCGACGGCAGTCAGATGCAGAATGTTAAAGAATAAAATGAATACAATGATTAATGCGATAAAGTAAACGACTTTGCTGATGACTTTTTCTGATGAATAGCGGGCTGGTTTTTTGTCCGCAAACAGTTTGTCATCCATTTTCGTTTTTTGGAGCCCTTTGTAAACCCCTTTTTCGATGGCTTTGGCAATGGCCCAGCCGATGAGTAAAACGAGTAAAGCGATGATTAGGTTTGGTAATTTACTGAGAGAAGAACTAAGCATGTCAGCAACATTCAATGGGTATCGCTCCTTTTTGAAAAAGTTATATGCGTGTTTTACCCACTCGGATATTTAGCAAACCACTTGAGTGTGTTTCCTTATTTATCCTTCCAGTTCTTGATAGCCCCTAAAGAAAGTTCTTTTTCACATTTCATCTTTTGACAGGATGGCTCATACATTATAGATAAGTCCAAGTAGGGGGGATTCGGTTGAACGTGGAGGAAAAGAAGGATTTGCAGCGGGCAATTGAGGAAATTACCGAAATTGCAAAGGGATTCGGCCTTGATTTCTACCCGATGAGATATGAAATTTGTCCAGCGGAAATTATTTATACATTTGGAGCGTACGGCATGCCTACAAGATTCAGCCACTGGAGCTTCGGCAAGCAGTTTCACAAAATGAAGCTGCATTATGACCTTGGATTAAGCAAAATTTATGAACTGGTCGTCAATTCAGATCCATGTTACGCCTTTTTACTGGACAGTAATGCGCTGATCCAAAATAAATTGATTGTCGCTCATGTGTTAGCCCATTGTGATTTTTTCAAAAACAATTGCCGTTTTCAAAATACGAAGCGGGACATGGTTGAGAGCATGGCGGCAACGGCTGAGCGTATCAAATATTATGAACGGGTTCACGGAACAAAGGAAGTAGAATCCTTTCTAGATGCTATTCTCGCGATTCAGGAGCATATAGATCCGTCACTTGTGCGCCCGAAGCTGTTGTGGAGCATGGATGATGAGGAAGAAGAGGAGAGAGCGGCAGCCACCCCGTACGATGATCTTTGGGGATTGGATGAAAAAAAGAAAACACAAGAGAAAAGAAAAGTGAAAAAGCATTTTCCTCCCCAGCCTGAAAAGGATATCCTGCTCTTTATTGAAGAGCATTCGCGTGAGCTTGAACCGTGGCAGCGTGATATTTTGACAATGATGAGGGAGGAAATGCTCTACTTTTGGCCGCAGCTTGAGACAAAAATTATGAATGAAGGCTGGGCTTCCTATTGGCATCAAAGAATCATCCGCGAGCTTGATTTAACCTCTGATGAGTCCATTGAATTCGCAAAGCTGAACGCCGGCGTTGTCCAGCCGTCCAAAACGGGCATTAACCCATATTATTTAGGGTTGAAAATCTTTGAAAATATAGAAGAAAAGTATAATAACCCGACCGAAGAGATGAAAAAAATTGGAGTGAAGCCGAATTCGGGCCGGGAAAAAATGTTTGAAGTCAGAGAAATAGAATCGGATATATCGTTTATCCGCAATTACTTAACGAAGGATTTAGTCATGAGAGAGGACCTGTACTTATTCCAAAAGCAGGGAAGAGATTACAAAATTGTTGATAAGGAATGGCAGTCCGTCCGTGATCAGCTTGTCAGCATGCGGGTTAACGGAGGATTTCCATATTTAACTGTCAATGACGGAGATTACTTGAAAAACAATGAGCTTTATATTAAGCATTGGTACGAAGGAATCGAATTGGATTTGAAATACTTGGAGAAGGTCCTTCCCTACTTGTATCAGCTGTGGGGCAGAAGCGTTCACATTGAATCGATTCTTGAGGATAAGCCGGTGATGTTCTCTTATGACGGAAAAGGGGTGCATCGGCGGTATTTATAAAGTAAAAAAGGATGCAGGCAGCCTGCATCCTTTTTTTATGTTATTTTCCAGTTTTTAAGATCTTAAAAATCTTTTTCGCCTGGTCCGTGTTGTTGATCAGCCCGGCGAATTTTTCTTTTCCTGGTCCGTACGCATAGACGGGAACCTCTTCACCGGTGTGGTCAGTACTTGTCCAGCCGCTGTTAGAACGGGTGTTGAAAAGCTTGATGATCGCTTTGTAGGCGCCTTTGTTCTGATCAGCTTGAGCGGCTGCTTCGACAGTTTTTATTTCCTCCGCGGTAAATGTAAGATCAGTATAGCGGGAAAGCACATCCTTAGCAGGTTTTCCCTCGGCTATCTTCTTCGCCATAAATTCAGGAGTCCGCTTCGCCGCTAAAATTGGTTTGGCGTGCCAATTTTTTTCGCTGTTTGCGCCGATTGTAAAACCTCCGGTCGTATGGTCAGCAGTTGCGATGACAAGGGTGTGCTTATCTTTTTTTGCGAACTGAATCGCAGCTTTATAAGCTTTTTCAAAATCCTTCACTTCACTCATTGCTCCGACAACATCATTATCATGTGCGGCCCAGTCGATTTGGCTGCCTTCCACCATTAAGAAAAATCCTTTTTTGTTTTGATTAAGACGGTCAATAGCCGAACTTGTCATGTCTTCAAGCGACGGAGTCTGGCTGTCACGGTCTAAGGCTTTCGCAAGCCCTCCATCGGCGAATAATCCAAGGATCTGTTTATTTTTATCTTTTTTTAATTCATGCTTTGTCGTTACATAACTATAACCGGTTTTCTTAAATTCTTCCGTTAAGTTTCTGTCTTTGCGGTTGAAATATGTTTTTCCGCCGCCAAGCAAGACGTCGATTTTTTGTTTTCCGTTGATTTTATCATCAAAATAGCTATTTGCGATTTGATTCATATTTTTTCTTGATTCATTATGTGCGCCGTATGCTGCTGGGGTGGCGTGGTTGATTTCAGAGGTTGCGACAAGTCCGGTCGATTTTCCTTGCTCTTTTGCTTCCTCAAGCACGGATTTAACTCTTTTTTTGTTTTTGTTTACGCCGATCGCGTTGTTATACGTTTTGACGCCGGTTGAGAGAGCAGTGCCTGCCGCCGCCGAATCTGTAATATTGTAATCCGGATCATCAGGGTAAGTCATCATCATGCCGGTAAGGTTAGGATCAAATTCGGTGAGTTTCATATCGTTCGGGGTCTTGCCGTTATTCTTCAGAGAGCGGTAGGCGTTTATGTATGGCGTTCCCATACCGTCTCCAATCATCACAATGACATTTCTGATTTCGTTCTTGTCTTGTTTTTTGGCGTCCGCTTTTTCTGCCTGCTGAAACTCAATACCGGTGAAAATTCCGGCTGTCAGCACTGAAACAGCAGCAAGCGGCAGGAGCTTGGCTTTCACATTTTGAAAAAATTTCATCGTCCGAATGCCTCCTTTGGTTATTGTTCTGCACGTATTATGGTAGCGAAACTTTGTTAAATACGGCTTTCGTTTGTATAAAAAGCAGGTAAATCATTGTTAGAAATTGTAAAGGTGAGATACTTTTTTATCTTTCCGTATATCAGGGAAAAGCATTCGTTTTTTTCATTAAGATGTGAGTGCAGGAGAAAAATATTGGAGAAAACGAAAATGCCAGATAGAGGCTTTGACATGCTGGCAAATGAGAAGTTCTCTTCATAAAAGATACAATTTTTGGACTGCTCATACTGACTAGAAGGTTATGTGATGTTTTCGAATTCCCTTATCTCTTCCTTCTTTTTGATATATTTCTAAATATAGAGATTGAAAGAAAAATAACATGACAAACAGCCGTAGTTTTTGTCACTTTTGAAATGAAATTGAAATATTTTGTACCCTTAAAAACTTTTTTTAAAAACGAATTAGTAAGAAATTTGTCACAGGAAGTCAAGTCTATTTCTATTGGGAATCTATCCTTATAATAGAAAACAGATAAATGATCAAAAAGACAATGAATGAGATAGGTATATATAGGGAGGAAATCATGAAAAAGCAAATTATAACAGCTACAACAGCAGTAGTTTTGGGGTCAACTTTGTTTGCAGGAGCGGCGTCTGCACAAAGCGTCAAAGTGAAAAAAGGCGATACATTATGGGGATTGTCCAAGAAATATGGCACATCTATCAACAGCATTAAATCAGAAAACAAATTAAAATCAGATATCATTTACATAGGACAAACGTTATCCGTTAACGGCAAATCGTCCTCAACAAGCTCAAGCAGCAGTTCATCATCATCATCTACTTATAAAGTAGTGAGTGGTGACAGTCTTTGGAAAATTTCGAAAAAATACAGCATGACAATTAACGAATTGAAAAAATTAAACGGCCTAAAAACAGATTTAATCCGCGTCGGCCAGGTTCTTAAAGTGAAGGGCTCAAGCTCAAGTTCAAACCAAAGCTCGTCAAATGTTTCTGCATCAAAACCGTCTACATCATCAGGCAGCAACGTGTCATCAACGTCACTTAATGTAAGCAAGCTTGTATCTGATGCAAAAGCGCTCACTGGCACTCCGTATAAATGGGGCGGAACAACTACTTCTGGTTTTGATTGCAGCGGATTTATCTGGTACTTGCTGAATAAACAAACAAACGTGGGCAGAACAAGCACTGCGGGATACTGGAGTTCTATGAAGAGCGTATCAAGCCCGTCTGTCGGCGACTTTGTTTTCTTTACAACATATCAAGCAGGCCCTTCTCACATGGGTGTGTATATCGGAAACAACAAGTTCATCCATGCAGGATCTGATGGCGTGCAGACAAGCGATCTGAACAACAGCTATTGGAAACCTCGTTATCTTGGCGCAAAACGTTTCTAATTGCCTTTTGAAACCCGTTCATTGAACGGGTTTTTTATTATTACATTAGACGGGTGACATGATGATTGGTTACAGCTAAAAATGAAAATGTGATAAGAAATCCAAAAACTTTTTTTCTTTTTCGTTTTCATGAAGAGCAATCGCATACGCCCCTGCATGAGGCAGTTTTGTGAATTCGCACGGAACCTCGATCATACGTCCTGCAGTTAATTCCCGCTTGACCGTTGATAACGGAAGAAACGAGACTCCAAGTCCTTCTTTAATAAAACGCTTCGTAATGTGGGTTTGTGTCACCTTCATGGTTCTGACAAAAGGAAATGTGATTCTGATCTGGCGCAGCAAATCGTCCCAATAATCGGGATGATTATGGGTCAGCAATAAGTATTGGTTAAGCAGTTCTTTCACTTGGAAAGTATAAGCAGCTTGAGCTGCATCAGGAGGTGCGACAAGCACAACCGGGTCCTTATATAATGGGCGGCATGTTAAGGAGGCAGACTGCACCTTTAAACAGCTTAACCCGATATCAGCTTCGCCTGCTTTAATCAATGGCGAAATTTCGGCTGATTCGGCGATTGTCACCGTTATTTCCGTTTCTGTATTCATCATTGTATACCGCTTCATGACAGATGGCAGGACCGTATCGGCGATCAGCGGTGAGACGGCGAGATTTAAGGTTTGTGAGTAGCCTTGCCTGACCCTGTGAAGTTCTGACATGCTTTTTTCATAATCATCAAGCAGTCTCAAAGCATAAGGCAAGTAAGCTTTGCCTTCCTCAGTCAGCTGGATTTTCCTCCCTTTTCTTTGGAACAGCTTGCAGCTTATTTCCTCTTCCAAGAGTTTAATATGCACGGTTACGGTAGGCTGAGATAAAAAAAGCGTTTCGGCAGTTTTTCTGAAGTTTTCATATTTTGCAGCTGTTACAAAAGTGTGTAGCCATTTAAAATCCATATATGATCTCCTCTGATTAATAATTTTAATTAATTTCCTTAAAAATATTCATTATTTTTTAAATATTATATTTACTATAATAACAGAAAGAAGAAGAGGGGGAATAGAAATGGTATATCACGGATTAAAAGGGATTACATGTGTTGAAACATCAATCAGCCATATAGACGGAGAAAAAGGCCACTTAATATACAGAGGCCATGATGCAAAGGAAATCGCACTTCATGCGAGCTTTGAAGAAGCGGCCTATCTCATCCTTTTTGGATCGCTTCCTCAGCCGGCCGAATTGCTTGATTTTAATGAAAAGCTGATCGCAGAACGCCCGCTGCCTGAACATATTCAATATCTCATTCAAAGACTGCCTGAAAATATGGACGACATGTCGGTGCTGAGAACAGTCATTTCAGCATTGGGGGAAGCATCCTATACATATCCTCCGAAAACAGAGGAAGCGATTCGCCTTATAGCCATTACGCCTTCCATCATTGCGTACAGGAAAAGATGGGTTCAGGGAGAAAAAGCGATAGCGCCTTCTTCTCAGTACGGACATGTCGAAAACTACTACTATATGCTGACTGGCGAACGTCCCGCCGAATCTCAAAAGAAAGCGCTTGAAGCCTATATGATTCTCGCTATGGAACACGGCATGAACGCGTCTACTTTTTCAGCAAGAGTCACTGTTTCCACAGAGTCCGATTTAGTATCTGCGGTGACATCGGCACTGGGTACGATGAAAGGCCCGCTTCACGGGGGTGCGCCTTCTGCCGTGACAAAGATGCTGGAAGATATTGCGGAAAAATCACAAGCGGAAAAATATTTGGCCGAGAAGCTTGAAAAGGGAGAGCGGCTGATGGGGTTCGGCCACAGAGTGTATAAAACGAAAGATCCGCGGGCGGAGGCTCTGCGGCAAAAGGCGGAGGAAGTCGCGGGCAATGACCGTGATCTTGACCTTGCGCTGCATGTGGAGGCTGAAGCAATCCGCTTATTAGAAATATATAAGCCAGGCCGTAAGCTGTATACAAATGTAGAATTTTATGCAGCGGCGGTTATGAAAGCAATCCATTTCGAGGATGAATTGTTTACACCGACATTTTCGGCAAGCCGTATGGTAGGCTGGTGCGCCCATGTGCTTGAGCAGTCGGAAAATAATATGATTTTCCGTCCGTCAGCAAAGTATACCGGAGCGCTCACCGTATAGTAAAAGCAGCACATTCATACCGTTTAAACCCGCCCATAAGGTGGTAACGTTTACTATCATTATGTGCAGGAGTGATTTTAGTATGAACCCTATGGACAGACAAACAGAAGGCCAAAAGCCGCAGCACCAGGACAGGCAGCCCGGCATTGAGTCAAAAATGGAGCCTTTGCCTTTAACGGAAGATCCGGATTATAAAGGGAGCGGAAAACTCAAAGGAAAGACCGCTATTATTACCGGGGGAGACAGCGGAATCGGCAAAGCTGCAGCGATCGCATATGCAAAGGAAGGCGCCAACATTGCCATTTTGTATCTGGAAGAGCATGCTGACGCTGAAGAAACGAAGCAGCGGATTGAGCAGGCGGGTGCAGATTGCCTTTTAATACCGGGCGATGTGGGAGATGAAGAGCATTGTAAAAAAGCGGTGGAGCAGACAGCGAAGCACTTCGGGGGCTTGGATATCTTGGTGAATAATGCCGCTGAACAGCACCCGCAGACCGATATTCTCGATATTTCGACTGAACAGCTTGAACAAACGTTTCGCACGAACATGTTTTCCATGTTCCATATGACTAAAGCGGCTCTGCCTCACATGGGGAAGGGAAGCGCGATCATCAATACAACCTCCATCACCGCTTATCAGGGTGATACATCACTGATTGATTATTCATGTACAAAAGGAGGGATTGTTTCTTTCACCCGCTCCATGGCACTGTCTCTTGCTGAAAAAGGGATCAGGGTGAATGCGGTGGCTCCGGGGCCGATCTGGACACCGCTTATTCCGGCAACATTTTCAGAAGAAAAGGTGAAAAATCATGGATTGGATACGCTGATGGAAAGACCAGGCCAGCCGGCAGAGCATGCAGGGGCTTATGTGCTGTTGGCTTCGGATGAATCCTCTTATATGACAGGGCAGACGATTCATATTAATGGAGGCCGATTTGTCTCAACTTAATATAGGTAGAAAACCAGTGAAACCAGCTTTCTAAGAAAGCTGGTTTTTTGTTGGGAAATTTTAAAATAAATATTTTGTACAATAT
Source organism: Bacillus atrophaeus (assembly GCF_001584335.1). Classification (GTDB taxonomy): domain Bacteria; phylum Bacillota; class Bacilli; order Bacillales; family Bacillaceae; genus Bacillus; species Bacillus atrophaeus. Next base: position 76,300 of record NZ_LSBB01000020.1, read on the forward strand.
TTTAAAAATTCTGTTTTCATTTTTAAATTTTTATATATAATATTGAGTAGGAGAAAGGAATTATTGTTCAAACGAACAAATATAGTAGAAAATAAGGAGATAGCTCAATATCGCCTTTATTGTCAGAAGATTCAAATTATAGAGAATATAAGTTATAGGAGTTGATGGGGATGAAGGGAAGCGTATTTAGAAAGAAAAGCATTCAAGATTTGATAGCTGCCACAGGCGGTGAAAAGTCTTTAAAAAGAGAACTTGGGGCATTTGATTTAACATTGCTTGGCATTGGAGCGATTATCGGCACGGGAATCTTTGTATTAACAGGAACAGGCGCCGTCACCGCGGGTCCCGGTCTTACGATCTCATTTGTTGTCGCGGCGCTGGCCTGCTTATTCGCGGCCCTGTCATATGCCGAATTTGCTTCATCTGTTCCTGTATCAGGTTCTGTATATACATTTACCTATGCGACGTTAGGTGAGCTGATGGCCTTTATTATCGGCTGGGATTTAATTTTAGAATACATGCTGGCCGTGAGTGCGGTTTCTGTCGGATGGTCCGGTTATTTCCAATCGTTTTTATCAGGTCTCGGCATTGATCTTCCAACTGTTTTAACGGCTGCTCCGGGTGCTGTAAAAGGCACCGTCACGATATTTAATCTTCCTGCCTTTGTGATTGTGCTGGCTATTACGTTCTTGTTGTACTTAGGAATCCGGGAGTCAAAAAGAGTCAATAACATTATGGTTATTTTAAAAATTCTTGTCGTGCTTTTATTCATTGCAGTAGCGGCAGTCTACGTTAAACCAGATAACTGGCAGCCGTATTTGCCGGAGGGATTTGGCGGAGTATTCAGTGCTGCGGCGCTCGTTTTCTTTTCTTTCATTGGATTTGACGCTGTCTCTTCCGCAGCGGAGGAAACCAAGAATCCCGCGAAGGATCTGCCAAAGGGAATTATTTTTTCTTTATTAGCCTGTACGATCTTGTACGTGGTCGTTTCTGCCATCATGACGGGAGTTGTGCCATTCGCTCAATTTAAAGGTGTTGACCATCCCGTATCCCTCGTTCTTCAGATGTCCGGCCAAAACTGGGTGGCGGGCATCATTGATATCGGAGCGGTATTGGGGATGACGACTGTTATGCTTGTTATGCTTTACGGCCAGACAAGGGTGATGTTTGCCATGTCACGCGACGGTTTGGTGCCGGGTTCTCTTTCAAAGGTCCATCCAAAGCATAAAACACCTTATGTGGCGACTTGGTTTTTCGGCATACTGTCTGCTTTGCTCGGCGCGCTGGTTCCGTTAGACGAGCTTGCGAAGCTGGTGAATATCGGTACCCTGTCAGCATTTGTCCTGATTTCGGTAGCTGTCATCGTCCTACGAAAAAAACAGCCAGACCTTCCGAGAGCCTTTAGATGCCCAGGCGTTCCGTTTATTCCGATTTTGGCGATTCTTTTCTGCCTGTTTTTAATTATTAACCTAGGCTGGGTGACCATCGTCCGTTTCTTTATCTGGCTCTTAATCGGTCTGGTGATCTACTTCCTTTATTCGAGAAAGCATTCCAAATTGAATCAAAAACTTTGATAAACCGGGAAGCGGCCTATGCAGCCGCTTCTTTTTATATTTTCTGAACAATAGAAAATATAAAAATAGACTTAAAAAGTGCAAAAAAATAAGAGATAATATGGGGTGAAAAGGAAGGGTGATTTTTTGTCTGAGCAAAAACCAGTTCAATGGGCTTCGAAATTAGGTTTCGTCATGGCCGCCGCGGGTTCGGCGATCGGATTGGGCGCGATTTGGAAATTCCCTTACGTAGCGGGAACAAATGGGGGAGGCGCTTTTTTTCTCATTTTCGTGATGTTTACAGTTCTCCTGGGCTGCCCGCTTTTAATCGGCGAATTTATATTTGGCCGGCGGAGCCAGACGAATGCTATTGATGCATACAAAAAAGCTGCGCCCCGCACAGCTTGGTTTCTCACTGGCTGGGTTGGTGTAGCGGCTTGTTTCCTAGTCTTATCGTTTTACAGTGTGATCGGCGGATGGATTCTACTGTACCTCTTAAAGACGGCTTTGGGTTCGTTATCAGGTTTGTCACAGGCACAGTATGGTTCTTTGTTTGCATCCGTTATCCAAAATCCCGTGCAGACGCTTTTAGCACAGCTTATCTTTATGGCGCTTACCGTGATGGTCGTGGCGAGAGGTGTACAAAAGGGGATCGAACGGGTAAGTGCGATTATGATGCCGATTTTATTTATCCTGTTTATTTTACTCGTTCTGCGTTCTGTGACGCTTGAGAACTCAATAGAGGGCATTTCGTTTTTACTTGTGCCTCATTTCAGCGACCTTACTTCTGAGTCTGTTTTATTCGCACTTGGACAGGCCTTTTTTACGTTAACACTGGGGGTCTCCGTCATGGTGACCTACAGCTCTTATTTGCCGAAAACACAAAATCTGCCCCGCTCTGCAGGTTCAATCGTTTTGATGAATATAGTGGTGACTTTGCTTGCGGGCTTAGCTATTTTCCCGGCTGTTTTTTCATTCGGCATGCAGCCGAACGAAGGACCGACTTTGTTGTTTACGGTGCTTCCGGCGGTGTTTGACCAGCTGCCTTTTGGAACGCTGTTTTTCATTGGTTTTCTTATGGCGTTTTTATTCGCGGCTTTGACTTCCGCTTTTTCGATGGTTGAGATTATAGTGGCGACAATCGGCAAGGGTGATGAATCAAAGAGAAAAAAATTGTCCTGGACGAGCGGATTACTGATTTTCTTATTCGGAATCCCGTCGTGCTTATCATTTGGTGTTCTGGGCGGTGTGCAAATATTTGATAAAACGTTTTTTGACGTGGTTGATTTCACCGTCAGCAATATCCTGATGCCATTAGGCGCTCTGCTGCTGTCTATTTTTATCCCGCTGAAAATACCAAAAGAAGAGCTGTTTGCTGAAATGAGAAACGGTTCAAATGTCGGCAAAGGCTTCTTTTATGTTTGGTATTATCTGCTTCGTTTCGTCGTGCCGCTTGCCATTATAATCGTCTTTTTAAATTTAATCGGGATTTTTTAGAGAAAAACAGGCCGGGCAGCTGGCCTGTTTTTTTATCTTGCGCTAAACGGTCCATTGGCTGTGTGCTGGAACTGTTTGCTTACGTAATGCCGTGCTCATGTAGCTGATCCGCAGGGAGGGCAGAAGTGATTTTGAAAAGGTGTCCAAATAAATCACCCGGGCACTTTGTAAAGAGATTGGGTGTCCGCTATAACGGAACTCCTCGTCATGTCATCCTCAACAATATAAGATTGCGCCTCTTTAGCCTATGCTAACAGCTTCTGCCTTCTGGTGATCGTCATAATAGCGCCGAGCGGAAACTGATGGGAGGGTGTCGTGTACACGAGCTGCGGATAAAGCCTTCCGCCGTTTTGAAGGAAGCTTCATTCCTTTAGTAATTCTGGCATGAGATATTTCTTGTTTGAAATAATCATAAAGCTGCCTGTATAGCGGAGTCTTGCTTTTGTTGTCCAAAAAAGGTGTCATATCCATTTTGAAAGCTCCTCCTCAACTGGACTGGTCATTTTTTTGTGAAGTGGTTATTTAAAGAAAGCCAGGACCTGATTATAATCATTGTAACGAAAGAGAGGGGATGAAAAAATGATAGAAATAAAAAGGCTGACAAAAAAAGAAGAGTGGAAAGAGGCTTTTCCGGTGATGCACGAGCTGAGGACCCATATTGATGAGCCGACCTTTTTAGAAAGGATTGAACGTTGTATTAAACAAGAATCATACACACTGTTTGCCTTATATGATCATGGCGCGATCACTGCACTATGCGGAGCGCTGCCGCGGGTACCTCTTCATCAAGGAGAATATGTGTAGGTGGCGGACCTTGTCACAAGTGAACACAACCGATCAAAAGGGTATGGCAAACAGCTTCTTGAACATGTGTGCAAGTGGGCGAAGGAGGCGGGCTACGACATGATCAGCCTATCTTCAGGCGTTCAGCGGGTTGACGCGCACCGATTTTACCAAGAAAAAGCAGGGTTTACTATAGAAAGCTACTTGTTCAGGAAATCACTATAACACATAAAAGCCAGAGCATGAAAAATGATCTGGCTTTTGTATGTTTCTTTTACTCTATTGCACCTGATCCGTTTGCTTCTCTACCACAACCTGATTTTGATGTTCAAGCCGTTTTTTGATACGGAAATGATAGTACAGATAGCAGAAAACAATAAATGGCACTCCGCAATATAAACCGATTCGCTGATCAGGGATAAAAATGAGACTGACTAAAATAAGCCCGTATAACCCAAAGCCGAGAATCGGAACAACCGGATAAAATGGTGTTTTAAATTTTAGGTCTTTTACATCTCCGCCTTCAGCAAGAAAACGTCTGCGAAAGAAAAACTGCGAGGCGCAAATAGACATCCACGCCACAACTGTAATCATCCCTGAAATTGAAATGAACCATAAATAGACTGTTTCAGCCGCAACGATACTTGTAATTAATGAGCAGCCTGAAATCGCAATCGTCACCATCAAAGCGTATAGCGGCACTCCTTTTTTGGACAGCTTTGTTAAGAAGGCTGGCCCCATTTTGCTTTTGGACAGCGACCACATCATTCTCGACGCCGCGTATAAACCGGAATTTGCTACTGATAAGATTGCTGTTAAAATGACAAAATTCATGATATCTCCCGCATAAGGGATACCAATTCGGTCTAATACCGCCACAAACGGGCTTTCGATAACGCCGGCTGTTTCATAAGGAAGAATGGCAACTAATACAAACATGGCCAGTACAAAGAAAAACAATGTTCTCCAGATGACATTCCGAATGGAGCGGGGTAGTGTTTTCTCCGGGCTTTCGCTTTCACCCGCCGCAATCCCGACAAGCTCTGTTCCCTGAAAAGAAAAGTTAACCATCACTAATGTAAACATAACCGCCAGTACGCCATTGGGGAACAAGCCTTTATCAGTTGAAAAATGAGATAAAAATGGCGCTTGCTGATCTCCTTGGAAATCAATAAAGCCAAATACCGCAGCTCCTCCAATAATAATAAATAAAACAATGGCGGTTACTTTAATGCTTGAAAACCAGAACTCCATTTCAGCAAAACTTCGGACGGATAAGGCATTAATCGAAAAGATAATCACCCCGAAAACCAGGCACCACACCCAAATCGGAACAGACGGAAACCATCTTTGCATTAAAATCCCCGCAGATGTAAACTCCAATCCCACTGTATTAGACCAGCTGAACCAATAAAGCCATCCGATCATAAACCCGGTTGCCGGGCCCAAGAATTTTGTGGCATAGGCCTGAAAGGAACCTGCTATGGGCATCGCAACTGCCAGTTCTCCAAGACACAGCATCACCAGATACATTAAAAAACCGCCCAAGATATAAGCAAGAATCGCGCCGGCGGGTCCAGCCTGGCTGATGGTAAATCCCGAGCCTAAAAATAACCCGGTGCCAATAACGCCGCCTAATGCAATCATAAAAAGATGACGGCCTTTCATGCTGCGTTGTAATTCATTTTTATTATGGTTTTCAGCCATACAGATTCCTCCTTAATACACACAACCGTTATCGTGATCGCATGAGTACGTGTAGGTTTTATGTTCTGAACCATTTTGCTTTTTTCTATCTGTGGTCAATTGATCGCTTTCCAGCAGGTGAACAGTCGTTTGCTGAATGAGAGCCGGAAGGACATGAAATGTATAAGGCTTGTATACTCTTTCCGTCCATTTATGACCGTCCTTGCCGTACACTCCCATATTAATAGAGGGAATGTTTAGCTGTCGTATGTCTTCGAACGGAATGGAACCGATAATATCCCATCCGGGAAAATTCTTAGTAAAGGATGCAATTTCTGAATCTGTTTCATGCAGAGAGAGAAAGCTTCCGTCTGCTAAGTAAGGGAAAAATTTTTTAAAGGCAAATGTTTCTCCGGTGGAAACAGCGACTTTTTCCACTGCTTCTTTTATGACACTAAGTAATTGCCGGTCATTGTTGTTTTCCTCTTTCAAATAGTTATGAGGCAAATAGGGAGGAGCATAGAATACAATGACTTTGGCACTCTGTTCAGGGTCCAGCTTTTGCAATTCCTCTACAACCTTAAAGCATCTCATGCGCAGCTCCAGATGTTCATACTTCTTGAAGGTTTCTTTGATGCTTAAGTCAGGGTCTATTCCTTTCGCGCGTAGTTCCTCCATGTACTCTTCCAGACTGACGACTTGGATATGCCAGGACAAATCTTTTTTAGGCAAGTTGGTGCGTTTTAAAAATTCTTCATAATAATCTGATAATTTTTCTTCTACATGTTCGCAGGCTACGAGAGAAATGTGAAGTAACTGATCCATCACTTCTTTCGCAGTTTTTTCATAGAGAAAATAGTTGAAATATAAATAACTGCTCACAGCTGTTTGGACATTATAAGCCTCTTTATTGTCACGCTGGTATAAACAAGAGGGAGGTAAAATGAGTTCGCCGTCAATGTTCTCCGCTAAATTGATGTTATTGTGGATTCTTCTTGTCAGTTCAGAAGCAATGAGGTTGGGGTCAATGCCTGCTAATGTATCTCCTACGTGCACTTCACGCCCGTAAATATAAAAACAGGGAAGTAATTTGCCAGCGGCTCCTGTGTAGATGTATCTTGTTGAATCGTTGTCATATAAAGGTGTAATAAAGTCAGTATTAATGGCAGATAAATAGGTAAAGTGATATTCCTTTTGTAACCGATTCAGCTCAGGAATAGCTGACAGAATGCCGGCATGCTGGCTTTCCTCGTCCGGATTTGCCATAAATAATATATTTCCCGGAAGCTCGTCCAGATGTTCTGAGAAGTATAAAACGTTTGCCAGATGAACGGCAATACCGCTTTGCATATCGACAGATCCTCTTCCGAACATCCACTCACCTGATTGGGCATCTTTTTGAACCTCTTGATGAAACGAATAAGAAGCAAAATATTCAGCCAATTTATCTGGATCTAATGCATCGTCTTTTAGCGGGCCAAAATCTTCAATTCCAACAGTATCAATATGAGCATGATAAATGACCGTTTTCTGGCTGTCTTTGATGCCTTTCAGTAATGCAAAAACATTTTTACGGCCGTATGGATCACTTGGAATAGGCTGTTCCCACACTTGATCAGGATGCTGCTTAAAATATGGAAAACCTGTTAGCACCTCTTTTATAAAATCGGCTGCATCAGCTTCTCCGACCGTTCCGTTTATGCTTTTAATATTGATGAGAGCTTTAGTCAATGCCTCGATTCTTTCCGGCATTTTCATTTGGCTTATTTTCTCATACATAGAAGTACCTCCATCTTTAAATAGTATACGTTATAACAAAATAGTACGATAGAATCCCATCGTACTATTTTGCCGGATGGTTTTACATTATAGGTTTAATATGCTTCTGATGTTGTCTTTGCCTGCATATGCAGAACTAAATAATCCGGACCTCCTGCTTTGGAATCCGTACCTGACATATTAAAGCCGCCAAACGGCTGATAGCCGACAATCGCTCCTGTACAGCCGCGGTTAAAATATAAATTTCCAACATGAAAGTCTTCACGGGCGCGTTCAATATGCTCGCGGTTATTCGATAAAAGGGCTCCTGTCAGCCCATATTCCGTGTTGTTGGCGACTTCCAGCATATGATCAAAATCGCGGGCCTTACAAAGCGCCACAACAGGCCCAAAAATTTCTTCCTGCATCAGGCGGGCATTTTCATCCACATCCGCAAAGATAGTAGGCTGAATAAAGTAGCCTTTTGAATCATCGCCTTCTCCTCCGGTCAAAAGACGGCCTTCTGTCTTGCCGATTTCAATATAACTCATGACTTTATCGTAAGACGCTTGGTGTATCACCGGCCCCATATACGTATTGGGATCTTCGGGATTTCCCACTGTCAGTGTTCTTGCCAATGCCGCTGCTTTTTCAACAACAGCGTCATAGACGTCTTGATGAATGACCGCGCGTGAACCGGCTGAACACTTTTGTCCGGAAAAGCCGAATGCCGAATACACAATCGCAGACGCCGCAGCATCAAGATCAGCGTCCTTATCTACAAGAACGGTATCTTTTCCGCCCATTTCAGCGATAACGCGTTTTAGCCATTTCTGCGTCGGCTGTACTTTAGATGCCCGCTCATAAATACGGCAGCCCACAGCCCGGGAACCAGTAAACGAAACAAATCGGGTTTTCGGATGTTCAACTAAATAATCGCCGATTTCTGAGCCATTCCCCGGAATGAAATTAAGAACGCCGTTTGGCAAGCCTGCTTCTTCCATTACTTCGACAAATTTTGCTGCGACGACAGGCGTTGCATCTGCCGGTTTTAATAAGATCGTATTCCCCGTTACAATGGCAGCGGCTGCCGTACCGGCCATAATCGCAAGAGGGAAGTTAAATGGTGAAATGATAATGCCTACGCCAAGCGGTATGTAGTGATATTGATTGTATTCGCCTGCGCGGCTTTTTACGTCGGCTCCGTCTTTTAACTTCAGCACCTGGCGGGCGTAATACTCTAAGAAATCTATCGCTTCTGCCGTGTCGGCATCTGCTTCATTCCAAGGTTTCCCGGCTTCTTTTACCAGATAGCCGGAAAACTCATGCTTTCTTCTGCGGATGATTGCCGCCGCTTTGAATAAAACATTTGCCCGGTGTTCCGGTTTCTGCTTTTTCCACGTTTCAAATGCCTGTAATGCAGCTTGCATCGCTTTTTCAGCAAGATCTTTGTCGGCCATTGACACGCTGCCGATCACTTCTTCTTTATTAGCAGGATTAATGGAGACGATTTTTTCATCAGTTTCAACTCGTTCCCCGTTAATCACCAGCGGATAATGTTGGCCTAACTGAGTATTTACATCATCCAATGATTTTTGAAATGATGTTTGCTGCTTTTCTTCTTTGAAATTTGTAAATGGTTCGTGCGAATATGAAACTGCCATAACGAGACCTCCTAATGTTGGTTGAAAATTTTTCACTCTTCTTATCATGCAAGTTGTGTACCAATATTGTAAAAATGTAAAATATTTTTTGTAACTTTATGACATAGAAAATAAAATGATAGATTTTTTTTGATATAGGAATCTGGATCTGTATAAAAAGTGCAAAATAATATGGCGTATTTTTGCGTTTTAAGCGCCAATCATTTTTGCAGTTATACCCAGCCGCGGAAACGGGCAGCCTCAGCAGACTTTCTGATCCCCGTCATATATGCGGCTAACCGCATATCGACTTTATGTGTTATGGAAGTTTGGTATATGTTTTCAAAGGAGTCGACCATGACTTTGCGCAGCTTTTCGGCAATTTCTTCCGCTGACCAGTAATAGCCTTGATTGTTTTGAACCCATTCAAAGTAAGAAACGGTAACCCCTCCTGCACTTGCAAGGATATCTGGGACAAGCAGCACTCCTTTTTCATTCAAGATTTTCGTCGCATCCAATGTAGTAGGGCCATTTGCTGCTTCTACGACAATCGCCGCTTTAATGTCATGTGCATTCTTGGCGGTAATTTGATTGGAAATGGCGGCAGGCACCAGAATATCACAATCCTTTTCCAATAATTCTTGATTCGAAATGACATCTGTGAATAAATTGGTTACTGTGCCAAAGCTGTCCCGTCTATCAAGTAGGTAATCAATATCAAGTCCATTCGGGTCATACAGCGCGCCATGTGCGTCCGAAATGCCGATTACTTTGGCTCCGGCATCATGCATGAATTTGGCGAGAAAGCTTCCCGCATTTCCAAAGCCTTGAATGATGATGCGTGCGTTTTGTAAGTCAATGCCTTTTTTCTTCACAGCTTCTTCAATGCATATCGTAACGCCCTGCGCAGTTGCCGTTTCGCGTCCTTGGGAGCCTCCTAAAACAAGGGGTTTTCCCGTTATAAAACCCGGAGAATCAAATTCGCGCAGGCGGCTGTATTCATCCATCATCCACGCCATGATTTGAGAATTCGTATACACATCAGGAGCGGGAATATCCTTTGTAGGACCCACAATTTGGCTGATCGCCCGTACATATCCGCGGCTTAACCGCTCTAATTCACCAAAAGACATGTTCCTCGGATCACAAATAATCCCGCCTTTTCCGCCTCCATAAGGAAGATTTGTAATTCCGCATTTCAAGCTCATCCAAATGGATAATGCCTTGACCTCTTCTTCCGTCACTTCAGGATGGAAGCGTACGCCGCCTTTCGTTGGGCCTACTGCATCATTATGTTGAGAACGATAACCGGTAAATACGTTAACGCTGCCATTGTCCATTTTGACAGGTATCCGTACGGTCAGCATTCGAATGGGTTCCTTCATTAATTCATATACATCATTGGAGTAGCCTAATTTTCTTAACGCTTCCCTTATCACGGTTTGTGTTGAAAGGAACAAATTTAAGCTTTCTTTTTCTTCTGTTTCGGCGTTTACTTTGTTTTGGGTTGACACGATATTTCACCTCATAATGTTTTAAATAATAAACAAATCGATCAGAAACAAATGAATGTAAGCGTTTTTATTTTTGTGTGGAATCAAGCATACATGATTGCCTCCTAAGCCTTAAATCATTTCACGTATTTAACATGCAAGTTTCGTGCCATGTATTTTGCTGTTGAGATTCATGCCGCGAATTATTAAGAATAAAAAAAGACGCCTCTCGGGGCGTCTTTTAAAAACCAAACTGTAAATTCGTATCGACAGCTACAATTGTATATACACAGATAATAACAAAAAGATTCAGGACAACACCGAGCAGGCCCGGGCCTGTGCGGCCTTTTTTAATGATCAGCTCGGCAATGCCGAAAGGGACGGCGGCCATGGCGAACGGCAGCATTTGATAGGAATAAAAAGTGACGTTGCTGATAATGGCCAAGTTCAGCATGAGCAGAGACAGAACAGCTGTCCCGACAGAAATCCAGCCAAACACATTATGCTCTTTAAATATTCTTACCAGTTCCATAGTTCCACCTCGCCGATTTTTGCTGCTTTCACTGATTTGTTTTTAAGCAGACGTTCAATTTCCTTTGTCGGCCCCGTCACGACAGAACCGTAAACATTTACGCCATGTTGTTCGACATAATCAACTCTGTTATCCAGATTCATATCTTTACGTTTAGAAATGACGTGCACCCAGTTTTTATGCTTGGACATATATTCGAGCGCATTGATAAATTGTTCGCGATCCGATTCACCCTGTGATTCAAATGTAGGAAGCACCTTGGAATCTTTCCCGGGAAATCCTAGCGGCTCTGCATAAGGGGTGTCTTTCAGATTTTTTTCCGTCTCAATCGCATTCCAGAGGAACCTTACATCATAACCGCTGAATTTTTCATAGATTTCATTTGAAGGATACGCGCGGTCATACGAGAGATATACTTCAGAAACCGTTCCTTCAGGCAATTTTTTCAGTGTTTCCTGTGCTTTAGAAGTCGTTTTTTCCTTTAAGCCGGAAGGGTGGGTAAAATAATGGCTTGATTGATTGGCTTCTAAATCATAGTAATTGACGGAGGGTGCTTTGACTTTATCATAAAACATTTCAATTCTTTCATTTCCCACCGCTACTGTTTTCGTTCCGATCTGCTTTTGCAGCGGAAATTCTGTATTCATTCCGAACAGTTTGACCTGGCTTTTTAACCCGGACGTATCAACAAGGACGTTAGGCATCGTAAGCGCTACGGTAACAGCCGCCGTTTCCATGAATTCATTTCCGGTGCTTTGTTTTCCTCCCAGCCCATAATAGAGGTAGCTTCCCAGCGTGCAAAGCGGCAAGATAATTAATGTTGAAATGACAGCCAAGACAGAAATGCGCAAATAGGATTTTCGTTTTCCATATGACAGAATCGCTTTTTGTTTCTCCGGGCTGATCGTGGCGTCCCATTGGGACTCGTCTTGCATTTCACTCTCAATGAGTTCTTGATACACTTCAAGTTTCTCAAGCTCTTCTTCAAATGCGATCATTTCCTGGTCGCTCATCTCTCCATTTTTATATTGTTCAAAACGCTTTTTAAATTCTTCATTCATCATTAACACCTCTATTATAAAGTGTCTTCAGCCGCTGTCTGGCACGAAATAAAACACTTTTAAAATTAGCCTCTGAAATATTCATAATATGGGATGCTTCTTTGTAATTTAATTCCTTTAAATAATATAGCGTTAAGGCCTCCCGATAATTGTCGGGAAGCTCGGACATATATCCAGTCAGCACTTCCTTGATTTCAACCTGATGAGCCGGGCTTTGAACAGCCGTTTGAAAAAGGCTCCCGATTAAGTCATCAGAAATGGTCACTTCCTTTTTATGTTTTCTGACATAATCAATAAACGCATTTCGGGCCACTTGAAAAAGCCATGGCTTTACTTTGCTGTGGTCGTAGGAGTGGATGTGTATGTATGCCCGCATAAAAGTTTCCTGCAAAAGATCCTCCGCGAGATGCTTGTCTTTCGTCATGGAGAGCAGGAACCTGTAAACATCATTCATGTACATTTGGTATATTTCATCGATCGTCACTGCCTTTTCTCCCCTCTATGTTATACACGCATAAGAAAGGTTTAAAGTTGCACTTTACATGCAAACGGCTTATTTCCATTTTCACCTAATCAAACACCATTACTATATAGTACCTAAAAATTGCTCTGAAAGATAGGGCTGACACATGTTTTACATTTTTGTCAATGGGAAAAGGTCAGAAAAAGGGTAAGGAGTGGAATAATGGAACATATCAATATCTCTAACACTGAAATTGAAGCCTCAAGAATCGGATTGGGCACGTGGGCCATCGGAGGCACCATGTGGGGCGGAACCGATGAAGAAAACGCAATCAAAACAATCCACGCCGCCTTTGAAAAGGGGATTACATTCATAGATACGGCTCCCGCATACGGGTTCGGGCAATCAGAAGAAATTGTCGGAAAGGCGATTGAGCAATATGGCGCAAGAAATCAAGTCGTGCTTGCGACCAAAACGGCGCTTGATTGGAAGCATAACCAGCTGTATCGCCATGCAACCCGTGCCAGAATCATTGAGGAAATCGAGAATTCTTTAAAAAGATTAAAAACAGATTATATAGATCTTTATCAAGTTCACTGGCCGGACCCTCTCGTCCCGATTGAAGAGACTGCCGAAGCCATGAAGGAGCTGTATGACGCAGGGAAGATCAGAGCGATCGGCGTCAGTAACTTCTCAGTGGAGCAAATGGATACCTTTCGGGCCGTGGCGCCGATTCACGCCATTCAGCCTCCGTATAACCTGTTTGAAAGGGAGGCCGAAGAGGATGTTCTCCCATATGCGAGGGAAAAGGGACTGACTGCGCTTTTGTACGGAAGCTTATGCCGCGGGCTTTTAACCGGAAAAATGACGGAGGATTACACATTTGAAGGTGATGACCTTCGAAAACAGGACCCTAAATTTCAGCAGCCGCGTTTTAAAGAATACATCGGCGCTGTTAAAAAACTCGATGAATTGGCATACTCACGTTACAGGAAATCGGTTATTCATCTTGCTGTAAGATGGATTTTAGACCAGCCCGGGACAGGTATTGCCTTGTGGGGCGCCAGAAAACCTGAACAAGTGGAAGCCGTCTCAGATATTACAGGCTGGGAATTGACCTCTGAGGACAAAAAAGATATCAATCATATTTTGCAGGAAACGATATCAGAACCGGTCGGCCCTGAATTTATGGCACCGCCGACAAAAGAAGAAGTGTAAGAAAAAAGCTGAGGCCGCCGCCTCAGCTTTTTAGCGCCATGAAAAGAGGAAATGATAATTATTAGTACCAGGTAATAAAAAATGTTGTTATAATAGATAACAGATAGAATCATTTGATAACAACAACAAAGGAAGTGCGATATGTATAAGTTTTGTGCAAATGCTCTAAAAGTCATTCTTTCTCTGCGCGGAGGGGTGAAAGTCTATAACAAAGAAAACCTTCCGGCCGATTCAGGATTCGTCATTGCGTGTACACACTCCGGCTGGGTAGACGTCATCACACTTGGAGTCGGAGTTCTTCCTTACCAAATACATTACATGGCGAAAAAAGAGCTTTTTCAAAATAAATGGATCGGTTCTTTTTTGAAAAGCATTAACGCGTTTCCGGTCGACCGGGAAAATCCAGGGCCGAGCAGCATCAAAACACCGATTAAGCTGCTGAAGGAAGGCGAAATCGTCGGAATCTTCCCAAGCGGAACGAGAACGTCTGAGGATGTTCCGCTGAAAAGAGGAGCCGTCACCATCGCGCAATTGGGAAAAGCGCCGCTAGTTCCCGCGGCCTACAAAGGACCGTCAAGCGGAAAGGCACTTTTCAAAAAAGGAAAAATGAAGCTGATCATCGGTAAGCCGCTTCGCCAGGAGGATTTTGCCCATTATTCTTCTAAAGAAAAGCTTGCCGCAATGACGGATGCTTTGAACAACAGCATTAAAGAGCTTGAAAAGAAACTGGAGCAGCTTTAAAGAATAGCTTTAAACTCAAGTCCCAAAGTATGGGGGAGCAATTGAAAGGTGCATATGCTGTTATTGATCCGGGATGATGGGACTTTGAATGTGTATGCCTGCACAATTGTAAATGTCACTTCTCAATGTCCTAAAGTAATAGAAAACCCTGAACAAATTGCGTATTGTTTATACTTTTCTGCACTTAGTTATAATATATGAGAAGTTTATAAATGCAATTTAGGAAAGGGTACTGGGGATGAAAAAAGTCATAGTAGTCGGCGCAGGGATTCTTGGTGCATCGGCAGCATATCAGTTAGCAAAAATGGGTGCTGATGTTCTTGTTATAGATCGCAAAGATAAAGGGCAGGCTACCCATGCAGCTAAGGGTATTATTTGCCCGTGGATATCACCGCGGAGCAATCAGGGCAATATTAAGGTTGAGAGTCATTCACTAAATATTTGGTTCATTTCTTAACAGAGCATTCGTTCACTCATTCTGCTAATGCATTGAGTAGGAAATGCGCAGAATATGCTTACTGAAAAGCCAATGTTTTTCAATAAATTCTCACCTACTATCTGTTAGAATCCCCTTTTATTATGTTTTATTAGTAATAGTTGTAAATTGGAAATGATTGTAGTTTATGCTTGTCAGCGGATTCGGGCCTTTACAGCCAAAAATGACTATGAAAATTTTTATACGACATGGTATTCGAGGAGCTAGTCATTTTATAGTTAAATGTAAGAGGAAATCGATTCGGCAAATGATGATCTTAACCGTAAATCATGTAGCGAAATATCGCATTTTATCAAAAAACAGGTTCAGGTTTCCAATTGTTATTCCGAGTCTTTGGCAGGAATGTTTGTAAAAATACTGAATTAAAAAAGACACCTTTTAAAAAGGTGTCTTTTTGTTTTATGCTTCTTTCTGTTCAGCCGCTTCTAACAGCTCTTCGTGCTGAAGCTTTTTCACTTCAATATAAGCAACATGGTGGCCGTCAATTTCATTAATAATAAATTCGCAGCCTTCTTCTATGATGGAATCGTCCTTTTCAACATCATATTTCTGGGTCAGGAACCAGCCTCCGATTGTATCGACTTCTTCGTTTTCTAAATGAATGCCGAGAAGGTCGTTTACTTGGTCGATCAGCACTTTCCCGTCAAGCATATAATGTCCGTCTCCAAGCTTGCGGATTTCGTTAATTTCATCAATATCGAATTCGTCGCGGATTTCTCCGACGATTTCTTCAATGATATCTTCAACTGTCACAAGTCCCGCTGTTCCGCCGTATTCGTCTGACAGAATAGCCATATGCACTCTGTCTTTTTGCATTTTGACGAGTAAATCTTGGATTGGTGCAGACTCAATGACGTGAATGATCGGATTCACAAAGTCGGTGATTGTTGACTCAACTGAATACTCACCGCTGATGCAGGCTGTCAGCACCTCTTTAATATTGACGACACCGATAATATTATCTTTATCGCCTTCTTCAACGGGGTACCGGGTATACTTTTCAATTTGAATGATTTCCATCATGTCAGCGATCGTAATATCGTGCGGCAGGCTGACAATTTCGGTTCTTGGAATCATAATTTCTTTCGCAAGCCTGTCATCAAATTCAAATATCTTATTCACGTATTTAAATTCTGATTGGTTGATTTCTCCGCTTTTATAGCTTTCGGATAAGATAATCCGCAATTCTTCTTCGGAGTGAGCCAGTTCATTTTCAGAAACGGTCTCCAAGCCGAAAGCTTTCGTCAATAATCGTGCTGAGTTGTTCAGCACCCAAATAAATGGGAACATAATGCGGTAGAACCAAATCAGCGGTTTGGCAAACAGCATGGACACTGCTTCAGCTTTCTGAATTGCGACCGTCTTAGGCGCCAATTCTCCCACAACGACGTGCAGGAAAGTAATGATGGCGTAGGCAAGGATAAATGAGATGATGTGAGACAGTGAACCTGGCATGTTCATCTGTACGAAAAGCGGGTGAAGAAGCCTTTCAATCGTCGATTCGCCTAAAACCCCTAATCCAATCGAAGTCAATGTAATTCCCAGCTGGCACGCTGATAAATATTCATCAAGGTGCGTGGTCACTTTTTTTGCGGCAATGGCTGATTTATTTCCTTCCGCGATCAACTGATCAATCCGTGAGCCTCTGATCCTGATAATGGCAAACTCAGATGCTACGAAAAATGCCGTCAGCGCGATTAAAACGGCGACTAAAATCAAATTAACAATATCCAATTAGAACCTTCACTCTTAAATGAGAATGAAGGTAACACCTCCTGTAAGTAAAATAATGTTTTAACTTAACAGCAGCAAAAATGATTGAAGCACGGTCAGCTTTTCGGGAGCGAGCTTGCTTTTCAGCTTATCGCGTTCCTCAGGCTGCAACCTTTCAAACCGATGCAAGATTCCGGAGATGTTTTGATTCATATGATCAATTTCTGAGGTCAGAATACCAATTTCATCATCTTTCAAAGTTGAAGAGGGAAACTGATTCTCCAGGCGATCTTTAATATCGGACAGGGCCAATCGCTGCTGCTTGCAATCTACAATAAACATAAGACGTTTGAGTGCGTTTTCATCATAATAACGGTAATTCGAACAGGATCTGGCCGGCGTAAGCAGACCGAGATTTGTATAATAATCAACTGTTCGTTTCGTTACTCCGGCAAGCGCCGCTAGTTCACTGATGCGATAAGTCTCAGCCCCATCTAAATCCCTCCCCAACCATCACGTTATAGTTATGAGAATAGTTTAATATATGTAAGGGGATTTGCACAAGTTTATTGTTCTTAGAAATTGAGCGAGCGAGGCCAAGCTCCGCCGGATTCTATAAAGGCAAAGGACCTGTACGGGCGGCTGCTGGAACAACATTTATATGTACGATACTTTTTACCAGAAGCGTCTTCCTATAGAAGAGGGGATCGAACAACTGTGCTTAGAAATAGAGCAACTATTACAGCATTAGCCGCATGCTAAAAGAGAAGCCCTTTATACTCGGGAAGCAAAAAATCAAAATATTTAAAACTCTGTTTTGGAATGATTTATGGTACAATAAAATATACAATTTATTAAACATATTGACTTGGAGGTGGTATGATGGGGCCCTCTGCATAGTCATCAATACATCAAGCGCATCAACCTTAAGAAAATTTGATTTTATCAGGAGGTGACTCCCTGTCCTATCGTAAGGACGGGGTTAAATGGACGATATTGACAGTCTGATTTTAATTGGCGTGCTCATTGCTTTAACCGCATTTTTTGTCGCAAGTGAGTTTGCGATTGTTAAAGTAAGGAGATCCAGAATTGATCAGCTTATAACAGAAGGAAACAAACGGGCAATACTCGCAAAACGTATTATTACGGATCTGGATGAATACTTATCCGCATCCCAGCTTGGCATCACCTTGACATCAATCGGACTCGGTGTGCTGGGGGAACCTGCTTTTGAACGCCTTTTACATCCGGTGTTTGAGGCATTCAGTCTGCCGGCGTCGCTTACCCATGCTTTGTCATTTGCGGCCGCATACGGCTTGATTACATTCCTGCATGTCGTTGTAGGCGAGCTTGCCCCTAAAACGGTTGCTATTCAAAAAGCAGAACAGCTGACATTATTGATCGCAGGTCCATTACGTTTTTTCTATTTGCTTATGTATCCTTTTATTTGGGTCCTCAACGGATCTGCGAGGCTTTTGACCGGAATGTTTGGTTTGAAGCCCGCGTCGGAACACGACAGTTCTCACTCTGAGGAAGAGCTCAGAATGCTGCTGTCCGAAAGCTTGAAAAACGGAGAAATTAATCCGTCTGAATATAAATATGTAAATAAGATTTTTGAATTCGATAACCGAATAGCGAAAGAAATCATGATTCCGCGGAAAGAAATGGCCGCTGTTTCAACCGATATGACGATGAATGAGACGCTTCAAATCATGCTGAAAGAAAAATACACCCGCTGGCCCGTAACTGACGGTGACAAAGACAGCGTCATCGGCATGGTCAACACGAAGCACTTGTTTTCCGACTTGCTGTTTATGAGCGATAAGGAAAGGGAGAAGCTCTCGATACGCTCGTATGTGCGCCCGGTAATTGAAGTCATTGAAACGATCCCCATACATGATCTGCTGATTAAAATGCAGCGGGAACGCATTCATTTGGCGATTCTGTCGGATGAATACGGAGGAACCTCGGGAATCGTGACGACAGAGGATATTCTTGAAGAAATTGTCGGTGAAATCAGAGACGAATTTGACGAAGATGAGCAGCCGCTGATTCAGAAGCTGTCCGACCGCCATTATGTGATGGACGGAAAGGTTCGCATAGATCAGGTGAATGAGCTTTTGAGCGCAGCTATTCAAGAAGAAGAAGTGGACACAATCGGCGGACTGATTCTGAAAGAAAACATTGACATCGGAGCGGGAGAATCCATTCAAATCGGACAGTATACGATACAGGTCCTAGAGATGGACGGACGGCACATTAAGCAAATTGACATACAAGAACACGTCAGCCAAACCCCTGAACGCGCGGCACATCACAAGCTGCCGATTCCCGAACCGGTTATGCTGAATAATGCAACCTTGAGCGAAAAATAAGCTCAAGGTTTTTTTGTTAGGCTGTGTGAAATATTATCTAAATAGAACGATCAATCGTTCTGTAATGGCTGATAGTGCCGGTCTATGACCGTATTCATTAAGCAGATTTCTGCCAGTCATCTTTTCAAGATAAAGGAGCTTTAACGGAATAAGAAAGGGAACTTCCAATCAATGAAGTTCCCTCATTTTTATTGTAAATTCAAGATAACAGCGCTATTCCGCACCAAAATGCAACCAAGCAGCCGCATAGCGTTATCGCGGTGTATAACAGGCTTTCCTTTACGCGCTTTTCGAGCAGCAGCTGAACGGATTCCACACTGAAAGTGGAAAAAGTGGTAAACGCGCCGAAAAATCCGGTGCCGATGATGGTGCTTACGGACGGATTGGTGATGTTAAGTGCGGTAAACAGCCCGAGACCGAAAGCTCCGAGTATATTGATCGTCAAAATACCGATGGGAATGCTGAAGCTGTTCCTTTTGGCTGAAATCCTCTGTCCGAGCCAAAAGCGGAGCACAGATCCGATTCCCCCAGCAATACATATCCCGGCAATTGTCATGACGGATCAATCTCCTTCCTTTGCTGTCCGCCCGCTATTCGCCGTCCGCACAAAACACCGGCAAGCGCGAGGCCGATCCCTGCTAAAAGTGAGGCAGCCATATATGCAGCGGCTGCTGCCGGGGCTGTTTGCAGCATCATAACCGATTCTTTAGAAAACGTCGACATTGTGGTAAACCCGCCGCAAAAGCCGGTGCCTAAAAAAGCGGACAGAAGAGGCCGTTTAGTCCGGACTGTAAAAAACCCGGTGAGCAGCCCGAGCAGAAAGCTTCCGGATATATTTTCAAGCCAAGTTGCAAGGGGAAACGTATTTGTATGTAACCATGCAGATAATCCATATCGGAGGCAGGACCCTACAGCGCCTCCGATAAAAACAGCACTATATTGTTTCATGTTTGTCATCCTTTAAAGTGAAATCAGGATAATCCGTCACGATGCCGTCAACAGCCATGCTTTGCAGTTTGTCGGCTGTTTTTTGATCTCTTATTGTCCAGGCAAACACTTTTAAGCCGCGTTTATGGACGGAAGATATAAGCAGACGGTTCAGCCGAGTATATTTTATATTGGCATAATCCGCGCATGATTGATAGACATTCAATTGATTTCTCGTCAATCGCCCGAAACTCGGTCTTGCAATGACGGCTGTCGGGATAGAAGGATAGAGATCGCGGAACGTCTGAATGGATCGGATGTTAAAGGATTGAACGATATTATAAATGGAGAAAGAAAACGTGCTTAACAGCTTTCCCACTTCTTTTTCAAGTCCGACTTGAGAAGGAGGGCCTTTCAATTCAATCAGCAGACCGACTTTCTGATGATAGCGCTTGAGTACGGCTTCAAGTGTCGGAATTTTTTCTCCTTGAAAGGCGGGGCCGAACCAGCTCCCTGCATCAAGTGTTTGCAGTTCTTTCAGCGTATAATCTTTTACATAGCCAGTGCCGTTCGTCGTCCGGTCAACCCTGTCATCATGTATCACCACAATGTGCCGGTCTTTGGTGAGCTGCACATCAAGCTCAATCATATCCGATTTCAGTTCCGCAGCTAAGTCGAAGGCGGCAAATGTATTTTCCGGCGCGTAACCGGATGCTCCGCGATGGGCGATGGTGTACAAGCGTGTCAGCTCCTCATATGGACATTTCTGTTATTGTATCAAAATTCATATATGCACCGCGATACCAAGTGGTGAATTTTTTTGAGAAAAAAGAATAGGCCGGGCTGATTCGGGCGTATATCTTAAAAAAGAAAAATAAACAGCACGGTATACCGGTATGACAGCGTTCGCCAAAAAAATAGTGCTTTCGACTTGTTTACAAAAAATTCTGTTATTTTATAATAGCAAAAAAGGAGGCGAGATCATGGGTAAAGGGAGAATCAGAGTGGAGGAAAGAATTAAGGCCGAAACGGATGCTGAAATGCAAAAAGCAACTCTCCTGGATCAGACACAAACGAAAAGGAAGTAGTACGTGTTGTCCCTATTGAATCTGGCTGAAATATGATGAAAGATACTATGCCCCGGCTCTGTGCCGGGGTTTTTATGCGTCTATTGAGACATTAAAAGAGATTTTTGCCGAATGATTTAGTATAATTAATTTTCGATTGGGATAAAGGAGCGACCGTCATGCCGGAAAATCTACAACAATACTTTACACTTGATAAAACGATACAAATAGGAATCAGCGTAGGCATTTTGCTGATTTTTCTCATACTCAGAAAGATATTTACGAAGTATTTATTCAATCTGATTTTTAATTTAACAAACAAGCCGAAAACAGAAATATTTAAACAGGTGATCGTTGCCTTTGATAAACCTGCCAGGTGGTTTTTTGTCGCCCTCGGTCTTTTTTTGGCCATTCGGTATTCCCCGTTCTTTGATGGGCAGATGCCGCTTATCAGCAAAGTGTACCGTTCGTTTATTGTGGCGCTGTTGTCTTGGGGTCTTTGTAATTTGACAGCAGCCTCATCATTTTTATTCCATAAGGTCAATCAGCGATTCGATCTTGAAATGGACGATATTTTGGCCCCGTTTTTATCGAAGCTGCTTCGATTTGTCATTATTGCGCTCAGCGTAAGTGTTATTGCGCAAGAATTTAATTACGATGTAAACGGCTTTGTAGCGGGGCTGGGGCTTGGCGGATTGGCATTTGCGCTTGCGGCCAAGGATACCATCAGCAACTTCTTCGGCGGAATCATTATTATCACGGAAAAGCCGTTTACCATTGGCGACTGGGTTCAAACACCGAGCGTGACGGGAACGGTGGAGGATATCACATTCCGAAGCACGAGATTCAGAACGGCACAAGAAGCTGTTGTTACCGTCCCGAACTCCACGCTGTCGATGGAAGCCATCACGAACTGGACAAAAATGAACAAACGCCAGATTACATTCTCGCTTCATGTGTCATACGCCACGCCTGTTGAGAAAATGGACCGCTGCATTAAAACGCTCAGAAAAATGCTGATCGAGCATGAAGGCGTGCATGACGACACCATTATGGTCAACTTTGACATGTTTGCTGACAGCTATTACAACCTATTCTTTAATTTTTATACAAAAACCACAGCATGGGCTGAGAACCTTGATGTCAGAGAAGATATCAATTACCGTATTATAGACATTTTGGCAGCGGAGGGTGTAGAGTTCGCGTACCCGGGCCAAACCGTACTGGTGAAACAGAAAAACCATAATGATCCGTTTCAGACGAATCGGACCGATAGGGAGAAGGAGCGGGCATAGCCCGTTGTACTCCGTCCTTTAGCTGCCGCTTTCGGACGGAGTTTTTTTTATGGTAAAATAATCGAAAAGGGCGGTGAAGCTTTGAAGGATTATCAAGATATAGTGGACAAAGCCAAACGTATTGTCGTGCTGACGGGAGCCGGCATGAGCACGGAATCGGGTATTCCGGATTTCCGCTCAGCGGGCGGTATTTGGACTGAAGATTCATCCAGGATGGAAGCGATGAGCCGCGATTACTTTGAACGCCATCCCCGCCTGTTCTGGCCTAAATTCAAAGAGCTGTTTCAAATGAAAATGAGCGGCCGCTTTGAGCCGAATGAGGGGCATGTCTATTTAGCAGAGCTGGAAAAAGAGGGGAAGCAAGTCGATATTTTCACGCAGAATATCGACGGCCTTCATAAGAAAGCGGGAAGCAGACACGTATACGAATTGCACGGATCGATCCAGACAGCGGCCTGCCCAGCGTGCGGCGCGAGTTACGATCTTTCTCATTTGCTAAAGCATGACGTGCCCCAATGTACGGCGGTAAAAACGGACAGCGAAATTTGCAGCACGGTCTTAAAAACAGACGTCGTCCTTTTCGGCGACATCGTGCAGCATTTTGATACCCTTTATGAAAAATTAGGTCAAGCTGATCTGCTTTTGGTGATCGGGACATCACTTGAAGTGGCGCCTGCCAGGTTTGTGCCTGAGGAAGCAAGCCGGATTCCAGGAATGAAGCAGATTCTCATTAACCTAGAACCGACTTACTGTGATGACTTGTTTGATCTTGTGATTCATAGAAAAATAGGCGAGTTTGCCAAAGAATTATCCGATAAAAAATGAGGCGGCCTTTCGAAGGCGCCTCATTTTTTATTCATGGACAGGAATCATTGTATCCTTCAGCACATCAAAGGAATATCCCTTATCCTTCAGTTGTTTAATTAAAACCGGCAGTGATTGAACGGTGGACGGAAGGTCGTGCATGAGAATGACATGTGGGCGGCTTGAATGGCTGTTTTCCATATATTCAAGCTGATTGATGACCTCCGGGACAAATTTCGGTCCGCGGTATTTCCAATCCATGCTGTCAATCGTCCAGTCCCAGTACACAAAACCGCCTTTTTCCAGATGTTTGATCTGGGTGTCGGTAAGTGACGGCTTGCTGCCGTAAGGGGTTCTGACAAGGTCTGTTTTGACCCCCGTGATGTCTTTCAGCGTATCACGCGCCTGCTGCATTTCTTTCAGAGGCGATACCGGCGTCTGATAGAATCGTTTGTTGTCATGCGTGACGCCGTGCAGGCCGAGTGAGTGTCCTTCATTCTTTGATCTTTCCACAGCCTGCTTAAATGTATTCATTTGCGGTCCGAGCATGAAAAAGGTAGCTTTCACATCAGCGCTTTTTAATACATCCAGCAAGCGGTTTGTAGAAGCTGACGGGCCGTCATCAAACGTCAGATAGACCGTTTTTTCATCAGGGCTCTGCTCGGTCTGTAAATGTTTAATCAGCAGATCCGGGGAGTTTCTTTTGAGCTTGAGGCTCGGATTTTCGTCACGAAGCTGGCTGTTGGTTGTGACCGTGATTTGTTTACCTTTTGCGTGTGACCCTGAGTAACCCAAAAAGACGATTAACAACAGCAGCACACACAAAACTGCTAAGCTTGTAAATTTAAAAACAAGTGAAAAAACAGAAGGAGAAGTGTCTCCTTTCGTCTGGCGCATATTAATCTCTCCAGTGGCATAGATTTCTACATACCGCTGTATTGGTGGCAGTTTTATTGCAAGATACACTGCCATATGATTACAACCTATGTACTCCGACATAAAGTATACAGGAATAAAACTGGAAAGAACATAGAAAAATTGTCGAAATATCAGTTTTTAAGGAAAAAATAATCTCTTCTGCCTGCGCTTTCTATATCTCTAATTCTTTCTGTTTTTCAGCTTGTTCGGTATGGTAGAATAGTTGACAATGACAGCTTGAGAAAAACAGGATATCACGAAACTTGGGAGGGTTTGTATGAAGGTGTTAGTGAATGGACACTTATTGAAACGGGATGAGGCCGTTGTTGATATTGAAGACCGCGGTTATCAATTTGGCGATGGTATTTATGAAGTCATCAGAGTTTACGAGGGTGTTTTATATGGATTACGCGAGCATGCTGAACGATTTTTTAGAAGCGCCGCTGAAATCGGAATCGATCTGCCGTTTAGCATTGAGGATCTTGAATGGAAGCTGGAAAAGCTTGTCCAAGAAAACGGTGTCGAGAGCGGCGGGGTATACATTCAGACAACAAGAGGCGTGGCGCCGAGAAAGCATCAATATGAAGCCGGGTTGGCTCCGCAAACAACTGCGTACACGTTTCCAGTGAAAAAACCGGAAAATGAGCAGGCGCACGGCGTGTCAGCGATTACTGATAAAGACCTCCGCTGGCTGAGATGCGATATCAAAAGTCTGAATTTACTGTATAATGTGATGATTAAGCAAAAGGCCTATGAAACGGGTGCTTATGAAGCTGTGCTGATCAGAGACGGAATTGTAACGGAAGGAACATCCTCCAATGTGTATGCGGTGAAAGACGGGGTAGTCCGGACACACCCGGCCAACCAGTTGATTTTAAATGGCATCACCCGCATGAACATTTTGGAACTCATACGAAAAAACGGATGGAAGCTGGAAGAAAAGCCTGTCACCGAGGAAGAACTTAGACAAGCAGAGGAAATTTTTATTTCTTCTACAACGTCAGAGGTAATTCCGGTTGTGACGCTTGACGGGGAAGCGGTTGGCAGCGGAGTTCCGGGACCGCTGACGAAGCAGCTGCAGGCGGCATTTCAAGAAAGCATTCAGCAGGCGATCGGCATCTCGTCATCATAAACAAAACAGCACCGCTGCAAAAGAGCGGTGCTGTTTTGTTTATTTTTTTGCAAATCCAAGAATGACCGATATGATCGGAGAAATATAGAGGAAGAAAACATACGGCAAATAATCGATGACAGGAACGCCGAGTGCGCTGGCCATAAATGCCCCGCTTACGCCCCAAGGGATTAACGGATTAATTAAGGTGCCGCCGTCTTCAAGCGAGCGTGACAGATACTTTCGTTCAATATTTTGTTTGTCATATAAGTGTTTATATGACTGGCCGGGTATTAAAATCGACAAGTACTGTTCACCTGTTGCTAAGTTCACTCCGATGCTTGAGCAAACGGTTGCCAAAATCAGGCGTCCTTTTGTGTGAATGCCTTTCATGACACCCTCCAATAAGGCTGAAATCAGACCGATTTTCTCCATTATTCCTCCGAGTGCAAAAGCGATCATAATGAGAGAGACTGAGCCCATCATCGACTGAAGCCCGCCCCGGTTGATGATGTTTGAAACAGCCTGATTGTCCGTCTCATAAACAGTTCCGTTTTGCAGCGCTGAGATAAATGCTTGGACACCGCTGTCAGGAATGAAAAGGGCAGTCAGTATACCGGAGGAAACAATCCCGGCAGCCAGAACGGGAATCACGGATACCCGCTTACCTGCTAGCAGGATGACAAGCAGCGGAGATAACAGCGCCCAAGGAGTAACGTTTGCCGCCTCTTTTATCACTGAGATCATTTTCTCGATATTAGCTGTTGAAGCGGCATTTGCCGAAACAGATAACCCCATTACATAAAACAGCACGATCGTAATAAGCAAAGCGGGGATTGTCGTCCCCGTCATATGGCGAATGTGTTTGAAAATCGAAATTTCTCCAATGCCGGCAGCGAAGTTGGTCGTATCTGACATAGGTGACATTTTATCTCCGAAGCAGGCGCCGCAAATCACTGCCCCGGCGGTCCATTCAAGCGGAACGCCGGCAGCGCTTGCTACTCCTATCAAGGCTACGCCGATCGTGCTCACTGTTGTCAGGCTTGATCCGACCAGTGTGCTGATAATCATGCATGAAAATAATGCGGTCAACAGAAGCTGACTTGGTTCAATAAAGGACAAAGCATAAACGGTAACAGTCGGTATAGCGCCGCTGTACATCCACGCACCGATCAAAATGCCGATCAATGACAGGACAATAAGTGGCTGTACTCCGTTTTTTATGCCGTTCACAATGCCTTCCTCAATGTCCTTCCACGAAAAGCCGATGGTTAAGCCGGCAATCGAAAGAATAAGGATGCATAGAAACAGGGGCATATGCGGTTCTGTATGGAACATAAACAGGCAGGAAATGATAACCGCCAATATAAATAAAAATAGTCCGGCAGCCAACGGAAACGTCAGCCGTTTTTGTGAATTCAAAAAAACACCCCATTAATGATCTTTAATGCTTTTGTGCTTTTTGGCACGAAAGTATTATAGCAGAAAAAGCGGATAAACACTGTTTTTTTACAATTGTGAATTTAAAAAAGTGAGCACTGCTGCGTGCTCACTTTACAATCAGAACCGGAATATCGGATTTCGCTGACAGCTTTTCGCTGACACTTCCGAATAACAGTTTTTTCAGCCTGTTTTGGTCACGGCTTCCCATGACGATCAGATCGGCTGATATATCTGCTGCGTGCTCGATAATTGAACTCGCGGGATCGCCTTCTAATATATCAATGTCTCCGTCAATTTGGTTGTCATTCAAAAGCATTCTGGCTTCAGCAACGACTTCTTCCGTTTGATCTTCATAGATCATCGGCTGCGGCTGGACACCTTCTGACATAAGCGGGTCGGGAACACTCGTCATTCCTCCGCCGATATAGCTTGCGCCTGCTGCCGGTCTAGGCGGGTCGATGATCGTCTGATTTTCTTTTCTGTCATGAGAATGTGCGACAGTTATCCGTGCGTGCAGAGTTTTTGAAAGGTCAATGGCTTTTTGAAGCGCTTTCTTGCTATTGTCACTTCCGTCAAATGCAACAATGATTCGATCGGCATGAAACATGATCCTCACCCTTTCAAAAGATGGATTACAATACAATACCCGAAATATGAAACCGCTAACCATTTTTCTTAAAGTAGTAATTGACAAATAAAGGTTTTGTTTATAATATGAAAAAGAATCTAAAATCGGAACGGAGGTATTGTCATGCTAAGGATAAATAACGTTAACATCGTTCAATTTCATATATGCGTGACGAGCCCGAACCTCCCTTATTCTGTAACCTGACGTCTGTTTAAGTGGTTCAGTCGCGCACCAAAGCGGACTGCGCCTGTTGATAATCGGCAAAAAGAGGCATGGAGCTTACGCTTTATGCCTCTTTTTTATATGCAAAATGATTCTAAATCTAAAGAAAGACGGGTGTGGTGGATGTGAATACAAAAGAAGAATGCATGATGAAGAATAAGAAAAATGGCCGGGATAAACTTGAAGGCGGCTGACGAAGTGAAGGAGATGGAGATGTATGTTTTCTGTATTAAAAAAGCTGGGATGGTTTTTTAAAGCCTACTGGCTGCGTTATACTATTGCAATTGTGCTTTTATTGGCCGTCAATGTGCTGGAGATGTTTCCGCCCAAGCTTCTCGGAAACGCGATAGATGATATGAAATCCGGTTTGTTTACCGTCAGCGGCATGGTGTTTTACATCGGACTTTTTCTCGGCTTGACGGCTGTTGTGTATGTTATGTCCTATTATTGGATGTATCAGCTGTTCGGCGGGGCGAACATAATGGAAAAAATTCTCCGTTCTAAGCTGATGGGGCACTTGCTGAACATGTCTCCGCCGTTTTATGAGAAATACAGGACAGGAGATTTAATGGCACGCGGAACAAATGATCTGAAAGCGGTCAGTTTAACGACAGGTTTCGGAATTTTGACGTTGGCTGATTCTACGATGTATATGCTGACGATCTTTTTGACGATGGGTATATTGATCAGCTGGAAGCTGACATTTGCTGCGATTATTCCGCTTCCTTTTATGGCGTTGGCTATCAGCTTGTACGGAAGCAAAATTCATGCGCGGTTTACTGAGGCTCAAGATTCATTCGGCGCTCTGAATGACAGGGTGCTAGAATCTGTTTCCGGCGTCCGGGTGATCAGGGCTTATGTGCAGGAAACGAATGATGTCCGCCGCTTTAACGACATGACGGCTGACGTGTACGCAAAAAATATGAGGGTGGCCTTTATTGATTCGCTGTTCGAGCCTACTGTCAAGCTTCTCGTCGGTATGAGTTACCTTATCGGACTTGGTTACGGCGCCTATCTCGTCTTTCAAAATCAGCTGACACTTGGCGAGCTTGTTTCCTTTAACGTATATCTTGGCATGATGATTTGGCCGATGTTTGCCATTGGTGAATTGATTAATGTGATGCAGCGCGGAAATGCGTCTTTAGATCGCGTCAATGAAACCTTATCCTACGAGCCTGAAGTTGTGGAACCGACGCTTCCTGCCGCAGTTGAAGAGCCGGGCGAAATGGTTTTCAGCCGCGTCAGCTTTACGTACCCCAGTTCATCCCAAGGCAACCTGTGCGATGTCTCTTTCACAGTGGGTAAAGGGCAGACGGTCGGGATCGTCGGAAAAACGGGAAGCGGAAAAACAACCATCATCAAGCAGCTCTTACGCCAATACCCCGCCGGAGATGGAGACATTACATTATCAGGCGTCTCGATTCAGGACATTCCGCTGGACCGTCTGCGCAGTTGGATCGGTTATGTCCCGCAGGATCACTTGTTATTTTCGCGAACGGTTAAGGAAAATCTATTGTACGGAAATCCTGATGCCTCAGATGAAGAGGTGAAGCGGGTAATTCGGGAGGCGCATTTTGAAAAAGATCTGGAAATGCTGCCGGCCGGGCTAAACACAATGGTGGGCGAAAAGGGTGTCGCTCTCTCAGGCGGGCAAAAGCAGCGGATTTCGATTGCGAGGGCATTAATGGGAAATCCGGATATTTTGATTTTAGATGATTCGCTTTCAGCCGTCGATGCGAAAACTGAGGCGGCGATTATTCGCAATATCAGAAAAAACCGCCAAGGGAAGACCACATTTATTACGTCCCACCGCTTATCCGCAGTTGAGCACGCAGACCTGATTCTTGTCATGGACGGCGGGCGTATATCTGAAAGAGGAACCCATCAGGAACTGCTCGAGAACAATGGATGGTATCGTGAACAATATGAGCGACAGCAGCTGTCCTCTAATGAAGAAGGAGGGACTGTTGCGTGAAGACAGGAAAAACATTATGGAAATATGCGCTTATTTATAAGAAGCTGCTGATATCCGCGGTTCTTTTGCTTATGGTCGCTGTGGGCGCCGAGCTGACAGGACCCTTTATCGGAAAAAAGATGATAGACGACCATATACTTGGCATCGAAAAAACTTGGTATGAAGTGTCAGCAGGAGAAAAAAATGCGGTATCATTTCAAGGCAAATCATACGTGAGGGAGGATCGGTATGATTCTCCCGGCGCCCCGGATAACGAGGCGCATATCTATCAGGTTGGAACGTCTTATTATTTTGTCGGTCAAGCGGTCAGTTTTGACGGGGACAGAAAAGTATCTGACGGAAAACTGACCATCTCAAAAGGGGGAGAAAGCCGGGCGTATCCTGCTGAAAAGCTTACAAAACAGGAGATTTTTAAGTTTTACCAGCCGGAGATTCATGGGCTGCTGTTCTTGATTTTTCTCTATTTGGGGCTGCTTGTCTTTTCTGTGTTTTTTCAATACGGACAGCACTATTTGCTCCAAATGAGCGCCAACCGCATTATTCAAAAAATGAGGCAGGATGTGTTTTCTCACCTTCAAACGCTTCCGGTCCGATACTTTGACAACCTGCCAGCCGGTAAAGTGGTTGCGCGGGTGACCAATGATACCGAAGCGATCAGGGATTTATATGTCACGGTTCTTTCTACTTTTGTTACAAGCGCGATTTACATGATAGGCATTTTTACGGCGCTGTTTTTGCTTGATATAAAGCTTGCGATTCTATGCCTCGCAATCGTGCCGATCATATTGATCTGGTCTGTTATTTATCGCAAATATGCGTCGGACTATAATCATCAGATCCGCTCCATTAACAGCGACATCAATGCAAAAATGAATGAATCCATTCAAGGAATGCCCATTATTCAGGCTTTCCGCCACCAGAAGGAAACGATGAGAGAATTTGAGCAGCTTAATGAATCACACTTTCATTATCAAAACAAAATGCTGAATCTAAACTCTCTCTTATCCCATAACTTGGTGAATGTCATCCGCAACTTGGCGTTTGTCGGCTTGATCTGGCATTTCGGCAGCGCCAGTCTGAATGCGGCTGGGATTATCTCAATCGGTGTGCTGTATGCCTTTGTGGATTATTTAAACCGGCTATTTCAGCCGATTACCGGTATCGTCAACCAGTTTTCAAAGCTTGAACTGGCGAGGGTATCGGCGGGAAGAGTGTTTGAGCTATTGGCAGAAAATGAAACGGAAGCACAGGGGGTTCCGGCAAAAGATCGCGCATCAGGTCAGGTCGAATTTCGGGATGTATCTTTTGCTTACAATGAAGGGGAAGACGTGCTGAAAAATATCTCGTTTAAAGCGAAAAAAGGAGAAACCATCGCCCTCGTCGGCCACACAGGCTCAGGCAAGAGCTCGATTTTGAACATCCTGTTCCGTTTTTACGACGCCCAAAAAGGGGATGTGCTGCTTGACGGGAAAAGCATATACGAAATGTCGAGGCATGAGCTCAGAACCCATATGGGCATTGTTCTGCAAGACCCGTTCCTTTTTTCGGGAACAATCGGCTCAAATGTAAGTATGGAGGATGAGAGAATTTCGGCAGAAAGGATCACTGAAGCTCTCCGCCAAGTCGGGGCCGAAAACCTGCTAAAGAATCTGCCAAAAGGCGTGGAAGAACCTGTTATTGAAAAAGGAAGCACGTTATCTTCAGGAGAGCGGCAGCTCATTTCGTTTGCGAGAGCGCTCGCTTTTGATCCGGCTATCCTGATTTTAGATGAAGCCACCGCCAATATTGACACCGAAACAGAAGCGGTCATCCAAAACGCCTTAGATGTTGTCAAACAAGGGCGTACCACATTTGTCATTGCCCATCGTCTTTCCACGATTAGAAACGCTGACACCATTCTTGTGATGGAGAAAGGCAGCATCATCGAAAAAGGCAGCCATGAAGAGCTGATGGAGCAAAAAGGCCAATATTATCAAATGTATGAGCTGCAAAAAGGAAAACAAAATTCAATTGCATAACATGAGCGGCATACGGATTTCCGTATGCCGCTTATTATTATGTACACATTAATAAGCAAGCCCGACACGAACTCGGATGAAGTCACGCGCTTCAAGCTGTTGATAGAGAAAATGCGCCGTATCGCCGACTGTGATTTTTGATCCGCCCTCTGGCAAAAAGTCTTTTTCAAAGCGGTAAACACCGGTTGCTTCACCGTCCGGAAGATAAGTGGGACAAATGGCGGTCCAGTCTAACCCAGAAGCCTCGAGCATTGTGAAGACTTTGGCATGCTCCTCAGCCGCCCGGGTCAATTTTCGTTTTGACTCATTGGTCTCAAACCGAAATTTTTGCGGATGTTGCCGGGATTTGAGAATTCCGGCTGTGCCGACAGTAATCAGCCGCTTCATGTTTTCTTCCTCCATTATGTCAATGACATGTTTCATCGACACAGAGAGCGTGTCATCTCCATCTGTACCGAGACAGCTGATCACCATGTCTGAGCCAGTGATCACATGTTGTACGTCATCTCGATTCCGGGCATTTCCTGTGCTGATCCGTTCCGGAGGCAAGTGAGGCACGTTCTTTTGTTCTCTGGCCAGCGCGTAAATATCATATCGCTTGTTTGCGCCTGCTTCTTTAAGAAATGCCTGTCCGACTCGGCCAGTCGCGCCAAATAAAGCTATTCTCATCCAAAAACCCCCTCGTCTTATTATAAAATGAAGGCAATCATTTTGAACAGCGCGGAAAAGAATACCTGTACAAATTGATAGAACGGTGGGAAACATATTCATGAACCATCGATATACTTACAAACTGTACAAGCTCCCAATTGACAAACGCCATCATAGACACTATTTTCCCCTCCCTTTTCTCCTAGGATATGTGGAATAGGAAAAAAGAGTGACAGCATCAAAAGAAGGCACGGGAGCCCGTGCCTTCTGTCAGCCATTATATTGAATTAAGTTATTGTACGCCGCCGCCCATTTGTTGTTGAGCGAAAGAAACTAAACGTTTAGTGATTTCTCCTCCGACAGATCCATTAGCGCGAGAAGTTGTTTCAGCACCAAGGTTCACACCGAATTCTGAAGCGATTTCGAATTTCATTTGATCGATTGCCTGAGCTGCGCCAGGTACAAGTAGTTGGTTTGAAGAGTTACTTCCAGATTGGTTTGGCATTGTTAATATCTCCTTTTATATATAGTATGGTTGGGCTTGCTGGAGTTGCACCAGCCGTGAATCCGGGGAGTCACTGCCTTCTCGGCTGTGCCCAATGGCTGCTGACTGTACTATGTATTATGTTAAATTTGCAAAGTTTGATGCAGCCATTTGAATGGTAAATGTTGTGAGAGGAATAAAAAAAGCTTAGCCATTTTCAGGCTAAGCAGTTATCAGTTAATCATAAATGTGAAAGAGCATCAGCTCATGAATCTCGCTTTTAATAGAAGGCTCGTCGTCATGGGCGGGAAATTGCCTTCCCCACTCAATATCTCCTGTCTTATGGTAAATCCCTTCATAATGTGTCCCTTTATGAAAAAACGAAATTCTCCACCCGGGCAGCTTTTCTTTTTGGAACAAAGGCTTCCAGCTAAAGTGAGAAATCATGAAGTGTCACGCTCCTTAATTGATTTCAATTGACATGGATCGGAACCGAATTAGTTACATTGTATCTTATTCTGATGAAAGTTCATAGGATAGGAATTCATTTCCGCATGTTGACCTTGTCCAAAATTGTCAAAAAAATAGTGCCCGGATGTTTGCCGGGCGGCGCCGGATTACGGCCAAAGTTTTTCAGGCGCTACGATGGCCTGCTCCGAGAGATAAGACGCATATTCGAAGTTTCTCCGCTTTGTCAGAGAATCAACAGAGGTTAAGTTCGGATGCGAAAAAATACTGCGGCCCGGTCGTGAATTAGCCTCAAACATCCATACCTTTCCGGCCTGATCGATTCCGAGGTCAAAGCCGATTTCGCCGATGAAGCCTTCAATATGTTCATTGAGTACACGGCTGACAGTTAGTGCGGCGACTGAAAGCTTTCTGATCATATCGGCCCTTTCCTTAGGATCGTCATAGAGTTCCGCTAATGTTTTCACTGTTCCTCCATTTGAGAGGTGGGTCGTTATGCTGTTTTTGCCGGAAATCTTTACGGCAATTGCGGTTACGTCCCATTTTCCGCTTGCGTTCTTATTTGTATGCACGCGAAAATCGGCAGGACGTCCCTGAAATTCGATAAGATCAATGCCTTGCTGAACAAGAAAAGAAGCGGCATCGTGTTCTTTTTCAAACGCAGCTAAAAAGGCTGATGAATCCGGATACTCAATAGAAGTAAAGGATTTTTCTTCATTTGTATGTTTGACGGTCAGTCCTTTCTCCGATTGGGTCAGCTGGTAAATCCCAGTGCCGAGCGCGCCGTTAGCCGGCTTGATATAGACGGTCTCAAATGACTTACAGAGTGTGTCAATGCTTTCAACGGACGGATGAAGGATGGATTGCGGTAAGAAGGGTGCCGTCCGGTTGTCTTTTTCCAAAAGCTGATGAATCTCCCATTTGTTAAAAAACCCGGGATTAAACCATGGAATTTGATATTCATTTATCAGCCGCTGTTTTGTTTCCTGTAAGAGTGCAGAATCTTCTATTTTACGGTTCGGCAAGCGGTCATACACAACATTCGGGAGCGGGACGGTTTTCTTTTCCCAGCCGTTTTCTCTGTAAAGATACGCTTCAATCGTGCCGTGTTCCCACTGGATTTGATGGGCGCCAAAGACAAAGCAATACCCGCCAGACTGAAGGTTCAAGGTGAGCAGCTTTGAAAAAAAGAGAGAGCGTTCTTTGAATGGCTGAGAAAGGGACTTAGTAAATCCGGCCGTGAAAATCCCGATTAATGGGCCGATAAAGACCGTATTCTCGTGAATGATGATATTCGCCTGGCTTCGGTGCGGAATCATCAGCTCGTGAAACAGATTTTCAGAAAGCAGTACTGTGCGCTCAAGATTTTTCTTGAAGGAAATATGACATCTTGCGACCTGAGTACCGAACGCGGCATACAAAAGACCGTTTTGCTTCATAGAGGAGGGGAGAAACATCGTGTTTTCGCTTTTTTTGTGTATGCCGACCATGTAGCTTTTACGATTCATGCGGCAGGGCTCCTTTCTGGTCCCGTAACGAGTGAATCCCTAAGCAGCGCTTAAAAGGACTTGTGCAGAGCTGCTCCTTTTGCTCGGGAGAGACTTTTAAAATGGATTTTCTGCCTGGCTTTGAATTGATATCAAGTAGCCAGATTCTTCCGTCCTTGGCCAGGCATATATCGAGCCCAAGTTCAAATAAAGGTCCGTACTGCTCGTCGAGAAAATAAGGAACGGACTGGGTGATCGAGAAGACATCATCCAATAAAATGACCTGCTGTTTTTTCGGAATCTCTTGAAACCATGTATCAAATTTGAGAGCATCAGACCCCCCAGATAAATTTGCCAGAAGCCCGTTTTGATAGCCGCGTCTCACGGCCTTGCCGACAGTTTCCCAGCTGCCGGACTCATTTTTCTGCATTAATATACGAATATCACGCGGATACCGTTCCTTATCTTGAATATTTAAATAAGGCTGTAAAATGTAGCGGTGCTGCAGCACTTTTTTACACCATGTTTTAAAAGACACCTGATTGGAAAAAGATTTGGTTTGTTTATTCTTTCCGATATGATAGGTGGCCGTAATTGATTTTTTGCCCAGCTCGAG
This sequence comes from Bacillus atrophaeus, assembly GCF_001584335.1. GTDB lineage: Bacteria > Bacillota > Bacilli > Bacillales > Bacillaceae > Bacillus > Bacillus atrophaeus. The sequence goes on from NZ_LSBB01000020.1 coordinate 111,426, forward strand.
AAGAATGACGCCTCTGCCGCCGGACCCGAACGCCGGCTTTAAAATACAGGTTTTTTCTTTTAATAAAAACGAATAAATTTGCTCATATTTTGTGATTTGAATTGTTTCTGGGATATATGGGTTAATCAAAGGATTTTGCTGCAAATCGTTTAACACAGCCCACTTATCAGGAAGACCGAAACCGAGAAATTCTGTTTTTGGATATTTTTTGAGCCATTCGACGATCGGTTTTGCTTTATGGGAATGAGAGTCTTTCCCATAAAAACAGCGATCATAAATAAAGTCGGGAATATTTATTTCTGTTTCGTTCCATTTTCCGCTGGACGGATGATGGGCAAGCGCCTTGACACGCAGGGTGTCAGGAGATATATCAAATGGCGTAAAGCGGACGAAACGAATGCCGAAGTCAGGCGCTCTCTTCGCCAATTCGGCGGCATAATCTTCTTCATGCTGGCGGGATAAAGACATAAAACCGAGTGTTATCATGTTGTTACTCCCCCTTATTGAAAAACTGCTGATCACGTACGGAAGGATCGCATTCCTTTCCAGCAGCAGCTTCAAGCTGTTTAACCAAGAAACCGGAGACGGATTTTGCTGCGGGTGTTCTACCTTAATGATTACGATACTTCTCCTTGCCTTATTCCTGACAAAACAAGATGATTTTTAAAGGCAAGGTTCCGTCTCCTTTATTTGCTAAGTCGTCTCACGAACCTCTATAATACGAATAGATATAGTTCAGGTATCATAAAAAAGATTCGGTTAAGATGGAGGCAGATGAAAAGGAATGGGTATAGCAGGAACTTTTATTTTTATGATTGTGATCGGCGCTGTAATCGGGGCGATTACCAATCATTTAGCAATTCAAATGTTATTTCGGCCATACAAGGCTTATTACGTATTTGGCAAACGGGTCCCTTTCACGCCCGGGCTGATTCCAAAAAGAAGAGATGAGCTTGCTAAACAAATGGGACTGACGGTGGTCAATCATCTTTTGACACCAGAAGGCATTAAAAAACGGCTTGTTTCTGATACGGCCAAAAAACAGGCGCTGCAAGCCGGAGAACAGTTTATCCGCCGCATGACGGATTCTGAGATGACATTAAATGAAGCGTTGGACAAAGTCGGCATTAAGCGTCCGGGTGAGGCTGCTGATGCATGGATTGACCAATGGACGGATGAAAAGCTTTCACAGCTCTTCCTACAATACGAACACCGGCCGTTAAAAGAGTGGCTGCCGCCTGAAGTGCAGGAAAAGCTGGAAGAGAAGATTCCGATGGTTTCTGAATATATTTTGAAACGAAGCAGTGACTATTTTGAAGGTGAAGAAGGAAAAACAAGACTCGGCAATATGATTGATGACTTTTTAAAAGAACGCGGGATGCTCGGAAGCATGGTGCAAATGTTTCTCGGCAATTCAAGCCTCGCGGACCGCGTGCGGCCGGAGCTGTTAAAGTTTTTGCGTAATGAAGAAACGAAACGGCTGCTTTCCGATCTTCTCAATAATGAATGGGATAAGCTGAAGCAATACTCATTTTATGAGGCTGATGAAAAATGGAATGCCAAAGCCTTAATCGTCAGCCTGAAAAAAAGAGTGCTGCAATCATTCTCCGCCGCACCGTTTTTTGAAGGGACAATCGGCGCATTGGCATCCCGATATGAAAAAGAACTGAGCCAAACGTATTTGCCGGCGCTTTTAGACAGGGCCCTTGATGGGATCGCTGCAAATCTTGATGATGTGCTGAAAAGGATGCGCCTTGAGGAAATTGTTAAGGAACAGGTGGATCAGTTCCCTGTTCAGCGATTGGAGGAAATGGTGCTGTCCATTTCGAAAAAAGAATTTAAAATGATCACATATTTAGGCGGTCTTCTAGGCGGATTGATCGGAGCTATTCAAGCCCTGTTCGTCATCCTTTTTTAAATGAAAGCCCGTATAATAATGAAAGATGCTCCATAGTCTGTTATAGTGGAATGGTATGTCTAGCGGTATTGAAGAAAGGAGCAATAAAACATGGCAGTTAATTTTTATGATGCAGCTTATGATCTTGAAAAAGCAATACGGGAAAGCGAAGAATATACCCGTTTAAAAGGGCTTTACGATGAAGTAAATGCTGATGAATCAGCAAAGCGGATGTTTGAAAACTTCCGTGACGTGCAGCTGAAACTTCAGCAAAAGCAAATGTCAGGTGAAGAAATCACGCAAGAAGAAGTAGAACAGGCGCAAAAAACAGTCGCCCTTGTCCAGCAGCATGAAAAAATTTCTCAGCTGATGGAAGCAGAGCAGCGCATGAGCATGCTGATCGGCGAGTTGAACAAAGTGATTATGAAGCCTTTGGAAGAGCTTTACGGCAGTGTTGAAGGCTGATGATGAGACAGAACCCTTTTTTCTTAGGAAAGAAGGGTTCTTTATTTTTGCGGGGATCTCCTAATGTGTCAGTTCACAATAAAATCAAGCGACTCTTTTGGAGTTCCATTAATAATGATAGTGATCGTATGAACTCCTTTATAGTGTTTTCTCGTAGATAAATCTCTAAAGGAATGAGTTTTTGAATAAGCTCGTGTTTCACCTTGATGTATATCAATCTCAGTGATTTTAAACACTTTTTTATTCCGCTGTCCTCTGGCTTTCACATAATCAATTGCATATTCGGCTCTTACTTTGGTATTTTTTGCAGAATGAATCTGAAAGGAAAAAGATAATCTCTCTCCAATAGAGATTCGGTCAGGGCTGCAAGTGAAGTGCTGTAATCGGATGGATTCACCATCTTCATATCCAAAAACGGACAGCGCTTGTTTATCGCCTTTTTTTAATAACGTACGGTAAGCATGTTTTATGATCCAATCTGTGTCATGATGTTTTCCGTACCATTTTGCGGCGATGTCTGCCAAGAGTGCTGGATGTGTTTTTGAGATATCATTCAGGTTATTTGCCACACTTTTCCTTACGTATAATGATTCATCCTGTATGAGGTTGTGCAGGATCGGAAGGATAGGGGAGGGATCGGATTTAAATGAAGGAATAGATATTCCCCATGGAAGGCGGGGCCTGCTTCCCTCACTAGCCAGTCTCCTTACATGGTCATTCGGATGGCAAGACCATTCCAGAAACTGTTCGATCATTCTTTCCTGATTCAGCAGTAAAAAAGGCCTGACAGCAAACTCTGAGGTAGAGTATTGTGTAAATGTTTCTAAAGCCCCCATCGACTCTTCCCAATGCTCTAATCCGTATTGCTCGACATAATCAGGAAATATGATTCCGCTCAGACCCGTAAAATGAGGGGCGGTTTTATATAAAATGGTAAGCGCTTCATTAAATTTACTCGGGAGCGTTTCATATAAAGACACTGTTATTCGGCGCATTCGCTGTTTTAATGCAAGATCCTCCCAGTCCCGGAAAATCAATGTTTGGCATTTAGGCGCGTCAAAAGAAGGATATTCTTTTTTTATAGTGTGAGTCAGTTTCTGAACAAACTCGTGGTTGTAGATATCTTTTAGATTACTCATACGGTCACCGCTTTTCTCCTTGTTAATGTGAATTATATACGAATGTATGTTCTTCATCAATGTAAATCTCCAGTATTGCTGAAAATTTAATTTTGCTGACCGAACTGCTTTTTTAAATTAAAAAAATACTTGATATCCGGCGGATAAATTGAGATAATAATGTTGAAAGCGCCTACACTTACATTTTTACTGAGGATACGGTCGCATATACTGCCGATTTTTTAGGGGATAAGCAACAGAGAGTAAGTGAACGAGTGCGCTCGGTCAAAAAAGGGGTTCCTGATAAATGATATTTCGGAAATAGAAATAATGGTATTGGGAGAATGGCTGCATCGATCGTATCCTAAAAAGAAGATTTCATTCAAAGTCTGCCTGCGCGGGCTTTTTTGCTGTGAAGAAAACTTGTTCTAAACACAGAGACAGGGTCATATTCTAATGACAAGTACAGTCATCAAGAAGGGGGACATCTCTGTGTCTAAACAAATGCTTGCATTAAATATAGATGGCGCGCTTCTTCGCTCCAACGGAAAGCTGCACCAGGCCACAAAAGACGCAATAGACTATGTGAAGAAAAAAGGAATTTACGTTACTCTTGTGACCAATCGCCATTTTCGCTCCGCACAGAAAATAGCGAAATCGCTAAAACTGGATGCGAAGCTGGTTACTCACAGCGGCGCCTATATCGCTCAAAAAATAGATGACCCATTTTTTGAGAAAAAAATTTCTGAGGACCATACGTTTAATATTGTGCAAGTGTTAGAGAGCTATCAGTGCAATATCCGACTTCTCCATGAAAAATATTCGATCGGAAATCGGAAAAAGGTGAATTCCAATTTATTGGGGAAAGCGCTGATTCATCCGTCAGACCCGATCTTTTATCCGGTTCAGTTTGTTGAGTCATTAAGTGATTTGCTCATGGATGAACCGGTGAGCGCCCCTGTGATTGAAGTATATGCGGGCGGCGGCATTCAGAGCGATATCATGGAGACGATTTCTGCAGCCTTTCCGGCGGTCGATCTCATCCGTGTGAATGAAGAAAAACTGAACATCGTTCCAAAAGGCGTATCAAAAGAAGCCGGTCTGGCGCTTGTTGTCGCTGACGCAGGCTTAACAATGGAAGATGTAGTCGCCATCGGGCATCAGCATGACGACCTGCCGATGATTGAACTCGCAGGCCTTGGAGTCGCCATGGGGAACGCTTCTGCAGAGATTAAAAGAAAAGCTGACTGGGTTACGAGGTCAAATGATGAACAGGGTGTTGCATATATGATGAAGGAATACTTCCGTATGCAGCAGCGAAAAGGGTTTCTTGATAAATACCATATGAAACGAATCTAAAACTAGAGCCGCATGCGCACGTGATATCGCGCCTGCGGCTTTTTGCATATAGAGGGAGCGGATTGATTTTACCCATTTATTTTTGTACACTAAAGAAAGTTTTGAATCTGAAAATAAGGTGATTACGTTGCAAATAAAAATAGAAGGCATTACGGATGACAGGCTGCACCGTCCGCTTCAAAATATCGCGAATTTGTTTTATGAAGAATGTGTGCTTACATACGGAGGTTCAGAGGAATCATCAGATCTTGTGATCAGCTTGGATTATTCTGAATGCCTAGAGAATGTCACGGTTTCAGGGGAAGTGAAAGGCACCTCCATTAAAGAACGGCATACAAAGCCGATTTCCTCCGGCATGAACGAAAAAGAAGCATTTAAGCAAGTGAAAAACACAATTTCTTACGTGTATTTAAATCTGCTTCAAGCACATACGGGCATCACGCAAAAATGGGGAATCCTTACAGGCATCCGGCCGACCAAGCTGCTCCATAAAAAACTCCAAAGCGGGATGACGCAACATCAAGCGCATGCCGAATTAAAAAAGGACTATTTGATTCACGATGAAAAAATCAGCTTAATGCAGCAAATCGTGGACCGCCAGCTTGCCGCAGTTCCGGATCTTTATCAAGTCAAGGACGAGGTCAGCATATATATCGGCATTCCTTTCTGCCCGACAAAGTGCGCCTATTGCACCTTCCCGGCTTATGCGATTCAGGGACAGGCAGGCAGAGTCGGTTCGTTTTTGTGGGGGCTTCACTTTGAAATGCAGAAAATCGGCGAATGGCTGAAGCGGCATGAAATAAAGGTAACAACCATTTATTTCGGCGGAGGCACACCGACCAGCATTACCGCTGAAGAAATGGATTTGCTGTATGAGGAAATGGTCCGCTCGTTCCCGGATGTGAAACAGATTCGGGAAATCACTGTAGAGGCGGGGCGTCCTGATACCATTACGGAAGAAAAGCTTGATGTGCTGAACAAATATCATATTGATCGCATCAGCATCAATCCGCAATCGTATGAAAATGAAACATTAAAGGCAATCGGCAGACACCATACGGTTGAAGAAACTATTGAGAAGTATCACTTGTCACGCGAGCACGGCATGTCCAATATTAATATGGATTTAATCATCGGCCTTCCGGGAGAAGGGGTGGAGGAATTCAGAAACAGCCTTCGTGAAACAGAAAAATTAATGCCTGAATCCCTTACCGTCCATACGCTCTCATTCAAGCGGGCGTCAGAGATGACGAGAAATAAACACAAGTATAAAGTAGCGGACAGAGACGAGGTGTCTCAAATGATGGATGATGCCGTTGTTTGGACAAAAGAGAACGGCTATGAGCCTTACTATCTGTACCGCCAGAAAAACATTCTCGGTAATCTGGAAAACGTCGGGTACTCAGTTCCGGGACAGGAAAGCATCTATAATATTATGATTATGGAAGAGGTACAGACGATCATCGGAATCGGCTGCGGCGCGGCAAGCAAATTCATTGACCCCAAAACGGGAAAAATCACACACTTCGCCAATCCGAAAGATCCAAAATCATACAACGACAGATTTGAACATTATACGGAAGAAAAAATTAAATATTTAGAGCAGATTTTTGAAAAGACGTCTCTTTAAAAGAAAGCAGCACTGGCGAGCAGTGCTGCTTTTTTATGATATCGCGTTTAAGACATGACCCATTCGGGAAAAAATTGTATAGACTGAACCTAAAAGGACGTGAGTGCATGTATGATGTCATCGGAATAGGAATAGGACCGTTTAATTTGGGGCTTGCCGCTCTATTGGAGGATATTCCTGAATTGAACGGGCTTTTTTTTGATAAAAAGAAGGAATTCGCCTGGCATCCAGGGCTTTTAATAGAAGGAACAGATCTTCAGGTAGCTTTTTTAGCAGATTTGGTGACGATGGCCAATCCGCAAAGCCGTTATACCTTCCTTCATTACTTACATAAGTCAGACCGGCTCTACCGATTCTATACGTTTAACGAATTTGATATTCCAAGACGGGAGTTTAACGAGTATTTAGCATGGGCTGCGTCTGATATCGGGTCATGCGTTTTCGGCTCAGAAGTCATTCGTGTGACAGACAGCGGGAAACACTACCAGGTGACCGTGAAAGATACAGAAAGCGGAAGCGAGACGGTGTATGAAGCAAAGCATGTCGTCATGGGCACAGGCAGTGAACCGTTCGTTCCGGTAGAGCTGGATGATGAACTTCGGAAAGATACCATTTACAGCCCGGAATATTTGTATCGGAGAGATGAACTTAAGGATGCAGAGTCGATTACAGTGATCGGCTCCGGCCAAAGCGCGGCTGAAATTTTTTCTGATTTGCTTAATGGAGCAGCACACCGCGGCTGCCGGCTGCAATGGATTACCCGCTCAACGGGATTTCGGGAATTGGAGACCGCTAAGCTCGGCCAAGAAATGTTTACTCCGGAATATATTGAGTATTTTAATCAGCTTCCGTTTCAAGAACGGCTGAATACACTTCCCGAGCTTAACGGGTTGCGTAACGGAATTGATTCAGCTACACTTGCCGCCATTTATAACAACCTGTATCACAGATCCATTTCCGGCGGATCGCCTGATGTGTATATACAGTCGATGTCGGAGCTGACTCACATAGAGAAAAAGAAAGAACATTGTCAGCTTACATTCAAGCAGCGGCAATTAGATGAAACGTTCCAAGTTGATTCGCAAAAGGTCATTTTGGCGACAGGCTTTAAGCCGCACATTCCTGAATGGTTTGATTATTTCAAGGATGACATTGAATGGGAGGATGAGAAGCGTTTCAAAGTAACGGATGACTTCCGCCTTGTTTTTCATAAGGAACGGGAGCATCACTTTTTTACGCTGACCAATCTCGATCACTCTCATGGAACGGGAGCTACGAACTTAAAGCTTTCCGCCTACAGAAATCAAAAAATCATTAATACCATTCTTGGGAGAGAATACTACTCACTGAAGAAAAAAGCGGCATTTCAGCAATTTCTCCCCGCAAAAAAGAACTGACCCTCCAAGGAAGGCCAGTTCTTTTTTTTATCCTCGCTGTTTTTTCTTTATGGGGACCTCAGGCTTCCACTTGAATATCTTGTTCAGCTGCCGGTATATTCGTTTCGATTCCTTCGTCAGCAGCGGACCGAGAATCGCTAATATCAATACGTAAAGCGCGGCGAACGGCTTTAGCGTGCTGGACAGTCCGCCGGCAATACCGAGATTTGCGACGATAATGGAAAATTCCCCGCGGGAGACGATGGTGAGGCCGATATTTGACGACGCTTTATGTGAGAGTCCCGCGCGTCTTCCGGCAATCATTCCGGCGATAAAGTTCCCGGCAATGGTAAGAATAACGGCGCCTAAGGCAAGCCAAACCGCATCGCCGAGCGTAAAGGGATCAATACTGAGGCCAAAGCTGAAAAAGAACATGGCGCCAAAGAAATCACGGAAAGGAACCACAAGATGCTCGATCCGATCGGAATGCTCTGTTTCAGAAAATACAAGGCCGAGAAGCAAAGCGCCGATGGCCTCGGCAACGTGAATCGTTTCTGAAAAACCGGCGATAAAAAAGAGCGCGGCGAAAATGACGATAATAAACACTTCATTTGAACGAATATCAAACAGCTTATTCAAAAGGGCGGGGAGCTTTCTTGCCACAATGAAGAACAGCAGCATATATCCGAAGGCGATCAGGATTGATAAGAGCGCGCTTCCGACAGAAGTCGCGTCACCCAGCACAAGACCGGACACAACGGACAGATACACAGCAAGGAATATATCCTCAAACATAATAATTCCAAGTATCAGCTCTGTTTCGGGATTTGCCGTTCTTTTCAAATCAACTAGAACCTTCGCGACAATCGCACTTGAGGAAATGGTGATAACGCCGGCCAGCACGAGTACTTCCAGAAATGAAAATCCGGTAATAAATCCATATATCAGGCCGAGGCTGAAGTTGATTAAGATATATATCGACCCGCCGACCGCAATGGACCTTCCGGATTTAATCAATTTGCCGACAGAGAATTCGAGTCCGAGATAAAAGAGGAGAAAGAGAACACCCATCCGCCCGAAAAACTCAATAATCTCGCTGCTTTCTATAAACGTCAGATCAATAATCCCCAGCTTCGGCGCGTGAGGCCCAAGCAGCATTCCTAATATGATGAGGAAAGGAATAATGGAGAAGTTGATTTTGTTTGCAATTAAACTGGCAATCGCCACGAGGACGAGCGCAGTTCCGACTTCAAAGACCAAATGATCCATAGGCTGATCACACTCCCCCTCTAGAAAGAAATTCATGAGTCAGTTTCTTCAGATGCTTTCTTTCACCTGAGAGAACGAGTGTGTCATTTTCTTCAATGATGGAATCTGCTCCGGGGTTTAAGAACTTCTCCTGATTATGCTTAATGATGGCGATCACAGTTACATCATGGTTTTGGCGTACATCCAGTTCGCCGAGTGTGCAGCCGACTGATTTCGCTCCTTTTTCCACTCTGAACCACTCGATGATGAGATCGCTGAATGCCATTTCAATCGACTCCAGCGCCTGCGGCTTATAGACCATACCGCCTAAAATAGCAGCAATTTGTCTCGCTTCGGAATCATCGAGTGAAATGTTGGTCAGAAGCTCATCAGGATCTTGGTCATCAAACCTGTAAATTTCTCTTCTTCCGTCATCATGAATGATAATCGTCATTTTTTCATGATTTCTTGTTTCGATTTCAAATTTTTTGCCGATGCCGGGCAAGTCGTTCTCTTTTATATTCATACATTTCCCTCCGAAAAAAATAGTATTGGATGACTAATAAAAAAGTTTGATACGATTGATGGATGGTTTTAATGTATTTATGATCGGAGGTAATTTGATTGGTATTTTATAGGGACGGCACATATTTTATCCAAAATGCTCACTTTTGACTGATCAAGGGGCTTGACGGACAACAGGAAAATAACCCGTGCCAATGGATCATATTCTTTGCCCATAGGGGAAAACAAGCTGGCAGGCGAAGCCGTTTTTGCCGATTGTGTTTCCTGAGGATAAGAGGAAACCTGCAGCTGGCTGTCAGCCGCTGTATCAAGCTGTGAAGGCAGAACAACATCAGAAGGGGGGAAAAACACCATAAATAAACTTAACAACATACCAAGCATCAATTTATCCAACGTTATCCTCCCCCTTTCTCTCGAATATATTCTGTCAATTTCACTATATAAAAATTTATGACCACTTTCAAATGATATGCACTTTTCAGTATCAATTGAACTCGAAAAATAAAGAGGATTTTACTGTGAGCGAAGGGAATGTATACAAGGTGAAGAAATTTTGTAAGCGTATACAGGAGGTGCTTTAGTTGGACTATATTCAATATGAAGCAAAGGGGCTTGTCGCAGAAATTGTATTTCAACGCCCTGATGCTTACAATGCTTTCAATGAACAAATGCTTAATGAATTAAAAGAGGCGTGTGTAAAAGCGGCTGAAAGCGAGGCGCTTATCGTTCTTTTAAGAGGGAGCGGCAGAGGTTTCTCGGCTGGCGGAGACATTCATATGATGACGTCACCTCATGATTCCGGGCAATTTAAGCAGCTCATGGACACAATCGAAACCATCACGATGACACTATTTCAAATGAAAAAAATAACCGTGGCCGCTATTCACGGCGCCGCTGCGGGCCTCGGGTTAAGCGTGGCGCTTTGCGCTGATATGGTTCTGGCTGAAAAGAACGCAGGCCTTGCGATGAACTTTAATGGCATCGGGCTTATTCCTGACGGGGGAGGCCATTATCTTCTTATGAAACGTGTAGGCGAAACAGAAGCGAAAAAGCTGATCTGGAGCGGGAAAAAACTGTCGGCTGAGGAAGCGGTCACACTGGGGCTTGCAGACGGAACATTCAGCGGAGAGCCAGCAGCGGGCGCTGAACCGTATGTAAATCAGCTTTTGGCGTCGCCTCTTCAAGCGATGATTGAAACAAAAGCCATTTATCAAAACCTGCATGAGGACAAATTGAAACAGGTATTATCGCTCGAACGAAGCGCTCAGGAAAGAATGAGGAAAACGAAGGATCATCAAGAGGGGATACGCGCATTTTTGGAGAAACGAAAACCGATGTTTAATACGTAACACACAAATTCAGCCGGCCTATTGCAGCCGGCTTTTCTAGATTATCTGTGAAATAATATCAATTTTCCAGAGGCATTTACCAAACGGTGGGTATGGCTGTAAAGGTTCTTTTCCTTTAATATTGATTCCCCGGTTTTTTTCGCCTTTTCTTCACTTTCTGCTTCTATTCTTTCATTGATCAGCGTTTCTCCCGACGGGTGGAATGCTGTGAGAAAATAATAATCCATGAAATTTGTCCCCCTTTTTACCCTTTAATAAATTATATTCTTAGTAAGATATAAAAATCCTTTATTATTTTTCATCCAATAATAGTATATAATGGGTGGAGGAAGGAGGGAGTCAGGTGCTGACAATAGATCATGTAACGAAACAATTTGGCAAACAAAAAGCAGTTGACGGATTGCATCTTGAAATCCCGGAGCAGCAGATGTTCGGCTTGTTAGGCGCAAACGGCGCAGGAAAAACGACCACATTTCGAATGATATTAGGCTTATTAAGCATAACGGAGGGCTCCATCAGCTGGAAAGGCCGGCCAGTCAATTACAGTATAACCAGTAAAATCGGATATTTGCCGGAAGAACGGGGGCTTTACCCGAAATTAAAGGTGAAAGACCAGCTTGTATATCTTGCCCGTCTTAAAGGGATGGCGAAACAAGATGCTGTAAAAGAACTCGGCACATGGCTTGAACGGTTCAATATCACAGAGTACGAGAATAAGAAGGTAGAAGAGCTGTCAAAAGGAAATCAGCAAAAAATTCAATTTATATCGGCTGTCTTGCATAAGCCTGAGCTGTTGATTCTTGATGAGCCATTCAGCGGCCTTGACCCTGTGAATGTCGAACTTTTAAAGGATGCGGTTGTAGCTCTTAAAAACAGCGGTGTATCCATCGTATTCTCAAGCCACCGCATGGAGCATGTAGAAGAACTTTGTGAAAACCTCTGTATTCTGCAAAAGGGAAAGCCAGTCGTCCAAGGGAAGCTGAAGGAAATTAAGCGCTCGTTTGGAAAAAAGAATGTGTCTATTCATTCTGATGACAATCTTGAATTTCTAAAGTCGCACGAGGGCATTACGAAATGGAAAGAAACGTCTGACGGAGTAAAGCTTCAAATTGCCAATGAAGCCATTTCCCAAGAACTGTTTTCCATGCTTCAAGGCAAAGGATTTATCAGAAAGTTTGAACTGGAAGAGCCGTCACTGCATGATATTTTCATTGAAAAGGTGGGGGCTGTCTATGAATAAATTTTTTATTATGCTATTCCATACATATAAAAATAAGATCACGGCAAAGTCGTTTATTATTTCAACCGTTATCAGCGTACTGCTTGTTTTGTTTGTGACAAATTTAGAGTCGATTATTTCTATGTTCCAGTCTGATGACGATGCAAAGCAAGAAATAGCGGTCATTGATGAAACAAATGAATTGTACCCGATCTTTTCAAAGCAGCTGAAAGCTGTTGATGCCGACAGCGAATTGGATATGAAACAAACGAAAAAATCCGAAAAAGAAGTGTCTCAGCAAGTTAAAAATGAAAAATTGGACGGAATGTTCATCATCAAAAGAGATAAAAACGGAGAAATATCGGGGACTTACAAAGCGTTAACGATTTCTGATGAGACGGCGTACAATTACCTGAAGCAGGCGCTGACACAAACGAAAACCGTTGTGGGCACGGCTGACTTGGGTGTCTCACAAGAAAAAATCAGCAGCCTCTATGCCCCTGTCTCTGTCGATAATGTAGCATTGCAAACGGGAGCGAAGTCAGAGGAAGAGCTTGGGCAGGTTATGGGGCTTGTCTATATCCTTCTGTTTATGATTTATTTCGCTGTCATTATGTATGCGAGTATGATTGCGATGGAAGTGGCGACGGAGAAATCATCCCGCGTCATGGAAATTCTGATCTCAAGCATGCCGCCGATCCAGCAGATGTTTGCAAAGCTGTTTGGCATTGCGCTCGTCGGAGTGACGCAGCTCGCTATCATCCTGTCAATTGGCTTTGCGTCTCTCAAGCTCGGTGAAACCGGCGAGACAACATCATCGGTCAGTCAGTTTATCAATGTAACCGATGTTCCGGTTTCAACGATTATCTACGCAGTTATTTTCTTTTTGCTCGGGTATTTCCTTTATGCGACAATGGCTGCCTTTCTCGGAAGCGTCGTCAGCCGCATAGAGGATGTGCAGCAGACGATCACACCGATGACGCTTTTGGTCGTGGCCGGCTTTATGATTGCAGTGTTTGGAATACGCACTCCTGACGCGGGATTTATTACTGCCACATCGTTTATTCCGTTCTTTACGCCGATGATTATGTTTTTGCGTGTCGGCATGCTGGATATCCCGTTTTGGCAGGCAGCGCTCGGCATTGGAATTACCCTGCTCACCATCATCATTTTGGCAGTGATCGGGGCAAGAATCTACAAAGGCGGTGTCCTTTTTTACGGCAATTCAAACGCATTCAAAGCAATCAAACAGGCGCTTCGTTTATCGAAAAACTAATGGGAAACAGTCTGGGGACACTCAGGCTGTTTTTTTGCGGTTTCGGCGTTTTCCATTCTTTTAGCAGAACGTGCATTCGTACGGAAACGATGCTAAAATAGGGGTAATTCACCTCATCGAAAGGAGCGGAACATTGACTGATTTAACCTTTATACATGCTGCGGATCTGCATCTTGACAGCCCGTTTTACGGCATATCGCATCTGCCAGATCCGATTTTTAAACGGATAAAAGAAAGCACTTTTCACAGTGTGAGACATGTAATGGATGCCGCTGTCCGGGAACGCGTTGATTTCGTTTTGCTGGCAGGTGACTTATTTGACGAAGCTAACCGCAGCCTAAAAGCTCAGCTTTTTTTAAGAAAGCAGTTTACAAGGCTGAGAGAGTGCGGGATTCAGGTATATGTCATCTTCGGAAATCATGATCATTTGGGCGGGGAATGGACGCCGATTGAATGGCCGGATAATGTGCATATCTTTACCTCTTTTTCCCCTGAAGAAAAATCCTTTTACAAAGAAGACAAGCTAGCGGCCAGCATCTATGGCTTCAGCTATCCTGCCCGAGCCGTTACGAGCAACCAGGCTTCCCGTTATCGGGTGTCAACGGATGCTCCCTTTCATATCGGCATGCTTCACGGCACTTTATCAGGGGCGGAGGGGCATGATCCGTATGCTCCTTTTACATATGATGATCTTAAAAAAAGCGGGATGGATTATTGGGCGCTTGGCCACATTCATAAACGGCAGGTGCTATCTTCTCGGCATCCGGCCGTTATTTACCCCGGAAATATTCAAGGGCGGCATATGAAAGAAACGGGTGATAAGGGCTTTTATCTCGTCAATGTTTCAAGCGGTGACATATCCTATGAATTTAAGCAGGCCCATGATGTATTGTGGGAACAGATCAGTATTGATGTGACGGGCATAGAGCATATGACCGCTTTATTTCAAACGGTAGAGGCTGTTTTTTCGGACTTGCGGCTGACGGAGAAACCGGTTTGTGCAAGGCTGGTTTTGCAGGGAAAAGCGCCCGAATTCCTGAAAACGGCGTCAAACGGCGTGCTGGACGAACTTCTTGAAACGTTTCAGGAGCAGGAAGCAGAGGAGGATCATTTTATATGGCTGCTTTCTGTGGAAGATGAAACTGAGGACGGAGACGCGGACGCAGCTCTCAGCCCTTTCTTTGGCGGGTTGTTTTCAGAAATAGAACAATCGGAAGAGATGAACGGAGTGTTTGAAGGCCTTGAGCGGCATCCGGTGTACAGAAGGCACGCCAGCCGGTTCAGTGACGAAGACATAGCGGAAATCAAAGAGCAGGCGCAAACTTTGTTAAAAAAACAGCTCAGGGTGCTTGAGACATAAGGCGGTGAAAGCGATGCGAATCCTATCTTTACATATCTATCAATATGGAAAATTTTCAAACCAAACGTTTCACTTTTCAACATCCGGGGTTCAATTGATCTACGGTTTGAATGAAGCCGGAAAAACGACCATGATGTCATTTATTGAAAGCATGCTGTTTGGGTTTCCGAAAACAAAAAAGTATGAGCCGAAAACAGGCGGCGTCTACGGAGGTATCTTAGAGGCGGAACACCATGAGTACGGCAGGATTAAGGTTGAACGGACAAAAGGAGCCTCAGGAAGGGTTCGGGTATACACGGCTGCAGGTGAAGTGAAAACTGAGGATTTTTTAAAGAAGCTTCTCAGGAACACGGATCGTGCGCTCTATAAATCAATTTATTCTTTTGATGTGTTCGGTTTGCAGGAGATTCATACCTTTAATAGAGATAAAATTGGAGAGTTTCTGCTGTTTTCGAGCTTGTTCGGCGCCGAAGCAGTTACAAAGCTTGACTCTCGGCTGGCGAAGGAACAAGACCGTCTTTATAAACCGAACGGCAGAAACCCTCGTTTAAATCAGGAACTCGAAACGCTTAAGCAGCTTACGGCAAAACTGAAACAGGCAGAATCTCTTGAAGCCGGCTACCACAGTCTTCTCGAGGAAAAAAAAGCGCTCGCCTCAAGCCTTGCCGCCGCTGAAACGGAGCTGACCGGTTTAACGGAACATATTCGTCATATAGATGCGGCGATCCACATCAAGCCGCTGATAGACCAAAAAACGGCACTGCAACAAAAAATGGAGGCGTACCCGGCACAATCCGCCCGATTTCCAGCGGACGGATTGTATCAGCTTGAGAAATACGAGTCGCATATCCATCCGAAATCAGCCCAGCTTGAGGCGCTCCGGGTAAAAGCGGCGGAATTATCCAGCCAGTCACAACAGCTTATGCCAAATGAAGAAATGTTGAAGAATGAAGCGCTCATTCAAAATCTGCTTGCAGAGTATCATATGTATCAATCATATGGCGAACAGCTTTCGGCCGTACAAGCGCAGCTTCGCCAGGTCTCTTCCCGCGTGTCTTCCGGCTTGCAGCAGCTCGGCAAAGCGGATGAAAAAGAGCTGCTTCACATGAATACCGCCTATGATTACGAATGGCAACTGCAGCAGGCAATGCAAAGCTATGGCCAAGCCAGAGACAGAAAAAAGCAGCTTGATGAGACATTTGAACAGGTGCGGCGAGATCTTGAAGAAGCGGAACGGGCGTATGAAGAGTCCGCTGCCGCAGTGCTAAACGATCATCAGCGAAAAGAAAAGGAAGCCGAACTCAAAAAACAGAGGTTTTACCAAGGGCAAGAGGAACTGGCATCACAGCTTATGCTCTTAGAGAAGCAGCAGGCAAAACAAAAGAAGATCATCCTTGGTGCCGGCGTCCTCTGCACCGCCTTCTTTCTCATCGTAAAGGAATGGCTGCCCGCGATTGCTTTTGCCGCTGCTGTTTTAATCTATCTATTCGTGAACTTTAAAAAGGCCCCTGCCATCCGTATAACTGCGCAGAGAAGCCAGCAGAAAACAAATATGCCTTCAGGAGAAATGGATGAGCTGAAGGAAGCGCTGTGGCAGGATGATCAAAACAGACAGCAGCTGATTACACTCAAAGCGGTTTTACAGCAAAAAGAAGCCGGTTACGAAAGAGTCATTCAGCAATTTGAAGAGTGGGAAGCGGAAATGGCCCCCGCTCAAAGCAGGATCGAAAGTTATAAGAAGGACCTCGGTTTCAGCGAAGACGCGTCTTTTTTGCTGGATGCCTATAGCTTAATGAAAGATTTGAAAAACGAGATCAAGAAAAAACACGAACTGACCATTGAAGCCGGAAGACTTCAAAAACACCGGCGGACTTTTGAGGCGCGGCTTAATCAGTTAATGCCGTCAGAGAACGGGGATGAGCATACCGTTGCAGACCTCATTCATTTCCTGAAAAAAAGTGTCGAACGGGAAGAGAAAATAGAAAAGAAAAAAAGGGAAATTGACACGGAAATTCAGTATGCCGAGGAGCAGATGCGTGATCTTGACCAAGAGATTCAGTACTTTCAAGCTCAGATTGACCGGCTATTTCACGCCGCAGGTGCAAATGACAGGGAAGATTTCCGGGCTATCGCCGAAATCGGCAAGAAACGGAAAGAGACAGAAGAGCAGCTTCAAAACATAAAGGCGCAGCTGCATGGGGCTCATTCCGATGCAACTGAACTGGCAGGATCCGGGACGCTTTCAGAAATGAAACGAAAGCTTTCTGAAGCAAAGGAAAGAAGAGACCGGCTCCATGAGGATGTACATCATTCCAGGGAGCAGCTTGCATTGCTTGCGGTCAGACAAGAACAGCTGGAGGCATCGGGAACAGTATCCGAGCTGAAGCTGCAAACTGAAATGCAAAAAGAACGGGTCAAATTGCTTGCAAAAGAATGGGCCGCCATTCAAATGGTCAGACAAGTGATCAAAGACAAAATGGAGCGCCATAAAAAAGTCGGATTGCCGCGCTTGTTAGAAACGGCAAAAGCATTTTTTCATCCGCTCACGGGCGGAAGCTATGAGAATATATATTTTTCCGAGGCAGATGACTCTATTATGGTGATGCGAAGCGACGGAATGACATTTCATGCGGAAGAGCTTTCACAGGCGACATGTGAGCAGCTATATGCATCGATACGTTTTGCGCTTGCACTTACCCGTCAGGATGGCGTTATGCTCCCATTTCAGCTTGATGACAGTTTTGTTCACTTCGATCAGGAGCGTCTTAAACGAGTGCTTGAGGTGCTTGCCAGGTTCTCTGAGGGCAATAGGCAAATCCTTTATTTCACATGTCATGAGCATGTCAAAGCGTCGTTTCCAAACGATCAAGTGATCCATTTATTGTCATAAATGAGTTTTTAGCTTAAAAGCTGTGTGTGATATACTGGTAATATGTAAGATATGGAGGGAGCTTTAATAGAATGGCTAAAGGTATTATGCTTCACGAGGTTGGCGAACAGGTTGACCAATATTTATTGATTAAATCCTCAACAAAGGGGATTGCAAGCAATGGAAAACCATTCTTGACATTAATGCTTCAAGACCAATCAGGTGATATTGAGGCGAAGCTATGGGATGCGAAGCAAAGCGATGAAACCACCTATGCGCCGCAAACGATCGTTAAGGTCGTCGGGGATGTCCATCACTACCGCGGTCGAAATCAGCTGAAGCTGAGAAACATCAGACCGGCGGGCGAGCATGAAAATGTAAACATTGATGACTTTTTAGAAACGGCGCCCATCCCGAAAAATGAGATGATGGACACTGTCACCCAATATATATTTGAAATGAAAAACCCGAATATCCAGCGGATCACAAGACATCTGGTCAAAAAATACGGTGCAGAGTTTATAGATTATCCTGCAGCTACCAAAAACCATCATGAATTTGTCTCCGGTCTGGCGTATCATGTTGTGTCCATGCTGAATCTGGCAAAAGCGATAGCGGATTTATATCCGTCGCTTGACCGTGACCTTTTGTATGCCGGCGTGATTTTGCATGATCTCGGAAAAGTAAAAGAGCTGTCCGGCCCTGTATCAACCACGTATACAGTGGAAGGCAATCTGCTCGGCCACATCTCCATCATGGTGACTGAGCTTTCAAAAGCGGCAGAGGAGCTTCAAATTGATTCAGAAGAGGTGCTGATCCTTCAGCATTTGATCTTGAGCCATCACGGCAAAGCGGAATGGGGAAGTCCAAAACCGCCGATGGTAAAAGAAGCGGAAATTCTGCATTACATTGACAACCTTGACGCGAAAATGAACATGATGGACAGAGCACTTGAACGGGTGAAGCCGGGCGAGTATACCGAGCGGGTATTTGCACTGGAAAACCGTTCATTCTATAAACCGTCGTTCCACGAATAATACGAAAGGGCTGGTCCTCCAAACACATGATGTGTTTGAAGGGTCAGTCCTTTTTTATCAGCTTCTTCACTCATAACTTGTCTGGCTGATGCATAAAGTTAGAAATAAAGAAACTATGCAAAAAGGGGGAAGAGGCCGTGCTATTTTTTCCGTGGTGGGTATACCTTTGCATCATCGGCATCATTTTCAGTGCTTATAAGCTGGTGACAACTGCGAAAGAGGAAGAAAAGCTTGACCAGTCTTTTATTGAAAAAGAAGGACAAATCTATATAGAGCGAATGGAACAAGAAAAACAACGCCGTCTGGCTCCGATTCCTTCTGCTGAAACGAAGCAGGGAGAAGAAGATCAAAACCATTCGATCGCATAAAAAAAGCGCAGCTCTTTAAAAGAGCCTGCGCTTTTTTTATTTGGAAGTGCTTGAAGATGTGTTAAATGTATCTTTTAAATCTTTGTCTTTCACATCAATATCAGCTTTTTTGATCACTTTTTCAACAGCAGCCTGAACAGCTGATGTATCGCTGAGTTTTTGTTCTTTCACGTCTTTCTTAAGATCTTTCTTCATGTCATCATATTTTCCGCGTTCCTCGGTATTTTTGATGATATGGTAGCCGAATTGCGTTTTAACAGGGTCGCTGACTTCGCCTTTTTTCAGCTTAAATGCCGCTTTGCTGAAAGTCGCATCCAATTGGGTATCATCTTTTGAAATCCAGCCAAGATCTCCGCCATTGTTTGCTGAGCTGTCTGTAGAGTATTCTTTCGCAAGGTCTTCAAATTTCTCGCCTTTTTTCAGCTTTTTCTCTACTTCTTCAGCTGTATCTTTGTCAGCGACAAGGATGTGGCTTGTACGGATTTTTCCTTTCAGACCTTCCCAATATTCTTTTACATCGTCATCAGTTACTTTGATGTTATCTTCAGCGGCTTTTTGTGTGAGCAATTCATATTTTACCTGGTCTTTCAGGTAATCCTCGCCATATTGTTCTTTGAGGGCAGAATATTGATCGCCGAGCTGTTTTTTATACTCTTTTAGTTTTTTGTCAATTTCTTTGTCCGTTACTTTATACTTTTTAGCTAACACTTTTTCTTGGACAAGCTGTGTCAGCACACTGGCTCCGGCTGTTTTTTTCATGTTTGTGTAAAGTTCGCCCTTCGTTACATCGCCGGCGTCTGTTTTAGCGATGACTTCTTTGTCGCCGCTGCTGCAAGCGCTAAGAGCCAAAATGCTTGTAGCAGTAATAGCTGCAATTGCCATTTTTTTCATTTTTCTCAAACACTCCTAATCATTCCAAATTAAATTGCCTATGCGTATCATAACATATTGTGGCTTTCTGTAAAAAGATTTTAAATAACGGGCATTCGTCTAGTCAAACTTTCCCCAGTTACATACAAATATATTGATCAAGAAAAGGAGGTATGTAGCATGAGCGGAGGATACTCAAATGGTTTCGCGTTGCTCGTTGTACTGTTCATTTTGCTTATCATCGTAGGTGCAGCGTACATTTACTAAGCAGTTTAGGATCGCTTGCAGTTTGAGCGGTCCTTTACTTTCACTTCAGCCTAATCGTTTTAACACCTAAGTGCATAAGATGTAATTGGAAAATAAACCTTTTTTGAGGAGGTGCTTTTCAGATGGGCGAAGTTTTCGCAGGCGGTTTTGCGCTATTGGTTGTATTGTTTATTTTATTGATCATCATCGGTGCTTCTTGGCTGTATTAATCAGAAAACAAAAAAGCATAGCTGCCGGACGTCCGACAGCTATGCTTTTTACTGTTGTTGTTTAAACAGTAAAGGAGATCTCTACAAACGAAGAGATCAGCAAAATTAAAATGGATACATTAATAAATCTGAATACCTTATCCTGCCGCTCTTCAGGAATCTCTCTGACAAGGCATAATGTATTTGTGAGCTTGTTTATAAAGTACAAAATAAACAAGGCTGCCACGATAAAATAGAATAAAATGATGGGAGATTCCCCCTCTCTCTGAACTGCTCCCATATTACATTACCAAATATTTATACAAAAAGATAGAAATTAAACTGAAATATCAGGTAGGGAAAGCGCGGCACAGCTACTTTTCCACCAATATATCAAAGCCGTCAGCTTCCTGATCTATGAAGCACGCTTTCGGCGCTTTCAGCAATTTTAATGCAAACAAGAAATCGGGCAGACAATAACCGAAATGAATGCTTGAAATAATACAGAAATAATGAGCGTGGCTTGGAAATGCCAGCCCTGCGTAAAATAATACCGGCGTAATCAGCAAAAACGGGCTCAACAATGAAATGAGCATAGTCATTTTAGGAATCCGTTTCCACTGGCGCAGTCTTAACAAATAAATCTTTTTTTCTATTTTTCTTTTTTTGCTGATGATCGGCAGGACATGGATGGCTTTATGTACAAGTAAAGTAACAACGAGCAAAACGCCGAAGACAGGTACATATTCATCGCTTAAGCTCATTTTCGGCCGCAGCAGTTCGAACGCTAAAAAATTCGATATAAAAAACATAATCATTAAACAGACAGCAATCAATACGATGCGAACGGCCCCATAATCTTTCACAAGATTAATGGTTTTCCAGCAATTCATCAGAGTCATCCTTCCGTACAAAGCGTGAATACAATCTCAAAATAATTTACTCCTCCCAAGAGAAAAAATCAATCCTTTTTCACGAAAAAAAATGGATTTGGCAGGAATTTTTTTGAAAGCGCCAAACAATCTGGGAAATGTACGGTTAGAACTTTCTTCTCACTGCATTATCAGCTAAAATAAGATTAAAGATAGAAAGAAGTGAAACGGATGGATTCGATGGATCATCGCATTGAGCGATTGGAATATTACATACAATTATTAGTGAAAACAGTAGATATGGACCAATATCCCTTCTATGCGATGCTGATTGAAAAAGGGCTGACCAAGCGGGAAGGGGAAGAGGTTGAACGGATTTGCCGCGATTTGGCAGAAGAGCTGGCGTCACAAAAAGCGCAAGGTTTTGTGACTTTCGAAAAGCTCCTTGCGCTTTTTGCCGGACAATTAAATGAAAAATTAGATGTCCACGAAACGATTTTTGCCTTATATAAGCAGGGGATGTATACCGAGCTGATGGAAGAATTTATTGAAATCATCAGGAACTTTGACTAACTGTTAACCGGTTCGAGGTGTTCAGCTGTTTCATCAAGAAGATCGCCGTCTGCTTTTTTCTTCAATTTTCCGTCTTCAATATCAAAATCGTTTTCGATATTCATAAGCGATTTTTCAAAGTACTCCATAAAGTCATCTCCGTATATATTACGGATGATACATGTCATTTCTGCGTTTTCAGGGAATTTTCCGAATAATTGATATAAAGGCTGTGATCCTTTGAATACCGCATTGCGCGTCGGATCAAATTCTTCAAGCAAGCTCGAAAAGATATTTTCCCCTTCTTCGGTCAGCTGAATGTACGTATTTCTTTTATCATTTAACCGCTTCGAAAATTTTAGATACCCCCGCTCCTCAAGCTTCTTAGAGAAATTAAAGGCCGTTGATACATGCATCACGCCGAACTTCGCAATTTCAGAAATTGAAGCCCCGTCCAGCTGATAGGCTATCCATAAGATATGATGTTCGTTAATATTCAAGTCGTATGGCTTGAGCCATTGCTGCCAATCCTTCTCTAAAGATTTCCAAAGGGCCTTGCTCAGCTGTGCCATTTTTTGAGTAAAAACAAGTGCTTCTTTTAAATCATAAGGCGGTTCCACTCGATTCATTACGTTCACCTGCTTCTCTTTATCTTTGTCTCTATTATGCCAATAAAATAAAGATTAATAAAGATGAAAATTTAAGAATTTTATAATAAATTCAGCACCCGTTGCCAAATAAGGATTTTCAGCCTAAAAAAAGTGCAGGGAAGCCATTTTCCCGCACTTTTTTTAATTAGAATAGGATATTAGTTTTGTAAGGTTTTCTCCAGCTGTTTAATCTTCTCTTCAATATCCGCAATTTCCTTTTGCAGATCCTGCTGGTGCGGTTTAATTTCTTCCTGCCATTTTTTAATTGAGGTTTGCAGCTCGCCGCTTACGTCTTTAATGACATCAGCGCTTTCTTTCGCAGCTCTGACTAGCTGATCTTTTAATGCCATGCCGTCTGTTTTTAAGCGTTTGATCGTTTCTTCAAAAGATTCACAATTAGATTTAATTTTCCCGCGCAGCTCTTTACCTGATGAAGGTGCTGAAAGCAAAACCGCCGCGCCTCCGATAATCCCGCCTACGAATAGTCCTGTTAAAAGAGAACGTCCGTTAGCCATTTGTATCACCCCGTTTTATCTTTGGATATCATACATGTGTTAGCTTTTTCTCATTCTAGCTGGAATAAGAAACTTCTATACATAGCTTGCTTTATTTTAGCATATTTTTTAAGTGAAAAGGAGGGAGAAGGTTGTCTGTCTTTATGATTGTGTTATCATGTATGACTCTTGCTTTCGCTTCAGGCGCCGTTTACTATATCAGACTTCTCGGCCAGGCTGCGTCTTACCCGCCGAAAAGGGTTCTCCGGCAAAAGGCGCTTGTTTGTTCAACCGGAACCGCCCTCACTCTATGTCTTATCTTTTTCACAAAACTGCTCGTTTGAAACCTGTTGAAGCGCCGTCAGCTCTCTTATATAAAAAAACCTCTTCCAGTGTGATTCGGAAGAGGCGTTTTAAATCAATTATTACGCCGGTTCGGATAAACTCGACCGTTTCATGATGGTTTGCACAATCGGATACATAATAATCATCGCGATTGTATTCACAGCGGCTGCAGGCAGGACAATGGCGACAAATAGTGCGGCAAAACCGCCCGGCAAACCGACAATAAGCAATGCTGATAACAAAAATACCGTTCCCGACAAGATGGTTCCGATAGCCGTCAGAATAGCACATGACGCTGTTTTTTGGCTCTTTCTGAACACAAGGAACAGGGTGAAAAACAGAAACGCCGATACCGGTTTGTCAATGATGTTTGGAAGCTGTCCGCCCGGAAAAGCGGTTGTCAGAGCCGAAATCAATCCGGTTACAATTCCGATCAGAAGCACATTTTGCACCCGCGGAAACAGCAGGATGGCCATAAACATCATGATCAGCATCATATCGGGCTTCATGCCGCCTAAAAAAGGCGGAATAATGGAATGGAGCGCTGCGCCGATTGCGGCAAACAGTGCCATAATGACTAACTCTTTTGTTTTCATAACTATGCTCTCCTCTGCTAAGCTCTTTTTGCCTTCCAATAATATGCTCGTCATTTATTGCGAGGGCTTAAAAGAATATAATATGCAAACAGTATATCAAAGGAACGGTTTGCATAGAAGATTTTTTACTCATTTTCTTGCTGGAATTTCTTCATAAAGGCTGCCAGTTTTTCGCAATCTTTCAGTGTGACAGCGTTATAGATGGAAGCACGGCAGCCTCCGACAGAACGGTGTCCGCCAAGCCCGACCATTTTCTCTTCTTTTGCCTGCTGGACAAATGTCTTTGTCAGCTCATCATCACGAAGGGTGAAGGTGACATTCATGCGTGAACGGCTGTCTTTTTCGGCGTGGCCTTTGTAGAAACCGCCGCTTTCATCAATGCATTTGTACAGCACGTCTGCCTTTTGCTCATTGCGCTGTTCAGCTGCATCAATGCCGCCGTTTTCTTTCAGCCACTCTAGGACAAGGCTCAGCATGTATATCGCAAATGTCGGAGGTGTATTGTACAGTGAGTCCGCTTTTGTATGTGTTGAATATTTTAGGATTTTCGGAACGTTGGCATTTTCATTTTGCAGCCATGATTTTTTCATTACGACAACGGTAACACCTGAAGGACCAAGATTTTTTTGGGCACCGCCGTAAATGACGTCAAATTTGGATACATCGATTTTTCTGCTTAAAATATCGCTGGACATGTCAGCGACGAGCGGAATTGGAGAGTTTGGGAATTCCTGCCACTGTGTGCCGAAAATCGTATTGTTAGATGTAATATGTAAATATGCGCCGTCTTTTACATCCGTAAGGTCAGCCTCGGGAATGTAGCTGTAATTGTCTGATTCGCTTGTCGCCGTCACAGATGTGTTTCCGAACAATTTCGCTTCAGCGAGCGCTTTTTCAGACCAAGCGCCTGTCATCACAAAATGAGCGGTTTTTTCAGGTGTTAAAAAGTTCATCGGAAGCATTGAGAATTGAAGGCTTGCCCCGCCTTGAAGAAACAGAATGTCATAGTCTTCCGGGATGCCCATCAGTTCAATCAGCAGGCTTTTCGCTTTTTGATGCACCGCTTCATATTCATTGCTGCGGTGGGAAAGCTCCATAACAGACATGCCGGATTCATTAAAATCAATAAACTCTTTCTGTGCTTTTTGCAGAACTTCCAATGGCAGCGCTGCAGGACCTGCGTTAAAATTCGTTGTACGTTCCATCATGATCTCTCCCTGTTTTCCACGTTAATGTATGAAATAATACAATTATCCTATCACAAAAATTCAGTTTTTTTATAAAAAATTTGAATTGTCTAAAGAAAGTGACGGATTATAACGATTTGTTCCCATAACAAAAAACCCCATCTTATGATGAGGCCAGGCGTTTGGCAATGGATGAAGAAATGTCTTGCAGATCTTCCGGTTTGTAATCATCTGCATGTGTTTTCCACACTGCTCCGAATCCGTCTCCTTTTCCGTAGCGCGGGATAATATGCATATGGTAATGGAAAACAGATTGTCCTGCTTTTTCGCCGTTATTGTTTAACGTATTTAAGCCGATCGGTTCAAATTCATCCCTGATGGCGCGGGCAATTTTCGGCACGGCGTGAAAATATTGTTTCGCTAATTCGTCTGTAAATTCGTAAACATTTTCAATATGTGTTTTCGGGATAACGAGGGTGTGGCCTTTCGTCACTTGGCTGATATCGAGAAATGCCAGCACATGTTCATCTTCATAAACCTTTGCTGACGGAATTTCGCCGGCGATAATTTTACAAAAAATACAATTCTCTGCACTATGCATGAGGGTTCCTCCTTATGAAATTGTTTTTTATGTATAAACTCATCGTACCACAGAAATGCAGAAAATAAAAAACAGGATGAACGGCGGAGCGTTCACCCTGCATGCAGAGGAATAGCTTAAGTTAAGAAAATTCGGATATGCCTTTTGTAAGCACCTCATTTGTTTATAAAATGAAGACTTTTTTAACGCCTATAGATTCCTGCGACAAACACCTCATTTGACAGTCAGCTTCATGTTTAATGAAGAAATTCATCAATTTAGTGAATGAGAAATGGTCTAAGCATTGGACATGTGAATTTCTATCCAACTGTTTTTAAGACGTCTTTGACAAACACCTCGTTTTTCAGTTGATTAAAGCTTTTTCCTCTACAACCATTATAATGTCCCGGAATCGGTTTGTTTATTACAGCTATTTTTAAGAATTCAGGAAAAGGGAATCGTTTCAAATCAGCCTGTATTTTTGGTACTATTAAGAAAACAAATTGAAGGGGAGAAACTATGTCTCTGCTATCGGTAAATAATGTGACCGGCGGGTACACAAGAAACCCGGTCTTAAAAAATATTTCCTTCACTCTTGAACCGAATCAGATCGTCGGTTTAATCGGGCTGAATGGAGCAGGAAAAAGTACGACAATCAGACATATCATCGGTTTAATGGACCCGCATAAAGGCGCGATTGAATTAAACGGCAAAACATTCGCTGACGATCCGACCGGCTATCGGTCGCAATTCACCTATATACCGGAAACACCCGTTTTATATGAAGAGCTGACGCTTATGGAGCACCTTGAATTGACGGCTATGGCGTACGGCCTTTCAAAAGACACGTTAGAAAAAAGGCTCCCTCCGCTCTTAAAAGAATTCCGGATGGAAAAACGGCTGAAATGGTTTCCGGCCCACTTCTCCAAAGGAATGAAGCAGAAGGTTATGATTATGTGCGCGTTCCTTGCAGAGCCTGAGCTTTATATTATTGATGAGCCCTTTCTGGGGTTGGACCCGCTCGCTATCAACGCGCTGCTTGAACGGATGAATGAAGTCAAAAGGGGCGGGGCGAGCGTCCTCATGTCCACGCATATTCTGGCGACGGCAGAACGCTATTGTGATTCATTTATCATTTTACATAACGGCGAGGTGCGGGCGAGCGGAACGCTGGCCGATCTCAGAGAACAGTTCGGAATGAGGGATGCGGCGCTGGACGATTTATATATTGAACTGACAAAGGAAGAAGACGGCCATGAATAATATGCTTGATATTTGGCAGTCACGGCTTCAAGAGCATATAAAAGAAACCAGAATGTATATGAAATATATGCTCAATGACCATCTCGTCATCGTCCTGATTTTTTTTATTGCCGGGGCGGCGAGCTGGTACAGCAAATGGGTGAAGGATATACCCGCCCATTTTCCGTCCTTTTGGGTGATGGCGGTGCTGTTTTCCCTTATCCTTACCGGTTCATATGTACGGACGTTGCTGAAGGAAGCCGATCTGGTCTTTCTATTGCCGATTGAACCGAAAATGGAGCCTTATTTAAAGCAGGCGTTTACGTACAGCTATCTTTCTCAGCTTTTTCCGCTGATCGCTCTTACTTTAGTCTGTATGCCGCTTTATTTTGCCGTTAATCCGGCGGCAACGCTTGTTTCTTATACAGTTATTTTCATACAGCTGCTGATCCTGAAAGCGTGGAATCAGGCGATGGAGTGGAGGATCACTTTTCTGAGTGACCGAAACAAAAAGCTGACAGACGCTATGGTCAGATTTGTAGCCAATGCCCTTGTCCTTTACTTTGTATTGCAATCTTTGTATATATACGCAGTTGTTGTGTATGTCATCATGGCAGCGCTTCTGATCTACTTTACAGCGGCTGCAAAGCATAAATCATTTAAATGGGAAGCGCATATTGATTACGAATTGAGACGGAAACAGCGGTTTTACAGAATCGCCAATCTGTTTACAGATGTGCCGCATTTGAAAAAGAGAGCCAAGCGCAGGGCGTATCTTGACTTTTTGCTGCGGCTTATCCCGTTTGAACAGCGAAAAACTTTCTCTTATATGTATGCGCGCGCCTTCTTGCGGTCGAGTGATTATTTGGGAATACAAGTGAGACTGACGGTTATTTTCGCGCTGATTATTATGTATGCCTCTTCAAGTGAGTGGATCGCAGCGGTTTTAACCGTGTTCACTTTATTTATCACGGGCATCCAGATGCTCCCGCTTTTCGGTCATTTTGATCACCTTTCCTTGCAGGAGCTGTATCCAGTGAAGAAGGAAGAGAAGATGAAAAGTTATTTTGCTTTGTTAAAAACAGCTTTAAGCGTGCAGGCATTGATCTTGATTGCCGCTTCTGTCTATGCGGCGGGTTTGACAGGCGGGCTGTACGCTTTAATCGGTTCCGCAGTGCTTATCTTTGCTCTGCTACCATCATACATGAGCGCCAGATTGAAAAAATACGGAAAGATTTGATTGAAACCTTTTTTCCATTCATATCGTGTAATAAAAAAGCGAGACGAAGGAGTGGAAGCTGATGACTGACAGCGAGCTGCTGTTAAACGAAGCGTTTCAATGGAAAATGCGTTTTTTAAGAAAGTCCTCGATGTTTGAACGGTTTTCGAAGGGTGTGCAAATGAAGGTGAATGAGCGCATTCCTGAGAAAATTCATGCAGCGGTAACCGAGAGCATAAAAAAGATGGTGGAAGCGACCATGCTTGGTTCCAATATGACAGCCTTTAAAAAAGACACAACCAGCCTTTCCGTCAGAGAAAAGGATAAGCTTGCTAAAAAAACGATTGCTTCCTATCAAAAGATGGCCGCTGCTGAAGGGATTGGCACCGGAGCGGGCGGTTTTATGCTGGGGGTAGCCGATTTTCCGCTGCTGCTCAGCATAAAAATGAAATGTTTATTTACATTGTCGTCCATTTACGGTTTTGATGTAAAGGACCGTGACGAGAGGTTATACCTTCTGCTCATTTTTCAGCTTGCATTCTCAAGCGATGAACATCGGAAAAAAGTTTTTTCCGCACTGGAGAATTGGGAAACGGTAAAAGAAGACATTGACTGGAGAGTCTTTCAGCAGGAATACCGTGATTATATTGATGTTGTCAAGCTATTTCAGCTACTGCCGGGCATCGGCGCGGCGGTGGGCGGAATCGCCAACTACAAACTGCTTGCACAGCTGGGGGAGACGGCAAGACATGTGTTTCATCTGAGATTACTAAAAGAAACAGCCGGAGAATAAATGCCGGCTGTTTTTTTATGAATGATGATATGAGATTGCAGCCCCTGCAAGCACTTTGGCGGCTGTCAGCATTGCTTTTTCATTGATATCAAATTTAGGGTGGTGGTGGGGGTGAACACATTCAGGATCTTCAGGGGCAGCTCCCGTGAAAAAAAAGGTTCCTTTCACATGCTGCAAGTAATAGGCGAAATCCTCACCGCCCATTTGCGGCTCAGCTTCGATCACATGCTCCACGCCTTCTGTTATCTTTGCGATGCTGGCTAGGTGGTCTGTTTCTTCCGGGTGATTGACAACTGCCGGATAACCGCGTTCATAGCTGTAATCATAGGAGGCCGCATGCATATCGCAAACTCCTTTAACGACAGATTCAATTTCCTTTTCCAAAAGGCTGCGTACATTTTCGTCAAAAGAACGTGCCGTGCCGATTAGTGTGGCTTGATCCGCAATCACATTAAACGGATTACTGGCGACGAATGAGCCGGTTGAAATAACGGCAGACTGAATTGGATTGACCTTTCGGCTGACAATGTGCTGAAGGGCGGTTACAATCTGCGATCCGATGAGAACGGCATCTTTTGTATCATGAGGATGAGCCCCGTGCCCTCCTTTTCCGCGAATGTTGATTGTAAACCTGTCAGCCGCCGCCATCACCGCACCTGTTCGATAAAGGATGGTTCCAAGCGGTTCTGTCGCCCACAAATGGGTGCCGAATATAACATCCGCTTCCTCGAGGCAGCCGTCGGCAATCATCGGCTCCGCACCGCCCGGGGCATATTCTTCCGCATGCTGATGAATTATGATGAATTTTCCCTTCAGCTTATGTCTGTTTTGGTAGAGCACCTTTGCAACCGAGAGTAAGGTCGCCGTATGGCCGTCATGCCCGCATGCATGCATGACACCAGGCACTGTAGAAGCGTAGGGAACATCTTTGGCATCTTGAATGGGGAGGGCGTCAAAATCAGCTCTCAACGCAACAGCCGGACCGGGTTCGCTGCCTTCAATATAAGCCAAAACTCCGCGTCCCCCGACTTGTGTCCGGATCGGAACACCGAGTTTTTCATAAAAGGAAGCGATAAACGCCGCCGTCTTTTCTTCCTGAAAAGAAAGTTCAGGGTTCATATGAAAGAACCGCCTGTGCTTTACCATTTCATCAAAACAGCTATCAAGCTGTTCATTTATACTTTTTTGAAGTGTCGAAAGTGACAAAAGCAGCATCTCCTTTTTGGTCATCTTTTCCCATGATTGTATAGAAAAATTCAGAAAATTTCAATCTCTTGATCATCAAAGAATAAAAATGGCTGCCGCCGTGGTTGCCAATAAACCGATGACAACGGGAAAGAAGTTTTTTCTCGCCAGTTCAAACGGGTCTACTTTACAAATCGCCGCGGCGGGGATGAGTGCCCACGGTATCAGCGTTCCGCCTCCGACCCAAATGGCGGAAATTTGCCCGAGTGCCGTTAAGACTGCGGGATCGGCATGTAAGGCGGCCGAAAAAAGCTTGGCGATGGAACCGTTGAGAGAAATGCCTGAAAAGCCTGAGCCGTCAAGGCCCGTCACTGCACCAACGGCAGTAAGAGTGATGGCGGCAAATTCCTTAGACATGGGAATAGCGTGAGATAAGGCAAAACCGAGGTCATTGACGATCCCGTCAGATCCTTCGGGAAGAGGGGTGCCGAGTATATGCTTAAAGCCTGAGTCGCCAAGATAAAAGAAAGCGGCAATCGGTATGACAGGGCCA
The DNA here is from genome assembly GCF_001584335.1 of Bacillus atrophaeus. Lineage (GTDB taxonomy): Bacteria > Bacillota > Bacilli > Bacillales > Bacillaceae > Bacillus > Bacillus atrophaeus. Next base: position 142,115 of record NZ_LSBB01000020.1, read on the forward strand.
AACACCTTAAAACCGAATTGGAAGCCTTCAATAAAATATCCGGTGATTTTTTCAAGGCTTTTTTGTTTGTAGACGATGAAATGGACAGTCATTAATATCATAATCGCCGAACCGCCAATCAATGCCGTGGCATCGTTGCCTTGTAGGTCAAGGATCAGCATGCAGCCGATATCAGCCAGAAAAACAATGGGAATAAAGAGAGCCAGCGCCGTTCTCAGGCGTCTCGGCAAATACATCTCGGTATTTTCATTTGCAGGGGAAGGCAGGACGGAAGCTGTTTTCAGTTTTGTCTTGTTTTGTTTTCTTTGATCACGCAGGATGATGATAAAGGCTGCGACTGTTGTAGTAAGGCCCATGATAAGGACGAGCGGGATGCTTGCCGACATCACATCATGTACAGGAATTCCGGCTGCATCAGCAGTAAGCTTCGGGGCCGCCTGAATGACAAAATCACCAGAGAGGGCAAAACCGTGGCCAAACAAATTCATCGACATGGCGGCCGCAATGGGAGAAAGGCCGGCGCGGATGGCGGCGGGAAGCAATATTGCTCCGATTAACGCCACTCCCGGAGAAGGCCAGAAAAACAGCGAAATGGCAAACATAAGTCCGCCAATGAGCCAATAGGCGATAACTGGGCCTTTGATCAGCCGTGCAAAAGGAGAAATCATCGCATCATTTATCCCGGTTTTCGTTAAGATCTCACTCATCGAAACAATAAAGCAAATGATGAAAATAGTAGGAAGCAATTCTGACGCCGCATAAATGAAACTATGAAATAAACTGCTGACAGACGCATGAAGCGATTGTGTGGCCAATAATGAAATCGTAAAAATACCCGCCAACGAAATGAAGGTCGTATCTTTTCTTAACAGCATAAAAAGGATAATAGCCCCTATGAAAAGCACATATAAAACATGAATCGACATGCCCGTGACTTCCATTCAGATCACTCCGTTTATATTCCGCTTTGCTACAGAATATTCATAGGCGGGCATATGGTGCAAAGCTGTATCATAGGGAAGAATGTCATTTCCAAGGAAATAATGGGCGGAAACACGAAAAAAACTGCCGGAAAAATCCGGCAGCTATTCAACTGCGAAATAAGTGGTCACATACGAAGGGCGGGAGAACATTGACGTTGTGTCGATTCCTGCAGAAGTGTTCCGTTTTTTGTGAGCCTCGCTGTAGGACGCGGACTGCTGCCAGTCATTGAAGGCTTTTTCCGTTTCCCAAAGGGTGAGAATGACATAGGTGTCGCTCTCAATCGGTCTCAGCACTCTGATTGCTTCAAAACCAGGTTCGTTTTCTACTTTTCCGGCTCTGTTTTTAAAGCGGTTTTCAAACAAGGGTCTTCCTTCCGGTGTTACGGCAATATTGTTTAATACCGCAAAACCCGGATTGCGGATTTCTCCAGCTTGGTCAATGCTTTCATATTGATGGGGCGCCTGAAATACAGTCGGTCCTTCTGTTTCATGCACAAGGATCGCATTTTCCTGACCTTGCATCAGCAGCATATTCTCCGAAGAATTCTTTTCAGCAATGGTCTTTAAAAAATCGGCTGTCCCATATGTAATATAAACATTCATATTTGCCACCTCCTGCTTGCTAGTATAACAAAAGAATGGTATAAGTTTCTATTGGCGACTCATTCAAACATAATTCGAAACAAATTTTCCCATACTACACGTAGAAAGGCGAGGTGAGTTTATGTTCAAGAAGAAAAAGAGAATCATCATTCCTTTATTCATTTTAGCTGTAACCGCTTTTCTCGCTTTAATAGGATACATTTCAATTATTTTTCTCGGCCATTATGTTATTGATGAAAAGAAGCTTATTCTTCATGCTTCATCTAAAATAGTTGATCAAAACGGCGATGAAGTTGCGAGTCTTTACACTGAAAACCGCGAGCCTGTCACTTTTGACGATATACCGAAGCATGTCAGCAAAGCATTTGTGGCTGTTGAGGATAAACGATTCTACGAGCATCATGGAATTGATTTGCAGTCTGTCGGAAGGGCGGTTTACCGTGATATCTTAGCGGGAGGCAAGGTGGAAGGCGGAAGCACCATCACGCAGCAGCTTGCCAAAAACATCTTTTTGACTAATGACAAGACATTTTTAAGAAAAACAAAAGAAGTGATTATTGCCATAAATCTTGAACGGGATTACAGCAAGGATAAGCTGCTTGAAATGTATTTAAACCAGCTTTATTTCGGGCACGGCGTATACGGCATTCAAGCGGCATCACACTATTATTTCAATAAAGAGGTTAAGGATTTAACGGTGTCAGAAGGCGCTGTACTGGCGGCCATTCCTAAGGCGCCGTCTACTTATTCGCCAATCTTGCACCCTGACAAAAACAAAGAGCGCCGTGATACCATTCTCAGCATGATGAATGAACAAGGCATTATCAGCGCAAAGGAAGCGGTCAGAGCCCAAGGTCAAACCCTAGGGCTGCACATCAAGAAAAAATCTGAAACGCCGTGGTTTGACAGTTACATTGACCTTGTAATGAAAGAAGCGGAGACGAAGTATTCCATCTCCGGAGAACAGCTTCTTCAAGGCGGCTATACGATTAAAGTGCCGCTTGATTCCAAACTTCAAAAAACAGCCTATACGCTCATGAAGGAATCCCGTTATTATCCGGGAACGGATGAGAACGCCGAGGGAAGCGCGGTGTTCATCAATAACAAAACAGGCGGTGTAAAAGCGGCGATCGGCGGGAGAGAATATACATCCCGGGGTTATAACCGCGTAACAGCGGTGCGGCAGCCCGGTTCTACTTTTAAACCGCTGGCGGTATACGGGCCGGCCATGCAAGAAAAGAAGTTTAAGCCCTATTCACTTCTTCAGGATGAAATGAAAACGTATGGAGATTACACGCCGAAAAACTATGACGGACAGTACGGGGGAGAGGTGACTATGTCAGATGCCATTACCTACAGCAAAAACGCTCCCGCTGTCTGGACATTAAACGAAGTCGGAATTGAAACCGCCAAATCTTATTTAAAAGCAAACGGCATTGATATACCTGACGACGGTCTGGCGCTTGCGCTGGGCGGTTTGGAAAAGGGCGTTTCGCCGCTTCAACTTGCCGGCGCTTTTCATACCTTTGCAGCCGGAGGAACCTATACAGAACCATTTTTCATCACAAAAATAACAGATGAAGACGGTGAAACTGTAGCCGGCCATAAAGAGTCCGCGAAACGGGTATTCAGCAAACAAACCGCTTGGAATATGACAAGAATGCTTCAGCAGGTCGTGAAAAAAGGCACCGCGACGTCAGGGGTCTATCATGGCGATCTGGCGGGGAAAACAGGGACTACATCTTTTACTGAAATCCAGGGCGCGACAAAAGACGCTTGGTTTGCCGGCTATACGCCAGATACTGCAGGAACCGTTTGGATGGGCTATGATAAAACTGATAAAAACCATTATTTAAAAGGGGGAAGCTCTTATCCGACAAGACTGTTTAAGGATATTTTGACACAGGCCGGCGAGAATGGATCTGCATTCAGCAAACCGGACAAAGTGAAAGAACTGGAAAGCCCGATTGTGCTGGAACCGGTAAAAACAGTAACCGCTGATTATACGTTTAAAGCGGCGGGGTTGTTTACAGTTGTATTAAAGTGGGACGCTCAAGAGGATAAGAGAGTGGTTTACAGGATATATGTGAAAAAAGACGGCGAGGAAACGCTCCTTGATTCAACCGAAGGGAAAAACAGCTATGACATTCCTTATGCCAACTTGTTCTCAGGCGCTTCATATAAAATTGTGCCTTATAATACACAGACGAAAAAAGAAGGGGAAGGCACCGATTACGTTCAGCCCAAATTATTTTCCTCTTAATGAATTCGGCGATTTTTTGAACTTTGCGCTTCATTTATATACCATTCGCATAAAACAAGGTATAGTGTAATGAGCGATGAATACGAACGTATGGTTGCAGGATGAAAGGTGGAAATGAGAGATGAGTAAAGCATTTAATGAGACATTATTAAAAGCAGCACGCGGCGGGAAAGCAGATCATGTGCCTGTTTGGTATATGAGACAGGCAGGGCGTTCACAGCCTGAATATCGGGCGCTTAAGGAAAAATACGGTTTGGTCGAAATTACGCATCAGCCTGAGCTGTGCGCATATGTGACAAGGCTTCCCGTCGAGCAGTACGGCGTCGATGCCGCAATCCTTTATAAAGACATTATGACCCCTCTTCCGTATATCGGGGTTGATGTGGAAATAAAAAACGGTATCGGGCCAGTCATTGATAATCCGGTCCGGTCGTTACAGGATATCGAAAAGCTTGGCGTGCTGGAGCCTGAACAGGATGTTCCTTACGTGCTTGAAACGATTCGGCTACTCGTAAATGAGCAGCTGAACGTTCCGCTCATCGGTTTCTCAGGTGCACCTTTTACACTGGCCAGTTATATGATCGAAGGCGGTCCGTCAAAAAACTATAATAAAACAAAAGCATTCATGTACAGTATGCCGGACGCGTGGAATCAGCTGATGAATAAGCTGGCTGACATGATTATTGTGTATGCCAAAGCGCAGATTAAGGCAGGCGCAAAAGCCTTTCAAATTTTTGATTCATGGGTCGGCGCGCTGAATCAGGCGGATTACCGCACGTATATCAAACCTGTCATGAATAGAATATTCACCGAGCTTGCTGATCAAAATGTACCGCTTATCATGCACGGTGTCGGCGCAAGCCATTTAGCGTCAGATTGGCATGATCTCCCGCTTGATGTCGTCGGCCTGGACTGGAGATTGGGCGTTGATGAAGCCAGGGCTCAAGGGATCACCAAAACGGTTCAAGGCAATCTGGACCCTTCGATCCTGCTGGCCCCATGGGACGTTATTGAGAAGAAAGCAAAAGATATACTTGACCAAGGCATGAAATCTGACAGCTTTATTTTCAACCTTGGACACGGGGTTTTCCCCGATGTCAGCCCTGACGTTTTGAAGAAGCTGACATCGTTTGTTCATGAGTATTCTCATGAGCAGAAAATGGGGCAATATTCCTGAGCATATCCTTTGGTATCTCGCCAAAAGCCTGTCAAAATTATGTTAGATCATCTAAAGAGGGTGTTAAACAGTGAGTAAGAAGAAAATGGGGCTTCTCGTTATGGCGTACGGCACGCCTTATAAAGAAGAAGATATAGAACGTTATTATACACATATCAGAAGAGGCAGAAAGCCGGAACCCGACATGCTTCAAGATTTAAAAGACAGATATGAAGCCATCGGGGGCATTTCGCCGCTTGCAAAAATTACGCAGGAACAAGCTGAAAAGCTTGAGCAGCATTTGAACAGCATCCAGAATGATGTCACATTCCAAGTTTACATCGGGCTGAAACATATCGAACCGTTTATTGAAGACGCGGTAGCCGCAATGCATAAAGACGGTATTACGGAAGCGGTGAGCCTTGTGCTTGCTCCGCATTTTTCCACATTCAGTGTTCAGTCTTATAATAAACGTGCGAAGGAAGAAGCCGAAAAGCTTGGCGGATTAACGATCACCTCTGTTGAAAGCTGGTATGACGAACCGAAATTCGTGTCATATTGGACAAATCAAGTTAAAGATACGTACGAAGCGATGCCGAAAGAGGAAAGAGACAAAGCCGTACTGATCGTTTCCGCGCACAGCCTTCCTGAAAAAATCAAGGAGTTTGGCGACCCTTATCCCGACCAGCTTCATGAATCAGCAAAAATGATTGCTGAAGGAGCCGGCGTTTCCGAATATGCCGTAGGCTGGCAAAGTGAAGGAAACACGCCTGATCCGTGGCTCGGTCCGGATGTACAGGATTTAACACGCGACTTGTATGAACAAAAAGGCTACAAAGCATTTGTGTATGTGCCTGTGGGATTTGTCGCTGATCATTTAGAAGTGCTGTATGACAATGATTATGAGTGCAAAGTCGTAACAGACGATATCGGCGCCAGCTACTACCGGCCGGAAATGCCAAACGCAAAGCCTGAATTCATTGATGCTTTAGCAACTGTAGTATTGAAAAAAATTGGGGAATAAAAGTTAAAGAAGGCGATTGAAATGAGTGACGGCAAAAAGCATCTTGTCATCATCGGCGGCGGCATCACGGGATTGGCCTCCGCCTTCTATATGGAAAAAGAAATCAGAGAGAAAAATTTGCCTCTTTCTGTGACGTTAGTCGAAGCAAGCCCGAGAGTTGGCGGAAAAATTCAAACGGCCCGCAAGGACGGTTATATTATTGAAAGAGGGCCGGACTCATTTTTAGAAAGAAAAAAAAGCGCACCGGAGCTTGTCAAAGATTTAGGCCTTGAGCATTTGCTTGTCAACAATGCGACGGGGCAGTCTTATGTGCTGGTTAACGAAACGCTTCACCCGATGCCAAAGGGCGCTGTTATGGGCATACCTACTAAAATAGCGCCATTTATGTCTACCGGCTTATTTTCATTTTCCGGCAAAGCGCGCGCGGCTATGGATTTCGTTTTGCCCGCAAGCAAGCCGAAGGAAGATCAGTCCCTGGGTGAATTCTTCCGCAGGCGTGTCGGTGACGAAGTTGTTGAAAATTTGATTGAGCCGTTATTATCCGGCATTTATGCGGGTGACATTGACAGGCTCAGCCTGATGTCGACGTTCCCGCAGTTTTATCAGACCGAACAAAAGCACAGAAGCTTGATCCTCGGCATGAAAAAAACAAGGCCTCAGGGCTCCGGACAGCAGTTAACGGCTAAAAAACAAGGGCAATTCCAAACCTTAAAGACCGGCTTGCAGACACTCGTCGAAGAGCTGGAAAACCAGCTGAAGCTGACGAAGGTATACAAGGGTACAAAAGTAACCAATATCAGCCGCGGGGAAAAGGGCTGCTCCATCGCTCTTGATAACGGGATGACGCTGGATGCCGATGCCGCGATTGTGACCTCACCGCACAAATCGGCTGCCGGAATGTTTCCGGATCTGCCAGCTGTCAGCCAGTTAAAAGACATGCACTCTACCTCTGTGGCGAATGTCGCGCTTGGCTTTCCACAAGAGGCTGTCCAAATGGAACATGAAGGAACGGGTTTTGTCATCTCAAGAAACAGTGATTTTTCAATAACGGCCTGTACTTGGACGAATAAAAAATGGCCGCACTCTGCTCCGGAAGGCAAAACGCTCCTCAGGGCTTATGTCGGAAAAGCGGGTGATGAATCAATCGTCGAACTGTCTGATAATGAGATTATCAAAATTGTATTAGAAGACCTAAAGAAAGTCATGAAAATCAAAGGCGAACCTGAAATGACGTGCGTCACACGCTGGAATGAGAGTATGCCCCAATATCATGTCGGCCACAAACAGCGTATAAAAAAAGTGCGCGAAGCACTGGCTGCTTCCTATCCGGGAGTTTACATGACGGGCGCTTCATTCGAAGGCGTTGGGATTCCGGACTGTATCGACCAAGGGAAAAGCGCCGTTTCAGACGTACTTGCTTATTTATTCGAATGATGAAATCCTCCTCTGCGGAGGATTTTTTTTATGCTGATTTACATGTTCTCTCAGCATATGGGCAAACCAACACTACGTAAAAAATAATTGAATCTTTTAAGGCGTTATGTTAAATTATCTTATGTACTTAATGACTAAATTGTTCAAACGGTCAATTCATTGAGGTGTAAAACATGTCCATAGATCGAAAAAAGCTTATATTGGATGCGGCAACAAAGTCTTTTACACAATTCGGCTATAAAGCGACCACAATGGATTTGGTAGCGAAGCTTGCGAATGTAGGAAAGGGAACCATCTACACTTTTTTTAAAAACAAGGAAGAGCTGTTTGACGACATTTTTTCTACGTTATTAAAAGAAATGAAGCAAACGGCGGACGAAGCGATGGACCCGGACCTGCCATTTCATGAAAATGTTCATCGGGCGCTGTTTGCGATTCTTGAATTTAGAAAAACACATCAGCTGACCATTAAGATCTTCCAAGAAAATGCTGAGATTGGTACAATGGCAGTTCAAGAGGTCATTCAAAAGATGGAACGCATGATTCTTCTTTACATTACAAGAAAGATAGAAGCGGCCGTTCAGAGCGGTGAAATCAAACCGTGTGATCCCGAGCTGACCGCCTTTATTATGCTGAAGCTTTATATTGCCCTTATTTTTGATTGGGAAAAAAATCACCAGCCGCTCACAAAAGAAACGATTGCAGAGCTGCTGGAGTTGTATGTAGTGAAAGGATTGTCTACTTAGATAATCCTTCCTTTTTTAGAGATTGGATGGCCGTTCCCGCGAATGAGTCAGTTTTAATTAGGAGGCATCAAGGATGAGCACAATACGGAGTCAATGGAAAGACATCCTGACAAGTAAAAAGCTATTAATCCCCATTATCGCAATTTTGTTTGTTCCGCTGATTTACAGCGGGGTTTTCTTAAAGGCATATTGGGACCCTTACGGCACAGTCGATCAGCTCCCGGTTGTCGTGGTGAACCAAGACAAAGGGGAAAAATATGAAGGGAAAAATCTTCAGATCGGCGATGACCTGGTAAAAGAATTAAAAGACAATGAAAATTTTGACTGGCACTTTTCAGACGATCTCGATCAATCTTTAAAGGACTTATTAAATCAAAAATACTATTTAGTTGTCGAGATTCCGGAAGATTTCTCAAAAAATGCCAGCACCGTGCTTGAGAAAAATCCGAAAAAACTGGATTTAAAGTACCATACGAATGCCGGTTCGAACTATGTCGGAGCGACAATCAGCGAAAAGGCAATAGATAAGCTGAAAGCCTCTGTGTCAAAAGAAGTGACAAAGCAATACGCTGAAGTTATTTTTGATAACTTTAAGGATATTGCCAAAGGTTTAGGCGACGCGAGCAGCGGAGCAAAGAAAATTGATGACGGTACAAAAGACGCGAAAAACGGAAGTTCGCAGCTGAAAGAGAATTTGGAGAAACTGACTGAGAGCACCGCAACCCTCAGTGATAAAACGAAACAGCTGTCAGACGGAGCGGCCAAAGTGACGAGCGGCATTAAAACGCTAGACAGCTCGTTAGGCAAATTCCAAGAAAGCAGTAATACTATCTATGAAAATGCTGGTCTACTTGCAGAAAAAACCGGTGAGCTGAGCGATGGCCTGAAACAAGGTTTAGACGGCCAACGCCAATTGCAAAAAAATATTCCGAATCTGACAAATGGACTCAATGAGATGAATCAGAAGGCTTTAGAGACTTCTCAAAAAGTGACAGAGGCCGAAAAGTTCATTAATTCGATAGATACAAGCGGGCTCGAACAAGCAATTAAAAATCTTCAAGACACAGAAACAGAAGTGCAGAAATTCAGCAAACAACTGAAAGAGCTCGAACAAAATATTAAAAATCGTGATAAAGCATTAAAAAATATTATCAATTCAAGTAAATTTTTAACAGATGAACAAAAAAGTCAATTAATCAATTCAGTCGATAACCAGCTTCCGAAGATTGATCTTCCCGATGTGGATAAGATTTTGAATCAGCTTCCTTCAGCAGGGAATCTTCCTGATATCTCAGGTATAAAAAGTTCGCTGGAAGAAGTGAAAGCAAAAGTGCAGGAATTGAAGGCACTCCCTCAGGCCACGTCTAAGCTATATAACGGAGCGGTCGACATTCAAAATGCCATTAACCAATTGGAGGAAGGAACAACTAAACTTTACACCGGAGCGCAAGCGATAAATGAAAATCAAAATAAACTGACGGCAGGTATTGGCGAATACAATAAAAAGTTTGCTGAAGCAAAAGCCGGATCAAGTGAATTAGTCTCAGGGAGCTCCCAAGTGTCAGGCGGCCTGTTGAAGCTTTTAGACGGCACTAATCAGCTGCAAAACGGTTCTTCTCAGCTTGCCGAAGGATCAGGGTCGCTAGACAGCGGTCTTGGCAAACTGTTGGACGGAACAGGCGAACTGTCAAATAAACTGAAGGATGCGGCTGATGAAACTGGAGATGTCAAAGCAGATGACAAGACATACAGCATGATTGCCGAACCGGTTGAGACAGACGATAATGCGATTCATTCCGTTCCTAACTACGGTACCGGATTAACCCCGTATATTTTATCTATGGGCTTGTATGTCGGAGGTTTGATGCTGACAGTCGTGTTCCCGCTAAAAGAAGCCTCAGGACGGCCGAGAAACGGCTTTGAATGGTTCTTCAGCAAGTTTAGCGTTATTGTGCTTGTCGGGGTGATTCAGGCCCTGATCGTGGCCACAGTGCTATTGAAAGGCTTGGGACTTGATGTAGAAAGCACCTGGAGATTTTATGTCTTTACCATCATTACAAGTCTCGCCTTCCTGTCAATAATACAATTATTGGCGACGACGATGGGCAATCCGGGCCGATTTATTGCGGTCATCATTCTGGTGCTGCAGCTCGGAGCAAGCGGCGGAACATTCCCGTTAGAACTGCTCCCGAATTTCTATCAGGTCATCCACTGGGCATTGCCGATGACGTACAGCATTAATGGATTCAGGGCGGTTATCTCAAACGGAGATTTCGCTTACATGTGGCATCAGGCCGGTATATTACTCGGTATTGCTTTTGTGATGATCCTGTTAAGTATTACTTACTTTACAATCTTGAGCCGGAAAGAAAAAACACCAACAGAGGATCAGCCGGCATAATGAAGCTTTAAAAAAAGAACTTGTTTCCGAACACGGAAACAAGTTCTTTTTTATTAAAATCCCCATCTTATCAGTAAGCCTGTATAAGTCAGCCCTCCGCCAAATCCAAATAACACTAGCGTATGGTCTTTTTTCAGCTTGCCTGCCTTCACAGCTAAGTCAAGCGCCAGAATAATTGAAACAGAAGACGTATTTCCGAAGTATTCAACACTTGTGAGTGTTTTTTCTGCGGGGAACAATGTTTTTTCACAAATAGACTCAATCATGCGCATATTGGCGCTGTGCGGAACAAACCAATCGAGGTCCTCTGGACGCAAGTCAGCTTTATGTATGAGCTGGTGAAACTCCGCAGGCACCGTTCTGGCGGCCCATTTGTATACTTCACGGCCGTTTTGGACCATTTTCCCCGTTTCTTCGAGCTTTTGGCCGTTTAGATCGCTTCGCAGCCCTGTGCGGTACAGAACATCGGCTCCATTGCCGTTTGTACCCTGAACGGAGGCCAAGAAGCCAGGGGATTGTTCATCATATTCAACCAATAATGCGCCGGCGGCATCGCCAAACAGGACGCAGGTCGTTCTGTCAGTGTAATCCGTTACTTTTGATAATGTCTCCCCGGCGATAACGATCACTTTTTTGTGCAGGCCGGATGTAACCAATCCATTTGCCATATGAAGCCCATATGTCAGCCCCGCGCACGTTGCATTGATATCAAGAGCGCCGGTCTGTTCCCAGCCGAAGTACTCTTGAACGCGGCAGGCCGTGCTCGGAAATGCATAGTCCGATGTGGTCGTGGCTACAAGAATCATATCCACATCTTCCAGAGTGCCTTCATATCGTCTCTGTAAATCCTTTACAGCTTCAATACAAAAATCAGAGGTGAATTCGTGATCACCGGCAATGCGGCGCTCTTTCATCCCTGTACGCTGAACAATCCATTCATCCGAGGTATCAACAATTTTTTCAAGATCTTTATTTGTTAAACGCTTGCTCGGCACATAGGTGCCAATGGCTGAAATTTTTGCCTTAGACAATGTCACCACTCCTTTATGATCAGATTATAACATTAGATATTAGTATCTGGTACTAAAGAATAGCAAAATAAGAAGGTATTTTGTGAAAAAGAGAGAAGATAACGGATGAGAGGGAACGTATTTGATCTTTAACACCGTCCTCTGTATCACCCGGCTGAGCCGCGAAACAAAAAAACTCCCCCAAGCAGAAAATCATTCAAACTGCTTGGAAGAAGTCTTGAAAAGAAATATTCTTTTCAGCATGGGTCATAAAGAATATTTCTTATTTGGATTTACCAGCTTCTGTGTTTATTACAATTACAGCCACAATGGTGTTTCTTTCTTTTCTTTTTGCAAGGGTCATGACACTCTCTCTTCTTTTTACAAGGGTCGTGGTCATGGCAATCTTTATCGAACCAGTCATCAAAGAACCAGAAATCATCGAACCAATCATCGTGGAATTTCCGTTTATGTGAATGACGACAGCACATAGATACCCCTCCTATTCCCATGCCTCCCTACAACATATGAAGAATGAATAGAAAAAGATTGGACGTGTCCATCGGGTAAAGAGTATATTTTAAGAAGAAATAGAATGATAAAAAGGAGGAATGGTTTTGACGTCAGTTCGAAAAACAATGAAGCTTATCAAAGAGCTTGTCCAAATACCAAGTCCAACGGGAAATACATTTGAGGTGATTGCATATATTGAAAGCCTCTTAAAAGAGTGGAAGGTAGAAACCATTCGAAATCATAAGGGAGGTTTGATCGCAACGTTGCCGGGACGAAATGAAGAGCGCCAACGGATGCTGACGGCGCACGTTGACACACTCGGCGCTATGGTGAAGGAAATAAAAGCTGACGGCAGACTTAAGATTGATTTAATCGGGGGATTCCGCTATAACTCGATTGAGGGCGAGTACTGCCAAATTGAAACCTCTTCAGGAAAAACGTATACGGGCACCATTTTGATGCATCAAACCTCTGTGCATGTTTACAAAGATGCGGGAAAGGCTGAACGCAATCAGGAGAACATGGAGATACGGCTTGACGAACCGGTGCGCAGCAGGCGTGATACAGAGGAGCTGGGCATTGGAGTCGGTGATTTTGTTTCATTTGACCCGCGTGTAGAGGTTACGCCGAGCGGTTTTATCAAATCACGCCATCTTGATGATAAAGCCAGTGTCGCCTTACTGCTGCAATTGATCCGCCAAATCAAAACAGAAGAGATCGAGCTGCCGTACACCACTCATTTTCTCATTTCTAATAATGAAGAAATCGGGTATGGCGGGAATTCCAATATTCCGGCGGAAACGGTAGAATACTTGGCTGTTGACATGGGGGCTATCGGAGACGGGCAAGCAACAGATGAATATACAGTCTCTATTTGCGTAAAGGATGCCAGCGGACCGTACCATTATCAATTGAGAAAGCATCTGACAGAGCTGGCGGAGAAACATGGGATTGAGTATAAGCTTGATATCTATCCTTATTACGGCTCAGATGCGTCAGCAGCAATCAAATCTGGACATGATATCGTCCATGGGCTGATCGGTCCGGGCATTGATGCGTCACACGCGTTTGAGCGCACCCATGAATCGTCTCTGCGCCATACTGCCAAGCTTTTATACTATTATGTGCAATCTCCTATGGTATAAAAGGGAGAAGATTATGGTTCACTAGAATCAGCCGAAGTGATCAGGCTGACAAACATAACAAAAAGCCTGCCGGACTATAGTCCGGCAGGCTTTTTGATTAACCGGAAATCGTAGCGTCTTGTTCTGTTTTAGAACGGCTCATGATTTCCGCTCCTTTAACAGGATCGTATTGGCCTTCCCATTTTGACATAACAACTGAAGCCAGTGCGTTACCTGTCAAGTTTACTACAGTACGGGCCATATCCATGATCCGGTCAACACCTGCGATGAAGGCAAGTCCTTCTGCCGGAACGCCGATGGTTCCCAATGTCGCAAGCAAGACGACAAAAGAAGTGCCAGGCACGGCAGCCATACCTTTAGAAGTGACCATCAAGACGAGTACAAGTGTAATCTGATGCCAAATCGTCAAGTCAATTCCGTACACCTGCGCTAGGAACAGGGCGGCAATGGATTGATAGAGCACAGAGCCGTCCAAGTTAAACGTATATCCGATCGGCACGACAAAAGAAACGATACCTTTTGGACAGCCGATTTTCTCCATTTTTTCCATGATGCGAGGAAGAACGGTTTCTGAACTGGACGTACTGAACGCCAGTAAAATTTCGTCCTTCATGTAGGCAAGGAATTTAAATATGTTCACGCCGGCAAGTTTACCGACGATCCCAAAGATTACGATTAAGAAGAAAGCAAGCGCGACGTAAACTAATCCGACGAGCTTTCCTAGGGAAAGCAATGAACCGAGCCCGAATTTGGAAACGGTAACACCGATAAGAGCGAAAACTCCAAACGGCGCCACTTTCATGACAAGATTCACCACATGGAACATAGCGTGGGATACACCGTCAAAAAAGGCCAAAACAGGCTTTCCTCTTTCGCCGATTGCTGAAATTCCTAATGCAAATAAGACGGTAAAACAAATGATCGCAAGCAGATCGCCTTCAGCCAATGATTGGAAGAAGTTTGTCGGCACAATATGGAGAAATGTCTCTGCCACTGATTTCGTGCTTTGCTCTTTCTCTGTTTCAACATATTGGCTGATGTCTGATTTTTGCGCACTTTCGATGTTAACACCCGTTCCCGGCTGGAATAGATTTGCAAGGGCAAGGCCGAGAATAATCGCAAATGTTGTAATTATCTCAAAATAGAGAATAGTACGGAATCCAAGTTTACCGACTTGCTTGCCGCTTCCCGCTCCGGCTACACCGATAATTAAGCTTGAGACAACAATCGGGATGACAATCATTTTAATTAAACGTAAAAACAAGTCGCCCACAGGCTGTAAGTACGTAACTACCGCAGGGTTGCCATACCAAATGACCCCTACGACTACCCCGAGTATAAGACCAACAAATATTTGAGTTGCTAATCCAAAGCGTAATTTTTTCATAGATACCCTCCCGAAGAAAAAATACTAATATATCATAAAAGACATATATTAATTCTCACTAATAGATCAAATTATACTGGATAAGAAAACATTTCGTCTATAGTTAAATAGAGTTAGAAAATATAGAATAATCTGACAAATTCAGTAAACCTTCTATAATCATCCAATTAAGGTGAGGTTTGTCCTGTTTAAAATGAATCATTATTTTAGAATTATCAGTCAGAAAAGCAATGCTCATAAAAAAATCCCACTGCAAAAGAGTGAGATAAGGAATTTCTTTTTATTTACATATCGCTAATTTTCATACAACGATCGCAAACATTTCCATAACACTCATGCTGTTCAGATATCTCTTTTCCGCATTCCCCGCACTTTTTAGAAGGCAGGTTTCTAAAAAATTCTGTAATTTTCCCTAACATAACCAATCCCTCTTTTCCCTTTGTTATGACATCATTGTAATATAACAGATTGTAAAAATCAATAACTGTTTTGATACAATGTTTAAAACATGCAATTTTTAAGAAAAATAGGTATATTGGAGTGGGGTTATTTTTAAAGAATAGATGGGAGGACAATATGAAAGTTACTGTTATCGGGTGCTATGGCGGATTTCCTGCTGCACATGAAGCGACATCGGGATATCTGTTTCAATCGGGTGATTACTCTTTGCTTGTCGATTGCGGAAGCGCTGTTTTGTCAAAGCTATTTGCATATGTGCCTGCTGAAGAGCTGGACGCCGTCATACTGTCCCATTATCACCATGACCATATCGCAGACATCGGGCCGCTGCAATTTGCCAAACAAGTCGGTTCTTTTCTCGGTAAAGGAAAGGAAGCGCTTCCGATCTACGGCCATAATGCTGATATAGAACAGTTTCAGCGGCTTACATATAAATCACATACAAAAGGAATGGCTTATCATCCGGATCAGCCGCTGACCGCGGGTCCTTTTACGATCACTTTCTTAAAAACCGTTCATCCGGTCGTTTGTTATGCCATGCGAATTACTGATGGAATCCATACCGTTGTGTATACAGCCGATTCAAGCTATCAGGATTCATTTATTCCATTTGCCAAAGATGCTGATTTATTGATATCAGAGTGCAATTTTTACGCGGATCAAGACGGAAAAAGCGCAGGCCATATGAACAGCCTTGAAGCGGGACGCATCGCTGAGCGGGCGGGCGCAAAAGAATTGCTTCTCACACATTTGCCGCACTTTGGTGTGCATGAGCGTCTGCGCGATGAAGCGAAAACCGTTTTTCATGGCAACGTGGATATTGCGAAGTCAGGTCTTGTGTGGGGAAAATAAAGGAGGAGCAGCATGTTATTTATAGATAATCAAAATATAAATGATCCGAGGATAAACCTTGCGATTGAGGAGTATTGTTTGAAATATTTAGATCCCGAGCAGCCTTATTTGCTTTTTTATGTGAATCAGCCGTCGATTATTATCGGGAAAAATCAAAATACGATTGAAGAAATCAATACGAAGTATGTTGAGGACAACGGAATTATTGTAGTTCGGCGTCTGTCAGGCGGCGGTGCTGTCTATCATGATTTGGGAAATCTGAATTTCAGCTTCATCACAAAAGATGACGGGGACAGCTTTCACAATTTCAAGAAGTTCACAGAGCCGGTGATCCAGGCTTTGAAACAGCTTGGCGTTGATGCTGAATTAAGCGGACGGAACGATATTGTCGCAAACGGCCGGAAAATTTCGGGGAATGCCCAGTTTGCGACGAAAGGCCGGATTTTCAGCCACGGGACGCTTCTGTTGGATTCAGCAATTGACAATGTGGTGTCGGCGTTAAAGGTGAAGAAGGATAAAATCGAATCAAAAGGCATTAAATCCATCAGAAGCCGTGTGGCAAATATCAGTGAGTTTCTTGATGATAAAATGTCGACAAACGAATTTCGCAGCCATTTGCTTCACCATATTTTCAATACAAATGACATTACCAAGGTGCCTGAATATAAATTGACGGAAGAAGACTGGAAAATCATTAACAAGATTTCCGAAGAACGCTATCAAAATTGGGACTGGAATTTCGGGAAATCTCCGAAGTTCAACCTGCAGCACTCAAAGCGCTTTCCGATTGGATCAATCGATTTGCGCTTGGAAGTCAAAAAAGGAATCATAGAGGACTGCAGCATATTCGGAGATTTCTTTGGTGTCGGAGATGTAGCTGATATTGAAAACGCGCTGATCGGAAAACAATACGAGCGCAAGGCGATTGCAGACGCTTTAGAAGGCTTTGATATGAAACACTACTTCGGAAAGATCGGAACAGACGATTTTCTAGAATTGATTTATTAATAAAGAACATTGCATAAACGCATCGTTTGATATGTAAAAGCAGTTTTGAAATAATATAAGAAGAAATGATAGGAGGGATATGCATAATGAAGGTGTTTTTAATTGGAGCTAACGGACAGATCGGGCAAAGGCTTGTCGGGCAATTTCAGCAAAACGGCGCCCATACGGTCAGAGCGATGGTCAGAAAACCAGAGCAAAAAGAGGCGCTTCAAGCATCTGGCACAGAGGCTGTCATTGCTAACTTAGAAGGAAGCCCGGAAGAAATCGCGGCTGCTGCAAAGGGCTGTGATGCGATTGTGTTTACAGCGGGTTCAGGCGGGAGCACAGGACATGATAAAACACTATTGATCGATCTCGACGGAGCGGCAAAAGCAATTGAAGCGGCCGAGATTGCGGGAATCAAGCGGTTTATCATGATCAGCGCTCTGCAAGCCCACAATCGTGAAAATTGGAATGAGTCTTTAAAACCTTATTATGCAGCCAAGCATTACGCAGATAAAATCCTTGAAGCAAGCGGATTAACATATACGATTATCCGCCCGGGAGGCCTTCTGAACGAAGCGGGCACCGGTCTTGTTTCCGCAGCCGCTGATGTAGAAAGAGGCTCGATCTCCCGCGACGATGTGGCGGCAGCTGTCATAGCTTCATTAGACGAATCCAATACAGAAAATCAAGCCTTCGATCTGACAGCGGGAGAAACACCGATCGCCGAGGCATTGAAAAATTTGTAAAATTGATAAGCGTTTGCTGACACTCGGGGCTTTTTGCTCTTGAGTGTTTTTTCCTGTTTCTCTATAATAAGGGGGAAAGCTTATTTCGTTTAATGAATGGCTATTCATTCATTTTTTACAAAAGGGGTGGGAGAATGAATCTGGTTTCCAAATTAGAGGAAACAGCAGCTGTGAAACCTGACAAAACCGCTTGTATATTTGGCGGCGAGTCTATTACGTATGAAGAACTGAGAGAGAGCATTTTCAGATTTGCCAATGGGTTGCAGGATTTAGGGATGGAAAAAGGGGACCATCTTGCGCTGCTGCTCGGCAATACACCTGATTTTGTCATCTCGTTTTTTGGAGCGCTGAAAGCCGGAATTGTGGTTGTGCCGATTAACCCGACATACACACCGACAGAAATCGGCTATATGCTGACAAACAGCGATGTGAAAGCGATTGTCGGTATTGATCAGCTGCTGCCGGTGTATGAGCGCATGCATGAAGCCTTGCCTAAGGTGGAACACGTGATTTTAAGCCAAACAAGCACAGAAGAGCCGGAGGCGGAAGAGCCTCAGGTAAAAACAAAAATGACAACGTTTACAAAGATGATGAATCCGATCAATCGGAGCCGAAGCTACCCGAAGCTCTCTCATGATGACACCGCTGTTATTTTATACACCTCGGGAACAACGGGAAAACCGAAAGGCGCCATGCTGACCCATCAAAATTTATACTCTAATGCAAATGATGTCGCCGGTTATCTGGGAATGGATGAGAGAGACAAAATTGTCGCCGCGTTGCCGATGTTTCACGTGTTTTGCTTAACCGTCTGTATGAACGCACCGCTTATGAGCGGAGCTTGTGTGCTGATTGAGCCTCAATTCAGCCCGGCGGCTATTTTTAAGCTGGTTAAAGACCGGGAGGCGACCATATTTGCCGGCGTTCCGACAATGTATAACTACTTATATCAGTATGAAAAAGGTTCTCCACATGATTTTGCTTCTATCAGATTATGCATCTCAGGCGGCGCTTCAATGCCGGTCGCTCTATTAAACGCTTTTGAAGAAAAATTCTCCGTTGCCATTTTAGAAGGGTACGGGCTTTCCGAAGCTTCTCCGGTCACCTGCTTTAATCCGTTTGACAGAGGGAGGAAGCCGGGCTCCATTGGGACAAACATCTTACACGTAGAAAATAAAGTCGTCGATCCTCTCGGCCGTGAGCTGCCGGATCATCAGGTTGGGGAGCTGATCGTAAAAGGCCCCAATGTAATGAAGGGCTATTACAAGATGCCGATCGAGACGAAGCATGCGTTAAAAGACGGATGGCTGTATACTGGGGATTTGGCCAGACGTGATGAGGATGGCTACTTTTACATTGTGGATCGTAAAAAGGACATGATTATTGTCGGGGGGTATAATGTGTATCCGCGCGAGGTAGAAGAGGTGCTGTACAGCCATGAAGATGTCAAAGAAGCTGTTGTGATAGGCGTGCCTGATGCGAAAAGCGGGGAGGCGGTCAATTGCTATATTGTGCCGAAACGGCTTTCTTTAACGGAAGAAGAGATTATGCAGCATTGTGAAAAGCATCTTGCCAAATATAAACGTCCCGCCGCGATTATCTTTCTTGAGGAAATTCCTAAAAACGCGACAGGGAAGATTTTAAGAAGGGCGCTGAGGGATACCCTGCCTAAATGACATACAAAAAACGCGAAGCCAAAAGGGCTTCGCGTTTTCATGCTGCGTTGAACGGTCAATCTTTTGCTTCTTTTTTGATAATGGTTTGCAAAGCCTTCGTATCGTTTCGGGTTAATTTGTAATACGTTCCTTCATGTAAAAAGACAGCCTGTTTATTATCATCGAACCATAAGCTGAATGAATCAAAGCGATCTTCATGGAACTTCACCGTTCCTTCATAGTCAGGATTTGACTGTTTGTCTGTCTTTATTTGTTTTCCCTGGTTCATGATGTCCAGCATATCTTTTACATGCTGTCTTCTTTCAATTTCGATAACTTCATTTTTGTCCGAAGACAACGTAATCAAATCTGCGTTGACCGATTGAAAAACGTCTCCTGATCGGCTGTACAGATAGAAAAAAGCAACAAGCATAAGACCGAGAACGACGATGACCGCCACTATTTTTTTCATGCACATCACTCCAAACATTTCATAGTTTCCCCAGCAGTAAAGCTTTCCATCCCCATATATTGAGAAAAAATTGACAAATGATTGAAGCTGTGTGAGGTTGATTATACATTTGGCAGTCATGGGAGAAACAAAGGGCTTGGTTCTAAGAATCTAAAAAAATGATTACAATAGAAGTAAAGTTAGTGATGTAAGGGGTGAGACAACGATGCGCAAATGGATTGCGGGAGCGGGCCTTGTTTATGTGTTATACGGCCTTTTTATTTATTGGTACCTCTTTATGACGGGCGATGCCGCTGTGCCTGAAGCTGTAAGAGGAACGGAAGCTGATCCTGCCTCGTTTATGAAGCCGTCTCAACTGGCGGTCGCGGAACAATATTCAAACATAAAGAACTTTTTATTTTTTATCGGCATTCCGCTTGATTGGTTTTTATTTTTTATTCTATTAATTACCGGCATTTCAAAGAAAATTAAACAGTGGATGGCAACGGCTGTGCGATTTCAGTTTTTGCAGGTGGCCGGTTTTGTGTTTGTACTGTCTCTTATCGTCGCAGCAGTCACTTTGCCATTAGACTGGATCGGCTATCAGGTGGCTCTTGACTATAACATTTCGACACAAACAGCGGCCAGTTGGGCAAAAGACCAAATCATTGATTTTTGGATCGGTTTTCCGCTGTTTACAGTCTGTGTGCTTGTGTTTTACTGGCTCATCTCAAAGCATGAAAAAAGATGGTGGCTTTATGCATGGTGTTTAACCGTGCCGTTTACCCTGTTTTTGTTCTTTTTACAGCCCGTTGTCATTGATCCT
Organism: Bacillus atrophaeus; assembly: GCF_001584335.1. GTDB lineage: Bacteria > Bacillota > Bacilli > Bacillales > Bacillaceae > Bacillus > Bacillus atrophaeus. The sequence goes on from NZ_LSBB01000020.1 coordinate 162,762, forward strand.
CTATATAACGATTTTTACCCGTTGCAGAACAAAGAGCTGGAAAGCAAAATTTTAGCCTTGGCGAATGAAGCTGATATTCCGGCAGATCACGTGTACGAAGTCAATATGTCGGAAAAAACAAATGCGCTGAACGCTTATGTGACAGGGATCGGGGCCAATAAACGGATCGTTCTGTGGGATACGACGCTCAACAAACTGAACGATTCTGAAATTTTGTTTATTATGGGGCATGAAATGGGCCACTACGTCATGAAGCATGTTTATATCGGACTGGCTGGCTATTTGCTGCTGTCGCTAGCGGGATTGTATGTGATTGATAAAATTTACAGGCAGGTTGTCCGTACTTTCGGCGCAAGGCTTCATATCAATGGAAAAGGGGATATAGCGGCTCTTCCTTTGCTGCTTCTGCTGATTTCCGTGCTGACATTTGCGTCAACGCCTTTTTCAAATGCGGTTTCCCACTATCAGGAGAATGCTGCTGATCAATATGGGATGGAGTTGACTAGAGACCGGAAAGCTGCTGTCGATACGTTTCAGGATTTAGCTGTAACGGGGCTCACCCAAGTCAATCCGCCGCTTTTAGTCAAGTTGTTCAGAAATAGCCACCCTTCTATTATGGAGCGGATTGAGCATGCGGAAACAAACGAGAAAACCGAAGAGAACCCTACATCTAAGCCAGATTCTGATCAATAAAAAAGAGAAGCAGGCATGAACCTGCTTCTCTTTTTGCTTATTGCGCTGCTGCCTGAACGTTGATTAAGCCTTTTCCGTAGTAGAAAGAGTTTCCAAGGTTAGTGGCAGTGCTCTCTAAACTGTTGCGGACTTGAGAGTTTGTCCAGTTAGGGTGCTTAGAAAGAACCAATGCAGCGGCTCCGGCAACATGCGGAGAAGCCATTGATGTTCCGTTGTAAGAACCGTAGCTGCTTCCCGGAAGTGTGCTTTGAATTGAAACGCCCGGTGCCATGACATCTAGCTCAGAGCCTGCGCTGGAGAAAGATGCTCTTTGGTTATTGCTGTCCACCGCGCCAACCGCAATGACAGAAGGATATTTCGCAGGATAGCCGACTGTGCTTGTGCTTCCTGATGAACCGCTGTTTCCGGCTGCCGCCACTACAACGATTCCTTGAGAAACAGCTTTATCTACAACTGCTTTTAAAGCTGTTGAACCTTGTGGTCCGCCAAGGCTCATATTAATGACGTCCATGTTGTTGGAAATTGCCCATTCGATTCCGTTAATAATCCAGCTGTAATCACCGCTTCCTGAAGAAGAAAGAACTTTTACAGCATATAGGGATGCGCTTGGCGCGACACCAAGTACACCAACTGAGTTATTAAGCGCTGCAACAGTTCCGGCAACGTGAGTTCCGTGTGAATTTCCATCTTGGAAAGGGTTTGGCTCAGACGGGACAAAGCTTGCTCCGCCGCTGACTTTTAAATCAGGATGAGAAGAGTCGATACCGCTGTCGATTACAGCGACTTTAACGTTAGAGCCGGTGTAGCCCTGGGAATGTACAGCAGGCGCTTTGATTTGGGAGATGCCATAAGGTACTGACTGAGCTAATGCGTGAGCTGTGTGATCTTCTTCTACGTATGCGATGCTTGGATCATTTTTCAGCTCTTTTACAGCCTCTTTGTCTAAAGTCGCTGTCGCCGCATCTACATACTTGAACTGTTTCTGTAATTTTCCGCCGTTTTCAGCAATGACATCTTTTTTCGCTGCGGCGCTCATTGCCCCCATTGTCTGTTTAAATCCGACAATATACTTCTTTTCTTCACTGCTTTTTCCTGCAGCCTGAGCCGGGGACATACTGCTGAACGCCATCGTAAAGACTAAAGTGAATGCAAACAACAAGCCGATCCATAATTTCCTGCTTCTCACTCTTTACCCTCTCCTTATATCGAATTTAGAATAATCCTATCTTTGGGATTATTCTGTAAATTTATTGTAATAGATGGAAACGTTTTTTAGTAGACCCATTTTTTTACGAACGTTTTAATTCTATTTAGGTATATCATCTCTCGTTATTTCAGTAGAGACTCGAAAGATCTAAAAATATTGAAGAAAAAATGAAAATTGGCATGAGTAAATGATCATGGTGTAGAAATTTCTGATGAAATCAGGCAGAATCTCCTGAATCTCTTATTTTTCCGAACAAGAAAATCAGTGCAAATGACCTGCCTGTCAAATGACAAGAAGAAACGAATACTATTTTGATATTCTATCACTGTATGCATAACAAAATAATTTGTATAAAAAATTCTGATTAATGTAAAATAGGTTCATCTGAATCTTATAGAAAGGGAGAATAAATGATGAACATTTATCAAGCAGAACTGAAGGATATCAAAGGAATCACACCGCTTTTTAATAAATACCGGGAGTTTTATCGCCAGGCGCCGGATCAGGACGGGGCAGAGACGTTTTTGAAAACACGTTTAAAAAATGGAGAATCTGTTATCTTTACGGCATCGGAAAATGGTGGATATCTTGGATTTGCCCAGCTCTATCCAGTTTTTTCATCCGTGGCGATGAAAAGAACTTACATATTGAATGATTTATTTGTTGCCGAACATGCCCGAAAAAAGGAGCCGGCCAAAAGCTTTTGGCGGCTGCGAAGGAGTTTGCAGCACAAAATGGAGCGAAGTCGCTGTCGCTTCAAACTGCTCCGGATAATCATGCTGCAAGAAGTTTATATGAGCAGAACGGCTATGAAGAGGATACCGATTTTATCCATTACATCTGCAAGGTGCAGACGACATAAAAAACGAAGCTGAATGATTTGGTTTTTCGAAGGCATTTCGGTACGATAGAAGCTAAAAAGGAGTGTGCCGTATGACCAAATCTTTTCAAGCCGTGCTTGCAGAAAAACACGGTGATGATGTATCAGTAAAAGTGACAACTATGACGGATGAAGATTTGCCGCCAGACGGCGTTCTGATCAAAACCGCCTTTTCAGGAATAAACTATAAGGACGGGCTGGCCGGCAAAGCGGGCGGAAATGTTGTCAGAGAATATCCGCTTATTCTGGGGATTGATGCGGCGGGTACTGTCGTATCTTCAAATGATTCCCGGTTTCAAGAGGGAGATGAAGTCATTGCGACAAGCTATGAACTCGGTGTCTCCCGTCATGGCGGGTTGAGCGAGTATGTATCTGTTCCCGGAGATTGGCTTGTCTCTTTGCCTAAGCATCTTTCCCAAAAAGAAGCGATGGTTTACGGAACAGCGGGCTTTACCGCCGCATTGTCCGTCCACCGCCTTGAAGAAAACGGACTGTCCCCGGAAAAGGGCAGTGTACTTGTCACAGGGGCAACCGGAGGCGTAGGGGGCATTGCCATTTCCATCCTGAGTCAGCGGGGATATCATGTCGTTGCGAGCACCGGAAATCAAGCCGCTGCTGATTACCTTAAACAGCTCGGGGCAAATGAAGTGATCAGCCGGGAAGACGTCTATGACGGCAAGCTGAAGGCGTTATCTAAGCAGCAATGGCAGGGAGCTGTCGATCCTGTCGGCGGAAAACAGCTTGCTTCACTTTTAAGCAAGATTCAATATGGCGGCTCTGTCGCTGTCAGCGGGTTGACGGGCGGAGGAGAGGTTCCTGCGACGGTATTTCCGTTTATTCTCCGCGGAGTGAATCTGCTGGGAATCGATTCAGTTTACTGTCCGATGGAAACGAGAAAAGCAGTTTGGCAGCGAATGGCTGGAGACTTAAAGCCTGATCATCTGCTGAATATAGTCGACAAAGTGATATCGTTACAGGAAGTGCCTGACGCATTAAACGATATTTTGGAAAATAAAATTCAAGGAAGAGTCATTGTGGAACTGTAATAAAGAAAGGTCTCTCGCGAGGGGCCTTTTTTTATTGTTGAATCTATTTAAATAAGTAATAAAAGCAATTGTTGATAATGATTATCATTGTTATTTGTTTCGTCCATGCTATAATATTTCATGGGTATTGCCCTATAGAAGAAAACAATAGAACAAACAGGAGAGAGTTGAAAGCTATGAAGAAAATACTGACAATTCTTACAGTTGTCATACTCGCTGTGACCGCAGCGGCATGCTCTTCTTCAGCAGGCAATAAAAAAAGTGCTGAAGAGCAGATTACAATCAAGCATGATTTAGGAAAAACAAAAGTCGCCAAAAACCCAAAACGGGTTGTTGTTCTTGAATTAGGCTTTATCGATACATTATTAGACCTCGGCATTAAACCCGTCGGTGTGGCGGATGATAATAAAGCGAAGCAGCTGATTAACAAGGATGTGCTGAAAAAAATTAACGGCTACACGTCAGTCGGCACCCGGTCGCAGCCCAGCATGGAAAAAATCGCTTCATTAAAACCAGATTTAATCATTGCTGATTCTAGCCGGCACAGCGGCGTGTACGAGCAGCTCAAAAAAATCGCGCCAACGATTGCTTTGGAAAATTTAAACGCAGATTACCAGGATACACTTGATGCTTCTCTGACAATTGCAAAGGCAGTGGGAAAAGAGAGCGAGATGGAGAAACAGCTGACAGCGCATGAAGAAAAGCTGAGCAATGTAAAAAGAAAGCTTGGAGCTCAAGGAGAGTCTGTTCTCTTAATCGGGAATACCAATGACGCAATTACCGCAAGAGATGAAAACTTTTTCACTTCGCGTCTGCTGGCCCAAGTCGGTTACAGATACGCGATCAATAAATCTGACAACAGCAAAACAAGCAACGGAGAATCCGTTAATATGAAGATGACGCTTGAGCAGCTTTTGGATACAGATCCTGATGTTATTGTTTTAATGACAGGGAAAACAGACAATGTAGATCAAGACGGCAAACGGCCGATCGAAAAAGACCCTCTGTGGAAGAAGCTGTCTGCGGTGAAAAACGGACACGTCTATCACGTTGATCGGGCGGTGTGGTCACTTCGCCGCAGTGTTGACGGGGCTGATGCTATTTTAGATGAGATCGAAAAAAATATGCTTCCATCCTAAAACAATATCAAATGCTTTGGTTCGCCGGGGCATTTGATGTTGTTTATTTCATTTTTGAGAGAGGACTGAACACAACATGCGCTCTGTTTCTCAGCAGAAAGAAGGGACGAGAAGCGGGAGAAAGTATGCGCTGCTTGCGGCGTTTCTGATTGCTTTGCTGCTTTTCAGCTTTACGCTATCCATTTCCGCAGGTTCTTCCTATATTCCTATGCTAGACATCATTGATGCGGTATTTCATGACGATGGGTCAAAGCTTCATTCTATTATCCTGTCGATTCGGATTCCACGTGCCATTGAGGCTGCTTTCATCGGTGCAAATCTGGGCGCCGCGGGCGCGCTGATGCAGGCAATGACTAGAAATGCGCTGGCGTCCCCGGGGATTTTTGGCATAAATGCGGGCGCGTCAGTCGCGGTCGTCTTGCTTCTTGTGGTCTTTCCGGCAGCCGTCCCGCTTCATTTTACAATGATTGGAGCTTTCATGGGCGGGGGCGCGTCAGTTTTGGCGGTTTATGCTGTTTCTTCTTTTTTTAATGAAGGTCAAAAGGAGATTGGCTTTGCGCTGACGGGCATCGTCATTCAGGCGATTCTAGCCTCTATTACCCAGATGTTATTGATCTTTAATGAAGAAAATACAGAAACCGTTTTATTTTGGCTTGCGGGTTCTCTTTCAGGAAGCAGTTGGGAAAAAATAGCCTTCTTGATTCCAGTGAGCGTGACTGCGTTGCTTGTTGCGGTGCTGCTGGGGAAAACGGCATCTGTATTAAGTCTTGGCGAAGACGTATCTAAAGCTCTTGGGCAGAAGGTATGGTTCAGCCGAGTGTTGATCGGATTAACCGTCATCGCTTTGGCAGGGGTTTCTGTTTCGGTAGCGGGACCTATCGGGTTTATCGGTTTAATGGTCCCGCATATGGTTCGTTATATGGCCGGAGCTGATTATCGGGTCGTTATTCCCTTGTCCGCTTTGCTCGGCGCTTCTCTCCTGCTGCTTGCCGATATTTCTTCCAGATTTGTGTATTTTCCTTATGAAACGCCTGTCGGTGTGGTAACCGCTTTTATCGGATCGCCTTTCTTTATTTATTTAGCGAGGAAGAGAAAAGAGGAAACTGACAGATGAAAAAAAACACAGCTAAAAAAACCTGGGGTATCATTACGCTGCTTACCATCCTGCTTGTCCTGCTTATCCTTTTTAATTTGGGAATTGGCGATACGCCGATTGCGTTTGCGGACATCATAAAGGCTCTTGTCGGAGTGGGGGACCCGGGTATACAGTTTACGTTATTCGAATTTAGGCTGCCCAGAATCGCCTTGGCGGTGCTTGCAGGCGCTGCGCTTGCGGTCAGCGGCGTCATTGCCCAATCGGTAATGCGGAATCCTTTGGCCGCGCCGGACACTCTGGGGCTAACAGGCGGTGCCGGACTTGGGGCGGCAATTGTCACGATTTTGCTTCCGGGGGCACACTCATTAATTTTAGCAGGAGCGGCTTTTAGCGGCAGTGTGGCTGCAGCTGTATTTGTCTATTTGCTTGCGTATCGCGAGGGAATATCTCCCGTGCGATTAGCGCTGGTCGGCTGTGCCGTAAGCGCGTTTTGCCATTCAGGCATCCAGCTTTTGATTTCCAGAATAAGCCCTAATGTAAACAGTGCGTTGGTTTGGCTGAGCGGCAGTTTATGGGGAAGGGAATGGGACGATGTCCTTTCTCTGTTGATATGGGCCGTCATTCTGATTCCTCTCGCTTTGTTTCTGGCTGGACCGATGGACTTGATAAAATCGGGAGATGATATCGCGAAAGGCTTGGGTGTCAGTCTTGAAAAAACCCGGCTTCTTTTGCTCGCCATCACCGTTTTTTTAACCGCGGCGGCAGTGTCGGCAGTGGGGACCATCGGGTTTATCGGCTTGATGACGCCTCATATCGCCAGGAAGCTGGGCGGCTTTTATTCTAAACAATTAATCCCTATCTCCGCTCTAATCGGGGCCATTATTTTATTAACGGCCGATGCTATTGGCAGAGGGCTGATTCCGCCAATTGAAATTCCCGCCGGTTTAATTGTCGCTGTTGTGGGCGGACCATTTTTTCTATATCAATTATGGAGAGCGTCAAATCGGAGGAAGAAAAGATAAAGACAGGCGATATAAGCCTGTCTTTATTTTATATATAAGAAGATAAATGGCTGCTCAGGTTGTAATCCTTCACATGCCATTTGTCTTCAATATATTGAATGTTGCTTAAGCATGCATTAACAAGCCTTGTGTTTTCAAGGTTGATTTCTCCGGCGGATATTTCTGACAAAAGGGCGTGAATCGCCACGCCGTGAGCGACAATCAATACCTTTTGGTTTGGGTACGCGTGATTCACCTTTACTAAACCCTCCATCAGCCTGGCTGTTAAGTCTTCTAAAGTCTCCATATTCGGATAGTTTTTATCTGGATAGCGTTTTCTCCGCTCTTCAAGTGACATGCCTTCCGCATCGCCATAGTCCCGCTCTTTGAAATCCTCCATCACTGCAATGGGAAGGTGCAAATATTCATTTATGATTTCTGCTGTTTTTTTCGCCCGTTTCATCGGGCTTGTCACAATGATATCCCAATTAAAGTCCTTTAAATACTCTCCTGTTTCTTTGGCCTGACGCTCTCCCGCTGCGTTTAAAGGAATGTCAGTGCTGCCCTGCAATTTTTTTTGGGCGTTCCAATCTGTTTCTCCGTGCCTGACTAAACAAACGGCAGTCATAAAAATCCCCCTTTCGATGTGTCGGTTGTTGATTCGATATATGTTTATTATACTAAAAAACCGAAAAAAGATTTAAACTAAGGCCTCAAATAAAAGAGCCAGCCCAATTCCGCCGCCGCTTCCGATTGCTGCAACAATAAATTTGCAGTCCACGCGCCTTTGTACTTCATAAAATGAGGGACCGCTGCAGCCATCATCCGGTGCAGTATATGGGGAAGAATATAACCAAGCCTTTAAAAGTAAAATGAAATCAACCACAAAAACATTTGGGAATTTTCCATATATTTGTTATGATTGATTTGAAAGCTAAATACGTGCAGAAATCATTTGCTCAAAAGGGAAGTTCTGTTAGATCCCGCCGATGTCCAGCAACTGTATTTGGGAGCGATTCGAAACAGCAGCTGTCTTTACCAGCACGAAGATGGGAAGGTTCGAGAAGACTTCTTTGTTTGGAACAGTTGAGTATGATACTGATTGCGTGCATCATGAACAACTTTAGTGGTGAAAATTAACTTACGCTGCCTCCTATTATGAGCAGCAGTTGCAAGAAATTATGATGCGGACAGGAATGAGTGAAAAGAAGAAGTTTTTTCGAACATTATTGAAAGGGCTTACAAAAAAATAATTGAAGGGCTTTCGGGAAATGGAAGGAAGAATGATTGAAAGATAAAGAGAAATTTTCCCGGTGGTTAGATGGTGTTTATCGAATATGAATGTTTTCAAAAGCTCTGCAGGTATTTCATAAACGCGCCAGAGAGTCGCGATCTTCCCTGAGGCGCTCGAAATCCGCTGAAGAATTTCAGGACTTTGGCTTTCAGATGGTCATCTATCCGATGACATCCTTCCCGGGCAGCAGCAAAAGCCTATGAACGAATGGTTCAACACAAAAAGAAGCAATAAAGGATAGGCAAACGAGAAGTAAGCTATATGACACGATAAAAATCTGGATAAAGAAATGGCAAAAAACAATTCTTAACGAAGAACATAAGGCAAAAAAACACACCATGAGAAAAGAAGGCGATGATTCGTATCAAGAAAGAGATGTGATCGGATTCATCGCTTTTTTATCACAGTTCATATTCATGAGTGAAAGCGAGGAGGAAAGCGATGGGTAAAGCAGAACTTAGAGGGAATGAACCCTTCATTTCTCATCATGAATCGGCTGCTGAAGTATTTACACCGGAAGATTTTAATGAGGAAGATCAACTTATTTTAAAAACCACAGAATTATTTGTCAAAAACGAAGTAACGCCCCTTATTGAATCGATTGATCAGCATGATCACGAGAACGTAAAGAAATTGTTTCAAGAAGCGGGAGCGCTCGGCTTACTCGGTATCGAAGTTCCAGAAGAATATGGCGGACTGTCTCTAAACAAGAAGCTTTCAGGGCTTGTAGCCGAAAAGATGGGAGCTGGCGGATCGTTCAGCGTCTCCTTTAATATTCATGCGGGTGTAGGGACATTGCCATACGTTTATTATGGAACAGAAGAACAAAAACATAAATACCTTCCGAAGCTCGCGGCGGGAGAATGGATCGGAGCGTATGCCCTAACAGAACCTAGCGCAGGATCAGACGCTTTAAACGCAAAAACGACGGCCGTCTTGAACGAGGAAGGAACAGCCTGGATTTTAAATGGTGAAAAACAGTGGATTACGAACGCGCAAGTGGCTGATGTCTATGTTGTCTTTGCGAAAACGACTGAAGGCATGACCGCATTTATCGTCGAGCGGTCGTTCGAAGGCGTTTCGGTCGGGCCGGAAGAGAAGAAGATGGGGATAAAAGGATCTTCGACAGCAACCTTAATCTTGGAAGAGGTCAGCATTCCAATAGAGAATGTTCTGGGGAAAGTCGGAAAAGGGCATCGCGTGGCCTTGAACATTTTAAACATGGCGCGATTAAAGCTGGCGTTTTCGAACATTGGAACATCGAAACAAGCATTGAAGCTTGCCGTGAACTACGCCAAACAGCGTAAACAGTTTAACAGGCCGATCATCAGTTTTTCCATGATTCAAGAGAAGATTGCGGATATGGCGATTTCGATTTATGGAGCGGAAAGCGCCGCCTACAGGACGGCAGGCAGCTTGGACAATGTTTTTGATTGCGCTGATCCATTAGACGATAGATTGAGAGAACTAGCAACCTATGCATCTGAATGTGCGATCAATAAAGTAAACTGCTCCGAAGTACTTGACCGGATCGTAGATGAAGCGGTACAGATCCACGGCGGCTACGGATACATGCAGGAGTATGAAGTGGAACGATTGTACCGAGATGTACGGATCAACCGGATTTTCGAAGGTACAAACGAAATAAACCGTCTGACGATCGCCAAACTTTTGATGAAAAAAGCGGATCAAAACGGTGGCATAAGGCTTGAAACTCAATTAAGCAAGCAAGAAAACCGAAACAAGCAATTCATTCAGCTTTCTAAGTGGCTTCTCAACAAAACTTTGAAAGCGCTGACAAACTCTGGCGTTAACATTCAGCAGGAGCAAGAATACTCACGGCTGCTCGCCGACATGAAGAAAGAAATCTATGTGGTGGAATCCGTTGACATTCGGACGAAAAAAGCGATACAAAAGAACGGGAAAGAAAAAGAACGGTTGAAAGAGATGATGACGAACGTCATTTGTGAAGAAAGCTTCCGCAGAATTGAAGAGATGGCGGTGTCCGTTTTATCGGGGGTCGTATCAGATGAGGCCGAAAGAAAACTCGTATTGGAAGAGATTCGCAGCCTTCCTTTGCCCCTCTTCAGCAACCTGTTTACTCAAAAACGCGAAATCGCAGAAAGAATAGCCGATCATGAAAAATATATTGTGTGAACGGAGTGACGTCTTGTGAAAAAAATCGGGTTTATCGGATTGGGAAACATGGGTCTTCCTATGTCGCAAAACTTGCTTCTGTCAAACTTTACTGTGTATGGAATGGATCTGAACAAAGAAGCTGAGATCTCCTTTCATCAAGCAGGAGGAACGATCGGCATATCGGTTGAAAAGATGGTTGAACTCTGTGATGTGATCCTCACAAGCCTTCCTTCATCAAACGCAGCAGAGAAGGTTTTTCTAGGGGAAAAGGGGCTCGTAAGCCTGGCTGAACCCGGCATCCTGCTGATCGATACGAGTACGGTCGCTCCTGAACTGAATCAACGAATTGAAGAGGCAGCCAGGAATAAAGGTGTTGCTTTTCTTGCGGCGCCTGTCAGCGGCGGTGTAATAGGGGCGGTCAACCGGACGCTAACCTTTATGGTAGGCGGTGCGAAGTCCGCTTTCGATGAGGCAATGCCTGTTTTTAAGGCAATGGGCGAGAATATTTTTCATGTAAATGAGAACATCGACAGCGGTACGAACACGAAGTTGATCAACAACCTCTTGATAGGATTTTATACAGCCGGTGTTAGCGAAGCTCTGCATCTTGCAAAAATAAACAATCTAGATCTTGATCAATTGTTTGAGATGCTGAACGTTAGTTATGGGCAGAGCCGTATTTATGAGCGCAACTATAAAAGTTTTATAGCGGATGATCACTATGAACCCGGCTTTTCTTTGAAGTTGCTACTCAAAGACCTTGGCTTTGCACTGGATTTAGCTAAAAAGAACAAGGTGGACCTGCCGGTGAGCAAAATCCTCTTTGACCTTTACGAAGAAGCCGAAAGGAACGGATATGGCGAAAAGGATATGTCTGTCTTATACAAAAAAATAAGTGAACAGACGACGACTATTTGATAAGGAAAGGTGATAAAGCAGATGTTGACAACCAATATGAAAAAAATGCAGAACAACATCAATGGAGAATGGGTTGATTCTACAGGCGCCGAAGTCGAAGAAGTGATCAATCCTGCAAACGGAAAAATAATCGCTTATGTACCTCTATCTACGAGAGCGGATGTAGATCGCGCCGTACAGGCCGCTCAACATGCTTATCAGACTTGGTCATTGGTGCCTGTGCCCAACCGGTCAAGACTTTTATACAAATACCTGCAGCTTCTTCAAGAGCAAAAAGAACAGTTGGCAGAAATCATTACGATGGAAAACGGCAAAACGTTAAAGGATGCCCGCGGAGAAGTGCAGCGGGGAATCGAAGTCGTTGAGCTTGCGACCGCAACACCCACTTTAATGATGGGAGAATCCCTGCCCGGGATAGCAAACGGCATCGATGGATCGATCTGGCGCTATCCTTTAGGAGTCGTTGCCGGAATCACGCCATTTAACTTTCCAATGATGGTTCCCCTATGGATGTTTCCACTCGCCATCGCGTGCGGAAACACGTTCGTCCTAAAAGCTTCAGAACGTACACCTATACTCGCAGAGAAACTGGTAGAGCTGTTCTATGAATCAGGTTTTCCTAAAGGTGTCCTCAACCTCGTACATGGAGCAAAGGATGTCGTGAACGGTATATTGGAGAATGAAGATATCAAAGCCGTTTCCTTCGTTGGTTCAGAGCCGGTGGCAAGGCATGTGTATCAAACGGGTACAGCTAACGGAAAACGCGTTCAGGCGCTTGCCGGCGCTAAAAACCATGCGATTGTCCTGGCGGATTGCCATCTTGAAAAAACAGTACAGGGCATCATTGGAGCGGCGTTCGGCAGCAGCGGGGAACGCTGTATGGCATGCTCTGTGGCGGCGGTTGTGGATGAGATCGCCGATGAATTTATGGAATTGCTCGTTTCTGAAACACGAAAGCTGGAAACAGGAGACGGCAGATCCGAGAATCACTTTGTCGGCCCGCTGATACGTGAAGTCCACAAAAACCGCGTCCTTGATTATATAGACAGCGGTATTAAAGAAGGCGCCGCATTGGCCGTAGACGGACGCGATCCGGATATTCAGGAAGGATACTATGTAGGGGCCACCATTTTCGATCATGTGAACTCGGACATGAAAATATGGCAGGACGAAATCTTCGCGCCGGTATTGAGTGTCGTACGAGTAAAAGACATTGATGAGGGAATCGAACTTGCCAATAAGTCCAAATTTGCCAACGGTGCCGTGATCTACACGTCGAGCGGCAAAAGCGTGCAGCAGTTCCGCGACAAAATTGATGCCGGCATGATCGGCGTGAATGTCAATGTACCGGCTCCAATGGCGTACTTCTCCTTCGCAGGGAATAAAGCCTCTTTCTATGGAGATCTTGGGACAAACGGAAAAGACGGCGTCCAATTTTACACACGCAAAAAAGTCGTCACCGAACGCTGGTTTTAACCTGAGAATCTCTAAAATAGGATCCCTCTAATTGCAGGACAAAACCTTTAGAGGGGTCTTTCTATTGAACAGCTAGCTTCAATCGGGAGGGATAAATGTTGAGCTACAAATATGTAACGCTTGAAAAGGAAAATGATATCACGACCGTCACATTGAACAATCCGCCGGCAAATACACTATCCTCTTCCTGTATCGCTGAAATGCGATCCCTTTTTCAGGAACTGGCCCAAGATGATGATACAAAAGCGATTATCATTACAGGAGCGGGCCGCTTCTTTGCGGCAGGAGCGGACATAAAAGAATTCGTTTCAAAATTAGGGGACCAGGAACAAGGGTTGGCGCTCGCCGAAGGAGGCCAGGCGCTCTGTGATGAAATCGAAGCGCTAAAAAAACCCGTCATTGCTGCGATAAACGGACCAGCTCTTGGCGGAGGTCTTGAACTGGCGATGAGCTGCCACTTCAGAATCATATCAGATCAGGCTACAGTAGGTCTTCCGGAATTAAAGCTCGGTCTGATTCCAGCGTTTGGAGGTACACAGCGGCTTCGCAATATAACGGATACTGCCACAGCACTTGATCTCATCCTGACGGGCCGAACACTTTCAGCTCATGAGGCAGTAGAGCTTAAGATCGCGAAGCTGGCCGTGAAGAAAGAGGAACTGTTGAAGACGGCAAGAGCTGTCGCGGCGTCATTTCTGGAAGGAAAAAGCATGACCAGTGTCATGCGGGCAGTGGAATGTATCATACAAGGGAGCAACGAGAGCATGGAACAAGGGCTGGAAAGGGAACGAAAAAGGTTTGCCGAGCTGTTTTTGACGTCCGATGCCAAAGAAGGAATCCACGCATTTGTTGAGAAACGCAAACCAGACTTTCATCATTCATAAAAGGAGAGGATCAAGATGTCCGATGAAGTTTTGTTTTCCGTCAATCAAAACGGAGCCGCAACCATTGTTCTGAACCGCCCGAAAGCTCTCAACTCACTATCTTATGAAATGGTTCGGCTGATTGGTGAAAAATTAAGAGAATGGAAGACAGATCATAGCGTTTCTGTCGTGGTCATGAAAGGCGCAGGTCCAAAAGGGCTTTGTGCCGGCGGCGATATTAAGGCACTCTATGAAGCTCGTTCGTCAACATCGGCTTTGCAAGATGCAGAGCGATTTTTCGAAAAAGAATATGAGGTCGACATGGCAGTCTATCAATTTCCGAAGCCGGTCATCGCCTGCTTGGACGGCATCGTGATGGGTGGAGGGGTAGGCCTGACGTATGGGGCCAGTCATCGGATTGTGACGGAGAGGACGAAATGGGCGATGCCCGAAATGAATATCGGTTTCTTTCCCGACGTCGGCGCAGCCTGTTTTTTAAACAAAGCTCCGGGACACTTGGGGCGATATCTCGGATTAACGGCGTCTGTCATCCATGCCGCTGATGTGCTGTATATGAACGGTGCAGACATCTACATGGAGAGCGGCGCTTTAGAGCGATTGATCCAAAAAGTGGAACATACGGACTGGAACCTTGTAAACGTTGAGGAAAGGCTTGATCAGATGATCGGGGAATGTAAAGCGGAGCCACCTCAAGAGAGCAAGCTCGCCCTTTATCAAAAAGCGATCGATCATCATTTTAGATATGATACGTTGGAAGAGATCCTTCAGTCGCTCGAAAGCGAGGGAAGCGATTTTAGCGTGAATGTAAAAAAACTGCTTCTTTCCAAGTCTCCATTTTCATTGAAGATCACGCTAAAACAACTGATCGACGGAAAGCATAAAACGCTGGAAGAATGCTTTGCCACGGATCTGGTACTGGCAAAGAACTTTTTGAAGCATAACGATTTCTTTGAAGGCGTACGATCCGTCCTTATCGACCGTGATCAATCACCGAACTATGAATATCAACACGTTTCAGATGTAACCGATGAAGCGGTGAATCAGTTCTTTCAACCTTCTGAATCTGCCCAATTTTAACAGCGAGATTTGGATGATCGTCATACACGGGCCCTTTACACGGCATTCTCTCATTATGGTTCAAATAGGATGATCGGAAGACAAAAATGGTAGGAAAAATAATTTGATAATACTTCTAATAGGATATAAGTGTAAATTCAAAAAGAGAGCGGTCGGACATTTGTCATAATTTTTTGAAAGTGCCAACATTTTTTGCGTTTTGTATGAAATTATAAGATTTTATGAAAAAGTATTGAACTTGACACCAGCAAGTATCTATCAGTTTTATCATCTCGCAACCTCCAACTCTGTAAAATATGGTTATACTTTAAACGCCGCTGTTTTATACGTCAACTTTTATTTTAACTTGGTTAACAAATGAAATAACAAAAAAACCAGCCTTACATCGGCTGATTTTTTTGTTATTCTATTCTTCTGTCAAAATCACAAGAGAATCTACAGAAGAAGCCACATGGGAAACTGCACGGCTCACTTCTTGAAGGCCCCCGAGAAAGGCTTGAAGATCGACATCAATTCTGCCGGTTTGGTCTTTGCTGACCTTCATGCTGTTGACAATGTCATCAAACAGACGGTTGATTTGAGCCATTTTTTCTTTGCTTTCCGTTACAAGATGGTTCACATCTTTAATATGCTTTGACACGATGTTGATTTGCGTGTTCGTATTGTTAACGAGTTCGGATACTGTCGAAACTGTCTTTTTCGTATCTTCAGAAAGTTTTCGAACTTCGTTGGCGACAACGGCAAAGCCTTTGCCGTGCTCACCGGCCCGTGCCGACTCAATCGAGGCGTTTAAAGACAGAAGATTCGTTTGCTCGGCTATGCCGGTGACGATGCCGAAAATCTTCTCAATTTGTTGGGCGATGTCATTCAGCTTCTCCATTTCTTTCTCAATTTGGACAAGGCTGCTGTCAATTTTGTTCATCTGTTTTTGCTGGATTTCCAATTCTTTTTTCCCGCCGATTGATTTTTCTTCTACATGAATAGAAGTAACAGTGCCCGCTTTGGACGCTTCAGAGATGCCTTCGGATTTGTCAACAAGCTCCTGTACGGAACGTGTTGTTTCTGAAAAAAGATTTGCCAATGAGCCGGATGTTTCCTGGATTTTCTGGTGAAGAACGGCTTTCTTTTCCTCTTGATCATCCCGGCTTTGTCTGTACTCATCTTGAAATGCTTCAAGTACAAGCTGCTGCTCCAGATTTAATATTTTTGTCGTTGCTTTGATGGCTTTAAGAAGCTCTTGATGGTCTGAAATGGATCGTTCATAAATGCTGATCATGGAGAGCAGCAAATCCTGAAAAGCGCCCATGTACCATTTCGGAAGCAGCCCGATTTTTAAATGAATCGAGGCGATTCTGTTTCTTTTTTCAATGAATTCATCATTGATCACGCCGCCAAACATTTCCTGAATATGCCGTTTTAACGTTTGTTTCAAGCGATCGACCGAGCTGTGGTCATTAATGATGTCCATTAAAGAGCTTTCATGACCCAGATTTTCATAAAAAGCATCTACGATACTTACTATATTCTCTTTAATCAGAGGCTGCAGTTCCTGTAAGACATGGAGTTCTGCATCCTCTAATCTGACCATTCTGAGTTGTTTTTTTACATCTGAAAACCGATCTGTCAGCTGAATCCGATTTTTCTCTTGAACAGGTGAAGCTGAAAAATAAGCCGTATCTTTTTTTCTGTCTTTTTTAAATAACAATGTGTGGTCCCCCAGATCATATTCTCTTTGGCTATTTTGCCTTTTTTCTTTTTTATCGGTATACGGGGAGCATGAATGAAGGTAATAGGGCAAAATATTTTCCTATTATTTGATTTTTTAGCGGAATTAGAAAAACCGTTCTGCAAGCATGAACGGTTTTAGTCATTCTTTATTTGTTTCAGCGGCTTAATGGCAGGGCCTTCCGCCACCTCGCCGTTTGGCTTGAAGCGGGACCCGTGGCAAGGGCAGTCCCATGTGTGCTCGCCGTCGTTCCATTCAACTTCGCAGCCTAAATGCGTACAGGTCGTATCAACGAGATGCAAGCACCCTTGTTCATCTCTATATGCACCGGCTCTTTTGCCGTTTACGGTGACGATTTTTCCTTCTCCCGTTTCCACATCCTCCGGTTTCACATCCGGTTTTTCAAGCTTTCCTTTAATGAAATGCTTGGCGACATCGGCATTGTAGGAAATGATCTTTTTTAAGCCGGGATCGGGATGGAAACGGGACGGAGTGAAGATGTTTGCGTATGAATTCTGTTTGTTTTCAATATGGTCAGACAAGATGTTCGCCGCAACGGCTGAACTTGTCATCCCCCATTTTTTAAACCCGGTGGCGACAAGGATATTGTCTTCATTTTTTGAGATCGGCCCGATGAATGGGATTTTGTCAATGCTGACAAGATCTTGGGTTGACCAGTGATACGGAATGCTTTCAATTCCGATTGTGTTTTCGGCGAACTGTTTCAGCGCTTCGTAATGCTCTGACATTTCTTTTCCCTGACCGGTTTTGTGGCTTTCACCGCTCACCAGAACAAGCTTGTCTCCGTTCATCTCGGTATATCGGAGCGATCTTGACGGCTGATCAATACTCAGATACATGCCTTCCGGGTATTCGATTTTCGGTTTAACTGCAAGAATATAAGATCTGTCAGAGTACATTCTGGCAGAATATAACCCGCCGCCGTCATAAAAAGGAAAGTGTGAACAGCATACAATATATTTGCTTTTAATGGCGTGTCTGTTTTTGGTTACGACCTCAGGCAGCACGCCTTTTTTAATATCAAGCGCCGCTGTCTGCTCAAAAATTCGCCCGCCGTTCTTTACGATGTCATCAAGCAGGGCTGTGAGGTAAAGCAGCGGATGAAACTGAGCCTGATGCTTCATGACAAGCCCCAACTTGATATCAACGGGGACAGGCAGTTCCTTAACAAGTTCCCGCTCTATCCCAAGCTTTGTATAGGCCTCGTGCTCGTCCCTGATTTTTTTGACAGATGACTCGCTCGTTGCGTAAATATACGCATCCTGTTCTGTAAAATCGCAAGAAATCTGTTTCTCCTTCACAATATCTTTAATGTAAAAAAGCGCTTTTTGGTTGGCTTCATAATAGAGCCTCGCGTTTGGCATGCCGATATGATTGATTAACTCGTCATATATCAAGTCATGCTGGGCCGTGATTTTTGCCGTGGTATGGGCTGTTGTTCCGTTCAGAACTTGATTGGCTTCAATCAGCGTCACACGGAAGCCTCTTTTTGTCAGTTCATAGGCTGTAGTGATTCCGGTTATTCCGCCGCCGATAATCGTCACATCAGTTTCTGTATCTTCCTGAAGTTCGGGAAAAGAGGGGACATCCGCTGATGCTCTCCAATATGACTCCGGAGCGTTGTCGTGTGAAAACGGTTGAGTAGTCACGAAATAATACCTCCCTTGCAAGTTATTCTTAATTTTTCCATTATGCTCATATTCATACATCTAATAAATCATGTGATAGAAAGCTTTCTTTTTTCATAAAATAAAAAGGTTTATTGAGAAAGGAGTGATACGATTGACGAATCAGAAAAAGAAAACATTGCCGCCCCAGCATCAGAACCAGCAGCCGGGTTTTGAATATGTCATGGACCCGCGGCCGGTGTTTGATAAGCCGATAAAAGAGAAGAAGCTGGAGGGAAAAACGGCTATTATCACCGGAGGCGACAGCGGAATCGGACGCGCCGTTTCTGTGTTATTTGCTAAGGAAGGCGCAAATGTTGTCATTGTGTATTTAAATGAACATAAGGATGCGGAAGAGACGAAGCAATATGTAGAGAACGAAGGCGTGAAGTGCCTGCTGATTGCAGGCGATGTCGGAGACGAAGCTTTTTGTAATGATATCGTAAGACAGGCGAGCCAAGCGTTTCCGTCCATTGATATTCTGGTGAACAACGCGGCAGAGCAGCATGTGCAGACAGGTATTGAAAAAATCACAAGCCACCAGCTGGTAAGAACATTTCAGACCAATATCTTCTCCATGTTCTACTTAACAAAGGCTGTATTGCCGCATCTGAAAAAAGGATGCTCGATTATTAACACAGCCTCCATCACGGCCTATCAAGGAAATGAAAGGCTGATTGATTATTCAGCAACGAAAGGAGCCATTGTTACGTTCACAAGGTCGCTTTCTCAATCTCTTGTCAAACAGGGGATCAGGGTAAATGCTGTGGCGCCCGGTCCGATTTGGACGCCGCTCATTCCGGCAAGCTTTGCGGCTAAAGATGTAGAAGTCTTCGGTTCAGATGTGCCGATGGAACGGCCGGGACAGCCTGTTGAAGTGGCTCCAAGCTACTTATACTTAGCCAGTGATGACTCGACTTACGTAACGGGGCAGACGATTCATGTCAACGGGGGAACAATTGTAAACGGATAATATAAAAAAGCCAATCCATGTAGGATTGGCTTATTCACTCTGCTTGAGAGCGGCATATTCTTTAGAGAGCGTAAGGAACGCTTCTTTATCTTTTTCATCTAACGCTTTATTGATTTTATCAGTCAGCATGGTCAACCGACGCTTAAACAAGGATTCATCGAGCACCATTTGAATGTAAATATCCATCATCGTTACATCAAATTCTTTTGTTTTTTGCGTGTTGCGGGACTTCATGAGCTCAGTGTACGATTTTTTCTCTTTCATAAAGAATCCCCCCAATGCCTTTTTTTAAGTATATGGATTACGGTCAGAAAAATCAATAAATTTTTATAATTTTTAGACAACTAATACTTGGAAAAATATCGACATATCCTGCAAAAAGCGTAGAGGAACAAATGATTAAAGGGTAGAAAGATAGAAAATAGTATCGGTGATAAGAAGAAATATTATTTTAAATAGTAATATAGAACTAATAACTACCTTTAAAAGATTATTTTGAACTGTTTCGAAAAAAATCCTGTCGTTTTATTTACGTTGATGATAGATTATTAAGTATAAATTTTGCAAAAAAAAGAAATGGAGGAAGTATCATGAGTCAGAAAACTGACGCACCCCTAGACACCTACGAAGTAAACAGCTCAACAATCGCCGTATTGCCCGAACCGATGAACGGGAAAATGTACTCAAAGATCATTGAAAAGGACTGCACGTTTTATGTCAGCATGAAGCCGCTGCAAATTGTCGACCGAAGCTGCCGTTACTTTGGCTCAAGTTATGCGGGAAGAAAAGCGGGAACCTATGAAGTGATTAACATTTCTCACAAGCCGCCGATCATGGTGGACCTTTCCAACCATATCTTTTTATTCCCTACACTTTCTTCGACAAGACCCCAATGCGGCTGGATATCACACGTGCATGTAAAAGAATTTAAAGCCACGGAATTCGACGATACAGCTGTGACCTTTTCCAATGGAAAAACAATGGAGCTCCCGGTCTCCTGCAATTCGTTCGAAAACCAGGTCTACCGCACGGCATGGCTCAGAACAAAATTCCAAGACCGGGTCGAACACGCGCCAAAACGGCAGGAATTCATGCTGTACCCGAAGGAAGAACGCACGCGGATGATTTATGATTTTATTTTGCGCGAGCTGGGCGAGCGGTACTGAGGGAATAATGGGAACAGGCCCACAAAACGTTAATCCTATTATGAATGTGCGGCTGAAGATGTGTGATTGCTGAAGTTTGATCAAAGATCATACTTGAGCCGGCTAAAAAGATGCGCTTGATATCTCAATCTTTCTTCCTATTTATATTGTAAATGGCGATTATTTCAATTATGATAAATCTAGCTATGAAACAACTGTAAATAGGGGGATGGATGAGATGTTTAAAAAGGCAGCTGCCGTTCTGTTGTGCTTAGGCCTGATTTTCGGTTTTTCTTACGGGGCAGATCATACAGCAGAAGCAAAGACAAAGGTGAAGACGTATAAAAATTGTAAAGCGCTGAACAAAGATTATAAGGGCGGGGTTGCCCGTTCAGCTAAGGTGAAGAATAAAGGCGGAAAAACGAAGTACAAGCCTTACGTCTCAAAGGCGCTGTATGACGCTAATAAAAAGAGCGACCGTGATAAGGATTACATCGCGTGCGAACGATAATATCGGCAAAAAAGCAATCTGAACATGTCAGATTGCTTTTTTATTATACGATGCGTGACCGGCTGAGCCGGCCTTTGTTTTCCTTGTCCACATGCTGACAGCCATCATAACTGTAACATTGAGCAGCAGGGCGATGATGCCTACATTCAAATCTTTCATCATTTGAGGCAAAAACGGCAGCAATGTTCCGATTGTCGTTTCGGTCAGCGTAATATATGCGACCGCGCCGACTCCTGTTATAATGCCGGCAAAAGCGCCTTGTTTTGTCACGAAACGGTGTTTCGGCAGGCTGAAAAGCAGTGCCGGGAACAGTTGAGTGACAAGGCTGTATCCCATCAGGAGCAGAGTGACAATGGTGTTTCCGCCTTTGAATGTAAAGTACACTGAAATCAGGGCGATGACGGGCACGGTGTATTTCGCCAATGTTGTCACGTGCTGTTCAGAGGTGTTCGGAGCAAGTGCCTGATACACATTTTTGGCAAACAATGTGGAGGCGGCCATTAAAATCATGGAGCCCGGCACAAGAGCCGTGAGTAATCCCGCTGCTCCGATGACCCCGACAATCCATGGGTCAAATGTCTGAAGAGACAGCCTCAAGAGAGACAAATCCGCATCCGCACCTTTCAACCCCGGAACCTGCAAAATCGCAGCAAAACCGACAAAAAGGACAAATAACAGGACAAGCTGATATAAAGGCATAATCATGGCATTTTTCCGAAATACTTTTGGGTTTTCCGCTGAATAGGAAGCTGCGAAGGTATGGGGCCACATGTAAAATCCGAGTGCTGTTAATAATACGGTTGAGCTGAACCAAGAGACGCTCTGTCCGCTTTCCGGCAGGGTGAGAAAGCCGGGTTTTGCCGCGTCGAGCTGTTGGAACATGTCCTGAAAACCGCCATAGTAATGAAAGGGCAGGTAAAGCCCGAGAAACAAAGCCACGACCAATATTAAAATATCTTTGACAACCGATATCCAAGCCGACCCGTGAATGCCGGAAACCATAACATAAACCGTGGTGGAAACGGCTCCGATCCAAATGGCCGCAGCCGGGGTGATTTGCCCGTAGGACGTTTCTGATACAATTAACCCGAGTCCTTTCAGCTGTAAAACAAGATAAGGAATCAGCGCCGCAATTCCGACTAAGGAGACAATGATGCCCAGCAGAGGACTATCATATTTTTTGATGAAAAAGTCGGATTGTGACATAAGCTTGTGCTCTTTAGAATATGTCCAGACGGCTGGTAGAAGCCAATAAGATATGATATAGGCCAAACAACCGTAAGCGATGATATAAAAGGCCGGCCCGCCTTTGCCGTAAGCCCAGCCGCTTCCGCCTAAAAATGTAAAGGTGGTATAAATTTCTCCCGCCATAAGCAAAAAGACAAAAATAGTGCCGAACCCGCGTCCTCCGACCGTCCATTGCTCAAGGTTCATATCTTTTCCTTTTTTGGCCCGTATGCCAAGGTACATGCAAAATAAGAGTACACTAAAAATAATGATCAGCGCTGCATTCATTTTGTCCCACCTTCCTTATTTTCCTTGTCCAAGACATATACAATGGTCATCAGTACAGAGGTCAAGAGCGCCCACATGACAATGTAAGCAAGAATAAAGGGCATACCGAAAAGGTAAGGAGTGACTTTGTTAGCAAATTGAATCCCGAATAAAATTCCGATAAAGGGTAAAGCCGCAAGTACATGAATCAGTTTCATAATGCTCCTCCTTATCTGTCGAAAATCAAGGGTTCGGCTGACGGGGTTAATAATACGTGTTTCGAATTATAAATAAAATGTTTCAATTTGTATAGTGTGAATTGTCTGTTAATTATAATAATTTACGTCAATTGCTTTTTTCAGCCGCAAATAAATAATGCTCCAGTAATCCGCTTACCTGCTCCCGAATCCGCGGGTTGAAGTAACGGTGATTTTCCTCGTACCCGTTGATGGCAAATACATAAAACGTAAACGCATCATCCCGGTCCGCCTGATGAATTTTAATCTTCCTTTTCCGCAGTTCTTGTCGTATGCCGATCAAATCCTTTTGTGCTATTTTTAATGATTGTTTGATAAGTTGTATATAGGGCTGTTTCAGTTTGAGTGTGCTTTTTCCGATGCTGTCCAGGTCGCGGTTTAAAATCGTGATGGCCATCGGCAAAAAGAGCGCCCTTTCAATGATGTCATATACTTCTGCCTTTGTGTTTGGCATGTAAGTCCCTTCTTTCTTTGGGAACGTTTGTTCTTATTTGTATTCTATATCGACATAAGAAATGTTTCAAGGTCTGAGAAAAAAGACCGAAATTTTTTAGTTTTTTGCCGATAATGTGTAGAATAAGGATAGACAAACCTGATGAGGAGTATAAATGTTGGAGCATTTTTTTTCTTATTTGACTGAGGATCGTTTAACTGAATTATTTCAAAGCTACAGGGCTTTTGGTCCGTTGATTGCTGTTTTGCTTCCTTTAATTGAAGCATTTCTTCCTTTCTTGCCTTTGGTCGTCTTTGTGGTGGCGAATACGAATTCCTTCGGATTGTGGGAAGGGTTTATCTTGTCCTGGCTGGGATCAACTGCCGGAGCGGTGCTTGTTTTTTTTATCGTCCGCCGTTACGGGCAGAGGAGAATTCTCGGGTTTATCCGCAGACATCAGTCAGTCAGAAAGCTGATGCAGTGGGTGGAAAGGCGCGGCTTCGGACCGCTGTTTATTCTGCTTTGCTTCCCATTTACGCCGTCAGCAGCGGTAAATGTCGTCGCCGGCTTATCAAGGATTGGAATGCGGCCGTTTATTTTGGCGGCGGCTTCGGGGAAGCTTGTTATGATTTTTATGATCAGCTTCATCGGTTATGATCTCCACGCGCTGATTACTCAGCCTATTCGGACAATCATTGCCGTATTGGTCATTGTTGTATTATGGTATGTCGGCAAGAGAGTGGAACGGCGTTTACATGTGAAAGCCAGTCAGCAGGAAAACGACGGAGGGAGACAATAATTTTGAAAAAACGGTTTTGGTTCATGGCCGGTGTGGTGTGTGTGGTTCTGGTCATTCAGGCTAAAAATGCTGTTTTTATTGATTATAAAGTTGAAGGCATCAGTATGAAACCGACCTTTCAGGAAGGGAATGAGCTGATGGTCAATAAATTTTCGCATCGCTTTAAAACCATCCGCCGTTTTGATATCGTGCTGTTTAAAGGCCCGGAAAAAAAGGTGCTGATCAAACGGGTGATCGGCTTGCCAGGGGAGTCTATCCAATATCGGGATGATAAGCTGTATGTCAATGGAAAACAGGTTAAAGAACCTTTTTTGAAATCTCTAAAATCCGTATCTGCGGGGAGCCATGTGACCGGAGATTTTACGCTAAAGGAAGCAATTGGTAAAGATGCGGTGCCAAAGGGACAATATTTTGTAATTGGAGATAATCGCATTTACAGCTTTGACAGCCGCCATTTTGGACCGGTTAAGGATAAAGATATCGTCGGAGTCATTTCTGATTGAGGCTCTATAAAAAACAAGGACGCCAATATACCGGCGTCTTTTTTTTGTGATAAATTTGGAAAAAAGGTGTTGATACACAAGCTGAGAGTCATTATAATAAAAATTGTTACGCGTGTAACAAAAATGAAAAGTCTGAATCAAGGTTCATGGATGATATTCTTTTATTTTTGTTTCTCTCGTAATAAAAAAAGGAGTGGTGAATATGGATTACCAGACAGTCATTATCGGAGGCGGGCCGGTCGGATTTATGCTTGCTTCGGAACTTGCTTTGGCAGGCGTGAAGACATGTGTGATTGAGCGTCTTGAGCAGCCTGTCCCGCATTCCAGGGCGCTGACGCTTCATCCCCGTACGCTTGAGCTTCTTGAGATGAGGGGATTGCTGAATCGTTTTGCATCACAAGGGAAAAAAATATCTTCAGGGCATTTTTCTATGCTCGATACCCGTCTTGATTTTTCCGGTTTGGATACAAGCACTAATTATACCCTGCTGCTCCCTCAGGCGATGACTGGACAGCTGCTGGAGGAATATGCGCGCGGTTTGGGCGTAGATATTTTTCGCGGAGCGGAAGCGCTGGCCGTTACCCAAAATGGAGAAATGGCTCAAACGATCGTGAGGGAGCATGATGGCACTGTGCGTACTCTGCGAAGTTTGTTTGTCGCGGGTGCTGACGGAGCGGGAAGCATTGTCCGAAAGCAGGCGGGAATTGAATTTATCGGAACGGACAG
The DNA here is from genome assembly GCF_001584335.1 of Bacillus atrophaeus. GTDB lineage: Bacteria > Bacillota > Bacilli > Bacillales > Bacillaceae > Bacillus > Bacillus atrophaeus. The sequence goes on from NZ_LSBB01000020.1 coordinate 187,867, forward strand.
TACGGTGACGGCAGCGCTTGGAGATGTCAAGCTGCTTTCTCCACCGGCATCAGGCGTTCTTTCCCTCTGTACAAAACAGGGGGGAGCCATGATCGTTCCTCTTTCTCCGAAGCTTTATCGGGTAGTGGTTGTCAGCCCTTATCGTACTCAGACGCCGAAGGATGTACCTGTTACAGAAGAGGAATTGAAAGCAGACCTCATGCGTATTTGCGGAACTGATTTTGGCCTGACCGATTCTGTGTGGATGTCTCGATTCGGGAATGCCGCCCGCCAGGCAAAACAGTATCGGAACGGAAGGGTATTTCTTGCGGGGGATGCGGCTCACATCCATTTTCCTGCGGGAGGGCAAGGTTTGAATGTCGGCCTTCAGGATGCCATGAATCTGGGGTGGAAGCTGGCGGCGGACATCAACGGCTCTGCGCCGTCATGGCTGCTGGACAGCTATCATGCTGAACGGCATCCTGTTGCTGAAGATCTTCTGTCGAACACGGAAGTGCAGACACGCCTCTTGGATTTCACGCCGGCCGGGCTCCATTTGCGAAGTATGATGTCAAATATACTGGCATTTCCTGAGGTCAATCAATATATTGCGGGACAAATATCTGCTCTTGATGTGTATTATAAGGCTGATCAAAAGATGCCGGCTCATGTCCTCAATGGAACGAGGCTGTCGAATGTAGAACTGGTCCTTCCTGACGGTAAATCCGAGCAGCTTTACAATTTCCTGCGATCAGGGAAATATGTTCTGCTGTCGCTGCGGCAGGAAGCTGGTCATGAATCCCGGTCCGACGTGTTTCAGACCGTTTTCGCTTCCTTCGCTGAACCACGTGAACAATGGTGCGGCGTCCATACCGCATTGATACGTCCGGATGGCCACGTCGCTTGGGCGGTCGACGCATCAGATCCCGATTGTTCCGCTGTCATTCAAGCAGGTATCAGCCGCTGGTGTTCGGCTGGCTGCTGAGTTTAACATGAATTCGATTGTTTCATCTGTAACAAAACGTTATAGTAAAAGAAACAAACGAATGAAAAGGATGGAAGAGACGTATGGATCAATTAAATCAAGAGCAAGCCAAACGCGCCATTTTTGAGTTATATACTGAGCTGATTCATCAGCAGGAGAAATGGGAAAGCATTATCAAAACATTCTTATCTGACGAGATGAAGAAGCTGGATCATGGAAGCAGCCAAAAGCCCCAATTGACAATGACGGAAATTCACGTTCTGTCTTGTATTGGGGAGCATGAGCCGATCAATGTCACCTCTATTGCAGATAAAATGAATACCACAAAAGCCACGGTATCCCGCATCAGCTCAAAACTGCTCAAAGCGGATTTTCTTCGCAGGACACAGCTCAGTGATAATAAGAAGGAAGTATATTTCCGGCTGACACCGGCCGGGAAGAAGCTGCACGGCTTGCATCAATACTATCATCAAAAAATTGAACAGCGTTTCATCTCATTTTTTGACCGATATACAGATGAAGAAATTTTGTTTGCGGAAAGGCTTTTTCGGGATCTGGTGACAAATTGGTATCCTGCGTCGGATACGATTGATCATGTAATCCAAGATCTTTAAATCAGAAAAAAAACACGCAGCCACTGTGCGTGTTTTTTCTGCCGTTATGATCAGCATGATCAGCTCGCGTTATAGGAGCTTTCCGTTTCCTTTTTTCCATCATGAAGGTGGTGCAGCAGCCGATAGAACGGCGGAAGCATGGCGATGACGAGGATCACCCTAATCACCTGAACCGCCACAACAAAGGTGGAATCCGCGTGCAGGGTGACGGAAGTTGTTGCCATCTCAGCTATTCCGCCTGGCGCAAAAGCAAGAACAGACGTTATCAAAGAGATTCCAGTCAGCTTGGAAACAACAGCGGCACTTAACAGCATGGCTGCAATTAAACCGATTGACGAAACCAAGGCGACGAAAAGGATACGCGTCACACCTACAAACATACTTCTGTACATTTTAGAGCCGATTGTTGCGCCGAGAAAGATTTGTGACACATGGTTTGCCTGCGAAGGCCACCACGCGAGCATGTCATGTCCTGTGACAGAGGCCCCGCCGATTTGGACGGCCGCAACGCCGAGCATGCTGCCGAGCAGCCACGGAGCGGGGAATTTCAGCCATTTAGCCGCTTTACACGCGCCCCACGCGATGAGTGCCAAACAGCCGGTCCATAGCACCGGCCCAAGGCCTAACTCCGCTGTTGCGCTTGAAATCGTATGCTGGGCATCAACCGCTGCGCTGCCTTGTTTTGCATATAAAAAGATCACAAGAAAAGGAATGGACAAAACGACGAGAAGCACCCGCATCATTTGCACAAGACTTACGATGGCGGTGTTTGCGCCGACTTCCTGAGCGATGCTGGGCATAGCGGAAAGTCCGCCGGGCGCCGTGCCTACAAAACTTGTCATCATATCCGTTTTACTGAAACGCCAAAGCACATAACCGGACAGCATGGCGAGAAGTATGGACAATATCAGCATAATTCCTACTGAAAGCCAGTGGTCTTTTAAAACTGAGAGGACAGACAAGTTTAGTTTTTGTCCTAACTCTATCCCGAGGATCATTTGTCCGAGAGCGAGCCAGCGTTTGTTAATGCCTTTTTGGTCGGGTGCCATCATCAGCCATGACGGGCGGAGCATGGCGAGACAGCAGCTGACAAGCAGCGTGCCGATCATCCATCCGATTGACATCCCGGTTAACGAAAGAATAAACCCCCCTGCTGCACTGATGGCGATAAACCAAATATCTGTAAGGAGATTTTTGTCTTTCTTCAATGAAAACCCTTCTTCCTAATGACTTACATCTGTTTTATTAAGTTAGTGAATTTAATATTACTATAGTATATTTTTAAAGATAAATAAAATATGAATTTATTTCTGAGAGCCATTCATTTTTCTTATGAACGGACAAGCCAAAAGAATAGATTGGCTGAGCATAACGGAGTAACGCAGGGGGCTCTTCGAGAAAATGCAGAGGATGGTTCTGAATCAGAACCATCCTTGTGTGGTTAAGCCGCCATTTTGCGGCATTCGTCAGCACAGGCAAAGTAAGACTTCGCACACGCTTGGCAATGGTTATGATCATGCTTTTGACATTCTGTGCCACAAGCTTCACACACATTGGCGCAGAGGGCGCAAATTTGCTTCATAAACGGGCTGTCTGTTTGCATCGCTTTTGCAGCTAAATCGCACATGTCGTATTCTCTGTCCAGCCGGATACACTCGCTTAAGTCGTGATGGGCTTGCTCTTTCAGGCAGCGGCTGAAACAGGTGTTAAAGGCTTCGATACAGCTCACGCACGTCTCAAGGCAAGCTTCTGCATGTTGTGTCATCATACATACCTCTAAAAACATTGTATGTTGAATCGTTTTCCGAAACATAAAAATGAAAACAAACTTATGTATATATACCCAAGACGGGTATATAGGCTAAAGGGTTACCATGTAATACAAAAACCAGACGGCATGGTTTTGTTCATCTCGTGCAGCGCGGGTAAAAGTGCCTTTTGCCTTTAGGTTTGTGGTTTCCTCCGCGGTGCGTAAATAAAAATCAACGGTTTTCTGTTCATCCTTAAAGGCTGCGTCAAGCCCTCTCGCGAATGAGTCGGGACAATCTTCCGTTTGTTTAGGCATGATTTGTTTTCCGGTAATGGATGAATACAGTGAGGAGAAGGCGCGGAGATGGCGAAGTTCATCTTTTCTGATTTCCTCAATTTGTTTTCTTACTTCCTCCCGGTGCGCTAATTGGGAGAGTTTGCGATAATATTGAACTGCACTGTATTCTCCGTTAATGGCCTTTTCCAAATTCTTAATTAAAACGGGATCTTCACGATGCTGCTGCGGATATGGATAATAGCCGTAATGCAAGGGATTCACCTCTGCTCTTAGAGTTGGGCTGTCATTAAAGTATATGACCGCTTTAGTGATATGTGCTGATTGTTTTATGTGAAGGCGGAAGCGGTTTTTCCCGGAATTGGACATGAAAAGGCCGTTTTTACCAATAGATCAGATTGGTCATTTTCGTCAACATTCGATAAAATATAGAAAGATTACAAGAGAGGGGACTTCTAATTTGGGAGCAGAGTTTTTAGTAGGCAGATCCGGGAGTGGAAAAACGAAGCTGATCATAGACAGCATTCAAGATGAGCTGCGCCGGAATCCATTCGGGAAACCGATCATTTTTCTAGTCCCGGATCAAATGACGTTTTTAATGGAATATGAGCTTGCTAAAACGCCTGGTATAGGCGGAATGATACGCGCTCAAGTGTTCAGCTTTTCACGTTTGGCCTGGCGTGTCCTGCAGCATACGGGCGGAATGAACCGGCCGTTTGTCACCAGCACGGGAATCCAAATGCTTTTGAGAAAGCTCATTGAAGAGCATAAACAGGAGTTTAAAGTCTATCAAAAAGCGAGTGACAAAAGCGGGTTTACCGAACAGGTAGAACGGATGCTGACGGAATTTAAACGGTACTGCCTTGAGCCTGAAGATATCCGCCGCATGATTGAAAGCGGAACTGCCACAGACTATCGCGGCGAGCGGGTGTTAACCGATAAGCTGCATGATTTGTATATTTTATATCAGCAAATGGAAAAGAGCCTTGAAAACCAGTATCTTCATTCAGAGGATTATTTAACGCTGCTGGCGGAACAGGTCCCGTATGCGGAAGATTTGAAAGGGGCGCATGTCTATGTAGACGGCTTTTATCAGTTTACTCCGCAGGAATTCAGAGTGCTTACGCAGCTTATGGCACAGGCTGAGCATGTGACGTTTTCACTGACGGCGGACAAGCCGTCCCATGTGCAGGCGCCTGATGAGCTGGATCTGTTCAGAATGACAGGCAAAACATATTATCAGCTCCATCAAGCAGCTTCGGAGCTTCATTTGGACATCACAAACAGAGAACTGACCGAGACGAAACGATATCAGCAAACTCCGGAGCTTGCCCATCTAGAAGCAATGTATGACGCGCGCCCTGCTGTTCCGTTTTTGGAAAAGCAAGAAGCCTTCACTGTGATGCAGGCTGCGAACAGGCGGACAGAGCTGGAAGGAATTGCCCGTGAAATTCATGCTCTTGTAAGAGATAAGGGATTACGCTACAAGGATATGGCAATTCTCGCCCGCCAGCCGGAAGATTATAAGGATATGGTCAAAGAAATATTTGCAGATTATGAAATTCCTTACTTTATAGATGGAAAGGCATCCATGCTGAACCATCCGCTTGTTGAGTTTATCCGTTCAAGCCTTGATGTCATAAAGGGAAATTGGAGATATGAAGCGGTGTTTCGCTGTGTGAAAACCGAACTGTTATTCCCGCTTGACCGTCCGAAGAACATCATAAGGGAGCAGGTCGATCAACTGGAAAACTATTGTATTGCTTACGGAATTAAAGGCGACCGATGGACGAGAGGCGACCGTTTTGTTTACAGGCGGTTTGTTTCACTGGATGATGATTTTGCGCAGACAGATCAAGAGATTGAAATGGAAAACATGCTGAATGACACAAGAGACTGGATTGTTCCGCCGCTTTTCCGTCTTCAAAAACGGATGAAACAAGCAAAGACGGTCCAAGACATGGCGGAGGCTCTTTATCTTTATTTAGAAGAAACGGATATTCCGTTAAAGCTGGACCAAGAAAGACAGCGCGCGGAAGAGGACGGGAGAATTATCGAAGCGCAGCAGCATAATCAGGCTTGGGACGCTGTCATACAGCTTCTCGAGGAATTTGTGGAAATGATGGGCGAAGACGAAATTTCTCTGTCTCTTTTTCAGCAAATGATGGAGACGGGTGCGGAATCGTTAAAGTTCGCTCTGATTCCGCCTGCACTCGATCAAGTCTTTGTCGGCAATATGGATTTATCGAGAATGTACGGAACACGCTGCACCTTTGTTATCGGTGCGAACGACGGCGTACTTCCGGCCCGGCCTGAGGATGACGGGGTGCTGTCTGATGACGACCGGGAATGGCTGAAAACCATTGGAGTCGAGCTGTCATCCGGCGGGCGCGAACGTCTGCTTGATGAGCACTTTCTCATATATATGGCGCTTTCCAGTCCGTCTGACCGGCTGTATGTATCCTATCCGATCGCAGACGCCGAAGGTAAAACGCTTTTGCCGTCAATTGTGGTTAAACGGCTTACAGAACTGTTTCCGGAGCATAAGGAAAGGCTTTTGACAAATGAACCGGAACAGGTCAGCGACTGCGAACAGCTCTTGTATCTCGTCAATAAAAGCGTGGCGCAATCGTATACGGCAAGCCAATTCAGGTTGTGGTTAAAGGAGTATGACATCAGTGATGTATGGTGGAGCGCGTATAATGTATTGATGAGTGAACAGGACAGGCTGAACTCGAAAAAACTTTTCTCCAGCCTGTTTTTCAGAAATGAAGTCAAACCGCTTGAACGCACTGTATCGAGACAGCTGTACGGCGAGCATATTCATGGAAGTGTGTCCAGAATGGAGACCTTTAACGCTTGTCCGTTCTCCCATTTTGCGTCCCACGGCTTACATCTGAAAGAACGGCAATTTTTTAAGCTGGAAGCGCCGGATATCGGACAGCTGTTCCATTCCAGTCTGAAGCTGATTTCAGACAGGCTTCGTGAACAAAAGCTGGATTGGCGCGATTTAACAAAAGACCAATGTAACAAGTTCTCTTACGAGGCGGTGGAGCGGCTCGCGCCGAAGCTCCAAAAAGAAATTCTGCTTAGCTCAAACAGACATTATTATGTCAAGGAAAAGCTGCAAAAAATTGTGGCGCGCGTGTCCGGCATTTTAAGCGAGCATGCGAAGGCGAGCGGGTTTGCACCGGTTGGGCTTGAGCTTGGTTTTGGCGGAAAAGGCCCGCTGCCGCCTCTTACATTCACATTAAAAAACGGCTGCACGATGGAGCTTGTCGGACGCATTGACCGCGTAGATAAAGCGGAAAGTTCAAAAGGGCTGCTGCTGAGAATAGTGGATTATAAATCCAGCGACAAGGGTCTTGATTTGTCAGAGGTATATTACGGCCTTGCCCTGCAAATGCTCACGTACCTTGATTTATCCATTACGTATTCGGCAGATTGGCTCGGCATGAAGGCTACACCGGCCGGCGTTCTTTATTTCCATATTCATGACCCGATGATTCAAGCCAGCGTTCCGCTCGGGCTTGATGAAATAGAACAGGAAATTTTTAAGAAATTTAAGATGAAAGGCCTGCTGCTCGGCGATCAGGAAGCGATTCGATTAATGGATACGACGCTCCAAGAGGGAAGGTCAAATATCATTAATGCCGGGCTTAAAAAAGACGGTTCATTAAGGTCTGATTCAGCGGCGGTCGGAGAAGAGGAATTTTATCTGCTGACACAGCACGTGCGGCGGACCTTTCAGGAGGCCGGCGAACAAATCACCGACGGGTGTGTGTCGATTGAGCCGTATAAGCTGAAAGATAAAACACCCTGCACATACTGCTCATTCAAATCAGTATGCCAGTTCGATGAATCATTGGAAGAAAACGAATATCGCACGCTGAAAGCGGAAAAGGATCATACCATATTAGATTGGCTGAAAAAGGAGGGAGATGGCGATGCAAATTCCTAAACCGGCAGACAGCACCTGGACAGATGACCAGTGGAACGCCATTGTCTCATCCGGACAGGATATTCTCGTTGCAGCGGCCGCTGGATCTGGAAAAACCGCTGTGCTTGTTGAGAGAATGATCCGAAAAATTACCGCGGAGGAAAATCCGATAGATGTGGACCGTCTTTTGGTCGTGACATTTACGAACGCCTCTGCGGCTGAAATGAAGCACCGGATCGCGGAGGCTTTGGAGAAAGAGCTCGTGAAACGTCCCGGCTCTCTTCATATCAGGCGGCAGCTGTCTCTGTTGAACCGGGCCAGCATTTCAACCCTTCATTCATTCTGCTTGCAGGTGCTCAGAAAATATTATTATCTCATTGATCTTGATCCGGGCTTTCGGATTGCTGATCAGACAGAAGGCGAGCTGCTCGGGGACGAGGTCCTTGATGAACTGTTTGAAGACGAATACGCGAAGGGGGAAAAAGCGTTTTTCGAACTGGTGGACCGGTATACGACAGACCGGCACGACTTAGACCTTCAGCACCTCGTGAAACGGGTGTATGAGTTTTCCCGTTCCCATCCCGATCCAAAAACGTGGCTGGAAGGTTTCGTTCATCTTTACGATGCCTCAGAAAAAAGCACGATTGAAGAACTGCCGTTTTATCCATATATGAAAGAAGACATTGCGATGGTGCTGAGTGCTGTGAAAGAAAAGCTTCAGCGGGCGCTTGAGCTGACAAAAGTGCCGGGCGGCCCTGCGCCGCGCGCTGATAATTTTCTGGATGATCTTGCACAGACAGAGGATCTGATCGCACATTCGGCGGATTTCACTGAATTATACAAGCGGGTTCCCGCAGTCTCCTTTAAGCGTGCCAAAGCGGTCAAAGGAGATGAATTTGACCAGGCGCTCACAGAAGAAGCGACGGATTTACGGAACGGCGCGAAAAAACTGCTGGAAAAACTAAAAACGGACTATTTCACAAGAAGCCCCGAGCAGCATCTGAAAAGCCTGTCGGATATGAAGCCTGTGATTGAAACGCTCGTCCAGCTTGTCATCAGCTACGGAAAACGGTTTGAAGCCGCCAAACAAGAGAAATCAATTATTGATTTCTCTGACTTGGAGCATTACTGCTTGTCTATCCTGACAGCCGTGAATGAGTCGGGGGAGCGCAAGCCGAGTGAGGCGGCGGCTTACTATCAAGAGCAGTTCCAAGAGGTGCTGGTTGACGAATATCAAGATACAAATCTTGTGCAGGAAGCCATACTGCAGCTTGTCACAAGCGGGCCTGAAGCTTCAGGAAACTTGTTTATGGTAGGGGATGTCAAACAGTCCATCTACCGATTCAGGCTTGCCGAACCGCTTCTTTTCCTTTCTAAATATAAACGATTTACCGAAACGGGAGAGGGGACAGGCCGGAAGATTGATTTGAACAAAAACTTTCGAAGCCGGGCGGATATTTTAGACAGCACGAACTTTCTGTTTAAGCAGCTCATGGGCGGCAAGGTCGGCGAGGTTGATTATGATGAGCAGGCGGAATTGAAGCTAGGAGCCTCTTACCCTCCGAATGACCAGACTGAAACGGAGCTGTTGCTGATTGACAGAGCGGAGGAAAAAGAGGCGAGTGAAGAAACAGAAGAGCTCGAAACCGTTCAGCTTGAAGCAAAAGCGATTGCAAAGCAGATTCGAAAGCTCGTATCCTCTCCTTACAAAGTCTATGATGGAAAATCGAAAACACACAGCAATATCCGCTACCGCGATATCGTGATTTTACTGCGTTCCATGCCGTGGGCGCCGCAAATCATGGAAGAGCTGAAAGCTCAAGGCATACCCGTCTATGCCAATTTGACATCAGGCTATTTTGAAGCGGTCGAGGTGTCTGTTGCGATTTCCGCTTTAAAAGTAATTGATAATCCGTACCAAGATATTCCTCTCGCTTCCGTGTTGCGCTCGCCGATTGTCGGCGCGGATGAAAATGAGCTTTCACTGATTCGGATGCATAATAAAAAAGCGCCTTTCTATGAAGCGATGAAGGACTATCTTTCAGGCGGGGACCGAAATGACGAGCTATATCAAAAGCTGCACACGTTTTTTGAGCTTTTGCAAAAATGGCGCTCTTTTTCTAAAAACCATTCAGTTTCCGAGCTGATATGGGAAGTTTATCGTGACAGCAAATATATGGACTATGTCGGCGGTATGCCGGGCGGAAAACAGCGGCAGGCCAATTTGCGCGTTCTCTATGACCGGGCACGCCAGTATGAATCGACGGCATTTCGCGGTTTATTTCGTTTCTTGCGGTTTATTGAACGTATGCAGGAACGGGGCGATGACCTCGGGACAGCGAGAGCGCTCAGCGAGCAGGAGGACGTGGTCCGCCTGATGACGATTCACAGCAGCAAGGGGCTTGAATTCCCTGTCGTATTCGCTGCGGGACTTGGACGGAATTTTAATATGATGGATTTGAATAAATCATATCTGCTGGACAAAGAGCTTGGTTTCGGCACAAAGTTTATTCACCCCGAATGGCGTATTAGCTATCCGACACTTCCGCTCATCGCCATGAAGAAAAAAATGCGCCGGGAGCTGCTGTCAGAAGAGCTGCGTGTGCTATACGTGGCTTTAACAAGAGCGAAGGAAAAGCTGTTTCTTGTCGGTTCCTGCAAGAATCGTGAGAAGCAGCTGGCGAAATGGCAGGCTTCAGCGTCTCAGCCAGACTGGCTTCTCCCGGATTTTGAGCGGTATCAGGCAAAAACGTATTTGGATTTCATCGGTCCCGCATTGATTCGTCACAGAGACATGGGGACAGATGCTTTACAAGGGCTTGCGAGTCAAGCTGACATATCAGAACACCCTGCCCGGTTTAACATCCAAATGGTCAGCGCCCAAGATTTATTGGATGATGATCTGGAAGAAAGACAAGAGGAAAAGAGCAGCCGTCTTGACGCCATCCGCCGCGGTGAGCCTGTGTCCGGTTCGTTTGAATTCGAAGAACAAGCGCGGCGACGCCTGTCATGGCGATACCCTTATCACGACGTGACAAAAATTCGCACGAAGCAGTCTGTTTCCGAGATCAAGAGAAAGAAAGAATACGAGGACGAATACAGCGGCCGCTCTCTCATCAGACCGGCTGACGGAAACATGTTGTACAGGCGCCCTGCGTTTATGATGAAAAAAGGGCTGACTGCGGCTGAAAAAGGAACGGCGATGCACACCGTTATGCAGCATATCCCGCTGACACATGCGCCGTCAAAAGAGGAAGCGGAACGTATTGTCAAACGTCTTTATGAAAAAGAGCTGCTCACCGAAGACCAGCAAGCCGTTATTGACCTAGAGGAAATCGTGCAATTTTTCCATACTGAAATCGGCGAAAAGCTGATCGGCGCAAAATGGATTAACCGCGAAGTGCCGTTTAGCATGGCGCTTTCAGCACAAGATGCGTTTCTGGACACTGAATCTAAAGATGAGCCTATATTGGTGCAAGGAATTATTGACTGTCTGTATGAGACCGATGAAGGGCTTTTCTTGCTGGATTACAAAACGGACCGAATCGAAGGGAAATTCCAGCACGGATTTGAGGGGGCGGCTCCTATTCTTAAAAAACGATACGAAACTCAAATCGAGCTATACACAAAAGCTGTAGAACAAATAACGAAAACCAATGTGAAGGGACGTGCACTCTACTTCTTCGACGGAGGACACGTTTTGAACGTATAACGAGATCCATTAGCTCCCTGTTTCCAATGGGAGCGGATCTCTTTTTCTATAAAAAGAGAGGTGAGGCCTTTTGCGGATTTTACATACGGCTGATTGGCATTTGGGAAAAACACTTGAAGGAAGAAGCCGCCTAAATGAGCAGGCGGAATTTTTAGAAGAGCTGAACAAGATTGTAAAAGAAGAAAAAATTGACGCGGTAGTCATGGCGGGTGACGCGTTTGACACGGTAAATCCGCCGGCCCTTGCCGAGCAGCTGTTTTATGAAAGTCTTTCCGCTCTTTCAGACCGCGGAAAACGCCCGGTTGTTGTGATTGCCGGAAACCATGATAATCCAGACCGTTTGTCAGCCGCTTCACCGCTGACGACAGAGCACGGCATCCATTTGATCGGCTATCCGAAGACAGAGCCGGTTCATATCGAAGTGCCGTCAGCGGATGAGCTTTTAGCTGTTGCGGCGCTTGCTTATCCGTCAGAAGCGAGATTAAACGAAGTTCTGTCTGATACCTTTGAGGAAAAACTTCTCCGTGATCATTATGACATCAAAATCAGACAGGCGTTTGAACATATGAGCAGGCAATGCCAAAAAGGCGCTGTCAAAATAGCGGCAAGCCATCTGTACGTTGCCGGCGGCAATCAGACGGATTCTGAACGGCCGATTGAAGTGGGCGGAGCTTATACGGTTGCGGCTGAAAGCCTTCCGGCAGACGCGGCTTATGTGGCGCTCGGCCATCTTCACCGTCCGCAGACGATTAAGCGGGCAAAGACGCTGGCGCGTTATTCAGGATCACCGCTTGCATACAGCTTTTCTGAAGCGGGCTACGCCAAATCGGTGACTGTCGTGGAAGCCGGTCCGGCCGGGAAAGCTTCTTGGAAAGAGATTTTCTTATCAAGCGGCAAACCACTTGTGAAGTGGAAAGCGGCAAACGGGCTGAGCGAGGTCTATAGCTGGCTGGAAGAAGGGCGTGATACCAACGCTTGGATTGATCTTGAAATACGAGTGACTGATCAGCTATCACTGGAGGAAATCCACCGTTTGCGAAAATCACATCCCGGATTTATTCATATCCGTCCGATTTTCGAAGAGAAAGACATGGCAGCCGAGCCAATTGAAATTGAACATGCATCTATTGAAGACCGGTTTAAGAAATTTTATGAAAAACAGACAGGCGGCGCTGTGCCGGATGAGGAAATGGTGAAGCTGTTTTTAGAGCTTGCATCAGGAGCGGATGATGAGGAGGAAGCAAGATGAAGCCGATCGCATTAACGATAAAAGGGCTCCACAGCTTTAGAGAGGAGCAGACCATTGATTTTGACGGTCTTTCAGGCGCCGGGGTTTTCGGCATTTTCGGACCGACGGGAAGCGGAAAATCCTCGATTCTCGATGCGATGACACTTGCTCTTTACGGGAAGGTCGAGCGGGCGGCGAATAATACGCACGGCATTTTAAACCACGCGGAAGACCAGCTTTCCGTCTCCTTTACCTTCGCGCTCCAATCAAATCATCAAACCTCGTACAAAGTAGAGCGTGTCTTCAAAAGAACAGATGAGACAAAGGTGAAAACAGCTCTCTGCCGTTTTATCGAGATAAAGGATGAACAAACCGTCCTCGCCGACAAAGCGAATGAAGTGAATAAAAAGGTCGAGGAACTTCTTGGATTGACAATCGACGATTTCACCCGGGCGGTCGTTCTGCCGCAAGGAAAGTTTGCGGAATTCCTTTCTCTAAAAGGCGCAGAACGCCGGCATATGCTTCAGCGCTTATTCAACCTTGAGCAGTACGGCGACAGGCTCGTAAAAAAACTGAGACGCCAGGTGCAGGAAGCCAATTCGAAAAAAAATGAAATGCTTGCCGAGCAGTCTGGGCTTGGAGAAGCCGGGGCTGAAGCGCTTGAGCAAGCTGAACAGGCGCTTCATGAGGCCGAAGAGCGCCTTGAAGGTATGAGGAAGAAAAGAGAGCAAGAAAAAGAGCGGTATACAGAGCATCAGGATATCTGGAATCTTCAAAAGGAAAAAGGGGTTTATGAGGAGGAACAAAAGCGTCTTCAAGAGGAACAGCCGCGTGTAGACGCTATGCGCACCCGGCTTTCAGAAGGGGAAACCGCCGCCGCCTTAAAGCCTTATGCGGAAGGATATATAGAAGCCATCCGGCACGAAAAAGACACCGCCCGTGAAAAAGCGCTTGCGAATGAGGAATTCACGAAGAGCAGCAGCTCATTTGACCAAAAGAATAAAGAGTACGAAGACTGGCGCCGGCACAAAAGCGAAAAAGAACCCGAGCTTGTCAAGCGGCAGGAGCAGCTCATACGGCTTCAAAAAATCGAAATCAAACTGACAGAGGCGAAGCAGGAGGCAGAACGAACAAAAGCGGAGCTTAAGAAAAAGGAAGAATCCTGCCAAGCCGCCGTCAAGGAAGCAGAAACGGTAAAAGACCGGCTCGCACGCGGACAAAACAGACAGGCTGAACTAAAAGAACAGCTGAAAGCCGTGCAGGTGACTGCCCAAGAACGAAAGAACTGCCAGAAAGCGGCCGAACTTGTCTTACACATGAAGCAGACAGAAGGCCTGATCGAAAAAGAAAACGCGCGCAATCACGCGGTAACTCGCACCTTGCATGACATGAATTCAGAAAAAGAGAAGCTCGCGCTAAAAGCCAAAGCAGAGGAAGAAAATATCATTCAAGCCTATCAGACGGTACAGGCTGTATATGATATGGTGTGCGAGACAGAACGGTCACTGGCTCGAACGGCCGAACGCGCGAGACAGACGCAAAAAATGCTTCACACCCAGCGTGAGGAAGCGCGGACGGCAGCGTTAACGAAAGAATTATCGGAAAAGCTTATCAACGGAAAGCCTTGCCCAGTTTGCGGTTCAACTCAGCATGACCCGGCCGCATCGGCACATGAAACCTATATACCTGCTGCAAATATTGAGGAAAGCATCGCTCAGACAGAAGCTCTAATAACAGACGCAGCGGTCCTTGCGCAGGATATTCTTTCTGCGAAAATCACACTTGAGGAGCAATCGGCGCGTTTCATCGAGGAATGCCCGTTTTTACAGACAGTTCAAAACCAAACCCAAACCCTTGAGCCTGCTGCTTCTCATGAAGACAGCCCGCTTACAGAAGCATTCCATGCCGTTACCATAGAATGGAAACAAATAAAACAGGATATATTGTCTGTCAAGACGCAGATCACCCGAATGATCGGCGCATATCAAGAGGCGTTAAGACAGGCAGAACAGCTCAATGAGCGAATCAGCTACGAGGAAAAAGAGGGCGCCCGCATCAGCCAGGCATTAGATGAACTCCAAACCTCTTTGCACAACCAGCAAAAAACATTCTCGGAAACATGCAAAGACCTGCATCCGGATCAAGTGGAAACTTGGCAGCAGGCCATCGAGGAAAAAGATCGCGCTGCCGAGGAATGTGAGAACAGAATTGAGCGAAGCATTGCGTTTTTAAAGGAGCATGAATCGGAAAAAGAGAGACTTCAGGATCTTATCCATGGACTCGAACGGGAACGGCTGGAGCTTCACTATGAGACCGAACGCATCAGCGGCGCCATTCTAGAGTACCAAAAAGAGCTGGGCGAGCATGTAAAAGAACAATCGGTGCAAACGAATCTCCGAGCCGTCGAACAGGAATTACAGCTTTTAAAAGAGAAAGAACATATCCTTTATGAAAGCTTGAAAAATGCCCAGATGACGCTCAATCAGGCAAAGGGGAGGGCAAACGGAAGCGAGCTCTCACACCAAGAAGCGAAAGAAAGGCTGTCCAAAGCGGAGACCGTATGGCTGACATACGCCAAAGATACCTCTTTCGATCAGCCGGAACAAATAGAACGAAGCTTGATTCCGTCAGACGAGCTTGAGAACATGAAAAATGAAATTGACCAATATATGGATAAAACGAAACAAAACGCAGCAAACTTAAAGCGTGTCACCGATAAACTGGACGGAAGACGTGTCACCGAAAACGAATGGAATGAAACTGTCGCAGCGCTTAAAGAAGCCGAGGACATGTTTGGCGCCGCCATGGAAGAAAGGGGCGCGGCCGGCAAAGCTCTTGCTGTGATGCGTGATCATCACAAACGCTTTAAAGAAATTGAAGCCGAACTGAAAAAATGGCAGACACACATTGACAGGCTGGATAAGCTGCAATCTGTATTTAAAGGAAATACCTTTGTCGAATTTTTAGCGGAGGAACAGCTCGAAAGCGTCGCAAGAGACGCATCCGCGCGGCTTGGCGTGCTGACGCGGCAGCGGTATGCAATAGAAGTCGATTCAGAAGGCGGTTTTGTGATGCGTGACGATGCAAACGGAGGGGTCAAGCGTCCCGTTTCGAGCTTGTCGGGAGGGGAAACCTTTCTTACCTCGCTTTCACTCGCACTTGCGCTGTCTGCACAAATCCAGCTTCGAGGAGAGTATCCGCTGCAATTTTTCTTCCTTGATGAAGGATTTGGCACACTGGACCAAGACTTGCTGGATACGGTCGTTACCGCTTTGGAGAAGCTTCAGTCGGACAACCTGTCAGTCGGCGTGATCAGCCATGTGCAGGAACTGCGTTCGCGGCTTCCGAAAAAACTCATCGTTCATCCAGCTGAACCGAGCGGAAGGGGAACACAGGTGTCGCTTGAATTGATGTAAAGGGGGGCTTTGCGCTGTGCCTAAACAGACTGTCGGACATTGTGAACTGTGCGGCCGGCAGAATGTCCTGCTGACAGAACACCACCTGACACCGAAGGAAGAAGGCGGCACCTTCCTGCTGACCGCGATGCTTTGTATTCCTTGCCATAAGCAGATCCATGCCTTATACACGAATCAGGAGCTTGCGGCCAGGCTGTCAGGCATTGAAGAGCTTCGGCGTGATCCGCAGCTTGCAAAATTTGTGAAGTGGATCAGAAAACAGCCGGCATCCAAGCTGGTTAAAACAAGAAAAGCAAATGAACGAAAAAAGAAACGATAGCAAAAAGCAGCCTCCTCTTGGCAGAGTGGCTGCTTTTTATCCATTTCCAACCATATCCTGATCGCTGACATCGGGGTCTATATAGTTTGTTGCGTTTACTGCGTTGTTTAAAATAAGGAAATCTCCTGTATTTCCTGCTCCCGAACCGAGCGCAGATTTTGAGGAACTCTTAGGAGAAAGGTAAAAGGAATCACCAAAGTTTACGACTCCGCCCGATATGGAATTGATAGCTATAGGCCCGACAATTGCTGGCATAAACGACACCCTCTATAGAAGTCTCAAGAGCATTATATGTCAGCTCTGGGACGATTGTGAGTTTGAGAACGGAATCTCTCGGATATGTTTGACTCTCGCATCGCCGCACACCGCCGAAGCAGACCCAATATGAAAAACAGAGGAAGAAGACACCCCTTGTATGTTCACGCTGCGGACACGAATTGAGGGGACTTCATGACAAAAGGCGCTCTGTATACCGGTTTCCGGAAGAGGCTTCACTGCAGGCTGCTGAAATATTTGATATTCGTCTCTGTTAAAGGAGCCTTCCTTTGCCTCATACAAAGGGATATACCGTTGTACGGCGAAAACTTTTACATTCATATCAATTTCATTTGTATCGCCGGCTTGAAAAACACTTGAGATCCCGATCGAGTTTATTTTTGCAAACCTGAGGTGTGATAATCGTTTAAGCATTATTATTCAGGCGCCAGCGGAACTAATTGTCCGATAATAAGTGATTCCGGCGGTGTATCGAAAATAGAAGACAAATAAATAGAGTCCGTATCCCCGATAATAAATAAAGAAGAACTGGACACCCCGGCGGTCCGAATATCTCCGATTTCAAGCTTTCGATTGACGACTGTAAACATCATGAGGATTGATCATCACCTTTCATTTCCGGGGGAATATGTTCAATAAAGTGTTCAATAGCCCGGATGATATCGCGCTTCACATGCTCTGCAATCTGCTCTGCGTATTGTGCAGGCGGCATATTCTCTTCTTTTTTTATATGAGATACATAGTATCGAATCCGGCTGTCCATTTGTTTTCTGATATCTTCAATAATATGATGCCTGTTTGTGTCGTCCAGCCTGCTTTCATACTGATTCTCAAGCTGCTCTAATATCGATGGAATCTCCTCTGACAGGTACATATCGACGTTTTGCCGGATTTGCTGCATAAGCTGTGCAGATTGCTCTTGCTGCATGATTCCGATGCCCGGAGGCGTTTGGCTCACCTCGAAATTCTGGACACCTTCCGGATCTGTCGGGTTTAAGCCGATATTCAGCGTGCCCTCCAGCCGTTCGATTTTCAACTGGTCGAATTTATATTCAACACGCTCAATATTGGTGGCAGGCCGCTGTTTCATGTTCTCCATTGAGGATTGGATTTCTTTAAGTTCCCTTTCAAGCTGCTGGATCTTCACAGCCTGCTGCTGAACAAAGGAATTTAAATTTTGTAAGTATGATGAAACCGATTGATCATACATGTTTTATTCACACCCCGCATTCATTTGTAGACATTAACGGCTTGGCGCCTGCAGCGGCACGAATGGAGTAGAGTCGGAATCCTCTGACGTTACGGCTCCGCCAGGGGAAAGGGACGGAGCCGCTTCAACATAGCTGCCTGTGTTGTATAAGTTAGAAAGTGATTTAATCGAGCCCGCGCTGCCGATCTGCAGCACCGAGGAGTTGCTGACAGATTCCACCCGCAGATAATTGATTTGGATGGTCTGATTAATATAAAAGTTCATGAAGCATGCACTCCTTTAAGCATTGCCCGCGATCGGCTGATCGACCATATCTTTATCGTACACATTGGTCGTATTTTTGTAATTCGTAAGCGTGAGATTGTCTCCTGTAATAAAGCTGCCTGCACCCGCAAATGTCTTGACCTGGCTTTGGGGGGAAATGGTGATGCAATCGCCGATATGAACGACTCCGCTCGTACCGACTGCATTAATTTTAAACGCTCCGACAATCGCTGGCATACGGGCACATCCTTTATTGTAAAAATGAGGAAAAACAAGTAAAGTGGGTAAGGATATACATCCATTTGGGCTATTCACGATAGCTTATGACAAATGCACATTTTTGTGAGCGAAAAAATAAAGGAGAACGTAAAATGAATCAAAGTCCTGCGCCAACGCAGTCCGATGAGCGGATTGTATCGCTTGATTTGCTGAGGGGAATCAGTATATTAGGGATTCTTCTAGTGAATATTTTTGATTTCAAAGCGCCGATGGCCCAAACGATGACAATCGTCCAGAGTATTCCTGGAACGATTTCCTATTGGTGTGAAGCGCTGATTGCCATTTTTATTGAAGGAAGTTTTTATCCGCTGTTTTCTTTCCTTTTTGGGACGGGGGCGATCCTGTTTTATGAGAGAATCCGCGCCAAAGGGCTTTCATTTGGGGCATTTTATACAAGAAGACTGCTCGTTTTAACAGCGATCGGCATCCTTCACGCGGTTTTTGTGTGGTCTGGCGATATATTGTTTACATATGGCATCCTCGGTTTTCTGCTGTTTTTCTTTCTGAAACGGAAGAAGTCTGTGCTATTGATTTGGGCGGTGTGCTTATATTGTATTCCGTACGGGATTTTATCTCTTTTGATGCTTCTCATGCTGCTGGTTCCGGCGGAAGAGATGCAGGATCTGCTTGGTGCGTCTGATCAGACGGCGGCGATTTTTCAGCATGGAAGCTTTGGCGACATTACCGCTTTTCGATTCAGCGAATGGCTGACGGAAAATGTGGCGGTGCTGCCGCTCTCTGCTTGTATCATCGTGCCTTGTTTTCTTATCGGTATTTATGCTTATAAAAGAGGATGGTTTGAAAAAGAAATATCCGCGGGTGTAAAAAGTGAATTACTCGTGCTGATGTGGTGTTCGTTAGCCGCCGGTCTGTTGCTTAAGCTTACTCCCGTGTGGTTTGGCTGGAATATGACATGGATTTACATACAGCAGATGGCGGGAGGGCCGATTCTTGCCCTTGGCTATGTATCAGGATTCCTGCTGTTATGGAATAAAAAGCGGCAGGCTGGCTCTGTTCTTCGCATGTTTTCCTATGTCGGCAGGCTGTCGCTGACTCAGTATTTGTTTCAGACGATTTTTTTAAGCCTGTTTTTTTACGGCTACGGATTGGGGTTCTACGGGATGTTTTCTTCAGCGGAAATGCTTGGTATCGCGCTGATTTTTTATGCGTGTCAGCTGGTATTCAGCAGATTATGGGTTAAAACGTTCCGCTACGGTCCGTTTGAATATGTATGGCGGAAGCTTACCTATTGGCGTCTTCCCGCTTTTCGGAAGGAATAATGTCCTGCTTAATGCCATCATTTAAGAGGTTGTCCAGCTCTTGGCTGCATTGAATCGCCTCTTTGGAATTCATGCCGAATTTTTGGGCTGTCTCGATTAAAGTCATTCTCTTTTCTTCAATTTTTCTGTTCATCATGACGGTCTCCAACTCTCGAATTTATTTTGGAAAACGGAGGATATGGTTAGTATAACCTATTTTTGTATAAAAGGTTTTCTTTCGTCAATATGACAAAAAATGTGACAAAATTTTATGTTAAAAGAAAGCAGGCCCGGATAAGAGACAGCTAGAGTGTGGCCAGCTGTAGGTGCAATAAGGCCTGCCGATGTTCGATATCATGTAAAATTTTTGTCTGTTCCCGTTCTAATGAGGAGCAGGTGCCGCTGATATATGGGTCGCCGCTAATCCGCGGGCAAATGTCAAGGTGCCACTCTCTGATTTTCTGAGACAGACGGTCTATCGTAAATTCCCTTGTTAACACATTTTTTAATAGAGCGTGATACTGTGCTTTAAAGGCGGTAATAGCGAGCAGTCTGGCAGCCAGCGTTTGTCCGTTTGCAAGCAGGATGTCATCGTCTGCCAATGTGTTCAAGACAAGCTCTCGCGTCTCTTGCGGCACGATTTGAAAGCGGCCGGCGTCTCCGTTTAAATAAAGGGCGAAATGGGATGAGTGCCGGGTGCAGGTGCTTCCGATCAGCCATAAGTAAAAAAGCTTCACATCAAGGTATGTTTTGATGCGCACGGCAAATTCGTCATCAGCCGCTGAATGAATAAAGGAAAGAAATTCTTGTAAGTATGCGTCATGCTTGGGTGTGTTCATATTGCTTAAAGCATTAAAAAGCCCATTCTCTGTGCCAAAGAGCGGAATTCTCGGATCGGTATAGCGGGCTTCGTAAATCGCCCCCAACGGCATATGGCGCTCCTTTAAGAAATGGTCGTCAACCGCTTCGATTTTGACATAAATGCCTTCTTCCCGGCCATTTATATGAAGAAACACATGGGAAGCAAGAGGAGAGAGAACGCCGATTTGGCTGAAAAAGTGATAGGCCAGCCTCCGTCTGATAAGTGAGGGATCATGCTCCTCCGCGTTCAAATATATCGTTCTTTTTCCGTGCAGCGCGTTCTCATATTCTATTACATAAGATTTCTTATTCAGGCCGCCCCGGTTTCTGATAAGAATACGTGAGGCTGCAGATTCTGAGACGAGCAGGCCGGCTGCTGAGCCATTGCTTTGTATCTGCTGCGGATGAAAATATAGACTTATCGTTTCCATATTCTTTTCCTTTCCTCCTTTACGCCATATGTATGATATGTACAAGGAGCATGTCCCGAAACTGTGTATCTCGTTATTCTTTGCCTAAACTCATGACGGAGAAAAAAGGGTTTCTCATTTTTAATAGAGAATAAAATAAATAGCGCGTTTTGATATAAAGACGATGGGGGAATAAGATGAAATTTGCGACAGGGGAACTATACAACCGAATATTTGTCGGCCTGATTATTGATGATCACAAAATTATGGATTTGCAAAAGGCTGAAAAAAAACTGTTTGAACTTGAAACGATTCCGAATACGCTTGCGGAATGCATTGCAGAAGGAGACAAATTTGTGGCGCATGCCCGCCAGCTTGCGGAATGGGCCAAAAAACCAAATGATGAGCTTGGTTCATTTATTTATTCACTGTCAGACGTGAAACTGCACGCGCCTATCCCTAAGCCATCTAAAAACGTGATGTGTATCGGGAAAAACTATAAGGATCATGCGATTGAAATGGGGAGTGAGGCAGACATACCCGAGTATCCGATGGTATTTACAAAGTCGCCGACAACCGTCACAGGGCACGGCGATGTGATCAACTGCCATTCACAAGTCACTGCACAGCTTGACTATGAGGGGGAGCTTGCGGTCGTCATCGGTAAAAGCGGGACACATATCTCTAAAGAAGAAGCGTATGACCACATTTTCGGATATACGATAATTAACGATGTCACAGCCCGTGACCTTCAAAAAAAGCATAAGCAATTTTTCATTGGCAAAAGCCTTGATTCTACCTGTCCGATGGGACCGGTGCTTGTACATAAATCATTGATTCCGGACCCTCAGTGTTTACAGGTTGAAACGAGAGTCAACGGCGAACTGCGCCAGTCCGGCTCGACAAGCGATATGATTTTTTCGATTGCAGAGTTAATTGAAACGCTGTCGAAGGGCATGACGCTTGAAGCAGGGGATATTATCGCGACAGGCACGCCGTCCGGTGTCGGCAAAGGATTTACCCCGCCGAAGTTTTTACAGGCGGGAGACAGCATTGACATTACCATTGAACCAATCGGGACTTTATCAAATCGCATGGGCTGATTGTCCGGCTGGCTTTTTGAGAAATTCATTTTGTTGCCGGGGACAAGTTCATGGTACTATAAGTGGGGTATATTTATCTGATAGGGGGAAAACGTGTATGACACACATGCATATTGCATCATGGATCGTGGCGTTGATTTTGCTTTTCGTCAGCTACGGGCTTTATTCTTCTGGGAGTGCGAAGGGCGCCAAAATCACTCACATGATCCTGAGATTATTTTATATTCTCATCATTTTGACAGGCGCTGAGCTATTTATCCGGTTCGCCAACTTTAACGGAGAATACGCCGGAAAAATGCTGCTCGGCATTATCACGATCGGCTTAATGGAAATGATCCTCATCCGCAAGAAAAAAGAGAAATCAACTGGAGGCTTGTGGATCGGTTTTATCATTGTTCTCGTTCTTACTGTTTTACTCGGCTTGCATTTGCCGATCGGCTTTCATTTGTTTTAAAAGTTGATCCGGTTAAGGATAAAATCCTTAACCGGGTTTTTTTATGCTCTCAGAAAACGATGTGCACAATATATTAGCAAATTCATATAAATTCCATAAATATTTAAAATTACCTTAAATGTCCCCTTGAATAACTCCGAATCTGTTAAATTATGATACTCTTCAAAAAGAATCAGAATTTTTCAGGAGGTTATGAAATGAAACGAACAAAAGTGAGTTCTTTCTGGGCGTCGGTTTTGATCTTTACGCTTGTCATCAGTCTCTTTACGCCGTTCAGAGAAGTGTCTGCTTCAGGCAATACGATTGAAGATGCCTCAATTTTGGAAAATGGAAAAGAACAAACCGGAATGCTAAAGGAGCCGGAGCAGTCTCAATGGTACCAAATCTCCCCGGGCAAAGATGAAATCTTCAACGATTCTCATATGGCATTGTCGGTTAAGAGTGAATCCTTTTTAAATGTAAGCGTTTATGCCAGCAAAGAAAAAGCGCAAAAAGACGAAACCTTTGATATGTACCGCTCTTATACTGCGCAAGAAGGAAAAAGTGAAATCAACATTCCTCATGCCTGGAAGGGGCCTTACTACATAAAGGTGGAGTATGTCGGGGAAGAAGCTGAAGACGGGGATGCGGTTGCTGCTGAAAATGGCGAATCCGACAAAACCACGGAAGCGGCGTACACCATCAGCTACAAAGGAACAAAGCTTCAGCCGGCTGATCTTGAAGAAGAGTCTTGTCCGGTGGAAATGAGTGTTGACCAGAAAAAGTCAGGTAAAGACATTTTAAAGCAGCTGAGAGCCATTCGTGATGATCAGCTGAATCAAACGGCTCTAGGTAAACAGATGTCCGGCCTCTATTATAAGGCAGCTCCGTTCATCGTCGCTAAACTTGCTCTGAATAAAGAGACGAGAAATGCGGTATATCAGGATCTTGTGACGCTGCAGCCAATGTTCAAAGATGTATCTGAAAATGGCGCGGATTCTTCGTATACCATAACGGAAAACGATCAAAAAGCGATAACTCGCCTGTATGAAACGGCAATAAAATCTGTTCCTTCTTTCCTGAAAAAAGACATGAAAAAACAAGCGGAGCAATTGAAAATAAATCAAGTAAAGGGAAAGACGGCGGGAGCATTTTTAACAGAAAACAAGCTGGCGCCTGAAAGCAACGTTCAGACCGGAAAAGTCATCTTTAAAGTGAAGGACAAGAAGAGTCTTCAGTCCGTAAATAATGAAATGAAAGGCTTTACGGCCAGCGCGCAATCGAAAAAAGATATAGAAAACGTGAAAAATGCAAAAAAACTGTTCGATAATCTCTATTCGTTCGAACTGCCGAAGGATCAAAAACAAAACGGGTCGTATACAGCAAGTGCAAAACGAGTGAAGAGCGCGGCTTCTTCTTTATCAAAAATGTCCAACGTAGAGTTTGCTGAACCTGTTCAGGAATACAAAAGTCTGTCTAAGGATATTCAATACTCCTATCAATGGCCGCTCAAAAATAACGGAGAAGACGGCGGCGTGAAGGGGGCGGATGTGAAATCTGAATCGGCAAATGCCCTGCTTGCAAAACGCAAGCTGAATGACACGCTGATCGCTGTTGTGGATACGGGCGTTGACAGCACCCTTTCAGATTTGGAAGGAAAGGTAAGGACGGATTTAGGACGCAATTTCGTCGGACGAAACAATAATGCGATGGATGATCAAGGACATGGAACACATGTCGCCGGTATTATCGCGGCAGAAAGCGGCAATGGATATTCAATGGCGGGTTTACATGCTAAAGCAAACATTATACCTGTTAAAGTGCTCGATTCCACCGGGGCCGGAGACACTGAGCAAATCGCGCTCGGCATCAAATACGCGGCTGACAAAGGAGCAAAAGTCATCAATTTGAGCCTGGGCGGGGGATACAGCCGGGTGCTTGAATTTGCGTTGAAGTATGCTGCATCCAAAAATGTCACGATCGCGGCGGCAAGCGGAAATGATGGAGAAAGCGAGCTGTCATATCCTGCTTCTTCTAAATATGTAATGTCAGTCGGAGCAAGCAACCGCATGGATATGACGGCTGATTTCTCAAACTATGGAAAAGGGCTGGATATCACAGCGCCTGGTTCTGATATTCCAAGCTTGGTGCCAAACGGAAACGTGACGTATATGAGCGGAACTTCAATGGCGACGCCATATGCCGCTGCGGCCGCAGGACTATTGCTTTCTCAAAATCCGAAGCTGAAACCGAATGAAGTTGAGGATATTCTGAAGCGTACAGCTGACGATATTTCCTTTGACAGTGTGGACGGCGGAGAAGAAGTACTGTATGACGAAAACGGTGATCCGATTGAAATTCCTCATATTCCCGGCGTTGACTGGCATTCCGGCCACGGCCGTTTGAATGTGATGAAGGCGGTCAGCGCGGTAGATTTACAAGTGAAGATCAACAAGCTTGAAGATACGCAGACAGCCGTCCGGGGAACAGCAAAAGCAGGCACCGCAGTTGAAGTTAAAAACGGCAAGAAAAAGCTGGGCAGCGCAAAAGCCGGAAAAGACGGCAAATTCAAAGTTAATATTCCAACCCAGAAAAAAGATCAAGTATTGCATATCAATGCCTCATTGGGTGATGCAAAAACGTCTGTCAAAACAGTTGTGGTAAAAGGCAAACCATCAGGCGCTCCAAAAGTAAATGGAGTGAAAGCGAAAGACACGGCAGTAAAAGGAAAAGCAAACAGTAAGGCAGCAATCAAGGTCAAAAATAAATCGAAAAAGGTCATAGCCTCTGCGAAAGCGGATAATAAAGGAGCGTTTTCTGTAAAAATCAAAAAACAAAAAGCGGGAACCGTCCTTTATGTCACGGCGGCCGATACAGATAAAAAAGAAAGCAAAGCGGTAAAAGTGGTTGTGGAAAAATAGAAAAAACAGGCGGAGCCTCGGCGGCCGCCTGTTTTTTTATTCAGTTCCGTCCCGCTGAACAGCGGAGTACATAATGGATCGTTTCCCATCCGACGCTGTCCATTCAAACCGGTCGTTTGAGGAGGACCCTCTGCTGTAATGATGCTGTAAAGCGCACTGAGCTTCATCATTTGAAAAATGATAAAAGGACACGCCCTTATCTTCTTCCGGACTGCCGCCTGAAAATAAACCTTTATTATAAGAAAAAACACAGTCAAATACAGATAAGCCGAAGACACGCAAATGCTGTAAAAACGCAAGAAAGGTCTCATCATCAAGCGAATTCAAAAGAGCCATTAACGGACGCTTAATCGACTTTTCATAGCGGATGCTTTCCCCGCCGGAAAGCGGAATACGCCGTCCGTCACGGATCACTGCAAAGCTGCTTGAAATGCCGGCTTTCTCCCATAATCCGTTAAGCTGAATATAAACGGGGGTATTCGGAAGGCTTTCGGCAAGCAGCATATCGCCTTCCTCATTTTCAATGACACATATCCCGTCTTCTACGATGATTGTTCCATATTCCCATTTTCTTTCTTCTGTAAATAAATACTGTTTTCGCTTCATAGAATGGGGTAATCTCCTTTTTTATTTCA
Source organism: Bacillus atrophaeus (assembly GCF_001584335.1). Lineage (GTDB taxonomy): Bacteria > Bacillota > Bacilli > Bacillales > Bacillaceae > Bacillus > Bacillus atrophaeus. The sequence goes on from NZ_LSBB01000020.1 coordinate 213,755, forward strand.
TCCTCACCGTTCTTTCCAATTCAGGCTTGTCTCATACAAGTCTTCATGGGACAAATCAACTATAAGCCTATAGATGCATAAGCTAAGAAAGGTGCTGAAGGATACGAATTTGATACCGAAAGAAACGGGATTGGAGCTGATATTACATGTGCGGTATTACGGGTTGGGTCGATTTTAAAAAGCAGCTCGTCCAAGAAAAACAAACGATGAACAAAATGACAGACACTCTTTCCAAACGAGGACCTGATGATACAAACGTTTGGGGAAAGCATCATGTTTTATTCGGACATAAAAGGCTTGCGGTTGTGGACATTGAAGGCGGGCGCCAGCCGATGGCTTGTACTTTTCAAGGAAATACGTATACCATCATTTACAATGGCGAACTGTATAATACAGAAGATTTACGAAAAGAACTGCAGGCTCGCGGCCATCGGTTCGAACGGACTTCTGACACGGAGGTCTTGCTGCACAGCTATATTGAATGGCAGGAAGAATGCGTTCATCGCCTGAATGGCATTTTTGCCTTTGCCGTTTGGGATGAAAAACGGAATCAGTTATTTGCGGCGAGGGATCGGCTCGGCGTGAAGCCGTTTTTTTATACGGAGAAAGGTTCTTCGTTTCTATTTGGCTCCGAAATCAAAGCCATACTCGCCCATCCTGATGTACCGGCCCGCGTGGACAGAAACGGGCTTGCCGAGATATTTGGGCTCGGCCCGTCTAGAACCCCCGGCATGGGTGTATTTAAAGGGATAAAAGAAGTTCGTCCCGCACACGCACTGACCTTTACAAAAGACGGGCTGAATATGTGGCGCTATTGGAATGTGGAAAGCAAGAAACATACAGACAGCTTTGGCGAGACTGTCGCAAACGTAAGGTACTTATTTCAAGACGCGGTGACACGACAGCTCGTGTCGGATGTGCCGGTCTGTACGTTCTTATCCGGCGGGCTTGATTCAAGCGCCATCACTGCCATTGCAGCAGGCCATTTTGAAAAAGAAGGAAAAGGCCCGCTTCATACTTATTCGATTGATTACGAGGAGAACGACAAATTTTTTAAGGCAAGCGCGTTTCAGCCGAACGACGATGGCCCGTGGATTGAAAAAATGACAGAAGCATTCGGCACACAGCATCACAAATGTGTTATAAGCCAGGCAAAGCTTGTTGAATATTTGGAAGAAGCTGTGTATGTGAGAGATTTGCCGGGAATGGCGGATGTCGATTCTTCTTTACTGTGGTTTTGCCGGGAGATGAAAAAAGACTTTGTCGTCGGCCTCTCCGGGGAGTGTGCGGATGAAATATTCGGCGGGTATCCGTGGTTCCATACTGCTGATGCGGAGGCGGGATTTCCGTGGATGAGATCTACAGAAGAGCGGATTACCCTGTTACAAGATTCGTGGCAAAAAAAGCTGAATCTGAGAGAATACGTGAATGCCAAATATGAAGAAACCTTGGCGGAAACGCCGTTATTAGACGGAGAAACCGGGGAAGATAAAGTGAGAAGACAGCTTTTCTATTTGAATATGCTGTGGTTTATGACAAATCTATTGGATCGCAAGGACCGGATGAGCATGGGTGCAAGCCTTGAAGTGCGGGTTCCGTTTGCCGACCACCGCCTTGTGGAGTATGTATGGAATATACCGTGGGAATACAAAATGCATGATCAGCGGGAAAAGGGGATTTTACGCAAAGCGCTTGAGGGGATTTTACCAGACGAGATTTTGTACCGCAAAAAAAGCCCTTATCCAAAAACCCATCACCCGGAATACACAAGAGCGGTCAGTGAGTGGCTGAAACAACTTCTGAGCAAGAAGGATTCGGTGCTTCACACGCTTCTGAACAAAAATAAAATGGATCAGCTATTAGAAACGGAAGGTTCATCCTTTCAGGTGCCTTGGTTTGGGCAGTTAATGAAGGGGCCGCAGCTGATTGCGCATCTTGCTCAAATCCATACATGGTTTGAAGCATACCGTATTGATATAGACGAATAAAATTCATATGCCGGTTCCTGATAAGGAACCGGCATATGTTTTATAGATAAAGGACGAGCTTCGGGATACGATGATATGTGACAAAGCCGCAAAAACATAATAGACTTGGAGAAGAATTTTGGAAAGGAGTGAATACGAATGGCTGATATCAAAAGAGCCTATCAGCAATGTGAAGAAATCACAAAAACGCATGCCCCGACATGTTATCAAGCATTTACGTTCCTTCCGCTGAAAAGAAGGCAGGCGGCCTGTGCGGTTTATGCTTTTTGCCATACAGCTATTACGATAGACGATAAAGACGAGCTGTCTGCATTAGAAAGAGATGCGGAACAATTTCTCGCCGGTACATATGAAGAGAATCATTTTTTATGGGCTGCGCTTGCCGATGCTTTCCGGCAGTTTGCGTTAGAAGCGGAACCTTTTCGGGAGTTCATCGCCGGTATTCATGAAAATAACGAAAAAACGAGATTTGAAACGCTTGATGAATTGCTCATGTTTGCATATCAAACGGGAAGCACAGCCGGATTGATGCTTTTGCCGATTCTCACCAAAAGAAATAAAGAAAAACTTCGCCAGGCTGCCGTATCCCTCGGCTTGGCTATCCAGCTGACCCGCATGCTGCGGGATGCCGGTAAGGATTATCGCCGGAAAAAGCGTATTTGTTTTCCTCAGCAGGCGATGCGGCAATTCGGTTATACAGAAAATGATTTTTGCAATGAGACGGTTAATAAGGCCTTCGTTTCAACATGGGAGTATGTCGCCTTTGAAGCGGAAGCGTATGCCGAGGAATGCTTCGACGCAATGTCCCTCTTTCCTCGATATTCCCAATCATCAGTAAAAGCCGCAGCTTATTTATATAAAGCTGTTTTAGAAAAAATCAGAGCGGAACATTACGAAGTTTTTACCAAGAATATGACGCTGACGGAAGAGGAAGCAGACGCCACCCTGCAGCAGCTATAAAAAAATCCCGGCTCTCTTTAGAGACCGGGATTTATGCCATTCCTTTTTGAATCCAAATTCGGGAGCGCCATCTTCTGTACATTAAAATTCCTCTGACCCATTCATCCGCGATAAAGGAAATCCAAACACCGGCAAGGCCGAATCCTAAATGGATGCCGAAAAGATACGCGAGCGGAAGTCCGATGCCCCACATTGAGATCATCGCCATGTAGACCGGAAACTTCGCATCACCAGCAGCACGCAAGGAGTTGATGATGATGACATTAAATGAACGGCCGGGTTCAAGAATAATCGTCATGACAATCAGCATGCTTGCTGTTGCGATAATATCAGGGTTCTGGCTGAAGATGCCGATGAGCTGTTTGGAAAACAGAGACATGATAACTGAAGTTCCCGCAGCGATTCCAAGCGCCCAATACAGGCTTTTCATACAGCGGTCATAGGCATTGTCAAATTGTTTGGCGCCGATATAACGGCCGATTAAAATCTGTGTTCCTTGACTGATGGCGGTCCCAAACAGCAGGATAAACATTGTGATGTTTTGTGTGTATACTTTTGTAGTGAGAGCCTGTGCGCCCATAATGGCGATAAAATAGGTAATCACCATTTGTGAAATGTTGTAGGAAAGCTGCTCCCCGGCAGAAGGAATTCCGATTTTCAGCAGCTTGCGCAAATGCTCTTTATGCACGTGAAACACTTTTTTCAATGTCAACGTTAGATTGATGCGTTTATTAACAATTACGATCATAGCAATTAATCCAATGACGCGGGCGATGGATGTTGACATGGCCACGCCGGCCACGCCGAGAACAGGCAATCCGAACGGCCCGAAAATGACGAGAAAGTTACCGGCAATATTTAAAACGTTCATGCCGATGGTGACAAACATTGTATCTTTTGTATAGCCGTAGCTCTTTAAAATCGCACTGAACGTCATGATTAACGCCTGAATAAATGAAAGGCCTCCGACAACCTGTAAAAAGATTTTCGCATCGGGCATCAGGTCATTGGTCAGCCCCATCATATGCAGCATCGGAACGGCTGCCATAAACACAGCGGCGCTGATGACGAGACTGATAACAAAGTTAGCCCCGATGGATACGTAAGCGACCTCTATCGCTTCTTTCTTTTGCTTTGAACCCAAAAATTGAGAAATAATGATAGTCGTTCCTGTAGCGATAAAGCTGAACATCACGATAATTAAATTCAAAATCTGGTTGCTCACACCGACCGCAGCCACGCTGTTATCGGAATATTGACTGAGCATCAGAGTGTCGGCATTCCCCATAAACATATATAATGAAACCTCAATAAATATCGGCCAAGTCAGCGAAAATAATGAGAGTTTTTGATCAGCAGGTTGTTTCAATGCAGTTTGACGTAAGACAGCCTGTTTCATAGCGCTACCCCTTTCTTTTAAAAAAATCAACGTTTTAAAGTGTACCGCCATTTCCTTATAATAAAAAGGGAGAGAACCGAAACTTCTTGCAATAATCCGACTTAAAAAGGAGGATGAAAAAAGTGCCGCGCATCATGTTTACAGTGCCGCCTTTTCCGGTCTTTATCGCAGCCGGTGAAGGTGTTTTTAAAAAAGGCGAAATGCATGCGAGACGAATTTTTTCCGTATTTGATCTTATCTATGTAAAACAAGGAACCTTATATATAACAGAAAATGACCAGACCTTCTCGGTGGGAGGAGGCGAATATATTTTGCTGTCGCCCGGCTTGGAGCATTTCGGCTCAAGGGGCTGTGAAGAAAATACTTCCTATTATTGGCTTCATTTCGACGAAAAAAGGTATGAATTCACGCAAAAAGGCGGAAACAATTGGGCGGAGCTGCTGCAGGAAAAAGGCAGCTTTGAAGAGCCGGCCCGCTATCGCCTGGCCTTGCCTCGCAAAGGAAAGGTGCAGCGTCCGCTATTTATGGAAAAACAATTTGACAGCTTAATGGATTACACTGCTGAAAACTCGGATTTGCCGCTGCGCAAGCAAATCCTGTTCGAAGAGCTTTTGCTGCATCTCCAAAAAGAGTCATTTCAGATTCCGTCAGCTAAAGAGCGGGTCGCATGGGACGCCGCCAGATACTTGCAAGAGCATTATAAAGAGCGGGTGACGATAAAGGACCTCTCTTACGCGCTCCACTATCATCAGGATTACGTGACCCGCTGTATGCAGCAAGTGCTCGGAGTAACTCCGGGCCAATATACAAACAAGGTGAGAATGACAGAGGCGAAGCGCCTGCTGTCTTCAACAAATGACAAAATGGGGGTTATCGCGGAAACCATCGGAATGGAGGACCCGACTTATTTTTCAAAGCTCTTCAAACAGACTGAAGGCGTGTCACCGATTGAATACCGTAAAATCGTAAGCCGTAAAATCGAGTAGTTATTTTTCAATATTTGACAATAAAGTGAATGTTTTATAGAAACGTTTCGTATGTACACCTTCTCTTGGTAGGATAGAATAGGGCGGTTTCTATTCGTCTGAAAGATAAGAGGAGGTGCTGATTTGTGGATAAACCTGAAGCGGTTTTCGGTTTTGAGCAAAACCGGGTCACAATTAAAGATTATATCAAGCTTGTAAAACCGGGAATTATTATATCAAACTCAATTGCCGCATTCGGCGGGTTTTGGATCGCTTATGTGAGTTCAGAAAAAGCTTTAACAGGCTCCGCGTTTTTTGTGACCATGCTGGCGGCTATGATCGGAACGGCGTTTGTTATGGCCTCAGGCACAGTATATAACAATTATTTTGACAGAAAGATTGATGCCAAAATGGCCCGTACACGTCATCGGGCATCTGTCACTGGGAAAATGTCTGCGGCCTCGATTATCACTTTTGGTACATTCTTAGGAATAGCCGGACTGGGGATGCTGGCGGCACTGAATGTGTTAACCGCTGTTTTAGGTTTTTTAGCTTTTATTTTCTATGCCGTGATTTATACGATCTGGTTTAAAAGGACGTCCGTCTGGAGCACGGTTGTGGGGAGTTTTCCGGGAGCCGCGCCGCCATTGATGGGATATTGCGCTGTGGCGGGACATATAGACATGACAGCAGTTGTACTGTACGCCATTATGTTCTTATGGCAGCCTCCTCATTTTTGGGCAATCGGCATCAGGCGAAAAGAAGAGTATCGAGCGGCAGGCGTCCCGCTATTGCCGGTTGTAAAAGGCAATCATGTCACAAAAATAAGCATACACCGGTATATTACAGTGCTTGTTCCCGTTACACTTTTGCTTTCCTTTTATGTCGGCCTTCATCATTTGAGCCCGCTCTATTTTATTTCTGCCTTAATCCTCGGATTCATATGGATATATAAAAGCTATCAGGGATTTAAAACGGATGATGATGTTCAATGGTCAAAGGGGATGTTTATCTATTCTCTTTTTTATTTTTGTATATTGTTTTTCATTATGATGATCGACTCTTTCGTCATGGCTTTTTTTGTACAATGATAAACGATGCCTCATATCCTGGACCTGTCCACCTTCCGCAGCCCTGTTCTTTTCTGATAAAATAATGAAACACGAAAATGGTGAAGGAACGGATGAGGGATTTATGATGAAAAAAACAATTTATGACGTGGCAAAAGCGGCAGGCGTCTCCATTACAACAGTATCGCGTGTCATTAACAATACCGGCAGAATCAGCGTGAAAACCCGGCAGAAGGTGATGCGTGTCATGAAAGAAATGGATTATCTGCCTAATGTGCACGCCTCCGCGCTGACAGGAAAACGCTCGAATATTATCGGTCTGCTGACTCCGGATATATCGAACCCCTTTTTTGGCGAGCTGGCAAAAAGCATTGAAGACAGGGCAGACGAGCTTGGGTTCAATATCATTATTTGCAGCACGGATCATGATTCGAAAAAAGAATCGAAATACTTCTCAATTCTCAAGCAAAAAAGCGTGGACGGTATCATTTTTGCCACAGGAATTGAGAATCATGACAGTATGTCCGCATTAGAAGATATCGTCAATGATGAAATCCCGCTTGCCATGATTTCTCAAGATAAACCGCTCGTTCCGATGGACATCGTCATTATCGACGATTTTCTCGGCGGCTATGTGGCAACGAACCATTTGCTGTCCTTGGGCCATAGAAAAATCGCCTGCATCATGGGGGACGGCTCCACAACAGGTGAAAAAGACAGGATGAAAGGATTTCGGCAGGCCATGCAGGAGGCGGACGTGCCGATTGATGATTCGCTCTTTGTCCCGACAGTATTTTCATTGAAAAGCGGGAAAGAAGAAGCGGGCAAATTGTTTGATCGAAGCATGCCGACCGCCATTTTTGCATTTAACGACGTTTTGGCGTGCGCGGCGATTCAGGCGGCGAGAGAAAGGGGAATCAAGGTGCCGGAGGATCTGTCCATCATCGGATTCGACAATACCGTTCTTGCAGAAATGGTCGATCCGCCGCTCACCACGATGTCTCAGCCGATTCCTGAAATGGGCCGCCGAGTCGTCGAACTGCTTGTTGATGAAATGAAAGGAAAGAAAACGGCAAAACAAAAAATCATGTTGCCACCCGAGCTTGTCATCAGACATTCTACCGCTAGATTAAAAGACATTCCGCCAGTCCGGCTTTCATAGCGGTCTTTTTTTTGTGGAAATGAATGTGTGAAAAAACAAAAAACATATTGCGAATGGGAAAAAGGCATTGTAGAATGAAATCACCTCGTTGAGAAAGCGCTTGCGCAAAATTAAGAAAACCGTTAAGCGGCCACTGGATGCTGAAACGGCACTTTATTTCACCTATTATGTAAAGCGCTTTCATTAAGGGTGATCCCGGACGGAATCATCACATGTAAAGGCTTCGGCGGCCGGGTCAGACAACATAAGGAGTTGATTGGCAATGACGAATCAAGTAAGATGCGCAGTATTGGGGCTAGGGAGACTTGGTTACTATCATGCAAGAAACATCATCAACGAAGTACGCGGAGCAAAGCTCGTCAGCGTGTGTGACCCTATGAAGGGAAGGGCCGAGCAGGTCGCCGAAGAGTTCGGCCTGGAAAAATGGACAGATAATCCGGATGTGATTTTGGAAGATCCTAATATTGACGCCGTTATCATTGTCACCCCGACAAGCACCCATGCAGAGATGATCAAAAAAGCCGCGGAACACGGCAAGCAAATCTTCGTTGAGAAGCCGTTGACGCTGAGCCTTGAAGAATCAAAAGAAGTGATAGAAAAGGTAAAAGAAACAAGCGTCATCTGCCAGGTCGGCTTTATGAGGCGATTCGATCCCGCATATGCAGATGCAAAAAGGCGCATAGACGCCGGAGAAATCGGGAAGCCCATTTACTTTAAAGGCTTTACGAGGGACAGCGGTTCACCCCCTCCGGAGTTTATCAAACACAGCGGCGGAATTTTTATTGACTGCTCGATACACGACTACGACATTGCTCGTTATGTGATGGGAGCCGAAATCACCTCTGTTTCCGGACATGGCCGGATTTTGAACAATCCGTTTATGGAAGAGTACGGTGACGTTGATCAAGCGTTAACCTATCTTGAGTTTGATTCAGGTGCGGCCGGTGATGTTGAAGCAAGCAGGACCTCCCCTTACGGCCATGATATCCGAGCGGAAATTATCGGGACAGAAGGCAGTATATTTGTTGGAACATTGCGAAATCAGAATGTGACGATCCTAACGTCAGCAGGCAGCAACTATGAGATCATACCAGACTTTCAAACTCGCTTTCACGAAGCATATTGCTTAGAACTCCAGCATTTTGCTGAATGCGTTCAAACAGGAAAACGTCCGCTTGTCACCGAGGTCGACGCAACGATCAATTTAGAAATCGGAATTGCAGCAACCGACTCATACAAAACCGGCAAACCTGTAAAGATTCACATGGATAAAATTCACGCGGATGTGTAACACGCCAAAGCGCCCTTGCAGCAGGATGATGCCGGCTTTGAAAGATGGAAGAGAAAGTGGGAAATGATTCAAACGAAGGCATCACGCTTGGAATTGCTCTGGTCAGCTCGGCGAACGACGAATTTCCGGATCGAGATGCGACCCGCTGGAAGTATTGAAAACCTATTTTAATAGAATCAGATATGTGCATGTAAAGGACGTAAGAAAGGATATTTTTTATGAGGTTCAAGAAAAAATCTGGATTTCCGGCAGGCTGTCCGTAAAGGGTTTTTACGGTGCCGGGGACGGAGACTTTGATGTTGCGCCCATTGTGAAATAGCTGGCGGAAAAGGCGGTACAGCAGCTGGGCCATCGTTGAAGCGGAACAGAGCCCGGCGATCTATGATCCTTATGATTATGCTAAACGTGCAAAAACATATATGGGCGGTTTGCTTGTTCGTGAACGAAACAGATAGAGGCATCTCTTTTACGGGCTGACAGTCGAAAAGATTGCCAGCCGCTTGTCTTACTGCTTCAATCCATACAAATATTGGATATAGTCAGTTGCAATTCCTTTATGCCCCAGCTGCCGCAGCATCGCCGTAATATTCCCGCGATGATACGTACCGTGGTTGATAATATGCTGCATGATTTCTGCGTATGTGGTGTCAAGCGTGCCGTAGTGCTGATGATAAATGGAAAAAGGCTGGTCCAAGTTTTTTTGGCGGGTGAAAAAATCTCTATACTGCCCGTTTAAGGATAGAAACTGATTTTCAATCGCTTCGAGCTGCCCCCGAATACCTTGAAATTGGCTCAGATCGTCAATAGCGTCTTGAAAAGAATCTCCTAACAGCGTTCTGAGCCATATATGATCTGTTTGGCACATGTGAAACAGCACTTCATTTATGGAAGAAAAAACACTCTTCGTTTCTTGATTGGCAATGTCGGCCGGCAGGCTTTTTACGTGTTCAAAAATCCGTTTGTTTGCCCATGTGTGATACTGATAAAGCTGTTCTATATTATTCATCTGACTCCCCCTCACATTTATTATTCTCTTTTTTATTCGGCAATTCCTTTTTTTAAAACAGCAGTGCAGCCCCCCCGCATCACCAAAGCTGAACATTTATTTAATACGATCATCAGTCCTCCGCCCGTATCCAGCGTTTTAAATATTCGCACGGCCAAAACCAGCACGATAAACCAAACCCAAGAAACGGCAATACAAGACAGCGTATATAACCATTTATCAAGTCCCGTGTACGGAAGCGATTGGTGCCGATCACACCGGCAGTGTCCAAAATGGCGTGCGGATTTAAGAGGGAAACCGCGGCTTGTTTTTTAGCGCTGAACACGTTCTTTTGCGTCTCATCTGGATTCGGCCGGCTGTGCCATGTCACCCAGCCCATATAAGCAAGAAACAAAAATCCGCACGTAAGCATGATCGTTTCAAAGACGGGAATCTGCTGCACAACAACATCCTGCCGAACTGTGCTTTCAAAACAGCGGAGACAAGAAATGATTCGGCTGACAACAAACGAGCGGATGCCAATCATAGAGGACGATGCGTACGGAGATTTATGGTTTGAAGAAAAGCCGCCGCCCCAATAAAGTCGATGGATAAGGAAGGAAATGTCCTGTATCTGGGCACGTTATCCAAGACGGTGAGTCCGGGACTTCGCATCGGCTGGGTGACCGGACCTGAACCGGTGATTGAGAGGCTGGCTGATATCAAAATGCAGACAGATTTCGGTTCAAGCGCTTTGTCCCAGTGGGCTGCGGCAAAGTGGCTGGCAGAAGCTTGTTATGAAGAGCATCTTGCGTGGCTGAGGAAAGAGCTGAAAGCCAGAAGAGATGCAACGCTCCGTTTTCTGCAGCGATATACGGTAGATATCGCCCGATGGAACGTTACCACAGGCAGTTTTTATATTTGGGTGACGTTTCATCGGCCGCTCCCTGTCAGACGGTTATTTAACCAGGCGCTGACAAAAAACGTTCTCCTGAATCCCGGTTCAGTATATGATCCAGATGACCGGCAAAGCTTGCGGCTGTCTTATTCATACGCCGCCCTTCCTGATATCGGGAAGGGCATTAAGGTATTAGCAGAAACGGCGGGGCAATTAATGTCCGAGCACACGAAATAAAAAGGGGCTCTTATTTAATGACCGCGCCGAGTGCTCTGGCGAATACGGTGGCCTGTTGCGGAGTTATTTTACAGCCTTTCAGCTTTTCAAGTGAAACATGAATCTGTTCAAACCGGCAGCTGCTGATGTCCATTTTTTGAAGAGACGTCCCGATAAAGTTTGCGCCCTCCAAGTCACACGAATCAAAATGTGTGTGCTGCAAGACAGCGTCATTGCATTCACATTGCAAAAGTGAACATTGATCAAAACGAACCTGCTTCATATTAGAAAAAAGGAACGAACTGAAATTGGCGGGGCACTGGCTGAACAAAACATTCCGCATGGTTGCTTCTGCCAAATTGATTCCTAGTAGCTTTGACTGTCTCCATTCGGTTCTGTGGATAATAGCGCCGCTAAAATCGGCATTTGACAGATCGCACTTTTCAAACAGCACATCGGTTAATTCAATATTCCGAAATGAGACATCAATAAATTGCACATTTCTGAAAACCACCTGATCTGCGCATATTCTTTCAATGTCTTCCTCAATGATCGAACAATTTTCAATCAGGCACATCTCGAGTTGATCATCTTGCGTCAGCCCCTCGCCGAAGCTTGCTGCTGTAAGGGTTTCCGGAATTCGGGGTTTTTGAATGGTGCTTGTATTCATCTGATGACATCCTTTACTGATCTTGCGGCAAGATACTCCGCTGAGACATTTTTTTAGAGTTTGATAATAAATTGCAAAGCTATGCGATACATATAATTAAATGAGTGCCTTTTAAAAAAGCTGGTGAAGTTAACCGCGGCAGCCATGCAGCTGGAAGCGGTCATTAAAACAGGGAGCTCCAAGCAGGCTGAATACAGAGCGAAGTTTTATAACGATAAAGCTTTGACAGTTCAACCGGCCGAGAATATCAGCATGTTTACTGTGTTTAATGGCGGTTCGTCCCGCTTATTTCTAAAAGCATAATGGGAAGGTCCTTTTACGTCAAGGGGCGGCGGATGATCACTGGGGAACATGACAGGAGGTTTTAAAATGGGGCATTACATTCAAACGGAAGAGCATGTGACGCTATTTGTGGAAGATATCGGTTCGGGCCGGCCGATTGTCTTTTTGCATGGCTGGCCGTTGAATCACCAGATGTACGAGTATCAAATGAATGAGCTGCCGAAAAGAGGCTTCCGTTTTATCGGCATCGACTTTAGAGGCTACGGAAAATCTGACCGCCCGTGGACCGGCTATGATTATGACACGATGGCAGATGATGTAAAGGCTGTCATATACACCTTGCAGCTTGAAGATGCCGTGCTCGCCGGATTTTCAATGGGGGGAGCCATCGCCATCCGTTACATGTCGAGGCACGACGAAGCAGATATTAAGAAGCTGATTCTGATGGGAGCCGCGGCGCCTGCGTTTACAAAGCGGCCGTATTACCCGTATGGCTTCTTGAAAAAAGACGTCGACGACTTGATTGTCCAATTCAGAAATGACCGACCGAAAGCACTTGCAGATTTCGGGCAATTATTTTTTGAAAAGCATATCTCGCCGGAATTCAGGCAATGGTTTCAGGAGCTGAATCTGAATGCTTCCCCCTATGGCACGATTCATTCCGCTATAGCTTTGAGAGATGAGGATTTAAGAAAAGAGCTCGGAGACATTAAGGTGCCGACTCTCATTATGCACGGCGTCAAGGATAAGGTATGTCCGTTTGATTTCGCCAGAGAAATGAAACGCGGCATCAAACAAGCCAAATTAATTCCGTTTGAAGAAAGCGGCCATGGGCTCTTTTTTGACGAGAAAGAAAAATTAAATAATGAAATCATGCGGTTTTCAAGGTAAAGCGCGAAAAAACCCGATGTAAGGATTCGGGTTCTTTTCACACGTTTATATGATTCCTTTAGTATGCAGTTCATGAATGATCAAGTCTGCTGCATCCGCAATGGATATTTTATCTGATTCAATCGTCAGATCAGGCGAAAGCGGAGCTTCATAAGGAGAGTCGATTCCCGTGAAATGTTTGATTTCTCCGCTCCTCGCTTTTTTGTAAAGCCCTTTAGGATCGCGTTCTTCGCAAATATTCAGGGGGCATTTGATATAAATTTCAAAAAATTCTTCTTGAGGAAATTTCTCTTTAACCATCTTTCGGTCTTCTCTGAATGGAGAGATAAAAGCCGTTAGGATAATCTGGCCGCTATCTACAAAGAGCTTTGCAACCTCTCCGATCCGCCGGATGTTTTCTACTCTGTCTTCGGCACGGAAGCCAAGGTCTTGGTTCAAACCGTGCCGGATGTTGTCACCGTCGAGCACGTAGCTTTGTATGCCTCGTTCATACAGCTTTTCATCAACCGCATTGGCCATCACGGATTTACCTGAGCCTGATAAGCCGGTAAACCAAAGAACACAGCTTTTGTGCCGATTTAACTTTTGCCTGTCAGCTTTCATCACAGCCGTGGGGTGCCAGACGATATGCTGGTTATTGCTCATGATGGACCTCCGTTATATGCTGGATGGCAATCGGCTTTTGATGCAGACCTTTCATCAGGACATTGGCAACTTCCGGCCTGCTGAATTCTTTAGGGAGCTTTTTGCCTTGGCGCAGCAGTTCTCTTACTTTTGTTCCGGATAAGTGAATGTGGTCTCTCGCACTGTGGGGGCAAGTTTTAGAGGTGCCCATGTTTCCGCATTTCCGGCAATAAAAGCTATGCTCGAAGAACAGCGGCTTAATGCCCAGCTCCTCTTCAGTAAATGATTGGAATATCTGTTGCGCGTCATACGTGCCGTAGTAGCTGCCGACACCCGCGTGATCGCGGCCGACGATAAAATGCGTACACCCGTAATTTTTTCGGACGAGAGCATGGAAAATGGCTTCGCGCGGCCCCGCATAACGCATAGCCGCCGGGAATACCGATAACATCACGCGGTCTTTCGGATAATAATGATCAAGCAATACTTGATAGCTCTCCATCCTGATATCACTTGGTATATCATCTGCTTTTGTTTCTCCGACAAGCGGATGGAGCAGCAAGCCATCTGTTATTTCTAGCGCCGATTTTTGGATATATTCGTGCGCTCTGTGAACGGGGTTGCGGGTTTGAAAGCCGACGATAGTTTTCCAGCCTAGTTTATCAAAAGCGGCCCTTGTATCGGCCGGGGTGCAATAGAACTGTTCAAACGCTTTTTCAGGCAGGCGGCTTGCGGTGATAGGGCCGCCGATATAAGTGCCGGGCCGCTCCAGCAATTTTTTAACGCCCGGATGAGCGGGGTCATCCGTTTGAAAAACAGACAGAGCTTCCTGAATCTTATCGGGCTGATAGATATCGGTAACGGTCATGGTTCCATAAGGAACTGTATCTTTCACCAATGCAACCTTTTCGCCAATGGACAACTGCTTTGCGGTTTCTTCATTGACAGGCAGCGTGACCGGCAAACTCCATGGCAGACCGTCTGCCAAACGCATTTCTTTCACAACAGATTGGTAGTCTTTCTCCCCTAGAAATCCCGTTAACGGACTATACCCTCCAATGGCGATCAGCTCAAGGTCGCTCAATGCCAGCTGATCAAGCTCGGCTTCGCATACACAACCTTCAAAAGAGCATTCACGATCCACCCGGTTTATTAAAATCCCTCCATGAGGCTCATTTACATTCACTTGGTAAAACCTCCATCTTTTAAGGTTCATTTTGATTATTTCTGTATGAGTTAGATTACTCCAGGTGCAGTCCGCACTCCGTTTTTTCGCGCCCGGCCCACCTTCCCGCTCTTTCATCATGCGGATTGGAAGAAGGCAATGTACACATTTCACAGCCTATGCTCGGGTAATTTTGATCGTGCAGCTTGTTGTACGGCAGATCGTTGAGCTGAATGTAATTCCACACGTCATTCCATGTCCAGTGAATAAGAGGGCAGATTTTAATTAATTTAAATTTTTGGTCTCTGTTGATGAATTTGACATGTTTTCTTGCAGGTGATTGTTCCCGTCGCAGCCCTGAAATCCATGCATCCATTCCCGATAAGTGTTTTTGCAAAGGCTCGATTTTTCGCATATGGCAGCACAAATTCGGATTGTGTTTCCACAGCTCGCTGCCATATGTCTTTTCCTGGTCCTTTACACTCAGAGCGGGCTCGAGAAGCTGAATGGTAAACCCGGGATATCTGTTCTTGGCTGTTTCAATGAGTTCGTACGTTTCTTTAAAATGCAGTCCTGTATCCAAAAAAATAATGTGCGCACTTTTATTGATCTTAGAGATCAAATCAAGAAGCACCATTCCCTCAGCGCCGAAACTGCAGGCATATACGATCTGATTCCCATAAGTCCGAAAAGCCCATTTCAGAACATCAAGTTCGTCGATGAGCTTTGCCGTTATATCATTTGCAGCCGTGCCACTCCATGTTTCATAGGTGATGTGTTCGCTCAACTTTATTCCCTCCGCTCCTGAAACTCTTCGTTTGTTCTCTGAACTATAGATTAAGTTATAGGCAGACTATTCACCTTTTCCTTAAATGTTCTTGGTTTTTACTCCGTATCTTTCATAGATTGGAAGGGAGGCGGGGAACCAATAGGCGGTTTGATGAATATACTTTTTTGACTTGACCGCAATGTTTATTGCCTGAAGGGAGGGGTAGGATGCCGGTTACGATTTATCAGGGAAATGATTATTCGCCCGCCCCGGCAGACATCAATATCGTAATTGATGTGATCAGAGCATTCACCGTCGCCCATTATGCTTTTATCGGAGGGGCGAAGAAGATTCTATTAGTCAGAACAACGAAAGAAGCATTTCGTCTGAAAAAAACATACCCGGATTATCTATTAACGGGGGAGGTGAATGGCGTCGGGATCAAAGGATTTGATTTAGATAACTCTCCTAAACGTGCGGCGGGACATGATATGGCGGGGAAGACGCTCATTCAAAAAACAACTAACGGCGTAAACGCGGCATTGCACGCATTACAGGCTGAACACATTCTGGTCACCGGTTTTTCGAATGCGAAAACAACGGCGGAATATGCCGCTGCACTTAGCCGCCGGCAAAAGGAGCCCGTGATCAACATCATAGCTTCCCACCCGACAGGTGATGATGATATGGCCTGCGCCGAATATATCAAAGACATCATTGAAGGCAAGCAGACGATCGCACCCGCTGAGGCCGTTATGAGAATCAAAAACTCTCATGTTGCCGAGAAGTTTTTCGATCGTGAGAATCCATTGTTTGATCCGGACGATATCACTTATTGCATAAAAGAAATACCGGGCCATTTTGTGATGAAAATCAATCCGGAAAAAGAAGTACCAATGATTGAGAGGGTTATAATATGAATCATTTCACGCTTGATTTGCCATTGAGAACAATCAAACCTAGAAAAACCGGCCTGACCATTTTAATTGATAATGGCTATCCACTGCGTTTTTTTAAAGATTCAATCGAAGGAGCGGCCGATTATATTGATTTTGTCAAATTCGGCTGGGGGACATCGTTGATTACGAAAGATTTGGAGGAGAAGATCAGCTGCCTGAAAGAGAATGACGTGAAGTACTTCTTCGGAGGCACACTATTTGAAAAGTATGCAAGCCAGAAAAAGGTCGATGAATTTTATCGGTACTGTATATCATACGGCTGTGAGTATATTGAAATATCAAACGGAACAATCCCGATAACCAATAAAGAAAAAGCGGCATACATTACAGATTTTTCGCGTGAATTTAATGTATTCAGTGAAGTGGGAAGCAAGGATAATGTGATATCGAATCAGCAAGGGCCGGAAGAGTGGATCGAATCTATTCTCGAAGATATAGAAGCCGGTTCTGAAAAAGTCATAACGGAAGCAAGAGAGAGCGGAACAGGAGGCCTGTGCTCCAGTAATGGAGATATCCGGTTTCAGATAACTGATGATATCTTATCTTCCGGAATTGATATCAACAAACTGATTTTTGAAGCCCCAAATAAAACGCTTCAAACAGGTTTTATCCAAAAAGCCGGTCCCAATGTGAACATGGCCAATATTTCATTTCAAGATGTGATTTCTTTAGAAACTTTGCGGCTGGGATTGCGATCCGATACTTTCTATCTGTAAAAGAAGCGGCTTAAGGGCTCTCGTTTCAGAAGGGAGAGCCTTTAGAGCCTTGCATTATCATTTTTTACGGTACATAGGCGTCAAGAGAGGAAGGGAGGCAAAACGGATTTGATAGATTACATCAATCACTCTCGTGGAAATTAATTGGCAAATAAGCGCTTGGAACACGATGGCCCAGGCAATAATAGAAGCGGTAATCAAAAAGATCACACAATTTATGGCTAATAAAATATTGCCGGGATTCCCTCCGCGGTAGATGGAAATCATGAGCGCAAGGGCGCCAAAACCCCCGTTGGAAATTTTGTATTTGTATAAAAGGCCGATGCCAAGCCCTAATAAAAGAGACCCGCCTGCCAAATCAAGCCAAAGATTTGCGGCTACATCGGGAAAGGCGGAATCGAAAATCAATACCGAGACAGATGTGACTGTAATAGAGGCAAGGGTTCCGACAAACGTTCTCATTTCCAGCCATTTCAGGGCGGTGAAAAGCATGGACACATTCACAGCCCAAACCGAAATGCCATGCGGAATATGAAACAAATAGTTGAATAAAACGGCAACGCCAGCCGCTCCACCTGAAGGGATATCATGAGGGAATAAAAACAAGGACATGCCAAGCCCTTGTAAAACGCCTCCTGCAAGAATCATACATATCATTTTTACTTTCATGAGCCGCTCCTTTAAAAAAGACTCGTCCGTTGTTTATATTTTATGAGGCTGTCCTTTTATTATGTCAAAATAAAAGAGGTTCAGCCTAATAGGCTGAACCGTCCCATGTATAATGATTGATCAAGTCCATATTGATTTCTGTGCCGATGCCCGTTCCGGCAGGGATATCAATCGTTCCGTTTGCAGGCTGAAGGGGCACAAGATCTGTAAAAGGATTGTCCATCACATCCCATTCGAGCGGTTCAATCTGATTGTGCTCCATTTTTGACCAAGGCGGCAGGCAGGCTTGGGAAAATAATGCATATAGCCTCGAAAGTGCACCGTCATAGGCGTGAGGGGAAACCCTGACGCCGAAGTGACGGGCGAGCTGCAGACAGTCGCGAAACTCGTCAATTCCATTCACGTGCATGACATCTGGCTGAATGATATCAAAACCGCGCTGGGAAAGAAGAGGAACAAATTGCTTTGCGCCTTTTATATTTTCGCCTCCTGCAAGTGGGACAGAGAGGCGGCTTCTGAGCAGAGCAATATCTTGTATGTGGTCAAGAGGGACAGGCTCCTCAAGCCAAAGAATATTCGTCCATTGTGAAAAATAGCGCTCCCACAGTAAAGCGGTTGCCGCGTCATAGCTTTGATTGGCATCCAATATAATAGAGACTGAATCGCCGCATGCATGCTGAAGCGCTTTGATATGGGCGGCATCCTCTTCAAAGGATTTGCCGCCTATTTTTACTTTTATTTGTTTAAACCCTTTTTTCAGCATTGCTTCAGTATGAAGAAGAGAACTGCTGATCCACTGCTGATGATCGGAATATGACTGGAAAGAGGCGTATACAGGTATTTGCCGCCTGTAGCTCCCTCCCCATAATTCACATATGGAACAATTGGCGGCCTTTGCCGCTATCTCGGTTAACGCCATACTGACAGCTGATGCCGCTCGCTGATGCCACTTTTTTACGGTGCGAACCAAAGGCAGCCGGCAGCCGGCCTGTTTTCCAAGAAGGTAAGGGATAATGCGGTTGGTAAATCCGACATGTAAAGAGGGCAGCCAATCTATGCATTCACCCCAGCCATCTATCCCGGTGTCAGTAATGATTCTGATGAGATAACACGTCCGATATTGCTTATATCCATTTGCATCTCCATAGGGCTCTTCCAAGCGATGGAAAAGCGGGAATGTTTCAATACGTTCAATTTTCAAAGCTCTGTCGCTACCTTTCTTCAGCGGGCTGCAGACGTTCACTTGACAGGTGCGGCTTTTCTTTCTCTTTGGTTTCTTCTTCATTTTGATTCACATGGACGAGAAGCAGCACGAGAATGCCGACAGCCAGTGTTAAGCCGGCGATGCTTAAAAACATGCCGGGTCGTGACCATTCCATTAAGCGTCCGAAAATCGGAGGTCCAATCGCGACACCTAAAAACCGAACCGATCCGTATAATGACGTCACAAATCCTCTTCGGTCTTTCCCGACAGCTCCGGTGATGAAGCTGTTGATACAAGGCAGCACAAGCCCGGTGCCGACACTGCTGATGACAAGAATGCTGATAAAGAGAACCAATTGCTCAAAAAAAGATAGCGTGGCATAAGAAATAGTCATCAGCGCCAAACCAAGAACAATCAGCTTTTTCATTAAGGATTGCTTTTGTCCGATTTTACTTCCGGTAATATATGAAGTCACGCACATGACCAATAGCGGAATGGCCAGAATCAGCCCTTTTTTTACGCCGTCCGTATCATAGGTTTTCTCCAGTACATCAGAAAAGTAAAATAAGATCCCGAATAGGGTAAATAAACAAGTTGCTCCCGCCAAATATGCGGTGAAAAGCCATCTGCCCTCTTGTTTAAATACGCTTAATAATCCTTTTGCGTATTTTCCTATCGTTGGCGGCTCCTCCTCTTTTTTCTTCTCCTTAATAAAAATCCACGTCAGCAGAATAGAAAGAGCGCAAAATGCAGGGAATGCAAAAAAAGCTCCATACCAGACAAGTAAGGCTATAAGAGAGCCGATAATGGGTGAAAGGACTTTTCCCATTCCGTTTGATGCTTCGACGATTCCGAGCACTTTGCTTTCCTGCGCCCCTTTAAACAGATCCGCCGACAGGGCCATAGCGATCGGGCCTGTTCCTGCGGCGCCGAGTCCCTGCAGGGCGCGTCCCGCCATGATCAAAGGAAAAGATTGATGGAAAAAACCGGCGATTAATCCGCCTATCCCGTACAGAAATAAGCAAGGAATAATAATTTTCTTACGGGAAAAACGATCTGCGAGGTAGCCGACAATCGGTATAAAAACAGCTGCGGTTATCGAAAAAACCGTTATGACAAGACTGACTTGAAATTGAGATAAATGAAGTTCGGATTTCATTTGCGGTAATATCGGGATTAACATGGAATTACCCAGTGTTAAAATGAGCGGTATGGAACCGATTGCCACAATAGTCATCACATTAGGTTGTTTTGTTTGTGCCACCAAGGCTCACTCCTTTTCTTGTTTAGAATGTCCTTGATATATCGGTTTATTCAGAAAAGCTTAGCGCTCTGTCATATGTAAAAAACCGAATACGGAATGAACCGTATTCGGGCATTTATCACGTATGTTTGAATCAGCCGAGTCCTTGTGACGTAACGGCGACTAAGTGTCCGTTTCGTTTCGGAAAAAGGCTCTTTCGAAGAACCATCAGCGGCGATTCAGTATCTCGTACAAACCCCATGGCCGCCAGATCAGGATCGATACAGCGGTATTCTCCGGAAATATCAATCCGAATCCGTCCTTGCTTCCCATCCGCAAGCTCATTGATTAACAGAGCCGCACATTCTCTGGAAGGTGCGATTAAAGGCCCTATTCTCAAGCTGTCCGGCGTCTGGCGGGAAAGTCCGTATCCGACAATTCTGCCCTCTTTGTTTTTGGCAACGGCACATTCTAAACAGCCGGAAACGAGCTGCTGAAGCAGGCGTTCTCTGCCTGTGCCGAATGCCGCCCGGTCTGCTTTTGTTAATGCCTGAAAATCCTTTGCTTGAAAAGGTACAATGTCTATTTCAGAATCCGCTGTGTGAGGAAAAAAGCGGTCACACACATACTTATAAATGGAACTGATTTGCTGAAATCCGGCTTTTTGATAAAGCGGAAGGCCTTGCTCGGTGGCGACAAGCATTATCGGAATGGTATCGTTTAGTTCGACGATGCATGTTTCCACCATCTTCTTGCCGAGACCGGCCCCTCTGAATTCTTTTTGTACGATCACAAGGCCAAGCGAAGCAAAAGACCCGTATGGAAAAATGCCGGAGCAAGAAAGAAGAGTTCCCTTGCTATTCTTATAACCAAAAAGGCGTCCGTTTTGCAGCAAAAGCCCCAGCTCCCGCTCATCATAACCAGGCCAGCCTGCGTGCCGGCACAATGCGGACAGGCCAGGCACATCTTTTTTTGTTAAAACGGAAAGCGCAGCATCACTCATTGGCATCATTATCACCGTCTTACTTGAGTTTTTTATACATGACAATATGAGGTCCGATACCAGGGAGATCAAATGGATCACCAGTATCCTTCCAGCCAAGCTTTTCGTAGTACCCTTGTACGTGGCATCTGGCGTTGCACCATACCGTTTTTGCCCCCATATCGGCAAGCTTCTGTTCAGCGCGAGTGACAAGCGTGCTTCCGGCTCTCTGCTTGCGGTATCCGGGAAGCGTCGCCATTCCCCTCATCTGATAGGATGGGGAAGCTTCAATCAAGGGATGATCTTGGCGATAAAAAGAAGCTACACTGATCAGCGTTCCGTCAAAAAAAGCGCCGAGGTGAAAGCTGCCTTCCTCTTTGTCTTGTTCATATTTACATTGTTCTATCGTTTGGTGCGGACGCAAGATCATATGTCTGATTTCATAAGTATCTTCTGCTGAAATTTCATTGACAAGAATCATAATATCCTCCTTTTACTATGGTTTGAAGAGAAGGGGAGACACCTCTTTATATTATCACCTGTCATCCATAAAGAGGAGGGCCGCCTGATTTATTCAGGCAGCCCTTTTCACGTTTAGTGCAAAAACACATTCTCGCGCTTTTCGTCTTTTTTCTGAATATAGGAAGTAAGCTCCGCCGTTAAGTCAGACCGGAGGAAAGGCGTGATCAGATAAATTCCGTTAAACAGCTCACATGCCGTATCGAGAAGGGAGCGGGCGATGGCGAGGCCTTCCGCTTTTTGTTTTTGCTTATCTTCACCGGCAAGCGCCATTTTCTCGCGAATGGAATCTGACAGTTTGATGCCGGGAATTTCATGATGAATAAATTCGGCGTTGCGGCTGCTGGTTAACGGCATAATGCCAATGTAAACAGGCGTCTTGAGATGCTTGGTTTCGTTATGGATGTCGACAAGCTGCTGCTCTGAGTAGACTGGCTGTGAGATAAAATAATCGGCGCCGCAATCGATTTTTTTCTCAAGCCGTTTCACCGCTTTGTCAAGGTGGCGGACGTTGGGATTAAACGCCCCGGCGACAGAAAAATTGGTCTTTCTGCCGAGCGGTTTCCCCGATAAGGAAAGCCCTTCATTGAATTGCTTGATCAGCCTGATTAAATCAAAGGATGTTAAGTCATAAACAGATGTGGCCCCCGGAAAATCACCGATTTTAGAAGGATCGCCTGTAACCGCCAAAATATCGTTTAAGCCTAAAGTGTCGAGCCCCATTAAATGTGACTGCAAGCCGATTATATTTCGGTCTCTGCATGTTATATGAACGAGAGATCTGATATCCAGCTGCTGCTTCAAAAGCGCTCCGCAGGCAACATTGCTGATTCTCGGTGTCGCAAGTGAGTTATCCGCAAGCGTCAGCGCCTCTATTCCGGCTTCTTTTAATTCGCTTGCAGCGGAAAGGAATTTCTCAAAGTTCAACTTTTTCGGCGGATCAAGCTCTACGATTATTGACCTTTTTTGAGAGGCGATTTCATCTAAACCCGGCTCGGTCCGCTCGTGCTGAATGGAGATGGTTTCCTGCGCTCTGACTTTCACTTCTTTTTCCGTAATAGGCTCAAGGCCGCCGACTGCATCTGCCATAGCCCGAATGTGGCTCGGGGTTGTGCCGCAGCAGCCTCCGATAATCCGTGCGCCCTGTTTTCGGAATTCAATGGCGCTGTTTTGGAAATACGTATCATCTGTTTCATACACAAGCCGTCCTTCTTCTAGGGATGGCAGGGAGCTGTTAGGATAAACGGATAAAAACGCATCATCAAAAATCGGCACCTCGGTGAGCGCTTCAATCATATGATAAGGGCCGAGCCGGCAGTTAATGCCCGTCACATCAGCACCAAGACCGACAAGCGATCGAAGAGCTTCCGATAGGGGCGTTCCGTCTTGAAGCACGCCTTGTTCATGCATCGACACATTCAGGACGATCGGCAAATCCGTTTCCTTTCTGGCAATTTTTAAGACTTCCTGTGCTTCTTCAAGATCATAATAGGTTTCCAAAAGGAGTCCGTCCGGCTCTTCGTGCAGCAAGAGATAAAGCTGTTCCCGAAAGCTTCTTTTAATTTCCTCAAGGCTGTACGCATTTTTGTTAAAGGTGCGGATGCCGCCCATCGTCCCGAGCACATACGCTCCGCCAGACGAGGCACGCGCGATTTTGACTGCTTCTTTATTGATTTTTTTCGTTTCATCTTCAAGTCCGTGCCGGGATAATTTGATATAGTTGGCCCCGTATGTATTGGTTTGAATAATATGTGCGCCCGCCTGAACATACGCTTCATGAATTCGTTTGATTTCCTCCGGCTTTGACACATTCAATTCTTCAAAGCATCTGTCAATGCCATATGAATAAAGAAGCGTCCCCATAGCGCCGTCTCCGATTAATACCTGATGTTTCAAATCTTCTAAAAGTCCCATTGTCTGCCTCCTTCATAACATTCAGCAAGGAAAAAAGAGAATTAAAAAAAGTCCTCTTAAGAAGAAGACTTTATAAAAGATTTGTCTATCTTCTTA
Source organism: Bacillus atrophaeus (assembly GCF_001584335.1). GTDB lineage: Bacteria > Bacillota > Bacilli > Bacillales > Bacillaceae > Bacillus > Bacillus atrophaeus. The sequence continues at coordinate 237,392 of NZ_LSBB01000020.1, forward strand.
TCTTCCAAGCTGTTCAAGCTTGCTGGATTTAGCACCTTGGTCATGACTGCGGATGCAATCATTACACCGGTTGCTGAAGCTTCTTCGGGCCAGTCCCTCAGCTTCTCTTGATAAGAACAATGATTCAGTTTTTAATTGAGCAAATGAAATCCGGAATTCCCCAAAAGAGATGAGGAATTTTCCTTTCTCCAAATTTACCGAAAATATAGACAATAATCAATAGCAAATGTAAAATTTATCGGAAATTTATAAATTGAACGTCAATCGGCAGGTCAGCACCGCGGACGGCAGACATAATCTGCTGAAGATCGTCCTTGCTTTTTCCGGTCACCCGTACCTGATCATCCTGGACTTGGGATTTCACTTTCAGACCTGAGTTTTTAATGATCGTGTTGATTTTTTTGGCATTCTCTTTATCGATCCCTTGAACTAGCTTCGCGCGCTGTCTCACAGTGCCGCCGGAGGCATTCTCAATTTTTGAATATTCGATGTTTTTGGTCGGGACATTTCTTTTAATGAGTTTGCCTGTGAGCACATCCTTAAGCTGGCTCATTTTGAATTCATCATCGGAAACCAGAACGAGGTCCTCTTTTTCTAACGTAATGTCGCTTTTACTGCCTTTGAAGTCATAGCGGGTGCCGATTTCCTTCAATGCAATCTGAATTGCGTTTTGGACTTCCGGGAATTCAACCTTGGACACAATATCAAAAGAACTTTCTTTTGCCATATGAAAACCTCCATAACATTTAACTTATGTGTTGATTATAGTAGAATAAAGAGAAACTTCCAACAGAACAAAGAATCAATTTGGGATGATTGGAAAAAAATAAGGAACAACATCCGCCAAAAACATAAGCGGAATAGGAAGGGCGATAGCATGAGACCAGGGCAGCAATTAACCTTGAGTATAGATCACCAAACAGATTTCGGTTACTTTTTAACCGACGGAGAAGACACGGTTCTCTTACATAACAGTGAAGTGACAGAGGATATAGAAGAAAGAGACGAAGTAGAAGTATTCATCTACGTTGACCAGCAGGAAAGGCTTGCGGCAACGATGAAAATACCGGTCATCAGCGCCGAGCAGTATGGATGGGTAGATGTTGTGGACGCAGTAGACGATATGGGCGTGTTCGTTGATGTCGGCTTATCTAAGGACGCGCTTGTCGCAACAGAGCATCTTCCGCCGTACGAATCCGTGTGGCCGCAAAGAGGGGACAAGCTGTATTGTATGCTGAAAGTGACAAACCGCGGACGCATGTTTGCAAAACCCGCGCCGGAGGACATCATCAGCGAGCTGTTTACTGAAGCGTCAGAAGATGTGATGAATAAAGAGCTGACAGGAACGGTGTACAGGCTTATCGCTTCCGGTTCTTTCCTGATCACAGACGATGGCATTCGTGCCTTCATTCACCCTTCTGAAAGAAAAGAAGAGCCGAGACTCGGATCAAGAATCACGGGACGGGTGATTGAAGTGAAGGATGACGGGTCGGTGAACATGTCGCTTCTCCCGCGGAAACAGGATGCGTTGTCAGTAGACGCCGAGCAAATCCTTACTTATATGAGAACGAGAAACGGCGCCATGCCATACGGAGACAAGAGCGACCCGGAAGATATTCGCCAACGCTTTCAGATGAGCAAGGCCGCCTTTAAACGGGCGCTCGGACACTTGATGAAGAATAACAAGGTCTATCAGGAAAACGGCTGGACATATGAAAAGCAATAAAGAAGAGAGCAGGCTGCCAGAGAGCAAGCCTGCTTTTTTTGCGGTGAATATCCAATTGATTACGGCCTCCATGTGCCGAGGAGTCCGTACAGGATGTGGGGAATACTCCGCGAAACTCTCCATGCTTTACGATCTTCATGAAAAAACAGCAGAACATAGAGCGTTATGCAGAGGAACTATATACAGAGCTGAAGAATATGTCTGATGTAGAAAGAGAGAATGCAATCGCGGAAATAAGGGTCACGTATTTGTGAAGAATGACAAAACAAAGGCCGAGGAACTCCCAAATGTGATTTCTGAGGAATTTTCGCAGCCAAAGGAGTTTGCTGAAGCGTTATTGGGCGTAAGGAACAACGGGACAATCGTCTATTTCTGTCAGGAAAAACAAAATGAAATTCCAAAAAGAGATCATCGTTATAGCAAATCTGGCAGCGGTCTAGTTGGTGTTGTAGCGTGCCGTTTTTTTCTTTTTTGAATTTTAAAGAACACGGGGAGGCCGTAACATGGATTTAAGCATCAATTATCTGTTAACGATCATTTCGCTTCTTTTCTTTTTGGTAGCCTATTATGTAGGAATAAAAAAACAAACTTGGATACTGGCCGGTTTTAATGAGGCGCGTATCCGTGACAAGGATAGACTGGCAAGAATTGCAGGCTGCTTTTTCTTGAATTCCGGTTTATTTATTCTGCTGAACAGCTTTATCGCATTTCCCGGACAGGAGGAGCTGCTCCCGCCGCTCATTTTGGCATATGGGGCCGGCGTCATTATTTACGTGAATAAGAAATTAGTAGAATAGGAAAAGAAGGACAGGGCATAAGTCTTTGTCCTACTTTTCCATTAATAAAATCGTCTGCCTTAACCGCGGGCATAGCGCGGCAGCCTAATGGGAGGATGTTTATATACTGAATGTGAAATTTATTATCGGGCGTTAACTTACTATGTAACAGCATCCCAGATTCTTAGTATGAGGAAACAAGCAGCTATCGAGGCGGCCAATATTTGTACGGTGAAGGCTCAAAGCAATCTGCTTCGGTCCTGCAGGCATATAAGAGAAAAGTAAAAAACCGGCAGTCCTTATCACAAAGCTTACCGGTTTTGTTGTTTATGATTTACTTGAGAAAAAAATCGCCAGCGTTCCCGGACCGGAATGTGAGCCTACGGCCGATCCGATCGTATGCATGATAATCTCTTTCGGATGAAAGGCGTCTTCAATCAGCTGTTTCATTTCAAGCGCGGTGTCTTCGTTATCGGCGTAGCTGATGCCGACTGTCTGCCCGCTCCAATTGTCTCCGCGTTCGGCCATTACTTCAATGATCCGCTTTAACAGCTTTTTTTTGCCTCTGATTTTTTCTAACGGAATAAGTTTCCCGTCCTCCATGTGCAGAAGCGGTTTAATATTTAAAAGCCCGCCTACAAAAGCGGAGGCTTTGGAAATTCTGCCGCCTCTTGCAAGATAAGTTAAATCATCCACAGTAAAAATATGCTCAAGATGAGCGCAAAAGTCCTTTACAGACGTTTCAATTTCTTGTATTGTATTTCCGTCGACACAGAGCTCTTGCGCGTATCGCACTGCAAGGCCGTAACCTAATGAAGCGCATTTGGAATCAATGATCCGCAAATCAAAATCAGGATATTCTTCCTTTACTTCATTTGCCATCATCACAGCGGTCTGATAAGTGCCGGAGAGCCCTGAGGAGAAAGCGACATAGAGCGCAGGTTCTCCTGTTTCGGCGAATTGCAGAAACGTGTTTTTAATCGTCTGCGGTGACGCTTGGGAGGTCTTGGGAGCTTTCCCGTTTTTCATTGCCTCCAATACTTCATTCGCCTGAATTGTTACCGCATCTTCATATTCTTTGTCATCAAGAGAAACTCTGAGAGGTATAAAGCCAATGTCGTTCGCCTCGAAAAAAGAACGGGGCAAATCAGCCGCGCTGTCGGCGATGAGATGAACTTTCATATAAATATCCCTTCTTTCCAATATGCTCTAAAAAGTAAGAGGTAAGCCAACTATATCATATTAATTTGCCAAATTCGTGTTCAAATATTTGATTTAAGGGAAAAGATAATAATATGAATAAGCGGAGGAACAAAGCCATGGTACTAGAACTGACAAAAAAAATAATCATTGTTGTGATCGGCGCTTTACTTAATGCGGCAGGGCTGAATTTATTTTTGATTCCCGCTGATGTGTATGCCAGCGGCTTTACCGGTGTCGCCCAGCTGTTATCAAGCGTCGTCGACCAATACGCCCCTTTTTATATTTCGACAGGGATTTTGCTGTTCCTCTTAAATATTCCGGTCGGCATTTTAGGATGGCTGAAAGTCGGAAAATCGTTTACGGTTTACAGCATTTTGAGCGTCGCTATGACAACCGTTTTTATGGGTGTGCTTCCGGAAACCAGGCTGTCACATGATATCCTGTTGAATGCGGTATTTGGCGGTGTCATTTCCGCAGTCGGAATCGGTATGACATTAAAATACGGCGGGTCGACAGGCGGACTAGATATCATCGCCATGGTGCTCGCGAAGTGGAAGGATAAACCCATCGGCACGTATTTCTTTATTCTGAACGGGATTATCATTCTGACGGCAGGATTATTGCAAGGTTGGGAGAAAGCTTTATATACCCTTGTTACACTTTATGTGACAACGAGGGTGATTGACGCGATCCACACCCGACACATGAAGCTGACGGCGATGATCGTGACAAAAAAAGCGGATGAAATCAAAGAAGCGATTTATGGAAAAATGGTTCGGGGCATCACGACTGTTCCGGCAAAAGGCGCATTTACGAATGAACCAAAAGAAATGATGGTCATCGTCATCACAAGGTATGAACTTTACGATTTGGAAAAAATCGTCAAAGAGGTTGACCCGAAGGCATTTACGAATATTGTCCAAACGACCGGGATTTTTGGTTTTTTCAGAAAAGACTGATGAAAGCAGGTGGATGTCATGAAGCGGCTGCTTGTGATGCTCTTGCCGGCGCTGCTTTTAATAGGCTGCGGGCAAAAAGAGTCAGAACCCGATAAGGAGGTATCAGGCGGAATGGAAAATCAAGAGGTTGTATTAACCGTTGAACCGATTCAAGAGCCTGAACAAATCAAGTTTAACATGTCACTAGAGAACCAAGGTGAAAATGCCGTGGACTTTCAATTCAGCACCGGGCAGAAATTTGAGCTTGTCGTCTACGATTCTGAACACAAAGAAAGATACCGTTATTCCAAAGATAAAATGTTTACACAGGCCTTTCAGAACTTGACGCTTGAACCTGGCGAAACATACGACTTTTCCGATGAGTGGAAGGAAGTGCCGGAGCCGGGGACTTATGAAGTAAAAGTGACCTTTAAGGGAAAAGCGGAACACTTGAAGCAAATTCAGGCCGTTCAGCAATTTGAAGTGAAATAAAAAACTATGGCGGTGCCCGCCATAGTTTTTTTATTGCAAGTTATCCAGCTGATCCTGGAATTGATGAAGCTGGTGACGTTCTGCATCTGTCGAATTGGCATACGCGGAAGACACAGCATTTTTTGCTCTTAGAATGGCTTTTTGCTGATCGCCTTCTTCAAAGCCGCCTGCAATCATAACAGCCTGATTAACAAATGATTTCGCCTGAGTGAACAATTCGTTTCTCATTAAAATTCAACCTGTCCTTCAGCCGCATTTTTTGCTGCGGTATGCTGGGACTCTTCAAGTGTAGACCGATATGGAAATCTTGCGTCATGAAGACTGACGGAGTCCTTACCCTGCTGAATAAACCTTTTTGATTTGCTTCGTTTACCCATTTCGAGAATGCCCCCTTCCATATTGTGACGAGATGAGTCGTCCTGCTTAGTATGGAAGGGCTGCCGGCGGTTTATGAGTGGGAAAAATTAAAGCGAAAAATGTTGTTTTAAAAAACGGGAAACGCCATCCTCTTCATTTGAAAAAGTGGTTGTATCCGCAATTTGCTTGACGGAATCAATGCCATTCTCCATCGCAACGCCGCATCCGGCAAACGCAAGCATTTCCAGGTCATTATCTTCATCGCCGAAAGCGATGATGCGCTCAGCGGGGATCTGGTAGTAATCGCTGATTTTTTTTAATCCAACCGCTTTGTTCATGCCGCTTTTGATAATTTCAATCACATGCCACGGCGCCGCCCATCTTCTGTGATCAATCACTTCCGCGTGCACATCGGACAAGTAAGCGCGGATGTCCGGCACATCTTCCTCTTTGGCGTGAATTAACACAGAGGTGACATCCTCACCCAGATTGTCACGTAAATCACCGACCGTTACATTTGTTGTATTCATATTAAATGCGTCAATAAGCCGTTCATCATGATAATGAAAATACACATCGTCGATGACTTCCGCAAGTACATTATGCACACTGTACGTTTCGCTGATATCAACGAGCTGTTTTACGACTTCAAGCGGCAAGGAGGTATGATACCGTCCCCAGCTCTCATCTTGCGGATGGTGAACAAATGCCCCGTTAAAATTGACGATCGGCGTTGTAAGCCCCATCTGCTGATAATACATTGAGCTGGAGCGGTACGGCCGGCCTGTCGAAATACAGACGTAATGTCCGGCTTCTTTGACCTTTCGGATGGTGCGAAGGGTATCTTCTGATATTGTTTTATCATCCTTTAATAATGTTCCATCTAAATCTAAAGCGATTAAATAAGGTTTTGTCTCCATAAAAGCTCCTTTATAATCTTAGATTTTGCGTTTTCTTCCTTATCTACAGTGTAGCTTTTTACCATCTTTATTGTCTACATGTTACACTTATGATTATGGTTATCCTAAGGAGGGAGCTTCGTGATTCAAATTGAAAACCAAACCGTTTCCGGCATTCCGTTTTTACATATTGTAAAGGAAGAGAACAGCCGCCGCGCCGTTCCTCTTGTTTTCTTTATACACGGATTTACAAGCGCGAAGGAACACAACCTTCACTTTGCTTATTTACTTGCCCAAAAAGGCTTCAGAGCTGTTTTGCCGGAGGCTCTTTTTCATGGGGAGCGGGGGGAGAACATGACCGGAGAAGAGCTTGCGGGCCATTTCTGGGACATCGTGCTCAATGAAATTGAAGAACTGAATGTGCTCAAAACATACTTTGAAGAGCGTGATCTTATAGACGGCGGACGCATCGGACTGGCCGGCACGTCCATGGGCGGAATAACCACTCTCGGCGCAATAACGGCGTATGATTGGGTGAAAGCCGGTGTCAGCCTGATGGGAAGCCCGAATTATGTAGAACTGTTTCAACAGCAAATTGAGCACATCAAATCGCAGGGAATCAATATTGATGTCCCGCAAGAGAGAGTAGATGATCTCATCGAACGGCTGAAAACAAGAGATCTCAGCCTTCAGCCTGACTCCTTGCGTCATCGTCCTCTCCTGTTTTGGCACGGTGTGAAAGATAAGGTTGTTCCTTACGCGCCGACCCGTAAATTTTACGACACCATTAAACCGCTGTACAGCGAGCAGCCTGAGCTTCTGCAATTCATCGCAGACGAAAAGGCTGACCATAAAGTGTCGCGGGAAGCGTTGTTAAAAACCGTCGCCTGGTTTGAGACGCATTTATAGAGCACAATGGTGTTAACACAAACCGGATTTACGTTATACTGGAGAAAAAGGAGTGATAGAACGTGGAAGAAGCATTAAAAGAAAACATTATGGGCGCTCTAGAGCAAGTCGTTGATCCTGAGCTTGGCGTGGATATCGTAAACCTCGGCCTTGTATACGATGTCGATATGGACGAAGACGGATTAACGCATGTGACGATGACACTGACGTCAATGGGCTGTCCTTTGGCACCGGTGATCGTGGATGAAGTGAAAAAAGCTTTAGCGGATATTCCCGACGTGAAAGAAACAGAAGTTCATATCGTCTGGAACCCGCCGTGGACAAGAGATAAAATGTCAAGATATGCAAAAATCGCACTTGGCATACAATAAGAGAGATAAGGACAGCTGAACAAATGGAGGCTGTCCTTTTCTGCATAGAGAGGAGTGAAAAACATATGATGTACTTGCTTGCCGTATTATGTCCCCCGCTTGCCGTCTTGTTTTCAGGAAAACCGTTTCAAGCTGTGTTAAATCTGATTTTAACGGCAATCTTCTGGCTGCCGGGCGCCATTCACGCCTGCTTTATCGTAGCGGACCGGCGTGCGGAAAAACGGGCCGGATAAATTGGAAAAATGAGTGCGCAATCATGGTATACTTAACGCAAACAAAGCAGGGAGAGTGCCATGAAGAAGAAAAAAACGCTTGCCTTTGTCCTTTGCCTCGGCGTATATGCGGCCCTGTTTGCGTACTCTGTCCATTCCGGCCAGAAAACAGAGGCAGGAGGCATGACCGATGTCAGCCGCCTGTTCCCGATGAAAATTAAGCAAACGGTCAAAGGGAAAGAAGAGGAAACACTGATCGAAACGGTGAAAGAGGCCAATCGAAAAAACATAAAAATTTCAATTGCCGGTACCCAGCACTCCATGGGCGGCCATACATATTATGAGGACGGCATCGTTCTCGACATGACAAGCTATAATAAAATCTTAGCATTCAACAAAGAGAAAAAAATCATCAGGGTCCAGAGCGGAGCGACATGGAATGACATACAGAAATACGTCAATTCATACGGACTTGCCGTAAAAGTCATGCAGTCACAAAACATTTTCACCATTGGAGGGTCGCTCAGCGCCAACGCCCACGGACGTGATATTCGCTACGGCTCGCTCATTGATACGGTCAAATCATTCAGGCTCTTAAAAGCGGACGGCAGCATCGTCACCGTTACTCCGAAGGATGACTTGTTTTCCGCGGTCATCGGAGGATACGGGCTATTTGGCGTGATTCTTGATGTTGAGCTTGAGTTGACGGATGACGAGCTGTATCAGATGCAAACCGAGAAAATGAATTATAAGACATACGCCGATTATTTTAGAGAACAGGTGAAGGGGAATCCCGATGTGCGCATGCATTTAGCCCGCATCTCGACAGGCGAAAAAGGGTTCCTGCAAGATATGTACGTGACGAATTACTTATTGGCTGATGATCAGGATGAAATCAAATCGAACAACGAATTAAAAGAAGATGAGCATACAGAGCTGACAAAATTCGCGCTCGGCCTGTCACGGCGGTATGGTTGGGGCAAGAATTGGCTGTGGAGCACGCAGCAATCCTATTTCCTGAAACAAACCGGAACGACCATCACAAGAAATAACGTGATGCGGTCTGAATCGGAATTTCTCGAATACGAAAACAATGAAAATACAGACGTCCTGCAAGAATATTTTGTCCCGGTTAAAGAGTACTCGTCCTACATTGATGATCTGAGGCAAACATTGTCGCATGAAGACTTCAATCTCCTGAACATTACGATCCGGTATGTGCAAAAAAATGAAAAAGCCGATCTGTCTTATGCGAAAGATGATATGTTTTCGCTCGTTCTGTTAATCAATGAGGGCTTTTCTAAAGAAGAGCAGGCTGATACCGCACGGATCATCAGAAGCATGACAGACGTTGCCCTAAAGCATCACGGAAGTTATTACCTGCCATACATGACGTATCAGACAAAGGCACAAATGAGAGAGGCATATCCAAAAAGCGAAGCATTTTTTCGCAAAAAACAAACGTATGACCCGGATGAGCGGTTTATGAATTACTTTTATCAGAGGTACAAACCATGAAACACAACAAATTGAAATGGCTGATTCTTTCCCAAAGCAGCGTATTTTTCGCCAGCAGTTTAATCTTTCCGTTTTATATTTTGTTTATTAAAAACATCGGTTCCAGCTATACACAGTTCGGCTTGTCCTATGGCTTATTCGGTCTGAGCGGGGCGCTTATTCATCCGCTGCTCGGCAGGCTGTCGGCTAGAGTAGATAACCGTTATTTCCTTATGGCCAACTCTTGGGGAATGGCGGTGCTTCTTTTATATTTCCCGCATATCTCCGACGTTTCTCAAGTATACATCGTGCAAGTTCTATTAGGTCTGCTTGGCGCAATGCAAAAGCATGGCGAAAAAATTCTTATTGCCGACTATACAGACAGCGGAGAACGCGGAAGAAAGATTGGCAGCTATCACTTTTGGACCGCCGTTTTTTCCGCGGCTGCGATTATACTGGGCGGCTTTCTTGCAGATTTCTTTACAGTGCATATTATTTTTTACGCCAGTTCAATTGTCTTCTTTGTGAGCGGACTGATGTTGTATCAAAACCGAGAGTGAAATGAATGACCCGGCCTTCATGAAGGCCGGGTCATTTTTGTTCCATCAGAATAGCCCCTGCGATAAGAAAGAATTAGTGATTTTATGATAGTCGGCAGCCCGTTTTTTACAGTGGGTTTTTTTAATGAACAGAAAATTTTCAAATGAATAAAAATATTAAATATACGATTGAATTAATTTTTATTCATGTTATAATGTTAAATAATTTCACAAAAACCAAGAAGGTGAACACGTTTGAAAATAGGTATTGTAGGCGCTACAGGCTATGGAGGCGCTGAACTTGTCAGGATTATCAAAAATCACCCGCATGCAGAAGAATGCATACTTTATTCATCGAGCGGGCAGGGAAATGCATATAGTGAGACATATCCGCATATGAGCGGTCTGGTGCATCAAACCTTGCAGCCAATTAATATGAATACCATTAAACATGAAGCAGATGTGATGTTTCTTGCGACCCCTCCCGGTGTATCAAGTGAACTGACTCCGCAGCTTGCGGCCGCGGGAATTCCGGTCATTGATCTTTCCGGTGACCTGAGGATACAAGAGCCGGAGGCATATGAGAAATGGTATAAACGGACGGCCGCGCCGGAACAGACAATCAAAGAGACGGTATACGGCTTATCTGAAATCAACAGAGAACACATTAAAAAAGCAAAGCTGATTGCAAACCCGGGCTGCTTTCCGACAGCCGTTTTGCTCGGTCTCGCTCCTCTTGTACAAAACAAGCTGCTCGATGAAACCTTTTTAATCGTTGATGCAAAGACGGGTGTTTCGGGAGCCGGACGAAAAGCCTCTATGGGAACTCATTTTTCCGAGCTGAACGACAATTTAAAAATTTATAAGGTTAACGAGCATCAGCATACGCCGGAGATTGAACAGCTGTTAAAAGAATGGCACCCGGCAATGGAGAATATCACATTTTCCGCCCATTTGGTTCCAATGACGAGAGGAATCATGGCGACAATGTATACACAGGTAAGGACAAATATGTCTGGAGATGAACTGCAAAATCTGTATTTGGAATTTTACCAAGATTCATATTTTGTGAGAGTCAGACCCCAAGGACATTTTCCGGCAACAAAGGAAGTGTGGGGCAGCAATTTTTGTGATATCGGCATAACCATTGACGAAAGAACAAACAGGGTGACGGTCGTATCAGTGATTGATAACTTAATGAAAGGCGCCAGCGGGCAGGCAGTCCAAAATTTAAACATTATGAACGGCTGGAAGGAAGAAACAGGGCTTACCATGACGCCAATTTATCCATAGAACAGGGGAGAAATCGAACCATGATTCAGTTGAGTCAAGAATATATCACAAAAGTAACAGGCGGCGTTTCTTCGCCGAAAGGGTTTGAAGCAAAGGGTGTGCACTGCGGTCTGCGCTATTCAAAGAAAGACCTCGGCGTCATCATCAGCGAAACGCCTGCAACAAGCGCCGCTGTGTACACACAAAGCCACTTTCAGGCCGCGCCGATCAAAGTCACTCAGGACAGTTTAAAACAAGGATCAGAATTAAAAGCGGTCATCGTGAACAGCGCCATCGCCAACGCCTGCACCGGAGAGCAAGGCTTGGAGGATGCTTACAATATGCGCGCAGACTGTGCCGAACTGCTGAATGTAGACCCTGAACTAGTCGCCGTTTCCTCAACAGGGGTGATCGGAGAGCATTTGGATATGGAAAAAATCCAGGCGGGGATCAAGCTTTTGAAAGACACGCCAGCGGGTTTCGGAGATTTTGAAGAAGCGATTTTGACGACAGATACAGTAATGAAGCAGACCTGTTACGAACTTACAATCGGTAATAAAAAAGTCACGATCGGGGGAGCCGCGAAAGGGTCAGGCATGATCCATCCGAATATGGCGACAATGCTTGGCTTCGTCACAACTGACGCGGCTGTGGAAGAAAAAGCCCTGCACAACGCGCTTCGTGAGATTACAGATGTCTCCTTTAATCAAATTACGGTTGACGGAGAAACTTCAACGAACGATATGGTGCTTGTCATGGCAAATGGCTGTGCGGAAAATGAATGCCTCACCGAAGCGCACGATGAGTGGCCATTATTTAAAAAAGGGCTTTTACTGGTCTGCGAAGATCTTGCCAAAGACATTGCCAGAGACGGTGAAGGTGCGACGAAGCTGATCGAGGCCCAAGTAAAAGGCGCGAAGAACGATCTTGAAGCAAACGTAATCGCCAAAAAAATAGTCGGTTCAAGCCTTGTAAAAACCGCCGTTTACGGGACGGATGCCAACTGGGGGCGCATTATCGGAGCGATTGGCCACAGTACGGCAAGTGTGACGGCAGAGCAAGTGGAGGTTTTTCTAGGCGGGCAGTGCTTGTTTCAAAACAACGAGCCCCAGCCATTCTCAGAAACGAAGGCGAAGGAATACTTAAGCGGAGATGAGATTACAATTGTCATCCGCTTGTGTGAAGGCGAAGGGAACGGAAGAGCATGGGGCTGTGATTTAACCTATGATTATATCAAAATCAATGCGAGCTATCGCACATAACAAGGGGAGCACAATGGATAAAACAATTGTTTTCAAATGCGGGGGGAGCGTCATCCGGGAGCTTTCTGCCGAATTTTTTCATAATGTAAAAGAATTGATGCAATCAGGCTGGAATATCGCCATCGTCCACGGCGGCGGCCCGGAAATTACAGATATGCTGAAAAAATTAAACATCCAGACAGAATTTGTGGGCGGACAGCGGAAAACAACAAAGCCGGTTTTAGAAGTTGCCGAAATGGTGCTGTCAGGTGTCGTGAATAAATTTTTCGTGGCGGAGCTGGCTAAAAACGGGCTGAAGGCTGCCGGCGTATCAGGCAAGGATGGCGGACTTCTTGAGGCGGAATATCTTGACCGGTACACATACGGTGAAGTCGGAGCCATTAAACAGGTCGATACAACGATGGTCAACGCGTTGATGGAAGAAGGCATCATCCCGGTGATCGCGCCGCTGTCGATGACAAGTGATTATAAGACGCTGAACGTTAATGCCGATCTCGCGGCATCCGCGGTAGCGGAAGCGCTCAAAGCCGATAAGCTTATGTACGTTACAGATGTTGAAGGAATCATGAAGAAACAAAAACGGCTTGATATCCTTTCACCGCAGGAGATTGACGAACTAATTGAGCAGGGGGTTATTTCAGGCGGAATGATTCCGAAGGTCAAATCAGCCTTATCCGCTTTATCAGGCCAATTAAAAGAAGTCATGATTGTAAACGGGAAGGGTTCATTTTTCTCAGGCAAAACATTTCAAGGAACAAAAATCGTGAAGGAAAAGGAGGCAGTTTCGTGAGCAGCTTATTTCAAACCTACAGCCGTTGGGATATTGATATCAAGAAAGCAAAAGGAACGATGGCGGAGGATCAAAACGGAAAAACGTATCTGGACTTTATCCAAGGCATCGCCGTTTCCAATCTGGGCCACTGCCATGAGGCTGTGACGGAAGCGGTCAAACAACAGCTCGACAGTGTATGGCATGTTTCCAACCTTTTTCAAAACGCCTTGCAAGAGGAAGCGGCTGATCAGCTTGCCGCTCATAGTGCCGGAGATCTTGTGTTTTTCTGCAACAGCGGGGCGGAAGCGAATGAAGGAGCGATTAAGCTGGCGAGAAAAGCGACCGGCAAAACAAAAATCGTCACATTTCTCCAATCCTTCCATGGACGGACATATGCGGGGATGGCTGCTACCGGACAGGATAAAATCAAAACAGGCTTCGGACCGATGCTGGAAGGTTTTCATTACCTGCCTTACAATGATCCATCAGCTTTTGAAACGCTTAAAGACGAGGAAGGGATCGCCGCAGTCATGCTTGAAACGATTCAGGGAGAAGGCGGAGTGAATCCGGCAAACGCTGACTTTTTAGAAGCCGTGCAGACATTTTGCAGCGACAAACAAGCGCTTTTGATCATTGACGAAATCCAAACGGGAATCGGGCGGACAGGAAAAGGCTTCGCTTACGAACATTTCGGCCTCTCACCGGATATTATTACAGTGGCGAAAGGTTTAGGTAACGGTTTTCCGGTCGGAGCGGTGATCGGCAAGAGAACATTAGCGGACGCCTTTACTCCCGGTTCTCACGGAACGACCTTCGGAGGAAATATGCTGGCGATGGCGGCCGTCAATGCGACATTACAAATTGTATTCCAGCCTGAATTTCTCCAAGAGGCGGCGGAAAAAGGGGAATACTTGCTCGCGCTATTACAAGCAGAGCTGAACGGCCCATTTGTAAAACAGATTCGCGGAAAAGGGTTAATGGTTGGGATTGAGTGTGACGGGCCGGTTTCTCATATCATTTCAGAATTGCAGACATTAGGCTTGCTCGTATTGCCGGCCGGACCGAATGTGATTCGTTTGCTTCCGCCGCTCACTGTATCAAAAGATGAATTATCGTCGGCCGTTGGCAAGCTCAAACAAGCGATTGCTCAGCATACTGCTGTAAATCGATAATTTTTTTTACCTACGAAAGCATAAAAATACAAAAATATTATTAATTATTCATCAAGAGGTGGGCTTTAAGATGGAAGGTTATTTAGTGTTAGAAGACGGAACGTCATTCAGCGGGGAGCTGGACGGAAACGAAAACTGCACGGGTGAGACTGTTTTTTTCACCGGCATGACAGGTTATCAGGAAGTGTTGACAGATCCATCATACACAGGGCAAATTATCGTGTTCACGTACCCGCTGATCGGAAATTACGGGATTAACGAGAACGATTTTGAAAGCAAAAAGCCCCATATAAAAGCCGCGGTCGTATATGAAGCGTGTGAGCATTTTTCTCATCATGAAGCGGTATACAGCCTCAAGGAGTACCTGAACAAATGGAACATCCCGCTGTTGTCCCACGTTGATACACGCGCGGTCGTCAAAAAAATCCGCACGAAAGGCACTATGAGCGCCGCGGTAACGACATCCAAAACGGAGGCGGGGCTTTCTTTACAGCCGGGAAACGTGGCGGAGCAGGCTTCCGCACAAGAGGTCACCACGGAGGGAGACGGAAACAGGCATATTGCTTTAATTGACTTCGGTTATAAAAAATCAATCGCCTCGGCTTTGGTGAAGAGAGGCTGCAAGGTCACTGTCATCCCTTATCAACAAATGGAAGCCGTTTATCAAATCAAACCGGACGGCATCGTATTATCCAACGGACCGGGCGATCCGAAAGCCATAAAGCTGTATATGGATCAAATCAAAAACATCATCAGCCGCTTTCCGACACTTGGCATTTGTCTCGGCCACCAGCTGATCGCGCTTGCCTTTGGAGGAAATACGTATAAGCTGCCGTTCGGACACAGGGGTGCAAACCATCCGGTCATTGACCGCAAAACGAACCAGGTCTTTATGACAAGCCAAAACCACAGCTATGTGGTCGATGAAAACTCAATTAATGATCAAGAACTGTCCATCAGATTTCATCATGTAAATGACACATCTGTCGAAGGGCTTTCTCATAAGAAGCTTCCTGTCATGAGTGTCCAATTTCATCCAGAAGCCCACCCCGGCCCGGCTGAAAGCGAATGGATTTTTGATGACTATTTAAAGAATGTAACACCAGCAAGGAGAGAAATCGCTCATGCCTAAAGACACCAATATTTCAAGCATATTAGTAATCGGCTCCGGTCCGATCATCATTGGCCAGGCCGCAGAATTTGACTATTCAGGCACTCAAGGGTGCATGGCGCTGAAAGAAGAAGGCTACCGGGTCATTCTCGTTAACAATAACCCGGCGACCATCATGACCGACGAGGCATTCGCAGATGAAATCTATTTTGAACCGCTGACGACAGACAGCCTGAAGGAGATCATCAAAAAAGAAAAACCGGACGGACTGCTTGCGAATTTAGGCGGACAGACGGCCTTAAATCTCGCAGTTGAGCTCGAAAAAGCAGAAGTGCTGAAAGCGAATGGAGTGAAGCTTTTGGGCACATCGGTCGACACAATTGAAAAAGGAGAAGATCGGGAAAAATTCCGCTCGCTTATGAAGGAGCTCAATCAGCCTGTGCCTGACAGTGAAATTGTCGATAACGAAGAAGATGCCCTGCGCTTTGCAGAAGCGATCGGCTTTCCGGTCATTGTCAGACCTGCTTATACACTCGGCGGAAAAGGTGGAGGAATCGCCCCTTCAAAAGAGGTGTTTCTTCCTCTGATTAAGCAGGCGCTGTTAGCGAGCCCGATCCATCAATGCCTGATCGAAAAAAGCATCGCCGGCTTTAAAGAAATTGAATATGAAGTCATGCGTGACAGTAAAAATACATGCATTACCGTCTGCAACATGGAAAACATTGATCCGGTCGGTGTCCATACAGGCGATTCAATAGTTGTCGCACCATCACAAACACTGACAGATGAAGATTATCAAATGCTTCGCACGGCGAGCCTGACCATCATTTCAGCTCTTGACGTAGTCGGAGGCTGCAACATTCAATTTGCGCTTGATCCTTTGAGCAAACAATATTATGTCATTGAAGTGAATCCGCGCGTCAGCCGTTCATCCGCACTCGCGTCAAAAGCGACCGGATATCCGATTGCAAAAATGGCGGCAAAGCTTGCAGTCGGCTATACACTTGATGAATTGAAAAATCCGCTCACAGACTCCACTTATGCGAGCTTTGAACCGGCGCTTGACTACGTCATCGTGAAATTCCCGCGCTGGCCGTTTGACAAATTTAAAAATGCCGACCGCACACTCGGCACCAAAATGAAAGCGACCGGCGAAGTCATGGCGATTGAACGAAATTTAGAAGCGGCGATTCAAAAAGCGGCGGCCTCCCTTGAGTTGAAAAATATCGGCACACACCTTCCAGAACTTGGCGGATTGTCTGCAGATGCCCTGTGGGAGTTAGCTATTACCCCAGATGACCGCAGATTTTTTGTTGTCATGGAGCTTTTAAGCCGTCGTATTTCAATAGAAGAAATACATGAAAAAACCAAGATTGACCCGTTTTTCCTGCATGCCTTTCACCATATCATTGAGCTGGAAAACCGCATGATGGAAGAAGGCGGTGACATCTCTTTTGATTTGCTGAAAAAAGCGAAGGAAAAAGGCTTTTCAGATATCACGATTGCCTCCCTTACCGGGAAAACAGAAGAACAAGTCCGCAAGCTGCGGAAGGAGGCGGGAATTACCGCGTCTTATAAAATCGTCGATACATGCGCCGCTGAGTTTGATGCAAAAACCAATTATTTTTATTCGACCTATTTTGGCGAAAGCGACGGAGATGTCAGCCGCAAAGAAAAGAAACGCGCCCTTATTATCGGCTCAGGTCCGATTCGTATCGGCCAAGGAGTTGAATTTGATTACAGCGCCGTCCACGGAGTCCTTACCTTGCAAAAGCTCGGGTTTGAAACGATTATGATCAACAATAATCCCGAAACGGTGAGCACTGATTATGAAATTGCGGACCGCCTTTATTTTGAACCGATTACGACAGAGCACATTTTAAACGTAGCGGAGCACGAAGACATTGATTTTGCCATCGTGCAATTCGGAGGGCAAACGGCAATCAATGCAGCAGAAGAACTTGAAAAAGCCGGCATCACTCTTCTCGGCACATCGTTTGAGACGCTTGACGCCTTAGAAGACCGGGACCAATTTTATAAGCTGCTCGATGAGCTTGGGCTTGCACACGCAAAAGGTGAAACAGCTTATTCCAAAGAAGAAGCGGTGCAAAAAGCGAAGGGAATCGGCTACCCTGTACTAATCCGGCCATCCTATGTCATCGGCGGAATGGGAATGATGATCGTTGAGTCAGAAGAGGCGCTTTCACAATTGCTTGATGACGAAAACGCTATGCCGTACCCGATTTTAATTGATCAATATATCTCGGGAAAAGAAGTGGAGCTTGACTTAATTTCTGACGGTGAAGAAGTCTTTATTCCGACATACGTGGAACATATTGAACGGGCGGGCGTCCATTCCGGCGACAGCTTTGCCGTTCTGCCGGGGCCGTCCCTTACCGCTCAACAAGAACAAGGCATGAAAAAAGCAGCCCGAAAAATCGCCCAAAAACTTTCGTTTAAAGGGATTATGAACATTCAATTTGTTATAGACAATGGGAACATTCTCGTTCTTGAAGTGAATCCTAGAGCAAGCCGCACAGTTCCGGTCGTCAGCAAGGTGATGGGCGTTCAGATGATCCCGCTCGCCACACAGCTTTTAGCAGGAGCGTCCTTAAAGGACGTAAACCCATCCGTTCAAAATCAGCATGGCGTGGCAGTGAAATTCCCGGTATTCTCTTCACATGCCATACAGGATGTGGATGTAAAGCTCGGACCGGAAATGAAGTCGACAGGCGAAGGCATGTGTGTCGCGTTTGATGCGGATAGCGCAATGAAAAAGATCTATGCCGGCCTCTGGGAGAAAAAAGGAAGCATCTTCTTAGAAGGCGGGAATTCCGACTTGAAGAGCCTTGCGGAAAGCGCCGGCTTCTCAGTATACGAAGGTCCATTTTCCGCATGGATCGAACAAAAAGAAAAAGCAGTCCACATTAATCTGAATCACTCTGAAGAAGCGCGTACGCAGCGAGTAGAAGCCATGACACACGGCGTAACGATCTTCACCGAAGCGGAAACCGTCCGGGCGTTTTTAAACAGCGGCTCCGGGCATCAGCAGCCTGTTTCTCTCAGAGATCTTTATAAAAAGGAAGTGGCACCATGCACACAGTGAATATTGGAGACACACAAACCAGCCTGTACGGTAAAGACCTATTAACATTGAAAGACCTCAGCGAGTCGGACATAAGCGCTCTGCTCACCGAAGCCGCCGATTTGAAACAAAACAAAATCCAGCCGATCTTTCAAGGAAAAACGCTTGCGATGATTTTCGAAAAGTCATCAACGCGGACGCGTGTCTCATTTGAAGCGGGAATGGCGCAGCTTGGCGGAAATGCGCTCTTCTTAAGCCAGAAAGATCTCCAGCTTGGGCGCGGCGAGACTGTGGCGGATACAGCGAAAGTACTGTCCGGCTACGTGGATGCGATAATGATCCGGACATTTGAGCATGAAAAGGTCGAGGAGCTTGCCGAGCATGCGGACATCCCGGTAATCAACGGGCTGACAGATAAATATCACCCATGTCAGGCGCTGGCAGACCTTTTGACGATCAAAGAGATCAAAGGGAAATTAAAAGGTGTAAAAGTTGCCTATATCGGTGACGGGAACAATGTAGCCCATTCTCTTATGGTTGGCTGCGCCAAAATGGGATGTGATGTCTCAATCGCTTCGCCGAAGGGCTATGAGGTTCTTGACGAAGCAGTCAATGCTGCAAAAGAGTATGCCGGCGTATCCGGTTCCTCTATAACGCTGACTGCTGACCCGGTCGAAGCCGCCAAAGGGGCCGATGTGATTTATTCCGACGTTTACACAAGTATGGGTCAGGAAGCGGAAACAAATGAACGTCTGACGGTTTTTACGCCTTACCAGGTGAATGCATCACTTGTCAAACATGCAAAACCTGACTATACATTCTTGCATTGCCTGCCTGCCCATCGCGAAGAAGAGGTAACCGCAGAGATTATTGACGGTCCTAACTCGGCGGTATTCCAACAAGCTGAAAATCGTCTGCATGTCCAAAAAGCCTTGCTGAAGGCGATCCTTTACAAAGGATGAAGACAAAAAACTGCTGAGTATTCCTCAGCAGTTTTTTTATGAGACATATTATTGATATTTAGACGCATACTACATCAAAAAGCTAAAGGAGGGATACAATGGGACAGCAGCATCAATTCCGACCTGGGCAAAAAGCGCCTAATAACGGTGCGTATGTAGAAATCGGCGAAACAGGAAGCATGGTGAAAAACCCGAAAAAAATTCATTTGACGGCAGGAGACATGTTTCCTGAGACATCGAATCATAACAGGCTATGGACATACCAAAGAAAGCCGTAAAAAAAAACCTGCGCATAAGCAGGTTTTTTTAATGCTGTTGGCTTGTTTCATTCTTCATAGGAAGCATCTCGCCGAGAACAATAACCAGCACTGTGATAATAACAGCGATAACAGAAGATGTTGTCACGTTATACTCGGCTCTGTTCATAGAGGCGATCAAGTAGCAAGCCATATGTGATAAAAGGAACGTCCAAATAAAAGCAACAATAAATCGCACGTTTCCACCTCGTCCTTCTCATTCTATTCTAAAGGTTATCATACCATATATAAAGTAGAGTAGGAAGTTAATTTTAATGCCCCTCTTCATTTCATCATTCTGCTTGATCTTCATTTTAATGGTAAAATAAAAATAAATATCGTCTATTGGTATAATAGCCAATTCAAGGCATCACTAGGACTTTACCTTATTCGTTTTGTTTCTTTCTACATAGCATAGTATAGCGTGAGATGAAGCTGCGAAAGGAGGCGGGCAGGCGATGGGATTAACGGAAAGATATTTTCAAATGGGATCGGAGCAAAACGTCATTCATCTGCCGTATCGGCCGAACGGATTCGGTATCTTTATATTGGGAGACCGGACTCACTTCGTCGGTGATGAGACCAGCTTTTGGCTTCAGCATTATGGGAGAAATCAGCTGTTGAATATGCTGAGGGAAGAAGGATATACGATTTTTAACAGCAATTTGTACGGAAGGCACTGGGGCGCAGAAAAAGCGGTCACGTATGCCAAACAGCTGATCCACTTTGTGTTAAAGCAGGAGATCCTCAATCAGAAGATTCATATATTAGCAGACGGAATGGGCGCCCTCGTTGCTGATGAACTGCTTCGTTTTTCCCCGGAACACATCCGTTCAGCAGCGATGCTGAATCCTTGTCTCGATCTTCAGGCACATTATGAATCAGAAAAAGAAAACAAATTTTTCTACAAACAATTCTTAAAAGAAGCAGCCGAAAGCTACGGAATAACAGAAAAAGAAGCGGCCGAACGGTCTTATAAAACGATAAAAGGCTATCCGAGCCGGCTGCCTGTGCACATCTGGCAGCGGATGACCGGAGCGCCTTACCCATACAGCATGCATGCGGGAGTTTACAAGGACACGCAAAAAAACGCAGGCTGCCCGGTGGATATCACATTCCACTTATTTGAGCACCCGACCAGAATCTACACATCTATCTGTAACTTCTTTCACAGGCATGAAAAAGAATTATAGTGAATACAATAACAGCAGCCTTCTCTTTACCGAGGGCTGTTTTGCTTTGCTGAATATTAAAAATTAGAAGGGCGGCAGATCAATGGACTCAATGCTGATTATTGGTGCAGATGAATTTTTCGGCCTTTCATTATGCGAAAGAATGATGGATGAAGGTAATGACGTTGATGTCATTCTGGCAAGTCCGGATAATGAGAATAGACGAATCTATTTGGAAGAACGGCTGATGTGGCTCGGAAGAAACGAACACTTTCGCCAATTAAAGTATATCGGGGACAAACAATATGATAAAGTCTGTGTCCAGTATGGGAGCGGCGATTTTTCTGCAGACAGCTTCAAAAACGAAACTGTTTATATACTTGTCTATGAGCATGACAGGCAGAAGTGGGAAGAAGAAGTGAAAAATGATGCGGTCAGTTGCATTATTCTTCCGAGAATGTACGGCCCATGGAAAGAAGAGCAAGAAGAAAAAACGGAAAACAGCTTTTTCGTTGATGACGTGGCTGATCAGCTGAGGAACTATCTTGTGTCAGGCACCGAGAAGGACAGAAGTAAGGTTATTCATTTGCAAGTCGAAGAACAAACGCCGGAAGAGGAAGCAAAAACAAAAATTATCGAGTGGAAAAGACAATTTTCATCATTATTCGACAAATATTAAGAAATACCTTCCATGTTTCGAGCTTTCCAGATACAATAAACGTATATGGAATATACATGTTATAGCTTGCAAAAGGGGTTGAACATGACATGATCACTAGGCTTGTCATGATCTTTTCTGTCCTCCTGTTACTGAGCGGATGTGGACAAACTCCGTTTAAAGGAAAAATTGAGAAGGTCGGTATGCTCTTTCCCGATACCATCAATGATCTAGTGTGGGGAACAAAAGGGTATAAAGGTTTACTAAGTATACAATCTGCATATAATGTCGACGTCTACTATAAAGAAGGCGTTAAGACTGATGAGGATATATTAAACGCCATTGAAGATTACCACAAGAGAGGGATAAACCTTCTTTTTGGCCATGGCAGTGAATACGAAGAAATGTTTAATCTGGTCAGTGAGGATTACCCGGACATGGAATTTGTCATTTCTAACGCGGAATCAAAAGCCGACAACGTCACAAGCGTTCATCTTAACGGAGAAGCGATGGGGTTTTTCGGCGGGATGACAGCCGCACATATGTCCAAAACCAATCAAATCGGCGTGATTGCTTCTTTTAAATGGCAGCCTGAAGTAGACGGCTTCATCAAAGGGGCCAAGTATGAAAATCCGGACATCACTATCAATACGAAATATACAGACCACTGGGATGACGATACCACAGCCGTGAAGCTTTATGAGAAGATAAAAGAGGAAGGCGCGGATGTTGTATATCCCGCCGGAGATGGGTATAATGTTCCTGTCATTCAACAAATTAAAAAAGACGGTCTCTATGCGATCGGCTATGTCACAGACCAGTCTGATCAGGGCGAAAATACCGTTTTGACAAGCACTGTTCAAAATGTGGACAAGGCCTATGGCATCATAGCCGAGCAATACAGCAACGGCACTTTGGAAAGCGGAGATCACTATTTCGATTTTAAAGATCATGTGGTTGAAATGGGGACATTCAGTCCTCTTGTCGACAAAGCCTTCCAAGATAAAATTGCCGCTCTTATCAAAACGTATAATCAAACAGATGAACTGCCGAAAAAAGAGTAACGGAGTGAATACGAATGCAGCATGAAAAATCACTTGAATTTTTGCAAATCGCGATGAAATATTTGCCGGAAGCAAAAGCGGAGCTGGAAAAATCGGGGATCGAGCTGTCCGCCGAGTCCATACAGCCATTTATGAATCTGTTTTCAACGGTGATGGCGGAAGCTTACGAGCTTGGCAAGTCCGACGCAAAATCAGAAAATGAATAATAAAAAGCCACTTTTATTGAAGTGGCTTTTCACATGATTTTTTTCTTTAAAGCGGTAACCATCGGGCCGAGGTCTTTTAAAACAGGTTTTAATTGGTCAAGCGAGTTCATAATAGAGCCGATTTGGTTCATGACATGCATGTAGTCGACTGCTTCGGCAGTCTCCTCTTTGCCCGAACGGGAAACCGCTTCTTTTTCGTCCTGTTTCTCTTTTTTTTCTGCGGAATCGCCAAACATCATTTTTGAAAATACATCCAACAATATACGCCTCCTTTTCGTCCTTATAACATAATCTATGAGAGAAGAGCGCTGATAGATTAGACGAATATATTGCCAACAGAAAAAAAATAGGGTAGGATTAGTACCAGATACTAATAATTGATCATAACGTTTGATCTTCTAAATTTAAGATATAAAGGAGTCTTCCCGATGAAAGCTGGAATACTTGGAATGGGCCGTTTTATCCCTGAAAAGGTTTTGACGAATCATGATTTAGAAAAGATGGTTGAAACTTCTGACGAGTGGATTCGTACAAGAACAGGGATAGAAGAAAGAAGAATAGCCTCAGAGGATACGTATTCATCACATATGGCGGTTGCCGCTGCCAAAAAAGCGCTTGAACAAGCTGAAGTTGCGCCTGAGGATCTTGATATGATTCTCGTTGCCACCGTCACACCGGATCAATCATTTCCGACTGTCTCATGCATGATTCAAGAGCAGCTGGGCGCGAAAAAAGCGTGTGCGATGGATATCAGCGCGGCATGCGCAGGGTTCATGTACGGGCTTGTCACAGGTAAACAATTTATAGAAGCAGGAACATATAAACATGTTCTCGTCATAGGCGTTGAGAAACTCTCCAGCATTACAGACTGGGAAGACCGCAACACTGCCGTTCTGTTTGGAGACGGAGCGGGCGCTGCGGTGGTCGGGCCTGTCAGTGATGACAGAGGGATCCTTTCATTTGAACTTGGAGCGGACGGCACAGGCGGTCAGCACTTGTACTTGGATGAAAAAGGACATACAATCATGCATGGAAGAGAAGTGTTCAAATTTGCCGTTCGCCAAATGGGTCAGTCAAGCGTGAATGTCATCGAAAAAGCCGGCCTCTCAAAAGAAGATGTCGATTTTCTCATTCCGCACCAGGCGAACATCCGCATAATGGAAGCGGCGCGCGAGCGTTTGGAGCTTCCTGTCGAAAAGATGTCTAAAACCGTTCATAAATATGGAAACACATCTGCCGCGTCTATACCGATTTCATTCGTAGAAGAGTTGGAAGCCGGAAAAATCAAAGACGGCGATGTAGTCGTCATGGTTGGATTCGGCGGAGGATTAACATGGGGCGCCATTGCATTGCGCTGGGGCCGATAGAAAAAGGGTGAGGTGCACAATATGAGTAAAAAAAGAGTAGTCGTTACAGGACTTGGGACATTATCCCCGTTGGGCAATGATGTCGAGACAAGCTGGAAGAACGCAATCAACGGTGTATCTGGAATCGGTCCGATTACACGTGTTGACTCAGAAGAATATCCGGCAAAAGTAGCCGCTGAATTGAAAGACTTCAATGTTGAAGATTATATGGATAGAAAAGAAGCAAGAAAAATGGATCGGTTCACACAGTACGCTGTGGTAGCCGCTAAAATGGCCGTTCAAGACGCCGGCCTTGAGATTACGGATGATATCGCACCGAGAGTCGGCGTATGGGTCGGTTCCGGCATCGGAGGCCTGGAAACGCTTGAATCACAATTTGAAATCTTCTTAACGAAAGGGCCGAGACGGGTAAGTCCGTTCTTCGTTCCGATGATGATTCCAGACATGGCGACAGGCCAAATTTCAATCGCTTTAGGTGCCAAAGGAGTCAACTCTTGTACCGTGACAGCGTGCGCAACAGGAACAAACTCGATTGGTGACGCGTTCAAAGTCATTCAGCGCGGTGATGCAGACGCGATGATCACAGGCGGAACAGAAGCGCCGCTGACAAGAATGTCGTTTGCGGGATTCAGCGCAAACAAAGCGCTCTCAACTAATCCGGACCCGAAAACAGCGAGCCGCCCGTTTGATAAAAACCGTGACGGCTTCGTTATGGGTGAAGGAGCAGGTATCGTGGTTCTTGAAGAGCTTGAACACGCACTTGCCCGCGGAGCGAGGATTTATGGGGAAATAGTCGGCTACGGTTCAACCGGAGACGCTTATCACATTACCGCGCCTGCTCAAGACGGTGAGGGCGGAGCAAGAGCCATGCAGGAAGCGATTAAAGACGCAGGGCTTGCGCCAGAAGAGATTGATTACATCAACGCTCACGGTACAAGCACGTACTATAACGATAAATACGAAACAATGGCGATTAAAACCGTTTTCGGCGAGCACGCGAATAAACTTGCGATCAGCTCCACAAAATCAATGACAGGCCACCTTCTGGGTGCGGCTGGCGGAGTTGAAGCGATTTTTTCTATACTGGCCATTAAAGACGGTATCATTCCGCCGACGATTAATATCGAAACACCAGACGAAGAATGCGACCTTGATTATGTACCGGACACTGCGCGGAAACAGGACTTAAATGTTGTCCTCAGCAACTCGCTCGGATTCGGCGGACATAATGCGACCTTGATCTTCAAAAAATATCAATAACATCATGACTTGCCGGCTGCCTATTAAGGTAGCCGGTTTTTTTGCCGTGCATAGAATACGAAAAGGAGGCGATTCACTTGAGTGTAAAAAAAACGTATAGCTGGTTCGAGTCCTCAACATCTATAAATGACTTGTCCCGCTACATTGTTCCCTTCTTTTCAGGAGCCGCAAAAGAAGACTGGAAAGCAATACTCGGCCACCTCCAAAACCACGGGATGTTCCGCAGTCTAAAAGAGGGCAAAAATACAATAAATTTGTTGAAAGAAAAAGGAAGCTTTAGCCATATCCAAAAGGAAGAGCAATGTTTGATGAAGAAATGGGAGGGGCCGGATGTACCCATTATCGTGCTGCCGGTTGACGAGCGCAACCGGAAAATTCGCTTGGAGTTCAGTTCGAAATCAGGCCTTGCTTTTCGGGACAAAATGTTCCTTTTTCTCCCGTCAGATCCTCCGAATTCCTCTGTCTCGGCCTTAATGACCCATGAATATCATCACGTTTGCCGGTTAGAACATATGACAAAACAAGAAAAAGACGTCACACTTCTTGATACAATCATCATGGAAGGATTGGCCGAATATGCTGTTTATGAGAGGTTCGGCAGCAGCCAAACGGCAGAATGGACTTCTTACTATACACAAGACCAGCTTCAGCTGCTTTACAAAAAAAAGATCGCGCCACATCTTCATCTAAAGCGGGAAAGCGCATTATACCCGCAGCTTCTGTTTGGAAAAGGATATTATCCGAGCATGCTGGGATATGCAGTCGGATTCAATATTGTAAAAAAATATTTAACTGAGAAAAAGGTAAATACCAAGGACGGAATAAGTATCCAGTCAGAAACCTTTCTGGAAGCAACGCTTTAAAAGATTAAAAGTCTGGAATTTAATTAATAATATTACATTTATCCTAAAAAATTCTTGCTTTTGTAAAAGTGTTGTAATAATATACAACTATAAAATTTTATGGCAATTCAATATTTTTTGCGATTTCAGAATAGAAAGTTTATTTTCTCTCTAAAACATTTTTTACACCATGATGGTGAAAGGAGAGTATTATGAGCACATTGTTAGAAGTGCAGAATTTAAAAACATATTTTTTCAGAAAAAAGCAGCCGATCCCGGCAGTAGACGGAGTTGATTTTCATATCAATAAAGGAGAAACCGTCGCGCTTGTTGGAGAATCTGGCTCCGGCAAAAGCATTACTTCCCTTTCCATTATGGGCCTGGTCCAAAGCTCCGGCGGACAAATAATGGATGGCTCCATTACACTAGAAGGCAAGGACCTTGTAACATACACCGAAAATGACTATTGCAAAATCCGCGGCAACGACGTATCCATGATCTTTCAAGAACCAATGACCTCCCTTAACCCGGTGTTAACCATCGGCGAACAAATTACCGAAGTGCTTATCTACCATAAAAATATGAATAAAAAAGAAGCACGCAAAAGAGCAATTGAACTTTTGCAGATGGTCGGCTTCTCCAGGGCAGAGCAAATTATGAAGGATTACCCCCACCGTCTGTCAGGCGGAATGAGACAAAGGGTCATGATTGCGATTGCGCTGAGCTGCAACCCGAAGCTTCTGATTGCCGACGAGCCGACGACAGCACTCGATGTCACCATACAAGCACAAGTGCTTGAACTGATGAAAGAGCTCTGTCAAAAATTCAACACCTCTATCCTTCTCATTACACACGATTTAGGTGTCGTGTCAGAGGCGGCCGACAGAGTGATCGTCATGTACTGCGGACAAGTCGTAGAAAATGCGACAGTGGATGAATTGTTTTTAGAACCGCTTCATCCGTACACAGAAGGTCTGCTTACCTCGATTCCAGTGATAGATGGAGAGATTGATACATTAAATGCAATCAAAGGCAGTGTGCCGACACCAGACAATTTGCCGGCGGGCTGCCGGTTTGCCCCGAGGTGTTCAAAAGCAATGGACAAATGCTGGACGGATCAGCCTGCGCTTTTAGCCCATCCAAGCGGGCGTTCTGTGAGATGCTTTTTATATGAGGAAGAGGGTGCCGACCAAACATGACAACAGCCAAGGAAGAAACAATCTTAGAACTGAAAAACGTCAAAAAATATTTTCCAATCCGATCTGGTTTTTTTCAAAGGAAAGTCGGTGATGTAAAGGCTGTTGACGGTGTTTCATTTTCTTTAAAAAAAGGAGAAACACTCGGGATTGTAGGAGAATCCGGCTGCGGGAAATCGACAGCGGGACGTACGATGATCAGACTCTACAAACCGACGGAAGGCCAGATTCTATTCAAAGGCCAAGATATTTCCAGCCTGTCAGAGGAAAGTTTGCGAAAAAGTGTCCGCAAAAACATTCAAATGGTATTCCAAGATCCGTTCGCTTCATTAAATCCGAGAAAAACCCTGCGATCCATTATTAAGGAACCGTTCAATACCCATCATATGTACAGCATGAAGGAACGAAACGAGAAAGTAGAAGAGCTTTTGGCAAGAGTCGGCCTCCATCCATCCTTCGCCAATCGCTATCCCCATGAATTTTCAGGCGGACAGCGGCAGCGGATCGGCATTGCGAGAGCCCTGACTTTAAATCCGGAACTGATCATAGCGGACGAACCGGTTTCTGCGCTTGACGTATCAATCCAAGCCCAAGTGATCAACTTAATGGAAGAATTGCAGGAAGAGTTTAACCTGACGTATCTATTTATCTCTCACGATTTAAGCGTCGTGCGGCATATCAGCGACAGAGTCGGCGTCATGTATTTAGGTAAAATGATGGAGCTGACAGATAAGCATGAGCTCTACGATAACCCGCTTCACCCGTATACCCAGGCGCTCCTATCCTCTGTACCCGTCACAAGAAAAAAAGGAGCCGTCAAACGCGAGCGTATCGTCTTAAAAGGAGAACTGCCAAGTCCGGCCAATCCGCCGAAAGGCTGTGTTTTCCACACAAGATGCCCCGCCGCAAAAGCCATATGCAAAGAACAAATACCCGAATTTAAAGAAGCCGCTCCCAACCATTTTGTCGCCTGTCACCTTTACGGTTAACGAAGAGTCACGGCGCAGCGAGACTTGAGAGGGGGTATGCGTACTACATAACCAACACGATCTAACTGACAACTTACATTTCAAAGGGGGAAATGAAGATGAAAGTAAGAAAAACAGCACTGACGATGCTAAGTGTACTGATGGTTCTGGCCATTTTCTTATCAGCCTGCTCAGGGTCAAAATCAACAAGCAGCGAAAACAAACCAGCCGGAAAACCGCAGAAGGGCGGGGACTTGGTTGTAGCCTCAACTGGTGAGCCTACCTTGTTTAACCCTCTCTATTCAACGGATGTTGCAAGTTCAGATATTGAAGGTATGATTTTCAGCACACTTTTGGAAACGGATGAGAAATTAAATGTAAAACCTGCACTTGCTGAAAAAGTCACTGAATCAGATGACGGTCTGACCTATGACGTGAAAATTAAGGAAGGTGTTAAATTTCACGATGGGAAAGAGCTGACAGCAGATGATGTTGTGTTCACATACAGTATTCCTCTGGATAAGGATTACAATGGAGAACGCGGGTCGGGATTTGAGTCCCTTAAATCTGTAACCAAAAAAGGTGATTACGAAATTGAGTTTAAACTAAAGAAAAAGGATGCCTATTTTTATAACGTCGTTTTAGACAGTTATGGAATACTTCCTAAACATATTTTAGGAGATGTTCCTGTTGCGGAACTTGGCGAGAACGAATTTAACCGCAAAAATCCAATTGGTTCAGGGCCATTTAAGTTCTCAGAATGGAAAAAAGGTGATTATGTAAAACTTGAAGCAAATGACGATTATTATGGCGGAAGACCATACCTAGACACCGTAACAGTCAAAACGATCCCGGATGCAAATGCTGCCGTTGCCCAGTTGAAAGCGGGAGACGTAGATTTCTTTGTAGTGCCGGGCACGGATTTTGAGACCGTTCAAACGTTTGATCATGTAAAGGTTAAATCTGATCTAGGCCTTAACTATAGCTACATTGGCTGGAACCAAAAAAATGACTTGTTTAAAGACAAAAAAGTACGTCAAGCCCTGACATATGCGCTTGACCGTAAAGCAATGGTGGACCAAGTGCTTAACGGAGACGGTGAAGTGGCAGACGTACCGGAAAGCCCGCTTTCTTGGAATTACCCTAAAGGCAAAATTCCAACCTTTAACTTTAATCAGAAAAAAGCTAAAAAGCTATTGAAAGAAGCTGGATGGAAAGATACGGATGGAGACGGCATCCTGGATAAAGACGGAAAAAAATTCTCTTTCACCATTAAAACAAATCAGGGGAATAAAATTCGAGAAGATTTAGCGGTAGTAGTCCAGCAGCAGTTAAAAGAGGTGGGCGTTGAAGCGAAGCCGCAAATTGTTGAATTCAGTGCGCTGATTGAGCAAACAAGTGCTCCGAACTGGGACTACGATGCGTTGCTTCTGGGCTGGAGTCTTGCAACATTCCCGGATCAGTACACCATCTTCCATTCAAGCCAATCTGAAAATGGTTTAAATAATATTTGGTATAAAAACAAAGAGGTCGATAAGCTTCTTGAAGAAGCTAAAACCATTACAGACCGAAAAGAATATCAGAAGAAATATGAAGAAATTTATAAGCTGATAGCCGAAGATCAGCCGTACAGTTTCTTATTCTATTACAATTATCACCGAGCGATTCCATCCAATATGCAAGGGTATGTATTCCACCCTAAAAATGATTTGTATCACATTGAAAAATGGTGGCTCGATAAATAATAGCATTTTCCAGAAAGGGAAGGGGATTTCTTCCTTCTCTTTCTCATTTTATTTTAAAAGGGGACAAGTGTATGGTTACATACGTTATTAGAAGAACATTAATGTCTCTGCCGATTCTTTTAGGCATTACCATATTGTCTTTTGCTATTATGAAAGCGGCGCCAGGTGATCCGATGTCCCTGATGATGGACCCGACCATCAGCCAAGCGGACAGAGCAAAGTTTATTGAAAAATACGGATTGAATGATCCTGAGCCTGTTCAGTATTTAAAATGGCTCGGAAATATGATTCAAGGCGACTTTGGTACGTCTATTGTTAAAAAAGGCACCCCTGTTTCCGAATTAATCCTTTCGCGCCTGCCCAATACGCTGGTGTTAATGATATTCTCAACCTTTGTCGCTCTTCTGATTTCGATACCATTTGGTGTTCTTTCTGCGAAACGTCCTTATTCTAAACTTGATTATGGTATTACGTTTACTTCATTTTTAGGGCTGGCAATACCGAATTTCTGGTTTGGATTAATCCTCATTATGTTTCTTTCTGTAAATCTCGGGTGGTTCCCAACTGGCGGGGTCGGCACATTAAATGCGGATTTCAATATATTTGACAGGCTTCATCACTTGATTCTGCCGTCATTTGTTTTAGCAACGGCAGATATGGCGGGCATTACGAGATATACCAGATCCAGTATGCTTGATGTAATGAAACAGGACTATATACGGACTGCTCGCGCGAAGGGTTTTAGAGAAAATAAAGTCATTTTTAAGCATGGATTGCGAAATGGCCTTCTTCCTGTTATTACGATTTTCGGTTTGATGATTCCTTCGTTTATTGGAGGAGCGGTTGTGGTTGAGCAAATTTTCACTTGGCCGGGACTTGGCAAACTATTTATAGATTCAGCGTTTTCCAGAGATTATCCGGTCATTATGGCAATGACAGTCATTTCTGCTGTTTTGGTAGTCGTCGGAAATTTAATTGCCGATATTTTATACGCATTGGTCGATCCGCGTATTGAGTATTAACAGAGAGGGAGAGATAACATGTCACAACCAAATACTGCGACACCCTCTAATGAGGTTAAGCTGAAGGAAAACATTCGTGAAAAACCCGAAACAATGACAAAAATCTTTTTTGAAAAGTTTTTTAAAAACAAACTGGCTGTAGCAGGAGGATTTATATTAACGATTATCATTCTGCTGGCGGTGTTTGCGCCATTCGTTGCGCCTTATTCTCCAGAAAGCCAGAGCCTTATCAATAAATTAAAGCCGCCGAGCGCTCAAAATCTGATGGGGACAGATAAATTCGGCCGCGATATCTTTACACGAATCTTATATGGGGCACGTGTATCGTTGCTTGTAGGATTTGCTTCTGTAATAGGTGCGATTACAATCGGTACGGTCGTTGGGGCGATTGCGGGATATTTTAAAGGAATTGTGGACGCCATCTTGATGAGAACGGTTGATGTAGTACTATCCATTCCTGATATTTTTCTTCTGATCACTTTAGTAACGATATTCCAGCCGGGGATGGATAAACTGATTTTGATTTTTTCATTAACAGGGTGGACAACGACGGCGCGTCTTGTAAGGGGAGAGTTTTTATCACTCCGCTCAAGGGAATTTGTTTTAGCTGCTAAAACCATCGGGACAAGAAATTACAAAATTATCTTTTCGCATATTTTGCCTAATAGCCTCGGACCGATTATTGTGTCTGCTACTCTTAAAGTAGGCGGCGTCATTTTAGCGGAGTCAACATTAAGCTACCTGGGCTTCGGCATCCAGCCCCCGATCGCAAGCTGGGGGAATATGCTGCAGGATGCGCAAAACTTCACGCTCATGATTCAAGCGTGGTGGTACCCGTTATTTCCCGGGCTATTTATTTTAATTACCGTTCTGTGCTTTAACTTCGTCGGAGACGGGCTGCGTGATGCGCTTGATCCGAAAAATATTAAATAAAAGAAAAACGAAACTAATGTCAGAATCAGTGACAAAAACAAAATGAAAAGCAGGTTTCTATTGTGAGATTATCTTCATAGAGAATCTGCTTTTTATTATGCCTGAAAAAATAATAAGTCGACCGCTGCTTATATATTTCATCATTTTCATTGGAATAATTTCTCTCTCCCTTGCCTATACTGTGGACAACAGTTTTTATAAAGTGAGGGGTCAGAGATGTTATTTCTTCATGATGTGTGGGTGAATTGGTTTGAAGGGGAAGAGAATGGCTACAATGTATGCCACTTTCACGAATGGCGCAAGGAGGATACGGTAGAGCTTTTGGATCAGGTGCCTCTTTTGAGAGTCCCGTCGGTGTTGTATCATTACATAGAAAATGATCTATCAGAGCTTCCGAAAGAATTGCTCGATGGTGTCCATCAAAAATCGTATATCAGAAAAAACCATGAGCGGACGAAGCTTGAGTATTGCTTTGTGGTGACGGACGGAATCGGCATCTTGGCCGTTGATACAATCGGCTATACCATCCCGGTCAGAAAAAGCCGCCTGATTCCGAGACAGGAACAGCTTGTATATGAAATGATTAAGGATGTAGAACCTGAAACCTATGAATTTGAACCGAACAAACTGGAATCTTCTAAGGAATACCACATTTTGTCCTTGGCGCCGGAGCATGTCAGAGGGCTGACGAGGAAAGAACGCCAAATTAAACAGCTCATGTTTATGGCGCTTGATCAGCTGAAAGGGCTCAATAACAGAGCCGAGATCGCTTATTGGTACACTGAATGGAATCCGCATATGTACGGGCAGATCAAGAGAATGAGCTTTGAAGAGATATGGAACATGCTTTACAACGAGACAATCGAAGGCTGGTCGGACAAGCATCTCTCGTTTTGCGAAAACCTAATAAAAGGACAGCCGTTTTTCGAAAAGTTATGGGAAATGGAAAATGAATCGAAAGTGAATTAAATAAAAACCGCTCTTTGCTTCAAAGCAAAAAGCGGTTTTTTCAATTAGCGTCTTTTCCGTCCGAGACCCATTGCGTTCTCCATTTTTTTTAGCATTTTGCCGGCTGTTTTGTTAGCGCGTTCAGCGCCTTCATCGAGAATCCGGTCTAATTCATCTGTTTCGATTAATTCGTAATAGCGGTCTTGGATCGGTTTTAACGCACCGACTACAACCTCGGCTACATCGCTTTTAAACTCGCCGTAGCCTTTGCCTTCATATTTCGCTTCAAGCTCTTCAACTGTAGTGTTGCCAAGGATTGAATAAATCGTAAGAAGGTTTGAAACACCGGGCTTGTTTTCTTTATCAAATTTCACAATACCTTCAGAGTCCGTCACAGCGCTTTTGATTTTCTTTTCAAGCTGCTTTGGATCATCAAGCAGTGTGATAAACGCTTTTTGGTTTGGATCTGATTTGCTCATTTTTTTGAGGGGATCAGCCAGAGACATAATACGCGCCCCGACCTTCGGAATCTTAACCTCAGGAATCGTGAAAATATCGTTATATTTTTTGTTGAAGCGCTCGGCAAGATTTCGCGTCAGTTCAAGATGCTGCTTTTGATCCTCGCCGACAGGAACAAGATCTGTGCCATACAGCAAAATATCACCGGCCATTAACGGCGGGTATGTTAACAGTCCGGAAACAACGGCTTCCTTGCCTTTAGACTTGTCCTTAAATTGTGTCATGCGTTCGAGCTCTCCGATATAAGCGACACATTGCAGCATCCATCCGGCCTGGGCATGAGCCGGCACCTCTGATTGTATAAACAGCGTTGCTTTTTCAGGATCAAGCCCGACTGCCAAATACAGCGCCGCAAGATTACGTATATTTTTCCGCAATTCAAGACGGTCCTGGGGAACTGTAATCGCATGCTGGTCAACGATACAGAAGTAACCGTTATAGTCGTGCTGCAAGTCGACAAATTGCTTCATCGCTCCAATATAGTTGCCGAGTGTTACTGAGCCGCTCGGCTGAATGCCGGAAAAAATCGTTTTTTTCATTCAACATCATCCTCATTTCTATTGCATAATAAAAAAGGCCCATTCTCCCCCTATAAAAAAGGGACGAATGAACCGTGGTGCCACCCTGATTATTCCATTAAAATGGAATCACTCCAGACGTTGGTAACGGAGACTGCTCCGTCTGAGCCTACTTCAAGTTCGGTCAGCTGCTCCAAAGTCCATTCCACATTGCCCATTATCTGCTCCCAGCACCGCAGACTCTCTGTAAACGGGGTGAATGTGTACTACTCTTTTTCATAGCAAAGTTTACATTTGATTGCTTCATTATAAATCAATTATAACCAAATGTCATCAAGTAAAAACACCATTTTTACCAATTTATTTGTAGCTGCCCATCGAATAACACATGTCTTCAGGCCGCTAAATGATAAAGAATATCAATGATTTTCCGCTTTAAAACATCGAAGTATATCTCGTTTTTGAGAGAAAAACTGACGAAGTTTAAATATTTTAAATTGAAAAAATAATATTGCAATAAATTATTTGTTTCATTATAATGAACTTGTTCACTTCTTTGTTACAGCTTTTTTACAAAAAATAATCAGAATAGACGGAACTGAGTAAATGTTACGAAAACATAGGTTCATTTGTCTGATATTTCTGAGGATTTAGCCGTAAGGAGCTGAAAAATTATTTTAGGGGGGCTACTTCATTGAAGAAGCGTTGGTCGATTGTAAGTTTGCTGCTTATTTTCACTCTCGTCTTAAGCGCATGCGGCTTTGGCGGCGGAACTAACAGCAGTGGTGATGGTAAAGACAGTAAAGGGAAAACAACACTGAATATAAATATTAAAACTGAGCCTTTTTCACTGCATCCTGGATTGGCTAATGATTCAGTGTCCGGCGGAGTCATTCGCCAGACTTTTGAAGGATTGACTCGTATCAATTCAGACGGGGAACCTGAAGAAGGAGCAGCTTCAAAGATCGAAAAAAGTGACGATGGAAAAACATATACCTTTACGATTCGTGACGGCGCGAAATGGTCAAACGGAGATCCGGTAACTGCCGAAGATTTCGAGTATGCCTGGAAATGGGCGCTTGACCCGGCGAACGAGTCACAATATGCTTACGAACTTTATTACATCAAAGGCGCTGAAGCTGCAAACACAGGCAAAGGCAGCCTTGACGATGTTGGTGTAAAAGCGGAAAACGACAAAACATTAAAGGTTGAATTGAATAACCCGACACCTTATTTCACTCAGTTAACCGCGTTCTATACTTATATGCCGATTAATAAAAAAATTGCAGAGAAAAATAAAAAATGGAATACGAATGCCGGTGACGATTATGTCTCAAACGGGCCATTCAAATTAGCGTCATGGAAACACAGCGGATCTATCAAACTTGAAAAGAACGACCAGTATTGGGATAAAGACAAAGTCAAGCTGAAAAATATCAACATGACCATGATTAATAACACCAACACTGAGTTGAAGAAATTCCAAGCGGGAGAGCTTGATTGGGCGGGTATGCCGCTTGGGCAGCTTCCGACAGAATCACTTCCAAGCTTGAAAAAAGACGGTTCTCTTCATGTAGAACCGATTGCGGGAGTGTACTGGTACAAATTTAATACTGAAGCTAAGCCGTTGAATAATGTGAACATCCGTAAAGCGTTAAGTTATTCAATTAACCGTCAATCTATTGTTGAAAATGTGACGCAAGGAGAGCAAATCCCGGCTATGGCTGCCGTTCCGCCGACAATGAAGGGATTTGAAGACAACAACAAAGGCTACTTCAAAGATAACGACGTTAAAACGGCAAAAGAATATCTGGAAAAAGGGCTCAAAGAAATGGGTCTGAGCAAAGTATCTGAACTGCCGACGATTAAAGTATCTTACAACACGGATGATGCCCACGCGAAAATTGCTCAAGCCGTCCAGGAAATG
The DNA here is from genome assembly GCF_001584335.1 of Bacillus atrophaeus. GTDB lineage: Bacteria > Bacillota > Bacilli > Bacillales > Bacillaceae > Bacillus > Bacillus atrophaeus. The sequence goes on from NZ_LSBB01000020.1 coordinate 273,588, forward strand.
TGGAAAAAGAACCTTGGCGTCAATGTAGAGCTTGATAATTCCGAATGGAATGTTTACATCGACAAGCTTCACAGCCAAGACTATCAAATCGGCCGTATGGGCTGGCTTGCCGATTATAATGACCCGATCACCTTCCTTGAATTGTTCAAAGATAAAGAAGGCGGCAACAATGATACAGGCTGGGAAAATGCTGAATACAAAAAACTTCTGGATGATTCTCAAACGGAAACAGACGAAACAAAGCGTGCGAAACTGCTTAAAAAAGCAGAGGGCATCTTTATGGATGAAATGCCTGTTGCCCCTATCTATTTCTATACCGATCCATGGGTGCAGGATGAAAACCTAAAAGGCGCAATCCTGACGGGTACTGGTGAGATTTATTTTAGAAATGCTTATTTTAAATAGGTTCTTCATCTGAAAACAAAAGATTTTAAGGTATATGGGGAAGGGTTCCTCGTATACCTTTCTTACTGATGGAGTATAAAAATGCAAAAAACATGGAGGTGTATCCCTTTGCTAAAGTATATCGGAAGACGTTTAGTTTATATGATTATCACGTTATTTGTGATTGTAACCGTAACATTCTTCTTAATGCAGGCAGCACCGGGCGGGCCATTTGCGGGTGAAAGAAAACTTCCGCCTGAAATTGAAGCTAACTTAAATTCGCATTACGGATTGGACAAGCCGCTTTTTGTCCAATATGTCAGCTACTTAAAATCAGTAGCGGTATGGGATTTCGGACCATCTTTTAAATATAAAGGCCAAAGCGTTAATGATTTGATCAGTTCAGGTTTCCCCGTTTCATTTACTCTTGGAGCAGAAGCCATTCTCCTCGCTTTAGCGTTTGGTGTATTGTTTGGGGTTATTGCGGCCCTTTATCATAATAAGTGGCAGGATTATACAGTTGCAATTTTAACGATTTTCGGTATTTCAGTTCCGAGTTTTATCATGGCGGCTGTCTTACAATACATATTCTCTATGAAACTGGGGATTTTTCCTGTCGCAGGATGGGATTCCTGGGCATACACCTTTTTGCCTTCAATTGCGCTCGCTTCGATGCCGATGGCATTTATCGCCAGACTTTCCCGTTCAAGTATGATAGAAGTGTTAAACAGTGATTATATTCGGACAGCGAAAGCGAAAGGCTTATCAAGGCCGATTGTAACGGTAAGGCACGCGCTGAGAAACGCACTTTTGCCGGTCGTTACATATGTGGGCCCGATGGCTGCGCAAGTTTTAACAGGAAGCTTTATCATTGAAACGATTTTCGGTATACCTGGATTGGGCGCCCACTTTGTAAACAGTATTTCCAATCGGGATTACACTGTAATCATGGGCGTAACGGTTTTCTTCAGTGTTATTCTGCTTTTATGTGTACTTATTGTAGACGTGCTATACGGAATCATCGATCCAAGAATCAAGCTTTCCAAAGCAAAGAAAGGAGCCTAGGCCATGCAGAATATTCCAAAAGACATGTTTGAACCAGCTGCAGCGGATGCCAGAGATGCTGAGAAAATATCTAAAAAGAGCCTTTCCCTTTGGAAAGATGCGATGCTGCGCTTTCGCAGCAACAAGCTTGCGATGGTCGGACTTGTGATTATCATTCTTATCGTACTTATGGCTATTTTTGCGCCTTTGTTCTCAAAATATGATTATTCCACTACCAATCTATTAAATGCTGACAAGCCGCCGTCAAAAGATCATTGGTTCGGAACAGATGACCTGGGAAGGGATATATTTGTCAGGACATGGGTCGGCGCGCGGATTTCTATCTTCATCGGTGTAGCCGCAGCCGTTCTTGACTTATTGATCGGCGTCATTTGGGGAAGCATTTCAGGTTTCCGCGGAGGACGAACTGACGAGATTATGATGCGTATTGCAGATATTTTATGGGCTGTTCCTTCATTATTAATGGTTATTTTGTTAATGGTCGTGCTGCCAAAGGGCTTAATGACGATTATTATCGCGATGACGATTACCGGGTGGATCAATATGGCAAGAATTGTCCGCGGACAAGTCCTTCAGCTGAAGAATCAGGAATATGTGCTGGCTTCACAAACTTTAGGAGCAAAAACCTCACGTTTGCTGTTTAAACATATCGTGCCTAACGCGATGGGACCGATTTTGGTCACAATGACCTTAACTGTTCCGACTGCGATCTTTACAGAAGCATTTCTAAGTTATTTGGGACTGGGAGTACCTGCCCCGCTTGCAAGCTGGGGAACGATGGCTTCTGACGGATTGCCTGCATTGACCTACTATCCTTGGCGTTTGTTTTTCCCTGCCGGTTTTATTTGCATCACAATGTTTGGCTTTAACGTGGTCGGTGACGGGTTGAGAGACGCACTGGATCCTAAGTTACGTAAATAAGGGAGTGATACGGGTGACACGCCTATTAGAAGTAAAAGACTTAGCAATTTCATTTAAAACATACGGCGGAGAGGTTCAGGCGATCCGCGGGGTGAATTTTCATCTGAATAAAGGAGAAACATTGGCGATCGTGGGAGAGTCAGGTTCCGGAAAGAGTGTGACTTCCCAAGCAATTATGAAGCTGATTCCGATGCCGCCGGGTTACTTCAAGCGCGGCCAGATTTTATTTGACGGCAGGGATCTGGTGCCTATGTCAGAAAAAGACATGCAGTCAATCCGAGGCAAAGAAATCGGCATGATATTTCAAGATCCGATGACGTCTTTAAACCCGACGATGAAAGTCGGCAAACAAATTACAGAAGTACTTTTTAAACATGAGAAAATCTCTAAAGATGCCGCAGCTAAACGTGCTGTTGAATTACTTGATCTTGTCGGGATTCCGATGCCGGAAAAACGGGTCAATCAGTTTCCTCATGAATTTTCAGGCGGGATGAGGCAGCGTGTGGTCATTGCCATGGCACTTGCGGCAAACCCGAAGCTGTTAATAGCCGATGAACCGACAACCGCACTCGATGTGACGATACAAGCTCAGATTTTGGAATTGATGAAAGATCTGCAGAAGAAAATTGACACATCCATTATCTTTATCACGCATGATCTTGGTGTTGTAGCCAATGTGGCGGATCGTGTGGCCGTGATGTACGCCGGCCAGATTGTTGAAACAGGCACCGTTGACGAAATCTTTTACAACCCGAGACACCCGTATACATGGGGGCTGCTGGCGTCCATGCCAAGCCTTGAAAGCACGGGTGATGAACAGCTGACCGCTATTCCGGGAACGCCGCCTGATCTGACAAATCCTCCAAAAGGAGATGCGTTTGCGCTTCGCAGCTCGTATGCGATGAAAATTGACTTTGAACAGGAGCCGCCGATGTACAAAATTTCCGATACGCATTATGTGAAATCGTGGCTGCTCCATCCCGATGCGCCGAAGGTTGAGCCTCCGGAAGCGGTCAAAGCAAAAATGCGCCAGCTGCAACATACGTATGAAATCCCTGTCCTAATGGAAGAAGGTGAATGAAGTGACTGAGAAATTACTTGAAATTAAACATTTAAAACAGCATTTTTTCACATCTAAAGGAACGGTAAAAGCTGTAGATGATCTTTCTTTTGATATCTACAGAGGAGAAACGCTTGGCCTTGTCGGCGAATCCGGGTGCGGAAAATCCACAACAGGCCGAAGCATCATTCGACTGTACGATGCAACGGACGGAGAGGTTCTGTTCAACGGTGAAAATGTCCACGGGAAAAAATCCCGTAAAAAGCTGCTCGAATTCAACCGGAAAATGCAAATGATTTTCCAAGATCCATACGCCTCTCTGAATCCGAGAATGACTGTTGCCGATATCATTGCGGAGGGCCTCGACATTCATAAGCTGACAAAGACGAAAAAAGAACGCATGCAGCGCGTCCAAGAACTGCTTGAAACCGTCGGTCTGAACAAGGAACACGCCAATCGTTACCCCCATGAATTTTCAGGAGGGCAGCGCCAGCGTATCGGGATTGCCAGAGCGCTGGCCGTTGATCCTGATTTTATCATTGCGGACGAACCGATTTCTGCACTGGATGTTTCCATTCAGGCACAGGTTGTCAACTTAATGAAGGAATTGCAAAAGGAGAAAGGACTCACGTATCTGTTTATTGCCCATGATTTATCCATGGTTAAATATATCAGTGATCGAATCGGTGTCATGTATTTCGGAAAGCTGGTGGAACTGGCTCCGGCTGACGAACTCTATGAAAACCCGCTTCATCCATATACAAAATCATTGCTTTCTGCAATTCCGCTTCCCGATCCGGATTACGAAAGAAACCGTATCCGCCACAAGTATGATCCGTCCGTCCATCAATTAAAGGACGGGGAAAAGATGGAGTTCCGTGAAGCTTCACCAGGGCATTTTGTTATGTGTACGGAAGCGGAATTTCAATCATACAAATAAGCACGTACCAAAACCTTCAAGAGTCAGCCATCTTGAAGGTTTTTTTATGAAATATTCGAGGTATTGATGGTGTTTATTATAATAGAAGAAAATGGATTAAAAGCAGCCGTATCTATTTCTCTTGCAAAAAGCCGGGCAGCCATCATGTCGGTGAAAAACGCCCTGTTTACTCCTTGGAGTGCTGTGACCTATCCGATTACAGATGGCAGAAGGAACAAATGCACGTTTTGCCTTCACGGCTGCGGCTGTTTTGTATTTGATTACTTTCGTCATTGCAATAGCTAAAGCCGAGGCTTTCTCATTATCAGCTACAAACCCGCGCACATTGAAACTTACCAAGCGACCCCTCATTTTCCTATAATGGAAGCCAGGAGGGGATAATTGTGCGTTTTATGAAGTATTCAATCATAGCAGGCTTGCTTCTCAGTTTTGCGGCCTATCCGGCGGAAGCAGCGCAGAAAGAACCGCAGCCTTTATTAAAAGTGGCTCTCGAAAAGAAAGAACTGCCTAAAGGGATGTCCAGATTCGCGTATGATTCGGGCTTTCATTTTACATATCCTGATGCGGTGAGAGGAATTTACGTGACGGGACATTCAGCGGGCGGCAGCAGATTTGATTCTCTGACTGATTTTGTTGAGAAAACAGAATTGAACACTATGGTCATTGACGTAAAAGATGATAACGGAAATCTCACTTACCAGCCTGATAAAAATTCTCCATATTACGATATCAGTAAGAAATACATCAAAGACCCAAAAGCGATGCTAAAAAAAATGGAAGAGAAACATATCTATCCAATAGCTAGAATTGTCGTATTTAAAGACACGGTTCTTGCGAATAAAAAGCCTGAATGGTCCTTCAAAGAAAAAGACGGAAGTGTCTGGAAAAACGGGCGTGGGGAATCGTTTGTCAATCCATTTATGAAAGAAGTTTGGAATTACAACGTGAACTTAGCAAAAGAAGCAGCCAAAATGGGATTTAAAGAAGTTCAGTTTGACTACGTACGCTTTCCTGAAGGCTTTGAAAAACGGGATGATGAACTGACTTACGATCATGGAGAGTATGGAAAAAGCGCTGATGATAATGTCCAAAAACGTGTACACGCGGTCACCGATTTTGTCAGTTATGCGAAAGACAAACTGAAGCCGTACGGGGTTGATGTATCCGCCGATATTTTTGGATATTCCGCCACTCTGCCTGAAGCGCCCGGCATCGGACAGAATTTCAGCAAAATTTCCGAAAATGTTGATGTTATTTCTTCCATGATTTATCCGAGTCACTGGACAAGCTATTTCGGGATTGATAAGCCGGACCTTGAACCATACAAAGTTGTAAAGGAATACGCTAAAGTAGAAAATAGCAAACTCGGAAAACTGAAAAATCCGCCTTCATCGCGGCCATGGCTTCAAGATTTCACAGCCTCTTATCTTGGAAGCGGCAATTATCAGCACTACGGAAAACAGCAGATTGAAGATCAAATTAAGGCGTTGAACGAAGCAGGCATTGATGAGTTTTTACTTTGGGACGCGGCAAACCATTATACAAAAGGTGTGGATTACACGCCGCTTGATTAAAACGGAGCAGAGGCTCCGTTTTTTTTTTGTCTGAAAAAAAATGAAACCAAGTTTTAGGCTTGTACGTCTTAATAGATGTAAGGCTGTTTAAACAAAAAGAAATGGGGTATATCTAAGAGTGTGAAGATAACGAACTCATAAGGAGCAGATCAATGAACTGGTACCAAAAGTTAAATGAATACTTTCCAATTGAAGAAATGAAATCCAAAGCGCATATGGAAGCTTTGTTAAAAGAGCGAAGCGATATTTACCATAAAGAAGAAGGCAAACATCACGTATTAATGTATGCGGAGTTTGATTCTTTTATCTTTATTGATTATCTGTATATATCGAAGGACGCAAGAGGGCAGGGACTCGGAGGCAAATTGATCGGTGAACTGAAAAAGAAAAACAAACCGATATTGCTTGAGGTTGAGCCTGTGGATGAAGATGATGCAGATACAGAGAAGCGCCTGAAATTTTACCAAAGAGAGCATTTTAAGCATGCTCAGTCAATTGGGTACCAGCGCCGTTCATTGGCTACGAATGAAGTGAACAAAATGGAGATTTTGTACTGGTCACCAAAAACAGAATCTGAAGAAGAAATGTTAGAAGCGATGAAGCAGACATATGAAAAAATTCATATCTATAAAGATGAACAATGGTACGGAGATTCATACGAAAAAACGGATGAGGTCCTAAAGGTCATTGATGATAAAAAACAAAAAAACATTTTCGATCAGCTAAGCTAATTGAGAATATATAGATGGTTTGATCGTGAAAATTTGCCGGATTGACACATTTTTTTCTTAGGACACTATTCACACTTACTTTTTTATAGTATAATACCTATAAAGATTCCTTTTTTAGAGTTATTTCAATTTAAGAATAAAAAACATGTTCATCCTACTAATTAGGGGAGTGAAGATTAAATGGTTACATTATACACATCACCAAGCTGTACTTCATGCAGAAAAGCAAGAGCGTGGCTGGAAGAGCACGAGATTCCATTTGAAGAAAGAAACATTTTCTCTGAACCTTTATCAATTGATGAAATAAAACAAATTTTACGCATGACGGAAGACGGAACGGACGAAATCATTTCCACCCGTTCAAAAGTATTCCAAAAGCTTAACGTAAATGTTGAATCAATGCCGCTTCAAGATTTATACACATTGATCAACGAACATCCGGGACTGCTTCGCCGCCCGATTATCATCGATGAAAAACGTTTGCAGGTCGGCTACAATGAAGATGAGATCAGACGTTTCTTACCAAGAAAAGTCCGCTCATTCCAGTTAAGAGAAGCACAGCGTTTAGCTAATTAATATATAAAAGAAGGCTGATGTTTTATCAGCCTTCTTTATTTTTTGTCAGCAATCTGTTCATAATAAATGCTGGCAAGGATAACAAACACAACTGTCAGAACAGGAAGCAGCATTTCAACAAGACTATGCTGCGCCATAAAATAAGACAGCTTTTGATCTCTGACAATCATTTCTCCTCCTGTATATGCCAGCAGCCCGCTTCCTGCATAAATCAAAAGCGGCACTCTATTCAGCGCAATGTGAATCAGCTTGCTGCCCCAAATAATAATCGGAACTGATACAAATAAACCGACCATCACGAGAAAAAGGTCGCCGTGTGATGCCCCGGCCACTGCTATAACATTGTCAAGCGACATAAAGAGATCGGCGAGGACAATCGTCCGAATGGCCTTCCATAAGGAGGTGCTGCTTTTTACGTGCTGGGTGTCTTTCTTTTCAATAAGCAGCTGGTAACCGAGATATAAAAGAAACACTCCGCCGGCGCATTGCAGAAAAGGAACTTTCAGCAGATACACCGCTGCACTCGTAAGCCCGACGCGCATGGCCACCGCAATAAAGGTTCCGAAGATAATCGCTTTTTGTCTTTGTTTTTCCGGTAAGTTCCTGCAAGCCATCGCAATCACAACAGCGTTATCTCCGCCGAGGATCAGATCTATCCCGATGATGAGCAGCAGCGAAAACAGATAATCATGCTCCATGTACAGGCACCTCGCTTTTTGTTTCATCGCTTGTACAACTAATATATGAAGCGGGTTATTTTTTATGATAGCGGGCAGAAGACAAGCCGTTTTTCAGCCGATAATGCATTTTTATTTCTTTTGTGACTGTTTTATCATAAAATAGAAATATAAAGAATTTCACACTGTCTTGGGGACAAGGTTAAGATGTGGACGGAATGGGTAAAGTGTAGTAAAGTACAATTAATCGGGAGCTTAGATGTCCCTTCAACATCTTATATAGAAGGGAAGGTTGGCAAAATGGAAATAGAAAGAATAAACGAACATACTGTAAAGTTTTATATGTCATATGGAGATATTGAAGACCGCGGTTTCGACAGAGAAGAGATTTGGTATAACCGTGAGCGCAGTGAAGAACTGTTCTGGGAAGTCATGGATGAAGTTCATGAGGAAGAAGAATTCGCTGTAGAAGGTCCTCTTTGGATTCAAGTTCAGGCACTCGATAAAGGCTTGGAGATTATCGTTACAAAAGCCCAGCTTTCTAAAGACGGACAAAAGCTCGAACTGCCGATACCTGAAGATAAAAAGCAAGAACAAGCAGATGAGAATCTCGATGCCTTGCTGGATGATTTTCAAAAAGAAGAGCAAGCCGACAATCAGGAAGAGAAGGAGCAAAAGCTTCAATTCGTCTTGCGGTTTGATGATTTTGAGGACTTGATTTCTCTTTCAAATTTGAACGTAAACGGAAGCAAAACGACGCTTTATTCGTTTGAAAACCGGTATTATTTATATGTAGATTTTCAAGAAATGTCTGATGAAGAGGTTGAAAATCAGCTAAGCATCCTGTTAGAGTACACATATGAATCCTCAATCAGCATACACCGCATCGAAGAATACGGCAAGCTGATTATTTCAGAGGATGTTCTGAATACAATAAAAAAACACTTTGCATCATAGCAGACCGATTTCTTAACGGAAATCGGTTTTTTTCTTATCCGAAAACACAATTTTGAGGGTGGAAAATGGGAGTATGACGTTTTTATAGAAAGAAAAGACAACAGGAATTCATCATCTTCTTACAGAATTCATAAAGAATCTGGAAGGGAGAGATGAATATTGTTTAGTGCTGTGACATCAGAAGGTAAAACTGTTTACCTGATGAAAGAAAGATATGCTGCAACAGAAGCGTCGGAATTGAGAAAAACGAAATTCTTTTGTCCGGTTTGCAGAGAACAGCTCGATGTCAAGCTCGGCTCTTTAAAAGCTCCGCATTTTGCCCATAAGCAGAATAAAGCTTGCACCATAGAGTTTGAACCGGAGAGCGCCTACCATTTAGAAGGGAAAAAGCAGCTTTATTCTTGGCTGAAGGCGAAAGGATGCTCACCTGTTCTGGAGCCATATGTAAAAAGCATACAGCAAAGGCCTGACATTATAGCAAATGTACAAGGAGGCATGCTGGCTTTTGAATTTCAATGCGCGAACCTCGCTCCAGACCTCTTATATAAACGCACGCAAGGGTTAAAGCAAGCAGGGGCTGAACCGCTCTGGATCATCGGCGGAAACCGTTTAAAACGCACGTCAAGGCACTTTTTCCAGCTATCTGCTTTTCATTGGCAATTCATGAAGGAGAATCCACGGCAGTTCCTGTTGTTTTACTGTCCGGAAGCACGCTCCTTCTATAAGCTCCATCATATTACCCCGTTCTATGCGAATTATGCCTGCGCCTCACTCGAAGCAATCCCGCTCACAAAAGCAAATGTGAAGGATATGTGGTTCTCAGCATCCGCACCTTCCTTTCAGCCTGCTGCCTGGCAAAGCGCCATTACCCGTTTTCGGCATAAACCTCCCCGTTTTTTATCCAAAGAAGCGAATCATCTTCGGCTCCTTTTTTATGAAAAACGCCAGACGCCGCTCCCATTTTTACCGCCTGAAGTATTTGCCCCCATTCCTCTTGGAGCCGTTTTTTTAAGTCCTGTTTTCATATGGCAGGGCCATCTTTATCTGTATATGACCGACCTCGCAGAAAAGCGTATGCCCATCAGGTTTTCTGCTGTTTTTCGATTTTGTAAGATGCAGATTCAAAAAAAACGGATTCATTTAAGGTACGAATATAGCGAACAGCTTTTGCGTGAGGCATTGAAACAGTACATCAATTTTCTGTGCGGGAAGGAATTTTTAATGGAGGGTGAGAAAGAAGTATATATGGTGAAATATCCAGTTCATGACTGCCGCACGCTTGAGGGTGTTATGGAGCGCGACCAAACCTGTTTTGGGGAATGAGATCGTTTCATTTGGCTCACCCTAAAGAAAAGGTGGTGGCTGGATGTGAAAGGCAAGAAACGGAGTGTTTTTCGCTTTTTTACTGTGTTTTTGGCATGCGTTGTCTTCTTCACCGCATATGATTTGACAAATGGCAGTGAAAAACCGGAAGATAATCACAATACAAGTTTGTTGAGAAACAGCCGTTTTTTCAATTGGCTTGAATTAAAGAAAACGAGGGGGATCACCATGACTGAGGAAAAAAAAGCAAACCAACTGCCTGACAGAAGCGAAGTAAAGGCAGAAGATACGTGGAAACTAGAGGATATTTTTCCTAGTGATGAGGCCTGGAATAAAGAATTTCAAGCTGTGAAAGAGTTAATTCCTAATCTTTCTGAATTTAAAGGAACGCTCGATCATTCTGCGGATAATTTATACGAAGCCCTTACTTATCAGGACAAAGTAATGGAACGATTGGGCAAGCTGTACACATATGCGCATATGCGTTCTGACCAGGATACAGGGAACTCCTTTTATCAAGGCCTGAATGACAAGGCTGCCAATCTGTATACACAAGCTGCAAGCGCAACCGCGTACATGGTTCCTGAAATCTTATCCATACAAGAAGAAAAACTGCAGCAATTCCTTCTTGAAAAAGAAGAGCTGAAGCTTTACTCACATGCGATTGAGGAAATTACAAAAGAACGCCCGCACGTATTAAGCGAAAAAGAGGAAGCATTGTTGGCTGAAGCTTCTGAAGCGCTGTCTTCTTCTTCAAATACTTTCAGTGTATTGAATAATGCAGATATTACGTTCCCATCCATCAAGGATGAAAATGGACAAGAAAAGCAGATTACTCACGGCAATTTCATTAACTTTCTGGAAAGCGAAAACCGTGAAGTGCGCAAAAACGCTTTTGAAGCTGTTTACAAAACATACGGCCAATATAAAAACACAATGGCGACGACCCTCAGCGGCACCGTAAAAAAGGACAATTTCTATGCGAGGGTGAAAAAATATAAATCCGCCCGGGAAGCCGCGCTTTCAAACAACAGCATTCCTGAGGAAGTGTACGATAATCTTATTAAAACCATTAATAAGCATCTGCCGCTGTTACACCGTTATATCGAGCTGAGAAAGAAAGTGCTTGAGCTTGATGAAGTTCATATCTATGATTTGTACACGCCGCTTGTGAAGGATGCGGGTATGAAGGTCACATATGATGAAGCGAAAGAGTATATGCTCAAAGGGCTTGCTCCTTTAGGTGACGAGTATGCGTCTATTTTAAAAGAGGGCCTTGAAAACCGATGGGTGGACGTGTACGAAAATAAAGGAAAACGCAGCGGCGCCTATTCTTCAGGCACGTACGGCACGAATCCGTATATCTTGATGAACTGGCACGATAATGTCAACAACCTGTTTACGCTCGTTCATGAATTCGGTCATTCAGTTCACAGCTATTATACGAGAAAGCATCAGCCATACCAATACGGCAATTACAGCATCTTTGTCGCTGAAGTGGCGTCAACGACCAACGAAGCGCTTCTCGGAGAATATATGCTGAACAACTTAAAGGATGAAAAGCAGCGCTTATATCTTCTTAACCATATGCTTGAGGGCTTTAGAGGAACGGTCTTCAGACAAACGATGTTCGCCGAATTTGAACATCAAATTCATATGAAAGCGCAAGAGGGAGAACCGTTAACTCCTGAGCTTCTGAGCAGTATGTATTATGATCTTAATAAAAAGTATTTTGGCGATAATATGGTGATTGATAAAGAAATCGGGCTGGAGTGGTCAAGAATCCCGCATTTTTATTACAATTACTATGTGTATCAATATGCAACGGGCTATAGTGCAGCCCAAGCGCTGAGCAGCCAGATTTTGAAGGAAGGAAAGCCTGCTGTTGACCGGTACGTTGACTTCCTGAAAGCGGGCAGCTCTGAGTACCCGATTGATATTTTGAAAAAAGCGGGCGTTGATATGACATCGCCTGAACCAATCGAGGCCGCATGCAAAATGTTTGAGGAAAAACTTGATGAAATGGAAGAATTGCTGTTAAAAGTGAAGCATTCTTAAAAGCGAGAGCCTGTGCAAGCGAATGCACAGGCTCTTTAAAATCCTTTAAACGTTTTGCGGTGATTCAAACGGTACAGGGCAAATAAGATGGACAGAAACAATAGGGGAGATGTAATGTAAATCGGCAGCATGTGCATCATGGCTAATAAATTTAAAAAGAAAAAGAAGACAATCAATACAATAGAAATAACTGTGTAAAGCATGACCTTCCTCCTCGTCCTTGTTCATTACAAGCATATGAACATATTCGGTAAGTTATGTTTTGTGACAAAAATATGAACATTAATCGTATGGCTTGTCAAGAGTCGACAACTTTTGATATGATAAGGATGTGAAATTGATCACAAACAAACATTACCCCTTTGTTTGACCGTGAAAAATTTCTCCCATCCCCTTTGTTGTCGTTAAGACATATGAAACCGCGCTTATCCCGGCGCGGTTTCTTTATAACTTTAAACAAAACATACGTTCGTTTTTGGGTCAAAAAAACAGCCCCAAGCTATAAACGCCTGCGGCTATTTTTCACATGAATGCAATTGATCGGGGCTGCTGGCAAGAGACTGCCAAAACATTCCGTGCTTTGCTTCGACCTTGGCAACCTTCTTGGCAAACGCCAGTTTTTTCATTTCTCTTTCAACCTCTTCAAGGGTTAAATCATATACAAGTGCAATTTCCTTCGAGGCCACAAAGCGAAAGTATTCAATAAAGCATTCGAGCGGCGGTGTTTCTGAAGGCTTTGGCTCGTCGCCCAGCATTTCGAATAAAATCTCTTCATACACCTCATATGAATAATTTCCAGGCACCTTAAGCCCTTCGTCATCATGCTGTGTATTAAAAAATGTAAGAGTCGGGTTTACGGTAACATCCATTTCAGCTGCAATCTTCATGTCGCATTGGAGCGCTTTAACCGCACTTTGAGAGTGAAGATCCTTTTTGAATTCTTCAAGATCAAGCTTTGTTTTTTCAGCGATCTTCAGCAGCGTTTTTTCCTCCGTAATATTTTGCTTTGCAACAAACAGGCTTTCCTGCATATTGCGGAGAAATTGTATTCCGGCTTTTCGTCCTTGAAGCTCTGCCGCTTTTAAAGCGAGAGCTGCAAGATACGGGGAAGAGAGCGGCTGTTCTTGTTCGAGCCACAAAGTCCCGTCACAGGACATGCCGGAGCGGTTCGCGATTTTTTCCCAAGCCTCCGCCAGAAGATGCTTTTTTCGTTTTTGCTTGTTTAAAGATGTGATACTTGCGGCTGCAATAATCCGCAGGGTAAAAAAACGGCCGTAGCGGATTTTCAGCTTTTTTATGACAGGCTCTAAGGACCAGCATTCAGGACATAAAGGATCAACAAACATGTAAATTTCCAGCGGTTTCTTTGGGTGACCGTGGCAATGGGCGAAGTATTGGTCATGTTGATAGTTTGTCAAAATGATCGTTCCTCCGCTTCTGTCTGATTCACCATATGCCTTGCTGTCAATTCCAGCCGCCCGAACAGGAATTCACGAATGTCCCCTTCTAAACCGACATGGTCCATTGCATCGCTCATACAGCTGAGCCATGCATCCGCCCTCTCATGCGTGATGGGAAAAGGAAGATGACGTGCTCTGAGCATCGGATGGCCGTGTTCTTCAGTATAAAGAGGCGGTCCGCCTAAATACTGAGTCAGAAATTGCTTTTGTTTTCTGGCCGTTTCTGTCAAATCGCTCGGAAATATCGGCTTCAGCAAAGGATGAGACGCGACACGCTCATAAAAAGTATCAACAAGTTGCGATAGAAGTTCTTCTCCAATCGCTTCATAAGGTGCGTTAAACGATTGTCCCATGTTGACTACTCCTTTAAATATGGCTAATAGGAATCATAATTCCTATTGCGAAAGTACATGTAGTGTTTATTATTTTCATCTACCATTTATTTTAGCAACAAGGCCTAATTTCTACAAACAAACTGCCTTTTATGCGCTCAGGGTTTGCCTGATGTGCCGGAAAATCGCACAGTACCGCGCTTGTATTTCATATCATATCACATTAAATTCATGAATGTGTAAGATTTCACTCCGCAAAAAAACCAGAGGGCTCATAGCCGCTCTGGTTTAGGCGTAATAGTTCGCAGTGACTTTTTTTACGTAGTTTTGAGTTTCCTTAAAAGGAGGAATGCCGCCGTATTTATCCACATTTCCCGGTCCGGCGTTATAGGCTGCCAAAGCCATGGAAACATTTCCGTCATATTTGGACAGCATTTGCTTCAAATATTTTGTTCCGCCCTCTATATTTTGCGCGGGGTCAAGCGCGTTTGACACGCCGAGAGAGCTTGCGGTTGACGGCATCAGCTGCATGAGTCCCATGGCGCCTGAGCCGCTTACGGCTTTGGAGTTGAAGCCTGATTCCTGCTGTATCACCGCGCGAATCAGGTTTTCATCAACACCGTGTTTGTCCGCCGCTTTTTTAATGGCGCTGTCGATTGAAAAGTCGCCTTTTGTTGAGGAAATTGCGGCTGTATTTGCCGCTGAGCTGCTTACGGCTTCCGGTGCGCTTTCTTCTATATTCGGCGTGCTGCCTGATAAAGAGCCCAGCCCGTTAGATGAAAGCACTGCCGGCGACAGCCTATAAAAACTGTTTGCCTGTGTTTGCAGATTTGATGCCAAGGACGCGGACTGCGGGCTTATGTTCTGTGTATACTGGCTGAGCAAAGAGCTGAAGTTTGAAAGCGGGCTGCCTGAGGCTTGAGTGCTCCCTGTATTTGTGCTGGCGATTGATTGTAATGCCTGAAGCTGAAGCAGAGCCGCCCAATTCGTTACGTTCACTTTGTCATTCCACCTTATAATGACTTTCGTTTTTGTTCATAAAAACGGAAGATTTTATTTTTTGTTTCACGCTGAGGAATGCTGAACTGCTGAAGAAGCTTTTCGAAAGCCATTTTGCCTTCATCCCAGTCTGCTGCTTCGAATTCCAATTCAAAATCCTCTTTATTTAAATATCGGCTGTGGTCTAAAACTATTAAGCCCTTTTCGGATTCTTTTTCTGCCCGATTTGTGGCAAGCGACCCAAAATAGCGGATCGCCTCGCAGTCAACCTCAAGCTGGACGAGCTGCTCCTGAACAGGGCCGGCCGGAACAATGAATTTCTCAAATTCTGGCACTTCCGTTAACGCTTGATGGGTTTCTAAAAGTCCGACGGCTGCCGGTTCTTTTAACGTCAGCACATACCGGCCGTTCTTTTTACGGATTCTCAGGGCTGCACCCTTATGTTTTAGCGCAAAGCTTTTTGTATCAAAATAGTGGTTCTCCTGTAAAACAAAATCCTCATTGTCTAGCTGGTAAGCTTGTGTCAGTTTTTCAAACTCGTTTTTTGTGAGCAGATTTTTAAATTCAATTTCAATTTCCTGGGCCATACTTTTCTTCCTTTCCGCACTGTAAATCGTATTTTTACTATTATCTCTTTAGATGTTACGTTTATCAATATTGATCTTGATATGATAAAATAAATCTGTACTTTGGTGAAAAAAGGAGAGCATTATGCAAAAGAGAATTGAAATCATGAATGCAACATTAACGGATGATCAGCTTCGCTTTACATGTCAGGCAGAGGGAGATGAAGCGGAGCGCAAGGCGTCAGGTCAAATGCTTGTTGATTCTGACCACTTTGCTTTTGTATACATACTTGAATTGGCTGATTCATTTGAATATGTCATTATAAAGGAAAATGTATGGCCGGAACTGAAACAGGCCCACAGTGACAGGAAACCGGTATTTTTAGAAGCGGGGAGCCAAATGATAGAGCTGTCAGGCCTGCATGAGGAACTTGAATACCTTTTAGAAAATATTAAAGATAATGCAAATTACGGTGAGGAAATGGAAGAAAAAGTGAGAAGTGTATTCCTCTAGAAAAAACTAGGGTCCGGAATTGGGGGATGTAAGATGGATGACAAACAATGGGAGCAGTTTTTAGTGCCGTACCGCCAGGCAGTAGAGGAATTGAAAGTGAAGCTGAAGGGAATCAGAACACTTTATGAATATGAGGATGACCATTCGCCGATCGAGTTTGTGACAGGCCGGGTGAAGCCGGTGGCAAGCATTCTGGAGAAAGCCAGACGGAAAAGCATCCCATTACATGAAATTGAGACTATGCAGGATATTGCGGGCCTTAGAATTATGTGCCAATTTGTGGATGATATTCAAATGGTAAAAGACATGCTGTTTGCAAGGAAAGATTTCACTGTCGTGGATAAGCGTGATTATATCGCAGAGCATAAAGAAAGCGGGTACCGCTCCTATCACCTTGTTGTTTTATACCCTTTGCAGACGCCCGCCGGTGAAAAACATGTTCTGGTTGAAATTCAGGTCCGCACGCTTGCGATGAACTTTTGGGCGACAATTGAGCATTCATTAAATTATAAATATAGCGGAAATATACCTGAAAAAGTAAAGCTGAGGCTTCAGCGGGCTTCGGAAGCGGCATCCCAGCTTGATGAAGAGATGTCTGAAATCAGAGGTGAGATTCAAGAAGCTCAAGCAGCCTTCTCAAGAAAGAAAAAAGGCAGTGAGCATCAATAAGAAAAGGGGGAAGAAGACGTGAAATTTTCCGTATCGTCAAAAGGAGACAGCGTGTCTGACACGCTGAAAAGCAAAATACAGGCGTATTTATTGGATTTTGATATGGAATTGGATGAAGACGAACCTGAAATCGTAATTTCTGTCGGCGGAGACGGAACGCTGCTTTATGCCTTCCACAGATACAGCGAACGTTTGGACAAAACGGCTTTTGTCGGTGTCCATACCGGCCATCTTGGGTTTTATGCAGATTGGGTTCCCCATGAGATTGAAAAGCTTGTTCTTGCGATAGCGAAAACGCCTTATCATATTGTGGAATACCCAATACTCGAAGTAACTGTCAGATATCATGAGGGCGAGCGGGAAGAGAAGTATCTGGCGCTGAATGAATGCACCATTAAGAGTATTGAAGGCAGCCTTGTGGCTGACGTGGAAATAAAAGGGCAGCTATTCGAAACCTTCCGGGGAGACGGTCTCTGCCTGTCAACGCCATCGGGCAGCACCGCTTATAATAAAGCGCTGGGCGGAGCGATCATCCATCCGTCTATCAGAGCCATCCAGCTTGCGGAGATGGCATCTATTAATAACCGTGTTTTCCGTACGGTAGGCTCGCCGCTCCTTCTTCCCGATCACCATACTTGTGTGATCAAACCGAGAAATGAGGTTGATTTTCAAGTCACCATCGACCATCTGACGCTCCTTCATAAGGATGTGAAATCCATCCAATGCCGAGTGGCTTCTGAAAAAGTAAGGTTTGCAAGATTCCGTCCGTTTCCATTTTGGAAAAGGGTGCAGGATTCCTTTATCGGTAAAGGCGAGTAAAGCGAGGAAATATATTGAAGAATTTTTTTATTCGGAAAGAGATCAGTTCTGCTGATGAGGGCATGACGGTAAAAGAATACGCCGGAAAGATGGGGATTTCAAAACGTATGCTGACGGATATTAAATTCGGAGGCGGAGATATTCTCATTAACGGCGGGCACGTCACAGTAAAATATGTACTGAAGCTTGGAGACACACTGGTGTTCGAGTTTCCCGAGGAACAGGTGAGCGAGTCTCTTTTTCCAGAGCCGGTTCCGCTGCATGTGTTGTATGAAGATGACCATGTGCTTGTGATTAACAAACAGCCGTATGTTTCATCTATACCTTCCAGAGAGCACCCTTCCGGAAGCATCGCAAACGGCATCCTCGGCCATTATAAGAAAAACGGCGTGCGTGCTACGGTTCATCTTGTCACTCGGCTTGACAGAGACACATCGGGTGTGATGCTGATTGCGAAGCATCGGTTTGCACATTCCATTTTGTCAACGGGGCAAAAAAACGGACTGGTCAAAAGGCGCTATCTCGCAGTTGTGCACGGCAGCATGGAGCAAGCTGAAGGCACGGTTGACGCGCCGATCGGCAGAAAGCCGGACAGCATTATAGAACGAATGGTCACACCCGGCGGACAGCGGGCTGTTACTCATTTTCAAGTCAATGAAAAGACAAACGGCTTAACATCGGTGACATTGCAGCTTGAAACGGGAAGAACCCATCAAATCCGTGTTCATATGAGCCATCTCGGCCACCCTTTATGCGGTGACACGCTGTATGGGGGAACAAGGCAGAAGATCAGCAGACAGGCCCTCCACAGTGAGAGGCTGTCCTTTATCCACCCGCTGACGGATGAAACGATGGTCTTTTATGCCCCGGTTCCGCAAGATATGCAGCAATTAATAGAGGAAAGCCGTTAACAAACGCTTCTCTCAATGTACGGCGGCCATCCTTCAAGGACAAAGAAGCCAGGGCATTCTCAATGCTCTGGCTTCTCTTTTTTTTACTGTTCGCGAAAACGTGATTCATCATACGGCATTGAGCTTTCAACGGAGACAGTCTCATGTTCAGGAAACCGGAAAGCTGTCAGCTGATTTCCGAATACACAGCCAGTGTCAATATTAATAGTGCGATTGACGATTCTCGGTTTTTTTACCGGGGTATGGCCGTACACCACCCACGCTTTGCCATTATATGTTGCGGCCCAATCTCTTCTTACGGGTCTTCCATCCGGCAGTGTTTCACCCGTTACATCTCCATACAGGACAAAATCCTTTACTTTTCTTGATTGTTTACCGATATCGTCAGCCTTTATGCCAGCATGGGCGACAACCAGATCTCCGTTATGTAAGATGTCGTAAAGCGGCGCCTTTTCATATAATCTGATAAATTGCTCCTTCACCGCCGTCCTGTCCTCATCGGAAAGCTGCTTGAGCTCGGCCTCGGTTGTTTCAAGTCCGTGCATGACTTTAACGGGATTTCCTTTTAAAAAACGGTATAGTTTATTGCAATGATTTCCCGGGACATAACGGACTGCGTCTTTCTCATACGCTTTTGCCACAAATCGAACAACCTCGATTGACTTTGGCCCTCTGTCTGTCAGATCCCCTGCGAATACGAGCATTCTGCCGTCAGAATGGACAGGCACCCCGTTTTGGATGGTGTAGCCGAGTTTTTTGATCAATGCGATCATTTCATCATAACATCCATGAATATCACCGATTACATCGTAGGCCATTTTTAGATCCTCCTCATGTTATTTTATTTATTATGAAGCAAATTCTCGTGACTCATCACATCGCTTTATGTGCAAATTATAGAAAGAAATTGTATTTGATAAAAGAAATAAGCCTTATCACTTTTTTTTCATGTCTGACCTTGTTAAAATCACGTTATGTTTTTTTAAAAAAGGTTCCGTTCGTGCTTGTGTAAACTCACTTTATCCTGGTTTTGAATGGTTTCTTAAAGGAGGTTTTTTATATATGGAGCATACATCTGTCGCTTCTTTAGTTGTTGTACTTGTAGTCGCATTTTTAACTCCGATTCTTTTGCATCGTTTTAAGCTCAGTATCCCCGTGGTAGTAGCTGAGATTATCATGGGGCTTATTATTGGAAAAAGCGGCTTTAATTTAGTAGTAGAGGGTGATACGTGGCTTGAAACGCTCTCTGTGCTTGGATTTATCTTTTTAATGTTTTTAAGCGGGCTGGAAATTGATTTTTCGTCTTTTGAGAAAGGCAAGAAAAAACAATTTCTCCCGAACGGCAAGGAGGCACCGAATACATTTAAAACAGCGTCTGTCATCTTTCTCGGCATCTTTGTTTTATCTTTGGCGCTGTCGTACGCATTTGTGCTGGCCGGGTTTATTGATAACGCCTTTTTAATGACGCTGATTATATCAACCATTTCTTTAGGCGTTGTTGTGCCGACTTTAAAAGAAGAGCGGATTATGAATTCAAATATCGGGCAGATCATTTTGCTTGTGGCTGTCATTGCTGACTTGGTTACTATGATTCTTCTCGCTGTTTTTGCTTCTTTGTACGGGAACGATAATGGTAACATGTGGCTCTTAATGATTTTGTTTGCAGCCGGAGTTGTACTTTATTTCTTCGGGCGAATCTTTAAGCACCGTTCTTTCGTGGAGTCGATGTCAAAAGGAACGATCCAAATCGGCACACGTGCGATTTTTACGTTGATTATCGTCCTCGTCGCATTGTCTGAATCACTTGGAGCTGAAAATATTCTCGGCGCATTTTTAGCCGGTGTGCTTGTTTCTCTGCTTTCGCCGAACAAAGAGCTGGTGCAGCAGCTGGATTCCTTCGGCTACGGCTTTTTGATTCCGATTTTCTTCGTGATGGTCGGTGTTAAATTAGACATTTGGTCGCTTTTTCAGGACCCATTGATTTTAATCATGATTCCGCTTCTCTTAATCGCGCTGCTATTGAGCAAAATCCTTCCTGTCCTTTACTTGAAAAAATGGTATGACAACAGGACGGTATGGGCATCGGGCTTTTTATTGACGTCTACGCTTTCTCTTGTCATTGCGGCTGCGACGATTGGAGAACGCCTGCATATCATCAGCCCGAATATGTCTGGGGCGCTGACTTTGGTTGCTGTCATTGCAAGCATTATAACGCCTGTCGGCTTTAAGAAATTGTTTAAAAGAGAAGAGGAGCCGGAGGAGAAAAAGACCATTACGTTTATTGGCGCCAATCAGATGACGCTGCCGGTAACATTGGAATTACCTGAGGAAGAGTATGAAGTCAGGGTGGTCCACGTATATCAGGAAAATGCGGAAGAAAAGCTGTCAGACTCTGTTTTCAGCGTGGAAACCATTTCTGATTATGAGCGTGAAACCCTTGAGTCACATGGGATATTTGAGACGGATGTCCTCGTGGTGGCGACAGGTAATGAAGATGTAAATGCTGATATTGCTCTTTACGCCAAAGAAAAAGGAACGGAACGGGTAATCGCAAGCGTCGGCTCAGTTGAACATGAAGCTGAATTAAAGGAGGAAGGCATCAATACATTTTCAATTTTGCTTTCTACTAAGACACTGCTGCGTGCGCTTATCGAAGCTCCGGGTGTTATGAAGTTGCTCACAAACCAGGAATCTTCGCTGTACCAAATTAATATGGAAAACAGCAAATACGATGGTGTCATTTTGCGTGAATTCCCTCTAACGGGAGATGTCATTTTTGTCAGGATTTTCAGAGGAGTGGACAGCATTGTTCCCCATGGAGATACAAGGCTTCAATCAGGTGACCGTCTGATCGTGACCGGATCACGTAAGTATGTGACGGAAATGAAAAGAACACTGGAAGGATAAACCTTGACCAAAAATGGATTCATGTTAATATAGAGGTGCAGTAAAAATTAAAATATAATTGTATGACCACTAGGGGTGCCCTTCAAAAGGGCTGAGATAAAAGTGAGACTTTTAGACCCTCATAACTTGAACAGGTTAAAACCTGCGTAGGGAAGTGGAGCGGTATTTGGGTTATTTTATCTATGCAAATTCCAAACCACTTTTCCTTCCGGGAAAGTGGTTTTTTTATTTTTCAGACTGGGGGAATGACATGATGAAGTTTTCGCAAGAGTGTCGTCAGGCAGCAGCAGAATGGTGGGATGGAAGCTTTGTCCATCCGTTTGTGCAGGGAATTGGTGACGGGAGCCTCCCGATTGACCGGTTTAAATATTATGTTCTTCAAGACTCTTATTACTTAACGCATTTTGCAAAGGTCCAGTCGTTCGGTGCTGCATATGCCAAGGATCTTTTTACGACGGGGCGAATGGCAAGCCACGCGCAAGGCACATATGAAGCGGAAATGGCGCTGCACCGTGAATTTACAGAGCTTTTGGAAATCAGTGAAAAAGAGCGTGAGGAGTTTAAGCCGTCTCCTACTGCGTATTCTTATACATCTCATATGTACCGTTCGGTGATGAGCGGGAACTTTGCGGAAATTTTGGCTGCTCTTTTGCCATGCTATTGGCTTTATTATGAAGTGGGCGAGAGGCTGCTTGAATGTGATCCGGGTCATCCGATTTATGAAAAATGGATAAATACCTATGGCGGCGACTGGTTTAAACAGCAGGTGGAAGAACAGATTAACAGATTAGATGAATTAGCGGAAAGCAGCACGGAGGAAGTCCGCGCCAAAATGAAAGAGAATTTTGTCATTTCCAGCTATTACGAGTACCAATTTTGGGGAATGGCCTACCGGAAAGAAGGCTGGTCGAACAGCGCCGCAAAAGAGGTGGAGAAACTTGGAGCTGCACGCGATAACTGATAATTGCCAGCGTGTTGAACATCTTGCGGCTTCGATCATTGCCGTTAAAGATGAGGTTGATTTCATTCATATCAGAGAACGGTCAAAATCGGCTGATGATATCCTGAAGCTGCTTGAGCTTATTTATCAAGGCGGTGTTGAGAAGCAAAAGCTGATTGTGAATGATCGGGTGGATATTGCGCTCTTTGCCAATATTCATCGTGTTCAGCTGCCGGGCCATAGTTTTTCGGCAAAACGGGTGAGAGCGAGGTTTCCCCATCTTCATATCGGACGGTCTGTTCATTCGCTTGAAGAAGCCGTTCAAGCAGAACGTGAAGATGCGGATTACGTGCTGTTCGGGCATGTATTTGAAACGGAATGCAAACAAGGTTTAGAAGGCAGGGGTGTACAGCTCTTGACAGAAATAAAACAAACGCTTGCGATACCGGTGATTGCATTAGGAGGTATAACGCCCTCCAGGATACCCGAAGTGAGACAAGCCGATCCTGCGGGGATTGCTGTCATGTCCGGAATATTTTCAGCGCCGGATCCTTTGGAAGCCTCCAGAAGCTATTCCCGCAAGCTAAAGGAGAACAAGTATGAAAAGGCACTATGATACAGTCATCATCGGCGGCGGGATCATTGGTTCAGCCATCGCTTATCATTTGTCAAAAGAAAAGCAAAAAACGGCTTTGTTTGAGAGCGGAACAATCGGCGGAAAAACAACGAGCGCAGCTGCGGGAATGCTTGGAGCTCACGCCGAGTGCGAGGCGCGGGATGCGTTTTTTGATTTTGCCATGTACAGCCAGCGTTTATATCAGGCGCTTGGAGCCGAGCTGAACGAACGGTCAGGCATTGATATCAGACGGCACAACGGCGGAATGTATAAGCTGGCGTTTTCAGAAGAAGACGTCGCTCGTTTACGGCAGATGGACGATTTAGACTCCGTCAGCTGGCATACAAAAGAAGAAGTGCTGGAGAATGAGCCGTATACGTCAAAAGAGATTGCCGGAGCCAGTCTGATTAAAGCTGATGTCCATGTTGAGCCTTTTTACGTATGCAAGGCTTACGCCAAAGCGGCAAGGCTTTCAGGGACTGAGTTGTATGAACACACATCCGTTACGGAAATAAAGCGGGACGGAGATGCCGTCTGCATCACAACGACGGCCGGTGAAGTCTATGCGGATCATGTTGTCGTGGCGAGCGGGGTATGGAGCGGGCAGTTTTTTAAGCAGCTCGGTCTGAACCAAGCGTTTTTCCCTGTTAAGGGAGAGTGCCTTTCTGTCTGGAATGACGATTTTCCGCTTACGAAAACACTTTATCATGACCATTGCTATATCGTTCCGAGAAAAAGCGGCAGATTGGTCGTGGGGGCGACAATGAAACCGGGGGATTGGAGTGATAAGCCGGAACTTGGCGGACTTGAATCCATTATGCAGAAAGCAAAAACAATGCTGCCGGCTATCCAATATATGAAGGTAGACCGTTTTTGGGCTGGTCTGCGGCCGGGAACTGGAGACGGCAAACCTTATATCGGCAGGCACCCGGAGGATAGCAGGATTCTATTTGCCGCAGGCCACTTCAGAAACGGAATTTTGCTGGCTCCGGCTACTGGTGAAGTAATTTGCGATTTGGTCATGGACAGAAAGGTCAATCAAAAATGGATAGACGCGTTTAGAATTGATCGCAAGGAGGCGGTTCAGGCATGATGCTTCAGCTGAATGGAAAACAAGTGGAATGGGACAAGGACACCGGCACTATCCAAGATTTACTCGCGTTCTACCAGCTTGAAAATAAAATTGTTATTGTGGAGAGAAATAAAGAAATCATTGATAAAGAGAACTATCGGCATATTAATCTCTGTGATCGGGATGTTATAGAAATTGTCCATTTTGTAGGAGGCGGATGAGAAATGCTAACAATTGGCGGAAAGCAATTTTCTTCAAGATTACTATTGGGAACAGGGAAATATCCAACATTTGAAATTCAAAAGGAAGCGGTACACGTTTCTGCGTCTGATATTTTAACTTTTGCTGTCAGGAGAATGAATATTTTTGAAGCGTCCCAGCCGAATTTTCTGGAACAGCTTGATTTATCCAAATATACACTGCTTCCAAACACAGCGGGAGCAAGTACCGCGGAAGAAGCGGTCAGAATTGCAAGACTTGCGAAAGCATCAGGTCTTTGCGACATGATTAAAGTGGAAGTAATCGGGTGCAGCCGTTCCTTGCTGCCGGATCCGGTTGAGACTTTAAAAGCGTCTGAACAGCTTTTGGAAGAGGGATTCATCGTTCTGCCTTATACGTCTGATGATGTCGTCTTGGCCAGAAAGCTTGAAGAGCTTGGCGTTCATGCTATTATGCCGGGTGCTTCACCGATAGGGTCAGGCCAGGGAATCGTTAATCCTTTGAATCTGTCATTTATCATTGAACAGGCTAAGGTGCCGGTCATTGTTGATGCGGGAATCGGCTCTCCTAAAGATGCAGCGCATGCAATGGAATTGGGGGCGGACGGTGTCTTGTTAAATACCGCTGTATCCGGGGCAAATGATCCCGTTAAGATGGCGCGCGCCATGAAGCTCGCAGTGGAAGCGGGCCGCCTTTCCTATGAAGCGGGCCGAATTCCGGTGAAACATTACGGAACGGCGAGCAGCCCGGGAGAAGGTCTTCCTGTATGACGGGCAGGTATTCCAGACAGGAGCTGTTCGCTCCGATCGGCCCCTCAGGCCAAGAAAAGCTGAGGGAAGCGCGTGCGGTGGTTATCGGCGGCGGCGCGCTTGGCACAGCCAGTGCTGAAATGCTTGTCAGGGCGGGAGTCGGGTCTGTGACGATCGCTGACAGAGATTATGTGGAATGGAGCAATTTACAGCGCCAGCAGCTATATACAGAGGACGATGTGAAAAAGGAAATGCCGAAAGCCGCTGCTGCTGAAAAGCGGCTTCGTTCCATTAATAGCGACGTACATGTCAAAGGGATTGTCATGGATGTCACTGCTGAAAATGTTTCTGAGCTGATCGAAGGAGCGTCCGTGATTGTGGATGCCGCCGACAATTTTGAAACCCGCCTGATCGTTAATGATGCCGCTGTGAAAATGGGGATTCCTTTTCTTTACGGCGCATGCGTCGGCAGCTACGGACTAACCTTTACTGTTTTGCCTGGTGTTACGCCTTGTCTTCATTGTTTGCTCGACAAACTTCCTTTAGGAGGATTAACGTGTGATACAGCCGGCATCATCAGTCCCGCCGTCCTGCAGGTCGCTGTCTATCAGGTGACAGACGCGCTTAAACTTTTGACGGGTGAACGGACTGAACCGATGATTCGGTCTTTTGATTTGTGGAAGAATGAGCGGTCTGAGATAAACGCAGCAAGTCTCGTTAATGCTTCCTGCCCGAGCTGCGGCACAAAAGATTTTCCGTTTTTATCCTATGAAAATCAAACAAAAGCGGCTGTGTTGTGCGGCAGGGACACCGTGCAAATCAGGTCAGGACTTGCCAAACAGCCTGATCTTGAATCGCTTGCTGTGCGGCTGAGACAGGCAGGGCTTGAAGTGACGGCGAACCCATATTTAATTTCATGCCGCTCACATGACATGAAGATGGTGTTGTTTCAGGACGGAAGAGCGTTTATACACGGGACAAATGATATTACCAAAGCTAAATCCCTTTATCATAAGTGGATCGGGTAATGTGAAAGGAGTTATTTTATGAGTATCAGTAAAGCATTGACCATCGCCGGCTCTGACTCGGGAGGCGGCGCAGGTATTCAGGCGGATTTAAAAACCTTCCAGGAGCTGGATGTATACGGCATGTCAGCTATTACTGCGGTGACGGCCCAGAATACATTAGGTGTTCATGGAGTATATCCGCTGTCTGTAGAAGCGCTCGGCCGGCAAATTGACGCAGTCGCAGAAGATTTAAGACCAGATGCAATCAAGACGGGAATGCTGTGGAGCGCGGAAATGATTGAAGAAGTTGCGAGGAAAATCGATCAGTATCAATTGGATCGGCTGATTGTTGACCCGGTAATGATTGCAAAAGGCGGTGCCTCATTATTACGCGATGAATCAGTTGCCACGCTGAAGGAGCTTCTGGTCCCCAGAAGTTATGCGATCACGCCAAATGTGCCTGAAGCAGAGGCGCTGACAGGAATTCAAATCCACACGATGGATGACCGGAAAAGGGCCGCTGAAAAATGTATCGAGCTTGGGGCGCAGCATGTCATTATTAAAGGCGGACACCAGCCGAAAGATGAAACGATCATTGACCTACTTTATGATGGAAAAACGTTTACACAAATCAGCCATCCATATGTTAATACGAAGCACACCCATGGAACAGGCTGTACCTTTGCCGCTGCTTTAACGGCTCAAACCGCCAAAGGACACGGGATTCATGCGGCTTTTGAAGTCGCGGCAAACTTTGTTCGTGAAGCGGTGGAACATACGCTTGGAATTGGAGCAGGCCATGGTCCGACAAATCATTTTGCATTTAAAAGAAACAGCTTAAATACAGCTGATTAGGGATCACCTTTTGAAAGGTGATCTCTTTATGTGCCTTTTTTCAGTTCTTTTATTCTGCCCTTCGTTATGATATGATGAATATTAAGATCAGGTACTAATACTATGTATTGACATGAATATAGGAGGCTTTATACATATGAATTTTTCACTGGAAGGCCGCAACATCGTCGTAATGGGAGTTGCCAATAAACGCAGTATCGCCTGGGGAATCGCACGTTCTTTACACGAAGCTGGCGCACGACTGATTTTCACTTATGCGGGTGAACGCTTGGAGAAGTCAGTGAATGAATTGGCAGGGACATTAGAACGAAACGATTCAATTATACTTCCTTGTGACGTAACAAACGATGAGGAAATCGAAACATGTTTTGCAAGCATTAAAGAGCAGGTCGGCGTTATCCACGGTATCGCGCATTGTATCGCTTTTGCGAACAAAGAAGAGCTTGTCGGCGAATATTTAAATACGAATCGTGACGGCTTCCTTTTGGCGCATAATATCAGCTCATATTCATTGACAGCTGTCGTCAAAGCCGCTCGTCCGATCATGGCAGAAGGCGGAAGCATTGTGACATTGACTTACCTTGGCGGAGAACTCGTTATGCCGAATTACAACGTCATGGGAGTGGCGAAAGCTTCTTTAGACGCAAGCGTAAAATATTTAGCTGCTGATTTAGGTAAAGAAAATATTCGTGTAAACAGTATTTCAGCTGGCCCGATCAGAACATTGTCTGCTAAAGGCATCAGCGACTTCAATTCAATCTTAAAAGACATCGAAGAGCGTGCGCCGCTCCGCCGCACGACAACGCCTGAAGAGGTTGGAGATACAGCTGCATTCTTATTCAGCGATATGTCCAGAGGCATCACTGGTGAAAACCTTCACGTTGATTCAGGTTTCCATATTACCGCACGCTAAGTAAAATATTCAAAGGCAGTCCCAATTGGGATTGCTTTTTTCTTTCTTCTGATTTTTAACATTCTGTCATATAGATAGGATATGACAGAATCGGAGGGATGAAGATGTCAAATAAAAACAGAGACGCGGATATAAAACCGCTCATGTATATTGTTCAGCCCAATTACTCAGAAACAAGATCTTCTATGCAGGAAATTGTGATCAAGCGAAAGGTCAAAACGGCTCCGCCGGAAGAGCGGAAAAAGCCGGAAACGGCTGAAAAGAGGCATGAAGAATCTCTGAAAAAAGATATCCAGCAAGAAAAAGGAGCGGTGCAGCAGCAAGAAGCACAGCAGCATGAGGGGACGTTGCAGCAGCAGGAAGCACGGAAGCATGAGGAGACGTTGCAGCAGCAGGAAGCACAGCAGCATGAGGAAACCGCGCAGCACCAAGAGGCGCAGCAATCGGAATCGGCACAGCAACAAGAAGAAACTGAAGATCGTCAAAAAAACGAGAAAGAGCCGGCTGCCGAAGTGAAGAAGCCCGAAAAAGAACCGGAAGCCGTCCATAATGCGGAAGCGGAGGAAAAACAAACACCTCCAAGAAGAGTGAAAAAACCGATGAGCAAAATGTCCATTATTGAAAAAATTGACTTTTTAACAAAGCTTCCGCACAATATGCCAAGAGCTCTTTGCCTGATTGAAGCGAATGGAAAAACATACAGAGGGGTGATCGTCGGAAGAAGAAATAATTCCGTCCTTCTTCGCACGACCGGAAACGGCGCGCCGACAGAGCTGGTAATTGATGACATCACCTCTTTGCATCCGCTTGGATTTTGATAAGATGGGTTATGGCTGTCTGGATTACCTCCGGCAGCTTATTTAGATGAAAGAAAAAGCCTGCAGGTTTCTGCAGGCTTTTTTTTTATCTGGGAAAGGATGTCTGTCTTTAGTGAGTGCGATTAAGAAGTCTTGGGTTTAAACAATTGATTGCACAGAAGCAATCTAGATCAACTTCTACGCAAAAGTTTGTTTTTTCCAGACGGAACACGTCGCAAACCGTATCTTTATCTGTGAAATCTAAAATGTGTTTATGTTCGTCAAATGCGATTAATAGGCTTAGCGTGGCACAGCCGTCATGGACTTTTTCTACTCTGAAGAATGCGGTATTGAAACAAGGTCCGTTATCCAGTTCGCCGACATTCCCGAACGCAACGAAAGGTTTTGATTTTGAAGTGAATATTGCGAATGGTACAGTATCGCCTAATGTATAGGATGGAGACAAAAGCTTTGAATAGCAGCCTGTCGGGCATTCTTCTTTTACTGCGCTTTGGAGATCCTCGATATTCTCAACCGCTTCACGCACACAGCTTGATGATTTCTGGCTCATATTATCCCTCCTGCCTTAAAGTTTTAAATGACTGGCAAAAATAATGGAGAGTCAGCTGCTCATAAAGAGAGCAGCTGAATGATTTTGCATCCGTAATCAAAGCTTGGAAGGGGATTTCTTTTCATGCAAAATCAGTGTTTATCCATGATGATGATGCTTTTTGTCCTTGCTTGGCGATGTCCGGTCAACTAATTCCGGAGACAGACATTGAATCGCGCAGAAGCAGCTTAGATCAACTTCGATACAAAAGTTTGTTTTCTCAAGACCGAAGAAATCTGGATCACAAGGGTGGCACACGCTGAGTGTGTCACAGTTTACATCGACAGGCCGTAAAATAGAGAGTGTCGCACAGCAGTCGCATAATTTTTCAACTCGGAAGAAAATGGATTCGAAGCATTGCATATCATCCACAAATCCTCCGACGTTTCCAAATGTGGAGAACAATCCGCCTTTTTTATCGTACACAAGAAACGGAATTGAGTCTTTTCCAGCAATGTTCGGGCTTAAAAGATTGGTATAGCAGCCAGTGGGACACTGTTCTTCAACTGCCTCCTGCTCTGCTAAAATCTTTTCAACCGCTTCGCATACACAGTTTTCATGTCGGCCATGGTGTTTTCCGCAGCTCATGGATTTCAGCTCCTTCTTATAGGGTATTTGACTTTAGTCTTTAACAACATATGTACGCGAGCCCCACTTGGTGTGGGTATCCGTCTATAAATTAATATATGCAGGAAAATAAGAAAAAGCAGAGCATTTTTAGCTCTGCTTTTAGGTCTTAGAGGATGAGCGTGATGACTAGGATGGCTAAGAGAGTGTTTGTTGCTGTAGAGATAAGCACTGCGATGTCAGCATCTACTGTTGTGACATTTACGCCGCGGGAGCATTCGATAAGAAGTTTTTGTCGGTTTACTTGTTTATTAGCTGTAAGCTGCAATAAATCTTGTGCGACTAATTCGGCAATTACTCCGTCTGCAATTGATGTGAGAGTAGCTGTAACAACAGCAGCATTAAGCGCTGTGACAACTGATGTTACCGCTTGAACGTCTGTAGATGAAACGTTGATGTCACAAGAATCTCTAATAATAATTGTCTCATCGGAGACTTGTTTGTTGAGATTTGCCTGAGCTAGATCTTGGTCGATGAAAGCATTGTTGTCGCCAAACCCATTACCATTGCAGCAAATATCGCAATTACATTTTCTATCTTTCTTTTCTTCTTTGTCGTCTAGCGGATGGTCGCAGTCAGGATCAAGTGCAACCCAAGAATATGGTCTGCTTTCCATATCTATTCCTCCTTTTCTTTTACTATTATTAAATGAGCCAGCCTCTTACTTTGACTCAGGCATATACCCTAGTGAATAACACTATTTTTGATTATTTATCAGGATTTTGGCGTCTCTGCCGGAGCTGTTCGATTAATTGTTCTCTGCGGCTTTGCGGCTTTTGGTTTTTTGGCTGTTCTTGTTCTTTTTCCTGTTCCTTTTTCTTTCTCTGGCTTTCAAGGAAAGCATCGGACTTTGCCTGCATGTCTTTCACTAATGCCAGAAGCATTTCTTTTTCTTCATCTGATACTTCTTTTAATTTATCCTTCGTAACGCCGTGTTTTTTAAAGATATTGCTGACAAGCATTTTCATCATCGGGTCTACTTCTGGAAGCTTAGCGAGCTCTTCTTTGAACTTTTCGTTATCTGCCAATTGTTTTCACCTCAACTTTAAAGTATGTGAAAAGAAAGGGTTAAAGGATGCCTAGTTCAATGAAAAGTATATTTAATAATTGAAGTAGAATTTGTACAAAGGCCATGATATCGTCTGCTGCCAGAGTGATCCTGATATTTCGGCTGTTGATGACTTGAATGACCGTTCTTTTTTTGATCTGACAATCATCCAGGATGAGGATTTCACTTACCACTCCGTCAGCTGCGTCCTGATCGGCGATCATCAGTTGTGTCGCTAGGATAATCATTGTAGTAACCGAAGCTTGTATGGAAAGAGCGGCCGTTATATGTGTTGTATCAATGGTGATATTTTCACAATCAATCACTTCGATTTGCTGCTCGAATTCGTTGGATAATTGATCAAATATTTGAGGATGCAGTGATTCAGCTTTTTCTTCAAACGACATAACCTTCACTCCTTTCTTATCCATACTTTATATAATGCAGATCAAGTGCAGAGGGGAATAAGAAAAACAACCAATCCGCACCCATTTTTTTACCGGACAAGATGCGATTCATGAGGATCAGGGTTTTGGCATATATGTAAAAGAGGTCATGTTTAAAAAAGGAGTGAATCAGTGGTTATCAATTGGCTTTCTTTTATTCTTCTTTCGTTTGCAGTGTTTCGCCTGGCGCGGCTTTTCGTATTCGACACCATCATGGCGCCTCTCAGAAGCCTTTTTTATGAAGAGAAGGAGGAAACAGATGCAGACGGGAATGTCGAGACGTATATTGTCATCAAAGGAACAGGCGTAAGGGCGTTTATAGGAGAATTGCTCAGCTGTTATTGGTGTACGGGTGTGTGGTGCGCCGGATTTTTAATCGTGTGCCAGGCGCTTATCCCGGCTATCGCTCAGTGGCTGATTTTACTGTTGGCCATCGCCGGTCTTGCCGGAATCATTGAAACTCTTGTTTCGAAGTGGCTGCAAGAATAAGGCGAACCCACCAGAAACTTTTAAACAAAAAAAGCATAAATTAGCATATATGACATAATGAAAGGAAGGATTCACTATGAGCCAACTAAGCAAACCTTCCCAAAAATCTCCATATCAAGGTTCAACCAATCAACAACCTTATTCTAAAAAAATAAAAAAGAAAGGCTGCGGATGCGGCGGCAAGAAAAAGCCTCAGTAGCCTGGCGGAGAAACCGGAGATGTCCGGTTTTTTGTTTTTTTAGAAACAAGTTCGCTCCCCTTTGCATACATCATGAACAGGGGGGATACAGTGAGCGAATTTGAAGCGTATATAAATGGAAAATACCGGCCGCATGATGAAAAGCAAAGGGAGCATGACAAAAAGATCCGAAATATTGAGAAGGAATTAGCCCGATTTGATCAAGCCGGTATGACCTTTGAACAAGAGATCGAAACGTTTGCGGAAGAGACGGAAGCCCGGCTGAAGAAACATGCAGAATTTCCAAAACATCCATAAATCCGCAAGCGCCCTATGCATTTATCCAAGCCAAATGATTTGAGTCACATAGTGTATAGAGAGTAAAGGAGGTGCTTAATTATGGGTTTCGGATACGGATACGGCGGAGGCTGCTATAGCGGCGGAGGTTACGCTGGAGGATATTCTGGAGGCGGATACGGTTCCACATTCGTTCTTGTGGTCGTATTGTTCATTCTTCTTATTATCGTAGGCGCATCTTTTTTTGGTTAATATGATCTAACTAGAGGAAGTACGGGAACTTGCCCCGTGCTTCCTTACCTTGTGTAAATCATTCATGTGAATCAAAAAACTTGTGGGCGGACTGCAATTTTCTCGCGATGGAAAAAGCACACTATCGTGCGGCGCTCATACAATAATGTATTACTCCAACAAAAGGAGGCACATGATGGATAATCAATTTTTTAAGAATATTGAAAAGAAAACAGGCGTGAATATGAACGATGTCATGAATCTTGCCGGCTCTTTGCAAAACGCCAATTTTAAAGACGAGAATACAGTCAGAAGCGTGATTAAGCGTGTATCGCAGCTTGCGAACAAACGCGTGCCGAAAGAGTTAGAAGATAAGATCGTTGAGTCCATTACGAGCGGAAAAGAAAAGCTTGATTTTGGCACGATTTCAAAAATGCTTAACAATAAATAAGCAACCCTGGGTCCTGCTGTTTCAAATGGCGGGCCTTCTTTATTTGAAAAAGCCTGACAGATGGCCTGTCAGGCTGATTTCCATTTTATTTGTGTAAGGACGATCGTTTGTTCAGCTGCATAAGCGGCTGCAAAAATCTGGAGCGGTGAGCGGTTTTTCCCCGTCGATTTGCCGGACAGGAAATATACAAATGCTGTTCTGCCCGGGTCATCGCAACGTAAAGCAGTCTTCTTTCTTCTTCAAGAGCGGTTTCGTCTCCTTTTCTCGCCGTTTCAAGCGAGAAATCGTGCGGAATCGAGCCGTCTACCGCTCCTAGTACATAGACCGTTTTGAATTCTAATCCTTTGGAACGGTGAACGGTCATAAGCTGGACGCCGTTTTCTGCTGTTTTGTTTTTTTCAGCAGCGCGCATATGATCGACATGAGCGAGAAAGTCAGGTATGGTCTTAAATTTCTTGGCGACAACCTTTACATCCCGGAGGTCATCCGACCCTTTTTCCAGCTTGTTTCCTTCGTTGCCGCGTTTTTTTAAATACTCGGAAAAGCCCATCTTACCTTCAGCAAACGTGATGGCTTCTACCGGTTTCATGGTGCGAAGGCTGGCGAAAAACGGCACGATTTTTTTGATTTTATTCAGCTGGAAGGGCTTGAGGTCCGGAAGCTTTGTCAGAGCTTTGACCATCGAGCAATCTTCCGTAATCGAGAGAGCCTTTAGCGTATTTAAGGCTGACTGTTTTAAAAACAGTGCGGGAAGCAGATGTTTGATGGCTTCTGTATCATCTTCGTTCTGGCTGACATATAAGTAAGCCAGAATTTGGCGGACGATTCTTCTGCTGTAAAAGGATTGAACGCCGCGATCCGCTGTATATGGAACTGATGATTGATGAAGCCGTTCGTAAATGGCCCGCCCGCCGCTGTTTGTCCGGTAAAGAACCGCGAAGTCTTCCGGACGCGCGCCGTTTTGAATTTTTTCTTTTATATCGGACACGACCATAGTCGCTTCTTCCTCTTCGTCATAAGGATAAAACAATACCGGGTGCTGCACATCGTCACGGGTGGCTTCTAACGTTTTCACATACCGCTTTTTATTTTTCTTCACCACAAGATCAGCGCTTGAGACAATCGGATGAGTCGATCTGTAATTGGCCGTTAAGTAAACGGTCTTTGCCCCGGGATAATCCTTCTGAAAGTCGAGGATAAAAGAAGGGCTGCTTCCGCGAAACGCGTAAATTGACTGATCATCATCTCCGACACAGCACAGATTTTGTTCTGGGCTGGCGAGCATTTGCATGATTTTATATTGCACCGGATTTATGTCTTGGAACTCATCTATTAAAATATAAGTGAAGCGAGTCTGGTAATGTTCGAGAATATCAGGCCGCAATTGAAACAGTTCATAGCACGCGGACGCCATATCATCAAAATCAAATTGGCCATGTTCTTTTTTCTGCCGTTCGTAATGCTCGTACAGCCGGTAGACTTGTTTTTCCCATTCATCCTTTAAAGGAATGCGTTCTCCAGGCAAATAAGAGTTTTTCCAATAGCCGATCTGCTGGATTGCTTGATCGACGGGAAACTCTTTTTCGTCTGCCCCTTCTTCATAAAGCGCTTTTTTTATATACTGCTCCTTTTGCCATTCCATTTTCAGCAGATGGTCTCCGTTCCATTTGGAAGAATCATAATGATAGAGAATCTTATAAAATAAGCTGTGGAACGTTCCGGTGACAAGCCTTCCTACATGTTGGGGCGCCAGTCCGTATTCATTAGCCATCCGTTCTTTCATTTCGGCGACTGCTTTTGTCGTAAAGGTCACAAGCAGCATGTTCTCCGGCGATACGCCAAGGTGTTCAATCATATGGGCGGCGCGGGCGGTCAGCACGCGTGTTTTTCCGCTCCCCGCACCGGCAAGCACAAGCAGCGGACCTTCCGTTTCCGTTACAGCCTGAAGCTGATCAGTGTTTAAACCGATCGTTGGAAAAAGAGACAAGTGCTGTGCTTCCGGTTTTTTTAGAAAAGGCGTGCCGGGCTTTATTTTTCTTGGCGGCTGCCATTCTGTCAGGACGGGAGATTTATCGGCTGAAATGGCTTTGCCTTTAGGTAAACGGAAAACGCCGGATTCCTCGTAATCTTCCTTTTTTGCTTCCTGTTTGCGGGGTGTTGAATGGCAAGCCTCTTCGCAAGCTGAGAAATCTCCTTTTTCACGGTGGAGAAATTCAGGTTCCTGAAGAATATCGAGCCGCATGATGACAGGCCTTCCGCAATGGGCGCAAAATAAATGTCCTTTTACCGCTTCTTCATAGAGGAATTGGTAATGTTCTCTCGAATATGTATGTAAATGTATTGTTCGATCATTCAGTCGGGCACATTTCAAAAAGGGGTCCTCCCACTAAAGGTGTTCATGTATTTGCAGACAAAGAATATCATAACAAAAGAATAGCGTTTCAAAAAGTAAGTTTAAGGGAAAAAGAGAGCAAAGGGGAGGGTATCATATGATATATGCTGGTCCAATCCAAAATCACCAATATGCTCAGTATGCAAATCGCACAATAGGCCATAAACAGGATTATGCCGGAACAGAAAAGATCAGCTATGTCCCGTTTCAGCGGGTATACAAGGAACTTGAAAAACAGCAGGAAAATCAATCTGCGGCAGAAAAAAGAGTGAACAAAGCGAAACGTAAGCGGTTACTTTATAAGAACGAAAAAAGATTTGAAAAGGGAAACTTTATTAATGAATATAAATAAAAAATCTCCGATACCATTTCGGAGATTTTTTATTGCAGAATATTACATAAAATTAACCGATAAAAAGTTAAATAAGAGTCTTTTGATATATATATTGTTGAAAAAGAAATATATTCATGGTATAAAAATTACTGGAATAATATTAAAAAAGGCGGTGTGATTTAGTAATTTTACATAATTCCAAATCAATTTAATATTTTAAGAAATAGTAAAAGGCCGGAGGAATACGCTTGAAAAGATTTATTAGTGCATTATTAATTATTTTTGTTATATCTACGATTAATTTACCAAATTACATAAAACCAGAAAAAGTGTATGCTGTATCAAAAGAAACTGATGGAGATAAAGTTATAAGAATACAGAAAGAACTTCAAGTAGTCTTAACACTTTTGAGTGATTATAACAAAATTAGTAATTCTAACAGTTATTTAGCAAAACTCAGAAAAGAAAGTTTGCAAAAAACTATAAATAGCAAGATAAACAAATTAAATAAAGAAATGAAGAATGTAGTTGTACCTAAGGCTGTTTCTACAATAAATAATGCTGTTAATATTTACATTAAGTTTTATAATTTTATACTAGAGCTTGATCGGTTTCTTGACGAAACTGTAAGCGATATGAAAGCATATAATGCTAAATTAACTAAAATGAATAATGATCTAAATAAAGTTAATAAAAATTTAGATAAAACGAATAAAAACATAAGTAAAAGTATGAATGAGTTACAAAAAGACTGTAACGAGGTAAGTAAAGGAATTGCAGAATCAAACAAACAACTTAAAAAAGCGGGAAAAGAATTAGACCAGTTAAATAAATTAAATTTTAGCTATCTTAAAGAAACAAACAAAGAGCTAGATAAAGCCAATAAAGACATAAACACAAATCTTAATGGTGCTATTCAAGCAATGAATAAAATGAATAAGGGAATTAACCAAGCTGTTAGTGGTGTTACTGAAGTAAATAGTGCTATTAGTAAGACTTCAAAAGCCATGGATAAAACCTCAAATGCTTTAAATAATTTAGATAAATTTTCAACGAATACTAATTATTATTATTATACTGTTAAAGATGGAAAAACAGATACTTTTAAAGATCTTAATAAAAAATCAAAGGAATTAAAACACAAAGAAAAAAAACTGAATCAATTAAACGTTGATGTGATATCTTATCAGAAGAAGTCAAATGTTAATACAACCGCCTTATCGCTATTTTTCGATGTTTTGCCTGTAGTATCTAACTTAAAAGCGGCAGGTGATGTTATTAGAGGAGAAGACTTAATAACAGATAAGAAAATATCTTCCGTTGACAGGCTTCTTTCTGGAGTTAGTGTAGTTGGATCTGGATATGTGAAGGTTGCAGGTAAAGCAGTTAAAAATATGGAAAAAGCAGAAAAAATCGAAAAACAATTTCAGAAAGGTGCGAAAACTGCTGAGGAAGCTGGGAAATTTGGAGGGAAAATCATTGCCGAAAATATCCCTAATATGTCTAAAAAGGAAATTTTAGATTCTCTACCTACTGAATGGAAATACACAGAACACAATGGTTTTGTTCATGTTAGAGATACTAGTGGAAATATCCGAATGAGAATTGATCCTCCTGATAAAATGACAAAGTACGACCATGTTCATTTATTTGATAAAAATGGTAATCCACTTGATAAAAATTTGAGAATAGTCGATAGAAAAAGCCCAGATGCTCATATTCCATACAAGAAGTGAGGTAATTAATTATGAAAGCTGAGCAAATTCAAAGCGATATTGAAGGTTTAAATTATTGGGATGCAAGGGTACTACAATTAGAATCCCGTTTTTTCGGTGATGAAATAACAATGACTTTTGAAGACACGAACTATAATGTGAAATTATCTTTTACTGGTTGTTCAAAATTCTCATTTGTCACCACTGCTGACGATAGAATAAATCCCCTAAAAGATATGACTAAATCACAAATTCCTTATTTTCTTCAGGATGTTGGAATTTCAGAGGTTCAGAGCGAAGGGAAGGACTTATTAAAATGTGAAATTTTAATGCCTCCTTTAAATGTAGAAATAGTATGTAATACTATTTCTATTAATAAAGTATAAATTTATAAAAAAGACATAGGCCCTAATGATAGGGCCTTATGTTATGCAAACAGCTTTGTCCATATTGCTTTTCCAACTAAACGTTTATTTAATTTGAGTGATTATACATATAGAAAGATTAAAAAGATCTATATTTAATCATTTGCAAATGGGGAATGCCGGCATCGAGAAATTCCTCTTTCGACGAGACCTTGTATCCCTGTTTTTCATAAAACGGCACTGCCTGAGTCTGTGCGTTTAAAATAAAACCGGACACGCCGCGGGCTTCTGCCGCTTTTTCCAGCGCCTCCATAATGATGACTCCGACACCGGCTGAGCGGTGGCTTTTTAAGACACAAATCCGCTCTAATTTGCCGAGCCCCTTTTTAAGGCGCCATCTTCCGGCACCGACTGGCTGTCCTTCGTCATACACCACGATATGCTCTGATTCGTTTTCGAGCTCATCAATTTCTTCTTCAACTGGTACGTTTTGTTCTTTGACAAAGACTTCTTTTCTTACATAAAATGCATCTTTCATTTGTTCTTCATTTTTTGCGATAACTGCTTCCAAGTCTCTTATTCTCCTCCGCCTAACAAAAATGTTTCATATACAGTCCATGATCCGTTTTCTAGCTGGTACATTAAGTGAAAGCGGTCGATTACTTCTTCATGGGATACTTCTTGCATTTTTAACTGTCCCAGTACGTCGGAATGCTCATCGTCTGAAAGATCTTGGGCGACTGTCACATGCGGGACAAAGCTGTATTCCGGTTCTGCGGCTAAAACACCGCTGTATAATTGTTCATTCAGCTCTTTTAATTCGTCTGTCGGCTCAGCTTTAATATAAATCACGTTATTCACAGGAGCAAAAGAGCTGTATTTTGTTAATTTTAAAACAATCGGGTGTGATTCCTTTGCAATTTGTCTTAATTGCGACACCACCTGAGATGCTTCTTGCTCAGAAGATTCAAACGGGGGTCTGAGTGTTAGGTGAGGCGGGATAAGTGCATAGCTTGGGTCATAGCGCTTTCTGTAAGAGTTTGCAAGATCCTGCAGTTTTTTTGATGGAAATAAAACAATTCCGTATTTCATGATATTACCTCCCTGAATTGTTTGATCATAATGAGTATAGCAAGCGATTGGATGACTTACAGCATTTTTTTCAGCGCCGGAGTAATTAACGGCTGCCAGTAGGTCCATTTATGATCTCCGTCAAACGTTTCATAATAATATTCCGACTGTTTTTGTTCAATTAGCTGTTTGAGCTCCAAATTCGG
The DNA here is from genome assembly GCF_001584335.1 of Bacillus atrophaeus. GTDB lineage: Bacteria > Bacillota > Bacilli > Bacillales > Bacillaceae > Bacillus > Bacillus atrophaeus. The sequence goes on from NZ_LSBB01000020.1 coordinate 312,659, forward strand.
TGCTGTAAAATCTAAAATTTGTCCGTCTGTTGTATGGACGTCTGTTTCCTTTTCGCCGATTTGATGATAAATCGAGATATTCTTCATATCATCTGACCGGCTCACAGCCTCCAGTACATGATGGTCAACGTACGGCGATTGCATAATCACGTTGCCGAACATATTCGGGTAATCAAGAGCTGTCATTAAGGAAACAGTGGCTCCGAGAGAATCACCGATCAGCGTTCGGCCGTACCCAACCTCGTACGTAGGATATTCGCTGTCAGCATAAGGGATCAGTTCATTTGCGATAAACCGCTTATAGCTTGCAAATTTAGAGCCTTCCGGATGATACATTTCCCTGCGTTCTTTGACGTTCTGATAAGGAACGCCGATGATGATGCTGCGGTCAATCTCTCTTTTTGAGAGAAGATCTTCCACCTGACGGCCGATTCTGCCCAGCCTAAAATAATCATGACCGTCCTGGGCGATAATAAGGTGATACTTATAAAGAGGGGAGTAGACTGATGGCAAATAGACCAGTATTGTCATTTCTCCGCCAAGCTCTTCTGAAAAAAGCTTCTTTTCATGAATTACTCCGGTTTTTGGTGCCACAATAAATTCCTCCAGGCCATCTAAAGTCTTCATATATGTTATGTATCCTTTATTGTACCACGAATTGTTAGAAATTTCTCTCTTTAGAACATCTTCTGTGAGTGTTTGCAGCCGATTCACCAGCAGATCTAAAAAACTGTTGAAATATAAAATGAATTACGCTAATATAAAACAATCAGAAAATTTAGAGACATTCTTATCGTGAGAGGTGGAGGGACTGGCCCTTTGAAACCTCAGCAACCGGTTTGCTTTGCCAAGAAAGGCGAAGTGCCAAGGTGCTAAATCCAGCAAGCGATTTTTGTGCTTGGAAGATAAGAGGAAGTGTAAAACCCCTTCTTCTTATGAAGCAAGGGGGTTTTTTATTTTGAAAAGGGATGGTGTTTGTTCTATGTCAGAGCATATTGAAACGAAATTAGCCCAAATCGGAAACCGCAGCGAAGAAACGACGGGAACTGTAAACCCGCCGATTTATTTATCAACGGCCTACCGTCACAAAGGCATCGGCGAATCGACCGGATTTGATTATGTCCGGACGAAAAATCCGACACGCCAGCTTGTCGAAGATGCGATCGCAAGCCTAGAGAACGGCGCAAGAGGGTTTGCTTTCAGTTCAGGCATGGCCGCCATCCAAACGATTATGGCCTTATTCAAAAGTGGTGATGAACTGATTGTCTCCTCAGACTTGTACGGCGGCACATACCGTCTGTTTGAAAATGAATGGAGAAAATACGGATTGAGCTTCCTCTACGATGATTTCACAGACGAAGACTGTTTACGCTCAAAAATAACGAAAAACACAAAAGCGGTGTTCGTGGAAACGCCGACAAATCCGCTGATGCAGGAAGCTGATATCGAATTCATCGCCCGGATTACCAATGAGTTAGGCTTGCTTCTCATTGTGGACAATACATTTTACACGCCGATTTTGCAGCGTCCCTTGGAACTTGGGGCAGATATTATCATTCACAGTGCGACGAAGTATTTGGGAGGGCATAATGATTTGCTTGCCGGTCTTGTCGTCGTGAAAGATGAGGAGCTTGGTGAGGAAATGTTTCAGCACCAAAATGCGATTGGCGCCGTTCTTCCGCCATTTGATTCCTGGCTTTTAATGAGGGGAATGAAGACGCTGGGCCTCAGAATGCGCCAGCACCAAGAAAATGCGCAGGAGCTTGCGGCATTTTTGGAAGAGCAAGATGAAATCGCCGATGTGCTGTATCCGGGCAAAGGCGGTATGCTGTCATTCCGTTTGCAGAAAGAAGAATGGGTGAATCCGTTTTTAAAAGCTTTGCAGACGATTTGTTTTGCGGAGAGCCTTGGCGGGGTAGAAAGCTTTATTACATACCCCGCGACCCAAACCCATATGGATATTCCGGAAGACATCCGAATCGCAAACGGCGTCTGCAATCGTTTGCTTCGCTTTTCAGTCGGTATTGAGCACGCCGAAGATTTAAAACTAGACTTAAAACAGGCGCTACGTCAGGTCAAAGAGGGAGCTGTTTCATTTGAGTAATCATACTTGGACGCTGGAAACCCAGCTCGTCCACAACCCATTTAAAACAGACGGAGCAACAGGGGCAGTCAGTGTGCCGATCCAGCATGCCTCAACTTTTCACCAATCATCGTTTGAAGAGTTTGGCGCATTTGATTACAGCCGCTCAGGCACGCCGACTAGAACGGCTCTTGAGGAAACGATTGCGGCTTTAGAAGGCGGAACGAGAGGGTTTGCCTTCAGTTCGGGGATGGCCGCCATTTCAACGGCTTTCTTGCTGCTTTCACAGGGTGACCATGTATTAGTGACAGAAGATGTGTATGGCGGAACATTCCGTATGGTGACAGAGGTTTTGACCCGCTTTGGGATTGAGCATACCTTTGTCGATATGACCGATGTAAATGAAATCGCCCGGAACATTCAGCCAAATACTAAAGTCATTTACATGGAAACCCCGTCAAACCCGACGCTTGGCGTTACCGACATTAAAGAAGTCGTCAAGCTGGCGAAGGAGAATGGCTGTCTGACATACTTGGATAACACGTTTATGACACCGGCATTGCAGAGACCGCTTGATCTCGGGGTAGACATCGTGCTTCACAGCGCCACAAAGTTTTTGAGCGGACACAGCGATGTTTTATCCGGGCTTGCAGCTGTTAAAGATAAAGAACTGGGGCACGAATTGTATAAACTGCAAAACGCATTCGGCGCTGTCCTTGGCGTGCAAGATTGCTGGCTCGTACTGCGCGGTTTAAAAACATTGCAGGTCCGGTTAGAAAAAGCAAGCCAGACGGCACTGCGGCTTGCGGAATATTTCCAGCAGCATCCGGCCGTAAAACGTGTGTATTACCCAGGGCTGTCTGATCATCCGGGAGCCGCTATCCATAAAAGCCAATCAAGCGGAGCGGGCGCCGTACTTTCATTTGAGCTTGAAAGCAAAGAGGCCGTCAAAAAATTGGTGGAAAACGTATCACTCCCGGTCTTTGCTGTCAGTCTCGGCGCAGTGGAATCCATTTTGTCATACCCGGCGACGATGTCCCATGCGGCGATGCCTAAGGAAGAACGTGAAAAACGCGGTATCACTGACGGATTATTGCGGCTCAGTGTGGGAGTCGAAAATGCAGATGATTTAGAACGCGATTTCGAACAAGCGCTGAAAGAAATAGTGCCTGTAGCTGCGCGGTAAAAAAGAAGCCGGGGACACTCGGCTTCTTTCTATAATGATATTCTTGGTCTTTTTTCAGTTTTTGCCTATATTGTTCGATTCTCTTCCTTTGTACTTCGATCGTATAAAAATCGCAAGCGCGAGTCATTGAAAACAGTTCAAAGAAATCTCGATTCTCGCTTTGTAACTTCAGGTTTCCTTCAGCATCGTCTATCGGTAAGGGCCTTATATAAATGGTATTTTCTTTTATCATGCCATATGATCTCTTCGTTATCTCTATAGCATTAGTTTTTTATCATTTTAAGAAAATCTCAGAAAATCCTTCTTATAAAAAGGAAGAAAACCAATTTCCCATAAAAGTACCGACATAGTTGCCGATTAAGTAGCCAAGCGTTCCGACCAGCATAATCGGCGCGACAAGTTCCCGCCATCCCTTTGCTATCGCCATCGCCGCAGCTGTCGTGGGGCCGCCTACTGTGGCGTTCACGGCAAGCAGAATTTCCTCAAGGCGGACGCGGAACAGTTTTCCGACAAGGAGAGAAACGATTAAATTACTGATCGCAATGAGGAACACAAATAATAGAATAAGCGGCGCATTGGTCACAATTAAACGGAGGTCGGCAGGAATACCTATCACCACAAAAAACAAATAAATGAAATAGGTTCCCAGCTCCTGAGACCCATTGAGCTTTTCAAAAAAGCGAGGGAAAAGAAAAATCACAAGGACGGTCAAAGTCGTAAGCACAAGATACTGATCGCCAAACGTCCCGGTCAAAAGGGGATGAGAAAAAACACTCTTAAAAAAACCAGCAATCTTAACGCTCACTGCGACAAGCGCAAAAGCAGCGCCCATATTAACCGCAATATCCTTTAAGGAAATACTTTTCCGTTTCCAATAGCTTTCCGCACTATTTTCTCCGTTTCCTTCCGCCTTTACTTTGTCTTCAAACGGCATATCATAATGTATTTGAAACCACTTCAGAGCGGGAATGCTGATTAATATAAAAAACAGCAACGCCATCATGAAATTGTCAGCCACCACAGTCGCCGAAACATATTCACCCGGCGTCTCAAACTTCGCAGCCATCGCCGCAAAATTAATTCCTCCGCCGATATAAGAAGCGCTGAGCATACCGCCGATTTTATCAAGAAAAGGAATATGATTTTTCAAAAGAAAAAAAGCCGCAATGCTGCCAAGCACCGTTCCCCCCGCGCTTACCAGAAAGATAAACAGCAAACGCCTGCTTTCGCTAAAAATCTGACGCACATTGATCTGAAACAGCAAAAGAGGAATCGCAAGCGGCACAACATATGCCCACACCGAATCATACACAGGGGATTCAACAGGGAGCACCCCGATATTCGTAAATAACATCGCCCCGACAAGCGCCAATATTGCTCCGGAAATAGCAGAAGCCCATTTAAAGCGCTGTTCGAAATAGATACTAACTGCGGCCCACACCGCGATAAATCCCCATAGCACCCAAACATCGTCAGAAGAAATAAAAGAATTCACTCAACCACCCCTATTTATTTGAAAATTAAAATAATTATAAGTGTGAAAAGACAGCAGAGCAAGAGAAGATAAAGTTTTTATAAAAAAGATATTGACGGAAAGCACATTAGCACATATAATAGAACTTGTCAGTAAGATAACCAACATACCCAGCAACACATACATACCATGATTCCGTAGCTCAGCTGGGAGAGCGCTACCTTGACAGGGTAGAGGTCGCTGGTTCGAGCCCAGTCGGAATCATAGCTTAAACCCTTGCGCAGCAAGGGTTTTTTACTTTGCTTTAATAAAGCCGGTTTATCAAATTCGCAAGTTGTTGGCAAACTGTTGGCGAACTTGATTTCTTGGCTTCGAAATTCATTGACAGTATCTCTTTTTAGGGGCAAAATTGTTGAAAAGTTCAGCTGTCACATCAGCTAATTTTTTTGTTATATGGCCATATATATCGAATGTAGTTCGATAACTGGCGTGACCGACTCGTTCTTGAATCGCTCTATAATTTGCACCAGCTTCAATTATTAAAGTAACCATTGTATGACGCAACTCATGAAGTCATATTTTTTTCAGCTCATACTTTTTAGTGAACTTGGACCATTTTGTAGTGGGGGTTGTGTAATAATAGGGCTTACCTTTCCCACTATGGAAAATGTATTGATGTTCTCCACCTTCCCAAGCATCACCTAATCTTAGTTTCTCTTTTTTCCACATTCTATAGTACTTCTCAAGCTCATCCATATACCAATCAGGCATCTTTACAAAGCGCTTGGATTTTTTTGATTTAGGATCCTTGATAAGTGGTTTTCCATCAATTGTTTTTGGGATTGAACGATTTACATAAAAACCTCCTGCATTCCAATCAACATCTAAATGCCATTCAAAGGCTAATCCTTCTGCTCTTCTTAGACCGCCAATCATTGCGCCCAAAAAATACAATCTCCACATTATATCAATCTGATAAAGAGCTTCAATGCATTCCTTAGCTGCTTCTGAATCATAAAATTGCATTTCTTTGGTTTCAAGGGATCTAAATCTTCAGTTGGATCTACTTTGATTAGTTTCCATGCTTTCAGAACTTTGAATACGTCGTACCTAGTTGAACTCGATAAACCTCCTGATTTGCCGTCTTTTCGAATTCCGTCTTTTTCAAGTGAATCCATAAAGTCAACAATATGCATTGTTTTAATTTGATCTAATCTCCTATGACCTATTGATGGCACAATATAGTTTTTAATATGACTCTCATGCATTTCAGATGTTCTATGGGCAAATTCCAGAGAAGATAATAACGGCAATTTAGTAATGGAACAGAAACTTATTGATATACTGAATAAATACAATCTAATAGCCGAACATAAAGTAGTGTTACAATCATTCAGTGTTTAAAGAAGATACATTCTATTAATAAAGAGATACCACTTACAATGATGCTTCTGCTGTTAACGAGGTCAGCTACATGATCGGAAACAACAGTTCAACGAGTTTCACTTTGCTGTTGATGATAAAGAGGTAAGGCAGGGTATCCCTAAAATCGCAACGCATGGCACACAGGAGACGGCACGAACGGCACCGGGAACCGTAAGTCTATCAGTGTTGTAATCTGCTACAGCAAGTCAGGAGGCGCGCGATACAAGGCGGCAGAGAAAAGAGCCATCAAGTTTGTGGTGCAGTTACTAAAAAAACGAGGCTGGGGCATTGATCGTGTTCGGAAGCATCAAGATTGGAACGGCAAATACTGCCCTCACCGTATTTTATCAGAAGGACGATGGGACGAGGTTAAGGCTGCCATTGAAGTAGAGTTAAAGGCGTTAGGAGGAAAGACAACATCTAAAAAAGCAGCAGGAGCACTTACACAGTCAAAAAAGGCGATACTCTTTCCACAATTGCAAAAGAGCATGGGGTAAGTGTGGCAAACCTTCAGAAATGGAATAATATTAAGAATTCGAATAAAATCAAAGTCGGCCAAGTGCTAAAGCTGATGGATCATCCGGCTCTTCTAAGCCGTCATCCAGCGGTAAGAAATACGTTTACCTTCCGGCTTCGGCCGATTCATGGCGCATCTATCCGACAAACAAGGCGCCGGTCAAAGGGGACGAATGTAGCTTATTGCGTCCTAAGAAATTCGGCGGCCTGAAATACAGGGTTCTCGGTAATCCACAAACGGACGTTTACACGATCAAGACGGACCAGTTCGGAAAGGTAAACATCTATGTTGCGAAGCACACAGGCGCAACAGTAAAATAAACGAAAGCAAAACTTGAATCTTTATTGAAGTGAAAAAAGACCCTCTCTATGAGAGGGTCTTTTAACTAATGCTTTAAGAATGCACTTAATTAACGAGAGTTAATGACTGACTATTTTGAAATTAAATTAATAAGATCTTTATTTTATTACTCTAAAATTGTTATACTAATAACTAACATATTTTCTAAATTGGAGGACTATTGTTATGAAAGGGAAAAAGATCATCATTTGTTTATTGGCCATCTCTATTATTTTCATAGTTGGCTTTTATTTTATTAAGAATAATGAAACTCCCGATTCAGCGAAAAAATTTAATACTGAACAGGAAGCTTTACAGTATGCTAAACAAGAATCACCTTATATTACTGACTTTATAGATGAAACAAAGGAAATTGACAATGAAAAAGTTGTGATATATACATTTAAAAAAAATAAACAAATGGGTATAGGAACAGGAACATTGGCATGGAAAGATAAAAAAGTGACATGGTTAAAGAACGGGAATGATATAGTACTTGATAGTAAGAATAATAAGACTGATATTTCAGGTGATGTAAAGTCGTATTCAGGTAAAAAGTATAAATTATATGCTGGATTTAACAAAACAAAAAATCTAAAAATTGAAACTCAGACAGATAATAATGTAACTCCTCATGTGGATAAGAAATCAGGAATATATTATTTGTTAATTCCTAGTATAAATTAATCACATCTTATTTACAAAACTACCCTCCTTTGGTAATATTTTAATGTGTCGTAAAAATAAGGAGGGTGTATATGAAAAAGAAAGTTGCGTTTTTGATTACTGTTTGCGTGGTATGTTTGATGATTTTTGGAAATCCTACGAAAGGATTTGCAGCCGAGCAAAATACTATCAATCTATCTGATCCAAATGTTGAAAAATTTTATGATGAGGAACAAAATGCAGTAATTGCACCATTCAAAGCGACAGAAAATGGTCTTGTACCTGTTTCGAAAGAGGAATATGAAAAAGCGACTAATACAACAGAAAACGAAGATTTAGAGAATGAGTTTGTTGTTTCTGAGGAAAATAATGACGAGCCAGAATTTAATGCCTATGCTGACGTTGATATTAGAACTTGGAGTTATAAAGAAAAATCAGCCACTAAATATTATGGAAATCCTATTAAAGTTTCAGCATCAATTAAGTGTACTTCATCATCGTGTAGAGTAGATAAACAATGGCAAGCTACTATATCTAAGTCTTACAGTGTTAATGCTTCATCAGAAATTAAAGCTATAAACTATGGTGCTAGTTTTAATTTTACGTCAGCAAAATCTAGTTCTAGTACATATTCCTTTACAATAAAAAAAGGTCAATCAGGTTATATAGCTTTTAAACCATACAAAAGAAAGTCTACAGGTACCTTAACGCAGTATTCTACAATGCATGGTAAAATCAGTAGCAAATCAGCCTACGGAAGATCAGCAATTAAGTTGAAAACTGGAGAATCTGATGGATATTATTCTTTTGTTTTTACCAAAAAATAGTATGATAGATCAGTTTAATAGAGGAAGGGTAAAAGTAATACCCTCGCCCAAAAAAGCCCAACTCATATGAGTTGGGCTTTTTAAATAATCCATATTTTCTTTTCTTTATCCAATGAAAGAGTTCCTTTGCGGATTAGGCTTTTTGTGGCATCCCGTATTTCCTATTCGCTTTTTCCGGTCTTTCTTTTCAGTTCGGGAAGAGTCGGATTCTTTCCGTACAGCCGCATATTAACAAAGATTTTGATATAATTTTCGCTCGAAATCAGTCATTTGATCAGCTCCCAACTTCATATGTACCAACGGATAAAAGAGAATCGAATGCAATCATGTATCTCTTATTAAATCCTTTACATGTAGTCTCTGTTTTACTTCATCTATGTAATGAACATGTCCTGTTACTTCTTCAATAAAACCGTCTCTATATACGCTGATGGCCAGAACAGAATTAAACTCCATCGCTTCACAAATGGTGCGTGTCATTTATTCCAGTTGGTATTCATCAAGAATGGGTTTTTCGATCTTCTGGACTTCTCTCTTTCTGTTTAAAAGGGCAGCCCTTTGCTCAGGCAATATGAACTTTTGTTCCCATCTCTTGTCGTAAATTCCTTGACTCATTCCGATCATCTCCTTGAACAAATTACATGCGAACAAACGTTCTTTTATCAACGGAGAACTTGGGGACGAAACTGTTTTTTGAGCTGATTTTGAAGCGAAAAATCAACTCTGTTTCTGTCCTAGGTTTCTAGGATCGAAATGATTAAAGTGTTTTACTGTACTGTTTTCGAGTTTCTCGGAACAATGGTCATAAATATCACTAGTTGTTCGAGCGCATACATTCAGCTGCTTCTTCCGATTGAAGAAAGTTCATTTCTTTATCCTCAGCTTCAGGTGAGCTCAATCCCTGCCTAGGATCGTCTTTTATATCTTTGATTGTTTGATCTCCTAATCCGCCAAGCTTTCCATCTTTTTTAGCCCATTTTTAGATAAATCATCTATAAAATCAACAATATGAAGACTACTTTGTCTATTTTTTTATGGCCTCATGCTGGGAGGATGTGATTGTTTAAGTGATTTGAATACTTAACAGATGTTGTAAAAGAGTACGGTTTCCTCTTTTACCGTTTGCGTCATAACTATCTATTAATCTAAAAGGTTTTTCGCTATGTCGTTCAATACTAGCCAAGCTATCTCCGTTAAGAACTCCCTTTGTGGTTTATTCGAGAGAAGGGAGTTTTAATGGACCCATGTTGTTGTCTCTATACAGCACCCCATCAAAAAAGGAACTGTTATGGGCTTTGGATCGTTAGTTTTTTTAGCATTTCAATATATGCTTTTAATTCTGTATCAGTTAAACGTGAAATACGTTCATAAAAAATCGATTCTTTTTCTTTTAGTGCTTTCATGGTTTTTTCACGACCTAGTTCAGTTAAGGATAACAGTACTCCTCGACGGTCTTTAGGATCTCTTTCGCTCTTTACATATCCTTGGTTTTTCAATTGCCTAATAAGTCTACTGATAGAGCTGCGGTCCATAGCAGTTGATTCAGCTAAATTCGTGGCATTAGTAGGACCATGAGAATATAACCAACGAACCACCACAAAGGCTGCTGCATGCATAGTTTCATCAAATGCAGATGCAGTTCTGACGTTAAGTGCATGTGCTTCGCTAATTAACGCATTGAGCTGTTCACCAAGAGCTAACTCTAGATTTTTTCTTAAGTCAAAATTATTAACATCCATTATTTCTCCTTCTTAACGCAAAAAAATATTTGACATATATCAAACAAAAAACTTAATATAATTGATATATGTCAACTATATTAAGTTGTTTATACTATGTCAAGTTAATAAAAGGAGAATAGATCATGTCTAAGTGTCCATTAATTATAATGACTGGAGCTACCAGTGGTATCGGTCAGATTGCCGCAATTGAAATGGCAAAACGTGGAGCACGTTTAGTGTTGACTGCCCGTAACAAAGAACGAGCTGAAGAAACTGAAAAGTTAATTAAAGAAGCTTCGCCAGAGACGGACGTTGACTTCTATTTTGGTGATTTATCGATAATGAAAGATGTACGCCGTATGGGATTAGAGATAAAACAGAATTATTCAAAAATTGATATACTCATCCACAATGCTGGACTCCATAGGTTCGAGCAGTGCGTTACCTCTGAAGGATTTTCTGAGATGATTGCGGTAAACTATCTAGCACCTTGGCTACTTACAAATACGTTAAAAGATTCTCTGGTAAAAGCAGAGAATGCCAAAATTATTAATGTTGCTTCAGAAGCCTCCCGAAATCATGGAGATTTGAAGTTACCATATGATTTGACGGACATATCTCCATTTACAGTAAGGGGATCATCTAAAATTTATGGAAAAACAAAACTTCTAAATATTATGTTTACTGGTGAACTAGCACGGCAGTTTTCTGGTACCAAGGTCATTGCCAATGCTATTAATCCTGGTTTTAATAATACTGGACTTGGCAGAGACCTTCGTCTATCTACTGTATTAGGTAAATTTTTAAAATTAATTAATGTCGGTAATCCAAAAAGAGGGGCTGATATCATTATTCGTTTAGCGTTTGATCCTGAATACGAAAGAGTCACAGGAGGATACTTTAATGTTGGAACAGGAGCAAAGATTGATCCGATATATCCAGGAAAAGATGTTTTTAAGCAGCAACGTTTATGGAATAATACAAAAGAATTATTGTTAGAGTATTTAACGTAATGCTTCTGAGCGGGTGTAAGGTTCTCATATCCGATCTGCTTGGCAATTTCTAAATATTCATCCGGGTCATCACACCAGCTGCAAGTTTCTTCTTCAGGTTCTTGATTTCACGTTCTTTTGCTTCTTCTTTTTTTTTGATAGCTAAATAGGCTTCTGTGTGCTTTTCAATTTCGCCCTTTTTCTTATGTATGTCACTTTCACGGTATGCTTTGGCATTATAATGAATTGGCGTAGCATTTTTTCCTTTACCTGTGGATTCCTCTAACTTTTGAAAGTCCGACTTGATAAATTGCTCGTTGATTTCCGACTGTGAATATTCTGTCAAAAGCGCTTCGTCTACAATGCCTAGTTTTTGGACTGTTTTTTTCCGCTTATCATTCGCATCGCCGAGCTCGTCTTTGAAGTCTTCTGTTGAAAACAGATCAAGCGGGAGGATATCGTCAATATCATTCAATATGTCTTTCATGGCTTTTTTCTGTTCAGACATGATGGATTTAGATTTTGTGTAGGCGTTAGCCAGCTCGTGTTCTAAGAAGGATTCTTCTATGTAGGCATCGGATAAGCCGGAATATTCCAAAACCCGGTAATTCTCGTTAGAAATGCAATTTTCAGATTCGTCATTTGGCTGCGCAATTCTTTGTATTCGGTTGCACGTTGCTTTGCGGCAGAAAGAAGAGTATCTGCTTCAAAAACTCTCATAATTATATCCTTTCCTAATGAATTTTTTTGACTGAATTTTACCATGGTGAAAAGAAACATGATCAATAACATGGTTTTTTTAACATAAATGATTCTTTAGAATTGAGTATAAATAGCTGCATGCGAAATAGCCGCAAAATGATTGCGGTTTTTTTTCGTTTGCGATTATTGTAGGAAAAGTTATAATATTACAAAAATAGACATTAGAGGGAGGGATATGTATGGATCAAGTTTTACCGTCGTCTCAAGTGGGGGTCAAAATCAATGAATGGTATAAAATGATTCGGCAGTTCAGTGTTCCAGATGCAGAGATTTTAAAGGCGGAAGTGGAGCAAGAAATAGAGGAGATGGAAGAGGATCAGGATTTACTTGTTTATTATTCCCTGATGTGTTTCCGTCATCAATTGATGTTAGACTCATTAGAGCCAGAAGACAGATATCGGGATCGTCCCACAGTGGATGAACTACTTGAAAAAATAGAAAAACCGCAAAAAAGACTTACAGGCCTTTTAAAATATTACTCATTATTTTTCCGAGGGATGTATGAATTTGATCATAAAGAATACGTTGAAGCAATAAGTTATTATCGTAAAGCTGAGAGAGAATTGACTGCTGTTTCAGATGAAATGGAACAAGCTGAATTTCATTACAAAATAGCGGATGCCTACTATCAAATTGATCAGCATTTTGTTTCCCTGAATCATTTGAAAAAAGCTAAGCATTTGTTTGAAAAGAATCAGTTATATAAGGTGAAAGTAATCGGATGCAATATGATGTTTGGAGCTAATATGTACGATATGTACCGGCTGACAGAGGCAGAATCATATTACCGGGAAGCTTTAAGCGTCGCTGAGGGAATGAATGAGAAAAAAGCAAAAAGGATCATTGGAGTGATCTTTCATAATTTAGGCTTAGTTTATTTAAGGGCTCAAAACCTAAGTGCAGCTGAAGAGCACTTCAAAAAAGCAATAGACATGAAAGAACATCTTGATACAGTGTATGGTGTTAGGTCATTATATATGATGGCAAATGTACTTTACCAAAGCAACAAACCGAAGGAAGCACGTTTCTTTTATGAAACAGCTTTAAATAGGGCTGAAGATTCTAATGAAGAAGAATACATGGCGAAATTAAAGATCATTAATTCATTATATGAAGAATATAATGAAACAGAAGTATATCGAAGCTTAGACTATTTGGAAAAGAAACGCCTGTGGTCTGATTTTGCAGAATTAACAGAAAAATTAGGTGACTTTCATTATGAGCAAAGAAATTATGCAGAGGGAAGAAGCTTCTTAAAGAGAACTATACATGCCCAAACACAAATACTTAAGGTTACGGAGGCTATATAATGAAGAAATTTTTAATCAGTTCCGCTTTAATTGGTATTCTTTTTACAGGTTTATTAAATGTGGAAAAGGCGCATGCTGCTATGAATGATTCTGGAACTTTCTATGTAGCCGAAAAAGCTATTAATATCTAAGTGAGTATTACCTTGTTAAACCCCAACTTTTTAAGGTGGGGTTTTTAAACAATTCATTTATTCTATCTCTTATCTCATTTTAATAAACGCTGCCTCATGAGATTCTTAACTGCTTCTCGTATAGCGCGTTCATCCTTCCCGTTTTTTTTCTTCAATTCATCCAAAGAGGGATTTTTTCCGAAGTGGTTCATGTTAAAAATGATCCGGTATACTTACCGCTTAAAGTCATTCATCCCGATTGCCTCCTCCTCTGAGTAAATAATACGAGAACAAACATTCCCTTTTTAACTCGAAATCGAACAAACGTTATGTGGTCAATGATCATATATGATTGTAGAAAGGAGGGAGTTAAATGACATTTAAAAAGGCCTTTAATATTGGCTACGTTGTACTTTTGCTCTCTTTTGTTCTTGTTTATTTTATTTTACCGGCTGAACAAGTAATTACAGCAGTGATCATTCTAACTTTAATTTTCGGAGCATACCAATTCATTTTGCTTAAAAGGCTCTATAAAAAACATGATTAAAAAAAAACATTCTGACTCGGGACTTCCCAAGTAAAGAGTGTTCTTTTTGTTTGATCAACCAGTACCACACATGTAAACTTTCAATGGGCTAAATGTCTCGTCAAGTTTCTGTTGTTTCCGCTTGCTATCTTGGAACAATTTCACTCGTTTTTTAGACCATAGGTAGTACTGGTTAGTGTCTGCGGCTGTTCCGTATTTTACGCTGAAATACCCGGTTTTCACCGAAACGCCGCAATGAAGGGGAATCATACCGAAAGCTTGCTAATGAGCTCAATAGGTCATCAGGAGCCATTGTGGGCCTCATTAACGAATGCAGAAAAAAAGTTGCTCCACTCGCTGAAGCTTGGTGGGATTGGAAACAGGATCAAGCTTTCAGAAGCTGAGCCTATGGAAAAAGAAAAACCATCTATTCCTCTGGATGAAAGTAGTGAATACGATTTGCCTTCAAGCGATGAAAAGAGGAAGACAACCAGGATGAGGGCGAACACGGAGCAGCCTAATGTGTAAAAGGAAGCGGTGTTGGTATTTGCTGTTTCGCATGGAGGATGGACGAGCCGTCCACCTCTATGAACCTTTGAGAAAATACGAGGTGCTCAGCCGGCTTAGTATGGGGGTGGCCACAAGGAGAGATTATCTTATAAAACGTCTTAGGGAAGATTTTGTGATGGTTCTAAGGCCCCGACTTTGCGGAATAAAATTCCACTTTTTTTACCCATTTATTAGGTAACCACCCAATTATGCAAGAGACAATCACCTAAAAAGAGTGTGGGTAAGTATAATATTGGAAACCCAAAAGGAGTTGAAAATGTTGTATTATTACCCGTCTTTCCATTTGTATCAGCGGCAACAATATAATTCTTATCCATGGATTTATCCAGGAAGCTCCCACTATGTATATGGGCGCCCTAATTCTCCATGTTACAGAGAGTGTTTAAGAAGCGGAGCGGATAGTTATTTCTGCTGCTATTTCTGCGGTATCTGTTAAAAGAAAGACTCATAGAAGTGGAATAGGGGGCATTGAGCTTGCTGCTAAATCGGCTGGCATCCAAAAATATAAAAAAGTGAAGGGCTATTGACCCTTCACATCTTATTAACCGTTATACCAACCTTCAAATATTCCCGTCCAAGTTCCGTTGCTTTCTTGCCGAGCATCCTTTAAATAGAATGTTGATCCCATAAACACTGTTGTATTAGGAATAGACCAGCGAGAAGAATAACCAGGAATTTCAATAGTTTTTTTGACAGCTTGTGTAGATACTTCAGTTTGTTTTTCAACTCCCGCTGTAATTGGGCTTGCGGCTAAAGCAGGGGCTGCAGAAACAAGCATAGCAAGGGACAATGCGGAACCAGTTAAAACTTTTTTCATTTTTTTCATTCTTAAACACTCCCTTTATTTTTTTTGATACAACTGTATCATTACATGATTTGTAAAATTTGTCCATGTAAATTTATGTTAACTTTTTGTGAACGACTAATTAAGCTAGGGGGATTTGTTGGCACTAAGAATATTGCTTCTGTTGATGGGATACGGATTCTCGACATACTTCCTGACGATTACAGGCCGGATATGAAAGCGAATCTTGCTTTAATCGGGGCAATCATTGTCTGCGGCAGCGTATTTTAGAGATATTGATAAGTATATAGAAAAGAAGTTATACAAATTATGGTAAATAACAGGATGGGAAATTGGTGTTAACGGCTAGAGTGCGGGTGGTTTCTCTCCAAAACAAACACAATACAATAGGAGGCAACGGTGAATGTAAATGGCAGAAAAACATATTACGTCAAAATACAAGGAGCTTGCCAAAAAGCACGGGGTGTCAGGGAACACCATTAAATCAATAGCTGCTGGGAACGAAAAAAGAGTGCGCCCATTCAAACTCATGCACAGAAATTATTAGACTCGTCTAAATAGACGGGTCTATTCTTTTTTTTCTATCAGAATAGCTAACTACATTACAAAGTTACAAAAGGCTGATTTCCATAAAGTCTCTATGTAAAAGAGAGAAGATATTACTTCTCCCAAACCTGCTGATCAATGAGTTTCACGTGAGATGGATCGCCTGCGTTTTTTTGGCTCATATAATCAGCATTCATATTTAATAGTTGATGGTAGGCGGAATCGAATTCTTCTTTTGATATTTGATTGGAAGCCAATGAGGAGCACAAAATGGCGAATGCGATCGGCATTGTATCAATTTGAATATTTACGTGAACATTGGCTTCTGAATTTCCGCTGTGTTCTATGATGGAACCTTTGACATGAGTATTTTCCGGGTTGGCTTTTTCGATCTCGGGCCTTTTTTTATTAAACTCCATTATGTTATGAACTTTGTCTTCCATGGATTTCACCATTTTCTTTAAAGGCTGAGGGTTTTTTAAAATTCAATTGTTCTGAGTCTTTACGATGGGTTTGAATTATTATTTGAATTATTTTGGTTTTGAGATTGTGCTGATTCTTCATCAGGGTCGTCTTCAGTACGCACTTTTGTTGCTTTCGTATCTACATCAACTTTAATATTCACTTTTGAATTTCCGCTATTTTCGACTTTTGCAATATTAGTATTTCGATCTTCGTTTTTTAATTCGTTGTCATTTTGAGCATAAGCCTTCGCTTTTGCATGGCTATCTGATTTTGCTTTTGAATAGTGATCCTCATCATCTTCATAGAAATGACTCATATTCATTCTCCTTTCTCTGTTTAATTATGATAGGTTATTCATTTTTGAGTTAAATCGATTGGACGAACTCCGTAGGGTAAACGTTCAATTTCGCATTGCTCATTTAATATTCATACAGATCATTTAAATAATCTGTAAATAACCGCCATACATTTAACTGTAAGTGCAAAATGGGGGTTGAATGTATACGATGAAAAAATGGATCACGAGCTTATTTCTGACCGCAGCGATATTATTTGGATTGATGGGTGCGGAAGTGTATGCTCCGCAGGATGTCAAAGGCGCATCACGGTATGATCAGGTTCTTTACTTCCCATTTTCACGTTATCCTGAAACCGGCGATCACATTAAAGATGCGGTAGCGGCCGGACATTCAGATGTATGTACGATTGACAGGGCCGGGGCGGATGAGCGGCAGGGAGGAGTCTTTAAAGGGGGTTCCTACGAAACCGGGGTATGACCGGGATGAGTGGCCGATGGCTGTATGTGAAGAAGGCGGGGCCGGGGCGGATATCCGGTATGTCACCCCATCTGATAATCGAGGCGCCGGTTCATGGGTCGGGAATCAAATGAGCGGTTATTCTGATGGTACGAGAGTATTATTTTTCGTACAGTAGAGTGAGCCTTCTTTTGAACGAGTCTGTACAAGTTTTTTCTAACTATTCTCAGTCTGTTCGTCCCGTCTCCAGTTTTACACTCTAATTTCTGCCCGGTAGTATATAAACCGCAATTTTGTGGTATTTAGATATGGAAAGGAGTGACAGGATGGACATTGATTTTGTAATTCGCTTAGCGGTTGCGGGCTTTTTAGGCGCACTTATCGGTTTAGAAAGAGAATTTAGAGCGAAAGAAGCCGGCTTGCGGACGCATTTCTTAGTTGCAGTAGGCAGTGCATTAATGATGCTTGTATCTAAATATGGGTTTTCCGATATCATTCAGAATGAACATACGTCCTTGGATCCAAGCCGGGTCGCTGCACAAGTCGTAAGCGGGGTCGGATTTTTAGGTGCGGGAACCATCATTTTACAAAGGCATATTGTTCGCGGTCTTACGACGGCGGCCGGCATTTGGGCTACTTCGGGAATAGGACTGACAATCGGCGCCGGAATGTATGTAATTGGAATCAGCGGGACGATACTGGCATTGATCGGTCTTGAACTTTTGAATGTCTTGTTCAAATCGATATCCACGCATTCTTTATTCATCGGCTTTGATGCGGACCAAAAAGATTCTATATACAAAATTCTTGAGCACATAGAAGCAAAGGGCATTTTAATATCTTCTTATGAAATAAAGAACAAAACAGCAGGGAATCAAATCATATATGCCGTTGAGGTAAAAGGGAAAGCCAAGAATAAAAGCGGTAAAGTAGAGCTCATTAAAACGATTCAGTCAATCCCTCATATTTTGTCTGTGAAAGTGGAATAAAGCGCAATAAAAAAGGGCGGTGAGCCGCCTTTTTTTGGTTTATTCAGATGTGTTTCTCTTACATTCGGACAATGACTGATCCGCCGCTGCCGCTGCCGCCGTTTGTGCATACGCGGTTTTGCTGTTCTTCAATTGAACGCAGCAATTGATTGTTTTGTTCGCTCATTTTAAGTAATTGTTCCATTTTATATTCCAGGTTGCTGAGCCTTTCTGCAAATTCCTGCGGATGATAACCCCATGCTGAGGAAGAGGTTTTTTTAGACGAATAAGGCCAATGCGAATTCAAGTGTGAATACATATGAGAGCCTCCAATATCTAGACTTGTGTAGTACATATTATGTTTTTGGGATATGAGTGTTCGCCTATTTATGCCAAGAGGAATCAGGTCTGGCTTCTTTGCGTGAGCTAAAGAAAGTGAATCTAAAGTAAGTAATCAGGGTGCTTATCGCCGGTAATGAAATATATGGAAAGAGGGAGTCCGAAGAAGTTTGAGACAACATAAAAAGGGGGCTAATCCCCCTTTCTATCTGCATGATACTGATTCAGCAATACATCTAATGCTTCGCTCAGCCTGATCGTGTCAGGATGAATCCGGCCTTTTTTGACTGCTGACAGTATCATTTTTTCTCTCGTGATTTCGATGTTTTTAAGCAATTCTTTTTGTTTTGCCTCTGAAATAACAAAATCACTCCATAATTCGGGGCGGAAAAGGATGGAGTTCATCCTTATTTTAATATGAAGCGCCCTCTCGTCACAAGTGTTCTGTTATGCCTTAAACCAATTTAGGGCCTTCCGCCATATCCATATCCGTATTGCCATGGATAGTAAGGTCTCGGATAGTAGTAATAAGGGGGATAAAATGGATAATAGGGTCTTGGTCTTGGATAGTAGTAAGGCGGATAAAATGGCGGTCTCGGTCTCGGGCGCGGATAATAATAAGGCTGTCTTTCATCGGCAAAATCGATTTGTTCAAAATCTTCATAATAAGGATAATTCAAGAGGAAAACCTCCCTGGTTTTTTTTATTCTGTTTACTATATTCCCTTTTTCCCAGATAGTGTAAGTACATCTTTTTTTCCCGGGATCTTGGCTGATTCTCAAGGATTTTTCTTTTCAAATCATATGAAAAATGTTTGACAAGAACTGCTAAAACTCTTAATATTACAAATGGGAAACGAATGTTACTTTATTGTTACAATTAGATGTCAATTTAAAAGTTAGGATGATCGCTTGATGTAAAGAAAGGAATATAGGGCTAAAGTTTATCATCTGTGGATTTTAAAA
The DNA here is from genome assembly GCF_001584335.1 of Bacillus atrophaeus. GTDB lineage: Bacteria > Bacillota > Bacilli > Bacillales > Bacillaceae > Bacillus > Bacillus atrophaeus. The sequence continues at coordinate 332,010 of NZ_LSBB01000020.1, forward strand.
CGAAATGATTACGAAAGAAGGAGAAAGGTTTGTTTGCAAGCAGAATAAAGTGGATCAATGTGCTATTGCTGATTGTATTAATGGCGGGCGTCATTGGTTACTGTCAAAATAAAATCTCAAACGACAATGAAAAGAAAAAGATAAAAATGGATTCAACATACGGCGATGTAGAGATTGCTACTCTCGTTAACGATGGAAAAACGTATAACTATGCCGTCAACTATCCTGTATTTAAAAATAAAGTTATTGATGAGAAGTTTAAGAGTTATGCAGAAAAAGAACTTCATAAGTTTCAGCAGGAATACAAAAAAGCAAATCAGGAAAGCACGAAAACGCGGTGCGAATTAAATATAAATTACAATATCGTTCATTACGCAAAGCAATCGGTAGCAGTCGTGTTCGATGAATATAAATATTTAGGCGGCGCGAATGGAGAAACAACTCAAACGACATTTAATTTTGACTTTGATAAGCAAAAATTTATCAAGCTTAATGATATTTTTAAAAAAGACAAAGATTACCTGAATAAGCTTTCATACATATCTTATCAAGAATTAAAGAAAGAAAAAGAAATTGCCGCCAATGATGAGCTGTTAAAAGAAGGAACGGCTCCGACTCAGAAAAATTTCAGCCATTTTGCGGTAAAGGAAGATTATCTGGAAATTTATTTTGATAAATATCAGGTAGCAGCCGGATATCTCGGTGAGCAATCCATCGCGATTAAAAAAGATCTTTTGAAAGATATGATGAAAGAAAAGTATTTGAATAAAGAGAAAAACAAGAATAAAATCAAGGAAAATAAACCTAAACACGAAGTCATTTCCCTGCCGAAAGAGGAAACGATTGATCCCGCTCAAAAAGCTATTGCTTTAACCTTTGATGATGGCCCGAATCCTGCGACAACCAATCAAATTTTGGATTCGTTAAAGAAATACAATGGGCACGCTACGTTTTTTGTGCTGGGAAACAGGGTTCAATATTATCCTGAAACCTTAAAGAGAACGCTGAAAGAAGGACATGAGGTCGGGAACCATTCATGGAGCCATCCGCTTCTTACAAGGCTTTCTGTTCAAGAAGCGATGAAACAGATCAATGACACACAGAATATCATTGAAAAGATAAGCGGCTACCGGCCGACACACGTAAGGCCTCCATATGGCGGTTTAAATGATTCTCTGCGCAGCGCTTTTAACATGAAAGTCGCTTTATGGGATGTTGATCCGGAAGATTGGAAATACCGTGATAAAAAAACTGTCGTCAATCACGTTTTAAGCCAAGCGGGGGACGGAAAAACGATACTGATCCATGACATCTATTCCACATCTGCGGATGCAGCCGATGAAATTATTCGCAAATTAACAGATGAAGGGTATCAATTGGTAACTGTTACACAAATGGAGGAAATAAAAAAACAAAGAGAAGAAAAATAGTTTTGAAATGCTGCCGAGGGGGGATCTTGGCAGCCTTTATTTTATTCTGAAATTAATAAGAGCCAGTTGTTGCCCACACATTCAGGCTGGGTCCAGAATACTTGCCAAAAGCGTATGAACTCCTGGGGTCTAAATCATAAACCATCGGCGTATAACAAGATTTTTGACCTGCCGCCGCCTTGCCATTGCCTCCTGAAGAATCACAGTTATACCGCTTTCCATCCGTGTTGCGGGTAATCTCCGCATTCGCTTCATAACCGGATGTCAGCGTGTTGTTCATCGAAATTTTAGCCCAAGCTGTTTTACAAGTACTGCTGAATTTCAGTTCCACCACGCCAATGACTTGATTGTTTGCATTCACTAAGTTAGAGGATTTTTTTGTGGAACCGCTAGAATCACAGTCATTGTAATAAGGGCTTTTTCCATCGTAGGAATGGGTTTCGGCGTTAACGGGAATGCCATTGCCGGCCAAAAACAATGCAGTGACTAGAAACATCAAGGACACTTTCATGAACAAGCTTTTCATCAATCACTTTACCTCCTTCAAATGCGAAACAATAAATCATATTACTCTCCCATGCGAAAATGCATGTCTGTCGTTTTTATTTATTTAAAGGTCTTTTTTCTAAGAGTCACTTGCAGTGTAATCAGAACAGCTGATTCATCTGTGTTTTAATTTGTGTCTCCGAAAATCCCTGCAGGTAATGTCTATCACAACACCTATCCCAATTCCTATCGTATAAGCTCCCAAATCGCTCCATAAAAACCCATACCCTAACACCAATCCGCCAAGTGTTGTGTCTCTGATCCGATCAATCCAGTCGGCATGATACAGTTGGCTGCATTCAATAAGGTAACAAAACGCAAGGCTTATCAATCCCGCCCGCGATGTTTTTATCGTATGGAAAACAAATCCGATCCCAAGGAAAATCATGAGCGCCCACAGTGCGTCGCCTGCATAGATATTCAATACATTCGGCAGAACATCAGGGATTTTTCTGGACAATAATCCTAGCCCCATGACAACAGCAGTCATTCCGGCATAAGCAAATCTATTCCGTTTATCAATCATCTGAAAAACCTCATTTCACATATCTTCCCGTACGTATTCTCCAGATGTATTGTAAGGAATATGGGTGAGTGTGTCCACAGTAAAAAAAGCAGCGGCTCTGATAGCCGCTGCTCTTCCCTATACATCTATTTCGCTTTTAAGTTTACATGGTCGGCTGTCTGGTCGCTGCCGATGACAAAATGAAGTTCATAGTCGCCTGTGAAGTAAACATAATCTGTTTCATTTGTGTGCGGAACAGTTAGAATTTGATCCGCGCTGCCGATTTGTTCACTTAACACAGCCGGCGTGATTCCGCCGAGGTTTTGCTGTCTTTCCACCCCGGTTCCGAAGTAGCGGATTTGTGAAATCGTATTGTCTTTGTTATACGAAAATCCATATCCGGGATTCCCCATATTTGAGCTGTATAAATCGAATGGGTTGCCGGCATCCGCTTTTTTCTCCGGTTCTCCGATTTTGTTATAGACATCGCTTTGTGTGCTTTTGTTGACTTTCAGACCTTCGATATCTTGAGGCATTTCTCCCTTAAAGGCGGTGTTGTAAAGCTCGTTCAGAATCTCAGCTGCTCGTGGGTTTGTCTTTTCAGATGCAGCTGCCGATTGAGACGCAGCTTGTGCCGGCGCAGAAAAGGATACCATTCCCAATCCTAATACAGAACCTGTCAATACAGTCGCTGTGACCGCGGTAGCCATCGTTTTTTTTTGTGAGCATTTTATACCTCCTAGATACAGTATCGTTTCCCTTGAGCTTCCTAGCCGAAACATGGCTTCTTCATGTTTTGATGTTCGGCTGTGAGGGAACTGAAATGTTTAGTTAGTGATATACAAGGGGAGAAAGGGGAAATGTCAGATGACAAATTGTAAAGTGATTGTAAATGGCGTCGAAATGGAGACAGCCGGGGAACAAAACGTGCTGAATCTGCTTTCTGACAGCTCTATTGAAGTGCCGCATGTATGCTATCATCCGAGCCTCGGCCCGATTGAGACTTGCGATACTTGTATTGTCAGTGTAAATGGGGAACTGGTGAGATCATGCTCCGCAGAATTAAAAGATGGAGATGTGATTGATACGCTCTCCTCTGAGGTGAAAAAGGCGCAAGTGATTGGGATGGATAACATTTTATATAATCACGAACTATACTGTACGGTTTGTGATTACAACAACGGGGGATGCGAAATACATAATACGGTGAAGGAAATGAAAATCAATCACCAAAGCATTCCGTTCGACCAAAAACCGTACCATAAAGACGAGTCTCACCCGTTTTACCGTTATGATCCGGACCAATGCATTTTGTGCGGACGCTGTGTAGAGGCATGTCAGGACGTACAGGTAACTGAGACGCTGACAATAGATTGGGAACGTAAACGTCCACGCGTGATTTGGGATAACGACGTACCCATTAACGAATCCTCATGCGTCTCCTGCGGCCATTGCTCCACCGTTTGTCCGTGCAACGCGATGATGGAAAAAGGGATGGAAGGGGAAGCTGGTTATTTAACGGGTATAACTGAAGAAACCCTTCGCCCGATGATTGAAATGACAAAAAGCGTTGAGACCGGTTATGGTTCCATTCTTGCCATTTCTGACATGGAATCGGCGATGCGAGATGAAAGAATAAAGAAAACGAAAACTGTATGCACATATTGCGGAGTCGGGTGCAGCTTTGACATTTGGACGAAAGGCAGAGACATTTTGAAGGTCGAACCGCAGCAAGAAGCCCCTGCCAACGGTATTTCCACATGTGTCAAAGGAAAATTCGGCTGGGATTTTGTAAACAGCGAGGAAAGGCTGACAAAGCCGCTGATCCGGGAGGGCGGCCATTTCCGTGAAGCGGAATGGGAGGAAGCGTTAGCGCTGATTGCCGATAAGTTTTCAAGTATTAAAGAGGAATACGGCCCTGACGCGCTTGCTTTTATTACGTCTTCGAAATGTACGAATGAAGAATCCTATCTCATGCAAAAGCTCGCAAGGGGAGTGATCGGCACAAATAATGTGGATAACTGCTCCCGCTATTGCCAATCCCCCGCTACAGCCGGATTATTCCGGACAGTCGGATACGGAGGAGATTCAGGTTCGATTCAGGATATAGAAAAGGCAGAGCTTATATTGATTATCGGCTCCAACACGTCTGAATCACACCCTGTATTATCGACAAGAATCAAAAGAGCCCACAAATTGAGAGGCCAAAAAGTGATTGTAGCTGACCTCAGAAAGCATGAAATGGCAGAGCGTTCCGACTTATTTATCCAGCCTGACGCGGGTTCCGATATCGTCTGGCTTAATGCGGTTTCAAAGTATTTGATTGATAATGGCATGGCCGATGAGGCATTTCTTAATGATAGGGTCAATGGTCTGGATCAATTTGTGAAGAGTCTTGAGCCGTACACAATGGAATACGCAGAAAAACAAACCGGCATTGATAAGCAAACACTTATCAAGATTGCAAACATGATTCACGAAGCGGACAGTATGTGTGCATTATGGGCGATGGGGGTCACGCAGCATATCGGAGGCAGCGATACGAGCACAGCGATTTCCAACCTGCTGCTGGTGACAGGAAATTATGGGAAGCCGGGCACCGGTTCTTATCCGTTGCGCGGCCACAATAATGTACAGGGAGCCAGCGACTTCGGAAGTATGCCGGATAGCCTGCCGGGCTATGAAAAAGTGACAGACGAAAAAGTGCGGGAAAAATATAAACAAGGCTGGGGGACGGAAATACCGGCCGAACCAGGTATGACAAACCATGAAATGATTGAAGAAATTCACTCTGGGCAGCTGAAAGCTATGTATGTCAAAGGGGAAGAAATGGGGCTTGTGGACTCCAATATTAATCACGTTCACGCTGCTTACGAGAAGCTTGACTTCTTTGTCGGTCAGGACATTTTCCTGTCCCGTACAGCGGAATATGCGGATGTTGTGCTTCCGGCAAGCCCAAGTCTTGAAAAAGACGGAACCTTTACAAATACGGAGCGCCGGATTCAGCGTCTTTATCAAGTCTTTGAGCCGCTTGGGGAATCAAAACCGGACTGGCAGATTATTATGGAAATCGCCAATCAATTAGGTGCGGATTGGAGTTACGATCATCCGGCTGACATCATGCAGGAGGCTGCGATGCTCTCGCCATTATATGCCGGTGTAACATACGAACGGCTTGAAGGATACAGCTCTCTGCAATGGCCAGTGAGCGCAGACGGAACAGATTCGCCATTATTATTTGAAGAAGAATTCCCGTTTCCGGACGGCAAAGCCGTTCTCTACCCAGTCCAGTGGACCAAGCCGTCAGAGTTTGGCGAGGAATACGATATTCACGTAAATAACGGGCGTCTTTTAGAGCATTTCCATGAAGGCAATCTGACGTATAAATCAAAAGGCATTTCTGAAAAAACGCCGAATGCATTTTTGGAGATTTCCCATGAGCTCGCCGAAGAAAGAGGGATCAAAGACGGCACGCTGGTGAGGCTGACTTCACCATATGGAAATGTGAAGGTGAAATGCCTCATCACTGATCGCGTCAAAGGCAAGGAAGTCTACTTGCCGATGAACGATTCCAAAGAGGCGGCGATCAACCTGTTAACAAGCAGCTATTCAGACAAGGATACAGATACACCTGCTTATAAAGAAACCTCTGCGAAAATGGAAATTTTAAAACATGACGGAATTAATCCGCTTCCGAAAATCAACCATCGAAACGGAAATCCTCAGCCGCAAATCGGTGTGCAGGTTCAAAGGAAATGGGCGCGGAAGGATTATATGTTCCCTGGAGATGCTGTAAAGAAAGGGCTGAAACATAATGGCTAAAGCGATCACAAAGATTCAAAAACAAACTGTGACAGAAGAGGATCAGCGCAAACGGGATTTAGAGGAAATTGAAACGGCTTTAATTGATCATAAAGAGGCCATTCTCGAAACGATGCATATCCTGGGCCATATGAATGACCGCGGGATTCTGTCTGCATTGAGCGGACTGTTTGGCCAAGGCGACAAGGTGATGGATATATTGGTGAAAACAGCGGACAAGCCTGAAACGGCAAATATGCTGAAGAATCTTCTTTTGCTTGGTGGCACGCTCGGAATGCTCAATGTAAAACAGCTGGAGCCTTTCATCCTGAAGATCAACGCCGGTGTGGCAAATGCAGCGGAACAAAAAGACAGCAACGAAAAAATAGGCTATTTTGATATTCTCCGTTCCTTAAGAGACCCGGAAATCAATAAGGCGGTCACCATGCTGTTTACTTTTCTGAAAGGCATGGGGGAGGATACAAAGGAGAAGGAGAGAAATACCCAGCCCCCCGAACATCAGCAGCATCATCAAGAGCCGCACGACAACAGTGACATGGATAAACGAGATTGATTTCTGACACCCGAGCTGAAAACGGCAGCTCGGGTTTTTTGTGAAACACCGCTTCAAACCGGCTGTAAATCCGAATAGATCATATGATTCAGCCTTTTTACCGTACAAATGAAGGGAAAGTTTATGAAGTTCGGTAAAAACATTACTTTATTCCCTGTTAATGAGAGAGGTAATCTATTTATAATAGAAAACGATTACTTTAGATGGGGGAACAGGAATGAAAAAAGTCTTATTGTTATTATTCATGCTGACAATTGGTTTAGCGCTTACGGCATGCAGCCAATCAAACGATGCTTCAGCTGAACAAAAGGAAGAAAAGAAAGCAAGCGAAAAGAAAGAAGAAACTACAAAAGACAAAACTGAAAACAAAACAGATGAAGAGGTACATAAGATTGGCGAGACTTTTAAAGCTATGAATACTAATTTCTCAGTCAATAAGATTTATACTGCACAAAAAGGCGAGTATAAGGTGAAATTAAGTGAAGAAAAAGAAAGATCTCTGCAAAAGAACGAGGAATTTTTAATTGCAGAGGTAACAATTGAAAATAAAGGCGAAAAATCAATAGACTACAGTATATTAGGGTTTGAATTAAAGGACGGGAAAGATAAAACCATTTTACCTAATATAGTATCGACCCCAGATATAGACACGTACATTCAAGCAGGAAACTTAGCTTCCGGCAAAAAAGTGACCGGAACAATCAGTTTCGTGGTTCCTAAAGGGGAAAAGGACCTCACGCTCGTCTATAAACCATCTTTTTTTGATTTGACAAAAAAAGAAAATATTCATTATCTCATCACACTTAGATAGGCACAGCTCATGGCACGTTTTTCGCACCTAGGAAGCGTGCTTATTTTTTATAAGTTGATAACCATAATATGGTATAATGGTAAGGGCTTTCAGATTTGTTCAATTGAGGTGATATACATGAATATCAAGTGGCTTGAGCGGGCGAAGCGCATTCAAGCAATAGCGCAGGCGGGTCTCGCTTTTTCGAAAGACGACTATGACAGAGAAAGATATGAGGAGTTAAATAAGGTCGGTATGGAAATGATGGCAGATTACTCTGATTCGGATATAGAAATGATTGCAGACTTATTTGTAGGCGAGCCGGGTTATCCGACTCCGAAAGCGGATGTTCGCGGCGTGGTATTTCATGAGAATCGTATTTTGCTTGTCCGGGAGATCCATGATGATCTGTGGGCGTTGCCGGGCGGGTTCTGTGAGATTGGATTATCGCCGGCTGAAAATGTTGTAAAAGAAATCAAAGAAGAATCAGGATATGATACCGTTCCCGATAAATTACTGGCCGTTTTGGACAGCCATAAGCATCCTCATCCGCCTCAGCCTTACCATTACTATAAGATCTTTATTCAATGCAGGATTGTCGGCGGGCAAGCAAAAAGCGGTTTAGAGACGAATCATACAGCTTTTTTTCCAGCAGACAGTCTGCCTCGTCTATCCCCGAAAAGAAATACAGCCTCACAGCTCAGTATGCTTTTTGACTTTTTGCAAGATCCGAAAAAGGAAACGATGTTTGATTAACAATGAAAGAGCCCGAAAGGCTCTTTTATTTATAACGCGATATGTTTCTCACTGGCCAGTTTAAGAAGCGTGATAATAGAATCGGCTTTTTTGCTGCCAAGTTTCTTTTTCAATTGATTTACTTCAATTAATTGATTTCCATATACATCAACTGACGCTTTATCGACCACGGTGTGCCAGTTTTCCTGTTTATTTCCTTCAGCAAGCGGTTTTGAATGTTTCTCAGAGAAAGAGAACACAAACATCACAAATACGAGTGAAAGTATCATTCCTGCGTACAGTTTTTGACGATTAGTCTGGGCTGTCATATTGTTCTCTCCTTCACAATTTTACTCTTCATTTAATCATATATCGTACTTTATTGAAATAATGGAAAAGTCATTTTTTTAAATAGTTCATATGGTTTGAACAAAGGTGTTTTTGGCTGTTGATAAGCTGGTGAATCTGAGTCAGTATCCGATGATTATGCCTATAGTCACGTTGTGAGCCGTATCAATGGCGATGGATAGAAAAAAAATGAAAGATTATGGTAAGATGAACGAAATTCGAGAGGGTATATATGATGCCTTTTTGCACCTCGTTGTTTCAAAAACGACTTCCTGATTCAAGAATTTGACTTTACATCCCTCTCTTTGGCGATAGCAGGAGGTGGTGACGAGCATCAAATGAACAACACATTGTTTGATGGGGAGTGAGAAAATGAATGTAGTAAATCAGCGGCAGGCTTTACAGCGAGCTATATTGAAAGGGATAAACAAACAGGATGCTTACCATCCATTTCCGTGGTACGAATCAATGAGAAGGGAATCCCCTGTTCATTATGATGAAGAAAACCAAGTGTGGAGCGTTTTTCTTTATGAAGATGTGAAAAAAATAATCGGGGATAAAAATGGTTTTTCCAATTATGTGAAGCAGCAAGCGAATTCACTGGGCAATTCAATCATTAATATGGACCCGCCGAGACATACGCAGATTCGTTCAGTTGTCAACAAAGCGTTTACTCCACGGGTCTTGAAGCAGTGGGAATCGAGGATTCAGGGCATTACAGATGAATTAATTGATCGTTTACTTGGAAGCCGGGAGTTTGATCTAGTGCAGGATTTCTCTTATCCTCTTCCTGTCGTTGTGATATCTGAACTGCTGGGCGTGCCTTCAGAGTATATGGATCAATTTAAAAAGTGGTCGGACATTCTCGTAAGCACACCAAAGGATGGCAGTGAGGAAGCAGAAAAAGCTTTTCAGGAAGAAAGAAACAAATGCGAACAAGAGTTAGCGGCGTTTTTTGCCGCCATCATAGAAGAGAAACGGAAAAAACCGGCACAAGATCTCATCTCGATTTTAGTCAAAGCGGAAGAAGAAGGTGAGAAGCTTTCCGGAGAAGAATTGATCCCGTTTTGTAATTTACTCCTTGTGGCAGGGAATGAAACGACGACTAACTTAATATCAAACGCGATGTACAGCATATTAGACATGCCTGGGGCTTATGATGAGCTCAGGGACGACCCGGCGCTTATTCCTCAGGCAGTGGAGGAAGCCTTGCGTTTCAGGGCTCCCGCACCGATTTTGCGGCGAATCGCCAAACAGGATGTGGAAATAAGAGGGCATCTCATCAGAGAAGGAGATATGGTTTTGGCTTTTGTGGCGTCTGCGAATCGTGATGAAGCGAAGTTTGAACAGGCACACATATTTGATATTCATCGTCATCCTAATCCGCATATTGCGTTTGGTCACGGCAATCACTTTTGTTTAGGCGCTCCGCTTGCGCGTCTTGAAGCACAAATTGCTTTGAAAGCTCTGACAAATGCGTTCCCTGGCATGGAACGTATCAGTATATCGCCAATTGCAAACAGTGTGATTTATGGGTTAAAGAGTTTTCGTGTAAAAGTTTAGAATTTTCCAGAAACAAAAGATTCAAACTAACTGGAGGCTGAAAAATGAAACAGCATCATATCACAATTATTAATATCCCTGCGTATGGCCATGTAAACCCCACACTTGCATTAGTGGAGAAGCTTTGTGAAAAAGGACATCGGATAACATACGCTACGACAGAGGAATTTGCCCCGGCGGTTCAACAAGCGGGAGCCCGCCCGCTTTTATATGAAACAACCATTTCGGTAGATCCTCAGCAAATTAAAGAATTGATGGAAAAAAACGAAACGCCGCTTATGTTTTTGAAAGAATCGCTTGGAATCTTGCCACAGCTTGAAGAATTGTATAAAGATGACCAGCCTGACCTTATCGTCTATGATTTTATCGCACTGGCGGGAAAACTGTTAGCTGATAAGCTTCAAGTGCCGGCTGTCAGACTCTGTTCGTCATACGCTCAAAATGAATCCTTTCAGATGGGAACTGAGGAGATGCTCAAACAAGTCAAAGAAGCAGAGGCTGAATTTCAGGCCTTTCTGGAGCAAGAAAACTTACCGGCTGTCTCATTTGAACAACTGGCTATACCAGAAGCGTTTAATATTGTCTTTATGCCGCGCTCTTTTCAGATTAAGAACGAAACCTTCGACGACCGCTTCTGTTTTATCGGTCCGTCTCTTGGAAAACGAAGCGAACAAGAGCGCCTGTTGTTAAAAGAGAAAGGCGATCGCCCGCTTATGCTGATTTCACTGGGAACGGCCTTCAACGCCTGGCCGGAATTCTATCAAATGTGTATGGAGGCTTTTGGGGGGGCTGAATGGCATGTCATTATGTCAGTAGGAAAATCAATTGAGCCTGACAGTCTTGGTGATATTCCTGACAACTTCACGGTCCGCCAGCGCGTTCCGCAGCTGGACGTATTGACGGAAGCTGATGTATTTATTTCTCACGGAGGAATGAACAGCACGATGGAAGCGATGAACGAGGGAGTGCCGCTTGTAGTGATTCCGCAAATGCATGAACAGGAACTCACGGCTCAGCGTGTTGAAGAATTAGGGCTGGGAATCTACCTGCCGAAAGAAGAGGTCAGTGTACCTCGTTTGCAACAGGCGATCGGTAATATATTCTCTGACAAAGAGATTCACAGCCGCGTGAAAGATATGCAGAAAGATGTAAAGGAAGCAGGCGGAGCAGAACAGGGCGCGGCGGAGATCGAAGCGTTTATGAAAAAGTCTGTCGTTCCGCAATAAACAATTTGAACCGGCATCTGCTTAAGATTCCGGTTTTTTTACGGAAAAGGGTGTGATGTTATGGAAAAAGAAACTGCGATTTATTTAATTACAGGGGTCATGGCAGCAGGTAAATCTACCATTGCGCAGCTTCTATCAGAGCGTTTGGAGAAAAGTGTTCATGTACGGGGAGATGTATTTAGAAAAATGATAGTTAATGGCGAGGTGCAAATGTCAGACACTCCCTCAAAGGAAGCGTTGGAACAATTGCTCCTTCGTCACCGGCTGGCAGCTAAAGCAGCGGATATGTATTTTGAATCGGGATTCAATGTCGTTTTGCAAGATATCATCATTGGTCCGATGTTAGGCGATATGGTGGAGTTTATAAAAAGTCGTCCCTTGTATGTCATCGTCTTGGCGCCTCGCCCGGACATAATAGCGGCCAGAGAGTTTTCCCGTCCGAAGAAAGGGTACGGCAAAATAGAGATTCTCTCTCTTGAGAAAGTGTTGCAAACGGAAACGCCGCGGATCGGTTTATGGATCGACTCCTCACATATAACGCCGGAAGAGACAGTGGAAGAGATTATCAGCGGTTTAGATAAAGAAGCGAAAATAACATAGATCGTGAGTTTTCTATTTTTAAAACGAAAACGTAACACGGCTCATCTTTCATGATATTCCCTAATCCGCCTCCGAATTTCGGCAGCCGTTTCCGTCGGATCGTCAATCGCAAATATAACATAACGATATTTTTTATGGCCGTTTAATTCAATGATGACAAGAGGCTCTCTTCGTTCATACGAAAGAAAATACCATTCATCCGCATATTTATAGCTGCCTTCATATATATGAAGGGGTGAAATTGAGGTTCCGGGCATTCTGAGCATCCATTTGGGTGCGTCAAAATAATCGACATTTACACTTTCAATGTTACCGTAAGGCATGCTGATTTTATGTTTGAAAGCGAGAAAAGGATGTAAGCCGGTTAAGAATAAAGTGACTTCTTGCTCGCCAAAGTGAACTTTTCTGCCCATAAAATCAAACCCCCTATTTAAATATTCTTTTTCAGTCCGCACCTGCGGCATTCTCTTAGGAATTTTCCGCTCTTCACTGAGCTTTTAAACAGCGTATAGTCACAATTGTCACAGCGCCCGCTATGCACGTCGGGATATTCATTAAATTCGTAAATAACGGTTGTGTCATATCCTTTTGTTTCATACTCTTTTGCAGTTTCCATCATAAAACCTCCGGTAATCAATTGTCTCAGTGGTTAATATTACAGCAATCGCCCCGTGTATTCAACGGCATGCAAAGGCTTTATTTTTCTTGCTTTTCAAAATAGTTTACGCAACAATATCTTATATTGATAGGAAATTAGATGAGCGAATGAACGCTGTGTTGGATGGTCTCTTTTGATAAAAAGTAATGATAAGGTCCATTCAAATAGGCTGTCGCTGACACTACATACGGGAAGAGGGAACAGCTATGGGAAAAGGATTACTTGGGAAGCGCATTGCCATCGGCGGGTCGCGGAAAACGGAAGAAATCAGCACGCTGATCAAAAAACAAGGGGGAGTGCCTGTTGTTCGTTCTCTTCAAGGGACGGTTTTCTTAGCTGACAAGCAAGTGGAACCCGATTTACGTAGATTTGTTGAAGAACAAGCAGATTGGGTGATTTTTACGACCGGTATCGGTACTGAGACTTTGGTCGACTTGGCAGAAAAAATCGGAGTGAAGGAGCCATTTTTAACAACGCTTCGAGGAGCGAAAATTGCTTGCAGAGGATACAAAACATTTGCCGCTTTGAAAAAAATGGACATGATTCCGGCAGCAGTTGACGAGGATGGAACAACCGGGGGGCTGATACGCTCTTTAGAAGCGTATGATTTTTCGGGAAAAAGGGTCATGGTGCAGCTTCATGGAGAAAAAGCGCCGTCGTTAATGACTTTTCTTAAAGAAAAAGGAGCATCTGTATTGCCGATTCTGCCTTATCGTCATATTCCGCCTGAACCGGAAACTGTGGACTTATTATGCCGTGAACTGATGGATCGTAAGCTTGACGCGGTCTGTTTTACCACGGCGGTTCAGGTCCGTTCGCTTTTTGATTTTGCCAGAGAAAAAGGCTGCATTAATCAAATCAAGGATGCATTTAAGGAAGACGTCTTAGCGTCAGCTGTCGGCAAAGTGACCGCTGAGGCGCTACGGGAAGAAGGAATCAGCCGATTGCTAGCGCCCGATATTGAGCGGATGGGCGCTATGATTATAGAGCTGTCCCGCTTCTATGAGGCGCAGCCGGAAAATTAATGGCTAGTATGATATGAAGAATTGGCTTATTCACCTCATGATATGTGCCCCGGCGGAAGCACTATTGCGGGTCCTTTGGGCGACTATGTTAAAGAGCCCGTCTATGGCAAGGAAGACAAGCTCATAGCAGGCCTTGACCTCCGAGATCTTTGCGAACAGTCAATTCGATTTTGACTCAGTCGGACATTATTCAAGGCCTAATGTCTTTCAATGGCATGTAATGAGGAGAAGCAAGAGAATGTAAAGTGGAGAAAGAGTTAAGCTGAATGGCCAGCCTGTAAAAAAGCCGCTTTCCCAATGGGAACAGCGGCTTTTTGTCTTATGATTGCTGCTTTAACTGCTGTTGTGCTGTAAATAGAGACGGATATGTAAGCACGCTTAAAATGACGCACGTCAGCGCGGCTGAGGCCATGGTTGTAAACACAATCAATAATTGAAAGCGCACCGCCTGTATCGGGTCCGCTCCGGCCAGAATTTGGCCTGTCATCATACCTGGAAGCTGTACGAGCCCTAATGTTTTTTGGCTTTCGAGCGTCGGTATCATACTCATTTTCATACAAGAAGTGAGGATATGCTGAATGGATTGCTTAGGTGTTCCGCCAAGTGACAAAATGAGTTGAATTTCCTCTTTGCGCACCGTAATTTCAGAGCCGAGCCGATTTAAAAACAGGCTTGCCAGCACCATAGAATTTCCGATCACCATTCCGCTTATGGGAATAACATATCTGGCGGTGAGCGGAATCACTTGGAGCGCCAGAAGAATTCCTTGGGTGACGATTTCTACAATGGCCAGAGTAAGAAACACTCTCCAAAATGATCCGATCGTTATCTTTTTGCGTTTTACAACATTTTGAGCTGCCACGGCGAGCATTAACAGCACCATTAGAATGATAAATGCCGGGTGGTCCGAGTGGAAAATCAGCGACAAAATATAACCGATCAAAAGAAGCTGAACCGCGGCTCTTATCGTCGCGATGATCATATCTTTTTCCACACCGGCTTTAAATGATTTGGATAAAAATAAAGCGATCAGAACAAAGATCATTGTCAATGAGAGAGAAAGGTAATCCATCACCGGGTGCCTCCCTTCAAAAATTCTCTGGCCGCCTCATGCTTTGGGTCAGTAAAAAAGACCCCGCTTTCAGCAGTTTCCAGCACCCGGCCATCGGCCATAAACCAGATTGTATCAGCAACCCTTTTTGCCTGTTCAATGTTATGGGTCACCCACATGACCGTCAGTTTTTTTTCTTGGTGCAATCTGATGATCAGCTCTTCAATCTCTAGGGCCGAAACCGGGTCTAAGGCGGATGTGATCTCATCTAATAATAAAATAGAAGAGGGGTTCGAAAGCGTTCTTGCCAAAGATAGCTTTTGCCGCTGACCGCCTGATAAATCCCGCGCGCTGCGATCTAACAATTCGTCAGAAAGCCCTGTGAGGCGCGCAAGCTCTTCTGGGGTATAGAGCTGTTTTTGATGCAGTTTTTCGGCCAGAGACAGGTTGTCCCTTACGGTTCCGTCTATAACGGGCGCGGATTGGAAAGCAAGGCCGACTGTTCTTCTAAGTTCACTGATGTTCCAGTCTCTGACCTCCTTCCCATGTATGTACACTTCGCCTTCATCAGGCGTTTTCATTAAATTGCATATTGACAGCAGCGTGCTTTTTCCTGAACCGGACGGGCCTAAGACCATGACAAAATCGCCTTGCTTCACTTCTCCCGTTATGCCCTGTAAGACTTCAAAGGATGCCCCGTTTTGTTCATAGCTTTTTGTAACTGAAGTAAAGGAAATGGCAGATGTGCCGCTGTTCATAGATGTTTCTTTCATTAATTCATCACCTTTTTCGTGCCTTTCTATAAAAAAAGAAAAGCGAGACTATACCTAAATATAACGTGAATTCAGCACTTGTAAAGGGGAGGGAAAGCAGAAATCCGGAGAACACTGTGATATGTTCTCCGGATTGAATATCATCCTATCAGATAGATTTTGCTTTCTCTTTGGCAGCAGCTTTGGGAATTCTTTGCCTCGAGGCGAAGGTGTGTAAAATCATTCCCGTAATGATGAATAACAAGCCTGAAAATGAAAGGAGAGATGGGAATACACCTGATAATAAAATCATTTCGCCAAGCAAGGCAAAAATCACTTCGCCAGATTGCGTCGCCTCAACCGCGGCAAGCTTTTGCGGATGATCCCTTACCATGTCAGTCGCCCAAAAAAATAATACTGTCGCAACAATGCCTGAACTGACGGCGACGATAAAAGATTGAACCGTCTGTCCCATGCTTGGCAGACCGTCAGACCACCAACCGTAAGCAGCTAACAGAAGCCAGAACGGAAGGCTTGCCAATGTCATGCCAAGCACCCTTTGAAATGTATCAAGCTTCCCTCCGTATTTGACGAGCATTTTTCGATTTCCAAGCGGATAAGCAAAAGCTGCGATGACAACAGGCAATACACTGAAAAGCAGCATCTTGGCAGATAGAGATTCCGCGTGCTGAAGCTGGATGATCCCCGCTCCGAGAAGAATGATAAAAGACGTCATCAGGGCAGCGAGCGGAATCTTTTGCCGCACAAGCTAACGGACCGCCTGGAAGGTCCTTGGTTTCATAAAAGAAAGGGGATAAAAGGACACCGGCCACAATGGTAATCTGCCATGTCCCGGCTACCAGCCATCCCGGTCCGAATGCAGCGGCAAAAGTTATCGGAGCGTAAAAAAGCACAAAGCCTACAAAACTCCACCTGAGCCAGAACAACGGGTGTTTGCGCATTTCTTTTAAAAGAGGCGTTAATTTACCCCTCATCATGACGATGAATAATAAAAACGGAACCATAAAAATAAAGCGTAAAGAAGCGCTCCAATACCAGCTGCCACCGGAAAGCTCCATCGCTCTGTTCAAAACAAAAGTAACAGCAAAGAAAAGTGAAGCCAATATTCCTACTAATATCGCTTTCATAATATCCCTCATTTTGGCATGATATTTTTTATACTATACTAACCGCAGAGTCTTATCGCAATAAGTTGTCAGAAAGTTATCGTGTTTTGAGAGGTTTTAGAAGTGGAATGAAAAAAACAGGAGGCGATTAAATGAAAACAGAGACATTTTTTCTGCAAGACGGCGGCAGCATCCCGAATCATCCGGCCCTTCCGCTCGTTATTTACAAAGAAGCTTTAAAAGGCCGGCTGGAGCAGGCGGAGCAAATCGTAAACCAAAACCAATGGACAAACAGCTGGGCAGGGGGCGTATTTCAACAGCACCATTATCACAGCAATACCCACGAAGTGCTTGTGGTCATAAATGGAAGCGCCACCATTCAATTCGGCGGGGAAGAAGGAGTCAGCATCAGCGTGCAGGAGGGGGATGCGGCGGTGATTCCCGCAGGAACGGGGCATAAAAATATAGACTCAAGCTCAGATTTTACTGTTATCGGGGCTTACCCGGACGGCCGGCAGTACGATCTGAAGACAGGAAAACCGGGAGAGCGCACAGAAGCGATAGAAAGAATCAAACGAGTGCCGCTTCCCGACCGGGATCCAATAACGGGAAAAAAAGCGCCGCTCCTTGATATTTGGCAGAAGGATTAAATTTATTTTTTGTAAATATATAGTATTTTAGAAACGTTATAACTCAAGCTCCATATAAATTAATTTCATAAACGAAACAATTCACGTTCAAATTTTGTTCAAAAAGTGTTATCATATAGAAGTAAATATAAATTGGGTTTTTTAAGTTTGCTATTTTCAGAGGGGAAAAGGGATTTTGACTTATTCAATTGTTTTTAGGAGATAAAAATAATACTGAATATGGCAAAGTGAAAAACTGGGTAGGAAACATTTATTTTTGCGGATGATTGTGCATAAATTCACAATCCTTCTTCTCATGCCCTGAAAGGCGCGGGATTGAGAGTGTACTGCCCTTTCCAAAAAAAATCAGCACATCGCTTATAGTAAAGGAGAATCGGATATGCCAGAAACAATCGATCAAACAAATGTATCTGTTAGCCAAGGTCAACAAGATTTAATTGATCAGCTGTTAAAACCAGAAGTTCAAGAATCATTGACTGCTTTAGTAGACCAGCTTCCAAAACTGACTGAGTTGGTGAACATTTTGACGAAGTCATATGATTTCGCACAGTCAGTTGCGACTGATGAAGTATTGAAGAGCGACACAGTGGGTGCGCTTACAGAAATTCTTGAGCCTGTAAAAGAAACGGCTAAAGAAGTAGCTGCAACAGCAATTGAAGCAAAAGACCGCGCGGATGAAAGCAATGAAGTCATCGGACTTTTCGGTTTGCTCAGAATGCTGAAAGACCCTCAGGCTCAGAAGCTGTTCCGCTTCGCTCAAAGCTACTTGCAGATCATGTCTGAACGCGAAAACCAAAAATAATATACGTAGATTAATTTGATTAAAGGACGGAGGATATACGATGTCAAAACATATTGTCATTTTAGGCGCTGGCTACGGCGGTGTCCTATCTGCTTTAACAGTTCGCAAACATTACAGTAAAGATGAAGCGCGAGTAACAGTGGTTAACAAATACCCGACTCATCAAATCATTACGGAATTACACCGTCTGGCAGCAGGCAACGTTTCTGAAAAAGCGATTGCTATGCCGTTAGAGAAGCTTTTAAAAGGAAAAGATATCGATCTTAAAATCGCAGCTGTAAACTCTTTCTCTGTTGATAAAAAAGAAGTGGCTCTTTCAGACGGTTCTTCATTAACGTATGATGCGCTTGTTGTAGGACTTGGAAGCGTAACAGCTTACTTCGGCATCCCAGGACTTCAAGAAAACAGCATGGTGCTTAAATCAGCTGAAGATGCGAACAAGATTTACAAGCATGTTGAAGACCGTGTGCGCGAGTATGCGAAAACAAAAAATGAAGCTGACGCAACGATCCTTATCGGCGGCGGCGGGTTAACTGGTGTTGAACTTGTCGGTGAACTTGCTGACATCATGCCGAATCTTGCGAAAAGCTACGGCGTAGACCCGAAAGAAATTAAGCTGAAATTGGTTGAAGCAGGTCCGAAAATCCTTCCTGTGCTTCCTGACGACTTAATCGAACGCGCGACTGCAAGTCTTGAAAAACGAGGCGTTGAGTTCTTAACAGGTCTTCCTGTTACAAATGTGGAAGGAAACGTTGTTGACCTGAAAGACGGCCAAAAAATCGTGACAAACACATTTGTTTGGACTGGCGGCGTACAAGGAAATCCATTAGTGGGCGAATCTGGCCTTGAAGTGAATCGCGGACGCGCGACTGTTAACGATTTCCTTCAATCTACTTCTCACGAAGATGTATTTGTTGCCGGAGACAGCGCGGTTTACTTTGCGCCGGACGGCCGTCCATACCCGCCGACAGCGCAAATCGCTTGGCAAATGGGTGAGCTTATCGGTTACAACCTGTATGCTTACTTAGAAAACAAAACGTTAGAAACGTTCAAGCCGGTAAACTCCGGTACACTTGCAAGCCTTGGCCGCAAAGACGCGGTTGCGATCATCGGAGCAAACGCTACGCCTCTTAAAGGTATGCCTGCTTCCTTGATGAAAGAAGCAAGTAATGTACGTTATTTAACACATATTAAAGGTCTTTTCAGCTTGGCTTACTAAGCCTTACAAGCTGTCTGTAGACATTGCCGAAAAGCGCCCTTTCTGGGACGCTTGGAGGTAATGTCTTTTTTATTCTTTAAAGCAACCCAAAATTAGTAATTATGTCCCGATCCCCAGCCGGCTTTTGATCGGCGATTGTTACATAATCGCGTCAACATTGTATGGTGAAAAGTAAATATGCCAATAGCGTTTCCTTAGGTTCCAAAATGAGAACGTTAACAATTTATTTGTAAATAGAGATTGAAGTTACAGGAATAAACAGGTAAAATGAAACCAACCAAAATGTTAACGTTAACATTTTGGCACAAAATATAATAGAAAGACGGTGAGAAGATGAAATCGTTTATGGACGAACAATTTCTGCTTAGTAATGAAACCGCTGTCAATTTGTATCAAAACTATGCAAAAGAGATGCCGATAATTGATTATCATTGCCATTTAAGCCCGAAAGAAATCTATGAGAGTAAAAGATTTAACAATATAACGGAGGCATGGCTGTACGGAGATCATTACAAATGGCGGATCATGAGAGCGAATGGCATTGAAGAAAGATTTATTACTGGTGATGCATCTGACGAAGAGAAATTTATGGCGTGGTCGAGGACGGTGCCGATGGCAATTGGAAATCCGCTGTATAATTGGACTCATTTGGAACTGCGCCGTTTTTTCGGAATTTATGACATACTTAATGAAAAAACGGCTCCAGCCATTTGGCAGCGCACAAACGAGCTTCTTCAAGGCGAAGGTTTTACAGCTAGAGATTTTATCACAAAATCAAATGTAAGGGTGATATGTACGACGGATGATCCAATAGATTCATTGGAATATCATCTTTCATTAAAGGAAAGCGGCGAATTTCCTGTCAAAGTTGTACCCGGATTCCGGCCGGATAAGGGGCTTGAAATCAACCGCGAAGGCTTTCTTGAGTGGGTGCAGGCGTTAGAACACGCAGCAGCCTCTTCCATTACAGACTATGATGGCTTTTTACAGGCTTTAGAGAAACGGGTTCGTTTTTTTCATTCAGCAGGCGGGCGGGTATCCGATCATGCGATTGACTCAATGGTTTATGCAGAGACAACAAAGGATGAAGCGGGCACTATCTTTTCTGCGAGATTACAAGGAAGCGGAGTCTCTTATGAGGATGAGAAGAAGTTTAAAACGTATACGCTTCAATTTCTCTGCGGGTTATATACTGAATTAGACTGGGCGATGCAATTTCATATCAATGCGCTGCGAAATACCAATACGAAAATGATGAAAAAATTAGGACCGGATTCTGGTTATGATTCTATGAATGATGAAAAGATCGCCAAGCCTCTGTACCGGCTCCTAAACTCCGTTGAGGAGAAAAACCAGCTGCCAAAAACGGTTTTGTATTCCCTGAATCCCAATGATAACTATGTCATCGCCAGCATGATCAACAGCTTTCAAGACGGCGTGACACCGGGGAAAATTCAGTTCGGCACAGCATGGTGGTTCAATGATTCAAAAGACGGTATGACCGAACAAATGAAAGCGTTATCAAACGTAGGCCTTTTCAGCCGGTTTATTGGGATGCTGACAGATTCAAGAAGTTTTCTTTCATACACGCGGCATGAATATTTCCGAAGAATTGTCTGCAATCTGATCGGAGAGTGGGCGGAGAATGGAGAGGCGCCGCTTGATGCGGAGCTATTGGGAGGAATTGTCCAGGGAATTTGCTATAACAATGCAAAAGAGTACTTCCGTTTTTGAAAATATTCATCCATTTGAGGTGACTTATGAGCCAGATAGTTATAAATAGGGATGCATCTATTCATGTCAAAGAAAAAAAGCTGAGTTTGAAAGAGAAGGTATCCTACGGTTTCGGTGATTTTGGGAACGGATTTATGTTTGACCTGGGGCAAATTTATTTATTGAAATTTTTCACGGATGTCGCCGGCATTCCGGCCGTATATGCAGGAAGTATTTTTTTAGTCAGCAAGCTGTTTGCGGCCATTACCGATCCGATTGTCGGCTCAGCTATTGATTACAGAAAAAATATCGGGCCAAGAGGTAAATTCCGGCCGTATCTGTTATTCGGAAGCATCGTGCTTGCGGTTTTGACCGTCTTGATTTTTGTTTCGCCTGATGTCTCCATCACATGGAAGCTTGTATATGCGTACGCGTCGTACATGCTGTGGGGGGTGGCTTATTCGTTTGTCAACATCCCGTACGGTTCGCTCAGCGCGGCGATTACACAGGATGCAGAAGACAGGACCGCTCTTTCAACGTTCCGCCAAATTGGTTCATTGGGCGCCTTGCTCATTACGAGCGTGATTGTTATTCCAATTCTCGTACAGTTCAACAATGTGCATATCGGCTATCCAGTTGTGATGGGAATGATGTCTGTTATTGGCGTTGCCGGCTTTTATATCTGTTATCGAAATTGTAAAGAGAGAATTATCGTACATGAAGCCCCGAAGGAGAAGTTTTCTTTCACATCCGTTGCGAAAACGTTTATCATCAATAAGCCATTGCTGACTCTAGTACTAATGACGATTTTTTCTATCTCCGCTTATAACATCTGCGATGCTTGTGTATTTTGCCCAATATAATCTTCATAACGTTCAATTAATGTCATATATGAGTTTTATCATTATAGGCTCGTCCTTCTTAGGTGTTGTTTTTCTGCCAAAGCTTGTGAAGCGGTTTGGAAAAAAACAAACGGCCATGATCGGCTTTTCTATCAGTATCGCGGCTGATCTCGCTAATTTTTTCCTGCCTGCAAATGTCTATCTGTTTACCATTCTGGCAAGCATTGCATTTATCGGGATCAGTATTCCCAACGGCATAACGTGGGCGCTTGTCTCTGATATTATTGATTACGGCGAATGGAAATCAGGGGTGCGGAAAGAAGCCACCACCTATTCGCTGTTTAATTTTTCGCGAAAGCTTGCACAATCTCTGTCGGGGTTCCTTTCCGGCGTGGGTCTGAGTCTCATTGGGTATGTGCCGAATGCCGCACAAACCGCCGATACGCTGACGGGAATTAAAGGGCTGCTTCTTTTATATCCGGCGATTGCTTTAACATGCGCGATGCTGATTATCGGATGGATGTACAAATTAACCGACAGACAGCATGCGGAGATCATTAAAGAGTTAAACAGCGCCAAAACACATTAAACAAAGTGTTAGAGGCTGGACGTTGATGATACAATATGATTAAAATCGCAGCAGGCTAAATAAGGAAGGGAAACAGATGGTAACCATAAAAGATATCGCAAAACTCGCAAACGTATCCCACACGACCGTTTCCAGAGCGCTGAATGACAGCCCGTACATTAAAGAGCATACAAAGAAAAAAATCCTTGACCTCGCAACACAGCTGAATTACACGCCAAATGTCAATGCCAAAAGTCTTGCTATGCAGAAATCCCACACCATCGGGCTTTTCTTTACAAGCATCACAAACGGCACCTCACACAGTTTCTTCGCCGATACCATTAAAGGCGTAAACCGTGTCATCAGTGAAGAATATAATCTGTTTGTGCGGGGAATTGATGATCTGAAAAGCTACGACACCATTAACCATATCAGATATGACGGCATTATTTTGATGAGCCAGAGTGATATTGACAACTCGTTTATTTACCATATCCGAGAAAAAAACATCCCGCTTGTCGTCCTGAACCGAGATATTGATGACAGAAGCATTACGAACATTTTATCGAATGATAAAGAAGGCTCTCAGCAAGCAGTCGAATACTTTATTAAAAACGGCCATAGAGAGATCGCGATTATTGAGGGAATCGAGGGCTTTAAGTCGTCCCAGCAGCGTAAAGAAGGCTATTTGTCAGCGTTGATTCGCCATCATATTCCGATCAATCATGAATACAGTGTAAAGGGACAATATGATATGGAAAGCGGATTTCAGGCGATGGATAAGCTGCTGGCGCTTCCGCATCCACCCACGGCAGTCTTTTGTTCAAATGATGACATGGCCATTGGAGCGATGAACGCCATTTTCGCGAAAGGGCTGCGTGTCCCTGACGATATATCTGTCATCGGATTTGATGACATTGGTTTTTCTCAATATATCACGCCGAGGCTCTCAACGGTCAAACGGCCGGTTGAAAATATAAGTGTACTCGGTGCGGAAAAAATTTTAGCGCTGATTCACGACCCGAGTCTCAAGAGCGAAAAAATATTCGAAAACACCGAGTTTATGGTAAGAGATTCGGTCAGAAAACTTACACAGCAATGACCCGTTTACAAGCGGGATTCCTTATACGTGAAAATGTTAACGTGTGCATAAAATCGAGAAGGAGGCGGTACTCTTTGCAAAAGCTTAATAAAAGCATCTATGAAGGATACAGGCAATATCCTGAAAAAATTCTTCAATTCGGAGAAGGAAACTTTCTGCGGGCGTTTGTTGACTGGCAGGTTGAGAAGCTGAATCAGGAGGCTGGATTTCAAGGAAGTGTGGTCGCGGTGCAGCCGAGAGGTTCGAAAAAAATCAAGACATTAAATGAGCAGGATGGATTATATACTCTTTTTTTGCAGGGTATGAAAAATGGACACCCGAAAAGCGAGCATATGATTATCAGCTCCATCAGCCGCGGCATTGATCTTTTTTCTGACTATCAATCTTTTAAAAAGCTTGCCGCCGAAGAGGAGCTTCGTTTTATCGTCTCTAATACAACCGAGGCCGGCATTATGTTTAATGAGGAAGACCGTTTGGATGATAAGCCGCAGCAAACATTCCCTGGGAAATTAACAGCATTTCTATACTTTCGGTATCAGGCATTTACGGGAAATTCGACAAAGGGCTGTATGATCATTCCTTGTGAATTAATTGAAGAAAACGGCCGCAAGCTGAAGGAAATCGTTCTCAAATATGCGGCGCTTTGGCAATTGGGAGAAGGTTTTACGAACTGGATTCATCATGCTAATACATTTTGTAATAGCTTAGTAGACCGGATTGTTCCCGGTTTTCCTGTTGACACGATTGATGAGATCACCGCTGCGCTTGGTTATCAAGACAATTTAGTCGTAGTGGGGGAGCAATATCATTTATGGGTGATAGAAGGGCCCGATGATCTTAAGGATGAACTTCCTTTCGCCCAGGCCCGCTTAAATACGTTGATTGTTGATGATCTTGCTCCTTACCGGACGAAGAAAGTCAGAATGTTAAATGGCGCTCATACGGCAATGACGCCAGTATCATATTTGTACGGCTTGGATACGGTTGGCGAAACGATTGAGCATGAGGTGACGGGGCGCTTCGTCCGAGAGCTTATTTTTGAAGAAATCATTCCGACTTTAGACATGGAAGGGCTTACTGAATATGCGGAAGAGGTGCTTGATCGGTTTAAAAATCCGTTTATGAAACATTATTTGCACAGCATCGCGCTAAACTCTGTCTCTAAATTCACCACGCGGAATCTTCCAACCCTAGCCGTTTATGTCAGACAGAAGGGGCATCTGCCGGAACGTTTGGTGTTTGCGTTAAGCGCTCTGCTTTATTATTACCGGGGTATCAGAGATGGAGAAACCATTGAGCTTCAGGATAGTCCGAACATTCTCAGCTTTTTCGAAAAAGTATGGAGCGGGCCGGACAAAGATATGTACACCATAGCTTCAACTGCATTAGGCGAACAGCAGCTGTGGGGCTCGAATTTGAATGAGATCCCCGGGCTGACCAAAAGAACCGCTTTTTTCCTAGGTATGATTCATGAACGGGGGATGAAACAAGCGCTTGAAGAATGCTGTATAAAAGAGGTGAAGTGAATTGAAAGCATATGTGCAAATTCATAAAAATGATAACGTGCTCCTGGCTTTGCGGGATATGAAAAAAGGAGAGCAGCTACAAACGGACGGCCAAACGGTTAAGCTAAAGGGCCATATCAAAAAAGGCCACAAAATAGCATTAATTGATATAAAAGAGAACAGCAGTATTATCAAGTATGGTTTTCCCATCGGACGGGCGACAAAAGACATCTCTGCCGGCGAGCATATTCACGTTCATAATTCCAAAACAAATCTAAGTGATATCCAAACATATAGCTATACACCGGTCTTCGAAGAAAATCCTTTTCCTTATGAAAGCAGGACATTTAAAGGATATCGAAGAGAAAACGGAAGTGCCGGCGTGCGGAACGAACTATGGATTGTGCCGACCGTAGGCTGTGTGAACGGCATCGCAGAGAAAATGATTCAGCGGTTTGAGAAAGAAATAGGAGACATTGCTCCGTTTGACAATGTACACGTATTAAAGCACCAATACGGCTGTTCGCAGCTTGGCGATGATCACGAAAATACGAAACAAATGCTGCTCAACGCCATACGCCATCCTAATGCGGGCGGTGTATTGGTTTTAGGACTCGGCTGCGAGAATAATGAATTGTCAGTCCTTAAAAAAGCGCTTCATGATACGGAGACAGACCGGGTGAAATTTCTTGAGTCTCAGTCTGTGAAAGATGAATTATCAGAAGGCGTGACACTGCTGAAGGAGATACATGAAGCGGCAAAAACAGATAAACGTGAGGATATCCCATTATCAGAGCTGAAAATCGGCTTGAAGTGCGGAGGTTCAGACGGCTTTTCAGGAATCACCGCCAACCCCTTACTGGGCAGGTTTTCCGATTATATTATCGCTCAAGGGGGCAGCACCGTTCTGACTGAAGTGCCGGAAATGTTCGGTGCTGAAACGATATTGATGCAAAGGGCTGCTGATGAAGAGGTGTTTCATAAGATCGTCGATTTGATTAACGATTTTAAACACTATTTTGTCAAGCACGAACAGCCGATCTATGAAAATCCGTCACCCGGAAACAAGGAGGGGGGCATTTCCACGCTTGAGGATAAATCACTCGGCTGTACGCAAAAAGCCGGCATATCTAAGGTGACGGATGTGTTAAAGTACGGGGAAGTTCTCAAGACAAAAGGCTTAACCCTGCTGAGTGCGCCGGGAAATGATTTAATCGCTTCCTCCGCTTTAGCGGCGGCCGGGTGCCAGATTGTGCTGTTTACGACGGGAAGAGGCACGCCGTTCGGCACTTTTGTCCCGACGGTGAAGATATCAACGAATTCTCAGCTCTATCAAACGAAACCCCACTGGATTGATTTTGATGCGGGCCGTATGTTAGAAGACAATATATCTGAAGAAACGGTCTTAAAAGAGTTTATTGATTATATCATTGAGGCTGCAAGCGGGGAATTTGTGAATAATGAAAAGAATGATTTCAGAGAATTGGCCATTTTTAAATCGGGTGTTACGCTATAAAGAAAAAAAGGCTATCCGGCAGCGGATGGCCTTTACGCAGTTAAATCAGTTTTAACCCGCTTATTAATATGATCGCGGCCATGATAAATTGTAAGGGACGGGGCGAAAATTTAGGCGAGAAATGGCTGCCGAGCAGGACGCCGGGAATCGATCCGATCAGCAAATTGGCAGCTAACAGATAATCGACGCTTCCGAAACTCGCATTCAGTAAACCCGCCACCGTGACGAGCAGAAAGGCGTGGGCGATATCGGTTCCAACGATTTCAGAGGTTTTCATTTTGAATAAATACAGCATAGCAATCGCAAATAACGAGCCGGACCCAATTGAGGTTAACCCCACGATAAACCCGAATACCACTCCGATCAGAATTGTAAGCGCGCGTTTATCCTCCAGGGATTTCAGCTGCCAGCGGTTCGGACGCAGTTTTTTATCTAAAAAAACACGAATGATAATGGAGAGCGCAACCAATGTCATCACATAACCGAGCGCGTGTTTGATAATCTCCTCTTGATGCTGGTGAAAGGCAGGGAACATGTGAAGAATTCCAATCGCAGCCGAAGCGCTCGGAATGCTGCCGATGGCTAAGTATTTGACGAGCTTGAGGTTTATGGTTTTTTGTTTCCAATGTGAAGCAACGCCAAACAGCTTTGTGATCGAATTATAAACAAGATCAGTTCCGACCGCAATGGACGGATTAATTCCCAATAAAATCAAAAGCGGGGTCAAAAGCGCGGCGCCTCCAACCCCTGTTAAACCAACCAGAGTGCCTACAAACAAACCCATAATTATAATGCTGATGCTGATCATAATGCCTCCTGCTTAATTCCGATTATTTTTATAAGATTATATATAATTAATCCCGTTTTAGCAATCGAAAATTTAGAATTTTATATATATTAATGAAAACATCCGAAAAGAGTGATACCCAACCATACAAAAAACGCCGGTCTTGATTCTGGTTTCCCAGATCAAGACCGGCGTGCCTATTTTTCACTTCACATCTTTATTCACATGGTCTGTCACAAGTTCAACGACAAGCCTTTGATCTTCTTGCTCCAAGCCGTGATAAATATTGATATGCGTCTTTTTTTCTTCAGATGCGAAAGTGGCAGCCATTTAAACACATGGACGCTGCCAATTATGGGATAACAAAGAAAAGATACCTGGACGGCAGGTATCTTTTTTCGTTTAGCTTATTTTTGTTGATAAAAGGGCAATTCCGTATGTCCCATCTCTCTGACATAAACAAAGAGATTGCCTTTATGGTGGATTTCATGCTCCATAGCAAGCTGCAGCAGCGCCGCACCGGTTACTTTTCTGCCAAAGGCGGCTGTCAGATCAATTTCTTTATTCATCTGCTCCTCTGTCAAATCTTCCAAAATGGCAGCTGTTTTTTCAGTATATGATTTCGCTAACACGTTAAGATCAGTCTCTGTTTCTTCCGGCGGGTTTTGGAAAGGAGCCGGGCTTCCTTCTTTAATGACATTTGCGAATTGATAGAAAGAGAAAAGCATGTGTTTGGCCATTTCTTCTGCTGACATGGATGTTTCCGCAGGTTTGTAGCTATAATGTTCTTTGCTGATTTTTTCGATCAGTTCAACTGTTACGTTCCGATGTGATAAAAAATGGCTGACAATGTGACTCGTTTTACTCATAGGGCACCCCTCCATAGTTAGGAAAATGAAACTGCATTGAAATGCTATATCATAAATCATCAAGACACAAGCAAAAAGCCTTAAGCATTTAAATTATGCAGAAGAATCGATAAGGAAATAGCGGAGAATTCGGCTTTTTCTTTTCGAAATAAGCTTGCGGTTAGCCGAAATTCGACAATTGCGGTCTTTTTGCGTTCTTCTTTTTCTTGTAAATATGATAAAATATGACATATCTCGGTCATTCATAAAGGGGGGATAAATTGAGGATGAAGCAGACTATTCCGTCCTCTTTTGTCGGGCTAAAAATTAATGAATGGTACACACATATCCGACAGTTCCACGTGGCAGACGCAGAACGCGTCAAGCTGGAAGTAGAGAGAGAAATTGAGGATATGGAAGAAGACCAAGATTTACTGCTGTATTATTCTTTAATGGAATTTAGACATCGCGTCATGCTGGATTACATCAAGCCTTTGGAAGGGGACGCATCTCAACTAGAATTTTCAGAATTATTAGAAGACATTGAAGGGAATCAGTACAAGCTGACCGGACTGCTCGATTATTACTTCAATTTTTTTCGCGGGATGTATGAATTTAAACAGAAAATGTTTCTGAACGCGATGATGTTTTACAAACGGGCAGAAAAAAATCTTGCTTTTGTCTCGGATGATATTGAAAAAGCTGAGTTTGCTTTTAAAATGGCTGAGATTTTTTACAATTTAAAACAGACCTATGTTTCGATGAGTTATGCCATTCAGGCGCTAGAGACATACCAATCGTATGAAACTTACACCGTCCGCAGAATCCAATGTGAATTCGTTATTGCAGGGAATTATGATGATATGCAGTATCCAGAAAGAGCATTGCCCCACCTAGAACTGGCTTTAGATCTTGCAAAAAAAGAAGGCAGCCCCCGTCTCATTAGTTCGGCCTTATACAATCTTGGAAACTGTTACGAAAAAATGGGCGACCTCTACAAGGCAGCTGAATACTTTGAGAAATCCGTATCCATTTGCAAGTCAGAAAAGTTCGACAATCTTCCGCATTCTATCTACTCATTAACACAAGTTCTTTATAAACAAAAAAATTACACCGCAGCGCAGGAGCAATATCGGCAAGGCTTGGAAATTGCCTATCAATATTGTGATGAATTATTTGTAAAGCTGTTTCAGTTTCTGCATGCCTTATACGGAAAGAGCGTTGATACAGAATCAGTGGCTCGCACATTCCAATTTCTTGAGGAACATATGCTATATCCCTATGTCGAAGAGCTGGCACATGATGCTGCCCAATTTTATATTGAAAATGGACAGCCCGAAAAAGCACTCGCATTTTACGAAAAGATGGTGCACGCACAAAAACAAATCCAGAGAGGAGATTGTTTATATGAAATCTAAATTAATGACAGGTTTGTTGCTCGTTGCGGTCGGATTCAGCTTTACTCAGGTGATGCCTCATGCAGGTGAAACAGCAGACAAAACAGGGAATACGTTTGATATTGCAGCGCGCAATCAAACGTGACAATAGCCAAAAAGACCCTTCGTTTTGCTGAAGGGTCTTTTTTATCCGCCGGATTCTTCTTTAATAAGCTTAGAGGACCCGCTCTTAACAAGCGGATCCGAATGACCTGTTTTCAGACGCTTCCTCTAACGAATTCACCTCGATTATGTATGCGCAGCCCGTGGCATCGCTGAATAGACCGAACATGTTTAAGCGGTTTTCAGCTTGTAAACGGTCCAAACATCCATAGTGGCCGGGTACGTGCCCCCTACCAAAACAATCTGTTTTTGCAGTCAGCCTCAAATAAGTCTTCATCATTCATTTCTCCTGTTTATCTCGATTTTAACACTTTTAACCAGTAATGAAGGGCTGATGACATACTCTGTCCGTCCTACGAATGCCACCTATTCATGATAAAAAGAAAAAAGGAGAGATGATAGGTGACGATTGAAGTCAAGAAGAATCTGGTTTCTGCGGATAAGTACACGCTGAAATGTCCCAACGCTATGAATGCTGAATACATTACGATTCACAATACGGCGAATGACGCGTCTGCCGCTAATGAAATCAGCTACATGATCGGGAACAACAGCTCTACAAGCTTCCACTTTGCGGTTGATGACAAAGAAGTGATTCAAGGACTGCCTTTGGATCGGAACGCATGGCATACGGGAGACGGCACGAACGGCACTGGAAACCGCAAGTCCATCGGTGTGGAAATTTGCTACAGCAAGTCGGGAGGCGAAAAGTACCGGGCGGCTGAAGCCTTGGCTGTGAAATTTGTGGCGCAGCTTTTAAAGGAGCGAGGCTGGGGCATCGATCGGGTCAGAAAGCATCAGGATTGGAACGGCAAGTATTGTCCGCACCGCATCTTATCAGAGGGACGCTGGGATCAAGTGAAGGCCGCTATTGAGAAAGAAGTAAGCGGCAGCAGTTTCTCTTCAAAAAAGACAGCAGCCGTGACTTCATCTTATCAGGTGAAGAAAGGAGATACGTTATCTGCGATTGCCAAAGCCTCAGGTGTCAGTGTGAAGCAGCTGCAAAGCTGGAACAATATCTCAGATCCTAATAAAATCAAAGCCGGCCAGGTACTGAAAATCAATCAGACGCAAGCAAAGTCCGCACCGGTAAGCGAATCAGCTACTGCATATCCGCTCCCATCAGGTGTGATCAAATTAACGAGTCCGCTGACGAAGGGAACAAAAGTCATTCAAGTGCAAAGAGCGCTGGCAGCTCTTTATTTTTATCCTGACAAAGGGGCGAAAAACAACGGGGTAGACGGCTTTTACGGAGCGAAAACGGCAAATGCGGTGAAACGGTTCCAATTAATGAACGGCTTAACGGCTGATGGAATTTATGGGCCGAAGACGAAAGCGCGGATGATGGCGAAACTCGTATAATTGAAAAAAGGAAGCTTCTCTTCGTTCAGAAGCTTCCTTTTGGTCAATAAAAAGACTCATTACATACAAACCGCAGCAAGCACCTTTTGAATGTCGTAAATGCTGTCATCCTTCTTGAATTGCTTTGATACCGCCGGAAGTTCAGTGCCTGAAATCCAAATCTTAAGCTCTGAATCAAGATCAAAACGGCCGGCCGTTTCAATGCTGAACCTGGAAATGCTTTTATACGGTATAGATTGGTATTCTGTCTTTTTTCCTGTGAGGCCCTGTTTATCGACAAGAATCAGGCGTTTCTCCGTAAAGACGATTAAATCACGCACTAATTTAAATGCAGCATCCACACTC
The DNA here is from genome assembly GCF_001584335.1 of Bacillus atrophaeus. Classification (GTDB taxonomy): domain Bacteria; phylum Bacillota; class Bacilli; order Bacillales; family Bacillaceae; genus Bacillus; species Bacillus atrophaeus. The sequence continues at coordinate 363,559 of NZ_LSBB01000020.1, forward strand.
TCTCCCTCTATTAAAATAGAAGCGAGTTCTTCTTCGGCAGATGCTTTTGAAACAGTTGAGGCATTTCCGAACATGCCGTTGATAAATCCCATACGATCCCCTCCATACGAGTTTCTTCCAGCACATCATACTACAAAAGGGTTTTCATTTATAGTTTTATAGGATAAACTGGTGCCACTAAATAAAGGAGCGCACCAGAAATGAAAGATGTCTATCACAGTTTTAAGTCTCTCGCCGCTGCAGAATCAGAATACCGGATTATCTATGAGGAGAATAGCGGAAGCGACCGCATCGTACTGAGCCCGCACGGCGGCGGAATTGAGCCGGGAGTAAGCGAGCTGGTGAGGGCCTTTTCCGATGAATGTTCCGTTTATCTGTTTGAAGGAATGAAACGCCGCAACAACCAAGCCTTGCATGTGACAAGCACTAGGTTTAATGAACCGCTCGCACTTGAGAAGGTAAAGGCACATCAATACGCGCTTTCTATCCACGGCTACCGAGATCCGAACCGGCGGCACACTTTGGTCGGCGGCACTGACCGGCCCAGAGCCGCGGCTGTTGCTGAAAGCTTGAAGGCATCAGGATTCAGTGCTGAACTTGTGTCGGATAAAGAGCAATTGGCTGGTGTGCATCCGATGAATATTGTGAACAGAAGCAAAAAAACGCTTGGCGTCCAATTAGAGTTAAGCATGGCTCAGCGAAGCGCATTATTTGACGACTTTGGATGGCGAGAGCGGGACCGGACAAAAAATGAGCATTTCTCACGATATGTCAGCGCGGTAAAGGCTGCCTTTTGCAGAGAATGATTGGATACTGGACCTGCAATATCTCTCACTGCCTTTGTAAGTTGTGTGAATGTGCAGAGGGAGGAATACTCTTGTATAAAAGAGCTTCAATACCCAATGTCAAAGTTCTGGACTGTCAGCCGGCCTGTCTTGTAAAACAGGCCGGCTTTGCTAATTAATACTTATTGTAATGATATTGCATTTGCTGTTCGGCAACCAGTGATTGCGGCTGCTCAGTTTCCTGATAGCCGAACCATTCACGGGGAGCGTCTTTAGTGTGCCGCTTATCTGACAGGAGATAAGCCAGCCGCTTCTGAAATTGAATACCTGCTTTACGCTGTTCGAAAAGCTCCAGCCTTCTTTCCGCGAATTTCTTTGTAACGCGGAACGCGGAAGCAATCATGGAAACAGCGTGGCTTCTCCACTGCGGAAATTCCATTTGTAACAGCATAAAGGTCGGCACACAGAAGTGATACATAAATTGGTTGGCTTGAAATTCCTGAAGCTCTCTAAAAAGCTTGTTCATATGAAAGTGATTGCCGGCGTGCTTTAACACGTGGCACAGTTCATGCGCAAAGTCCTCCCATTGCTCCTCTGCGGATTGCCTTTGATTTAAGACAATACTGTACATTCCGTCATGCTTCACCATCATACTTCCTGTGTCTTCAAAATGAACCCAAATATCAAGTTCTCTTGCAATTCTCAGCATGTCAATGTGCTGAGGAGAAGTCATTCCCAGACGGCAGTATACATTTTTTACGTATTCCTCCAGATGTGATAAGTAATCGCCCAATTGAATACCCCTTTTCGAACATATGTTCCGTTTTGTGTGAAAAAGAAAAGCCCTGTTACAGGACTGAAAAAGTTTGTAGAAATCTTTCCCTTTTCTTATAAAAATAAACACCATTCTTTATATCGGCCTATTTATCATATTATTTAGAGAACAAAGGACATTTATTTATTTTTCGGTTTTCGGTTTTTCTCTTTTTCTTTTAAATAGTTAATGAATTCGATCGCTTGCTGTTTGCTTTCCGGAGAAAAGTCCCGCATATCCCGATAAGCGATCTGTAAATCCGGGTCTGAAAAGATGTCATCGTCAGACTTTTTTTCTTTTCCTGTCAGCAAATAATCGGTTGTCACTTGAAAGTAATCGGCCAGTTTTTGCAGTGTTTCATAATCGGGTTCGCTGCGGCCGTTTTCATAGTGAGAATATCTGGCGCGTGATACACCGATATGGTTTGCGATTTCTTCTTGTGTTTTTTTTCCTCTGAGACTCTTCAATCTGCCGCCTATCATCGTATGACCTCTCTTTTTGGAAACTCCCTAAGTTACTCTTATTATAGATACAAACGGTATCAAAATAAACGATTGATAAAAAAAGTATCAAAAATAACTTGATGATACGTAACGTATCGTGTATAATCAAAAACATAGAGATACAAAACGTATCAAAAAGAGAAAAATTTTGTATCAGGAGGCGGGTAAATGAATCCGATTAAAATTGTTTTCAGTCAAAATCCCATAGATCAGCAGCACCTTGGAAAGACAGGCGGATCAATCACATTCACGTCGAACGGCCATCCTGTATTTCAATTTGAAAATCGCGCGCAATACGAACTGTATTTGCGATTGAAGAAGGCGGGGGAGCAAGGTGGAGAGGAATAAAAGCTATCCGTTTTTCACATATTCAGGACTATTGAATTCAGAACATTATGACAAAATAGGATCGGCTGTGTGGCTGTTTCTGTGGTTTATCAGCTCAACGACTAAAGAGAGAAGAAAAGATGGCGTGAACTGGGGCATTGTGCTGGGGCATAAGCCGTTAAAAGCAAAGGAGATGGCGGACGTATTCGGAGTCAGTGAAAAAACCGTCAGAAGATGGCTCGACCAGTTGGAAAAGAACGGTTACATCATGGTGAGGCGTGCGCCTTACGGAGTAATGATTTCAGTCCGGCATTCGAAAAAGTTTATTCCCAGAACGGACAAGCAAGACCACTCTGACGCTGTGGAGCGGACAAAGATGCCGCAAAGGACGGACAATAACGTCCTGTCTGATAAAGATAACACAATGATTCATACTGCTGCTGATAAAGCGGTTGATGCCATTGCAAACCATTTTACAGAGCTGAGATCTGCGCAAGAGGGGCGCACTGTATACCCTTCCTCTCGTGATTATCAAGCCATCGCCCGAATTGTCGGCCGGGGTGTTCCCGTGCTGCAGACAATCAAATGGCTTGACCAATGTTTTGATGCTTTTGAAAAACGGCGGACAAGTGCCGCGGAAACGATAAAGGCCTTCAGTTATTGCGCGAAATTCATTGATGACCGATTTTCCGCTCAGCAAGTGAAAAAAGGCTTCATGCCTTTAAAAGAAAGGAATATGCCAAATGACCAAACGAACGCTCGAACAAATCCTTGCCGAACTGAGAAGCGGAAAACGTCCATTACTGGTGAACAAATCGGACGAATCAGACGAAAACCGTTATGATTGTCCGGCTTGCAAGGACCAAGGGGGCTTTCTCAAAAAACAAAACGGACAGGACATATGGGCGGTATGCGGCTGTGTCGGTGAACGAAAAGTAAGGCGGCTGCTTGGCGCAAGTGAAATTACCGCTGAATTCAGCAAGCTGAGCTTTGAAGGTTTCCATACGGCAGGGAAGCCTCAGGCAGTGATTGATGCGTACGAGTGTGCGGCCGAATTTGTTGAGCTCTTTCAAGACATACAGTCCGCACGCAAAAACAGTATAGCTCTTTTAGGGCAGCCCGGCTCGGGTAAAACGCATTTGCTTACAGCTGCTGCCAACCGGCTGATGAAAACGCAGCACGTTCCTGTCGTATATTTTCCGTTTGTGGAGGGTTTTACTGATTTGAAAAATGATTTCGATTTGCTGGAAGCAAAGCTCAGCCGTATCAAACAGTCCGGCGTTCTGTTCATTGATGATTTATTTAAGCCTGTCAACGGAAAGCCGAGAGCTACTGACTGGCAGATTGAACAAATGTATTCAGTCATCAATTATCGCTACTTAAATCATAAACCAATTCTCCTTTCAAGCGAACTCACCGTCGAAGAACTTGTGAGGGTGGATGAAGCGCTCGGGACAAGAATCTATGAAATGTGCAGCGACTACTTAGTGATTATAAAAGGAAACGTATTTGATCTGAACCATAGATTGGAGGGCATCCGGTAATGTGCAGGCTGTGTGAAAACAAAAAAGTGATCGTTGAATCGACAAGCATTGGAGCCGTTTTTAGGCCATGTCCGAATTGCCGTGCCGGTTCAGATTTGACACCTGTTATTGCGTATTTGGAACAGGTGATTGAAGCCGGGAAAGCGAGGCTGAATGCTCTTGATTAAGCTTATCAAGACCTTGTTATATCTGTTTTTTCAGGCGAAACGAAAGGAAAAAGAAATTGAAGAATGGTATGAAGATGACGGAAAGTGAGGATCAAGTGCAAAATAAACAATGGAAAAGCAGTCCCGCTCCGTGGCAGGCAGTCTCGGGCGGCGAATCAAAACCGATCTATATTTATTCTGCTTACAGTGAAGAAGATAAGGGGAGATTCCCTTATTCAAACGGCAGGCTGATCGCAGCTGTGTTTGACCTCAGCTCGTACTCGCAAGACGGCAATGCACGGCTCATGGCTTCAGCGCCTGAGCTATTGGAAGCGGTAAAGGACGCGCTCGATTTTCTGAAAGGCGAGTCGCCGGACTGCAAACATGTTGTCATAGATAAGCTTGAACGGGTGAAGGAAAAAGCAGAGGACACACAAAAACGGGGGAAAATAAATAATGAATCCTAAAAAACTTATAAATATAGATTCTATCACACTCGCAAGCCAGCTTGTGGATGGGAAGGTCCGCGTGATTATTGTCGACGGATTAAAGGGGGAAGCCTGGCTTACAGAAGCGCCGGAGCACGGAAAAACCCTTGTCGAAACAAGAAAAGGAGACCTGGCCCGCGTCGATTTTGAAATTGGCTACAAATTGAATTAAAGCTTTCACAAAAGAATATGTCCAAGACGGAAAGCCTGAGGACACTGATCAATTGCACAAAATCTGTGCGTTGATTGGTGTCCTTTTTTTGTTCCGAAAATGAGGAGGATAACAGAATGGAAGACTTATTATTTGAATACAAACGCACATTGAAACAGACGAGAAAGCTGTATAAACAGCTTGGAGAAGCTGACGAATCAGAGCTGTCCGCTGAAAAGCTGAAAGATAAAAAAATTATCAGAAGCATCATTACGGATTTAGAATATGTGACAGAATGGCTGGAAAAAGGAAGGCAGCCAGGAATCCGAAGAGCCATTGACCGCCGCGACGCCTATCAAAGGCTGCTCATTAAAGATCCGAGAATCATCGAATCTTTTTCCTCGGCTATTGATTTCGTGCCGGACGGACAGGTGTCTGACGAAGACCGCCGAAGGATAAAAGAAGCACTATCATTGTTAACAGAACGGGAAAAAGAAATGTTTCTTTTGCATAAGGTGGAATGCTTTTCATATGAACGGATCGCCGCGCTTTTAGGCGTGAAAAAATCAACCGTACAAACCACCATCAAACGGGCCTTATTAAAGATTCATAAACAAAAAGAGGAAAGAAAACTGTCTTTAGCTTAAAAAGCTGTCATACGTTTGCCACCTATAAGTGAATAGAGCATGAAACAATAAGCGGCTGATCGTTCAGCCGCTCTTTTTAATAGAAATCTATTTCGGAGGTGGCGGTGATGGCGTAGCATGAAAACACAACAGCGAGAGAAAGCATTTAACATTTATCAAAAATATCAGGGCGATATCACAAATCGGGCCATTGCCGAAAAAATAGGCGTTTCCGCCAAAACAATAGGAATATGGAAGAAACAGGACAAGTGGAAGGAATCCTTGTTTTCGAAAGCAGCAAGCAAAGACAAACACCGTCTGCAAATTGACAATGATGAATTAAATGAACGCCAGCGCTTGTTTTGCCTCTATTATGTGAAAAGCTTTAACGCGACACAATCAGCAATCAGAGCGGGATATTCCGCTGACAGCGCCCATGTCACAGGATGCAGGCTGCTTAAATATGAAAAAGTCGCCGCTGAAATCAAGAGGATCAAAAAAGAGATGGTCAATGAAGTTTTCATTGAAGCGATGGATGTGCTGCAAGTGTATGTCAAAATCGCATTTGCTGATATTACAGACTACGTGACCTTCGGAAAAAAAGAAGTACAGGCTTTCGGAAAGTCAGGCCCGTTGTTTGATGAGGATGACAATCCGATCATGAAGGAAATCAGCTTTGTGGATGTAAAGGACTCAGGTCTTGTAGACGGAACAATCGTGACAGAAGCAAAGCTTGGAAAAGAAGGTATTGCGATTAAGCTGGCTGACAAGATGAAAGCGCTGGAAAAGCTGTCATTATACTTTGATTTATTCCCTGATCAATTTAAGCAAAAGATTGAAAATGAAAAGCTGAAGCTTGCAAAACAGAAGCTGGATCAGTCAGATGAGGGCGAAAATCCGGTTGAAATTATGATAACGCGCAAAGAGGAGAAAGCATGATTGTAAAAGAAGTCAATCCTCATTTCGAAGAGTACTTGTTCAATTGGAATGAAACATATCAATTTCTCGTCGGGGGCTATGGATCGTCAAAGAGCTATCACACCGCGCTGAAAATCCTTCTGAAGCTGTTAAAGGAAAAACGGACAGCGCTTGTGATTCGCGAGGTGTTTGACACCCATCGTGATTCCACCTTCGCGCTCTTTGAAGAAATCTTAGAGGAGCTCAGTCTGAATCGGGCGGTGACTCCGCTTTCTTCACCGCTTCAGCTGCGATTTGCAAACGGCAGCCGCATCATGTTTAAAGGAATGGACAACCCTGCGAAATTAAAATCCGTTCATAATATTTCTTTAATATGGATTGAAGAGTGCTCTGAAGTGAAGTACGAAGGTTTTAAGGAGCTGATCGGCCGTTTGCGCCATCCGAAGCTTGACCTTCATATGATCTGCACAACAAATCCGGTCGGCACATCCAATTGGACGTACCGGCATTTTTTTCGTGATGAGCGGAATAAGCGTTATATATTGGATGATCAAGAGCTGTACAAGAAACGCACAATTGTTTCTGGGGACACGTATTACCATCATTCCACCGCGCTTGATAACTTGTTTCTTCCGGAGAGCTATGTGAAACAGCTGGACGGATTGAAACGGTACGATCCTGACTTATACAGGATTGCCCGCCAAGGCCGATTCGGCGTTAACGGCGTTCGCGTCCTGCCGCAATTTGAAGTCCTGCCGCACGAACAGGCGGAGGAATGCATCGCAAACATCAGCCGCCCGATTTTTCGGACGGGAATGGATTTTGGCTTTGAAGAATCCTACAATGCCGTCATTCGGCTTGCCGTTGATCCTGAGAAAAAGCATCTGTACATTTACTGGGAGTACTACAAAAACAAAATGACTGATGACCGAACGGCTGAGGAGCTTCGCGAGCTTGCCGAGAAACAGGAAGTCATTAAAGCTGATTCCGCAGAGCCTAAAAGCATCCAATATTTCCGCCAGCAGGGCTTTCGCATGGTAGCAGCCAGGAAGTTTCAGGGGTCACGTTTGCAATATACAAAAAAGGTGAAGCGTTTCAAGAAGATTATCTGCTCAGACCGCTGTCAAAATGCGATCTATGAGCTGCAAACGTTAACCTATGCAAAAGATAAGGACGGAGCGCTGATTGAGGATGAGTTTACCATTGATCCGCACACATTATCTGCGATCTGGTACGCGCTTGATGACTATGAAGTGGCCGATTTAAAAGAATCGTCCAGTGAAAGGACCCGTCCGAATCGAGAAAGGAGGAAATAAAAGTGCCGCAGAATCAAACAGTCAGGGCCACCGTATTAAAAGCAAATGCCTCAGCTCCAAAGACGAAGCAGCTTTATGAAGACCAGTTCTCTGATATGTATGGAGAAGACATTATCGCTCCGCCCTATAATATCACCGAGCTGAAAACGATCGCCGAATATTCTACGATTCTTCAGCAGTGCATAGATGCGTACCGGGTCAATATTACCGGCTTCGGCTTCGATGTTGAATATACATTTGACATTAACGGCTCAGATGTCAACCGGGCAAAAAAGAAAAGAGCGGAAAAAGATTGGTCACGGCTTGAAGCGTTTTACCGCTGCCTTCATTTTGATGAATCAGCTGAAGTGATTTTAGGCTATGCCATTGAAGACAGGGAGAAAACGGGGAACGGGTTTATGGAAGTGCTCCGGGACGGAACTGGAAAACCGGCCGGCATCGAATATTTAGATGTAAAAAACATGCGGGTATGCGGTGTGTCGGAGCCTGTTGAGGTGATGTTTACATACCAGGAAAACGGCATACCGAAGACGATTAAAAGACAAAAACGTTTTCGCAAATATGTACAAATGATAAACGGGCAAAAAGTATTTTTTAAGGAATACGGAGACCCGCGCAAAATGGACATGCGAACGGGAGAATATGTGAAAACACTGTCTGAGGAACTTCAAGCCAATGAAGCAATCCACCTCAAAATTGGCAGCGGCACATACGGTGTGCCTCGATGGGTGGGAAACATCGTCAATTTATATGGCGCAAGAAAAGCGGAAGAACTCAACTTCATGTATTTTAAGCAGGGACGCCATGTGCCTGCTGCGATTACAGTCGAAAACGGAATGCTGTCCGAAGCTTCGTATAAAGAGCTGCAAGACTATATGAATGATCTTGAAGGAGTCGAAAACGCCCATAAATTTCTCCTCATTGAAGCTGAAGGCATTGCCAAGGAAAAAGACCTGCACGGAGGAGAAGACATTACCCCTGTTTCCGTCGAAATCAAGTCGCTTGCGGAAATTTTGCAAAATGACGCGCTGTTTTTGGAATACGATGACAAAAGCAGAAATAAACTCCGATCCGCCTTCCGTCTGCCGCCGCTCTATACCGGCGAGGCACAAGAATATAACCGGGCGACAGCCGATACGGCCAGAAAAATAACAGAAGAGCAGGTGTTTCAGCCGGAGAGGAAAATTCTCGTAAACAAACTGAACACGCTTCTTTTGCCGGAATTGGATATTCATGACGCAAGGCTAACATTAAAAGGACCCGACTTTCGAGATCCGCTTGAGATCGCAAAAGTGCTGGGTCCTTTTATAACGGCTGGTGCAGTTTCTCCTAATGATTTAAGAGATCTTGCCGGACGGGTGCTCGGCAAAACCCTTGAGGAATGGCCGGAAGACATCTACAACAGACCGGCTGCACAAGACGTCGAGCCGCAGGACCAATCCGCTCTTTTACAGGACGTAAAGGAAAGCATTGAAAGTTTAAAAAAGTCCTGAAAGGGGGTGAAAGCAACAGGTGCCGAGAGAATTGAAAAATGCCAAAATCAGCTTTGTGAGCTATGTGGACAAAGCCGCTAATCAGACGGAGTTTTTCTTTACGAAGTCTGCCGGGCCTCCGGCATTTGAGAAAGAAGTCCGGCTATTTACCAAAAGCGGGAGTGAGGAACAAAAACTCGTGTATGGGATCGTTTACGAACCGGATGTGCCGGATGCGCACGGCGATTATATGACGGCTGAAGAAATTGAAAAGGCCGCCCACGGTTTTCTCGCGGAGGCCCGCAATATCGACATCAACCACAATTTTCAAAGCGGAACCGGCGAAGTGGTCGAATCGTATGTGGCGCCGGATGATTTCCAGATCGGCACACGGCTGATTAAAAAGGGCTCATGGGTACTCGTGACAAGAGCGGCCGATGAGGTATGGGAGCAAATCAAAGCAGGTGTCATCACAGGATACAGTATGGCGGGCACTGCGGATACGCATGAAGAAGAGCCTGATGAAAAAGCATCCGGATTGATGGGTGTATTCAAGCAGCTGCTGTCTGATCGCGACAGTCAAAGAGGACTGAAAACCAGATTTCAGAAAATGGGGGAGGACACCAAGGATATGAAAAAGGAAGAGATGAAAGAATCCATTGAACATGCATTGTACCCGCTGTTAAAGCGGCTTGATGCAATCGAAAAAAATACAGAAGCAGCGGAAGAAAAACCGGAGCAGACAGAAGAGGAAGAGCGTCTGAAAAAGCTTGTGGAAGATATGCTCGCCCCGCTTGTCGAACGCATTGAAGCGCTGGAAAAAACAAGAGGCGCATCAAAACAGACCGCCGATGACGGCAACGGGAATGCAGAACAAATCAAAAAATCAATTTGGAGCGGACTGCTGTAAACCAGTCAGGAGGAGGAAATCAATTTGAGAAATCAAGACATCATTCAAAAAGCGGAAATGTCGCTTTCAGCATTAAAAAGCGGAGGGCTTATGAACCCTGCGCAAGCATCGGCATTTATCCGTATGGTGCAGAACACACCTACGATTTTCAGCGAATCCCGTGTGATTCAAATGGAAAACGATTCACAGAAATTTGAGAAAATCGGCTTCGGCCAGCGCATTTTGCGTGCTGCTGAAGAGGGCAAGGCTTTATCAAATGACGAGCTGACTGTTCCTTCAACGAGCACGGTACAGCTGAACACAAAAGAAGTCATTGCGGAGATTAATATTACGTATGACACGCTGGAAAACAACATAGAAAAAGACGGGCTCCAGCAAACCATTATGCAAATCCTGGCGGAACGGGCGGCTGTTGATATCGAAGAGCTGATTGTAAACGGTGATACTGCTTCCAAGGATCCATACCTCGCACAGCTTGACGGAATCCGTAAACAGGCGGTATCTCACATTGTTGACGCGGCTGGTGAAGAGCTTTCCAGAGGTACATTTAAAAAAGGGCTGAAGGCCGTCCCGCCGAAATATTTGCGTATCCCGCAGGAATTCAGATTCTATACGTCTCATGGAATGGAAATTGAGTGGAAAGACCGGGTGGCGGATCGTCAGACGAATTTAGGGGATCTCGCCGTTCAAGGCGGATTGTCTACGGCATTCGGCGTGCCGGTCAAGGGAGTGTCCAATATTCAGCCTTATACGGTTGGCGAAGGAGACGCGCAATATGATGCGTCTGATATCATTTTGACTCATCCGAAAAATATTATTCTAGGCTTCTCCCGCAATATTAGAATCGAAGTGGACAAGGATATTCGCTCTCGTAAATTTATTATTGTGTTGACGGCTAAGCTTGACAGTAAATTCGAAGAAGAAGACGCTGTCGCAAAATTGATTAACGTGAAAGAATAAACCGGAAATGGGGTTGTCAGCTTATGCTTATTGAACCGACTGACGTTGCCTCTTATTCAGTCTTTGAACAGGTGCAAAACAGACCGGAGCATTTGCTTACGCAGGATATTATCGAAGCTGAGGCGGAGGCGGCAAGAATCACAGGCCACCATTTTACGGATGCCGTTTATGTTCCGCTTCCCGACAAAGCCAGACTTGCTTTGCTTAAGCTCGCCCAATATTTTGCGCTGGTAAACAGCGATGAAACGAGTGTTTCAAGCTATCAGTCTGAAAAAATGGGAGACTATTCTTACACCATCTCAACAAATGGCGGTATTCAAAAGCCTGACGTATATAACCTGCTTCAGGAGTACATTGCTGCCGGATATTCTCCTGCGTCCTCCAAACTCAAGGTGCGGACACTATGAGCTATACACGGATGCTTGTTCATCGTTGTGATATTTATCATGAAACGGCCGCACCGGCACCAAGCGGGAAGTTCGGAATTCCGGCGAACAAGCTTCAGCCTGTTTTTACTTATCCGGACACGCCTGATGAACAGAATGTGCCCTGTTATTTCACAGAAAAACAGCAGCAGCTGATTCAGCAGCTTCCGAACCATACGGTTTATCGCAGCTTTCTCGTCCACTTTCCATTATCAGCGGATGTTCGTGTAAACGACAAGGTGATATGGGATGGTGTCGGTTATATTTTGGAGTTGCCGAAAAAGCTGAGAAACCACCATTGGGAAGTCACTGCTGTCAGGGATGAAAGCCTATGAAAATCAAAGGGCTTTCAAAATTAAACGCTTCACTTAAAGAAGCCGCATCCGGGGGATTTTCCCGTCAGGCTGCCAAATGGCTGGAGCAATCCGGACAAGACTTTCTGGATATGGTGCAAGACGAACTGATCAGTTCTCAAACCATTGATACGGAGAGGCTGTTTTCTTCATTTCAAAAAGGGGACGCCGATCATATTTGGATCGCAGAAAGCGGCGGCTTATCCCTTGAAGTCGGTTCGAACCTTGAATATGCGTCGTTTGTGAACGACGGCCGCTGGACAACTGAAGGCGACGGCGTGAAATGGGTGCCGGGTTATTTTCAAAGCGCGCGGTTCGTCTATGATCCTGCCTCTTCAACCGGAATGGCGCTTAAGAAAAAATGGGTCAGCGGCACAGGCTATTGGGACAATGCGCTTATTTTATTTGAACAGGTATTTGCAAAGTCATTGGAGCAAAAATTGCGTCAATGGCTCAAGACATTGTAAGGAGGAATGGGATGAACAGTGAAACAGGATCAATTATGGCTTTTTTCTACAAGCAATGGCCTGTCCCGATTTATGACAGCGAACTGCCTGATCATTTTCAGATTCCGTCATTATATGTCCCCGTTCCTTCTGTTTTTGAAGAAACCGATACGGTATCAACCTTCAAGAAAACCTACAGTCTCAATATGAAGCTGTTCCACACGGATTCCGCCCTGGCGCTGAAAGAAGCAGACCGGCTCGCCGACACAGTCAGGGAGTGCAGAAATATCGTTCCGCTGCTTGATGAGTCAGGCGCTGAAACAGGTGACTTTATTCGGATTACACGGATGGAAACGAGGATTGGAGACAGGGGCGAGGCGGTGATGACCGTCCGCTGGAGCAGCCGGTACTACTATCAAAAGACGGAACAGCCTGTTTTGCAGGATATTGATATAAACAGCGGGGTGAAGTAAAAGTGAAAAAAAACAATACCATAAAGGCTGGAAAAACTGAGGGAACAGAAGCTCTTTTTGACACAGCCGATTTAACCAAGCACGCAAAGGAGCTTTTCGGCGTAAAACCGGAAATTCTCCGGGGGGCTTTATTCGGCGTGCAAAAAACACATATGACAAAATCAGAAGTGCGTAAGTACATCCAAACATTTTTAACCAAGGAGGTCATGTAATATGAATGGCGGAACATTTACAACAGGCAAAGAAAAAGATCGTGCAGGCATTTATTTTAACTTTAAAACAACGGCACAGGAACGGGTATCACTCGGTGAACGGGGGACTGTAGCGCTTCCTGTCGCATCAAACTGGGGAGAGGCCAAAACCTTTGTGTCCATTTCAAGTGTGGAAGATCTGAATAAAAAGGTAGGTCTCAGTATCGAAGATCCTTCTTTGCTGCTTTTGCGTGAAGCGAAGAAAAATGCGCAAACGGTACTGATGTATCGCCTGACAGAAGGTGTCCGTGCGTCAGCGGATATCGCAGAAGGCGTAAAAGCGACCGCTTTATACGGAGGCTCAAAAGGAAATGACATCATCATCCGTGTCAATGAAAATGTGCTTGATTCCCAAGCGTTTGATGTCACCACCTATATGGACGAATCCGAAGTCGATAAGCAAACAGTCAAGAAAGCAGAAGAGTTAACGGCAAACGGCTATGTTTCCTTCACAGGAGCAGGCGATCTGTCCGCCTCAATTCCTTTGACAGGCTCGGAGGAAGAATCAACAGGGGGCACATTAAGCGCGGCAGCCGGCATCCGTTTGTCGGGCGGGACTGATAAAACGCCTGTGAACTCGGATTATACTGATTTCTTAGCCGCTGCTGAAACAGAAAACTTCGATGTGATCGCGCTGCCGGTTGCTGATAACGACCAGCTGAAAGCGACGTTTGCCGCTTTCATTCAACGTCTGCGCGACGGCCAAGGGCAAAAGGTGCAAGGCGTAACAGCCCATTACCATGGGGATTATGAAGGCATTATTAATGTGACAGAAGGGGTGCTCCTAGAGGACGGCACAGAAGTAACAGCCGAGAAAGCAACTGCTTGGGTTGCGGGCGCAAGCGCCGGTGCCACTTTCAATCAATCCCTGACATTTGTGGAATACGAGGGAGCTGTTGATGTGTTAAACCGCCTTGATCACGACAGCATTGTCGAGCGCCTTGGCAAGGGTGAATTTCTCTTTACGTATGACGCGCGCGATAAGTCCGTCAGCGTAGAAAAAGACATTAACTCATTAACGACTTTTACAGCTGAGAAAAACAAAAAGTTTGCGAAAAATAAAATTGTCCGTGTGCTTGATGCGGTTAATAACGATTTAACACGTGAGCTGAAAGCCTTAATTAAATCAAGGAAAGGCAGCGGAAGCGATATTCCGGCATCTGAGGACGGGCTTCAGTATGTGAAAACAATGATTACTCAATACATGACCACTCTTCAGGATGCGGACGGCATTACTGATTTTGATTCAGATGAAGATATTTCAATTGCTCTGAATGAAGACCGTGACGGCTTCCTCATTGATCTCGCCGTGAAACCTATGGACGCAGCAGAAAAATTCTACTTTAACGTGGAGGTAAACTAAGATGGCATTAAAAGCACAAAATACAATTTCAGGTAAAGAAGGCCGCTTATTTCTCGATGGAGAAGAAATGGCGCACATTAAAACCTTTGAAGCAAACGTAGAGAAAAACAAATCTGAAGTTAACATTATGGGACGCCGAATGACAGGCCATAAAACAACAGGCGCAAACGGAACAGGCACAGCGACGTTTTACAAAGTCACATCAAAATTTGTGATCCTCATGATGGATTACGTGAAAAAAGGCAGCGATCCTTATTTCACCCTGCAGGCTGTGTTAGATGATAAATCTTCCGGAAGAGGCACGGAACGAGTCACGCTTTACGACGTAAACTTCGACTCCGCAAAAATCGCCAGCCTCGATGTAGATTCAGAAGCATTAGAGGAAGAAGTCCCGTTTACATTTGAAGATTTTGACGTGCCGGAGAAGCTTGCAGATACTTTTTAATTGAATGGCTTTCAGATGAAAACAGATCTTCTGCTAAGAGGGTCTGTTTTTTAAAAAACATATAAAACTAACGATCAGAGGAGTTTTTAATATGAGCGAAAAAAACGAACAAGTATATGATCTCTCTTTCTTTATGCCTGGAAAAACAATTGAAGCTGAGGAAATTAAAGTGCCGATTTCAAAGCGTTTTGTTGATAAAAAAGGGAATATGGTGCCTTTCACTTTTAAAGCGATCACAACAGAGCGCATTGACGAATTGGAGAAGGAGAGCACAACCTATAAAAACGTTAAAGGTAAAGGGCGTGTAAAAGATTTAGACAGCCAGCGATTCTATGCGCGCATCGCGGTAGAATCTACGATTTACCCAGATTTCCGTTCCAAAGAGCTTAGAGAAGCGTACAAAACAGCTGATCCGGTAGAGGTAGCAAAACGTGTCCTTTCCGTCGGCGGTGAATATGCGAATTGGTTAAACAAAGCAATTGAGATTAATGGATTTGAAGATGAATTAGAGGATCTGGAAGAAGAAGTAAAAAACTAGTCGAGGATGGGCATAAAGAAGCCGTGTATCTCTATTATGCGATGCACGAGCTTCATTATTCTCCATCAGACTTATTAGAACTGTATGAAGCGCCGAGACATTTCAAGGCTTTTTTATACGGATTGATCAGCTATAAGCTGGATGTCCTTGAAAAACAAGCAAAGAAAGGAGGAGCATCTTAATTGGCAAAGCTGACAGCTCGTTTTGAAATGGAAGACCGTGTGAGTAAGAAAATAAGAAAAATCCAAAATGGATTTAGAGCGCTTGAGAAATATAGAAAAATGATGAAGCGTAAAAACTCAATTGATATACGAAAAGAAAGCAAATTCGTATTGAAAACAATTGACCGCATACAAAAATCAATGAAAACAAAGCTGGGCGCTCAAATGATATCCATTACAGCTGAAGATGGAGCCAGCGCCGTGATTCAACAGGTCCAAGTTCAATTAGCGGGTCTGCCTGCGTCTTTATCAATAAAAATTGGAGCAAGTGATCACGCAACAGAAAAATTTGAAAGATTACGAGAAACGGTTGCGGGATTCAAAGGCTTTACCATCAGGCTGAGCGCGGATGACCAAGTGACACCGGCCATTCAAAAAATCAAACGGTATATGCAAACCGCGTTAAAGAATGGCTACTCAGTCACCATACGTGTTATCGACCATGTGATGAAAACAGTCGGGCGTATCTCAGCCGGTATTGATGCCCTTACCGGAAAAGACAACAGCATTGAGCTAACCATCAATGAGAAAGTATCAGAAAAGCTGGCGTCATTACAGAAAAAAATTGCGGAGATCGGAAACATAGCGCCTGCGGCGAAAGGAGCTTCTCCTGCAGCAGGCACTGGGGGAAATGCAAGTGAGATCGCCATCAAGTTTGATCCAGAAACGATTCTGACAGAGCTGGACAAATTTGCAGAATCATTTATGAAAAAAGTGGATGAGATCGCAACAAAGTTCAGCCCGGAAACGATTTTGACAGAGCTGGATAAATTCACAACATCGTTCATGGGCAAAGTGGATGAGATCGCGACGAAGTTCAGCCCGGAAACAATTTTGAAAGAATTGGACAAGTTCACCTCATCATTCATGGGTAAAGTAGACGAAATCGCAAGCAAGTTCAGCCCGGAAACGATTTTGAAGGAACTGGACAAATTTACGGATTCATTCATGAAAAAAGTGGACGACGTCGCAAGCAAATTCAGCCCGGAAACGATTTTGAAGGAACTGGACAATTTTACGGATTCATTCATGAAAAAAGTGGATGACGTCGTAAGTAAATTCAGTCCGGATGCAATTATTACACGGGCAGAGGAATTTGTAACCAATATCATAGACAAGGTTTCGGAAAAATTTAACTTTCTAAATCCCGATAAAATCATAGAAAAAGCTGAAAAATTCGTCGATAAAATTGTCGATAAGATCGCAAAAAAATTCGAGAAGTTCAGCCCCGATAAAATCATAGAAAAAGTCGGAGAATTCTTTGAAAAGATTATTAAGGGCATCGCCGAAAAACTGGGGAATATTGATATCGGCGGCTTACTAGGCGGTAAAAATAAGTCTAAAGAAAGTAAAGGCAAGAAAAAAGCTACTAAAGAAAGTTCAAATACCAATGTGGCTAATCGTCCTGCAGCAAACAAAAAAACGGTTTCTTCCCGTTCAAAAACTAAGAAGTCTGGTGGCAAATGGAGCGGGGCCGGCGGATGCTGCTGTGCTGGAATAAGCGCAGGTAAGAGTAAAAAAGTCAAAAATAGAAATGGTTCAACAACTAATAGTCCGGCAGCCAAAGGAAATAAAACAAATCCGGCAAATAATCCCAAATCGCCAAAAGGTTCATCAGGTAAAGGATTCTCGGACCTTTTTAAAACATTAGGAGATTCAAAAGGTCTGAAAGGCGGACTTAAAGGGGTAAAAGGAGCAGCGAAAGGTATCCCGGGCCTAGGTACAATTCTATCTCTTACTGATTTAGCTGGTATAAATAAAGATAATGCTGGCGAAAAAATTGGTTCAGCCGGCGGCGGGATGGCCGGAGCAGCTGCCGGAGCAGCTATCGGCAGTGTCGTTCCGGGAGTCGGTACACTCATTGGCGGAGCAGTAGGGGGAATTGCAGGCAGTTTAGGCGGCTCAAGTTTGGGTGAGTCATTTGATTCCGGTGCTTTGAAAGATACTTGGACCAGTATTACCGAAGGAGCCCAAAGCGCTTGGTCAACTGTCCAAGATACTTGGAATAGTGTATCAGCTTGGTTTATGGATACGGTATGGACGCCAATATCATCAGCAGTTGTAGGAGTGGCTACAAGCATATGGTCAAACATCGTGAACGCGTGGACAACCATACAAACGATATTTAGCACTGTAGCGACATGGTTTATGGACAATGTCTGGACCCCGGTTTCATCTGCAGTTATAGGCGTGGCTACAAGCATATGGTCAAGCATTGTAAGCGCATGGACAACAATAAAAACAATATTTAGCACTGTAGCGACGTGGTTTATGGATAATGTCTGGACTCCGGTTTCATCGGCGGTTGCAGGTGTCGCTACTACTATTTGGTCTAAGATCGTAAATGCATGGACGACGATAAAAAATGTTTTCAGTACAGTTGCCTCATGGTTTATGAGCACAGTCTGGGAGCCGGTTAAATCAGCTGTGATCGGGGCAGCCACAACGATTTGGAGCAAAATGACAGGAGCTTGGGATAAGATTAAGAGCGTATTCAGCGCGGTGTCGGGATGGTTTATGGATACCGTCTGGAATCCGATCAAAAATACCGTTTTAGATGTTGGAAAAGGGATATCTAATGCTTTTCAAACAGCATTAGACGCTGTGAAGAACATTTGGAAAGGTCTGAGCGGATGGTTTGTAAAGCATATACAAGAACCCCTTACAAAGGTTGGCGATACAATAGCAGGAGCTTTTTCAAAAGCGTTTGGCTGGGTGAAAAAGATATGGGACAAAGCCGGCGGGGTAGCGACCAGCATTATCAACTTCGTGACTGGCGGAGGAGACGTAGACGATTATAAAGGAGAAGACCCAGATAAAAATGCAACTGGAGGTTACATCACGAAGCCGATTGTTTCATGGGTAGGTGAAGCCGGCAATGAGTTTGTCATCCCCGTTCAGAACAATAGAGGCCGCGGGAAAATGCTTTTAGGCCAAGCCGCATCAAAACTTGGAATGCGTGTTGTAGACGATATGGGAGCTGCTTCAGCGTCATCTGGCAATACGTCATTTGTTCCAGGAGGCACAGCAGCCGGCGGATCGATGTCAGCATCAATTTCTCCGTCTGTCGATGCATCAAACCTTAACGGCCAAGTCTCATCATTAGGCCAGCAATTCTCTAAGAGCTTTGATAGCGGGATAAACAATCAAACGGTTAATATGGAGGATTGGAAGAAAAAGAATATTGGAACGCCGTTTAACAATTTGATATCCTCTTCTCCTAATTACGGAAAACAGGTGGTGACCGGCTATGCGAAAGGGCAAAATACTACCGCAACCGGAACAGACGGGTTTTTACAATCAAAAGTAAAAACTCCATATCAAGCTACAGTAAACAAATCATCCTCATGGGGCACCGGAACAGTAAAAGGCTTTGCATCCGGGCAAAATTCGTCTCAAACTGGTACGGCCCAATATGTCAGCACACATGTCGATAAACCGTTCCTGCGTTCGAAAGAAACATCAAACAGCTGGGGATCAGGTTTGGTCGGCAATTTCGTGTCAGGTATGACATCAAAAGCCAGTGAAGTGAAGCAGGCAGCCAAGGATATGGCTAAAAAGGTTGAAGAAGCCTTCAGGGAAGAGCTGGACATCCATTCTCCTTCCCGCGTCATGATGAGTCTTGGACGTTTTGCTTCTGTCGGAGTCGTAAAAGGCCTTGGCTCAGTTGATGTGAAAAAATTCGCCGAAAACCAAGCCGGCTCACTCGCTGCCGCGTTTTCCGGAATGGGTGCTGTCAGCGGAAACGTCAAAGAATGGCTGTTAGCTGCGATGAGCGCTACAAATACTCCATTCAGTTGGCTTCCGGGCTTGATGACGATTGCTCAAAATGAATCGGGAGGCAACCCGAATGCTATTAACCTATGGGACAGCAACGCAAAAGCAGGTCATCCTTCTCAAGGGTTGATGCAGACCATTCTAACAACTTTTAATGACCATAAAGCGCCTGGCATGAATGATATTTTAAACCCAATTCACAACGCTGCTGCCGCAATCGGCTATATTAAAAGCAGATACGGCTCTATCAACAACGTGCCGGGAATTAAGAGCATGAATAAAGGCGGGCCGTATGTGGGGTATGCCAACGGCGGCCTTATCACGAACGAACAAATCGCACGAGTCGGTGAAGGCAACAAACGTGAGTGGATTATTCCTGAGGAACGGGGCATCCGCGGCCGCTATCTTTTGCAAAAAGCTGCCCAAGCACTTGGCATGGAAGTCTCTGATCCTTCTGAGAACAAACAGGACGAGCTTTCTTCAGGCACCGTGGCAGCCGTCACATCCGGAGGCCGCCAAACGGTACAAACAGTCGGAACAAAAGAAATTAAGATTGAATTCAACGGCGACCAGCATTTCCATAACGGACAGGACGCCGACAGCTTAGCGGCTAAAATTAAGCAAGCATTACTCGATGAATTGCAAAAAGACATTAACACCGGAGCGAAAGGGGTCGTTGCTTTTGACTAAGTCTGTCTATGAATTTTGGATATCACAGGGGAAGGATAAGCTGCGATTTCCTGTTTTACCTGAGACGCTTGATGTATCAAACAGCGTGCAAAATGACTCAGTGACAATAACCGGCCTGGGTGAAATTACATTTATAGAGGAACTGGGAGCGAAAGAAATTTCGTTCTCTTCTTTTTTTCCTAAAACGTACAGCCCGATTTCTGAATATAAAAATATTCCATCACCAGAAAATGCGATTGCGCAAATTGAAAAATGGATGAAAGCTAAAAAGCCCGTCCAATTCCTGATAACAGGAACAAAAATCAATATGACATGCAGCGTCGAAAGCCTCTCTTACAGTGAAGGGGACAATGAGATAGGTGATCGGGATTTTGACATTGTGTTGAAAGAATACAAAACAGCATCACCAAGAAAGATCAAACAAAAGAAAAAAACAAAAACAAAACGACCGTCTAAAGCATCTCCTAAAACCTATACAGTGAAAAAAGGAGACACGCTTTGGGACCTCGCCGGAAAGTTTTACGGCAGCAGCACGAAATGGCGCAAGATTTGGAACGCCAATAAAACGGCTATGATTAAACGCAGCAAACGAAACATACGCCAGCCGGGACATTGGATTTTCCCGGGACAGAAATTGAAGATTCCGCAATGAAACAGGTGATGACAGATGATAGAACTATTCGTCATTAAAGAAACGGAATGGCTTGAGCTGGTGGCAGAAAGCGTCTCTCTTGAAGGGCACAGGTATCAGGCACCGCGCTCCATTGAGGCGACCATTGTTACAAAACAAGGCAGCCAAACGTATTACAGTGTATCAGAGGGCGATACCGTTTTATTTAAATGGAAAGGCAAAGAGCTTTTCAGGGGAATCGTCTTCGCAAGAACACCGGATGAGCATACACTGGCGTTCAGCGCTTATGATATGCTGCAATACTTGGTGAAAAATCAGGATGTTTATGTGTTTTCGAACCAGCGGGCCGACCAAATGATTAAGAGAATCGCCAATGATTTTCAAATCCCCGTCACAACGATCGCCAACACGGGCCATACCATCAAGTCTCTCGTATTTAAGAATGATACGAGTCTTTATGACATCATGCTGAAGGCTTTAAAGCAGACCAAGAGCCAGACCGGCCGCAATTATCAGCTTTATTCGGAAAAAGGAAAGCTTGGACTGCGGGAATGGCCTGACCCGGCTGAAATCTGGGTGCTGGAAACTGGCGTTAATATTACGGGATACCAATACAGCACCTCGATTAACGATACAGCGACACGAGTGGTGATGCGCCGCCAAAAGGATAATAAAACGTATAAAGCCACTGCCAAAGACAGCACAGGCATGAGCAAATACGGCGTTCTTCAATATGTGGAGACGGTTTCTGATGACATCAACCAAGCCCAGCTTCAGCAGCGGGCTAAAGTGCGTCAGGCTGAAAAGAAAGGTGTCAAAAAAGAGCTGAAAAATATTCAGGCGATTGGCATTCCAGATTTGCAGAGCGGCTTGCCGGTGTATATTTCAATCCCGGAGGCAGGGGTTAAGAAAACGTATTGGGTTGATTCTGACAGGCATGAGTTTAAAGGAACAAAACATACGATGACCATTGATGTGGTTGAAAAAAATACGATTCCGGAAGGGGCTTCGTGATGAAATTAAGTGACGCCATTAAACAGTTAGCTGTAGGCGCCATTCATGCTGAGTCACCGGTTGAACTGATGCCGGCTGAAGTGGTTTCCGTTTCCCCTGTCGAGATCAAACTGAAAGAAAACAGCAAGCTGATCATTCCGGCAGATTTACTGATCATTCCCAAACGGATGCAGGATGGAGGAGACGATGTGCTTACTGCCGGTGAATATGTGATGATAGCGGCCTTGAGCGGCGGACAATCGTTTTTTATCATGGATAAAATTTAGAGTCCGGCTTTCGATTGTGTTTTGAAAAGCTCCATCGTATCATTTGATGAAAAGGGGAAGTCTTTTTGGACATCAATCGTTTGGACCATTTGGTGTTAACCGTAAAAAACATTCAAAGAACATGTGATTTTTATAACCAAGTGCTGGGCATGAAGGTGATCACATTTGGAGAAGGCAGAAAAGCGCTGCAGTTCGGGGAGCAAAAGATCAACCTGCATGAAGCCGAAAATGAATTCGATCCAAAAGCAAAGGCGCCGACCCCGGGTTCAGCGGACCTTTGCTTTATCACCGAGACGGCAGTGCATGAAGTCATTCGCATGTAACCAGCTGCCATATCCCATTAGAAGAAGGGCCTGTCAAAAGAACAGGCGCTTTGGGGGAAATCACCTCTATCTATATAAGAGATCCGGATGGGAATTTAATAGAGATTTCCAACTATTGATCAGCCTGAAATCAAAAGGCCCCTTCGACATTCGAAGGGTCTTTTTTTAATTGAACCAATTCATAAAGGAGTGGGCATCATGGCCCTTACACCGGAAGTTGATTTTGAAGACATTGAAGACGGCGTCGAGGCCATTGAAACCTCGCGAACCTATTACATTGATTTTGATAACGGCCATATTACAAACGAACTGATAACGGGACTCGAAGCGATCAGGCAATTTGTCTATATCGCGCTGCACACGGAGCGTTACTCATACTCTGTCTTCAGCCATGATCTTGGAAACGAGCTTCAAGAGGTTCTTTCGGACAGCGAAACGACCGAGGCTTACAAGAAAATGGAGATCCCGAGACTTATTGAAGAAGCGTTGATTTATGATGACCGCATTTCTGCCGTCACAGATTTTGAGATTGAGAAAAAAGATGATGCGTTTTTTGTCTCGTTTATCGTCGAAACCGATGAAGGAAAGCTTGAGATCGAGGAGGTGATTGGCGAAGATGTTTGAAGATCAGACATTTGAAGAGATTATGGAGCGGATGCTTTCTCGCATTTCCGCTGATATTGATACGAGGGAAGGCAGCGTTATTTACAACGCATTAGCACCTGCGGCGGCTGAACTCGCAAAATCATATATTTGGCTTGATACCGTATTAGAATTAGTATTTTCAGATACAGCACAAGGAGAATTTCTGGACCGGCGGGCAACGGAAGCGGGCATTGAAAGATTAGCAGCGACAAAGGCTGTCAGGGCGGGAGAATTCACACCGGGTATTACAATTCCTACAGGCTCCCGCTTTTTCGCGGACAATCTCTATTTTCAATATACAGCAGATGGGACACTTGAATGTGAAACGGCAGGGGAAGCCGGCAACGCGAATATTTCCGGGCAGAATCTTTTGTCTCTTGATACGATCCCGGGTCTTGAGAAAGCGATTGTGAAGGATATTTTAATCCCCGGCCGGGAAGAAGAGCGGGATGACAGTTTACGAGACCGATATTTTACACGCGTTCGCCGTGAGGCTGTCAGTGCCAATAAGCAGCACTATAAGCAATGGGCGGAAGAAGTGGACGGCGTCGGAAAAGCGAAAATATTTCCTCTTTGGAACGGGGAAGGCACGGTGAAGATTGTCATAACCAATGCCACTCTTGAACCCGCATCCGATATTTTAGTCAAAAAAGTAAAAGATGCGATTGATCCCAAAGAGGGCCAGGGGGAAGGAGAAGCGCCCATCGGTGCATTTGTCACAGTGGAAAGCGCGGTGTGGAAAGAAGTTGAAATTTCTGCGGAAGTCCTGCCGGAGCTGAATCGTTCGATCGAAGACGTAAAAGCGGACATCGAAGCGGGCGTTTTACAGCTCTTTAAGAAAATGGCATTTGAAGACAATGTGATCCGTCTTTCACAAATCAATAATATCGTTTATAACGCTTCATCGGTCAGCGATTATGCCGACATCAAAATCAATGGGCTGGCTGAAAATTTAGTGCTGAACGATGTTGAAATACCAAAACTCGGGCAGGTGAATATCATTGAGCAAACTCGATGAAATGAGTGCATATCTTCCTTCATTTTTAACACGGTTAAAGGAAATGAAGGAACTGCTGCAGACGGAGGCGCCTGAGTTTGAAAAACAAAATAATAGTATATTCGAGGTCACAGACCAGCTGTTTGTATCGACGGCGACCTGGGGGCTGGATCGCTGGGAAAGGATTTTGGATGTACCGCGGGAATCAGGCGACACTTATGAAATCAGACGGTTACGGCTGATTTCCAAAATGTCGAACATCCCGCCTGTTACGTATAGAGCCATTGAACAGGCGCTAAACCGATTTTTGAAACATCCGTCCTCCCGTGTCAGGCTCTTGCCAAACCAGTACCATTTTAATGTTGACATTGATATTGATGACCTCCAGCATATAGGCGAATTGATTGAAACGCTCGAAAATATGAAACCCGCCCATTTGGACTACACACTCCGGGCCGGTTTTAACGAACCGCTGCAGATAAAAGATACGGTCATCTTCAATCATCGCAGGTACCGGACGGCCAGTGAACTGAGGGTCGGTTATTCCGTAACCCTTAATAATAACGAGGTGGTCTTAACATGATTACAAAAGCATACAGAGAACGAACCGCTGCCGATTTAAAGAACAGAATTCAAAAAGTTTTGCTCAATGGGCAGGAAACAAAAATAGTCGAACTCTCTATAAAAGGCGCAAAGGTGACGGTTCTCACACAGCGGGAAGAAGATATCAAACATATTAACCAAGTCCAAATTTTTGATGAAGCGGATAACGTGATCACAGAACGAAACACAGATTTAGACGTCAGCGACAATAGAACGCTAGACTTCCGATTTACTTTTGAGGTGGTGTAAACATGGCTTACGAAGAAAAAACAGACTGGCTCCCGGATGATCCGATCAATGAAGATGACGTGAATCGCTGGGAGAAAGGAATCAAGGACGCGCATACAGACCTGGCTGCCCATAAAAATGATATGAATAATCCGCACAACACAACGAAAGCGCAAATCGGGCTTGGTAACGTGGATGATGTGCAGCAGGCATCGAAAATTGAATTTAATAATCATGATAACGATTCTACCCGT
Source organism: Bacillus atrophaeus (assembly GCF_001584335.1). Classification (GTDB taxonomy): domain Bacteria; phylum Bacillota; class Bacilli; order Bacillales; family Bacillaceae; genus Bacillus; species Bacillus atrophaeus. The sequence goes on from NZ_LSBB01000020.1 coordinate 388,462, forward strand.
CATATTACATCCACAGAGCGGACTAACTGGAACGCCAAGGAAACGACCGCAGGAGCACAAAAAAAGGCTGATGCAGCTGAGAAAAATGCAAAAGCATACACAGATCAACATAGAAATGATACGAATAATCCGCACTCTGTAACAAAAGATCAAATCGGCCTTGGTAAAGTGACCAATGATAAACAAGCAACTAAATCAGAATTTGACGCCCATATTAACGATCAAATAAGACATATTTCTGACTCAGAACGTACCAAATGGAACGGGGCTCAACTAACTAAGTTGACAAGTGATCGAGGAAAAAGAATAAAAATACCTGATGGAACCGATATACTTACATTGCCTACGGGGTTTTATTACGCACTCGGAAAAGCACTATTAAACAATCCGATTGAAGGAGATTCAGCTTGGTATAACTATGATGTTATTGAAGGTGAGGAAGGCAGAAAATCAATAGTGGCTTATCAAAGCTGGGGAGTCACAATGTGGATTGGGATGGTCCATACGAACGGGGAGTTTAGAGGATGGAAACAGGTTGCCACAACTGATTTATTAGATTCAGCGAATAATGATTTAAAATCTCATGTGAACAATAAAACGGTTCACATCACTGCGGATGAACGAAGTGAATGGAACGGCAGTCAGCTTTTTAAAATAACTGCTGATAATGGCACACAAAGAATAAACCTTACTTCCGGCTCTTTTTATGAATCTCTAAAAGACATTGGCTCTGTTTCTTTTTATGGTACAAATGCCGTTACTGATAATCCGTCGGCAACAAGTTTGCGCGGTATGCAATTAGTCGGACAGCCCGGAATAGGTATTGGTTATGCAGTAGATGTAAGCGGTAATGCGTGGTGGTTCTATTATAATGCGAATCAAACTGCGATCAATTGGTTCCCGATTGAGTCTGCAAATGCCGCTCAAATGAGGATAGAAAAAGCTGTCTCTGATGCTAAAGAATATACCGACTCTAATTTTTCAAACGAAAAGTTAATGGTTCTCCCGATTGCCTCGGGAATTGAAGATGCGAGAATAGCAGGTACTGAATATCCATTTGGCATTACCTTAATGAAAATATATGATGATAACCAAACTGGTTATCCATTAGGCTATGGTCTAATTAAAAATGAAAAATGGAATAACGCCCGATTCACTCAATATTTTTATGGGAACGCAGATTCGCGAAACGGAAAAAATTATTTAACAGGTACTTGGATTCGCCATTGGTGGCTTGAATCAGGATGGACACCATGGGAAAAAATTTCCGGTTTTGCGCATGCAAATATAGGAACAACAGGCCGTCAAACATTAAAAAAGGCCGAGCAAAATAAAATTCTATATAACAGAGTGATTATAGACAGTCATGGTGCGTTTGATATTTCCAACAATAGATTTATCGCTCCGAATGATGGAATGTACTTGATAGGCGGCGGCGCATATGTAGAGACAATTGCGACCTACACTAATTTAGAATTACAAGTATTTAGAAATGGGAGCTTTTACAAAAGTGTGCAGCAATTTCGAAATAGTGATGGGCAAAATACTGACTCCAGGGATCTTACGATTTCTTGCGGGGGAGTAACAGTTCCGCTAAAAAAAGGAGATTATGTGGAATTATATATATATTGCGGTTATTCGGGGGATGTAACAAGGTATATCGGTGATAAGAATGGACAATACAATTATTTCGATATTGCTGAAATAGGCGGCAAAGTCTATTAAAAGAATAATAGAGGTGAACATGAATGATGTTATATGACGCCATAATGTATAAATACCCAAGTGCAGAGGTTATGAGGGATTTTAAATTGCGAAACGAAGGCGGCGATTCTTATATAGCTGAATGGAACATCCGCGCGCCTATCCCAACAAAAGAAGACTTGCAAGCCTGGTGGGAAGAATTGCAGCAAAATCCGCCATATGAGCCGCCGGACCAGCTTGAATTGCTCGCACAGCAATTGTCTCAAGAAAAATTGGCCCGTAAGCAGCTTGAGGAGCTGAATGAAACATTGGGAAGCGAATTGTCAGGAATAAAGCTTGAGCTTCTCTCGTTGAAAGGAGATGTTTCTGAATGAATTATTGGGTGCTTGCCTTTTATTATAAATGGGCCACGGCTGATATGGTCAAGCAAGCGATGCGATACAATGATTGTTCTATTGAGGACTTAGCAGAAGGAGTCAACAAAAAATTAATCACGCCTGACCAATATAAAGAAATCACCGGTAAAGCCATTTAAAGGCTTTTTTATTTTGCCTTGAAAGGAGGTGAATGATCGAAAACCGAACGAAACGAATAAAAAAGGAGGGTGAACATGACGCAATATCGTTACGAATTCCCCGCTGATCGAACAGGAAAAGCAGGGGCGGTAAAACCGTACAGGGGAGAAAAAACAGATTTTGTAACACCTGTATCAAATCTGTCAGGTGTGGCGGAGCTTTTGACCAATGCCGCGTTAAAAGCAACTGAAGCGTATAGCCAGTATGGGCAAGATCGTCTGGGTGCGGTCTTGATTTCAAAAATAAAAGGATGGGCGTATTCCGATCGCGGCGGCACGCTGTATGTGGAAGAAAGTGATAATAACCATTCCTGGTCCACTACAGCTTCGGCTGACATCGGGCCCGGCGTACTCACAGCAACTGAATGGGTATATCTAACCAAAAGATATTACCGTTTCCGTTATGTAAACGGAAACTTACAGCAGTCTGAGTTTGTTTTATATCAATCCGTCGGAGCGGGGGAAGTGGATGTTCATATTACTGAAGCAGCCCCTTTGCCGATTACGTTTGAAGCCGCTAATACAACTGAAGAGGGGCGGCTGAAGGTAGAGGGAGCTCAAGTCAGCACCAAAGATTTTGTTTTTCATGAAAACGCTGAGAATGCCGGAGAAGGAGCGGTCCTGACTGTAGGAACGTATAAAAAGCTGCTGGTGGAAATATACGGTACAGCAGAGAAAAGCGAAGTGAGCTTTTGGGGAAGATCCTTTTCAGGAGCCAATCTTCCAATCCGAGGCAAGAAAACAGATGATGGTGAAATGTCCGGCAGCACATCAGGAAAAGCAGAAGCATGGATTTTCGATATGACAGGTTATAAAGAAATCGTTATGGAAATAGCGGAAATAAGCGGCGGCAGCCTGTCTGTCAAAGGAACGGCCGTTTCCTGACATTACAACTGCCCTTAGGTTACGGCCGGCCCTCAGAGAGGAGGTGCAATCGAGTGTAAAGGAGGCATAAAAAATGTTAAATGAAGACGCGTCTTTTGATATAAACGCGTTTCAAAAAGAATGTACGGACATAAAGAGCGATCATAGGGCGCTGGAGCAGAGAGTATCCGCATTGGAACGATCATCTGACCGCCAAGATCAGCAGATTATGACCCTGAATGAAAAACTGAATAAAATTGAAGAAAACACCACTTGGATTAAGCGCACCATCACAGGGGCAATCGTTACCGCGATCTGCACCGGCATCATCGGAGGCGCCATCGGGATTATGTATAATTTGCTGCAAAAATAAGGAGGAGCCACATTGAAAACATATGATAAAGGCACGGTCATCAGGACGGTGCTTCTTTTGCTTGCCTTAGTAAACCAAACGTTGCTGATGTTTGGCAAATCGCCTTTAGACATCAGCGAGGAACAAGTGAATCAGCTGGCAGACACGTTTTATGCAGCGGGGTCTGTCTTGTTTACGGTTGTCACAACACTTGCCGCTTGGTTTAAAAACAATTATGTAACAGAAAAAGGAAAGCGGCAGCAATCTTTATTAAAACAAAACAATTTAACAAAATAAGGAGAGATTCAAATGGTTAACATTATCCAAGATTTTATTCCCGTAGGTGCCAATAATCGTCCGGGTTATGCAATGACGCCGATTTATATTACAGTTCACAATACGGCAAACACGTCCGTCGGAGCCAATGCCGAAATGCACGCCCGTTATGTGAAAAATCCAGATACACCGACAAGCTGGCATTTTACGGTTGATGATAAGGAAATTTATCAGCATTTGCCGCTGAATGAAAACGGCTGGCATGCCGGAGACGGCAACGGAAGCGGAAACCGCCAATCTATTGGAATTGAAATTTGCGAAAATGCTGATGGGAATTTTCAACTGGCGACCGCAAACGCCCAATGGCTGATCAAAACATTAATGGCATCGCACAGCATTACGCTTGCAAATGTCGTGCCGCACAAGCATTGGTCCGGCAAAGAATGCCCGAGAAAGCTATTGGATACATGGGAACAATTTAAAGCGGGAATCGGCGGCGGAGGCGTTCAAACGTATACTGTCCAAAAAGGCGACACACTCTCAGCGATCGCAAGAAAATTTGGTGTAAGTGTGGCAGATTTACAGGAGTGGAACAATATTAAGGACCCAAACCTGATTCAAGTCGGACAAGTGCTGATCGTCAGTGCCCCTGCACAAGCTGTAGAGCCGGTAGCATATCCGCTTCCTGACGGCATTTTGCAGCTGACAACTCCTTATACATCGGGGGAAAAAGTGTACCAGGTTCAAAATGCGCTCGCAGCACTTTATTTTTACCCTGATAAAGGGGCAGTAAACAATGGGATAGATGGCATTTACGGACCAAAAACGGCAAACGCGGTATCTCGTTTTCAATCTGTTAACGGGTTGACGGTTGACGGCATTTACGGACCGGCCACAAAAGCGAAAATCGCTGCCCAGTTATCCTAACCACAAATAGAGTCCGAAACGCATATGGTTTCGGACTTCTTCAGCAAAATAGAAATCCCGGATCACCCCGGGATTTTATTTTTTCTTCTTCAATCTCTTTAGGATTCCGATACTCCGCTCCTTCATTTTAAGCGAATATCCCGACAGTCCGAACTTTCCATAATCTATGAATTTCACACGCCGTACAATTTTTTTCACATCATCACCTTGACTATCCTCTGATTGCTCCTATTATATGTCACAGACGGAGAAAAGGAATGAGGACAAGAGCCGTTTCCCTTGTCCTTTAGTGTGATCATGCTTTTTTTCTTTTATACTCGTCAATCAGCCGCTCATTTTCTTTGAAAATTCTTGCCGTGTGGGGGCTGACCTGATAGCTTGCGACGCTGGTGGTTGATCTCTTTTTTAATATCTTAAACGGTTTAGCCGCGCGGGTCGAATGATCGTTTTGAAAAGCACGTTCCATTATCCGTCACCTTCCTCCTCAATTGGCAGCACCAAATCGTAAATGCTAGTTAATGATGTGAAAAGCAAATAATCAAATTCTGTTACAATGCTGTCTGACGCAAGCTTTATGACGTAGCTGCGTGTCTGGACTGTAAAAGGGATGAGTGCCAGCTTCCCGTGCTGATCATAGTATACATCTTTTCGATCCAGCCGGCTCTGCACCTCAAATGCATCATCCATATGCTCGGTTAAGCGGTCTTTTTCAAGCTGTGTCGAATATTCACACAGCGAAGCCGTTAAGTTCATTTTGTCGGCATAGGTTTTGAGCAGCTTGTCGATGCCCTCGGCGTATGCTTCTATACTTCCATAATAAACATGGATCGGTTCATTTTTCAATAGGTATTGGTACGTTTTTAATTTATCAAGATAAACGTGGAGCATTTCATTGTTTTCTTCAAGGATTTCCCGTGTGTCGGTTTCTAATTCATTGCCGGCAAGTTTCTTTACGTAAGCGCTCAAAAAGATAAAGGCGTCAATCAAAGCAAAGCTGACAGCGACAATCAAATAATTCGTCCATTCCCTGAAAAGGGAAGAGGGGTCATACGTCCAGTATACCATGGCACCGATGACAAAGATCAAATACCACGTTTTCCGGATCGCAAACATTTTTTCTTTCACCTTTGCTTCAAACCGCCACACCGCATATACGTATAGGCCTAATGCGGCCATTATGCACCAAACCATAATCTGAAAGAATAAAAGCATGCGTATCCCTCACATCCGAATAAGTTCTGCCTATATTCATTCTATGGATATGTCTGGTTTTCCTGTCACATGAAAAAAACCGCCCCTCAGAGAGGAAACGGTTTTGCATTAGAATATCATATTTAAAATAAAGTAGGCGATGGCGCCGAGTGTACCGGAAATCGGCAGCGTAATGACCCAAGTAATCAGCATGCGTTTTGCAGTGCCCCAGTTCACGCCTTTCACACGGTGAGACGCGCCGACACCAAGTATGGAAGAAGAAATAACGTGTGTCGTGCTGACAGGCAAGTGAATAAATGTTGCTCCGAAAATAATGGCTGCACCTGTTAAATCAGCAGAAACACCGTTGACCGGACGAATCTTCATAATTTTGCCGCCGACGGTTTTAATGATTTTCCAGCCGCCGATGGAAGTACCGAGACCCATCGCGGTCGCACACGCAAATTGCACCCAATGCGGGATGTCATCTGTAGTATGTAAATTTCCGGCGATAAGGGCCATCGTAATGATACCCATCGCTTTTTGGGCGTCATTCGTTCCATGTGTGTATGACTGGACAGCGGCCGTTAAAATCTGCACTCTGCGAAAGCGTTTGTTTGTTTTCGCCAAATTGCTGTCTTTAAAGATCAGCTTTACAATGCTGTAGACAATAAAACCTAAAACAAAGGCGATGATCGGGGAAAGGATCAAAGCTTCGATAATTTTGACAAACCCTTTATAGTTAAGCGAACTGAATCCTGAAGAAGCAATCGCCGCCCCGGCAATCGCGCCGATAATCGCGTGAGATGAGCTGCTCGGAATGCCGTAATACCAAGTGAGAAGATTCCAAGTAATCGCCGCACTCAAGGCAGCCAAAATGACAACCGAACCGTTTTCAAGTGTGAACGGGTCCACGATGTCTTTCGTAATCGTTTTCGCAACGCCTGTGAAAGTCATCGCGCCCACAAAGTTCATAATCGCGGCCATAATGATGGCGTGACGCGGTTTTAGCGCTTTAGTGGAAACGGAGGTTGCAATTGCGTTCGCTGTATCGTGAAAGCCATTAATGAAATCAAACGCCAAAGCGAAAATGACAATTAATATCGTTAAAATAAATAGAATATCCATTATTACCCCTCGTTACGCGTTTTTCATAATGATGGTTTCAAGATTATTGGCAACGCTTTGGCAGGAGTCTGCAATTTCCTCAAGCGTTTCATAAATTTCACGGTATTGGATTACCTTAATCGGATCTTTTTCCGTACCGAAAAGATTTTTTAATGATTTCCGGTGCAGATTGTCACAGCTGTGTTCGTATTCTTTAATTTTAATGGCGTGCGGCTGGATATCTTTTAACCGGTTGTCTGCTAGCAGTTCAATCGTAATTAAAATTTCTTTTGCGCATTCTCTGATATATCCGCTGAATTTATCAATATGCTCATCAGAAGAGGTGATTGAGAAAATTTCCATCATCGCGGAGAAATGCTCGATTCCGTCCAATACATCATCTAGGCTGTTTGTCAGCTGAAGGATGTCTTCACGTTCAATAGGGGTAATAAAAGCCTTATTCAGCTCTTTAATCATGATATGGACATGATTATCTCCCTTTGTTTCATATTCCTTTAACGTGTCCGCAAACTCTTTAAGCGTCGTTTGGTTTGTGACTTTGAAATTAACAAAATATTCTGCAGTTTCGTCTATATTTTTTGCGATTTCTGTCAAAAGGAGTGAAAACTTATCTTTTTTTCTTCTTATCATGTAAAACCCTCCATTGTTTGAATGAGACAATGCACACATCAAATTATTATATAGCCTTTTGTCGAAAAAAAACAGGAAAAGTCGAAAAAAAACGGGACTTGATTTTTTTGAAAAAACATGTCATACAACGTCCTGCTTATTTTGACCTGATTCAGCAAAAAAACGGCATATTTCAAAATCTTTTATCTTTAACGTAAAAAGTATAACAAAAGAAATGTTTTTCATGTCAAGATTTGTTTCTGATTACAGCAAAAAAAAAACGGCTCCGTATGAAGGAGCCGTTTCTTAGTCAGCTTGTTTTGCGTTTTTTTCTCCAGAAATAAATAGGCAGCCCGGCCAGACCGATGAGTATGGATAAGCCGCAGCTTAGTGTGTCCGTCATAATGGTGCTCCCCAAAACGAAGAGCGAACCTATTATGGCAAGAATCGGTACAATCGGATAAAGCGGCACGCTGTAGGCGCGCTCTTTGCCTTTATTTCGTTTTCGAAGTAAAAACACGGCGAAAAATGCCATGACATAAAAAATATAAATCATGAAAATCGAGATTTCAGAAAGCTTATCAGGATTACTAAGGAACATCAGGATAACCGTCAGGGCAATCTGAAAGGAAACCGCTATCCATGGCGTGCGGAATGTCGGGTGAACACGTGACAGCTGCTCTGAAAAAGGAAGCTGTTTCCGTTCCGCCATGGCAAATGAGATCCGCGGGAAGGATAGAATCTTTCCGTTTAAGCAGCCAAAAATACTTACGATAATTCCTATGCTGATCAACTTTCCGCCAATTGGGCCAAACAGCATGGTTGCCGCGGTACTTGTCGCGTTTTCACCGAGTCTGACGATATCGTTGGCGGAGAGCATATGAAGCAGGGCGAAGTTAATGAAGAGGTAAATCGCCGTCACAATCAAAAGCCCGCCTGTCATCGCCCGGGGCAGCAGTTTTTCAGGGTTTTTCATTTCACCGCCGAGAGCGGCAAGCAAGATCCAGCCGTCATACGCAAATAATGTCGCCAAAATGGCAGCACCGAAATTCATATCGGCAATGCTTTCGTTGACTGTGCTGAAAATATGCTGATCGCCTTTCCAAAGCCCAAATACGATAATGAAAATAATCGGGATCAGCTTTCCGATCGTAGTAAGTGCTTGGACAAAGCCGCCGTATTTGGTTCCCAAAATATTAACGACACATAGGAAGACAACCGCAGCCATTCCCGCGATCTTTGACCAGCCGCCGTCCCATCCGAAGAGGTTTGTCAGTAATGAACCGAAATAAAGTCCCAATGCGCCGATAATCGCAGGCCCGTAAATGATGATTTGCACCCAGCCGCATAAAAAACCCCAAAACTCTCCGTATACTTCCTCAAGATATGTATACAGCCCGCCTGTTTTCGGAATTTGTGTGCCGATTTCCGCTACAGTCAGCCCGCCGGCCAGTGTCAGAATGCCTCCTAAGAGCCAAGCCAGCAGCGCGGTCTGGGAACTGCCGGAATAGGCCATCACAGCGCCGGGTTTCATGAACACGCCAGAACCGATAATTGTGCCGATAACAAGAGAAAGAGCAAATGAAAGACCTATCTCTTTTTTTAATCCGTTTTCTTCAGTATTCATTTTATTTCCTCCTAAGATGTTCAGTCTTCAGATGAAGAATCTATTTTTCATATTGTAAACCCTATTTCAGAAAACTGGAGTTAAATAAATTTTCTGACTTTAGATATTTGGTTGTTATTTTATATTAAATTCATAAAAACGCATAACTTTTAACTTTAAAAAACGAACATTAAATTTAATTTTAGCGATTATAGTACGCCTTTTATTTGCTCATATACGGCGGACGGGCATTTGATATGGCAGGTTATTTGTTTAAAGTGTACATTTGTTTTTTTAAAAGAGAATATCAGGGGACACGCTTTAAGCGGATTAGTTGACATTTACTTTCGAATAAAATACGTTGTAAGTAGAAAACTACTAAATAATTTATACAGTTATATCTCGAATTCGAGATATTATCTGAAATTGGAGGAAAATATATGAAAGTCAACGGTATCCATCACGTGTCCGCCTTAACGGCCGACGCTCAGAAAAATTTAGATTTCTATAGTAAGGTCATAGGGCTGAAGCTGGTCAAAAAATCTGTCAATCAAGATGATCCGACGATGTATCACTTATTTTACGGAGATCAGGCCGCTAATCCGGGAACGGAGCTGACGTTTTTTGAAATCCCGCGCATCGCGCCTTTCCATGCAGGCACAAACAGCATTTCTTCTATAGGCTTGCGTGTCCCGGGAACAGAAGCCTTGCATTATTGGAAGAAGCGCTTTGAAGAGCATCAGGTCGCGCATAGCGATATCACAAAAATAGCAGGGCGGGACACACTTGCTTTCCAAGACCATGAAGGACAGCGGCTTGTGCTGACTGCCGACGAAAAGGGCAAGGACTATGGCACGCCGGTCGAGCAAAGCGGCATTCCGGCTGAGTATTCCTTCCGCGGTCTTGGGCCGATTGAGCTGACAGTGCCATATGCGGAACCAACCTTACATGTGCTGACACAGATTCTCGGTTTTACTGAAATCGGACAAGAAACACGTGACGGCCAAGGATCGGCTGTTATTTTGGAATCCGGGGAAGGCGGCGCAGCGACCGAGGTGCATCTTATTGAAAGAAGTGATCTTCCGCGTGAACGGTCAGGAAAAGGAAGCGTCCATCATGTTGCATTTCGCGTGAAAGATGAAGAGGAGCTTGCTGTCTGGCACCGCATCATCAGCCGTGAAGGCTTTAGCAACTCTGGAATTGTCGAGCGCTATTATTTCAAGGCGCTGTATTTCAGGGAGCCAAACGGAATTCTTTTTGAATTATCAACGGATGGCCCGGGCTTTATGGTCGATGAAGATATTCACGAGCTGGGCCAGACCATTGCGCTTCCGCCTTACCTTGAGCATCGCCGCAGTGACATTGAAGCGCGGCTGAAGCCCATTAAGTAGTGCGAACGCCCATTTAAGGATGATAGAAGAAGGAAACGCCTTTCTGTGAATCGGAAGGCGTTTTTTTGTGCGCAGAAATCCAGGCAGTTGATGTAAACGAATTCATTTCGGAGGACATGCCTTCATAGGTACAAACATTCACCGGAAAAGAGGATAAGCTTCTGGTGAATCTTTTTCACTAATTGCGGATGGCAAAATAATTGTCTTTTTTTATTAATAATTTTTTCACATTTGCTTGTTACACTTATTCACAGTTAGACGAAAAGGAGTGAAGAAACACGTGAAGATGAAAAAGCGCGAGATAGATATTTTCTTAATTCTCATTCTGCTCGCATCTGCATTCTTAAATATGTATAACATTTGGAATGACGATACGGTGAATCCTTATTACACCGCAGCAGTAACAAGTATGATGCAAAGCTTTCATAATTTCTTTTATGCTTCATTCGATGCAGCAGGCTTTATAACGGTGGATAAACCCCCGATTACGTTCCAGCTGCAAACGATCAGCGCACTTATATTTGGAATGCACGGCTGGAGCGTTATTCTGCCTCAAGCATTGGCGGGCGTCGGCTCTGTACTCTTAATGTATCTGCTGATTAAACCGACGTTCGGAAAGGTGGCAGCGCGAATCGCTGCATTCGTTATGGCATGTACACCGATTGCGGTGGCCGTAGCCCGGACAAACAATGTTGATGCATTACTTGTCTTTTTCTTATTACTCGCAACCTGGCTTCTCTTTAAAGCCGTCAGAAAAGGCAAGCTGATTTGGTTATTAGCAGCGTTCTTTATTGTCGGTGTCGGCTTTAACACGAAAATGCTTCAGGCATATATGATTTTACCGGCTTTCTTATTGTTCTATATGATTGCCGCGAATGCCACAATCAAGAAAAAAATCATTTCATTAGCAAGTTCACTGGTAGTTTTATTAGCTGTTTCTGTTTCGTGGGCGCTTGTTGTTGACAATGTGTCTTCGAGTGATCGTCCTTATATCGGAAGCAGCCAAACCAACTCTGTATTAGAGCTTGCCTTTGGATACAACGGAATTCAACGGCTGACAGGCCAAAATTCTGGTTCAGGCGGACAGGGAGGACCAAACGATAACGCTTCGAAAGAAACGTCTTCTTCTGATAACAGTTCATCAAGCGTTCAAGCGCCGCCAAATCAATCATCAAGTGATGACAAATCGAGCAGCAGCACATCCGGTCCGCCGGCTAATGGAGAGATGCCGAGCGGCGGCCAAGGCGGACCAGGCGGAAAAGGCGGTTCTGGCAGCGGTTCAAAAATGCAATCAGGCACCGGAATGTTTGGAACAGGAACTCCTGGTCCGCTTCGACTCTTCCAAACTGAATTATCTGACCAAATCAGCTGGCTATTGCCGTTTGCACTCTTTGGAATTGCAGGTTTGTTTATCGCAGGCGCAAAAGAAAGAAGAAGATTATCTGTTCAGCAAAAGGAAACGGTTTTCTGGGTTGCATGGCTTGTGCCGATTGCCGGATTCTTCAGCGTAGCAGAGTTTTTCCATCATTATTATCTCATTATGATGGCACCGCCGATTGCAGCACTTGTCGGAGCGGGATGGGTTGCTCTTGTCCATCTGTATCGCAATCATAAAGGCTGGAAATCATGGCTTCTGCCGGCAGCAATTATTGCCACAACAGGATTTGAATTGTTTATTCTTCGGAACTACAATGATCAAATCGGTTTAGCATGGAGCATTGGCGTAGGCGTAATCGGAGCGGTATCAGCAATCGCGCTTCTGGTCATGAAACAACGCCAAAAACCAATCACGTACTACATGTCACTTGTCGGTCTTCTTGTTTTACTTGTTGTGCCGATTTACTGGGCGAGCACGCCGCTTCTGTACGGAGGCAACAGCGCACTGCCTGAAACCGGCCCTCAGCTCGCTTCAAGCAGCGGTAAGGGAACGGCAGACGCAAGCGTAGACGAAAAACTGATCAAGTATTTAGAAGAAAACAATTCCGGCTCTACCTACCTATTCGCGACAACCAACGCGAACGCAGCGGCGCCGTATATCATTAAGACGAAAAAAGCGGTGATGGCGATTGGCGGATACAGCGGTTCAGACCCGGCGATCACGCTTACTCAATTTAAAAAGCTGGTGAAAGAAGGTAAGGTGAAATACTTCTTGTCTTCCGGAATGGGTATGGGCGGAGACAATGAAATTGTTGAATGGGTTCAGAAAAAAGGTAAAGAAGTTTCTGCTGATAAATGGCAATCAAGCACGGATAAAAACGCCACGACAGATCAGTCTGAACAAAAATCATCAAATAACAGGTCGTCAGACACATCAAGCGAAAGCAGCAGCTCTGGCCAGCAGGGCAAAATGGGCGGCGGACCTGGCGGAATGAATCAATCATCTACTTTATATGAACTAAGTGCGGATGAATAGGAGGGGAAAAGAATGAGCAGACATATTCAATATTCGATTGTTGTTCCTGTGTATAACGAAGAACTCGTCATTCAAGAAACCTATCAGCGCTTAAAAGAAGTGATGGATAGAACGAAAGAAAACTATGAGCTTCTCTTTGTCAATGACGGGAGCCGCGATCGAAGCGTTGAGATTTTAAGGGAACACAGCCTTATTGATCCGAGAGTGAAAGTTATCGACTTTTCCAGAAATTTTGGCCATCAAATCGCGATTACAGCCGGAATGGATTATGCGCAGGGAAACGCTATCGTCGTCATTGATGCCGATTTGCAGGACCCGCCGGAACTGATATTGGACATGATCGAAAAATGGAAGGAAGGCTATAATGTCGTGTACGCGGTCCGTACAAAACGAAAAGGCGAAACTTTCTTCAAAAAACAAACAGCAGCCATGTTTTACCGTCTGCTGCGGAGCATGACAGATATTGATATACCGATCGACACAGGAGATTTCCGTCTCCTGGACAGAAAGGTTTGCGACGAAATGAAAAAATTGAAGGAGAAAAATCCTTTCGTCAGAGGGCTTGTCAGCTGGGTAGGATTCAAGCAGACAGCGGTTGAATACGAGCGTGATGAAAGGCTTGCAGGCGAAACAAAATATCCGCTGGAAAAAATGCTTAAGCTCTCAATGGACGGTATCACCACATTTTCTCATAAGCCGTTGAAGCTGGCCAGTTTTGCCGGAATCCTCATGTCAGGCGCAGGTTTTCTCTATATGCTGATCGTGCTTTATATGAAATTGTTCACAGACAGCACGATTACAGGATGGTCATCACTCATCGTCATTCAGCTCCTATTCAGCGGCATCGTCTTATTGATGCTTGGAATGATCGGTGAATACATTGGGCGAATTTATGACGAAGCGAAAGACCGCCCTCTCTATATCGTGCAGAAAAGCTATGGCTTAGAAAACAGAAAGCTCTATCGGGATCACAAAATGCAATAAGTGAAATAGCCCCCGTCCGTTTTAAACGGACGGGGGTTTTTGATGTCTGCGGCCGCCTATAGCTCGTAATGAAGAAAGGTGGTATGGGTGACCACGTCAAGATTTATAAGGAGGAATTTAATGAGTCATCTTTTAAAAATATCACAAAATCATTCTCTGGGATCATTTTGTGAATTATAACATCATGTATATGAATTTATTAAACGAAGCTGCAGTGGTGGGGTGTGCGCTCCTCTAGTAAGGAGATTGAAACTAGATAATAACTTTGGGGAAATATAAGGATAAACGATTAAAGAAGTGCATCAGACAAACCCAAATTATTTCACATGACGAAGAAAAATAGAATGACCGAAAAGATAAGTGTCAGAATTTTATTGAGACTATTCCTTAACAGTACTCTGAGAGGTTTGAATGAAAACAAGAGATTGTATTGGAGTTTTCTCCAGTCATTCTTTCTCTTACTCCTCTTAATAACAACAACACTTGGTATAAAACAGAGCCTCAGAAGATAGGGGAAATTTTACTTGAGCAATTTAATATGTTCTAGGTTTAAAAGTACACAAGCCTGACAGTAGCCAGGCTCGTTTAAAACGTATATTAGTTGTTAGGAACATCCCAATAAGCATCCAAACCAAGATTAACGCCTACTGGGCCCAAGTTTTCTGCCTCTATATAATATTGAACTCCCGGATTCCATCCGCTAAGAACTTTATAATAAAGATTTGCTGTATCATATTTTTTAATATCTCCAGTAATTGTTGTGGAGGTTACAGCACGGCCGTTTGTGTTATACAGTGTATATTTAACTTTTGTATCAGTTCCGGAAACAGAGGCTTGCCATCCTTTAATAGATAGTTTAATAGCGTTATTCGGAGTGAAGTTCGATATAACCGTTGCGGTTCTTTGACTAGCAGATGCGGTTCTGCTGGCTAGATATTGATTTGTTACTCCGTTTTTTACATGCGTCGTTACTGATCCTGTGATTGCTTTCAAAGAAATATTTGAGGGAGTGTTATTTGCATAGAATGTTTGATTTTGAACTTCTTTTGCATTTGCAGTAGACGCTCCAATTGCTAAACTTGAAAGGAGTAGTGCGGATGTAACAAATTTTTTCATCATAGGTCACTCCGATTTCTTTAAATTAGGTTAGGTTGTTAGAACCTTCCAGTATATTATAACCATCTATACTAAATTAAGTCTACTATTTCTATGGGGATTTTTTGTTTTTTCTGTGTCTTTTTAATGGATTGCTAACTGCTTCTTATTCCCTGATCAGAAACAAAAATTAACCAGTTTCGCTATTGACACTAATAGTATTCACTCACTTTTTCTTAGCAGATCACCTTCCTCAGATAACGTTACTAATACCAAATGATAAATATTGGAAAATGTTTCGTCGGAATAATGACAGTTGAAATCCCTCTTTGTGATCAATTGTCCTGCTATATAAAAAACTCACAAAAGCAGGGACATATGTCTGCATAAAAAAACAAGGCCGCATAAGCGGCCTTGGGGAGGAATCATTTATTAAGATGTTGTTTCTTCTTTTTGGTCAAGCTTGACTTTTTTCGTCATTTCTTTTCCGTTTCTGAGAATTTTCACTTCGACAGTGTCACCTACTTTTGCATCTTTATACAGAATATTTCGGAGTTCGCTGCCGGTGTCGGTTTCTTTGCCTTTTACACTGATGATGATATCTTCCGCTTTTAGTCCTGCATCAGCAGCCGGAGAACCGGAAGCGACTTCACGGATGTAAACGCCTTTGTTCAGCTGTTTGCCGAACAGGCCAAGGGTGCCTTCTTGATAGGTTTGCGGAACTTGTGCCAAATCAAGCATGCTGACACCGATGTACGGTCGTTCAATTTCTCCCTTCGACAGCAATTCTTCCGCGATCGGTTTGACATCATTACTCGGGATAGCAAAGCCGATGCCTTCTACATCATCCTCACTGATTTTCATGCTGTTGATTCCGACGATTTTGCCATCTGTATTTAATAACGGACCGCCGCTGTTGCCTGGGTTGATTGCCGCGTCTGTCTGAATGACGTTAATGTTTGTTTCTCCGGCTGATGTTGACATGGAAACGGTTCTGTCCACACCGCTCACAATTCCCTGAGTTACCGTGCGGGAGAGGTCTTTTCCAAGCGGATCGCCGATGGCAATGACGGATTCGCCTGTTCTGAGATCAGATGAGTCGCCGAAGTTTGCCACTTTTGTGACGTGCTTATCACTGATTTCAAGGACCGCTAAGTCGGTTAGAGAATCACTTCCGACAAGTTTGGCTGTCAATTCCGTACCGTCGTATAATGAGACTTTTAGAGAAGAAGCGCCTTCTACCACATGGTTATTTGTAATAATATAGGCTTTGCCATTGTCTTTTTTGAAAATGACACCAGAACCAGAGCCGCTTTCAGTATCCTCGCCGTTGCTTGAGCCAGAAGAATCTGAACCGAAAAGGGAGTTCGAGCTGTTTGACTGAGCTTGGAGATTCGTAATGCCGACAATTGCCGGTGAGATATCTTCCACCATATTTGAAATTTTATCAGAGTCCGCAGTCGTGCTTGCCGAAGAACTGTTTTGGCTTTTGCTAGACTTTGCGGCAGTGTTTTTTGCAGATAAAGATTCTGTTTGCTGTTGGGTTGATATCTGCTTTGTTGTTTCTGAGGCATCATGGTCTCCAAGCGGCGTAAATGTATAGATTCCAAGTACAAGACTTCCGCCGATGACCCCGCCGAGCAGCGGGCGGAACCAGCCGAGTCCGCGTTTTCTCTTCGTCTCATCACTCATCACATGCCGGGCCGAATGCGGCTCTTGCTGATGATTCTCCTTCACTGAAATGACCTCATGATCTTTTTCTTCTGTTTTGTTTTCGTCACGATAGTTATCCATCATGCTCACTCCGTTTCTATAGTTCATCTCATTTTTAATAGTTAGCAAGTCAGTTTTATTTCTTGAGTTTATCATAAACGAAAACTGTGGGATAAAAATGAAAAGAATATGTGAAATTGTGAAAAAGTGCAAAAATTCTCCGAAAAGGGTACACTGCTTAAGGTATAAGAAATGGGAAAGGGGTTGATCCGAATGACAAAAATCGGTTTAATCGGATACGGCAGTATGGCGGATATGATTGCTGTTCAGTTATTGAAGCATCAATTCATCCGCGCAAACGAACTTTATATTGATACAAGGTCAAGAGGAGAGCGTCTTCAAAAATTGGAAGCAGCCCACCCGGACGTTACAATTGGTCCTCTTGAGTCTTGGGCTGCGGAGTGCTGGATGGTTTTGATATGTGTGCCGCCTGTTTATGTAAAGGAAACAATGCGCCGTCTGACGCCTCATATCAATCATGACGCCCACATTGTTTCTATTGCGGCAGGTGTGCCGGTAGCCGAGCTGCAAGCCGAAACGAAAAACGCGGTCAGCCGATATATTCCGACATTAACCTCGGAAGCAGAGACAGGTGTATCGCTCGTTGTCCACGGCGAAACGGTGTCTTCCCAAAAGAAAAGAGATCTGAATGAGTTATTATCAGCTTTCAGCACAGTGAGGGAAATCAAGGAAACTGACCTGAACGCGGCAAGCAATTTAACAAGCTCTGCGCCGGGGCTGATTGTGGCAATATTTGAGGAGTTCGCAGAGTCCGCGGTAAGAAACAGCGGGCTGACAAAAGAGGAAGCTTTTGATTTTCTGATTCATTCGCTTTATGGAACAGGGAAGCTGTTGACGGAAAAGAACATGTCTTTTCAGGAAACCCTCGGCCGCGTCGCCACAAAAGGCGGCATTACGGGAGAAGGCGCCGAAGTCATCCAGTCAGCCATGCCAGAGGTGTTCGACGAGGTATTTGAGAAAACGCTGAAAAAATATAAACAGCTGACAGAAGCGGTTAAAGGCCAAATGTGAAAAAGAATCCTTATAGAGGGATTCTTTTTTTACTAGTAATAGAAGGTTGAAATCTATCAGCCGTATTGCAATTTACGTCTTTTTTTAATATAATTTGTTAGAAAATTCATAATTTAGTAAAAAATTTGAGAGAAAAAGGAGGGGTCGTATGAAGTTATATATGTCTGTGGATATGGAAGGAATTTCAGGTCTTCCGGACGATACCTTCGTCAATTCCCGTAAACATAACTATGAGCGGGGGAGGGCGATCATGACCGAGGAAGCAAACTATGTAATTGCGGAAGCGTTCAACAGCGGCTGTTCTGAAGTGCTCGTGAATGACAGCCATTCGAAAATGAACAATCTGCTGATTGAAAAACTGCATCCGGAGGCTGATCTGATTTCAGGCGATGTCAAGCCGTTTTCTATGGTTCAAGGGCTTGATGAGACGTTTTCAGGCGCTGTCTTTGTAGGATATCATGCAAGAGCGTCCGTCCCGGGCGTCATGTCGCATAGTATGATTTTCGCCGTGCGTCATTTTTACATAAACGATCAGCCTGTTGGCGAGCTGGGATTAAACGTGTATACTGCCGGCTTCTTTGATGTCCCGGTTATCATGGTGGCCGGAGACGATCAGGCGGCAAGAGAGGCGGAAGCGCTGATTCCGAATGTTACCACGGCAGCTGTTAAAGAAACGATTTCAAGATCTGCGGTCAAATGTCTGTCACCTGCTAAGGCCGGCCGGCTTTTGACGGAAAAAACGGCTTACGCGCTGCGGAATAAGGACAAGGTCAAGCCGCTGACTCCGCCTGACAGGCCTGTACTCAGCATCGAATTTGCTAACTACGGGCAGGCGGAATGGGCGAATTTGATGCCCGGCACCGAGATTAAACCAGGAACCACCATCGTTCAATTCCAAGCGAAAGATATGCTTGAAGCTTATCAGGCCATGCTGGTCATGACAGAACTTGCTGCTCAAACATCATTCTGTTAAAGGGGTGTTCGGCTTTGGCACAATATATCATAAAGCGTTTTTTGGCAATGGCTGCAACGATTTTGGTCATTACCACCCTGACTTTTGTCATGATGAAGGTCATTCCGGGTTCTCCTTTTAACGAAGAACGAGGCACAAATGAAGCGGTCCAAAAAAATCTTGAAACCTACTACCATTTAAACGATCCTCTTCTCATCCAATACGCCATCTATGTGAAATCCATTATTACATTTGATTTCGGCCCTTCTATTAAAAAACCGTCAGAAAGCGTAAATGATATGCTGGAACGCGGATTTCCCGTCTCTTTTGAGCTTGGCATGACAGCAATCGTGATTGCCGTGATTTCCGGCCTTGTGCTCGGTGTGACGGCTGCGCTCCGCCATAACGGCTTTTTAGATTATGCCGCGATGAGTATCGCGGTACTCGGTATTTCCATCCCGAATTTTATCATGGCGACCGTATTGATCCAGCAGCTCGCAGTCAACCTGAAACTATTTCCCGCCGCTACATGGACGAGCCCGATGCATATGGTTCTTCCAACCGTTGCACTTGCTGTCGGGCCTATGGCGATCATCGCCAGGCTGACAAGATCAAGCATGGTGGAAGTCCTCACTCAGGATTACATCCGCACGGCGAAAGCTAAGGGCTTGTCTCCGCTCAAAATTATTGTAAAACACGCACTCAGAAATGCACTTATGCCAGTGATTACCGTATTGGGCACACTTGTTGCAAGCATTTTGACAGGAAGCTTTGTCATTGAAAAAATCTTTGCCATTCCGGGAATGGGAAAATATTTTGTGGAAAGCATTAACCAGCGGGACTATCCGGTGATAATGGGAACGACGGTTTTTTACAGCTTGATTCTCATCGTCATGCTGTTTTTGGTTGATTTGGCTTACGGTCTTTTAGATCCGCGCATTAAACTGCATAAGAAAGGGTGAAACATATGAATCTCCCTGTACAAACGGATGATCGGTCATCAAAAAAGCACACTCATGTGCCGGACGAGTGGTTTACCCCGAACACAGAAAATAATCAAGAAGCAGAATCAGTAAAACGGCCCAGTCTGTCATACGCACAGGACGCGTGGCGAAGACTGAAGAAAAATAAATTAGCGATGGCCGGGCTCGGCATTCTGATCTTCCTATTACTGATGGCTGCCATCGGGCCGCTTATATCGCCCCATAGCGTAACGCGCCAAGCCCTCTCTGAACAAAATCTTCCTCCGTCAGCCACACATTGGTTTGGGACGGATGAGCTTGGCAGGGATGTTTTTACAAGAACATGGTACGGTGCGAGAATTTCCTTATTTGTCGGCGTGATGGCCGCGCTCATTGATTTTGTGATCGGCGTTATCTACGGGGGAATTGCCGGTTACAAAGGCGGTAAGACGGACAGTGTGATGATGAGAATCATCGAAGTGCTGTACGGTCTGCCATATTTGCTTGTCGTTATTTTGTTAATGGTGCTGATGGGCCCTGGTCTAGGAACCATTATTGTGGCGCTGACCGTCACGGGATGGGTCGGCATGGCGCGCATTGTCAGAGGCCAGGTGCTTCAATTGAAGCACTATGAATATGTACTGGCTTCAAAAACCTTTGGGGCGGGCACCTTACGGATTATACGCAAAAATTTGCTGCCCAATACAATGGGTGCGATTATCGTGCAGATGACATTAACGGTGCCGACTGCCATCTTTGCGGAAGCCTTCTTGAGTTTCCTCGGGCTCGGTATACAAGCGCCGTTTGCGAGCTGGGGTGTGATGGCGAATGACGGCTTGCCGACCATTTTGTCAGGGCATTGGTGGCGCTTATTTTTTCCGGCCTTTTTTATCTCATTAACGATGTACGCGTTTAATGTGCTTGGCGACGGATTGCAGGATGCGTTAGACCCTAAGCTCAGGAGGTAGTGTTATGCAAAAAGTCCTTTCAGTTCACGATCTGCACGTCTCTTTTGCTACATACGGCGGCTCTGTTCAAGCTGTCAGGGGGGTCAGTTTTGATTTGTTCGAAGGGGAGACATTTGCCATTGTCGGCGAATCAGGCTGCGGAAAAAGCGTCACCTCTCAAAGCATTATGGGATTGCTGCCTAAATATTCGGCAAAAATTACTTCCGGTCACATACAGTTTAAACATAAAGACCTTTGCAAAATTCCGGAACGGGAAATGAGAAGCATCAGGGGGGCGGATATCTCCATGATTTTTCAGGACCCGATGACGGCTTTAAATCCCACGTTAACCGTCGGAGACCAGCTGACCGAAGCGCTTTTGCAGCACCAGACGATGTCGAAGAAAGCGGCTAAGGAGGCGGTGCTTTCCATGCTGTCCTTGGTTGGCATTCCTGATCCCAAGGAGCGGCTGAAGCAATATCCCCATCAGTTCAGCGGAGGCATGAGACAGCGGATTGTTATTGCGATGGCGCTGATCTGCGAGCCTGATATTTTAATTGCTGATGAACCGACGACGGCGCTTGACGTAACGATTCAGGCACAGATTCTTGAATTATTTAAAGAGATTCAAAGAAAAACCAAAGTGTCTATTATTCTCATTACACATGATTTGGGTGTCGTGGCTCAAGTCGCTGACAGGGTTGCTGTGATGTATGCAGGTAAAATCGCGGAAATCGGAACGAGAGAAGATATTTTTTATCAGCCTCAGCATCCTTATACGAAAGGGCTGCTGAATTCCGTCCCGCGGCTTGATCTGGAAGATGCGGAACTGATTCCGATTGACGGCACGCCGCCGGACTTATTCGCGCCGCCGGCAGGGTGCCCGTTTGCCGCCCGGTGTCCGCACAGGATGACGGTGTGCGACAGAGTGTATCCTGATCAAACGGTCAGATCAACAAGCCATTCGGTTCATTGCTGGCTGCAGGATAAACGGGCTGAACAAGCGGCTGTCTCTGTCGGTACGAAAGACAAACAATAAGGGGGAAAAAGATGAAAAGGCTATGGAGTATGGGACTTGCGCTGACGCTTTCGTTTGCGCTGATAGGATGCACGGCAAATGAACAGGCCGGAAAAGAAACAGGGGACGACAAAGCAAACAAATCCGGCGGTGAAAAAGTGCTTCATTTAAATAATGAGAAAGAGCCGACATCCTTTGATCCGCCTAAAGGTTTTGACCGAGTGTCGTGGGAGCCGTTAAATAACCTCATGGAAGGCTTAACCCGTCTTGGCAAAGACCATGAGCCTGAACCGGCGATGGCGGAAAAATGGACGGTATCTAAGGATCAAAAAACATATACATTTACCATTCGCAAAGATGCCAAATGGACAAACGGAGATCCGGTGACAGCCGGAGATTTTGAATATGCGTGGAAACGGATGCTTGATCCGAAAACAGGTGCATCTTCCGCTTTTCTCGGCTACTTAATTGAAGGCGGCGAAGCGTTTAACAGCGGGAAAGGCGCAAAGGACGAGGTGAAAGTGACGGCTAAAGATGATAAGAAGCTTGAAGTCACTCTCGCCGCGCCGCAGAAATATTTTCTGAGCGTTATTTCAAACCCCGCATACTTTCCGATTAATGAAAAAGTGGCAAACAAAGACCCAAAATGGTTTGCCCAAGCAAGCACATTTGTCGGCAACGGCCCATTTAAGCTGACGGGTTGGAAGCATGATGACAACATGACAATGGAAAAAAGCGACACGTACTGGGATAAGGATTCGGTTAAGCTCGATAAAGTCAAATGGGCGATGGTTGATGATCGCAACACAGACTATCAAATGTTTCAGTCTGATGAGTTAGATAGCGCTTATGTGCCTGCTGAATTAAGCGAACAGCTGCTTGATCAAGATAACGTTCATATTACAGACCAAGCAGGTTTATACTTTTATCGTTTTAATGTAAACATGGAGCCGTTCCAAAATAAAAACATTAGAAAAGCTTTTGCTATGGCGGTTGACCAAAAGGAAATCGTTGATTATGTTACGAAAAATAAAGAAAAGCCGGCGCACGCCTTTGTTTCTCCGGGATTGGCCCAGCCTGACGGCAAAGATTTTCGTGAAGCAGGCGGAGACCTCATCTCCTTCAATAAAAGTCAGGCAAAGCAGCTTTTAGAAAAAGGCATGAAAGAAGAAAACTATGATAAACTGCCAGCCATTACCTTGACCTACAGCACAAAACCTGAACATAAAAAAATCGCTGAAGCCATCCAGCAAAAACTGAAAAGTGAGTTGGGAATTGATATCAAGCTTGCCAACATGGAATGGAATGTGTTTTTAGAGGACCAAAAAGCTCTTAAATTTCAATTCTCGCAAAGTTCATTTTTAGCGGATTACGCCGATCCTATCAATTTTCTGGAAGCCTTCCAGACGGACAATTCAATGAACCGCACAGGCTGGGGCAATGAGCAATACGATCAGCTGATCAAACAGGCGAAAATGGAAGCAAATGAAGAAAAACGATTTGCACTCATGCACCAGGCGGAAAAACTGTTATTAGGCGAGGCGCCGATTATACCGATTTATTTCTACAATCAGGTTCATCTTTATCAAAAAAATGTAAAAGGAATCGTCCGCCACCCCGTTGGCTATATCGACTTAAAATGGGCGGAAAAAAACTGATATGATCAAGCGGAAAATGCTGCTCTCTTTTATAAGAAGGAGCGGTATTTTTTCACTTTCCAAAACGTATACGTA
Organism: Bacillus atrophaeus; assembly: GCF_001584335.1. Lineage (GTDB taxonomy): Bacteria > Bacillota > Bacilli > Bacillales > Bacillaceae > Bacillus > Bacillus atrophaeus. The sequence goes on from NZ_LSBB01000020.1 coordinate 411,993, forward strand.
GGGTGGAAAGCAAAATGAAGGGAGCGTGACGAAGTGAATCACAAGCCACCGGCATTAAAGAAGGGCGACACAGTCGGGGTGATAGCCCCCGCTAGTCCGCCGGACCCGGAAAAGCTGAAAACCGCGCTCTTATTTTTAGAAGAGCTGGGGCTTCAGGTCAAGATTGGCGAAGCTTTGAAAAACCAGCACGGCTATTTGGCGGGACGGGATGAGGAGCGTTTGTCTGACCTGCATGAGATGTTTAAGGACCAAAATGTAAAGGCGGTATTATGCGCCTGCGGCGGTTTCGGAACAGGACGGATCGCTCAGGACATTGATTACGACATCATCCGCAGCAACCCGAAGATTTTTTGGGGATATAGTGATATTACGTATCTTCATACCGCTATAAATCAAAACACAGGGTTAATCACGTTTCACGGCCCGATGCTGAGTTCTGACATCGGACGCGAAGATGTTGATCCATTGACCAAAGCTTCCTACCATCAATTATTTGAAGAAACTGAATGTACCTATACAGAAGACATCTCTCCGCTCAAGGTGCTGACGCTGGGTAAAGCCGAAGGCCGGCTGGCCGGCGGAAATTTATCGTTACTCACTGCCACACTCGGTACACCGTTTGAAATTGATACGAAAGGCAAACTGCTGTTTATAGAAGACGTGGACGAAGAGCCTTATCAAATCGACAGGATGCTTAACCATTTAAAAATGGCCGGCAAGTTTGAAGATGCCGCCGGGATACTCGTTTGTGATTTTCACAATTGTGTGCCCGTCAAACGGGAGAAATCGTTAACACTTGAACAGGTGATAGAGGACTACATCACAAAAGCCGGAAAGCCTGCCTTAATGGGATTTAAAATCGGCCACTGTTCCCCGAGCATCGCCGTTCCGGTCGGAGCCCATGCAGTGATGGACACAGCGGCAAAAACCCTTACGATTGAAGCGGGAATTTCTAAAGGGGCGAGATTGATATGAAGATTGCGGGAATTGAAACAGAACGAATCGCCGTACCGTTAAAAAAGCCTTTCAAAACAGCGCTGAGAACGGTGTATACGGCTGAATCTGTCATTGTAAAAATCGTGTATGACAACGGCTTGAGCGGATGGGGAGAAGCGCCGCCCACAATTGTGATTACCGGAGACAGTATAGACAGTATTGAAAGCGTCATTCATCACGTCTTGAAGCCTTCTTTACTCGGGAGAAGCCTGCACAGCTGTGAAGCGATTTTTCACGACATCGACCGACTGCTTGAACGTAATTATAGCGCAAAAGCGGCGGTTGAGATGGCCGTTTACGACGGCTGGGCCCAAATGTGCGGACTCCCGCTTTACCAGATGCTTGGCGGTTTTCGCCGGACGCTGGAAACGGATTATACCGTCAGCGTCAACTCGCCCCGGGAAATGGGCGAGGATGCCGTAAGCTGTCTCAAACAAGGCTTTCAGACGTTAAAAGTAAAGGTTGGAAAAGACAAAGTGCAGACCGATATCGCCCGTATCCATGAAATCAGAAAACGCGTCGGTTCAAACGTCAAGCTTCGTCTTGATGCTAATCAAGGCTGGACGCCGAAAGAGGCGGTTTCCGCCATTCGAAAAATGGAGGACGCGGGGCTTGATATTGAGCTTGTTGAGCAGCCCGTCCATAAAGATGATCTTGCCGGACTGAAGCAGGTCACTGACGCGACGGAAACACCGATTATGGCGGACGAAAGTGTCTTTACCCCGCGTCAGGCGCTGGCGGTACTGAAAACACGCAGCGCGGATTTAATCAACATCAAGCTGATGAAGGCAGGAGGCATCACCGGGGCCGTGAAAATAAATGCGCTGGCGGAAGCGTGCGGCGTAGAGTGTATGGTCGGCAGCATGATTGAAACAAAGCTCGGCATCACAGCGGCGGCTCATTTCGCCGCCGGCAAAAAAAACGTGACGCGCTTTGATTTTGATGCGCCGCTTATGCTGAAGCAAGATTTGATACAGGGCGGCATCATCTACAGCGGCAGCGCGATTACGATTCCGGATGAACCGGGGCTTGGCATTTCAGGAGTGATGCTGCAAAAGGAAGGGGCAGAACGATGAACTATACGGTCCGATCGGCAGTAGCCAACATATGGACGGCACCTGCATCACCTCGGAAAGCGGATCAGCCGATGCTTGGGAAAACCGTGCGTGTCAGAGAATGGCTGGAAGAAATGACCTATGATCAGCGTCTTTGCCTGTGTACAGAGAACATCATCCAATCACAGGTTCTCTTCGGCGGAGAAGTAACGGTAGTTTCAGAAGAAGAAGAATGGGCATCCGTTGTTGTTCCAGGACAGCCGTCAGGCAAAAACGAGCGCGGTTATCCAGGGTGGATGAGAAAGTGCCAGCTGAGCAAAATGGATGAGACCGACAAGCAGGGCGATGTGTATGTAACTAAGCCTGCTGCTTTTTTATACAAGAATGACAGAGAAAAAGAGATGGAAGTGAGCTTTTTAACAAGCCTGCCGCTGCACAGTGAATCGGACGGGTTTTACAAGGTAGAAACACCATTTGGCGATCGGCTGCTGAAGAAAACAGATGCTCAGCCGGTGCGGGAAAGGCAAGGAACGGCTGCTGATATCATCCAGACGGGTAAGGCTTTTATCGGGCTTCCTTATTTATGGGGCGGAATGAGCGGATTTGGATTCGACTGCTCCGGGTTTATGTACAGTCTCTTTAAAGCGAACGGCTATATCATTCCCCGTGATGCTGGCGATCAGGCTAAAGCGGGCAGCCGTATAGAGATTGATGAAATGGAGCCGGGCGACCTGCTGTTTTTCGCTTATGAGGAAGGAAAAGGAGCCATTCACCACGTCGGTTTGGCAATAGGCGGCGGCCGAATGCTCCATTCCCCAAAGACAGGGAAAAGCATTGAAATCATTACGCTGAAAGGCACGGTATATGAAAAAGAATTATGCACAGCACGCCGCTATTACATCAAATGAGGGGGGAAGGCAAATGGAAACAGCACCGCTTCTGCACGTCAATCAGCTCAAAATGCATTTTGATGCAGGAAGAAAGAAAACGGTAAAAGCTGTAGACGGGGTTACTTTTCACATATACGAAGGGGAAACCTTCGGGCTTGTAGGTGAATCCGGCTGCGGGAAATCCACTTTGGGAAGAGTGTTAATGCGCCTTTATCATCCTACAGCCGGAAAAATCACGTACAGGGGAAAAGACCTGCATGATGTAAGCGAGAAGGACCATTTTACTTTGAACTGCAAACTGCAAATGATCTTTCAAGACCCCTATGCTTCTCTCAACCCGCGTCTGACTGTCAGGGAAATTATTATGGAGCCGATGGAAATTCATCAGCTTTACAATACCCATAAAGCGCGTCTTCAGATTGCGGACGAGCTTCTCGAATCGGTGGGGCTTCATCCTGCTTTTGGAAGCCGCTATCCGCATGAATTCAGCGGCGGGCAAAGGCAGAGAATCGGAATCGCCAGAGCGCTCTCCTTACATCCGGAATTTATCGTTGCAGACGAGCCGATTTCAGCGCTCGATGTGTCGGTACAAGCACAGGTCGTTAATCTTCTGAAACGGATTCAAAAGGAAAAAGGGCTGACGTTTTTGTTCATTGCCCATGATTTATCAATGGTTAAGCATATCAGCGACCGGATCGGGGTTATGTATTTAGGCCATATGATGGAAATTACTGAAAGCGGAGCACTCTATCGGGAGCCCTTGCATCCTTATACAAAGGCGCTGTTGTCCTCCATTCCGATTCCGGACCCTGAATTGGAGGACAAGCGTGAGCGCATTATTCTGAAAGGAGAATTGCCAAGCCCGGTCAATCCGCCGTCTGGCTGTGTGTTCAGGACAAGGTGTCCGGAGGCGATGCCGGAATGCAAGGAAAGCCGGCCGATGCTTGAAGAAGTAGAAACGGGCCGGTTTGTCGCCTGCCATTTATACCGGAAAGAGCGCGGGCCATTCAAAGAAAATAGTAAGATTGATGTTTAAGCGCCGATGATGGCGATGCGCCCTGTACATCAAAAAAGGCAGGCTCCTAAGAAAAGGAGTCTGCCCGCCTATTAAGCTTGATGTAAAAATTTCACGCACACTGGATATGGCACCGAAATATCGGACTGGATCAGTGTGAGTCTGCCCGTTTCTTCATCTCTCTCAAACAACACGAGGTTACCGGTTTCTTCATTTGACGCCACTAAGAACTTTTCAGAAGGGTCAAAAGCAAAATCACGCGGCCAGCTGCCTTCTGTTGACGTTCTTTCCACAAAAGCCAGCTCGCCGGAATATTGATTTACTTTAAAAACGGCAATGCTGTCGTGACCGCGATTGGCCGCATAAACAAAACGGCCGTCTTTCGATACGTGAATTGCGCTTCCTTGGCTGTTATCTGTGAAATCGTCAGGCAGAGCGGATACCACTTGGATTTCTCTGAACTCTCCAGGTGTCGGAGCATATTCAAGTGCAATGACTTCATTGCTGAGTTCAGTCATGATATAAGCGTATTTTTCTTTCGGATGAAAGGCAATGTGCCGAGGCCCTGCGCCCGGTGCAAAGGAATGGGTGCTGACTTCTCTCAGCTCACCGTCTTTCAGCTGGTATGTGTAAAGCTTATCAGTCCCTAAATCAACCGCTACCACATAATTATGTTCGGGTGTAAAGCCGGCGTAATGTGTATGCGGCTTTTCCTGTCTTTCGTGAGGGCCTGTCCCGCTATGGGCGGCTTCAGTTACGGCTTGTTCAAGGCTTCCGTCAGCGAGAACCGGGAAAGCGTGTACCTTTCCGCTGTGATAATTAGCAGTTAAAACAAATTGGTTTTTATCATCCACACTTACATGGCATGGGGATGGGCCGTCTATCAACTGTTGGTTCAGCAAGGTTAAATCTCCTGTTGCGGGATCAATTTGATAGGCAGCCACACCGCCCTGTCCATCGGCTTTTACGATGGAATACAAAACGCTGTTATCTTTATTCGGCGTGACATAAGTCGGGTTGCCAAGCTTTGCGGCAGTCTTAGGCTGGCTGAGTGTTTTCTTTTCAGTATCAAGCTCTAACGAATAAATTCCTTCACTGCCGCCCTTCGTATATGTTCCTATATAACCTATGTACTTTGTCATCCGTTTTTCCCCCTTAAAGTCATGTCTCCTCTATAGTAACGCATCTTGGGTAAATTTTCTGTTCAAACGATGAAAATGGGGGAATATTCTTTATTCTGTCCTCAGAAGCGGCATTGTGCAGCATCTGAATGATCCCCCAGATTTAATAATTTCAGACAGCTCCACTTTGATGACATGGAATCCTCGTGCAGCAAGTTCTTGATTGACATGATGATTTTGCGGCAGACTGAGGATGGTGTTATTTCCTAAAGAAAGCACATTCGTGCCGAGAGTGAATTGCTCGTCATCAGGTACCTCAATCAAGTCAAAACGTGCTGACAATAGATCAAGTTCTTTTTGCCTTAGGGCAGGTGGATAAACAAGCGCTTCTTTTTCAGAAATAATATTAAAAACACAATCTAAATGCAAAAACTCTTTTTTCATCGGCACGGAGGCAATTGTAAGCTCAGGAAGCGCCTGCTGTAATTGATCGACAGCGGCGTCTTCCGTCCGTTCACTAATGCCGACGTAAACGGTGTCTCCTGCCGCAATGACGTCTCCGCCTTCAATATTTGCATTCTTGATAGGAGTAAAGGGAACATTGTGTTTATGTAAGAGCTCTGTCAATACGTTTTCCTCACCCTGGCGGACAGGGGCTGCCATCTGGGAGATAAATACCGTCTCACCTATCGTAAAGCCGATATCGCGTGTAAACACTTGCTCGGGAAACTGAGATGAAACGGGCAAAAGAATGACCTCTATATTTTGGGATTCTAACGCTTCAATCAAATGGTTGTGCTGTTTTTTGGCAATACTTACATTGATATTGTCATGTTCGAAATGTTTTTGTGTTTCATTAATAATATCTTTGATTGTCATGTGTTCCGGACTGCAGAGAACCACCTTTTGTAAGACATCGTACTCGTTTCTGCACGCCGCTTTCGGCTCGAGTTTTGGGATGGATTGCTCCATGTGTAATCTCCTCCTGACCGTTTATGAATACGTATATTATTCCCTCACCTTACGGAAGAATAAACGTTTCAGAGAGAATACCTCACACGCAAAACATCTTAAATTTTAGACAAAATACAGAGAATGTTGTTTAATAGGAGAATATGACTGGTATTCAATCTTAGTGATCAGACATCAAAGGAGAGTATGGGGTATGAAGACGCCTGAATCAAAATATTGTAAAGAGACAAAAGTGGTCAAAACAAGCAGGGTGTTCCCGCTTGATACGAATAATCACAACACACTGTTCGGCGGAAAACTGATGAGTTATATTGATGACATTGCTTCCATTTCGGCCGCGCGCCATTGCAGATGTGAAACGGTAACGGCTTCAATGGACTCGGTAGATTTTTTAAAGCCGATCGGACAGCAGGAATCGGTCTGTCTGGAATCATATGTCACATGGGTAGGCACGTCTTCGATGGAGGTGTTTGTCAAAGTGATTAAGGAGCATTTAATGACAGGTGAGCGGGCTTTGGCCGCAACTTCATTTTTAACATTTGTCGCTCTTGATCCAAACGGCAAGCCTGTGCCCGTGCCGAGAATTGTGCCGGAAACAGAAGAGGAGATTATGCTTCACAATACAGCCGTTCAACGGGCAGCCGAACGGAAAAGCCGTTTAAAACACAGCCAGGCTTTGGCGAATGCCCTCGGTACGGATAAGCCTTGGTAATACAAAGCCGCTTGTGATAGCGGCTTTTTTGCATATTGTTAACCTATCCGGGAAATAATACAGCAACTATAAAAAACGGATGGGGGGCATGCATCAGTGGTAGGGTACGTATGGGTCTTTTTGCTGAAGCCCGTCATTGTATTCTCAATTGCTTACACTCTTTTTCGGATTGCAGGGAAAAAAGCCGTTTCTCAAATGACCAATTTTGATCTCTTGTTAACGTTTGCGGTCGGAACGATTATCAGTGAACCGATACTGACATCCAAGCTTCCGATGTCGGTTTATTACGCGATCTGCTTTTTAATTTTGTATATCCTGATGAACAAGCTGTCTCTCAACAATAAATGGAGATGGATGCTTGTGGTAAGTCCGACCGTTTTGATCAGAAACGGGGATATTGACGAAAGGGGATTGCGAAAAGAAAAGCTGACGATTAATGAATTGCTCGGAAAGCTGAGGGAAAAAGGCTTCGCCGATCCCGCGGATATTGACCTTGCCATTATTGAAGAAACAGGCGTAGTCAGTGTCATCCCGAAAGAGGAAGCAAGGCCGGTTCAGGTGCGTGACTTAAAAATAGACGCGGAACGGAATTTTATCCCGATTCCTCTCATACTGGACGGAGAAATTCTCGATCATAATTTAAAATATCTTAAGAAAAACCGCAGCTGGTTATTTGAAAAGCTTGAAGAAAAGGGATACTCAGCCAAAGAGCTGTCTTTGGTCACTCTCGGGGCAATGAATTCAAACGGCGATCTCTCACTGGATTTGAATATGTCTCAGGATGCGAACACCCACGATCCCTATTTGTACAAACCGGGAAATAAAAATTAAGCCGTCTAAGGCTTTTTTTTGATTTGCTATCTTGTATTACAAAGTAGTGGGTGATAAGATTAGTGTATCTTGTAATACAAGATACCGGAAAAGGAGCATGGCCATGAGTTCAACACAAATGCTGAAAGGAATACTGGAAGGCTGCCTGCTGGCTGTCATATCGGAAGGAGAGATTTACGGATACGAAATGACCAAAGTGCTTGCACATTATGGTTTTGACAACATTAGCGAAGGAAGCATTTACCCTATATTGCTCCGGATGCAAAAGGAGAAATGGGTCCAAACGGAATTGAAAGCATCTGCAAACGGACCGAAACGCAAATACTACACACTGACTGAGAAGGGGCAAGCTGAATTAGTAGAGTTCACAGAACGCTGGAATCAGCTGTCCGCCAGCGTACACGCCCTGATAAGAAAGGATGAGAAGTGATGCTGTCCAAAGAAACGACACAATACTTGAACGATGTACGAGTGTACTTGATGACGACAGGAAAAAGCGAAAAAGAAGTACAAGAAATCCTGGATGAAATGACAGTCCATGCAATAAAAGGAGAAAAGGAAGGCAAAACCGCGGCCAAACTGTTCGGGCATTCTCCGAAACAATACGCTCAAACGCTTTCTAAAGAACTTCCAAATCACCTTAAAGAGAGTCTGAGCTTGGCCTTTTCAATGTTTGTCGGTATTCTTTCCTATTTTGTATTAAACGACGCTCTTTCCGATCAATTAGATTATTCTCTATATAAGCTGGCGGGCTATCCGCTGTGCGTCTTGGTCAATATGATTTTATTAATCTTGGTTTTACGGCTGACTGTCGGTAAAAAGAAAAGCTCTTTTCTTTGGCTGTATGCTTTCGGAATGACTTCGGTCGCATTGCCCGCTCTCATGATGTTACTCGATAAGGTTTACGGCACACCCGCAGTATCAGTTGGACAAACCGGCCGCTGGATCGTCACGGCTGCCGCGGCTCTCGTTATCATCGGGCTTTGCTTTCGGGCCGGGGCAAAACTGCCGGCGGTTCTCCCGATATTTGTCATTATTACGCATGTTCTGTTTGACGGCTTAAAATGGACTTCTAACGAAGCTCAGATTATACAAAGTTTCCTGCCATTCGTGCTGCTTATCATACTATTACTGATAGAGAATAAACGGACAAATGCTGCCTCAAGAAGTTAATACGTTTCATCGTCTCTCTTTTCGTGGAATAAGAAGGGAAAAGGAGGAATATTGCGATGGAACAGAATCTTGTCTTTTATGATGCACAATGTCCGCTCTGCCGCAGTTTGAAAGCTGTTTTGAAAAAGCTGGACTGGGCGCAGCGTTTACGGTGGTTTCCCGTTCAGGAGATCGACCAGTCAACCTATGAAAAAGCGCTGAAATACAAAGATGTGTATGATGAAATACATATGCTGACAGCGAACAACGTCATGCTGAAAGGGTTTTACACCGTGAGAAAAATTTTGTCTGTTTTGCCGCTGACCGCGCCCCTCGGCTGGCTTCTCTATTTGCCTTTCGCTGATAAACTCGGCAAACCGCTGTATCAGTTTATCTCCAGACACAGATATCAATGGTTTGGCAGACTGCCTTACACCCCTTCTGTATAGAACGGGGTGTTTTTTCAGAAACAAAAAGGATTTTCCGGCGCTTTGTATAAATGTTATGGAGAAAAAGGAGTGAAAGCTATGAAAGACTTGGCCATCCGTGACGATATGGCGCCGACAGTAAGCCTGTTGTATTCTGCAGCGGAAGAAAATATGACCCGTCTATTCTCCATTGTTAACCATATGACCCTGGAACAGCTTGATTACAAAGGCCGAAGCAAAACAAAAAACAGCACTGCCCAGCTCCTGCACCATATCGCAAATGTCGACATCAGATGGGTGTGGCGTATAAAGGAAAATCGGATTCCGGAGCACATTATAAAACTGTACGGGCCAATGATCAATGAAAATGGATGTTTGCCTGAAGTAAAAGGCCAGCCCCTTCATTATTATCTGAACCGCCTCCAGCACGTATTAACCGAGCTCAGGAACGTATGCGTCACTTTAAAGGAAACTGATGTAAACCGGGAGCTTTCTTATGATAAAGACACAGCAACCATCCGCTGGGGCATTTGGCATATGGCGGATCACAATCGCTATCATCAAGCCCATATTGAAGCTTTAAAAGCAGAATGGAGAAAGGACATAACGGAAAATGCCCTCTGAAACGAGACTGATGACGGACCGAATCCGTTTACGCAGCATGGAAGACCGTGACAAAGAACATTTGCTGAGGTTATTTACCGATAAAGAGGTGATGAAGTATTACCCGGGCGTCAAAAACGAACGGGAAACTCAGGAGTGGATTGACTGGAACAAACGGAATGAAAAAGGTTATCGTGTCAGCCTGTGGATAGCGGAAGACAAACGGACGGGTGAATTTTTAGGCCAATGCGGCATTGTTCCTCAGAAGATAGGCAATGAAATATATATGGAAATTGGATACATGTTTGCCCGGCGGCACTGGGGGAACGGCTATGCGACAGAAGCAGCACGAGGCTGTATTGACTATGGCTTCAATGCATGTCAATACGGAAAAATGATCGCGCTTATCGATCCTGAAAACACCCCTTCGATCCGTGTGGCAGAAAGAATCGGGATGGCATATAACCGCACTATTGAGAAGCAAGGAAAACCCCTTTGTGTTTATGAAAGAAAATCTTCTGATTGAAGAAGGGGGTTAAGGTGTAGTATGATACTAAACAGACGAAGTTTTCTAGGGTTCCGTATGTCAATCTGACATAGTCTGGTCCGAGAGAAAACACATATGTATCAGATTTGCGGATGCATATGCACACGGAGGGAGAAAAGCCCGGGAGAGTCAATCTCATAAGAGATTACCGCCCGGGTTTTTTCTGTTTTCTCAGGGAACCATATAGGACATAAAGAAAGGATTGATGATAATGAAATGGGGTTTAGTCATTTTGGCCGCATTCTTTGAGGTCATTTGGGTGATCGGCTTAAAGCACGCGGATTCTGCTTTGACTTGGACCGGGACGGCTATCGGTATTATAGTGAGCTTTTACTTATTAATGAAGGCGACAAACAGCCTGCCGGTAGGTACGGTATATGCCGTGTTTACGGGCCTTGGGACAGCTGGGACAGTGCTTTGTGAAATCATTTTGTTTCATGGAGAGGTTAAATTTGCAAAACTGGCCTTAATAGGGGTCTTGCTTATCGGAGTGATCGGTTTGAAACTGGTTACACAGGATCAGCCTGATAAAGAAGGGAGCAAAGCGTAATGGCGGCATGGATCAGTTTATTATTCGCGGGCCTTTTAGAAATGCTCGGCGTTACACTTATGAATCAATTTCAAAAAGATAAAAGCCTGAAATGGCTGCTGTGCATCATTGTCGGCTTTGCCGCATCATTTTCATTGCTGTCTTACGCGATGGAAACTATTCCGATGGGCACTGCCTACGCCGTCTGGACAGGCATTGGCGCGGCGGGCGGCGCATTAGTCGGCATCCTGTTCTACGGAGAGCCGAAAGACGCGAAACGGATTTTCTTTATTGCGCTCATTTTATCCTCGGCCGTCGGATTGAAAATTCTGTCGTAAATTGATTTATATCAGATCTTCAGTATAATGGATAATTAGTTTACGAATTAGAAAGATAAGAGGGATTACACATGAAATCATATATGACCCACCGGTTAAAGGAATACCGGGAAGGAAATGAAAATAAAGGGCGCCTGCTTGTCAGCTGTCCCGATCAGCCTGGAATTGTTGCTGCCGTTTCGGCTTTTCTGTTTGAACACGGAGCGAACATTATAGAGTCGAATCAATATACGACTGATCCTGAAGGCGGACGCTTTTTTCTCAGAATCGAATTCGACTGCGACGGCATTCGCGAGAAAAAAGAACAATTAAAACAGGCATTTGCATCTATCGCTGAGCCGTTTAATATGACGTGGAGTTTAACGATGGCAAGTGAATTAAAACGCGTCGCTATTTTCGTTTCAAAAGAGCTTCACTGTCTGCATGAACTGATTTGGGAATGGCAAAGCGGGAATTTATTGGCCGAAATCGCGGTTGTCATCAGCAACCATGAAGATGCAAGAGAGCTGGTCGAACCGCTGAACATCCCATTCCACTATATGAAAGCGAACAAAGATATCAGGGCCGAAGTTGAAAAGCAGCAGCTTGAATTGCTTGATCAATATGGCATTGATGTCATTGTTCTTGCCCGTTATATGCAAATTTTGACGCCGGACTTTGTTTCTGCTCATCCGAACCGGATCATTAACATCCATCATTCCTTCCTGCCCGCCTTTATCGGAGCCAATCCGTATAAGCGCGCCTATGAACGGGGTGTTAAATTAATCGGTGCCACCTCCCATTATGTGACAAATGATCTTGATGAAGGCCCGATCATTGAACAGGATATTGAGCGCGTCGATCACCGCGACAACACAGACGCCTTGAAAAACATTGGCAGAACGATTGAACGCAGCGTTTTGGCCCGAGCTGTGAAATGGCATTTGGAAGACCGCGTTATCGTTCATGAAAATAAAACGATTGTTTTTAATTAAGATGAACAGTCCGTCCGAGAGGCGGGCTGTTTTATCTTATTGACAAATAATTCTTGACAAGAGTCTTTTTTCTTTGCATAATATAAAAAAATCATTGAGCGTTGAAGAGGACTAGTATGCAGATCTTTCTGTGACAGAGAGCAAAATGACTGGCTGAAACATTTTGCCGCATGAAACCTGCTGAACCTGCCTCGGAGTCTTAGGGGGAAAACCTAGGCGCATAACCTGGCGTTACAGGGAAGCGGAATATGTGTGAAGCATGTTCAAACAAGGTGGTACCACGGAAAGCCCATTTCGTCCTTATATTAGGATGAAATGGGCTTTTTTATTGCAATGATGGTGTTAGAAGCCACGGAGGTAAGAAAATGAAAAAACAAAGAATCGTTGTGAAAATCGGAAGCAGTTCCCTCACCAATAGCAAAGGGAGCATTGACGAGGCGAAAATCGCAGAGCATGTCCAGGCTATTTCTTTTTTGAAACAGGCCGGGCATGAAATGATTTTAATCACATCTGGAGCGGTGGCGGCCGGTTTTTCAAGCCTCGGCTACCCGGCGCGGCCCGTCACGATTAAAGGCAAGCAAGCGGCAGCCGCAGTCGGTCAGACCCTCTTAATGCAGCAATATATGAATCAATTTAAACAGTATTCTCTTACTCCGGGACAAATCCTTTTGACGAGAAATGATTTTTCGAAAAGAGAACGGTACCGAAACGCGTATGCGACCATAATGGAATTAATTGAACGAGGCATTGTGCCGATCATTAATGAAAATGATTCAACGTCTGTTGAAGAGCTGACCTTTGGTGATAATGATATGCTTTCAAGTTTGGTCAGCGGTTTGATTCATGCTGATCAGCTGATGATCCTCACTGATATTAACGGGCTGTACGACGCCAATCCGAATGACAACCCCGAGGCGAAGCGATTTGACTATTTGGCTGACATCACTCCCGAATTATTGGGCTATGCGGGCTCGACAGGCTCTAAAGTCGGCACGGGAGGCATGAAATCTAAGCTTTTGGCCGCAAAAACGGCTCTGTCCCTTGGCGTTAAGGTCTTTATCGGAACAGGTAAAGGTGCTCATAAACTGTCTGATATTTTAAACGGGAACGGAGACGGCACATATATCGGCGATCAAGACTTATCATCTGTGAACAACAGAAGGCAGTGGATTCAATTTCATTCTCCTATTTCAGGGAAAATCATCATCGACGGAGGGGCCGAGCAGGCAATGGCCTATAAAGGGGGCAGCCTTCTGCCGGCAGGCGTGGTTGATGTGAGAGGCAGTTTTTCAAAAGGAGCCGTTGTGGAAGTGATGGGGCCCGGCGGTATGATCGGCAAAGGCCAAACATATTACTCATCCGAGGAAATTATGGCGGTGAAGGGAAAACGCAGCGATCAGCTTGATTACACAAAAACGTATGAGGTCATACACAGGGATGACTGGGTCAATCTAAAAGAGTAGGGGGCGTAAACATGAGTGAAGTAGTTATAAAAGCGAATCTGGCGAAGGAAGCAGCAGCCGACATGATCTTAAAAACAACGCAGGAGAAAAATGAAGCGCTGCGCAACATTGCAGGAAGGCTTCGGGACGAGATTCAATTTTTATTAACAGAAAACACAAAAGACATCGAAGCCGGAAAAGAAAAAGGCTTAACGCCGGACGTGCTTGATCGGCTGACCTTAGATGAAAAACGCATACTTGCCATAGCTGACGCAGTTGAACTGCTCGTCGGCTTAGAAGACCCAACCGGTGAAAAACTGGAAACAATCGAAAAAGACAACGGCCTGTTGATTGAAAAAATCCGTGTTCCGCTCGGAGTTGTCGGTATGATTTATGAAGCCCGGCCGAATGTGACCGTTGATGCAGCGACTCTGTGCCTGAAAACAGGAAACGCTGTCGTTCTCCGCGGAAGCTCTTCCGCCATTCACAGCAATAAAGCGCTTGTCCGTGTGATTCACAGCGCTCTTGAACAATCGGCGCTGCCGGTTCATGCGGTTCAGCTGATAGAAGATACAAGCAAAGAGACAGCCAAACAGCTGTTTACATTAAATGATGGCCTGGATGTGTTAATTCCGCGCGGAGGCAAAAACCTGATTGACTTGGTAGTAAGAGAGTCAACCGTGCCTGTTCTAGAAACCGGCGCCGGCAACTGTCATATTTTCATAGATGAATCAGCAGACCGCAAAATGGCGGAAGAAATTGTCGTAAACGCCAAAACCCAGCGCCCTTCCGTATGTAATGCGATTGAATCCTTACTTATACATCAAAAGTGGGCGGAGCAGCATGGCAAGGAACTGCTGGACCACCTGGAAAAAGCAGGTGTGGAAATTCGCGGCGATGAATTCATCTGCAAGCTCCATCCTTCAAGCGTTAAGGCTGATGAAACGGATTGGGAAACAGAATATTTGGCGAAGGTACTTAGTGTCAAGACAGTTGAGGATGTACAGGGAGCCGTCCGCCATATTCAAACGTACGGCACAAACCATTCTGAAGCGATTTTGACTGAAAACGATAAGAACGCCTCTTATTTTCAAACTGCAGTGGATGCAGCCGCTGTTTATCACAATGCGTCAACCCGTTTTACAGACGGTTTTGAATTCGGGTACGGCGCGGAAATCGGCATCAGCACGCAAAAGCTTCATGCGAGAGGGCCGATGGGGCTTCCTGCTTTGACTTCAACAAAATATTTTATCAAAGGAAACGGACAAATACGAGTGTAAATCAAGTATGGCAAAAACTTATCCCTTCGAGGGATAAGTTTTTTTGTATGAGAAAAAATTGACGTATGTATTTATGTTGTGTACAATTAAATTGTAAGCAATCAAAAGGGGGATAAAACAATGACAAATACATTATTTACGGCATCGGTTTCTGCTGTCGGAGGAAGAGAAGGAAGAATCGTTTCATCTGATCGGGTTCTTGAGCTGGACGTGGCAATGCCGGGTACGCCAAGAGCAAAAAAAGTAGAAAAAGCGACAAACCCTGAACAGCTGTTTGCTGCGGGATATGCGGCATGTTTTGACAGCGCCCTTCAGCTTGTGGCCAGAAAAGAACGTCTTAAAATTGAAACAGAGGTCACAGCGAATGTCAGCCTTTTAAAAGACGAAGAAGATCAAGGGTTCAAGCTAGGCGTGACATTACAGGTGAAAGGCATGGGAATCGCTAAATCGGATCTAGAAACACTTGTTCAAAAAGCGCACGGAGTCTGCCCATATTCAAAAGCAACCTCCGGCAACATTGATGTCACTCTTATTGTGGCTGAATAAATAAATGAGGATGCCCTCCAAAAGAAGGCATCCTCATTTTTCATTATGCAATGTTTCCAATAAATTGTAGAGAGATGTTTTTAACTGTCTTAATTCGTCCTCAGTTTGTCCTGTATGCCCAAGCATGGCGGCGGGAATATCTGCCGCTTCACCTTTCAGCGACTTCCCGGCCTCTGTCATTTTGATGGTCACCGACCGTTCATCTTCAAGAGATCGCTCTCTTACAATCAGTCCATTCTGTTCCATCCGCTTCAGCATAGGAGTCAAAGTACCGGAATCCAAATACAGCAGCTCGCCCATTTTTTTCACATTCAGCTCTTCATGCTCCCATAATAAAAGCAGCGCTAAATATTGCGGGTATGTCACATTCAGCTTATCCAGAAGAGGCTTGTACTGTTTTGTCATTTCCCGTGAGCTTGCGTAAAGCAAAAAACAAAGCTGATTTTCAAGTTTCATATGTTCAAATTCTTTTTTTGCCATCATTCTTCACCAACTCTTTATAACGTTATTTTCTATTGTAGCTGAAATTGCGCTTTTTTCCTATTTTTGCACCGGATATGCGTTGTCGAGGTTTAAAAACGGACAAAAGGGAAATATAACAATAAAGAACAATGAGGAGGTATAACCACATGGGATCACTATTTACAGCAAAAGTAACCGCTAAAGGCGGAAGAGCAGGCCATATTAAATCAGATGACGGCGTACTCGATTTTAATATCGTAATGCCGAACGCAAAAAAAGACGGAGAAACAGGAACAAATCCTGAGCAGCTGTTTGCAGCGGGATATGCAGCATGCTTCGGCGGAGCCCTTGAGCATGTTGCCAAGGAACAAAAGATTGACATCGATTCAGAAGTGGAAGGCCAAGTCAGCCTCATGAAAGATGAAAGTGACGGCGGCTTTAAAATCGGAGTGACACTTGTTGTCAGCACAAAAGGGCTTGACGAGGGAAAAGCCAAAGAACTTGTGGAAGCAGCCCATGATTTTTGTCCGTATTCGAAAGCGACAAGAGGAAATGTTGATGTCCAATTAAAATTAAAATAACAGCTTGATCCTAACATCCTGAGCCACTTTCTCAGGATGTTTTCTTATGCAGAACACAATCAAAAGTAATGATCTCTGCTTCTAAAGAATATTATACGGTATAGACCCTTCCAGTATGGAACACCAAGAGAAATGAGGGAGAAATATGTCTCTTCCAAACATACCTAATATTACCCCAGACATTTCACTCACCAGATGCGAAACCCTGAATCTCCTTCTTTCATCCGTTGCCATGGAAGAAATAGGACTCTCCGCTATTTTACAGGCAGAAGCAGAAAAAATTCAAACCTGCCTGTCGGCTGAAAATCATCCTCCTTTTCATGAATTATTAGAGATGAATAGAAGCGTAGAACGGCTTTTGCGCACCGTTATGAAATCCCAGCTGCTATTGCAAACGAAGCTGGAGGACATCATTTATCTGCAAGAATCTGAAAGTTGCATAGATCCTGAAGATCCCGGCGATCCTGAAGACCCTGATGATCCAGACGATCCAGACGATCCAGACGACCCTGAAGACCCTGAAGACCCAAACGATCCATGTGAGCCGTATCATCCAGAGCCCCCTCACAGACATGATCCATGTGACGATTTATTTTACGGCCGCATTGATTGCTGTGAGTGTGAAGAATGTGAAGAATGCGAAGAATGTGAGGAATGCGATGACAAAAGTGATTCAATACAGGGCGAGAGGTGACCGGAGTGCCGCATCCAGACATGAAAAAAGCCCGCCATCAAACCGTCGAAGCACTTCATTGCCTCACCGTTGCCCTATTAAGGCTGTTAAGTACAACCGTCAATAAAAGAGTAAACACAAGTTTTAAAGAAGAGATTCGGCTGTTTTCTGCGTTATGTCAGTGGCAAAAAGAGACGGGCGGACGGCTGCTTTTGATGATCAGTAATGAAAGAGAAGATGTATGTTTATACAGGCAGCATGTGAAGAAAATGCGGTGCCTCATGAAACATACCAAGCATTTCATCACAGAATGCCCGCCATCCTTTAAACAGCATCCCGCCACAAAACACGCCATTTGGCATATCAAAGAATGGCTGGAGGAAGAAAATAAACAGACGGCAGAACCCGCTATAAAGCAGAGCAGGCGCAACTATACTTTCAGTAAAGGAAAGCCCGCTCCCCCTTGGTTTAATCAACAACTTCTATACAGAAAAAGGTGAGACTGATGAATGAAAAAACGGAACCCAAGCTGACATTGTGCATGATTGTGAAAAATGAAGAGCGGCATATATCCCGTTGTTTATCAAGTGTACAAGATATAGCCGACGAGATTGTGGTTGTCGATACGGGTTCAGAAGATCAAACCGTTCAAATTTGCAAAAGCTTCAATGCACAGGTGTACACCCATGAATGGAAAAATGATTTTGCAAAGGCGAGAAATGCCGGGCTGCAGCACGCTAAAGGAGACTGGATTTTGTTTTTAGACGCAGATGAGGAACTTGATCAAGAGACAGGAAGCATATTGCCTTCGCTATTACATGATGACCTTCCTTCTCTCGGACTTTTAAAAATCATTAGCTATACAGGAAAGCAATGGGACGAAAATGAAGCGTTCGAAAGCATGCAGACAAGGCTGTTTCGCAATCATCAGGGCATTTCTTTTAAAGGGAAAATTCATGAAACATTAGATCTAGAAGAAGGGGGAGATAACACTGCTTATTTTTCTCTTCCATGTACCATTCATCATTACGGCTATTTAGACCAAGAAGAGAAATGGAAACAAAAGCATAAGCGAAATATAAGCATCTTAAATGAAGAGTTTTCTCAAAAAACATCTGACCCATGGCTTGTCTATCATTTGGCAAGTGAATGCTACAGAGTGAAAGAATACGAAAAAGCGCTGCATCTTGTGAATGGATCAATTTTTCAATTTTTAAGCGAGCAGCGGATGCCGCCATCCCTTCTCTACTTTTTAAAATATAGCATATTGCTGGAACTGAAACGGTACGAAGAAGCGGAGCAAGGCATTGATAAAGCCCTTCAGCTCTATCCTGACTATGTCAACCTGCATTTCTGTAAAGGGGTTATTTTATATCATTTAAACAAATACAGGGCGGCGATTAAAGCGTTTGAGATAAGCACACAAACAGAAAGCAAACATATTGAGCACATCATATTAAAAGGAGCTTCTGATTTTAGGGCATTTTATTACATGGGGGCTTGCCATGCTGAATTAAATCATGATATGACGGCAATCGCCTATTTAAAAAAGGCTGTCAAAATCAATCCCCGGTTTAAAGATGCCCAAACGCTCCTCTCCCAATTAAAAAAGGATCAGCGCACAAAAGCCTGATCCTTTTTTTCTTTTTCATTTAGGATAAACGGATAATGGACAGCGCAGCTCCTGCACTTCCGCCGAGAAGGGTGGCGGCTCCTAATAAACCGAAAAGCTGAAGCTGTATTGTGCTTCCTGCGGCAAGAGTGGTGATAAAAGAGTTGTTGAAATTAGATAAAGAAACGGCCGGAGAAATAATAGAACTTGTAAAGGCAGAGCCGTTGATTAATATTCGGGAGCTTACAAGCAGACCTGCCGTCAAATTGATTTGATATGAAATATAATAACGCCCTGCAGGTCCCACAGTAAAGACAGTGTTGGCGCCATTCACTGTAATGTCAGCAGAGAGGTTTTGATCGCTAGGCAGAGGAATGGTGGTGCCGCCTGCAACCACGGCTATTAAGCCGCCAGTGGTATTACTTGCGAAGCCGGAAGTTGCGGTCACCCCGGTGCCGGTAATGCCAGTCGGTCCGGTTACGCCAGTTACGCCTGTCGCTCCTGTTACCCCGGTCACCCCTGTAGCGCCAGTAAGGCCAGTAGGCCCGGTAATTCCCGTCACGCCTGTAGTACCGGTCGGTCCGGTCACCCCTGTCGCACCTGTAAAGCCAGTAGGTCCGGTTACACCAGTGACCCCTGTGGCGCCAGTAATCCCCGTCACGCCTGCAGTACCGGTAGGTCCAGTAATCCCCGTCACGCCTGCAGTACCGGTAGGTCCAGTAATCCCGGTTACGCCTGTGATACCCGTTGGCCCGGTCACTCCTGTTGCACCAGATGCACCCGTCGCGCCCGTCGGTCCGGTTACACCAGTGGCCCCTGTACCGCCAGTATCTCCGGTGGTACCCGCCGGTCCGGTGCTTCCTGTCGCACCGTTAGTCCCGGCTGCTGCTAATAAGGTATACTCTGCTGAAGTTCCTGGGGTTCCGGAGGGGCTGGATGTATTTGCCACATATGAACTACCATTGAATGTCACAGTTTGCCCTGCTTCATAGCCCGGTGCAGCTAACGGATCAAACGGAACAACTCCTTGAAGGCCTGCACCGGTGACGCCAGTCGGTCCGGTCGGTCCTGCGGAGGCTAACAAAGTGTAATCAGGTGATGTCCCCGGTACTCCGGATGGGTTTGATATATTCACTACATAGGAAGAGCCTTCATAAAGAACAACCTGGCCAGCGAGATAAAATGGCGCCGCTGCAGGATCAAATGGCGTAATGCCCTGTAAGCCTGCACCAGTCGCTCCTGTCGGTCCGGTTGATCCTGTCGGTCCGGCTGAAGCCAAGAGGGTATAATCAGCAGAAGCGCCTGGGAAGCCTGCGGGGGAAGCAGTATTCACCACGTATGAACTTCCGTTGTACAGCACAACTTGCCCGACCGTGTAAGTAGGGGCAACAAGCGGATTAAATACAACGATTCCTTGTAAACCGGCTCCGGTGGCGCCCGTCGGCCCGGCTGGTCCTGTTGCCCCCGTCGCGCCCGTCGGTCCGATAGCCCCAGCAGGCCCGGTCGGTCCTCCAGCTGGTCCGGTCGGCCCGGTTACCCCAGTCGGCCCTGCAAGCGTAGGGATATTTGCAATACTGTCCAACTTTGATCCAAGCAGCAACTCTTGTTTCATTAAACTATCCAGCGTGTCGCGGACGCTGGCATTCATGTTAAGAACATCGTCAAGTGTAGAAGGCGGACCTGTCAGGCCGGGAAGGGTCCCGAGCGCATATTGAATTTTTTCCCCTTCGGCGTTGAGAATATGGGCCATCCCCAGTTCTTCCATTGCGATTGAAGAAAGCAAAAGGTTGATGGTATCATCTCTCGAAAGTGTAACGACCGGTGTAATATTAGGTAAATTAGGTTGTGACATCATGTCCCTCCTTTATAAAAGTGGGTGAAGTCTTTTAAGCCGCGGTTCAATGAAATTTTGTCCCTGTTATTTGCGTGAACGCACTGCTATACATGTATATTCATCGAATATGTCCATGTTTCAGGTCTGCATCTTTATTTATAAAACGCCTGCTTGTAACAGCAGGCGTTTAATGGATGGTATCAGTATTCTTTTTTATCGGCAAAAGCCTGCCAAGCCTGAAAAGGAGATAAGTGTTCTGAAAGATGCACTTGACGGAATGGTATGACCCTTTCCGAAAGCGGCTTTTCAATTTCATCATATATAAATGAATCATCAAATCCGGCATTTGCTGCATCAGTATGCTCAGAAGCATAATAAACCGCCTTTGGCCTAGCCCAATAAATAGCGCCCAAACACATCGGACAAGGCTCACAGCTTGTATAGAGAATACAATCATCGAGCTGATAAGACCCAAGCGCTTCACATGCGTTTCTGATCGCCGTTACTTCCGCATGGGCTGTCGGATCGTTGCTTGTTGTCACATTATTTTGCCCCTCTGCAATAATCTTTCCGTCCTTTACTATAACTGCTCCGAAAGGACCGCCGATCCCGGCATTCACCCCTTCAGCAGCCAGCTCGACAGCACGCTGCAAGAACTCATTATGATTCATCCAAAAACCCCTCCAGTCGATCGAATAATATAAGTATAGCCGAAATGAAATTGAAAGAACATTCTCGAAAAAGGCAAAAAGACACAATCATTTTAGAAAATTTATTACAATAAGAAACAGGAGGAGGGAGAAGGTGTTATCTTTGTATATCGTCAGACACGGCCAGACGGAATGGAATACGGAGCACAGAATGCAGGGCTGGCAGGACTCTGATTTAACAGAAGAGGGATTAAGGCGTGCCCGAGCCCTTGGAGAACGGCTGAAACATACAGACTTTCAAAAGGTTTACATAAGCTCAAGCAAACGAACAGAAGACACAGCGAAAGCCATATTAGGCAATCGCCAGGTACCGCTCGAAAAGGAAGATCTATTTAGAGAAATGTCGCTTGGAACATGGGAAGGAAAAAAGCAAGAAGACATTGAAAAAGAAGAACCTGAACGCTTGCACGCTTATTTTCATCAGCCGACAGCATATCAGCCTGCAGACGGGGAAAGCTTTGAGGAGCTTGAACAAAGGGTTAAACGTGCTCTCCTAATGCTGACAGACCGTCACCAGTCAGGCAATGTCCTGCTGGTGACCCACTCTGTCTTTATTTTAATGCTGCTGAATATTGTGAAGAAGCGGGGAATCTCAGAGGTGTGGAATTCCTCTTACATACATGATACGTCATTGACACTATTAACAATTGATGCGGATGGAACGATAACTATTAAAAAAGAGGGGGACGGGGAGCATCGGGAAAGTACTGTCTCTTTATAGAAAACAGTATGTCGACAAACCCCCGCATTTCGAATAGAAAGGAGGATCAACGGCTAAAGCACGGGGCTCTGCCCGAACGCCGTTGTCATCACCTCCTGTGAAAGCCCGGTCGATCAATCACGCTGAAAGGCGGACAAAAGCCAGATCATGATAAATGACCTGGCTTTTGTCAATAGTGTATGGTTTCTGGCAAATATCTTTATACGAGCTGACTTTGCTTCGCTCTCGCTTGTTTGGCCGCTTCGACCATATTTTTTAGTGCTGCGATGGTTTCTTCCTGATGTCTTGTTTTCAATCCGCAGTCAGGGTTAACCCAGAAACGGTCTGTCGGGCAGACAGTGAGCGCTTCGTCGATGATTTTGTAAATTTCTTCAGTCGGCGGTACACGCGGACTGTGAATGTCATATACGCCCAGCCCGAGTCCTTTCAGGTAAGGGTGGTCTTTCAAGTAGTCTAAGAATCCGCCATGGCTTCGGCTGTGCTCAATTGTGATGACGTCCGCATCAAGGTCATTAATCGTGTCCACAATATCTTCAAAGTTGCTGTAACACATATGCGTATGAATTTGTGTATCATTTTTCACGGCAGACGTTGTTAGCCTGAATGCCTCGGCAGCCCACGTCAAGTATTCTTCCCAATCGTTTTCTTTTAATGGAAGGCCTTCGCGCAGAGCAGGCTCATCTACTTGAATAATTTGAATGCCGGCATCCTCCAAAGCTTTTACCTCTTTACGAAGCGCCAGACCGATTTGGAAGGCGATTTCTTTTCTTGAAATATCGTTCCGAGGGAATGACCAGTTTAAAATCGTAACAGGGCCTGTCAGCATTCCTTTGACTTGCTTGGATGTTAACAATTGGGCGTAAACTGTGTCTTTCACCGTCATCGGTTCGATAAATTCAACATCCCCGTAAATAACTGGCGGACGTACGCAGCGTGAGCCATATGATTGTACCCAGGCGTATTTTGTAAAGGCGAAGCCCGCAAGCTTTTCACCGAAGTATTCGACCATATCAGTCCGCTCAAACTCCCCGTGAACAAGGACATCGAGATCCAGTTCTTCCTGAATGTCAATCCATCTTTTTGTCTCAGCGTTGATGAATTCCTGATATTGCTCATCAGACCATTCGCTTTTACGCCATTTTTGGCGTGCGTTCCGGACTTCAGCAGACTGAGGGAAGCTTCCGATCGTTGTTGTCGGGAGAAGCGGCAGACCCAATGATTCGTTTTGTATTTTCAAGCGTTCCTCAAATGGGATCGGACGCTTGAAGTCTTTTTCAGTTAATTGATTAAGCTCTTCCTTTTGCTCAGAATTTGCGCCTGTCGCAAACTGTTTCAATGCCTGCAGATCAGCTTTAGCCTGTTGAATGTCTGCGCTGATGGCTGCTTTTCCTGACAGCAGGCCTTCCTTCAATGCAAAAAGCTCAGCTAACTTTTCTTTCGCGTAAGACAGACCGTTCAGCAAATCTTTTTCCAAGTGTTCGTCGGGGTGTTTCGCAACGGGAACATGAAGCAGGCTGTTAGAAGGCTGAATCCACAGCTCATCAATATCCGTGCTGCTGAGAAGGGCGAGGATCGCGTCCAGCCGTTCGTCAAGGTCAGTTTTCCAGATGTTACGTCCGTCAATCACGCCTGCTGCAAGCACTTTATCTTTCGGGAAGCCGTGCGCTTTCAGCTGTTCAAGGTTTCGGCCTTTATCATGTACAAAATCAAGCCCGATTCCTTGGACTGGATAGGAAATCAATTCTTCATAAGCATCAACCGAATCAAAATAAGTTTGCAGAAGCACGTTAAGGCCGGAAAGCTCGTTTGCGATGGCTTGATATAGCTCTTTCGCTGCTGAAACATCTTCAGAAGAAGCTGTCACAAGCGCAGGCTCATCAATTTGAACCCATTGTACGCCTTCTTGTTCAAGTTCTTTTAAAAGCTGGACATAAAGCGGAACAAGGCGCTTTTGAATCTCTTTTGCTTCTGATTGCTCGTAGCCCTTAGCAAGCGTGACAAAGGTGTAAGGACCGACGATCACCGGTTTTGTTTCTACGCCAAACGCCTGCTTAACCCGGCGGTAGTCTTCAAGCTGTTTATTTCTGGTGAGACGGAATTCAATATCCTTGTTATATTCAGGAACGATGTAATGGTAGTTTGTATTAAACCACTTTGTCATTTCGCTTGATACAGCGTCTTTAATACCGCGGGCAAGGGCAAAATATGTATCTGTAGCATCTGTTATATGTTTGAATCGTTCTGGAATCCAGTTGAAGCTGATCGCTGTGTCCAATACATGGTCATAGTGGGTGAAATCAGAAATTGGCACAATATCAATCTTTTGGTCAATCTGCGTTTTAACAGCAGTTAAAAACAATTCATCCATTTGTTTGAGGAACGTGTCCTTGTCGCTATTCCCTTTCCAGAAAGCTTCAAGCGATTTTTTCCATTCTCTGTTTAAACCAATTCTCGGAAAGCCAAGATTCGATGTTTTGATCGTTGTCATTATTATTTTTCCTCCTTTTATATAAAACACTCTTATCCCCGCTAAAAAGGGGCCAAGAGGTTTTCTAACAATCTAAACAAAAAAGCCTCTTTCTCAAGAGAGAAAGAGGCTTTTATTCAAACGTCAGCCTCTCTTATCTCTCAGATAAATCTGATGGAATTAGCACCGTGCCTTAAAGAGACAAATGTCTCGGCGCGAAAATCAGTGCGCCCCATTTCACAATGGTATTACGGTCGGTTGCTGTTGGGGTCAAAAGGCCAATCCCTCGCCCAACTCTCGATAAGAGAAAATCTTATTAATTTTTAGAAAAGTTAAATCATTTGTTGGTAATCTTAACAGCTTTTCAAATTCATTGTCAATAAAAATTCGAAAATTCATTTCAAATTTTTTGGCAACGTTTGAAACAGGATAGAAGGCTTACCAACGAATATATTATCGTGAAAAAATAAATCTATAGAGACAATAAGTGGGCCTGCTCCGCTTTTTCCGATAAAGCATCAGGCGCGGTCAAATAGAGAAATCCATTGCCGGCCAGTGTTTTTGCATATTGAAGCGGCAGAGTGCGGCGCACAAGCTGCGCATAAATTTCAGACTCTGACAGCGTTCTTTGGAACGCGTCTTCTTCAAATCCTTTAATCAAAGCAAGCGCTCCGCTGACGTGGGGGGCGGCCATTGAAGTGCCTGTCAGTTTTCCATACTTCTTATTCGGAAGAGTGGACAAAATATTTTCCCCGGGAGCAACAAGGTCGATTTCTTTATTTGCGTTTGAAAATTCTGACGATTCACGCGCGACCGATACAGATCCGACGGCAATGACTTCGTTATAAGCGGCTGGATAAGAAAGCTCTTCAGTACGCTCATCTCCGTCACCTTCATTCCCGGCGGCGCAAACGACAAGCACTCCGTTTTTCACGGCGTTTGAGACGGCTTCCTGCAGCTCAGGCACATCACTCGGTCCGCCGAGCGACATAGAGATAATATCAGCCTTTTGCTCCACAGCATAGTTAATACCGTTGATAATCCACTCGTACTGTCCGCTTCCGTTTTCGCCTCCCAGAACCTTAACGATTAATAGGCTTGCTTCCGGTGCGACACCTGCGATACCGCCGTTTGAATCATTAGCGGCGATCGTTCCTGCGACGTGTGTTCCATGGCCGTTGTAATCAGAAATGGCGTCTTCCTTGCCGCCGTCATCGTCAGTAAAGTTTTTGCCTCCGATGATCTGATTTTTTAAATCAGGATGCTCCGTATCGCAGCCGGTATCCAGCACAGCGACCGTCACATTCTTCCCTTTAAACCCTTTCTCCCACAATTCTGGCGCCTTAATCACTTTAATACCCTCTGGAAGCTCGTTCACATCCATAATCTTCTCATTTGTGACATACGGGATCAAGCGGATTTCACCATTCATAAAAAAGCCCTCCTTTTTTATGCTTGCAAGTGGATACAAGGGTGTTGCTTCCATTATATGAAAATAAAGTAGAGACGGATAGAGTCATTTGAATTATTTTGAAAATAGAGAAAAGAAGAAAATGAACTAAATATTTTGAAAATAATGTATTTTAAGAGAAAAACAGCAAATGAAGGAAGGACTATAGATATGGCTGGGATTCAGCTCTTTGTCGAGTTATAATAGTTTTTGGGAAAGGAGCAAAGCAATGAAACTGAATGAGAAATTATTTACGTTTTTTTCTGACCATGTTGAACAAATGGCTAAAGAATGGATCGACACAATGGAAGAAACCGATCCGGATTCTATCTATGCCTTAAAAGATCCAGTTGTGGTTGAGGAACTGACTGAGCAGGATAAAGAGTTTTACAGAAATCTCAACCAAATGTATATTAAGCCTGAGAAAGAATTTCTTCAAGTATTTCAAGAATGGGTTATCGAACTCACAAACGATCAGAAACATTTAGATACGCCTGTCCAATACGTAATCCGTGAATTTATGAGAAACCGGACATTATATAAGAAGTATTTTGACACGTTTGTTGCATCGAACTCATCTGAGTTTGCAGAAGGGGAAAGTAAGAAGTGGGCTGATTTGATTGTAAAGGTATTTGATTTTACGATCTATACATTTGTGGATCATGCTGAGAAAAATGCTAAAAAGCAATTAAATGCGCAGAGAGAAATGATTTTAGATTTAAGCTCCCCTGTCATTACTCTCAGCCAAAGAACTGCTCTCCTTCCGCTTGTAGGGGATATTGATACCGAACGGGCAAAATTCATACTTGAAAATACGCTTGACGCCTGTGCGAAAAGACGTGTTGAGCATTTATTAATCGACCTTTCAGGTGTAGTGGTTGTGGATACGATGGTGGCCCACCAAATTTTCAAATTAATCGAGGCGCTTACTTTGATCGGTGTCAGCTCTACTTTGTCAGGAATCAGGCCGGAAATCGCCCAGACGGCTGTCCAGCTGGGGGTTGATTTTACGAATATCAAGATCAAAGCCAACCTTGCTCAAGCTCTCAACTATGATAAATAAGGTAATCACAATATGTAAAAGCCACTATTTTAAAATAGTGGCTTTTTCACGTCAAGAAAAGCATAAAGAGATAAAAAAGCTAACGCTGAACAGCAAAAGCACCAGAAGGAAAAACAGCCAATCACGGGGTGCGACCGTAAGGGTTCTGTAGTACGTCCGATTCCGGCTGCCGGTAAAGCCTTTAGATTCCATCGCAATTGCCGTCCGTTCAGCCTTTCTGATGGCGCTCGCCAGTAAAGGAATCGTATATCGCTTCATAGCTGCGAGCTTTTCCTTTAGTCCGTTTTCGGACGCGCCGCCTCTGATTTTGTGCGCCTGCTGAATGATCTGAACTTCGTCTTTTAACAGCGGAAGAAAACGAAAGCCTGCGATAATGCCGTACGCAAGCTTCGGCGAAAGCCTGCACTGCTGAACAAGGCTGAGCATAAATAATATCGGATCAGTCGTGAAAATAAACATCATGGAAAGGGCCGAAAAGCATAAAATACGAAAACCGAGTGAAATGCCTACCAAAGCATTTTCACGGTTTATTTCAAAAGGGCCGGCTTCAAACAATAAATTGTCAGCGGTCGTCGGCACTTTACCGAAGACCGCCGCTGTCCACATACACCCGGCTGCCAAAATCAGAAAGGGGATCGTAAACAGGAGCCATTTTTTCAGAGAAATTCGTGCCGCCGACAGAACCCCGACTACGATAATCATATAAAAACATGCTGGAGTGTAGGGGTTATAAATGAACGACAGCATCACAACACAGCAAAACACAGCAGCAGCTTTTATTGTCGGATTAATGGTTTGTAATTGCTGGTTCATGATGTTCCTCCTGCTGTTTATGGTGCAGCCATTCATATTGAAGCGGCCATGCCAGTTTTGCTTGTTGAATAATTTCATTCTGCTCTGAAAATAACGGCGCCGGAGCCCCTTGATAAACCAATTTTGTGTCGTGAAGCACAAGAACGTTGTCGGCAAAAGCTGAGACAAGTTCCATATCATGTGTGATCATCAAAACAGCTGTTCCGGCCGCCTGGATGCTTTCAATCAGCTCCATACATTCCGCAGCGGTTTTCGCGTCTTGCCCGAAGGTTGGCTCATCCAAAAGTAAAATCTTAAGATCGTGCATCATCATAGTGGCGACGCTCAGCCGCCGTTTTTGTCCCTGGCTTAAAGCGAAGGGATGATGGGTGAGAACATGGTCAAGGCCGAAACGCCGCAAAAGATCATGCGCTTTTTCGGCTGCACCCTTATGGTGTTCATGTCCGAAGACCAGCTCGCCAAACACCGTATCAGCGACAAACTGATGCTCGGGGTTTTGAAAAACAAATCCCATCTGCCTTCGCAGCTCGTTTTCAGAAAAAGAATGAAGCGGTTTGCCGAACAGGCGAATTTCGCCGCTTTTCGGTTTATAGAGCCGTGCGAGCACTGATAAAAGCGTTGATTTTCCCGTCCCGTTCTGTCCGATGACAGCCGTCAATGATCCCGCGCGAAGCGAAAAGCTGATGTCTGAGAAGATCACCCGCCGCCCTCTTGAAAACGAAAGCCTGTTTACCTCTAACACATCCTCAGTCAGAGGGAGGTTCTTGCCTTCTTTGAAAGCGGGAACCGGCTGTGTAAACAGCATCTCTTTTGACAAAGTAAATGGTGCGCTCAAGCTTTCCTGCATGGCTGCGACATGAGGAATGGCAACACCGATCTTTTTCAGTTCTTCTGAATGGAATTGAAAGATATCCGGTGTTTCACCATCCATCACTTTCTGTCCCGATGCGTCAAGCACAATTGTCCGTTCCACCCAAGGGGCCCACTCGTCAAGCTGGTGTTCAATGACGAGAAGCCCGAAGCCCTTTTCCTCCTGCAGCTCCTTTATCATGTGAACAAAGGTGCGTGCTGAATGAGGATCAAGAAGAGAAGTCGGTTCGTCCAGAATAATAAGATCAGGCTCCATCGCCAAAATACAAGCCAGCGCGACTTTCTGCTTTGTTCCCCCGGACAGGGCTGAGATAGTTTGATTCTTCAAGCCGGTTAAATCGAGTTTTACTAATACATCGTCGATTCTCTCTTTCATTTCTTCCTTGGGCATTTGCAGGTTTTCCAAACCAAAAGCGATTTCATCTTCAACCGTGAGCATGCAGAACTGCTGGTCTGGATCTTGAAAGACCACCCCGATATGTAAAGAGGGCTTTTCAGAAGCTTGAAAATCTTCAATGTTTTTTTGGAAAAGTGAGATGCGCCCAGTCTGCACCGCATCACAAGCTTCTGGGTAAAGGCCGTTTATACAGAGGGCCAGCGAGCTTTTGCCGCACCCGCTAGGCCCGAGCAATAATGCCCGTTCTCCCTTTTGAAGCTGAAACGTCAAGTCTTTAAAAATCGGCTTTTCATCTTCCTCGTAGGAAAAAGTCAGGCGGTCGATGCTGAGGAGCTCATTAGAACCCTGCATGCTGGGACACCTGTTTCCGTTTCTTCTTGAGTTCCTTTCCGAGCGCCATGCCGTTTAATACGCCGGTATAGGCGAGTGAGTCACTGATCACTTTTCCGAGAAGGCCTGCAAGAAGAGCTCCGGAAAACAGACGAATGATGAGCATGAGCAGCAAGTAGCCTGGCGACAGTGCAGCATATCCGGCCACGAATAAGTCATAAATAAAGCTTGTCACTGACGAGCCCATCCCTGCAAGAAGGACAATAGGAAGAGAATACACTCTCCAGCGCGCGGCAAGAAAGACCGCTTCAGCCCCGAGGCCTTGAACAAGTCCCACCACAATCACCATCGGACCGGACGGATTGCCGAGCAGACATTCAACAAACGCGGCAATGGTTTCTGAAATGAGCGCCGCGCCGGGTTTTCTGATGATATAAGCGGCAATAATAGATACGATAAACCAGATGCCGTAAATCGGTTCATAGCCCATCGGACCGAAGAAACCTGCAAGCACATTTCCGAAATGCGTAAATAATAAATAAATAACGGCAAATACAACACTGATTACAGACATAACAACGATTTCTCTAACCTTCCAGCTTTTCATTTGATCCCTGCTTTCTTGACGGACTGTTTGCCGAGAAGTTCACAGTCATCGTCACATGATTTGTTTTTTCTTCTGCGAGCCGGAATGCGGCCTCCAATGTGCGGAACACATCGTGAGCGTCTCCGTCAAGCTCGCTTGCATAATGCACACCCTGCACAAAAGTGCCTTGCGCTTTAGCGATATCGACCGCTTCTGAAATGATGCCCATATAATCCGGTTCATTCATCGGATAGAGCGCAAACTGACAAGGGGCCTCCGCTCGGATCTCACGGGTATTTTCGTCATTCAATCTTTTGTCATCTTCAAAAAGAAACGAATCACCCTGTGTATCACCCGGGCAGCCGATAGAAAAGGTTCCGTTCATGACGATGTGCTTTCCGCTTTTGGCTGCGTGAAGGTATACAGCTTTAGCGGCGTCAAATACATGATCCATTTTCCCGCGAAAGCATGTGCTGATATGATC
This sequence comes from Bacillus atrophaeus, assembly GCF_001584335.1. GTDB lineage: Bacteria > Bacillota > Bacilli > Bacillales > Bacillaceae > Bacillus > Bacillus atrophaeus. The sequence continues at coordinate 442,477 of NZ_LSBB01000020.1, forward strand.
TGTCTTCTTCCAAACCTTTGATGTATCGGTTTCCTTCAGCGCCGACATGATCACATTGATAAAATCATCTGTCATCGGGTATAAAGAAAATCGAAAACCGGCGATTCTGCTTGTGCCGCATACGTTGTTCATTTCTCCGACCTCCTGGTTGTTTTTTGGGAAAATAAAAACTGCATATCCATAGGGAATATGCAGTCATAGAACGGAAGACGCAAAAAAAGGCGTCGTATCGGTCATCCTGCACTTCCCCACGCTGGTATTATCCAGATCGGGTCATAAGGGATCAAAACGCGTGTTGCCGCGTTTTATCTCAGCCAAAATAGCACCCCTAGTGCTTTCCATATACAATTTTTTATTTTGAAATCATCATAGATGATAAGATAGGATTTGTAAACAGGGATGATCATTTTTTTCATATAGAGCAAGGAAAGGGTGATAGGATGTGGAAAAAGGGCACATTTTAATTGTGGAAGACGAAGAAAAAATCGCAAGAGTGCTTCAGCTGGAATTAGAATATGAAGGATATAAGGCCACGATTAAAGAAACCGGCACTGAGGGTCTGCACGCTGCATTAGAAGAAAAGTTCGCCTTGGTTCTGCTTGATGTCATGCTGCCCGGTCTCAGCGGTCTTGAAGTGCTCCGCCGTTTGCGGAAAACAGACATGCATACGCCTGTTATTTTATTAACCGCGAGAGACAGTATACCTGATAAGGTAACGGGCTTGGACATCGGAGCAAATGATTACGTAACCAAGCCGTTTGAAATTGAAGAGCTTTTGGCAAGAATCAGGGCGGCGCTCCGGCAAAACGGATCAGATCCCGGCACATTTTTATCACTTGGTGATCTGCAAGTGAATGAAAAAACGCGTGAGGTCAAACGGGCGGATCAAGAGGTTGAATTAACGCCGCGCGAATTCGATCTGCTCGTATTTATGCTGAAGCATCCGCAGCAGGTGCTCACGCGTGAACAAATTCTTACTTCCGTGTGGGGATTTGATTATTTGGGAGATACAAATGTAGTAGATGTGTACATACGCTATATTAGAAAAAAGCTGGACTACCCATACGAAAAACAGCTGATTCACACAGTCCGCGGGGTCGGATATGCAATCAAGGAGTAGACGATGAATCTAAAGACCAAAATCCACCTGTATACGTCTTTATCGCTTTTCATATTGCTGATATTGATTCATACGGCAGTGTATCTTATTTTTTCATCTGCCTTGACGTCAAAAGATGCGTCAAGGTTAGCCGAAGAAACGGCCAATATTGCAGAAGCTCTCAATACCGCTGAATCAGAAGGGGTGGCCCTTGAGGATATGCTCCAGGCATACCTTCCGGTTAACGGGATGGTCAGAGTTGTTGATAAAGACAAAAAGGCCGTTATCATAGTGACAAAAGACAAAGCATACAAGAATTTTCCGAAAGTGTTTCATAGCGGGCAGACCGAAGAAGTGACAAAGCAGAACGGCAGGCTGTACGCCGTCGCGGCTGTACCGGTCATTTGGACAGATGGCGAAGTTGTCTCGCTTCAGCTCATTGAAAGAGAGGAGCACACGGAAGAGAGCCTGCTGCTTTTGCGGATTATTTTAATCACGGCAAGCGCGGCGGTATGCATCGCTTCTTACTTTGCGGGCAGTCTGCTGGCCCGGCGCATTGTCAATCCAATCAGAAAACTGATGAAGACGATGAAAGATATCCAAAGAGAAAAAACCTTCAAAACGATTTCGCTAAAGGGACAGTCACACGATGAATTATACCAAATGGGGCTTACATTTAACCAAATGGCGGAGATGCTGAAAGAGCATTATGAAAAACAGCAGCAGTTCGTTCAGGATGCTTCGCATGAGCTGAAAACCCCTATCACCGTTATCGAAAGCTACAGCAGCCTAATCAAAAGGTGGGGAGCGCAAAAACCGGAGGTGCTAAAAGAATCGGTCGAGGCGATTCACTCTGAAGCCATAAAAATGACAAAACTGACGGATCAGCTTCTCACCCTTGCGAAATACCAGAAAGACATGAATCTGGATGTGAAAACGATAGATATCATCGATTTGGCCCGTTCTGTTATTCAAACCTTACAAAGCGTCTATGGGCGGGATATGATGCTGGAAACCGAATGGGAAAGTTTATATGTGACAGCGGACGAACAACGCATGAAACAGCTTCTGACCATTTTACTCGATAATGCCATCAAATACAGTTCAGAGCCTATTAAAGTTTTGGCCGGGAAAAACCAAGGCCTCCCTTTTCTTATTGTTCGGGATCACGGCATAGGCATACAAAAGCAGCATATCGAACATCTCTTTGAACGGTTCTACAGAGCCGATGAAGCACGAAACCGCAAAACCGGCGGAACAGGGCTGGGCCTGTCGATTGCCAAGCAGATTGCTGACGAACACGGCATCGAGCTTACCATCGACAGCAAAGTAAATGAAGGTACGAGCGTAACCATGCAATTTAAAAGGGGCGCTGATTTGCCATGACGAGGAGGAGTGCCATGAAAAAAAGGACAAAAGCCATTTTCACAGCAGGTATTGCGATTATAGCGATAATTATCTGTGTCATCCTTATGATGAATCAAGCTCAGAAAGATGTGCTGACAAAAGCGGCCATCCAGAAAAAAATCGAAGCCTCCTATGAAGGTGACATTACGAAGCTGGATACATCCTCCGATAAGAAAACATATCTGCTGACGCTTAAAAATGAAAAAGGAATTTATGAACTGAAAGCAGATGCGAAAACAGGCGCCATTCTTGATATGGACAGAATCAAACGCATCAACACGCCTCTGATGACAGAAAAAGAAGCGGAACAGCTTGCCTTAGCCAAAACGCCGGGAACTATCACTGAACGCACCCAAAAAAAAGACATTGCCGTATTTACGATTCAAAACGAAGGGGAGACCTATAAGGTCAAGGTAGATAAGCGTGCGAAAACAGTTGTTTCCTCTGAAAAAGTAAGCAAAAAAGGCGATAAACAAGCGACAAAAATCAGCGAAAAAGAAGCAAAGGCCATTGCTGTGAAAGAGGTTGGCGGAAAAGCGGATGATGCAGATCTCGAAGAAAGCGAAGGCACGCTCGTATTTGAAGTGGACATCGACCTTCCGAATGACAGGGAGGCCACGGTGAAAATCAATGCCTACACCGGCCGCATTGTCGGCATCGTGTATGAGGATTAACTTTTTTCTCATCAAATTCTCATCTTGTTCTTTCTTTCCTTTCATCTTCAGTGTGTAAGCTAGACTCATAACGAATAAAGGAGGAATGTAAGATGTTGAAGAAAAAATGGATGATCGGTGTATTGGCGGGTGCTTTAGCAGCAGGCGGATTCAGTTATAACGCCTTTGCCAAAGAAAATAACAGCCAAGTCACACAATCATCGGGTGCATTATCTGAAAAAGAAGCTGCCGAAATTGCAAAGACCGTCGTTGACGGAACGGTGGATGATATCGACAAAGAAATGTATGACGGAAAAGAAGCATATGAAGTCGAAATCGAAAAAGCCGGAGAAGATTATGACGTTTATGTGGATATCAATACAAAAAAACCCCTTAATGATCCGTTAAAAGAAAAAGAAGAGCAGGTCAGCCTGACAAAAGAAGAAGCTGAAAAGATCGCTTTAAAGCAAACAAACGGAACAGTGACAGAATGCAAACTTGATGAAGACGACGGCGTGTACATCTATGAAATTGAGATCAAGACTGACCAGGGCACAGAAGCCGAATTTGACATCTCAGCAAAAGACGGCCGGATCATCAAGCAGGAACTGGACGACTAAACCTCACACTATGTGAGGTTTTTTTTCTTGATAACGCGCCATCTTTTGGACAATCTAAACGTAAAAGGAGGCATGCCGCATGGACAAAAAAGAAGAACAGTACATTAACCAGGCTGAATACGTTCCCCATCCCACAAAAGAGGGGGAGTACGCGTTATTTCTGCATGAATCGTACCATCTGTTGTCAGAAGAGGACGAAACAGAGCAAACAGAATGAGGGCAAAAGCCCTTATTCTGTTTGCTGCATACATCCGCCCAACGGATAAATTACTTTTTTAAGTTGACACAGCTTCTTTTTTTCTGTAACCTCAGGTGTGTCAATTACATTACGAACTTCGTTAGGTGAGGCTCCTGTATGGAGATACGCTGCTGCCCAAAAATGTCCAAAGACGCCAATGGGTCAACAGAAATCATCGACATAAGGTGATTTTTAATGCAGCTGGATGTTTGCGTCCTATGCCATACAGTGCTAAAGCTCTACGATTGAAGGCGACCGCACGCTTATTTGCCGTGCTTTTTTCCCTTCAATCCGGAAGGTTTTTTTTATGCCCTGAAAACGAAATGATCATATAGTAAAAGGAGGTGCGGAGTATGGATTCTCCCCATTCGAGTCAATCTGAAGAAGTTCCCATATACAACAAGACCGCGAATCATTACACGATGAGGAGACGGCCTGCCGCACCTTCTGGCGAGGCCGGCACGTCTCCGTAAAGGAGGTACGAGTCCCGATGGTTCAAAACATGACCTACGATGAACTCATTTTACGCATTATCATTTTATTGAGAGATGGAAAGGTAAGGGACTTCCGCAGCATAATTGATGAACTTCAGCCTTATGACGTGGCGTTTTTGTTTAAAGAAATGCCGGAAAAACACCGAGCCCGCTATTTATCTTATCTGACAGTTGACGATATCACTGATATGATCGGAGAGCTTGAGCGGGAAGACCAGCTTTCCGTATTAAATAAGGTTGGAAAAACAAAAGCAACCCTTGCAATGAACAAAATGGATAACGATGACCTCGCTCAATTGCTGGAGGAAATGGATGAAGAACTGAAAGAGCAGCTTCTGTCCAGCATGGAGGCGGAGGAGTCAAAGGCCGTCCAGCTTTTAATGAATTATCCGCCTGAAACCGCAGGTAGAATGATGACAAACCGCTTTGTATGGATCCCGCAGCATTACACGGTAAAAGATGCGGTTGTGAAACTGAAAACCTTTGCCGAAATAGCTGAATCCATCAACTACTTGTATGTCATTAATGACAGCAAGCAGCTTGTCGGCGTTCTGTCATACCGCGATTTAATTCTCGGGGAACCGGAAGAAAAGGTCCAGGATCTCATGTTTACCCGGGTGATTTCAGCAGACGCTCTTCAAGATCAGGAAGAAGTCGCCCGCCTGATCGAACGGTATGATTTTCTGGCGATTCCCATTGTGGAAGAAAACAACGTGCTTGTCGGGATCGTAACGGTTGATGACATCATCGACGTCGTGATCCGGGAAGCTGACGAAGATTACGAAAAATTCGCCGCATCAGGGAAAGCCATTACATTTGATACAAAAGCATACGTCGCTGCTTACCGCCGCCTGCCATGGCTGATATTGCTTCTGTTTATCGGGCTCATTTCCGGCAGCATCATGAACTTTTTTGAGGAGACGCTGAAGCAGGTCGTCGCACTGGCGTTTTTCATGCCGATGATTGCCGGGATGACAGGGAATACGGGAACGCAGTCACTTGCTGTCGTTATCAGAGGATTATCTAAAGAAGAAATGAATAAGAAAACGATTTTTCGCCTGATTTTCCGGGAGCTGAGAACAAGCTTCTATATTGGAGCTGTGTGTTCTGTTTTGATTACGGTAATTGCTGTGGTCTGGCAGGGCAATATGCTGCTCGGTTTTGTGGTCGGTTCGTCTCTTCTTATTACGCTGATCATCGGCACCATGGCGGGAACGGTTGTCCCGATCATTCTGCACAAACTCAACGTAGACCCGGCAATTGCCTCAGGGCCGCTGATTACAACGTTGAATGATATTCTGTCGTTATTAATCTATTTTGGTATCGCTACTGCATTCATTCACTCATTATAAACAATATAAAGTCCGTCTTATCCAGTAAAGACGGACTTTTATATTTTAGCGGTTTCTATACTTAAAGTGCGCATTAAGCTGACCTTCCAGCATTTTTTTTCGCACTTGAGGGTCATTTTTTAATGCCTGTTCTTTCTTGCGCATATCCTTCAGAATCTCTGCCGTCTGAACGCCATCCTCACGCTTATTCGCAATATCCATCAGCCGTTCCACATCTCCGAAAGAATATTTTCTCGTCCCCCTTGAAGATCGCTGGGGATAGATCAGCTTCCGTTCCTCATAATATCTGATTTGTCTTACGGACAATCCTGTCAATTCGCTCACAATTCCGATAGAAATCACTTTTTTGTCTTTATAAGAACGATCTTCTGTGGTCATTTTTCCACCCCTGGATGTCTTTTAATCATAGTATATAAAAAAACAAGAGAAAAAACCTAACGTTTGTTAGATTTCCTTACATGGATTAGAAATTTTTTGAAAAACAACGGAAGAAAAATTAACAAAAATGATGCGCTGAGAAAAACAGCGTTTTATTCTTTATGTAAATAGTAATGAGGAGGAAGGATAATCATGGAGAACGAAAAAGCGGTCTTGCTGGCAAAGGAAATTATTGAATTAGATATCAAACGGGATGAAATGCTTGAGGCATTCATACAGCTTGCCGGGGACCACGCTTTTCAACTGCTGAGATCCGTCCAAAACGGACTGTACCGTAAATCTTCATAATCAATCGTTTCTTTACATTTGATTCATACTGCATTCACTTAAAACTGGTATGCTTCTTATAGAATACCGAAAAAATAAGGAGGGCCCCATGAGTAATTTTCTAAAAACGGCATTAGAAAAAGAACGAAGCCATTATTCAGAAAAGCTGTACCAAATCGGCGTATATAATAAAGAAGTAATGAAAGAGATGACGATTTCCGAACTGAGAAGAGAATATGCTTATTTTTATCGGAAAATTCCATACCTAAAGCAAAGCCCTTATACAAAATAAACCGTTTGTATAAGGGATTTTTTTGCGTAAAGAGAGCAGGAATTTTACAAAAAACAGCGAATTGAATAATTAGGAGAGATAAGACTCTTATCATATGTAAGGGTTTTCATTATTTTTTTATAAAAATTCTATATACGAGGTAGATATGATGAGATTATCGTTTAACGAAGAAGAAGTTGAGCGTGCGATGGCTTTGTACAAGGTTTTTGCAAGGGCTTTCAAAAGTGTTTCTGAACACAGTATCCGCGACAGTAAAGAGCATGGATTTAATCCGACTGAATTTGCGGTGCTCGAACTGCTTTACACGAGAGGCCCGCAAAAATTGCAGCAAATCGGGTCAAGGCTGCTGCTTGTCAGCGGAAACGTCACCTATGTAATTGACAAGCTCGAAAGAAACGGATTTTTGATCAGGGAGCAGGACCCGAAGGACAAGCGCTCCGTGTACGCGCATTTGACGGATAAAGGCAGCGCTTACCTAGATAAAATTTACCCGGTCCATTCGCTCCGAATTGCGAGAGCGTTTTCAGGACTTTCGCCTGAAGAACAGGAACAGCTGATCGGCTTGCTGAAAAAAGCAGGTATTCACAGCCAGCATTTGCTGTTCCGTTAAAACTTGGCTTTTCACACTCTCTGTTTAGGGAGTGTTTTTTAGTGCTTGGCACCGGAATCGAATTCCTCTTTCTCTCTATCCTCTATAGAATTATTTTTCCGATCATTTCACGAATATCCCAATCAGACATTTCAAGAAGGTGCTGACTGACATGTTCCTGATAATGTCTGACATGTTCACTCGATTGAAAAAATGACAACAGCTGATCTTCTATCGGCTGTTTTTTCCAATTTTCTAAGCTGATCACAAGCCGGCGTTTTTTTAACAGATTCAAATTCATTTCTTCCTGACCCGGCAATGCGTGATAAATAAAGGTCGGCAGCTTTTTTTCTATGCATTCGCTAACAGTAACGCCGCCGGGTTTCGTGATGATTCCTGAAGCATGCTGATATAAATGATTCATTTCAGCTTTGCTGTGAATGTAAGGAAGAGCTTCGAGCAAAGGATTGTGTAAACTTTTCACATAGCGGTAGAGCTTTTGGTTTTTCCCGCATAAGATTTGGTAGGAGATATTTCCGCCGGGCGATAGCTCTTTGATCAGCTTGAAAATTCCTCCGACTCCCATACTTCCGCCTGTAATCATAACGGTGTAACGGGGAAGGTGTTTCACGGCTTGTGTAAGCTTTGGCTCCGCCGTGGAAGTTCGATCAATCGGTATCCCGGTAAGGAATATTTTTCCTTCATCAACTCCTTCAGCTATGAGCTGTTCTTTTATATCCTTGATCGGTACAAAGTGATAATCGATATTCTGTCGGCCCCATACCTGATTGACAAAAAAATCAGTGTAAACATTCACGACTTTTATAGCCGGGAATTCTCGTTTTAGTTGATTGAGCAAGTAGGAAGGCAGGGCGTGGGTGCAAAACACGAGATCAGGCTGCTTTTCCTTGATCAGTTGTTTCATGCTTTTCAAAAACAGCCATTCATACATCACATAACGTTTCTTTGTTTCATGATGTCCGCAGGCCATTAGATGATATAGCCAGCTGTATGTTTTTGGGAAATGTTGTATCCACTTTAAGTATGTGATAGAGGAAAGCTTTTCTAATCGTTTATAACGATGGGAAAAAATATCAATCTTTTCTGATTGAAGGGATCTGAGACTGAGTTCAATCTGAAGCGAATCGGCCGCATGATGATGACCGGTTGAGATGCTGAGGAAAGGAAAAATCAGAATGTTTGTCATGCTTGTCCTCCTTCAGAATAAAAAACGTTTTCCATCTATATTTTTTACGAATCATCACAAAATATAAGGGTGTTTTTTAACAGTTAAGGAAGGTGAAACATATGAGGAATTGTTTCCTCTCAATTTGGGGCATAATTGATCCGATTTATTACTTTTTTTCGAGGTTAACGGTGATTGGTAAAGAAAAACAAAGTGTTTTTCGCGTCAGGTTAACGAGGTATAAAGGCGCTCAGATTATATTAAGCGACGGAACGAAGATTAAAAAAAATGATGTGTTAGTCAAAATCCATCTTCATAACATCAAACTGTTGAGAGAACTGCGGACCATTGAGAGCGCAGTCAGAAAAGGAATGATCATTTATCAAAAGGTTTATATTTCTATGCCGCTTTTAGTTGACTATATCAGCAAGCATAAAAAAAGGGATGACATCAAAGGAATTATTGGAATCACCATGCTCCATAAGGGAGTGGAAAGACTCGGTTTTGAAGTCGTTAAACCCTCTAATCACTTTTACAGGTTTTTTAAAAAGGTGACACATTTGCCGATTTTATATTTAACATCAAAGCAATTTAACGCTCAAAGCATTCCGAATTCATATTACTTGTTAATTTCAAAGGAAAAGCTCCAGCAAAAATATCAAAAAAGAGGCTGATGCCTTTTCTAAAGGACAGCCTCTTTTTTTATGATATTTGATGGAAGGTTACCTCAGGACGGCTTCCGACACGGATATTAACGCCGGTCTGGCCGAGCCCCTCACTAATATAAAAAGGTTTATCGTGATGATAATGCAGCCCTTTTATCATATTCATTCGAACAAGTTTCCCCATTTTAACCATATGGTAGGGCTTAGGCCAATGAATTTGGCCACCGTGAAAATGCCCTGAGAGAAGGTAATCAAAACGGAACTTTTCCATATCAAGGACAATGTTTGGATCATGTGTTAAAACAAGATGATACCCGTCTTTAAGTCCCTTATACGAATCGATGATATTGCTTCGTTTCGTGCTGTAATCATCAATTCCGATTATATTTAAAAATCCTTCTTCAGTCTGAATCTGCACGTGTTCATTTTGAAGCGTTCTGCACCCGTGTTCTTCTAACACTTGTTTCAGTCTTTGAAAATCATTTTCTTTTAACACATAATCATGATTTCCAAAAACCGCGTACATTCCATATTTAGGTTTCAATTCTTGCAGCGCGTCCAAGTAGTTCGCCAGCTTTGGAATGTTTCGTTTTCGATCAAGAAAATCCCCCGTTAACGCGATGATGTCTATTGAGTTTTTCTTCGTTAAATCCAAAAGCTGTTCCGGTGAAACAGAAATGTTTTCTAAATGAAGGTCTGATAAATGAAGTATCGTTAATTGCTTCTTAGATGCACCGGCATTGTTCTGGTTGATTGTAATCGTGTTTACTTTAACATCTTTCGTATTGTGAATCGCTCTATATATAAAAGGTATGCTGAGTATAATAGCCAAAGAAAGTAAGAATATAAACATTCAATATCTCCTCCCTTCTACCAGTATAACGTGATGAAACTGTAATGATAGCGGGAAATAATGGGCTTGAGAAGAGATAAAAGAGAAAAACACGATTCTTTTCAAAAGAATCGTGTTTGATGAGTTCAGATGTCACAAAGATTTTATTCCTTCGTCAGCTCTATAAAAAAGTCTTTTAAATCTGTATGCCGAAGGTGCTTAGGAGTTTTATCAGAGCCAACAATTATCATCGGAGAATACGTGTCCGTTTTGTGCAAAGACCCGTGACCGGCTCCGCCGAGGTGGGCGGGGGATTTTTCACCGACAAATTCAAATCCCGGTTTTGCATCGGCAATAAGATAGCGGCCCTTATGAGAATGAAGCGCTCCATAAAGGCGGGCCAGCGCATCGGGATAGTCGCCGTAACGGATTACTTTATTGCCGGCGGAAAGATCGAGCACCGACAGATCGCCTTCCACATTCCATGTTTGATTATATTTGTCCTTATAGGACCCGTTCGGATGAAACCGAAGTGACTTATTTGATTCTCCTGAAGTCACATAAATCCAGTGATTTTCTTTCCATGCCGTAAAGTTCATTCGCGGATCCTTATTCAGTTTAGAAGCAATATCGGAAAAAGCAATTTTTTGATCTAACAAGTAAACAAAAGCCATTCGTTCGTTTACTCCCAAAACGAGCTGGTCATTTTTAGACGGCGTTTTGCTTAATTTAGGAATGCGGTAGTCCTTTAACAGTGTTTTTAAACGGATTAACGCTTTGTGTTTGTCGTTTCCTATTGCGGCTTGTCCGCTGTCTCCCATTACAATCCATATTGTATTTTTTAAAGCCTCATCCCATGAACCATATGTATTAAACATATCTTGAATCTGTTTATCCATTTTTTCAACCGCTTTGATATCCATCGGTCCATTCTTGTGAATGGAATGGTCTAAATCTGGCATATAGGCCAAGGTAAGAGAGGGCAGTTTCTTTTGTTTAATGAGATAGCTCATTTCTTGAGCAGTGAACGTATCGTTTAAACCGTAGCCTTGCCATAAATGGTTAGACCGGTTGTGCGGATTTAATTGGGTAAATCTGCCGAATGATAATAAAAAAGGTCCCTTTGTTTTTAATTTTTCAGGCAATAACTCAAACATGTCTAACAATCTTGGCGTGTCCAACTCATGCTTGGTATTCCCACGGTAAATGAGCCCATTGATGGAGGCAGACTGTTTTCCTTGTTTATCCAAAGCTTCATGAATCGTTTCGGCCGATTGGTTCAAATGTTTATTATTTAAATTGTACATGCCGTCTTTCAGTGACTGTTTAAGGCCAAGCGCCATCAATTCTTTTTTATCACTGCCGTAGTTAACCAGTCGATTTTCATCTTCGTTATACCACACCAGACCTGGAAGGTGATGAAGATTTGAATAAGACCCGGTCAGCAGTGTGCTGTCTATTGTAACAGACATCGTAGGATAGGCGCTGACCATTCGAGGGAAATAATGCCCGTTTTCCATTAAGAATGAAAGTGCCGGTGCCCGATTTTCTTTAATCGCTTTTTGTAAGGGTTTGTCCATCAAGGAATCAATGAGAAAGACAACCACGGGCCTTGAAGAAGGACGAATGGCATCTTTTTGCTTTTTCGTTAATCCCGGATATGGTTTCAGCATAATATACGCTCCGACAATCAATGCAATGATAACGGCCAGCGTGATAATCTTGATTTTATTCAAATGGTTTCATTCCTTTAATCCAGTCTTTCTGTCAGTTCTTCTTTCGTATATTTCGTAAAACGTGTGCGAATTATACTGAGGCACTTTGTTTTTTAGAATTTATTGTCATCTGATGAATTTTATAGAACGTAATAGAGATAATAATGTGTGTTACATGATGAAAGATCGAGAGTTGCTAAAGAAAACAGTATGGGTGTGTAAGCAATGTTTATTTTAGAACGACTGAAAAAGAAAGAAATAATCTATCTGTTTATTGCCTTATTTCTGCTGTTGCTATATGTATCGCCCCTTTACATTTTAAAGGAAGATGCCCACATACGCGTACATGATAATTTGGATTCTAATATTGCCTGGTATAAAGTGCTGGCTGAAAGCGGAGAAATAAACGGAGAGGTCGACGCAACGGTTCCCCAGATTATCAATGGGCTGCCCCGTGATGCTTATGGAACAGAGTGGAGCGGAATTGTTTGGCTGCATGCGCTGTTTCCTTCGATGACAGCCTACGCTTTAAGTCAAACGATTACTAGAGTGGTCGCTTTTTTCGGCATGTATCTGCTCTTAAGGAAGCATTTTATCTGTGATGAAAAAGCCTATCTGATTCGTATTGGCGTATCACTCGCGTTTGCCTTAACGCCTTTTTGGCCTTCCGGAATGCTGAGTACACTTGGATATCCGCTGGCGCTATGGGCCTTTTTGAATATTCGGAAGCGGGATTTCTCATGGAAAGAGTGGATCACCCTTGCCTTGCTGCCTCTTTATTCTAGTTTTGTACTGGGATTCTTCTTTTTCCTTGCAGCCGTTGCATGTCTCTGGCTGTACGATGTGATTGTCAAACGAGATTGGAATCTGCCGTTTTTAGGAAGCATTGCTTTTATGACAGGCATTTTTCTGTTGGTCGAATATCGGCTTGTCTATTCTATGATAAATTCACAGGAAACGATGCATCGGGTTGAATTTGTATCATCAAGGCATGAATTTTGGCATTCCATACGGCTGTCCTTGAAAAATTTTGTTTTAGGGCATAATCATGTGATGACAGTCCATACCTTTATTATTCTTCCGATTCTTTTGCTTGTGTTCGCTATCGTTTTATGGAGACGAAACAAAACGCAGCTAGAGAAAGTATTTCTTTTTTTGTTCGTCTTCAATTATGCGCTGTCGTTATGGTATGCGTTTTGGTTCAATAAAATTTGGACTGTGCCGAAGGAGAAATTTGATTTTTTAGCGGCTTTTAACTTTGCCCGGTTTCATTTTTTGCGCCCATTGGTCATTTATCTGAGCTTTGCCATTGCCTGCTATCTTTTATGGCAGATGGGGAAGAAGTGGAAGATATTCGTATCTGCCGCTCTAGCCGCCCAGCTGATGGTATTGGTCCCTTTTAATGAAGAATATACGTACGGCGTTCACTATCACGCCCCGACATTTCGTGAATTTTACGCAACTGAACAATTTAATGAGATCAAGGAGTATATCGGACTTCCGCAAGACAATTACCGTGTCGCGAGCATCGGCCTTCACCCGGCGATCTCCCAGTATAATGGCTTTTACACACTGGACACGTACAATAATCTCTATCCGCTTTCATACAAATATCAATTTCGGAAAATAATCGCCAAAGAGCTGGAAAAAAACGGGCGATTGAAACGATATTTCGATGAATGGGGCAGCCGTTGTTATGTATTTGTCGATGAACTCGGAAAGCGTTATAACTTTAAAAAAAATTCAAACAAGAAAATTAAACATCTCGAATTAAATACCGCAGTGTTTAAAGAGATGGGAGGACGCTACATTTTTTCTTCAGTTCCCATTCTGAACGCGGAAAGGAACCAGCTTGAATTCGTGAAAAAGTTTGACCATGAAGACTCTGCCTGGAGCATTTATTTATATGAAGCCAAATGAGGAGGATACATAGTGATACAGCCACCGCCATTATTAACGATTGTCGTTCCTTGTTATAATGAAGAAGAAGTCTTTGAAGAGACAAGCAGACAGCTGACTTCCGTTTTAAACAGTTTAACAGCTGAAAAATTAATTTCAGAAGAAAGTAAAATATTATTTGTTGATGATGGAAGCCGTGATCGAACCTGGTCTTTGATTGCCATGGAAAGCGTTAAAAACAGCAAAGTCACCGGTTTGAAATTAGCATGTAATGTCGGGCATCAAAAAGCGCTTTTAGCCGGCTTGCATAAGGCAAAGCACCGCTCTGACTGTGTGATTTCTATTGATGCCGACCTGCAGGACGATATCTCGGTGATCCGTGAATTTATCTTAAAATTTCACGAAGGCTGTGAGATTGTATATGGCGTCAGGCGCAGCCGGAAAACTGATACCTTTTTCAAACGCACAACAGCTTTAGGTTTTTATCGGTTAATGAATAAGCTCGGTATTCAGTTAATCTATAATCATGCCGACTTTCGTTTGATGAACAAAAGGTCGCTTGAAGAACTCGGACGCTACCCGGAGGCCAACCTGTTTTTACGCGGTATCGTTCCTATGATTGGATTCAGATCGGCAAAAGTGATGTATGACCGGAAAGAGCGCGTTGCAGGAGAAACAAAATATCCTCTTAAAAAGATGCTATCCTTTGCTTTTAACGGAATCACGTCCTTTAGTGTTGCGCCGATCCGGTTTTTCACTTTGATAGGATTTTTGTTGTTTTTGTTGAGCGCAATGGCGGGAATAGGTGTTATCATTCAAAAAATGCTTGGCTATACGAATGCAGGGTGGGCATCGCTCATTATTTCAATCTGGTTTCTGGGGGGATTGCAATTGATGGGGATCGGCATTATCGGCGAGTATATAGGAACCATATTTACTGAAGTCAAAAGGCGTCCTAAGTATGCGGTTGATATTGATTTGTACTCCGAACCTCTGAGCCCGTTACAGCGGCAGGAAACTGAACGGTTATTAGAGAAAAAATACAGTTAAAGGAAAAGAGCTGATCAGGTGAATCAGCTCTTTTTCTTCAGCTGCTGCAAAATCGCTGTCAGCGGCTCATCTTGCGGATTCCGGTAAAAATCATAAAAGGGGCATCCCTGTTCCTTGACGCGCTTGACGACGGTATCAATCGTAAAAGAGGCGGGAGTTAGGGATGTTTGCACTTCATTCCAATAAAGAGGCGCTGCCACTGTGCCCAGCTCGTTTCCCCGGGTGGAATAAGGACAGATGATTGTTTTACCTTCCGCATGCTGCAAATAATCAAGATACAGTTTTCCATGTCTGTTTTTGATGAAGCGTTCGGTTGTGAACAACTCAGGAAACGCGTTCGTGCAGTAATCAGCAATCAGCATGGTGAAACTGCGCGTTTCTTCATAAGAAAAGGCTTCGGGCGACAAAGGGATATAGAGCTGGATGCCTTTGTTGCCGGAAAGCTTCGGAAACGATGAGATGCCGAACGAGTCAAATAATCGTTTCAGTTCATTAGCCGCGTGAACAGACATGAGAAAATCATCCTTTGACGGCGGGTCTAAATCAATCACAATTTCTGACGGGCGGCGGCTGGATACGGTTTGAAAAGGAACATGGAATTCCAGGGCGAGCTGATTGGCGAGCCATAACAATGTGGAAATATCCTCACAAACAATATGTTCATGGCTGCCGTCAAAAAAGGAATGAACAAAATCAGGCGTGTAATCCGGCTTATTTTTTTGAAAGAAAGATTCACTCTTTGACCCGTGCGGAAACCGAATAACAGTCACAGCCCGGTCTTTGAGAAAAGGGAACAGAAAGTCACTGATTTCAATGATATACGTAATAAAATCCTCTTTCGTCCGCTTCTTTTTTTCAAAAATGACTTTATCGAGACTTGTGAATTCCAGCTTAGGGTGCAATGTTTTTGACTGGCGCACCAGTTGTTCGTAAGTGCATGCCGCGGGTTCCATCTCGAATTCAAAGGAAACAAATGACACTTCCCGCAGGGTGCCTTTTAATATCGTTAAATATTGAACAGTCAAACAAATCGAAGGTTCAAGCGTATATTCGCCTGCCGGCGTTTTTGTGCCGTGCGCCTCCATAATAGATCGAATTGCGTTTTTTTCTTCGTCACTCATTCCGTGTGAAACAGAGGCGACGGGAGTTATTCCCCCGTTTTTAAAAACAGATACCGTCACATATCCGTTGTTCGGATTAAATCCTGTTAAACAAACATGCGCCTTTTTAAAATGTTTATACTTAAGCCAATCAGGAGTCCTTTTTTTCTCTATCCATTTGCTTCCTTTTTTCTTCGCGACAATTCCTTCTCCGTCATACTTTTGCACTTGCTCCCAAAGCGGTTTAAAATGGGCGTGGTCAGGAATGTATTGAATGGTTTCCTTTGCCAGATGATTGACAGTGACGGGAAGTGCAGCGGATCTCATCAGCTCGGAAAGCTCTCTTTTTCGCTCGGTATATGGAAGAGACGATATATCGGTCCCGTCCCTTTCCAAAAGATCGAAGGCGAGAAAGCTGCAAGGGCGGCTGTCCGCCAATTTTTTGATGGCCTCCTGATTTTTCATCCGTCCGCGTACTTGAACGTGTTCAAAATCAGAGCGGAAGGGGTTCATCAAAAATACAATTTCTCCGTCAATTGTTAACGGAAGGCTTTTATTCATTTTTTGAAACACATTTTCTGCGTATTGTGTAATTTCCGGAAACGTGCTGTTAAAAAGCTGCCCATTTCTGCTCGTTAATGTAACACCTGATTCTGTCACATGAAGAATACAACGAAATCCGTCATATTTTACTTCATAGCGCCATTCGTCTCCTTCAGGCGGTGACGAAGTGAGAACAGGCTGCATGGTGAGCGCCGCCAATTATGATGTGCCGGAGGCTTTTTTTCTAGTCGTTTTCCGCTTTTTTTCTCCGGCTCCTTTCGGTGCGGCAGGCGTTGCTGGCGGAGAAGCAGCTTTGTCTTGTTTCGGCCGTTTAGTCCGGTCGATGCTTGCCTGAAGAGCGCTGACCAAATCGATCACGTCTTCTCGAGGAGCGGCTGTACCAGGTGTGACGGCTGTTTCTTTATTTTCCAGCTTGTCGTTTATTTTTTGCATGATGGCTTTCCGGTAGGTATCTTCATATTGTTCAGGCTGAAAATCAGTTGTCAGCTCATCAATTAATGTGATGGCCGTTTGCAATTCTTTATCATTTACATTCGATTGATCAGGAACACCGGGCACATGGGCAGCGCTTCTGACTTCATCCGGATAATGAATGGATTCCATCAGGATACAATTTTCATACACACGGAGAACGGCAAGCTGCTGTTTAGACCGGATTGTAATGGTTGCGATCCCGATTTTTTCGGTCGTCCTCAGTGCTTCCCGAAGGAGAGTGTAGGCTTTTGAGCCATTATCGCCGGGCCCAACATAATAAGAGCGGTTAAAATAGATCGGATCAATTTCCTTCAGCTGAACAAAGTCGACTATCTCGACTGCTTTTTCTTCGTGTTCCTGTTTTAATTCTTTCAGCTCTTCATCTGTAAGAATGACATATTTGCCCTTCACATATTCATATCCCTTAACGATTTCATCGGGAGCGAGAGTCTTTTCGCAGCTCGTGCATTTTTTTTCATATTTGATCGGCGCGTGGCACTCTTTATGAAGGCTGCGCAATTTAATATCCTTGTCTTCCGTGGCTGCGTAGAGCTTGATCGGAATATTGACAAGGCCGAAGCTGATAGAGCCCTTCCACATCGTATGCATAAAAATAAACCCCTTTTTTCATTATTGTGCAAGGAATGGGGTATATTCATGTATAGAAACTTATGGATGCAAAAGACACCGGAACTCATAAAGCGCCGGCTGTTTCAGAAAAAAGTGTTCAAGCTGATCTTTCAGTCTTTAATCATGCAAAATATTGACGCTATTTCATTTTATCTCTAACAGGGGAAATGATCTCTTCCAATCGTGCAGGCAAGGATATTGTTGACATCAAAGGGCGTATTCGTTCGGTTCTCAGAGTTTTTTTCTGCAAGTAAAAAAAGACAAACAAGCGATCAACAGATGTTGACCTGACAACAGAAATAGGAATGTATCATCTTAATCTAACGTTGAATCGCACCAATGCTCTACAACAAGAAACAACCGTGTTTTTTTAAGATTTAAACAGGTCCAAAGTCATCAATGACGCTTTAGGGCATAATATCGGTGACCAGCTGCTCCAGCTAACGGCAAAGCGCCTTTCTTCCGCCATCCCCGACAATGGATTTATCGCCCGCTTAGGCGGAGATGAATTTATTATTATTTTGACAAACACCAAACAGTCACAGATGAGATATATTTGATCGAGCAGCGCCAATTGATCACTTCAGTCAGCACAGGCATCGCCGTATCCCCCAGAGACGGAATAGATGGGCTTAAGCTCATGAACTATATATCACAAGGCGCTCAGATGTTTTCAAACAGAAGAAAATTTTTAAAGAGACGAAAAGCAGGTGCAATCACCGCCAAGACAGAAGCCGTGAAAAGAAAGGATCATACACAATAATTACCCGGGAAATGGAATCCATGCCTATAAAATGCATAGAGGCGATAGAAACATCCATCATAAGCGAATCGGTACAAAAGGCGGTAAAATGTCAAAATTCGCCTGCCGACAATATATAAAGACACAAATGATCCTGAAATAGCGGCAGAGACCGAAGCAGCCAGCGGAACCATATCATATTGCATAATCATTCCGGTATGAAAAGCCATCATACCGATAAAATGCTGGCCCAAATGCCAAAGCCCATAATCCCGCGATCAGCCAAAGTTTATTTTTTAAATGTGACTTTTCAAGCGATGTATATGAGGCAGCGCAAGCGATAATAATAGATAAAAGTATAAATGCGCTATCATCATTTCTAAATTCAAATCCCCGCTTCCCGACCCATCCTGTTGATTGTTATTTATATCGGCTGTGTATACAGCAGTCTGATTATGAAAAATACAAAAGCGCAAGTGCCATTGGTTTTTATTACTTTAACTATATAAAAATATGTTAAAATCATTCTGATGTTTTGCCTTCTGACCAAAAAACGAATGTGTGATGTATTATAGAATAGATAAAGTAAGGGGAAGTGATGATTATCGAAGCATTAGTTATGCAACTGATAGAGGCATTTAAAAGTTTATCTTATTTTGGAATCTTTCTGGCGCTCTGTATTGAATTTATACCGGCTGAAATCGTGCTTCCGCTTGCGGGCTATTGGGTATCCAAAGGTGATATGACGCTTATCGGAGTCATAATAGCAGGATCTCTCGGAGGAGTCGCGGGACCGCTGACATTGTATTGGATCGGGAGATATGGCGGAAGGCCGTTTCTTGAGAGGTTTGGGAAATACATATTTATAAAGCCTGAGGCGCTTGATAAGTCGGATCAATTCTTTCAAAAGCACGGCGGTTTTGTGGCATTCAGCGGGCGATTTCTGCCGGGGGTCCGTACGCTGATCTCCATACCGTGCGGAATAGCTAAAATGAATGTCTGGGCGTTTTCGGTTTATACATTTTTAGCTATGCTTCCGATCACGTTTGTTTATGTCTATTTAGGTGTGAAACTCGGACAAAACTGGAAAGAAGTAGGCTCAATTCTTGATCAATATATGCTGCCGGCCGGGATATGTATTGTTTTAGTGTTCGCCATCTACTTATTTATGAAAAAAAAGAAAAAGAAGAGCAAATCTGAAAATCTTTCTGTATTTTTAAATAAAGATAAGCGTTGACAAAAGAAATGGCAGCGATTATTATTATCTTATAATTTAAATATTTCTTGAAATCCCAAAGGGGAGTAGCGTCCGGATATACCGGAAACAAAGTCGTCAATTCATGGATCACATCCATCGGCTTTGTTGGCATGCCTGTTGTTAATCATGTCTAGCAAGACCTTTGCCTTATGTCGGCAAAGGTCTTTTTTGTATGAAAATACTGCCGGCATAAGATCGGATGAGAGAAAGAAAACAACTTATTGGGAGGGTATTTTATATGGATGCAGCATTATTATTAGAGTATGGTTGGGTTCTTCTCGTTTTGATCGGGCTGGAAGGTATTTTGGCCGCAGATAACGCGTTGGTTATGGCCGTAATGGTAAAACACCTGCCGGAGAAACAAAGAAAAAAAGCGTTATTTTACGGCCTTGCGGGTGCGTTTGTTCTGAGGTTCGGATCTTTGTTCGCCATTTCGTTTTTAGTGAATGTATGGCAGGTTCAGGCGATCGGCGCCGTTTATTTACTGTATATCGCCATCAGCCACCTGCTGAAACGATTCGTATTTAAAAAAGAAGACAGCAAGAAAGTTCCGAAAAAAAGCGGCTTTTGGCCGACAGTCTTAAAAGTGGAGCTCGCCGATATCGCCTTTGCGGTTGATTCGATTTTAGCCGCCGTCGCGCTTGCAGTTACACTTCCCGCAACATCACTTCCGCCAATCGGAGGTCTTGACGGAGGACAATTCATCGTTATTTTGGCCGGAGGAATCATCGGACTTATCATCATGCGTTTTGCGGCATCAATGTTCGTTAAGCTATTGAAAGAACGTCCAAGCCTGGAAACCGCAGCATTTGCCATCGTAGGGTGGGTAGGGGTCAAGCTTGCATTATATACACTCGCTCACGAGGACATCGGGGTTGTATCCGAACATTTTATTCATTCAGGCACATGGAAGCTGATTTTCTGGTTGGTATTGGCAGCTATTGCTGTTTGCGGCTGGTTTATGTCAGGCGGAAAAAAACAATCGGAAGAATCATTGGAAGAACAAGAAAACGGCAAAAGAGAAAGGGCGTAAGCTATCGTCTCTGCTTTTAACGAAGCAGAGATTTTTTGTATTTAAAACGCTTCCATGCCCGACATATGATGACATTTTATTAACAGCTTTGTTACAAAAACACTTCCTGAAACCCCCTTAATTCTTTATAGAAGCACGAAATCATGTATAGGACATCTTAATGGTTTTGTCATAATTGAGACAATGGAAATCAATTTCTCTTTTTCTTCCTTTGCGAATCCCTATCAAATTAGCTATCATTAATGAGTAGTTATAGGGAGGAACTGAGGTGAAACCAGTGCTTAGCCTTTTGTTTAAATTGGGAAGAAAGAAACAAACGCTTGAGAAATCTGTTGAAAGCATCCAAAAAGGCAATAAAGAACTTCAAAATGAATTAATACAGCAGTATAAGCCTTTTATCGCCAAGACGGTTTCATCCGTTTGTAAACGATATATAGATGAAAAAGACGATGAGTTCAGCATCGGGCTGATCGCATTTAACGAAGCAATCGAAAAATATTCAGCTGAAAAAGGCAACTCGCTGCTCGCATTCGCAGAGCTTATTATAAAAAGAAAAGTAATTGACTATATCAGAAAAGAAGCAAGAAACGCGCAAAATATTAATATGGATTTACAGGAGGGGGACGATCAGGAATCTTCGCAAAGCCTGATTGAAGCGGAGCTTTCCATTGATGAGTACCACCGCCTGATAGAGCAGGAGCAGCGGCGTGAGGAAATTCTCTATTTCCAAAAGCAGCTCAAAGAGTACGGTCTTACTTTTCAAGAACTGCTCGACCACTCGCCAAAGCATTCAGACGCAAGGCAAAATGCCATAAAGGTTGCGGTTACGCTTGTGGAGCATGAAGAATTAGCCGCTATCCTTTACCAAAAGAAGCAGCTGCCGGTAAAACAGCTGGAGCAGCTCGTCACAGTGAGCAGAAAAACAATTGAACGAAACAGAAAATATATTATTGCCATGTGTATTATTATTACAGGTGATTATGTGTATTTGAAAGATTATCTTAAAGGGGTGCTGCACTCATGAGAAGAGGGATCATAGTAGAAAAAAATAAAAAATCTGTCACGTTGCTGACCCCTGACGGACAATTTTTAAAAACAAAAAATGATCGCCATAACGGTGAAATCGGAGAAGAAATTATGTTTCCGAGTGAGACTCGTATGGGCAGAAGGGCCAGCTTTTTTGATATTCTCAGACTGCGCCCTTTCAAAATGGGGATTTTTACGATGACTGCTATTATGCTTTTTATTTTTATGGTGCTCCCCGTTTTTTCAAACAACAAAGCCTATGCGTACATGACAATTGATATTAATCCGAGCTTTGAGATGGCTTTGAACAGCGAATACGAAGTAATTGAGCTGACGCCTCTGAATGATGAAGGGAAACGGATTGTCAGTGATATTAATGATTGGGAGAAGTCTGACTTCAAGCAGGTTATTGATGCTATTATTACCGATTGCAGCGAACAAGGATATGTAAAGGAATCCAAAGAAATTTTGATTTCCACAGTTTACGAGAACACAAAAGACGATACATATAAATCAGGCGTGAAAAAACAACTGAGTGACGTGACAAACAAATATAAGAAAACATACCATATGGAATCCCTTGAATCCGATTTGGATACAAGAGAAAAAGCAAAAAAAGAAGGAATGTCAACAGGCACTTATATCAGACAAAATGAAAAGAAAAACAATAAAGAAAAGACGGATGAGGATTCAAATAACGGTGATCAAAATGATACAGAGAACGAAAAAGAGTCTGTAAACGAGGGGGATAATCCGCAAACAGACCAGGAAAACAGCCAAAAAGAAGACAATGAACAATTAAACGAGTCGGATTCAGGCGAACAGAAAGAAGAGTCGACAGATCAAGATGATCAAAAAAGCGATAAAGATACGAATGTAAATGAATCAGAAGAGAAAACAAATGCAGAAAAGGATGGGGAAACAGAGCAAACCCCAACACAAGATCCTCAAGATAAAGGAAAAGATGAAGAGTATAAGGGCAAGCATGACAGCCGGGAATATAAAAATGGGAAGCGGGAAAGAGGGGAACATGATTCTTCATATCACCGGAATTATAATTCTTCTGACCGCCGGAATCCTAATGGCTATAGAAACGGCAGCGAATCAAATCAAAAAGAGAATTCGCCGAGAATTCCCGGCGAATATGCCAATTGATTTATTTGTTTTGTCCGTTTAATTGTGATTGTGCTTGCTGTACAAGACGCTTTGTCATTTCTCCGCCTACAGAGCCGTTAGAACGCGCTACTGTATCAGAGCCAAGATTAACGCCGAATTCTTGAGCTACTTCGTATTTAAATTGGTCTAGTGCCTGCTCAGCCCCTGGAACAACGAGTTTATTTCTGCTCGCCATCTTTTTCATCTCCTTTTCTCTGGAAAGATTCTTTACGCATGATTAGTTTGAAGTGAGATCCTTCTTTTTATGCTGGCAATTGTTGTGGAGAAAGTAAAAAACCCGGCATAACGGCCGGGAACGAGGGGCTTACTATAGAATGTCAGAAGTCATTTGGAGCGCTGTCGCCTGGATATGAAACGATAAAACAGAGAGTACGGTCACCGCGATAATCTGCCTTATTTTTTTCCATTGCGGATCATTGAGCTCTTTAAAGCGGTCACGGAGCAGGTCTGTTTGCTTTTCAACAAGCGGCTGCAATCTGGCTTCTTTCAATGATGCGCTTACTTGATGGTGCATGAAATCAAGCACGAGGGCGCAGCTTTCGTAATAGGAGATCGGGCTGATAATATCATCGGTCCTGTCCGTAATGGTGTTAAAGACAACTTTTAATATGGCGCGGATGCTTTCAAAGTCATAAATTGATTTTAAATCCCGTACAATTAAAAGAATGACAACTTGTTCAATCGAATACTTTTTGCCAAGCTCAGGATGGCCCATCAGGTCTTTGATATCTCGTTTGACCCAATTTTGAATTGCCGTCGATTTTAATGACGTAAGCTCGCATAAATTTCCAAGTTCAACGATTTCGTTAGTGGACAATCCATATTCTTTTTTCTGTTTTTTTCGTTCGTATCTGGTAAGAAATTCAGGGATATAAAGATGATTTTCCGCTTCTTCTAACGTCATATTCGCTGATTTGATCAAAATTTGAAGAGGGCTTGTTTCACCTTGTCCTTTTAAGGCGTAAAGCAGTTTGACCATTTCTGTTCGAGTGAGTTTAAAAGTGTTCATCATTCACCTCATGATTCATTTTGACGCAGAAAAATTAAGAAATATGATTTCATTTGCTTATGCGCCAATTTTCAACATAAACATCATACGTCTAAATCCTTGCATTTTCAAATAGATGATTTATAATTTATTACATACAGGTTCATTAGAACTTAAAATGACGGAGGTAATTATGGCGAAAAGAATATTTCTGTTTATTTTAACAAATATTTTGGTCATCACAACCATTGGGATTGTGCTTTCCATCATTGGCGCGGCGACAGGCGTCGGAACGTATTTCACGGGTGATGGCCGGATAAATGTAGGTGCGCTGCTGGTCTTCAGTCTTGTCGTAGGCTTTGTCGGTTCCTTTATGTCCCTCCTGATGTCCAGATGGATGGCGAAAATGATGATGGGCGTCAGAGTGCTGAACCCAGAGAAGCAAGCGCTAAGCCACGATGAACAGCAATTGGTCGACCGGGTACACAGATTGTCGCGTGCCGCCGGTTTAACGAAAATGCCTGAGGTTGGGATTTATAACTCATCCGAGGTTAATGCGTTTGCCACGGGGCCGTCAAAACGCCGTTCCCTTGTCGCTGTATCTTCAGGCCTTTTGCAGCAAATGGATGACGCTGCGGTTGAAGGCGTGCTTGCCCATGAGGTGGCTCATATCGCCAACGGTGACATGGTGACGATGACGCTTCTCCAAGGTATCGTGAATACGTTTGTTGTGTTCTTATCGCGTATCGCAGCCTGGATCGCAAGCCGTTTTGTAAAAGAAGACCTTGCCCCGATTGTTCATTTTATCGCGGTGATTGTGTTTCAAATTGTGTTTTCGATTCTCGGAAGTCTCGTGGTGTTCGCATACTCGCGTCATCGGGAGTTTCATGCTGACCGCGGAGGAGCGGACCTTGCCGGAAAGGATAAAATGATTCATGCCCTGCAAACGCTGAAACACTACTCTTCACGCGTGGTGGAAGAGGAACAGACAGCAGTGCAGACATTGAAAATCAATGGGAAAAAGCATTCTTCCCTTTTCTCCACCCACCCGGACTTAGACGAAAGAATCCGCCGTTTGGAAGCTAAATAAATGAAAACTTCTATCACCCTTTGAACCTTGTTCAGAGGGTTTTTTTATTAAAAAGAACACAAGTATGTGTTCTTTTGGCTAGAACGATGATAAAATACACAAATTAAGAAAAAAGCCTTTAAAAAACGGACTAATATCTTTAGAATAATTACGTACTAAAAATGAGAGGCAGAAGGAATATACATGAAATTTAAGCTTGGAAAACTCATACAAGTATTATCGCCGGCCCAATTGATTGCTTTATATTACTTCTTGGCAGTCACGGTTGCGTTTATATTACTGAGCCTGCCTGCCGCCCATAAGCAGGGAGCGCACTGGTCGTTTATAGATGCTCTTTTTACTGCGGTCAGCTCAGTCAGTGTCACAGGTCTGACCGTTGTGAGTACAGCCGACACATTCAGTACGACAGGTATTGTGATACTTGCGTTTGTACTGCAATTTGGCGGAATCGGCATTATGACGTTAGGAACCTTTATCTGGCTGATCATGGGGAAACGGATCGGACTTAAAGAGCGCAAACTGATTATGGTGGATCAAAACCAGACGCAATTCTCCGGCATCGTCAATCTTATGAAACAGGTGCTTTTTCTCATATTATGGATCGAATTTTTTGGAGGGCTTATACTAGGAACGTATTTCCTTACTTATTACGATTCTTTTTCAGAAGCATATTTACACGGCTTTTTCGCCAGTGTGAGCGCCACAACAAATGGCGGTTTTGATATTACGGGGAATTCGATGGTTCCATTTAGGCATGATTATTTCGTGCAATTTATTACAATGCTGCTGATTATTTTAGGCGCCATCGGATTTCCGGTTCTTGTGGAAGTGAAGGATTTTCTGTTTTCAAAGCAGCGCAGATACCCATTCACTCTATTTACGAAACTGACGACGATTACGTTTGGATTCCTCGTGTTTTTCGGAGCGGTGGGTGTATTTGTACTCGAAGCCAAACACTCATTTGCAGGGAAATCGTGGCATGACATTTTATTTTTATCATTGTTCCAGTCAACCGCCACTCGAAGCGGGGGAATGGCAACGATAGATATCAGCCAGCTGTCAGAGCCGACATTATTTTTAATATGCGCGCTCATGTTTATCGGCGCTTCGCCAAGCTCTGTCGGCGGAGGAATCCGGACGACGACTTTTGCGCTGAATCTGCTCGCGTTGTTTCATTTTGCCCGCGGGAATAAAGCGGTCAAGGTCTTTAAGCGAGAGCTTCATCCTGCAGATTTAATGAAATCTCTCGTCGTGACAATGATGGCCATCCTGCTCGTTTTTGGATCGACACTCATCTTAACCATTACTGAAAAACACTCTCTGCTCGAGCTGTTGTTTGAAGTATGCTCTGCGTTCGGTACAACCGGCTTGTCGCTGGGAATTACGGCTGATTTAAGCGACATCGGAAAATGTGTGATCATGGTTGTCATGTTCATCGGACGTATCGGCATCCTTACTTTCCTGTATTTAATCGGCCGGAAGGAGATAGAAGCCAATTACCATTATCCGAAGGAAAGAGTGATTATCGGATAAGAAAAACACCGCCCCTTGCGCGGTGTTTTTTAATTGCCAAAAAAAAGATGTGTGGCGATTTACCCGTTGGAGATTCTAACGAGTAAAGAGGTGAAATCAATTGTTTGCAGTACTGTGGAAATCAGCTGTCATGATTGTGGTAGGCATTATATTATTGCGGATTGCCGGACGCAAATCAATCAGCCAGCTGTCCGTTACTCAAACGGTCATCATGATTTCGATTGGCTCTATTATTATTCAGCCTTTTATCGCACATAATTTATGGGAAACGATTTTAGCCGCCTCTGTTTTTATTTTCGCTCTGCTTGTTATGGAAATTTTGCAAATTAAAACTGACTTTTTTGAAAAGTTGTTATCAGGAAAACTCTCACGATTGTGGAAAACGGAAACATCAATCAAAAAAACTTGAAAAAAATGCGCTTAACGGAAGCTCAGCTGAAAATGAGACTGAGACAGGAAGGTTTTGGGCAAATCAAGGATTTCAAAGAAGTTTCCTTAGAACCGAACGGCCAAATCGGCTACGAGCTTTACGATGAAGCAAAACCGGTCACAGTACAGCAGGTCCGGTTTTTACTCAATGAATTAAAAGCAGAGCTCATACAAGCAAACAGGAGGGATATTGATGAAACGTAAATCTGCCATCAATGAAGCAGGAAAAAACAACAACACACCGACAGAAAGTATGGATAAGAATGCGTATTTGACTCAATATGATGGTGATCCCGGATTAAGAGGGGCAAACCGCAATTCAAAACATGGAAAGCAAGGGAGCGAGTAATCAATGGGGAAAAATCAGCACAGCAAGGATATGCAAAATCATAAAAAACCGATGAATAAGAAAGTGCTTGAAGAAGAATTTTCAAGTGAGCTCGGAGATTATAACGCCGGCAAGCTCATTGAAACACTTGAACAAACAAAACCGAAGAAAAAAGAGAAAAACTGCAAATGAAAAAATACCTCTTAGGCAAAACGCCTGAGAGGTATCCTTATTATTTCAAGTATGCATTTTTTCTGTTCCCTTTCGCCAACTGAAGCAAGTTGGTCATCCTCAGCTCTATAAATGGCTGAGCAACTGTTTTGACAAAGTTGCTGGATAATATGGACGTGAGAGCAGCCGTTAAAATAAGCAGCATCACCAGGTTCTGGTAATTGGTCAATCCATCCTCCAGCCCTATTTGCCTCAGCGTTTTAATGATAAACCCGTGAAGCAGATATACATAAAATGTTCTGGTGCCCCATTTTGTGAAAAAGTAACGTTTTTGAGGGACGAGAGCCAGAAAGCTGAAAGTCGCTGCGAAAGAGAGAACATACCATCCTATACGGGTCAAACCGCTGATCAAGGTCACATCACCGAAAGATGAATATGGCTTGGAGCCAAACAGCCACGAATAATCAAAATCAACGCCCCAGCAAATAACGAAAACCGAGGCGAGCACACCGGCTGCAATTTGTTTCCCTCTGGCAGACCGCAGCAAATCAAAATGCTCTTTATTTAAATAAAATCCTACAAGGAACATCGGTAAAAATACAAACGTTCTGGACAGGCTCAGCGTGCTGCTGATGAAATCGATATAACCAATAAGGACCGCCGCTCCGCAACTGACAAAAAGCGCCCAATGCTTTGGAAGCTTTGAAAAAGGATACAGCAGCAGGTTCCAAAAGAACAAACTCACCAAAAACCAAAGTGACCATTGCGGGTCAATTGGATTGACGTTCGTCATGCTTTCATCTTGAACCACATAATAAAAAACAGAGTAGATGCTTTGGAAAATCAAATACGGAATAATCAGCTTAACAGCCAGCTTTTTCACATAACCTGACCGTTTAAAGCCTTTGGCGAAAAAGCCAGATACAAGAATAAAGGCGGGCATGTGAAAGGTGTAAATGAACTTGTAGAGGTACAGCATAAACTCGTTATCATTAATAAAAGAACGGAGAATATGGCCAAAAACAACAAGGAATATCAGCAAGAATTTTGCATTATCAAAATAACTGTCACGCGATTTGTTCATAGCATCACCTTCTCTTCAAATCATTCACTAAAAGATTATTCCCTGTTGGTATTCATTTTAAAATAAAACCTCAAAAATGATCTCGGAAATCGGGTGATTGTTAGAACGATGTAAAACGGAAGTAAGGATCGTTTAAAATGTCTTCGGAATGTAATCCCGCTGAAATTTTCTGAAATTTATAGGGCAAATGAAGGAAGATGGGACATCTTGTAGAAATATTGGAGGATAGGTTTTGAAGAAGGAGTGTACAATGAATGGCTGAAACTCTTGATTTGGAAACAAGTTTACAGCTTCAAAATCAGCTGAAGCAGCTTCAGGAAGAAAATGACCGTCTGAAAAAGGAATTGAATCAGCATCAAGTGATTGTAAATAACACGCTGGATGCTATTTTTATATGTAATAAAGAAATGAAAATTGTTCAGGCAAATGAAGCGGCGGCCAGGATGCTGCAAGTCAAACCGGAAGAGTTAAAAGCACGCTCGGTGCTAGACTTTTTGTTCGCCATTCCAGAAGAAGAGCTTGTCATTGCGATTAAGAAATTTTTTAATAAAGGATTTTTGTGGAAAGAGGTCCCGATCAGGCTGGACAGCGGAGCGACAAAGTATATCGAATTTCTTGCGAAAATGGAAAGTGGAGAAGATACCTTTTTTGTAGTTATGCGGGACATCTCATCTAAAAAGATTTTAGAGCGGGAATTTTCTATGAATGAACAGTTATTTAAGGATTTGTTCGACAGAGCTGTTGACGGGATTGTGCTCTTTGACAGAGAAGGCTGTTTCATAGACGCGAATCTGTCATTTTGCAAGAGTTTCGAAATTGGCCAAAACGAGCTGTCTCATTTATCTTTCGGGGAATTTATAGATAAAACAAATAAAAAAGACTTTCAGAGCATATGGGAAACGATCCACAGGAAAGGAAAAGCGAAAGGAGAGCTTCCAGTCAGACTCCGTTCAGGCGGCCAAAAGCTGTTTGAATTCACAATTACCTCTAATATCATCAACGGCTTTTACATGTCAATTATGAGAGACATTACCGAGAAACGCTCCATGGAAATACAACTGTTTAAAAGCGAAGAGCGGTTCAGAGAAATTTTCGAAAATGCGATGGACGCTATTCTCATTTGGTCGGACGACGGAAGAATTGTGAAAGCGAACCAATCGGCGTGCAAAATTTTTGAACTGCCGATGAATCAGCTTGTTCAAAGAAACCTGTGTGACTTTCTCGTTGTTTCGAATCAAAAATACCGTTGCACGAAAAAGAAATATGAAAAATTCGGGGAGATTAGAGATGAGCTGCTCTTTCAAATGGGGAACGGGCAGTTTAAAGAGCTGGAGTTCACTTCAAAACGAACGATATTGGAAGGCCAGCATTTAACGATTTTTAGAAATGTAAGCGATCGGAAAAGGATGGAGAAAGAACTTAGAGAAAGCGAATTGAAATTCAGAAAAGTCTTTAATGGCTCGATGGACGGAAACGTGTTATTTGATAACAAATATCGCATTATTGATGCCAATCCGTTAGCGAGCGATATTTTAGGCCTGTCCCATGAAGAGATCAAAAAGCACAGTCTGCTGGATATCATTTCTGCCTACGATATTGAAAATCTGACTTCTTCAGCCAGGCAGATTAACCTTGAAGAAATGGATAATGAAATTCCCTTTTTGTTAAGCGGCAAGGAAAATCGGAAATTGGAATTCTCTTTTAAACGCCATATTATTCAAAATATGAATCTTGCTATTTTTAAAGATGTCACCGAGCGTAAGGAGCTTGAAGAACGGCTCCGAAAATCTGACACTTTGCATGTAGTGGGAGAGCTTGCCGCCGGTATCGCCCATGAAATCAGAAATCCGATGACCGCACTCAAAGGCTTTATCCAGCTTCTGCAGGGGAGTGTTGAAGGTGATTATGCCCTTTACTTTAATGTCATCACTTCGGAATTAAAGCGGATTGAATCCATCATCACAGAATTTCTAATATTAGCAAAGCCGCAGGCGATCATGTATGAAGAAAAAAATGTGACTGACATCATGCAGGATACAATGGACCTTCTCCACGCCCAAGCCAATCTCAGCAATGTTCAAATGCATCTGGATCTGATCGAAACCATTCCTCCAATTTATTGTGAGCCCAATCAGCTGAAACAAGTATTTATCAATATTTTAAAAAACGCCATTGAAGTTATGCCTAAGGGAGGCAATGTATATGTGAAAATTCAGCCGTCCGGCCCGGATCATATTCTCATCTCCCTGCAAGATGAAGGCATCGGAATAACAGAGGATAAATTAAAACGGCTTGGAGAGCCTTTTTATACAACAAAAGAACGGGGCACTGGACTCGGACTTATGGTAAGCTATAAAATTATTGAAGAACACCAAGGAAAAATAACGGTAGAAAGTGAAGAGGACAAAGGAACCGTATTTCATTTAACGCTGCCGCTCCGCCAGCATAATGAGGAAAGAGGGAACGACGAATGAGCTGCTATGCGATAACAGAAACCCCTTTGGGGGAAGTTGCCATTGTGGAGGAAGAAAGCAAAATTACGCGTTTACTGCTCAGTGAAGAGGATTTTCTGAAATGGAAAGAAACGGCTCCCATGGCGGAAAAACAGGAGACACCTATTTTAAAAGAGGCAAAGCAGCAGTTGCGGGAGTATTTTGCCGGTGATAGAAAAACATTCTCACTGCCGCTGGCCCAAAAGGGAACGTCTTTTCAGCAAAAAGTATGGCAGGCGCTCGACATGATTCCGTACGGCGAGTCCAGAAGCTATGCCGATATCGCGGCCGCAGTCGGCAGCCCTAAAGCTGTTCGCGCAGTCGGACAAGCCAACAAAAGAAACGCATTGCCGATATTTGTGCCGTGCCATAGAGTGATTGGAAAAAATAGGGCGTTAACCGGCTATGCGGGCAGCAGAATAAATGTAAAGGCAGTATTGCTTCGCATAGAGCAAATCCCCTATAAAGAAAAATAAAACATATGGCACGTTCCAATTTTTTCACTTGAGACATATAATTTTACAAAGTTAAAAAAGTTGGTCTGGTGAAAAAGGAGGACAATGAGTAATGAAGCTGAGCCGCCCAGATAAAATCGCCGGGTTTGCAGAGCTGTTTGTAAAATTGCATGTATTATCAAGCTCCCAAAAGAACGAAATCATAAAGCTGACAAAGCAAAAAAACCGCTGACTCTGCGCGAATGTGAGCAAAGCCGTTGCGGTTTTTTAGTTTACATGGGATTCTGCAAATAATTGTTCGATTTCTTCCGTATAAGAGCCCGTCAGGATTCCCTTTTCGGTAATAATGCCTGAGATGAGGCTGTGGGGTGTAATATCAAAAGCCGGATTGAACACATGAACATCAGCCGGAGCGGTCCGAACGCCGGAGATCTGTCTCACTTCTTCAGGATCTCTTTCTTCAATCGGAATATCGTCGCCGCTTTCGACTTGCAAGTCAAACGTTGACAAAGGAGCCGCCACGAAAAACGGAATTTGAAAGGCTTGAGCTAAAATCGCAAGGCCATATGTGCCGATTTTGTTCGCTGTGTCTCCATTTTTTGCGATTCGGTCTGCTCCGACGATGACGGCGGAAATATGTTTTTCTTTCATGGTGTGAGCCGCCATGCTGTCCGTGATCAGCGTGACATCAATGCCGCCCTGCATCAGCTCCCATGCAGTGAGCCGGGACCCTTGAAGGACCGGCCTTGTTTCACAGGCGTAAATATGAAGCCCGAGATCCTTTTGTTTAGCCAGATAAAAAGGGGCAAGTGCCGTTCCATACCGGCTCGTCGCAATCGAACCGGCATTGCAGATTGTCATAATCTGATCGCCTTTTTTAAAAAGCTGCAGCGCGTTTTGGCCGATCATCCGGCACGTTTCTTCATCTTCAACCTGAATTTGTATGGCTTCATGGACAAGGTTTGTTTTTGCTTCGTTTACCGATGTTGCATACTGAATAGAGCGGCTGAGCCTTTCAAGCGCCCAAAACAGGTTAACGGCTGTCGGTCTTGAGCTGTTTAAATAATCCTTGATCGGAGCAAGCTTCTCGCGGAATTCAGAAACATCCGCCGCTTCTATATCTTTAGCAGCAAGAGCGAGTCCGAACGCAGCGGTAATTCCGATTGCCGGAGCGCCTCTCACCTTCAATGTGACAATAGCGTCAAAAACATCCTCTTTCGTTGTCAGTTCAAGATATTCAGTGACACCGGGAAGCTTTTGCTGGTTTAAAATATGAATATATGTCTCTTTCCATTCTACTGAACGGGGACCTGTAAATTGAGTGCTCATCATTCATCATTCCTTTAGATGTTGCTTAAATTGTTTAAGAACATCGGTAATTGTTTTCAGCTGCTCGCGTTTTTCAACAAACACCGCGCCGATTTCTAGTGCAAGCCGTTTTCTTTCAATTCGTTTATCAAATGGCACGATGGTGTCAAGATCCGCAACGTGCGCCAGCCCGATTGTGCGGCGGATCAGCTCACAACCGGCAAAGCCGACAGCATCTGAAAAAATGTGTGCCAGGGTGTCTTCAAGATATCCGTCTATTTTCGAGTATGCTTCAAGGCAGTCTTTTTTCCACGCCTCACTGAATGTTTGCTTGAATGTGTCCCATACGATATTTACATGTTCATACAGAGGCTCTCTTGCTTCTTCTTCGCGGCCGAGTGCGTTTAATAAGAGATTTGCGATGAATTGTCCGACATCAAAGCCGATCGGCCCATAAAACGCAAACTCAGGATCAATCACCTTTGTTTCTTCTTGGCTTGCAAAAATACTTCCTGTATGAAGATCACCGTGAATCAAGCTTTCCGCCGACGTTAAAAATAATTGTTTCAGCTTTGCCGCTTCTATTTTTAAACTGTTGTTTTGCCACAGTTCCTCTGCATAGGGGCGAAGTTCTTCTTCAAAATCATTTGTATCGTTGTCACAGAATGGATCTGTAAACACGAGTCTTTCAGTTATGTCGCAAAGCTCGGGGTTCGTAAATTGTTTTACCAGCTGTTTCTTCACTTGCGGTTTAAGCGCGTAATTAGAGGAGTAGAAAAGAGTTTTCCCTAAAAATTCTCCAATGTGTGCCGACAGACTCGGAAAATTCTTCCCTTCTAGTAATCCTTTTCTGGCGATCTGCAGATGAGACAGGTCTTCCATGACGGTAACCGCCATGGCTGTGTCAGAATAATAGACTCTGGGCACAAGATGAGGCACATGTTCTCCTTGGCGGATCAGCGCGCTGCTTTCAATTCTCGCCCGGTCGATCGTTAACGGCCAGCTTTCGCCGACTACTTTTGCATAAGGGACGGCTTGCTTAATAATCAGTCCTCTTTCCTTTTCTTGATCATACACGTGAAAAACATAATTTAAATTTCCGTCGCCGATTTCTTGGCAAGTCAATGTGCTTTTACTTGGAAATAAGCCGAGCTTAACCGCCAATGCAACAGCGGAGCTTTCATTTAACGTTTCATACAATGGTGTTGTGGTTGCTGCCATGATTATTTACCCTCCAATATGAATAGCTGTTTATGTAATGCGGGGGGATGGCCAATAAAAAAAGCCTCCTTCTCTGGAGAGAAGGAGGCTAACAGACACGTTTCGCCTCTCTTATCTCTCAGATAAATCTGATGGAATTAGCACCGTGCCTTAATGAGACTAACGTCTCGGCGCAAAATCTGTGCGCCCCATTTCACAATGGCATTACGGTCGGTTGCTGTTGGGGTCAAAAGGCCAATCCCTCGCCCAACTCTCGATAAGAGAAAATATTCACTTGTCTTGCAATTCGGATTAATCAGTTGATGAAAATGTTAACAGGTACTTCGTTTATTTGTCAACAACTTTTGTTGCGCATTATTAATATAAATCTTTTCGAAGGTCTGCGAAAACGGGAATCAGTTTCCGTACGGCTTCACTTTCTTCTAAATCAACCTCTGCCCGTACAGCACCTTCTTCCTTAGAGCCCTCTGCTAAAATACGGCCCCACGGATCAATAATCAGGCTGTGGCCGGCAAACTCATTGTCGGGGTTTGACCCGGTGCAGTTGCAGGCCGCGATAAAGCATTGGTTTTCAATCGCTCTGGCAATAAGAAGGCTTTTCCAATGGTCGAGGCGGGGCAGAGGCCATTCCGCTGAAATAAACAACAGGTTCGCGCCCTTTGTCGTATGCTTTCTGATCCATTCTGGAAAACGGATATCGTAGCAAATCAGCCCCGAGCTTTTGACGCCGTCAAGTTCAAAATAACCATCAGCCGAGCCGGCCGATAAATAAAGGTGTTCATCCATCAGCTGGAACAGATGGGCTTTGCTGTACTCTTTAACGATCTTTCCTTCTTTATCCGCAATGTACATCGTATTATAGATATGGCCGCCTTTTCTAACGGCGACAGAGCCGGCGACTAGGTGGACACCATGCGTTTTTGAGGTCTTTTTCAGCCAGCTTTGAGCAGCGAGTCCGTCATCATCCGCCAACAGGTCAAGATTTGTCAGATCGTAGCCGGTCGTCCACAATTCAGGAAGAACGAGAACATCGGCGTGTTTACTTTCTTTTTCGATTAAAGATTCAGCTTTTTTTATATTTTCTGAAGGATTACCGTATGCAATATCAAATTGAAGACAGGATATGGTCCATTTCACCTCTGCAGCACCTCCAAGTTTCCCTTTACTTTTTATATATAACCATATATGATGATGGACTATCATTTCAAGAAATTTTTTTAGAAGGTGAAAACAGATGAAATTTGAACATTCTCACGTGTTAACACAGCTTCCCGTACAGTTTTTTGCTTCTTTAGTCAAAAAGGTGAACCAAAAACTGCAAGAAGGGCACGACGTCATCAATTTAGGGCAGGGAAATCCTGATCAGCCGACACCGGATCATATTGTCGAAGAAATGAAAAACGCGATCGCAGACCCAGAGAACCACAAATACTCATCATTCCGCGGCTCCTATCATTTTAAAAAAGCAGCAGCGGCATTTTATCAAAGAGAATACGGAGTGAAAGCAGATCCGGAAAGTGAAATTGCCATTTTATTCGGCGGAAAAGCGGGGCTTGTCGAGCTTCCGCAATGTTTATTAAACCCAGGGGACACCATTTTAGTTCCCGATCCGGGCTATCCTGATTATTGGTCGGGGGTTGCGCTTGCTAAAGCCGAAATGGAAATGATGCCGCTTATAGAGGAGAGGGGGTTCCTGCCTGATTACAGCCGCCTTTCATCTGACGTAAAGGAAAAAGCTAAGCTGATGTATTTGAATTATCCGAATAACCCGACAGGAGCCGTTGCTACTTCAGATTTCTTTGAAGAAACGGTCAGCTTTGCTAAAGAAAACGGCATCTGTGTCGTTCATGATTTCGCATACGGCGCAGTCGGCTTTGACGGGCACAAGCCATTAAGCTTTTTACAAATTGAAGGGGCAAAGGATATTGGCATAGAAATCTATACATTGTCTAAAACGTATAATATGGCGGGCTGGCGCGTCGGATTTGCCGTCGGTAATGCATCTGTGATTGAAGCCATTAACCTTTATCAGGACCATATGTTTGTCAGTCTGTTCAAGGCGACACAGCAAGCGGCAGCGGCGGCTCTCTTATCAGACCAAACGTGTGTGGCTGAACAAAACGCCATGTATGAGAGCAGACGGCAGGCGTGGATTACAGCCTGCCGGGAGATCGGATGGGATGTCACGGCTCCGGCGGGATCATTTTTCGCCTGGCTTCCGGTGCCAGACGGCTATACCTCCCAGGAATTCTCGGATTTGCTGCTTGAGAAAGCCAATGTTGCCGTTGCCTCTGGAAATGGATTTGGAGAATATGGAGAGGGCTATATCCGAGTCGGTTTATTAACGAGCGAGGAACGTCTTAAAGAAGCGGCCTCCCGTATCGGCAAACTGAATCTTTTCGATAAAAAAGCATTGACAACAGACTTTAATAATGGGATAATTCAAAATAATTTATAAAATCTATATTCTTATCAAGAGCAGGCAGAGGGACAAGCCCGATGAAGCCCGGCAACCGACTTGTAAAGCACGGTGCTAATTCTTGCAGCTAGCGCTGAGAGATAAGATTCGGACATAAAACGAAGCCTCTTCAGACGCAATACGGTTTGAAGAGGCTTTTTATATGTGTTCTTTGAGGAAAGGAGTTCAAGCATGAGTGAATTATTGGCAACATATCTCCTGACAAATCCGGGATCTGATTGTGAAAAAAGAGCAGAACAGATTGCGACAGGGCTGACTGTAGGCTCATGGACGGATTTACCCCTGCTGAAGCAGGAACAGCTGCAAAAGCATAAGGGGCGGGTCGTAAGCGTTGAGGAGAAAGAAGGAGCTCTTGAATCGGAAAAACAAGCGGTTATTACAATTGCTTATCCGGAAATTAATTTTACATACGACATTCCGGCGGTGCTGACGACTGTGTTTGGCAAGCTGTCACTTGACGGCAAAATCAAATTAACCGATCTGGAATTTTCAGAAGGTTTTAAACAAAGGCTGCCAGGGCCGAAGTTTGGCGCATACGGGATCCGCAAGGCGCTGGGCGTGTTTGAAAGACCGCTGTTAATGAGCATTTTTAAAGGGGTCATAGGAAGAAATCTTGAAGATATTAAAGATCAGCTGAGACAGCAGGCACTCGGCGGAGTGGACTTAATCAAGGATGACGAAATTTTCTTTGAAACAGATCTGGCGCCCTTTGAAACACGGATCACAGAGGGCAGGCAAGTGCTGCGTGAAACCTATGAACAAACAGGGCATAAAACGCTTTATGCGGTGAACCTGACGGGAAGAACGGCTGACCTTAAGGATAAAGCAAGGCGTGCAGCTGAGCTTGAAGCGGACGCGCTGTTATTTAACGTCTACGCTTACGGCTTGGATGTCATGCAGAGCCTTGCCGAAGATCCAGAAGTTTCTATTCCGATTATGGCCCATCCGGCAGTCAGCGGAGCGTTTACATCATCACCCTATTACGGATTTGCACACGCTCTCCTTCTGGGGAAACTAAACCGCTATTGCGGCGCGGATTTCAGTTTATTCCCGTCTCCTTACGGGTCAGTTGCGCTTCCGAAAGAGGATGCTCTCGCTATTCATGATGAGTGCGTGAGAGAGGATTCTTTTCAGCAAACATTTGCCGTACCGTCAGCGGGCATTCACCCTGGTTTGGTTCCGCTCCTGATGAAGGATTTCGGCATTGATCATGTGATTAATGCGGGAGGAGGCATTCACGGCCATCCAAACGGCGCCCAAGGCGGAGGTAAAGCATTCAGAGCCATCATTGACGCCGTGCTTGAGGCGCAGTCGCCGGATGAAAAAGCGGAGCAGTGCAATGATTTGAAACTTGCTCTATATAAATGGGGAAAGGTTGATGCTGTATGACCAAAAACCCGCTCATCATTTGTGATTTTGACGGGACGATCACAATGAACGACAACATTGTCAGCATCATGAAAGAATTCGCCCCGCCGGAATGGACCGCCTTAAAAGACGGTGTCCTGTCAAAAGAAGTAACAATTGAAGAAGGAGTCGGGCAGATGTTCGGCCTTCTTCCGAGCAGTATGAAAGAAGAGATAACAAGATTTGTGTTACAAGATGCAAAGATTCGGGATGGCTTTCGTGAATTTGTATCATTTGTCAACCAGCACGAGCTTCCGTTTTATGTCGTAAGCGGGGGAATGGACTTCTTTGTTTATCCTCTTCTTGACGGAATCGTAGACAGAGACCGTATTTATTGCAATCATGCATCTTTTGAAAACGATCATATTCATATCAAATGGCCTCATTCCTGTGACAGCCTTTGTACAAATGGATGCGGTTGCTGTAAGCCTTCGGTTATCCGCCAGCTTTCTGAAAAAGCTGAGTTTGTCATTATGATTGGTGATTCAGTCACCGATGTGGAAGCTGCCAAATTGTCTGATATTTGCTTTGCGAGAGACTACTTATTGAATGAATGCGTTCAATTAGGGTTACAGCACCTTCCTTACCAAAACTTTTACGAAGTGAAAAGCGGCATCGAAAACATCGGGGAGGTAAAAGCATGGATACAAAACAACAGCGCTGGCGTGAACTTGCCGAAGTAAAGCGTGAGCTGGCTGAAAGAGACTGGTTTCCGGCAACAAGCGGAAATCTGTCCATTAAGGTTTCTGATGTTCCCCTGACATTTCTCGTCACAGCGAGCGGCAAGGATAAACGGAAAGAAACGGACGAAGATTTTTTACTGGTTGACCAGAACGGAGAACCTGCCGAAAGCGGACATTCCTTAAAACCGTCGGCGGAAACCCTTCTCCACACGTATTTATACCAAAAAACAGATGCGGGCTGCTGCCTGCATGTCCACACACTTGATAATAACGTAATTTCTGAGCTTTACGGCGATGACAAACACATTACGTTCAAAGGCCAAGAAATGATAAAAGCGCTTGGCTTGTGGGAAGAGAATGCGGAGGTGACGGTGCCGATCATTGAAAACGCTGCGCACATTCCGACATTGGCAACGGATTTCGCAGCCCGCGTTTCCGGAGGTTCCGGAGCGGTTCTTATAAGAAA
This sequence comes from Bacillus atrophaeus, assembly GCF_001584335.1. Lineage (GTDB taxonomy): Bacteria > Bacillota > Bacilli > Bacillales > Bacillaceae > Bacillus > Bacillus atrophaeus. The sequence goes on from NZ_LSBB01000020.1 coordinate 481,410, forward strand.
CCATGGCATCACAGCTTGGGGAAAAACCGCTTTTGAAGCAAAAAGGGTGCTGGAAGCATATGAATTTTTGTTCAGCTGCCATTTAAAATTAAAAACACTCCGGGACCAGCTGGTGAGATAAAAAAAGGAGGAAAAAAACAATGGCAACAATCAGAATACAGGATGAGGCAAATACAATCATTGAGAATCAAGAGGAAGTGGCAAGCTTTTTAGACAGTCAAGAAGTCATCTATGAACAATGGGATATTACGAAGCTTCCAGAACAGCTGACAGAAAAATACGACTTGTCCGATGAAGAGAAACAGCAGATTCTTGACATTTTTGATGCCGAGATTCAAGATATTTCCGCCCGGCGCGGATATAAAGCGCAGGATGTAATCTCCCTATCCGAAGCAAATCCGAAACTCGATGAGCTGCTGCAAAATTTTATAAAAGAACACCATCATACAGATGATGAAGTTCGTTTTATCGTAAGCGGCCACGGCATATTTGTCATTCAAGGCAAAGACGGCACCTTTTTCGATGTCCGTTTAAACCCTGGAGATTTAATCTCAGTTCCTGAAAACATTCGTCACTATTTCACTCTTCAAGAAGACCGTAAAGTTGTTGCCGTCCGAATCTTTGTCACGTCAGAGGGCTGGGTTCCGATTTATGAAAAGGAAAGTATACAGTAATAGAAAAAACCCCGCTTTTACAAACGGGGTTTTTTAGTTCAAGGACTGCCATTGCTCATATAAGGAGATTTCCTTTTTTAATAGCGTCCAGATGATTCCAATGACCGCGGCATCGTCTATCAGGCCGAGCCCCAAAATAACGTCGGGAATGAAGTCGATGGGAGACACAATATAAAGGAAAGCGACGCCCACAAGTACAAAAGCTTTAAACGGTGAACGATGATATCGTCCATGTTTCCAATCTCTTATCATTTGGAAAAAAAGCGTAACGGTATTTATCGCTTTTTTGCGGTCTTTCTTTTTTAACATCATTTTGCCGCCTGTTCCCCCAAGCATAAGCGCTCTGTTTTTCCGCATAACAATTCCCTCCTGCTGGTTACCTAATTTAGGCAAATGTGTGTTTAGCATATCTGCCGTATGGGTATTATTCTCTTAATCCTATCAATATATCTACTATAAATGAAAATATAAAGATATTTAATGAAAATATGTTTACAAATAAAGTATAATCTGTAATAATGCTCAAGAACCCAAACAAACTTGTTTCCTATTCTTTTAGCGGCGAGGGGTGAAGTGAATGGGTAGATATTCTGAAAAAGAAAAATTGCTGGTGTCTATTGATGAAAAAAGAAAATTAATGATAGATGCCGCTAAGAAGCAAGGATTTACAGGGTATGACACAATCAGACACAGTCAGGAACTGGATTGTCTGATGAACGAGTACCATCAGCTGATGCAGGAAAAAGAGCCTTCTCAAGGAATACAGGGCTTTGTAAAGAAACTAGGCTTATGGTCCCGCGCCGATGTTATGCCTGCGTATGAAGCAAATAAATAGACGCACGATCCTATTCATATAATAAAGAGAGCTGCTGCGGCGCTCTTTTTTTCTGGTGAATTCCATTTGAAAGAGGGAACTGATGAAAGAGCTTACGATTTTCATTACCGAATTAATCAACCGTTTCCATGATGTATTTATTTCCTTATGTGAGATGCTCGGCTTGAATTTAACAGATAAACAGATGCACTTTTGGGTCATCGGATTATTTGGCATTCTTTTTTTCGGACTGACTCAAGCCGTGTTTAAATGGCTCTCTAAATGGAGCGTTACAGCTTTGTCTTTTATCTACACGTTAACCGTCTTATTTGTGATCGTGTTTGCCATTGAATTGCAGCAGAAAGTGACGGGGCGGGGAAATATGGAGTTTCAAGATGCGGCTGAGGGACTGAAGGGCTTTCTGATCTTCTTTATCATTTTGATGATCTTAAAAGGATTGCTTGCATCAGTCAAAAAAGTGTTTAAAGGGGGAGCGGCCAAAAACACAGACAGGCATTCGCGCTTCCGCAGATAAATGAAAGACCCTCTGATTGTCAGAGGGTTTTTCATTTAGTTGGTGACCGGAAGAGTAATGGTTACCTCAGTTCCTTTTCGAAGCTCACTGTCAATGGTAATCGTGCCTCCGTACATCAATACGATACGTTTACATACAACAAGGCCCAGACCGGTTCCTTTCTCCTTAGAGGTCACAAACGGAAGGAAAATGTGTTCCAGCATTTCTTTCGATATACCTTCGCCATTATCAATGACTTTTATAATGGCCTTCTGATCAGCGGCCCCTAAAGATATTGATAATTTGCCGCCATCTTGCATGGATTCAAGCGAGTTTTTCGCCACATTTAAGATGACCTGTTTCATATGGTCTTTTGTACATTTTACATATAACGGCTTATCGGTTAAAAACGTAAGCTCTACTTCCACATTGTATAAATTCCCTTCAGAATAAATGATCGGCATAATTTCATTGAAAATATCCTGCAGGGAGTTGAGCTCCCATTTTTCAGCGGTCGGTTTGCCGAGAACAAGAAACTCGCTCACGATTTGATTGATCCTTTTGATCTCCTGCTCAATAATGGAGAAATACAGCTGGTCTTCTTCGCTTTTATACTTTTTTTGCAAAAGCTGGATGAATCCGCTGATGCCTGTAAGCGGGTTGCGGATTTCATGGGCTGTGCTTGCAGCGAGAGTTCCGATAAGCTCCAGTTTTTGAGCCTCATTCTCAGCGCGTTCAAGCTGTGTCCGCCGCTTAAGCAAGATGTACTGAACGAGAATAAATAAAATATTCAGCAGTACGATAATACTCGAAAGAGGGAGCAAGAGGCTTTTCGTCAGTTCCTCAAGCTCGACAGGCTTTGGATATACTTTAATATTCCAGTTGATGTCATCTAAATACCCGCTGACCGCCTTCTCGTGCTGTGAATGCTGGCCCGATCCGCTTGTGAAAATAAGTTTGTCATTTTGGTTCTGTATTTCGATATACACATCAGGGCTTAACATGTTTATAATGTTTTTGATGTAATCAATCTGTATGGCTGCCACTATATAATCGGTGACCTTATTGTCTGCATCTAATACGGGAACACAGATCGTAAAGATCCGCTGGCCGGTAATTCTGCTGGCATAATCATCTGTAATAACCGTCTTTTTAGATTCTTTGGCTTTTTCGAAAAAATATCTGTCTGCCAGGTTCACCTTTGTTTTCAGCTCAGTGGTGCTGACAGTCACATCACCTTTTGCGTTCAGTATATATAATCCGGAAAACCTCGGCTCGGAATCGAAGGTCTTGTCCAATATATCTTGCATTTTTTTAGGATCAATTGGTTTATCAATTGCGATAGACAGGGAAGTCATTCTTGCTTTGGTTTCCCCAATCAGATAATTTAATTTATTGCGGTGAAGGTTCAGCATCATACTGGCCGTCTGTTTGTGTTTTGCGGCTATAGTTTCTTTTTCCTTTTCATAAACGAAAAAGCTTATAATTAATGCAGGAATCATCACTAAAACCAAATAAAGTTTGATCTTTGCCCAGGGACCTTTCATTATTTTCATTTTGCATCGCTCCAACATAACACCTGAATAGGGGTATTATATCATTGTTTATACTGCTTTAATAAGAAAAAATAACCAAAATACTTAGAAAAATATATAGTTACAGCCCATGATATAAGCGAACTACAAAAGAAGTGAAATTTTGGAAGGTTTTTTGTTGACTTTTTTGTGTTTGTTTATTAATGTTTCTCTGTAACGGTTTCTTTTGTAAAAGGATGATTAGATATGACACAAAAAGCTTCAGAAAAATCACTTAAACTATTTATTGTATTATCACGTGCTTATCGTTCTATTAATGACCATATGAATAAACATATTCATAAGCATGGCCTGAATCCGACTGAATTTGCCGTACTAGAGCTCTTGTACCACAAAGGCGATCAGCCGCTCCAGCAAATCGGCGACAAAATTTTATTAGCCAGCGGAAGTATCACATATGTCGTAGACAAGCTGGAACAAAAAGAACTTCTTACACGAAAAGCATCACCTACTGACAGAAGGGTCACATTTGCACAGATTACGGAAAAAGGTATCCATCTTTTGAATGATATTTTTCCCGGCCACGCTGCTGAAATCCATGAGATGATCAGCGTGCTGAGTGAAGAGGAGAAGGAAATGTGCACTGAAATGCTAAAAAGGGTAGGCTTAAACGCAAAACATTTTCGTAACAAGTAAAAAAAGGAAGCCTCGGATATGACAAGGCTTCCTTTTTCCTATTCTTCGTTATTTGAGACAGTGGCTCCTCTTGGCAGAATTAAAACTTCTACACGTCTGTTTTTGCTTCTGCCTTCCGCTGTATCGTTGGTTGCGACCGGCTTATATTCACCAAAGCCTTTTGCGCTGAAGACTTTTGCATCCAGCTTTGGATTTTCAATGAGAAGGCCCATAAAGTTGACCGCTCTCATGACGCTTAAGTGCCAGTTGGATTGAAACTGTGAATTTTTAATCGGCATATTATCCGTATGTCCGCTGATGATGATATTCCTTGGAGGATTCAGCACCAGAAGATCCGAGATTTCTTCTGCGAGTGGGATGTCTTGCTCCCGGATTGTAGCTTTTCCCGAATCAAAAAAGATACTGTCTTTAATCGTAATTAAAAGACCTTCATCTGTCAGCTTTGTCTCAAGCTGATTTTCCAGCTTTTTATCTTTTATAAATTGCTTCACCTGTTTTTCAACATTTTCGAGTTCTTCTTGGTCAGCCGTTTTATCTGCTGCTTCTTGTTTTTCTTTCTTCTTTTTCTTCTCATCTTCCAGCTGGTCAATTCCTTGCTGTTCACTTTCAGGCGGTGTGACGCTTGAATAATCCATCACGCCTGTACCGCCGGTAAAAACTTCATTGAAAGATTTAGAAAGCATTTTGAATTTGGCCGCATCGACTGAGCTGCTTGCAAACAGCACAATAAATAATGCTAAGAGAAGTGTGAGGATGTCGGCATATGGCACCAGCCATGACTCATCAACATGCTCGTCCTCATGCTTCTTCTTCTTTTTTCTCGCCATTTTCTGCCTCTCCTTCTTGTGCCGCGAATTTCGCACGATCTTTTGCAGGAAGATACATTAAAAGCTTTTGCTCAATTACTTTCGGTGCCTGCCCCTCTAAAACCGAGAGTACGCCTTCAATCATGATTTCACGGAGTTTCACTTCTTGTTTTGATTTCCGTTTTAATTTATTGGCGAAGGGATGCCATAACACATAGCCTGTAAATATTCCGAGCAGGGTCGCGACGAATGCGGCGCTTATGGCATGCCCTAGTTCATCTGTGTTGTCCATATGGGAAAGAGCTGCGATGAGCCCGACAACTGCACCGAGAACGCCGAGTGTCGGAGCATATGTACCGGCTTGGGTAAAAATGCTTGCGCCGGTTTGATGCCTTTCTTCCATGGCTTCGACTTCCTCTGTCATAATATCTCTGATAAATTCAGCGCTTTGTCCGTCTACTGCCATGCTCAGCCCGTTCTTTAAAAAAGCGTCATCAACTTCTTCGATACTGGCTTCTAAAGCAAGAAGGCCTTCACGTCTTGCAATCTGCGCCCAGTCAGAAAACATGGGGATCAGCTGCTCAACGGTAAGCTGTTTGTTTTCCTTAAAAAGTACACGGAATAGCGTTGGAACCTTTTTGATTTCTCTGGAAGGGAACGCGATGACAACCGCAGAGATGGTTCCGAAAATAATAATTAAAATAGCCGCGGGGTTGGCTAAGGCGCTTAAACTGACACCTTTCATGACCATGCCCACACTCAATGCGACAAAAGCGAGAATGATTCCGATAATCGATGTTTTATCCATAATTTTCACCAAATCCTTTATACTAGCTTGTCTATGGTTAATATCGGTACGGGTGCTTGGAACTTTAGGGAGATTGAGAAATTGTTCATGATTTATTCATGAACGCGGCTTCCTCACGAAAAAAGCGGGTTTTTCAATAACGAAAAGCCTGCAGTCTTTCTTCATATAATAGTAAACAAAATTGTTCATCATATATAAACCTGAAAGTGTAAAGGAGGGAGGCAGGGGGCTTTAAATTCTGTCAGGGCGAGGGATGGAGTTTGCAAAAAAAGAACGGTTTCCTTTAACGGAAACCGTTCTTTTTTATTTTGCTTGTACTTTAATGCTGTTATCTTCCACAATCACGTTAAAACCTTTAATGTGAGAATCTTCCAGCAGCAGATCTGTCATTTCATCCTCAATCGATTCTTGAATGGTTCTTCTGAGCGGACGTGCGCCGAATGCAGGATGGTAGCCAAGCTCCGCAATTTTTTCTTTTGCTTCATTTGTGACGTGTAAGTCGATTTCGCGTTCTGCCAATGTTTCTTCAAGCTCGCTTAAAAGCAGAGTGACGATTTTGACCAGATGCTCTTTTTGGAGAGCATGGAATTCGATAATGCTGTCGAAACGGTTTAAAAATTCAGGTTTGAAAAACATGCTGAGTGAATCAATCAGTGTTTGTTCTTTAATGGCCGATTCTTCTGATTGAAAACCGACTTTTACCTGTTTTTCGCCAGTTCCCGCATTGCTTGTCATAATAATGACGGTGTCTTTAAAGCTCACTGTTCTGCCCTGGCTGTCGGTTAAGCGTCCGTCTTCCATGATTTGCAGGAACATATGCTGTACGTCCGGATGAGCCTTTTCAATCTCGTCCAGCAAAACGATGCTGTATGGATTGCGGCGCACTTTTTCAGTTAATTGACCGGCTTCATCATGTCCGACGTATCCTGGCGGTGAACCGATGATTTTAGATACAGCGTGTTTTTCCATATACTCACTCATATCTAGACGGATAATGGAGTCTTTCGTACCGAATAACTCATCTGCAAGTGTTTTAGAAAGCTCGGTTTTCCCTACGCCTGTCGGGCCTACAAAGAGAAACGTTCCGACAGGTCTGTTTTTTGACTTCAGTCCGGCGCGGCTTCTTCTTACCGCTTTTGCCACTTTTTGAACGGCCGCTTCCTGTCCGATGACACGTTCATGAAGTTTTGCTTCAAGTTCTTTCATTTTTGTTTGTTCATCAGATTGCAGTTTTCCGACTGGAATGCCTGTTTTTTGTTCTACGATGTCTTGAATGTGCTCAGCGTTCACTGTAATAGCTGAACGGGCAGACGATGTTTTGAGTTTTTCCTCAAGTGCCTCTTCTTCGTCGCGAAGCTTTGCAGCCAGTTCGTAGTTTTCTTCTTCAAGCGCTTTTGCTTTCTCTGCCTCGATAGCAGTCAGCCGTGCAGCTGCATCCTCGTGATTCATCTCATCAATTAGAAGATTTGCCTTTGATCCGGCTTCGTCTAACAGGTCAATGGCTTTATCCGGCAGATGGCGGTCCTGAATATAGCGGGACGATAAAGTGACACAAGCTTTGATCGCTTCATCACTGAATGTGACGCCGTGATATGCTTCATATTTATCTTTAATACCTTTTAGGATGCTGATCGCCTGATCAATGGAAGGCTCCTGCACCATAACAGGCTGAAAACGTCTTTCCAGCGCTGCATCTTTTTCTATTTGACGGTACTCTTTTAATGTCGTTGCTCCGATGACTTGCAGCTCGCCTCTGGCAAGAGCCGGTTTCAATATATTGCCGGCATCCATTGATCCTTCGGCAGAGCCTGCACCGACGAGAAGATGGATTTCATCGATGAAAAGAATAACATTTTTACGCTCTTTCAGTTCGGTGATCAGCTGTTTCATTCTTTCTTCAAATTGCCCTCTGATACCGGTATTGGCGACAAGCGAGGCAACATCAAGCAAATATAGCTCTTTGTTTTTTAATTTATTCGGAACATCGCCTTCTGCGATTTTGAGAGCGAGCCCTTCTGCAATCGCCGTTTTACCTACACCGGGTTCCCCGATGAGAACCGGATTATTTTTATTTCGGCGGTTTAATATTTCAATCACCCGCGCCACTTCATCATCGCGTCCGATTACAGGGTCAATGAGTCCCGCTCTCGCACCGTTTGTGACATTTTGGGCCAGTTCATCAAGCAATCCTTTTTTCCCGCCGGATTGTTGTGCGGCTTGATCTTTTTGTTGAAAGAAACCTTGTTCAAATGGAAAGCCGAAAGATTGCGGCCCCATGCTCATAGATGGTTTACGGGTTAATTCTGTATAACAAGTTTCACATAAAACCAGTTGTTTTTGAACGGAATTGATCTGCATGTTAAGGCGAATCGTCGCCTCGTTTTTCTGACAGTGTTGACAACGCATTTGCCAAAACCTCCTTAGAAAGTTTGATTATCTTTGACCAAATGAATGAGAAAAAAAGGTCTGTTATTTGACCAACTTTGACTAATAGTATACTCTGACCTTTTTTGACTTTCAAGCTTTTTGCTTCCATCCAAATGTCAGCCGTTTTAGCCAAGATAAACAAGAAGTAGAGTTTGACTATTTTTGACCAAATAGATGAAGAAAAAAGGTCTATTGTTTGACCATCTTTGATTATTAGTATACTCGGACTTTTTTCGTCTTTCAAGCTTTTTGCTTACTGGTGATTTCAGCTGGTTTATACAGTAAAACATCATTTTTTCTTCTTTTCAAGGAACTTGTCTCATAGGGTATAAAGAATGATGCGGAATAAATTTGTGGTTGGTGCGGAGGGAAGCGATGGGACAATCAAAAGGATCTGCATGTCAACTTGCATTTGTATATGTAGGGACGGTAGTGGGCGCGGGTTTTGCCACCGGAAGGGAAATTGTTGAGTTCTTTTTGAAATTTGGCTGGCCCGGTCTGTTCGGAATCTTAGTAAGCGGGGGAATGTTTACGTTTCTAGGTGCCAAGATGATGATTATTTCTAAACGGATCAATGCGAAGTCTTATCAAGAAATGAACATTTATTTGTTCGGCGCCCAGGCCGGACGAGTTATCAATGTGTTTATGCTATTTGTGCTGCTTGGCGTCACTTCTGTCATGCTGTCTGGGGCCGGGGCGATTTTTGAGGAACAGCTTGGCATGTCCACCCAGGTAGGCATGCTGATCACAATCGGATTAAGCCTGTTTGTCATGACAACGGGAGTTAAAGGAATATTCGGTGTTAATGTATTTGTTGTCCCGCTGCTGATTTTATTTTCCATGATTGTCGTGGCCGATTCTTTTATTTTTAGTGAGACGAGGAGCGCTGTTGAATGGGTATGGCCGCACAAATGGGACTGGCTTTTGTCCGCAGTGTCTTACGGCGCTTTAAACCTGTCGCTGGCACAGGCTGTTCTTGTCCCGCTGGCTAATGAGATTCCCTCCGAGCGGGTGATCAAAAAAGGGGCTTTGCTTGGCGGGGTCATGCTGACAATGGTGCTTGCGGCAAGTTTTTTGTCTCTCTCAGTTCTGCCGGATGTTTTATTATACGATATCCCAATGGCTCAAGTGGTTTTCTTAGTTGCCCGTTCAGTACACATCATCTATTTGTTTATTATTTTTGGCGAAGTTTTCACTTCGGTTATTGGAAATTTGTATGGGCTGGAAAAGCAAATGAAGAGCTTTCTTCATATAAAAAGCAAATATATATTTGCCGGTATTATGCTTACGGCTTACTTGACCAGTCAAATTGGCTACGGAAAACTGATATCAACGATTTATCCGCTATTCGGTTATGTGAGCCTTGCATTTATCGGAGCCCTTGTGTATAAAAAAATTCCTCAAAAATAAGCCTGTTGCTCGATATTAAATCTTACTTTTTTATAAATTGTTCCTTTCTTTTCCTCAATGTGAGTAAAATATCACGTATAATGAGCTGGAAAGTTATGAAAGGAGTTTTTAATATGAAAGAGCGCCGTTTTCTTTTTGGGCTGTTTTTGATCTTTATCGGAATTATTTTCTTCATGCAAATGACGGGTTTCATCCATTTATCCGCTTCCTCGATATGGCCTGTCATTTTTATTATTCTTGCCGTCGGTTTTCACGCTGGTTTTGTGTTTACCGGAAAACGGCCGGATAAAGCAGGTTTGCTTGTCCCTGGCGGCATTACCTTTGTGCTCGGCTGTTTATTTTTTTTCGAAACGTCAACAGGTTGGGTGTATTCCGGCATGACTTGGCCTGTATACCTACTCGCACCGGCATTGGGGTTATTCGAACTGTGGCTGTTCGGCGGAAAACAAGCGCAGCTTTTGATACCGGCCGGCATACTCACTTTCATTGGAGCTGTCAGCTTCGGCGGCCTGTTTGGCGGCGTGTTTTTTAAAAGTGTTTGGCCTGCCGGTCTGTTCATCATATCAATTGCGCTTCATGCCAGTGCATTTCGTCATGGAAAACGGAGAGTAGGACTTTTGTTACCCGGCGGCATTTTGCTCGTATTGAGCTGTTTGTTTGTATTTGAAACGTCTGTGAACTGGGCCTATTCAGAAATCACATGGCCGGCTTACATTTTTGCTGCAGCTTTTGGATTGTTTGAATTATGGCTGTTTGGCGGAAGGAAAAAAGGCTTGTTGATTTCAATCGGCATCATTTTGCTTATTGGAACTTCCAGTGTACTTAGCTATTATAATGAAGAAGCGTATGAAGAGATGTGGCCGGCTGTGCTGATTGTCATCTCTATTGTATTTCATGCGGCGGTCTTCAGCTCAAAACACATCAAGGAAAAAGCGGGCATGCTTGTGCCCGGCGGCATTCTGCTCGTATCGGGCTGCTTGTTTTTCTTTGAAACATCGACTGATTGGGCTTATGCAGGTGTAACCTGGCCCGTCTATTTATTAGCCGTTGCATTAGGCCTGTTTGAGCTATGGCTGTTTGGCGGCAGGAGGAATGAACTTTTCATCCCGATCACTATCCTTGTTCTAACTGCTCTTTGCTTTATTGTTACATATCAATGGGCTTTATCAATGTCCGTGTATTGGCCGGCGCTTTTTGTGCTTTTTGGTCTCATGATTATGTTTTTCCCTTTTAAGAATAGAAAAGAAGCGAAAAAATAAGACAGGCTTCTCTTAAGCTGTCTTTTTTTTATTGTCAATAAAAACATCATTATGGTAAGATAGCATAAGTGAAAAAATTGAAGAAAATCCGTACATCATGCGGGAGAGGTTCTAGCTACACCCTCTATAAAAAACTAAGGACGAACTGTATCCTTGGATACGGTCTTTTTTATGTTTTTTAGGGCGCCTTTCCATAGAAAAGGTGCTTTTTTATTGGAAAACCGTGCTGTCTCTCGCTCAGATTTATTTACGGAGAAGGAGAGGAATTATGAAAAAAGAAAAAGCAATCGTTGTGTTTAGCGGAGGACAAGACAGCACCACATGCTTACTGTGGGCTTTAAAGGAATTTGAAGAAGTAGAAACCGTGACGTTTCATTATAATCAGCGGCATCAGCAGGAAATTGACGTGGCGAAAGCTATTGCAGAAGAGCTTGGTGTGAAAAATCATCTGCTTGATATGTCATTGTTAAATCAGCTTGCACCGAACGCCTTGACAAGAGATGACATCGAGATTGAAGCCAAGGACGGCGAGCTTCCATCGACGTTTGTTCCGGGGCGCAACCTTGTATTCTTATCTTTCGCCTCTATACTCGCTTATCAAATCGGAGCGCGCCATATCATTACAGGCGTTTGTGAAACAGACTTCAGCGGATATCCTGATTGCCGCGATGAATTCGTAAAATCATGCAATGTTACAGTCAACTTGGCGATGGAGAAACCGTTTGTCATTCATACACCGCTGATGTGGCTGAATAAAGCGGAAACTTGGAAGCTTGCCGATGAGCTTGGCGCGCTTGATTTTGTAAAAAACAATACACTGACTTGCTACAACGGCATTATTGCGGACGGCTGCGGCGAATGTCCGGCATGTTTGCTTCGCAATAAAGGCTATGAAGAATATATGGAAATGAAAGGGGAGCGGAAGTAATTGATTTCTCAAATTTATCCACAGGCCCAGCACCCTTATTCATTTGAACTGAATAAAGACATGCATATTTCTGCGGCGCATTTTATTCCAAGAGAAAGTGCGGGCGCATGCAGCAGAGTTCATGGGCATACGTATACCGTTAATATTACCGTAGCCGGGGATGAACTGGACGATTCAGGTTTTCTTGTTAATTTCAGTGTGCTGAAAAAATTGGTGCACGGGTCATATGATCATACGTTATTAAATGATCATGATGAATTTTCGAACGATGATCCGTATTCCCTGCCGACTACAGAAGTAGTGGCTAAAACCATTTATAATAAGGTTCAATCCTATTTAGAAACACTTGCAAATAAACCGGCCTGCGTCCAGGTATTTGTCAGAGAAACACCGACAAGCTACTGTGTCTACCGTCCGAAAAAGGGTGGTTTGAATGGCTAAAGGAATTCCCGTTTTAGAAATTTTTGGCCCGACGATACAAGGGGAAGGCATGGTCATCGGACAGAAAACCATGTTTGTCCGCACCGCCGGCTGTGACTATTCATGCAGCTGGTGTGACTCGGCCTTCACGTGGGACGGATCGGCGAAAAAAGATATACGCTGGATGACAGCGGAGGATATTTATTCTGAACTAAAGGAAATTGGGGGAGACGCCTTTTCCCACGTTACCATTTCCGGCGGAAACCCCGCCTTGTTAAAGCAGCTTGACTCGTTTATCACGCTTTTGAAGGAACAAAACATACGCACAGCTCTGGAAACGCAAGGAACGGTCTATCAGGAGTGGTTCACTTTGATTGATGACCTGACGATTTCTCCAAAACCGCCGAGTTCAGGAATGACGACTGACTTTAAGAAGCTTGATCATATCCTGACGTCGCTAAAAGACGAAAATAGGCTCCGTGCGGTCAGTCTGAAGGTTGTCATTTTTAATGATAGAGATCTTGATTACGCAAAAACCGTTCATAAGCGCTATCCTGACATTCCGCTTTATTTACAAGTAGGAAATGATAATGTGCACACAACAGACGATCAATCATTGATCACTCATTTGCTTGGAAAATATGAAACACTCGTTGATAAGGTAGCCGCGGATGCGGAGCTTAACCTTGTCAGAGTCCTTCCGCAGCTGCACACCCTGTTATGGGGAAACAAACGCGGAGTTTAATAGAAAGGAAGAGGAATATGACGACAAGAAAAGAATCAGAATTAGAAGGTGTCACACTGCTTGGAAACCAAGGAACAAACTATTTATTCGAATACGCGCCAGATGTGCTGGAGTCCTTCCCGAATAAGCACGTCAATCGCGATTATTTCGTCAAATTCAATTGTCCTGAATTTACATCATTATGCCCGAAAACAGGCCAGCCAGATTTTGCAACGATTTATATCAGCTACATTCCTGATGAAAAAATGGTTGAAAGCAAATCATTAAAACTGTACTTGTTCAGCTTCAGAAACCATGGAGACTTCCACGAAGACTGCATGAACATCATTATGAATGATTTGATTGAATTAATGGACCCCCGCTACATTGAAGTTTGGGGGAAATTCACTCCAAGAGGCGGAATTTCCATTGATCCGTATACCAACTATGGAAAGCCGGGAACGAAGTATGAGAAGATGGCCGAGTACCGGATGATGAATCATGATTTGTATCCGGAGACGATTGATAATCGTTGATTGAAGCATGTATGATTCGGAGTATATAGTGAAACCGCAACCTCGTCTTTTTAGGCGGGGTTTTTATGTGTATTGAATTTCAACTGAAACCCATCGAACCTGAGTAAAAAAAGACGAGTGAATTTGGGGAATTCAGCTCGTCGCTATGCCATTACAAGACGGGTGCTGGATGGCAGCTCGTCTGTTTCATTATAAAGTATCGAACGTATGTTTGTAAAGCGTTTGGGAAATCTTTATGTATTGTAGTTGTAATTACCGGCAGATATATTATATTTAACATAGGCAAATAAGAGAGGATTTGAATCGAATGAAGGACGAGTTGAAATATATAGGGGAAAAAATCGTGCAATATGAAGAAGCCTTGGCTCGGAATGTTGCTGATATCGAGATAAACAGTTTAGGGCGCAGATTAGAAGAGGACAGACAAGCGCTTCCTGGAATTACATATAGAGAACAATTAATCACTTATTTAGGCCAGGCGTTGTATCAGGATATGCAGGAAGTCACAGAAAGAATCTCGGAATGGAGTAAACAGACTGGGGAAATGTTCATACGGCTTAATGTATCATTGAGTGAATCATTAAGAGCAATCTCTTTTTACCGAACCGTTATTTGGAATGTATTCACGGAAGAATTAGAACAAAGGAAGTTTGCTGCCATTACGATGCTTGACGTATCTAAAATGCTGGACCCGTTATTTGATAAGGTCAGCAGCATTATCGGGGAAGTATATGAGCAGCATAACAATAGATTAATGAAAATTGCTTATACTGCGCTTGAAGAACTATCTGTAACAGTGGTGCCGGTTGCCGAAACAATAGCGGTCATTCCCTTAGTCGGTGCAATTGATACACACCGCGCAAAATTAATCATGGACATTTCATTGAATGAGGGCGCCCGCCTGAAGCTGAAACATATTATTTTAGACGTATCCGGCGTGCCGCTTATTGATACGATGGTAGCCGATCAAATTTTTCATATTGTGAATGCTTTAAGATTAACGGGTATAAAAGCAATGATTACAGGAATCCACCCGGAAATCGCCCAGACGATTGTGAGTCTTGGCTTAGATTTTGGGGATATTAAAACCCGTGCAACGCTGCAGCAGGCGCTGAAAGAATTAGGTTTCACACAAGATAAGTTGTAGAAAGGGTGAACCGCCGTCTGTCTGTTTGCATCATGCTGATCAATTGTTAACGGGAAGTGTGTGTGTTAAGATGCCCTTTACAAGACGGGAGGGATGACGATGGTGACCACATTGCTGTTAAACAGTGTGCCGCTTAAGGTCTGTCAATATCAGGAAGTAAAAGCATCCGGGCGAAAGAGACATAAAATTTCATTTGTCTTAAAGGTCACGAGCGAAGCGTATCATGATATCGCTGTTCTATTATATGAACAGACGTTTAAGGTAGAGGTCCCGAAGCAAGAGGTGCTCTTTTGGGGAACGATCACAAATTACTCGACGTCCATGACTAACCTTTATCATGCAGACAAGGTCAGTGATTTTTTTGTCGAGATCACGGAACTGGCAGAAGCAGAAATGGAAAACGCCACTTAACAGAGCGGCGTTTTTTTGTTTCAGTCGGAATCACCTTCTGTTAAGTCTTTCCCCATAAAATATTCATCCGCATATTCGCCGGAAATTATAAGTGATTTTTTTCTAGTGCCTTCTATTATAAACCCGTGCTTTTTGTAAAGGTGTACCGCCCGTTTGTTATGTGTCATAACCGTCAGCTCCAGCTTTTTCAATTGTTTTTGTTCTGCAAAGGCAATTGCTTGCTGAAGAAGCTTTGAACCTGTGCCTTGTCCGCTGTTATTTTTTAAAACGCCGATGACGATGCGGGCAACGTGTTTTTGCCTGTTGGCCGCAGAACCGATTATAAGAACAAACCCGGTTAGCTTCTCGCCGCAGACGGAAATAAATAGAGCGGAAGTTCTTTTTTTTCCGATAGATTCAATAAATGCTTTTTGCTGAAGAGAAGTTGTTGTCCGCTCATTTGGTTCGTACAGCATAAAATCCGTTTCTTGATCAAGCTGCTTAAACAGCGCAAGCAGTGAATCTGCATCTGAGGGAAGAACAGGTCGAATAACCAAAGCTGTCAGCCTCCAAAGGGAAAGTTGAAAAAGCTGCCGGCCAGGCAGCTTTTTGGGAAAGCTATGATATATGTAAGGTGTTATTTGGTTCGTCGTGCAGTTTCAGTTGATTTGCAGTAAAGAAAAAGGAGAAGTTAATAGGAGTCTCTGAGAATCTTATAGTTTTTGTGATTGACGACTGTGAGTGAATCTAATTCCAAATCCCGATAGTTATCCATAATGGTAACATCTACGATAACAGAATTTTCATTTACCTTTTCGACGACACCGGTTAATCCATTTTTAAATTCAATGACATTTCCAACCTTTGCGATTTTCACTAGCTTCCTCTCCTTTAACATAATAATTCCTATTGAAAGTATTTTGCAATATTTTCTTTAAGAAGTAAAGCAATATGGGGTTTATCTCCCGTGGTAATTGTTCTCTCAGCGCAAAGATGGTATATTGATTTTCGTTAAACAGATCGAAAAGGGGGAATTTCGGTTGATGCCCGAAGATATGACAGACCAGATTAACCTGCTGCGCACCGGCGATATTCACGAGCTCAGAGTGCAGAAGGAGCATTTTTTAGCATTCAGAGCGATTTTATCTCAACAGGAAGATTTTAAACATTTTCGGGGGATCGCCCAGCAAGGCGGAGATGTGGTATTTCAATATTTACAAGAGCCGAGAAGTTAAAGGGTTTCTCAATTTTTGAGAAGCCTTTTTAGATTTTACGGCAGACATGACATTTGATGTTCTTATTGTAATAATTGTAACTAAAATGTAAATTTCTAAAAATGGATGATTAAGGAATTTGTTGGTTTTATTTATGAGAAAACAAGCGGTTTTCTTGGTAAAAAGCAGTTTGTCATATAGTATATTCCATCCTGATTGCTGTTTGGGAGAGTTGGAAAATCTTTATCCGTGAATTTGATTTCAACTCTTGTTAAGGTAGTGGAGTGTTTTTTGAGCACTTTAAGGAGGAAACTGTATGACAACAAAATTTGCTGCCTTGGCTGTTTTTCTTCTATGTTTTATGCCTGCAACTAAAATTGAGCATGCACAAGCTTCACTTATGCTGACAAAGAAGACGAAGCCTGAAGCCAAGCAATTGCTTACACATATAAATAACGATGAAGAAGAATCTTTCCCGTCACTGTCTGCTGATAAGGATAAGAAAAAAGTAAAGCCGATCAAGCTATCAGCACGCACTGAAAAGAAAGAAAAACCAAATTCAATCGAGACATCATCTCATCCTAAAGAGAAAGCAGAAAGAAAATATTCCCAGTCGGAAAAAGAACTGCTTTCCCGCCTCGTTCATGCTGAGGCGAAAGGTGAATCCTACAAAGGCAAGGTCGCTGTGGCCAGCGTAGTGCTGAACCGGACGGAGGAGCGCGGCTTCCCTGACACAATAAGAGGCGTCATTTATCAAAAAAATGCTTTTGAACCGGTGGCAAACGGAAGCATCAATCAAAAGGCTGACAAAGATTCAATTGAAGCAGCGGAAGAGGTATTGTCAGATAAGAACAGAGAAACAGAAGCCATCTTCTTTTATAATCCAAAGACGGCATCAGACGATTGGATTCGTTCAAGAAAAGTAATTGAAAGAATCGGCAAGCACGTTTTTGCCATGTAAGCATAGAGGGGGCTTTTTGTCTCAGCTATGCTTTTTTTATATGGTTACATAAAAATGAAAATAATTTTTGGACTTGTCTCATATGATGTTGTTAGAACGAGAGACAAGGGGAGACACCATGAATCGATTTGTAAAAGGGATCATTCTTTTATCTATTGCCGCTTTTTTCGCTGAATGCCTTGAATTTGTCGTGAATATGATTTTGGCGCGGGAACTGGGCGAGCATGGAATGGGGCTTTATATGAGTATATTGCCTACGATTTTTTTAGTCATTGTCATCGCGAGCCTGGAGCTGCCGATCTCCATTTCTAAATTCATTGCAGAATCGAATCCGAAGCTTCATGAAAGTATGCTGAGGCACGCGTTTAGAATGACAGCGGTATTCACTGCCTTTTCCACCACCGCTGCAAGCATTGCACTTCCGTTTATTCCGGTGTTTAACACGTATCATCCGTTTATTAAGGGAATTGTCATAGGGCTGATCCCTGTTGTCGCCTTTACCTCGATCGCCAGAGGGTATTTTATGGGTGTACAAAAGATGGGCAAAATCGCTGCTGCGAATGTAATGAAAAAAATTATTCAGCTGCTGTGTTTGTTTATCTTTTTTCAATGGTATTCCTTTGAAATCGATACGGCGGTGCTCATTTCTTTGTTTGTCCTTGTTGCGAGTGATGTCGTCGTGTTTGTGTACTTATATACACAATTTATTCTTGCGCGGCGGGCGCTTTCCGGACAGCAGCATATCCATCTTCGGGGAAAGGATGTCAGAAAAAGACTGCTTGCCGTTTCGATTCCGACGACAGGATTAAGGATTTTTCACGCTGTGACAAATGCCATTGAACCCTTTTTGGTAAAAGGAGCGCTTTTAGCCGCAGGCGTTGCGGGTACAACGGCGATAGACCAATATGGCATGCTTGCCGGAGTTGCCGTGACAATTGGCTCGTTTCCGGCTTTTATCGGCCATTCCTTAATGGTTGTGATGATCCCGAGTATTTCAGAAGCCTATGCGCTGTCTCAATATGACATTGTCTTAAAACGGCTGAAGCAGTCGATTTTCATTACGCTCGGCTACGGTATTCCGGCTGTCTGGGTGATGTTTCAGTTTGCCGGGCCGCTCACCCATCTTTTTTTTCATTCACCAGAGGCGCAATACTATTTACAGCTGCTGTGGCCGTATTTCCTCTTTCATTTGTTTGTCATGCCGCTGCAAGCCTGCTTAATCGGCATGGGATTTGTAAAGGAAGCCTTTTACCATAACGTATGGAGCCACATTGTCGGGCTTAGCATGATGTATGTGCTCGGCTCCATGGAGAATCTGCAAATGCTTGGAATCATTCTCGGGATGAATACAGGAATGATCTTGGTGACAAGCCTTCACTATACGACGATTTGCAAAGGGCTCGGTGTATCTATTTTTCTTACGGGAGGAAACAGATCCCCGCGAATTGAAAGCCGCTGACCATCATACATTCGCAAAAGCAGGGTAAGCTATTCAAAAGCATGAAAGGAAGATCACATGTTGACGAAGCGTTTTACCTTAATCGCATCCCTTGTTATGGTTGCCATATTCTCGTGGCTTCCTGAGGCGACAGCTGAAAAACGGTCGGTCCCTGCGGTGTTTTTAATGAAAACCATTGAAGGAGACGATATTTCAATCCCGCATAAAGGGCAGAAAACAATCCTTCATTTTTGGACATCCTGGTGTCCGCCCTGTAAAAAGGAACTGCCTCAGTTCCAGTCCTTTTATGAAGAACAACAAGCTGGCGGCGTTCAGCTTGTGACAGTTAATTTGGTGAATGCCGAACAAAATAAACAGGCTGTAGTCGACTTTATCGAAGCGAACAAGCTGACGTTTCCGGTCGTGCTTGATTCACAAGGCGATTTAATGAAGACATACCATATCGTGACCATTCCGACCTCTTTTTTACTCAATGAAAAGGGGGAAATTGAAAAAACAGCTGTCGGGCCGATGACGGCGGAGCAGCTAAAAGAATGGGCGCAAGAATAAAAGCTGAGAGGGTAGCCCTTTCAGCTTTTTTTTCATATATCATACCAACAGGATGAAATCGCTAATGATAATTATTATCAAAAAGAAATTAAAATAATTATAATTGAAATTATGCTTTGTCGTGCTATAATAGTAAAAGACATATGAAATCACTCACCATAAGCTGCCTTTTGGGCGGCAATTTTGTTTTTATAAGGGAAATGAAGATGATTTGCGTTCTCAATTAGAGAGGGGGATTCAACATGAATGAACAAGTTATTATACAAAACGACTCGCAGCAGGAATTAAAAACCGAGCAGCGGGCAAGCAATTGGACACAGCATGCGGAACTGATTGCAGCCCTTGTCTCCGGCGCTCTTATTTTAGCAGGATGGATTCTCCATCAACACTCTGTTTTATCTGTTATTCTCTATTTGCTGGCATTTGCGATCGGAGGATTTGCTAAAGCGAAAGAAGGAATTCAGGATACGATTGAATCAAAAATGTTAAATGTAGAGCTGCTGATGATATTTGCGGCAATCGGTTCTGCGATCATCGGCTACTGGGCAGAGGGTGCCATTTTAATTTTTATTTTTTCCTTAAGCGGAGCGTTGGAAACATACACGATGAACAAAAGCAGCAAAGATTTAACCTCATTAATGAAGCTTGAACCTGAGGAAGCAAGCCTTATCGTAAACGGCGAGGTCAAAAGGGTACCTGTCACAGATGTAATGACGGGTGACATCATCGTGGTTAAACCGGGAGAGCGCGTGGCGGCGGACGGGATCATTGAGACCGGTTCAACCAGCTTGGATGAATCTGCGTTAACCGGAGAAGCCATGCCTGTTGAAAAGACGGCCGGTGATGAAGTATTTACGGGAACAGTGAACAGAAACGGGTCACTGACTGTCCGTGTGACAAAATCGAATGAGGATTCTCTTTTCAGAAAGATTATTAAACTGGTGGAATCCGCGCAAAGCAGTGTATCACCGACACAGGCATTTATCGAGCGGTTTGAAAATGCCTATGTAAAAGGCGTGCTTATTGTGGTCGGCTTGCTTTTATTTGTTCCCCATTTTGCTTTAGGCTGGAGCTGGAGTGAAACCTTTTACCGCGCGATGGTATTTATGGTTGTCGCGTCACCGTGCGCGCTTGTTGCTTCCATTATGCCCGCGGCGCTTTCGCTTATCTCGAACGGAGCGCGAAACGGTTTACTTGTAAAGGGAAGCGTGTTCCTTGAACAATTGGGTACAGTTCAAATGATCGCCTTTGATAAGACCGGTACCGTGACACGCGGCCGTCCGGCTGTGGAAGCTGTCAGAATCGCAGAAGGCCATGACGAGGCTGAAGTGCTGGAGGCCGTTTATGCCATTGAAAAACAATCAAGCCATCCGCTGGCAAAGGCTATTACAGAATACGCGGAAAACAGGGGCGTCAATCAGTCGGGCTACATATCCATTGACGAGGAATCTGGCTTTGGTGTTATGGCCTCTGTGTTCGGCTCAAAATGGAAGATCGGAAAAGCTGGTTTTATCGGAGATGACATGGCGGATGCATTTATCGAACAATCTGCATCAGACTTAAAAGACAAAGGCAATACAATTGTATTTATCAAAAAAGACAACAGCATTGCCGGATGCATTGCCCTCAAGGATCAAATCAGGTCTGAAGCAAAAGAGGTCTTGTATGAACTGGGCAGCTTGGGAATCAAAACCGCAATGCTGACGGGAGACCAAAAAGAAACGGCTGAAGCCATAGCGAAAGAAGCAGGCATCACAACTGTCGCGGCAGAATGCCTGCCGGATCAAAAGGTAGAGGAAATCAAAAGGTTAAAAAAAGAATACGGCATTATTGCAATGGTCGGAGACGGTATCAACGACGCGCCTGCTTTGAAGACGGCTGACATCGGCATCGCGATGGGCGGCGGAACGGATGTCGCTCTTGAGACGTCAGATATGGTATTAATGCAAAATGATTTAAAAAAACTTGCGAAAATGTGCCGCTTATCCAGAAAAATGAACCGTATCATTAAGCAAAACATCGTGTTTTCGCTGACGGTTATCTGCTTGCTCATTTGCGCTAACTTTTTGCAGGTGATGGAATTGCCGCTTGGTGTCATCGGTCATGAGGGAAGCACAATTCTTGTTATATTAAATGGTTTAAGGCTGTTAAAGTCATAAACAGCGGTCCCATATGGGCTGCTGTTTTTTTATATCAAGCTCTATATTTTCCGGTTTTTTTCAGCATCCGGACGCTTTAAGACAAGAATAAATGCCAGGCTGCAGCAAACAAATCCGGCAGCGCAGCCTATAATGAAGCTATAGTAATAATAATCGATGCATTTTACGCTGATCAGCGGGGCTGAAATTCCTAAAATGGTCAATAATACGACCGCTTTCCTTTTCAAAAAATTGATAAGCAAATCGAACATCTCCCTGCATCATTCGTCTGTTAACAGTATACAAGATCAAGAAAAGGAAATAAAATGCAATTGTGATTCTTCAAAAAGGCAAGGAGCTTTTAAAACTGATACAATAGATAAGAACATTACCTGAAGCGGGGAGGAATAAAATTGGATAGAATTCAGCGTGTCTCTTCATGGCTAAAGCAGGAAGGGCATACTTCAGCATTCATACATACAAAAGAAAATGTATTTTACTTAACCGGTTTTTATACAGAGCCGCACGAACGATTGATGGGCTTGTTTATTTTTCAGGATGAGGAGCCTTTTTTCATTTGTCCGGGGATGGAAGCCGGGCAAGCGCGCAGTGCCGGGTGGGAACATGAAATCATCGGGTATGCCGATCACGAGGACCCTTGGGCGCTCATCCAGACAGCTTTGAAAAAACGGAAGATCACGATCGATACACTTGCAGTGGAAAAGGATTCAATATCGCTTTCCCGTGCAGAGCAGCTGAAGCAGGCTGTGGGCGGAGCGGAATTTGTGTCAGCGGAAGAAACGCTGAATCAATTCAGGCTTGTGAAAGATCAAGAAGAGATCAAAAAGCTGCAAGAAGCGGCAAAGCTTGCTGATTACGGCGTTGAGATCGGTGTATCAGCTTTACGTGAAGGAATTACCGAAATGGAAGTTCTCGCCCAGATTGAATTTGAATTGAAGAAAAAAGGGATTCAAGGAATGTCTTTTTCCACGATGGTATTGTTTGGGGAAAAATCAGGGCAGCCGCACGGCAATCCGGGAACGGCAAAATTGAAAAAAGGCGATTTTGTATTATTTGATTTAGGTGTCATTCTTGATGGCTATTGTTCAGATATTACGAGAACCTTTGCTTATCAAACAATCAGTCCGAAACAAGAGGAAATCTACCATACGGTGCTGAAAGCGGAAAAAGCCGCCATCGAATTGAGCAAACCCGGTGTCAGAATCGGCGACCTGGATTTAAAGGCCCGCGGCATAATAGAGAAAGCCGGCTACGGAGACTATTTCCCACACCGCCTCGGGCACGGTCTTGGAATTTCCGTCCACGAGTACCCGTCTATGAGCCAAGCGAATGATTCAATCATCCAAGAGGGCATGGTTTATACGATTGAACCGGGCATTTATGTGCCGGACATCGGCGGAGTGCGCATTGAAGATGACGTGCTTGTCACAGAGGAGGGAGCGACAGCACTGACCCGCTACCCGAAAGAATTAACGATTTTGCCATAAATGATGATCACAAAATAAAAAAGGACTTTGTTCACGAAAAAGTCCTTTTTTATCTGCAAAAAATCGAATAAACTTAATGATAAGGACACTGATGTCTTAAATGAAAAAATCATCAAATGTCTTAAATGGCTTTATTTCCTGTTTTTGTTTAAGCGGCTGAAGAGCGAGACAGCTTCCGACAAGCACTGTGATACATAAACCGATTAAAATAAAGAATCCCATTTGTTTCTTCCCCTTTCCGTAAGCAGAGTACGCTCTTATCGTATTGTATGAAACGCATTCCAGATCAAGGGAAAAAAGAAAGAAGGGAAGTTATGGCTAATATTAAAGAAATTGCGAATAAAGCCGGTGTTTCCATTACGACGGTTTCAAGAGTGTTAAATGATCATCCCTATGTGAGCGAAGAGAAGCGAGTGAGAGTGCTGGAGGCGATGAAAGCCTTGGAATATACGAGAAATGTCCATGCCGTTCACCTATCGAAAGGCTTTTCAAATATGATTGGTGTGGTCCTGCCGTCTATCAGACTGCCGTATTTCTCGGAACTTTTGGCCGGGATTGCCGACGCGGCTTTTGCATCAGGCGTCCACCTTACCGTGTATCAGACAAACTATGAAATTGAAAAAGAGATTTTCGCTTTGTCACAATTAAAACAGCGGCAGGTAGACGGACTGATCTTCTGTTCAAAGGCGATATCTGATGAAGAACTGCTTGAGTGGAAGGGACCGCTATTGCTTTGCCAGAATTCAAATGAAGGTCTTTTTTCAACGATCAGTATTCCTCATCAAGATGCATTCCGGCATGGATTGAACTATTTAATAGAAAAAGGCCATAAAAAGATTGCGATATGCCTCGCCAGAAAAAAAGGCATGAACAGCCATTTTCGCATCAAAGCATATAAAGAAGCCCTAGCGGAAATAGGAGAAACCTTTGTTGAGAATTGGATAGTGGAGAAAGCGCTTACGATTTGTGACGGGAAAGAGTTGTATCATAAATGGAATAAGTGGAAGGAGAAGCCGACGGCGATATTGGTAGCCAATGATCAAGTATCAGCGGGCCTTTTACTGGAGGCTAAAGCCCAAGGCACAGCCGTTCCGGACGAACTCGCCATTTTAAGCTTTGATAATCACGAAATCAGTCAATCACTAGGCATAACCACAATTGATATACAGACAAAAGAAATGGGCAAACAAGCCTTTATGCTTCTGGAAAAAAGGATTAAAGGCCAGCCGATTGAAAGAAAAGTACTCGAATACCGTCTGATTGAAAGATCGACTGTTTAGCTTGAATGTTGAAAAAAGGTTTGACGCGCTTTCCATTCGTTTTGTACGATATGATGTATTGAATGACAAAGGAGCTGAGGATCGTGAATGGATCCTTTACAGTTGAAAAGGTACTAAATAATAACGTATTAATCGCTTCTCATCATAAATACAGTGAAGTTGTCCTAATTGGAAAAGGAATCGGCTTTGGAAAAAAACAAGCTGATATGATTGAAGATAAAGGGTACGAAAAAATGTTTATCTTAAAGGATGAGAAAGAACAAAAGCAGTTTAAAAAGCTCCTTGACTATGTAGATGAAAACTTGGTTGATATCTCCAATGATGTGATTGTTCATATTGCAGAGCGGGTGAACCATTCATTAAATGAACATATCCATATCGCTTTGACCGATCATATTGCATTTGCGATTAAACGGCTGAAGCAAGGGTTTGATATGAAAAACCCATTTCTGATGGAGACACAGTCACTCTATCCGGATGAATACCAAATTGCCGAGGAAGTTGTGGCGATCATTAATGAAAAAGCGGGGATCAGCCTGCCGGACGGTGAAATCGGATTTATCGCTTTGCATATCCATTCAGCACTGACCAATCGTCCGCTTTCCGAGGTAAACCAGCATTCCCAGCTGATGGCCCGGCTTGTACAAGTTATCGAGGATGCTTTTCAAATGAAGGTCAACAAGGAAAGCGTACATTATCTGCGCCTCATTCGTCATATCAGATTTACCATCGATAGGATCAAAAGGGATGAACCGACTAAAGAACCAGAAAAATTAATGTTATTATTGAAAAATGAGTATCCGCTATGCTACAATACAGCTTGGAAATTGATAAAAATCTTACAGCAAACATTGAAAAAACCAGTTCATGAGGCGGAAGCGGTCTATCTTACGCTTCATCTGTACCGATTAACCAATAAAATTTCATAACACTTCAGTTTAGCCTTTAAAAACGTGTTACTGATTCGATCAGGCATGAGTGATTGAGGGGAAAAAAGCGGGAATTTGTTCTCGTTCTTTTGCGCACCCAACTTTTACTCATGCCTTTTTTATTGTCTAAAAGGGCAAATGTAAACGGTTAAACTGATGGCCTGCGCCCGTGAATTCGTTGTCATGATTTTTCGCTGTAAGGTCAAACTAGTAAATAGAGGAGGTCAATTCTATGTTTAAAGCATTATTCGGCGTTCTCCAGAAAATCGGGCGCGCTCTTATGCTTCCAGTTGCCATTCTTCCTGCGGCGGGTATTTTACTAGCGATTGGGAATGCCATGCAGAACAAGGACATGATTGAGGTTTTGCAATTCCTAAGTAATGACAATATCCAGCTGGTAGCGGGAGTAATGGAAAGTGCGGGGCAAATCGTTTTTGACAACCTGCCGCTTCTCTTTGCAGTCGGAGTTGCCATAGGACTCGCGAATGGCGACGGCGTTGCCGGGATCGCTGCAATCATCGGATATCTTGTAATGAACGTATCGATGAGTGCGGTTCTCCTTGCAAACGGAACCATTCCTTCTGATTCTGTAGAAAGAGCCAAATTCTTTACAGAAAACCATCCGGCATATGTCAACATGCTAGGCATACCGACATTGGCTACAGGGGTATTCGGCGGTATTATCGTCGGAGTACTGGCAGCGCTGTTGTTCAACAAATTTTATAAAATTGAGCTTCCGCAATATCTCGGATTCTTTGCGGGTAAGCGCTTTGTACCAATTGTGACATCAATTTCTGCTTTAATTCTCGGTCTTATTATGTTAGTGATCTGGCCTCCGATCCAGCATGGGCTGAATTCCTTCTCAACAGGTTTGGTGGAAGCGAATCCAACGCTTGCTGCATTTATCTTTGGAGTGATTGAACGTTCACTTATTCCTTTCGGCTTGCATCACATTTTTTACTCGCCGTTCTGGTATGAGTTCTTTAGCTACAAAAGTGCAGCCGGGGAAATTATCCGCGGAGATCAGCGTATTTTCATGGCGCAGATCAAAGACGGTGTACAATTAACTGCCGGTACATTTATGACAGGAAAATACCCGTTCATGATGTTCGGACTTCCGGCTGCGGCTCTTGCGATTTATCATGAGGCAAAGCCGAAAAACAAAAAGCTCGTTGCGGGTATTATGGGCTCAGCAGCTCTGACTTCTTTCTTAACAGGTATTACAGAGCCGCTAGAATTCTCATTCCTGTTTGTGGCTCCGATCCTGTTTGCAATACACTGTGTGTTTGCAGGGCTTTCATTTATGGTTATGCAGCTTTTACATGTAAAGATCGGTATGACATTCTCAGGCGGTTTAATTGACTATTTCCTATTCGGAATTTTGCCGAACCGGACTGCATGGTGGCTTGTGGTTCCTGTAGGTTTAGGCTTGGCCGTGATCTACTACTTCGGATTCCGTTTCGCCATCCGCAAGTTCAATTTGAAAACGCCGGGACGCGAGGATGATTCTGCTGAATCTGATGATTCCGGCAAGCAAGGCGAAGCGGGAGATCTGCCTTACGAAATCTTGCAGGCGATGGGCGACCAGGAGAACATTAAGCACCTCGACGCATGTATCACAAGGCTTCGTGTTACCGTGAATGACCAGAAAAAAGTGGACAAAGACCGTCTGAAAAAACTCGGCGCTTCAGGTGTTCTTGAAGTCGGCAATAACATTCAAGCCATTTTCGGGCCGCGTTCTGACGGCTTAAAAACACAAATGCAGGATATTATCGCAGGACGCACGCCAAGACCAGAGCCGAGAACGTCTGCTGAAGAAGAAGTCAGCCAGCAGGTCGAGGAAGTCATCGCAGACCCGCTGCAAAATGAAATTGGCGAGGAAGTCTTTGTTTCTCCGATCACTGGTGAGATTCACCCGATTACTGATGTTCCTGACCAAGTCTTCTCAGGAAAAATGATGGGTGACGGATTCGCTATTCTTCCGACAGAAGGAATCGTGGTATCTCCTGTCAGAGGTAAAATACTGAACGTATTCCCTACAAAGCATGCGATCGGTTTGCAGTCTGACGGCGGAAAAGAAATCTTGATTCACTTCGGAATCGATACAGTCAGCCTTAAAGGCGAAGGGTTTACGTCATTCGTCTCAGAAGGAGACCGTGTGGAACCGGGCCAAAAACTTCTTGAAGTAGATTTAGATGCAGTGAAGCCGAATGTACCTTCCCTCATGACACCGATTGTATTTACGAACCTTGCTGAGGGAGAAAGTGTCGGCATCAAGGCAGATGGCTCAGTTAAAAGAGAACAAGAAGATATTGTGAAGATTGAAAAGTAAGCATTCAAGATGCTGTGCTTGTCAGATGACAAGTGCGGCTGTATGATATAATATTGTGAAGTAATATATAGCTTTAAGTTAAAAGGAGAATGATAAAAATGGCTCAAAAAACATTCAAAGTAACTGCAGATTCTGGAATTCACGCTCGTCCTGCTACAGTTCTTGTACAAACTGCAAGCAAATATGACGCTGATGTTAATTTAGAATATAACGGCAAAACAGTAAACCTTAAATCAATTATGGGTGTAATGTCTCTAGGAATCGCTAAAGGCGCTGAAATTACAATTTCTGCTTCAGGCGCTGATGAAAACGACGCTCTTAACGCTTTAGAAGAAACAATGAAAAGCGAAGGACTCGGCGAGTAATGCAAGAGTTAAAAGGGATTGGCGCTTCAGCCGGAATCGCGATTGCGAAAGCGTACCGGCTTGAAGAGCCAGATTTAACGGTTGAAAAGAAAAACATCTCTGATTCTGAAGCGGAAGTAAGCCGTTTTGAAGATGCTATCACTCGTTCCAAAGACGAGCTTGAAAAAATCAAAGAGCATGCTTTAAAAGAACTTGGCCAGGATAAAGCGGACATTTTTTCCGCTCATCTCTTAGTTCTCAGCGATCCTGAGCTTTTGAACCCGATTAAAGAAAAAATCAGTTCAGAGTCAGTTAACGCTGAATTCGCTTTGAAAGAAACAGCATCAATGTTTGTTTCCATGTTCGAATCAATGGACAACGAATATATGAAAGAGCGTGCAGCAGATATCCGCGACGTTACAAAACGTGTAACAGGACACCTTCTTGGCGTTGAAATACCAAACCCGAGTCTGATATCCGAAGAGGTTATCATTGTGGCTGAAGACTTAACACCGTCTGATACGGCGCAATTAAACCGCGAATTTGTAAAAGGGTTTACAACGGATATCGGCGGACGCACATCACACTCTGCAATTATGGCCCGCTCATTGGAGATTCCGGCAGTCGTCGGTACGAAAACGGCTACTGGCACTATCCAAAATGGGGTAACGGTCATTGTCGACGGCATTAACGGTGATGTCATCATCGATCCGTCTGCTGACACAGTTAAGAAGTATGAAGAAAAGCACAGCGCTTATATGGCTCAAAAAGCTGAGTGGGCGAAGCTTGTCAATGAACCGACAGTATCAAAAGACGGACATCATGTTGAGCTTGCGGCTAATATCGGCACACCTGATGATGTAAAGGGCGTTTTAGAAAACGGGGGAGAAGCAGTAGGTCTTTACCGTACGGAATTCCTTTACATGGGAAGAGAACAGCTCCCTACAGAAGATGAGCAGTTTGATGCTTACAAAGCGGTTCTTGAGCGAATGGAAGGAAAATCAGTTGTCGTACGGACGCTTGATATAGGCGGAGACAAAGAGCTTCCTTACCTGGAGCTTCCGAAAGAAATGAACCCGTTCTTGGGCTACAGAGCGATTCGCCTTTGCCTTGATGAGCAAGAAATCTTCAGAACACAGCTTCGCGCGCTGCTTCGTGCAAGTACATACGGAAACCTGAAAATCATGTTCCCGATGATTGCAACAGTAAACGAATTTAGAGAAGCGAAAGCAATCCTTCTTGAAGAAAAAGAAAAGCTCGTTCAAGCGGGACAAGTTGTCTCTGAGGACATTGAAGTCGGTATGATGGTTGAAATTCCATCAACGGCAGTTATTGCTGACCAGTTTGCCAAAGAAGTTGATTTCTTCAGTATCGGAACAAATGACTTGATCCAATACACAATGGCTGCTGACCGTATGAATGAACGGGTTGCATACCTGTATCAGCCATACAATCCAGCGATTCTCCGCCTGATCACACTAGTGATCGAAGCTGCTCATAAAGAAGGAAAATGGGTCGGCATGTGCGGTGAAATGGCAGGAGACGAAATTGCGATTCCGATTCTTCTCGGACTTGGCTTAGATGAGTTCTCAATGAGTGCAACATCTATCCTTCCGGCAAGAACACAGATCAGCAAGCTTTCTAAAAAAGAAGCTGAATCATTCAAAGAAAAAATCTTGTCAATGAGCACGACAGAAGAAGTTGTCGCGTTTGTAAAAGAGACATTTAATTCATAATACTAAAACCAGCCGGGCTTTTGCCCTGCTGGTTTTTTTCATATTCAGAGGAAAGGCGGGGCAAAATAATCCCACTAGGAGGGATAGAATGTCAAACGAATTTAACGCGGGTGATACAGTGTATGTGATTTATCGGAATCCCCACGCTGCAAATGTTGCGCATATAAAGGAAGCGGAAGTTGTGCATCATCCATATCACGAAGGGGAGCTTTCCTTATTTTTATATGAAACCTATCATCCTCTTGCCGAGGATGATGCCGTATTTGCGAGCTATGAAGAAGCGGAACATCTATATAATCAGCTATTTGATATCGATCAATACAGATGACAAGGAAAACATTGCATCACATATCCTTACTTACGTATGAGAAAAGTAACAGAAGAAAAGTGAAAAGGATGTGGCTTCATGCAGAACCCGTTCGTTCCGCAGCTCGTTTATATTGAACCGAGAGCGCTGGAATATCCATTAGGGAAAGAGCTAAGAGATAAATTTGAACATATGGGAATTGAAATCAGAGAAACAACATCACATAATCAGGTGCGGAATATACCCGGAAAAAACCACCTTCAGCAATACAGAAATGCAAAGTCGACACTGGTCATCGGCGTACGGAAAACATTGAAATTTGATTCTTCAAAACCATCGGCTGAATATGCGATCCCGTTTGCAACCGGCTGCATGGGGCATTGCCATTATTGCTATTTGCAAACGACGATGGGGTCTAAACCTTATATCAGAACGTATGTGAATGTGGAAGAAATATTAGATCAAGCGGATGAATACATGCAAGAACGGGCCCCTGATTTTACAAGGTTTGAAGCTTCTTGTACATCAGATATCGTCGGTATCGACCATCTGACACACACGCTGAAGCGTGCTATTGAACACTTCGGGCAAAGTGAATTGGGGAAACTCAGATTTGTAACCAAATTTCATCATGTGGATCATTTGCTGGATGCGAAGCACAACGGGAAGACAAGGTTCAGATTCAGCATTAACGCCGACTATGTCATCAAAAATTTTGAACCCGGCACTTCTCCTCTCGATAAACGGATAGAAGCCGCTGTAAAGGTAGCAAAAGCAGGCTATCCTTTAGGCTTTATCGTCGCACCGATCTATATTCATGAAGGCTGGGAGGAAGGTTACAGGGTCCTGTTTGAAAAATTGGACGCCGCTTTGCCGAAAGACGTAAGACATGATATTACGTTTGAATTGATTCAGCACCGATTCACTAAGCCGGCGAAACGAGTGATTGAAAAGAACTATCCGAAATCAAAACTAGAACTTGATGAAGAAAAGCGCCGCTATAAATGGGGACGCTACGGCATCGGCAAATACATCTACCAGAAGGATGAAGAGCACGAACTTCGGGAAACGCTGGAATCCTATATCGACCGTTATTTCCCTAATGCAAAACTCGAATATTTCACTTAAAACGGGCTCACGCAGCCCGTTTTTTGATAAAATGGGTTTTTCCACTCCATCAAGATGCCGTAATGTAATGATTCCTCATCTTCCAAATAGTTTCTCACCACACCGACAGGCTCTCGCCCGCAATGAAGCAGAAATGACAGAACCGGATCATTCTTTTCTCCCTCTAGTACGGCTTCGACATATTGCTCAGCGGTAAGTTCATGCGAATATTTATGATAACGAGGAATTCGAGCGCCACCCAGCAAACGTTCAAGCTGCTTTGAAACCGTCAGTTCATACATCGTTTGCATCAGCCATTTTCCGATCCCCACCTTTCGGTAAGAAGGAGACACCGAAATATCAACGACATATAACGTATTGCCTTCTTTATTATGATTTCTGATATATCCATGATCAGTAATTTCTGCCCAAGTATGATCAGGATGCCCAGGGTCAAATTGGACAATCAGCGCGGTCATGGAACCGATGATCACATCATTCACCAGCGCGCATAAAGCCCCTTCCCGAAAGGTTTCTATATGGCTGTGTAACTGCTCCTTGGACCACAGAAGTTCCTGTGGAAAAGGGGAAGGGAAACATTCTTTTTGCAGAGAAAGCAAACCTGCAACGTCTCTGTGAGTGTATTGCCTGATCAACAGCTTCTCGTATTTGCGGCCATCATAAAAGCGGATATTCTTTTGAATCGTAATCACCCTCCTTTTTCCAAAACATTATATCGTATACCTTACGGCAGGAAAATAAAAAAAGTAATTTTCTGAATATATAGTTCCCATTTCATATTATTTTCTTTTTCAGTATATTCATTTTCCTAAAGAGAAAGCCGATATACTCATTAGGAGGGGATTGCTTTGTTTAAAAAACTGCATATGAAAATTGCTGTTTTTGTTTCGATTATGTTAATTTTGACGGTTATTCTTTTGCAGCTTTCTTCTTTTCTCATTTTAAAACCAATGATTACTGAAGAAGGTAAAAACGCAACAGAAAATGTAACGAATTCGCTTGAGCAAAACATACAAATACAATTAAAGAACTATGAAATCTCATTATTAAGATTGGCGAACGGGGATCTCTCCCAATCTTTTATAAAAAAACCCGCTAAAGAAGTGACCGCGCTGTTTCACGATGAAATTAAGCAAATCCAGGAAAATGATAAGTATGTCGCACTTGCTTACATAGGGACCGGCAAAAAAGAAATGTTTGCATATCCAAAGTCTGAATTTGCCAAAGATTATGATCCGACGTCAAGACCTTGGTACAAGCTTGCAGCTGAAACTCCTGATAAGGTCGTCTGGACGGAGCCTTATGAAGATGTTGTTTCAGGAGAAATGATTGTGACAGCAGCAAAAGCCATTAAGACCAATAACAAGGTAACAGCCGTCGCGAGCTTAGATCTGAAACTGTCCTCCATTCAGAGCATGGTGAATAAACAAAAGGTACCTTATCAAGGCTTTGCCTTTTTAGCAGACGGAAGCGGCAGCCTTTTGGCACACCCTTCCAAGCAGGGTAAAAATATATCTGAGGATCAGTCGCTTAAGGGACTAGCTTCAGACACTGAAGGAATACAAGATGAAAACGGAAAAATGGTTGTTTACCAAACCATTGAAGAAACAGGGTGGAAAGTCGGCACTCAGTTTAACACAGATGAGTTAATGTGGATCTCTGAGAAAATGAACCGTTCAGGCATTCTGATTGCCGTCATCGCGCTTTTAATCACGATTGTACTCAGCTATTTCCTGGCCAAAACGATTACCGGTCCGATTCAGCAGCTGATTGCAAATACCAAAGCAGTTTCAGCCGGTGATTTGACAGTCAGCGCCCAATCGAAATCAAAGGATGAAGTCGGCACACTGACGAAACATTTTAATGCCATGGTTGAAAACATGAAGGATATGGTGGAACAGGTCAGGAATTCATCAGGAAAAGTGTCTCAGACAACTGATCAATTAAGCACAGTATCCGCAGAAACAAATGAAACGAGCGGGCAGATTGCCAAAGCGATTGAAGAAGTGGCGGCCGGAGCGACAGAACAAGCTTCAGAAGTCGAAACGATAAATGAAAAATCAGAGAACCTTTCAAACAAAATCAAACAAATTGCAACTCATGCGGGGGGCATCAAATCGCTGTCAAAATCATCTGAGGATGCCAGCTACAAAGGGCTGGATTCTCTCGGGCATCTGCTGATGAAATCAAATGAAGCCAATACGGAAACAAAGAAAGTAGAATCCATGCTGTCAGATCTTGAAAAGCAAACGAAAAACATTGAGGAAGTAGTTACGGCCATCTCAGCAGTATCTGATCAAACAAACCTGCTCGCGTTAAATGCCAGCATTGAAGCGGCCAGGGCCGGAGAAAGCGGACGAGGCTTTGCGGTTGTGGCTGACGAGGTTCGAAAGCTGGCTGAGCAATCAGCCCTCTCAACAAAGCATATCAGCGATACGGTGAAGCTGATTCAGAAGGAAACGGAAGAAGCGTCCCATGCGATGACAGAGGCGAGCAGGATGAATGATGAGCAAAACAGCGCCATTCATGAGACTGGTGAAGTATTAAACACCATTACCTCAGAAATGCAGTCTCTTGTGAAAGGGATTGATTATATTTATGAAGAAATCCAAAGAATGAGTGAAGAGCAGCTTGCGATCTCTGAAGCCATTCAAAGCATTTCCGCTATTTCACAGGAATCCGCTGCAGCTGCGGAGGAGGTTAACGCCTCTACTGATGAACAGCTGATCACGCTTGATAAGGTGAAACATTCAACAGATACCTTGAAAAATGCAAGTCAAGATCTCATGAATGCGATTGCCAAATTCACATTGTAATAGGACGATAGCCAGGTCATTTTGATGATCTGGCTTTTGTCTTTCTTTCAGTGTGACTGAAAACTCTTGAAGGCATGGATAGTGGGCATCGGAGCAGGATATGACAGTCATTGACCTGACATCCTAAACAGGCCTGACAATAGATTGGGAATTATCAACCCGCTGTAACCCTAAAGGTTTTTTTCAATGGCTGCTCTATTTCTATATAGATATGGTAAGCTAATGAATGTCAGATTCTTACGAAACAACACTACATATCTCATCATCGGGGAGGAAGTCACATTGAAAAAAACAATCGGATTTATCGGACTGGGAGTTATGGGAAATAGCATGGCGTCACATATTCTGTCAGAAGGCCATCCTGTTTTAGTGTATACCCGCACGAAACAAAAAGCGGACAAGATATTGGAAAAAGGAGCGGTCTGGAAGGATACGGTCGCAGATCTTTCTAAGGAAGCGGATGTTATTATTACAATGGTAGGCTATCCAAGCGATGTGGAGGACATTTATCTCGGCAGTAACGGAATTATTGCTAACGCTAGAGAAGGGGCATATGTCATTGATATGACAACTTCAAAACCGTCGCTCGCAAAACAGATTGCCGAAGAGGCTAAACAAAAATCCATATTTGCTTTAGATGCGCCAGTTTCCGGCGGGGATATCGGTGCTCAAAACGGGACGCTCGCCATTATGGTCGGGGGAGAGGAAGAAGCATTTGAAGCTTGCCTGCCGATCTTTGCATTAATGGGTGAAAATATTCAATATCAAGGCCCCGCGGGCAGCGGACAGCACACAAAAATGTGCAATCAAATCGCCATCGCGGCGGGTATGATCGGTGTATCAGAAGCAATGGCTTACGCTCAAAAATCAGGCCTGCAGCCGGAAAAGGTTCTCAAAAGTATCACAACAGGAGCCGCAGGAAGCTGGTCATTGTCAAATCTTGCTCCCCGTATGCTGAAGGGTGACTTTGAACCGGGATTCTATGTCAAACACTTTATTAAAGACATGGGAATCGCTCTTGAGGAAGCGGAATTGATGG
Source organism: Bacillus atrophaeus (assembly GCF_001584335.1). GTDB lineage: Bacteria > Bacillota > Bacilli > Bacillales > Bacillaceae > Bacillus > Bacillus atrophaeus. Next base: position 516,238 of record NZ_LSBB01000020.1, read on the forward strand.
GGGAAGAGATGCCTGGTCTGTCGCTTGCGAAATCATTATACGATCAGCTTGCGGGACAAGGAGAAGAAAACAGCGGAACTCAAAGCTTATATAAGCTGTGGGTAAAATAAGCAAAAAAAAGAGATTGCCTATAAAAACTGGCAATCTCTTTCACTATTATTTTCCGATGAACTGCTGTGTCCAGTAGTTTCCTGACTCAACATAGCCGACACCGATATGCGTAAAGCTCGGGTTCATAATATTTTCTCTGTGCCCTTGGCTGTTCATCCACGCTTTTACGACTTCTTCAGGTGTTTTTTGGCCTTGCGCGATGTTTTCACCTGCTGTTTTGTAGCTGATTCCGAATGATTTCATCATATCAAACGGTGATCCGTAAGTCGGGCTTTGGTGGTCAAAGTAGTTTTTATCTTTCATATCTTGAGATTTTGCATGTGCTGATTTGCTTAACTTTTCATCAATTTGAAGCGGTTTTAAGCCTTGTTTTTGTCTTTCAGCATTTGTAAGCTCAACGACTTTCTTTTCATACGCGCTTACAGATGAAGCGTCAGACGCAGTTGTATTTTTGCTTGTTTTTTCTGGCTGTTTTGAAGCGTCAGCTGCAGGTGCTTCCTTTTGAGTGTTTACATTGGCAGGCTCAACTTTCTTGGACGCCTTTGGTGCTGTTTTGCTTTCATCCTTTTTTTGTACATCTTTAATCGTCATATTTGAATTTGATTTTTTCGCATAATTTTGAAGCATATGCTGTAATTTCTCTGCATCCGCAGCATTTAGTTTCTTTATATCCGTTTTAATATGTAGTTTGGCAACCACATCTTGAAGTTTAAGAGTCTGCACCGTATTTCCTGTTTTAACAGTCACAATTGGCTGGCAGGAGAGTTCTTTGGCAGATGCTTGCTGAACGCCTCCGAATGTGAAAATTGATACCGCTGCCGCAGCAGATAAAATAAAAGCTTTCTTCATAAGTTCCGTACCTCCTAGAAATGTTTGTTTTTCTACACCAAAAATCATAACATGGACTTTCTGTCATAATGTATCCATCCTTTTCCTTTGACAAGTGCAGATTGTTATTTTTGTAATATAGGAGACTGAAATGCTATCTGACTGGGAGATAAGTCTGTTACACTTCTTCATTGGATAGTTATATAGCTTCCATTATTTTAAAACGCTACATAAATTTTAATAAATTCGAATCTTGACAAGTTTTTTTTACCTCTTTTCGCTGTAACAACTTTTACAAAGGTGTTACAATTAATATCAGTTTATGTAAATATATTGAATGTGTTGAGAGGGGAAAACCAGAAGTGACTGAAATAGGACGCGAATCGAAAACAAAGCCAAAGAACAAACGAAATAGAGCGTGGAGAATGAACCTTTATTTCCTTGTCGTTTTTGTTCTATTCGCTGCACTCATCTTTAAACTCGGCGTGGTTCAGATTGTAGAAGGAGAAAAGCATGTAGAAGACGCCCAAAAGGCAAATGCCAAGACGGCGTATTATCCTGCTCCAAGGGGCAAGATGTATGACAAGCAAAAAAGAGTCGCTGTCGATAACCAGGCCGTTCCTGAAATCGTATATGTCTCAACTTCAAAGACGACAACAGAAGATAAATTAAAAACAGCGAAAAATCTTTCTTCTTATATCAGTATTGATACCGAGTTTTTGAAGGACAGGGACCTGCGTGATTTTTGGCTTGCTTCCCATCCTAAAAAGGCGCCTAAGCTGCTGAAGAAATCTGAAGATGACCTGAATGTGGCAGAAGCTTATAAACGGCAGGTAAAACGAGTTCCGGAAGAAGAACTGAAAGCCCTTAAAAAAAATAAGAAAGAGCTGGAAATCGCAGCAATCTTCACACGTTTTTCAAGCGGGAATTCATATGAGCCACAGGTTGTAAAATCAATGGACCCAAATAAAATCAGCGGTAACGGCAGCGAAGGATCCTTGCTGGATGAAAGTAAAAACACGTCTCTAAAACCGAAAAGCGACTTAACGTATGAGGAAGTCTCTCTTGTTTCCGAACATTTAGAGGAACTGCCGGGAATAGACGTTGTCGATGATTGGACGCGGAAATATCCGTTTGACAAAACACTCTATTCTGTATTTGGCGGTGTCACAACACCTGAACAAGGACTTTTGAGCGACCGTAAAGACTATTATTTAACAAGAGGCTATTCGAGAAATGACAGAGTCGGCAAAAGCTATCTTGAATATCAGTATGAAGATTATTTAAACTCGCACAAAGCAAAAGTGGAGTATGTGGAAAACAGCAAAGGCGAAGTCACCAGCCAAAAAACCATTGATAAAGGAAGCAGGGGTTACGATCTTCAGCTTTCATTTGATATGGAATTACAGGCAAAGGTTGAAAAAATTATTGAAGAAGAGCTGAGAAACAGCAGAGCCCGTGGCAACTATATGGTGGACAGAGCTTTTGTTGTCATGATGGACCCGAATAACGGAGATATTCTAACAATGGCGGGCAAACGTATTGATCTGGAAACGAATAAATTACAGGATTATGCTATCGGAGCCTTTACGACCCAATATGAAATGGGATCGTCCGTCAAGGGAGCGACTGTGCTTTCCGGCTATCAAGCCGGGCTTCCGCATTACCAAACGTTTGTGGATAGGACTCTTTATTTTAAGGGCAAATTGAAAAAGAGCTCTTATACGAATATGGGAAGCATTACTGAGCTGACGGCTCTGCAAAGAAGCTCAAACGTATATATGTTTAATGTCGCCATGCACATCGCGGGTGTGACATATAAGCCGTACGGGGCTCTTCCTGCTGATCAGGAGGACTTGCGCAAAATGAGAAATTACTACAGCCAATTCGGATTAGGCGTTAAGACGGGAATTGATCTTCCGCAAGAATCAGCGGGAATGCAGACAACTCCTGATGCAGTCGGGGGCCTCATTTTAGACTTAGCGATCGGCCAATATGATACATACACACCGCTCCAGCTAGTCCAATATATGTCTTCAATCGCAAACGGAGGCTATCGCATTCAGCCGCGAATCGTGACAAGTGTGCATAAACCGGGAAGGGATGATAAACTCGGCACGATGATCGAGGAGCGGCAGCCGAAAATTTTAAATAAAATAAACAACTCGGCAAGCGATATAGAACAGGTCAAAGCAGGGCTGAAAAAAGTAACATCTACAGGCGGGACCGCTGCAGGTGTTTTTGGAACAAATGATGTATCTGGAAAAACGGGGACGGCACAGACGTTTTATTATGGAACCAATAAAAATTGGTGGGGACTTGACACATATAATCTGACGTTTGCCGGCTATTATCCGTCAACAAATCCGCAAGTGGCCTTCAGTGTCGTTGTTCCTTCCGTGAGGGACGATCATGATGAAATAACCAAAAAAATTGAAGGCCGCGCGATTGATGCCTATGTAAAATTGCAAAAAAGTTACTAAACGTCTAAGACAAGAAGGGCCGCTGGTTAATAGTTTGGCCCTCTTTCTTTTATTCAAAAATTGACGATCACAATAAGAATAGAAGGAGAATTCTCATTTTTTAGCGAATCAGTCTAGTGAAATTTCTTTTTGTGAAAAAAAGATGAATAGCTGATGGTGATTACAATGCAAAGGAGGGATTCTGTGGAACAGGATACGCAGCACGCACGACAATTTCAAATCAAAACGGATATTCACGCCGTCTTAACTTCTAATGGACGCATCATTTATATTTCCGCAAATTGCAAGCCGTATTTAAGTTATGCCCAAGAAGAGATGATTGGATCATTCATGAAGGAGTTTCTGCATGAGGAAGACCAGTTTTTAGTGGAAAGCTACTTTTATAATGAACATCATCTGATGCCTTGTACCTTTCGTCTTATAAAAAAAGACCATACCATTGTGTGGATAGAAGCCGGTGTAGAAATCGTCACCACCCAGGTTGAAGGAAACGGCAGGGAGATTATACTGAAAATGAAGGTGCTTGAGGAGGAATCCGGTCATCAATCCCTCAACTGCAATAAAAATAAAATCGAGCCTGAACATCAAACATCATCCTCTTATCTGAATAGTGAATTTGAACGGTTAGTTGAAACTCTTCCAAGCCCATTATGTATCAGCGTCAGCGGTAAAATCGTCTACGTTAACAATGCAATGCTTTCCATGCTCGGAGCGGAAACCAAGGATCACATTATCGGCAGATGGTCTTATGAATTTATTGAAGAGGAATACCATGACATCGTAAAAAATAGGATTTTGCGAATGCAAAAAGGGATGGAGGTGGGAATGATCGAACAGACGTGGAAAAGGCTTGACGGCACACCTGTTCATCTGGAAGTAAAAGCCGCTCCGGCCATTTACAAAAACCAGCGGGCTGAACTGCTGCTGCTGATTGATATATCCTCGCGAAAAAAATTCCAAACCATCTTGCAAAAAAGCAGAGAGCGGTATCAGCTGCTTATTCAAAACTCTATCGACACCATTGCAGTCATACACAATGGAAAATGGGTATTTATGAACGAATCAGGCATTTCTCTTTTTGAAGCGGCGACGTATGAGGATTTAATCGGAAAAAATATATACGACCACCTTCACCCGTGCGACCATGAAGATGTAAAAAAGCGAATTCAGAACATTGCGGAGCATAAAACTGATTCAGAAGTCATGAAGCAATCATGGTTCACTTTTCAAAATCGATTGATCTATACAGAAATGGTCTGCATTCCGACAACCTTTTTTGGCGAAACCGCCGTTCAAGTGATCCTGCGGGATATTTCTGAACGCAAGCAAACCGAGGAATTAATGCTTAAATCTGAAAAGCTCTCGATCGCAGGGCAGCTTGCTGCTGGTATTGCCCATGAAATACGCAATCCGCTCACGGCAATTAAAGGATTTTTACAGCTTATGAAGCCGACGATGGAGGGCAATGAACATTACTTCGACATTGTATTTTCTGAGCTGAGCCGAATTGAATTGATTCTCAGCGAACTGCTTATGCTTGCCAAGCCGCAGCAGCATGCCTTTAAAGAGCATCTAAACCTTAAAAAATTGATCAGCGAAGTGACAGCCCTGTTGGAAACCCAGGCGAACTTAAATGGAATATTCATTAAAACCGCCTTCCAAAGAGACAGTATTTTTATTAACGGTGATCAGAACCAGCTCAAACAAGTGTTCATCAATTTAATTAAAAACGCTGTGGAATCAATGCCTGACGGGGGAACAGTTGAGATTGACACGACAGAGGATGAGCATTCCGTTCACGTTACTATTAAAGACGAGGGAGAGGGCATCCCTGAAAAGGTACTGAAGCGTATAGGAGAACCATTTTTAACAACAAAAGAAAAGGGAACGGGACTCGGACTTATGGTTACATTTAATATTATTGAAAATCATCAAGGAACCATCCAGGTAGACAGCAAGCCGGAGAAAGGCACGGCATTTAAGATTTCATTTCCAAAAAAATAAAACAACGGCTTAAAGCCGTTGTTTATACAGTCTGCATTGATTCTCTTTTCTTTAATACAAACAATTCCAAACGGTCTAAGCCTTCTCTTAACGTATCTAACGAGTATGCAAAAGACAGCCTCACGTATCCTTCGCCAAACTCTGAGAATGAGCTGCCCGGCACAAGAGCGACGCCAGAATCCTCCAAAAGAGCCATACTAAAATCAAATGACGACATTCCAAAGGATTTAATCGAAGGAAAAATATAAAATGCTCCTGATGGCTTCACGACATCCAGCCCCATTGAGACAAGGCGGTCATATACATAGTCGAGCCGCTTTTTATATTGCTCTCTCATAATAAGGGCGTCATCAACTCCGTTGGTGACTGCCTCCACCGCCGCTTTTTGAGAAATGGAGGAAGCGCACGACACGTTATACTGATGCACTTTTAAAATGTGCTTAGCGATTTCCTTCGGGGCGAATAAAAAGCCGATTCTCCAGCCAGTCATGCTGTGTGATTTTGATAAACCGTTAATGACAATCGTCTGATCTCTTAAAAATGTCGCAATTGAGTGATGCGGCCTGTCATATATCAATTCGCTGTAGATCTCATCAGACAGGACAAAGATATTTCTTCCTTTTAAAAGAGAAGCGATGTTTTTCAGCTCTTCTTCAGACAGCGTAACGCCGGTCGGATTTGACGGATAAGGAAGAACGACACATTTTGTATTAGGCGTCAGCGCTTCTTCAATCAGCCGCGCCGTCAGCTTAAAACCGTGAGAGGTTGTATCCGCGAATACAGGTGTGGCGCCGCACATTCTGATGATAGGCTCATAACCAGGGTAAATAGGACCCGGCAAAATGACTTCATCACCCGGGGACAAAATCGTCCGGAAAGAAGCGTCAATCGCCTGGCTTGCTCCCGTGGTTATGATGATTTCACTTTCAGCTTCATAATTGAAATCGTATTTTTTCTTCATATAAAGCTGCACAGCTTGTCTCAATTCAAGGTAGCCGGCATTTGGTGTATATGAAGTGACATTATCATCGATCGCCTGTTTGGCGGCAGCTTTTACATGATGCGGCGTAAAAAAATCAGGCTGGCCGATTGTGAGCGAGATGACATTATCGTATTGAGCTACAAGATTTGAGAATTTGCGAATTCCTGAAATTTCAATCTCTTTAACTTTCGGGTTCAGCAAATGTTCCATAATTCATCACCTTAAAATATATAATGAGTTTTTATCCTATTTTACCATTAGCTGATCATTTGTCATCTTTTTAGCTGATATATAGTTGATTGTATGCCGGAGTTTTTAAAACATACCTCTTATCAGAGAAAAAAATAAGACAACCAGCAAATATGATTGTCTTTATTGTATCATGATCTATTATTGTTTATATGTGTAAATTTGATCAATAACCATATTCTGAATGAAGGTCTTCGTGCCAAATCAAATACGCGGGATGTTCTTCATGCTGTTCAGCGGCTTTTTTCTTCATTTCGAGATAAGCCTTTTCGCTGACTTCCTCTAAAACAGTCATTTCATTTTGTTTAAATATTACTAAAGTACCCATTATTTACACCCTTCTTTCAAAAAATCCTTGACTATTGTACCATGGACAGATTGAAAGTCAATGGATAGCAGGCAAAAAGTATCTTTTTTCTGAAAAAATCCGGCTCAAATGAACAGGAATCGCAATTTGAAGCAGTGCGCCATTCACTTTTTATTATTTTGTCCGATATATACAGTACAATACTGAAAGCGAATTGTGAGGGATTGAATTGTCTTTACATCAACATGACATTTTATTAGATTCTGGAACTAATGAATTGGAGATTGTGAAATTTGGCGTCGGAGAGAATACGTTCGGCATTAACGTTATGAAAGTCAGAGAAATTATCCAGCCCGTCGGGGTCACCTCTGTGCCGCACTCCCACCAGCATGTAGAAGGAATGATCAAATTAAGAGGGGAGATTCTTCCGGTCATCAGCCTGTTTTCGTTTTTTGGCGTTGAGGGCAGCGGGTCTAAAGATGAGAAATACATCGTGACAGAGTTTAACAAACGGAAAATCGTCTTTCATGTCGGCTCTGTTTCGCAAATCCACAGGGTATCTTGGGAGTCAATAGAAAAGCCGACTTCCTTAAATCAGGGAATGGAACGGCATTTAACCGGAATTATTAAATTGGAAGAAACGATGATCTTTCTGCCTGATTACGAAAAAATCATTTATGATATTGAATCGGATTCAGGTGTTGAAACGTACAATGTGCACCAAGAAGGCTTTGATGAAAGAAGAACAGGCAAAAAACTCATTATTGTAGAGGATTCACCGCTTCTTTTACGCCTTTTGACTGATGAATTAAAGGAAGCCGGCTATAACGACATTACGTCATTTGAAAATGGGAAAGAAGCGTACGAACATATCATGGGCCTAACGGAAGAAGGGGGCGACCTCTCCGAACAGGTTGATATGATCATCAGTGATATTGAGATGCCGAAGATGGACGGACACAGGCTGACAAAGCTGCTTAAGGATAATCCGCGAAGTTCTGATGTTCCGGTGATGATCTTCTCGTCCTTAATAACAGACGATTTGCGGCATCGCGGTGAAGTTGTAGGTGCCGACGAGCAAATAAGCAAGCCGGAAATCAGCGATTTAATTAAAAAGGTCGATACGTATGTGATTGATTAGTATCCGTAAAAAAACAGCCGACGCGTAAAAACGCATCGGCTGTTTTTTCAGCTTAAAAGTAACTTTCTCCAAGCTTTTTGAAAACAGGTTTATGGTAAGTTGGCTGCTGCCGATTTGTGACAAACGGTTTTTCTTTCATGCCGACATAATCTTGCAAAAGGTTTTTCGCTTTTGTTAAAGACATTTGCGCTTTAGGATTCCGGTACGATTGATTTAGCGTACCTAAATGCGGAAGGTGTTCGAAGTCTTCTTTTGTTGGAGGCATGTGAAAATAGTAGTCTCCGATTGAGATGAGCACGTCCGATTGCTGTTGGCTAAACCTTGGGTTTTTTGAAAAATGAAGCCCTACTTTCTTTCCTTTACCTTCTTTCACCAGCTTTTGTAAAGCCCGTTTTTTCAAAGTATAAAGGTATTTAGGGTTGGGGGCGGTTTTTGCATGGCGGTTCACAGTGTAGACAGCTTTTGAAAGATTTTCGATGGTTGGCCGCAGATCTTTCGTATATGCATGGTCGTCCATTATTACTCTCCTTTACAATTCATCAAAGTTCTTATGATTAGATTATACTTTTTTAAAGTTGAAATGCAAATATTGAATATAAAAATGCGCTTTTTGACTGGAAAACAGCGCATTTTTACTCTTTAATATACCGATTTTACTCTTTTTTTTCGCTGAGTTCCCAATTTTTCCTGAACATCGATCTCAGCAGCCTGAGCACTGAATTTTGGCAGTGCAATGAAATAGAAAATAAAAACAAGAAGAATAACCGCTCCCATCCCATAATAAAGGTAATCTATATTTGGAACGATCTTTGGAAATAAAAGAGCGACTAAGCCAAGTGTCATGGACTGGGCAAACATCATAAACGGGTCTTGCCACCCGCTTACACGGCCCATTAATTTCGGATGAACAATCTTTGGCATCCAGCCTCCAATCGCAATATTGACAGGGCCGATGCACATTCCCAGTACAAAAGCGGTAGCATAATAAACCCATAGCACATTTGTATATCCAAGCAGAAAAATAAGAAATCCTGCTATCAAAATGGGAACCGACATTAAAAAATGCGGCTTGATTTTTTTGGAGACCAAGGTGCCGATCACACTGCCGGCTAAGAGCCCAAATCCGATGGCGACCGTAAACACGGAAGTATGCCATTCGTAACGGTCAGGGGCTAGTCCATATTTCATAGTGAACATAGGGAGCACGGCAAACGCCCCGTTAACAAAGCCGAATACAAAAAAGCCAAATATCAGGGAGGCGAGCAATTTGTTTTTTAAAATGTAAACAATGCCTTCCTTAAAATCGTTTAAAGAATCTTTAACGGAAGCCTTTCTCCAATTAAACGCTCCATTAGGCTGTCTGGCTTCTAAAGGTATTTGGCAGGCACGAATGAGAAAACCCGATACGATAAAGCTTACAAGATCAAGCAAGATGGCGCCGTGGATGCCGATGGTATTGTACATAAACGCTCCGATTCCGACACCGAAAACCATAAATATACTGAAGAGCATCTGATTAAGCCCCGCTGCTTTTGCATATTGCTCCTTCGGTAAAATAGCTTGTACAAGACTTGCCTCGGCGGGATAAAAAAACTTTGTGACAGCGCTTCTGACAAATAAAATGAAAAACACAAGCGGAATATTGCCGGTAAACAAAGTGAAGAAAAGAACGACAGTCAGTCCGGCTCTGATCCAATCACAATTCTCGGCGACTTTTTTCCTGTCAAACCGGTCAGCTACAACTCCGACAACCAGAAACACAAACACCGTCGGAAGAGAATACATAAGCTCAGCCAAAGTGGCATACGCAGGCTGGCTGCTGAACCGGTCCAGCAGGAAGAAAGCAAACGCCATGTTGCCTACTGTCGTTCCCATTTGAGAAGCAAGTGCTGCGAAAAAAAGTCGAACAAAATTACGATTTTTAAATATATCCATAAAAACGCTCCTTACCCTAAAGGTCCCACTTTATCATATTATAAACCGCTTGTTTTTCAAACTAATAAGTGAATATTACCGATTAATGGTTACTCTTGTTCCGTTTGGAACGATAGAAGCGAGTTCAACAACGTCTTTGTTATACATACGGATACAGCCTTTAGATACAGCCTTGCCAATTGATGAGGGATTATTCGTTCCGTGAATGCCGTAGTGCAGTTTTGAAAGGCTCATCCAATAGGCTCCGAAAGGACCTCCCGGATTAGGCTGCCGATTTACGATGTAATATTCTCCCGTCGGGGTTGTTGTCAGTATTTTTCCTACAGCTATCGGATAAGTCTTGATCAGCCGATTGTTTTGAAACAGCCGGAGTGTCTTGCCGCTGATAGAAACAACGATATGATACGGAATGGAATCCGGATTTGGGATCCCGGGTATAACAATAATCTGTCCTGCGAGGAGGATTCCTGTTTGCAGAGAAGGATTTGCACGCACTAAAGCCGCTTGGTCTATTCTGAAATCCGCTGCGATACTGGCTAATGTTTCACCCTGTTTGACTCGATAAGTGAGCAGTTGAGTCATCTCCCTTTTTTCAAAGCAAAAAGAACCATTCCTTTAGCTTTAATGGTTCTTTTTGTTTCTTCATTATTTTATATAAATATTGATGAGGATCGCGTTTATGCATGAGGACAAAGACATAATGAAAATCTAATCAGTTCCTCTTAATACGAAAATTGTAATTTCCGGCTTGGCAAGAAACCGTAAAGGGAGCCTTGTCGTGCCAAGCCCGCGGTTGACATACACTTGCATGCCGTCAACTTTATACATTCCGTCAGTGTAGATTTTTCCATAGGGCGGCGTAATGAGCGGTCCGTAAAACGGGAGCTGTATTTGACCGCCGTGTGTGTGGCCTGAAAGCTGAAGATTAACAGGGTATGCTTTCGTTTTCAATGCGGCATCAGGCTCATGGACGAGCAAGATGGCAAAAACATCATCTCTCAGGTTTGAAAGCGTTCCTTTATAATCAGGTTTTCCGAGCATCAGGTCATCAAGAGCTGCGATGTCCAATTGACTTCCGTCCAAAAGCTTTATTGTCTTCAGCCCATTGCGAAACACCTCAAAACCGGCAGCCTTCATAAGATTTTCGTAAGCTGCAGATCCATAGCCTCCATGGTCGTGATTGCCAAAAACACAAAGCTTGCCAAATGGCGCGCTCAACTTTTTTAACGTCTGAAGCGCTGGATAATGGTCTTGGTAAATATGAGGTTTATCAATTAAGTCACCGGTAAAGACGATTAAATCCGGATGAAGATCATTGATATGAAGTACGGTCTTTTCCAGATCCTTCAAAGAAAACTCTTCGCTTAAATGCGTATCGCTGAATTGTACTATTTTAAATTGATCTAAACCGCCGGCAAGAAGAGGACTTTTAATGGTCTGCTTGACCGTAACCATCATTTGAGGTTCAAGGTATCTGGCATAGCCGTAGCCGCCTCCCGCAGTCAGCAGGCCGGCTGCAAAAGTGCCGAGCGCACCTTTTAAAAACTGTCTTCTTGATAATTTACGCATGGGAATCCAACCTTTTGTAGAGTTTCTCCATTATATCATCAGGGCTTATGAAAAATCTCTTCTCAGCATCTGATGACGGAATGCGTGACATTATGTTAAAATTAAATTGAATGGCTATTCATTCATTCATTATTTAGGGGGAGAACGTTATGGAAAAAAAGGTGGTCATTGTCACTGGCGGATCAAGCGGAATGGGAAAAGCGATTGCGAAGAAGCAGGCTGATCTTGGCTGGAGCGTCATGCTGACGGGAAGAACGCTCGATGCACTTGAAGAAACGAAAAAAGAGATTGAAAACTCTGGAGGCAAAGCCGCTTTTTTTCAAATGGATGTCCGTTCTGAATCGGCGGCTAAGGAAATGATTACAGGAACGGTCGAAACCTTCGGACGGCTCGACGCGCTGATTAACAATGCGGCGGGAAACTTTATCTGTCCGGCTGAGAAGCTCACGCCAAATGGCTGGAGGGCAGTAATTGATATTGTCTTAAACGGTACATTTTTTTGCAGCCAGGCTGCAGCCCATTACTGGATTGAACAGCAGCAAAAAGGAACGATACTAAACATGGCTGCGACTTACGCTTGGGGAGCGGGGGCCGGAGTCGTCCATTCGGCCGCAGCCAAAGCGGGAGTGCTTTCTCTGACAAGAACGCTTGCCGTCGAGTGGGGCGGCAAATACGGCATCCGCACAAATGCCATCGCTCCCGGCCCGATTGAACGCACCGGCGGGGCAGAGAAGCTGTGGGAATCAGAGGAGGCGATGAACCGGACGCTGAACAGTGTGCCGCTCAGACGTCTCGGCACTCCTGAGGAAATTGCTGGGCTTGCCTCATTTTTGCTGTCTGATGAAGCATCTTACGTGAATGGGGAATGTGTGACGATGGATGGAGGCCAATGGCTGAATCCTTATCCGTTTTAATTACACGTTTCATATATTTTATTTATGAACTTTAGAAAATAACCTTCTTCTTGATCAATTTTAATCTATTGGATAAGTTTTTTCCTTGATGCAATTGTTGTTACTATTAGATTAGCCTATAAAGAAATTTTTGATGTACCGGATTATAGTGAAGATATTGGGGAAATAACAGCACAAGCATTTAGAGGTGTTATTGAGAAGAAAATGATATCTGAATAAAAGCTGCAAACAAGCGAACATAAGCTGGTAGTTCGCTTGTTTTATTTTCTATTCAAATTTATGATATAATTTTTAAAATTAAGGGGTGGATACTTGAAAAAATGCTGGGCCCGAAGGCGATACGCTGGCTGTTTGATATGTATCTCTGCCAACAAGGCTGGTAGAAACACTTTAATTTGATACTCTATTAAATAAGATCTTGTATTAAGCAATCTATAAAGATATAGAACTCAAAATCATTCCTCCTCCTCAGACACTCCCGCACTACCTAAACTCTTATCAATATAAATTTAAAAAATTTGTGGTGTCGATATAATTGTGTGTATAATCAGACAAAGATAGAGAAGCAGGTGATAACATGTTGGATCCACTTGATATTTTAACGAACATTGATGATGTCATTCCATATTACCAGGCGATTTTCAGTGCCGAGGAGCAGAAAATCATAGGATATGAAGTATTGGGACGTATTTTGGCAGATTCAGAAATTCAAAGTCTCGGGCCCTTCTTTTTAGACGCAGGGATCCCCGAAGAATATAAATTAGAGATTGATAACAGGATCATCCGCCAGGCCCTTGACCGTTTTTTAGACGCAGATTCGGATTTGCTGATTTTTATGAATCAAGATGCGAATCTCTTGATGCTTGATCACGGCGAAAGCTTTCTGGAGCTTCTGAAAGAATATGAAGCGAAAGGGATCGAACTTCATCGTTTTGTGCTCGAAATTACGGAGCATAATTTTGAAGGAGATATTGAGCAGCTTTACCATATGCTTGCTTACTATCGTACATATGGAATTAAAATTGCAGTTGATAATATCGGAAAAGAAAGCAGCAACTTGGATAGAATTGCACTTCTCTCACCAGATTTGCTAAAAATCGACTTACAGGCACTGAAAATATCACAGCCGTCGCCGTCATATGAACATGTGCTGTACAGCATTTCTCTTCTGGCGAGAAAAATCGGCGCCGTTTTGCTTTATGAAGACATTGAGGCGAACTTTCAGCTCCAATACGCCTGGAGAAACGGGGGCCGTTATTTTCAAGGTTTTTACTTGCAGTCCCCCTCTGAACGTTTTTTGGAAAGGGACTTGCTGAAGGACCGGCTGAAGGCTGAGTTTCATCAGTTTATCACTCATGAAAAAAAGAAGCTGGAAACCGTTTATGAGCATTCTGAACAGTTTTATAAGCGTGTCCATCAAGTCGTTTCAACATTGAAGAAGTCCAGTCAAGACGATGACGATTTTATTAAAAAGCTGGCGGAAGAACTGACCGATTGCAGCTTTAGAATTTATATGTGTGACGAGGAAGGCTACCAATTGACAGGGAATGTCTTTAAACAATCCGGAGAATGGATCTATCAGCCGGAATATGTGGAGAAAAACTGGAGCTGGCGTCCTTATTTCCTGGAAAATATCATGAGAATGAGAAATTCGCGAAAAGGATTTTTCAGTGATCTGTACAGTGATATTGAAACAGGCGAGATGATCAGAACGTTTTCTTATCCAATGGATGACAATATGTATCTGTTTATTGACCTTCCTTATTCTTACTTATATGAGCAGGACGGATTAATTTAAAGCGGTTGAAGAGCCGCTTTTTTATGTTTGGCGTTTCGGCCGATTCTGAAGAGTTTTAAAAAAATTTCAAAAAACAATTGACATCGAGACTGATAATCATTATCATTTAGTTATAGAGAGAAGCTACTCTCTGTTCCCCAACCCCTCTATCAGATCAAGATCCGAAAAACTTGGCGCTACCCCCGCCAAGTTTTTTATTTGTCCAGGTATAAGACAAACCGTGCATTAAATAAACCTTACTAGTGGTGAGTGATGAACGCTGGGGAGGAAATCAAATGATAAAAAGAAGCAATAAACTATTAATTGATCTGCCTGCACCTGAGCATCCCGACGCCAATGCGGCGGCCGCTGTCCAAGAACTTCTGGGCGGCAAATTCGGCGAGATGTCCACTTTAAATAATTACATGTTCCAATCGTTTAACTTTCGCAGCAAGAAAAAATTAAAACCGTTTTATGATCTCGTATCAAGCATTACCGCCGAGGAATTCGGACATGTGGAACTGGTGTCCAACACCATTACTTTAATGCTGACAGGGACAACTTTTAAAGGTGATCCTGACGTAACTCCGATGAGAGACGCAAAAAACAAACGGAATGCACAGCATTTTATTGAAACGGCCCAAACTTCCTATCCTTTTGATTCAATGGGAAAAGCTTGGACCGGCGAAAATGTGTTCAACAGCGGAAACCTTGTGCTAGACCTGCTTCACAACTTTTTCCTTGAGTGCGGGGCCAGGACCCATAAAATGAGAGTCTATGAAATGACGGATCATCCCGTTGCGAGAGAAATGATCGGATATTTACTGGTCAGAGGCGGAGTGCATATTGTCGCATATGCAAAAGCCCTCGAAGTTGCCACAGGGGTTGATCTCGGGAAAATGCTGCCGATCCCGAATCTGGATAATAAGCATTTTGATACAGCCAGAAAGTTTGAAGAACAAGGCATTCATACAAAACTGTATACATTCAGCGATACGGATTATAAAGATATCAATAAAATTTGGAAGGGAGAGCATCCGATTGACGGGGAGCCTCTTCAAGTGATTGAAGGAACCCCTCAAGGCGCTCCGGTTCCGGAACACAGAGAGGTGCCTGAGGAATTTGCCCCGGGCATCTCAAAAGAGGATTTTGATGAGATTGCAAAAAGGCTGATGAACTCCGCCGGAATATCAAAAAAATCATAATTGTGTGCATGACATTCAAAAAAAAGTCTCAAACTATGTCGGAAAACAGTTTTTTCCGCTTTTTTCTTTTCTTAAATTCCGCAGGGAAAATGCCATCCTGTCTAACTTTATGGTATGATGCTCAATAGAACTTGTATTATAATAAATACTTGTTGATTTGAAGTTGTTTTTTGAAAGGAGTCTTTTTTTAGAATGTCACAATTAATGGGTATCATCACTAGGCTGCAAAGCCTGCAAGAAACGGCGGAAGCGGCCAGCGAGCCAATGCAGCGTTATTTTGAAGTAAATGGCGAAAAAATATGCAGTGTAAAATATTTCGAAAAAAATCAAACGTTCGAACTTACGGTTTTTCAAAAAGGTGAAAAGCCAAACACATTCCCGTTTGATAACATCGACATGATTTCAATTGAAATCTTTGAACTTCTTCAGTAATTAAAGGATACCTTGTCTCTGCAGCAGCGGGTAATAGAATAAAGCGTAAAGGAACATACTTGTTTCATGGATGTAAGATAATTGAAAAGGAGTGTCGCGATGGCTGATTCTTTTCTTTTTTATAATCTTTCTGAAGCACAGATGACCTTTCACGATGTGTTTCAACGGATGAAAACCTTTATTAAAAGAGATCCCCGTTCTGCTTATGTTTTATCAATCGGGACGGATTCTCAGGTTTACCGTGATCACACAAAGTTTATTACAGCGTTACATTTGCATCGTACAGGCAAGGGAGCATGGGGCTGTTTGAAAAATCATGCAGTGAACAGGCCCATACATAGCCTTCGGGAAAAGATCTCGTTAGAAACAGCGTACAGCCAAGAGGCAGCAGCCCATATCCTTGATGAATACTTTATGGATATTACGGATCTGCTCCTTCCGTTTACAGGCGAGGGAGCAGATCTTACCTTTGAGGTTCATTTGGATATCGGAAAAAAAGGGCTGACGAAAGAGCTGATTCAGGAAATGACGGGCCGTATCACTTCAATGGGAATTGAAGCAAAAATCAAACCTGATTCATATACAGCTTTTAGCTATGCAAATCGTTACACAAAATAATAGTCTCTCAAAAACCAAAGGAAATGTCGAAATATGCGGTTGACGATTTTTTTCTGTTTACTTATCCTAGCGGTAGAGGCTGAAAGTAAGATCATTCTTACCTTCAGAGGTATTCAGTAAAAAAACAGGGGGCCTGGTTACGAATGAGTCTTATCGGTGAAAGATTTACGGAAGAAGAACAGAAACTTCTGCTGAATGTCCTTATCAATCACGAATATGCAATCGAGCTTTTGAGCAGTGAAATCAATGATATAGAAACAGGCACAAAAAACGTTGATGGAACAACCTATAAAAAACTCGTGACTCTTTATGACCGATTTCGATTTGAAAATTAATGACAGATCTATAATTTGATACTCTGCTGATGAGTATCTTTTTTGTTGAGGGAAACTTTTCGACAAATACTGATAAAGTTTATATTATAGTAGTATAGGGAAAAATGTGTTGATGAAAACGTAAAGGGGACGAAGTGACATGATTAGCTTACAATCAGATCAGCTTCTTGAAACAACAGTCGAACAATTTATGATTGAAGCGGACAAAGTGGCGCACGTTCAAGTCGGCAATAATCTGGAGCACGCCCTTCTTGTGCTGACAAAGACGGGCTATACAGCGATTCCCGTTCTTGATGCCTCATACCGGCTGCATGGATTGATCGGAACGAATATGATCATGAACAGCATTTTCGGTCTGGAGAGAATTGAATTTGAAAAGCTTGATCAGATTACCGTCGAGGAAGTAATGCTTAAAGATATTCCGCGGCTTCATATAAACGATCCAATCATAAAAGGGTTCAGCATGGTGATCAACAACGGGTTTGTTTGTGTCGAAAATGACGATCAGGTATTTGAAGGCATTTTCACGAGAAGAGTGGTTTTAAAGGAATTGCATAAACATATAAAGTCACTGAATAAGTAGGCTGCTATCGGCCTATTTTTTATATATCCGACCGGTAATTTGAAAACGTATACATATAACTATGTAAAAAAACTTGATTATGAATTGCCGATGTCATTACAATAAGAGATAAGAAAATCTTATTGTTTTTTATAAAAAGGAGGCCGACATGCAGCTTCAAGAGCTTCATATGCTCGTAGTTTTAGCTGAGGAATTAAACATGAGGAAGGCTGCTGAACGGCTTTTCGTGTCACAGCCCGCACTTTCGCAGCGTCTACAAACCATTGAAAAAACGTGGGGAACTAAAATATTTCTGCGCTCCCAAAAAGGGCTGACCGTGACCCCAGCCGGTGAAAAGATTATTCAATTCGCAAACGATGTGACCGACCAGCAAGAGAAAATACGGGAAGATATTGATGAGCTTGAAGGAGAAATACACGGCACATTGAAACTAGCCGTCGCTTCGATTATTGGCCAGCACTGGCTTCCGAAGGTGCTGAAAACGTATGTCGAGCAGTACCCGAATGCAAAGGTTTCGCTCATTACCGGATGGAGCAGTGAAATGCTGAAGAGCCTTTACGAAGATCAGGTGCATATCGGCATTATCCGGGGAAACCCTGAGTGGAAGGGGCGCAAGGATTATTTAATGACAGATCATTTATACTTGGTCGATACAGAAATTTCCTGCATTGATGACATTGCGCATACCGAACGGCCCTTTATTCAATTCAAAAGCGACAGCACTTATTTTCAGGAAATACAGCATTGGTGGTATCAAAAATTCAAAACATCGCCGAAGCAGACCATTTTGGTTGATCAGATTGAAACGTGCAAGCAGATGGCTCTCCATGGTATCGGTTACGCGATTCTTCCCTCTGTCACTCTTCAGGATGAAGACAAAGTCAATAAAATGCCTCTCTTAGACTTAAAAGGAAACCCAATCGGCAGGGACACTTGGCTTTTGGGGTATGAACCCGCATTTGAATTGAAACAAGTTCAGGCCTTTGTCGCAGTGATAAAGGATATGCTGAAACAGGATCGTCCATTTTAAGACAGCCCAGGAGCTGTCTTTTTTTATTTTATCATTGACAATGAAAATCATTATCATTTAAAGTAATGATATGAATTAGTGAAAATCATTATCAATTACCGAGGTGGTACAAATGCCGAAAGCATTGATTACATATGCAAGCATGTCCGGAAACACAGAGGACATTGCCGGAATTATTAAAGAAACGCTTCAAGAGCATGATGTGGAAATAGATTTTATAGAGATTGACGACACGGAAGCGGAGTCTCTGTCGTCATATGATTATGTTTTGATCGGTACATATACGTGGGGAGACGGAGATCTTCCGTACGAAGCAGAAGATTTTTATGAAGAGGTCTCAAGGCTTCAGCTTAATGGCTTAAAAACAGCCTGCTTCGGTTCAGGAGATTATTCCTATCCGAAATTTTGTGAAGCCGTCAATCTGTTCAGCAGCATGCTGGAAAAGACGGGAGCGGCGGTTTATCAAGAAACGCTGAAAATAGAGCTCGCTCCGGAAACAGATGAGGATACAGAATGCTGCAGAGAATTCACACGCGGTTTTCTTGCATGGGCTGCTCACCATAACAAGGGGAAAAGCCATGTTTCATAAAGGCGCCACCGCCGTTACAGCATCAAAGTCTTCTGGATATTTTGTGGCCGTTAAAAGGGAAGGGATTTTTCATTATTCTCTGGAGACAGGGTGGAAAAAGCTTTTTCATTTGAAGAGTAAAATACATTCCATTACTTACATCGGCCCTTATTTATTCGGAGTCGGTGAAAAAGGGACGGTCATTCGTTCATCAGATCAAGGGAGAAGCTGGACGATGTCCAGTTTTCCGACAAACGCGACAGTATGGGCCATAACCGGCCAAAAAGATGGATTTGTTTGCGCTCACGGCAAGCATTGCATTTATTTATCAGATGATTACGGAGTTTCCTGGCAGGTTGCCAAACCATTCAGTTCATTTTTACATCCGCCTGTTATCCGGTCGTTATGCCTGCATGGGGATACCCTTTTTATCGGCACGCAAATACATAACATGCACGGAGGGATCTGGGCGTACGATTTTAAGCGCGAAGGCATCAGGATGATCAAGAAAGAAGAGTGCCGCATGACAGCATCTATGCTTGTATTTAACGGAAAGTGGCTTGTTTCCGCAATGGGTTCTGTCAAAGGAAAGAGAGGGGTTGTCACCGTTTTGAATGTGCAGACGCACGAAGAATATATGATTCACTCCGGCATTATCGGGAGTGAAGAGTCTTTTCTCGATGTGTCTGAAGACGACGGAATTATTTATGTGACGACAACTCAAGACGAGGATGGCTACTCAAGAATTTATCAGGTTGACCTGGCAGCGTATGAATTAAAATGGTTCGACACCATCAAGGGCCACGGATTGAGAGTGGCAAATCAAAAAGAAAACTTCTTTTGTGCTGGTTTATACGAATGCAAATTCGTCAGGCCATACGAGGAACCGGCAATCACACACTAAGAGCTTACACATCTTATAGAGGAGGAGTTTATATGGGGAATATTTTGCTTGTTTACGCAACGATGTCAGGCAATACGGAAGCAATGGCGGATTTAATTGAAAAAGGACTGAAGGACGCGGAAGCGGAGGTAGACCGCTATGAAGCGATGGATATAGATGCGGAGCTTCTGAATGACTATGATCATATTATTATGGGCGCTTATACATGGGGAGACGGTGACCTTCCCGATGAATTTTTAGATATAGCCGATGATATGGAAGAGCTTAATTTTGCCGGCAAAAAGTTTGCTGTTTTCGGTTCAGGCGATACCTCTTATGAGTTTTTCTGCGGGGCAGTTGATACACTTGAAGAAAAAATAAAAGAACGGGGCGGAGAAGTTATTCTCCCTTCAATTAAAATCGAGATGAATCCTGAAGGGGAAGAGGAAGAGCAATTGCTCGAATTTGGCAGACAATTTGCCATTCAAAGCGGATTGGCTGTAGGATAATGGCATGAAGGAAACGAGCCGCCCGGCTGTTTCCTTTTTTTCTTGTCTTTGTATCTTTCCTTTGTTACAGTAATGAGGTAGAAAATCAGAAGGAGGACTATACATATGAAAATGATGGATGCAAATGAAATTATTTCATTTATTCAAAATAGTACAAAATCTACACCTGTAAAGGTATACGTCAAAGGTGATCTTGAAGGAATTGATTTTGGCGCGTCAGCAAAAGCATTCCTTAACGGAAATACTGGTGTGGTATTTGGCGAATGGAATGAAATCAAATCCGCTATCGAAGAAAACAAAGGTAAAATCGAGGACTACGTTCTTGAAAATGACCGCCGCAATTCAGCGATCCCTATGCTTGATTTAAAAGATGTGAAAGCGCGAATTGAGCCAGGCGCTATCATTCGTGACCAAGTGGAGATCGGCGATAATGCCGTTATCATGATGGGAGCTTCTATTAACATCGGTTCTGTCATTGGAGAAGGCACAATGATTGATATGAATGTTGTGCTTGGCGGGCGTGCGACTGTCGGCAAAAACTGCCACATCGGAGCGGGTTCTGTATTGGCCGGTGTTATTGAGCCGCCATCTGCCAAGCCGGTTGTCATTGAAGATGACGTAGTCATTGGTGCAAACGCTGTTGTGCTTGAAGGTGTTACAGTCGGTAAAGGCGCTGTCGTTGCAGCCGGTGCGATCGTCGTAAACGATGTCGAACCATATACAGTTGTTGCGGGTACACCTGCAAAGAAAATCAAAGACATTGATGAAAAAACAAAAGGCAAAACCGAAATCAAACAGGAATTACGCCAACTGTAAGAAACCGTTTGATAGTAAGAGGCGTGGATGTCAGATCCACGCCTTATTCGTATAGGCAGGAGGTATATAAAAATGAAGATCGATCAGCTCATTGCAATCCGCAGAGACTTGCATCGGATACCTGAGCTTGGGTTTCAGGAGTATAAAACACAGCAATACTTGTTAAATGTATTGAACGAATATCCGAAAGACAGAATTGAAATCGAAAAATGGAGAACCGGGCTTTTTGTGAAAATTAACGGGACTGCACCGGAAAAAATGCTCGCATACAGAGCGGATATCGATGCGCTTTCTATCGAGGAACAGACCGGGCTTCCATTTGCTTCCGAACATCACGGCAAAATGCATGCTTGCGGACACGATTTACATATGACGATTGCGCTCGGCATTATTGATCATTTTGTTCATCAGCCGGTTAAACATGATCTGCTCTTTTTATTCCAGCCGGCTGAGGAAGGCCCTGGAGGCGCGGAACCAATGCTTGAGAGCGATGTGCTTAAAAAATGGAAGCCGGATTTTATCACGGCGCTTCACATTGCGCCGGAACTTCCGGTCGGAACCATTGCCACAAAAAGCGGGTTGCTTTTTGCCAATACGTCTGAGCTTGTCATTGACCTTGAAGGCAAGGGAGGACATGCCGCTTATCCGCATTTAGCAGAGGATATGGTGGTAGCGGCCAGCTCACTTGTCACTCAGCTTCAGACCATTGTGGCAAGAAATACAGATCCGCTTGACAGCGCCGTTGTTACAATCGGCACCATTACAGGAGGATCGGCTCAAAATATCATCGCGCAAACAGCTCACTTAGAAGGAACGATCCGTACACTCTCTGAAGAAGCGATGAAGCAGGTGAAGGAACGAATTGAGGACCTGGTGAAAGGCATAGAAATCGGATTCCGCTGCACTGGTAAAGTCACATATCCCTCTGTTTATCATCAAGTGTACAACACAAGCGGACTGACAGAAGAGTTTATGTCATTTGTGGCCGAACATCAGCTGGCAAACGTAATTGAAGCTAAGGAGGCCATGACCGGAGAGGATTTTGGCTACATGCTGAAAAAATATCCGGGTTTCATGTTTTGGCTTGGTGCTGATTCGTCCCATGGCCTTCATCACGCTAAGCTTAACCCTGACGAAAACGCAATAGAAACGGCAGTGAATGTCATGACCGGCTATTTTTCAGCTTATGCCAATTAAGTCCGATTTGAAGAATAATATGTCATAAAATGAGCACTCTAATAACCGGAGGTGTTCTATATGACGAAAAAAATCGGGATTGAACAATCACTGACGGATGTAGAAGCAGCTTTAAAAGAAAAAGGCTATGACGTTGTCATGATGAAAACGCCGGAAGACGCAGCCGGATGTGACTGCTGTGTCGTGACCGGTCTTGACAGCAATGTGCAAGGAATAGCAGACACATCGACACAGGCATCTGTTATTACAGCTTCAGGTATGACTGCTGATGAAATTTGCAGCGAGGTCGAAAAGAAATTTCATTAATCTAAAAACCGAAGCAGCAAGGCTTCGGTTTTTTGTATTTACTGGGCTGAGGAGGCATGATAACGGTCGAGCGCGTCTTTCATTTCTTTTCGAAGCACCCGTTCCACCCGCCATTGCTCCATGTTTTCTGTTTTGGCAATGATTCTGATAACAACCTCCGAAGCACCTAATTCCTGAACGCCGATCACATTAGGACCTTCTTTTATTTGCGGCAGCCCGGCAGCAGCATGATCACAGGCAGACTGAAGTATATGAATGGTCTCGTCGAGATTTTTTTCTAGCGGCACGCTGATATCAACCAATGCCTGCATCGTCCCCCGGGAATGATTGCTGACATTTATAATCCCACGGTTCGGCACATAGTTAAGTGTTCCGTCGAAGCTGCGGATTTGAGTGGTTCTTAAACCGACTTGTTCTACAATTCCGTCAAAATTGGCAGCAGTTATATAATCGCCGACATCTATCTGTTTTTCTAAAAGGATAAAGAAACCTGTGACGATGTCGCTGACAAGCCCTTGTGCGCCGAAGCCGACAGCAAGCCCTACAACTCCAGCCCCCGCGATTAGGGCAGTCGGGTCATAATGAAATAAATCAAGCACCATCACGATGAAAATGAAAATCAGTATGTAAGCAAACACGTTAAGCGTCAGCCCTTGCAGCGTCTGAGCCCGCCCTAAGGACAGGTTGTTTTGTTGTTCAAATTTCTGAAATAAGTGTTTAATGATTTTGCTGCCTAAAGAGCGGACGATTAAATAGATGAGAATGATCGCCAGCAGTTTTAATAATAAAATGCCGGCATTCGTTAACAGTCCGGGCCAGTCGTAGTCTTTTATAACGTCCATATGTGTCTTCCTTTCCTATGTATATTGCTGAAAGCTAAAAGTTTGTTTCCCCGTTCAGGAGCGTGTTAAACTTTTTGTAGTATTCCTTCACGGGATGTTAATTAAATTTATTCTTTTTTAATTTTGACTAAAAAAACTAACTCCGTTATAATTGTTTTGTGAAGTTATTAACTAAATGAGAATTTATTAACTCTATTCTCATTTTAATATGGCTTTAAAGCCAAAAAATATTGCTGGAGGGATTTACATATGGCAGAACGTATGGTAGGTAAACAAGCTCCTCGTTTCGAAATGGAAGCAGTTCTTGCAAATAAGGAATTTGGTAAGGTTAATCTTGAAGAAAACATGAAAAATGACAAATGGACAGTGCTTTTCTTCTATCCAATGGACTTCACTTTTGTTTGTCCGACAGAAATCACAGCTATGTCTGATCGTTATGATGAATTCGAAGATCTTGATGCGGAAGTAATCGGTGTTTCTACTGACACTATCCACACTCACTTGGCTTGGATCAACACTGACCGTAAAGAAAACGGATTAGGCGAATTGAAATACCCGCTAGCTGCTGATACGAATCATGAAGTATCACGCGAATACGGCGTATTAATCGAAGAAGAAGGCGTAGCGCTTCGCGGATTGTTCATTATCAATCCTGAAGGCGAACTTCAATACCAAACTGTTTTCCATAACAACATCGGCCGCGACGTTGATGAAACATTGCGTGTGCTTCAAGCGCTTCAAACTGGCGGACTTTGCCCGGCTAACTGGAAACCAGGCCAAAAAACATTATAATTCTTTTTTAACAGCGAAAAAGAGAAAGAAGGTCTAACAATTCGTTAGGCCTTTTTGACTCTTACTTTATTGGAGGGAAAAAAGATGAAATTACGTCAACCAATGCCTGAACTGACAGGTGAAAAAGCATGGTTCAACGGTGAAGTAACCAAAGAGCAATTGATTGGTGAAAAACCGACACTGATTCATTTTTGGTCAATCAGCTGCCACTTGTGTAAAGAAGCAATGCCGCAAGTAAACGAATTTCGTGACAAATATAAGGATAAGCTAAACGTGGTGGCAGTTCATATGCCGCGTTCTGAAGACGACTTAGACCTTGATAAAATTAAAGAGGTTGCAGCGGAACATGATATTTCCCAGCCTATTTTTGTCGACAGTGATCATGCTCTAACTGAAGCATTTGAAAATGAGTATGTGCCTGCGTACTATGTGTTTGATAAAACGGGCCAGCTTCGCCACTTCCAAGCGGGCGGCAGCGGAATGAAAATGCTTGAGAAGCGTGTGAATCGCGTACTTGCTGAAACTGAGCAAGCAGCCGAATAATTAAGTTTATCCAAAAACCTGATCAAAATCAGGTTTTTTTGTATGGATTATTTTTATATCAATTGACTGGTTCCATAATTAGTAAATGAATAAAATGTAATAAGTTTATTTTTCCATATTTGGATGTTGTAAATTGAAGGCGCAAAAAAGCGCTTTAAGCCTCCAATATTAGGAATTGACAGCATTTAGCGCTTTATTGTCTGAAAAAGCAGGTTCTTCACTGAATGAATCGAAAAATGTAGATATTGCACTATTTTTCTTTAAAGAAGTAATTTTAAGATATATTTTCAACTTTATGGCAAAAGAGAACAGGGGCCTACAAACCCCATGAATAAAGGGTTCTTTGATAAAAGTTTTATTTTCAGAAAATAGGGAATTTTTCATAGAGTAAATATAATAGTAAAATGATAAAATAATAGTTGATAAAATTACTTTTGTAATCTAATATCTTAAATAAAGCATGATAATTTTGATAGGGGGTTAAATGGATGTTTAATGAGAGGGAAGCTTTACGCTTGCGTTTGGAACAGTTAAATGAGGCTGAGGTTAAAGTCATCCGTGAATATCAAATAGAGCGTGACAAAATATATGCAAAACTAAGAGAGCTTGACCGCAATGGAAGCTCAGCAGCGGAAACAAAAAAAGATTTTCGCCCTGAAAGAAAAAGTGAGTCTCTTCCTGTGCTAGCCGAGCTCGCAGCACAAGAGATCAGAAGCTATCAGCCGCAGCAGGCATCACAGCCGCAGCCGCAATCCATCTCCTCTATTCCGGCGGGTATTCCGGACGGAACGACAAGAAGAAGAAGAGGAACGGCAAGACCGGGTTCAAAGGCAGCAAAGCTTCGTGAAGCGGCAATCAAAACATTAAAACGCCATAACGCAGCGATCAAAAGCTCCGAACTTCAAAAGGAAATTGAGAAGGAAAGCGGGCTTGAAATCCCTAATATGACAACGTTTATGCAAAGTTTAATTAAAATGTATCCGGAAGTGAAAAAGCCATATCGCGGCCAGTACATTTTAGAAGGCGAAATCGCTTCAGACTCTGCTGAAAATGTGACTGAATAATCTATAAAGAAAACTGCTTGGTTTGAATCAAGCAGTTTTTTGGTGCTATTTGGGCTTTTTATGAGAGGATATGTTCTTTTTTTCAAGCTTGTAAACCCACTTTTGAGACGGCTTTTGCTCTGCCGCGCGATCCTTCCATCCCGCTAGCTTTTCGTCCAGAGACTGATCGTGCGATTGGGTATGATCCAGCTGTTTTTGGAGCGTAAATACTTGTTCTGTCACATCCTCTAAAATGTTTTCTACATGCTCAGAATGCTCAAAAACAGTTTGATTTTCTTCAAGAGCTTCTTCTGTTTGCCGCGAGTGGCTATCAATATCGGCAAAATGAGAAGCAATCCAGGCGTCACTTTCGTCAAGCTGCCGTTTGTAGGATAAAATAGTTTCTTGAAATAGTTTTTCTTTCGTTTTTTCTATTTGAAGCAGCCTTTCCTTTGTTTCTAGTATTCGATCTTTTATATGATCAATTTCTATTTTAATATTTTCTAACTGAAATTCTTTTTCCGCGATTTGTACATTGAGCTTGATATTTTCATCTTTTACGGCGGCTGTTTGCTGATTGGCTTTAGATAATTCAGCCTTTTCGTTTTGGATGGCGGTCTTGAGGGCGTCAATTTGTATATGTAAATTTTTATTTTCTTCCTCGAATCTTACATTTGTGATGTGCAGGCGATGTTTTTCATCAATCTCTTTTTTGCGTTTATATGTTTCGTTTTGAAGAAGTTCCTGCAAGGTAACGATTTTATCAAGAAGTTCAGCTTTCACATGGTTTAATGATTGGCTTGTATCTAACGCATGCTTTTCTTTCGTTGTGATTTGTTCTAATTCAGCTGTCAGTGCTTGAAGCTTCTCTTTCATGCTTGAGTTTTCTTTTATCAGCTTATTGTTTTTCTGATGGAAATAGCTTGCCTCTAGCTCGGCGATTAACTTACGGCACCTGGCAAGTTCTGATTTTAAATAAAGGTTCTCCTGGGACATGTCATGGAAAAAAGGACCTGATATTTTCAATCGAACCATCTCCCTCGTGATGTTAACACTAAAATATGCAAAAGCCGGATAGCTATGCCTCTTTTATAAACAGACAAGCATTTAAAGATTGTCTTTGCCGATGAGCATTTGCTATTCTTTTTATATTATATAGGAGAGATGATATGAGACATGTAAACGTTTTGCTGGCAGGAGGAGCTTCCCGCCGATTTGGAGAACCGAAAGCATTTGTTAACTGGAGAAATAAGATGTTTTACGAATGGGCCAAAACGGCTTTAGGAGATAAAAAACCGGTCATCATCAGCCATCCGGAGCTGATCAAAAGATTTCAAGCATACGGGGAAAAAAACGTGTTTCAGGATGTGGAGCCGTTTCAAGGCTTAGGACCGTTAGCCGGCATATATACAGCTTTTGAAAAAACGGACGGTGATGTTTATACTGTTCTTTCTTGTGATACGCCGCTTATAAAAAGAAGCACTCTATTAGCTTTGAGGAATGGTCTGAATGAACGAACAGATGCCGTAGTTCCGGTTTCTGAGGGCAGAGAGCAGCCGCTCATGGCGGTGTATCATAAGCGGATCAGTTCATTTCTTTACGAGCAGCTTTCTCAAAAGCGTTTAAAGATATCGGACTTTCTGCACCAGCTTTCAGTGTGCTATGTGGATGCTGAAGAGCTTGGCGCAAAACCGGAAGAGTTTATGAATATAAATACACGCTGTGATTATCAGCAAATGGATGAACAATACTGACAAGCTTCTCCAAGGACTGACAGCGTGAAAACATGATATGATGAGATAAAAAAGCAGAGGGAGCAAGTTGGATGCAGGAGCGTTATTCACGGCAAACCAGATATAAGCCAATAGGAGAAGAGGGTCAGCAAAAGCTGGCTGGCAGCCATGTGCTTTTCGTCGGCGCCGGTGCACTGGGAACGGCCGGCGCAGAAGGCCTCGTGAGGGCGGGAGCTGGAAACATCACGATCATTGACCGGGATTATGTAGAGTGGAGCAATCTGCAAAGACAGCAGCTCTTTACAGAGGATGACGCAAACAATCGATTGCCGAAAGCAATGGCGGCTAAGCAGCATCTTACATCTATAAACAGTGATATACATATTGAGGCGCTTGTCGCTGAGGGAACAGCAGAAACACTTGAACCGCTTATCCGGCAAGCAGATGTCGTGATTGATGCGACCGATAATTTTGAAACGCGTATGATTATCAATGATTTGGCACATAAAACGAAGACACCTTGGATTTATGGAGCTTGTGTAGGCAGCCAAGGCATGTTCATGACGATCATTCCCGGTGTTACACCTTGTTTATCGTGTTTATTTGACCAAATCCCGGTTGGAGGGGCCACATGCGATACGGCGGGGATCATTTCGCCAGCCGTTCAGATTGTCTCGGCATATCAGCAGGCTGAGGCGCTTAAGCTGTTAACGGGAAAATCAGGGGCCGTTCAGCGCGGCTTCGTGACCTTTGATGTGTGGAACAATTTACATATGAAAGTCGATGTAGAACAAATCAAGCGGAATGAGTGCCCTTCGTGCGGATCTCAGCAGATTTATCCGTATCTTCAAGAATGGAATATGCCAAAGGCAGCCGTTCTATGCGGAAGAGATACCGTTCAAGTCAGGTCAGAGGCTCTGAAAAGAATTTCAAAGCAGCAGCTAGTTCAGCGTTTGGAGAAAATCGGCAAGGTAGAAGCTAATGAGTTCTTGCTTCATATTGTCTATGAACGGTTCAGAATCGTCATTTTTAACGATGGAAGGGCTCTTGTGCATGGAACAAAAGAAGTGAAAGAAGCAAACTCCGTTTTGGCGAGACTAATTGGAATGTAACAACAGGGGGTTTTTTAAAATGTTAGAGAAAAGAAAGCCGATACCGGTAGAGGAAGCAGTGCGGCGCGTCAGTGAATTTCAAAAACAGGGAAAGACAGAGTGGGTGCCGCTTGAAGACAGCCTTCATCGTTTTTTAGCTGAAGATGTAAAAGCGGATCACGATGTGCCTGCTTTTGACCGTTCTCCTTACGATGGCTTCGCTGTCAGAGCATGTGATACAGCCTCTGCCACTCGTGAAAAGGCAGTCCGATTCGAAGTTATTGACCATATCGGAGCTGGCGCGGTTTCTGAAAAAGAACTAGGTCCGTTTCAGGCAGTCCGCATAATGACGGGCGCTCAAATTCCAAAAGGAGCGGATGCAGTGGTCATGCTTGAGCTGACGAAAACGGATGAAGAAGGCGGGAAGACTTACATGTCTTTAAAGCGTCCGTTCAAGCCGGGAGATAACATCTCAAAAACAGGAGAAGACGCGCAAAAGGGAAGCTCATTGCTGAAACGGGGAACGAAAATAACACCCGGAGTAACAGCTCTTTTAGCGACATTTGGCTATGCCTCCGTGCCTGTTGTAAGAAAACCTGTCGTCGGCATTATAGCAACCGGAACTGAGCTTCTTAATGTCAGTGATCCGCTCGAACCGGGAAAAATCCGCAACAGCAACGCCGGAATGGTCTGCGCGCAAGTCATTGAAGCAGGAGCTTCTCCGCTTTATCTGGGGAAAATTTCCGATAACTTTGACGAAAGCTATGAAGCGGTAAAAGAAGCGATGAAAAAAGTCGACTTCCTGTTGACGACTGGGGGTGTCTCAGTAGGTGACTTTGACTTTTTGCCGGCAATCTATCAAAGGCTTGGGGCAAACGTTCTCTTTAATAAAGTAGCGATGAGACCAGGAAGCGTGACAACGGTTGCCCATGCAGATGACATGCTTTTGTTTGGTTTATCAGGAAATCCGTCCGCATGCTATGTGGGTTTTGAATTGTTTGTAAAGCCGATGATTCAAACATGGCTGATGAATGATAAGCCTCATTCGATATGCGCTGAAGCCACCTTAACAAAGGACTTTCCAAAACCGAATCCATTTACTAGATTTGTCCGCGCGTTTGTTTATCATCAGGACGGTAAACTTGCGGCGTCTCCGGTCGGTTTGGACAAGTCTAGTTCTGTGACATCGCTTGCCGAAGCCAATGCTTTTATTATTTTACCGGGCGGTACAAGGGGATACGAATCAGGCCGGACGGTTAAGGTGCTTTTGATCAGAGCAGAGAACGGAAGTGAATGGCCTTGGACCGCCCTCTCCCAATCCTCCAAATCATAGGGTATCAAAACAGCGGAAAAACAACTTTTATTGAGCGTGTACTGAGAGAAGCTGCAAGACAGGGACTACATGCAGGCTGTCTGAAGCATCACGGGCATGGAGGCGAGCCAGAGGCGTTTACTGAAGGAAAAGATACAGATCGCTATTCGGAGGCTGGAGCCGCAGCGTCAGCTGTTGAGGGGGCAGGCGTTTTGCAGCTCACTGCCCGGCGTCAGTGGGATCTTCCCCAGCTAATTGAGCTATATCGTTTTCTCGATGTGGACTGCCTTCTCGTAGAAGGCTTTAAAAAAGCCTCCTATCCTAAAGTTGTCATCTTAAAAGAAACGTCGGAATGGCGTGAACTTCAACAATTGGATCACATCATTGCCGTTATCTGCAGAAAAAAAGAACATGTGACAGCACAGAGCGGAGCACCCGTTTTCCATGTGGATGATCCGGCTGCCATCGCTTTTGTGCTTTCACAGTTGAAGGGAGGATCTGCATAATGGAACGTTTTCAGATTACGAAGCATCCAATTATTGCGGAAGACATTGTAAAGAAAGTCGAGAAACGGGAAGCAGGGGCGATTACCACTTTCATCGGGACAGTCAGAGAATGGACACATGGAAGAAAAACCGTTCGTCTCGAATACGAAGCGTACGAACCGATGGCTGTGAAAATGCTTGCGAAAATCGGAGCTGAAATTGAGGCTGAATGGCCGGGGGCTTCTGCTGCTATCACCCACCGTGTCGGCGTGCTGGATATCGGGGAAGCGGCGGTTGTGATTGCCGTGTCATCTCCGCATCGTAAAGCTGCTTATGAAGCAAATGAATACGCCATTGAAAGAATAAAACAAATTGTTCCGATTTGGAAAAAAGAAATATGGGAAGACGGTGAACAGTGGATCGGCGATCAACTGGAAAAAACTCCCTATCCAAACGGAAAGCCTGATATAGAAGGGGACGGGGCAAATGATTAAAATCCTTTTATTTGCGGGGTTGGCTGAACAGGCCGGTACCCAAATGATTGAGTACAATAAGGATCGGGCAACAACAGATGAAATAAAAGATCTGCTGAAGGAACAATACGGCCTTCAGTCCATTGACACAGCAATGGTAGCCATAAATGAAATATACGCAAAAGAAAATACTCCTTTAACATCGGGCGACACAATCGCCCTCATCCCTCCTGTCAGCGGAGGATGAAAAAAACCGGACGGCAAAGCTTTCAATGAGCTCAGGCCGCCCGGTTTTTTATTTGCATAAATGGCATTGTGCCCTGCATATAATGATGTTCTGTAGGCATTGATTTTTACATAAACCCTCCGTCTAAAAGGCGGAAAAAACCTCCATATTAAGTCTGAATTTTTAAAATATAGTAGAAATTGATTTTGGTAATCGATATAGTAATCACAAATTGCTAAAGAGAAAGGTGCTATAGAATGGAAACGTTTAAAAAGTTGAGACATTTTTACTGGCCGTATAAAAAAGTATTTATATGGTCACTTGCCGCAATGCTTTTGATGACAGCTATTACAGTTATTTATCCGATTATCCTGCAAATTACGATTGATGAAATTGTAATCGGCGGACGCTATCAGCTCGTGGCGTGGGTCAGTCTTGGTTTTATCGCTGTAATGGCGGTGAAAGGAACAGCCACCTTCTTTCATCAATATTTGGGTGATCTGTTTGGAATCAAATCTGTTTATCGATTAAGAAACGGCCTGTATGGAAAGCTGCAGAAACTTCCGTTTTCCTATTATGATAACGCCAAAACAGGCGATCTTATGTCAAGGCTGACAGCTGATGTAGAAGGGCTTCGTTTTTTCTTGTCATACGGGCTTTCAGAGCTGATTCGTTTTGTCTTGCTTGTGGCGATCAGCTTATCCGTTATGTTTTACTACTCTGTCCCCTTGACCCTTGTAACCATTGCAGTTCTCCCGTTTTTGGCAGTCGCTGTTTACCGGTTTGATAAAAGAGTACATCCCGCCTTCAGGGGAATCAGAAAATCATTTGCGAGTCTTAATACGAAGGTTCAGGAAAATATCAGCGGCATCAATACGGTCAAATCACTCTCAAGAGAAGATTTTCAGATCAGCGGTTTTAACAAAGCGAATCAAGAGTACCGTGCTACATTTTTACAGACTTCCTCGATTTGGTCGACATACTTTCCGCTGATGGAGTTTATCGGCAATATTTGTTTAGTTGCCCTCCTGTCTTACGGCGGCTACCTAGTCATGCAGAATCAGCTGAATCCCGGTGAGCTTGTGGCTTTTTTCAGTCTTGTCAACTATATGATGTGGCCGATTATGAACCTTGGCTTTGTCATTAATATGTTTTCACAGGCAAAAGCATCTGGAGAGCGACTGTTGGATATTCTTGAAAAGGAAGAAGACATCAGCGATCAGGTCCATGCTTTGACAGATCAAAAGCTGGCGGGTGATGTTGAGTTCAAACGGGTCTCGCTTCGGTACGTAAAAGAGGACCATGCAGTACGAGGCATAAATTTCACGGCAGAACGGGGAAAGATAGTCGGACTGTTCGGGCCAACCGGCTCCGGAAAAAGCACAATCACGCAGCTGCTCACCCGATTCTACAGCCCGGAAGACGGCATCATCACTATCGACGGCAAAGCGCTCACAGATTACTCATTAAAAACTCTTCGTTCAAACATCGGAGTTGTGCTTCAGGAATCTTTTTTATTCTCTTCTACTATTAAATCTAACATTTCTTACGGAAAGCCGGACGCTTCGATGCAGGAGATTGTAGAGGCTGCAAAAAGGGCGCAAGCACATGATTTTATCAAAGAGCTGCCTGATGGGTATGACACGATGCTTGGCGAAAGAGGCATGGGCCTTTCCGGGGGACAAAAACAGCGGATCGCGATTGCAAGGGCTATCTGTTTGAATCCAAGCATTTTAATATTAGACGATGCGACAAGCGCGGTTGATATGGAAACTGAACATCAAATTCAGCTTGCTTTAAAAGAAGTCATGAAAGGGCGCACGACTTTTATTATCGCCCACCGAATTTCTTCCCTGAAGCATGCTGATGAAATTCTTGTGCTGAACAAAGGGGAAATCTGTGAAAGAGGAACACACGAAGAGCTTCTTGTACAGAATGGCTATTATAAGAGAATTTATGACTTGCAATATCAAGATCTGAAAATAGTGAATGAACCGCATCAGGTCGGATAGGAGGGCTTATGGAAAGAACAAAAAAACAAGCGATCATGGAGCGGTTTTTTTACACCGCGGATGAAATTATTGAAAAGCCTTTTAACTGGGCGCAGATGTGGCGGCTGCTAAGTTATGTTAAACCTTATCGGAAAAATATCCTGCCGCTTTCTTTTCTTATGGTGATCATCGGGACGGCTGTAAGACTCCTCATTCCCATTTTAATTGGTGTTTATGTGCTGGATCACGCGATCTCCCGGCAAAACCCCCAGCTTCTTTTACAGCTTATCTTGATCATCAGCGGTCTGTACGTGATAAATTACGCGGCTAACATATTGAGAATACGCTGGATGAACCAGCTTGGGCAGCATGTCATTTATGATTTGCGCCAGCATTTATTCACACATGTTCAGCGCTTGTCTCATAGATTCTTTGACCAGCGGTCCGCAGGGTCTATTCTCGTTAGAATCATGAATGATATTAATTCCCTTCAGGAACTTTTTACAAGCGGCGTGATCAATCTGCTGACAGATCTTTTGCTTCTTCTCGGCATAGTCGTGATCTTATTCACGCTGAGTCCCGAGCTGACCATTGCGATCATGATTACATTGCCGATCATGTTTTTCATTTCAACAAGCCTGCGCAGAAAAATTCGCCGCTCATGGCAAATGGTGCGACTAAAACAATCTAAGCTCAACTCGCATCTAAACGAAAGCATCCAAGGTATCCGGGTGACACAGGCATATACACAAGAACAAGAAAATATGGCTTATTTTGATGGAGTGAATCATGAAAATTATCAATCTTGGCGGGATGCTACAAGAAAAAATGCGATGTTCCGGCCGCTTGTGGAACTGACAAACGCGGCAGGAACAGCTGTTTTGATCTGGTATGGGGCGACGCTGATTATGAATGGCACAGTCACGATTGGCATTTTTGTCTCATTTGCATTTTATTTAGGTATGTTTTGGGAACCGATATCACGGCTTGGTCAAGTGTACAATCAGCTCTTAATGGGAATGGCATCTTCTGAACGGATATTCGAGTTTTTGGACGAACAACCGAGCGTCAAAGAAATAGAAAATGCAATTCACATCAAGAAATTGAAAGGTGACGTTGAATTTGAGGATGTTGAGTTTTCTTACGATCACAAACGGAAAGCTCTTCATACTGTCTCTTTTTCAATCCCTGCCGGAACCACATTGGCGCTGGTTGGTCATACGGGCAGCGGGAAAACGACGATCGCCAATTTAATCAGCCGCTTTTATGATGCGACTGGCGGCACAATAAAAATAGACGGAATTCCCATTACTGATATGTCTCTATCCAGTCTGCGCTCACAAATCAGCATAGTGCTCCAAGACACATTTATTTTTTCCGGCACCATTATGGAAAATATTCGATTCGGAAGACCGAATGCTGCGGATCAAGAGGTTATAAAAGCCGCAAAAGCCGTCGGCGCAGACGATTTTATCTCAAGATTAGCAATGGGATATAAAACCGAGGTAGAGGAAAGGGGGAGCGCATTATCAGCAGGGCAGCGCCAGCTCATTTCCTTTGCAAGGGCGCTTCTTGCCGACCCGGCAATTCTGATCCTTGACGAAGCCACGGCAAGTATAGATACAGAAACGGAGGTCAAGATCCAGCAAGCGCTGAAAACCCTCCTGCACGGGCGCACGGCTGTAATGATCGCCCACAGACTTTCTACAATTCGCGACGCCGACCGGATTATCGTCCTTGACCATGGCAAAAAAATCGAAGAAGGCAGCCATAAACAATTAATGAACAAAGCGGGTATATACTCAGGGCTTGTGAAAGCACAATACAGCGTATCCTGAGATCTAAACTAACCTTCAGAGCTATCTGTCTGAAGGTTTCTCAATTTTAATAAAAATTAAATTTCGCAAAATTGGTTTTGTGATACACTTTTAGTATAAATATGGATGTTTACGAAAAAATGAAACTTTTTTTCTGAATTTTCGTATTTACATTCAGAACAATACATAGGAGGTTTTATAAAAATGGAGACCAATTTAGAAAAAGCCCACGAGGCTCAAACCGAAAAACCGTCACTTTTCGGAGTGATTACAAGCCCGGGTGTCCAGTTTGAGAGAATGAGAGTAAAGCCTGTTATTGGAATGCCGTTAATTATCGTTCTTGCAATGATTATCGTTGGAACTGTGTTGCAGGGATTAGGCATGGACTATGAGGGTTTGATGAGAGAATCTGGTTTGACAGGCCAGGAATTAGAAATGGCTCAATCATTTGCTGCCATAGTAGGAATCATTGGCGGTATTTTTGCAGGCGTTGCCATGTTGTTTATTGCGCCGCTTATTTATTGGCTTTGTGTAAAAATATCCGGGGGAACTACAACATATAAAAAAATGTTATCTCTCACACTTTTTATTTCTTTTATTACCAGCTTAGGCTTGCTTATTAATGGAATCGTTCTGTACTTTATTGATACAAATTCCTTTTATAGCGTCACATCCTTGGCGAGTTTAATTACTTCTGATCAGCCGTTAACAAGTGTTTTAAGTGCATTTGAAATTTTTAGCATTTGGGGATATGTTTTATTGGCTATCGGTCTGCAAAAAACAGGCGGAATCTCTAAGAAATCAGCATGGATTTCTGTCATTGTCTTGTTTGTTCTTATGCTGCTATATTCATTTATTACAGGCTTTTTCAATTCACAGGCAGGTGTATGATCATTGAAAAAACTTTGGATCGGAATCGGAATCGCAGCCATTGTCGCACTGTTTATCGGAATCAACATATATAAATCTGCCGCTCAAACGAGCGGCAGCACTGCGGAGAGTATAAAAACCGGGAAAATGGAAGAGGAGGAAATAGGTACAACTGTTATGGTCCCCGGCACTCTGAAGTTTTCTAATGAACAATATGTATTTTATGAAGCTGACAAAGGGACTCTTGCAGACATTAAGGTAAAAGAAGGGGACAAGGTCGAAAAGGGAACGGCTTTGATCAGCTATGAGAATGAACAGCTGAACCTGGAAAAGGAGCAAAACGCATTAACCGCCGAATCCAACCAGCTGCAAATTGATCAAATAAATGAAAAGAAGAATGCATTAAACAGTAAAGAAAAAGAGCTGACAAAGCAGCTGGGAGAAAAGGAAGCGAAAAAACAAATAGAGTCAGAACGCACTGAGCTTGAAATGCAAGAAAAGAGCGCCCAAATTGAATTAAAGCAATCTGAGCTGCAAAAGCAATCGCTGGCAAACCAAGTGGCAGACCTTGAGGTAAAAAGTGAAATGGAGGGAACCGTCATTTCAGTCAATCAAGAGGCGGCCTCGAAAAAGTCCGACATTCAAGAACCGGTGATACATATTGGAAATCCTAAAGACCTCATCGTTTCTGGTACGCTGTCTGAATACGATACGCTAAAGGTAAAAAAAGGCCAAAAAGTGACCCTGACATCAGATGTCATTCAGGATAAGTCATGGAAAGGCACGGTGTCCGCGGTCGGCCTTGTCCCTGACCAGCAAGAAAACGCCGCAGCATCAGGTACGGAGCAGGCGGTTCAGTACCCGCTTCAAGTCAAAATAAAAGGCAGCCTTCCGGAAGGCAAGCCCGGCTTCAAATTTATTATGAACATCGAAACAAATAAGCGTAAAGCGAATACCCTTCCTTCAAAAGCTGTGAAAAAGGAAGATGATACGTACTATGTATACGTAGTAAAAGACGGCAAGGCTCAGCGGACGGAAGTAAAAGTCGGTGAAACAACAGATGATTTGGTGGAAATTAAAGAAGGCGTTTCAAAAGATGATCAAGTCATTTTAAATCCTTCTGACGATGTTGCCGACGGAACGGATGTGAAGGCTTAATGATTCAGCTTTCTAAAGTGAAAAAAAGCTATCAGATCGGCAAGGAGACTTTTGATGTTCTCCATTCGATTGATCTTTTGATTGAAAGAGGAGAGTATGTCTCCATTATGGGGCCGTCCGGTTCGGGCAAATCAACGATCATGAATATTATCGGCTGTCTGGACCGGCCGACATCAGGCATTTACAGGCTGGACGGAGAGGACATTTCTTCCTATAAAGATAAAGAGCTGGCCGCTGTCCGCAACAAATCCATCGGCTTTGTATTTCAGCAGTTTCAGCTGCTACCCCGTCTGAACGCCAAAAAAAATGTCGAGCTTCCAATGATCTATTCAGGTTTTAATAAGAAAGAAAGGCAAGAAAGGGCTGAAAAGGCGCTGGAAAAAGTCGGATTAAAGGACAGAATGCTTCATATGCCAAATGAACTGTCCGGCGGGCAAAAGCAAAGGGTAGCCATTGCGAGAGCCATTGTAAATAATCCTAAATTAATTTTAGCGGATGAGCCGACAGGTGCGCTTGATACAAAAACAAGTGCCGCTATTATGGAACAATTTACGGAGTTAAATGCGGAAGGTACGACAATTGTGCTCGTCACCCACGAATCGGAAGTTGCTGACTACACAAATCGGGTGATTACCGTGCGTGACGGTGAAATCGTCCCTCTCCAAGAACAAAGGAGAGTGGGAGAATGAGCCTGTTAGAAAATTTGCGCATGGCTCTCAGTTCCGTGCTGGCGCATAAAATGCGCTCCATCTTGACAATGCTCGGTATCATTATCGGCGTTGGATCGGTTATTGTCGTAGTCGCTGTCGGGCAGGGCGGAGAACAAATGCTGAAGCAGTCCATCAGCGGACCCGGAAACACGGTAGAATTATATTATTTGCCAAGTGATGAAGAGCTTGCGAGTAACCCTAATGCCATGCAGGAAGCAAGTTTTACAGAAGACGATATTAAAGGATTGAAAGATATCAAAGGCGTAAAACAGGTCGTCGCTTCCTATGCCGGTAATATGACTGCCCGTTATCGGGAGGAAGAAACAGATACGTCAATCAACGGCATTAATGACGGATATATGAATGTAAATTCATTAGACATTGAAGAGGGCAGAAGCTTTACGGATAATGACTTTCTTTCCGGAAAAAGAGCGGGTGTGATTTCTCAAAAAATGGCGGAAGAATTATTTCATAAAAAAACTCCGCTCGGTCAAGTCGTCTGGATTAATGGGCAGCCAGTTGAAATTATCGGGGTGCTTAAAAAACAAACAGGTTTGCTGGCTTACGGGCTCAGTGAAATGTACGTGCCCTTTACGATGATGAAAACCTCTTTTGGCACAAGCGATTACAGCAATGTGTCTCTGCAAGTCGAATCAGCCGACATGATTAAAGAAGTCGGTAAAGAGGCGGTTCAGCTAATGAATGATCATCACGGGACGGAAGATTCTTACCAGGTAATGAATATGGAAGAGCTTGCGGCGGGCATCGGTAAAGTGACGACAATCATGACGACGATTATCGGCTCAATCGCAGGTATTTCTCTTTTGGTTGGAGGAATTGGTGTGATGAACATTATGCTTGTGTCAGTTACAGAAAGGACACGGGAAATCGGAATCAGAAAATCACTGGGAGCGACAAGAGGGCAAATTTTAACTCAATTCTTAATTGAATCCGTCGTTTTAACTCTGATCGGAGGACTGATCGGAATCGGAATCGGCTATGGAGGAGCCTCGCTTGTCTCTATGTTTGCAGGCTGGCCGTCCCTTGTATCATGGGAGGTCGTCTTAGGCGGTGTATTATTCAGTATGGTCATCGGCGTCATCTTCGGGATGCTCCCTGCAAATAAAGCCGCGCGTTTAGATCCGATTGAATCTTTACGTTACGAATAACCTCATGCAAAGCATGGGGTTTTTT
The DNA here is from genome assembly GCF_001584335.1 of Bacillus atrophaeus. GTDB lineage: Bacteria > Bacillota > Bacilli > Bacillales > Bacillaceae > Bacillus > Bacillus atrophaeus. The sequence continues at coordinate 555,300 of NZ_LSBB01000020.1, forward strand.
TATGTATGCGTTTTTTACTATCAAATGAATATAATAGATTTTTTTATTTATGATAAGAAGAAAATTGTCATACAATCGTCCTTCTTTTTGTCGAATTTACAGTTTACAAACCATACTTGCATACGTTAATATGAACAAATGTGAAAGATTTTGATAGTTATTGAATGAATTTGAATGATTTTAGTTGTCTAACGTAAAAAAAGCGAATACAATTAGATTGTATCCAAAATGAATACGTTTTCATTGGAGGTGAAGCATGTTAACTCCTGAAAGGCATCAACTGATTATTGATCAGATTGAAAAGTACGATGTGGTTAAAATTCAAGAGCTGATAAACCTGACAAATGCTTCTGAATCAACGATAAGAAGGGATTTATCAACGCTCGAAGAACGCGGCTTTTTAAAGCGTGTTCATGGCGGAGCTTCAAAGCTTTCCGACATTCGGCTTGAACCCGACATGCTTGAAAAATCATCCAAAAACCTTCACGATAAATTGAAAATCGCTGAAACAGCGGCTTCTCTGTTGGAAGAGGGTGATTGCATTTATCTTGATGCAGGCACTACAACTTTACACATGATTGAATTTATGGATAAAAGTAAAGATATAGTCGTTGTCACAAATGGGATCATGCACATTGACGCTTTAATAAGGAAAGAGATTACTTTTTATTTGCTTGGCGGTTATGTCAAGCAAAGGACGGGTGCAATGATCGGCGGCACTTCTCTGACTGCGATGGAGCAGTACAGATTCGATAAAAGTTTTCTGGGAGTCAACGGCATTCATGCAGAAGCCGGTTATACGACTCCGGACCCTGATGAATCTCTTTTAAAGCATAAAGCGGTCAAACAGGCGAAAAACGCTTATGTGTTAGCAGATCCCTCAAAATTTGGAGAAATTTCATTTTCAGCTTTTGCCAGCTTAGGCGACGCAACAATCATTACCACTGACGCTAAGGAATGCACATTCGATAATTACCAAGAAAAAACTGTCGTAAAGGTAGTGAAACCATGATTTACACTGTAACGCTTAATCCATCTGTCGATTATATTGTGCACGTTGAAGATTTTATCGTCGGAGGGCTGAACCGCTCTAAATATGATACAAAATATCCAGGCGGTAAGGGAATCAACGTATCAAGACTGCTTAACAGACATCATGTTCCGTCAAAAGCACTCGGATTTGTCGGCGGATTTACCGGTGAATATATCAAATCATTTTTGAAACAGGAAAAACTTGAAACAGCGTTTTCCGAGGTCAAAGAAGATACACGTATCAATGTAAAGTTGAAAACCGGTGATGAAACGGAAATTAATGGACAAGGGCCGTCTATAACAAATGAAGATTTCAATACCTTTTTAGAGCAGTTCTCAGCGCTTAAAGAAGAAGATATCGTCGTCCTTGCGGGAAGTATCCCGTCCTCATTGCCGCAAGATACGTATGAAAAAATTGCAAAAGCGTGCCAGCAGCAGGGCGCCCGCGTTGTTTTAGATATTTCAGGCGAAGCGCTCACGAAAGCAGCTGACATGAAACCGTTATTGATGAAGCCGAATCATCATGAGCTTGGCGAAATGTTCAATACAACAATCGAAACTGTTGAACAGGCTGTTCCTTATGGGAAGAAGCTTGTTGAGCAAGGTGCTGAACATGTGATCGTATCAATGGCTGGAGACGGCGCGCTTTTATTTACAAAGGACGCTGTTTTCTTTGCCAATGTACCGAAGGGGAAATTAGTGAACTCAGTGGGAGCGGGCGATTCTGTCGTAGCAGGTTTCCTTGCGGGTGTATCGAAACAACTGCCGCTTGAAGAGGCATTTCGTTTAGGGGTTACTTCCGGAAGCGCAACCGCATTTTCCGAAGAGCTCGGAACAGAAGAATTTGTACAGCAGCTTCTCCCGGAAGTTCAGGTCACACGTCTATAGAGGAGGAAAGAAAGTGAAAATAACTGAGCTGTTAACGAAACATACGATAAAGCTGAACATTGAAAGCAAAGAAAAAGAAAATGTCATTGACGAAATGGTTACAGTACTTGACCAAGCCGGAAAACTGAATGACAGAGCAGCTTATAAAGAAGCAATTTTAAACCGTGAAAGCCAAAGCTCTACAGGAATCGGCGAAGGGATTGCCATCCCGCATGCGAAGACAGCAAGCGTCATAAATCCTGCTATCGCATTCGGACGTTCTAAAGAGGGTGTTGATTATGAGTCACTTGATGCACAGCCTGCGCATCTGATCTTTATGATTGCGGCTACTGAAGGCGCAAATAACACCCACCTTGAAGCGCTATCAAGACTCTCTACTCTTTTAATGAGGGAAGAAATCCGCAAACAGCTGCTCGAGGCTGAAACAGAAGATGCGATCATTGATATCATCAATGCACATGATAAAGATGACGACGAAGAGGAAGAAGAAAATGAGCCGCAAGCTCCATCATCAAAAGGGAAAATTTTAGCGGTCACAGCTTGTCCGACCGGAATTGCCCATACATTTATGGCAGCGGATGCGCTCAAAGAAAAAGCAAAAGAGCTCGGCGTTGATATCAAAGTGGAAACGAACGGTTCTAGCGGAATTAAGCATGCGTTGACGGCTCAAGAAATTGAAGACGCGCCGGCCATTATAGTTGCTGCTGACAAGCAGGTTGAAATGGAACGCTTTAAAGGAAAACACGTGCTTGAAGTGCCTGTAACTGCAGGGATCAGACGTCCGCAAGAACTGATCGAAAAAGCAGTAAATCAGGATGCTCCTATCTATAAGGGCAACGGCGGCGGTTCTTCTGCCGGCAGTGAAGAAGCTGAGTCCAAAGGCAAATCAGGCGGCATAGGAAACACGTTTTATAAACACTTAATGAGCGGTGTCAGCAACATGCTTCCGTTCGTTGTAGGCGGCGGTATACTCGTTGCGATTTCGTTCTTCTGGGGGATTAATTCATCCAAACCAGATGATCCGACTTACAATGCATTCGCGGCTGCTCTTAAGTTTATTGGCGGCGACAATGCATTAGCATTAATCGTGGCTGTTCTTGCCGGATTTATCGCAATGAGCATCGCAGACCGTCCGGGTTTAGCCCCAGGTATGGTCGGCGGTTTCATGGCATACCAGGCAGACGCTGGATTTTTAGGCGGGTTGATCGCAGGGTTCTTGGCTGGTTACATTGTCGTTCTGCTTAAAAAAGTGTTCGCCGGTATTCCTCAGTCACTTGACGGATTAAAACCAGTTTTGCTTTACCCGTTGTTTGGTATTTTCTTAACCGGTATTATTATGCGCTTTGTCATCAACACACCGGTAGCTGCTTTTATGTCGTTCTTGACAAACTGGCTTGAAAGCCTCGGCACAGGCAACCTTGTGCTTATGGGAATTATTTTAGGCGGTATGATGGCAATTGACATGGGAGGCCCGCTGAATAAAGCTGCCTTCACATTCGGAATTGCGATGATTGACGCAGGAAACTATGCGCCTCATGCGGCAATTATGGCGGGCGGTATGGTTCCGCCGCTTGGCATCGCACTTGCGACAACGTTTTTCAAAAGCAAATTCTCAAAACGTGACCGTGAAGCAGGGGTTACATGCTATTTCATGGGAGCGGCTTTCGTAACAGAAGGGGCGATCCCGTTTGCTGCAGCTGATCCGCTTCGCGTCATTCCTGCATCTGTTATCGGTGCAGCCGTAGCGGGCGGTTTGACAGAATTTTTCCGGGTGACATTGCCTGCACCTCACGGAGGAGTTTTCGTAGCCTTTATTACTAACCATCCGTTGCTTTACTTATTGAGTATTGTGATCGGTGCTGTCATAACGGCCGTTCTTCTCGGGATATTTAAAAAACCTGTTACAGAACAATAAGATGAAAAAAGCGTCCTTTAGGGGACGCTTTTTCTTCATCAGCCTATTTGGCAGCATGGTTAGGTTATGTATTTTATGATGAATTGTGATAAAGTAAAGATAATGAGAATCAACTGAAATAGTGATCGTCTAGGAGGAACCATTTTGACCGAAGAGAAAAATCCTAAAACTGAAAAACCGGTGAAAAAAAAATCCAATACGTATTGGGAATGGGCAAAAGCAATTGTCATTGCCGTGGTTTTGGCACTCTTAATCCGCCACTTTTTGTTTGAACCGTATTTAGTGGAAGGTTCATCCATGTATCCAACCTTGCATGACGGGGAACGTTTGTTTGTGAATAAAACCGTCAACTATGTCGGAGAGCTGAAGCGGGGAGATATCGTCATTATTAACGGCGATTCATCAAAAGTGCATTATGTGAAGCGGTTGATCGGTAAGCCTGGAGAAACCGTAGAGATGAAGGATGACACGCTTTATATAAACGGGAAAAAGATAGACGAGTCATATCTGTCTAATAATAAAAAAGATGCGAAAAAGCTGGGTGTTAATCTTACCGGGGATTTTGGACCTGTCAAGGTTCCGAAAGGGAAGTACTTTGTAATGGGTGATAATCGCCTGAATTCGATGGACAGCCGGAATGGACTCGGGCTTATTGCCGAAGATCGGATTGTCGGCACTTCCAAGTTTGTCTTCTTCCCATTTAACGAAATGCGCCAAACAAAATAAAAAACGCCATGCTGTACTCACTCCGGAGTCAGCAGGCGTTTTTTTACATTGAAAAAGAGGCAGCTATTGCGATAAACAATACGGTTACAAACACGGAGCCTATAATGGCTAACACACTGAAGAAAAGGTGAATTTGCTTTTGTTCTTTCCCCCGTTTTTGCCAAAAGCGCTTCGCAAATATGTGCGAAAATGTGTATATAAAAGCAATACCGATGTACAAGCCGATATCTTTGGCGGTAAACCCTGTTACGGCCAGATATACGCCTGTAAAAAAGATAAGTAAACAATATTCTGAAAGTGTTAAGAGCCTCAACGTAATCCTCCGTTACTATGGTCATTGACCTACTTCTTTTCTTCTATTGTAACATAGCTGCATCCCTTATCGTGTAAGTGTTTTCGGCTTCCATTTAGCAGGAAGCATTTCTCTTCCTTCTTATTCATGGTATACTTTTATTGATGATAGATACGATGGAGGATTATAAATGATTGCTGTAAATAATGTGAGCTTACGGTTTGCGGATCGTAAGTTATTTGAAGATGTAAATATTAAGTTTACGCCGGGCAACTGCTACGGATTAATCGGTGCGAATGGTGCGGGTAAATCAACATTTCTTAAGATTTTATCTGGAGAGCTTGAACCTCAGACGGGCGATGTCCATATGAGTCCGGGCGAACGCCTTGCCATCTTAAAGCAAAACCACTTTGAATATGAAGAGCATGAAGTATTAAAAGTCGTTATTATGGGCCACAAACGTCTGTACGAAGTGATGCAGGAGAAAGATGCGATTTACATGAAGCCTGATTTCTCTGATGAAGACGGCATTCGCGCTGCTGAACTTGAAGGCGAGTTTGCGGAGTTAAACGGCTGGGAAGCTGAAAGTGAAGCCGCAATTCTTCTGAAAGGGCTTGGTATTTCAGAGGATTTGCACTCTAAGAAAATGGAAGACTTGGGCGGATCAGAGAAAGTGAAAGTTCTATTGGCTCAGGCATTATTCGGGAAGCCTGATGTATTGCTGCTGGATGAGCCGACAAACCACTTGGACCTTCAAGCTATCCAATGGCTGGAAGAATTTCTGATTAATTTTGAGAATACCGTTATTGTGGTATCACATGACCGTCACTTCTTAAATAAAGTATGTACCCATATTGCTGATCTCGATTTTAACAAAATTCAAATCTATGTCGGCAACTATGATTTCTGGTATGAATCAAGCCAGCTTGCTTTAAAACTTTCACAAGAAGCGAACAAGAAAAAAGAAGAGCAAATTAAACAGCTGCAAGAGTTTGTGGCCAGATTCAGCGCAAATGCGTCTAAATCAAAACAGGCTACTTCAAGAAAGAAACTTCTTGATAAAATTTCTCTTGATGATATTAAACCGTCTTCACGCCGTTATCCTTACGTCAACTTCACACCGGAACGAGAAATCGGAAATGATGTTCTCCGGGTGGAAGGTCTGACAAAAACAATTGACGGAGTAAAGGTACTCGACAATGTCAGCTTTATTATGAATAAAGAGGATAAAATTGCGTTTACCGGACGCAATGAATTAGCTGTTACTACGTTATTTAAAATCATTTCCGGGGAAATGGAAGCAGACAGCGGCACATACAAATGGGGTGTCACAACGTCTCAGGCATACTTCCCTAAAGACAACAGCGAATATTTTGACGGCAGCGATGTGAACCTTGTTGACTGGCTTCGCCAATATTCGCCTCATGATCAAAGTGAAAGCTTCCTGCGCGGCTTCCTGGGCCGGATGCTATTCTCGGGTGAAGAAGTGCTTAAAAAATCAAATGTATTATCAGGTGGAGAAAAAGTCCGCTGTATGCTCTCGAAAGCAATGCTTTCAGGCGCTAATATTTTAATACTCGATGAGCCGACGAACCACTTAGATCTAGAATCCATCACGGCTTTGAACAACGGCTTAATCAGCTTTAAAGGAGCCATGCTGTTCACATCACATGACCATCAGTTTGTTCAAACCATTGCCAACCGTATTATTGAAGTAACACCTAAGGGCATTGTTGACAAACAAATGAGTTATGATGAATTCTTAGAGAGCAAAGACGTACAGCAAAAACTCTCAGAATTATACGCCTAACCAAAAAGCAGAGGAAACTCTGCTTTTTTTCTTTTTCACTTAAAGTGTTCAGAGTCGCTGAGGCCGTTGTAATAAAAAAATGAGACATTTCATTAAAGAAAAATTCATTATTGTCTGTTTTTACTGTAAACTTTTATTTTAAAAGGGGATAGAGTGTTATATGCTGTAGACATTGTATTTCAAGTGCAAGTAAATGAAACAAACAATAATCGCGGCAAGAAAGGACTTATCGAGACTTAGAGAGTTCACTATAATGAAGTAAATACATAAAGAGAAAGGATTGTTACCAATGAAAATTCTAGTGGCAGGAGCAGGCGGAGTAGGCGGATATATCGGCGGAAGGCTGGCGGAGCAGGGGAATGACGTTACGTTTCTCGTCCGCCAGCAAAGAGCCGCGAAGTTAAAGAAAACAGGACTCGTTATTAAAAGTGAAAAAGGTAATATATCGTTTCAGCCTTCCTTAATTCAGGCAGGAGAAAACGGATCTTTCGACGTTGTCATTATCGCCTCTAAGGCCTACTCTTTACAGCATGTGATAGAGGATGTCAAACCCTTTATTCATGCTGAGTCGGTCATTATTCCTTTTTTAAACGGCTATCAGCACTACGAGCAGCTGTTTGCGGCATTTGCGAAAAGCCGGGTGCTTGGAGGTCTTTGCTTTATCGAAAGTGCATTAAATGAGGAGGGTGAAGTAATTCATACAAGCGCTTCCCACCGTTTTGTGTTCGGCGAATGGAATGGAGAACAGACTGAGAGAATGAAAGAGCTTGAGAAGGTGTTTGCCAACGTTAACGCAGAAGTCATGGTAAGCAGAAATATAGAGAAGGACATATGGAAGAAGTATTTGTTTATTGCAGCTCAGGCGGGGATCACTTCTTTATTTCAAAAGCCGATCGGACCCATTTTGGAAACAGACAGCGGCCGAAATACTGCGAAAACCCTTATCGGAGAAATTGGTGCAATTTTGCGTGCGGAGGGGGTTCCGGCTGATCCTGATCTAGAGGAAGAGAGTTATTGCACGATGACAAAAATGTCTTATCAAATGAAATCCTCTATGCTGCGGGACATGGAAAAGGGACAAACAACAGAAGGAGACCATCTGCATGGCTTTTTGCTGGAAAAAGCAAGGGATTTATCAGTGATAGCTCCCGTTTTGGAAACCGTTTATGCGAATGTGCAAATCTATGAGGCGGAAACGAAATAAAAAAAGGAGGCGGTCAGCCTCCTTTTTTTGTTTAAAACGCCCAATTCCCATTTCTGAAAACAGGTTCTCTTTTTCCGTCTGCCGTAATGCCGTCAATACTCATATCTTTAGACCCTATCATAAAATCCACATGGGTAATGCTTTCATTCAGGCCTTCTTTTACGAGTTCCTCACGAGACATTTGTTTTCCGCCTTCAATGTTAAAGGCATAAGCACTGCCGATCGCCAAATGGTTTGACGCGTTTTCATCGAATAAGGTGTTATAAAAAAGAATATCCGACTTTGAAATCGGTGAATCATACGGCACAAGCGCCACTTCGCCAAGATAATGGGAGCCTTCATCCGTTTCAACTAATTCTTTTAGAATGTCTTCTCCTTTTTCGGCCTTAATATCTACAATACGGCCGTTTTTAAAGGTTAATGTAAAGTTATCGATAATATTTCCGCCATAACTTAAAGGCTTGGTGCTTGATACGGTTCCGTTTACACCGTCTTTTTGAGGCAGAGTGAACACTTCTTCGGTCGGCATGTTTGCCATAAATTCATTTCCGTTCTCATTAATGCTTCCTGCTCCCGCCCACACATGTTTCTTAGGAAGTTCAATCGTCAGGTCTGTTCCTTCCGCCTGATAATGCAAAGCGCTGTAGTGTTTCGCATTAAGATGATCGACCTTCTCATGAAGAGTTTGATCATGCTCTTTCCATGCTTGAACCGGATTTTCTTCATTTACCCGTGTTGTATTAAAAATCTCTTCCCACAGCAGCTGAATCGCTTCTTCTTCTGAATGACCGGGGAATACCTTTGATGCCCAGCCAGCCGATGCTGCGCCGATGACTGTCCAGCTGACCTTGTCTGATTGAATATATTGTCTGTATGTATGTAATGCTTTACCGGCTGCTTTTTGGAAAGCCGCAATTCGTTTTGATTCGATCCCTTTTAATAAATCTGGGCTTGATGATACGACTGAAATAAAGGCAGCACCTTTCTCAGCAAGCGCTTCTTTGCCTTTCGCTTCCCACTCCGGATACTCGTCAAAGGCTTCAGGCGGCGCCAATTCATATTTTAATCTTGATACTTCATCGTCCTGCCAGTTCACTGTCACATGTTTTGCGCCTTTTTCATAAGCGTGCTTTACAATTAGCCGGACAAAATCCCGCACCTCTGTAGACGCGTTGACGACAACATGCTGCCCCTTTTGGACATTAACGCCGACTTCAACCGCCAGCAGGGCGTATGTGCTTAATTTCTTTGAAAAAGAATCCATGGTTCATTCCTCCTAATCCTTTTTCTCATCATAACAAATATTCTCTCGAAAAGAAAAGAAAGGAGTGTGATTGAAAAAAGGCACAGCAAGCGCTGCGCCTCTTACGGATGATTCAGTTTTACAGTTTCTCCTGCGGGTGAAGGAGGCATATTCGCCAACGAGATACTCATTCCCCCGAGAATAATTCCGCTCAAAATAATCGCTATAGCTACTCGTCTTCCCAAATCTCTGATCATTTGTTTCCTCCTTATGGTTTCTCCATTCCTCACCATATGAACGAAACAAGGGAAAGAGAAGCAAAAGATTTATTAAATTTGCTTCTGGGTTCGTAAAAAGCTTATTTAACGGCTTTTTGAAGTTTATCAATCACTTCTAAAGAACGTCCGGTTCCGATTGCAACAGATTCAAGAGGATTAGGCGCAAGATGCACGGGAACGACAATTTCACTGGACAGCCACTCTTTAATGCCGTTTAACAGCGCGCCTCCGCCTGTTAAAATCACGCCGCGGTCTACAATGTCCCCGCTCAGTTCAGGCGGACAGTCCTCAAGGGTGGCTCTGATGGCTTCAAGAATATGAAGGAGAGATTCGCGCATTGCACCTTGAATTTCATTTGACTGAAGCATAATTGTTTTCGGCAGCCCTGTTACAAGATCGCGGCCGCGAATTTCAAGTATTTCAGGCGCATGTTCAATAAGCGCGTAGCCGATTTCCATTTTGACTTGCTCAGCAGTCCGTTCGCCAATCAGCAAATTATATTTCTTTCTGACGAAGGAGATGATATCTTCATCAAGCTGGTCGCCGCCGATACGGATGGAATGGCAGGATACAACACCGCCAAATGAAATAATGGCGACTTCAGTTGTTCCGCCGCCGATGTCTACCACTACATTGGCCACAGGCTCATCGACCGGCAGATCCGCACCGATTGCAGCAGCAACCGGTTCTTCAATTAAATGGACGTTTTTGGCGCCGCAATTTTTAACCGCGTCACTGATCGCGCGTCTTTCTACTGCCGTTGAGCCTGATGGGGTGCATACGACCACGTTTGGCTTTCTGAACGTCATGCCGATGCTTTTACCGGCTTTCTTCATGATGTGTTTTAACAAATCAGTTGTCATATCATAGTCTGCGATGACGCCGTCTTTCATAGGTCTGACTGCGACAATTTTTCCGGGTGTTTTCCCGATCATGTTTTTTGCATCGGTTCCGATCGCAAGTACTGCTTTTGTAGTCGTGTCTACTGCGACAACGGAAGGTTCATTTAAGATGATGCCTTTATTTTTACTGTAAACAAGTATATTAGCTGTTCCTAAGTCGATTCCAATTTCGGTTGATTGAAACATTTTTTCACCCAATCTCTATCCTGATTTAAAATGATTTTACATTTAAAGTTTCTTAAAAACTGTAGGATTTTTGGGGGTGGGTGTCGGGAATGAAATGTTTTTGTAAAAAAACGAAGAATTATGTATTTGACGTAATAAACATTTCGTTATAATGTCAAAAATATCTCTTGTTTCTGTGGAAAAAAGGAAACTTTTTTAAAGTTTCATTCGTCTAGGTTGTATTAAGGTCTAGCCTTGAACTTAGATGACTAAAGAAACATTTAAAGGAAGTAGGGGATTTCTATGAAATCAATTGGTGTTGTAAGGAAAGTAGATGAACTTGGCCGTATTGTTATGCCGATAGAATTAAGAAGAGCGTTAGATATTGCGATTAAAGACAGTATTGAGTTCTTTGTAGACGGAGATAAAATCGTCTTGAAAAAATATAAGCCGCACGGCGTGTGTTTAATGACAGGGGAAATTACGACAGAAAATAAAGAATACGGAAATGGAAAAATCATTTTAAGTCCAGAAGGCGCACAGCAGCTGCTTGACGAAATTCAAGCTGCTTTAAAAGCATAATGTGAAAAGTGGTAAAAAAGGCGGGGGGCGATTCTCCGCCTTTTTTTGCGTGCAGGTGTCTGATGGCTAGTCTATTTGCCGTGCAAGCGCGATTTTATTTGATGAAAAACAGGTAAGGAACCCCAAATAATTGGGATACTTTTCATATTTTAATCAAATGTTTTCTAAACAATGTTACAATAAACAGAGAAACACAAGCGGCAGGTGGGAGTATGAAAAAATATCAAGCACGCATCATTTCCACATCTCTGGCAATGATTTTTATTTTGTTTTGGGATTATATATTCTATTATATCGAAAAGAATCCGATTAACTGGCCTGTTGATATTTTATTTTCAGCAGTCGTCATTTTCAGTGTCTGGATGATGGCGTATTATTTCGATCAAAAACAACAGCTTATTGAAAAAGTCCAAGAAAGTGAACGCAAGTACAAATATCTTTCTAATGAAAAGAACCGCATCATGGATAATTTGCAAGAAATCGTATTTCAAACAAATGCAAAAGGTGAAATTACATATTTAAATCAAGCATGGGTGATCATTACCGGCTATTCGATCAAAGAATGTATGGGAACCATGTATAATGACTACTTTATTAAAGAAAAACACGTAGTCGACTATATCAGCAACCAAATCAGAATAAAGGCATCCTCGGGCACGTTTAACGCAAAGTATGTCACAAAAGCCGGCGTGGAATTTTGGGGCGAAGTACATTATAAGCTTTACTATGACAAGTATCACCGGTTCACAGGAAGCTTGGGGACTTTGTCTGATATCACAGAGCGGAAAAACGCCGAAGAGAAATTGTTTGAAACAAATGAGCGGCTCGCGATGCAGTCGCAAAAGCTGGCAATCGCAGGAGAACTTGCAGCCGGTATCGCCCACGAGGTAAGAAACCCTTTAACATCAGTAAGCGGGTTCCTTCAGCTCATGAAGACGCAATATCCTGACAGAACAGATTATTTTGACATTATATTTTCTGAGATTAAAAGGATTGATTTAGTGCTCGGTGAACTGCTGCTTCTCGCAAAGCCGCAGACGGTTACCTTTAAGCCTCATAAAATCAACGGCATTTTGAAACAAGTGACAACATTGCTTGATACAAATGCGGTACTGTCCAATATTGTGATTGAGAAGAATTTTAATCTGACGGAAAGCTGCAAAATTAACGGAGACGAAAATCAGCTGAAACAAGTGTTTATTAATATTATCAAAAACGGAATTGAAGCGATGCCTGCCGGCGGCGTTATTAATATTTCTTCTGAGAAAAAAGGGTCATACACAATCATCAGCATCAAAGATCAAGGAAGCGGCATGACAAAAGAAAATATGAAACAAATCGGTGAGCCTTTTTTCTCTACAAAGGAAAAGGGTACGGGGCTCGGCCTGCCGATTTGTTTAAGAATTTTGAAAGAACATAAAGGTGAATTGAAGATTGAAAGCGAATCTGGAAAAGGAAGCACGTTTTATGTTATTTTGCCTTTAGAGTCAGACAAGTGAGGGGAGAACAGGATGAATTCACTTCTGTTTGTATACGGCACATTAAGGAAGCATGAGACCTGTGACGGTGTCTTATCACAGTCAACATGCGTAAATCAGCAGGCAAGAATAAAGGGAAAGATGTACGATACAGGACAAGGGCGCCCGGCTGCGGCGTTTTCAGAACATACATATATTTGCGGAGAAGTATATGAAGCGGACGAATCTGTCATACATAAACTGGACTTTCTGAAAGAAGGATATCATAAACGGCGGGTTACCGTTGAGACTGACACCGGAAAGAAAACAGCATATGCCTATTTCATAAAGGAAGAAGAATGCGCCGCTTACACTGAAATTAAAAGCGGCGATTGGAAAGAATATCAGATGATCAGCCGCAAACAAAAGCCAGTGTATTATTTTGCTTACGGATCATGTATGGACAACGCACGCTTTAAAACGGCACGGGTCGACCATTATTTTAATCATCCGGTAGGCGGAGCCGGTCTTCCGGGGTATTCAACCCGATTTACGTTAAGGAGAGAAGATGGTTCAAGGGCTGATCTTGTAGAGGACGGGGGATCGGCAGAAGGGGTGTTATACCGCCTTCCCTTTGAAGCCGTTTCTTATTTGTATAAAAGAGAAGGTGTTGATTCGCGCACTTATCGTCCGGCCTTTGTGGATGTCGAGGCAGACGGACATTTGTACACAGACTGTTTAACATTTCTTGTGCTGGATAAAAAAGCGGAAATCGCGCCGCCTGAGCACTATAGCAGAGAAATTGAACGGGGCGCACAGCAGTATTTGTCAGCAGATTATGCTGAAAAGCTGAAGCGGCACATAGAATCACTGCCTATACAGCATGTTCGTTAAAAATATGATAAAATTTTCATCATGATATGTTAACTAAAGGAGCTCCATTATGAAAAAAGAATTTGCAGTCATTGGACTTGGCCGCTTTGGAGGCAGCATTTGCAAAGCATTAAGTGAAGAGGGCCTTGAGGTTATGGCAATGGATATTGATGAGGACAAGGTAAATGAATATGCCAAAATCGCTTCTCACGCCGTAATCGGAGATTCGACGGACGAATCTGTTTTGAAAAATTTAGGCCTGCGCAATTTTGATCATGTTATTGTAGCCATTGGTGAAAATATTCAAGCTAGTATTTTGACGACTCTGATACTAAAAGAATTGGGTGTCAACACAATCACGGTGAAAGCGCAAAACGATTATCATGAGAAAGTACTTTCTAAAATCGGCGCCGATCATATCGTGCATCCTGAACGTGACATGGCGAAAAGAATCGCCCATAACATCGTTTCAAACAATGTCCTCGATTATTTAGAGCTTTCTGAAGAGCACAGTCTCGTTGAGATTGTGGCAAACAGCCGCCTGGCCGGAAATACCTTGCTTGATTTAGACATCCGTGCCAAATACGGGGTAAACATCGTAGCCATTAAACGCGGGAAAGAGGTTATTGTGTCACCGCTGGCAACAGAAGTGATACAAAAAGAAGATATTTTAATTGTGATTGGTTCGATCACCGACATTTCCCGATTTGAAAAAAGAGTGCTGCACATAAAATAAATCAGCTGTAATGCCGTTCGATCGCTATGAACGGTTTTTTTGCCGTTTAATTATCTGAATATAAAAACATTCAATATGTTTGTACGATTTCTTCGGTTTTTTATTGACTAAGCATTATCGTTCCGATAGCATATTGTACCATATAAATAAAAAGAGGAGGGGGCATAATTGAATAAGGAAACATTGGTCAAACGGCTTGACGCTTCAGCCCGCCGGAGAAAAGCTGATACCGTCATCAAGAACGGAAAAATCATGGATGTTTTTAACCAAGAATGGATTCAAGCTGATATCGCCATTACTGACGGAGTGATCATCGGTCTGGGCCAGTATGAAGGGGAAGAAACAATAGACGCAGAAGGCCAAATGATTGTACCGGGTTTTATTGACGGACATGTACATATCGAATCCTCTATGGTGACACCGATAGAGTTTGCAAAAGCGGTTTTGCCGCATGGTGTGACAACCATTATTACTGATCCGCATGAAATCGCGAATGTCGCCGGAGGTAAAGGAATCAAATTTATGATTGAACAGGCGCGAAAAACGCCGCTGAATATACATTTTATGCTGCCCTCCAGTGTTCCCGCCGCAAGCTTCGAGAGATCTGGCGCCATCTTGAAAGCGGCAGACCTTAAGTCTTTCTATAAAGAGGAAGAGGTATTGGGGCTTGCGGAGGTTATGGATTATGTATCAGTCGGACAAGGCGAAGACGATATGCTGGATAAATTGCTTGATGCCAAGCTGGCCGGAAAGCGAATTGACGGCCATCTAGCGGGCTTATCAACAGATTTCGTCAATATATACAGAACGGCTTTTGTCCTGAATGATCATGAAGTAACAACTAAAGAAGAAGCGCTTGACCGCATCAGAAGAGGAATGTATGTCATGCTTCGTGAAGGATCAGTAGCCAAAAATGTCCTCAATGTTCTGCCGGCTGTAAATGAAAAAAATGCCCGCCGATTCTTTTTCTGTACGGATGATAAGCATGTGGATGATTTATTGGAAGAGGGAAGCATTAATCATCAGGTCAAAATAGCCATTAAAGCAGGGCTTGATCCGTTTTTAGCTTATCAATTGGGCAGCCTGAATGCGGCGGAATGCTACGGCCTTGATACAAAAGGCGCTATCGCACCGGGCTATGATGCTGATCTGCTGTTCATTTCAAACATAGAAAATGTCAGTATCACAAAGACAATGGTAAAAGGACAAACAATCGCGGAAAAAGGACGAAACGTATATCAAAAAGAGCAGGAGTCTATTACACCAGATCAGTCTCTGCTTCAATCCGTCCGTCTTGCGCCTCTGAACAAACAAGATTTTGTCATACCAATTGACCCGAAAAAGAATATTCGTGTCATTCGTATTATCCCGAATCAGCTTGAAACAAAGCTGATTAGTGCCCCTGCGGCCAATAGTGTGTTTCAGCCGGATATCAATCAAGATTTATTAAAGATTGCTGTTGTTGAACGGCATAAAGCATTGAGGGAAACAGGCCTTGGGGTTGTTCAAGGCTTTGGTTTAAAAGACGGAGCGCTGGCGACTACTATTTCTCATGATTCACATAATATTATAGCTGTTGGCACGAACGATACGGATATAGCAGCTGCGGTCAATCAGCTCCAGGAAATCGGCGGCGGATTAACGGTCGTAAAAGGCGGCAAGGAGCTTCACTCCGTTCCGCTTCCGATCGCAGGTTTATTATCTGATCAATCTGCTGAATGGGTAAACGACAGCCTGCACGTTCTTCATGAACAGCTTTCATTGATCGGGTTCACCGGTGATTTCAATCCTTTCCTTACTCTTTCATTTTTGGCGTTACCAGTCATTCCTGATATAAAAATGACGACAAAAGGGCTTTTTGATGTAAAAGCGTTTCAACATATTTCATTACAATAAAAAAGATGCACTCAAGGTCGAGTGCATCTTTTTTTATACTTCCATAATAATCGGAAGGATCATCGGACGGCGTTTTGTCTTTTCGTATAGGAAAGGAGCAAGCGTGTCTGTTATTTCGTTTTTAATTTCAGACCATTGAGTTGTTTTTCTTTCCATAACCGTTTCTAAATGGTTTGAAATCAGCTCTTGTGCGTCATGGATCAGATCACCGGATTCTCTCATATAAACGAATCCTCTTGAAATCAAGTCAGGACCTGCTGAGATTTTAAATTCATTCATATCCATGCTGACAACTACAATGACAAGTCCTTCTTCGGACAGAATTCTGCGGTCGCGAAGTACAATGTTGCCGATATCGCCAATTCCGCTTCCGTCAATATACACTGAACCGGATGGAATTTTGCCCGCTACAGAAGCTTCATTGCCTTTAAGCGCTAAAACCTCGCCATTATCCATGATAAAGCAGTTTTCTTCTGGTATGCCGCAATCTGTCGCAAGCTTGATATGCATTTTTTGCATTCTGTATTCCCCGTGAATCGGCATAAAGAATTTAGGCTTCATCAAGCGGAGCATCAGCTTTTGTTCTTCCTGTCCGCCGTGTCCGGATGTATGGATATCACTAAGCGATCCGTGAATAACCTCGGCACCGGCACGGTACAATTGGTTGATTGTACGGCTTACGCTGATTGTGTTCCCCGGTATAGGAGATGAAGAAAAGACTACCGTATCTCCCGGATTAATTGAGATTTGACGGTGAGTGCCGTTTGCAATCCGTGACAATGCGGCCATCGGCTCTCCCTGGCTTCCCGTACATAAAATCGTTACTTTGTTTGCAGGGATCCGATTAATTTCATTGTGCTCGATAAATGTATTTTTAGGACAGTTAATATACCCGAGATTTTGGCCTATTTCAATTGCCGATTCCATACTGCGTCCAAATACGGCGACTTTTCTGCCGTTTAACACGGCAGCTTCTATTACCTGCTGCAAACGGTGAATGTTCGAAGCAAAGGTTGCAAAGATAATTCTTCCGTCCACTTTTCGGAAAATATCGTGAATGCTCTCACCGACACGGCGTTCAGACATAGTGAAATCGGGTACTTCACTGTTTGTGCTGTCTGATAAGAGGCATAACACGCCTTCTTTTCCGATCTCAGCCATCTTTGTCAAGTCCGCCGGTTCACCGACTGGAGTAAAGTCGAACTTGAAGTCTCCAGTATGTACGATGTTTCCGGGCGGTGTTTTCACAACAACCCCGTAGGAATCCGGAATACTGTGAGTGGTTCTGAAGAAGGATACAGCTGTTTTTCTGAATTTAATAATATCGTCTTCACCGATAATATTGAGTTTCGTTTGTCTTAATAAACCATGCTCTTCAAGTTTATTCCGAAGTAAGCCGATCGCGAGTTTACCGCCGTAAACGGGAATATTAACTTGTCTGAGCAGATACGGAATGCCGCCAATGTGGTCTTCATGTCCGTGTGTAATAAACAAACCTTTAATTTTATCTTCGTTCTTAACTAAATACGTGTAATCGGGAATGACATAGTCAATGCCGAGAAGCTCATCTTCCGGAAACTTAATTCCCGCATCAATCAGAACAATCTCGTCTTGAAACTGCACTCCGTACGTATTTTTGCCGATTTCACCCAAACCTCCGAGGGCGAAAACAGCAGCCTGATCATTTTTTACAAATTTCATTCCGCTCATAACTCCAATACTTTAAAATTTTCGCTCTGTTTTTCGTATTCTAAAAAAGCACCGTCAACAGATTGAACAAATTCAATGTTATACTTTTTGTCTTTTAGCTTAGTTCTGACGTCTCTTTCTGATACGCCTTCAATATAAAGTGAAGCTGTTTTTTCACGAACAGGTACTTCGTCAGCCTTCTCTTGATAAAATACCTTATAAATCATCCAAATCTCTCCTTAAATGCCGTATGTTAGACTCGCTTATTCTATTATATTCGAAAACCGAATATAAGAAAAGTCTTGAGCAAAAAAGGACCATTCGAAAAACGAAGGATCCCTTGTCAGGCAATGCCTTTTTTACGGAGCATTCCGTTCCATTGTCGTCTTATTTTTTTGCGTAATCGGCGCAGCATCTGAAAACCTCCTTACAAAACATATCAACTAGGCCAATTCTCTTTAAGGATAGTATGCGGAGTTATGATGTGAATTTTCATGGGTATTTATGGGATTTGAATGAAAAAGTAAAGGAAATGGTTTGCCCGAAGAAAAACTTTCTGTATGATGGGAGTGGGAAAGCATGTACTAAGTGACAATGGGATAAAGGAGAAATCAGCCATGGATACGAAATTAATCTTTCTGGATATTGACGGAACAATATATGATCATGATAAAAATATACCTGAGAGTACAAGGGAAACAGTTGCGGCGCTTCAGGAGCGGGGGCACCATGTGTTTATCGCCAGCGGCCGTGCGCCGTTTATGGTTAAACCGATCTTGAATGAACTGGGGATCCATTCGTTTATCTCCTACAATGGACAGTACGTTGTCTTTGAAGGGGAAGTCATTTTTAAAAATCCGCTGCCTGAACAAGCGATCAAGCGTCTGTTAAAACAAGCCGGCGAAGGTAAGCACCCTGTTGTATTTATGGCGGAAGACGCCATGAAGACCAACACCGATAAGCATCCCCACGTATTCGAAGGGATCAGCAGTTTAAAGGCTCAGTATCCGGAACTGGATGAATTATTTTACGAGGGAAAAGAAATCTTCCAGCTCCTTTTATTCTGCCGCGATCATGAAGAAAAAGCGTATACGGCTATGAACGAGTTTGATTTCGTGCGCTGGCATGAGGTTTCCACTGATGTGCTTCCTCGCGGCGGATCAAAAGCGGAAGGAATTAAAAAAGTGATCGAACGGCTTCCTTTTGACATCAGCGATACATATGCGTTCGGTGACGGGCTCAATGACCTGCAAATGATTGAGTTTGTCGGAACGGGCGTTGCCATGGGAAATGCAGTGCCGGAATTGAAAGAAATCGCGGATTTTGTGACCAAACCCGTAGATGAAGACGGGATCGCGTTTGCTGTAAAAGAATTAGGGCTTTTGAAATAAAAAAAACGGCTGACACTACTGATGTGTCGGCCGTTTTTAATTTACCGTTCAATAGGGACTGCGTTGTCCGGTTCCCGAAATGGATTCTCTTTATCAATATGGTCATAAAACATCACGCCGTTCAGGTGATCAATTTCATG
Organism: Bacillus atrophaeus; assembly: GCF_001584335.1. Taxonomy (GTDB): domain Bacteria; phylum Bacillota; class Bacilli; order Bacillales; family Bacillaceae; genus Bacillus; species Bacillus atrophaeus. Next base: position 574,519 of record NZ_LSBB01000020.1, read on the forward strand.
TTGAAATACAATAGCGAGGAAACCTTTTAACCGAATATCAATCTCTTCTCCTTCAAGCGTCGTTGCTTTCACTCTGATTCGGGCGTACCTGGGAACATAGCCGGGGATAGCCTCATCAACGGAAAGGCACCCTTCTCCGCTGGTTAAATAGCTTTTTTCAACCGAATGGCTGATGATTTTCGGATTAAACAGCGCATAGCTGTACAAGGTTCCTGAAGCGTCCTCAGCGTGTATCGCTATCATTCGTTTGTTTATATTGATTTGAGGCGCAGCGAGCCCCACTCCGGGCCGAAGCTGATGCTGTTCAGCCAGCACAGGATCTTGGCTGTTTTTTACAAACTCAATCATCTCAGCCAGCTGTTTTTTTTCTGTATCACTTGCAGGCAGCTGAACGTTTTCAGCAACCTCTCTGAGTGCGGGATGTCCGTCACGCACAATATTCTCCATAGTAATCAAGAAACTTCACTCCTAAAGCTTAATATGTAAATTATAAAGGATTTCTTTAGCGCGGCGCAACGAATCAAATAAGACCAGCCGTTTTAAGGCTGGTCAATCGTCCGCATTTAGCAGCCTAAATAAGCAGCGCCGACGATAATCAACAAGATAAACAATACAACGATTAAAGCGAATGTGCGTCCGTAGCCGCCTCCGCAGCCTCCACCGTACCCATAACCGCCGTACCCATAACCGCCGTAACTGCAACAGCCTCCGCCATATCCATAACCGTACATAAAAAAACCTCCTCTTGTAATTACGCGCAGCCTTTTTTGTAGGCATAGCGTCTACTATAACCTATGTAAAAGCACAGAAGTTGTATGGTCATATGCCCTGATTTTTCATTTTTTTTACTTCATTTTTTTGAGCGCCGAGACTCTGCATAAATGAGGACTGGTTTGTCGAAACATTCAATTACAGCTCAGCTATTGTCAAAATCCGCGAGAGATCCTATAGTAGAAAATGTCAAGATTGGGGGATTTCAGCGTGAAATTTAATAAAAAACACATATTTGCAGGGATCTGTGCGCTTGGCGCGTCAAGTGTGCTGCTGACCGGCTGTGCGGAACAGGATCCGGTTGAATCGCTGCATGACTCATTAGAAAAAGTCGTGCAGCTGGAAAAACCGTTTCAAAAAGAACAGAAGACATTAGAAAAGTTGGAGAAGGATGAGAATAAGCTGTACGACAGCGTAATTCAATTGAATATGGATGATTATAAAAAGATCGTCTCATTATCAAATCAGGCACTTGATAATGCCAGCAAGCGTGAGGAACATCTGAAAACCGAAAAGAGCAGTATTGACGATTCCAAAAAGGAATTTAAAACAGCAAAAGAATCGGCAGAAGATATTAAAGATGAGAAAATTAAAGAAAAAGCTGAAAATGCAGCTTCCTATATGGAGAAGAGATATTCTTCCTACAGCTCCATGTATAAGGAATATGAAAAGGCAATCAAACTGGACAAAGAACTGTATAAGCTTATGAAGAAAAAAGACTTGACATTGGATGATTTAGATCAGCAGATCGACAAAGTGAACACTTCCTATGATAAAGTACTCAAACAAAGCGAAGAATTTAATAAGCAAACGGAAAAATATAATCAAGCGAGAGAAGAGTTATATAACACTGCAGGGTTTGATGTGAAAAAGAGCTGACTGGTCAGCTCTTTTTTTATTTAAAAATGAGTTTCGCTAAATTTTTAATTTTCTATTGTAGTACAGCACTCTACTGTATACTAGTACAGTTTTAAAGGTGGGGAAACACAGGATGACCATTGAAAATATAAAGCGAATACATTTATTGAAAATCAATGATTAAAACGATTGACGGGTCTTCTTTGTTTAGTGTAAACTAATCCATGTTAAGTGATGTTGTATTAGTTTTTTTAAAACTACAAGATAATACAGTTCAGAAAAGAATGTGACTATCCTACATAAAAGGTTTTGGCAAACTGGGGATCGGCTAAAATATATACGACTTACTGCTAATACTTTAGGGTACCCTAAGTTTGTATGTATAAAAGGTATGCACGTCTAATGACTGTTTAAAAGAAAGGAAGAGGTGACTTTAGTATGGCTGCAAAAACGAAAAAAGCTATCGTTGACAGTAAAAAGCAATTTGATGCCATTAAAAAGCAGTTCGAAACGTTCCAAATTTTAAATGAAAAGGGAGAAGTCGTGAATGAAGCGGCGATGCCTGATTTATCTGATGATCAATTAAAAGAGCTTATGCGCCGCATGGTATTTACGCGTGTGCTTGATCAGCGCTCCATTTCATTGAACCGCCAAGGGCGTCTCGGTTTCTACGCTCCTACTGCCGGTCAGGAAGCTTCACAAATTGCAACACATTTCGCGCTTAAAAAAGAAGATTTTGTTCTTCCGGGATACCGTGATGTGCCTCAGTTAATTTGGCACGGCCTTCCATTGTATCAAGCGTTCCTTTTCTCTCGCGGACATTTCAGAGGAAACCAAATGCCTGATGATGTGAACGCCCTTTCTCCGCAAATCATTATCGGTGCGCAGTACATTCAAACTGCAGGTGTTGCACTAGGTCTTAAAAAACGCGGCAAGAAAGCTGTTGCAATTACTTATACTGGTGACGGGGGAGCTTCTCAAGGGGACTTCTACGAAGGAATCAACTTTGCCGGTGCTTATAAAGCCCCTGCGATTTTCGTTGTTCAAAACAACCGTTACGCAATCTCAACTCCGGTTGAAAAACAATCTGCAGCGAGCACAATTGCTCAAAAAGCGGCAGCTGCTGGTATTGTCGGTGTTCAAGTAGACGGAATGGATGCACTTGCTGTGTACGCTGCAACTGCAGAAGCACGCGAGCGCGCTGTAAACGGCGAAGGCCCGACTTTGATTGAAACTCTTACATTCCGTTACGGCCCGCACACAATGGCTGGTGACGATCCGACGAAATACCGTACGAAAGAAATTGAAAACGAATGGGAACAAAAAGATCCGCTTGTTCGTTTCCGCGCGTTCTTAGAAAACAAAGGCCTATGGTCTGAAGAAGAAGAAACGAAAGTTATTGAGGCTGCGAAAGAAGAAATCAAGCAAGCCATCAAAAAAGCGGATGAAGAACCAAAACAAAAAGTATCAGATTTAATCAATATTATGTATGAAGAACTGCCTTACAACCTTGAAGAGCAGTTAGAAACTTATACACAGAAGGAGTCGAAGTAAGCCATGGCGCAAATGACAATGATTCAAGCAATCACGGATGCGTTACGCACAGAACTGAAAAATGACGAAAACGTCTTAGTTTTCGGAGAAGACGTTGGTGTAAACGGCGGCGTATTCCGTGCGACTGAAGGTTTGCAAAAAGAATTTGGTGAGGATCGCGTATTTGACACGCCACTTGCTGAATCTGGTATCGGCGGTCTTGCCCTTGGTTTAGGCTTAAATGATTTCCGTCCGGTTATGGAGATTCAATTCTTCGGATTTGTATATGAAGTAATGGATTCAGTTTCAGGACAAATGGCACGTATGCGCTACCGTTCAGGCGGACGCTGGACTTCACCAGTTACGATCCGTTCTCCTTTCGGCGGCGGTGTTCATACTCCTGAACTTCACGCTGACAGCTTGGAAGGGCTTGTAGCTCAGCAGCCTGGTCTTAAAGTTGTTATCCCGTCAACTCCATATGACGCTAAAGGTCTTTTGATCTCTGCAATCCGCGACAATGATCCGGTTGTATTCTTAGAGCATATGAAGCTGTACCGTTCTTTCCGTCAGGAAGTTCCTGAAGAAGAGTACACAATTGAACTTGGCAAAGCTGATGTGAAACGTGAAGGAACTGATCTTTCCATCATCACTTACGGTGCAATGGTTCATGAATCATTAAAAGCTGCTGAAGAGCTTGAAAAAGACGGCATTTCTGCTGAGGTTGTCGACCTTCGCACAGTCAGCCCGCTTGATATTGAAACGATCATCGCATCTGTAGAAAAAACAGGCCGCGCGATTGTGGTTCAAGAGGCTCAAAAACAAGCCGGCGTTGCTGCTAACGTAGTAGCTGAAATTAACGACCGCGCGATCTTAAGCTTGGAAGCTCCTGTGCTTCGCGTAACAGCGCCTGACACAGTATTTGCTTTCTCTCAAGCTGAGAGCGTATGGCTTCCAAACCATAAAGACGTTCTTGAAACAGCCAGAAAAGTACTTGAATTTTAATCAAACTTCATAAAAAGGAGGAAAAGACTTGATCTTTTCCTCCATTATATAATCAGAGCGTGTGTTTCTGAATTTTCAATGCTTACGATTCAAACTTAAAATTGCTTAATCAAACTAGGAGGTCGAGAACTGTGGCATTTGAATTTAAACTTCCAGATATCGGGGAAGGTATCCACGAAGGCGAAATCGTAAAATGGTTTGTCAAGCCAAACGACGAGGTAGACGAAGATGATGTGCTTGCAGAAGTACAAAATGATAAAGCAGTAGTAGAAATTCCTTCACCTGTAAAAGGAAAAGTATTAGAATTAAAAGTTGAAGAGGGAACAGTTGCAACTGTTGGACAAACGATTATTACGTTTGATGCACCTGGTTACGAAGACCTTCAATTTAAAGGAAGCGAAGAGTCAGGCGACGCAAAAACTGAAGCGCAAGTTCAGTCAACTGGTGAAGCCGGACAAGACGTAGCTAAAGAAGAACGCGCAGAAGAGCCTGCTAAAGCAACTGGTGCCGGACAACAGGACCAAGCGGAAGCAGATCCGAATAAACGCGTTATCGCGATGCCTTCTGTTCGCAAATATGCGCGCGAAAAAGGCGTTGATATCAAAAAAGTAACAGGTTCTGGAAACAACGGACGTGTTGTAAAAGAAGATATTGACAGCTTCGTAAATGGGGGAGCATCTCAAGAGACAGCTGCGCCGCAAGAAACAGCATCGAAAGAATCTGCTGCTAAGCCGGCTGCTGCTGCACCAGCTCCTGAAGGCGAGTTCCCTGAGACACGCGAAAAAATGAGCGGTATCCGCAAAGCAATTGCTAAAGCGATGGTTAACTCTAAACATACTGCTCCTCACGTTACTCTAATGGACGAAATTGATGTAACAAACCTTGTTGCTCATCGTAAACAGTTCAAACAGGTTGCTGCTGATCAAGGAGTTAAGCTGACATACTTGCCTTATGTTGTTAAAGCTCTTACATCTGCACTTAAAAAATTCCCTGTTCTAAACACTTCAATTGACGATAAAACAGATGAAGTTGTTCAGAAGCATTACTACAACATCGGTATCGCTGCTGATACTGAAAAAGGCTTGTTAGTTCCTGTTGTGAAAAATGCTGATCGTAAAGCGATCTTTGAAATTTCTGATGAAATCAACGGCCTTGCAACAAAAGCACGTGAAGGTAAGCTTGCTCCTGCAGAAATGAAAGGCGCATCTTGCACAATCACTAACATCGGTTCTGCGGGCGGACAATGGTTCACTCCGGTTATCAACCATCCAGAGGTTGCAATTCTCGGAATCGGCCGCATTGCTGAAAAAGCGATTGTACGTGACGGCGAAATTGTAGCTGCTCCAGTCTTGGCTCTTTCTCTCAGCTTTGACCACCGTATGATTGACGGAGCAACTGCACAAAATGCGTTAAATCACATCAAGCGTTTACTAAACGATCCACAATTAATTTTAATGGAGGCGTAATGTTATGGTAGTAGGAGATTTCCCTATTGAAACAGATACTCTTGTCATTGGTGCGGGACCTGGCGGCTATGTAGCTGCCATCCGCGCTGCTCAGCTTGGACAAAAAGTAACAGTCGTTGAAAAAGCAACTCTTGGAGGCGTTTGTCTGAACGTGGGATGTATCCCTTCAAAAGCGCTGATCAATGCAGGCCACCGTTATGAGAATGCTAAGCATTCTGATGATATGGGTATCACTGCTGAGAATGTAACAGTTGACTTTACAAAAGTTCAAGAATGGAAAGCCTCTGTAGTTGACAAGCTTACCGGCGGTGTTGCAGGTCTTTTGAAAGGCAACAAAGTTGATGTCGTAAAAGGCGAAGCTTATTTTGTAGACAGCAATTCTGTCCGTGTAATGGATGAGAACTCTGCTCAAACATACACGTTCAAAAACGCGATCCTTGCAACTGGGTCTCGTCCTATCGAATTGCCAAACTTCAAATATAGCGATCGTGTTCTGAATTCAACAGGCGCTCTTGCTCTTAAAGAAATTCCTAAGAAACTTGTCGTTATCGGCGGCGGTTACATCGGAACAGAGCTTGGCACAGCGTATGCGAACTTCGGAACTGAACTTGTAATTTTAGAAGGCGGAGACGAAATTCTTCCTGGCTTTGAAAAACAAATGAGTTCTCTTGTGAAACGCAACCTGAAGAAAAAAGGCAACGTTGAAATTCATACAAAAGCGATGGCGAAAAGCGTTGAAGAAAAAGCTGACGGCGTAACAGTCACTTTTGAAGTAAATGGTGAAGAGAAAACCGTTGATGCTGATTACGTATTAATCACAGTCGGACGCCGTCCAAACACTGACGAGCTTGGCTTAGAGCAAGTCGGCGTTGAAATGACAGACCGCGGTGTCGTAAAAACCGATAAACAATGCCGTACGAACGTACCTAACATTTACGCGATCGGTGATATTATCGACGGACCGCCGCTTGCTCATAAAGCGTCTTACGAAGGTAAAATCGCTGCAGAAGCAATCGCTGGAGAGCCTGCAGAAATTGATTACCTCGGCATTCCTGCGGTTGTCTTCTCTGAGCCGGAACTTGCGTCTGTGGGATACACTGAAGCACAGGCGAAAGAAGAAGGCCTTGAAATCGTTGCTGCTAAATTCCCATTTGCGGCGAATGGACGCGCTCTTTCTCTTAACGAAACTGACGGCTTCATGAAGCTGATCACTCGTAAAGAGGACGGACTTGTTATCGGTGCACAAATCGCCGGAGCAAGCGCTTCTGACATGATTTCTGAATTAAGCTTGGCAATCGAAGGCGGCATGACTGCTGAAGATATCGCTATGACAATTCACGCTCACCCGACATTGGGAGAGATCACGATGGAAGCTGCTGAAGTGGCAATCGGAAGCCCGATTCATATTGTGAAATAATTGTTAGATTATACAACAAAACAGCCTCTGCTTAGGTGCGGAGGCTGTTTTTATTTTGCCAAAACATGCTGTAATGGCTTAATGATATCTTCTTTTCTTTTTACGCATCCCTCTATCTTCACTACAACATGACTTTGATCTACAACCATAAGTGTCGGGACGGTTTCTATTTCATCTTCCCATCCTTTTTTATCATCATAAACCTTCATATTTTCCACATGATCAGGATAATCCTTCTCTAAATCAAGAAGGGCGTCATAATAAGGAACTTCTTTATCTATATGGTCTTCATCAGAAAAAAACAGGATTTGAGTATGATGAATGCTGTCGACCCCGCTTTTTTTGACTGGGCTGATAGTCGAAAGAGTGCAGCCTGACAAAACCAATATCGTGATTACAATGGGGATTGCCGCGCGAAATAGCATCTATCTTTCTCCTCTGTTTAAGATTATTAAACTTGTATTTCACCATTGGTAAACTAGTTCTAGTCTATCATGAGAACCGTTTAATCCTTGGCTTGTTACCTAATTGTTATATAATTGAAACTGTTTTTAAAGACAGATAACAAAACCTTCATATGGGCTGTATGAGTGAGTCGTTTCAGGTGACACATTATTCTTCGTTCTGTTCAAATTTTTTCGTTATACTGAGGGAAAATATAAATTTGAAAAACGGAGGGTTTTGATGTTTAAAGCGTTTGTATTAATAACGATGATGCTGCTTTTGGCAGCCTGTAATTCTGAAACCAGTACAAATGAGGAAGGAAAAACAAACAAAACACATTCTCATGTGTCCGATAAGGAGAGCCAGCAGCAAAAAAACGAGAAGAAAAAAGCTGAGAAAGGCGATAAAGCCGAAAAAAAAGAAGCCAAGTATGAAATCAATCCTGACACCGCTTCTGTTCAGAAGCTGAAGGGAAATAAGGAAGAAAAGCCAGTTGTGCTCTTAACAATTGACGACGCACCTGATAAGCATTCAGCAGATATTGCAGATCAATTGCACAAACAGAATGCATCAGCAATCTTTTTTGTGAATGGACATTTTTTAAAAAATGAAGAAAATAAAAAAGCATTAAAGCATATTTATGATTTAGGTTTTATGATTGGCAATCATACAATGACACATCAAAATTTAAAGGATTTGTCAGAAAAAGAGCAAAAAGAAGAAATTCTCGGTGTGAATAAAATGGTCGAGGATGTAACCGGAGAAAAGCCTGCATTTTTCAGAGCGCCTTTCGGAAGCAATACAGATTATAGTGAGAAGCTGATTAAGCAGGAGGGCATGGTGAAAATGAATTGGACGTACGGGTATGATTGGGAAACAAAATACCAATCAAAAGATGCCCTTACTGATATCATGGTGAACAGCCCTTATTTAACTGACGGAGCTAATTTATTGATGCATGATCGGGAGTGGACAGATCATGCAATGCCGCAAATTGTGACAAAGTTAAGAGATAAAGGATACAAAATCATTGATCCAAGAGAAATAAAACAAGCGGCTGAATAACTCATTAATAAATATTTTTCATCCTCAAAAAATAAATGTGACATACAGTTTGTTGTTGACATTTTAAATGTGACATATTAATATAATAACAACAAAAGAAATTAAGCGTTTTCAAAAAAAGAGAAATGGGGAATGAGAGATGGGAACGATTGTTTGCCAAGACTGTAACGAAGCCATTCATTACTTTGAGGATGAGAAGGTTACAACGTTTTATGGAACGTGCTGCGGACAATGTCAGTGTCATCTTGAAGAAGAATAATAAAAGCATGCGGTGTAAAAGCCGCATGCTTTTTTGTTGATTATCTTATTGTATGGCTTTTTGTTCCTTTATAACCCGAATCATTTGCAGCGTGGAATCTTCAGGTCCTTGGACAGGAAGCCCTGCTTCAAGATTCTTAAATATATAGCTGACGTTTTCTTCTGTAATGATCTCGCCGGGAATAAAGATCGGAATTCCGGGCGGGTATACCATAACAAACTCAGCGATAATTCGTCCCGCAGACTCTTTTAAAGGGATGATTTCTGTATTGGCGTAAAAAGCGTCCCGCGGAGTCATCGCGAGTAACGGAATATTAGGAAGAAGAACTTCTGTTTGATTTTGTTTACACTCACTTGCTGAAGCTTGGCGGGCGATTTCTTCCAATGCCGTCACCAAACGCTCTGCATCATCAGTCCGGTCTCCGGGGGTGAAGATACACAAGATATTATACAAATCCGACAGTTCTACTTCGATGTTATATGATTCACGAAGCCATTTTTCTACATCGTGACCTGTAAGCCCCAAATCCTTAACGGAAATGATCAATTTTGTCGGGTCATAATGGTACGCCGCTTTTGAACCGATGATCTCGGAGCCTACACAATATATGCCTTCGATATGATTCAGCCGTTCTCTCGTTTTGCCGGCAAGCATAATGGTTTCTTCTATGAGCTGATACCCTTCTGTCGCCAGGCGTTTTCTTGCCACGTCTAAAGAAGCCAGAAGCAGATATGATGTGGATGTCGTGGTCATCATACTGAGAATGGTTTGGACTCTTTCTTTTGACACAAGGCCTTCTTTTATATTTAAAATAGAGCTTTGGGTCAGCGATCCGCCCAATTTGTGAACACTGGTTGCTGCCATATCGGCTCCGGCCTGCATGGCTGAAAGCGGCAATTGGTCATGGAAATGAATATGAACGCCATGTGCTTCATCTACAAGCACGGGCACATCAAAGGAATGAGCAAGCTCCACAATGCTTTTCAAATCAGCGGCCACTCCAAAATACGTCGGATTGATAACCAATAGTCCCTTGGCATCAGGATGCTCAGTGAGTGCCCGTTTAGCTGATTCCGGAGTGATTCCGTGAGATATTCCAAGTTCATTGTCAATTTCAGGATGAATAAAAATAGGAACAGCTCCAGAAAATACAATGGCTGTCATAATTGACTTGTGAACGTTTCGCGGAATGATGATTTTGTCTCCCGGTCCGCAAACCGCCATAACCATTGTCATTATGGCGCCGCTGGTTCCTTGTACAGAAAAGAACGTATGATCAGCGCCAAAAGCTTTGGCAGCGAGATCCTGCGCATCTTTTATAATACCCTTCGGCGCATGAAGGTCATCCAATGGTTCAATGTTAATTAAATCTATACTTAGCGCATTTTCGCCGATAAATTGTCTGAATTCAGGGTCCATTCCTGCCCCTTTTTTGTGGCCGGGAATGTGAAATTGGACAGGCTGTCTGCTTGCGTGATTTTTCAGCCCGGTATATAGGGGTGTATCATGTTGCGACAATTGTTTTCCCACCTTCTTCATAATACCTTAACGTTAGTGTGTGTTATATTTAGTTTGTCAAACCGATTTTAGACGTAAAACAAATGAATTATATTACGAACTTGAAAGAAAGTAAAGAACAATTTATGATCTAATAAGGCTGTTTCCTAAAAGGGAAGCAGTGAATAAGGAGTGAAGAAAATGAATTACCAATATCCGATGGATGAGGATTGGACAACAGAAGAAGCGGTGGATGTGATTGCTTTTTTTCAGCAGGTTGAATTAGCCTACGAAAAAGGGGCTAACCGTGAAGAACTGCTGAGTGCCTATCGGCGCTTTAAAGAAATAGTGCCGGGGAAAGCGCAGGAAAAAACGCTATGCAGCGAGTTTGAAGAGCAAAGTACATATTCTCCGTATCGTACGGTAAAACAAGCGAAGGGATCAGAAGAAGCGATCATTAAAATGTAAGAAAACGAGCCGGATGAAAGTCACGGCTCGTTTTTCTTATGCTTGCGTCACTTTTTGGGTCAGTCGGTACAAAAAGGCAAGCTGTTGAAATGCATCTTCAATTTTTGAAAGAAACTCCTGGTTATTCATCTGAAGCACTTCTTCTTTTTGAAGCTGAATGCCGCATAAGAGCTCGGCCTTTTTGATTGTTTGTAATCGTTCGAACAAGGTTTTGAGCTGTTCTCTGTCCATGTCTGATTGCTTGTACACGCCAGGTTTCGTATGATCGGCTGACCAGACAAAGCTTCCGGGGATTTTTTTTGTGATACTGTCTTGCTGTGCTTCGAGCAATTTTCCGTATTCCTCTTTAATCGGAGACTCATAAATAATCGCAAACCATACAAATACATGAGTTTCCCACAGCCCGATTTGAAAATGAGGCAGTTTTTTGTATCCTCTTTTACTGTTGGCAAACGCAACCCAGCTATCGGCAGGAGGGTTGACGGATCTTCTGGCATGCTTTGCGACATGGGGAAACATTTCGTCACCGGTTAGAGCGGATAAAGAAGGTGCGAAATGCTCTCCTAAAGCGGTCAGCTTCGGCCGGACTTGCTCTTTCAGCACCTCCATGCGGGCGTCCAAACCTTCTATAGTAAATGTGTTAAAGTCTTCTTCCGTAAAACGCATGTGTGTCATGATTTTCCTCCTTAAACTAAGTATTCATATTTTATCACAGTTAGAATCACCAGCAAAAACATTGAGCACGTTTTAATTGAAGGGAAATGTGGTAATCAATGAGTAGGTAAACACACAATTTTCAGAATCATGTTACAGCTGATTATAAGATTCATACGATATAAGAAGTATCATTAGTGATTTGGGAAAATGGGATGCTTTTTAACACACAAATGATCTCTGGAAGGGGCGAAAGACAATGAGGCAAGTTGTGAAAGAAGGGTTTAAGGAAGAGAAAAACAACCGTGAAGCTGTCTGGAGACTAGAGGTTGATTATGAATTGGCAACCCTGTATGAGGCTCTGCAAAAAGGCAATGATGAACAAATTGATCTGACTAAACGCAAGCTTGAACGTCTCAGAAAAGAATGGATTCGTCTGAACGGTTAAAAGCTATAGTAAAAACGAACCGCTTGACTGGTTCGTTTTTACGTGAGAAGGCATTTTTTTCATATTTCTTGCTTTTTTACCGTTATTATCAGTATGCTAGAGAATAAAGAAAAAGGTATACATAGAAAAGAGGTACGGCGACATGACAAATTGGACGGAAATTGATGAAATTGCGAAAAAGTGGGTAAGAGAAGCGGGCAGCAGAATAAAACAATCCATGAATGAAAATTTGACAATAGAAACAAAATCAAATCCGAATGATTTAGTCACAAATATTGACAAGGAAACAGAAAAGTTTTTTATTGACCGCATTCAAGAAACGTTTCCCGGCCATCGCATACTCGGAGAAGAAGGACAAGGAGACGAACTCCATTCATTGGACGGAGTGGTCTGGATTATCGACCCGATTGATGGGACGATGAATTTTGTACACCAGCAGAGACATTTTGCAATATCAATCGGAATTTTTGAAAACGGAAAAGGCAAAATCGGTTTAATTTATGATGTGGTGCATGATGAGCTGTATCACGCATTTAGCGGAAAGGGAGCTTATATGAATGAAACGAAGCTTGTTCCTTTACAGGAAACCTCCATTGAAGAAGCGATTCTTGCCATTAACGCTACATGGGTGACAGAGAATAGAAGAATCGATCCAAGCGTTTTAGCGCCGCTTGTGAAAAGAGTAAGAGGCACGCGTTCCTATGGCTCTGCCGCTTTAGAACTGGCTAATGTCGCAGCGGGGAGAATTGACGCTTACATTACAATGCGGCTCGCTCCCTGGGATTATGCAGCCGGCTGTATCCTGTTAAATGAAGTGGGGGGCTTATATACGACAATTGACGGCGAACCGTTCACCTTTTTAGAAAATCACAGTGTATTGGCCGGAAATCCTTCCATACATAGAACGATATTCGAAGAGTACCTGCATGCTGGAAAATAGATATTTTGAACAGGATGACCTCAGCTTGTTAGAAAAGCTTGCGGAAGCTCATCCTGCCTGGAAAGAGGAGGAGCTAGGAGAGAAGAAAGACGCAGCAAGCTATATGCTCTCCTATTCCATGTATAACGGGTCATGGCTTGTATGGGAAAAAGACGGTCTGCCTATTGCGGTCAGCTACCATCTTGAGTGGGCCCCTTCCAATGGAAAGCCGTGGCTTGGAACAGTGTTAGTTGACCCTGCTGAGGAAAAAAAGGGGTATGCCCGGACGATTATTGAACAGATCGGCCAAACGCTTAATGAAAAACATAAAGCGGTGTTTGCAGCGGTTCCGATCAATCGGAATGAATGGATACTGTTTGTGAGCCAATGCGGCTTTGAACAGTTGAAACTAGAGAAAGATGAGAATGGCAAACAATTTATCATCTTGGTAAAGCCCTTGGCGGAAGCTGATGCTTAAACCGCTTTTTCCAGGACTTTGAGAAGCTGCCGTATGAGTGACGGCAGCTTCTTTTCTTTAGGCTGTGTTTATCATGTTAGACGTGTCGGGCTGTGAATATGCAAAAATAATAAACAGCCTCCCAATCCTTAGCGAAAGAATGAGAGGCAAGTCTGTTACTAATTGAAATATTATTTTTTTACCGCATGGATATAATGAATTGTTTCAAATGCAGACAGATAATCCGTCCGATTAGTAAAGAAAAGATCATTGATCGCAGCTGGTGATAAATGTTCATAAATGAGCAAACCTGATTTTTCTAACATGTTTTCGATTTCATAATAAGTGAAACAAGATTTCATTGGTTCTCCACTTGCCGAAGCCATTTTCACCATATTTTCAACTCTATTAGACATTCCTTTTTCTTTAAAGAGTGTTTCGTCTGCAAAATCAAAAACGATAGAGCTTCCTGATGGGACCTTGGTAAATAAATCTTTAATTAACCTTGAATTTTCTTCTTTCGTTAAATAATAAGAAACGCCCAATAGGCTAAAGAAAGTTTTTTTATTTTCAAATCCTTCATCTATTAGTTGTTGATAAGAGAACTTATTGGTGAAGTCCATCGGAACAAAATGAAGATTACCCGGGATTTTAAAATGGGCATCATCCAACTTTTTCTTTTTAAATTCCTGTGTAGCCGGATAATCAATTTCAAATATTTCTAAGCTGTTTTTCAATTCAGGACGCCGCAAACAAAAAGTATCTAATCCAGCTCCAAGTATGACGTACTGTTTTAACCCTAACATTACCTCATGAAGTATTACTTTTTCGCAATACGCAGCACGTGCTAAGGGTGTTGGAGAAAGCTGGACTTGGGTAATCCATTTTAAAATTTCATCTGGATCATTTTGAAACCTTCGAGCAAGATCTTTGTTGAAGAACTGTATTCCTTGAATCATATTCTCACTGATGTCTGAAAACTCTTTTTGAGAAATTAGATCTTTAGCAATAAAATCATCGAAAATTTTTGGTGTGTCATATTTACTGTGATATGCTCGACCAAAAGCTGAAATTAAGGAAGTTAAACTGGACTCATTTTCCTTCATACAATGACCCTCCCGCATAAACAAAAAAAGATTCCCCTGGCCAGGAGAATCTTATTATACATATAAAAATTTTAATTTTCAATTATAGCATAAATAAATAATTTTGTCAATAAAAACTTATGTTTAAAAGTGTGAAATTAGCGTTTTTACAATTTCAAGCGTATGGGCTTGGGTAAAATCGAATTCGGCACCTTACTTTATACATCTTGATCTCCATGCATAATTATAATAGCCGGCACCTCGCGGGGCACATAGTCAGAGTTTGCTTTTGGGTTCTTCCAATAAGTTTGATCCCGTAGAATGAAAGAGGGGGAATCAATTAATTTTTAAAAAACAAAGCCTGAGACATTTGCATCTCAGGCTTTGTTAAGAGTTTCAAAGGATTACAAACCTACAGCATTCCAGGCAGCTTCCACCTTAGCGGCGTCAGTTGAGCCGTAAAGGTCGCGCGCAGATTGAATCAAGGCAGCCTTCGCCTCTTTGAAAGTGGAAGAAGGCGTGAGGTACGTTGTTAACGCACGGTAATAAATCTGCTGTGATTTAGAAACGCCGAGTTTTGTAATGGTATTGTAAGCAGCTTTGTTTGGAATTCCGCTGTTAGTGTGCACACCGCCATAATCACCTTCATCCGTATTCGGCAGGTTTTGATAGTCGGCATAATTGTCAGGCTGGTCATATTTAGTTGGATTTGACAGACTGCGGAGAGCCGGCTGGCTGACCGTAATGTCTTCACCTATATCCCAGTCTTCTGTATCGTTAAAATAACCAAATACGTCGGAGAAGGACTCGTTTAATGCCCCTGGCTGATTTTCATAGACAAGGTTTGCCGTTTCTTGTGTGACACCGTGTGTCATTTCATGCGCCGTCACATCCAATGAACCGGAAAGCGGGGAGAAGAATGATCCGTCGCCGTCACCATAAATCATTTGATCTCCTGTCCAGGCGGCATTATTATAACGGCTGCCGAAATGAACCGAAGAAACGATTTTGCTGCCTCTGTTATCATAACTGTTGCGTTTAAAATTAGAATAAAAATAATCATACACTTTACCCAAGTTATAGTGAGCATCAACGGCTGCCCGCTGTGATGAAGCTGTGAATTTATTTGTCGTGCTGGAGACAAGCGTTCCTGGAAGGCGGCTTTCTCTATTTTGCAAATCGTACGTGATAATTTGAGTGCCTGTTGGTTTTGAAAGGTCTCTTAATACATATTTGCCATTTTCTGAAGAGATATTAAGTGGCACCGTGGCTCCTTTTAAGGTTGTGCCTGTTCCTGTAGCAGCTACATGCTCTACTTTATTTTGCTGTTTTAATATTTTTCCTGTTTCAGCATCAACGATGACTTCCCAGTTTGCAGGTTCCGGTTCGATATAGCGAATCGTCACATCATAGGCGAGACGATAGCTGCCGTCCTCGGTTTTCACTGCTTTTAAATCTGCTTTGTTGCTGTTTCCGGCACTGCCGTTTGACACAGCATCTTGTGCTTTGCCTATTGCTTTGAAAGCCAGTGACAAAGCTTTCTCAGAGGACACTTTTTTACTATTCTCTGTTTTGGGAGCAGATTCATTGTGTAATTCTCCGTTAATCGCATAGACATTATCGGCTTTGTCGACGTGAATGATCACTTGTGAATCTTTAATAGGCACCCCATTAATAACGGGAGCATATCGAAAATGCTTGTACCCGAGGTTATCTGTCGTGCTTTCCACAAGCTTCAGCCTCTTGGAAGGATCACCTTTAAAAATGGCGCTGTTCTTTTTCAAAAACTGTTTTACAGCTGCGTCATTATTAGCAGCGAGCTCCGTTTGCGCTATTGCGTTTTTCGACAGGAAGTTCGTTTGATTCTCCTTAAGCTGATGACTTTCTGCAGCCTGAACTCCCGGAAGGCTGATTGACAAACTCATAAACGAAGCGGCGACAGCAACAGACAATTTCTTACCTAAACCCACAATAAATCCCCCTTTTTTGAAAAAACTGAAAAATCTTATATCATTATATTAAACGAGCATTCTAGGTTTCACAACAAAAATTAACATTACTAGACAAAATTGATATATTTGTCCTGTGTTTACTTTTGTTGAATAATATCGAAATAAGCCAAGTGTCATACGAGATGCGTTATTTGTGTTTGATTGAAAGACATTTGTGTTTTCTCTTTTTTTTCAATAAGCCGTTTGACGCTTTTTGTAAGCCTGTGCACATTCAGAGCATAAAAGAAAAGAGTTGTTTAGAGAGGGAGATTTTTTTGTTTTTATTGAAACTTTTTAATAAGTGATGTGTCTAACCGAATGAGGCCTTAATAAGATGTAAAGGATTGTTGGACATGTTGGAGTTATTCAGTCATTATATACTGCATTTTGAGCGGTATTTTATTTTAAGCAGGCAGAGCGTTTTGATTATTCAATGGTCAATCGTCGGGCTTGCCGCTTTATATGCTTTAAATGTAACAAAAGGTTTCGATTGAACACTTGGAGACAGCTAAGGATTTAGCACAAGATACTTTTATCAAGGCGTTTAACGGGCTTTCGCCTATCACATGTTTATTGATTGGGTACCGGCGCGAGAGAAATATTTTGTGAGAGATTTGCTCCCTTTATATATAGAAGGTGACTGCGGCAAAGAAACGGAAACGTTTATAAAAGGGCATATAAGCAGCTGTGAAGAGTGCGGAGAATTATATGAATTAATGAAGGAGCCTATTGAACTCGAATCAGCGGAGAACGAGGAAGTTGTCTTATTAGAGACAGAAGAAAAGCGATTTCAGCAAAGATATTATGGCCTGCTTCTGATAAAAGCGGCCTGCTGGTTCGGTGCTGTTTTTATTGCAATGCTCATCATAAAGCTGCTGATATAATATAAAAAGCGCCCGGCCGATAAGGACCGGGCGCTTTTTTGATGGTTAAGCCTCAGGGTGGAGCGCGTTATAAATAGCCGCCAACTGCTCTTGAGAAAGAGAACTGAAGAGCTTTTCATAAATTTTCACTTGTGCAGGTGAGGCACCCGCTTCGATTGCTGCATCAATATCAAATGAATATTCACCATCTGCTTCAACAATGGATGCCTGAAGAATTTGAATTTTATGAGAGAAGGAAGTAAAAATCTTATCGACAATAAGGGCTTCTTTTTCCGTGAAACCAAGCTCCTGCGCTTTCTCAACATCGAATTTGTACTCACCATCTTCTACATAAATACTCTGTGATACGATCTCAATGAATTCGGATGATGTATCCCAAATTTTCGCGATAACTTGAGCTTCTTCCTCGGTCAGACCCAATTCGACTGCTTTTTCACTGTCAAAAAAGTATTTGCCGTCCTTTTCATATATAGACTGATTTAAGATATCGATAAATTTTTCAAGATCCTCTTGGTTTACAACAGTATGATTCGCAACCGGTGTGCTGGAATTGAATGGTTTTTCACTGGCGGAAGCGTCAGGTCCGAACGCAAGCAAAGTGGCTGAAGTAAGAGCGGCAGTCGTTAATACGGCTTTTTTTAAGAATGGTTTGTTCATTTTTTTCTCTCCCTTTTTGTGAATGTTTTGGTTACATTCACCATTATAGGAGGAGAATGGTGTAATAAAAATGGGCTTTATGGTATTTTATGTCTTTTTCCGGCGGACTATTTGTTCTGTTAAAAAATAGGAATCTCAGCTGAATGAACTAACATCCTGAATTTATTTTGCGGCTTCCTGACTAGCTTTAGGGTGAGATAAGACTTAAAAAACACCGCTATAGAGAGCGGTGTTTTTTTCTTTCTTTGATTAATTTTTTCGCTGAACGGTAATGCTTTTAATCAAGCAGCCCTTGTTCGCGCATTTTTCTTTTTAAAGTGAATCCGCTTCCCATAACGGCACAGACAAGCAAGATGCTTCCAATGATGCCTAATGCGCTTTTTTCGGCGATTGAGACGCCGATCAGCATAATGCTGAAAACTGCCGCGAATGCAAATAATAATAAAACCCATTTGATCTTTTTCATAATCCGCCATCCCCTTTTTACATCTTCATCATAAGTTTACAGAAAAACGTGACGCTTTTAAAGAGGATGTGTGATATAATATGAAAGTTATCTATTTATTTTAGGAGATGAAAATGTGAAACTTCGAACAGATCTTCGCAACATCGCGATTATTGCCCACGTTGACCATGGGAAAACGACATTGGTCGATCAGCTTTTGCATCAGGCTGGTACGTTCCGTGCCAACGAAAATATCGCCGAGCGCGCTATGGACTCAAATGATCTTGAACGCGAACGCGGTATTACAATATTAGCGAAAAATACTGCGATTAATTATAAAGATACACGCATTAATATTTTGGATACTCCGGGACACGCAGATTTCGGGGGAGAAGTAGAACGTATCATGAAAATGGTTGACGGCGTATTGCTTGTTGTTGATGCCTATGAAGGCTGTATGCCGCAGACTCGTTTCGTATTAAAGAAAGCATTGGAACAAAACCTTAACCCGGTTGTTGTTGTAAACAAAATCGACCGTGATTTTGCACGTCCAGAAGAAGTAATTGATGAAGTTCTTGACTTGTTTATCGAGCTTGACGCTTCTGAAGAACAGCTTGAATTCCCTGTCGTTTATGCTTCTGCGATTAACGGGACAGCCAGCCTGGACCCGAAACAGCAGGATGAAAACATGGAATCTTTATATGAAACGATTGTAAATCATGTTCCTGCTCCTGTTGATAATTCTGAAGAGCCGCTTCAATTCCAAGTTGCGCTTCTTGATTATAACGATTATGTCGGCCGTATCGGAATCGGACGTGTATTCCGCGGGACGATGAAAGTCGGACAGCAAGTTTCCTTAATGAAGCTTGACGGAACAGCAAAATCTTTCCGTGTAACAAAAATCTTAGGTTTCCAAGGCTTAAAGCGTGTGGAAATTGAAGAAGCGAAAGCCGGAGATCTTGTGGCTGTTTCAGGTATGGAGGATATTAACGTCGGTGAAACAGTGTGTCCTGTTGAGCATCAAGAGCCGCTGCCGATCCTTCGCATTGATGAGCCTACTCTTCAAATGACATTTGTTGTGAATAACAGTCCCTTTGCAGGCCGAGAAGGAAAATACGTTACTTCACGTAAAATTGAAGAGCGCCTTCAAGCCCAGCTTCAGACAGATGTCAGCTTGCGCGTAGATCCGACTGCATCACCTGACGCTTGGGTGGTATCCGGACGCGGTGAGCTTCACTTGTCTATTTTAATTGAAAACATGCGTCGTGAAGGTTATGAGCTGCAAGTATCAAAACCTGAAGTTATCGTCAGAGATATCGACGGTGTCCGCTGTGAGCCTGTAGAACGGGTTCAAATTGATGTGCCTGAAGAGCATACCGGTTCTGTTATGGAATCAATGGGTGCAAGAAAAGGCGAAATGATTGATATGATCAATAACGGTAACGGGCAAGTCCGCCTGATCTTTACTGTGCCTTCCCGCGGCTTAATCGGATACTCAACTGAGTTCCTTTCATTAACGCGCGGCTTCGGTATTCTTAACCATACATTTGACAGCTACCAGCCGATGCAAAAAGGCCAAGTCGGCGGACGTCGTCAAGGTGTGCTTGTTTCAATGGAAAACGGAAAATCTACGGCGTACGGAATTCAAGGAATTGAAGACCGCGGTGTGATTTTTGTTGAGCCTGGTACAGAAGTATACGAAGGAATGATTGTCGGCGAACATAACCGTGACAACGACTTGGTTGTTAACGTAAGCAAAATGAAACAGCAGACAAACGTGCGTTCAGCTACTAAAGACCAGACAACAACCATTAAAAAAGCGCGCATCATGTCTCTTGAGGAATCTTTAGAGTACTTAAATGAAGATGAATATTGCGAAGTAACGCCAGAATCCATCCGTTTAAGAAAGAAAATCCTTAATAAAAACGAACGCGAAAAATCTGCTAAAAAGAAAAAAACAGCAGGATTGTCCTAATCCCTTGCAGAATTTGAAAAGGTAGTACCTGCACGTTATAGGGGAGGGAACCTTTTTGAATGAAGTGAGCGAACGCCTGTCGTTCTTCGCTGCTCTCTATAAAGTGGATGAGCAGCCGGGAACGGGCATGTGGCTGTTATACGGAACGATCTTTGTTTTGGCTGTTATCGTATTTAAACTCGGCTTTGCCAAGCGGCTTCCTATTTTAAAATCAGCCGTTGTCTACTTGTTTTTAGCGCTCGGCTGTACTGTATTAACCTTTTTGGGTGTGTTTTTGCCAGTCGCCGAGGGGTTGGTTGTGGCAGCGCTGATTTTAATCATATACAAAATCCGTTTGCATCAGTCGAAAAAAGAACAGTCGGCGGAATCGTAAATAAAAATGACTTAGCCAAACGGCTAAGTCATTTTTTTCTGACAAGAATGATAATCGTAATAGAAAGCGCCGGAAATGAGCGCGCATTTTTTATGTGAAGGCAATAAAGAACAATAGTGAAAAATCTGGCATGAGGCTGATATGCGTTTTATACACGGACCATGCCTCATTTTTTCACTTTTTCTTTTTTTGGTTGTCCAGGGTGAAAAGAGAAGCGCCCGGTGTTCAACCGTTCTTCAGTCCTGATTTTTATCCGTTCATGACATACTTGGCACATATATGTATGAATCGGGCGGTTTCGAAGCCGTTTCGCCATCAGTGTTTCATCATCAATTTGTTCAATTTTGTCGCAAATAGAACATTGAACCCTCATTGAATATCACCTCTTTCACTCTGAAAAGCATTATACCATGGATTGCCGTTTTTCGAAAAAAAAGAAAAAGCTTAAGCCGCTTGGCTTAAAGCTTAATCATTTTTGTTCTTTTTCATATGATTGTCTGATTGGTCGTTTTGTTCCTGATCCAGTTCTTTTTCCTGCTTTTGATTAAGTTGGTCATTATTATGTTCGGTCTGTGACTCTTTTTCGTTGTCTGTCACGTCGTTTGGCACTTCAGGGAGCACTCGGCCGACAATTGCAGCCAGTTCATCCAAAATGCCTGTGACCGGACGCCCGGCGGTGATTTCCCTGCCCATTTCCTGTAAACGGCTGACTGTGTCCGGGTCAGCAATGACAGCAGCATTGGCACCGTATGGGTCATTCTTTAAGGCTTGAGCGACAGAGTACTTGATGGTTTCAACTTTGCTTCTCTCCAAGGTGTCGTCCACATCAATGCCGACAACCGCGTATCTTCCAAGAACGATGGCTGTAGCATCTTTTACTTCAGGCACTCTCTCTGTGACCTTGACAAGGTGTTTTGCAATGTCTGGCCGGGATGTATTGTCTGCCGTTTCCTGTGAAGTGTTTTTCACGTGAATCGGTTTTGAATTTTCTTGTCTCGCGGAATCATTTTGAAGATGCTGCTTAGAGCCTCCCTGTTGGTTGGCACATGCTGACAGCACAAGAACAGCTTGGATGATGATAAAAAGAATTCGCACTTGCAGGTTCCCTCCTTGAAATGCATTCAATAATTTTATTGTTGAATTAACCTTCTATCTTTATTCACAAAAACATATATTTTAGCAGGCACTTCACCAATTTTCATCTAAGAGAAGCAGGAAGGACTTTGACCCTTATATCGGGAGGCTGAGACTTGAGTAAAATTTATGTGTTAGATACGAACGTATTATTGCAGGATCCTAACGCCATTTTTTCTTTTGAAGAAAACGAAGTTGTCATCCCTGCTGTTGTTTTAGAAGAGGTTGACTCGAAAAAACGGTATATGGACGAAGTTGGGAGGAACGCGAGGCACGTATCTAAGCTGATAGACGGATTAAGGCTGAAGGGAAGACTGCATGAACAAGTGCCGCTCGACTGCGGAGGAACGCTCAGGATTGAGCTGAACCACCGCTCTTTCCATCAGCTTCAAGAAATATTTATTGAAAAAACAAATGACAATCGCATACTGGCGGTTGCTAAAAATTTAAGTCTCGAAGAAGAAACAAAGGAAGAGGGACGGCCTGTCATTCTGGTCAGTAAGGACGTGCTGGTGAGAGTGAAAGCGGATGCGATCGGTCTCTTGGCTGAGGACTTCTTAAATGATCGGGTTGTGGACAATGATGACATGTATGCCGGCTATAAAGATTTGTATGTCAATAAAGAACTCTTCTCCTCTTTTTACGGGAAAAAAGAAATTAAGGCGAAGGATCTAAAGCACCACCGGTTTTATCCGAATCAGTTTGCGTTAATGAAGGATGAACTGGGCGGATCTTCTTCAGCGGTCGGCATAGCTGACAAAACCGGAACAATCGTTAAAAGGCTTGTGTTTGATGATGAGCACGTATGGGGAATCCGACCGAAAAATGTGCAGCAGACTATGGCTCTAGAGCTTTTGCTGCGCGAAGATATTCCGCTCGTCACCTTGACAGGAAAAGCGGGCACAGGCAAAACGCTTCTTGCTTTGGCGGCTGGGCTATTGCAGACCGAAGACTTAGGCATTTATAAAAAGCTCATTGTTGCAAGGCCAATCGTCCCGGTCGGGAAAGATATCGGGTATTTGCCGGGAGAAAAAGAGGAGAAGCTTAAGCCGTGGATGCAGCCTATTTTTGATAACTTGGAGTTTCTGTTCAACGCAAAGAAACCGGGAGAGCTGGAGGCCATTTTGGCTGGGATCGGTTCGATTCAAGTTGAGGCGCTGACATATATCAGGGGAAGGAGCATTCCGGATCAATTTATCATCATTGATGAGGCGCAAAACCTGACCAAGCATGAAGTGAAAACTTTGCTGACTAGGGTCGGGGAAGGCAGTAAAATCGTATTGATGGGTGACCCAGAACAAATAGATCACCCATATTTAGACAGTTTAAATAATGGTCTTGCATATGTGGTGGAACGGTTTAAAGAACAACATATTTCCGGCAGTGTCAAGCTTCTAAAAGGAGAGCGGTCCGGACTCGCCCAGCTAGCTGCGGATCTGCTGTAGCTTATGCCTTAGATAATCTCTAATTCTTTTAGGCCGGTGATCGGCTGCTCACGATTTGAGTGATCGGCAAAATAAATGTGAACGGGACCGTCCTCTTGTAACGGTTTGCCGGATTCACTAAAATGGACAATACTGTCCACTGCCTTATCCAGCGGAACAGAAATTCTTTCCGTATTGGTGATAAATACACATTGGACAGCAGATTCCAGTGGCTCGGCATTTTTCAGCACAGTGCCTAGTTTCATCGCAAAGCTGCCATTCATCAGTTTTTCTTTTTCGAACCGCTTTTCTGTTTTTAATGTCGGCGGGGCAATTTGCCCTTCCCTGATCAGACGCTCTGTATCGAGTGTTTCTTGCTCTTCCCCCGTTTGATAGCCTGTTGCGGATTCTTTATTCCAGCTGTCAAATGGGAACTTGCGGTCATCAAAAATCCAAACGCTTGGATCAATCGTAATCGGGTATGTAACATTGCCTTTTACTTGTATGATACTCATGCTTATGACCTCCTTCTCTCAAAAGTATAAAAGTTTTCGCATGAATTGTCACTTTACGTAACAAATTATGTGTAATGAACTGCTGAAGAGCGAGGGTGATTATATGGTATGCCGGCATAATGATGAGCTGGAAGCGTTGGTGCGAGAAGCGAAAAAAATGACAGGGCGGGGAAAAGTGGCTGATTATATTCCTGCATTGGCAGAGGCTGACGAGAATGACCTTTCTGTGGCGATATATTATACAGAAAATACATGTCTGTCAGCCGGTGATATAGAAAAAACATTTACTCTTCAAAGCATATCTAAAGTATTGTCGCTTGCGCTCGTGTTAATGGATTATGGTAAAGACAGGGTATTCAGCTATGTGGGGCAAGAACCGACCGGCGACCCGTTTAATTCTATTATAAAGCTGGAAACGGTGAATCCGAGCAAACCGTTAAATCCGATGATCAATGCAGGCGCACTAGTAGTTACAAGCTTAATCAAAGGAAAGACTGCAAAAGACAGACTCGATTATTTACTTGCGTTTATCAGAAGGCTTGCGAACAATGAGAAGATAACCTACTGCCAAAATGTGGCGGAGTCTGAATATAAAACATCTATGATTAATAGGGCAATGTGTTATTACATGAAACAATATGAGATCCTTCATGATGATGTGGAATCTGTGATGGATTTATATACCAAACAATGCGCGATTGAGATGAACAGTCTTGATTTGGCCAAAATCGGATGTGTATTTGCTTTAAACGGAAAACATCCTGAAACGGGGGAGCAAGTCATTCCGAAAGATGTTGCCAGAATTTGCAAAACTTTCATGGTGACATGCGGCATGTATAATGCAAGCGGAGAATTTGCCATCAAGATCGGAATTCCTGCGAAAAGCGGAGTATCAGGGGGCATCATGGGCATTTCGCCTTATGATTTCGGCATCGGCATTTTCGGTCCGGCCTTAGATGAAAAAGGCAACAGCATAGCGGGTGTGAAGCTTTTGGAATTAATGTCTGAGACATACAGGCTGAGTATTTTTTAATTTCGCTATTATCATGACATCTGCTTAAATCCTCTTGCAATTTCAGCTGATACCCTTTATGATAAATAGAAGAATTAGGTACTCGCCTGGGGAACGGAGGGATACTTTTGGCTTCAGAGATGATAGTTGACCATCGGCAGAAGGCACTAGATTTGCTGAAATTAGATGCTGAGAAGATTTTGAAGCTGATCCGAGTACAAATGGATAACTTAACGATGCCTCAATGTCCTCTTTATGAAGAGGTTTTGGATACTCAAATGTTCGGACTGTCGAGGGAGATCGATTTTGCTGTCCGCCTGGGATTAGTTGATGAAAAAGACGGAAAAGAGCTTTTAACCACATTGGAACGCGAATTGTCAGCTTTACATGACGCGTTTACAGGAAAATAAATGATAAAACTCAAACTCGATTAACGGTTTGGGTTTTTTTGTAACCGCGATTATAGGGATTCATTCACTTCGTTAAGACGGACTTTTTTTGCACAGTTCATCCGAATCTTATAGAGAATCTTCGTGCTGATTCATAAATTGTAGTAAAATAAAAAAGGTACATAAGCCAAGGAAGCAGGAAGCAGGAAGCAGGGAAGAGGATGTTATGTTAAAAAGAATGTTAAAATCTTATGATTACTCATTGATATTCGCAATTATTTTACTATGCGGATTCGGTTTAGTGATGGTATACAGCGCCAGTATGATTACCGCTGTTTCGCGCTACGGGGTGAACAGTGATTTTTTCTTTAATAGGCAGGTGCTGTTTTTCATAGCGGGAAGTATTTTGTTTATTATCATGGCGTTATTCCCGTACAAGGCGCTCGCCAATCAGAAATTTCAAAAAATAATGCTGCTCCTTTCACTCATCGCTTTATGTGCTTTGTTTATTTTTGGACATGTAGCCGGTAATGCGCAAAGCTGGTTTAAAATTTTCGGGATCAGCATTCAGCCCGGTGAATTCGTAAAACTGACAGTCATTTTATACCTTGCGGCTGTTTACGCCAAAAAACAAAGCTACATCGACCAATTATTAACCGGAGTGGCGCCGCCGGTGGTTGTCACAGTCATTATCTGCTCATTAATCGCCATTCAGCCCGATCTTGGTACAGCGATGATTATCGGGATGATTGCGCTGTGCATGATCTTATGCTCGGGATTCAGCGGAAAAACCCTATTAAAGCTTGTGGTCATGGGCGGAATCGTTTTGCTGCTCGTCAGTCCTCTCGTTTATTTTAATTGGGACAGCATTTTGACAGAAGGCAGATTAGCCCGTTTTGAAAGTTTTGAGAACCCGTTTAATTATGCGAATTCATCAGGACTTCAGGTTGTCAACTCATATTATGCGATCGGGTCGGGCGGGATTTTCGGTCTCGGGCTTGGGGAAAGCATTCAGAAGTATGGTTACCTGCCTGAATCGCATACCGATTTTATCATGGCCGTTATCGCTGAAGAACTAGGTGTTTTTGGAGTTTTATTTGTTATTTTTCTATTGAGCTTTATCGTTTTAAAAGGCTTTTATATTGCCCGCAAATGTGAAGATCCGTTTGGGAGCCTGCTTGCGATCGGGATATCCAGCATGATTGCCATTCAATCGTTCATTAACCTTGGCGGTGTCAGCGGGTTAATTCCGATTACGGGTGTGACGCTGCCGTTTGTCAGTTATGGAGGCTCTTCATTGCTCTTATTATTAGGCAGCACGGGGATTTTGGTCAATATCAGCATGTTTGTTGACTATTTCGAAAAAAAGAAAAAGAAAGAGGACTTGTCACCAAAGGGATTGAAAAAGAAACAGGTGAAAAAATCTGTTTATCTGTAAAAAACAATTGTATACATGGGAAGGATATTCCTTTATTATAGATTATTAAATGGGACAAGGGGGAGAGAATTTTGTCACAACAACAGTTGATACAAAAGGTTTTAGTTGCCAACAGAGGGGAAATCGCTATTCGGATATTCCGGGCTTGTACAGAGCTGAATATCCGTACAGTTGCGGTTTACTCAAAAGAAGATTCAGGTTCTTATCATCGCTACAAAGCAGATGAAGCGTATCTGGTCGGTGAAGGTAAAAAGCCGATTGACGCTTATCTGGATATCGAGGGAATCATTGAAATTGCAAAGAGAAACCAGGTGGACGCTATTCACCCGGGATACGGTTTCTTATCTGAAAATATACAATTTGCGAAACGGTGTGAAGAGGAAGGGATCGTCTTTATCGGACCGACTTCAGAGCATTTAAATATGTTTGGTGACAAAGTGAAAGCCCGTGAGCAGGCGGAAAAAGCAGGAATCCCTGTTATACCGGGAAGCGACGGACCAGCAGAAACCCTCGAAGCTGTTGAGCAATTCGGACAAGCACATGGCTATCCGTTCATTATTAAAGCTTCACTTGGCGGCGGCGGACGCGGTATGAGGATTGTAAGAAGTGAAAATGAAGTCAAAGAAGCGTTTGAACGTGCGAAATCTGAAGCGAAAGCAGCCTTTGGAAATGATGAAGTTTATGTAGAGAAACTGATCGAAAACCCAAAACATATTGAAGTCCAGGTGATTGGGGATAAAAACGGCAATGTCGTTCATCTCTATGAAAGAGACTGCTCCGTCCAAAGACGCCATCAAAAAGTCATCGAGGTAGCACCAAGTGTGTCGCTATCAAATGAATTGAGAGATCAGATTTGCGAAGCTGCAGTGGCGCTCGCTAAAAATGTTCAATACATAAATGCAGGGACAGTAGAATTTCTGGTTGCTAACGACGAGTTTTTCTTCATTGAAGTAAACCCGCGAGTACAGGTCGAGCATACGATTACAGAGATGATTACAGGAGTCGATATTGTTCAAACGCAGATTCTAGTTGCACAAGGGTACGAACTGCACAGCCGTGAAGTAAACATTCCTGAGCAAAAGGATATTTTCACAATCGGTTTCGCCATCCAGTCTCGTGTCACAACGGAAGATCCGCTGAACGATTTTATGCCTGATACAGGGAAAATCATGGCTTACCGCTCAGGCGGCGGCTTCGGTGTCCGCCTCGATACCGGAAACAGTTTTCAGGGCGCAGTTATTACACCGTATTACGACTCTCTGCTCGTGAAGCTGTCCACGTGGGCTTTAACATTTGAACAGGCATCAGCAAAAATGGTTCGAAACCTTCAAGAATTCCGGATTAGAGGAATTAAAACAAATATTCCGTTTCTTGAAAATGTGGCTAAGCATGAAAAATTCCTGACAGGCCAGTACGATACGTCCTTTATCGATACAACGCCTGAATTATTCGTATTCCCAAAACAGAAGGACCGCGGCACAAAAATGCTGACTTATATCGGCAACGTGACAGTTAATGGGTTCCCGGGGATTGGAAAAACAGAAAAACCTGCCTTTGACAAACCGCATACGGTTAAAGTGAATATTGATGAAGAGCCTAAAAAGGGCACAAAGCAAATTCTCGATGAAAGAGGTGCTGAAGGTCTGGCGAATTGGGTAAAAGAGCAAAAACCTGTTCTTTTAACGGATACAACATTCAGAGACGCCCATCAGTCACTATTAGCAACCAGAATCAGAACAAATGATTTGAAGAAAATCGCTAATCCTACGTCTGTGTTATGGCCTGAACTCTTCAGTATGGAGGTTTGGGGAGGCGCGACCTTTGATGTAGCGTACCGTTTCTTGAAAGAAGATCCTTGGAAGCGCCTGGAGGATTTACGCAAGGAAGTGCCGAATACGCTGTTCCAAATGCTGCTTCGTTCTTCAAATGCAGTCGGCTATACAAATTATCCCGACAATGTCATTCAGGAGTTTGTGAAACAGTCCGCCCATTCCGGCGTTGATGTGTTCCGGATTTTCGACAGTCTTAACTGGGTAAAAGGAATGACACTGGCAATTGATGCGGTGCGCAAAACGGGGAAAGTAGCAGAAGCGGCAATCTGTTATACCGGAGATATTCTTGATAAGAGCCGCTCTAAATATGATTTGGCTTACTATACATCTATGGCGAAGGAGCTTGAAGCAGCCGGAGCCCATATATTAGGCATTAAAGATATGGCCGGCCTGTTAAAGCCTCAGGCGGCATATGAATTAGTGTCTGCGTTAAAAGAAACAGTTGATATTCCGGTTCATCTTCATACGCATGATACAAGCGGCAACGGAATTTACATGTATGCGAAAGCAGCAGAAGCAGGCGCGGACATCGTTGACGTGGCTGTAAGCTCAATGGCGGGCTTAACATCTCAGCCGAGCGCAAGCGGATTTTATCATGCAATGGAAGGGAACGGCCGCCGCCCGAATATGAATGTACAGGGCGTTGAGTTGCTGTCGCAGTATTGGGAGTCAGTCCGTAAATATTACAATGAATTTGAAAGCGGAATGAACTCGCCGCATACAGAAATTTATGAGCATGAGATGCCGGGCGGACAATACAGCAACCTTCAGCAGCAGGCGAAGGGTGTAGGGCTCGGCGACCGCTGGAATGAAGTGAAAACGATGTACAGACGTGTAAATGACATGTTTGGCGACATTGTGAAGGTGACGCCATCCTCTAAGGTAGTCGGAGACATGGCCCTTTATATGGTGCAAAACAACCTGTCTGAAAATGACGTTTACGAAAAAGGCGAAACACTGGATTTTCCTGACTCTGTTGTGGAGCTGTTTAAAGGAAATATCGGCCAGCCGCACGGCGGATTTCCGAAAAAACTTCAAAAACTGATCTTAAAAGGCCAAGAGCCGATCACGGTCAGACCTGGTGAATTGCTTGAACCAGTATCCTTTGAAGCAATTAAACAGGAATTTAAAGAAAAACATGGGACGGAAATCACAGATCAGGAAGCAGTGGCTTATGCGCTCTACCCTAAAGTATTTACTGACTTTGTGAAAACGGCTGAAAACTATGGCGATATTTCCGTATTAGACACGCCCACTTTCTTCTACGGCATGACACTCGGTGAAGAGATCGAAGTTGAAATTGAACGCGGAAAAACATTGATTGTGAAGCTCGTTTCGATTGGTGAGCCTCAGCCTGATGCCACACGTGTCCTTTACTTCGAACTGAACGGCCAGCCGCGTGAGGTTGTTATAAAGGATGAAAGCATTAAATCTTCCGTTCAGGAGAAATTAAAGGCCGACCGGTCTAACCCAAATCACATTGCGGCATCTATGCCTGGCACTGTTATTAAGCTATTGACGGAAGCTGGAGCGAAGGTGGAAAAAGGTGATCATCTGATGATTAACGAAGCAATGAAAATGGAAACAACTGTACAGGCGCCTTTCTCAGGAACAATAACAAATGTACATGTGAAAAACGGAGATCCGATTCAAACAGGGGATCTTCTGCTTGAAATAGAAAAGGCTTGAGTGGCAAGAGTGTATATCTGATGATATACACTCTTGTTTTGATTTCCGGTAAAAGAAGTGTAAAAAAGGGAGAGAAACTTAAAAGAAGTAATCAAGTAGCTTCGCAGAGATATCAGGCTTACATTCAATACAATTTTGACAGGATGATCTCCCGAATAGAATTTCATTAGGACAGTGCTTGAATGGCGAAAGTTATCCGGATGAAGGCAAACAAGACCCAGAGCCATATCCCATAAAAAAAGGCCAGAGCTTTTTACCAGCTTTGGCCTTTTCTATAAATTAATTGTTCGATTGTTTTGATTCGTAGCGGAAGCGTGCAATTAATAATAAGAAATAACACAAAACGCCAAATAAGCACGCGATAAAGAATGAGTGGGCGAGTGCAAAGCCCAGCGCCATTTCGGAGTACACAATCATAATTCCTGAAAGCGCCTGTAATGTGACAAATGTCAGGCAGGCGATCCAGCCCCAAAAGATTTGTTTTTGCTCTCTATAAGAAGTGATGGCATGAACAGAGGCTACGATAATCCAGACAAACAGCAAAACGGCTGCCGCTCTGTGCCCCATTTGCACCCATTCTTGAAATTGAGTCGGGATGCCATTGTTCAGCCGGCTGCACAACGGGACATCCGGACATGCCAAGCTTGATTTCGTATGCCGGACGTAAGCGCCTGTATAGACGACAATATACGAATAGATCAGAATGCCTATCATATGAAATTGCATTTTCTTACCGATCTGAAGCGGTTTTACGAGTTTTCTAGCCGATTTATCAGCTTCAAATATCAGTAATGTTAATAGCAAAACTGAAGCGAAAGAAATCAGAGAAATTCCAAAGTGAAGCGCCATAATGAGCGCGTTTGATCCGAAGACGACTGCCAATGCGCCGAGCAGCGCCTGTAGAAACAAAAAGATAATTGACATGATAGCGAGAAATGTTGTCTCACGGAAGATAGGCGTAATTTTTCTCCATGACCAAAACGCCAAGCTAAGCACTAATATAATTGATACACCGCTTGCAAGCCTGTGGCTCCATTCTATAATCGAAGCGGGATTTAATTCAGGAAAGAATCGTCCGTGACAAAGCGGCCATTGTCTTCCGCACCCTTGGCCTGATCCTGTTTTGGTGACGAGAGCGCCGCCAATCAGCACGATGAGCATCACAAATGTTGTTAATACGCTGAGAGCTTTTAGTAACTTATTCATCAAGTATCCACCTTCTTAACTAACTGCTGCAATTTTATATACGTTCCAAGTGTAAGCGAAGATGTGTTCCGTGGCAATTCCCAGACCCTTTTGTTCACAAAAATATAATAGAATCCGGACTTCTGGAAATTGTACCCTTGATTATTCATGCGGGGTTTGATAGAACTAAGGTAACGGCATATTTAAAATGGTGAACGCCTTCATCTTTGGTAAAATTCATAAAAAGTTCACAAATAAATTCCTGTTTCTCGTTTAATATTTAAGAGGATGTTTTTTTACAAGGAATAATCTTGTATGATAGAGTTGCAGGTTCATGAAGAATAACCTGCTTTTAGGTTTGAGTAAGGGAGGTTTACGTTATGGCTAATTCCAGAATTTTAAATGATACAGCTATAGACGGACAAATTGAAGAAACAACAGCGTGGAAAGATTTCCTTTCCCTTATCAAAATAGGGATTGTGAATTCGAATTTAATTACAACCTTTACTGGAATGTGGCTTGCTTTTCATTTTTCCGGTTTAAGCTTTTTAGGCAATTTAAATACCGTGCTTCTCACATTAATCGGGTCTTCTTTGATCATTGCGGGCTCTTGCGCCATCAATAACTATTATGACCGGGATATTGACCATTTAATGGAACGGACGAAGGTAAGGCCGACGGTTACCGGGAAAATCCAGCCGAATCAGGCTTTGTGGTCAGGGATATTGCTGGTTGCCTTAGGGTTAATCATGCTGCTGATGACAACAGTAATGGCTGCGGTTATCGGATTTATCGGAGTATTTACTTACGTTGTCCTGTATACGATGTGGACGAAACGCCATTATACGATTAATACGGTTGTCGGAAGCGTATCCGGCGCTGTTCCGCCGTTAATCGGGTGGACGGCAGTTGAAGGAAATATCAGTGTACTGGCATGGGTATTATTCTTAATTATGTTTATTTGGCAAATTCCGCATTTCTTAGCTTTGGCAATTAAGAAAACCGAAGATTACAGGGCGGCGAATATACCGATGCTTCCGGTGGTTCACGGTTTTGAAGTCACAAAAAGACAAATTATTGTCTGGGTTGCCTGTCTGCTTCCTCTCCCGTTTTTCTTAGGGGGGCTCGGTCTGCCGATCGTGATCCTGGGGACCTTATTAAACATCGGCTGGCTTGTTCTCGGCTTGATGGGTTTCCGGATGAAGAACATTATGAAGTGGGCGACGCTAATGTTCGTCTACTCGCTTAATTACTTAACGATATATTTTGTCGCAATGGTCGTCTTTACCCTATTCTAAAAATATGGGCAGAGCCTTAATCTGCCGTTTCATAATACGAAAAGACAACTACGTAAACGCCGCCTTGACCTTTTTGCTTGATCAGGCGGCTTTACTTTTATACATAGATGGTATTTTGAGTAAAAAAACTCATATTTTAAGAAATGAGGAAATGTAAGTGCTTTATTCGGAGGGAGTCTGATTTGGCTGAAGAAAGAATCCTGCCTTGGATTTCCGCCTTGGTATTGATCAAAAAAGGGGTTGGGTGAAATGTTAAAGCATTGGCGTCTTATTTCATTATTAGCCTTAGTGCCGCTTGTCTTAAGCGGCTGTGGAAAACCGTTTTTGTCCACACTCAAGCCTGCCGGCGAGGTGGCTGATAAACAGTATTACCTGACAGTGCTTAGTACACTCATTATGGTCATTGTCGTCGTAGTGGTGTCCATCATTTTCTTTTATGTCATTGTGAGGTTCAGAAGAGCGCGGGTGGGAGAGAACACCATACCGAAACAAGTGGAAGGCAATCGCTTTTTAGAAATCACGTGGACCGTGATTCCGATTGTGCTGCTGATTGTTCTAGTCATCCCTGTCGTATTATATACGCTGGAGCTTGCGGATACATCACCGATGGATAAGAAAAACCGCAAAGCGGAGGATGCTCTCGTTGTGAATGTCAGAGCCAATTTATACTGGTGGGAATTTGAATACCCTGATTACGATATTGTGACGAGTCAGGAACTGATTGTACCGACCGACCAGCGTGTGTATTTTAACTTGAAAGCTTCAGATGTAAAACATTCTTTTTGGATTCCTTCGGTAGGGGGGAAGATTGATACAAATACGGATAACGAGAATAAATTCTTTTTGACCTTCGATTCAAAACGGAGTAAAGAAGCGGGAGAATACTTTTTCGGAAAGTGCGCTGAGCTTTGCGGACCTTCTCACGCGCTGATGGATTTTAAAGTGAAGCCGCTGTCAGCCGATGACTTTCAGGATTGGACGAAGGAAATGAAAAACTATAAACACACATCCGAGAACGAGCTGGCGACTCAGGGAGAAGAGCTGTTTGAGGAAAAGAATTGCCTGAGCTGCCATGCGGTAGAACCGAATGACAAACGTGCGGAAGCGGCAAGAACTGCGCCGAATTTGGCCAGCTTCGGGGAAAGATCAAAAGTTGCAGGCGTTAAAGATGCAAATAAAGAGAATGTGAAGGCGTGGCTGAAAGATCCCGAGAGCATCAAGCCGGGCAATAAAATGACAGGAACATATCCGGAACTGTCTGATGCTGAAATGGACGCGCTTTATGAATACTTAAAGGGATTAAAAGCAGGAAGCAAGTAAGGGAAGAAAGGGAGATATTGGGGGAGGTCACACATGTTGAATGCGCTTACAGAAAAGCGGACGCGCGGATCTTTGCTTTGGGATTATTTAACGACAGTCGACCATAAAAAAATCGCGATTCTTTATTTAGCGGCCGGGGGGTTTTTCTTTCTTGTCGGCGGGCTTGAAGCAATGTTTATCAGAATCCAGCTCGCTAAGCCGGGGAATGATTTTGTCAGTGCGGGATTATACAATGAAATCATGACGATGCATGGCACCACGATGATTTTCCTAGCAGCGATGCCGCTCTTGTTTGGTTTTATGAATGCGGTAGTACCACTGCAGATCGGAGCGCGTGATGTTTCGTTTCCGTTTTTGAACGCGCTTGGTTTTTGGCTCTTCTTTTTCGGAGGAGTATTCCTTAATCTCAGCTGGTTTTTGGGAGGGGCTCCTGATGCGGGATGGACGTCGTATGCGTCACTTTCGCTTCATTCAAAAGGGCATGGAATTGATTTCTTCGTTCTGGGTCTGCAAATATCAGGGCTCGGAACCTTGATAGCCGGGATCAACTTTTTAGCAACGATCATAAACATGAGGGCCCCGGGTTTGACGTACATGAGAATGCCTCTGTTTACATGGACGACATTTGTTGCGTCAGCACTGATTTTATTCGCTTTTCCGCCGTTGACAGTCGGTTTGGCCTTTATGATGCTTGACCGTTTGTTCGGAACCAACTTCTTTAATCCGGAGCTTGGCGGAAACACGATTATTTGGGAGCATTTATTCTGGATATTCGGACACCCGGAAGTATATATATTGATTTTGCCTGCTTTCGGCATTTTCTCAGAAATTATTCCGGTCTTTGCCAGGAAGCGATTATTTGGATATTCCTCAATGGTGTTCGCCATCGTGTTAATCGGTTTTCTGGGCTTTATGGTCTGGGTGCACCACATGTTTACAACAGGTCTTGGACCGATAGCAAACGCGATTTTTGCGGTCGCGACAATGGCCATTGCGATACCGACGGGAATAAAGATTTTCAACTGGCTGCTGACCATTTGGGGAGGAAACGTGAAATACACGACTCCAATGCTGTACGCGGTGTCGTTTATTCCGTCCTTTGTTCTAGGCGGTGTGACGGGTGTCATGCTGGCGGCAGCAGCGGCAGACTACCAGTTCCATGATACGTATTTCGTTGTTGCTCACTTCCATTATGTTATTATCGGCGGTGTTGTATTCGGCATCTTGGCCGGTGTGCATTTCTGGTGGCCGAAAATGTTCGGCAAGGTGCTGCATGAAACGATGGGGAAAATTTCATTTGTTTTATTTTTTATCGGTTTTCACCTTACTTTCTTTATCCAGCATTTCCTCGGGTTAATGGGAATGCCGCGGCGTGTTTTCACCTTTTTGCCCGGCCAGGGGCTTGAGGCCGGAAACCTGATCAGTACGATCGGGGCGTTTTTCATGGCTGCTGCTGTCGTTATCTTGCTTATCAACGTGATTTGGACATCAGTTAAAGGCGAATATGTCGGCAATGATCCTTGGCATGACGGACGGACGCTTGAATGGGCTGTCTCTTCACCGCCGCCGGAATATAATTTTAAGCAGCTTCCGTTTGTCAGAGGTCTTGATCCGCTTTGGATCGAAAAGCAGGCTGGAAACAAGTCGATGACACCGGCTGAACCGGTAAACGATATTCACATGCCGAACGGGTCGATTCTTCCGTTCATTATATCTTTCGGTCTTTTTGTCGCAGCGTTCGGGCTGTTATACAGATCAGATCACGCTTGGGGACTGCCTGTGATCTTTGTGGGCCTTGGCATCACCTTCTTTACCATGCTGCTTCGCTCAGTAATTGATGATCACGGCTATCATATTCATAAAGAGGATTTAGCCAATGATGATAAAGGAGTGAAGACATGATGCAAACAGAGGAACAACTGACTGCGGAAACCTTCCCCGCTTCTCCAGAAAAAGCAACACTGGAAGGGAAAAATAAATTTTTGGGCTTTTGGCTTTTCCTTGGCGGAGAGACTGTGCTGTTCGCATCTCTCTTTGCGACATTTCTTGCTCTCAGAAATTCGAATGCCAGTGATCCGCCGACATCAGAGATGTTTGATTTGTCACTTGTTTTTATTGCGACGATGCTATTATTAACGAGCAGTTTAACGAGTGTATATGCGATGTATCATATGAAAAACTTCGCGTTTGGGAAAATGCAGCTGTGGCTCTTATTAACACTCTTATTAGGGGCTGGTTTCTTAGGCGTCGAGATTTATGAATTCAAACATTACACGCATGAGTTTGGATTTACGATTACAAGCTCGGCACTCGGCTCATCATTTTATACACTCGTCGGCACACACGGCGCTCACGTAGCGTTTGGGCTGCTGTGGATCAGCGCGCTTATGATCCGCAATGCAAAACGAGGCCTCAGCCTGTATAACGCGCCTAAATTTTATGTCGCAAGCCTGTATTGGCATTTTATTGATGTCGTATGGGTATTTATCTTTACCGTTGTATATTTAATGGGGATGGTGGGATAAACATGGACGATAGAAAAGGCAAAGGGAACGTAAGTACAGATCTTGCTTATCGAAAAAAGAAAAATGCCGAGGAGATGAAATACCAAGTTTTATCCTTCGGTTTGATGATCGGTCTCACGCTTGTTGCGTTTTTGACTGTGGCTTCGGATGATATCGGAAATTGGTTTACGATTCCGTTTATTATTCTTCTGGCAGTTATTCAAGTGATTTTTCAGCTTTTTTACTTCATGCATATGAATCAGAAAGGACATGAAGCGCCGGCTTTATTTCTGTATTCAGGAATATTTGTCGCATTTATTACGGTGCTGGCTTTTGTCACCATTATTTGGTGGTAAAGCCGGCACGGCCGGGAGGTGAAGGTCATCAATAATCTGGAGATATTTGGGTTTCGCGCGATGTGGAGCCCTTATCTTTTTTGTTTTCTCGTGCTGATCACGGTTCTTTATTTTCTTTTGTGCAGACGGTTGTCTTCACGTCATGAACAGGTGACACGGAAAGAGAAGGCGCTGTTTGTCCTTGCAATGGCCTTTTTATATCTGGCTGAGGGAAGCCCGATTGATCTGCTCGGACATATTATGTTCAGCGCGCATATGGGGCAGATGGCGGTTTTATATTTGGTCGTGCCTCCGCTGCTGATTGCGGGAATTCCTGCGCAGGCATGGAGAAAGCTCATTTTTCATCCGATGGTTAAGCCTGTTTTTTCATTCTTCTCTGTGCCTTTAATTGCTTTACTCTTGTTTAATGGCCTTTTTTCAATCTATCATGTTCCGTTTATTTTTGATTTGGTGAAAACTGATTCGCTGTATCATACGCTGATGACTTGTCTGATCTTCATTACAGCCTTTTTTATGTGGTGGCCTCTTGTGCATAAGCTTAAGGAACTGCCGCAGCTTAGCGGGCTGATGAAACTCGGTTATATTATGGCCGATGGCATCTTGCTCACTCCTGCCTGTGCTCTCATTATGTTTAGCGGAACCCCTTTGTATGCAACATATACTGAACCGTCTGCCTGGGCGGAAGCGATGAAGCTTTGTGTTCCTGCTGACATGCTGGGGCAAATCCCGTTAACAGGTCCGGAAATGTTTAATACACTGCCGCTGGTGGAAGATCAGCAGCTTGGAGCTGTCATTATGAAAATCATACAGGAAATTGTGTATGGCACCTGCTTAGCTATTATCTTTTTTCAGTGGGTGAAAAAGGAGAGGGAAAAAGACGGACAAGAGGAACCGCCGTATATTCAGCATCATTTATCGTAAAAAGGTACAGCATGAAAGGCTGTACCTTTTTTTAGAGCCTACAGTTGAACGGTTTTTAAGGTATCGGATATTTCCTGAATCAGCGATTTGCTCTTTGAAACGACTTGGATCGGAAACTCTTCTGCGTCTCCATACTCCACACCGTGCGGATAATAATGCTTGCCTAATAAAGGGGTCATCAATTCAATGACAGCTTGGCCTCTTCCGATATCTCCCTCTACCGCATAACCTTGAATGCGCAGATAAAATGTTCCCTCAATCATCGAAAACTTCTTATCATATGTCACTCTTTCATAATCCCATTGACCGGCTCGAACCAGCCCCTTGCTTTCCATCAGATCATCCAAGCGGCTAAGCTCGGCCTTTACCCCTTCAAGTCCGCTTTCCGTAAATTTCAACCGCGACCCCTCCTTATAAAATTTACCTTTCCTGACAATCATAGTATGAAAACATGAAACTTTCAATGGATCTTCTTGTGTTGAAAGTATGTAAAAAACAAAACTTGACGACAATGTCAGTAGAATAAAGGAGGAGGTTTTCAGGATGACAAAAATAAAAGAACTGATGACGGCTGACTTGCAATATTGCACTGTATTAGATAATGTATATGAAGCTGCGGTAAAGATGAAAGACGCAGATGTAGGAGCTGTTCCTGTAGTTGACGAAGATGGAGAAACACTTGTTGGTATTGTCACAGACCGTGATTTGGTATTAAGAGGAATCGCTTCGAAAAGACCTAATTCTCAAAAAATAACCGATGCTATGACAAAAGAGCCCGTCAGCGTTGAAGAAGACACATCAGTGGATGAAGTGCTTCATTTGATGGCGGCCCGTCAGCTCAGAAGAATACCTGTGACAAAGAACAAGAAGCTGGTCGGTATTGTGACGCTTGGCGATCTGGCTTTGTCTGAGCAAACAAATGAACGTGCAGGCAGTGCATTATCTGATATATCCGAAGATGATGAAAACGGCCGGCAAGGTTTTGTTCATTAACACATATTTCATTGACATAAAAAATAGGCTGTATTGTAATTGAATCATGTAAACTGTACTCGATGCAGACGTGAATCAATCTTGGGAGGTGGAAGGTTGAAAAACATAGCAAGAGCTCTCGTTATTCTCTTGATTATTGCCGGAACCTATGTTCTGTTTATTCAATATGGATCTGTTCCTGAAAAGAAAACAAATGACAGCGAACCGAAAGTATCAAATGAGGAAACGGAAAACGGCAAGCGGATCAAAATGCCGACATCAGGCTTACTGTCGTTGATGGGCAAGTCAGCAGATGAATTGAAGGAAAAATTGGGAGAACCGGAACGTAAAGATCCGTCCGCATATGATTACGAATGGTGGGTCTACAACAAGGGAAAAGACCAATATGTTCAAATCGGCGTTCTGAACGATAAAGTTGTCACCTTGTTTGCTTCAGGAAACGGTATAAATGCCAAGCCGTTTCAAATCGGCGAAACAACAGGGGAAGTATTTAAGACCACACAAGTTGCACCGTTTGTGAATGTGGAATACAAAGGGAATTCCTACAGATTTGAATTTTCAGAAGAAGATATCAATACCCGTCCTACCGTAAAAGTGGGAAAAGTATATGTTCAGCTATATATGGACAAATTTGAGGGCAGCCTGTCAAGCATTCGTGCGTTTGATGCTGAAACCTTTGTGAAGCAAAGGCCTTATGAGGTTGTGTACCGGGGAGAATTGATTGAGCCGAAAACGGTTTCGGACAAAGAATGGGAAGAAATAGAGGATACGAGCGAACAGCAAATCCTCGATTTGACCAATGTCATTCGCGTAAAGCATGGTTTGGCAAAGCTGGCATGGGATGAACCGACCGCACAAGTGGCTTTTGGACATAGTGAGGATATGAAGGATAATGATTATTTCTCCCATGTTTCCAAAAAATACGGAACGCTGAAAGACCGTTTGGAAAAAGGCGATGTGGAGTTTCAGCAGGCAGGGGAGAATATTGCTTATAACTATGTGGACGGCCCGGCTGCTGTTGAGGGATGGCTGAACAGCGAGGGCCATAGAAAAGCGCTGTTAAATGAGGATTATACGCACCTCGGCGTCGGAGTAGATCACAAATATTATACCCAAAATTTCATCAAGCAATAGTCAGACAGATTCGGACCGCGGGAGGTTACACTCCCGCGGTTATTTTAGATTATGGCCTGTTGCTTCGTGCGCCAAGAGAAGATGACAGAAAGCGGCAGTCATTCTCCATTTTTCTATGAATTTAGGCGAACACAATCCATCCCGGCCCGATACATTATAGTAGGCATATATTTACGAGGGGGGTGAGGATTGTGGCGAATCAACATGCTCATCAGTCAATCAATGATTTTAAACAATTTGTCAAGAAGCATCCAAAGCTGATAAAAGAAGTACGAAAAGAAGAAAGAAGCTGGCAGGACGTGTATGAAAATTGGGTGCTGCTCGGTGAAAACGATCCGATATGGGACCCATATAAAGATAAACCGGCCGAGGGTCAAGAAGCGGTGCCTGAAGCGGCCGATAAATATGATTTTGTCTCCAAAATGGTGACAGCAGTGAAAAAAATGGATGTCAATCAAATGAATGAACAAATTAATAAAATGAGTCAGTCGATCTCATCATTGCAAAATCTCCTCAGCCAGTTCTCAGGCAGCGGGTCCAAACAATCTCAAACAGGCTCTGGACAACATCCTTTTTCTTTCAGAAAGGATTAATAAAGGGGTACATTCATGCGTAAAGATGTTCAGGAATTTATAATGGCTGATGAAGAACGGAGACGGTTCATAAGAGAGCAGCCGATATGGTACCGGAGACTCGGCAGAAATCCGGATGAATTGGCTGCCTTTCAGCTGGCAATGATGAATTACTATGAAAAAACCATTCCGCATCGGGTCCATCAATTTACAAACGGCCTTCAAATGGCGCAAATGATGGTGCAGATGTTTCAGGCTATGCGTACTCAAGATTAGAAGACCCAGATCAGGGTCTTTTTTATTCATAAAATGGTCTCCGGCAGCAAAAGCTACTCTCAGATGATAAAAAGGAGACCTTCTATGAAAATATTGTGGTGTATATGTGTGTTGTGTATGGTGACGGCTGGCTGTTCGGTTCATAAACCGGTTCCGAAAGGGGAGCTGGGGAAAACAGCTGCACTGGAAGCTCAGGCGCATCCAAAAGAGCTGCAAGGCGAATGGCTTACATATAAAATAAAGGATTCCCGTGTTTACGTGGAATGTATGCTGAACGATTTCCACTTTAAAACGGGGCCGGCATCAGTCAGAGACAAGCAAGGCTATTTAGCGGTTTACGCAGACGGAAAGAAACTAAGAAACGAGTATACTGCGGCATTTATCGTCAGACACCTGTCCAAAGGGAACCACAGGCTGACCGTAGAGGTAATCTCCCGCCACCCTGAATACAAACAGATCTCAAAAACGTGGGACGTATTCATTCGCTAGACATTTTCCAATTGGATGGTTTCGTGGTAAACTAACAACTGGAGGTGCGTGCTATGTATGCAACGATGGAATCCGTGCGGCTTCAAAGTGAGGCGCAGAAGCTTGCCGGCATGATTCTTCAGTCAGAGACGGCTGAAAATTACCGTAATTGTTATAAGCGTCTCCAGCAAGATGAAGAGGCAGGCCGGATTATTCGTTCCTTTATGGACATAAAAGACAAATATGAATATGTGCAGCGATTTGGCAAATATCATCCTGACTATAGAGAGATTTCCCGAAAAATGAGGGAAATCAAACGGGAGCTGGACCTCAATGACAAAGTGGCGGACTTTAAGAAAGCGGAGACTGAGCTGCAGTCAATTCTTGATGAAGTCAGCATAGAGCTTGGGACCGCCGTTTCCGAACATATAAAAGTTCCGACGGGAAACCCTTACTTTGACGGTCTGTCTTCTTGCGGAGGCGGCTGCGGTTCAGGCGGCGGCTGCGGATGCAAAGTATCCTGACGAGACGAACAGTCTCGTCTTTTACATAACAAGACAAGAAAAATCAGGCAGGTGATTGAATTGGAGAATAAACGCCAAGGTATGATTGTATATCTGCATTCCTTGAAGCAGAGTAAAATGCTGAGAAAATTCGGGAATGTCCATTATGTCTCAAAACGTTTAAAATACGTTGTGCTGTATTGCGATATGAATCAGCTCGAAAGAACGATGGACAAGATATCCTCCTACTCTTTTGTGAAAAAAGTAGAGCCTTCCTATAAACCGTTTTTGAAATTAGAATTCGAATCAAAACTTGATAAGGCGAAAGAATACGATTATAAAATCGGCATTTAGCCAAAAAAAAATCCCCGCAGACATCTGCGGGGTCCTTCTATTCCTTAACATGTTAAGGGAGAAGGCAAAGGGAGAGGAGAAACCGGAGGAAGAACTTATGGGGAAACGTAAGTCTTCTCCGCGGTTGGCAACAACATCCCAAAAGATGCTGTTGCATGTAGTATGGACATATAGCAGCCGCGCTATACATAAAAGAGAAGAAATTCTCGCCGGATTGGCGCTCATTGTGAGCGTGATAGCTTTATGATAAGATAGTGTTGGTTTTTTAAAATCATTTACATACGGCTTTTTGCCGGACTGGAAACCTATAAGCTTGAGAAAAAGTGGTGTGGAAGATGAGAGTAATTTCTGGATCAAAAAAAGGCCGCGCGCTAAAAGCTGTGCCGGGCACATCAACAAGACCGACAACTGACAAAGTAAAGGAATCTATTTTTAATATGATAGGCCCTTATTTTGAAGGGGGCAGAGCGCTCGATTTGTTTGCAGGAAGCGGAGGCCTCGGGATTGAAGCCCTTTCGCGCGGATTTGACCATTGCGTTTTTGTCGATCGTGAATTTAAAGCGATCCAAACCGTAAAGGCGAATTTAAAAACATTAGATTTGATAAAATCGGCGGACGTTTACCGTAATGACGCGGAACGTGCCTTGCATGCCGCTGCGAAAAGAGAGACAGGATTTCATGGCATCTTTTTAGATCCTCCGTATAAGGAGCAAAAGCTGAAAGCGCTTTTAAGCTCGATTGACGAACATCAGATGCTGGAAGATGACGGATTCATCGTGACAGAGCACGACAAAGGCGTTGAACTTCCGGAAACCATCGGCGGACTTGTGTTGGCGAGACAGGAAATGTACGGGCTTACAGGAGTGTCGATTTATAGAAAAAGGGGGGAGTAAGGTGGCGAGTATAGCTGTTTGTCCCGGCAGTTTTGATCCTGTGACCTACGGGCATCTGGATATTATCAGACGGGGAGCCGGCATTTTTGAACAGGTTTATGTATGTGTGCTGAACAATTCTTCGAAGAAACCGTTATTTACTGTAGAAGAGCGGTGCGAGCTGCTGAGAGAAGTCACAAAAGATATACCGAACATAACGGTTGAGACCTCACAGGGACTGCTCATTGATTATATGAAAAGGAAAAATGCAAAAGTCATATTAAGAGGATTGAGAGCTGTATCGGATTTTGAATATGAGATGCAGGGGACATCAATGAATCGTGTATTGGATGAATCCATCGAGACCTTTTTCATGATGACAAACAATCAATACTCATTTTTAAGCTCAAGCATTGTAAAAGAAGTCGCAAAGTATAAAGGCTCTGTGTCAGAGCTTGTTCCGCCGGAAGTCGATCTTGCGCTTCAATATAAGTTCAATAAAGGATGAGGCTGTTTTTAAGCTCTCATCCTTTTTTTTCACTGTTCGTTAATCGATATGAATAAATCAGTACATATGATAACAGCGCTCCTAACGTGACCGCAGGGCCTGACGCCACGAGAAAATTCCAGCCGCTTATGAACGCTTCCTGTGCGGCAGGCTTTTGGAGAGGCTGAAAGACATGATGATACGGCTCTTCTAGAGCGGTATAGAGAGGCTTCCATAAAATGATAATAAATACAGCCGCATAAATGCCCTGTAAAATACGCGCAAAGAAAAATGGTTTAAACCGGATATCCGTGTCTGACAAAATACCCGCCACCTGTGCCTGTACCGAAAAACCGCTGAATCCGAGAATAAAGCTGACGATGATTGCTTTTTGTAAAAGCCCCGCATCGGATTCACTGACAAGCTTGCTGCCGAGAGTGATTTCAAACATACCTGACAAAAGGGGAATGTCCAGCTGGGCGGGAAGCTGAAAAAGTGAAAGCACCGCTTTTGTGAAGATGGACAGAATATCAGTTAATTGAACGACTGACAATAAGCGGTTGAACACAGAGAATAAAATGATGAAGCCGCCTACCATAAGAAGCGTTTGGACAGAAGAGGTCACCGCATCACCCAAAATTTTTCCGAGGGGCCTTTTTTCTGCCAAGCGAGCGGTGTGAAGGGCAAGAAATGCATCTTTTAGAGAAGGAAAACGCACGGCTCTATGTCTCATCGTGCTATCTTCTTCTTTTCGCCCATAGGAACGCATCGTCAAACCTACGGCTAAATTTCCGAGGTAGTGGGCGCAGGCTAAGAGAATCCCTAAAGATGCATTATGAAAAAAACCAACAGCCACGGCGCCAAATATAAACAAAGGATTTGAAGAGTTTGTGAAAGAAACAAGGCGTTCTGCTTCAACTCTGGAAATCTGCTTTTCTTGCCGAAGTCTCGCAGTAAGCTTTGCTCCAGCCGGATTGCCAGATGCCATACCCATGGCCAGCACAAATCCGCCGACACCCGGCACACGAAAGATCGGCCGCATGAAAGGCTCAAGCAGCAGGCCGACAAACCTGACGATCCCAAACCCGATTAATAGTTCAGAAAGAATAAAAAACGGCAGCAAAGACGGAAAGACAACTTCCCACCACATAGCAAGTCCTGTTTTAGAGGCATCAAATGAAGCCTGCGGGTGTGATATGACAGTCGCTGTCAAAAAAATAAAAAACGAAGCAAT
Source organism: Bacillus atrophaeus (assembly GCF_001584335.1). GTDB lineage: Bacteria > Bacillota > Bacilli > Bacillales > Bacillaceae > Bacillus > Bacillus atrophaeus. The sequence goes on from NZ_LSBB01000020.1 coordinate 619,097, forward strand.
TAAAAAAGTATTTATCTTCGACAAGTTCATTCTGACCTCCCCGACGCTAAAAATGCACACAAATTTATATCATGATAAAATAAGTAACAGACCTTAGAGCGGCCAAACCACATCCTGTCCCAATGGCCCTTTGTACTAATATACGAGCATAGGGGTTCAGTTTAGACCATAGAATTCGTATATAGGGTGTCGGAGGGGGAAATGCGTTGGCCAAACCTAAAATCGGGTTAGCACTCGGCTCGGGAGGAGCGAGGGGACTGGCTCATCTCGGAGTGCTTTCAAGTTTACATAAGCATCAAATTCAGGTTGATATGATTGCAGGAAGCAGTATGGGAGCTTTAGTGGGCAGTTTTCATGCCGCGGGACATGATGTAGAGACAATGAAAAAAGTCGCCAAGGCATTTAAAAAGCGGCTGTATGCCGATTATACGATGCCTAAGCTCGGTTTTTTGAAAGGCGACCGCGTCAGGCAGCTCGTACACGCTTATACATTCGGCAAGCCTATTGAAGAGCTGCAAATTCCGTTAGGTATTGTCGCGTGCGATTTACAGACAGGCGAAAAGGTAGTGTTTCACAAAGGCTCTGTGTCAGAAGCGGTGCGGGCAAGCATAAGCATACCGGGCATTTTTGTTCCGCAGCGGATGGATGGACGCCTTTTGGTAGACGGCGCGGTAGTTGACCGGATTCCGGTTTCTGTCGTGAAGGATATGGGAGCTGATATTATTATCGCTTCGGATGTATCACGGGTCAGAAAAACAGAAAAAGCGGCACATATTTTTGACGTAATCATGCAAAGTATGGATATATTACAAAATGAATTGGTCCGCCATCAAACGATTGCCGCAGATGTCGTCATTCGCCCTTCTCTTGAAACACATAGCTCAAGCTCTTTTGCAAACATTGAAGACATGATCCATGCCGGTGAAAAAGCAACAAACGGACTGATCAGGCAGATTAAACAAGAAATAGAGAATTGGGAGGGCTAAAAGTTGATACATATGAAGAAAAGACATTTCCGGTGGATGCTCGTCATCCTCATTCTGATTGTCGCTGTTACATTCATCAAGCTTCCATACTACGTGACGAAACCGGGAGAGGCGACAGAACTTGCCTCGCTCGTTAAAGTGAAAGGAGGCTATCCGGAAAAAGGAAGCTTATCCTTAATGACTGTGAAAGTAGGCCCGGCCAACCCCTATACATATCTATGGGCGAAGATACATCCGTATTATGAAATTGTCCCGGACGAAAGCATTAAGCAAGAAGGCGAATCGGATGAAGAATATATGAAACGCCAGGTGCAAATGATGAAAAGCTCACAAGAAAATGCCGTCATTGCAGCCTATCAAAAAGCGGGAAAAGAAGTGAGCTACTCTTTTAACGGCATTTATGCAAGCTCTGTTGTAGCAAATATGCCGGCCAAGGGAAAAATTGAAGTCGGAGACAAAATTATCAGCGCCGACGGAAAAACCTATCAGTCCTCAGAGAAATTGATCGACTATATCAGCAGTAAAAAACCAGGGGACAAGGTGACCTTTAAAATTGAAAGAGATACAAAAGAAAAAACAGTTACACTCGCGCTGAAGGCATTCCCGGAGGAGCCGGGCCGAGCCGGCATAGGTGTGGCTTTATACACTGACCGGAATGTAAAGGTAAAGCCGGATATTGATTTTAAAATTGAAAATATCGGCGGGCCGTCAGCAGGTTTAATGATGTCGCTAGAAATTTATAATCAGCTCACCAAAACGGATGAAACAAAAGGCTATAATATTGCCGGAACAGGAACTATTGATGTCGACGGCAAGGTAGGCCCGATCGGCGGTATTGATCAAAAGGTAGTGGCGGCAGATAAAGCCGGCAAAGACATTTTCTTTGCGCCAAACCAAAATGGCGCCAGCAATTCCGATTTTAAAAACGCAGTAAAAACAGCAAAAGACATTGATTCGGATATGAAAATCGTTCCGGTTGACACGATGCAGGATGCGATTGACTATTTGAATAAGCTCAAAGCAAAAAGCACCTGATGATTCAGGTGCTTTTTTATGAACTCAAAAAACGCTTTTCATCCTCATCGTAGCGGATGGGCGCATGCGCATATTCCTGGTCATTAAAAACGGTTCTCTGCGGCTCGTTCATAGGCAGGCTGTAAATCCGGCTTGCCCTTATATCTAAATCGAGGGCGGGGTGGGAAAATGAAGACAGCTTGCTGATGAGCGGAACGGAAAGCTTTTTTTTCTGTTGTGATAAAAAGGCTTGTCCTTTTTTTGTCATGCCGAGCAATCTGATATAAGGAATTTCGGAATCTTCAAGAAGCCGGTGCATATCTTGTTTTCTCGTTCTCATTAATATATGCGTATTCATGCGCTGCAGTCTCGTCCACGTATAGCGTTTTGTTTTCAGAAGTTCCATGTACTCTTGATACGAACGCGCTTTTCTGATTGAACGAAGGATTCTGTGTTCGAGTCCTTCTTCTACTTCGTAGATTTGCTGCAGTTCCTGCGCTGAAAGAGTAGTGAGACTGTATTTTAAATAAGAAAAATAAGACTCTGAAGAATGCCGCAGACCGAATGTTTGGACATAATCTTCTAATTCCCGTATAGAGGCGGAAGGAAGAAAGCCGCCGCAGGTATCAAGACCTTCTTCTTCAAGCGCTTTGCGAATGCTTGTCGCGCTTGCGATACGGGTTTCCCCTTTAGGCAGGTCGGCATCATGATAATCCGAAGAAATACGGGCTGTGGTATACGGCTGCATAAGGGAACCGATCTCTTGAATGGATTTCACATAGTGATAGCCGAGAATGTTATTCGGCTTCGACAAGTCCAGCGTATTTTCCTCCTTTAGAATTGTTCTGAAAGCAGCAGCCGCCGCCGAAGGATAACTGGCTCCCCGTTGCAATTCTTCTTTTACACATTGGTGAAATAAGTCTTCATGTTCCTGAAAGACTTTGGCTGTTTCAAAAAAAGGAGCGATATGTCCGGTCTCGCTTCCGAAAAAGAGAGACTCGCAGCCTAAATGATGCAATATCCTGACGCTGCCCCCGGCGAACGTTTCCGCTTTTTGAACGGCATACATATAAGGGAGCTCAACAACAAGGTCGACGCCGCTTTGAAGAGCCATTTTCGTTCGGGCCCATTTTGATACGACCGCCGGTTCCCCGCGCTGCAAAAAGTGTCCGCTCATAACAGCAACCGCCGCTGTGCTTTCGGTTTCCGTTTTTGCTTTTTGGGCATGATAAAGATGCCCGTTATGAAAGGGATTATATTCAACAACCAATCCGACTGCTCTCACATTTATCCGCCTTTCTTGCTATGAATGAAAACGTATGGTACATTTGCAAATGAAATACTTTTCACAGCTGTTTTGTTAAGTGTATGCATAGCATATTCAGCTGTCAACGGCGCTTTAATGACAGCATTATGCTGTAAAGAAAAAATATTGACAAAAACATTGATAAAAGCTATAATCATGTTTGTTGCTTTCCTGAGGTGATACAAATGAAATGGACGATTTATCAGCTGCATCAAATGGCAAAAAAGAGTTTTGAGTTTGATGAAACAGTTGAGTTAAATGAGATGACAACATTGAATTCTGACATTCGCAGCATTTCTCCCGTCCGGGTGAAAGGAAGAGCGGATATTGAATCCAAACAGGTTTCGTTTGACTTTACGATTTCAGGCGAAATGATTTTGCCATGCTCAAGAACACTTGTTGATGTTCCGTATCCATTTACAATTTCAACAAAAGAACTGTTTATATTTCATAAGACGGATGATATAGAAGATGAGGACGTGCAGATTGTTGAAGACGATACTATCGACTTAACTCCGATCGTAAAAGAAGAAATTCTTTTAGAAATCCCTATGCAAATCTTTTGTGAATCTGTTCAAAAAGAAGGAGCTGCTCCTCAAGAAGGAAAGGATTGGCAGGTTATTTCGGAAGAAGACAAGAAAAATCAGGTCGATCCGAGGCTCGCAGGTCTTGAAAAGCTCTTAAAACAAGATGATGAATCTTAACTCTTTAAGGAGGTGGGAATAATGGCTGTACCTTTTAGAAGAACTTCTAAAATGAAAAAAAGATTGCGCCGTACACATTTCAAACTTAATGTACCTGGTATGACAGAATGTCCGTCATGCGGAGAGATGAAATTGTCTCACCGTGTATGCAAAGCATGCGGATCATACAACGGCAAAGACATAAATGTAAAAAGCAATTAATGAATGAGAAAAGCATGGGAGAATAACTCCTGTGCTTTTTTTCTTTTTCTCTTCAAGCCGGCTCCCGGAAAATTTGTGAGTGCAAATAGTCTATCTAATCTATTATCCGCATATGTATGAGGTAAATGAGCTAACTTGGAGGGAGATCGCATTGACCATTACGAGACAAGATGCTTGGACACAGGATGAAGATTTGCTGCTGGCGGAGGTGGTGCTTCGCCATATTCGCGAGGGCGGAACACAGCTTTCCGCATTTGAGGAAGTAGGAAGGGCGCTGACCAGAACGGCCGCCGCCTGCGGATTTAGATGGAATTCATTTGTGAGGAAACAATATCAATCAGGCATAGAACTTGCTAAAAAACAGCGAAAAGAACTGAGAAAGCAAATCGGTGTTCACGCCGCTAACATGCCTGATACGGTAAAGCAGGCTCCGCCCGTAACTCCAGAAAGAAATAGAGATCTATCTATACAAGATGTCATACAATTTCTCGAACAATTTAAAGAAGCGCCATCCGCACAAGAATTTCATCATGAAAGAGAAAGGCTCACAGAGCAAGTAAACGCGCTGCAAAAAGAACTTGAGGACTTACGCAGTGAAAATCAAACGCTGCGGAATCAGCTGGAGATGACAGAAGAGGATTACAAGGCCTTGATCGACATCATGGACAGAGCGAGGAAAATGGTGGTGTCCAAAGAAGACGGGCGAAACAAAAAATCAAACCAAGGCTCATACGAACGCATCTGAAAATGAACCGGCCTTTTGGGTCCAGCCCGGCCGGTTTTCTTTTGTTATGCCGTTTCCCCTGATGTCATTTCCCCATCCATGTCCGGATGCCAGATTAAAGGATTTTCTCCTTTGTCACGCGCCATGTCGTATTTCACCGGCTCAAAATTCATTTTATCCCAGAAGCCGGTTGACTTCATTCTTGGATTTGTCCGGATCGGCATGCGGAAGGATTTTGCAAATTCAACAAGCGTCGTTCCATAGCCGTTTTTCTGATAACCTGGCAGAACCTCGAGCTTCCAAAGCTCTAAATAATCTTGATGATGTTCAAAATAAGGATTTGATTTTCCATTTGCCTGATATAAGCTCATTCGTGCGACAAGTGTATCCCCGAAATAAATCCCGTAAAACGGCGAGCTGCTGTCGTTTTCAATGATGTTTTCTTGAAGCTCTTCAAGCATAGACAGCTCCTGCATCCCGTATTCCTTGAATTTCTTGAACTCTTCAAGTGTTTTGTAGTTAATGAGCAAGCGCTCTACCTTCATCATGCTTATTTCCCCCTTTGTTGTCATTCTATTTATATTGTAAACGCATTATCCAAAAAATCCAAATATTAAGATTCTGATTATTCTGCAGGAAGTGAAACCTCTGACAAGTAATTCGGCAAGACATCTGCTATGATAATACGTAAAAGTAAAATAGGGTGTGACATTGTGAAAATAGGAATTATCGGCGGGGGGGCGGTCGGCCTCTTGTGTGCCTGCTACCTATCCTTGCATCATCAGGTGACCGTTCTGACGAGACGCGCCGAACAAGCGGAAGCCATCTGTTCTGACGGCATCTGTCTATATAAAGAAGGGAGAGAGTATAGCGGAGAGTGCGAAGCGGACACTGAAATCAATTCATCTTATGACCTGCTTCTTGTCACTGTCAAACAACATCAGCTCGGAGCTGTTTTTCCGAAACTGGATCAAATAAAAGAAACAAACATTTTATTTTTGCAAAACGGTATGGCTCATATCCATGAGATTCAGAATTGGAGGACCGCCCATTCGCTTTATGTCGGCATTGTGGAACACGGTGCTGTCAGGAAATCAGATACGGCTGTTGAACACACCGGTTTAGGTGCGGTAAAATGGAGCGCGTTCGGTCATTCATCGCCAGAATCGCTGCATCCCTTTTTTCAACAAGAAACGCCGGGATTCCCGATCGTTTATGAAACTGATTGGCACCGTCTTTTAACGGGGAAACTGATCATAAATGCCTGCATTAATCCGTTAACGGCTCTTTTGCGTGTGAAAAATGGGGAACTGCTGGCATCTCCGGCTTATTTCTCATATATGAAAATGATATTTCGTGAAGCCTGTACAATTTTAGGTCTGAAAGATCGGGAAAAAGCCTGGGAGCAGGTGTGCGCAGTTTGCGAAAATACAAAAGACAATTACTCTTCTATGCTTGTTGATGTATATGCCGGCAGGCTGACAGAAGCTGATGCCATTATCGGCTATCTATTAAAGGAAGCAGAAATCGGCAATCATGATGCCATTCATTTTGAATTTCTGTACCGCAGCATTACTGCTTTGCGGCAAAAACCAGACAAAGTCTTTTGAGCTTTGGAGGGAACATGCTATACTCATTTCGGAAAACTAACTATTTATTGGAGAAAGGAAGTTCCAGAAGATGCAGCTAACTGAACTTTCCATCAAGAGTCAAAATGTGTTTGTACAGCACTATATAGATGGAAAAGAAGAAATGTCTTCTTTTTTTGATTACAATATTCACAACTCAGGCATGTGGCGTGAAAGACTTGATGACGTGTCAGCACGTACCTATGCCAGAGAGGAATTAGCAGACTATTTATCCTCTTATCACAGCAAATTTGATTCCGTCGCCATGCAAGCGTCTATCGAGAAAATAAAGGACCCATCAAGTGTCGCTGTGGTAGGGGGACAGCAGGCAGGGCTTCTTACAGGGCCGCTTTACACGATACATAAAATCATTTCAATCATTGTTTTTGCAAAGCAGCAGGAAGAGGAATTGAAAGTGCCTGTCATCCCGCTGTTTTGGGTTGCCGGAGAAGACCATGACCTGGAAGAAATTAATTATGTGCATACGTCAGAACAAAACAGCCCTGTGAAGAAAAAGCTGCCCCAGTCCTATTGGAAAAAATCTTCAGCGGCAAATACATCGCTTGATCAAGAGAAATGTGCTATGTGGATTGATGAAGTGTTTGCCTCTTTTGAAGAAACAGACCACACGAACACGCTCATTGAACATGTTAAACGATGTTTAAGGGATTCAACGACCTTTACGGACTTTTTCGAGCATCTGATCGCCGCTATGTTCCAGGAAGAAGGGCTTGTCCTCTTAAATTCGGGAGATCCGGGAATTAAAAAGCTCGAGACCGCTATGTTCCAAAAGATTTTGCGCCTTAATGACGAGCTGGCTAATTCAGTAGCAGAACAGCAGCTTCTTATGAATCAAACGGGCTATCAGCCGATTATTGAGTCTGGAAAAGATCAGGCAAATCTATTTTATGAATACGAAACAGAACGCTTTTTAATCGAAAAAGATAATGCCGGGTTTATCGTCAGAGAGCTTGAACTGACATGGACAGAAGATGAGCTTTACATTCATATGGAAGAAAATCCGGAGAGATTCAGCAATAATGTTGTGACGAGACCGCTGATGCAGGAGTATCTCATTCCCACTTTAGCATTTATCGCAGGTCCCGGAGAAGTGAATTACTGGGGAGAGCTCAAACAGGCATTCGGTTTAATGGATTTTAAAATGCCGCCGGTGGTGCCGAGGCTGAATATTACGATAGTTGAGCGCCATATTGAGAAAAAGCTGTCTGAACGGAACATTTCTTTGAAAGAAGCGATTGAAGGCGGCACAAAGAGCCAAAAAGACGCTTACTTTGAGAGTCAGATACCAGAGCAGTTTACCGAGGTTCTCAATAACGCGAAAGCAGAAATAGAAACCATCCATAAGAATATCAGACAGGAAGCGCTAAAGGTGGATTCGAGCATGGCGCCTTTATTGCAAAAGAACGCCGCTTTCATCCAAGACCAGCTCCGATTTTTGGAACGGACGGTCACCAAACGGATTGAAGAAAAAGAAGGCTATGTGCTGAGGGACTATGAAAAAATACAAAACAGCATCAAACCGCTTCTTGCTCCGCAAGAACGAATATGGAATATTATGTATTATTTAAACAGGTATGGTCCAAAATTCTTCACAACATTCAAACATCTGCCATTTTCTTTTCAAAACCAACATCAAGTTGTCAAACTTTGAAATAAAGTTTTAATAAACCCTGACTAGTTCAGGGTTTTTTTTTATACATAAACAGTGTAAAATAAATGTGTGGAGAGAAGTGGTGAATAGTGGTGAGTTAAGGGGAGAAAGTGGGGCTAGAGATCATGTTTATGGGTGAATACCAGCATACTATTGATGCAAAAGGCCGCATGATCGTACCTGCTAAATTCAGAGAAGGCTTAGGTGAGCAGTTTGTGCTTACCAGAGGGCTTGACCAATGCCTCTTCGGCTACCCTATGCACGAATGGAAGCTGATTGAAGAAAAGCTGAAAGCTCTTCCTCTTACAAAGAAAGACGCCCGCGCGTTTACCCGCTTCTTTTTTTCAGGCGCGACTGAATGCGAACTGGACAAGCAAGGCCGGGTAAATATTGCATCATCACTATTGAATTACGCCAAACTGGAAAAAGAATGTGTTGTCATCGGGGTTTCGAATCGAATTGAATTGTGGAGTAAGGTAATTTGGGAACAATACACAGAAGAGCAAGAAGATTCATTTGCTGAAATTGCTGAAAACATGATTGGGTTTGATATATAATGAATCTTCGTGCATAACACTCTAACACAATTTCAATTCATCCTGATAAAAGGTGGGACCAACACACTATGTTTCAACACAAGACAGTACTTCTTCGTGAAACCGTTGACGGTTTAGACATCAAACCGGACGGTACCTATGTAGACTGCACCCTTGGCGGAGCGGGGCACAGTACATATTTATTACAGCAGTTATCCGAAAAAGGGCGTTTAATCGCTTTTGACCAAGACGACACAGCATTACAGCATGCAAAAGAAAAACTGTCCGGATATAAGGGACAGCTCATACTTATTAAAAGCAACTTCCGTTATTTAAAAGACTGTTTGAATGAACAGGGGATTACAGAGATTGACGGTGTTTTATTTGATCTGGGGGTATCTTCCCCGCAGCTGGATACGCCAGAACGCGGCTTCAGCTATCATCATGACGCGCCATTAGACATGAGGATGGACCAGTCGGCCCCGCTTACGGCAAAAGAAGTCGTAAATGAGTGGCGCTATGAGGATCTTGTGCGGATTTTCTTCAGATACGGAGAAGAGAAATTCAGCAAACAGATAGCGAGAAAAATTGAAGAGGCAAGAAGCAAGTCGCCTATTCAAACAACGGGCCAACTGGTCGATCTAATAAAAGACGCAATTCCCGCTCCGGCCAGACGAAGCGGAGGGCATCCGGCGAAACGGGTGTTCCAGGCCATCAGAATTGCAGTAAACGATGAGCTGAAGGTTTTTGAAGAGGCGCTTCTTCAAGCAATTGAAGTGCTAAAGCCAGGGGGAAGGGTATCTGTCATTACCTTCCATTCTCTTGAAGACAGAATATGTAAAGCGACGTTTAAGGAAATGTCGTCGCTTCCGGAACTCCCGCCGGGACTGCCTGTCATACCGGAAGAATTTGAGCCTGAATTAAAGCTTATAACACGAAAACCGATTACAGCTTCAGAAGAAGAGCTTGAAGAAAACAACCGAGCTCGCTCAGCCAAGCTTCGCATCGCGGAAAAACGAAAATAACGAACTGCGAACGCAAACTTAAAAGGAGGTCATCAGCCTATGAGTAATTTAGCTTACCAGCAAGAAAAACAGCAGCGGCATACGTTAAGCCCGGAAAAAAAGGTTATTGTCAAAAGAAGGGCTTCCATTACACTCGGAGAAAAAGTTTTGCTCGTCCTATTCGTTATCGCCGTACTCAGCGTTTCACTCTTTATTGTATCGAAAGCGTACGCGGCATATCAGACGAATATCGAGGTGCAAAAACTAGAAGAGAAAATTTCTTCTGAGAACAAGCGGATTGGTGACCTCGAAAAAAATGTTGCTGATTTAAGCACACCCGAACGCATTATGGACATTGCCGAAAAGAATGGCTTGAAGCTGAAAAACAAAAAAGTGAAAAACATACAGGAATGATTGAAATGCCAAAAAAGAATAAATTTATGAACAGAGGAGCAGCGATACTCAGTATTTGTTTCGCTCTCTTTTTCTTTGTTATTTTAGGAAGAATGGCATATTTACAAATAACAGGAAAAGCAAACGGAGAAGTACTTGCGACAAAAGCGACCGAACAGCATGAAAAGAAACGGACCATTGAAGCAAGCCGCGGCTCTATATTAGACCGAAACGGCAAAGTCATCGCTGAAGATACGGCCACATATAAATTGGTTGCTGTCCTTGATAAGAAAATGACAACTGACATTAAACATCCGCAGCACGTCAGTAATAAAGAAAAAACAGCGGAGGAACTTTCGAAAGTCATTGACATGGATAAGGGTGACATTCTTGATATTTTAAATAAGGGTGTGAAACAAGTCGAATTCGGATCTGCGGGCCGGGATATATCATTTTCGCAAAAAGAAAAAATCGAAAAGCTCAAGCTTCCGGGAATCTCATTTTTGCGTGACACGAAACGCTACTATCCAAACGGCGTATTTGCATCCAATTTAATCGGCTATGCCGAAGTCAATGAACAAACAAGCGAAATTCAAGGTGCAATGGGGCTTGAAAAGGTGCTGAACAAGTACTTAAAGGAGCAAGACGGATATGTGACTTACGAAAGTGACAAATCCGGCTGGAAACTCCCGAACAGCAAAGAGAATATCACTGCACCAAAAAATGGTGACAATGTATATTTAACCATTGATCAGAAAATTCAAACCTTTTTAGAAGACAGTATGACAAAAGTGGCGAAAAAATATAACCCGAAGAAAATCATGGCGGCAGCCGTTGACCCGAAAACGGGCAAAGTGCTTGCGATGGGACAGCGGCCGAGCTTTGACCCGAATACCCGGGATGTGACGAATTATTACAATGACTTAATTTCATATTCGTTTGAGCCCGGATCTACGATGAAGATTTTTACGCTTGCAGCTGCTATGCAGGAAAATGTGTTTAATGCCAATGAAAAGTATAAATCTGGAACGTATGAAGTAGGGGGAGAACTTGTAAGAGACCATAACTATGGTGTAGGTTGGGGGAAAACAACATATCATGATGGCGTATTAAGGTCATCTAATGTTGCTTTTGCAAAACTGGCCAATGAAAAGTTAGGTTATTCACGGCTAAATGAATATCTCCATAAGTTCAATTTCTATCAAAAAACAGGCATTGACTTGCCAGGAGAAGCATCGAGTAAAATTAACTTCAAATATGAATTTGACAAAGCGTCAACTGCATATGGACAAGCTTCTGCCGTCACGCCGATTCAGCAGCTGGAGGCTGCAACAGCGATCGCCAATGACGGTAAAATGATGAAGCCTTACGTTATCGATCATATCGTTGATCCTGACACGAAGAAAACCGTTTATCAAAATAAGCCTGAATCAGCAGGAACTCCAATTTCAGCGAATACTGCTAAAAAAGTCCGCAATATATTAGGTGAGGTGGTTTCATCTGATATCGGGACTGGAAAACCTTATCAAATTGAAGGCTTTGATGTAGCGGTAAAAACAGGCACAGCGCAGATTGCCGGACAAAACGGTTATTTATCAGGGCGTGATAATTACATTTTCTCCGTAATGGGGATGGCGCCAAAAGATGACCCTGAACTGCTTATCTATGTTGCGGTGCAGCAGCCGCAATTAGAAAATGACGAAACTGGTTCCAATCCGGTATCTGAAATTTTTAATCCGACGATGAAGAACAGTCTGCACTACCTGAATATTGAACCGACTGAAACGTCTGATTCAGAACAGGAAAAAACAAAGGCTCAAACCATGCCTGATTTGACTGATCAAAGAGTGTCGACCGCTCAGCAGAAAGCAAAAAGTGAAAATCTCACACCGGTGGTCATCGGCAGCGATGTTGCGGTGAAAGAGCAATACCCGAAAGCGGGCGAGGAAGTCCTGACAAATCAGAAGGTCTTTTTGAAAACAGACGGAAAGATGAAAATGCCTGATATGTCGGGCTGGTCGAGAAGAGAGGTTCTTCAATTCGGCAAGGCTTCCGGTATTCATATTGAGGTGAACGGGCAGGGATACGCCGTAAGCCAAAGTGTGAAAAAGAACAAAGAAATAAAAGAAAACACCGTGATCAAGGTGAAGTTTGAAAATCCAGAATAACTGAGAAAGAAAGCTTGCTAACGGCATAATCCGCTGTTGCAGGCTTTCTTTTTTTTATCCCTCTGTGAGAGCGCCGTTCTACCTGTCCAAGCTAAGGCATAAAATGAAACAAGCCTAAATAAGGAGTGAACGGTCTCTTGCGCGTCTCGAATGTAACGGTTAGAAAACGTTTATTATTTGTTTTGCTTTTTGGAGTGATCGTGTTTCTGATCATTGATACAAGGCTCGGCTATGTTCAGTTCGTTCTGGGCGACAAGCTGACCTCGCTGGCAAAGGATTCTTGGAGCCGAAATCTTCCGTTTGAGCCGGAGCGGGGAGAGATTCTAGACCGAAACGGCGTAAAGCTGGCCACGAATAAAAGCGCGCCGACCGTGTTTGTCGTGCCGCGCCAAGTTCAAAATCCGGTCAGCACAAGCAAACAGCTGGCGGCAGTCTTAAATATGTCCGAAGAAAAAGTATACAAGCATCTGACAAAGAAAGCCTCAATCGAAAAAATTACCCCTGAAGGCCGGAAAATTTCGAATAAAAAGGCGAAAGAAATCAAAGCGCTTGATTTAAAAGGCGTTTACGTGGCGGAAGACAGCATCAGGCATTATCCGTTCGGAAGCTTTTTATCTCATGTGCTCGGCTTTGCGGGCATAGATAACCAGGGGCTGCTCGGCCTTGAAGCTTATTATGATGATGATCTAAAAGGGGAAAAAGGCTCAGTAAAGTTTTATACCGATGCTAAAGGGAAAAAAATGCCTGATGAAGCAGACGACTATACCCCGCCAAAAGACGGGTTGGACATGAAGCTGACGGTGGATTCAAAGGTTCAGACCATTATGGAAAGAGAGCTTGATAATGCGGAGGCGAAATACAATCCCGACGGTATGATCGCTGTTGCCATGAATCCGAAAAACGGTGAAATCCTTGCGATGTCAAGCCGGCCTGATTTCGATCCGGCTGACTATCAATCGGTTGATTCGTCAGTGTATAACCGCAATTTGCCGGTATGGAGCACGTATGAGCCGGGTTCAACCTTTAAAATCATAACGCTCGCTGCTGCTCTTGAAGAGCAAAAGGTCAATTTAAAAAGAGATCAATATTATGATAAAGGCCACACAGAGGTTGACGGAGCCCGTCTCCGGTGCTGGAAAAAAGGCGGTCACGGCCTGCAGACCTTTCTTGAGGTTGTCCAAAATTCCTGCAACCCAGGTTTTGTCGAGCTAGGCGAGCGGCTTGGAAAGGAAAAGCTGTTTAAATATATCAAGAGCTTCGGCTTCGGCCAAAAAACCGGGATTGATTTGCAAGGAGAAGGAACCGGGATTTTATTTCCTCTTGATAAAGTAGGTCCTGTTGAGCAAGCTACAACAGCTTTCGGGCAGGGAGTATCCGTTACGCCGATTCAGCAGGTAGCGGCTGTATCTGCCGCTGTAAACGGAGGTACGCTTTATACCCCTTATATTGCGAAAGAATGGATAGATCCGGTAACAAAGAAAACCGTAAAAAAACAATCGCCGGTGGCAAAGAAACAAGTTATTTCTGAGGAGACATCAAAACAAATCAGATATGCGTTAGAAAGCGTAGTAGCCGAAGGAACCGGGCGCAACGCCTTTGTTGAAGGCTATCGTGTCGGAGGAAAGACGGGAACGGCGCAAAAGGTAAAGGACGGAAAGTATCTTGAAAACAACCACATCGTTTCATTTATCGGTTTTGCGCCTGCTGATGATCCGAGTCTTGTCGTATATGTTGCAGTAGATAATCCGAAAGGCACCATTCAGTTCGGGGGTACCGTCGCTGCCCCAATTGTTGGGAATATCATGAGAGACAGTCTCCCTGAGATCGGCGTAAAGCCGAGAAAAAATCAAATTGAGAAAAAATATCAATGGTCCGACACAAAATCAATAGAAGTTCCGAATGTTGTAGGGATGTCTGTCTCGGATCTTGAATCGCTGCTTGTCAACTTGCAAATTGATTCCTCAGGTAAAGGAAGCAAAATTGTGAAACAATCACCGGCAGCCGGAACGAAAGTAAAAGAAGGCTCAAAAATTCGTGTTTATTTGAGTGAAGAATGAGTGAAATTCGAGGCAGCCGATTGAATCCGGCTGCCTTTTGGTTTGGATAAGAAAAAAAGCTTATAAGTTTCAAGATTAGCTGGATGTATCCTTTTTTTTACGCTAAAATATGAACTGTATGTTTAAAAGTATAAACATGGCTTTCATGATAGAAGAACGAATAGAATTTTGAGAGGTTTGATACGATGAAACTAACAAAGCTGCTTACATACTTAACAACCGAACCTTCTGTAAATGACTTTCATGACCCTGATATTACGTCAATTGAGATGGACTCCAGGGAAGTAAAGACAGGGAGTCTTTTTGTGTGTGTAAAAGGTTATACGGTGGACGGGCATGATTTTGCGCAAAAGGCTGTTGAAAACGGAGCGTCCGCCATTGTGGCTGAAAGAGAACTTGATGTCAGCGTTCCCGTGACCATTGTCCGGAACTCACAGCGCGCGCTCAGTGTATTGTCGGATGCGTTTTACGGCCAGCCGACGAAACAGCTTCAGCTGATTGGAATTACCGGGACAAACGGAAAAACATCTACGTCACATATGGTGGATGAAATTTTGAAAAAGGCGGGGAAACGCACAGGTCTGATCGGAACGATGTATATCAAGATCGACGAAGAAACGTTTCCCGTGAAAAACACAACACCGGAAAGTGTCACGCTGCAGAAGACATTTAAAAAAATGAATGATAACCATGTGGACACTGCGATTATGGAAGTATCCTCTCATGCTTTGTCCATGGGAAGAGTCCACGGCTGTGATTACGACATTGCGGTATTCACAAATTTAACGCAGGATCATCTGGACTATCATAAAACGATGGATGAGTACAGGCAGGCAAAGAGCCTTCTGTTTTCACAGCTGGGCGGCGCGTTTAACCATGAAAAGCCGAAGCGGGCCATCCTGAATGCTGACGATGAGGCAAGCGCGTATTATGAAAAGGTGACTGCAGCACACATCTCTACATACGGAATTAAAAATGACGCTGATGTAATGGCAAAACACATCAAAACAACCGCACAGGGCACGAGCTTTGAACTGGTTACAAACAAAGGCACAAAGCCCATCACGATTTCGCTCGTCGGACAGTTCAACGTGTACAACGTGCTGGCTGCCGTTGCGACATGTATTGCCGCCGGTATCCCATTTGAAACGGTTGCTGAGGCTGTCGAAGAATTGCACGGCGTAAGAGGACGTTTTGAATTAGTCAATAAAAATCAGGAATTCCCTGTCATTGTTGATTACGCCCATACCCCTGACAGTCTTGAAAACGTTTTGAAGACGTGCAAAGACATGACAGAAGGTAAGGTTTTTGTTGTTGTTGGCTGCGGAGGAGACAGAGATAAAACGAAACGCCCGAAAATGGCAAAAATCGCTGTTCAGCTTGCGGATGAACCGATTTTTACATCAGATAATCCGAGAAGTGAAGACCCGCTCGCGATTTTAAGAGATATGGAGGCAGGGGTTGAGAACGAATACTATCACAGCATCGCAAACCGCGAGCAAGCGATCTTTTTTGCGATTGCCAATGCCAGAAAAGGCGATGTCGTACTGATTGCGGGAAAAGGGCATGAAACCTATCAGCAAATCGGTGCAGAGACATTCGATTTTGATGACGCCGAAGTAGCAGCAAGAGCGATTGTCGAACTGAATAAAAATTAGATCAATCATAGGAAAGAGATGTTAATGAATGATGGAATTAAAAAGATTTTCACATATGGAAAAAAAACGTGAATATGATAACTACGTATGCCGTTTGAAAGAAACAGGAGGAGACAAGAACAATGCTTGAGCAAGTTATTCTATTTACAATTATAATGGGATTTTTAATCAGCGTTCTGCTCTCTCCGATTCTTATCCCGTTTTTAAGAAGACTGAAATTCGGCCAGAGCATTAGGGAAGAAGGACCGAAATCACATCAAAAAAAATCAGGGACGCCGACGATGGGCGGTGTCATGATTATATTATCTATTATTGTTACTACGATTGTTATGACGCAAAAATTCTCAGAGATCAGCCCTGAGATGTTTCTTTTGCTGTTTGTTACACTCGGCTACGGGCTGCTCGGATTCTTAGATGACTATATTAAAGTTGTCATGAAACGCAACCTTGGCTTAACGTCAAAACAAAAGCTAATCGGGCAGATCATTATCGCCGTTGTGTTTTATGCAGTCTATCATTACTGCAATTTCTCAACAGACATTCGTCTACCGGGAACAGATCTGTCATTTGATCTTGGCTGGGCTTACTTTATCCTTGTCCTCTTTATGCTTGTGGGAGGATCAAATGCGGTCAATCTGACTGACGGTCTTGACGGCCTGTTATCAGGGACAGCTGCCATTGCGTTTGGAGCTTTCGCTATTTTAGCGTGGAACCAATCACAATATGATGTTGCGATTTTCTCGGTTGCCGTTGTAGGAGCGGTATTAGGCTTCCTCGTATTTAACGCGCACCCTGCTAAAGTGTTTATGGGAGATACAGGCTCACTTGCATTAGGAGGGGCCATTGTCACTATTGCGATCTTAACGAAGCTTGAAATTCTGCTCGTTATTATCGGCGGCGTATTCGTCATTGAAACATTATCGGTTATTTTACAGGTCATCAGCTTCAAAACGACAGGGAAACGTATTTTTAAAATGAGTCCGCTTCACCACCATTATGAGCTTGTCGGGTGGTCTGAATGGAGAGTTGTTGTCACATTTTGGACTGCGGGACTTTTGCTTGCCGTTTTAGGAATTTACATCGAGGTGTGGTTATAAGTGGAAAAAGAACAAGTGTTACAGAATCAGCATTTTTTAGTCCTCGGACTGGCGAAAAGCGGATATGCGGCAGCTTCTATTCTTCATGAGAAAGGGGCTTACGTTGTTGTGAACGATCAAAAGCCATTTGAAGAAAACGAGCCCGCCCAGAAGCTTTCGAATAAAGGAATTGACGTGATTTGCGGCGAGCATCCGACGTCCCTTTTTGACCAGCACCGCATTACGGTACTGATTAAAAACCCGGGCATTCCATATGAAAATGTCATGGTGCAGGAAGCGGAAAAAAGGGGTATTCCGGTCTGGACGGAAATAGAACTTGCCTATTATGTAACGGATGCAAAATTTATCGGAATCACAGGTTCGAACGGAAAAACAACAACAACAACGCTTATTTATGAAATGCTGAAGGCTGATTCTCAAAAAGCGCTGATCGCTGGAAATATCGGGACAGTCGCAAGCGAGGTCGCTTATCATGCTGACGGAGATGAATGGATCGTCACGGAGCTTTCTTCTTTTCAGCTTATGGGGACTCATGCGTTCAGACCGCACATCAGTCTTATTCTAAACGTATTTGACGCCCATCTTGATTATCACCATTCGAGAGAAAACTATGAAAAAGCGAAGCAGAACGTATATTTGCACCAGCTGGAATCAGACACGGCCGTTGTCAATCAAGATGATGAAACTGTTGTACGTCTGGCGGAAGCAGGAAAAGCAGCCTCTCTTGCATTTTCAGCAACAAAGCCGCTTGAGCGAGGCGCATGCGTAAAAGACGGAATGATCTTGTTTGATAACGAAGCCATACTTTCTTTGGAAGATGTCGTACTGCCCGGCGCGCACAATCTTGAGAATATTTTGGCCGCCGTTGCGGTTGTCAAAACGGCGGGAGCGTCTAACGAAGCGATCAAAAAGGTCCTTACAAGCTTTACAGGCGTAAAGCACCGCCTTCAATACGTTACAACGATTCAGGACCGTAAATTTTATAACGACAGCAAAGCAACGAACGTATTAGCGACCAGCAAGGCGCTTTCCGCCTTTGAAAAACCGGTTCTTCTCCTTGCCGGCGGGCTTGACCGCGGTAACGGTTTTGACGAACTAAAACCTTATATGCAAAATGTAAAAGCGATTCTTACTTTCGGCCAGACGGCTCCTAAACTCGAAAAACTCGGGGCTGAACTGGGAATACAACATGTCAAACGTGTCGATAATGTTGAACAAGCAGTATCGGCGGCGTTTGCGCTCTCAAATGAAGGGGATGTCATCCTGTTGTCACCGGCTTGCGCAAGCTGGGACCAGTTCAAAACATTTGAAGAACGCGGTGACATGTTTATAGACGCCGTGCATATGCTTAAATAAGGGCTTGTCTGGCAGGATACGGCAGCCCTAATGACTTTATGCTTGGGGTGTCGATCGCTTTGACAACAAAAAAAACAGCGCCTGATTTATTATTGGTCATCATTACGTTATTGCTATTAACAATAGGTTTAATTATGGTGTACAGTGCGAGTGCAGTGTGGGCGGATTATAAATTTGACGATTCATTTTTCTTTGCGAAACGGCAGCTGCTGTTTGCCGGAATCGGAGTTATTGCTATGTTTTTTATTATGAATGTTGATTATTGGACATGGCGGACTTGGTCTAAAATGTTAATGATTATCTGTTTTTTTCTGCTGCTGCTTGTGCTTATACCAGGCATAGGCATGGAGCGGAACGGATCCAGAAGCTGGATCGGCGTCGGCGCGTTCAGTATTCAGCCTTCTGAGTTTATGAAACTTGCGATGATTGCGTTTCTTGCTAAGTTTCTGTCAGAAAAACAAAAAAACATTACATCGTTCAGACGCGGGTTTGTGCCGGCGCTTGGAATTGTTTTTTCGGCATTTCTTATCATTATGTGCCAGCCTGACCTTGGAACGGGGACAGTGATGGTCGGGACTTGTATCGTTATGATTTTTGTCTCAGGAGCACGCATCGCCCACTTTGTCTTTCTCGGGCTGATCGGTCTCAGCGGATTTGCAGCGCTGGTTCTGTCGGCACCGTACCGAATTAAGCGGATTACCTCATATTTAAATCCGTGGGAAGATCCGCTTGGCAGCGGCTTTCAAATCATTCAGTCGCTATATGCTGTCGGACCTGGGGGATTGTTTGGAATGGGTCTCGGCCAAAGCAGGCAAAAATTCTTTTACCTGCCGGAGCCGCAGACAGACTTTATCTTTGCGATACTGTCGGAAGAACTGGGCTTTATCGGAGGATCACTCATTCTGTTATTGTTCAGCGTGCTTTTGTGGAGAGGAATCAGAATCGCACTCGGGGCGCCCGACTTGTACGGCAGCTTTGTTGCTGTCGGCATTATTTCCATGATTGCCATCCAAGTCATGATCAATATCGGCGTTGTCACCGGTCTTATTCCGGTAACCGGCATCACATTGCCATTTCTAAGCTATGGGGGCTCATCTTTGACTTTGATGCTGATGGCTGTAGGCGTGCTGCTGAATGTGAGCCGGTATTCGAGATATTAATACAAATCTTTAACAAGCGCAAAAAATAATTATATAATCATGCTGTGAGTGAGAAAACAAAAAGCCAATAACCCTGTCCACAAAACAGGGTTATCGCTATGTTATAGAGAAATAGGGGGAAGAGGTTTATGCGTATTGCAGTTAGCGGAGGCGGCACAGGAGGACATATTTATCCTGCGCTTGCTTTTATTAAAGAGGTGCAGCGACGCCATCCTGATGTGGAATTTTTATATATCGGTACGGAGAACGGCCTTGAGAAAAAAATCGTTGAGCGGGAAAACATTCCGTTTCAATCAATTGAAATTACCGGCTTTAAACGGAAGCTTTCATTTGAAAATGTGAAAACCGTTATGCGCTTCTTTAAAGGTGTTAAGAAAAGCAAATCGTATTTAGCGGATTTTAAGCCCGACGCAGTGATCGGGACGGGCGGCTATGTGTGCGGACCTGTAGTATACGCCGCTTCTAAAATGGGGATTCCGACAATTATTCATGAGCAAAACAGCCTGCCGGGCATCACCAATAAGTTTCTTTCTAAATATGTTAATAAAGTAGCGATTTGTTTTGATGAAGCGAAATCGCATTTTCCAAGTGAGAAAGTTGTATTTACGGGAAACCCGAGAGCTTCTGAAGTCGTCTCAATAAAGACGGGCCGGTCATTAGCTGAATTCGGGCTTACAGAAGATAAAAAAACCGTTTTAATCTTCGGCGGAAGCAGAGGCGCCGCGGCGATTAACCGCGCGGTAGTTGAGATGCAGGAAGCGCTGAAAACGAGAGAATACCAAGTGCTGTATATTACGGGAGAAGTCCATTTCGAGAAAGTCATGGGCGAGTTGCAAAGCGCGGGCGGCGCAGCAAGCAATATGGTGACAAAGCCATTTTTGCATCAAATGCCTGAATACTTAAAGGCGATTGATGTAATTGTGGCAAGAGCCGGAGCAACGACGATTGCCGAAATTACGGCGCTCGGCATTCCGAGCGTGCTCATCCCGAGCCCGTACGTCACGGCGAATCATCAAGAGGTCAACGCACAAGCGCTCAGTCAGCATGATGCAGCCATTGTGCTGAAAGAAACAGAACTCAGCGGTGATAAGCTGATCAATGCGCTTGACCGGATTGTACTGGATGAGGATACCCTTAAGAACATGAGTGAGCGGACGAAATCACTCGGCGTACCGGATGCGGCTGCCCGTCTTTACAACGTGTTGGAAGAACTAAAAAAATAAGAGAAGAGCAAACGGAAATGCGGAGGTTTACGATGGAGAAAGTGATACAAGAATTAAAAGACCGCGAAGTCGGCAAAGTTCTGGAAAACGAACCGCTCGCGAATCATACAACAATGAAAATAGGTGGACCTGCCGACATTTTGGTCATCCCAAATCGTGTGGAAGCCGTAAAAGACATTATGGACATTATTAAAAAGCACGACATCAAATGGACGGTCATCGGCAGAGGATCGAACCTTCTCGTTTTGGATGAAGGGATCAGAGGAGTCGTCATTAAACTGGGCGCAGGTCTTGACCATTTAGAACTGAATGAGGATCAGGTCACTGTTGGCGGGGGCTATTCAGTTGTCCGCCTTGCAACATCAATGAGCAAAAAAGGTTTGTCAGGACTGGAATTTGCGGCTGGCATTCCAGGGTCAATCGGCGGGGCTGTGTATATGAACGCCGGAGCGCACGGTTCTGATATGAGCGAGATTCTTGTGAAAGCCCATATTTTATTTGAGGATGGCACAATTAAGTGGCTGACCAAAGAAGAGATGGAGTTTAGCTACAGGACTTCTGTTTTGCAAAAGAAACGTCCCGGCGTTTGCCTTGAGGCGGTTCTGCAGCTTGAGCAAAAGGACCGTGAAGGCATCGTGCAGCAAATGCAAAACAATAAAGACTACAGAAAGAATACGCAGCCGTATTCAAGTCCTTGTGCCGGAAGCATCTTCAGAAATCCGCTTCCGAACCACGCCGGAAACCTTGTGGAAAAGGCGGGGCTAAAAGGGTATCAAATCGGCGGAGCAAAAATATCGGAAATGCACGGGAATTTCATTGTCAACGCCGGCGGTGCATCTGCAAAAGACGTGCTTGACCTTATTGACTATGTGAAGAAGACCATACGTGAACAATACGAGATTGATATGCATACAGAGGTTGAAATTGTCGGCGAAAATCGCTGACTCATTCTCTGACTCAAGCAGTCATGTGATATACTTTAAGCAAATGACAAACGGCATCATAGTATGCCGTTTGTTTTGGATAAGACAGACTTAACAGCTGTTTCATTTGAATGAGGTGAACAGACAATGAGACCGGATCATGAAAGAGAAAAAATCGTAAATATTGAAGAACGGATTCCCAAAATAAAAGAGCAGCGAAAGCAGAAGGCAAATCGCCGCCTCATTTCGTTTATTCTGCTTTTTTTTGTCATGACACTTATTATTGTGTATTTGCAAACGCCTATCAGCAAAATCTCATCAGTCGCCATTTCCGGCAATGAAAATGTAACGAAACAGGAGATTCTCTCGCTGTCGGATATTAAAAACGGTGATACTGAATTCTGGAGTTTGGACAAGAAAAAAACAGAAAAAAAGATCCAGCAAAATAAATTAGTAAAAAAAGCGCAAATAAGCAAATCTCTTCCCAACAAAATCAACATCTCTATCGAAGAATATAAAGCAATTGCTTATTTACAAAAAGACAATGTATATTATGAAGTGCTGGAAAACGGCTCTGTACTGCCGAATGAAGTGACGCCGGACGATGCCGGCCCTATTTTGGTGAACTGGAAGAATACCAAAAAAAGAATTCAGATGGCTAAGCAGCTGGATGCTTTGTCAGAATCTCTTAAACAGTCGATTTCTGAAATTTACTATACGCCTACGAAAATGGATAATAACCGTATTAAGATGTATATGAATGATGGATATGTGGTCACAGCGTCTCTTAAAACTTTTGCAGACCGTATGAAAACCTATCCTTCTATCATTTCTCAGCTGAAAGGCGATAAAAAAGGGATTATTCATTTAGAAGTTGCTACTTATTTTGAAGAATTTGGCAAAAACAACTCTGATGATAAAAAGGAAGATTAGAATTGAAAGGCAAATCAGCCGTCATCATATCTCTTGTCATGCTCATCGTAGGTTTTCTCATTTCTTTTTCATATCAGCTTACAAAAGATAATAAGAGTACGAATGCTGAGTCAGAAGAGTGGAAAAAAGAATACGCTTTGCGGGACGAGCTGTTAAAACAGGAGAAACAAAATAAAGAACTGAAAAAAGAGCTGTATGAAAAACAGTCAAAGGTCCGGCAGACAGAGAATAAGCTTAAAAAAGAAAAAACAGAATACTACAATGTGCTGGAAGATGTAGAAAAATACAGAATGTACGTTGGTGAGGTCGGCGTGAAAGGGGAAGGCGTCCAAGTAACGCTGGAAGATGCCTCTTACATACCTGAAGGGGAAAATGTTAACAGCTACATCGTTCATGAGAGCCACATTTTCCAAGTGATGAATGAACTGTTTATCTCAGGAGCGTCAGCCGTTTCGATCAATGGACAGCGGCTGACGCATGATTCTTATATCAAATGCAACGGACCGGTCGTGACAGTCGACGGCGTGCAGCACCCGGCTCCATTTGTCATTTCCGCGATTGGAGATCCTGACGTGCTGATTCCTGCATTAAACATTGCCGGAGGGCTGATAGATCAGCTCAGCATGGACCATATTTCTGTAACGGCCGAGAAAGAAAATGACATTCAAATGGAGGCACTTCTGAAAAACAAAGAGTGACCGAAAAAGCGGGTGAATATGCTTGAAAACAAAGCCCTCCTTCATAAGTATTACAGTGCTGATGGTGATATTCGGCTTAATGCTGTCAGTGCAGTTTAATTCATTGAAAAAACCCCAAGTACGTGATACAAGAGACATTTGGGAAATCAGGGAAGAACTTACGGCGGAGCAGAAAAAACAAGAAAGCCTTCTGGCGGAAATAAACAAATATGATAAGCTGCTGAATACGTATGACCAGCAGGAAGAAATGTCAAAAAAAACAGCGGTGAATAATACCCTTCAGAGCTTAAAAAAAACAGCGGGATTAACCGATATTACAGGTAGCGGAATTGCCATCAGCATCAGTCCGCTTTTTTCTGAAAGCCTGACAGGTGAGCCGGCCGGAAATCCGCCGCCGGATTTGCTGAAAAAGCTGATCAATGAACTGAATTCCTTTGGTGCTGAACATATTTCAATAAATGACAGAAGAGTCGTCAACAATACCGTGATTCGGGATATTAATGGCACAACAAAAATTGACGGATACAGCCTTGACCATTACCCTCTGACAGTGAAGGTGATCGGCACCGATGCTGACAAGCTGTACAGCAGGGTGAAGGCGTCTGCCCTTGAGGACATATTTGCCGGTGAAAATTTAGAATTGAAGACAGGCCGAGCAGAGCAAAACATAAAGGTGAAGGCCTATGACAGTGCGATTGAGGTGCAGCAGCTGAAACCGCTTAAAGATTAAAAAAGGAGGAGAGTCGTCATGTGGCTGCCGGTTCTTGGACTGTTGCTCGGAATTACAATCGGTCTGATGACAAATTTTACGATACCAAGTGAATACTCAAATTATCTGTCGCTCGCAGTGCTTGCCGCACTCGATACACTGGTAGGCGGAATAAGAGCTCATTTACAAGGTGTCTACGATGAATTGGTATTTGTTTCCGGTTTCTTCTTTAATATTATTCTGGCAATAAGTTTAGCTTTTCTAGGAGTCCATCTTGGTGTAGACTTATATTTAGCAGGTATTTTCGCATTTGGGGTCAGATTATTTCAGAATATAGCCGTTATCAGAAGAAATCTACTAACAAAATGGACTGTTTCTAAAAAAAATAAAAAAAATGTGATATAAAAGAGGATATACATAGGATATAACGAATATTTTGAGTAAACATAAATGATGAAAAGTCAGATAGAAAGAATATTCGGATGTTATTTTTTGTTACACACTTGTAAAGCCACATTCATTGTATTGTTGTTCCGCAAATAATAGAATAGAAATGATCGAAATGTGAGGAGGTGCCATAGAATGAACAACAATGAACTTTACGTCAGTCTTGACATCGGTACGTCCAATATAAAAGTGATCGTCGGAGAAATGACAGATGATTCCCTTAACATTATCGGTGTGGGAAATGTACCGTCTGAAGGGATAAAAAAAGGCTCAATCGTTGATATAGATGAGACCGTTCATTCTATAAGAAAAGCGTTTGACCAAGCTGAAAGAATGGTAGGTTTTCCGCTTAGAAAAGCCATTGTCGGCGTTAATGGAAATTATATCAATATTCAAGATACGAACGGTGTTGTAGCAGTTTCAAGCGAGAATAAAGAGATCCATACAGAAGACGTTCGCCGCGTAATGGAAGCGGCTCAGGTTGTGTCGATACCGCATGAACAGCTGATTGTTGACGTTATTCCCAGACAGTTTATCGTTGACGGAAGAGATGAAATTACCGATCCGAAAAAAATGCTTGGTGTCCGCTTAGAAGTAGAAGGCACGTTGATTACCGGATCAAAAACCATTTTACATAATTTGCTCCGCTGTGTTGAACGCGCCGGTATTGAGATTACAGACATTTGCCTTCAGCCGCTTGCAGCAGGTTCGGCAGCCTTATCAAAAGACGAGAAGAACCTTGGTGTCGCTCTTATTGATATAGGAGGGGGATCAACGACAGTTGCGGTGTTCGAGCAAGGGCATCTCACTGCCACCCATGTGATTCCTCTCGGGGGCGAAAACATCACAAAGGATGTCTCGATCGGTTTGAGAACATCTACTGAAGAAGCCGAAAGAGTAAAAAAACAATTTGGACATGCCTACTATGACGAAGCCTCTGAAGACGAAGTGTTCGAGGTCTCTGTCATCGGGACAAACCAAAAACAAACTTTTACTCAGATGGAAGTGGCAGATATCATTGAGGCGAGAGTCGAAGAGATCCTGCAGATCGTTTCCTCCGAGCTTCGCGGCATGGGAATTAACGATCTGCCCGGCGGCTTTGTACTCACAGGAGGCCAAAGCGGAATGCCGGGGGTTCTGTCACTGGCTCAGGACGTTCTGCAAAACAACGTCAGAGTGGCAAGCCCTAATTATATCGGTGTAAGAGACCCCCAATATATGACGGGAGTAGGCCTGATCCAATTCGCTTGCCGGAATGCTAGAATTCAGGGCAGAAGAGTCGGATTCAAAATGCCGGAAGAAGCTGTACAGGAAATCGCAGTCTCAACAGAGGAACAGCATCATCGAAAAGAAGTGCAGCAGCGGCCAAAAGGAAAACAAAAAACACAAGCCGAAAACAACAACAAACAGAGCAAAATGAAAAAATTATTAAGCATGTTTTGGGAATAGATTTATAGTCATTCGGCAGATTAGGAGGATTTAGCATGTTGGAGTTCGAAACAAACATAGACGGCTTAGCATCAATTAAAGTAATCGGAGTAGGAGGCGGCGGAAACAACGCGGTCAACCGAATGATTGAAAATGAAGTGCAAGGAGTAGAGTACATCGCGGTAAATACGGACGCACAAGCTCTTAACCTGTCAAAAGCAGAAGTGAAAATGCAAATCGGCGCAAAGCTGACTCGGGGACTTGGTGCGGGCGCCAATCCTGAAGTCGGAAAAAAAGCCGCAGAAGAAAGCAAGGAACAGATTGAAGAAGCGTTAAAAGGCGCTGATATGGTGTTCGTAACGGCCGGAATGGGCGGCGGAACCGGAACAGGAGCCGCACCAGTTATCGCTCAAATCGCGAAGGATTTAGGCGCGTTAACGGTTGGTGTTGTCACAAGACCGTTTACATTCGAAGGACGGAAAAGACAGCTGCAGGCAGCAGGCGGCATCACATCAATGAAAGAAGCAGTTGACACGCTGATTGTCATTCCTAATGACCGTATCTTAGAGATCGTCGACAAAAACACACCAATGCTGGAAGCGTTCCGTGAAGCGGATAATGTTCTCCGTCAAGGTGTCCAAGGTATATCTGATTTGATCGCCACTCCGGGATTGATCAACCTTGACTTCGCCGATGTGAAAACGATTATGTCCAACAAAGGTTCGGCCCTCATGGGAATCGGTATTGCTACAGGGGAAAGCCGTGCCGCAGAGGCAGCGAAAAAAGCGATTTCCAGCCCTCTTCTTGAAGCAGCAATTGACGGTGCTCAAGGTGTGCTTATGAACATTACAGGCGGAACAAATCTCAGTCTTTATGAAGTACAGGAAGCAGCGGACATTGTCGCTTCTGCATCTGATCAAGATGTAAACATGATTTTCGGTTCTGTTATTAATGAGAACCTAAAAGATGAAATTGTCGTTACGGTAATCGCAACTGGTTTTATTGAGCAAGAGAAGGACGTTACAAAACAGCAGCGCCCTTCATTAAACCAAAGTATAAAACCACAGAACCAAAGCGTTCCGAAACGCGAGCCGAAACGTGAAGAGCAGCAGCAGCAAAACACAGGCCGCCACACTTCACAGCCGGCAGATGATGCGCTTGATATTCCTACATTCTTAAGAAACCGCAATAAACGCGGATAAATCAAAAAGACAAAACCATTCGGTTTTGTCTTTTTTTTTGTACTTTTTTATTATCTTATCTGTAACTCCTTCATTTGATCTCCATTTTAAGGTCTTTATTATTACGTCTTCAGTTGCAATAAAATCAAACAGGTCAATTTACCTATAGGTAATTTATGACAATATATTCATTTTAACTTATATGGAAATGCCGTGACAGAAAACGACAATATCTGTATATGGATTTGTCTACAGTTAACATACAGCAATGATTAGACAAGCTATCTCACATTTAAAGGAGGGTCGACATTTTTTAGACAGGTATTGCAGAAGAAGGGGGATAAAATATTGAGGAAAAAAACGAAAAACAGGCTGGTTAGTACTGTCTTAAGCACTGTAGTAGTGAGTTCGCTTTTGTTTCCGGGGGCAGCCGGAGCCCAAGGCAGTAAAGAGGCAGCAACTGTAAAGCAAAAGGTCAATTCTGCTGAGTCGATCCAAAATAAAATCTCTAAATCGCTAAAAAGCAGCTTTAAAAAGGATGACAAAGTAACGTTTTTGATCAAACTCAGGGACAAAGCCGATACAAAAAAAGCCGCTAAGGCGGCTGAAAAAAATGCGAAATTAAAGGCGATGTCCAATGCAAAAACAGAGTATCAAAAACGCTCCGCCGTTGTATCTTCACTAAGAATGACAGCTGATGAATCCCAAGCAGATGTAAAGAAATACCTAGAAGAGCAAAAAAGCAAAGGAAACGCAGGTGATATCCATTCTTACTATGTTGTAAATGGAATCGCTGTACATGCTTCAAAAGATGTCATGGAAAAAGTTGCGCAATTTCCTGAGGTGGAGAAAGTGCTGCCAAACGAAAAAAGACAGCTGTATAAGTCCTCTTCTGCCCCTTTCAACTTGAAAAAAACACAAAAAGCAGTGAAAGCCACTGATGGTGTCGAATGGAACATAGATCAAATCGATGCGCCAAAAGCATGGGATCTTGGCTATGACGGCACGGGAACAGTCGTTGGGTCTATTGATACGGGCGTCGAATGGGATCATCCGGCCCTAAAAGAAAAATACCGAGGTTATAATCCGGAAAATCCTGATCAGCCTGATCATGAGATGAACTGGTTTGACGCTGTATCGGAAGAAGCGGCTCCTTTTGACGATCTTCAGCACGGAACCCATGTGACAGGCACGATGGTCGGTTCCGAACCGGATGGCTCAAATCAAATCGGTGTGGCGCCTGGCGCTAAATGGATAGCGGCGAAAGCATTTTCAGAAGATGGGGGAACAGACGCTGACATCTTGGAGGCGGGTGAATGGATGCTGGCTCCTAAAGATGCAGACGGTAATCCGCATCCGGAAATGGCTCCTGATGTCGTCAACAACTCCTGGGGAGGCGGTCCCGGTCTTGACGAGTGGTACAGGGACATGGTGAATGCATGGATAGCTGCTGATATTTTCCCAGAATTTTCAGCGGGAAATACAGATCTATTTAACCCGGGCGGTCCCGAGTCAATCGCCAATCCTGCCAATTATCCGGAGGCCTTTGCGACAGGTGCGACCGATATTAATAAAAAGCTCGCTGAATTCTCGCTGCAAGGTCCTTCTCCTTATGATGAAGTCAAGCCGGAAATTTCAGCACCGGGAGTGAACATCCGATCTTCTGTGCCGGGCCAAACATATGAAGGCGGATGGAACGGTACATCAATGGCAGGACCGCACGTTTCAGCTGTAGTCGCCCTGTTAAGGCAGGCGGATGCTTCGATTTCAGTCGATGAAATAGAGGAAGTACTGACAAGCACGGCAGAAACGCTGACTGATTCCGCATTCCCTGACTCACCGAATAACGGCTACGGCCACGGGCTTGTGAATGCATTTGATGCCATCTCAGCCGTGACAGATGGATTAGGGAAAGCAGAAGGCCAAGTATCTGTTGAGGGAGACGATCAAGAGCCTCCCGCATTTCAGCATGAAGCAGCGGATGAAGCCTATGAAGGAGCCAATCTTCCTCTCTCTGTGACAGCGGAAGACAATGTGAGCGTGACATCTGTTAAGCTTTCCTACAAGTTTGATGAAGGAGAATGGACGACGCTTACTGCCAAACGCACTAGCGGAGACCATAAGAAAGGAACTTACCAAGCTGACATCCCAAAAATAAATGGGACATCGTTAAACTATAAATGGACAATTCAAGATTTCGGCGGAAACATCGTTGAATCAGATACCTATGAAGTGGCTGTTAAACAAAGCATAACAGCTGGTTACAAGCAAGATTTTGAATCGAAGCCGGGCGGATGGTCAAGCTACGGAACCAATAACAACTGGGAATGGGGAGTGCCGGCATCAGGCCCTGATGCAGCAGCTTCCGGAGAAAAAGTCTACGGTACCAATTTGGCCGGGAAATATGCAAATTCCGCTAATATGAATTTGACAATGCCGCCAATCCAAGTGCCGGACTCGGGAAAATTGTTTCTTCAATTTAAAAGCTGGCACAACATTGAAGAAGATTTTGATTACGGCTATGTGTTCGTTCTTCCTGAAGGGGAAACCGAATGGGTCCAGGCCGGAATATACAATGGACAAACATCAGGCTGGACCGATGAGCAAATTGACTTATCGGCTTACAGCGGACAAAACATCAAAGTAATGTTCAACCTCCAAAGCGATGAAAGCATTGCAAAGGACGGCTGGTACATTGATGATGTTCAGCTGGCAGATGCGTCTTCAGGCAAAACAGCTAAAAAGAATAAACTGGGCGTCCAAAAGCCGACAGAAAAACAAAAGAAAAAAGCGGTAGATCCTAAAAAAGCTGAGCCGGCGGCTAAAACAGCGGTGAAGCAAAGCGGGAAAAAAAGAGATAAGTCGCCAAATCTTCTGCCGCTCAGAGCGCAAGTCAGTGTATTAGAAACCGGAAAATCTACTTACTCTAATGAAACAACAGGGCAATACACGCTTTCACATAAGGCTGGAGACTATACACTTAAGGCGGAAGCATACGGTTATCAATCAAAAACGCAAAACATTATCATCAAGGCAGACCAAACCGCGCAGGCAAACTTTACATTAGAAAAATTAAAAACGGGAACCTTAAAAGGCACTGTTGTTAATCATGTAACGGGAGAGCCGGTAAAAGGGGCGTCTGTTTATGTTATGGAGGATGCAGCCATTGAACCGGCTGTGACCAACGAACAAGGTGAATATTCATTAGAAGCTTATGAAGGCTCATATACGATAAAGATTGCGGCTAAGGGTTATTACAGCAATGAATTTTCTCTAGATTTGAAAGGGAATGTCACAAAGGAGACAGAGCTCAAACCGTTTGTCGGCTATCCTGGAGAAATCGGCTATGATGACGGAACGGCGGAAAACGCGAATGCCTTTTTAAATGCAGGTAATGGCTGGGCCGTTAAAATGACATTAGCCGATGGGAAAGAGAAAGGCATACTCACTGGCGGTTTATTCAAATTTTGGGATACCGAATGGCCTGATCCAGGAGGAACAGAATTTAAAGTAGAGGTATTTGATGCGAGCGGAAAAGATGGAGCGCCCGGAAAGAAAATTGCCGGACCGTTTAACGCTGATGCGCTTCGCAACGGAGAGTGGACAAAAGTTGACCTAAGTTCGAAAGGGATTATGGTAGATAAGGAATTCTACCTTGTCTATATCCAAGCAAAACAGAATCCTTATGTGCCTGGACTGGCGAGTGATGAGAACGGTCCGTATTCAGACCGGAACTGGGAGTATTCGGACGGCAGCTGGACAAAATCGACTAAGGAAGGTGGAAACTTTATGATCCGCGCCTTGGTTGATTACGAGCTTCAAGTGCCTGAAATCACATCTCCGGCTGATAAATCATTTACAAATAAAGAGAACGTAACTGTAAAGGGGAAGGCTTCACCCGGCACAACCGTTCATCTCTATAATGGAGACCAAGAAGCAGGAGAAACGAAAGCTGACACGGATGGTACATTCCAAGCAGACATTACTCTCCGAGAGGGAGCAAATACTTTAACCGCGACGGGATCAACGGACAGCGGAACGACAGAACCATCCAGTGCGGTAACAGTCACCCTTGATCAGCAAAAGCCTGAAGTAACAATTGATAATCCAAAGAACGGCGACAAAATCAATAAAGAAGCTTTGACTGTAAAAGGAAAGGCTGAAGATGACAATCTGGAATGGGTAAAAGTTAACGGCAAAAAAGCAACGATCTCAGACGGAACGTATTCAGCCCGCATTCTATTAGAAAATGGCAGCAACGAAGTGAAAGTCACCGCTTCTGATGCAGCAGGCAATAAAACAACCAAAAAAGTTGTTGTTGACGTGAACTATGATCAGCCGGTCATTACTGGCTTAGTGCCTGGGCAGGATAAAACGTTAAAAGCCGGTGAATCGGTGAAAATCGCATTTTCGAGTGCAAAGGATTTAGATGCGACATTTGTTATTAGAATGCCGCTGACGAATGCAAGAGCAAGTGTCCAAAACGCAACAGAACTGCCATTAAGAGAAATTTCTCCGGGGCAATATGAAGGATACTGGACAGCGACTTCTTCTATTAAAGCAAATGGCGCCAAAGTTGAAGTGATTGTAAGAGACGATTATGGCAATGAAACGAGGCAAGTTGCCAAAGGTAAACTTTATATTAATGAAGAAAAATAATCATGAAACGCTGCCGTCATAGGCAGCGTTTTTTATTTGGATAGCCATCCTCCACAATTAAACATTCTAATTCCGCATTCTCGACAAATTAAGCAGATATCCCTTAAAAATTGTATTTCTCTCTCAACATTAATTGACAGACTTTCCCACAGAGCTTGCTTTATACTTATGAAACAAGAGAAGAAAACAGCGTTGTGAAAGATAAGAGAAGAAAGGGGTCAGATGTGAAAATCTATTTAGATGTCATTTGGCTGTTGAACTTTTGTTTTGATTCTCTTTTGCTTTTGCTGACGGCGTTTATTTTAAAACGCCACGTAAAAAAAAGAAGAGTGATATTCGGGGCCTTTATCGGTTCCAGTATCGTGCTTTTCATGTTTACTCCGATCTCGCCGTTTGTAGAGCATCCTGCAGGTAAATTGGCTTTTTCGGTTGTGATTGTGCTTGTTACTTTTGGATTTAAACGATTTCGATTTTTCTTTCAGAATTTGTTTTCCTTTTATTTCGCAACATTTCTAATGGGAGGAGGAATTATCGGCGCCCACTCTTTATTACAGACAAGGTCGGTTATGCAGCACGGTGTTATGATTACAAATCAAACCGGTTTTGGCGATCCTGTCAGCTGGATGTTTATAGTGGCTGGATTTCCCGCGATATGGTTTTTTTCTAAGAAAAGAATCGAGGATATTGAGACAAAGACGATTCAATATGAAGAGCGTGTCAGACTTCAAGCAGATATAGGAGGACAGACGCTTCACGCTAAAGGGCTTGTTGATTCAGGAAACCAGCTGTACGATCCGCTGACGAAAACACCTGTCATGATTATTCATATTGATAAGTTGGAACCTATACTTGGAGAGAAAGAGACACATTTGATCCGAAGCTTCAGCCCGCTTGAAGTCATTGATCAGTTTGATGATTCATTCCGCTATTTAGATAAAATCAGGCTCATCCCTTATCGGGGCGTGGGGCAGGATAATCAATTTTTATTATGCCTGAAGCCTGATCATGTCACCATCTATACGAAAGATGAAATGATCGCTGCGGACAAATGCTTAATCGGCATCAGCACCGCCGCTCTGTCGGCTGACGGAGAATTCGACGCGATCATTCATCCGAAAATGCTGTCCGGCAAAGCTGTTAAGCATGTGTCGTGATGTTCTTAAATGTCCGTTATTTATCATACTCAAAAAGCGAGGCATTTAGAAGGGAGAGGAAGATGAAAAAACTAAAATTAAGGTTGACGTATCTTTGGTATAAGTTACTGATGAAACTTGGTTTAAAAAGCGATGAAGTGTACTATATCGGTGGAAGTGAAGCACTGCCGCCGCCTTTGTCTAAGGATGAAGAACAAGTTCTTCTGCTGAAGCTGCCGAGCGGTGATCAGGCAGCTCGCGCAATTTTAATTGAACGCAATTTGCGTCTGGTGGTTTATATTGCCCGGAAATTTGAAAATACCGGAATAAATATTGAAGATTTGATAAGCATCGGGACCATTGGTTTAATCAAAGCCGTTAACACCTTTAATCCAGAAAAAAAGATCAAGCTGGCTACATATGCCTCAAGATGTATAGAAAATGAAATTTTAATGTATTTAAGAAGAAATAACAAAATCCGTTCAGAAGTGTCTTTTGATGAACCGCTTAACATTGATTGGGACGGCAATGAGCTTTTGCTTTCAGACGTACTCGGAACGGATGATGATATCATCACAAAGGATATTGAAGCGAATGTTGATAAGAAGCTTCTGAAAAAAGCGCTTGAACAGTTAAACGACAGAGAAAAACAAATTATGGAACTCCGTTTTGGCCTTGTCGGAGAGGAAGAAAAAACGCAAAAGGATGTAGCGGATATGATGGGAATATCGCAATCCTACATTTCGCGCTTAGAAAAAAGAATCATCAAAAGGCTGAGGAAAGAGTTTAACAAAATGGTGTAAAAAAATTTTAAAACGCAACCCTTGATTTTACAGGGTTTTCCTAATCAACTGTATTTTTCTGCCTGATCATCGTGCATATTTTTCCCACCCAAGGAGATACTTAACTTTGTACAGCAGCTCCTGTAGGGAGGGAAAAAAGTGTCGAGAAATAAAGTCGAAATCTGCGGGGTGGATACCTCCAAATTACCCGTACTCAAGAATGAAGAAATGAGAAAGCTGTTCAGGCAATTACAGGATGAAGGCGACGATTCAGCGAGAGAAAAGCTTGTTAACGGCAACCTGCGCCTTGTCTTAAGCGTCATTCAAAGATTTAACAACAGAGGAGAATATGTTGATGACTTATTTCAGGTCGGCTGCATCGGACTAATGAAATCCATTGATAATTTTGATCTAAGCCATAATGTTAAGTTTTCAACATATGCTGTACCGATGATTATCGGAGAAATCCGCAGGTATTTACGCGATAACAACCCGATACGCGTCTCTCGGTCGCTGCGGGATATCGCATACAAGGCGCTTCAGGTAAGAGAACGGTTGATCAGTGAGACAAGCAAGGAGCCGACAGCAGAGGATATCGCCAAAGTCCTTGAAGTACCGCATGAAGAAATTGTGTTTGCGCTGGATGCCATCCAAGATCCGGTTTCTCTCTTTGAACCGATTTATAATGACGGCGGGGATCCGATTTATGTCATGGACCAAATCAGTGACGAGCGCAATAAAGATACACAATGGATTGAAGAACTCGCTTTAAAAGAAGGCATGAGAAGACTGAACGACAGGGAAAAAATGATTTTAAGAAAACGCTTCTTCCAAGGGAAAACACAAATGGAAGTGGCAGAAGAAATCGGCATTTCCCAAGCGCAGGTTTCGAGGCTTGAAAAGGCGGCAATCAAACAAATGAATAAGAACATTCATCAATAATGGGCATGATGAAGCCTTTAAAGCAAACCCTTGCTTTAAAGGCTTTTTATATTGGGGGGGACGCAGGCAGTTTACGTTTCGGAAAAAGTAAGGTATCCTAGTTCGTACAAAGTTTTATGAAAATTGAAACAGTTCAGTGGTGAAAAGGAGGGCCATAATGATTTTACAGCTTGACCGCGTATCGTTAAAACGAAGCGGGAAATGGATTCTAAAAGATATAGATTGGAAAGTGCAGCAAAACGAAAATTGGGTGCTTTACGGCTTAAACGGCGCGGGAAAAACGGCGCTCTTAAATATGCTTTGCTCTTATTATTTTCCGACTTCTGGAGACATGCAGGTGCTCGGGCATGAGTTTGGGAAAACTGAGCTTGGTGATAAGCTCAGACGAAAAATCGGACTGGTGTCTGCCGGCCTTCAGCAAAAATTGTACCCGGCAGATTCAGCATTTGAAATTGCGCTTAGCGGAGCGTACGCTTCAATTGGCTTATATGAAACACCGAGTAAAGAAATCAGAGAAAAAGCTATCAATCTTTTAAAAGATTTGGGAGCCATCAGCTATGCGGACCGCCGTTATGAAACGCTCTCTCAAGGAGAAAAACAAAGGGCGCTGATCGCGAGAGCGCTCATGGCGGACCCTGAACTGTTAATATTGGACGAACCGGTGACAGGCCTTGATTTTATGGCGCGGGAAAACCTGTTAGACACGATTACATACATCGCAGGAAAAGAAAATGCTCCGTCGATTCTGTATGTGACTCATCATGCGGAAGAAATTTTGCCTGTATTCGATAAAGCCCTTCTATTAAAAGAAGGAGAGGTATTTGCAGCAGGCGATATAAAGGAAATGCTTTCTGACGATTTACTTTCATCATTTTTCGATATGCCGATCGACGTATTATGGAATAATGGCCGTCCGTTTTTAACAAGAGCCCAACAAACCACAAATGCCTGATAATTAAATATATTCATCCTAGGGGTGCTTATCTTTGAGCTGAGAGAGACGTGTGTCTTAACCCTGATTGACCTGATCTGGATCATGCCAGCGGAGGGAAGCGGTGAAAAAAAGCGGAGTACGCAGCACGTCTGCGCTCCGCTGCTTTCATGAGCCGTTTCATATACAATGAAGCGGTTTTTTATATGACAAAAAAGGAGCGAATGACATTGAATAAACAAATAGATGTTTTATTGCAAAAGGCCGAGGAACAAAAGAATGAACTGATTGAGCTTGCGAAAACATTAATTGCTTTTCAAACACCGGCGCCGCCGGCCAGAAACACAGACAAAATTCAATCATGGATTGCCGGGTTCTTGAATGAAATGGGCTTTTCTATTGACAAGTGGGAGGTTTATCCGGGAGACCCCAATGTAGTGGGTGTTTTAAAAGGAACAGATTCAGGCAGCCATCAAAGCTTAATTATTAACGGGCATGTGGATGTGGCTGAGGTGGATGAAGAAGGCTGGGAGCATGACCCGTTTCATCCTGTTGAAAAAAACGGCTGTTTGGTTGGCAGAGGTGCAGCTGATATGAAGGGCGGGATGGCGAGTGTGCTTTTCGCTTTAAAATTGATTCGTAATGCGGGGATTGATCTGCCGGGAGATGTGATTTTACAATCTGTCATCGGGGAAGAAGTAGGAGAGGCCGGCACTCTGGAGTGCTGCAAACGAGGTTACCGCGCCGACTTTGCCGTTGTTGCTGATACAAGCAATCTGCATATTCAAGGACAAGGCGGCGTCATCACGGGCTGGATCGAATTGAAAAGCCGCCAGACCTTCCATGACGGCACAAGGCGGAACATGATTCATGCGGGCGGAGGAACCTTTGGGGCAAGCGCGATCGAAAAAATGGCTAAAATCATACACGGGCTTGGCGAGCTGGAGCGCCACTGGGCGATTATGAAAAGCTATCCCGGCTTTAAGGCCGGCACGAACACGATCAATCCGGCTGTAATAGAAGGCGGAAGACACGCGGCTTTTATCGCGGATGAATGCCGTTTATGGATCACCGTGCATTTTTATCCGAATGAAACGCATGAGGAAGTAGCGGCGGAGATAGAGGATCATATTAATCGATTGAGTGATAGTGATGTGTGGCTGAGAGAAAATCGACCTGTCTTTACGTGGGGAGGCTCTTCCATGATAGAAGACAGAGGAGAAATTTTTCCCGCTCTTGAAGTTGACCCGCACCATCCTGCTGTTTCAGAGCTTACAGCTTCACACCGTCATATTAAACAAACAAATCCGGTTATAGATGTTTCCCAGTCAGTAACAGACGGCGGCTGGCTTTACAACGCAGGAATTCCGAGTGTCATTTACGGTCCCGGAGATTTGCACAATGCCCATGCCGTAAATGAAGAAGTAGCAATTGAGCAGCTCGTTGATTATACGAAGATTATACTAAGCTTTATTATCAAATGGTGCAGCACCCGCAAAGAACAATGAAATTTACACATGCTTGACAAGGTTCAGCCATCCCGTTCATATAATAAGAAAAAGAACGGACAAAGGACGTGATGGAATGATCAGCATTTCTGAATTTCAGGTAAAGGATGTTGTGAATGTATCTAACGGCAAAAAATTAGGAAGCATCGGTGACATCGACATAAACGTCACCACTGGAAAAATTCAAGCCATCATTCTCGGCGGAAATGGAAAAGTGCTTGGTTTTTTCGGAAAAGAAGAGGAAATGATCATTCCTTGGCGAAATATAGTTAAAATCGGGGAAGATGTCATCCTGGTTCGTTTGAGTGAACCGAAAGACTGAACGCTTTTGCAGCGCTTTTTCTGTTAAATGCCGGAAAACCCGCTTCCTTCCGGCACATTTATTCATTAAATTTGAAAAACGCCGCTAAACGAATGCATAAAGATGTGGTAAAATAAGTGGGAAATTACACATTTCAATAATGTTTGTCGAAAGGTTGGATCATCATGAATACATACCACCCATTCAGTCTCACCACCCCCTCGACACTCATGATACAAGACTGGAATCAAACGAATCAAAAAAACGCAAAGATCATTGCCGGATTTACTACGAAAAACGGCGGTGTCAGCAAGCCGCCTTTTGAATCGTTAAATACAGGATTGCATGTTCATGACAAAGATGCAGATGTTGTTGAAAACCGAAAAAAAATCGCCGGGTTGTTTGATACTGATTTACAATCATGGGTATTTGCCGATCAGACACATGAACATCATGTCCGAAAAGTGACGCATGAAGACGGCGGAAAAGGGGCTCGCAAGTACTCATCCGCTTTTAAAGCAACGGACGGGCTCTATACATGCGAAAAGAATGTATTTATGGCCTTATGCTTTGCCGATTGTGTGCCCCTGTTTTTTTATGACCCGGTCAGATCGCTTGTCGGGATCGCCCATGCCGGGTGGAAAGGGACTGTGAAACAGATCGGCCGGGAAATGGTCAAACGCTGGACAGATGAGGAAGGCTCCCGGTTATCGGATATACAGGCTGTCATCGGCCCGTCTATCAGCGCCGGCTGCTATACGGTTGATGACCGTGTCATCACTGAAGTCAACGCGCTCCCTTTTTCCGTGGAACACGCCGTGAATGAGACGGGACCGGGGAAGTACCAGCTCGATTTGAAGGAATTAAACAGACTGATTCTTATAGAAAGCGGCATCAGTAATGAAAATATTTCAGTGAGCGGGTTATGCACCGAAAAAGAACACCCGCTGTTCTTTTCTCACCGCCGGGATCAGGGAAAAACGGGACGGATGATGTCCTTTATCGGAATGAAGGAGGCATAAAAGATCTTGCGTGTAATCGACAATTTACGACATATAAACGAACGAATAAACGAAGCATGTAACAGATCAGGCCGCTGCTCCGATGAAGTTACAATTATCGCAGTCACTAAATATGTGTCAGCTGAAAGAGCGCAGGAAGCGGTGGATGCAGGCATTTCAAGCCTGGGCGAAAACCGTGATGCCGAACTGCTTCGCAAGCAGGTTATTGTAAAAGGTAATCCGGATTGGCATTTTATCGGCAGCCTTCAGTCAAGGAAGGTGAAAGCTGTCGTCAATAACGTGTCACATATTCATTCCTTAGACAGACTGTCATTAGCTTATGAAATTGAAAAACGCGCAACAGGGCCTGTACGCTGTTTTGTGCAGGTCAATACGTCGCTTGAACCGTCCAAGCACGGAATGAAACAAGAAGAAGTCATCCCTCTGGTTCAGGAGCTGGCCGGCTTTGAACATATCATCGTGGACGGTTTGATGACAATGGCTCCGCTGACTGAGGATAAAGAAAAGATTAGAAGCTGCTTTCGGGCGCTTCGCGAACTCCGCGACCAAGTTCAAAAGCTTAAACAGCCGAATGCTCCGTGTACGGAACTGTCGATGGGCATGTCAAATGATTTTGAAATTGCCATAGAAGAAGGCGCGACTTATATTAGAATCGGCTCATCGTTAGTCGGAAATGAAACAGGGGGTGTACAGCAATGAGCATGAAAAATAAATTTAAAAGCTTTTTCTCAATGGATGATGAAGAATATGAATATGAATATATTGATACAGAGCATGATACACATGAAGAACAAGACCAAAAAGAAAAGGCGGCTTATCCTAATAAGACTGCCGGCAAACAAAATGTGGTAAGCTTGCAAAGTGTCCAGAAATCCTCTAAAGTAGTGTTGAGTGAGCCCCGTGTCTACGCGGAGGCGCAGGAAATAGCTGATCATTTAAAAAACAGACGCGCAGTTGTCGTCAACCTGCAGCGAATTCAGCATGACCAGGCGAAAAGGATTGTTGATTTTTTAAGCGGGACGGTTTATGCCATCGGCGGCGATATTCAAAGAATCGGATCGGATATTTTCCTTTGCACGCCTGACAATGTAGATGTATCAGGGACGATTTCTGAGCTTATGTCTGAAGACGAACATCAGAGGTGGTAAAGCGCAGATGATCCTTTATCAAATTTTTTCAGTTTTAAGCTTATTAATATCTGTTTATTCATGGGCTCTGATCATTTATATTTTCATGTCCTGGGTTCCGAATGCGAGGGAATCTTCAATCGGACGATTTTTAGCGAATATTTGCGAGCCGTATCTTGAACCATTCAGAAAAATCATTCCCCCGATTGCTATGCTGGATATCTCTCCGATCGTGGCGATTATTGTGCTGCGATTTGCGACCGGCGGCTTATGGGGTCTTTACCGAATGATTGCAATGTATACGTAAGCGACAGTTTGATAGAGGCTTGGCAGCAGCCAAGCCTCTTTACATAGAAGGGAAAGACGATGAGCGATATTTATCAGCATTTCAGAAAAGAGGAGCAGCCTTTTATTGATCAGGCGCTTGAATGGAAAAGAATCGTCCAGGAGCAGTACAGGATGAAACTGACCGATTTTTTGGATCCGCGTGAGCAGGTTATCGCTGCCTCTGTTATAGGACAAGCAGATTCTGTAGGGCTCGCCTTGTTCGGCGGCTATGACGGAGCTGAACGGAAAAGGGCTCTTTTATACCCTGATTATGCCAATCCGGAGGAAACCGATTTTGGCCTGCAAGCGTTTGAGGTCCACTACCCCGAGAAATTTGTCAGCATTGATCATCGGTCCTTGCTGGGCTCTTTAATGGGGATTGGCTTAAAGCGGCAAAAGTTTGGGGATTTGGTGTTTGCAGAGTCGGCTGTGCAATTGATCGTCACGGCTGAAACGGCGGATTTTGTCGCAGGTCAGCTCACCCAGGCGGGCAAGGCTAAAGTCAATCTTGAGAAAATTAGTTTGTCAGACCTTCAAATCCCCGCTCGTGATGTCGAAATAAGGGATGACACAGTTTCTTCTTTAAGGCTCGATGCCGTTTGCGCTTCAATGAGCAGGCAGTCACGGCAAAAAGCGCTGACACTTGTGAAAAACGGCCTGGTCAAGGTGAATTGGAAGGTAGTCGAAGATCCATCCTATCAGCTGGCGGAGGGAGATATGCTTTCCATCAGAGGATTCGGCCGATCCAGTTTAACCAAAATTGAAGGAAAAACGAAAAAAGACAAATGGAGAGTCACATTTGAAAAACAAAAATGAGTCGATTTTTCAGTTTTTTTCTCCATCTGTGCGATATTTGCTTTATAATGTGAACTAGATAACTGTACTGAAATGTAAAAATGGAGGTGGCATTATGCCATTAACGCCAAATGATATCCACAACAAGACTTTTACAAAAAGCTTTCGCGGATATGACGAAGATGAAGTAAATGAATTCCTCATGCAAGTCAGAAAAGATTATGAAATTGTTCTTCGTAAAAAAACGGAACTTGAAGCAAAAGTAAACGAGCTTGATGAACGAATCGGGCACTTTGCGAATATTGAAGAAACGCTTAATAAATCAATCCTGGTTGCTCAAGAAGCAGCGGAAGATGTAAAGCGCAATTCACAAAAAGAAGCAAAGCTGATCGTTCGGGAAGCAGAAAAGAACGCAGATCGCATTATCAACGAATCTTTGTCAAAATCAAGAAAAATCGCTATGGAAATTGAAGAGCTGAAAAAGCAGTCTAAAGTGTTCAGAACACGTTTCCAAATGCTGATCGAAGCCCAGCTTGACCTTCTGAAGAACGATGATTGGGATCATCTTCTTGAATACGAAGTGGACGCGGTGTTTGAGGAAAAGGAATAATTCTCTGATTTTCTTGACATTTTCTCAGCTTGTCGAATATAATACGTTCATAAATTCAGATGAAAAGACGATTGAAAGGGACAGTCATGTTTCAATTTGGCTTTTGAAGCGACTCGGGGATGGTGTAAGCCTGAGACAGCCGGAGACATGTAGATCAGCCCTTAAGTTTCCTTTCTGAACTGACAGTAGGAAAGGACGTTCCATCACGTTACGATGCTCGAGAGGAAGAAGCGTGTGTTTCCCGTTTCTTCTAAAAGGGTGGTACCGCGAGATAAGCTTTCTCGTCCCTTATGGGATGAGAGGGCTTTTTTTATTTTCTGAAAAAATTTGTTTGATGGAGGAATGGAAATGGATTACAAAGATACGCTCTTGATGCCAAAGACAGATTTCCCGATGAGAGGGAATTTGCCAAACCGCGAACCTGAGATGCAAAAACAATGGGAAGAACAGGACATTTACCGTCTTGTACAAGAACGGACAAAGGATCGCCCGAAATTTGTTTTGCATGACGGACCTCCGTACGCAAACGGCGATATTCATATGGGCCACGCCCTCAATAAAATCTTGAAAGATTTTATCGTCCGTTATAAATCAATGAGCGGCTACAATGCGCCTTACGTACCCGGATGGGATACACACGGTCTGCCGATCGAAACGGCGTTAACGAAAAACAAAAAAGTAAAGCGTAAGGAAATGTCAGTTGCTGAATTCCGAAAGCTGTGTGAAGAATACGCTTGGCAGCAAATTGAAGGCCAGCGTGAGCAATTCAAACGTCTCGGTGTCCGCGGCGACTGGGAAAACCCATATGTAACGTTAAAACCGGAATACGAAGCACAGCAGATCCGTGTTTTTGGCGAGATGGCGAAACGCGGCTACATTTATAAAGGACTGAAACCGGTTAACTGGTCACCTTCAAGTGAATCGGCTTTGGCTGAAGCGGAGATCGAATATCAAGACAAACGCTCTGCATCCATTTACGTTGCTTTTGCTGTAAAAGACGGAAAAGGCGTGCTTGAAAACGGAGAACGCATCATCATTTGGACAACAACGCCTTGGACGATCCCGGCAAACCTTGGGATTTCGGTGCATCCTGATCTTGAATACAGCGTGATTTCAGTCGGTGGCGACCGTTTTGTCGCAGCAAGTGCGTTGGTTGAAAATGTAGCTTCGGCTTGCGGCTTTGAACAGTATGAAGTCTTAAAGACGTTGAAAGGTAAAGAACTCGAGAATATTGTTGCGGAACACCCGCTTTATGGCAGAGATTCTCTCGTTATGCTTGGCGACCACGTGACGACAGATGCCGGAACAGGCTGTGTTCATACAGCGCCGGGTCACGGGGAAGATGACTTTATCGTTGGCCAAAAATACGGCTTAGACGTGCTTTGCCCGGTTGATGAAAAAGGTGTTATGACAAGCGAAGCGCCTGGTTTTGAAGGTATGTTCTATGATGATGCAAACAAAGCAATCACTCAGCAGCTTGAAGAAAAAGGCGCGTTAATGAATCTTGAATTCATTACTCACTCTTATCCGCATGATTGGAGAACGAAAAAACCGACAATCTTCAGAGCGACCGCGCAATGGTTTGCATCCATTAAAGATTTCAGAACAGACCTGCTTGACGCGATTAAAGAAACAAAATGGGTTCCTGAATGGGGCGAACAGCGCTTGCACAATATGGTGCGTGACCGCGGCGACTGGTGTATTTCCAGACAGCGCGCATGGGGCGTTCCGATCCCGGTATTCTATGCTGAAAATGGCGAGCCGATCATTACAGATGAAACAATCGAGCATGTATCCGCACTATTCAGAGAGCACGGTTCTAACATTTGGTTTGAAAAAGAAGCGAAAGATCTTCTTCCAGAAGGATTTACACACCCTGGCAGCCCGAACGGCAAGTTTACCAAAGAACAGGATATTATGGATGTTTGGTTTGATTCAGGTTCCTCCCATCAGGCGGTGCTTGAAGAACGCGACGATCTTGTCCGTCCGGCTGACCTTTACCTTGAAGGCTCAGACCAATATCGCGGCTGGTTCAACTCATCGCTTTCAACCGCAGTTGCCGTAACAGGCCAAGCG
This sequence comes from Bacillus atrophaeus, assembly GCF_001584335.1. Taxonomy (GTDB): domain Bacteria; phylum Bacillota; class Bacilli; order Bacillales; family Bacillaceae; genus Bacillus; species Bacillus atrophaeus. Next base: position 662,516 of record NZ_LSBB01000020.1, read on the forward strand.
CCTTACAAAGGTGTTTTGAGCCATGGATTTGCTCTTGACGGAGAAGGCCGCAAGATGAGTAAATCAATCGGAAACGTCGTAGTTCCTGCTAAAGTAATGAAACAGCTTGGAGCCGATATTTTAAGATTATGGGTATCTTCTGTCGATTATCAGGCTGACGTTCGTGTATCTGACGCGATCTTAAAGCAAGTCGCCGAAGTATACAGAAAAATCCGCAACACGTTCCGTTTCCTGCATGGCAACCTGTTTGATTTCGACCCGAAAGCCAATGCCGTTGCTGTAGAAGATCTTCGTGAAGTGGACCAATACATCTTGGTGAAACTGAACAAACTGATTGATAAAGTGAAAAAAGCGTACGATGAATATGAATTTGCGGTTGTTTACCACAGTATCCATAATTTCTGTACTGTAGAATTAAGCTCATTCTACCTAGACTTTGCAAAAGATGTCGTGTACATTGAGCATGCAGATCATCCGGACAGACGGAGCATGCAGACGGTTTTCTATGAAACCCTTCTTGCATTAGCGAAGCTGACTGCGCCGATTTTGCCGCATACGACAGACGAATTATGGGCGCACCTCACATTTGTGGAGGAACAGAGCGTTCAGCTGACTGATATGCCGGAAGCTGTCGCAATTCCTAATGGTGAAGCGGTAGAAGAAAAATTTGACCATTTTATGGAATTGCGAAATGATGTCTTAAAAGCGCTTGAAACAGCCCGGAATGAAAAGATCATCGGCAAGTCGATGGAAGCGAGTTTGACACTTTATCCGAATAAAGCTTCACAAGAACTATTGTCTGCGATCAAAGAGGATGTGAAACAGCTGTTTATCGTTTCTGAACTGACGATCAGCGAACAGGAAGCGCCGGCTGATGCTCAGAGCTTTGACTCAGGCAAAATCGTCGTAGAAAAAGCAGAGGGTGAAATGTGTGAACGGTCCCGCGTCATCTCAAAAGATGTGGGCGCCAATCCGAAATACCCAACATTATCGCTCCGCAATGCGGAAATTGTTGAAAAGTACTATCAGAAATAATCAGTCAAAACGTCCGGCGGATGCCGGGCGTTTTTTTGTATACCAGGGCTGACATGGATTAGAACGAAAGGAAAAATCTTATGTGCTTCATTTGCAGGCTCTCGGGCAACAATATAGGTATTACGTTATGAGCAGGAGTTGTGATGGATGAATGATCAGCTGACCGCAATTTATACGGAACTTCTTCTGATGAAAGAAGAATTACAGTCAAGATTATTTGAGTATTCTTGCTTTCAGGTTTCTGCAGCCGCCGAATCCCCAATCAATGATAATCAAAAAGCAACTCTGATCTACCACATTAAAGAAGAACTGCAAGACGTCCTTCTCGCCTTGTCAAAATTCGAGTCAGGAACGTTTGGCTGCTGTGAAGCGACAGGAGCGCCGATCCCGCTTTCTAAACTGGCTGTTCTTCCCACAGCCCGAACAGCAGACGACTTTCTTTATTCTGTCCAATTCGAAAAAAAAACGCTGCCGCTATGGAAAGCAAGTGATATAGAATATGATCAGGCGCTGTATGAATAACAGCGCCTAAAAAATCGCACAAATCTTACAACAATCAATTCAGCACGCTCACAGCGCCTGATGGCAAGCGGATATTCCTTTACTCCTGGGCTTTTTATTGATAAAATGCATAAAGGATTAAAGTAACCGGACAATGGAGGAACGTTTGTGCTGTATTACGTTATCGCACTTCTTATTATCTTAGCCGATCAATTAACAAAATGGCTTGTCGTGAAAAATATGGAACTCGGGCAGAGCGTCCCGGTGATTGATCATGTGTTCTATATTACATCCCACCGCAATACGGGGGCCGCTTGGGGCATTTTAGCCGGTCAGATGTGGTTTTTTTATTTAATCACGGTTGCAGTTATTATCGGGATTGTTTATTACATACAGCGCTATACAAAGGGGCAGAAGCTTCTCGGCATTTCTCTCGGATTAATGCTTGGGGGAGCAATCGGCAATTTTATTGACCGTGCCGTCAGACAAGAAGTCGTGGATTTCATTCATGTCATCATCGTAAATTACAATTATCCTATTTTTAACATCGCAGATTCCTCTTTGTGTGTCGGCGTTGTGCTTTTATTTATACAAATGCTGTTAGACAGCGGGAAAAAGAAGAAGGAGCAATAGCATGGATCAATTTGAGATAACCGCTTTGCCGGAACAAAAGAGTGAGCGGATTGATAAATTTCTGGCTTCTGCTGAGAAAGACTGGTCGAGAACCCAGGTTCAGCAATGGGTAAAGGATGGGCATATCGAAGTCAACGGCAGCCCGGTGAAAGCCAACTATAAAATGCAGCCTGGTGATCAGGTGAAGGTTACGGTGCCGGAGCCGGAAGCGCTTGATGTGCTTGCTGAGCCGATGGACCTGGACATTTATTATGAGGATCAGGATGTTTTGGTTGTAAACAAACCGAGGGGGATGGTCGTGCATCCGGCCCCGGGCCATGTAACAGGAACACTTGTAAATGGGCTGATGGCGCACTGTAAAGACCTTTCGGGAATTAACGGCGTGATGCGTCCGGGAATTGTTCACCGCATTGATAAGGACACATCAGGTTTATTAATGGTTGCAAAAAACGATATGGCGCATGAATCACTTGTGAATCAGCTTGTTCATAAAACAGTTACCCGTAAGTATATGGCTGTTGTTCACGGAATTATATCGCATGATGACGGAACGATTGATGCACCTATCGGAAGAGACAAAAAGGACCGCCAAAGCATGACGGTCGTGCGGGAAGGCAAAAATGCCGTTACCCATTTTCATGTCCTTGAACGCTTTCAGGATTTTACCTTGGTGGAGTGTCAGCTTGAAACGGGCAGAACCCATCAAATTCGCGTTCATATGAAATATATCGGTTTTCCTTTAGCAGGAGATCCGAAATACGGACCGAGAAAAACAATTGACTTTAACGGTCAGGCTCTCCATGCGGGTATTTTAGGTTTCCAGCACCCAAGAACAGACAAATACATTGAATTTGAAGCGCCGCTTCCGGATGATATGACGAAACTTATCGAAAATTTAAGGAAAAGTCGTTGACAGTTGAATTCTTTTCTGAAATAATAAACGAAGCTGAATAGATTCTTTAACACAGTCCAGAGAGGCTGAGAAGGATAACGGATAGGTCAGGATGCGTGTATCATCATCACGCAGCTTGCCCTTAAACCCCTCTCTGCCTTGGCAAGAGGGGTTTTTTAATGAATTGTGAGGTGTCTGCAAATGAATCAGAAAGCTGTTATTCTTGATGAACAGGCGATAAGACGAGCCTTGACAAGAATCGCCCATGAAATGATTGAACGCAATAAAGGAATGAATAACTGTATTCTTGTCGGCATTAAGACAAGAGGCATTTACTTAGCGAAGCGCCTCGCCGAACGAATCGAACAGATAGAAGGAAACGCTGTGACAGTCGGGGAAATTGATATTACGCTGTATCGCGACGACTTATCAAAAAAAACGAGCAATGAAGAGCCGCTTGTCAAAGGGGCCGACATACCGATTGATATTACGGATCAAAAAGTGATCGTAGTCGATGATGTGCTGTATACAGGAAGAACCGTCAGAGCAGCGATGGACGCGCTTGTTGATGTAGGCCGTCCGTCTTCCGTCCAGCTCGCCGTTCTGGTAGACAGAGGGCATAGGGAGCTGCCGATCCGGGCTGATTATATCGGCAAAAATATTCCGACCTCAAAGGCTGAAAAGGTTATGGTTCAGCTCCATGAAGTGGACGAAACAGACCTTGTAGCCATTTATGAAAATGAATAGCATACCTTTTTAAATGCAATCCAGTGAGTTTGCAAAGAGGTTTAAACAAAGCCGAACGACGAATGCGGCCGGCTTTGTATACCTCTTTGCGCAAAAAAAGCAAAGAGGTTTTTTAATATAAAGAATTTGAGTCATCCTACAACGAAGGCTTCTATCAGGAGGAAATTGTCATGAGTAAGAAAAAAGTAAACTTAGGCGTTAGGGATGTACCAAAACCTTTTTCATGGCTGACATTCAGCCTGCAGCACTTGTTTGCGATGTTCGGCTCCACTATACTTGTGCCGAAGCTTGTCGGAATGAGCCCGGCAGTCGCGCTGGTGACAAGCGGAATCGGAACGCTTGCATATCTGCTGATTACGAAGGGACAAATACCGGCTTATCTCGGTTCATCCTTCGCCTTTATTTCACCGATTATACTGGTGAAAGCAACGGGAGGCCCGGGCGCAGCAATGGTCGGCGCCTTCTTGGCGGGAATTGTGTACGGACTGATTGCCTTGATGATCCGGCAGCTCGGAACCGGCTGGCTTATGAAGCTTCTCCCTCCTGTCGTCGTCGGGCCTGTCATCATCGTCATTGGGCTTGGCCTTGCCGGCACGGCGGTAAACATGGCAATGTATGCTGATCCGAACGCAAGTGAACTTCAATACAGCTTAAAGCATTTCAGTGTAGCCGGCGTTACCTTGGGGATCACCATCATATGCGCCATCTACCTGAGGGGATTCCTTAGCCTGATTCCTGTGCTGATCGGAATTATCGGCGGATATCTGTTTGCGCTGACTCAAGGCATTGTCAACTTTCAGCCGGTCATTGACGCAAAATGGTTCGCTGTGCCGGAATTTATCATTCCATTCAAGGACTTTACGCCGTCTGTCACGCTAGGAATCATCGCGGCTATGGTGCCGGTGGCCTTTGTTACCATGTCTGAGCATATCGGGCATCAAATGGTGCTGAGCAAGGTTGTCGGACAAGATTTTATTAAAAAACCGGGACTGCACCGCTCTATCATGGGAGACAGCGCGGCGACAATCATCGCCTCCTTGATCGGCGGCCCGCCAACAACGACATACGGAGAAAACATCGGCGTCCTGGCGATTACCCGAGTATTCAGCGTCTTTGTTATCGGCGGCGCGGCAGTCATTGCGCTCTGCTTCGGATTTATCGGAAAAATTTCTGCGCTGATCAGTTCGGTTCCCTCAGCTGTCATGGGAGGCGTGTCCTTCCTGCTGTTTGGCATCATTGCTTCTAGCGGTCTGAGAATGCTGATCGACAACAAAATTGATTATGAGAACAACCGAAATCTTATTATCACATCCGTCATTTTGGTTATCGGTGTAGGCGGAGCATTCATTCAAGTGTCTGAGGGAGGATTTCAGGTGTCAGGCATGGCGCTGGCGGCTATCGTCGGAGTCATCTTAAATCTAATCCTTCCGGACGCAAAAGAAGAACAGGCGGACACCGCCGACCAAAATCATTGATAAGAAAACCTTTTAATGAAAGTCCAGAGAGGCTTGGAAGGGTTATGAAGAGAAGAAAGCTGCACGCTCCTCCTCTATTTAACCGCACCCCGAGTCTGTTAACAGACCGGGGTTTTTTTACGGCCTTAAAGTTGAAACGAAAGGGGAAAGAAAATGAATCATTTAACGACAATGAGTGAATTAAGCCCTGCGGAGATTGAAAACCTGATTTATGAAGCCAAAGCGCTCAAAAATGGAAAAACAGACACCCACCTTGCAGGGAAATTCATTGCTAATTTGTTTTTTGAACCAAGTACAAGAACACGATTCAGCTTTGAGGTAGCGGAAAAGAAACTGGGTATGAACGTGCTGAACCTTGACGGAACGAGCACAAGCGTACAAAAAGGCGAAACACTTTATGACACGATCAGAACGCTTGAATCCATCGGAGTAGACGCATGTGTGATCAGGCATAGCGAAGACGAGTATTATAAGGAGCTAATCGGCCGGGTGAATATACCGATTTTAAATGCGGGGGACGGCTGCGGTCAGCATCCGACCCAATCATTGCTTGATTTAATGACCATCAACGAAGAGTTCAATTGTTTTAAAGACTTGACTGTTTCCATCCACGGCGATATTAAGCACAGCAGAGTCGCAAGATCGAATGCGGAAGTATTAACAAGGCTCGGTGCGCGCGTTCTTTTCTCTGGTCCGGCTGAATGGCAGGATGAACAAAATCCATTCGGCACCTATGTTTCAACTGACGAAGCGATAAAGTCTTCAGACGTTGTCATGCTGCTCCGCATTCAAAATGAAAGACATCAGTCCGCTGTCAGTCAAGAGGACTATTTGAAAAGGTTTGGTTTGACGATGGAGAGGACGAAAAACATGCAGCAGCATGCGATCATCATGCATCCCGCCCCCGTCAACAGGGGAGTGGAGATAGATCCTGAATTAGTAGAATCAAAAAAATCAAGAATCTTCAGGCAAATGGAAAATGGCGTGTTTATCAGAATGGCAGTTTTAAAAAGAGCGCTTGAAACAAATGTGAAAAGGGGAGAAGCAGATTATGTCATATCTCATTAAAAACGGCTGGGTACTAGGCGGAAATGGTGAAAAAACAGAACAGGATATTCGGGTAATTGGAGAAAAAATTTCAGAAATCGGAAAGCTGGAAGTAAAAGAAGGCGAAACAGTCATTGACGCAAATGGTTTATTCGTATCACCGGGACTGGTGGATCTTCACGTTCACTTCAGAGAGCCGGGCGGAGAGAAAAAAGAAACCATTGAAACAGGAGCAAAAGCAGCAGCGCGCGGCGGCTTTACAACAGTAGCGGCGATGCCGAATACACGACCGGTCCCTGATACGAAGGAGCAAATGGAATGGGTGCAAAACCGCATTCAAGAGACGTCTTCTGTCAGAGTTCTTCCTTACGCTTCTATTACGATCAGACAAATCGGCGATGAAATGACAAACTTTGAAGAGTTGAAAGAAGCCGGTGCATTTGCCTTTACAGATGACGGCGTCGGTATACAGACAGCAGGAATGATGTATGAAGCGATGAAGCGTGCAGCTGCCATTGACAAAGCGATTGTCGCGCATTGCGAGGATAACTCCTTAATTTACGGAGGCAGCGTCCATGAGGGATCCTTCTCGAAAGCAAACGGGCTAAACGGCATTCCTTCTGTGTGTGAATCGGTTCATATCGCCCGCGACATTCTCTTAGCAGAAGCGGCGAATTGCCACTACCATGTATGCCATATCAGTACAAAAGAATCCGTCCGAGTCGTGCGTGACGCGAAAAAAGCGGGCATTCGCGTAACGGCGGAGGTTACGCCTCACCACTTGCTGCTCTGTGATGAAGACATTCCCGGGCTGGACACAAACTATAAAATGAACCCGCCGCTGCGCGGTGCGGAAGATAGAGAAGCACTGATCGAAGGACTTTTAGACGGAACGATCGACTTTATAGCAACCGACCATGCGCCACATACAGAAGAAGAGAAAAACACAGAAATGAAGCTTGCTCCATTCGGTATTGTCGGCTTGGAAACAGCGTTCCCGCTTCTTTATACACATTTTGTAAAAAACGGGCGATGGTCGCTGAAGCAGCTTGTTGATTATATGACGATAAAGCCTTGCGAAGCATTTAAACTGCCATACGGAACACTTCAAGTCGGCCAAACTGCAGATATCACAGTAATTGATTTAGAAAGAGAAGCAAGTATTGATAAAGAGACATTCCTGTCAAAAGGAAAAAATACACCATTCAACGGTATCAGCTGCTACGGCTGGCCAGTCGCAACGATCGCAGCCGGAAAGCTTGCTTATGAAGAAGGGAGACTTGTCAAATGATCAGAAGATTAGTACTTGAAAACGGAGCGGTGTTCGAAGGAAAAGCATTTGGGAGCTTAGAACACAACATGGGGGAAGTCGTTTTTAACACAGGAATGACAGGCTATCAGGAAATCCTGTCAGACCCTTCTTACTGCGGGCAAATCGTCACATTAACCTATCCTCTCATCGGCAATTACGGCATTAATCGAGACGACTTTGAATCGATTACGCCGTTTGTAAAAGGATTGATTATAAAAGAATTATGTGAACTGCCTTCAAACTGGCGGTCAGCTTACACACTTCATGAATATTTAAAAATGAAAAACATTCCGGGATTACAAGGAATTGATACGAGAAAGCTCACGCGAATGATTCGCACAGCAGGCGCTTTAAAAGGAACCTTCGCTTCAGTGGATGAGTCGGTTGAAGAGGTGAAAAAAAGACTGAAAGAAACTGAGCTTCCGAGAAATCAAGTAGCACAAGTATCCGCGAAAACGGCATATCCAAGTCCTGGGCGCGGCAAACGGATTGTTCTTGTGGATTTTGGAATGAAACACGGCATATTAAGAGAATTAAACAAACGAAAATGCGATGTTATCGTCGTGCCTTATAACATAACAGCAGAAGAAGTGCTACAGCTGAAGCCGGACGGAATCATGCTTTCCAACGGACCGGGAGATCCGAAAGACGTCCCGGAAGCGATTGAAATGATTAAAGGCGTTCTCGGTAAAGTTCCGCTGTTCGGTATCTGCCTTGGCCACCAATTATTCGCATTGGCATGCGGAGCGGATACAGAAAAAATGAAATTCGGCCACAGAGGATCAAACCATCCGGTGAAAGAACTTGCAACCGGAAGAGTAGCCTTGACGGCGCAAAATCACGGCTATACGGTATCTTCCATTCTACAGACAGAACTTGAAGTAACACACATCGCCATCAACGACGACACGATTGAAGGGTTAAAGCATAAGACAAAACCTGCATTTACGGTGCAATACCATCCGGAAGCTTCACCGGGACCGGAGGATGCGAATCATTTATTTGACAGATTTATCGACATGATCGAAACAACAGAGAAAGAAGGGGAAGCGGTATGCCAAAACGCGTAGACATTAATAAAATTTTAGTAATCGGATCAGGCCCGATCATCATCGGCCAAGCAGCAGAATTTGACTATGCGGGTACGCAGGCTTGTCTTGCTTTAAAAGAAGAAGGCTATGAGGTCATTCTTGTCAATTCAAATCCTGCCACCATCATGACGGACACGGAAATGGCTGATCGGGTTTACATTGAACCGCTCACACCTGAATTTCTGACGAGGATCATCAGAAAAGAACGCCCTGATGCCATTCTTCCTACTCTCGGAGGACAAACCGGATTAAACCTGGCTGTCGAACTATCTGAACAAGGCGTCTTGCAAGAGTGTGGCGTAGAAGTGCTCGGCACCAAACTTTCTGCGATCCAGCAGGCGGAGGACCGCGACTTGTTCAGAACGTTAATGAATGATCTGAATGAACCAGTTCCTGAAAGTGACATCATTCACTCATTAGAAGAAGCAGAAAATTTCGTGAGCAAAATCGGATTCCCAGTCATTGTACGCCCCGCATATACATTAGGCGGCACAGGAGGAGGTATCTGCTCCAATGAAATCGAGCTGAAAGAAATTGTAGAAAACGGCTTGAAGTTAAGTCCTGTTCACCAATGCTTGCTTGAAAAAAGCATTGCCGGCTATAAAGAAATTGAATATGAAGTGATGAGAGACAGTCAGGATCACGCCATTGTCGTTTGTAATATGGAAAACATTGATCCGGTCGGAATCCATACCGGAGACAGTATAGTAGTCGCGCCGAGCCAAACACTCAGCGACCGCGAATATCAGCTTCTGCGAAACGTATCATTAAAACTGATCCGCGCGCTCGGTATTGAAGGCGGATGTAATGTGCAGCTTGCTTTAGATCCTGACAGCTTCCAATACTACATCATTGAAGTGAACCCGAGGGTCAGCCGTTCGTCAGCGCTGGCATCAAAAGCAACAGGCTATCCGATCGCAAAGCTTGCAGCTAAAATCGCAGTCGGCCTTTCCTTGGATGAAATGATGAACCCGGTTACGGGAAAAACATATGCGGCATTCGAACCCGCTCTTGATTATGTCGTCTCTAAGATTCCGCGCTGGCCTTTTGACAAGTTTGAATCGGCAAACAGAAGACTCGGCACACAAATGAAGGCGACAGGAGAAGTGATGGCGATCGGCCGCACACTTGAGGAATCGTTACTGAAAGCCGTCCGATCACTTGAAGCTGATGTCCACCACCTTGAATTGAAGGATGCGGCAGACATTTCGAACGAGCTGCTGGAAAAACGGATTAAAAAGGCGGGAGATGAACGTTTATTCTATCTTGCCGAAGCATACAGAAGAGGCTACACAGTCGAACAGCTTCATGAATTCTCTGCCATTGACGTGTTTTATTTGCATAAGCTCTTCGGTATTGTCGAGTTTGAAAAAGAGTTGAAAGCAAATGCCGGCAGCCTGGATGTATTAAAAACAGCAAAAGAGCTTGGTTTTTCCGACCAGTATATCAGCCGCGAATGGAATATGCCGGAAGCAAAGCTTTACAGCTTAAGAAAACAAGGCGCAATCACACCGGTTTTCAAAATGGTTGACACATGTGCGGCTGAGTTTGAATCTGAAACGCCTTACTTCTACAGCACATACGAGGAAGAGAATGAATCAGTCGTGACACCGAAGAAAAGTGTTGTTGTTCTCGGGTCTGGGCCGATTCGCATCGGACAAGGCGTGGAATTCGATTATGCGACCGTGCATTCTGTCTGGGCAATCAAGCAGGCGGGCTATGAAGCGATTATCGTGAATAATAACCCGGAAACCGTATCAACGGATTTCAGTATTTCGGATAAGCTTTATTTTGAGCCGCTGACTGTAGAAGATGTCATGCATATCATTGATCTCGAGCAGCCGCTGGGAGTTGTAGTGCAATTCGGCGGGCAAACTGCGATCAACCTTGCTGATGAACTATCAAACCGCGGGGTAAAAATTCTCGGAACATCACTGGAAGACTTGGATCGTGCGGAAGACCGGGATAAATTCGAACAGGCGCTGGAAACATTGCAAGTGCCGCAGCCGCTGGGCAAAACAGCGACCTCAGTTGAACAAGCGGTGAAAATCGCAAGCGATATCGGTTATCCGGTTCTCGTCCGTCCTTCTTACGTGCTTGGCGGCCGGGCAATGGAAATTGTCTACCACGAAGAAGAGCTTCTTCATTACATGAAAAATGCAGTAAAAATCAATCCGCAGCACCCGGTATTAATAGATAGATATTTGACTGGCAAAGAAATTGAAGTGGATGCGGTATCTGACGGCGAAACAGTTGTGATTCCGGGAATCATGGAGCACATTGAGCGCGCAGGGGTCCATTCGGGCGATTCGATTGCTGTTTATCCTCCGCAATCTCTGACGGAAGACATTAAGAAAAAAATCGAACAATATACCATCGCATTGGCTAAAGGACTTAATATTGTCGGGCTTCTCAATATTCAATTCGTTCTTTCAAAAGGCGAAGTATATGTTCTCGAAGTCAATCCGAGATCAAGCAGAACTGTTCCGTTTTTGAGCAAAATCACCGGAATTCCGATGGCGAATCTTGCAACAAAAGTTATTCTCGGACAAAAACTGGATGAGTTTGGCTACAAAGAGGGGCTTCAGCCGGAACAGCAAGGCGTATATGTAAAAGTGCCGGTGTTCTCCTTCGCGAAGCTGAGAAGAGTCGACATTACACTCGGCCCTGAAATGAAGTCAACAGGTGAGGTCATGGGCAAAGATTCTACAGTCGAAAAGGCGCTGTACAAAGGTCTGATCGCCTCAGGCATTCAAATTCCTAACTATGGTTCCGTTCTCTTAACTGTAGCGGATAAAGACAAAGAAGAAGGGCTTGCCATCGCGAAGCGCTTCCACGCGATCGGCTACAACATTTTGGCGACGGAAGGAACGGCAGGATATTTAAAAGATGCGTCCATCCCTTCGAAGGTTGTAGGGAAAATTGGTCAGGACGGGCCGAATCTTCTTGATGTCATAAGAAGCGGAGAAGCGCAATTTGTCATCAATACGCTCACAAAAGGAAAGCAGCCGGCAAGAGACGGATTCAGAATCAGACGTGAATCAGTGGAAAACGGCGTTGCCTGCCTGACATCTTTAGACACGGCAGAAGCTATCTTGCGAGTATTAGAAAGCATGACGTTTCGGGCGGATCATATGCCGGCGGTCAACTCTAACCAGGAGGCGGCAATCTCGATATGAAAAAAGCGTATTTAACCGTTCGTTCCAATGAAGAAGTTGCAGACCGAATCTATCAAATGGTGCTGAAAGGGGATCTTGTCCAGACGTTTACAACGCCCGGGCAATTCCTGCACCTTAAAGTGAGCGAAGCGGTGACTCCGCTTTTAAGAAGACCTATCAGTATTGCTGATGTTGATACAGAGAGGCATGAAGTAACGATTATTTACCGAAAAGACGGAGAAGGGACGGGGCTTTTATCTCTAAAGCAGCAAGGAGACCGTGTAGATGTCCTCGGCCCTTTAGGCAACGGATTTCCCGTTAACGAAATCGAAGCCGGAAAAACAGCTTTATTAGTAGGGGGAGGCGTCGGAGTCCCGCCTCTCCAAGAGCTGTCAAAACGCTTGAAACAAAAAGGCGTAAAGGTGGTTCACGTTTTGGGCTTTCAGTCAGCTAAGGATGTATTTTATGAAGAGGAATGCCGACGATACGGAGACACGTATATAGCGACAGCCGACGGGACTCATGGAACAAAAGGTTATGTGACCGATGTAATCAGGGAGCAAAATCTCGAATTTGACGTGCTTCTCAGTTGCGGTCCCACACCAATGCTGAAGGCATTAAAGCAAGAATACGCCCATAAAGAGGTTTATCTTTCAATGGAAGAACGGATGGGCTGCGGAATTGGGGCGTGCTTTGCCTGCGTGTGCCATACAAACAAGAGCGAGACATCATATGTGAAGGTCTGTCTTGACGGTCCGGTATTCAAAGCTCAGGAGGTGGCGCTGTAATGTTAAAGGTGGAATTGCCGGGGCTTCAATTAAAAAATCCCATCATACCGGCTTCAGGCTGTTTCGGTTTTGGTAAAGAATTCGCCCGATTTTATGATTTATCTTGTCTCGGAGCGATTATGATCAAAGCAACGACAAAGGAGCCGCGTTTCGGAAATCCTACTCCTAGGGTTGCCGAAACAGGCGCTGGCATGCTTAATGCGATTGGTCTGCAAAACCCGGGTCTCGAAAGCGTATTGCACAACGAGCTGACCTGGCTTGAACAATTTGATACACCTATCATTGCAAATGTGGCCGGTTCTCAAGTTGAAGATTATGTTGAAGTGGCGGAGCAAATCAGCAAAGCGCCTAATGTAAATGCGCTTGAACTGAATATTTCCTGTCCGAACGTAAAAACCGGCGGAATCGCCTTTGGAACAAACCCGGCAATGGCCGCAGAATTGACAAAGGCGGTAAAAAAAGTTTCCCAAGTGCCTGTCTATGTGAAGCTTTCCCCAAATGTCGCCAACATCGCAGAAATTGCGGTTGCGATTGAAGAGGCTGGGGCTGACGGTCTTACTATGATTAACACCTTAATCGGTATGAGGCTAGATTTAAAAACAGGCCGGCCGATTTTAGCCAATAAAACGGGAGGGCTTTCAGGTCCTGCGGTAAAACCTGTAGCGATTCGGATGGTATATGAGGTCAGTCAGGCCGTCAATATTCCGATTATTGGAATGGGAGGCGTTCAGACAGCTGAAGACGCGTTTGAATTCCTTCTGGCAGGAGCCAGCGCTGTCGCTGTCGGAACTGCCAACTTTGTAAATCCTTTTGCATGTCCGGAAATCATTGGGCAGCTCCCTGATGTTTTACAGAAATACGGATATCAATCAGTGGTAGAATGTATTGGAAGGAGCTGGAATGATGAACAAAAACCTGCCTATCGTCGCGCTTGATTTCGCCACAGCAGAAGAAACATTGGCCTTTTTACAGCCCTTTCACAATGAACAGCTGTTTGTGAAGGTTGGAATGGAGCTTTTTTATCAAGAAGGGCCGCGTATTATTAAGCTTCTGAAAGAACGCAATTGCGAGCTGTTTTTAGATTTAAAGCTCCACGACATTCCGACTACTGTAAATAAAGCAATGAAACGGCTGGCCGGTCTTGGGGTAGATCTCGTCAATGTTCACGCGGCCGGCGGCAAAAAGATGATGGAAGCCGCAGTTGAGGGATTGGAAGAAGGAACGGCATCAGGCAAAAAACGCCCGTCACTTATCGCGGTTACCCAGCTGACAAGCACATCAGAACATATGTTGAAAGAAGAACTTTGGATTAAAAATCCTCTTTTAGAAACAGTTGTGCATTACAGCAAGCAGGCCGAAGAGAGCGGATTGGACGGCGTGGTATGTTCGGTTCACGAAGCAGGAGCGATTTATGAACAAGTATCGCCGTCATTTCTCACCGTGACACCGGGCATTCGGTTGTCTGAAGATGCCGCAAATGACCAGGTCCGCGTGGCGACGCCCGCCGTTGCAAGAGAAAAAGGATCGTCCGCTATTGTGGTCGGGCGGTCTATTACAAAAGCGGACAACCCGGTAAAAGCTTATGAAACAATCAGACTCGAATGGGAGGGTATCAGTCAATGAAACAAGTCATCGCCAAACATCTGCTAGATATTGAAGCTGTATTTTTACGCCCGAATGAGCCTTTTACATGGGCAAGCGGCATTTTATCTCCTATTTATTGTGACAACCGTCTCACTCTGTCATTTCCTGAGGTGAGAAATGATGTGGCCCAAGGCCTTACTCAGCTTGTCCGGCAGCAGTTTCCTGAAGCTGAGATGATCGCGGGGACAGCAACTGCCGGTATTCCCCATGCCGCCTTGGCCGCCGATCGCCTGAAGCTGCCAATGTGTTATGTGAGAAGCAAGCCGAAAGCCCACGGCAAAGGAAACCAAATTGAAGGAGCCGTAGAAAAAGGCCAAAAAACGGTAGTTATTGAGGACTTAATTTCTACAGGAGGCAGCGTGCTTGAAGCAGCAGCTGCTTTACAGGCAGCGGGATGTGACGTGCTTGGCGTGGTATCTATTTTCACATATGGTCTTCCTAAAGCAAGTGAAGCCTTTGAAAAAGCAAAGATACCGTACTATTCACTGACAGACTATGACACGCTGACAGAAGTAGCCCTTCAAAATGAAAAAATTCACTCAGCAGATTTAAAAAAGTTGCAAACATGGAAATTGAATCCCGAGTCAAAAGATTGGATTAAGCAATAAATCAACATATCATTTGAAAAAAACATGAGTAAATCACAGGTAAAACAGGCCATTTGGCCTGTTTTTTTATTTTCATTAATCCTATAAAAAAACTCGGGTTGACTTTTGTTAGAATTGTGCTAAAATTTAATACAAATCTAAAAAACTTATCAAGAGCGGCTGAGGGACTGGACCTATGAAGCCCGGCAACCTGCATAAAATGTAAGGTGCTACTTCCAGCAAAATGTATTCCATTTTGGAAGATAAGGGCGCATGCAGTTCCTTTCTTTCTTTCCGCTGGATTGAAAGTTTTTTATTTTAAGAGAGGCAAGGAGGGACTGCCAAGTGGGGGTTGGCAACAGCCGGAAATAGCACCTTTCTGGAAAAGGTGTTATAAAACAAACCATACTTACTCTTTATCCTGATGTTTAAAATCACTATTGGTAAAGACAACCGGCAGAAAAACGACTGTTTGTTTGTCTCCGAAAGGAGGAAGAAAAATGTTTACGTATGAAACTTGGGAAGAGCCGACTATTACATTTCAAGAAGATGATTCTTATAAAGGTGCGCTGTCAGTATTAAAATGGGCGTACGGCCATTACGGCGATCAGCTCGTTTACGCATGCAGCTTTGGTATTGAAGGAATCGTCCTCATTGACTTAATTTATAAAGTGAAAAAAGATGCGGAAATCGTCTTTCTTGATACAGGCCTGCATTTCAAAGAAACGTACGAGACGATTGAGCGTGTCAAAGAACGTTATCCGGGCCTGAATATCATTTTGAAAAAACCGGATCTGACTGTAGAAGAGCAAGCGGAGGCCCACGGAGATAAGCTGTGGGAACGGGAGCCCAACAAGTGCTGCCATATCAGAAAAGTTGTTCCATTAAGAGAAGCGCTTTCAGGTCATCCGGCATGGCTGTCTGGATTACGCCGGGATCAAGGACCAAGCCGCGCCAATACAAACTTCTTAAATAAAGATGAAAAATTCAAATCAATTAAAGTATGCCCGCTTATCCATTGGACATGGAAAGACATTTGGAGATATACCTCCAAGAATGAATTAGATTACAACCCATTGCACGATCAAGGATATCCAAGCATAGGCTGTGAGCCTTGCACCTCACCGGCGTTTACTGCGGAAGACCTGCGTGCCGGCAGATGGAACGGTTCGGCGAAAACGGAATGCGGATTGCATGAGTAAGGAGCTGCGCAATGGAACTAGCCGCTATTTTATTTAGCTTGTTTTTCGCAATCAATATCGGAGCAAGCGGCGCTGCGGCTTCAATGGGAGTTGCTTACGGATCAGGAGCTGTCAGAAAGAAACTGTACGCTTTGCTCATATGTGCGGCCGGGGTGTTATCGGGTGCCGTCATCGGCGGCGGCGAGGTTGTGAAAACAATCAGCTCTGGCATTATACCGGAACAATCGATTACATTGACAATTGTTTGTATTATTATCGGCGCTGCGGCATTATCGCTCTTTACGGCTAATGTACTGGGGATTCCTTTATCAACAAGTGAAGTAACGGTCGGAGCAGTTGTCGGTGTAGGAGTAGCATATAAAGTATTGTTTCTGAACAATTTACTCATGATCGTTGTATTTTGGATTCTCGTTCCGTTTGTCGCATTTTGTTTCACATTTTTCGTTTCAAAGCTGTTTCAATTCTTTAAGATTGAAGTGAAATCTTCCAGAAAGCAAAAAACACTTGGGATTATCCTGTTGTTTGCCGGATTTTTCGAAGCCTTTTCGGCAGGAATGAACAACGTCGCCAACGCTGTAGGCCCGTTGGTTGCCGCAGGTGTCTTAGATGTAACAAAAGGTACCCTGTACGGGGGGATATTTGTAGCGCTTGGAGCACTGTTATTAGGCGGGCGTGTATTAGAAACCAACGGCAAGAAAATAACGAAATTTTCAAAAGGGGAAGGCATTCTGCTATCCGGAACAGGAGCCGGACTGGTCATCATCAGCTCTGTATTCGGTCTGCCGGTGCCGCTCGCACAAGTCACGTCTTCGTCTATTATCGGAATTGGAATGGCGAAAAACGGGCCCAATGTATTTCATAAACAAGTGGTAAGAACCATGCTGAAAGTCTGGGTTGTCTCGCCGTTTTTATCATTATCCACATCGTATCTGCTTGTATCCCTGTTCCTGAAAGGGGATTATTATTCAGTCTTTATGATGGCCAGCGTGCTTTTAGCAGCCGGCGGCGCAGTCAGTCTGATGAAAGCTATCCGTAAAGAGAGCCGCTCGGTTCATGAGCAGGGCGGAGGAATTTAATTATTAATCTGAGTTTATTTATCTGTTAACTAGGAGGAAATATAAATTATGAGTTTAGCACCGCACGGAGGAACATTAGTTAATCGTGTAAATGAGATGTATAATGTGAAAGAGATTCAGAAAGAAATAGAGCTTGATTTAATTTCATTTGCTGATTTAGAACTGATTGGGATAGGCGCATACAGCCCGATTGAAGGCTTCTTCACTGAAAAAGACTACGTGTCAGTTGTTGAAAACATGCGTTTGTCATCTGGTGTTGTCTGGTCTCTTCCAATTACGCTGCCGGTTGATTCGCAAAAAGCGGCAGAACTTGAAATCGGTGAAACTGTAAAGTTAACGTATGAAGGAGAAACATACGGCGTCGTTCAGATTGAAGACTTGTATGTGCCTGATAAACAAAAAGAAGCTGTGAATGTTTATAAAACAAATGATCGTGAGCATCCGGGTGTGAAAAAACTTTTCAGCCGCGGCGATACGTATGTCGGTGGGCCGATTACGCTGATTAAGAAAGCTTCAAAGCAATTTCCAGAATTCACGTTTGAACCGCAGGAGACGAGACGCCAGTTTGCTGAAAACGGCTGGAAAACGATTGTTGGATTCCAAACGAGGAACCCGGTTCACAGAGCGCATGAATATATTCAAAAGACAGCGCTGGAAACAGTAGACGGTTTGTTTTTGAACCCGCTTGTCGGAGAGACAAAATCAGACGACATTCCGGCTGATGTGCGTATGGAAAGCTATCAGGTGCTGCTCGAAAACTATTATCCGAAAGATCGTGTGTTCCTTGGCGTATTTTTAGCTGCGATGCGTTATGCAGGTCCAAGAGAAGCCATCTTCCACGCACTCGTAAGAAAAAATTATGGCTGCACCCATTTCATCGTCGGCCGCGACCACGCCGGCGTCGGCGACTACTACAGTACTTACGAGGCTCAAGAGCTTTTCGAACAGTTCACACCGGAAGAACTCGGCATTACGCCAATGAAGTTTGAGCACAGCTTTTTCTGCGAAAAATGCGGAAACATGGCGACTGCGAAAACATGCCCGCACGGCAGGGAGCATCATGTCATTTTATCCGGCACAAAAGTGAGGGAAATGCTCAGAGACGGTATCATGCCGCCCGCAGAATTCAGCCGGTCTCACGTTGTTGAAGTATTGATCAAAGGATTAAAGAAAAAAGAAGAAGCAGGCGTGTCCTAAGGAGGAGCAACTTTGACGAATCGTGATATCGTATGGCATGAAGCCTCAATTACAAAAGAAGAATATCAGCAAAAAAATAAACATCAAAGCTCTATTCTCTGGCTGACAGGGCTGAGCGGTTCCGGCAAATCAACAATCGCTAATGCGGCAGCCCGCGAACTGTTTGAACAGGGCTATCAAGTGGTTGTGCTCGACGGGGATAATATCCGCCACGGCTTAAACAATGACTTGGGCTTTTCTGACGAAGACCGAAAAGAAAATATCCGCAGAATCGGAGAAGTTGCAAAGCTTTTCGTTCAGCAGGGCACCATCGTGATTACAGCTTTTATCTCGCCGTTCCGTGAAGACCGCAAGCAGGTTCGCCAGCTGGTTGATGAGGGCGAATTTTATGAAATCTACATTAAATGCGACCTTGATATTTGTGAACAAAGAGATCCGAAAGGCCTTTATAAAAAAGCGCGAAACGGTGAAATTCCGTTTTTTACAGGCATTGATTCACCGTACGAGGAGCCGAAAGCGCCGGAGCTCGTTCTGGATTCAGGACAAAATGAGCGCGAAGAGTGCAAAAAGCAGCTGATCGAATTTGTGAAAAAGAACCTGAACTAAAAGGATAGGACAGAATCAATTTTATTTGTGAGATGTCAAGTTCACAAATAGGAAAGACAATTTCATCTTTGCCAGCTTTATGGAGCTCGTGCCGCTGCGAATGAAATTGAATGAAGACGATCTGACTGAAATCTGTCTGGCTGAAAAGAATAACATACGGAACGATATAAGTTCTGGAAGATTTCGAACTGATCGGGGGGAGTTGCTGATGGGGAAAGTATATATCGTTGGAGCAGGTCCCGGAGACCCTGATTTACTGACGATCAAAGCACTGAAAGCCATTCAAAAAGCTGATGTGATCTTATACGACAGATTAGTAAACAAAGATATTTTACAATATGCTAAAGAACAAGCCGACCTGA
Organism: Bacillus atrophaeus; assembly: GCF_001584335.1. GTDB lineage: Bacteria > Bacillota > Bacilli > Bacillales > Bacillaceae > Bacillus > Bacillus atrophaeus. Next base: position 681,869 of record NZ_LSBB01000020.1, read on the forward strand.
TCTACTGCGGAAAGCTTCCGGATCTTCATACCATGAAGCAGGAAACCATCAATCGTTTTCTGGTGAAGTATGCTAAAAAGGGAAAAACTGTTGTAAGGCTGAAAGGCGGAGACCCTTTTGTGTTCGGCAGAGGGGGAGAAGAAGCGGAAAGCCTTGCCGAACACGGGATTCCTTTTGAGATTGTGCCGGGCATTACCTCAGGCATCGCAGCACCGGCTTACGCCGGCATTCCCGTCACTCACAGGGATGCAAGCTCAAACGTGGCGTTTGTGACAGGGCACTATCAAAAAGAAGAAAACTTTGAGGAAAAATGGAAAGCGCTGGCGACAGGTATTGATACCCTTGTCATCTATATGGGAATCAAAAATGTCAGGCAGATTGAAAGGCTTCTTCTAGAAAACGGGCGTGACGGCGCGACACCGGCAGCCTTTATCCATTGGGGCACAACGGATAAACAAAAATCTGTCATCTGTACATTGGATACTCTTTCAGAAACAGTGATAAATAAAGACATCAAGAATCCGAGTTTAATCGTCATTGGTGATGTTGTGAATTTTCATTATAAGCTTGAATGGTTTGAATCAGATGTAAAAAAACAAGATTTGAGCGAGGCGCTGTAATATGAAACAAGCAGTATTATACGTTGGTCATGGAAGCCGGCTGAAACAGGCGCAAAAAGAAGCGGCAGCATTTTTACAAGGATGCAAGGCGCATGTCTCCGCGCCAATTCAGGAAATCAGTTTTTTAGAATTGCAGGAGCCGTCAATTAAGACGGGCTTTGAAGCATGTATAAAGCAAGGTGCCACTCACATAGCGGTGGTGCCTCTGCTTCTTTTAACGGCAGCTCATGCAAAGAAAGATATTCCCGAAGAAATTGCGTGCGCTGCCGCCCGTTATCCTGCAGTCAACATCACATACGGTAAGCCGATCGGGGTAGACGATGAAGTGGTTAAAGCAGTGTGCAATCGTTTAGAAGAAACAGGTGCTCCTTATGAAAACGCACGAGTTGTGCTGATTGGCAGAGGGAGTTCAGATCCCGCCGTGAAAAAAGATGTCACAGAAATCGCCGAGCGCCTTCAACGGATGGCGCCTGTCAAAGAAGTAATGCCCTGTTTTTTAACCGCGTGCAAACCGAATTATCGGAACGTTTTTTCACAATTGAAACAAGGTGACGGCACTCCGGTCTTTGTTGTGCCGTACTTGCTGTTTACCGGTATGCTGATGAGTGAGATTGAGAAAGAAGTGAAAAAGCTTCGAGACGTTAATCCGCATATCTATCTCGCCGCATATCTCGGTTTTCATCCTCATGTAAAAACCGCCTTTTTACATCGTGTGAATGAAACCATAGAAAATCAAAACGGTCAGTTTTATTTTGACAGAGGTTTATATGCTGCCGCTTCACATTAGCCTGCGTGACAGGAAGGTCGTAATAGCGGGCGGCGGAAAGATTGCCCTGCGCAGGGTGAAAACGGTGCTTACCGAAGGGGCGGATATCACCCTGATCAGTCCGCGCGCGCTGCCTGAAATCAAGGTGATGGCAGAGGAACATCAGATCCGTTGGATACCGCGGAAAATTGACCAAGAAGACCTCCGCGAGGCATTTCTGATTATTGCCGCTACAGATGACGCAGGCGTCAATGAGCAGATCGCAAAGAACGCCTCTCCTTCTCAGCTTGTCAATTGTGTGAGTGCCGCAGAGCTTGGCAACGTGTATATGCCGAAAATCGTCCAAAAAGGGCATATTAAGGTTTCAGTTGCCACAAATGGAGCCAGTCCGAAGCACACAAAGCTGCTTGCAGAAAAAATTGATCAGCTGATTGACGAGGAATGTATTCTTGAGGTTGAGAGACTATATAAAAAAAGAAGAAATACATAAAGAACTGCCGCATACACGGCAGTTCTTTGTCGTTGATCAAATTGCGAAGCAGCAGAGCGAAAGAATGCTATGCTGTCAGCCCTTACACCTACAAAACATCAGCTTTTTTTCAGCTGGATCACGACATCAGCATCTGGTGTTACAAACACGGTATGCTGGCTGTCATAAGTGACAAAACCGGGCTTTGCTCCGTTTGGCTTTTTCACATGTCTGATCTTTGTATAATCCACCGGAACAGAGCCGGATTCTTTTGCTTTAGAAAAATAGGCTGCGATCGTAGCTGCTTCAAGGATGGACTGCTCATCCGGATCACTGTTTCGGATCACTACATGAGAACCAGGGATATCTTTGGTATGCAGCCAAATATCGTCTCTTGCAGCGGCTTTTGTTGTTAAATACTCATTTTGTTTATTGTTTTTCCCGACTAAAATCGTAAGTCCTGTTGAGGATTCATATGTTTCTAGAACAGGCGTGTGCTGCTTTTGTTTTTTCTGTCCTCTTTGCTGCTTAGGCCGCAAATATTTTCCTTCCACTAGCTCTTCCCGTATTTCACTTATGTCTCTTGGAGAGGCGGAGGACAGCTGCTGAATGAGCTGATCAAAGTATTCAATCTCTTTTTCTGCAAGGCTGATCTGTTCTTTTACGACAGCAACTGAGTTCTTCGCCTTTTGATACTTTGTAAAGTACGCCTGCGCGTTTTCGGAAGGCGTTTTGTTCGGATTCAGAGGAATGGTGATGAGCGGGCTTTCCTCTTCATAATAATTTGTGACATCGGCCTCTTTATCGCCTTTTTTCAGCCTGAACAAATTGGCTGTCAGCAGTTCTCCATAGAGCTGATATTCTTTTGCGTTCTCGGAATGCTGAAGTGTTCTTTCCAGTTTCTTGATTTTATTTGCGTTCTTTTTCCGTTCGTTCGCCACAAAACGTTCAAGATCCTGAGCCTGCTGTTTCACCCGGTCACGCTCTGCTTTTCCAAAATAAAAACGGTCTAACAGTTCACTGAGCGAATCGAAACGGCGTCCGTCCCCTTTCAGGTGGGTCAGCTTAAGAAGATAGAAATATTCCTTCCCGTTTGCCGTTGTAAGTTCTGGTGCGAACTTACACTCTTTCATTGTGCCAAAGAGATCCAAAAGCGCTTTAGGCAATGTAACTTTGTTTGCGAGCCCGGCCCTGAAAACAGCTTCTTTTGCAAAAAGCGGGGAGACGCCGGAAAACGTATCAACGATCTGTTTGTCAAGCTTGCCTTCCTGAAAGCTGAGATGCCGCAGAATATCATCCTCAGTTGCCTCCAAAGGAGACATCTTATTTTGCGCGGGCGGCACTTTATAATCATAACCCGGCAGCACGGTCCGGTAGCTGTTAACAGACGGTGATAAATGTTTAAGCCCGTCTATGATGGTATTTTCAAGCCCGTCCGTAAGAATAATATTGCTGTGGCGGCCCATAATTTCAACATAAAGCTTACGGACGGTTTCATCCCCGATTTCATTCCGGCTTTTAATATGGAATATCATAATTCTGTCCATGCCTGATTGTTCAATGCTTTCAATAAAGCCTCCCTCGATGTGCTTTCTCAGCAACATACAAAACATAGGCGGCTCGCTCGGATTTTCATACGTCTGATTTGTCAGGTGCACCCGTGAATAGCTTGGGTGGGCTGATAATAATAATTTTTGGTTTTTTCCGTTGGCCCGGATATGAAAAATTACATCATGTTTAAAAGGCTGATGGATTTTTGTAATCCGTCCTCCTGTAATCCGTTCATTTAATTCGTGTGTCATTCCGTATGTAAACATGCCATCAAACGACATATGCAAAACACCCTCTTCTTATTAAATCCTGCATTCGATAATTATAGCATGAAATGGGACGAGTCAGAATAAGCTTGCTTATAGAGTGATATCTCTAAAGAAAGCAGGGGAGTGGACGAGTCGAATGAAGTTTCATGAAATGGAACAAACCGATTTGGTAGAAGCAACAAACACGTCCATGAAACAGGGTTTAACAGAGAAAGAGGTGAAAAAGCGCCTCGAAACGCACGGGCCGAACGAGCTGCAAGAAGGCAAAAAAACATCAGCGCTTGTTTTGTTTTTCTCACAGTTTAAGGATTTTATGGTGCTTGTGCTGCTTGCGGCGACTCTCATTTCCGGTTTTCTGGGCGAATATGTAGACGCAATCGCCATTATTGCGATTGTATTTGTCAATGGTATACTTGGGTTTTTTCAAGAAAGGCGCGCTGAACAATCGCTGCAAGCTTTAAAAGAGTTATCGACACCGCATGTCATGGCGCTCAGGGAGGGAAGCTGGGCGAAAATCCCTTCAAAAGAGCTTGTGCCCGGTGATATTGTGAAATTTGCAAGCGGCGACCGAATTGGCGCAGATGTCCGGATTGTCGAGGCGAAGAGCCTTGAAATTGAAGAGTCCGCATTAACCGGAGAATCCCTGCCGGTTGTCAAACATGCGGATAAGTTGAAAAAGCCCGATGTCTCGCTTGGTGATATTACAAATATGGCCTTTATGGGGACGATCGTCACGCGAGGAAGCGGTGTCGGCATTGTTGTAGGCACAGGAATGAAGACGGCTATGGGAAAAATTGCTGACATGCTTGAATCAGCGGGAACTTTTTCTACACCGCTGCAAAGAAGGCTGGAGCAGCTGGGGAAAATCTTAATCGTCGTTGCTTTGCTGCTGACCGTTCTTGTCGTAGCTGTCGGCGTCATTCAAGGACATGACCTGTACAGTATGTTTTTAGCCGGTGTGTCATTGGCAGTAGCCGCCATTCCGGAGGGGCTGCCGGCAATCGTCACAGTGGCTTTGTCACTCGGCGTACAGCGGATGATTAAACAGAAATCGATTGTCAGAAAACTGCCTGCCGTTGAAACGCTCGGGTGCGCGTCTATTATTTGTTCAGACAAAACGGGCACCATGACCCAGAACAAAATGACAGTCACACACGTTTGGTCAGGCGGGAAGACATGGAATGTATCAGGAGTCGGTTACGAGCCGAAAGGGGCTTTTACACTTAACGGAAAAGAAACAAGCGCAGACCATCATAAACCGCTTCAGCAGATGCTATTATATGGCGCGCTGTGTAACACATCGATTATTGAGAAAAAAGACGGCGAATATATTCTTGACGGCGATCCGACAGAAGGGGCTCTTTTGACGGCAGCAAGAAAAGCTGGCTTTTCTAATGACTTTGTACAATCTCATTACCGGGTGATAGAAGAGTTTCCGTTCGATTCCGACCGCAAGATGATGACTGTCATCGTGGAGGACAGGGACAAAAAACAATACGTGATCACCAAAGGCGCGCCCGATGTACTGATGCAGCGTTCCGCCAACATTTTTTACGGCGGATCGGCTGAGCTTTTTACTAAAGGGAGAAAGTCAGAAGCGGATGCCGTATTGAAAGATTTGGCTTCGCAGGCGCTCAGAACAATCGCTGTTGCCTTTAAACCGCTGAAAGCCGGGGAAAAACCGACGATGGAGCAGGCTGAAAAAGACCTGACCTTGCTTGGGCTTTCCGGCATCATTGATCCGCCGCGGCCGGAAGTCAGACAGGCAATTAAAGAATGCCGGGAAGCGGGAATTAAAACGGTCATGATAACAGGAGATCATGTTGAAACCGCCAAAGCAATCGCGAAAGATTTGCGCCTGCTTCCGAAACGCGGAAAAATCATGGACGGCCAGATGCTCAATGAGCTTTCATCCGAAGAGCTTGCAGGTGTTGTCGATGACGTGTATGTATTTGCCCGTGTATCGCCTGAACATAAGTTGAAAATTGTAAAAGCGTATCAGGAAAACGGCCACATCGTCGCCATGACAGGTGACGGAGTAAATGACGCCCCTGCCATCAAACAGGCTGACATCGGCGTGGCCATGGGTATTACAGGAACAGATGTAGCGAAAGAAGCCTCATCGCTCGTTCTCGTCGATGATAATTTCGCAACCATCAAATCAGCGATTAAAGAAGGCCGGAATATCTATGAAAATATTAGAAAGTTTGTCCGGTACCTGCTGGCATCAAATGTCGGAGAAATTTTAGTCATGCTCTTTGCCATGCTCTTGGCACTGCCGCTGCCGCTGGTGCCGATTCAAATTTTGTGGGTGAACCTGGTGACGGACGGACTGCCGGCCATGGCGCTCGGGATGGACCAGCCGGAAGGCGACGTGATGAAACGGAAGCCGCGTCAGCCGAAAGAAGGGGTTTTTGCCAGGAAGCTTGGATGGAAGGTTATATCAAGAGGGTTCTTAATAGGTATCGCAACACTGCTGGCTTTCATTATCGTGTATCACCGCAATCCTGAAAATTTGGCATATGCCCAGACGGTTGCGTTTGCGACATTGGTGCTTGCCCAGCTGATTCATGTTTTTGACTGCAGAAGCGAAACGTCCATTTTTGATAGAAATCCGTTTGAAAATCTATATTTAATAGGAGCGGTTCTGTCATCCATTTTGCTCATGGTTATCGTCATCTACTATCCTGCGCTCCAGCCGATTTTCCACACCGTTCCGATAAAACCGGGAGACTGGCTTTTAGTGATCGGTATGTCGGCCATTCCTACTTTTTTGCTGGCCGGGTCACTTTTGACAAGAAAAAAATAAATTCGTATGATATAATCTTAGGGGTAATAGCATGTCTATTGCCTTTTTATTTTGAGAACAGGGAAGAATTGGGTGTTTGATATGATACGGAGTATGACAGGCTTCGGCACAGCAAGCAAAACACAAGATGATCTCTCTGTAACCGTTGAGTTGAAATCTGTGAACTATCGGTTCAAAGAAGTCAATGCTCGTTTGCCCAGGCCTTTGCTATATTTAGAAGATAAACTGAAACAGATTATTTTACAGAATATACAGCGCGGCAGAATTGAGCTTTTTGTATCCGTTGACAGCGAGTCGCTCGTACAGAGAAGCGTAAAGGTTGATTGGGCGCTGCTGGATGAGTTTGTCACCGCTGCCGGTGAAATAAAAAAACGCTACAGCTTAACCGCTGAACCTGGTGTTATGGAATTGTTACAGTTAGAGCAAGCGGTGCAAATCCGTGAAAAACAAACACAGCACGACAAGCTTGAGGAATTTTTAACGGAGGCCGTTGAGGAAGCGGTGAAAGGCCTTTGTGAGATGCGGACAAAAGAAGGGCTGCTTCTAAAGGAAGACTGCCTCGAACATCTCGACCGGCTTGAAACGCTTGCCGCACAGGTGAAAGCGCATGCTCCCGCGGTTGTGAAACAATATCAGGAGCGGCTGTACACCAGGATGAAGGAATGGACGGAAGATGCGCTGGACGAGAGCAGGCTGATAACGGAATGCGCCATCTTTGCGGATCGTTCTGACATTACGGAGGAGATTACCAGGCTGAAGAGCCATTTCGCACAATTCCGTGATATATTGGCTGAAGGAGGAATTGTCGGACGAAAACTCGACTTCCTCGTACAGGAGCTTAACCGCGAAGTAAACACCATCGGCTCAAAAGCAAATGATCATCAGATCACAAAGCTTGTCGTCGAAATGAAAAGTTCTATTGAAAAAATAAAAGAACAAGTGCAAAATATAGAATAGCGACTGTGCGTATTGTTTACAGACGGTCTCTCTAGGCTAGACTAGAGACGTCTATTTTACAGGGGGAACGTAGAAGATGACGATTAAACTGATTAATATCGGATTTGGGAATATCATCTCCGCCAATCGGATGATTTCGATTGTCAGCCCGGAGTCTGCGCCAATAAAACGGATGATTCAGGATGCAAGAGACCGCGGAATGCTAATTGACGCTACATACGGACGAAGAACCCGTGCAGTTGTCGTCATGGATAGTGATCACATTATCTTATCTGCCGTCCAGCCTGAGACAGTTGCACACAGACTTTCAGTTAAAGAAGAAATTATGGATGAAGGGCAGGGATAATTGCCGCATGAAAGAAAGAGGGTTATTAATCGTTCTCTCAGGTCCCTCAGGAGTTGGTAAAGGAACGGTAAGGCAAGCAATATTTTCACAAGAGGATACAAAATTTGAATATTCGATTTCAGTGACGACGAGAAGCCCGAGAGCGGGAGAGACAGACGGAGTCGATTATTTCTTCAAAACAAGGGATGAGTTCGAGCAGATGATTGCAAATAACAAGCTGCTTGAATGGGCTGAGTATGTCGGAAATTATTACGGCACGCCCGTCGATTATGTCGAACAAACGCTCCAAGAGGGAAAAGACGTCTTTTTGGAGATCGAAGTCCAGGGTGCGCTTCAAGTGAGAAACGCTTTCCCGGAAGGTCTGTTTATTTTCCTGGCGCCTCCGAGCCTTTCTGAACTGAAAAACAGAATTGTCACAAGAGGAACCGAGACAGACGCCCTGATTGAAAATCGGATGAAAGCTGCTAAGGCTGAGATCGAAATGATGGACGCTTACGATTATGTCGTTGAAAATGACAACATTGAGACAGCTTGCGAGAAAATTAAAGCAATTGTCCTCGCGGAGCATTTAAAGCGTGAACGCATTGCTCCGAGATATAAGAAAATGCTGGAGGTAGAATAACTTATGTTAGATCCGTCAATCGATTCATTAATGAATAAATTAGATTCAAAATACACGCTGGTGACTGTTTCTGCAAGACGCGCGCGTGAAATGCAAATCAAAAAGGACCAGCAGATTGAGCATACCATTTCACACAAATATGTAGGCAAAGCATTGGAAGAAATTGATGCCGGCCTGCTTTTGATTGAAAAGGAAGACCGCGAATAGCAGCACACAAGTAGCAACCTATGACAAGTATAGGTTGTTATTTTTTTCCGTAGGTTTTGTGTGAACGGTGTAAAAAAGGGGGAGAAATCATTGCTTAATAATCGAAATATATTACTTTGTGTGAGCGGAGGAATTGCCGTTTATAAAGCGTGTGCATTAACGAGCAAGCTTGTGCAGGCCGGAGCAAACGTAAAAGTCATTATGACGGAATCGGCATGTCAATTCGTCTCTCCGCTGACTTTTCAGGCGTTAAGCCGCCATGAAGTATATACAGACACATTTAAAGAACAAAATCCAAGCGTCATATCCCATATTGATGCGGCTGACTGGGCAGATCTCATCATCGTTGCCCCCGCAACAGCCAATGTTATTGGCAAATTAGCCAACGGGCTGGCAGATGACATGCTGACGACAACGCTTTTAGCGTCGGAGGCACCCGTTTGGATTGCGCCGGCCATGAATGTGCATATGTATGACCATCCGGCGGTTAAGCGCAATATTTCAGTCCTATACCAAGACGGCTTTCGTTTTATTGAGCCAAGTGAAGGTTATTTAGCATGCGGGTACGTCGGAAAAGGAAGATTGGAAGAACCAGAGAATATCGTGAAGCTCGCTGAAAGCCATTTTTCAGAAGAGACAAACGCTCCGCTCGAGGGAAAGCATGTTGTCATCACAGCCGGTCCGACACGTGAACCTGTTGATCCGGTTCGATTCTTTACAAACAAATCGACCGGGAAAATGGGCTATGCCGCAGCAGAGGCCGCAATTAGCCTCGGAGCGCGCGTGACCCTAATCTCTGGCCCGGTATCCATTGATCCGCCAAAAGGGCTGCATGAATTGATCAGCGTCCAGACTGCTGCGGATATGCGTGAGGCCGTGCTCTCTGTATTCGACTCAAGCGACATCGTCATTAAAACGGCTGCGGTTGCCGATTTTACGCCAACATCAGTATCAGACCATAAAATGAAAAAGAAAGACGGCTCGCTTGTTATTGAACTGAAGCGGACCGGGGATATTTTAAAAGAGCTTGGCGGGAAAAAACAGCGGCAGATATTAGTCGGGTTCGCAGCAGAAACACAAGACGTCGAGCATTATGCACGAAAAAAACTCGACACGAAAAATCTTGATATGATCGTAGCCAATAATGTGAAAACAGCAGGTGCCGGCTTTGGCGCTGATACAAACCTTGTCACGTTCTTTTTCAAAGACGGGCGCAGACGCGAGCTGCCGATACTGTCTAAGTTTGACGTCTCTCTAGAAATTTTCAGAGAAATTGTTGCGTTTTCAGAACAGAGCGTGGAGCGGTCATGAATTTTGCAGAAGTCATCGTGGATGTCAGCACAAAAAACATCGACAGGCCCTTTGATTACAAAATTCCGGAAAATCTAAAAGGGATGATCAAAACAGGCATGCGTGTTATTGTCCCGTTTGGTCCCCGTAAAATTCAAGGCTTTGTGACTGCTGTCAAAGAAACTTCTGATCTCGCAGGAAAGTCTGTCAAGGAAGTAGAGGATTTATTAGACCTGACGCCCGTTCTGACAAAAGAGCTTATGGATCTGTCCTCGTGGCTGTCAGACAAAACACTCTCATTTAAAATAACAGCGCTTCAGGCTATGCTGCCGGCGGCACTAAAGGCAAAATATGAAAAGGAATTGAAAATATCGGGTGATGACCCGCTTCCGCCGCAAATTGAGCGGCTGTTTTCCGAGCGTAAGAGCCTGTTATATTCAGATATTCCCGACCGCGAGACGCTAAAGCTCATCCAAAAATGTGTTCAAAAGGGCAATATAGATGTCACATATCAAGTAAAGCAAAAAACGAATAAAAAGATGATCAGAATGATACAGGCAAAAGTGCCGAAAGAGGAGCTTGCCAAGCAGGCTGCCGGGCTGAGTCAAAACGCCTCCAAACAGCAGGCGGTTCTTCATTTTTTCATCTCCGGCCAGGAAGGATTAAAGCTTTCTGCAGCGGATCTTTGCAAAAAGACAAATACAAGCGCGGCCACACTGAAAACCCTCATCCAAAAGGGATTGCTTCAGGAAAGCCATGAAGAGGTTTACAGAGATCCATATCAGGACAGAATGTTCAAAAAAACGAAGCCCCTTGCGCTGACTGATGAGCAAAGTGCAGCATACGAATCGATACGGGAAACGCTTGATCAAGACGAGCATAAAGTATTTCTGCTTCATGGCGTTACGGGAAGCGGTAAAACAGAGATTTATTTGCAATCAATTGAAAAAGTGCTTGCGAAAGGAAAAGAGGCGATCGTGCTTGTCCCGGAAATTTCGCTGACGCCGCAAATGGTCAACCGGTTTAAAGGCCGTTTCGGCTCCCAGGTCGCCGTTATGCACAGCGGGCTGTCCACCGGAGAAAAATATGATGAATGGCGAAAAATCCACCGAAACGAAGTCCGTCTTGTAGTAGGCGCCAGGTCAGCCATTTTCGCTCCGTTTGAAAATCTTGGCATGATCATTATCGATGAAGAACATGAATCATCCTATAAGCAGGAGGAAATGCCGCGTTATCATGCGAAAGAGGTGGCCATCAAACGAGCTGAGCACCATAGCTGTCCGGTCGTTTTGGGAAGCGCCACACCGACACTGGAATCATTTGCCCGTGCGAAAAAAGGAGTTTATGAGCTTTTGTCATTAAAGAGCCGTGTCAATCAGCAGGTGATGCCTGAAGTTTCTCTTGTTGACATGAGGGAAGAGCTCAGAGGCGGCAACCGCTCTATGTTTTCCTTAGAACTGATGGAACAGCTTGAGGAAACGATCGCAAAGGGTGAGCAGGCGGTGCTGTTTCTAAATAAACGGGGCTATTCTTCATTTGTCATGTGCCGGGACTGCGGTTATGTTCCGCAATGTCCGCACTGTGATATTTCCATGACCTATCATCGTTACGGCCAGAGACTCAAATGCCATTATTGCGGTCATGAAGAACCGGTTCCAAATACTTGTCCGGAATGCGGGAGCGAGCATATCCGTTTTTTCGGAACGGGAACGCAGAGAGTGGAAGAAGAACTGACAAAGGTGCTGCCGAATGCGAGAGTGATACGGATGGACGTGGACACGACGTCGAGGAAAGGATCTCATGAAAAGCTATTATCAGCTTTCGGGGAAGGAAAAGCGGACATTCTTCTCGGTACGCAGATGATTGCAAAGGGGCTTGATTTTCCCAATGTGACCCTTGTCGGCGTTCTCAGCGCTGACACAACACTTCATATCCCTGATTTCAGATCAGCCGAAAAAACCTTTCAGCTATTAACACAAGTAAGCGGGAGGGCCGGCCGGCATGAAAAACTGGGCCGGGTGATCATTCAGACATATACCCCGTCCCATTACAGCATTCAGCTGACAAAAACACATGACTATGAATCTTTCTTTCAGCAGGAAATGGGGCACAGGAGAGAACAGTCCTACCCTCCGTATTATTATTTGGCCCTTGTGACTGTTTCCCATGAGGAAGTGGCAAAAACGGCAATCATAGCCGATAAAATCGCCCATTATTTAAAAGCGAACTGCGGCGCTGACACGAAAATCCTCGGACCCGCCGCGTCGCCGATTGCCAGGATCAAAGATAGATATCGCTATCAATGCGTGATAAAATACAAACAGGAAAACCAGTTGTCAGAAGTATTAAAGAAGATACTGGAACATTATAAACGCGATATTGAACAAAAGCATGTAACGATTTCAATTGATATGAATCCTTATATGATGATGTAACATCTGCGTGTTGGAGGGCTTTATTTTGGCGGTAAAACCAATTGTCACACATCCTGCGGAGGTTCTTGAAACACCGGCGGAGGCTGTGACTGTTTTTGATAAAAAATTAAAAAAGCTGCTTGACGATATGTACGATACGATGCTTGAAATGGACGGTGTCGGATTGGCAGCGCCGCAAATTGGCATTTTGAAAAGAGCTGCTGTTGTGGATATCGGCGAAGAAAGCGGCAGAATCGACTTGATTAATCCGGAAATTCTTGAAAGCGGCGGCAAACAAACGGGAATTGAAGGCTGCTTGAGTTTCCCTGATTTATACGGAGAGGTTACCCGTCCCGATTATGTGAAAGTACAAGCCTATAATCGGCAGGGTAAACCGTTTGTCTTTGAAGCGGCAGGCTTTTTAGCAAGAGCTGTACAGCATGAAATGGATCACTTGGACGGTGTGCTGTTCACTTCAAAAGTAAGCAAGTATTATACAGAAGACGAACTAGCGGATATGGAAGGATGATTGGATGACGAGAATCGTTTTTATGGGAACGCCTGATTTTTCTGTTCCTGTTTTAAGAACGCTTATAGATGAAGGATATGAAGTTGTGGGGGTCGTCACTCAGCCTGACCGGCCGAAAGGAAGGAAAAAGGTTATGACGCCTCCGCCTGTTAAGGAAGAGGCCCTGCGCCATGGAATAACGGTGCTTCAGCCTGAAAAAGTGAGACAGGATGAAGAAATTGAAAAAGTGCTCGCATTGAAACCCGATTTGATTGTAACAGCGGCATTCGGACAAATCTTGCCTAAAAAGCTGCTCGACAGCCCGAAATATGGCTGTATTAACGTGCACGCGTCACTTTTGCCGGAATTAAGGGGCGGGGCTCCGATTCATTATTCGATTTTGCAAGGCAAGAAAAAAACCGGGGTTACCATCATGTACATGGTGGAGAAACTGGATGCAGGCGACATGCTTTCTAAAATTGAAGTGGACATAGAAGAGAACGATAACGTCGGAACGCTTCATGACAAATTAAGCAAAGCCGGCGCAAAACTTTTATCTCAAACCGTTCCTGACGTCATTAAAGGGAACGTAACACCGATTCAGCAAGACGAAGGAAAAGCGACCTACGCCCCGAACATTAAACGGGAGCAGGAGCTGATCGACTGGTCGAGAAGCGGCGAAGATCTTTATAACCAAGTGCGCGGACTGAATCCTTGGCCTGTCGCCTATACGACGCTTAACGGCCAAAACCTGAAGATATGGTCGGCGAAAAAAACACCCGCTCAAAAGAAAGCTGAACCGGGAACCGTTATTGCTGTTGAGGAGAATGGAATCGTAGTCGCGACAGGCAATGAAACAGCCTTGTTAGTAACCGAACTGCAGCCGGCAGGTAAAAAGCGCATGAAAGGCGAGGATTTCGTCAGAGGCGCAAATGTGCAAACTGGAGACGTATTAGGAGTAAAACATGAAGAAAAATAATGTTCGCGACATTGCGCTTGAAGCGCTGATGAAACTGGATCAAAATCAGGCCTACAGCAATCTGCTGCTCAAGTCTGTCATTAAATCGAATGAGCTCAGCGATCAGGACAGAGGCCTGTTGACTGAGCTGGTATACGGGACACTGCAAAACAAAACGGCGCTGGATTACATGCTCAAGCCGTTCATCAACAAACCGGCTAAGGTGAAGCCATGGGTCATTCAGCTCCTTCGGCTTTCCTTGTATCAAATGGAATATTTAGAAAAGATTCCGCACAGGGCAGCCATTCATGAAGCGGTAGAAATCGCCAAAAAAAGGGGCCATAAAGGAATTGCTTCTTTTGTCAACGGCGTTCTTCGCTCTGTACAGCGTGAAGGCGTTCCGTCATTTGCAGCCATTAATGACCCTGTCACCCGGCTTGCGACAGAGACAAGCCATCCGGAATGGCTTGTCAAAGAATGGGCGGAAGCATATGGGTTTGACGCAGCTGAAAAAATCTGCCGCATTCACCTTGTACCGCCTAAGCAAACCCTTCGTGTCAATCAAATGAAAACAGACAGAGATGAGTTGCTTGAATCTCTGGCGGCCGAAGGGATAGAAGCTGAAAAAGGCGACCTGTCCCCTGATGCAGTAAAGCTTTTAAAAGGAAGCATAGCGGGAAGCCGTTTCTTTAAAAATGGCGACGTGTCCATTCAGGATGAAAGCTCGATGCTTGTCGCACGAGCGCTTGGTCCTGAAGCAGGAGAAACCATTTTGGATGCCTGCGCGGCTCCGGGAGGGAAATCAACACATATCGCTGAACGAATGGGAAATGAAGGATCGGTCTTGTCACTAGACCTTCACGAGCATAAAGTGAAGCTGATTAAAGAAGCGGCAAATAGACTCGGACTGACAATCATCAAGCCTGAGGCAATGGATGCCCGCAAAGCATCGGAAGCCTTTCAAGATGATGAGTTTGACCGCATTCTCGTCGATGCTCCGTGCTCAGGCTTCGGGGTTATCCGCAGAAAGCCCGACATGAAATACAGCAAAAACCCTGAAGACAGTGCACGCCTTGCCAAGATTCAGCTGTCAATTTTAAGGGAAATCGCTCCATTAGTAAAAAAAGGTGGCAAACTCGTGTACAGTACGTGTACAATGGACCGGACAGAAAATGAAGAAGTAATCCATGCGTTTATACAAGAACATCCTGAATTTGAACCCGATTTGTCTCTTGAAAAGCGGCTGCCTGAAAAGGCGAGACCTTTTGTTCGGGGTGGAAGCCTTCAAATCCTTCCTCACTATTTCGGAACAGATGGTTTCTTTATTTGCAGCATGAGAAAGAAGGGATAAGCAATGACACAATCAAAACAAACAAAAGTCAGAAAAGAATTGCGGACCGAAAACCCGTCCATTTATTCTTTTGAATTAGATGAACTTCAAACATGGCTCACTGAAAACGGAGAGAAACCGTTTCGCGCCGCACAAATTTTTGAATGGCTTTATGAAAAACGAGTGTCTTCTTTTGAAGACATGACAAACCTTTCAAAAAGCCTGCGTGAGAAATTAAGCAGCCATTTCGTGCTCACAACGCTGAAAACTGCGGTGAAGCAAACATCTCAGGATGGAACGATGAAATTTTTATTCGAACTTCATGACGGTTACACAATCGAAACCGTTTTAATGAGACACGAATATGGCAATTCTGTATGTGTAACGACACAAGTTGGCTGCCGCATCGGCTGTACGTTTTGCGCATCGACACTCGGCGGACTGAAACGTAATCTTGAAGCAGGCGAAATCGTTGCTCAAGTAGTGAAAGTCCAAAAAGCGCTTGATGAAACAGATGAGCGCGTAAGTTCTGTGGTTATTATGGGAATCGGCGAGCCATTTGATAATTTTAATGAAATGCTTGCTTTCTTAAAAATCATTAATCATGATAAAGGATTAAATATCGGAGCCCGCCACATTACGGTGTCAACGAGCGGAATCATCCCAAAAATTTACGATTTCGCAGACCAGCAAATGCAAATTAACTTCGCGATCTCTCTGCACGCGCCAAATACGGAGATCAGAAGCCGGCTGATGCCGATTAACAAGGCGTATAAGCTGCCTGACTTAATGGAGGCAGTCAAATACTATATTGAAAAAACCGGCAGACGCATCAGCTTTGAGTACGGCCTGTTTGGCGGTGTAAATGACCAGGTTGAACATGCTGAAGAGCTTGCAGCGTTATTAAAAGGCGTGAAATGCCACGTCAACTTAATACCTGTCAACTATGTGCCTGAACGTGATTATGTCCGCACGCCGAAGGACCAGATCTTTGCTTTTGAAAAAACGTTGAAATCCCACGGAGTAAATGTCACGATCAGAAGAGAGCAAGGCCATGACATTGACGCGGCCTGCGGTCAGCTTCGCGCGAAGGAGCGTCAAGACGAGACGAGGTGATGAGGTTGTTAACAGCCTTAAAAACAGATACAGGGAAAATCCGCCAGCACAATGAAGACGATGCGGGCATATTTAAGGGGAAAGACGAATTTATATTAGCGGTTGTCGCTGATGGCATGGGCGGCCATCTTGCCGGAGATGTTGCGAGCAAGATGGCTGTAAAAGCCATTGGAGAGAAGTGGAATCAGGCGGAAACCATTCCTTCTGCGCCTTCGGAATGCGAGACGTGGATAAAGGAACAAATACACGCTGTAAACAGCCAGATTTACGGTCACGCACAAGCCCATGAAGAATGCCAAGGCATGGGAACAACGATTGTGTGCGCCCTTTTTACAGGGAAATCGGTGACGGTAGCCCACATAGGCGACAGCAGATGCTATTTGCTTCAAGAAGACGATTTCATTCAATTGACCGAAGATCATTCTCTTGTGAATGAGCTTGTGAAGACTGGAGAAATTTCTAAAGAAGACGCCGAGCATCACCCGCGAAAAAATGTACTCACAAAAGCTCTTGGAACAGACAGGTCGATCAGCATTGACGCCCGATCATTTGAATTAGAGCCAGGCGATAAGCTGCTTCTATGCTCAGACGGACTGACGAATAAGGTGGAAGACCGGGAGTTAAAAGAAATTTTGCAAGATACATCAGCTCCTCAGGAAAAAGTAAATCTGCTCGTAGACAAAGCCAATGAAAATGGCGGGGAAGACAATATAACTGCGGTATTGCTTGAGCTTGCTTTACATGTTGAAGAGGGTGAAGAAAAGTGCTAATCGGCAAGCGGATCAGCGGGCGCTACCAAATTCTCCGGGTTATTGGCGGAGGAGGCATGGCAAACGTTTATTTAGCTGAGGACATCATTCTTGAACGTGAAGTCGCAATCAAAGTACTGCGGTTTGACTTTGCGAATGACAATGAGTTTATCAGACGTTTCCGAAGAGAAGCTCAGTCGGCATCGAGCCTTGACCACCCGAATATTGTCAGCATTTACGATGTGGGCGAAGAAGAAGATATCTATTATATTGTGATGGAATATGTGGAAGGCATGACGCTGAAGGAATACATAACCGCAAACGGGCCTCTTCACCCTAAAGAAGCGCTCCGCATCATGGAGCAGATTGTCTCAGCCATAGCACATGCCCATCACAATCACATTGTGCACAGGGATATTAAGCCTCACAATATTTTGATCGACCATATGGGGAATATAAAGGTCACTGATTTTGGCATTGCCACTGCCCTTAGTTCCACAACGATCACACATACAAATTCTGTTCTCGGCTCGGTTCATTACCTGTCTCCCGAGCAGGCGCGGGGCGGCTTGGCCACGAAGAAATCAGACATCTATGCGCTCGGCATCGTACTGTTTGAGCTTGTAACCGGACGTATCCCGTTTGAAGGAGAATCAGCAGTCAGCATTGCTTTAAAGCATCTCCAAACGGAGACTCCTTCTGCAAAAAGATGGAATCCCGCGGTTCCCCAAAGCGTTGAAAACGTTATTTTAAAGGCCACAGCTAAAGATCCGTTTCACCGATATGAATCCGCTGAGGACATGGGAGAAGACATCAAAACAGCTTTTGATGCCCGTCGGCTCAACGAAAAGAAGTTTTCCGTACTGGAAGATGAAGAAATGACTAAAGCAATTCCCATTATAAAGGATGCCGATCAAGCCTCTCCCTCTGACAAAGAGAATGCTGATGAAGCTCCTCACGGAAAGAAGACGAAAAAGGGCAAGAAGAAAAAATGGCCATGGGTTTTATTGGCCGTATGCTTTATTTTAATTACGGCCGGAGTGCTCGCCGTAACCGTATTTCCATCTCTTTTTATGCCGAAAGATGTCAAGATCCCCGATGTTCAGGGGATGGAATATGAAGAAGCGGCTGATCTGCTTGAAAAAGACGGCTTACAGGTCGACTCGGATGTCTTGGAAATTTCAGACGAAAAAATTGAAGAAGGCTTAATGGTGAAGACAGACCCTAAAGCGGATTCAACCGTAAAAGAAGGGGCATCCGTTAAACTGTATAAAAGCACGGGAAAAGCAAAAACACAGCTGAATGATGTGACGGGTCAAACCGTTGAACGGGCAAAAGAAGCTTTGAAGAAAAAGGGCTTTGAAAACATAACAGTCAATGAGGTTCACGATGAAGAAGAGTCCGGCACGGTCATTGACCAGGAGCCTTCAGCAGGGACCGATCTTGTGCCAAGTGACGATCAAGTAAAGCTGACGGTCAGCATAGGCCCTGAAGACATTACGCTCAGAGACTTAACGACATACAGCAAACAGGCGGCCTCTGGTTATCTTGAGGATAACGGGCTGACATTGGTCGAAAAAGAAGCTCACTCAGACGATATTCCTGAAGGGCAGGTAGTCAAACAAAACCCGAAAGCAGGCACGGCATTAAAGCCCGGAAACGAAGTCGAAGTCACCTTTTCACTCGGACCTGAAAAAAAACCTGTGAAGACCGTGAAAGAAAAAATTCAAATCCCTTATGAACCGGAAAAAGAAGGGGACGAGCTAGAGGTCCAAATTTCAATTGATGACGCAGATCACAGCATTTCTGACTCTTATGAAAACTTTAAAATAAAAGAGCCGACTGAACGTACAATTGAACTGAAGATTGAACCGGGCCAAAAAGGGTATTATCAAGTGACAGTAGATAATAAAGTCGTCAGCTACAAAACAATTGAGTATCCCAAAGATGAATAACAAGGAGGGACAATATGCCTGAAGGCAAGATTATTAAAGCGTTAAGCGGGTTTTATTACGTACTGGACGAATCAGACGATACAAAAGAAGGAAAAGTGATCCAATGCAGGGGAAGAGGCATTTTTAGAAAAAATAAAATAACGCCTCTCGTCGGTGACTATGTAGTGTATCAAGCTGAGCATGAAAAGGAAGGCTACCTTTTAGAAATAAAAGATAGAACCAATGAGCTAGTCAGGCCGCCGATCTCAAACGTTGATCAGGCAGTGCTCGTTTTTTCTGCGGTTCAGCCCACTTTCAGCACATCTTTATTAGACCGTTTTTTAGTGCTTGTTGAAGCAAACGATATTCTTCCCATCATCTGTATCACCAAAATGGATCTTGTCAATGACCAAAAAACAAAAGAAGCCATTCAGGCTTATGCAAAAGACTACCGTAAAATCGGTTATGAGGTTTATCTCACCTCATCCAAGGAACAAAACGGGTTACCGGACATCATTTCTCATTTTCGGAATAAAACGACTGTCTTTGCAGGCCAGTCCGGAGTCGGGAAATCTTCACTTTTAAATGCGATAAGTCCTGAGCTTGAACTGAGAACGGATGAAATTTCGGAGCACTTAGGCCGCGGGAAACATACCACCCGGCATGTCGAACTCATCCACACATCAGGCGGATTAGTTGCGGACACGCCAGGATTCAGTTCACTGGAATTTACCGGCATTGAGGCGGAAGAGCTGGGATATACATTTCCCGAAATCAGAGAAAAAAGCGCTGAATGCAAATTCAGAGGCTGCCTTCATCTGAAAGAGCCGAAATGTGCCGTAAAACAAGCCGCTGAGAACGAAGAAATAACAAAATACCGTTATGACCATTATGTTGAATTTATGATGGAGATTAAAGACAGAAAGCCGAGGTATTAACATGATTAAGGTTGCACCATCTATCCTTTCCGCTGATTTTGCCTCTTTGGGAAAGGAAATAAAAGACGTGGAGCAGGGCGGAGCCGATTATATTCACATTGATGTGATGGACGGCCATTTTGTCCCAAATATTACGATCGGCCCGCTTATTGTGGAAGCCGTTCGTCCGGTGACAGAACTTCCGCTTGATGTTCATTTAATGATAGAAGAGCCGGACCGTTACATACCGGCATTCGCAAAGGCGGGAGCGGATGTGATATCCGTCCATGCCGAAGCATGTCCGCACCTTCACCGAACCATTCAATTAATAAAAGAACATGGCGTAAAGGCGGGAGTTGTGCTTAATCCCCACACCCCCGTTGATATGATTAAACATGTGATAGAAGAGCTTGATCTCGTTCTCTTAATGACTGTGAATCCGGGCTTTGGAGGGCAGAAGTTTATTCATTCCGTCCTGCCGAAAATAAGCGAAGTCCGCCGGCTTGCAGACGTAAAAGGGAAAAATGAGATACTGATTGAAGTAGACGGCGGCGTCAACAAAGAGACAGCCCCGCTATGCATTGAAGCAGGCGCCAACTTACTTGTCGCGGGGTCTGCGATTTATGGCCAAAATGACCGCAAGAAAGCCATTTCTGACATTAGAGGCAGCTAGTAAATAAGCACTTCGAAAGAGCCAAGCGCTGATTGACCAGCTTGAGCTCTTTTTCATGTATGCAGACAAAGAGAGGAAACAATATGAGCCAGATAAATATAGTCGCCGGCGGACCGATTGACTTAATACCGGAACTTTCCCAGTATGCCGCTGATCAAATGCTGTGGGTCGGTGTTGATAAAGGCACGGTCACATTGTTAGACGCCGGCATCATCCCGGATGAAGCGTTCGGAGATTTTGACAGTATTACAGACCGAGAGCGCCGGAAAATTGAAAAGGCGGCGCCGGGTTTGCATGTGTACCAGGCGGAAAAAGACCAAACAGACTTAGAGCTTGCACTCGTCTGGGCTTTAGAGCAAAAGCCGGATATGATCCAAGTATTCGGTATCACGGGCGGGAGAGCTGATCATTTTTTAGGGAATATCCAGCTTTTGCACAAAGGCATTGAATCAAACACAGCGATTCAGCTGATCGACAAACAGAACATCATTCAAATGTTTACACCGGGAACACATACAATTGAGAAGGACTTCGGCAAAAGATATATTTCATTCATCCCGTTTTCTGAAGAGGTAGAAGAGCTTACCCTCACCGGTTTTAAATATCCGCTAAAAAACTGTCATATTACATTCGGTTCAACACTATGTATTAGTAACGAACTCATTTATTCACGAGGTACTTTTTCGTTTGCTGAAGGCATAGTAATAATGGTAAGGAGCACTGATTAGTTACGTGCTTTCACTCAAATGCAGAAACAATAAACCTTTAGAACGATGAACAGGCGGTTACGGGACTTATAGGAGGGGGACAAAAATGAAATTTTACACCATTAAATTGCCGAAGTTTTTAGGAGGAATTGTCCGGGCAATGCTGGGCTCATTTAAAAAAGATTAAGCCTGACAGCGAAGCCCTCTTACACCACATAAAAACGCCTGCCACACATATCGGGGCAGGCGTTCATTTTGTTATACACGCTCAACTTTACCGGATTTCAAAGCTCGAGCAGATACATATACTTTTTTAGGTTTGCCGTTCACAAGGATACGAACCTTTTGAAGATTCGCGCCCCAAGTGCGCTTAGAAGCGTTCATTGCGTGAGAACGGTTATTCCCAGCTGTTGTTTTTTTACCTGTGATAACGCATTTACGTGCCATTTGTTTCCCTCCTAACTGCGCAAAACATCTACTTTTCAACATGCATTTTTCTTAGATGCTTTCGATACTTTAATAATTTACCACAGCTAAAAACCGTTTGCAACTATTGTTTACCCTCCTTTCAAGAAAAATCACTTGACAACTTGAAAAAAATTGAACGCTGTAGTATAAGTAGGGTTGGACAGTCAGTGTTGCTGACTTTTCTTTTCATAACGGAGTACATATAGTAGAATAGCTATAACTCTATGCACTCGAAGGAGGAACTTGCGTGTCCATTGAATTAAGAACAAAATACGGACAGATTGATATATCGAATGAAGTCATCGCGATGGTTGCCGGAGGCGCGGCAATTGACTGTTACGGAATTGTAGGTATGGCATCTAAAAGCCAAATTAAAGACGGACTGACTGAGATCCTCCGCAAAGAGAATTTCAGCCGGGGTGTTCTTGTCCGCCAGGAAGCAGACCGGATACATATTGACATGTACATTATTGTGAGCTACGGCACCAAAATATCCGAAGTCGCACACAATGTTCAAACAAAAGTAAAATACACAGTAGACCAAACAGTCGGACTTGCAGTGGATTCTGTAAATATTTATGTCCAAGGCGTACGAGTGACGAACCCGTAGTTAGGAGGAAAAGTATTGTCTAAACGAAAATTGGATGGGAGAGCCTTTGCGGAAATGATTCTTTCAGGGTCTCAAAACCTGTCTCAGAACGCAGGAGTTGTTGATGCGTTAAATGTGTTTCCGGTCCCGGACGGCGATACAGGAACAAATATGAACCTGTCGATGACCTCCGGAGCGAGAGAAGTGGAACATCTTGAGACATCTGATATCGGCAAGGTGGGAATTGCGCTGTCTAAGGGATTGCTCATGGGAGCGAGAGGGAACTCAGGTGTCATATTGTCGCAATTATTCCGGGGTTTCAGCAAAAGCATTGAGCAAAAAAAAGAAATAAACGCCAATGAGTTTGCCGCAGCGCTTCAAGCCGGTGTAGACATGGCTTATAAGGCAGTGATGAAGCCTGTTGAGGGGACGATTTTAACAGTAGCAAAAGATGCGGCGAAAGAAGCAGTCGCTGCGGCCCAAAAAGAAACCGATATCATAAAGCTGATGGAGGCTGTCACTGAAGAAGCAGAGGCATCGCTGAACAGAACGCCCGATTTGCTTCCTGTACTGAAGGAAGTCGGCGTGGTGGACAGCGGCGGAAAAGGGCTGCTTTGCGTATATGAAGGATTTCTGGCTTCATTAAAAGGAGAAACCGTTTCAGCAAAAACAGCTCTTCCTTCACTTGACGACATGGTCAGCGCTGAGCATCATAAGAGCGCACAAAGCATGATGAGCACGGAAGATATAGAATATGGTTTCTGCACCGAGGTTATGGTAAGGCTGGATCAGGACAAAAGAGAGTTTAATGAAGAAACATTCAGAAACGATCTGAGCCGATTCGGCGATTCGCTTCTAGTGATTGCAGATGATACACTGGCGAAGGTCCATGTCCATGCCGAAGAGCCCGGAAACGTATTAAACTACGCGCAAAACTACGGCGAATTGATTAAAATCAAAATCGAAAATATGAGAGAGCAGCACACGTCTATCATCAGTCAGGATCTGATGCCTGCTGACAGCGGGGCGCCTGTCGCGCCATCAACTAAAAAGCAGCCGTACGGTATTGTCACGGTCGCGATGGGAGAAGGCATTTCAGAGCTGTTTAAAAGCATCGGCGCTTCTTCCGTTATTGAAGGCGGACAAACAATGAATCCGAGCACTGAAGATATCGCAGAAGCTGTCAAGTCGGTGAATGCTGAAGTTGTGTTCATTTTGCCGAACAACTCTAACATTATAATGGCTGCCAATCAAGCGGCAAGCGTTTTAGAACAGCAGGTATTTGTCATTCCTGCAAAAACCGTGCCTCAAGGGATGTCTGCTCTATTAGCGTTTAATCCGCAGCAAGAACCAGAGGTCAATGAAGCGAATATGCTTGACGCCATTCAGCAAGTGAAAAGCGGACAGGTGACTTATTCAGTCAGAGATACTCATATAGACGGCCATGACATTAAAAAAGGCGACTTTATGGGAATTCTGAACGGAACGATTATCGGCAGCGCTGAAGATCAGCTTGCAGCGGCAAAAATGCTGCTTTCCGAAATGATTGGGGAAGAAGATGAAATTGTGACGGTTCTGTATGGAGAGGATGCTTCTGCGGAGGAAGCGGCACAGCTTGAAGAGTTTCTAGGCGATAAGTTTGAAGATGTGGAAGTTGAAATCCATAACGGAAAACAGCCGCTGTATTCTTATATATTTGCGGTAGAGTAGAAGGGCTTACGGCCCTTCTATTCTTATGCCTTCTTTTAAGTGCGGCAGCGCGGTAATACGTCCGCTTGCCATTTCATATCTGATCAATTAGTCTAGAAGAAAAGCGCTAAAAAGGTTTGTTGATTGATAGATAAGAGGGGGAAAAACATGAAATACAGGAGCGTTTTTGATATCATCGGACCGGTTATGATTGGTCCGTCCAGCTCACATACTGCGGGCGCGGCGCGAATCGGAAGAGTGGCCAGAAGTCTGTTTGGCAGAGAGCCAGAGCGCATCATAGTTTCTTTTTATGGCTCTTTTGCGGAAACTTATAAAGGCCATGGCACCGATGTCGCCATTATCGGCGGCCTGCTCGATTTTGATACATTTGACGAACGGATAAAAACGGCGATCCAAATTGCTGAAGATAAAGGAATAACGATAGAGTTTAGGGTGGAAGACGCTGTCCCTGTTCATCCGAACACAGCCAAGATCAGGATATCGGATGATCAAGGAGAGCTCGAATTGACCGGAATTTCAATAGGGGGAGGCAAAATCGAAATAACCGAATTAAACGGGTTCGAACTCCGCCTTTCAGGGAACCATCCTGCCATTTTAGTGGTCCATAATGATAAGTTCGGCACCATTGCGGGAGTGGCAAATGTCCTTGCGAAATTCTCCATTAATGTAGGACATATGGAGGTGGCGCGAAAGGACATCGGCCAGCTTGCGCTGATGACGATAGAAGTGGATCAAAATATTGATGATGACGTGCTCGATGAGCTTAAGAAACTGCCAAATATTATTCAAGTCACTAAAATTGCTGACTAGTGAAGTCAGGAGGACATAAGCTATGTTTCGTAATGTAAAGGAATTAATTGCGATTACAAAAGAAAAACAAATTCCCATTTCAGAGGTAATGATCGTTCAGGAAATGGAAGTATCGGAAAAGACGAGAGCCGAAATTTTCGAACAGATGGAGCACAACCTGACCGTGATGGAAGCGGCAGTTGAAAGAGGCATTAAAGGCGTAACAAGCCAAACGGGTTTGACTGGGGGAGACGCGGTTAAGCTGCAAGCCTATATTGAATCAGGCAAAAGCCTGTCGGGCTCTCTCATTTTAGATGCGGTATCAAAAGCTGTCGCGACGAATGAAGTCAACGCAGCGATGGGCACGATCTGCGCTACGCCCACCGCCGGTTCAGCGGGTGTCGTTCCGGGAACTTTATTTGCGGTAAAGGGAAAACTGAATCCGACAAAAGAACAGATGGTGCGCTTTTTGTTTACATCAGGAGCGTTCGGCTTTGTCGTTGCCAATAATGCGAGTATATCAGGCGCAGCCGGCGGCTGTCAGGCTGAGGTCGGATCAGCTTCAGGGATGGCCGCAGCGGCAATTGTGGAAATGGCCGGAGGAACACCGGAACAATGTGCGGAAGCCATGGCCATTACGCTGAAGAACATGCTTGGACTAGTGTGTGATCCGGTGGCGGGCCTTGTAGAAGTGCCATGTGTGAAGCGGAATGCAATGGGCGCCTCAAATGCAATGATTGCTGCTGATATGGCGCTTGCCGGTATCACGAGCCGCATCCCGTGTGACGAGGTCATTGACGCCATGTACAAAATTGGCCAAACGATGCCGACTTCGCTCAGAGAAACTGGGCAGGGCGGATTAGCGGCAACACCGACCGGAAGAGAATTAGAGAAAAAAATATTCGGAGGAGCGCTCAGTTCAAGTGAAACGTCTGCAAACTAGTATTTCTCATATCAAAGGTATCGGATCAGAAACAGAAAAAACACTTCATGAACTTGGTATCTATGATGTGTCTGATCTGCTGAACTATTTTCCCTACCGTTATGATGACTACGAGCTGAGAGATTTAGAAGACGTCAAGCATGATGAAAGAGTCACAGTCGAAGGGAAGGTTCACTCAGAGCCTTCTCTCACTTATTACGGCAAAAAGCGAAACAGGCTGACATTCCGGCTTTTGGTCGGCCATTATTTAATTACGGCGGTTTGTTTTAACCGCCCTTATTTGAAAAAAAAGCTCTCGCTCGGTTCAGTGGTCACCATATCTGGAAAATGGGACAAGCATCGCCAGACTATCATGGTGCAGGAACTGAAAAACGGCCCGCATCAAGAGGATAAAAGTATAGAGCCGGTATACTCAGTAAAAGAAAATGTCACCGTGAAAATGATGAGAAGATTCATTCAGCAGGCACTTTCCCAATATCTTGACACAATGTCTGATCCGTTGCCTGAAAAACTCAGGCTCCATTATAAACTGCCGGATTATCATCAAGCATTAAAAACGATGCATCAGCCAGAAACGAGAGAATCTCTAAAGCAAGCTAGGCGCCGTTTCGTCTATGAAGAATTCCTGCTGTTTCAGCTGAAAATGCAGGCGTTCCGGAAAGCTGAGCGAGAACAATCACAAGGCATCAAGCATCATTTTTCCAACGAAGAACTGATGAGCTTTGTAGAAAGCCTTCCGTTTCCGCTTACGAATGCACAGTCCCGCGTGCTGCGCGACATTACGGCGGATATGTCTTCGCCGTACAGAATGAACCGGCTGCTTCAAGGGGACGTAGGGTCTGGGAAAACGGCCGTGGCAGCTATCGGGCTGTATGCAGCCATTCTATCAGGCTACCAAGGTGCGCTTATGGTGCCGACAGAAATACTTGCCGAGCAGCACGCGGATTCTCTCGTTGCACTATTTGAGAATTGGAATGTGAATATCGCTCTGCTCACAAGCTCAGTCAAAGGCAAACGTCGCAGGGAGCTGCTTGAAAGACTGCAAGCGGGAGATATCGATATACTCGTAGGAACCCACGCCCTGATACAGGACGAGGTCGAGTTTAAAGCTTTGGGCCTTGTAATTACAGATGAACAGCATAGGTTTGGAGTGGAGCAGCGCAAAAAGCTTAGGAACAAGGGGCAGGATCCTGATGTGTTATTTATGACCGCTACCCCGATTCCCCGGACACTCGCAATTACCGTTTTTGGAGAAATGGATGTATCGGTTATTGATGAAATGCCGGCAGGGCGCAAACAAATCGAAACCTATTGGGTGAAGCACGACATGCTTGACCGCATTTTGTCATTCATTGAAAAAGAAGTAAGACAGGGCAGGCAGGCGTATATCATTTGTCCGCTGATTGAAGAGTCTGACAAACTGGATGTGCAAAATGCCATTGATGTATACAACATGCTTTCAGAAGTTTATCGGGGCAAATGGAATGTGGGACTGATGCATGGAAAGCTGCACTCTGATGAAAAAGATCAGGTGATGAGGGAATTCAGCGCAAATGAGTGTCAGATATTAGTTTCAACAACAGTAGTTGAAGTAGGCGTGAATGTCCCGAATGCCACGATTATGGTTATATATGATGCTGACCGTTTCGGCTTATCCCAGCTTCATCAGCTCCGGGGACGGGTCGGACGCGGAGAATATCAATCCTTCTGTATTTTGATGGCTGATCCGAAATCCGAAACCGGGAAAGAGCGGATGAGAATTATGTCTGAGACCAATGACGGTTTTGAATTGTCTGAGAAGGATTTGGAATTGCGCGGTCCTGGTGACTTTTTCGGAAAAAAACAAAGCGGTATGCCTGAGTTCAAGGTGGCAGACATGGTCCATGATTACAGAGCCCTGGAAACGGCAAGGCAGGATGCGGCTGATCTGGTGTCTTCAGAGGCTTTCTGGAACGAGCCGGAATACCAGGCGCTGAGAGAGCAGCTGTTGAAAAGCGGGGTAATGGACGGCGAAAAATTAAGCTGAGTTCAGAAATTTTTGGTTTTCTCTATAAACAATCGTTGCATTCCAATCTATGAGATTATATACTACTATTAGTACCTAGTCTTAATTGTCCGGATGGTGTTTATATATGAGGAGAAATAAGAAAGAACGCCAGGAATTGCTACAGCAGACGATAATAGCGACCCCTTTTATCACCGATGAAGAATTAGCGGGGAAATTCGGGGTGAGCATTCAGACCATCCGTCTGGATCGCTTAGAGCTCTCTATACCGGAGCTTCGAGAAAGAATAAAAAACGTTGCAGAGAAAACACTTGAAGATGAAGTGAAATCGCTGTCGTTAGATGAGGTCATTGGAGAGGTTATTGATCTCGAGCTTGATGAACAGGCGATTTCTATATTGGAAATTAAAAATGAGCATGTCTTCAGCCGTAATCAGATTGCGAGAGGGCATCATTTGTTTGCGCAGGCGAACTCACTTGCCGTTGCGGTCATTGATGATGAGCTGGCATTAACAGCGAGTGCAAATATCCGCTTTACAAGACAGGTGAAGCAGGGTGAGCGTGTCGTTGCTAAAGCAAAGGTGACTGCGGTCGAAAAAGATAAAGGCAGAACGGTTGTTGAGGTCAACAGCTATGTTGGGGAAGAGATTGTTTTTTCTGGAGACTTTGACATGTACCGTTCAAAACATTCATAAAGGTGGAGCATGCATGAGAATAGCTGTAGATGCTATGGGAGGAGACCACGCTCCCAAAGCTGTTATTGACGGAGTTATGAAGGCGATTGAAGCGTTTGATGATCTTCAAATTACGCTTGTCGGTGACAAAACAACAATAGAATCACACTTACCAACAACTTCAGAACGCATCACGGTGCTGCACGCTGATGAAGTGATTGAAGCGACGGATGAACCTGTACGCGCCGTACGCAGAAAAAAGAATTCTTCTATGGTGCTGATGGCTCAGGAAGTGGCAGAACAACGTGCTGATGCCTGCATTTCAGCAGGAAATACAGGCGCATTAATGACAGCGGGGCTGTTTATCGTCGGAAGAATAAAAGGGATTGAACGCCCTGCGCTTGCGCCGACGTTGCCGACTGTTTCAGGTGAAGGCTTTCTCCTTCTCGATGTCGGGGCCAATGTGGATGCTAAACCAGAACATCTTGTTCAATACGCCATCATGGGTTCGGTTTACGCCAAACAAGTGCTTGGCATATCTGCTCCGAGAATCGGCCTTTTAAATGTCGGAACCGAGGATAAAAAAGGAAACGATCTGACAAAGCAGGCATTTCAGCAGTTAAAGGAAACAAACGTCCAATTTATCGGAAACGTTGAAGCGAGAGATATTTTAGAGGGCGTTGCCGATGTAGTCGTAACAGACGGCTTCACGGGAAATGTTACGCTTAAAACCCTGGAAGGCTCTGCGATGTCTATTTTTAAAATGATGAAAGAAGCAATGACATCCAATTTCACTTCAAAGCTTGCAGCAGCAGTGCTTAAGCCAAAATTAAAAGAAATGAAATTGAAAATGGACTATTCCGAGTATGGAGGGGCCAGCCTTTTCGGATTGAAGGCGCCGGTGATTAAAGCGCACGGTTCTTCAGACGCCCGTGCGGTCTACCATGCCATTCGTCAGGCCAGAGACATGGTCAGCCAAAATGTCGCTGCTTTTATCGAAGAAGAAATAAAAGAAGAAAAAACGGATGCTTAATCTGGAGGTTTTATCATCATGAGCAAGGTTGCATTTTTATTCCCTGGACAGGGATCACAATTTATTGGAATGGGAAAAGAACTATATGAACGGGAATCCGTTTCAAAACGAATATTTGATGAAGCGGATGAAGCCTTGGAAACAAAGCTCAGCTCCCTCATTTTTGAAGGCGATGCCGAAGAATTAACTCTTACATATAATGCGCAGCCAGCACTGCTGACGACAAGCATCGCGATTCTTGAAAAATTTAAAGAGGCAGGCATTACACCGGATTTTACCGCCGGACACAGCCTCGGCGAATACTCAGCGCTTGTCGCAGCAGGAGCGATCTCTTTTAAAGATGCTGTTTATGCTGTCAGAAAACGCGGCGAATTTATGAATGAAGCGGTGCCTGCCGGAGAAGGCGCGATGGCGGCTATTCTAGGCATGGATGCCGAAGCTTTACAGCAGGTGACCGACAAAGTCACTGAAGAAGGAAATCTTGTCCAGCTTGCAAACTTGAACTGCCCGGGGCAAATTGTCATCTCGGGAACCGCTAAAGGTGTTGAGCTTGCTTCAGAGCAAGCAAAAGAAAACGGTGCAAAACGGGCCATTCCGCTGGAGGTAAGCGGTCCTTTCCATTCGGAATTGATGAAACCGGCTGCAGAAAAGCTGGCAGAAGTGCTGGACGCTTGTGAGCTGAAAGATACGAATGTTCCTGTCATTTCAAATGTTTCTGCTGATGTAATGACAGAGAAAGAAGACATCAAAGCCAAGCTGATTGAGCAGCTTTACTCACCGGTCCGTTTTGAGGAAACAATTAACAAGCTGATTGACGAAGGTGTAACCGTTTTTATCGAAATCGGCCCCGGGAAAGTGCTGTCCGGACTTGTCAAAAAAGTAAACCGCCGTTTGAAAACCATTGCGGTTTCTGATCCGGAAACAATCGAGCTTGCACTTCAAACCTTAAAGGAGGAGTACGGAAATGCTGAATGATAAAACGGCTATCGTAACTGGAGCGTCACGCGGAATCGGCCGTGCGATTGCATTGGATTTGGCCAAAAACGGAGCTGACGTTGTCGTTAACTATTCGGGCAATGAAGCGAAAGCAAATGAAGTGGTTGATGAAATTAAATCACTCGGCCGAAAAGCAATTGCTGTAAAATGCGATGTATCAAATGCCGAAGATGTACAAAACATGATAAAAGAGACAATCGCGACTTTCTCTTCTATTGACATCCTGGTGAACAACGCCGGCATTACAAAAGACAACCTGCTGATGAGAATGAAAGAAAATGAGTGGGATGATGTTATCAACATTAACTTAAAAGGTGTCTTCAATTGCACCAAAGCCGTGACAAGACAAATGATGAAACAGCGTTCGGGCCGGATTATTAACGTGTCATCTATTGTAGGTGTCAGTGGAAACCCGGGACAAGCCAACTATGTCGCGGCAAAAGCAGGAGTCATCGGTTTAACTAAATCGTCAGCGAAAGAACTTGCAAGCCGTAATATTACCGTCAATGCAATTGCACCAGGATTTATTTCTACGGATATGACGGATAAACTGACCAAAGAAGTACAAGATGAAATGCTGAAACAAATTCCGCTCGCGCGTTTTGGCGATCCTCGTGACGTCAGCAGCGTTGTCACGTTCCTTGCTTCCGAAGGAGCACGTTACATGACAGGCCAGACGCTTCATATTGACGGCGGAATGGTGATGTAATATATTTTCTCGAAAATTTCATCATAGTTACTCTAGTTTTTTAAAAACGAATCAACTATAATACTTGAGGGGAGGTGAATTGCTATGGCAGATGCATTAGAGCGTGTAACAAAAATCATCGTAGACCGCCTTGGCGTAGATGAAGCAGACGTCAAACTTGAAGCTTCTTTCAAGGAAGACTTAGGTGCTGATTCCCTAGATGTAGTTGAACTTGTTATGGAACTTGAAGACGAGTTTGACATGGAGATTTCTGACGAAGATGCTGAAAAGATTGCAACAGTCGGCGACGCTGTGAACTACATACAAAACCAGCAATAAGCTAAAGCTAAAAGTCCCGTCTGAAAGCGGGGCTTTAGCCCTTTATTCGTGCAGTTATTACAGCATGCCGCTTTTACGTGCGCTGTATCCGGTTTAGTCAGAGAAGCGCGGTGAACCTGATGTGCCTATGGAGGTTACTATGTCAAAACACTCACATTATAAAGATAGAAAAACGTTCTATAAAAAAATTGAGCAATTTAAAGAGTTCCAAGAACGGATTTCAGTTCATTTTCAAAACGAAAAACTTTTGTATCAAGCATTTACACATTCATCGTATGTGAATGAGCATCGGAAAAAGCCATATGAAGATAATGAAAGGCTTGAATTTTTAGGTGACGCTGTTTTGGAATTGACGATCTCCCAATTCTTATTTGCCAAATATCCGGCTATGAGTGAAGGAGATTTGACGAAGCTGAGAGCCGCAATTGTATGCGAGCCGTCTCTCGTTTCTCTGGCTCATGAATTGTCATTCGGCGATCTTGTCCTACTAGGAAAAGGTGAAGAAATGACAGGCGGAAGGAAGCGTCCTGCACTTTTGGCTGATGTCTTCGAGGCGTTTATCGGAGCCTTATACCTTGACCAAGGATTAGAGCCGGTCGAAAGTTTCTTAAAAGTCTATGTGTTCCCTAAAATAAACGATGGTGCTTTTTCTCATGTGATGGATTTCAAAAGCCAGCTGCAAGAATTTGTACAGCGGGATGGTAAAGGCACGCTTGAGTATAAAATACAGAATGAAAAAGGGCCCGCGCACAATCGGGAATTCGAAGCGCTCGTATCCCTTAAAGGTGAAGCGCTCGGAATCGGAAACGGCCGTTCGAAGAAAGAAGCCGAACAGCACGCGGCGCAGGAAGCTCTTGCTAAATTGCAAAAACACCATACGAAACAATAAAATCCCCCTGCATCTCCAAGGGGGATTTCAGTATGTTCCGGACAAGTTTATGATAAAATTGAAATACTTAATTCATACATAAGGAGGATCGCTATGTTCCTCAAACGTTTAGACGTTATAGGATTTAAATCATTTGCAGAACGGATCTCCGTTGATTTTGTAAAAGGCGTCACCGCCGTTGTCGGTCCGAACGGCAGCGGGAAAAGCAATATAACAGACGCCATCCGCTGGGTTCTTGGAGAACAATCAGCGCGGTCTCTTCGCGGGGGAAAAATGGAAGATATTATTTTCGCCGGAAGTGATTCGCGAAAGAGATTAAATCTTGCTGAGGTCACATTGACACTCGACAATGACGATCATTTTTTGCCGATTGATTTCCACGAAGTCAGCGTGACAAGAAGAGTTTACAGATCAGGCGAGAGTGAATTTCTTATCAATAATCAGCCATGCCGTTTAAAGGATATCATTGATTTATTTATGGACTCCGGGCTTGGAAAAGAAGCATTTTCCATCATCAGCCAAGGGAAAGTCGAAGAAATCCTGAGCAGCAAGGCGGAAGAGCGGCGAAGCATCTTTGAAGAAGCTGCCGGGGTGCTTAAATATAAAACAAGAAAGAAAAAAGCGGAAAATAAACTGTTTGAAACACAAGATAATTTAAACAGAGTGGAAGATATATTACATGAGCTTGAAGGTCAGGTAGAACCGCTGAAAATCCAGGCATCCATAGCAAAAGACTATTTGGATAAAAAGAAAGAGCTGGAACATGTGGAGATCGCTCTGACCGCTTATGATATTGAAGAGCTGCACGGCAAGTGGACGAGCCTTCAGAAAAAAGTTCAAATCGCAAAAGAGGAAGAGGTCGCTGAATCTTCTGCTATTTCTGCAAAGGAAGCGAAAATCGAAGACACACGCGATAAAATCCAAGCGCTTGACGAATCGGTTGATGAGCTTCAACAGGTCCTTTTAGTCACAAGTGAAGAGCTTGAAAAACTGGAAGGGCGCAAAGAAGTACTGAAAGAGCGCAAGAAAAACGCCACTCAAAACCGAGAACAACTTGAAGAAGCAATTATTCTCTATCAGCAAAAAGAAACCGAGCTGAAAGAGAATATCACAAAACAGACGGCAGTATTTGAAAAGCTGAGGGCAGAAGTGAAGCAGCTCCAGGCCCAGGCCAAAGAAAAGCAGCAGGCACTGAATCTGCACAGTGAAAATGTTGAAGAGAAAATCGAACAGCTGAAAAGCGATTACTTTGAGTTATTAAACAGCCAGGCCTCCTTCCGCAATGAGCTGCAGCTTTTAGATGACCAAATGACCCAGTCTGCTGTGCAGCAGCAAAGACTGACAGCCAATAACGAAAAATACATTCAAGAACGAAAAGAAATTTCTGAAAAGAAGGCCGCGTGTGAAACCGAATTTGCGCGCATTGAGCATGACATGCACCGCCAAGTGGCACAGTACCGTGAAGCCCAGTCGAAATATGAACAGAAAAAACGCCAATATGAAAAAAATGAATCTGCGCTTTATCAGGCGTATCAATTCGTACAGCAGGCAAAGTCAAAAAAAGACATGCTGGAAACGATGCAGGGAGATTTCTCCGGATTTTATCAAGGCGTAAAGGAAGTGCTGAAAGCAAAAAACAAGCTTGACGGCATTCATGGGGCGGTACTTGAACTTATCACAACGGAACAAACGTATGAAACGGCAATTGAAATCGCTCTTGGCGCTTCTGCCCAGCACGTCATAACAGAAAACGAGCAATCTGCCCGCCAGGCCATTCAATATTTAAAGCAGCATTCATTCGGCCGGGCGACATTTCTGCCTCTTTCTGTTGTGAAAGATCGCCAGCTCCAAAGCCGTGATGCAGAGACAGCGGAAAAACATCCGGCATTTATCGGTGTGGCAAGTGATCTCGTCACATTTGAGCCGGCATACCGCCGCGTCATTCAAAACCTGCTTGGAACAGTCCTGATAACCGAGCACTTAAAGGGAGCAAACGAGCTCGCCAAGCAGCTGGGACACAGATACCGCATCGTCACGCTTGAAGGGGATGTTGTGAATCCGGGTGGCTCCATGACCGGGGGAGCAGTCAAAAAGAAAAACAATTCGCTTCTCGGAAGAAGCCGGGAGCTTGAAACCATCACTAAACGGCTTGTGGAAATGGAAGAAAAAACAGCTCTCTTGGAAAGTGAAGTCAAATCCGTCAAGCAATCCATTCAGGAATCTGAGAACAAGCTTGCTGAACTGAGGGAAGCCGGAGAAAATTTAAGGCTGAAGCAGCAGGACATCAAAGGCCAGCTATACGAGCTGCAAATTGCCGAGAAGAATATCAATACTCATTTAGAGCTCTACGATCAGGAAAAATCGGCTCTTCTGGAAAACGACCAAGAAAAGAATGCACGCAAGCGTCAGCTTGAAAAAGAGCTTGCAGAAGTGTCTGATCAAATAAAAGAGCTTGAAGAGGAAATGGAAAGGCTCACACAGCAAAAGCAAATGCAAACTTCAACGAA
Source organism: Bacillus atrophaeus (assembly GCF_001584335.1). Taxonomy (GTDB): domain Bacteria; phylum Bacillota; class Bacilli; order Bacillales; family Bacillaceae; genus Bacillus; species Bacillus atrophaeus. The sequence goes on from NZ_LSBB01000020.1 coordinate 716,710, forward strand.
AGAATCATTATCAAATGAGCTGACAGAACACAAAATCGCCGCGGCGAAAAAGGAACAAGTCTGTACGAATGAAGAGGAAAATCTCAACAGACTGAAGAAAGAGCTGGAAGAAACGCAGCTCGCCTTAAAAGAAACCGCCGAGGATTTAAGCTTCTTAACGACAGAGATGTCATCCAGCACAAGCGGTGAAGTGAAGCTTGAAGAAGCTGCAAAAGCCAAATTAAATGATAAAACAAGAACGGCTGAACTGATTTCTGTAAGACGGAACCAGCGCATGAAACTCCAGCAGGGCCTAGATACATACGAACTCGAACTGAAAGAAATGAAGCGGCTGTATAAACAAAAGACAACGCTCTTAAAAGACGAGGAAGTAAAACTCGGCCGGATGGAAGTCGAGCTGGATAATTTATTGCAGTACTTACGTGAAGAGTACAGTCTGTCCTTTGAAGGGGCGAAAGAAAAGTACCAGCTTGAAACAGACCCGGAAGAAGCCAGAAAAAGAGTCAAATTGATTAAGCTGGCAATAGAGGAGCTTGGCACCGTCAACCTCGGAAGCATAGATGAATTCGAGCGGGTCAATGAACGGTACGAATTTTTGAGTGAGCAGAAAAATGACCTGACAGAAGCGAAAAATACGCTGTTCCAAGTCATTGAGGAAATGGATGAGGAAATGACGAAGCGTTTCAATGATACGTTCGTACAGATCCGTTCTCACTTCGATCACGTCTTCCGTTCCTTGTTCGGAGGCGGCCGTGCGGAGCTAAAGCTTACTGATCCGAATGATCTGCTTCATTCGGGAGTCGATATCATCGCGCAGCCTCCGGGGAAAAAATTGCAGAATCTGAGCCTTTTATCAGGCGGGGAACGAGCTCTTACGGCTATAGCCCTTCTCTTCTCGATTCTAAAGGTTAGACCTGTGCCGTTTTGTGTATTGGATGAGGTAGAGGCGGCGCTTGACGAGGCAAATGTTTTCCGTTTTGCGCAATACTTAAAAAAATACAGCGGCGAAACACAGTTTATCGTGATCACCCACAGAAAAGGGACAATGGAAGAAGCAGACGTGCTCTACGGCGTTACAATGCAGGAATCTGGGGTTTCAAAGCTGGTCTCGGTCAAGCTGGAGGAAACAAAAGAATTAGTTCAGTAACGAGGAAAGAGGTTGAAAGATGAGCTTTTTTAAAAAATTAAAAGAGAAAATCACAAAACAGACAGACTCCGTATCTGAAAAATTTAAAGAGGGATTGGAGAAAACAAGGAGTTCCTTTCAAGATAAAGTAAATGATCTTGTGTCTCGCTACCGCAAAGTGGATGAAGATTTCTTTGAAGAGCTTGAAGAAGTGCTGATCGGAGCGGATGTAGGCTTTACGACAGTCATGGAACTGATTGATGAGCTGAAAAAAGAAGTCAAACTGAGAAATATCCAAGATCCTCAGGAAGTACAATCTGTTATTTCGGAGAAATTGGTTGAGATTTATAACAGCGGAGATGAGCAGGTTTCTGACTTGAATATTCAAGCAGGACGTTTAAATGTCATTCTTTTAGTTGGTGTAAACGGAGTGGGAAAAACGACAACGATCGGCAAGCTTGCGCATAAGCTGAAAGAAGAAGGCAAATCTGTCGTTCTTGCAGCTGGAGATACGTTCAGAGCTGGAGCTATCGAACAGCTGGAAGTATGGGGAGAACGGACAGGAGTGCCTGTTATTAAGCAGGCTGCCGGGAGCGACCCTGCGGCTGTTATATATGACGCTGTTCACGCTGCGAAAGCGCGGGAAGCCGATGTGCTCATTTGTGATACAGCCGGCCGTCTTCAAAATAAAGTGAACTTGATGAAGGAGCTTGAAAAGGTAAAACGCGTGATTGAAAGGGAGGTACCCGAAGCGCCTCACGAGGTGCTGCTGGCCCTTGACGCAACAACCGGACAAAATGCGATGGCTCAGGCGAAAGAATTCTCAAAAGCAACCAATGTAACAGGAATTGCCTTAACCAAACTCGACGGAACGGCAAAAGGCGGAATTGTTCTTGCGATCCGCAACGAGCTTCATATCCCTGTAAAACTGGTCGGCCTTGGAGAAAAAGTTGATGATCTCCAGCAATTCGATCCGGAATCATACGTATACGGACTCTTTTCAGACTTAGTTGAAAATGCAGATGAATAATCGGAAAAACCGGGGGCTTCCCCGGTTTTTTTATCTTTCACTATAAACTTTAAAGGGAACCATCTCGCAGGAGTAAAAGGTTTTCCCGCAGTCTGATTGTGTGATTTCACTCATGTAAACCTTATAATTTTGCCTTCCTTTACATATATCAGCATCAAGTTCTTTTTTATGAATATGATCAAATCAATTTGTGAAAATAGGCATTTTTCTTTGACAAGATAAAAACTTGACAGTTGATATAAAACCATGTAAACTAAGTTTTCGTAAAGGGATTTGACTTAACAAAGGGGAGAGCTCATGATGTCGCTCGAAAAAACAACGAGAATGAATTATCTGTTTGATTTTTATCAGTCGTTGTTAACGTCCAAACAGAAGAGCTATATGTCGCTTTATTACTTGGACGATTTCTCCCTTGGCGAAATAGCCGAAGAATATGACGTGTCCAGACAAGCCGTTTATGACAATATTAAACGTACAGAAGCAATGCTTGAACAATATGAAGAAAAGCTGCTCCTGCTGAAAAAGTTTCAGGAGCGTAAAGAGATCTTTCATAAGCTGAAGGAGCTCACGTCCGACGTTAAAGAGAAGGAAGACGTTGAAGCTCTTATCGAAGCGCTTGAGAAATTAGATTAGGAGGCGGCAAACAATGGCATTTGAAGGATTAGCCGACCGACTGCAGCAGACGATTTCCAAAATCCGCGGAAAAGGTAAAGTCACCGAACAAGATGTAAAAGAAATGATGCGTGAAGTTCGGCTTGCGCTTCTTGAGGCCGACGTAAACTTTAAAGTGGTTAAGGACTTTGTGAAAAAAGTGAGTGAAAGAGCCGTCGGCCAAGACGTCATGCAAAGCCTGACGCCCGGCCAGCAGGTTATTAAGGTTGTAAAAGAGGAATTAACCGAGCTGATGGGTGGAGAAGAAAGCAAAATCGCCGTAGCGAAGCGGCCGCCTACCGTCATTATGATGGTGGGTCTTCAAGGGGCGGGTAAAACGACAACCACCGGGAAGCTTGCGAATCTGCTCCGTAAAAAGCATAACCGTAAACCGCTTCTGGTTGCCGCTGATATTTACCGTCCCGCTGCGATCAAGCAGCTGGAGACACTCGGTAAACAGCTTGATATGCCTGTTTTTTCTCTTGGCGACCAGGTAAGCCCGGTTGAAATTGCCAAACAGGCCATTGAAAAAGCCAAGGAAGAACATTATGATTATGTCATTTTGGATACCGCGGGCCGTTTGCACATTGACCATGAACTCATGGATGAATTGGCAAATGTAAAAGAAATTGCGAACCCGGAGGAAATCTTCCTTGTCGTCGACTCAATGACTGGTCAAGACGCCGTAAATGTGGCCAAAAGCTTTAACGAACAGCTCGGTTTAACGGGTGTTGTTTTAACGAAGCTTGACGGTGACACGCGCGGAGGGGCAGCCCTTTCCATTCGGGCGGTTACGAATACGCCGATTAAATTTGCCGGCTTAGGAGAAAAGCTTGACGCGCTTGAAGCTTTCCACCCTGAGCGAATGGCATCCCGAATTCTCGGAATGGGCGACGTTCTGACATTAATTGAAAAAGCTCAGGCAAGTGTCGATGAAGACAAAGCAAAAGAGCTGGAACAAAAAATGAGGACGATGAGTTTCACACTCGATGATTTTCTGGAGCAGCTCGGACAGGTTCGCAACATGGGGCCTCTTGATGAGCTTCTGCAAATGATGCCCGGCGCGGGGAAAATGAAGGGCTTAAAGAACATTCAGGTGGATGAAAAGCAGCTGAATCACGTTGAAGCCATCATTAAATCAATGACTGTTCTTGAAAAAGAACAGCCGGATCTCATCAATGCAAGCCGGCGTAAGCGGATTGCAAAAGGGAGCGGGACATCCGTACAGGAAGTCAACCGTCTGCTGAAGCAGTTTGAAGAAATGAAAAAAATGATGAAGCAGATGACCAACATGTCAAAAGGAAAGAAAAAGGGATTTAAATTACCTTTTATGTAATCGGTTATACATGATAAAACCATTGTTAAGAAAAAACACTTTACAAACACTTTTATCATTGTTAATATACTATCTTGTTGAAATATTTTCGGAGGTGCTAGTAAAATGGCAGTAAAAATTCGTTTAAAACGTATGGGATCAAAAAGATCTCCTTTCTATCGTATTGTTGTAGCAGATTCTCGTTCACCACGTGACGGCCGTTTCATCGAAACAGTCGGAACTTACAACCCGGTTGTAAAACCAGCAGAAGTGAAAATTGATGAAGAGCTTGCTCTTAAATGGCTTCAAACTGGAGCTAAACCTTCTGACACAGTTCGTAACTTGTTCTCTAACCAAGGAATCATGGAAAAATTCCACAACGCTAAACAAGGCAAGTAATGACTGATCAACACTTGGAAGATTTGATTGTGACGATTGTGGCTCCGCTTGTTGACCATCCGGAAGACATTCGGGTCATAAGAGAAGAAACTGATCAAAAGATTGCGCTTCGCTTATCTGTTAATAAATCAGATACCGGTAAAATTATCGGAAAGCAAGGCCGGACTGCAAAAGCGATTCGAACAGTTGTGTTTGCAGCTGGCGCTCGATCTTCTAAGAAAGTTCAACTTGAGATATTTGACTAAAGGGAGAGGGCCGGCACCTCCCCTTTTTTTACACGAAAAAATGGGTAAACAGTTAAAAGAGAGACATGATAAATAGGTCAAACCGCTTTTCGTCAGGAAAAATGTTTTGAAAGTAGGGAGCCTGGTGCCATGCAGATTATTCACCGTGTAACCGTCATGCAAGTCTTAACCGAGCACAGTAAAGAGAAGCTTGTGGCCTCTTTTGAAGAAAAAAAACAATCGCTTGAGCGAGAATGCAACCAGCTCTATTTCCAGCTTAGAAAACATGAAAAAGATCATCTTAACCCTGATGTCACAGAACAATTTAAAAAAGCGATAGAAAAAAGGCAAGACAAAATCAAAATGATCGATTTCCAAATCAACCAAGCACACACATTGCCGCTTGGAAGCGAAGTGAAAGAAAAGGAAATCGACGCGCTGTTATCCATTGATGTCGGCGATAACTGGCACGAGAAAACAGCAGCAAATACCATCGTCATTAAAGACGGAGTGGTAATCGAAATTCGCCCGAGGTGATGATATGGCAAAGCGATGGTTTAACGTGGGCAAGATAGTAAATACTCACGGAATTAAAGGCGAAGTGCGGGTCATTTCCAAAACCGATTTTGCCGAAGAGCGGTACAAGCCCGGCAAGACCCTCTATTTGTTTATGAGCGGCAGCAAAGAGCCTGTGCAAGTCACAGTTCAAACGCACCGGCTTCATAAACAATTTCACCTTCTTCAGTTTAAAGAAAGACCTTCCCTGAATGATGTGGAAGAATTAAAGAACGCGGTCATCAAAGTTCCGGAAGAAGACTTAGGGGAGCTTGATGCAGGCGAATATTACTTCCATGAAATTATCGGCTGTGAAGTGTACACAGAAGACGGCGAGAGAATCGGAGTCATCAGGGAGATATTAACTCCCGGAGCAAATGATGTATGGGTTGTCGAGCGAAAAGGCCAAAAAGATGCCCTGATTCCTTACATTGAATCAATTGTAAAGGATATTGACGTGACGGAAAAGAAAATTCAGATTCATTTGATGGAAGGATTAATAGACGAATGAAAATTGATTTTTTAACCCTTTTCCCCGACATGTTTGAAGGAGTGCTGGGTTCCTCTATTTTGCAAAAAGCACAGGAGAAAAACGCCGTTGAATTTGATGTCGTCAATTTCCGCGCCTTTTCTGATAACAAGCATAAAACAGTGGATGACTATCCTTACGGCGGAGGGGCGGGCATGGTTCTGAAGCCTCAGCCCGTGTTTGACGCAGTAGAGGAGCTTACGGCGAAATCAAAAGCTTCTCCCCGCATTATCCTCGTCTGCCCTCAAGGCGAACGCTTTAATCAGAAAAAAGCAGAGGAGCTGGCGGAAGAAGAACATCTGATGTTCATTTGCGGCCATTATGAAGGCTATGATGAGAGAATCAGAGAACATCTTGTGACAGACGAAATATCAATCGGCGATTTCGTGCTGACAGGCGGAGAGCTGCCGGCCATGATGATTGCAGACAGTGTCGTGAGACTGCTGCCGGGAGTGCTTGGGAAAGAAGAATCCCATCTTGAGGATTCCTTCAGCACGGGACTCTTAGAGCACCCTCATTACACAAGGCCCGCAGACTATAATGGCCTTAAGGTCCCTGAGACGCTTCTGTCAGGAAACCATGCGAAGATTAAAGAATGGCGAAAAAAAGAATCGGTGAAAAGAACCTTTTTGCGGCGTCCTGATCTGCTCGAACACTATCCGCTCACAGAGCAAGAAAGAAAATGGATTTCTGAGTGGGAAAAAGAATAGATAGTATTGCACAGACAGTTGAGTTGTGGTAAGATACTACTTGTGGCTTAAGCGGACTTATCTGCCTAAGCTTGAAAACGATGTTCCGCTGTGCCGGTTTTATGGTCAAGAGCATCTGTTGGAAGGAGTTGAAAACGATGCAACAATTAATTCAAGATATCACAAAAGAACAATTGCGCACAGATCTTCCTGCGTTCCGTCCTGGTGACACTTTACGTGTACACGTAAAAGTTGTTGAGGGTAACCGTGAGCGTATCCAGATCTTCGAAGGTGTTGTGATTAAGCGTCGTGGTGGTGGAATCAGCGAAACTTTCACAGTTCGTAAGATTTCTTACGGTGTTGGCGTTGAACGTACATTCCCTGTACACACCCCAAAAATCGCTAAAATCGAAGTTGTACGCTACGGTAAAGTACGTCGTGCTAAGCTTTATTACCTACGTGAACTTCGCGGAAAAGCGGCTCGTATTAAAGAAATCAGACGATAATGATAACGAACGAAAAGAGCTTGTTACTGCTAACAAGCTCTTTTTTTATGACTGCATTTGAAAAAGCCGGACAGGCATCGTAAAATACATAAGAGACAGCCAGAAATGACCCAGAAGAAGAGAGTGTCTTCTTACTAGATAAGGCAGGTGTTAGTGTCACATGACCATTCAGTGGTTTCCAGGCCATATGGCAAAAGCAAGACGGGAAGTAACCGAAAAATTAAAACTGATTGATATTGTATATGAGCTGGTGGACGCCAGAATCCCGATGTCATCAAGAAATCCGATGATTGAAGAAATCTTAAAAAATAAACCGCGCATTATGCTGTTAAATAAAGCCGATAAAGCCGATGCAGCCGTCACAAAGCAATGGAAAGAGCATTTTGAAAAGCAAGGCATTCCGTCACTGTCAATTGATTCAGTGAATGGACAAGGCTTAAACCAAATCGTGCCTTCCTCGAAGGAATTATTGCAGGAGAAAATCGATAAGAGAAAAGCGAAAGGCGTTAAGCCGAGAGCCATCCGGGCTTTAATTATCGGCATCCCAAACGTCGGGAAATCAACGCTCATTAACAGGCTGGCGAAGAAAAATATTGCAAAAACAGGAGATAGGCCGGGTATCACGACATCCCAGCAATGGGTAAAGGTCGGCAAAGAACTGGAGCTGTTAGATACACCGGGGATTTTGTGGCCAAAATTCGAAGACGAACTTGTAGGTCTCAGACTGGCTATAACCGGGGCGATTAAGGACTCTATCATCAACCTGCAGGACGTCGCCGTATTTGGACTGCGTTTCTTGGAAGAACATTATCCGGACCGTCTGAAAGAGCGTTACGGGCTTGAAGAGATACCCGAGGATATTGCGGAGCTGTTTGACGCAATCGGAGAAAAACGCGGCTGCCTGATGAGCGGCGGGCTTATTAACTATGATAAAACCACAGAAGTCATCATCCGGGACATTCGTACAGAGAAGTTCGGCAGGCTGTCTTTCGAACAGCCATCATAAAGGCGCGCAGAGATGCGGGTCTTTATTTTTTCATTGCCGCACCGATACATATAGTAAGGGAGAAGAGAAAGTGAATACATTGACAGTAAAGGACATTAAAGACCGGCTGCAAGAGGTGAAAGACGAACGGGACCCATTTCTTGCCGAGTGCGAAAAAGACCAGAGGAAGAGCGTACAAACGCTCGTAGAACAATGGCTGAAAAAGAATGCGAAGGAAAAAGCATTAAAAGAACAATGGGAGAGTATGACTCATTGTGAACGCCTGGCAAGAAACAAAGGCTTCTGTATAATTGCCGGAATTGACGAAGTAGGCAGAGGGCCGCTGGCGGGACCGGTTGTGGCAAGCGCCGTTATCCTGCCTGCGGAATGTGAAATACTTGGATTGACAGATTCGAAAAAGCTTTCAGAAAAAAAACGCGAAGAATATTATGAACGTATTATGAACGAAGCGCTTGGCGTCGGAATAGGCATTATCGAAGCTTCTGTCATAGATGAAATGAATATATACGAAGCGTCAAAGCTGGCAATGGTCAAAGCAGTCCGTGAACTGTCCGAGGCACCCGATTATCTGCTTGTGGACGCGATGACGCTGCCCCTTGACATACCTCAGTCTTCCATTATTAAAGGGGACGCAAAAAGCGTTTCCATCGCAGCCGGGGCTTGTGTAGCCAAAGTAACCAGAGACAGAATGATGAGCGAGTATGCCAAAACCTACCCGATGTACGGGTTTGAAAAGCACAAAGGCTACGGGACAAAAGAGCATCTGGAAGCACTCGCTGCATATGGGCCGACGGATATTCACCGAAGAACTTTCGCTCCTGTTCAAACTTACTGTTAAGCAAGGGGGGCGCTTTTTAAATGAACATGCGCAACGATATACATACAGCGCTGAGAAGCCTGTTTGCGGGCACAGCCGTTTCGCTGCAGGAGTCAAATCCAACTGAAGAGTCAAGCGGCATTCAGAGGCTTCTTTTAGGGAAAGTGCTCCGTCTCACGGGGGATGAGCATGCGCTGATCCAGGTAGGGGACCAAACCATACAGGGAAAGCTTGAGACAAAGCTTCGCCCACAAGCGTATTATTGGTTTTCTTATGAAAAAAAACCAGCAGAACAAATGGGCCGGCTCCAAGTCGTCCAACGTTTTGAACAAAATCCGGCAACAGTTCAGGAAGCGGCAGGAAAGCTCTTAAGCGCCATTTCAATTAAACCGTCCAATACATCTCTGTTAATGACCAGCGCTATGCTGAAAAGCAATCATCCGATAACAGAAAACGATATCAAAGCAGCTGTTCAATGGATGGAAACTCTGCCGCCCGCAGAAACAAAAAAAGCGATTGAAACCATTTTATTTACCCTTAAGCGTGATCTCCCTGTCCATGAGGGCGTGCTGAACGCCCTTCATGCAGTCAAATCACCAGTTTCAATGAATCAGCAGCTGTCACGGTTACTTCACGCAATCAATCAAGATTCTCAGCCGACAGAAGCGCTGATGAAGTTAAAACAGGCTGTCACGGCGCTTTTTGACGCGGAAAGCGACATACATGCAGAACGTCTGATCCGAATGCTCGGCTCACAAGCTGAAAATGAGGGATTCGGCGGGGAGAAAGCGATGACATCCGTCAATGATACTGAAGGGCATATCAGCGGCCGGCGGTCAGCGCCGGAACAAATACAAGGCACGATAAAGCTCAATACCATTTCTGAAAGCATGCCGCAGCTAAAGGGCATGCAAAGTGCCGGGGGAAAAGAGGATATACCTGAAATCCCGCGGCTGCTCCTTGAAAAAATGTCTGTTCAAGCTGAAAAAAACGGCAGCCATGTGCTAAAAGAAGCGGCGGCTTGGATTAAGGCGGTGCTTTCACAGGAAAATACGAAAACAGGAACCGTGCCGTCTGTTATGCAAGCGGCGCAAGTCACAGATCAAGAAGCCGACGTTTTCATTGAGGCGGTGAAACAAGCGGAACCAAGCTTGTCCAGCAAAATAGATGTTCTTTCCTTCTTGTCAAAAATCAGACAGGGACTGGGCGCGCGTGACGAATTGGCTTTTATTAAAGCATTTGAACAAGGGGCAGACATCCAGCGTGATGAACTCCAATCTTTAAAACTGACGCTCCATGCCGCACGAACGTCCAATGAGCTTTCTGAGCCTGTCAAGAGGGAGGCTGATCAGCTTTTTCATAAATTAAACGGACAGCTCTTCATCCAGCAGGATCACCCGTCCTACAGCCAGATTGTCATGTCATTTCCGATGTTTTCAAAAAACAGTGTCCAGGATATGACCGTTCTTTTTAAAGGACAGAAAGAACCCGACGGAAAGCTAGATCCTTCTCATTGCCGGCTCCTTTTTTTACTGAATCTTGAATCATTAAAAGAGACTGTTGTTGATTGCTTTGTTCAGCAAAATGTTATGACAATCTCGATAGAAACCGAATTTGATCTGCAGTCTGCGATTGATCCAATGGTGCCAGCTTTGAAACAATCCCTGAAAGAAATGGGATACAGCCTGTCAGGTGTTGTGGCGAAAAAAAAGGTTCACTCAGCAGCAGACATTCACATCGAACGATATATAACGAACAGCAGCGAACAAGAACTGGATGTGAGAATATGAAAGAACAGACGCCGTTAAGAAAAGCCGTAGCTCTGCATTATGACGAGCAGAAGGATAAAGCGCCGAAGGTTATAGCGACAGGCAGAGGACACATTGCGGAAAACATTATAGCAGAAGCGAAAAAAGCAGGGGTACCGATTCAGGAAGATCGGACCCTTGTCGAATTAATGCGACATTTGACAGTGGATGATCAGATTCCGGAAGCGCTTTATGAAACTGTAGCCGAAATATTTTCTTTTGTTTACAAGCTGGATGAAAGTGTAAAAAATAAAAAGTAACCAGAATATTCCCCATACTCCATTTAAATTTATATTTTCAGTAAAATAAAAGTTTGAATGTTTAGAAGGATTTTACGATTTTTCATCGAACTCTAGACAATCCTTCCAGTATTATATAGAATGAAAGCGCAGTCTATTTTTAGTTTTGTTACATAAGTTAGGAGGATGGGAAATGAATATCCATGAATACCAGGGAAAAGAAGTCCTCAGAAAATACGGAGTGTCTGTTCCTGAAGGTAAAGTGGCTTTTACAGCAGAAGAAGCAGTTGAAAGAGCGGAGGGCTTATCAAGCTCGGTTTATGTCGTAAAGGCGCAAATTCATGCTGGCGGTCGAGGCAAAGCTGGCGGGGTAAAGATTGCGAAATCAAAAGAAGAAGTAAAAGCGTATGCCGAGGAGCTGTTAGGGAAGACGCTCGTTACGCATCAAACAGGTCCGGACGGCCAAGTAATAAAACGCTTACTTATTGAAGAAGGATGCGACATTAAGAAGGAATACTATGTCGGTCTCGTGCTTGACCGCGCTACTTCAAGAATCGTACTGATGGCGTCTGAAGAAGGCGGAACGGAGATTGAAGAAGTAGCAGAGAAAACACCGGAAAAAATCAAGAAAGTCGTTATTGATCCGGCTGTGGGACTGCAAGGCTATCAAGCGAGAAAAATCGCATTTTCTATTAATATACCAAAGGAGCTTGTCGGACAAGCTGCTAAATTTATGCTGGGGTTATATAAAGCATTTGTAGAGAAAGACTGTTCAATTGCTGAAATTAATCCGCTTGTTGTGACAGGCGACGGAAAAGTAATGGCGCTTGATGCGAAATTAAACTTTGACAGCAATGCACTATATAGACAAAAAGATATTATGGAATATAGAGATTTGGACGAAGAGGATCCAAAGGAAATTGAAGCTTCTAAATACGATTTAAGCTACATTTCTCTGGATGGAAATATCGGCTGCATGGTAAACGGCGCCGGCCTTGCGATGTCCACAATGGATATTATTAAACATTACGGCGGAGATCCTGCCAACTTCCTTGACGTGGGAGGCGGCGCAACTGCTGAAAAAGTAACGGAAGCATTCAAAATTATTCTTTCCGACCAAAATGTAAAAGGAATTTTTGTCAACATTTTCGGAGGCATTATGAAATGTGACGTCATTGCGGAAGGGGTTGTTGAAGCGACGAAACAAGTCGGTTTAACATTGCCGCTTGTCGTCCGTCTTGAAGGCACAAACGTAGATCTAGGGAAGAAAATCCTTAGTGAATCAGGTTTGAATATTACATCTGCGGAGTCTATGGCTGACGGGGCGCAGAAAATCGTATCTTTAGTATAGGAAAGCATGAAAGGCAGGGGACCAAATAATGAGTGTATTTGTAAATAAAGATACAAGAGTTATTGTACAAGGGATTACAGGTTCTACCGCTTTGTTTCATACGAAGCAAATGCTTGAATACGGAACAAACATTGTAGGCGGCGTAACACCTGGAAAAGGCGGAACTGAAGCAGAAGGAGTGCCTGTGTTTAATACAGTGGCTGATGCTGTCCATACGACCGGTGCCAACGCATCTGTTATTTATGTGCCTGCGGCGTTCGCTGCTGATGCAATCATGGAAGCCGTTGATGCTGAGCTTGATCTTGTCATTTGTATTACCGAGCATATTCCGGTATTAGATATGGTGAAAGTGAAACGCTTTATGGAAGGAAAGAAAACAAGATTAATAGGACCAAACTGTCCGGGCGTCATTACACCTGAAGAATGTAAAATCGGCATCATGCCTGGATATATCCATAAAAAAGGCCATGTAGGCGTTGTCTCTCGCTCTGGAACATTAACATATGAAGCGGTTCATCAGCTTTCAGAAGCGGGTGTAGGACAGTCTACAGCTGTCGGAATCGGGGGCGACCCGGTTAATGGAACGAATTTCATTGATGTCTTAAAAGCGTTTAACGAAGACCCTGAGACCCACGCTGTGATTATGATCGGCGAAATCGGCGGAACAGCTGAAGAGGAAGCGGCAGAATGGGTAAAAGCTAATATGACTAAACCTGTTGTCGGATTTATCGGCGGAAAAACCGCACCTCCGGGAAAACGCATGGGACATGCCGGCGCGATCATTTCCGGCGGAAAAGGAACAGCGGATGAAAAGATTAAAACGCTGAATGCCTGCGGAATCGAAGTTGCGGAAACACCTTCCGTGATGGGAGAAACGCTCATTAAGGTTCTAAAAGAAAAAGGTTTATTTGAAACTTGTAAAACTCACTAATAACAAAAGGAACAGCTGTTAAGGCTGTTCCTGCTTTTTATGCCAAAAGGAGGTTGTTGGTTTGGATCAGGCGTCTGCCTGTTTACTCATTTGCAGCATTAACCGTTTATTATCCCCGTCTCTTCTATTAAAATGGTGGAAGGCTGATCCGTCTCTTTCTTTTAAGACTGATCCGCATCCAATTCACACCATCACTTCCGGTAAAATAAAAGCCGCCGCACTTAAAACTCAAATAGAGAAAGAATATGATAAGCTTCAAGAACAGCTGTCTGACTATCAACGGCGAGGTATCAAAGTCATTCCGATCACTTCACATCAATACTCGTCATGGCTGAAAACGATCTATGATCCGCCTCCCGTTTTGTTTGCCAAAGGGAATGAGAACCTGCTCATAAAAGGCAGGAAAATTGGAGTGGTAGGTACGCGAAACCCTACCGCATATGGCAAAAAAGCAGTTTTTCATCTTACAAAAGAGCTTGCAGGAAACCAGTGGATCATTGTCAGCGGACTCGCGGCCGGAATAGACGGTTTGTCCCATAGAGCCTGCATCAGGGCAAAAGGGTATACAATCGGTGTCATAGCAGGCGGTTTTCATCATATATATCCCCGAGAAAATCAGCAGTTAGCAGAATACATGGCGAAGTATCATCTGCTGCTGTCAGAACATCCACCGGACACAAAACCCCAAAAATGGCATTTTCCCATGAGAAACCGTTTAATAAGCGGATTGTCCGAAGGCATAGTGGTAGTGCAAGGCAAAGAAAAAAGCGGTTCGTTAATCACTGCCTATCAAGCGCTTGACCAGGGCAGGGAGGTGTTTGCCGTGCCCGGTTCTATATTTGATCCATACTCCGGAGGACCTATAAAACTTATTCAAGAAGGGGCAAAATCTGTACAGTCCGCTGAGGATATTTACAGTGAGTTATCGGAGGGAAACGTTCAATATACGGAACCCTTTTAGAAATATCGTTTGACAAACCGTATTGTAATATTTAATAATAGTGAGGATTTAAAGTTGCATATTGTTTTTCATGTTTAAAATGACGTTCACGATAAAGAATGAAATATTGAAAGCCATATAAAGGTAGCTTCAAAAATGAAATATACTTGAAAAGAGAGAGAACACCTCTTGAGGGGGATGAAAATGTCTGATTATCTAGTCATCGTAGAATCGCCCGCTAAGGCGAAAACGATTGAACGTTATTTAGGTAAGAAATACAAAGTCAAAGCTTCAATGGGACATGTCCGGGATCTGCCTAAAAGCCAAATGGGCGTTGACATAGAACAAAACTTTGAACCCAAATATATAACGATACGAGGAAAAGGGCCTGTTTTAAAAGAATTAAAAACGGCTGCCAAAAAAGCTAAGAAAGTCTATCTCGCGGCTGACCCCGACAGAGAAGGGGAAGCGATTGCATGGCATCTCGCCCACAGTCTTGATCTGGACCTCAACTCCGACTGCCGGGTAGTTTTTAACGAGATCACCAAGGACGCTATTAAGGAGTCATTTAAGCATCCCCGGATGATTAATATGGACCTTGTTGATGCTCAGCAGGCGAGAAGAATTCTAGACAGGTTGGTCGGATACAAAATCAGCCCGATTTTATGGAAAAAAGTCAAAAAAGGACTCAGTGCGGGCCGGGTGCAATCCGTTGCACTTCGTTTAATCATTGACCGTGAAAAAGAAATCAATGAATTTAAGCCGGAAGAATATTGGACGATTGACGGCTCTTTCTTAAAGGGGCAAGAAACATTTGAAGCAAGCTTTTTCGGTAAAGGCGGCAAAAAGCTTCCTCTGAAAAGCGAAGCCGACGTGAAAGAAATTCTTTCTCAGCTTAAAGGCAACAAATATACAGTTGAGAAAGTGACCAAAAAGGAACGGAAGCGCAATCCTGCCCTGCCATTTACTACTTCCACCCTACAGCAGGAAGCAGCGCGCAAACTCAATTTCAGAGCTAAGAAAACGATGATGATTGCACAGCAATTATATGAAGGAATTGATCTTGGCAAAGAAGGAACGGTCGGGCTGATTACGTATATGAGAACGGATTCAACCCGTATCTCTAACACAGCCGTGGAAGAAGCGGCAGCCTTTATTGACCAGACTTATGGAAAAGAGTTTTTAGGCGGAAAGCGCAAACCGGCGAAAAAGAATGAAAATGCGCAGGATGCCCACGAAGCAATCCGGCCCACTTCTATTCTCCGGAAGCCGAATGAATTAAAAACGGTTCTCGGCAGAGATCAGCTCAGACTGTATAAATTAATCTGGGAACGATTTGTCGCCAGTCAAATGGCATCTGCCGTATTGGATACAATGAGCGTTGATCTAGAAAACAACGGATTGACATTTCGGGCAACCGGAAGTAAAGTCAAGTTTTCCGGGTTTATGAAGGTCTATGTAGAAGGAAAAGACGATCAGCTTGAAGAAAAAGACCGCATGCTGCCTGACTTACAGGAAGGGGACACGGTCTTATCTAAAGATATCGAACCCGAACAGCATTTTACTCAGCCGCCTCCTCGGTACACTGAGGCCCGCTTAGTCAAAACGCTTGAAGAATTAGGCATCGGCCGTCCGTCAACTTACGCTCCGACGCTTGACACAATCCAGCGGCGCGGTTATGTCGGATTGGATAACAAACGGTTTGTGCCGACTGAACTTGGGCAGATTGTTCTTGAGCTCATCATGGAATTTTTCCCTGAAATCATAAACGTAGAGTTTACGGCGAGAATGGAACAAGACCTCGATAATGTTGAAGACGGCAACACCGAGTGGGTGCAAATCATTGACCGCTTCTATACCGACTTTGAAAAACGGGTTAAAAAAGCAGAAGCTGAAATGAAAGAAGTTGAGATTGAGCCCGAATATGCCGGCGAAGATTGTGAACTATGCTCTTCACCTATGGTATATAAAATGGGCCGCTATGGTAAATTTTTAGCCTGCTCAAACTTCCCTGACTGCCGAAACACAAAACCGATTGTTAAACAAATCGGAGTGAAGTGTCCCAAGTGCGAAGAAGGAAATATTGTTGAACGAAAATCGAAAAAGAAACGGGTTTTTTACGGCTGTGACCGTTATCCACAATGCGACTTTGTATCATGGGATAAACCAATTGAACGAAAATGTCCGAAATGCGGAAAAATGCTTGTTGAGAAAAAACTCAAAAAAGGCATACAAGTTCAATGCGTGGAATGCGATTATAAGGAAGAACCACAAAAGTAGCGGTGAGCAGGTCTTGCTCACCTTCTTTGTGTGTTAAAAGAAGAACTTGAATAATAAACTAGGAGATGTGATAAGATGAACCAACATACAGTAAACGTCATAGGGGCGGGGCTTGCCGGAAGTGAAGCGGCATGGCAGCTGGCTAAGCGCGGCATCCAGGTGAAACTATATGAAATGCGTCCGGTGAAACAAACGGCTGCACACCATACAGATAAATTTGCAGAGCTGGTGTGCAGCAACTCTTTACGCTCCAATACGCTGGCTAATGCTGTCGGTGTGTTAAAAGAAGAAATGAGGGCGCTCGATTCAGCGATTATCGCTGCGGCCGATGAGTGTTCTGTACCAGCCGGCGGCGCTCTAGCCGTGGACCGTCATGAATTCGCGGCAAGCGTAACAAATCGGGTGAAAAACCATCCGAACGTGACGGTAATGAATGAAGAAGTAACTGAAATACCTGCAGGACCTACTATTATTGCGACAGGGCCGTTAACTTCTGAAGCACTGTCCACCCAATTGAAAGAGCTTACGGGCGAGGAGTATTTATACTTTTACGATGCGGCTGCGCCTATTCTTGAAAAAGACAGCCTTGATATGGATAAGGTGTATCTTAAATCCCGCTATGACAAAGGGGAAGCGGCCTATTTAAACTGCCCGATGACAGAGGAAGAGTTTGACCGTTTCTATGAAGCTTTGACGACGGCAGAGACCGTTCCATTGAAAGAGTTTGAAAAAGAGATTTTCTTTGAAGGATGCATGCCGATAGAAGTAATGGCCAAAAGAGGCAAAAAAACGATGCTGTTCGGACCGATGAAACCGGTCGGACTGGAGCACCCGGAAACAGGAAAACGCCCTTACGCAGTTGTTCAGCTCAGACAGGATGATGCAGCAGGCACTCTTTACAATATTGTAGGATTTCAGACACATTTAAAATGGGGCGACCAAAAGGAAGTGCTGAAATTAATCCCGGGACTTGAAAATGTGGAAATCGTCAGATACGGCGTAATGCACAGAAATACATTCATTAACTCACCGAGCCTCCTAGAGCCTACCTATCAGTTTAAGAACCGCAGCGATTTATTCTTCGCGGGCCAGATGACTGGTGTAGAAGGCTATGTCGAATCAGCGGCATCAGGTCTTGTGGCCGGCATTAATGCTGCAAAACTCGTTTTGGAACAGGAACTTGTGACATTCCCGCAGGAAACAGCGATCGGCAGTATGGCACACTATATTACAACGACCAACCAGAAGAACTTCCAGCCGATGAATGCAAATTTTGGGCTTTTAAAAGAATTGCCTGTTAGAATTAAAAATAAGAAAGAACGCAATGAAGAGTATGCAAAACGGGCAATCGAGACTATTCAAACTATTTCGAAAACGATATAGGTATTCGTTGCAACTTGAACGCGTTATGTGATACCATTTAAAAGCCCTTCCTGGGGAGGTATTATCATGGAAAATGTTAAGAATTTTTTAAAGTTATTCGTTGAATATTTACAAATCGAAAAAAATTATTCACAATATACTATTGTGAATTATGTTGATTCAATTGAAGAATTTGAGACATTCTTGCGTGTTCAAAGAATAAATGGATTTGAAGAAGCTGCTTATCATGATACAAGGATTTTTTTGACAGAAGCCTATGAAAAAGGATTATCAAGAAGAACGATCAGCAAAAAAATCTCGGCTCTGAGAAGCTTTTACAAATTTTTAATGAGAGAAAAGCTTGTTGAGGAAAATCCGTTTCAGCTTGTCCATCTGCCGAAACAAGAGAAACGGATACCGAAATTTCTTTATCAAAAAGAGCTTGAAGAGCTATTTGCGGTTTCAGACACAAGCCTGCCGACCGGCCAGCGGGACCAGGCATTATTAGAGCTCCTCTATGCGACTGGTATGAGGGTCAGTGAATGCAGCTCCTTAACTGTGGACGGAGTTGATTTATTTATGGACACAGTTCTCGTTCACGGAAAAGGGAAAAAGCAGCGTTATATTCCCTTTGGGTCTTATGCCCATGAAGCGCTGGAGCTATATGTAAACAGCGGAAGGCAGCGCTTGCTTGAAAAGGCGAAGGAATCTCATGATGTTTTATTTGTGAATCAAAGAGGCGGGCCGCTTACAGTCCGCGGTGTCAGATATATTTTAAGCGGGCTTGTGAAAAAGGCGTCCGGCACTTTACATATACATCCGCATATGCTTCGTCATACATTTGCCACGCATCTGTTAAATGAAGGCGCAGATTTAAGAAGCGTCCAAGAGTTACTCGGGCACTCCAACCTGTCGTCAACACAGATATATACGCATGTATCGAAGGAAATGTTGAGA
Source organism: Bacillus atrophaeus (assembly GCF_001584335.1). Lineage (GTDB taxonomy): Bacteria > Bacillota > Bacilli > Bacillales > Bacillaceae > Bacillus > Bacillus atrophaeus. Next base: position 735,425 of record NZ_LSBB01000020.1, read on the forward strand.
AACACATATATGTCTCACCACCCAAGAGCTTTTAAGGAAAAATAAAGGAGGCCCTCTAATGTCATCTTTTCATGCGACTACGATATTTGCCGTACAGCACAATGGAAAAAGCGCAATGTCCGGTGACGGACAGGTTACATTTGGTCAGGCCGTTGTCATGAAACATACGGCGAGAAAAGTAAGGAAGCTGTTCAACGGCAAGGTTCTTGCAGGTTTTGCGGGATCTGTTGCAGACGCTTTCACCCTCTTTGAAATGTTTGAGGCAAAGCTTGAGGAATACAATGGGAATCTGAAACGCGCTTCCGTGGAGCTTGCAAAAGAATGGCGCAGTGATAAAGTTCTTCGCAAACTGGAGGCCATGCTGATTGTGATGAATCAAGATACCCTGCTTCTTGTATCTGGAACAGGTGAAGTGATTGAGCCGGATGACGGTATTTTGGCGATCGGTTCCGGCGGTAATTACGCTCTTGCCGCGGGAAGAGCATTGAAAAAGCATGCGGGCGAAAGCCTGTCTGCAAGAGAGATTGCTCAGGCAGCACTAGAAACTGCGGGCGAGATTTGTGTGTATACGAACGATCAAATCATACTGGAAGAACTTGAATAGAAAGGACTTGAAGCGCATGGAAAAAAAACCGTTAACACCAAGACAAATTGTAGATCGGTTAGATCAGTACATTGTCGGACAGCATGATGCAAAAAAAGCTGTCGCCGTGGCATTAAGAAACCGCTATAGACGAAGTCTTCTGGATGAAAAGCTGAAAGATGAGATCGTACCCAAGAACATTTTGATGATGGGGCCTACCGGAGTGGGGAAAACAGAGATCGCCAGACGAATCGCAAAGCTCGTCGGTGCGCCATTTATAAAAATTGAAGCAACAAAATTTACTGAAGTCGGCTATGTAGGCAGAGATGTAGAGTCAATGGTCAGAGACCTTGTTGAAACGTCCGTCCGGCTTATAAAAGAAGAAAAAATCAACGACGTGAAAGACCAGGCTGAAGAAAATGCCAATAAGCGCATCGTCAGTCTGCTGGTTCCCGGAAAGAAAAAGCAATCCGGCGTGAAAAATCCGTTTGAGATGCTCTTTGGCGGCAATCAGCCAAATGGGGACGAGGAGAGCGACAGCCAGGAAGAAGCAAGCATTGAAGAAAAGAGAAAACGCATGGCGCATCAGCTGGCAATGGGAGAGCTTGAAGACCACTACATCACTGTAGAAGTCGAAGAGCAGCAGCCATCCATGTTTGATATGCTGCAAGGCTCGGGTATGGAGCAAATGGGCATGAATATGCAGGATGCCCTTAGCAGCATGATGCCGAAGAAAAAGAAACGCCGCAAAATGACAGTCAGAGAAGCAAGAAAAGTCCTGACAAATGAAGAAGCAAGCAAACTGATTGATATGGATGAGGTCGGCCAGGAAGCAGTGCTGAGAGCTGAACAGGGCGGAATCATCTTTATTGATGAAATTGATAAAATTGCGAAAAACGGAGGAGCTTCATCTTCTGCTGATGTATCAAGAGAAGGCGTTCAGCGGGATATCCTTCCAATTGTCGAAGGCTCTACAGTTGTCACAAAGTACGGTTCAGTGAAAACCGATCATGTCTTGTTTATTGCAGCAGGAGCGTTCCATATGGCGAAACCGTCTGACTTGATCCCTGAGCTGCAGGGGCGTTTTCCGATTCGTGTAGAATTGAGCAAGCTTACTGTAGACGATTTCGTGAAAATTTTGGTTGAACCTGATAACGCCCTTCTGAAACAATATCAAGCTTTATTGCAAACAGAAGGTATATCTCTTGAATTTTCTGACGAAGCTATTCGTAAGATTGCCGAGGTAGCTTATCATGTTAACCAGGACACGGATAATATCGGTGCAAGGAGGCTTCACACGATTCTTGAGCGTCTTTTGGAAGAGCTCTCGTTTGAAGCGCCTGATGTAACGATGGAAAAGATTACAATCACCCCGCAATATGTTGAAGATAAACTCGGCACCATTGCAAATAACAAAGACTTAAGTCAATTTATATTGTGAAAATTTAATAAGAGGAATTTTAGGAGGATCATTTATTATGGCTTTATTACAAAAAACAAGAATTATTAATTCCATGCTTCAAGCTGCGGCAGGGAAACCGGTAAACTTTAAAGAAATGGCGGAAACACTTCGGGATGTTATTGATTCAAATATTTTCGTCGTAAGCCGCAGAGGAAAGCTGTTAGGTTATTCTATTAATCAGCAAATCGAGAACGACCGTATGAAAAAAATGCTTGAAGACCGTCAGTTCCCGGAAGAATACACAAAAAACCTATTTAATATTCCGGAGACTTCTTCTAATCTGGATATTAACAGTGAGTACACAGCGTTTCCGGTCGAGAACAGAGATCTGTTCCAAGCTGGTTTAACAACAATTGTACCAATTATCGGAGGCGGAGAAAGACTTGGAACGCTTATTCTTTCACGCTTGCAGGATCAATTTGAGGACGATGATCTGATTCTTGCTGAATACGGGGCGACCGTTGTAGGAATGGAAATCCTCAGAGAAAAAGCAGAAGAAATTGAAGAAGAAGCACGCAGCAAAGCTGTAGTTCAAATGGCAATCAGTTCTCTTTCTTACAGTGAGCTTGAAGCGATTGAGCACATCTTTGAAGAACTTGACGGAAACGAAGGCCTGCTTGTGGCGAGTAAAATTGCAGACCGCGTCGGCATTACCCGTTCCGTGATTGTCAATGCGCTCAGAAAGCTGGAAAGTGCCGGTGTCATCGAATCGAGATCACTCGGAATGAAGGGCACTTATATTAAAGTCCTTAACAACAAGTTCTTGATCGAATTAGAAAACCTAAAATCTCATTAATTTTTAAAAAAAGAGGCAGAATCCTATGAAAAAGGGTTCTGCTTCTTTTTTTGCAGGCAGTAAATCTTTAAGCTGAATGTCCTGGGCGAAAAGTCTTTCTGCCAAAAGTTGCAGTTTGAAGTTGATTTTTCCTTTTTTATCTGAGATAATCCATCTCGGTTTGAATTTTGTGAAAAAGCCCGAAAACATAAGGAGAGATCACTGAAAAGCATCTATTTTCTGGCTTATATCAGAGGGGAAAACCTAGTTCGAATATTCTAGGACTAAATACCTAGTTATAAAATAGATATATATGAGGACTTTTTTTTACCCTAACTTCATAGACTTTAAGCCTGTTATTTCTTACAATAAGCATATGGTTTTACAAATCTCGACAAGGATATTTAGTGAAAAAACAACTGAATTGGAGGTAAGTGGATTTGGACTTATTTTCTGGAACTATACAAAATCTTGAAAATGCCTTGGGGAGAGCGAATGTTAAGCAAAAAGTCATAACTAACAATATTGCTAATATAGATACACCGAACTATAAGGCCAAAAAAGTCTCTTTCCAAAATTTGTTGAATCAGGAATCTTCTCGTCTCGAATCGGTAAAAACAGACTATCGACATGTTGACTTTTCGGACACGGGGTCGAATGGTTCAATTGTTGCAAACTCGAACACTGCTTATCAGCAAAACGGAAACAATGTAGACATTGATAAAGAGATGACAGATTTAGCAGAAAATCAAATTAACTATCAAGCATTGGTTGAAAGAATGAGCGGAAAGTTCAATTCTCTGAAAACGGTGTTAACAGGAGGAAAATAATGACTGCATTTCAAAGTTTAAATGTTTCTGGCTCTGCTTTAACCGCTCAGCGTGTCCGTATGGATGTCGTATCATCTAACTTGGCAAATATGGATACGACAAGAGCCAAACAGGTTGATGGTGAATGGGTGCCTTACAGGCGGAAGCTGGTTTCTCTTCAGTCAAACGGTGAGTCGTTTTCATCTATACTACATTCTAGAATGAGCAGCGGGGATGCGGGAAACGGCGTCAAGGTAACTAAGATTACAGAAGACGACTCAGACTTTAATCTGGTATATGATCCGACAAATCCAGATGCAAATGAGGAAGGTTACGTGCAAAAGCCAAATGTCGACCCTTTAAAAGAAATGGTTGACCTCGTAAGCAGCACAAGATCGTATGAAGCAAACGTTACTGCAATGAATGCATCAAAGGGCATGCTGCTAAAAGCTTTAGAAATCGGAAAGTAAGGTGATGAATGTGGTTAATACAATTTCTCCGTTCCAAGTTCAAAATACACAAAGCACTCAACCTGTAACTAGTCAAATAAATAATAACCAAAAAACAGACTCTTCAAACCAAACAAGCTTCTCGGAGCTTTTAAAAAACTCTATTAGTTCGTTAAATGAGTCCCAAGTACAATCTGACAATTTCACAAACGCACTGGCCGCGGGAAAGGATGTTAATCTTGACGAGGTCATGATCGCTGCTCAAAAAGCAAGCATCTCCCTGACTGCCGCGACAGAATTCCGCAATAAAGCGGTGGAAGCCTACCAGGAGATCATGAGAATGCAAATGTAGGGGGTCTGATTGAATAGAATGAGTGGAATGACCGGGGGTTAACATGAATCGTACTCTAATGCAATTAAAAAACAAAACGAGTGAGTTTTGGAACAATAGATCAAAAACACAGAAAGTATTAATGATCAGCAGTTTTGCCGCAATTATCATTCTTATAACTGTCATCAGCGTATTTTCTTCTTCAGAGAAGATGGTGCCTCTTTACAAGGATTTGTCAGCAGAAGAAGCCGGCCAAATTAAAGAAGAACTGGATGCGAAAAAAGTTCCATCAGAGCTGTCGGATGGCGGAACAGTGATTAAGGTTCCCGAAGAGCAGGTGGACACGCTGAAAGTGCAGCTTGCTGCAGAGGGACTTCCTAAAACCGGTTCAATAGATTATTCTTTTTTCGGACAGAATGCCGGGTTTGGATTAACTGACAACGAGTTTGATATGTTAAAAGTTGAAGCGACACAAACGGAATTATCAAACCTGATCAACGAAATGAAAGGCATCAAAAACTCAAAAGTAATGATAAATCTGCCGAAAGACGCTGTCTTTGTAGGAGAGGAGCAATCAACAGCTTCCGCTTCAATCGTCTTGCAGATGAATCCTGGCTATACGCTTGACCAAAGCCAAGTCAACGGCTTGTATCATTTGGTTTCAAAGAGTGTACCGAACTTAAAAGAGGATAACATCGTTATCATGGACCAGAATTCTACATACTACGACAAAAGCAACGGCGATGCCGGGTCCTATGCCGATAGCTATTCTTCCCAGCAGGGAATTAAAACACAAGTTGAAAAAGATATCCAAAAGCATGTTCAAACGCTGTTAGGAACAATGATGGGACAGGATAAAGTCGTTGTGTCTGTTACAACGGATATCGACTTTACAAAAGAAAACCGCACAGAGGATTTGGTAGAGCCTGTCGATAAGGAAAACATGGAAGGTATAGCGGTCAGCGCGGAAAAAGTAGCTGAAACCTATCAGGGTGACAACGCGGCTAACGGAGGGACAGCCGGAACGGGTGATGAAGATACGACCGGTTATGCTCAAACTGATGAAAATTCCGAAAACGGAAATTATGACAAAAGCAGTAATAAAATCAATTACGAAGTCAATCGAATTCACAAAGAGATTGCAGAAAGTCCGTATAAAGTCAGAGATTTAGGGATTCAGGTCATGGTAGAACCGCCTGATGCAAAAAATACAGCATCCCTTTCAGCTGAAAGACAGGATGATATTCAAAAGATACTTGCAACGGTAGTGAGAACTTCTATTGACAAGGATTCACAAGATCAAGAGCTTACCGATGAAGAAATCAATAATAAAATCGTGCTGTCCGTTCAGCCGTTTGATGGAAAAGTGAGCTTGGATACGGCTTCTGAAAAATCGTCAGGTCTGCCGATTTGGGTATACATCGCAGGAGGCGTTCTGCTTGCGGCGATTATTGTCCTTATCATTATGCTTGTGAGGAAGAAACGATCAAATGAGGATGAATATGAAGAATGGACGTATGAAACGCCTCAGGAGCCAATCAATTTACCTGATATCAATGAAGAGGAAAGTGAAACAGAAGAAACAGTCAGACGGAAACAGCTTGAAAAAATGGCGAAGGATAAGCCTGAAGATTTTGCGAAACTGCTGCGCAGCTGGCTGACAGAGGATTAGGAGGGATTAGAAATGGCGAGACGTGATCAAGACAGGCTTACAGGAAAACAAAAAGCGGCCATTCTTATGATTTCCTTAGGATTAGATGTGTCAGCTTCGGTGTACAAGCATTTATCTGAAGAAGAAATAGAGAGACTGACTTTGGAAATTTCAGGGGTCAGAAGTGTGGATCATTCAAAAAAAGATGAGATTATTGAAGAATTTCATAATATCGCAATCGCTCAGGATTACATTTCTCAGGGCGGTTTAAGCTATGCAAGACAAGTTCTTGAAAAAGCGCTTGGAGAAGATAAAGCGGAAAATATCTTAAACAGACTGACATCTTCTTTGCAAGTTAAACCGTTTGATTTTGCCAGAAAAGCAGAGCCGGAGCAAATTTTGAATTTTATCCAGCAAGAGCATCCGCAAACCATGGCGCTGATTTTATCCTATCTGGACCCTGTGCAGGCCGGACAAATTTTATCCGAGCTTAATCCGGAGGTGCAGGCGGAAGTAGCGAGAAGGATTGCTGTGATGGACAGAACTTCACCTGAAATCATTAATGAGGTAGAACGTGTGCTCGAACAAAAATTATCCTCTGCCTTTACGCAAGATTATACACAAACCGGCGGAATTGAAGCTGTAGTCGAAGTGCTTAACGGAGTGGACCGTGGAACAGAGAAGACGATCTTGGATTCGTTAGAGATACAGGATCCGGATCTGGCAGACGAGATCAAAAAACGGATGTTTGTGTTCGAGGATATTGTTACGCTTGATAACCGTGCAATTCAGCGAGTCATTCGCGATGTGGAAAATGACGATCTTCTGCTTTCCTTGAAAGTTGCAAGCGAAGAAGTCAAAGATATTGTATTCAGTAATATGTCACAGCGTATGGTTGAAACGTTTAAAGAAGAAATGGAATTTATGGGTCCTGTACGTTTACGTGATGTCGAAGAAGCTCAATCAAGAATTGTAGGCATCGTCAGGAAGCTTGAAGAAGCAGGTGAAATTGTAATAGCGAGAGGCGGAGGGGACGATATTATTGTCTAATGTCATTAAACAAGAATCATCTATTTCCCCAGAAAAGGAAAGAAGAAAACTCTCTTTGCAAGAAGTTCGTCTGAAAAAAATCGATCTTGAACCGCATGCAGAGGTAAAGCCGGAAGCCCTTATAGCGCGGGCCAAAGCAGAAGCTGACCGAATGTCAGAACAGGCAGCCAGCCAAGTGGAAAATATCCGCCGCCAAATTGAACAGGAAAAAAACAATTGGGCAAACGAAAGGCAGCTTCTGGTTGAGGAAGCGAAACAAGACGGCTTCGAACAAGGCGTGGAGCTTGGGAAAGCAGAAGCTTTACAGCAATACGCAGGGCTGATTAATCAGGCGAATGATATTGCCAAAATGTCTAGAAAAGATCTGGAGGATAAGCTGGAAAGTGCATCTGAAGAGATTGTAGAGCTCGCTGTTGCTCTGGCTAAAAAAGTCTGGCAGCAAAAAGCTGATGACAAAGAGGCGTTCGTTCTGCTTGTCAAACAAGTTATCAATGAAGTGAAGGATTACGATGACATTTCGATATATGTTGACCCTCATTATTATGAGACAGTGTATCAGCATAAAGACGAAATTCAGCAGCTTCTTCATAAAGAGTGCAGATTGGGCTTATATGCAGATGATAAAGCGGCTGAGGGCTCCTGTTATATAGAAACGCCATTTGGCCGGGTGGACGCAAGCGTTGATACCCAGCTGATGCAATTAAAGCATAAACTTTTGACGGCGCTGGAAGCGGGTGCAGATGAATGAAGACACAGCATTTGATAGATTGTGTCGAAATGTCAGATTCATATAAGCGGTACGGAAAGGTCAAACGGGTCATCGGTCTGATGATCGAATCAAAAGGACCTGAGAGTTCGATAGGTGACGTGTGCCTCATTCATCCGAAGGGCTCGTCAGATAAAGTGATTAAAGCCGAGGTCGTCGGCTTTCAGGATGAGAATATTCTCTTAATGCCTTATCTGGAGGCAGCAAGCATTTCGCCCGGCAGCATTGTCGAAGCTACCGGAGAATCGCTCAGGATAAAAGTAGGCGCAGGTCTCATCGGACAGGTTATTGACGCATTTGGCGAACCGCTGGACGGGAAGCTGCTGCCGAAAGGGCTTTCGCCGGTATCGACGGATCAGGCGCCGCCCAATCCGATGAAGCGGCCGCCGATTCGGGAGAAAATGGCTGTCGGAGTCAGGTCGATTGACAGTTTATTGACGGTAGGCAAAGGCCAAAGGATCGGCATTTTTGCAGGCAGTGGCGTCGGAAAAAGTACGCTGATGGGAATGATCGCAAAGCAAACGGAAGCTGACCTAAACGTTATCGCCCTTGTCGGTGAACGCGGGAGAGAAGTCCGTGAATTTATTGAGAAGGACCTTGGCCCAGAAGGACTGAAACGTTCAATTGTTGTGGTTGCTACCTCAGATCAGCCTGCGTTAATGAGGCTCAAGGCCGCTTATACAGCAACGGCGATAGCTGAATATTTCCGCGATAAGGGACAAAATGTCATGTTCATGATGGATTCAGTCACGAGGGTGGCAATGGCGCAGCGGGAGATTGGGCTGGCGGCAGGAGAGCCGCCGACGACAAAAGGATATACACCTTCCGTGTTCGCTATTTTACCCCGTCTTCTAGAGAGAACCGGCGCAAATGAACAAGGAACGATCACAGCTTTTTATACTGTTTTAGTTGATGGAGACGATATGAATGAACCTATAGCTGACACAGTCCGGGGGATTTTAGACGGACATATCGTATTAGACAGGGCTCTGGCGAATAAAGGGCAGTTTCCGGCGGTAAACGTACTAAAAAGCATCAGCCGCGTCATGTCGAATATATCAGCACCGCACCATTTAGACGCAGCCAACAAATTCCGAGAACTTCTGTCAACCTATCAAAACTCAGAGGATCTGATAAACATCGGAGCATATAAAAGAGGGTCTTCCAGAGAAATTGATGAAGCCATACAGTTTTACCCGCAGCTCATACAATTTCTAAAACAAGGAACAGAAGAATCCTCAACTTTAGAAGAAAGTGTTGCTGCATTAACCAGCCTGACAGGAAAAGGGGAATAACCGTGGCTTATCAATTTAGGTTCCAAAAGCTGCTGGAATTAAAAGAAAATGAAAAAGATCAATCATTGTCAGAGTATCAAAAATCGGTTTCTGAATTTGAAACAGTTGCAGAGAAGCTATATGAGAATATGAGCAAAAAAGAGCAGCTGGAGAAAAATAAAGAAACCAAGCTGAAAAGCGGTATGAGTGTCCAGGAAATGAGACATTACCAGCAATTCGTCACTAATCTAGAGAACACCATATATCATTATCAAAAACTTGTGATGATTAAAAGAAACCAAATGAATGAGAAACAAAACGTTCTGACAGAAAAAAATATAGAAGTAAAGAAATTCGAAAAAATGCGTGAAAAACAGTTTAAAATGTTTGCTCTTGAAGACAAAGCTGCCGAGATGAAAGAAATGGACGATATCTCGATTAAGCAGTTTATGATTCAAGGCCATTAGGAGCGAATGTCATGTCGGACAAACAAAAAGAATCCGGTAAGTTTCGGTCGATTCTGTTTATTGTCATCATTCCGCTGATATTTTTGATTATAGCGGGGGCGGTTGTGCTGTGGGCAGCTGGCGTGGATATGATAAAGCCGATTCAGGAGGCAGCCGCCAAAACACCGATTCTTAAAGAATTGGTTCCCGAAACAGAAAACAGTAAAGAAACAGCCGCAAAGCAAGAAGAAAGTAAAACAGCTGCTCTTGAAAAGACCATCAAAGATCAAAAAAGCGAAATCAGTATATTAAACAAGGATTTAGACACAAGTAAAGCTGAAATAGACAGGCTTAACCAGAAAATTCGCTCCCTCGAAAAAACAGCGGAAAGCCAAAGTAAGGATGAGAAAAAAACATCCGCAGCTGCTTCTGCAGAGAGTGATAAGGTCATCAGCATTTACAAGAGCATGGACAGCGGAAAGGCTGCGAAAATCATTGCACAATTAAAAGAGCAGGAAGCGCTGAAAATCTTGAATGGTTTAAGCAAAAAGCAGCTTGCAGACATTTTGACAAAAATGACTCCTGAGCAAGCGGCAAATTATACAGAAAAAATTGCCGCCGGTAAAGAGTAGGGGGAATAAAGGTGAAGCTGCTTGAATTAGCCGGAACACGTATGCAGACTGCAACAGGTGCTGCAGCGAAGAATAACAAAAGTGAAGCGGGGTTTTTCCAAAACTGGCTTTTGTCTGAAATCGGTTCAGTGAAACAGACAGGCGAAGTCAAGGATACTTTGACAAGCGATCAACAGCTCTTAGAAAATGCCTTGAAAAAGATCGGTGACTGGCTGAAAGCAAGTCCGGAAGATCAGGAAAAACAAACTGCAGAGCTTTTACAATCGTTGAATACATTAAAAGGAAAACAGGCGGATGAAGCAATTGTGCCGTTGCTGGAAAATCTGATGAAGATGATTAAAGCCATCCTGCCTGAGCAGACGGAAATGCAGGATGGCTCTCAACATTCTGTATCAGCTGAGTATGCCGCTGTAACAGAAGCCGATGAGATGACTGCTGATGGTTCATCTGATGAAAAGGAAAATGAGGCAGAGCAGTCCACTGACGGCGTGCTTATTTTCATCCAAACAGCCCTTTACCAGTTATTGAAGGAAAGCGACCTATCAGAAAATAAGCAGCAAGCTCAGGCCATTTACAAAAACGGCGATAGCTTTCTGGCAGCTCTAAAAGAAAAGGGTGCGTCAGATCAGCTTATCGAGGAACTCAAACAGCAGGTGTTCACCAAACAGGAATCAGCCTCTAAGCTTTATACGATGTCCAATGCGGAGCTGAAGAGTTTTCGAAGCTTAATGGAACAAATAACGGCACTGCCGCAAAAAGGGACTAAAGATTGGAACATGGCTGAAAGTGAAATGAAAGCCTTCCTGTTGTCAAAATCATCTGACTCGTCCCAAGAGGGTAAACGTGTATCGCTATCAACTCAGTCCTCAGCGATTGAGAGAGAAAACCGCTCACCAAAAAGCATTCAGGCAGCTGACAGCAAGCAAGGAATACATATGCTGTTTTCAGGACATCGGAGCAGCGGGATTCAGAGTATGGCGGCGCAGCTGTCTGCGGAACCACTCGCAACGGAAAGCAAACCTCTTACAGATCAAGTGATCAGCGCGTGGAAACAGATGAAATATACGCCTTTCGGGAGATCAACCGGCAGTTTTACGATTCGGCTGAATCCTGAACATTTGGGCTTTGTCACGATTAAACTGACAAATGAAAACGGAATGTTTCAAAGTAAAATTATCGCATCCAGCCAATCGGCCAAAGAACTGCTGGAACAGCACCTTCCGCAGCTCAAGCAATCTTTGCCGAATATGGCAGTGCAGGTTGACCGTTTCACTCTTCCGATTCAATCAGGAGATCAGCCGGTTTACGGCCAGCTTTCCGATGAGCAAAGACAGCAGCATGACGGACAGAAGCAGCAGAAACAAAAGCAGCAAACAAATGAATTCGGCGACCTTTTGGATGAGATTTCCCATGTTGAATTGGAGGAAGAGGAATGACGACAATTGATTCAGATTATTTACTGTCAAACATCAATAAAAAGAGCTCGTCCAGTACAAATAACACCAGTTTGGGGAAAGATGAATTTTTAAAAATCTTAATGAAACAAGTCCAAAACCAGGATCCGCTCAATCCGGTTGATGATAAAGAATTCATCAGCCAGATGGCCACCTTCTCAAGCTTGGAACAAATGATGAATCTTAACACGACAATGACAAAGTTTGTAGATTACCAAGATCCGTTTACAACCTATGTGAACTGGATCGGCAAAGATGTGTCATGGAGTGAAGGTCAAGACGGCAAGGAACAGACAGGTAAGGTCAGTTCTGTCAAGCACTCAAAAGGTGAATACTTTCTTGTTCTTGAAGACGGCAAAGAGATCAGTCCGTGGAATGTTACATCTGTCGGACAAACATCCAAATAAAAACAGAAAAAATCAGGGGGAATTGACATGTTACGTTCACTATATTCTGGAATCAGCGGCATGAAAAACTTTCAAACAAAGCTTGATGTTATCGGGAATAACATCGCTAACGTAAATACAGTAGGATTTAAAAAAAGCCGGGTTACATTTAAAGACATGGTCAGCCAGACGATTGCAGGCGGTTCAGCAGCCGGCGCGCAGGTCGGCGGTACAAATTCGAAACAGATCGGTTTAGGATCATCAACAGGCACGATTGATACCATTCATTCTACAAGTGCAACTCAAAGTACCGGAAGAACGCTTGACTTAGCGATAGATGGTGATGGATATTTTCAAATTGATAACGGCGAGGGAACAGTTTATACAAGAGCTGGTAACTTCTATTTGGATAATGAAGGTAAATTGGTAACTGGCGACGGCTACTACGTGCAAAAACTCGGCGGAGGCGAAATTACCATTCCTAAGGATGCCCAAAACTTTACCATTGGGCCTGATGGAAGCGTGTCAATTGTAGGGGCAGGAGGAGAAAAGATAGATGGCGGTCAAATCGGTATTGTCACATTCGCAAACAGTGATGGTTTAGATAAAATCGGAAACAGCTTGTATCGTGAATCCTCAAATTCAGGAACTCCAAGCGCTGCTAATATACCGGGCGATGGAGGAACAGGAGAGCTTAAATCAGGTTTCCTTGAAATGTCCAACGTTGATTTGACAGATGAATTCACCGAAATGATTGTCGCGCAGCGCGGTTTCCAATCGAACTCGAAAATTATTACAACGTCTGATGAAATCCTTCAAGAGCTGGTTAACCTTAAACGGTAAGGAGGGAGGAGAGGCGAAGGTTATCGCTTCTCCGCTGTTTTATGATTAAAGTAACCCGTCTGAACGGCCAGCCATTTACGCTTAACGCTCTTTTTATTGAACAGATAGAATGCTTTCCGGACACCACTATCACACTGTCAAATGGAAAAAAATTTGTAGTAAAAGAGAATGAAGAAGCCGTTTTGAAAAAGATCTTATCTTTCTATCAAAAAATACAAGTATTTTCAATGGATCAGGGAGTAGAGGAAACAGAATGAACAAAAAATTAATCATTATTATGCTGATTATTCTTATCGCAATCAGCGCTTTAGGGACGGCTGCTTATTTTATGGTAAGCGGGAAGCTCGGTAAAAGTGATGAGGAACCGACCATTGACGAAATTGTCGAGTCTTCAGTAGACATAGAAGAAATAACAACGAATTTAAAATCTGATCACATCATCAGGATTGCAATAAAACTTGAGACCGATTCAAAAAAAGCCAAGGAAGAACTGGAAAAACGGGACTTTCAGGTGAAGGATGCCATTATTACACTGCTGGCCGATACGAACGCCGATAAGATTGAGGGAGACAAGGGAAAAGAAGTCTTTAAAAGGGAATTAAAAGATAAAGTGAACAGTTATCTCCAAGAAGGAAAAGTAGAGAAAGTATATATTACCTCCTTTAATCTGCAATAAAAACGATTTTGACAGAATACGGAGGTGAGGAAAATGTCAGGAGAAGTTCTTTCCCAAAACGAAATAGATGCATTGCTTTCTGCAATCTCAACAGGTGAAATGGACGCAGAAGAACTGAAAAAGGAAGACAGCGAGAAAAAAGTGAAGGTCTATGATTTCAAACGTGCTTTGCGGTTTTCTAAAGACCAGATCCGCAGTTTAACGAGAATTCATGATAATTTTGCAAGGCTTCTTACCACTCACTTTTCTGCGCAGCTCAGAACTTATATTCATATTTCTGTCAGTTCAGTCGATCAGGTTCCATATGAAGAATTTATTCGCTCTATACCGAACATGACCATATTAAACTTGTTTGATGTTCATCCGATGGAAGGCAGAATTATGATGGAAGTCAACCCGACTGTGGCCTACGCGATGATGGACAGGGTGATGGGCGGCATTGGAATCAGTCATAACAAGGTTGACAGTCTGACTGAAATTGAAACGAAAATTATTTCTAATTTATTTGAAAATGCACTGGGCAATTACAAAGAGGCTTGGCAATCTATTGCTGATATTGAACCCGAAATGACGGAATTTGAAGTGAATCCTCAATTTGTTCAAATGGTCTCGCCTAATGAAACGGTCGTGGTTATTTCACTAAACACGCAAATCGGCGAAATCAGCGGCGTCATTAATCTTTGTATTCCGCATGTCGTACTCGAGCCGATTATACCTAAGCTTTCCGTCCATTATTGGATGCAATCCGAAAGAAATGAACCGAAGCCGGAAGAAACCAAGTCGCTTGAAAAACGTATCATGACAGCACAGATTCCTGTCGTGGCAGAGCTCGGCACATCTGAACTGACGATAGAAGAGTTTTTAAGTTTGGAAGTCGGGGACTGTATCACTTTGGACAAATCAGTAACTGACCCTCTTACTGTATTGGTCGGAGACAAACCGAAATTTTTAGGACAGGCCGGCCGGGTGAATCGAAAACAGGCAGTGCAAATTTTAGATCACGACATAAGAGGTGAAAAAGATGGAGAATAATAGATTATCCCAAGATGAAATCGACGCGCTTCTTAATGGCAGCGGCAGCACTTCGGAGGAGCCGGCACCGGCGAAGCCTGAACTGGATTTATCAGAGATGGAGCGAGATGCGATCGGGGAAATTGGGAATATTTCATTTGGCAGTTCGGCAACAGCTCTTTCCACGCTTTTAAATCAAAAAGTGGACATTACGACGCCGAGTGTAACCGTTATATCAAAAAGTAAAATCAGCGATGAATTTCCGCATCCGTATGTCGCTATTGAAGTGAATTATACTGAAGGCTTCAGCGGGAGCAATCTTCTTGTCGTAGAACAAAGTGACGCGGCTATTATTGCTGATCTGATGATCGGAGGAGACGGAAAGGGAGCAGATCCTTCGCTTGGTGAAATTCACTTGAGCGCCGTTCAGGAAGCAATGAACCAAATGATGGGTTCGGCTGCAACCTCAATGTCAACTGTATTCAGTAAAAAGATCGACATTTCGCCGCCTCGTGTGGAATTGCTCGATGTCAATGAAGAAAAGGGAACAGATCGTATCCCTGCTGACGAAATGCTTGTCAAAGTTTCTTTCCGCTTAAAAGTCGGGGAGTTAATTGACTCAAATATTATGCAGCTTTATCCCATTACATTTGCAAAAGATCTTATTTCAGATCTGATGAATACAGGAAGTTCAAATGAGGATATTCAGCAAGAGGAGCCGGAAGAAACCTACGAGGCCCCAGAAGAGGCCGTCATGCCGGAGCCGCGGTTGGAATCACAGCCGCAGCCAACGCCTAAGAGACAGGGGAAACCGAAAAAAGCAGCACCTGTACAAGTAGCGCCGGTGGAATTTTCGGCATTTGACCCGACCGAGGCGCCTCAAGCCCATTTGAATAATCTTGATATGCTGATGGATATTCCGCTTTCCATTACTGTGGAACTCGGAAGAACAAAAAGAAGCGTAAAGGAAATTCTTGAGCTTTCAGCCGGAAGCATTATTGAGCTTGATAAATTGGCCGGAGAGCCTGTTGATATTTTAGTCAACCAGCGCATCGTCGCGAAGGGCGAGGTCGTGGTCATTGAGGAAAACTTCGGTGTAAGAGTCACTGACATTTTGAGTCAGGCAGAACGAATTAACAACTTAAAATAACCAACCACAAGGAGAGAGACAAACTTATGGCACACAGAATTTTGATTGTAGACGATGCAGCATTTATGAGAATGATGATTAAAGATATTTTGGTGAAAAACGGTTTTGATGTAGTAGCTGAAGCCCAGGACGGAGCGCAGGCGGTTGAAAAATTTAAAGAGCATTCGCCTGATCTAGTTACAATGGATATTACGATGCCTGAAATGGACGGGATTACAGCTTTAAAAGAAATTAAGCAAATTGATCCTCAAGCGAAAATTATTATGTGTTCTGCAATGGGGCAGCAATCGATGGTCATTGATGCCATTCAGGCAGGCGCAAAAGATTTTATCGTTAAACCTTTCCAAGCAGACCGTGTACTTGAAGCGATTAATAAAACATTAAGTTAAAGGGTGTACGACTGTTGAATAAAAAGCACTATGTAATAGCTTTCATAAGTTTTTTCATTTTGTTCAGTATGCATCCGCTTTCTGCATTTGCGGCAGATTCCGGTGATTCAACCGTAAACGAATGGTTTCAAAATAAAGATGGGAAAACAACCGGCAAATCAGAGCAAAAGGCTGAAAAAACGAAACAAACTGTTGATGATGGGATAGAAGAGGCTTCAGCTTCTTCTGTCTCAGCTTTTGATTTTGTAAAGTTGATTTTCGCTTTGCTGTTTGTCATCCTGCTGATTTATGGATTGGTTAAGCTTATGAACAAAAGGAATCGCCTGTTAAAGCCATTTCAATATGTTGAAAACATCGGCGGCACATCTGTCGGACAAAACCGTTCAGTACAGCTGATCAAAGTAGGGAAAAGAGTTTTGGTTGTCGGTGTGGGAGATACGATCCAGCTCCTGAAAGAAATCGACAATGAAGAAGAACGAGAGGCGATTCTCGCCCAGCACGAAGAGGCAATGAGCAGCAAAGTGGAGTGGCCGAAACTGATGAATCCATTAAAGGGTTCTGAGAAGAAGCCGCAGCAGATGCTTCCGTCATTCTCAAAAGCATTAAAAGAGCAGCTTGAAGAGCTGAAACAAAACCGTTCTGAAGGAAAGAAGAAAGGCCCACATCACCATGAATGAGTTCATTAATATTTTCAATTCAAGCGATCCGGATAACGTCAGTTCAACTGTGAAATTATTGTTATTGTTAACTGTATTTTCAGTTGCGCCTGGAATATTAATTCTGATGACATGCTTTACACGCATTGTCATTGTCCTGTCCTTTGTCAGAACCTCGCTGGCCACTCAGTCTATGCCGCCCAACCAGGTTCTCATCGGGCTTGCGCTGTTTTTGACTTTTTTTATCATGGCTCCGACGTTTTCAGAGATTAATAAGGAAGCGCTGACGCCATTGATGGATAACAAAATCAGCCTTGACGAAGCTTATACAAAAGCAGAGGAACCGATTAAAGAATTTATGAGTAAGCATACACGGCAAAAGGATTTGGCATTGTTTATGAATTACGCCAAAATGGATAAACCCGAATCGCTAAAAGACATTCCCCTTACGACAATGGTTCCGGCGTTTGCCATATCGGAACTGAAAACAGCGTTTCAAATCGGTTTTATGATTTTTATTCCTTTTTTAATTATTGATATGGTAGTGGCAAGTGTCTTAATGTCTATGGGAATGATGATGCTTCCGCCGGTTATGATTTCTCTGCCCTTTAAAATTTTACTGTTTGTTTTAGTGGACGGCTGGTATTTAATTGTGAAATCTTTGCTGCAGAGCTTTTAGGGTAGGTGTTAAACGTGAGTTCAGAATTTGTAATTTCCATGGCGGAAAAAGCCGTGTATGTAACGCTGCTGATCAGCGGACCTCTGCTTGCGATCGCTTTATTGGTCGGTTTGGTCGTCAGTATCTTTCAAGCAACAACACAAATCCAGGAGCAGACTCTTGCGTTCATTCCGAAAATTGTGGCGGTTCTCTTAGGACTGATCTTTTTCGGTCCGTGGATGCTGTCGACCATTCTTTCGTTTACAACAGAGCTGTTTTCTAATTTAAACCGATTTGCAGGTTAATGGATCTATGAATTCAATAATTGATTTATTTCCCGCTTTTTTATTGGTTTTTATTCGGATTTCCGCTTTCTTTGTGACGATTCCGCTCTTCGGCCATCGAAATGTGCCTGCTGTGCATCGGATCGGGTTTGCTTTTTTTCTCGCTGTGATTTGCTTCAGCACGCTCGATCAAGCACCTTCAATCGAAATAGACGAACATTACATGCTTCTTGCGGTTAAAGAGACTGTAGTCGGACTTAGTCTTGGTTTGATTGCCTTTATTATGATCGCCGCTGTTCAGATTGCCGGCTCATTTATTGATTTTCAGATGGGATTTGCAATTGCAAACGTTATTGATCCTCAAACGGGCGCACAGAGTCCGTTAATCGGACAATTTATATATACAATGGCGCTTTTGTTCATGCTGAGTGTCAATGCCCATCATCTGCTGCTAGACGGCATTTATTACAGCTTTCAATATATTTCCATAGACCAGGCGTTCCCTGCCTTTGGAAATGAAGAGTTTGCTTATTTCATAGCAAAAAGCTTCAATGCTATGTTTATTATCGCCTTTCAAATGTCGGCGCCGGTCGTTGCCAGTCTTTTTTTGGTTGATCTTGCTTTAGGTATTGTGGCCCGGACGGTTCCGCAGCTGAATGTGTTTGTTGTGGGGCTGCCTTTAAAAATCGCCGTCAGTTTCATCATGCTGATTGTTTGTATGTCCGTTATCTTCGGTGTCATTCAAAACATCTTCAGCCTGACAATAGAAACGATGCGGAATCTATTAGCATTGGTCGGTGTTTCATAATGAAGCTAAGAATGGACCTGCAATTTTTTGCCGGAGAAAAGACGGAGAAAGCAACACCGAAAAAAAGACAGGACACGAGAAAGAAAGGTCAGGTTGCCAAAAGTGCCGATGTAAATACTGCGGTTTCACTGCTGGTGGTATTTCTTTCTTTCATTGCTATCGGACCGTACATGCGAGACAGGCTGCTATCATTCCTTGAAACGTTTTATACAGAATCGCTGACGATGAAACTCTCGATGTCGAATGTCCACACGCTGTTTATTGATTTATTAAAGGATACAGGTATCATTCTCGCTCCTATCATGCTTGTCGCGCTTATAGCAGGCGTCATAAGCAATTACATGCAGGTTGGAATCTTATTTTCTGCAGAAGTAATCAAGCCTGATCTGAAAAAACTAAGCCCTTTAAAAGGGTTTAAACGAATATACAGCATGAGAGCGATTGTAGAACTGCTGAAGTCTATTTTAAAAATTGCGGTTGTAGGTTTTGCCGCCTTTCTTGTGCTTTGGACGCACTACGGAGAAATCCTCCGTCTGCCGCTCTTGACGCCGGAAGAGGTCCTCTCCTTTGTTTCTAAACTAACTCTGTGGATGGGGTTGAGCGGCGCCGGGGCTTTAATGGTTCTGGCCGGGCTCGACTATTTATATCAAAAATTTGATTATGAGAAAAACATCCGAATGTCAAAACAGGATATAAAAGACGAGTATAAGAAATCAGAGGGAGATCCGATTATTAAATCAAAGATTAAGCAAAGGCAGCGTGAAATGGCAATGAGGCGCATGATGCAGGAAGTGCCGAAAGCTGATGTCATTATTACAAACCCGACCCACTATGCGATCGCATTAAAATATGACGAGCACAAGATGGATGCCCCATATATCATTGCAAAAGGCGTTGACCATCTTGCATTAAAAATCAAACAGATTGCAAAAGAGCATGATGTGATGACGGTGGAAAACAGACCGCTTGCCCGTGCGTTATATGATCAGGTTGAGATTGATCAGGCAGTGCCGGAAGAGTTTTTTAAAGTCATTGCAGAAATTTTAGCTTATGTCTATAAAACGAAACAAAAAGTACATTGAATTTTCAGATTCAGAAGGAGAGAAAAAACAGCATGTCAACAAGAGATTTATCCGTTTTAATTAGTGTTGTCCTCATTGTGGCAATGCTGGTCATCCCATTTCCTCCATGGTTGTTAAGTATTTTGATCATTATTAATATCTCTCTTGCTTTGATCGTGCTTCTCACCACAATGAATATGCAAGAACCGCTGCAATTTTCAATTTTCCCGTCATTGCTGCTGCTATTGACGCTATTTCGGCTCGGGCTGAATGTATCGACAACCCGTTCGATTCTGTCACATGGCGAAGGGGGAAAAGTCGTCGAGACATTCGGCAATTTCGTTGTCGGCGGAAATGTTTTAGTCGGACTTGTTGTATTTATTATTTTGATTATCATTCAGTTTGTCGTGATTACAAAAGGTGCAGAGCGTGTTTCCGAAGTGGCTGCAAGATTTACCCTTGACGCGATGCCCGGAAAGCAGATGAGTATTGACGCTGATCTGAACGCGGGCATGGTCACGGAGCAGGAAGCGAAGCACCGTCGTGAAAAGGTAGCCAGAGAGGCTGACTTTTACGGAGCGATGGATGGAGCAAGCAAATTCGTAAAAGGGGACGCAATTGCCGGAATTATCATCGTGATGATTAATATTATTTTCGGCATTATTATCGGAATGCTTCAGCAAGGCATGAGCATTCAAGAGTCGGCCTCCCACTTTACGATGCTGACGGTAGGCGACGGGATCGTTTCGCAAATTCCGGCGCTTTTAATCTCAACGGCCACGGGAATCGTGGTGACGCGGGCGGCTTCGGAAGGAAATCTCGGCCATGACATTACAGGCCAGCTTTTCGCATACCCGAAGCTTCTCTATGTCACGGCGGTAACGATTTTATTACTTGGTTTATTTACACCGATCGGGATTCTGCTTACAGGCCCTCTTGCAGGCCTGCTGGCTTTTGGAGCCTATTCGCTTTCTAAGGCCGGAAAGCAAAAAGAAGAAGTGGATGAAGTTCTTGAGGAAGAAGCGGAAGTGGATGAGCTGAAGAGCCCTGAAAGCGTTGTACATCTGCTGCATATCGATCCGATTGAATTTGAGTTCGGATATGGTCTTATCCCGCTTGCGGATGCTAATCAGGGCGGCGATCTTTTAGACCGCATCGTGATGATCAGACGGCAGCTCGCAATTGAACTGGGCCTTGTGATTCCCGTAGTTCGCATTCGGGATAATATCGCACTGCAGCCGAATGAGTACCGCTTAAAAATTAAAGGGAATGAAGTGGCAAAAGGTGAGCTTTTGCTTGATCACTATTTAGCAATGTCCCCGTCATCTGAAGATGATCTGATTGAAGGAATAGAAACGATAGAGCCTTCATTCGGGCTCCCAGCCAAATGGATCGGGGAAGCCGCAAAAGACGAAGCGGATATGCTCGGCTATACGGTTGTTGATCCGGCTTCGGTCGTCTCCACCCATATTACGGAAAAGATAAAACAATATGCACACGAACTGATCGGAAGGCAGGAGACGAAACAGCTGATCGACCACTTGAAGGAAACGTATCCTGTTCTTGTGGACGAAGTGACGCCTAATCCCTTGTCTGTCGGTGAAATTCAAAAGGTTCTCTCTAAGCTTTTAAAAGAAAAAGTGTCCATCAGGAATTTAGTGACGATATTTGAAACACTTGCGGATTACGGAAAACTAACCACAGACTCTGACCTTTTGACAGAATATACGAGACAGGCGCTGGCTAAACAAATTACAGCACAATTTGCTAAAGAAGATGAGACGTTAAAGGTGATTACTTGTTCAGGCCGGGTAGAAAAAGCGATTGCTGACGGTGTGCAGCAGACAGAGCACGGCAATTATTTGTCGCTTGAGCCTGATGTGTCCGAAAGTATTGTGCGCTCTGTCGCCAAAGAGGCAGAACAACTGTCCATCAGGCAAGAGTCAGCGATCCTGCTGTGTTCACCGCCTGTCAGAATGTATGTGAAGCAGCTGCTTGAACGATATTTCCCGGAACTGCCTGTGCTCTCATATAACGAGCTTGAGGCAAATGTTGAAGTACAAAGCATTGGAGTGGTGGATATTTAATGAAAATAAAAAAATTTAAAGCCGCTTCAATGCAGGAAGCAGCGATTCAAATAAAAAAAGAGCTGGGCAAAGATGCAGTGATATTAAATTCAAAGCAAATCCAAAAGCGGAAATGGTTTGGATTTTCAAAAAAATCAGCTGTTGAGGTTATAGCTGTAATGGACCAGGATTTTTCGGAGCAGCGAAAACCTGATCCGAAAATTGATACTGTGCCGAAAAAGTCTCTTGAAGCGTCCTCCAGTGCCCCGCGTGTTCAAGAGCAGGAACAGCGGGTACATGAGACAGTTCAGGTCGTTCTCAATGAAACGTCTGATTATCAGTCAATGCTGCCTGAACCGCTTCGAAAGGCCGAACAGCTTCTGCAGGATGCGGGAATCAAAGATTCCATTAAAACCAGTGTGATGAGCCGCTTACTTCATGACTCAATTTCAGCAGGCGATCTGACTGAAGAGAACGTGGTTCGTAAATTACAGGATGTTTTATGCGAGGCGCTTCCGCCGAAAGATAGGTGGCAGGAAGCGATCTCTTCCCAATATATCGTGTTATTTGGCTCCACAGGCGCCGGAAAGACGACAACGCTGGCAAAGCTCGCAGCGTCTTCTATGCTGGACAAACATAAAAAAATCGCATTTATCACAACAGACACATACCGGATAGCGGCAGTAGAGCAGCTGAAAACTTATGCGGAGCTGCTGCAGGCGCCTATGGAAGTCTGTTATACAAATGAAGAGTTTTTGCAGGCGAAAGAAACATTCTCTGAATATGATCATGTATTTATTGATACGGCCGGCAGAAATTTTAAAGAACAACAATACATTGAAGAGTTAAAAGAAACGATTCCATTTGAAAACAGCATACAGTCATTTCTTGTATTGTCGGCAACTTCTAAGTACGAAGACATGAAAGACATCGTCAAACGATTTTCAAGCGTGCCGGTCAATCAATTCATTTTTACGAAGGCTGATGAGACAGCTTCATTAGGCTCTGTATTTCATATTTTAGCAGAATCCAAAATCGGAGCAGGGTTTATCACAAACGGCCAAAATGTGCCGGAGGATATACAATCAGTTTCTCCTGAGGATTTTGTAAGGATGCTTATGAAATGACCAGACCGGATCAAGCCGAAACATTAAGAAAAAAAATGGAGTCACGGCTGAGAAATGTGCCCGTACTTTATCCGCGAAAAGCGAAAACGCTGGCTGTGATAAGCGGCAAAGGCGGCGTCGGAAAATCGAATATCACTTTGAATCTGGCCCTCGCGCTACAGGAAAAAGGCAAAAAGGTGCTGCTGATTGATCTGGATATCGGGATGGGCAATATTGATGTGTTAATCGGTACTTCATCTTCCCGAACGATTATTGACGTATTAACAGATCGAAAACCTTTAACCCATTCGTTATCCGCGGGGCCAATGGGTCTTCGGTATATATCCGGAGGGACCGGTCTTGATGCGATGTTTGAGCTGGATCAGGAGAGATGGTCATTTTTTATGAATGAGCTTGCCGGTTCCTTAACTGAGTTTGATTACGTACTGTTCGATATGGGAGCGGGATTATCAAAAGACGCTCTGCCGTTTATCTTGGCGGCAGATGATATTTTGATCGTTACCACTCCTGAACCCACTGCCATTATGGATGCATACAGCGCAGTTAAACACTTGGTGCAGACAGGAAACAAACTGTCAATGAAGGTCGCGGTTAATCGTTCCCGTGATCAAAAGGATGGGCTGTACACGTTTTCCCGCCTTTCTCATACGGTTAAAACATTTTTGGATGAAGCTGTTCAATTTGCCGGCACCATCCCGGACGATCCGTTAGTGAGTAAGGCTGTTATTGAACAGATGCCTTTTATGATAAAAAGTCCTCAATCAAGAGTAAGCAGGTCTGTCCGGCTCTTGGCGGATGTCCTGTTTCAAATAGAAGAAAACCAACCAGCAGAAGAGAAACAGACATTTATTGAGAAATTATCTTCTTTTTTAATGAGGAGGACATAATGTGATTCGTGTTCTTGTAGTTGATGATTCAGCATTTATGAGAAAACTGATAAGCGATTTTCTAACCGCCGAAAGTCAGATAGAAGTAATCGGAACAGCGAGAAACGGAGAAGAGGCGCTGCAAAAAATTAATGCGCTTCAGCCAGACGTTGTGACGCTTGATATTGAGATGCCTGTAATGAATGGAACAGATACGCTGCAAAAAATTCTCAATACCTATCAATTGCCGGTCATTATGGTATCTAGCCAAACGCAGCAAGGAAAAGAAGTTACAATTGACTGTTTGGAGATGGGGGCGTTTGATTTTATCACAAAGCCCTCCGGCTCTATTTCTCTGGATTTATATAAAATAAAAGAACAATTGGTGGAAAGAGTAATTGCAGCAGGGCTCTCAACGGAACAAAAGACTGAAGCTGCACCAATTACTCCCCCTCCGCCAAGGCGCGCCGCCAAAATTGAGTTAGTAAAACCGATATCTGCCGCCGCAAAGCACATTGTTTGTCTCGGCACGTCAACGGGCGGCCCCCGGGCATTGCAGAAGGTAATTCCGAAACTGCCGAAGGATCTGAAAGCGCCGGTTCTCATTGTCCAGCATATGCCTGAAGGGTTTACGGCATCTTTAGCCGACAGATTAAATCATTTGTCAGATATACAAGTAAAAGAAGCAAAAGATGGCGAAATGGCGTCAGAAGGCTGTGTTTACATTGCGCCGGGCGGTAAAAACATGTCGGTTGTAAAAACGGGCGCCGGACTTCAGATTAGTCTTGACAGCAAAGTGACGCCAAGCCGCCATAAACCGTCAGTCGATTATTTGTTCCGATCTGTTAGCCGGCTTTCTGACTATGCAAAGGTTGCGGTGATTATGACCGGCATGGGAAGTGACGGCACAGAAGGCATCAAAGAAATTCTTGCGGCGGGTAATGTGAAAACAATAGCTGAATCTGAAGAATCCTGTGTTGTATTTGGAATGCCGAAATCGGCAATTAAAGCAGGCCTCATACATGAAATCAAGCATGTAGAAGATATCGCAGCAGCCATCACAAGCAGTGTGAAAAAAGAGAGGGTGTGAGTCAATTGGATATGAATCAATATTTAGATGTCTTTATTGATGAAAGTAAAGAACATTTACAAACATGTAATGAAAAGCTTCTGCTTTTAGAAAAAGACCCGTCAGACCTTCAGATTGTTCATGATATTTTCAGAGCTGCCCATACGTTAAAAGGAATGAGCGCAACGATGGGTTACACGGATCTGGCCCATCTAACCCATCAGCTTGAAAATGTGTTGGATGCCATTCGGAATGGAGATATAGCCATCACTTCAAGCAGGCTTGACGTAATGTTTGAAGCGCTGGACCATCTTGAAGCGATGGTTCAGTCCATTATAGACGGCGGAGACGGGAAACGGGATATTACTGAAGTGAGCGCAAAGCTTGATGTAAACGGCGCTCACGCCGAAACAGCGGCTGCTGCAGAAATAGCTGAGACGGAGAGTTCAAAAGAAGACTGGGAATACGATGAGTTTGAGCGGACGGTTATAGAAGAAGCTGAGGAACAGGGATTTGAGCGATACGAAATAACCGTTTCTCTTAACGAAAATTGTATGTTAAAAGCAGTCAGAGTATATATGATTTTTGAAAAACTTAATGAAATAGGCGAAGTCGCTAAAACAATGCCGAGTGCGGAAGTGCTTGAAACAGAGGACTTCGGATCTTCGTTTCAGGTTTGCCTGTTAACCAAGCAGACGGCCGAAGACGTTGAACAAATCATCAACGGCATTTCAGAAGTTGAG
Organism: Bacillus atrophaeus; assembly: GCF_001584335.1. Classification (GTDB taxonomy): domain Bacteria; phylum Bacillota; class Bacilli; order Bacillales; family Bacillaceae; genus Bacillus; species Bacillus atrophaeus. The sequence goes on from NZ_LSBB01000020.1 coordinate 760,900, forward strand.
AATGTGGAAATCAAACACGGGACTCCGTTAAAAACGGTTGAAAAACAGCCTGAACCAAAGGCTGACATTCAACCAGCCCTCCCTGAAAAGAAGCAGCAGGAAAAACAAAAACAGCCCGTAAAAAACGAAGAACAGGCGAAACATCATTCAGGAGGATCAAAAACGATCCGGGTCAATATTGACAGGCTGGACTCTTTGATGAATCTATTTGAAGAGCTTGTGATCGACCGTGGCCGGCTTGAGCAGATTGCCAAGGAGCTTGAGCATAACGAATTGACCGAAACGGTAGAACGAATGACAAGAATATCCGGAGACTTGCAATCCATTATTCTTAACATGAGAATGGTTCCGGTAGAAACTGTATTTAACCGTTTCCCGAGAATGATTCGTCAGCTTCAAAAAGAACTGAACAAAAAAATTGAGCTGTCAATAATCGGAGCGGAAACCGAATTAGACCGAACTGTTATTGATGAAATCGGCGATCCGCTCGTTCACTTGATCAGAAACAGTATTGACCATGGTGTTGAATCACCAGAAGTCCGTTTGAAAAAAGGAAAACCTGAATCCGGTAAAGTCGTTCTTAAAGCGTATCACAGCGGTAATCACGTCTTTATTGAAGTGGAGGATGACGGGGCCGGTCTGAACCGCAAAAAAATTCTTGAAAAGGCGCTCGAGCGCAACGTAATAACAGATCGGGAAGCTGAGAGTCTCGAAGACAACGAGATTTATGAATTAATATTTGCGCCCGGCTTCTCCACCGCCGATCAAATCTCTGATATTTCAGGCCGCGGCGTCGGGCTGGATGTAGTCAAGAATAAACTGGAATCTCTCGGCGGATCAGTCAGTGTAAGATCTGTTGAAGGCGAAGGTTCGCTCTTCAGTATTCAGCTTCCGCTGACATTGTCGATTATCTCAGTTCTTCTTATTAAACTGGAAGAAGAAACGTTTGCTATACCGATTTCTTCTATTATTGAAACGGCTGTTATTGATAAAAACGATATTTTGCAGACACATGATCGCGAAGTCATTGATTTCAGAGGACACATTGTGCCTGTCGTCTATTTAAAAGAAGAGTTTAAGATAAACGATACCAAGCAAGATGCACAACAGCTCCATATCATTATTGTCAAAAAAGGCGACAAGCCTACTGCGTTTGTCGTGGACTCCTTTATCGGCCAGCAGGAGGTCGTCCTGAAATCACTCGGAGACTACTTAACGAACGTCTTTGCGATTTCCGGGGCCACCATTTTAGGAGACGGACAGGTAGCGCTGATTATTGATTGTAACGCACTGATTATTTAACGATACGAGGAGGTGTCTCACGTGACTGCAGAAATTAAAACAGGCGAAAAAATGATTGTGTTTATGGTGAACGGCAAGGAATACGCCATTTCCGTCACTCAAGTGAAGTCAATTGAAAAGTGGCAAAAGCCGACGAGAGTCCCCGGCGTGGAGCCTTACATTTGCGGAGTTATCAATTTGCGAGGTGTCGTCACACCGGTGCTGGATTTAAGGATGCGGCTGAACTTGCCCGAGCATACGATTACTGACGAAACGCGCATTATTATCATTGCTTATCGTGACATTGAGGTCGGCTGGATTGTCGATGAAGCGAATGACGTCATTACTGTGCATGAAAATGAGATTGAATCTGCGCCTGAAAGTCTTCAAAAGGACGCTGATGTATGGATCAAACAGATCGTGAAGCAAGAGAACAGACTGTTGAATATCATTGATGCAAATGCAGTTTTAGATAAAGAAACGCCCCAGTCTGCCGTGCCCGATCAACCTTATTCTTAAAGGGGTTATGACATGAGTATTTTTAACGGAATCAAAGAAGAGCAGATGGACATATTGCGGGAAGTCGGAAATATCGGTGCAGGTCACTCAGCTTCTGCAATGGCACAGCTGTTAAACAGAAAGATTGATATGGAAGTGCCATTTGCGAAACTGTTGTCATTTGATGAGCTTGCTGATTTTTTTGGCGGTGCCGATATGCCCGTTGCCAGTATCTTTTTAAGAATGGAAGGCGACCTGACCGGCTCAATGTTCTTTATTATGCCTTTTCACCAAGCTGAACAGTTTATCAGAGAGCTGATCGGGAATCCGGAATTTGATATTGACAACCTGAGTGAGGATGATTTAAGTTCATCCGCTTTGCATGAGCTGGGCAATATTTTAGCAGGATCATATTTAACGGCGCTGGCTGACTTGACCAAGCTTGAACTTTATCCGAGCGTGCCTGAAGTCTCGCTCGATATGTTCGGTGCAGTCATAAGTGAAGGGCTGATGGAGTTCAGCCAAATTGGAGAGCAGGCGATCGTCGTCGATACTTCTATTTTTGACCAAAGCCATCAGCAGGAGCTTAAAGCTCATATGTTTTTGCTCCCGGATTATGATTCATTTGAAAAGCTCTTTGTTTCCTTGGGTGCATCGCGATGAGCACTAGAGAAGCCGTTATTGTAAAGGTGGGGATTGCCGACGTTCAGATTGTTCGTTTTCCAGATAAAATCCGAACGTCTGGCCTCGGATCGTGTGTCGGTCTGGTTCTTTATGATAAAGAAGCACAAACGGCCGGGCTGGTTCATGTCATGCTGCCGGATTCATCTTTATCAAAAACAGCGGAGCTCAACCGGGCAAAATATGCCGATACAGCGGTGAAGGCTACGATTGATATGCTGGTGGAAGCGGGCTGCCGAAAATTCGCCTTAAAAGCAAAGCTTGCCGGCGGCTCGGAAATGTTTAAATTTAAAATGACGAATGATTTGATGAAAATCGGACCGAGAAATGTGTCAGCGATAAAAAAACAGCTGTCCTTATATAAAATACCGGTCATCAGTGAAGATACGGGCGGCTCCAGCGGCCGGACGATAGAGTTTGAACCGAAGTCCTGTGAGCTGCACATTCGAACTGTTAAACAAGGTGAAAAAACGATTTAATAAGGTATTAGGGGGATAAAGATGCAATCCTTAAACTATGAAGATCAGGTGCTTTGGTCGCGCTGGAAAGAGTGGAAAGATCCAAAAGCCGGTGATGATTTAATGCGCCGCTACATGCCGCTTGTTACATATCATGTAGGCAGAATTTCTGTCGGGCTGCCTAAATCGGTGCATAAAGACGATCTTATGAGCCTTGGTATGCTTGGTTTATATGATGCCCTTGAAAAATTTGATCCCAGCAGGGACTTGAAATTTGATACCTACGCCTCGTTTAGGATTCGCGGTGCGATTATTGACGGGCTTCGGAAAGAAGACTGGCTGCCCAGAACATCACGGGAAAAAACGAAGAAGGTAGAAGCTGCGATTGAAAAGCTTGAACAGCGTTATCTTCGAAATGTATCGCCTGCAGAAATTGCAGAGGAGCTTGGAATGACAGAACAGGATGTTGTATCAACGATGAACGAAGGCTTTTTTGCCAATCTGCTGTCAATTGATGAAAAGCTCCATGATCAGGACGACGGGGAAAATATCCAGGTGATGATCAGAGATGACAAAAATGTGCCCCCGGAAGAAAAAATCATGAAAGACGAACTGATTGCCCAGCTCGCTGAGAAAATTCATGAACTTTCTGAGAAGGAGCAGCTTGTGGTCAGTTTATTTTATAAGGAAGAATTGACCTTGACGGAAATCGGACAAGTGCTGAGTCTGTCAACATCACGAATTTCACAAATTCATTCAAAGGCTCTTTTTAAATTAAAACATCTGCTTGATAAAGTAATTCAATAAGGAATTTCATGGTTAGCGAGTGAAAAACATGTCAACACTATTATGGCTTTTAAGCTTTATGCTTCACGGCGTTCTCCTGTATGCCGTCATTATTCTGTATACGAAGCTGGCAGCTCTCAAAGAAACGGAGAGGCAGCAAAAGAAAATTCTTGAAGAGACCGAGAACACCCTGGCTGCATTTCTGCTTGAACTAAAAGAAGAAAATGAGAAATTGATAGAACATCCTGTAGATCTCAGTGCAGGCAAAGACCGAGCGGGGCAGGAAAAAAAGACTCCGCAGTCATCCGGCGAAAAAGCGGAGACGGCGCCTGAGCCGGAGGAAACTCCGATTCCCGCACATATTCAAGGTCTCATCAGTGAAGTGGAACAGGCGGAAGACAGCATGAACAGCGGAGGACGATCATTTGAAGATCAAGTGATTGAATTATACGATCAAGGCTTTTCAGCCGGAGAAATTGCGAGGAAATTAAAGAGCGGAAAGACAGAAATTGAGCTGTTTTTAAAATTTCGCGCTAAAGCTGTAAAGGATTCTTGATTGTCGCCTAAAGCTGTGTTATATTATTTTGTGGTGTTAAATACACACGCTTAACGATTTATGCAGAGGGTGCTGCACGGCAGTTCTGCACAAAAATGACCTAAGCGGAGGAAAAAAACCATTATATTAGGAGGAAATAACATGTCAGTCATTTCTATGAAGCAATTGCTTGAAGCTGGTGTTCACTTCGGTCACCAAACACGCCGCTGGAACCCAAAAATGAAGCGTTATATCTTTACGGAGCGTAACGGAATCTACATCATCGATCTTCAAAAAACGGTGAAAAAAGTAGAGGAAGCTTATAACTTCACGAAAAATCTTGCAGCAGACGGAGGAAAAATCCTTTTTGTCGGCACGAAAAAACAAGCTCAAGATTCTGTTAAAGAAGAAGCAGGCCGTTCTGGCATGTACTATGTCAACCAACGCTGGTTGGGCGGTACACTAACAAACTTCGAAACAATCCAAAAACGTATTAAACGTCTTAAAGACATCGAAAAAATGCAAGAAAACGGTACGTTTGAAGTACTTCCTAAAAAAGAAGTTGTTCAATTGAAAAAAGAATTAGAACGTCTTGAAAAATTCCTAGGCGGAATTAAAGACATGAAGGGTCTTCCTGATGCATTGTTCATCATCGATCCTCGCAAAGAGCGTATCGCTGTTGCGGAAGCTCGCAAATTGAACATCCCTATCATCGGAATCGTTGATACAAACTGTGATCCTGATGAGATTGATGTTGTAATCCCTGCAAACGATGACGCAATCCGCGCTGTAAAACTTCTTACTTCAAAAATGGCAGATGCGATTTTAGAAGCTAAGCAAGGTGAAGAAGAAGCGGAAGAAGCTGCACCGGAAACAGAAACTACAACTGCGTAACCTATTCAAAAAGGTGATAAGAGGGACTGCCTTTTATCACCTTTTTTTCAAGAAAAATGTATCTATACATATCTTGTTAACATATAAGGAGGAAATATAAATGGCTATTACTGCACAGCAAGTAAAAGAATTGCGTCAAAAAACAGGCGCAGGCATGATGGATTGTAAAAAAGCATTAACTGAAACTGATGGTGATATGGACAAAGCAATCGACCTTCTTAGAGAAAAAGGAATTGCAAAAGCAGCGAAAAAAGCTGACCGTATCGCAGCTGAAGGTTCAACTCTTATTAAAACTGACGGCAACAAAGCTGTTATTTTAGAAGTAAACTCTGAAACAGATTTCGTTGCGAAAAACGAAGGCTTCAAAGAGCTTCTTGACACATTGGCTGACCACCTTCTTGCAAACGCTCCTGAAAGCGTTGAAGAAGCACTTGGACAAAAAATGGACAATGGCTCTACTGTAGAAGAGTACATTACAACTGCAGTTGCTAAAATCGGTGAAAAAATCACGCTTCGCCGTTTCACAGTGCTTACAAAAGACGACAGTGCTGCATTTGGTGCTTACCTGCACATGGGCGGCCGTATCGGTGTGTTAACGGTTCTTACCGGCACTACTGAAGAAGAAATTGCAAGAGATATCGCAATGCACGTTGCTGCGGTAAATCCTCGTTACATTTCTCGCGACCAAGTGTCTGAAGAAGAAACAAATCACGAGCGTCAAATTTTGACTCAGCAAGCTCTTCAAGAAGGCAAACCAGAAAATATCGTAGCAAAAATGGTTGAAGGCCGTTTGAACAAATTCTTCGAAGAAATCTGCCTTTTAGATCAGCCGTTTGTTAAAAACCCTGACGAAAGAGTAAAACAGGTTATCGCTGCTAAAAACGCAACTGTTCAAACTTACGTCCGCTATGAAGTTGGAGAAGGCATTGAAAAACGCCAAGAAAACTTTGCTGAAGAAGTTATGAACCAAGTGAAAAAATAATGGTGAAAAGCTTCTGCGAGTCATTCGCGGCTTTTCAGGCAGTATAGGGGACACAACTTGTGTTCCCTATTTTTAAAACAATATTTACAAACCTTTTTTTCTCTTGCATAATAGTAAACGGCAATGTTTACACTTGGAGGTTATCATGGAAAAACCAAAATACAATCGTATCGTACTAAAGCTTAGCGGAGAAGCATTGGCGGGAGAACAGGGAAACGGAATTAATCCGACTGTCATTCAATCCATAGCGAAGCAAGTGAAAGAAATCGCTGAGCTTGAAGTCGAAGTAGCAGTTGTCGTAGGCGGAGGCAACTTATGGCGCGGCAAAACAGGCAGTGATTTAGGTATGGACCGCGCAACTGCGGACTATATGGGAATGCTTGCAACTGTTATGAACTCGCTTGCGCTTCAAGACAGCTTAGAAACTCTCGGAATTCAATCCAGAGTGCAGACATCTATTGAAATGCGGCAAGTTGCAGAACCGTATATTAGAAGAAAAGCCATTCGTCATTTGGAGAAAAAACGTGTCGTTATTTTTGCTGCGGGTACTGGAAATCCGTATTTCTCTACAGATACGACAGCCGCACTGCGGGCCGCTGAAATTGAAGCGGACGTTATTTTGATGGCTAAAAATAATGTAGACGGTGTGTATAATGCTGATCCTAGGAAAGATGAGTCAGCTGTGAAGTATGAATCACTCTCTTATCTTGACGTCTTAAAAGACGGACTGGAAGTCATGGATTCCACAGCTTCTTCTTTATGTATGGATAATGACATTCCGCTTATCGTCTTTTCTATTATGGAAGAAGGAAATATAAAGCGTGCCGTCACAGGCGAATCTATCGGAACGATCGTGAGGGGGAAATAACGTGTCAAACGAAGTATTAACAGAAACAAAAGAGCGGATGGAAAAGGCAGTTGCCGCTTACCAGCGTGAATTGGCTACTGTTCGTGCGGGCCGCGCAAATCCATCTTTATTAGACAAAGTAACAGTTGAATATTACGGAGCACAGACACCTTTAAACCAGCTGTCTTCTATTAATGTACCGGAAGCGCGTATGCTTGTTATCACACCATACGACAAGACGGCGATCGGTGATATCGAGAAAGCCATTCTTAAAGCGGATTTAGGCGTAACGCCGACAAGCGACGGGAATATTATCCGAATCGCCATCCCTGCCTTAACAGAAGAAAGACGTAAAGAATTGGTCAAGCTCGTCAAAAAATATGCTGAAGAAGCAAAGGTCGCTGTCCGAAACGTTCGCCGAGATGCAAATGATGATCTGAAAAAGCTTGAGAAAAATGGTGACATTACTGAGGATGAATTGCGGACTTCTAATGAAGATGTTCAAAAATTGACAGATGAATATGTGTCAAAAATTGACAGCGTCACAAAAGACAAAGAAAAAGAAATCATGGAAGTTTAATGAAAAACTATGTACAATAGATAATAGTGAAAAGACCCTCTCATGTTTACAGGGGGTTTTTTTGTTAATACTGTTGATTATCATTGGTCATCAGCAGGAATGCAACCTTTTTGGGTGACGGAGGAATCTCATGCTCAACATACTCAAAAATTGGAAGAATCAGCAAACAGCTGCTTCCAACTTAGAACGGTATACAAAAGAAGACATACTGAAGGGAGAAATCCCCGCGCATATTGCCATTATTATGGACGGAAACGGCCGTTGGGCTAAAAAGCGCGCACTTCCCCGGATTGCCGGCCACCACGAAGGGATGAAAGTGGTTAAAAGAACGACGAAGCTTGCAAATGAGCTGGGTGTTAAAGTACTGTCTTTATATGCTTTTTCAACGGAAAACTGGAAACGTCCCAAGCCGGAAGTCGATTTCTTAATGAAGCTCCCGGAAGAATTTTTGAATACGTATCTTCCAGAGCTTGTAGAAGAGAATGTGCGGGTCCAAATTATGGGCGATCAGTCTACTCTGCCTGACCACACGTTTCGGGCAATGGAGAAGGCTGTGCGGGATACTGAGCAGAATGACGGGCTCATCCTTAATTTTGCGCTGAATTACGGCGGCCGTACAGAAATAGTGTGTGCAGCAAAATCACTCGCAGAAAAAGTGAAGGACGGGTCTTTGAATGTTGAAGACATTGATGAATCTCTTTTTTCGGACTATTTAATGACTGAATCTTTACAGGATCCTGAACTTTTGATTCGAACAAGCGGAGAAATCAGACTGAGTAACTTTATGCTTTGGCAGGTAGCTTACAGTGAATTTGTCTTTACGGACGTTCTTTGGCCTGATTTTAATGAAAATGATTTCTTAAAAGCGTTAGGAGAATTTCAGCAGCGCGGCCGGAGGTTTGGCGGAATTTAGAGGATGGTGGAAATGAAACAAAGAATCTTGACAGGTGTTCTGGCAGCCGTTTTATTTTTGGCTTTTGTTATTTACGGAGAACTGCCGTTCGCCATATTAGTTTATGTGATGGGCAGTGTGGCGCTGTTTGAGCTTTTACGGATGAAAAAGCTCAAGCTTTTTTCACTTCCCGGATTGATCAGTCTGATCTTATTATGGCTGTTATTATTGCCAAGCCGGTATTATTTATTTGAAGACATCGGCATCTCGAAAATGGAGACGGCGCTTTTTGCGGTGCTGCTTTTGCTGATCTATACAGTGCTGGTGAAAAACAATTTTACCTTTGATGACGCAGGATTTATCACACTTGCGACAATCTATATCGGAATGTGCTTTTATTATTTTATAGAAATCAGAAATATTGACCAAGGCGGACTTAGGTATATTTTTTATGCTTGCGTTGTCATTTGGTCAACGGATTCAGGCGCGTACTTTGTCGGAAAATCGCTAGGGAAGCGGAAGCTGTGGCCGGAAATCAGTCCGAATAAAACAGTTGAAGGTTTTGTCGGCGGCATCGTGATCGCACTTATAGGCGCGACGATCTTTCAATTTTTCGCTGAAGTTCCGATACCTTATATTTCACTGCTTTTCATTACGCTGTTTTTGTCTGTATTCGGCCAGATGGGGGATTTAGTAGAATCTGCACTGAAAAGACATTACGATGTGAAAGATTCGGGGAAGATTCTGCCTGGGCATGGCGGTATTTTAGACCGTTTTGACAGCTTTTTGTTTGTCATGCCGTTCTTGTACTTCCTGCTTGCCCTTTTTTCATAAAAAAAGGCTAATATGAAGATGCAGAATGATCTGATAGCAAAAAGGATAGGAGTGGCATTTTGAAGAATATTTGTCTTTTAGGAGCAACAGGATCGATTGGGGAACAGACGATTGATGTATTGCGGGCGCACCCAGACCAATTTCAGCTTGTGTCTATGACATTCGGCCGCAATGCGGAAAAGGCTGTCCCTATGATAGAAGCCTTTAAACCGAAATTTGTCGCAGTCGGTGATCAGGATACATATAACAAATTAAAACAAGTCTCTTTCTCTTATAATGTTCATATCGGCATCGGTGAAGAAGGCCTGATTGAAGCGGCGGTAATGGAAGAAGTCGATATCGTCGTGAATGCGCTGCTTGGCAGCGTAGGCTTAATTCCCACTTTAAAGGCGATTGAACAGAAAAAAACAATTGCGCTTGCAAATAAGGAAACTCTTGTCACGGCCGGGCATATAGTAAAAGAACACGCTAAAATCTACGGTGTCCCTCTATTGCCTGTTGACAGTGAGCATTCAGCAATTTTCCAAGCGTTGCAGGGAGAACAAAGTAAAAACATAGAACGCCTTATTATCACAGCTTCTGGGGGGAGTTTCAGAGACCGCACCCGAAAAGAGCTGGAATCGGTTACGATAGAGGATGCATTAAAGCACCCGAATTGGTCAATGGGTGCAAAAATCACCATTGATTCGGCTACAATGATGAATAAGGGGCTAGAGGTGATCGAAGCACATTGGCTTTTCGATATTCCGTATGAACAGATTGATGTCGTGTTACATAAGGAAAGCATCATCCATTCAATGGTAGAATTTCACGACAGAAGCGTGATCGCGCAGCTTGGCACTCCGGATATGAGAGTTCCGATTCAATACGCGCTCACCTACCCGGACCGGCTGCCGCTGCCGGAAGCAAAAAGGCTTGAGCTATGGGAAATCGGAAGCCTCCATTTTGAAAAAGCGGATTTCGAAAGGTTCCGCTGCTTACAATTTGCTTTTGATTCAGGTAAAATAGGGGGAACGATGCCTACGGTGCTAAACGCAGCGAACGAAACGGCAGTCGCCGCTTTTTTAGCCGGAGAGATTTCGTTTCTGTCTATTGAAGACCTCATTGAAAGGGCATTAAAACGACATCAAGTTATTCATCAGCCAAGCTTGTCGGACATTCAAGAAGTGGACAAAGATACACGGGGATACGTCAATTCAATACTCACATAAGGTGGTATGTTCGTGAATACAGTAATAGCGTTTATTATTATTTTCGGAACGCTCGTTTTCTTCCATGAACTGGGCCATTTATTGCTTGCCCAAAGAGCGGGAATCCTCTGCCGTGAATTTGCGATCGGCTTTGGTCCTAAAATTTTTTCTTTTAAGAAAAATGAAACGGTGTATACAATCAGGCTGCTTCCGGTCGGCGGATTTGTCCGCATGGCCGGTGAAGATCCTGAGATGATTGAAGTTAAGCCGGGGTACACGGTCGGCCTTCTTTTTAATAAAGAGGACCAGGTTGAGAAGGTTATTATCAATCAGAAAGAAAAATACCCTGACGCTTTGGTCATCGAAGTGGAGACCGCTGATTTAGAACATGACATGAAAATCACCGGTTACGAACAGGGGAAAGAAGAGGAACTGTCAAGCTTCACTGTCAGCCAAACCTCTTTCTTTATCGTAGACGGAGAAGAGGTGCAGATTGCGCCATATAACCGTCAGTTCGGTTCAAAACCCGTATGGCAGCGGATCAAGGCCATTGCCGCGGGTCCAATTATGAACTTTATATTGGCCTATGTCATCCTTGTTATGCTCGGTCTGATTCAAGGAGTGCCGTCAAATGAGCCGGTTCTCGGAAAACTGACCGACGATGGACGGGCTGCTGTCTCCGGATTAAAAGAAGGAGACTATATTCAAAGCATTAACGGAGAAAAAATGCGTTCTTGGACTGATATCGTCTCGGCCGTTAAGAAAAATCCGGACAAAGAAATGGACGTCGCTGTAAAGCGGGATAACAAAACACTCCATATTTCTGTTACACCGGAAGCTGTAAAAGATGAGAACAAAAAAACGATCGGCCGTTTTGGCTCATATTCACCGACAGAAAAAGGGGTGCTTGCCTCTATCGCGTACGGTGCTACATCAACTGTCGATGTTACAAAAGCGATTTTAACCAATCTGGGTAAATTAGTGACTGGCCAATTTAAGATTGATATGCTTGCTGGCCCGGTTGGCATTTATGATATGACAGATCAAGTGGCAAAAACCGGTTTAATTAATTTATTTCAATTTGCCGCATTTTTAAGCATTAACCTTGGTATTGTCAATTTGCTTCCGATTCCTGCGCTTGACGGGGGAAGACTGTTATTCCTGTTTGTCGAAGCCATTCGCGGGAAACCGATTAATCGTGACAAAGAGGCATTTGTTGTATTTATCGGGGTTGCTTTTCTAATGCTTCTCATGCTTGTTGTGACATGGAATGATATCCAGCGATTATTTTTATAAATTGAATAGTAAATGAATCAGAGGTGCGAAGAAATGAGACAAAGTTTGACGCTTATTCCTACCCTCCGCGAAGTTCCAGCTGATGCCGACGCAAAAAGTCATCAGCTTCTTCTGAGAGCGGGATTTATCAGACAGAATACAAGCGGGGTATACAGTTATATGCCTCTTGCGTATAAGGTCATTAAAAATATTCAAACCATAGTGCGTGAAGAATTGGAAAAAATCAATGCCGTCGAAATGCTGATGCCTGCGCTTCAGCAGGCTGAGACATGGCAGGAATCAGGCAGGTGGTACACTTACGGGCCTGAACTGATGAGACTGAAAGACCGCCATGGCCGTGAATTTGCTTTGGGGGCTACGCATGAAGAAGTGGTCACATCACTTGTTCGTGATGAGGTTAAATCATATAAGCGCCTGCCTTTGACTCTTTATCAAATTCAATCTAAATTCAGAGATGAAAAACGTCCTCGTTTTGGCTTATTAAGAGGCCGTGAATTTATTATGAAGGATGCTTATTCATTTCATGCTTCCGAGGAAAGTTTGGATGAAACATACCAAAATATGTACGGCGCATACACAAATATTTTTGCACGCTGTGAATTGAATGTCAGACCCGTTATTGCTGATTCAGGCGCAATGGGCGGAAAAGACACGCATGAATTCATGGCGCTTTCCGAAATAGGGGAGGATACCATCGCATATTCAGATGAATCGACTTATGCGGCGAATATTGAAATGGCTGAAGTCATCAACAGGGACGCTTCCTCTTCAGAAGAGCCTAAAGCTTTAGAAAAGGTTCACACACCTGATGTGAAAACGATCGAGCAGCTTTCTGGGTTTTTGGATATTTCCCCTGAGGCTTGCATTAAATCTGTGTTATGTAAAGCGGATGACCGCTTTGTCCTTGTATTGGTAAGAGGAGACCATGAGGTTAATGATATAAAAGTTAAAAACCTTCTTCAAGCAGAAGTTGTCGAGCTTGCATCACGTGAAGAGGTCGTGCAGCAGCTCGGAACTGAACCTGGCTTCGTCGGACCTGTTGAGGTCAGCAAAGAAGTTGAGGTTTATGCTGATTTAGCTGTAAAAGCAATGGTAAACGCTGTTGCCGGAGCAAATGAACAAGATTATCATTATAAGAATGTTAATGTTGGCCGGGACGCTGCGATAAAGGAATACGCTGACCTTCGCTTTATTCAAGAAGGCGACCCGTCACCTGACGGCAAAGGAACAATCCGTTTTGCAGAAGGAATTGAAGTCGGGCAAGTCTTTAAGCTTGGAACCCGTTATTCTGAAGCAATGAATGCGACATATCTTGATGAAAATGGGCGCTCCCAGCCGATGCTCATGGGCTGCTACGGAATTGGCATTTCCAGAACGCTTTCCGCGATTGCCGAGCAGCATCATGATGAAAAAGGGCTGATCTGGCCGAAAAGCGTCGCACCATACGATCTTCACATTTTGGCGCTGAATATGAAAAATGATGCCCAGAAGGAACTGGCTGAAAAGCTGTATGAAACATTCAAGACGGAAGGTTATGATGTCTTGTTTGATGACCGCGCTGAGCGTGCGGGCGTTAAATTCGCTGATTCCGATCTGATCGGCCTTCCAATCAGAATTACAGTCGGCAAGCGGGCTGATGAAGGAATCGTTGAAGTGAAAATCCGCAAAACAGGTGAATCTTCAGAAGTATCAATTGAGGAATTATCTGACTTTATCAATAAGCAATAAACGTACTGATTTTAAGAAAAAACATGTTAAAATAGATAGAAAAGAAGGTACCTCATTGACAGAGGTACCTTCACTTATGAAGTTTTCTAGGGAGGGATACTGTCTTAATGGAACAGTTACCAGTAAACAGAAGACAGTTTCATATTCTTCTGCAGCAAATTAATATGACAGACGACACCTTCATGGCCTACTTTGAAGATGGCGAAATTGATAAGCTGACAATCCATAAAGCAGCTAAATCCTGGCATTTTCATTTTAAATTTAAAGCCCTGCTGCCATATAAAGTGTACGACGCGTTTATCATGAGATTAACTCAGGCATTTTCCCATATTGCGAAAGTAACATGTTCAATTGAAGCGAGCGACACAGCAATTGATGAAGGGCTGATTCAGGATTACTGGACGCGCTGCATAGAGGAACTGCAAGGGATTTCACCGCCTATATTAACGTTATTAAATCAGCAAAAACCAAAACTGAAGGGCAATAAACTGATCGTCAAGACAAAAACGGACACAGAAGCTTCCGCCCTTAAAAACAAATACAGCTCCTTAATTCAGACGAGCTATCGACAGTTCGGCTTTCCGGATCTTCAGCTTGATGCTGAGATATTTGTATCTGATCAGGAAGTTCAAAAATTCCGGGAACAAAAACTTGCGGAAGACCAAGAACGGGCGATGCAGGCGCTTATTGAAATGGAGAAGAAAGAGAAAGAAAGTGATGACGACCAAGTGCCGTCAGGGCCGCTTGTGATCGGCTATCAAATTAAAGACAGCGAAGAAATACGAACACTCGACAGCATTATGGACGAAGAACGGAGAATTACGGTCCAAGGCTATGTGTTTGATGCGGAGACCAGAGAACTTAAGAGCGGGCGCACTCTGTGCATCTTCAAAATCACTGACTATACAAACAGCATTTTAATCAAAATGTTTGCCAGAGAAAAAGAAGATGCCGCCGTGATGAAATCATTAAAAAAAGGAATGTGGGTCAAAGCGAGAGGCAGCATTCAAAACGATACCTTTGTCAGAGATTTGGTAATGATCGCAAATGATGTCAACGAAATTAAAGCGAAAACACGAGAAGACACGGCGCCAGAAGGAGAAAAAAGGGTCGAACTGCATTTGCATTCTCCAATGAGCCAGATGGACGCGGTTACGGGAGTCGGAAAGCTTGTTGAACAAGCGAAAAAATGGGGGCATGAAGCCATTGCCCTTACAGACCACGCTGTTGTCCAGTCATTCCCTGACGCTTATGCGGCTGCTAAAAAGAACGGGATCAAAATGATTTACGGTATGGAAGCGAATATTGTCGATGACGGAGTTCCGATTGCATACAACCCGGCACATCGCTTGCTTGAGGAAGACACATACATTGTGTTTGACGTAGAGACAACGGGCCTTTCAGCGGTATACGATACGATTATCGAGCTTGCGGCTGTCAAAATAAGAGGCGGGGAAATTATCGACAAATTTGAACGCTTTGCAAACCCGCACCATCCGCTGTCAGCAACAACGATTGAACTGACCGGAATTACCGATGATATGGTCAGGGATGCCCCTGATGTTATTGATGTGGTCAGGGATTTTAGGGAATGGATTGACGATGACATTCTTGTTGCCCATAACGCAAGCTTTGACATGGGATTCCTGAATGTGGCCTATAAACGCTTATTAAAAGTGGAGAAAGCGCAAAACCCGGTAATTGATACATTGGAGCTTGGCCGTTTTCTTTATCCTGAATTTAAAAATCACCGTCTTAATACGCTTTGTAAAAAGTTTGATATTGAGCTGACACAGCATCACCGTGCGATTTACGATGCCGAGGCAACGGGATATCTGCTTTTAAAAATGCTAAAAGACGCAGCCGAAAAAGACATTCAGTATCATGATCAGCTCAATGAAAATATGGGCCAGTCGAACGCTTACCAGAGATCAAGACCTTATCATGCGACACTGCTTGCCGTAAATGATACCGGCCTGAAAAATCTCTTTAAGCTTGTGTCGATGTCACATATTCATTATTTTTACAGAGTTCCGCGGATTCCAAGATCCCAGCTGGAAAAGTATCGTGAAGGTCTTTTAATCGGTTCAGCCTGCGACAGGGGCGAGGTGTTTGAAGGAATGATGCAAAAATCCCCTGAAGAAGTTGAAGATATTGCATCTTTCTACGATTATCTCGAAGTCCAGCCTCCTGAGGTATATCGGCACCTTCTGCAGCTCGAGCTTGTCCGTGATGAAAAAGCGTTAAAAGAAATCATTACTAATATCACGAAACTTGGAGAAAAACTGGATAAACCTGTCGTTGCTACCGGGAATGTCCACTATTTAAATGACGAGGACAAAATTTACCGGAAAATCTTAATTTCCTCCCAAGGCGGAGCCAACCCGCTTAACAGACATGAACTGCCGAAGGTTCATTTCAGAACGACAGATGAAATGCTCGAAGCTTTTTCATTTTTAGGCGCGGAAAAAGCGAAGGAAATCGTTGTGGCCAATACGCAAAAGGTGGCATCTATGATAGAGGAAATCAAGCCGATTAAGGATGATTTATACACGCCGAAAATTGAAGGTGCCGACCAGGAAATCCGGGATATGAGCTACCAGCGTGCAAGAAGTATTTACGGTGAGGAACTTCCTGAAATCGTAGAGGCGCGAATAGAAAAAGAACTAAAAAGTATTATCGGCCATGGGTTTGCTGTTATTTATCTGATTTCTCATAAACTGGTTAAGCGATCGCTTGATGACGGCTATCTTGTCGGTTCCCGGGGATCAGTAGGTTCATCGCTTGTCGCAACCCTGACAGAAATCACAGAGGTGAATCCTCTTGCGCCGCACTATGTATGTCCAGAGTGCCGGCATTCGGAATTTTTTAATGACGGTTCTGTCGGCTCGGGTTTTGACCTGCCAGACAAAATGTGCCCTAATTGCAATACGCCTTTGAAAAAAGATGGACATGATATCCCGTTTGAAACATTTTTGGGGTTTAAAGGAGATAAAGTTCCTGATATCGATTTGAACTTCTCTGGGGAATATCAGCCGCATGCCCACAACTATACAAAGGTTTTGTTTGGAGAAGACAATGTGTATCGTGCGGGTACAATCGGTACAGTTGCTGAAAAAACCGCCTATGGCTATGTAAAAGGCTATGCCGGAGACCATAACCTTCATATGAGGGGTGCGGAGATAGACCGCCTTGTGCAAGGCTGTACTGGCGTCAAAAGAACAACAGGGCAGCATCCGGGGGGAATCATCGTTGTTCCCGATTATATGGATATTTATGATTTTTCACCGATCCAGTTCCCGGCAGATGCGACAGGTTCTGAATGGAAAACGACTCATTTTGACTTTCACTCCATCCATGATAACTTGCTGAAGCTTGATATACTGGGGCACGATGACCCGACGGTGATACGGATGCTGCAGGATTTGAGCGGGATTGATCCGAAAACCATTCCGACTGATGATCCTGAAGTGATGAAAATTTTTCAGGGTACAGAATCTCTCGGAGTTACAGAAGAACAGATTGGCTGTAAAACTGGGACACTCGGTATTCCGGAGTTCGGAACCCGATTTGTCCGCCAAATGCTTGAAGATACAAAACCGACAACATTTTCTGAGCTTGTTCAAATATCCGGCCTATCACATGGGACCGATGTTTGGCTTGGCAATGCGCAAGAGCTGATTCACAATAATATTTGTGAGCTGAGTGAAGTTATCGGATGCCGTGATGACATTATGGTCTATTTAATCTATCAGGGGCTTGAACCGTCACTGGCTTTTAAAATTATGGAATTTGTCCGTAAGGGTAAAGGCTTGACTCCTGAATGGGAAGAGGAAATGAAAAATAATAAAGTGCCTGATTGGTATATTGATTCCTGTAAAAAGATTAAATATATGTTCCCGAAAGCCCACGCCGCGGCTTATGTCTTAATGGCAGTCCGGATTGCTTACTTTAAAGTCCATCATGCATTGCTTTATTACGCTGCTTATTTTACAGTTCGGGCAGATGACTTTGACATAGACACGATGATCAAAGGATCTACAGCAATCAAAGCCGTCATGGATGACATTAACTCGAAAGGGCTCGATGCTTCGCCGAAAGAAAAAAACCTTCTGACTGTGCTGGAATTGGCGCGTGAAATGTGTGAAAGAGGCTATTCGTTCCAAAAAGTCGATTTATACCGCTCAAGCGCTTCTGAATTTATCATTGACGGCAACAGTCTCATCCCGCCGTTTAATTCCATTCCGGGATTAGGGACAAACGCCGCGCTTAACATTGTTAAGGCGCGCGGAGAAGGCGAATTCCTTTCTAAAGAAGACTTGCAAAAAAGAGGGAAAGTCTCGAAAACGATATTAGAGTACTTGGATCGCCATGGCTGTTTAGAAGCTTTGCCGGATCAAAACCAGCTGTCGTTATTTTAATCACCGGACGCTGCTTTTTGTACCCTGTAAAAGAAGGGGCTTCTAGAGCTGAAAAACGGGAATGATTTCCTTCATTACCGATACAGAAGCCCGAGTATAAGTGCATATTCATTTGCATAAAAAATATGGTTATGGTATAGTTTTATTGGAAATGCTAACGATTACCGAGGCAAAGAGTGGGGAAACCCGCTCTTTTGTATTGAACAGGCAATTTTGTCTCGACATGTTCATCGTTTTTTTCTTAGCCCCTGCTCTCTTGAAGCAGGGTTTTTATGCAGAGAAGATGAGATGAACGTGATATCGCAAGCACAAGGAGGAAAAGAATGAGCAAAAAAGTGATTGATACCGCTCGAGAAATGGCTCAGCCAATAGCAGACAATCTTCAGCTTGAACTCGTTGACATCGAATTTGTCAAAGAGGGTCAAAACTGGTTCCTTCGCGTGTTTATTGATTCCGATAACGGGGTTGATATTGAGGAATGTGCCAAAGTAAGCGAATTATTGAGCGAAAAGCTTGATGAGGCCGATCCAATCAGCCAAAATTACTTTCTTGAAGTATCTTCTCCTGGAGCCGAGCGTCCGTTAAAGAAAAAAGCTGACTTCGACAGATCACTTGGAAAAAATGTTTATATTAAAACGTATGAGCCGATTGACGGCGTAAAAGTGTTTGAAGGCGAACTGGCCGAATTTGATGGACAAACTGTGACAGTAGAAATGACAATCAAAACAAGAAAGAAACGGATCAATATTCCGTACGAGAAAATAGCTAATGCAAGATTAGCTGTTTCATTCCAATAATATAGGTGTTTTAAGGGGGGAGACCGTTAACATGAGCAGTGAATTATTAGATGCCCTCACCATTCTTGAAAAAGAAAAAGGCATCAGTAAAGACATTATCATTGAAGCAATTGAAGCTGCGTTAATTTCTGCTTATAAGCGGAATTTTAACCAGGCGCAAAACGTACGGGTGGACTTGAACCGTGAAACTGGAACCATCCGTGTATTTGCAAGAAAAGACGTCGTCGACGAAGTGTACGATCCAAGATTGGAAATCTCGATTGACGATGCGCACGCGATTGACCCGAACTATGTTGTCGGCGATGTCGTTGAGATTGAAGTAACGCCTAAAGACTTTGGCCGAATCGCTGCTCAAACGGCGAAACAAGTCGTGACACAGCGTGTTCGCGAAGCTGAGCGCGGCGTGATTTATACTGAATTTATCGACCGTGAAGAAGACATTATGACAGGGATCGTACAGCGCCTTGACAACAAGTTTATTTACGTATCTTTAGGCAAGATTGAAGCACTTCTGCCGGTTAATGAGCAAATGCCGAATGAAAGCTACAAACCGCATGACCGCATTAAGGTATTCATCACAAAAGTAGAAAAAACGACGAAAGGGCCGCAAATTTATGTGTCAAGAACACATCCTGGGCTTTTGAAGCGTCTTTTTGAAATTGAAGTGCCTGAGATTTATGATGGTACTGTCGAACTGAAATCTGTTGCCAGAGAAGCCGGCGACCGTTCGAAAATTTCCGTGCGCACAGATGATCCTGATGTCGATCCGGTCGGTTCTTGCGTCGGGCCTAAAGGCCAGCGCGTCCAGGCGATTGTCAACGAGCTAAAAGGCGAAAAAATTGACATTGTCAACTGGTCAAATGATCCTGTAGAATTTGTGGCGAACGCGCTCAGCCCGTCAAAAGTGCTGGATGTAATCGTTAATGAAGAGGAAAAAGCGACTACTGTCATTGTTCCTGATTATCAGCTTTCACTGGCGATCGGCAAAAGAGGGCAGAACGCCCGCTTAGCTGCTAAACTGACAAGCTGGAAGATTGATATTAAAAGCGAAACAGACGCAAGAGAGCTTGGGATTTATCCAAGAGAACTTGAAGAAGACTTAGACGAACCGCTCTTTACGGAGCCAGAATCTGCAGAATCGGATGAATAAGAGGTGACTTTAGGTGAATAACCGCAAAAAGATCCCGTTGCGTAAATGTGTAGTGACTGGTGAAATGAAGCCTAAAAAGGAACTGATCCGAGTCGTACGTTCGAAAGAAGGGGAGATCGCAGTAGATCCGACCGGAAAAAAGAACGGGCGGGGTGCTTATTTAACTTTGGAAAAAGAATGCATCTTAGCTGCAAAAAAGAAAAACACTCTGCAAAACCAATTTCAATCACAAATCGATGACCAGATTTTCGAAGAATTGCTGGAACTGGCGGAAAAGGTGAAAAAATAACATGTCTGGAATGGAATGGTTTCCCTTGCTGGGTCTGGCCAATCGAGCTCGTAAGGTCGTGTCAGGCGAGGACTTGGTTATTAAAGAAATCAGGAATGCGCGTGCAAAGCTTGTCCTGCTGACAGAGGATGCATCTTTTAACACAGCAAAAAAAGTATCCGACAAGTGCAATTATTATAAAGTCCCTTATAAAAAAGTAGCGGATCGCGCGGTTCTAGGACGCTCTATCGGTAAAGAATCCCGTGTCGTTGTCGCCGTCACTGACCAAGGTTTTGCGAATAAGCTGATCAGCTTGCTCGATTAATATTTTTGGGGGTGAACGAATGGCTAAAATGAGAGTATATGAATATGCAAAAGCCATAAATGTTTCAAGTAAGGAAATTTTAACCGCGCTTAAAAACATGAACATGGAAGTCAATAATCACATGGCGATGATTGAAGAAAATGCCATTAAACAGCTTGATGCTAAATTTAAAAAAGGCGGCGCTCCCGCTAAATCTCAAAAGCCTGCGGAAACGAACAAAGAGAAACAGCCGCAAGGAGGAAACCAGCAGCAATCTGCTGGGAATCAGCCAAACAAAATTCGAGACGGAAAGAAGAATGACGTGCAGAATAATCAATTTAACAAAAACAAGAAGAACAACAACAAAAAAAATAAACGCAATAACAACAACAAAAATCAAAATCATAACCAGCAAAAACCGATGAAGCCGAAAAAAGAGCTTCCTGAGAAAATTACATTCTCAGGCACTTTAACAGTCGGTGCTTTGGCGGAAGAGCTTGGCAAAGAACCGTCTGAACTCATCAAAAAGCTGATGCTGCTTGGTGTTATGGCTACCATTAACCAAGAGCTTGATAAAGACACCATTGAACTGATTGCCTCAGAATACGGTGTGGAAACTGAAGAAGTCATCGTGCTTGAAGAAACAGAACTTGAAAAGTACGAAGAGGCCGATAAAGAAGAAGATCTTCAAATCCGCCCTCCTGTTGTAACAATCATGGGTCACGTTGACCACGGGAAAACAACGCTTCTTGACAGCATCCGTAAAACAAAGGTTGTTGAAGGGGAAGCAGGCGGTATCACACAGCATATCGGCGCTTATCAAATCGAGGAAAACGGCAAAAAAATTACGTTCTTGGATACACCAGGTCACGCCGCGTTTACGACAATGCGTGCCCGCGGAGCGGAAGTAACCGATATTACGATTTTAGTCGTTGCAGCGGATGACGGCGTTATGCCTCAAACGGTTGAAGCGATTAACCATGCGAAAGCGGCTGAGGTTCCGATTATCGTCGCGGTGAATAAAATTGATAAAGAAAGTGCCAATCCTGACCGTGTGATGCAGGAGCTTACAGAATACGGACTTGTTCCTGAAGCATGGGGCGGAGAAACGATTTTCGTACCTCTTTCTGCACTTTCGGGAAAAGGCATTGATGAATTGGTTGAAATGATTTTGCTTGTCAGTGAAGTAGAAGAACTGAAAGCAAACCCGAACCGCCAGGCGAAAGGAACTGTTATTGAAGCAGAGCTTGATAAAGGCAGAGGTTCTGTTGCCACATTGCTGGTTCAGACAGGAACTCTTCATGTCGGCGATCCGATTGTTGTCGGCAACACGTTTGGCCGCGTGCGTGCGATGGTGAATGATCTGGGAAGACGTGTGAAAACGGCAGGTCCGTCAACACCTGTAGAAATCACAGGCCTAAACGAAGTGCCGCACGCCGGAGATCAATTCCTTGTCTTTAAAGACGAAAAAACAGCCCGCTCTGTTGGTGAAGCACGTGCGTCTAAACAGGTTGAAGAACAGCGCAGCGACAAAGCTAAGCTAAGTCTTGATGATCTGTTTGAGCAAATCAAACAAGGTGATGTGAAAGATATCAACTTGATTGTAAAAGCTGACGTTCAAGGTTCTGCTGAAGCATTAACAGCCGCTCTTCAAAAAATTGAAGTAGAAGGCGTTAAGGTGAAAATCATTCATACCGGAGTCGGCGCAATTACAGAATCCGATATTATTTTAGCTTCCGCTTCTAATGCAATAGTTATTGGGTTTAATGTGAGACCTGACGGAAATGCTAAGAGTACGGCTGAAGCTGAAAACGTTGATATTCGTCTTCACCGTATTATTTACAAAGTCATCGACGAGATTGAAGCGGCGATGAAAGGCATGTTAGATCCTGAATACGAAGAAAAAGTAATCGGTCAGGTTGAAGTCCGTCAAACCTTTAAAGTGTCTAAGATCGGTACGATTGCAGGCGGTTACGTGACTGAAGGAACCATTACCCGTGACAGCGGCCTTCGTTTAATCCGTGACGGCATTGTTATCTTTGAAGGTGAAGTAGATGTACTAAAACGCTTTAAAGACGATGTGAAAGAAGTTTCACAAGGATACGAATGTGGTATTACTATTAAGAAATACAATGACATTCGCGAAGGTGACATTATGGAAGCTTATGTCATGCAGGAAATTGAAAGAAAGTGATCGGATTTGCGGAATGTGAATGCATTATTTATGATGCAGGATCACTAAAAGAAAAGCGCGCTGTTCTAAAGCGGATTATCACTAGGGTCCGGAATAAGTTCAATGTATCTGTTTCAGAGATTGACTATCAGGACACCTGGCAAAGAACCAGCTTTGGGATCGCCGCTGTTTCTTCCTCTCGCGTTCAGGCAGAAAAGGAATTGCAGCGCGTACTCGCGTTTATTGATTCCTTTCCTGAAATTGAACGGACGATCACTAGAACAGAGTGGTTTTAACTTTTGAGGTGATTGAATTGAGTATGAGAGCAAACCGTGTCGGTGAGCAGATGAAAAAAGAGCTTGGTGACATTATCAGCCGGAAACTGAAAGATCCGAGAATCGGTTTTCTGACGGTAACGGACGTGCGTGTCACAGGTGATTTGCAAATCGCAAAGGTGTATATCTCCGTTTTGGGAGATGAGAAAAAGCGTGAAGAAGCGCTGAAAGGGCTGGAAAAAGCAAAAGGCTTTATCCGTTCTGAAATCGGCAGCCGAATCAGACTTCGAAAAACGCCTGAGATTGAGTTCGAGTTCGATGAATCGATTGATTACGGCAATCGCATCGAAACTTTAATTCATCAATTGCATTCAGATAAAGACTCTGAATAAACAATAGGAAGAGGATAGGCGGATGCCCCGTCTGTCCTCTTTTCTGCGTCTGAAGTCAGACGAGAAATGAAAAGAAGGAGCGGAGGCATATGGTCAACGGAGTTCTGCTTTTACATAAGCCTGTCGGAATGACGTCTCACGATTGTGTGATGAAAATCCGCAAGCTGTTAAGAACAAAAAAGGTCGGACATACGGGAACACTAGATCCGGAAGTATCAGGCGTGCTTCCTATCTGTGTCGGACGAGCCACTAAAATTGTCGAATATTTAACGGAAAAATCAAAGACATACGATGCGGAAGTTACTCTCGGCGTCTCCACAACAACAGAGGATCAAACAGGAGAAACAGTGGCGGCTAAAGCGGTGGACAAAAGCATAACTGAAGCTGAGGTTGCGCGGGTGTTAGACAGCTTAAAGGGCCGGCAAGAGCAAGTCCCTCCTATGTATTCTGCAGTAAAAATAAATGGCAAAAAATTATACGAGTACGCAAGAGCCGGAATCGAAGTGGAAAGGCCGAAGCGAAGCATCACGATTGAAAATATCGCGCTTACATCAGCTGTTAAGCATGAAGGAGAAACAGCGCGCTTCCGATTCACCGTCACATGCTCAAAAGGGACGTATGTCCGCACATTGGCGGTAGCGATAGGTGAAAAGCTTGGTTTCCCGGCTCATATGTCCCACCTGATCCGCACGGCATCCGGAGCTTTTTCGCTTGATGAGTGCTTTACATTTGAAGAGCTAGAAGCACAAGCGGAAGCCGGCACCATAGACGAGCACAAGGTTCCGATTGAACGGGCGCTTAATCATTTGCCGAAATGGGTCATAAGTGATACATTAGCTAAGAAAGTAGAAAATGGGGCTTTACTTGATATACCAGAGCAATTTTCTCAATTGACCTGTGAGGACCGAATAGCTGTCTTTACTGAATCCGGGAATTGTTTGGCCATTTATTTTCCCCATCCTACAAAACAAGGGCTGTTAAAGCCGGCAAAAGTATTAGTGCAAAAAAGCGAACAATAAGAAAAAAGGTGACCGTTCTGTGAAGACGATACATATTACTCATCCCCACAATTTAAAAAAGGAAGAGCAGGCAAAGTCTGTAATGGCATTAGGCTATTTCGACGGCGTGCATCTCGGGCATCAAAAGGTGATAGGTACAGCAAAGGCTATAGCCGATGAAAAAGGTCTTGCATTAGCTGTCATGACATTTCACCCACACCCTTCCCACGTATTGGGCAGGGAGAGGGAGCCAAAGGATCTGATTACGCCTTTGGAAGATAAAATCAGCCAGATTGAACAATTAGGCACTGATGTTTTGTATGTCGTCAAGTTTAACGAAGCCTTTGCGTCTCTGACTCCTGAACAATTTGCGGACCAATACATTGTAGGTCTTAATGTGCAGCATGCGGTAGCGGGTTTTGACTTTACCTACGGAAAATACGGTAAAGGCACGATGGCGAGCATGCCGCTTGATCTGAACGGTCAGGCTGACTGTACGACGGTGGAAAAATTAACGGAGCAGGATAAAAAAATAAGCTCCAGCTTCATCCGGACTGCTCTTCAAAATGGAGACGTCGAACTAGCGGGCGTGCTGCTCGGACAGCCTTATTTTATTAAAGGCATCATTATTCACGGTGACAAAAGAGGCCGGACCATCGGCTTTCCGACAGCAAATGTCGGGCTGAACAACACCTATATTGTTCCGCCTACAGGGGTATACGCCGTTCAGGCTGAAATAAACGGAAATGTATATCAGGGCGTCTGCAATATCGGGTATAAACCGACATTTTATGAAAAGCGCCCGGAACAGCCCTCCATCGAAGTTCATTTATTTGATTTTGATCAAAAGGTGTACGGCGAGTCCATCAAAATCAAATGGTATAAGCGAATCAGAAGCGAACGCAAGTTCAGCGGCATAGCAGAATTAACGGAGCAAATTGAAAAAGATAAGCAAGAAGCAATCCGTTTTTTCAGCAAATGCGGAAATAAAATGTAAAACGCGCAAATTTTTATTCTAAAAAATTTGCATCTGAGCGTAATTTTTAGTATGATATGTTTCGTAGTCTTATAACCATTGCTTGGCAATCCGAAGTCACCGACGGTTGCTAGGTAACTGGGGCTAAAAATGATTTGGAGGTGAAACAGGATGGCAATTACTCAAGAACGTAAAAATCAACTCATCAGCGAGTTTAAAACGCACGAATCTGATACTGGATCTCCAGAAGTTCAGATCGCTATCCTAACTGATTCAATTAACAACTTGAACGAGCATTTGCGTACTCACAAGAAAGACCACCACTCACGTCGCGGTCTTCTTAAAATGGTAGGTAAGCGTCGTAATCTTCTTACGTATCTACGTAATAAAGACGTAACTCGTTACCGTGAGTTAATTAACAAACTAGGCTTACGTCGATAATCGTAAAAAGCGGGAGGATTCCCGCTTTTTTATCGTATAAAAGCGAAAAATTCTTTATAAAAATCATTGAAATCCTTTTACATACTACTTTGACATTGATATGTTCAATTCATTTCGTTCATAATAGGAGTAATTGATTATTTCACACACAAAGAGAGGAGTTCGTAATCGAATGGGACAAGAGAAACATGTCTTTACCATAGATTGGGCCGGCAGAAAACTGACTGTCGAAACCGGCCAGCTTGCAAAACAGGCAAACGGAGCTGTCATGATCCGCTACGGCGATACCGCAGTTCTCAGCTCAGCAACCGCTTCTAAAGAACCGAAACCGCTTGATTTTTTCCCGCTTACAGTGAACTACGAAGAAAGATTATATGCTGTAGGTAAAATTCCGGGCGGATTTATTAAAAGAGAAGGACGTCCAAGCGAAAAAGCGATTTTGGCAAGCCGCTTGATTGATCGTCCGATCCGACCTCTGTTTGCTGATGGATTCCGTAACGAAGTTCAGGTCATCAGCATTGTCATGAGCGTTGATCAAGACTGTTCATCAGAAATGGCGGCTATGTTTGGTTCATCCCTTGCGCTTTGTGTATCGGATATCCCGTTTGAAGGGCCGATTGCGGGTGTAACAGTAGGACGCGTCGATAATCAGTTTATCATTAATCCGACTGTTGATCAGCTTGAAAAAAGTGACATTCATCTTGTAGTAGCCGGAACAAAGGACGCCATCAACATGGTGGAAGCGGGAGCGGATGAAGTTCCTGAAGAAACAATGCTTGAAGCGATCATGTTCGGCCATGAGGAAATCAAACGCTTAATTGCTTTCCAAGAAGAGATTGTTGCAGCTGTCGGCAAAGAAAAATCAGAAATTAAGCTTTATGAAATTGATGCGGAGCTAAGTGATAAGGTCAAAGCTTTAGCGGAAGAAGATCTTCTAAAAGCAATCCAGGTTCACGAAAAACATGCCCGTGAAGATGCCATTAACGAAGTGAAAAATACAGTCGTGGCAAAATTTGAAGAAGAAGAGCACGATGACGATATCATCAAGCAGGTTAAGCAGACATTGTCTAAGCTTGTGAAAAATGAAGTGCGCCGCCTGATCACAGAAGAAAAAGTGCGTCCGGACGGCCGCGGAGTGGATCAAATCCGCCCGTTATCTTCAGAAGTCGGCATTCTGTCCAGAACGCATGGCTCCGGCTTGTTTACAAGAGGGCAGACGCAGGCTCTCAGCATTTGTACGTTAGGAGCACTTGGAGACGTTCAAATTCTTGACGGCTTAGGCGTTGAAGAATCAAAACGCTTCATGCACCACTACAACTTCCCGCAATTCAGTGTAGGAGAAACAGGGCCTATGCGCGGTCCGGGCCGACGCGAAATCGGACACGGAGCTCTTGGAGAGCGCGCGCTTGAGCCGGTTATCCCTTCTGAAAAGGATTTCCCGTATACGATCCGCCTTGTATCAGAAGTGCTTGAATCAAACGGTTCTACTTCTCAGGCAAGTATTTGCGCAAGCACGCTTGCAATGATGGATGCCGGGGTTCCGATCAAAGCGCCTGTTGCAGGAATCGCTATGGGTCTGGTCAAATCAGGCGAGTATTACACTGTGCTGACTGATATTCAAGGCATGGAAGACGCGCTTGGAGACATGGACTTCAAGGTGGCGGGAACAGCAAAAGGTGTTACCGCATTGCAAATGGATATTAAAATTGACGGCCTTTCCAGAGAGATTCTCGAAGAAGCGCTTCAGCAAGCGAAAAAGGGAAGAATGGAAATTCTCAGCAGCATGCTGAACACATTGGGTGAAGCAAGAAAAGAACTTTCCCAATATGCGCCTAAGATCCTTACAATGGCAATCAATCCTGATAAAATCCGTGACGTCATTGGACCGAGCGGAAAACAAATCAATAAAATCATCGAAGATACCGGTGTGAAAATTGATATTGAACAAGACGGCACAATCTTTATTTCTTCAACAGATGAAAGCAACAACCAAAAAGCTAAAAAAATCATCGAAGACCTTGTCAGAGAGGTTGAAGTCGGCCAGCTTTACTTAGGTAAAGTAAAACGAATTGAAAAATTCGGGGCTTTCGTAGAAATCTTCAGCGGAAAAGACGGTTTGGTGCACATTTCAGAGCTTGCGCTTGAACGTGTAGGCAAAGTTGAAGATGTCGTGAAAATCGGCGACGAGCTCCTTGTGAAAGTCACTGAAATCGATAAACAAGGACGAGTGAATTTGTCCCGCAAAGCAGTGCTTCGCGAGGAAAAAGAAAAAGAAGAACAGAAATCTTAAATGAAAACATAAAAAGGAGCCTGGGAGACCCGGCTTCTTTATTTTGAAGCTGAAAAAAAGCTGCGGGTTCTACCTTGTCCTTCTCCCACATAATGTGAGGTGAGGGGGGATAGAACATGTACAAAAAGTTCGTGCCGTTTGCTGTTTTTCTATTTCTTTTTTTTGTTTCATTTCATATGATGGAAAATCCGTACACACTTGATTATATAGGAGCCATGAAAAAGGACGCAGTAACCGTCACAGCTTCTAAGGACCCATTATATGAAGAATTGCTGCAAAAAGCGCCGCAATATGAAGTGAAAGCCCAGAACGCCAGAATCGATCAGATATGGAAAAGTATACCGGGGTATAATGGCTTGAAGGTTGATATAAAAAAATCATATGAACAAATGAAAAAGAATGGAGAATTTCAGGAAAATGACCTTGTGTATGAGCAGGTAAAGCCTAAAATTCATCTTAATTCTCTGCGGCCAGAGCCGATTTATAAAGGTCATCCAGATAAACCGATGGTGGCATTTCTCATAAATGTAGCGTGGGGAAATGAATATCTGGAGAAAATGCTTCCGGTTCTTCAGCAGCATCATGTGAAGGCTACGTTCTTTTTAGAAGGCAATTGGGTAAAAAATAATCCTGAGCTTGCCAAAAAAATAGCGAATGAAGGACACGAAATCGGAAATCATTCATACAATCATCCGGATATGAGCAAACTGACTACAGGAAGAATATCTGAGCAGCTCGACAAGACGAATGAGCAGATTGAAAAAACGCTCGACATCAAGCCGAAATGGTTTGCCCCGCCAAGCGGAAGCTTCAGAAAAGCAGTTGTAGACATTGCATCAGAAAAAGGAATGGGAACAGTGATGTGGACGGTGGATACCATCGACTGGCAAAAACCGGCGCCGTCAGTTTTACAGACAAGAGTCATCAGCAAGATACATAATGGAGCCATGATATTAATGCATCCGACAGACCCGACGTCGCAAAGCCTTGAAGCATTGATCACAAAGATCAAAGAGAAGGGCTATTCGCTCGGAACAGTCACTGAACTAATGGACGAAACGAGGCTGGTGAAGTAACAGCGTCTCAGATAAGTTTGTCTTGGAATAGGAGGAACAAAATTTGATTAAACGTTATACG
Organism: Bacillus atrophaeus; assembly: GCF_001584335.1. GTDB lineage: Bacteria > Bacillota > Bacilli > Bacillales > Bacillaceae > Bacillus > Bacillus atrophaeus. Next base: position 790,004 of record NZ_LSBB01000020.1, read on the forward strand.
TGTCAAAATGGTGTAAGAGTAGTGCTTGAAAATAACCCGACAGTGCGCTCGGTTGCGCTCGGTGTATGGATCGGAACGGGGTCGAGGCATGAAACGCCGGAGATTAACGGGATATCCCACTTTTTAGAGCACATGTTCTTTAAAGGAACGAGCACGAGGTCTGCACGTGATATAGCTGAATCCTTTGATCGCATCGGCGGTCAGGTCAATGCATTTACATCAAAGGAATATACATGCTATTACGCGAAAGTCCTTGATGAGCATGCGAATTATGCTTTGGACGTCTTAGCTGATATGTTCTTCCATTCCTCATTTGATGAAAATGAGCTGAAAAAAGAAAAAAACGTTGTGTATGAAGAAATTAAAATGTATGAAGATGCGCCCGACGACATCGTTCATGATCTGTTAAGCAAAGCAACCTATGGAAACCATTCTTTAGGGTACCCGATTCTTGGGACGGAAGAAACGCTTGACTCGTTCAACGGAGACTCACTCAGACAATACATGGATGACTTTTATACGCCTGACCGCGTGGTGATTTCAATCGCCGGAAACGTGACAGACAGCTTCATTAAGGACGTGGAAAAGTGGTTCGGGACTTATGAGGCTAAAGGTGCCGCATCCGGCATGAAACAGCCTGAGTTCTATTACGAAAAGCTTACGAGAAAAAAAGAAACAGAACAGGCTCATCTCTGTCTCGGTTTTAACGGGCTTGAAGTCGGACATCCGGATATTTATAACCTGATCGTGCTGAACAATGTGCTCGGAGGCAGCATGAGCAGCCGTCTCTTTCAGGATGTACGGGAGGATAAAGGGCTCGCTTATTCAGTATTCAGCTATCACAGTTCTTATGAAGACAGCGGAATGCTGACGATCTATGGCGGGACAGGCGCAAAACAGCTGCAGCTGCTCTCAGAAACCATCCAAGAAACACTTGGAACGCTAAAACGTGATGGTATTACACCGAAGGAACTGGAAAACAGCAAAGAGCAAATGAAGGGAAATCTCATGCTCAGCTTGGAAAGCACAAACAGCAAAATGAGCCGGAACGGGAAAAACGAACTTCTGCTCGGCAAACATAAAACGTTAGATGAAATCATTAATGAATTGAATGAAGTCAATTTAGAAAGCGTCAACGGCCTTGCTCGAAGGATTTTTACTGATGACTATGCGTTAGCGCTCATCAGCCCTTCCGGTGACATGCCAACATCATAATCCGCGTTGAAGACCTGCCTCTAATAGGAGGCAGGTCTTTTTTATATCTTTTACACATACATAGTACAAGGGGGTGACAGTGATGCGGCTAAGTGAACTTTCCGGAAAGGAAATCGTTGACATCAAAAGAGCTGAACGTCTCGGAGTGCTAGGGCAGACCGATTTAGAGATCAATGAACAGGACGGACAAATTACAGCGCTCCTTATTCCGACAGTCAAGTGGTTTGGCCTAAGAAAACATGGAAATGATATTCGTGTCCCCTGGAACCACATCCAAAAAATCGGGGCAGATATGATCATTTTAGATGTCCCTGAGGAAATGTCTCCGCCCCAAGAGTAGCATCGGCTTCCAAGCCGGTGTTTTTTTATTTTCAAAATCAGTTTTTATATTAAAAAAGCTTATCTTTTAATTCACCGCTATTTCCTTTTGATCATAAGATGGAGGGGAGCTTAACAACAAGAGACCCAGTATATATAAAGAAGGTGAACGTTTAGTATGTTAACCGGATTGACGATTGCGATTATTGGCGGTGACGCAAGACAGCTTGAAATTATAAGAAAGCTGACAGAACAGCAAGCCAACATATATCTCGTCGGATTTGACCAGTTAGATCATGGTTTTACGGGAGCCGTAAAATGTAAAATTGATGAAATTGCATTTCAGCAAATAGACAGCATCATCCTGCCCGTTTCTGCTACAACAGGGGAAGGGGTGGTGGCAACGGTATTTTCAAATGAAGAAGTGGTATTAAAGCAGGAGCATTTAGAGCAAACACCGGCACACTGTGTCATTTATTCAGGTATCTCCAACACCTATTTAGAAAAAATTGCAACAGAAGCGAACCGTAAGCTTGTCAAGCTGTTTGAGCGGGATGACATCGCAATATTCAACTCTATTCCAACAGTTGAAGGCACCATCATGATGGCCATTCAGCACACTGATTACACAATACACGGTTCAAGGGTTGCCGTTCTAGGACTTGGCCGCACCGGTACGACGATCGCCCGAACGTTTGCGGCGCTTGGAGCTAAAGTGAAAGTGGGAGCAAGAAGCTCGGCGCATCTGGCCCGCATCTCAGAAATGGGGCTGGTTCCTTTTCAAATAGATGAGCTGACAGAGAATGTGAAAGATATCGACATCTGCATTAATACTGTGCCGAGTATGGTTCTTAATCAGGCTGTGCTCTCCCGTATGACACCAAAAACATTGATTCTTGATTTAGCGTCGCGTCCTGGCGGAACAGATTTTAAATATGCCGAAAAACAGGGGATTAAAGCATTGCTTGCTCCCGGGCTTCCCGGAATCGTGGCGCCCAAAACAGCCGGACAGATCCTCGCAAATGTCCTGAGTAAGCTTCTATCAGAATTACAAGTGGGGGAGGAGAAATAGCCATGTCTCTTAAAGGGAAACGGATCGGTTTTGGATTAACTGGGTCTCATTGCACATATGAAGCGGTATTTCCGCAAATTGAGGCGCTTGTCAAGGAAGGCGCTGAAGTCCGGCCGGTCGTTACTTTTACAGTGAAATCGACGGATACCCGATTTGGCGAAGGCGCTGAGTGGATCAAAAAGATTGAAGAGCTGACAGGATATGAGGCGATTGATTCAATCGTAAAAGCAGAACCACTCGGACCGAAGCTGCCGCTTGACTGCATGATCATTGCCCCTTTAACGGGAAATTCAATGAGCAAACTGGCAAACGCAATGACCGACAGTCCCGTTTTAATGGCGGCCAAAGCAACGATCAGAAACAACAGGCCGGTGGTTCTGGGCATCTCAACAAATGATGCTCTGGGACTGAACGGCACAAATTTAATGAGACTGATGTCCACTAAAAATATCTTCTTTATCCCCTTTGGCCAAGATGATCCTTACAAAAAACCGAATTCAATGGTCGCTAAAATGGAGCTGCTTCCGCAAACAGTTGAAAAGGCTCTTTCGCATCAGCAGCTTCAGCCAATTCTTGTCGAGAATTATCAGGGAAATGACTAAATTTACAGAAAATCTTACCGAAACTAAAAAATTAGGTCCTCCCGTGACTATTCTATGGTAAAATAAAACGTAAAATGCAAAGTCAAATCAATAGTTGATGCTGATTGGCGGAAGGAGTTTTACAGATGGGAAGAGGATTGCACGTAGCTGTTGTCGGAGCGACCGGAGCCGTAGGACAACAAATGCTGAAAACATTAGAAGACAGAAACTTTGAAATGGACACACTTACACTATTATCCTCAAAACGCTCTGCGGGTACAAAAGTAACGTTTAAAGGCGAAGAATATACCGTACAGGAAGCGGTTCCAGAGAGCTTTGAAGGAGTCAATATCGCTTTGTTCAGCGCCGGCGGCAGTGTATCACTGGCATTGGCGCCAGAAGCTGTAAAACGCGGCGCGATTGTGATTGATAACACGAGTGCGTTCCGTATGGATGAAAATACACCGCTTGTCGTGCCGGAAGTAAACGAGGCGGACTTGCATGAACACAATGGAATTATTGCCAACCCTAACTGTTCGACTATCCAAATGGTGGCTGCCTTAGAACCGATCCGCAAAGCATACGGGCTAAATAAAGTCATTGTGTCAACCTATCAGGCGGTTTCAGGAGCAGGCAATGAAGCGGCGAAAGAATTATACAGCCAAACACAGGCGATTTTGAACAAAGAAGAGATTGAACCTGCAGTCATGCCTGTCAAAGGCGATCAAAAACATTACCAAATCGCATTTAATGCTATTCCTCAAATAGATAAATTCCAGGATAACGGGTATACATTTGAGGAAATGAAAATGATAAATGAAACAAAAAAAATCATGCACATGCCAAAGCTTGAAGTGGCGGCTACCTGCGTGAGGCTTCCGATAGAAACCGGCCATTCCGAATCAGTTTATATTGAAGTGGATCGTGACGATGCAACGGTTGAAGAGATTAAAAATCTTCTAAAAGAAGCACCGGGAATTACCCTTCAAGATGATCCTAATGAACAGCTTTATCCGATGCCTGCTGAGGCCGTGGGCAAACGTGATGTGTTCGTCGGGCGCATCCGTAAAGATTTGGACAGAGCAAACGGTTTTCATTTGTGGGTTGTTTCTGATAACCTATTAAAAGGTGCCGCATGGAATTCTGTTCAAATTGCGGAAAGCCTTAAAAAACTAAACCTTGTATAAATATAAGAAAGTATTACCTAAAGACGAATAGAAGAGAGTAAGGCACTAACAGCCTGCTCTCTTCTGTTACGTCCGAATAATTTGGAGTGAAAATAGTGAAAATCATTGTTCAAAAGTTCGGCGGAACATCTGTAAAGGATGACAAAGGCCGTAAATTAGCTTTAGGGCATATAAAACAAGCAATCAGTGAAGGATATAAAGTCGTCGTTGTCGTGTCCGCGATGGGCAGAAAAGGAGATCCGTATGCAACGGACTCTTTACTCGGTCTTCTTTACGGAGACCAGTCAGCGATTTCTCCAAGAGAGCAGGATTTATTGCTGTCTTGCGGAGAAACGATTTCTTCGGTCGTTTTTACCAGCATGCTGCTTGAAAACGGTGTAAAAGCTGCTGCGTTAACAGGTGCTCAGGCGGGTTTCTTAACGAATGGCCAGCACACCGATGCGAAAATTCTTGAAATGAAACCAGAGCGGTTATTCAGCGTACTTGCAAATCATGAGGCAGTGGTTGTCGCTGGTTTCCAAGGAGCTACGGAAAAAGGAGATACCACCACGATCGGCAGAGGAGGCAGCGATACGTCGGCGGCCGCACTCGGTGCCGCGGCAGATGCGGAATACATTGATATCTTTACAGATGTCGAAGGCGTGATGACGGCTGATCCGAGAATTGTGGAGAATGCGAAGCCGCTTCCGGTTATAACGTATACCGAAATCTGCAATCTCGCATACCAAGGCGCTAAAGTTATTCATCCGAGGGCTGTCGAAATTGCGATGCAGGCCAAAGTTCCGATGCGGGTCCGTTCCACATATTCTAAAGATAAGGGGACGCTGGTCACATCCCATCACTCTGCCAATATCGGAAGTGACAGGTTTGAGCGTCTGATTACGGGCATCGCCCATGTCAAAGATGTGACACAGTTTAAAGTGCCGGCCAAGGCGGGCCAATATAATGTCCAGACCGAAGTATTTAAAGCCATGGCTAACGCGGGCATCAGTGTAGACTTCTTTAACATTACGCCTAGTGAGATCGTGTATACGGTGTCTGGAAACAAGACCGAGACGGCGCGCGGCATTCTGCAGGAATTGGGCTATGAACCGACGGTTACCCGGAACTGTGCGAAGGTGTCAGCCGTCGGAGCGGGCATTATGGGTGTTCCGGGCGTCACGTCAAAAATTGTTTCAGCCCTTTCTGACAAAGGAATTCCTATCCTGCAATCGGCTGACAGTCACACCACGATATGGGTGCTTGTCCACGAAAAGGATATGGTGACTGCTGTAAACGCACTGCATGAAGTGTTTGAACTTTCCAAGTAAATGTGATTGAATCATGATGAGGTGAAAAAAATGAATTTCGGAAACATTGCTACAGCTATGATTACACCCTTTGACAATAAAGGGAATGTGGACTTCCAAAAGCTGTCTACACTAATTGATTATCTATTGAAAAATGGCACAGATTCATTGGTGGTAGCGGGTACGACAGGAGAGTCGCCTACACTATCAACAGAAGAAAAAATTGCGCTTTTTGAATATACGGTAAAAGAAGTTAACGGCCGGGTTCCTGTTATTGCGGGGACGGGAAGCAACAACACGAAAGACTCCATTAAACTGACGAAAAAAGCAGAGGAAACGGGCGTTGATGCCATAATGCTCGTTGCTCCTTATTATAATAAACCTTCCCAAGAAGGCATGTATGAGCATTTTAAAGCCATTGCTGAAGAAACATCTCTTCCGGTCATGCTGTACAATGTGCCGGGCCGGACAGTTGCTTCAATTTCTCCTGAAACAACAATTCGTTTAGCGGAAATTCCGAATGTTGTCGCCATTAAAGAAGCGAGCGGAGATCTTGACGCGATTACGAAAATCGTTGCGGAAACACCTGAAGATTTCTTCGTTTATTCAGGTGACGACGGCTTGACTCTTCCGGTTCTGTCAGTCGGCGGAAGAGGGATCGTTTCAGTAGCCAGCCATATTATCGGCTCTGATATGCAGCAGATGATCAAAAATTATACAAACGGGCAAACAGCAAACGCGGCGCTTATACACCAGAAATTGCTGCCGATCATGAAAGAGCTGTTTAAAGCGCCTAATCCGGCTCCTGTCAAAACCGCTCTTCAGCTAAAGGGCCTTGATGTCGGGTCTGTGCGTCTTCCTCTTATCCCGCTGAATGAAGATGAGCGCCTCAGCTTAAGCAGCGCCATCAGCGAACTGTAAGAAAAATTTCATACAGTGAACTTATGCGGTCATTCTCATAATTACTTGAGTTTGACCGTTTCTTATACATATTGGTTTTCCCTAAACCTTCTGCTTCATCTTGTTTTCTAAATTTAAATTCAGGTATAATAGGAACAAGTGATGATGGACGGGTATGAGACTAGGAGGATATAGATTTTGAAAAAGAAAAATACAGAAAACGTTAGAATTATCGCCCTTGGAGGCGTCGGAGAAATTGGGAAGAACCTTTATGTCATTGAAATAGACTCAGACATATTTGTCGTAGATGCGGGACTTATGCATCCTGAAAATGAAATGCTCGGGATCGATGTCGTGATTCCTGACATTTCTTATTTGATCGAGCGCGCAGACCGCGTTAAGGCTATCTTTTTAACTCACGGCCATGATGAGAACATCGGAGGCGTCTTTTATTTACTAAACAAGTTATCGGTTCCTGTTTACGGAACGAAACTGACACTTGCACTGCTGCGTGAAAAATTAAAGCAGTACGGACACAACCGCAAGTCGGATTTAAGAGAAATTCACTCAAAATCTGTCATTACATTTGAATCAACAAAAGTTTCGTTCTTTAAAACAAATCACAGCATTCCTGATTCTGTCGGAGTCAGCTTAAAAACATCACTTGGATCTATTGTATGCACCGGCGACTTTAAATTTGACCAAACACCCGCACTTAATCAATCTTGTGACATCGGCGAAATTGCCAAAATCGGAAACAACGGCGTGCTAGCTTTGCTTTCTGACAGCGCAAATGCTGAACGCCCCGGTTATACACCATCCGAGGCTTCTGTCAGCGGAGAGATTTCCGATGCAATGTATAATTCGGAAAACCGCGTCATTATCGCCGTATTCGCATCCAATATCAACCGAATCCAGCAGGTGATTCAAGCCGCAGCGCAAAATGGCAGAAAGCTTGCCGTAGCCGGAAAAAATCTTCAATCTGTTCTTCAACTGGCCAGAAAACTCGGTTATGTTGAAGCAGATGATGAACTATTTATTCCTGTGCAGGATGTAAAAAAATATTCAAAGCGCGAAGTGGCGATTGTAACAGCAGGCAGCCACGGTGAACCGCTAGCCGCCCTTACAAGAATGGCAAAGCAGGCGCACAAGCAGCTGAATATTGAAGAGGGAGACACAGTTGTTATAGCCTCTACTCCGATTCCGGGGCACGAGTTAATTTATTCAAAAACCGTTGACCTTCTTGCCAGATCAGGAGCACAGGTTATCTTTGCCCAAAAGCGCGTGCATGTATCAGGACACGGGTCACAGGAAGAATTAAAGCTTATGATCAACCTGTTAAAGCCGAAGTATTTAATTCCTGTAAACGGTGAATTCAGAATGCAAAAGGCACATTCTAAAATCGCGGAAGAAATCGGTATGAAGCGAAGTGATATTTTCTTGATTGAAAAAGGAGATGTCGTTGAGTTCCGCGGTCAAAATGTTAAAATAGGGGACAAGGTTCCTTACGGGAATATTTTAATCGACGGGCTTGGTGTCGGTGATATCGGCAACATCGTCTTAAGAGACCGCCGCTTGCTTTCTCAAGACGGAATCTTAATTGTGGTGATTACGCTGGATAAACAAAAGAAACATCTTGTATCCGGTCCGGAAATCATCACAAGAGGTTTTGTCTATGTAAGAGAGTCTGAAGGGCTGATTATACAGGCGACTGAACTTGTGCGCTCAATTGTAACAGAGGCGACTGAAACATCCGTCGTTGAATGGTCGACGCTTAAGCAAGCCATGCGTGACGCATTGAATCAATTCCTTTATGAAAAAACAAAACGCAAACCGATGATTATTCCTATTATTATGGAAGTGTAAGATCATACGATAAAAGGCTGGAGCTCTCCAAAAGAGCTTCAGCCTTTTCTTTATGTGAAGGCGTTTTTTCATCAGAAAAGCCGGGATTGAAATAAGACTCTTTGTTCATAATACAAAGAGAAACTCGGAAAGGGTGAAAGCGAAATGGACGAACGTATGGAAAAAAATGAAGAACAGCAGCCCGAAAAAACAGACGGGAAAGACAGTATCATGAGTAAGATTCAGCAGCTGGGGGAAACCGCTCTCCCTCAGATGCCGCAAGATACAAATATTCATTGTCTGACGATTATCGGACAAATAGAAGGCCACGTTCAGCTGCCTCCGCAAAACAAAACAACAAAATACGAGCATGTCATCCCGCAAATCGTTGCAATCGAGCAAAACCCAAAGATAGAAGGATTGCTGATTATCTTAAATACAGTCGGCGGTGATGTGGAAGCGGGGCTTGCGATAGCTGAAATGCTGGCATCCTTGTCAAAACCGACTGTTTCCATCGTACTTGGCGGCGGCCATTCCATCGGTGTGCCGATTGCAGTTTCATGCGATTACAGTTATATTGCGGAAACAGCGACGATGACGATCCATCCGGTGCGGTTGACGGGGCTTGTAATCGGCGTGCCGCAAACCTTTGAATATTTGGATAAGATGCAGGATAGAGTTGTCAAATTTGTCACGAGCCATTCCAATGTGACAGAAGAGAAGTTTAAAGAGCTAATGTTCTCAAAAGGTAATCTGACAAGGGATATCGGAACCAATGTGGTCGGAAAAGACGCAGCAGATTACGGATTGATTGATGATGTCGGCGGAGTCGGCCAAGCCATCAGGAAACTAAACCAGCTCATTGAAGAAGCGAAAGGCGAGGAAGGAAGGATTATTCAATGATTCTTTACACAGTCATGCCGCAGGAAATTGTCTATGCGGACCAAAACCAGCAAGCAGGGGCCCATGAACAGGTCGAATATGCAGGCGTGCCGATCCTTGTTGAGATGAAAGGCCAGGAAGCGGAAGTCGTACAAATTTTAAGCACAAACCCGATGCATTTTTTAAATCAGGATATTGCCCCGGGCCAAAAGCTTAAGTTGAACTTAAACGGCAATCCTCCCGTTTCTTAAGGGCAAAATATGCTATAATAGGGGAATCCTACAGAAAAGACGCAGCCAGCAAAAGGCTGCTTTCTTCATTATGTATGGTCTTACATTTTTTAACGCAGTAAGGTGATGAGTGTGGCAAAGAAAAAACGAAAATCGAGAAAAAAACAGGCAAAGCAGCTCAATCTAAAATACGAACTCAACGGCTTACTATGTATAGCGATTTCCATCATCGCCATTTTACAGCTTGGCGTTGTCGGTCAGACATTTATCTATCTATTTCGCTTTTTTGCAGGCGAATGGTTTATATTATGCTTGCTGGCCTTATTTACGTTAGGAGTCTCATTATTTTGGAAGAAAAAAACGCCGAGCCTTTTAACACGCAGAAAAGCCGGATTATACTGCATTATTGCGAGTATTTTGCTGCTTTCCCACGTGCAGCTGTTTAAAAACCTCTCTCACAAGGGGTCTATCCAATCAGCAAGCGTCATTCGGAATACATGGGAATTATTTTTAATGGACATGAACGGAAACTCAGCCTCCCCGGATTTAGGCGGGGGAATGATAGGCGCACTGCTGTTTGCGGCATCGCACTTTTTGTTTGCTTCAACAGGCTCGCAGATCATGGCGATCGTGATCATTTTGATGGGAATGATTTTGATTACAGGACGCTCGCTGCAAGAAACACTGAAAAAGTGGATGGGCCCAATCGGGCGATTTATCAGAGAACAGTGGGCAGCGTTTATTGACGATATGAAATCAGTGAAAACGAATATGAAATCATCAAAGGCAAAAACAAAATCGGGCAAAAAGCAAAAGCCGGTCCAAAAGAAACGCTGGGAAGAGCCTGAGATTGACGAAGAGGAAGACGATGAAGTGATATCGCCGCTCATACACTCCGAGCCAATTATCTCAAGTTTTTCTGATCGCGATGAAGACGCCAATCCTTCCTTGATGCAGAAGAAACAAAGTGAAACGGTTCAGGAGCCGGCTGAAGAGCAAACCGGAACGGAAGCCGGCGAAACGGTATCTGCTCCGCCGATGACGTTTACAGAGCTTGAAAATAAAGACTACCAAATGCCGTCACTAGATTTATTGGCTGATCCGATGCATACCGGCCAGCAGACGGACAAGAAAAACATTTACGAAAATGCGAGAAAACTGGAGCGCACGTTCCAAAGCTTCGGCGTCAAAGCGAAAGTAACGCAGGTGCATCTCGGACCTGCCGTGACAAAATATGAAGTGTACCCTGATGTGGGCGTTAAGGTAAGTAAAATTGTTAATCTCAGTGATGATTTAGCACTGGCGCTCGCCGCGAAAGATATTCGGATCGAAGCGCCGATTCCGGGCAAATCAGCAATTGGAATTGAAGTTCCTAACGCGGAAGTCGCCATGGTTTCGTTAAAAGAAGTGCTTGAATCCAAACTGAATGACCGACCAGATGCCAAGCTGTTGATAGGATTAGGCCGCAACATTTCAGGTGAAGCTGTGCTTGCGGAACTGAACAAAATGCCCCATTTGCTTGTAGCGGGAGCAACCGGAAGCGGTAAAAGTGTTTGTGTAAACGGAATTATCACAAGCATCCTTATGAGGGCAAAGCCGCATGAAGTGAAGATGATGATGATTGATCCGAAGATGGTCGAACTGAATGTATATAACGGCATTCCTCATTTGCTCGCGCCGGTCGTGACTGATCCGAAAAAAGCGTCCCAAGCTTTAAAAAAAGTTGTGAACGAAATGGAACGGCGGTATGAGCTCTTTTCTCATACAGGCACAAGGAATATTGAAGGTTATAACGATCATATTAAACGATCCAACGCAGAAGAAGAGGTTAAACAGCCGGAATTGCCTTATATCGTGGTCATTGTGGACGAGCTTGCAGACTTAATGATGGTTGCTTCTTCTGACGTTGAGGATTCGATTACGAGACTGTCACAAATGGCGCGGGCTGCAGGGATTCACTTGATTATCGCCACCCAGCGCCCGTCCGTAGATGTCATCACAGGTGTTATTAAAGCGAATATTCCGTCGCGTATTGCTTTCAGCGTGTCCTCTCAAACAGATTCAAGGACAATTCTTGACATGGGAGGAGCGGAAAAATTGCTGGGGCGCGGAGACATGCTGTTTTTGCCTGTCGGCGCCAATAAACCTGTCCGGGTGCAGGGAGCGTTTTTATCAGATGATGAAGTAGAACATATTGTCGATCACGTCATCACTCAACAAAAAGCCCAATATCAAGAAGAAATGATTCCTGAGGAAACAACGGAAACACATAGTGAAGTATCAGATGATTTGTATGATGAAGCCGTTGAATTAATTGTCGGTATGCAGACTGCTTCTGTGTCAATGCTGCAAAGACGGTTCAGAATCGGATATACGAGAGCGGCAAGGCTGATTGACGCAATGGAAGACCGCGGCGTAGTCGGACCTTATGAAGGCAGTAAGCCGAGGGAAGTTCTTTTGTCAAAAGAAAAACATGACGAGCTCTCTTCTTAACGGGAGAGGCTCTGGTTTTTAGTATTGTTATTATGTAAACTAATTGCAAATGTTTATTTTTTCGGCAAAACATGATATAGTTGTCCCAATTGTTCAATAATTTTAGCGAAAGTGGTTTAACGGAGGGGAAACATGTCTACAAAAGCTGACAATCGGCACTTATATTTAAGAGTGATTGAGCGAATAAAAGAAGATATTAGAAATGGAATTTATACCGAAAAAGAAAAGCTCCCTTCTGAATTCGAGCTTTCAAAGATCCTGGGTGTCAGCCGGGCAACTCTGCGTGAAGCTTTACGCATATTAGAAGAAGAACATGTGATTATCAGAAGACACGGGGTAGGGACTTTTGTTCATACCAAGCCGCTCTTTCTTACGGGAATAGAACAGCTGAACAGTGTAACCAAAATGATTAAACAGGCTAATATGATTCCGGGCACGATTTTTCTCTCTTCCCAGGTGATTATGCCTTCTGAAGAAGATATAAATCGGTTTCGACTTGAACATGACCAAGAACTTTTTTACCTCGAAAGAGTCAGAACTGCAAGCGGTCAGCCTATCGTCTACTGCTTGGATAAAATACCTATGGACATTTTGCCGGATTCCTTTTCACATCAGCAAGAATCTTTGTTTGATTTACTTGAAAAGCATACAGGCTCCGTTATCAGCTACGCGGCGACCGATATTGAGCCGATCGGCTATCACGATACCATATCACCTGTGCTGGAATGTGAACCGGAAACGGCACTCCTCTTATTAAAGCAAACGCACTATGATCAAAATGACAAACCGGTGCTGCATTCATTAAATTACTTCAGAGCGGATAAGTTCAGCTTTCATGTGTTAAGAAAACGATTTTAAAAACAGACGCCTTACTAAAAAAGCGTCTGTTTTTTTATTCTCGTTACCCAGTTTTCTGTGTACATACTTTCACCGTCATTAAGGCAACATATAAAGGATGACAAGAAAGATTGATGAATGGGTGAAAAACGTTGAAAGAAAAAAATGGAATGAAGAACATCATTGCTTTATCGTCCGTGCCGCTGGTCATGACGCTTGGGAACTCAATGCTGATTCCAGTGCTTCCCATGATTGAGAAAAAACTGTCTATCACGTCTTTTCAAGTGTCACTGATTATCACTGTTTATTCAATAGTAGCCATTATTTGTATCCCGTTTGCAGGATATTTGTCAGATCGGTTTGGCAGGAAGAAAGTTTTGCTGCCGTGCCTGCTCATAGCGGGAGCGGGAGGGGCGGTAGCAGCCTTTGCCTCTACAAGCTTTAAGGACCCTTATCTCATGATATTAGCGGGCCGTGTGCTCCAAGGAATAGGGTCGGCCGGCGCTGCTCCTGTAGTCATGCCGTTTATCGGAGATTTATTTAAGGGCGATGATGAAAAGGTCAGCGCCGGTCTCGGGGACATTGAAACATCAAACACGGCGGGCAAGGTGCTGAGTCCGATCCTTGGGGCTTTACTGGCGTCATGGTATTGGTTTATGCCGTTTTGGTTCATTCCGTTTTTTTGTTTAATCAGCTTTTTTCTTGTGTTGTTTCTGGTTGATAAACCAAAAGACGATGAAGAAGATGCACCTACAATTTCTGAATTTGTAAAAAACGTAAAAAAAATCTTTAAAGAAGACGGACGCTGGCTTTATACAGTTTTTGTGATTGGCTGTGTCATTATGTTTTTATTGTTTGGTGTTCTTTTTTACCTATCTGAAACACTCGAAAGCAAATATTCGATTGACGGCGTGATGAAAGGTTTATTATTGGCTATACCACTTTTATTTCTTTCTCTTAGTTCCTTTGTTGCAGGTAAAAAAATAGGCAAACACCAAAATAGAATGAAATTTTGTGTGGTGGCAGGCATGGGCTTGATGACCCTTTCGTTTATCGGCTTGTGGTGGAACCACAGTTTTTATTTACTGTTTATTTTTCTGAGCGTAGGGGGAATTGGAACGGGAATGTCGCTTCCTGCCCTTGATGCACTGATTACAGAAGGCATAGAGAACGAAGAGTGCGGGACAATCAGCTCATTTTACAATAGTATGCGTTTTATCGGCGTGGCGCTTGGACCGCCTATATTCGCTGCTCTCATGTCAAACGCAGCCTGGCTCATCTTTATTCTATCTGCTTTCTTCAGCCTTGTTTCCCTGTTTCTTGTGGTGTTTAATATTGATTCGAAAGAAAGCGAAGAGGAAGATTCTCTGCGGACGGTGTAACACACCGCCGCTTTTTTTGCATGCTGATTTTTAAATATTTACACTTTTTTATTGATAGTTATGCTGTTTAATAGTCCGGTGTTATTCAGATGTGTTATGAAAAATATAGGCTCTGTGATTATGTCAGCAGCCATTATATGAGCGGGAACTTTTGCTGTAATGCTTTCATCAGGTGTGCTTTCGTTCTTGCCAGATCGCAACACTTGTATTAACAGGCCTTCTTCTGTACGCGCTCGTTGTCCTTTCGCTCTGTTTGTGCCGGTTATGATACGGATTTTCGGCAGGGCGGACCGGCGGCCGTTTGCACACAAAATAAGATGACAATCAGCCTCTGCTGTCGCAGGCAGAGGTTATTGTTTCCTTATAAATCCTACAGTTGATATAATTACAATCAAACAGCGTTTCTGAGGATGCTGAAATTTGGTCATAATACATAATAATAAGAAGGAACGAAGGAGGTTTCACATGACATATGTAAATGAAGTAACATCGAAGCACGCCGGTTTAACGGCTCACATCGTTAAGACTGAAAAATTCAAAACCGTCTCGCTTGTTTTCAAAATGCTGGCGCCTTTATCAAAAGAACTTGTCACAAAAAGGGCACTGTTTCCGCATGTGCTTCTTCGGGGCACCCAAAGACATCCGAAAACGGCGGATTTACGCGCTTATTTGGATGAACTGTACGGCACGTCTGTTTCATGCGACCTTTCTAAAAAAGGTGAACAGCACGTCATCACATTCAGACTAGAGATTCCTAATGAAAAATATTTAAAGGATCAAACGCCGCTGCTTGAAAAGGGTCTTCAGCTCTTGGCTGAACTTGTTTTTTCGCCGGCTCTTGAAGGGGATGCTTTTCAATCGCAGTATGTCAATCAAGAAAAACGCACGCTGAAACAAAGAATTCAAGCCGTGTATGATGATAAAATGCGCTATTCTAACTTAAGGCTCGTTCAGGAAATGTGCAAAAACGAACCATACGCACTTCATGTCAATGGAGAGATTGATGCTGTGGATGCGATTACAGCGGAAAGCTTATATGAAACATACAAGGCAGCTCTAAAACAGGACCAGCTTGATCTGTATGTCATCGGCGATGTTGACAATAAACAGGTGCAAAAGGGCATAGAAACGTATTTTAAAACTGAAGACCGGCCCCTTAGAACCATTGAAAAAGCAGCAGCCGGGCAAAAACCGGAGTCGAAAGAAGTCATTGATGAAGAGGATGTAAAACAAGGCAAGCTGAACATCGGATTTCGGACGAATATCATTTATACCGATCCGGACTATCCGGCTTTACAAGTTTTCAACGGCTTGTTCGGAGGGTTTTCCCACTCCAAGCTGTTTATCAACGTTCGTGAAAAAGCAAGCCTTGCCTACTATGCCGCCTCGCGGGTGGAAAGCTTTAAAGGGCTTTTAATGGTCATGTCGGGCATTGAAGTGAAAAATTATAAACAGGCCGTGACCATTATTGAAGAGCAATTCCAAGCAATGAAAAACGGGGAATTCAGTGAAGAAGATATTGAACAGACAAAAGCCGTTA
Organism: Bacillus atrophaeus; assembly: GCF_001584335.1. Taxonomy (GTDB): domain Bacteria; phylum Bacillota; class Bacilli; order Bacillales; family Bacillaceae; genus Bacillus; species Bacillus atrophaeus. The sequence goes on from NZ_LSBB01000020.1 coordinate 805,775, forward strand.
TTAAAAATCAGGTGCTTGAGACAATTGATACAGCATACGGTTTATCAGAATTTCTTTATCAGCAGGCTGCGGTCCAAGTTCAGATTCCGGTTGAGGACTTCCTCTCTAATATTGAGCGGGTGACAAAAGAAGATATCATCAACGCCGGCAAAAAAATCGAACTGGATACCACTTATTTCTTAACAGGGACGGAGGGAGCATCTTGACAAAACCAATCGAATTCGAACAGCTTCAAGAAACACTGTACCATGAAAAAATGTCAAACGGCCTTGAAGTGTATGTTCTGCCGAAGAAGGGCTTTAACAAAACATATGCTGTATTTACGACTAAGTACGGCTCAATTGATAACCAGTTTGTCCCTCTGGGAAAAGAAGAGATGGTCCATGTGCCCGACGGTATTGCCCATTTTCTTGAGCACAAGCTGTTTGAAAAAGAAGACGGAGATGTGTTCCAAGGCTTTAGTAAACAAGGGGCATCCGCCAACGCATTTACATCATTTACAAGGACGGCTTACCTTTTTTCAAGCACATCGAATGTCGAGAAAAATCTCGAAACGCTCGTTGATTTTGTCCAAGATCCCTATTTTACGGAGAAAACTGTAGAAAAGGAAAAAGGCATTATCGGGCAAGAAATCAATATGTATGATGATAATCCTGACTGGCGCTTGTTTTTCGGCCTCATTGAAAATATGTACAAAGATCATCCGGTCAGAATAGACATTGCCGGCACAGTAGAAAGCATTTCTCATATTACAAAAGATCTTCTGTATGAATGCTATGAGACCTTTTATCATCCGAGCAATATGCTTCTGTTTGTCGTCGGTCCCGTTGATCCGGAGGCAATCATCACCCAGGTTAGAGAAAATCAGGAGAAAAAACCTTATACAGACCAGCCTGACATTAAACGGAATGAAGTGAAGGAGCAAGAAGCGGTCTTCCAAAAAGAACGAGAAATCAAAATGAACGTTCAAGGACCGAAATGTCTCGTCGGCTTAAAGGAGAAAAATCCGTACAGATCAGGGAAAGAATTGCTAAAGCATGAGCTTGTTATGAATCTGATGCTCGAAACTCTCTTTGGCAAAAGCTCAGCCAATTATGGGTCTTTATACGAAAAGGGATACATCGATGAAACTTTCAGCTTTGATTATACGGCGGAACATGGTTTCGGGTTTGCTTCAATTGGCGGAGACACGAAAGAGCCGGATAAACTGGCGGAAGAAATCTCCGGCATCCTTCTGCATGCGGCTGATTCGGTAACCGCCGAAAAAATTGAGCTGGCGAGAAAGAAAAAAATCGGTTCATTTTTAAAAGCGATGAATTCTCCTGAATACATCGCCAACCAATTTACACGTTATGCATTTTTAGATATGAGTTTATTTGATGTCGTGACTGTCCTTGAGCAAATTACGCTTGAGGATGTGAAACAGGCGATTCAAGAGGAGATAGACGCAGACCGAATCACGGTTTGCAAGGTTGTACCTAAATCATAAAAACAAACATCCCTCCGAGCGTGAGGGGTGTTTTTTGCGGGAAAGAAGGAAGACATATGAATCAAACCGCTCTTGTAACAGGTGCGAGCGGAGGCATCGGGGAAAGAATAAGCGAAACGCTTGCAGCCAAGGGATACGATCTCTTGCTGCATTATAACCGCAATGAACAAGCGGCCGGACGCCTTGCCAAAAGACTTACAGAAACGTACGGAATTCATGCTCAGGTTTTGCAAAGTGATTTATCAGCACCAAGCGGCGCGGCAGCTTTGACCGATTCTATCCAACAGCCAATTGACGCGATCGTGCTGAACAGCGGAAAAAGCCATTTTGGACTTATTACAGACGTGGATAACAGCACAGTTCAGGACATGGTGCAGCTGCATATAGCGAGCCCGTTCATCCTGACAAGAAACCTTCTGCCCGGCATGATCAAAAAGAAAACCGGTGCCATTGTGGCTGTCAGTTCTATCTGGGGGGAAACAGGTGCTTCTTGCGAAGTGCTGTACAGCATGGCGAAGGGCGCGCAAAATTCTTTTGTCAAAGGGCTTGCAAAGGAACTGGCGCCTAGCGGGATCCGCGTAAATGCAGTGGCGCCGGGCGCGGTGGATACGGGCATGATGAATCAATTCAGCCCGGAAGAAAAAGAAGCAATAGCTGAAGATATTCCGATGGGCCGGCTTGCAGGCGCCCAAGAAATTGCCGATTCGGTTGCTTTTCTTCTCTCTGACAAAGCTTCCTATATCACCGGTCAAATTTTGTCCGTCAATGGCGGCTGGCACTGCTGAGCGAAAATAAAATATGTATAGTTTACGACGGGAAGGACACAATAATTTTGTAACTTCAAGAAGAAATGGAGGAAGCCTAAATGTCAGTACTAGATAACTGGGATAACTGGAAGAATTTCTTAGGTGACCGTCTGAACTATGCGCAAGATAAAGGGATGAGTGAAGAAACCATCACAGATCTTGCTTATGAGATCGGCGGCTACTTGGCTAACGAAGTTGATTCTAAGAACCATCAGGAAAAAGTGCTTGCGGATCTTTGGAGCGTTGCATCGAAAGATGAACAGCACGCCATTGCGAATGTAATGGTTAAGCTTGTCGAAAATAACAGCACTCACTAGTGAGAGAGAGGATTTTTCCTCTCTTTTTTATGTTTTCCTGTTCAGAGCAACATTCTTCTTTCTAAATAGGGAAAAATGCTTTATGATAAAGGAAGGTAAAAATTTGCCACAATGAAGGGGGTATATCATTTGGCAAAGCTCGAATGGTATTTTGAATATGAAATTCAAGTCAACCGCCCCGGACTGCTCGGGGATATTTCATCTCTGCTCGGGATGCTTTCAATTAACATTGTCACGATTAACGGCGTCGATCTTTCCAGAAGGGGAATGCTGCTCAGGTGCCGCCATATAGATCAAATTAAACGTTTAGAATCAATATTAAAAACGATGGAAACAATTAAGGTGACGAAGCTTAGAGAACCGAGGCTTCGCGACCGTCTAGCTGTTCGCCACGGGCGATACATCCAAAGAGATGCTGATGATAAAAAAACATTCCGTTTTGAAAGGGACGAGCTGGGCCTTCTCGTCGATTTTATGGCTGAACTGTTCAAAAAAGAAGGTCATAAGCTAGTAGGAATCCGGGGTATGCCGCGCGTGGGAAAAACCGAATCAATCGTGGCGTCCAGCGTGTGCGCGAGCAAAAGGTGGCTGTTTGTGTCATCCACACTTCTGAAACAGACGATAAGAAGCCAGTTGATTGCCGACGAGTACAGCACTGAAAATGTGTTTATCATAGATGGCATCGTGTCAACGAGAAGAGGATCTGAGCGCCATCTTCAGCTTGTCAGTGAAATCATGAGGCTGCCTGCGACAAAGGTAGTGGAACATCCGGATATATTCGTCCAAAATACTGAATACACACTTGATGACTTTGATTACATCATTGAACTCAGGAATGAACCTGACGAGGTTATTACATATGAACATGCAGAAGAACCCCAAATGTTTGATCAATCCGGGTTTTCAAGCTTTGATTTTTAATATTGGAAGGTGTTTGTTGTGACTGAACTAGGAATCCGGCTGAAAGAAGCCAGAGAGGAAAAAGCAATGTCATTGGATGATCTCCAAGCGGCGACTAAAATTCAGAAAAGATATTTAACCGCTCTGGAGGAAGGAAACTATGACATTATTCCGGGAAGTTTTTATGTAAGAGCTTTTATCAAGCAATATGCCGAAGCCGTCGGGCTCGATTCAGATCAATTGTTTGAAGAGTTTAAAAAAGACATTCCGAACACGTATCATGATGATGTTTCTGAAAAGCTTTCCGGCATGAAATCGCAGAGAGAGCTGCCAAAGCCCGCCTCTAAAGCGCTGGAAGTCTTGCCGACAATCCTTGTGATCGCAGGAGTCCTTGTTGTAATTGCGATTATTTATGTGGTTGTCCAGCTTACGATGAACAAAAGTAATGACCAAAGTGATGCTGCATCTAAAAAAGCGGTCACGCAAAGCGAAAGCAAATATGAAATTCCAAAGGATTCAACGCTGAAAGATAACAAAAAAAGCAGCAGTGAAACAGACAGTAAAAAAGATACGAAAACATCAAGCGCTAAAAAAGACGACGAAAAGAAAAGTGACAGCGGCAAGCTCAGCATAAAAGCCACCGGCACTGAAGGTTCAGCAACAACATACGAAGTCTCCGGCGCAGATAAGATCGAGCTTGAGCTGGATGCTTCAGACAGCGCATGGATCCGTGTGCGTGATGAAAACAGCAGTTCTCTGAAAGAGGGAACATTGAAAAAAGGCGAGACCTATAAAAAAGACATAACTGATCAAAAACAAGTGGATATTCGTACCGGGTATGCACCTAACCTGAAAATCAAAATCAACGGAGAGGTTCTTTCATATGAACTTGATCCTAAAGACGTGATGGCGCAAACGATTACGATTGTAAATAAAAAGGAAGAAAAGTCATCTTAATCAGCAGATGACTTTTCTTCGCGTCCGAGTACATAAATTGGAGGGGCAATATGTTTAACTTACCGAATAAAATTACACTTTCAAGAATCGCTTTAATCCCCATTTTCATGATTATCATGCTGGCGCCGTTTGAGTGGGGGCATCTTGATCTCGGAGATGAGTCGATTCCGGTCGCACATCTGGTCGGAGCTATTTTATTTATTATTGCATCTACGACAGACTGGGTGGACGGATATTACGCCCGTAAATTAAACCTTGTAACGAACTTTGGGAAATTTCTTGATCCGCTGGCTGATAAGCTGCTCGTATCGGCTGCTTTAATTATTCTCGTTCAGCTTGAGCTTGCTCCTGCGTGGATGGTAATCGTCATTATCAGCCGGGAGTTTGCCGTGACGGGTTTACGGCTCGTCTTGGCGGGAACAGGGGAAGTTATAGCCGCCAACATGCTGGGTAAGGTCAAAACATGGGCTCAGATCATTGCTGTTTCTGCATTGCTTCTTCATAATCTGCCGTTTGAGCTTGTGTCATTTCCGTTTGGCGACCTTGCGTTATGGGTAGCTGTATTCTTTACGGTTGTGTCCGGCTGGGAATATTTCGCGAAAAACTGGGAAGCGTTAAAAACATCTAACTAAGAAAGAAGGACAAACATGATGGAGTTAGGAAAAAAAGCAGAAATTATTGCGGTCGGTTCAGAGCTTTTACTCGGTCAGATCGCCAATACCAATGCTCAATTTATCAGTAAAGAGCTTGCCGAGATCGGCATTAATGTGTTTTATCATACAGCTGTCGGAGACAACCCTGAGCGGCTGAAGCAAGTCATCCGCATTGCTGAAGAACGTTCTGATTTTATCATTTTTTCAGGGGGGCTCGGACCGACGAAGGATGATTTAACAAAAGAAACAATCGCAAATGTGCTGGGCCGTCCGCTCGTTCTTGATGATGAGGCTTTTCAATCAATTGAAGATTATTTCAAGAAAACAAAGCGTACGATGTCACCGAATAACCGTAAACAGGCGCTTGTGATTGAAGGCTCAGACGTATTGGCCAATAAATTCGGCATGGCGCCGGGGATGCTGACAGAGCACGAAGCCCGTCTTTATATGCTGCTTCCCGGGCCGCCGAGCGAACTGCACCCTATGTTTGAAAACGAGGCCAAGCCGCTTCTTCTTGAAAAACTCGGATCAAATGAAAAAATCGTTTCAACTGTTCTCCGGTTTTTTGGAATCGGCGAATCCCAGCTTGAAGCTGATTTAGAAGATATTATTGATGCACAGACCAATCCGACAATCGCTCCTTTGGCTGCTGACGGAGAAGTGACGCTGCGTCTCACTGCAAAGCATGCGGATGAATCGGAAACAGAGCGGCTGCTAAAAGAGACTGAAGCCGTGATTTTAGACCGTGTCGGAGAGTTTTTCTACGGGTATGATGATACATCTCTTGTTAAAGAGCTTTCAAAAGCGTGCAAGGAAAAAGGAATGACTCTTTCTTCAGCGGAGAGCTTTACAGGCGGTCTGTTCGCTGAATGGCTGACTGATTTAAGCGGTGCTTCGCAATTGTTTGCCGGCGGCGTTGTTTGCTATTCAAATGAGATGAAGCAGCACACCTTGGGGGTAAAGCCTGACACCCTGCAGCAGTTCGGAGCAGTCAGCAAAGAATGCGCGGGAGAGCTTGCCTCGGGGATTAAACGGCTGACGGGCAGTGACATTGGAATCAGTTTTACCGGCGTGGCCGGTCCTGAAGGGCAAGAGGGCCATGCCCCGGGACATGTCTTTATCGGCATTTTCGCGGACGGAAAAGAAGAGGTTCATGAATTTAACTTTGCAGGCTCCAGAACAGGCGTCAGAAAGCGTGCTGCCAAATACGGATGTCATTTAATCCTGAAACTCTTAGAACAAAAATAATGTTTTAGCACATTATCCTCCATGAAAAACCTGTTTTCTTCCGGCCATTATGATATTTTTATAGACAACAGGTTAAGAAAAAATCCGAATATGCGTTCGCTTTTTTCTTGGCAAATGCCTGCAAACAAGGTATAGTATATGTAGTGGCAAGTTAAAGGAGGAAAAAATAGAATGAGTGATCGTCAGGCAGCCTTAGATATGGCTCTTAAACAAATAGAAAAACAGTTTGGCAAAGGTTCTATTATGAAATTGGGGGAAAAGACAGATACAAGAATTTCAACCGTACCAAGCGGCTCTCTTGCGCTTGATACAGCGCTTGGAATAGGCGGGTATCCGCGCGGACGGATTATCGAAGTATACGGACCGGAAAGCTCCGGTAAAACAACTGTTGCGCTCCATGCCATTGCAGAAGTTCAGCAGCAGGGCGGACAAGCAGCGTTTATTGATGCTGAGCATGCATTGGACCCTGTATACGCGCAAAAGCTTGGCGTTAATATTGAAGAGCTTTTACTTTCTCAGCCTGATACGGGCGAGCAGGCGCTTGAAATTGCTGAAGCGCTTGTCAGAAGCGGCGCTGTTGACATTGTTGTCATTGACTCGGTGGCAGCTCTCGTTCCGAAAGCTGAAATTGAAGGAGACATGGGGGACTCACACGTAGGACTTCAGGCCCGCTTGATGTCTCAGGCACTTCGTAAGCTTTCCGGAGCAATCAATAAGTCTAAAACGATTGCTATTTTCATTAACCAGATTCGTGAAAAGGTCGGCGTCATGTTCGGAAATCCGGAGACAACTCCCGGAGGCCGTGCGCTGAAATTTTATTCCTCTGTACGGTTAGAAGTGCGCCGTGCCGAACAGCTGAAGCAAGGCAACGACGTAATGGGGAACAAAACACGAATCAAAGTTGTGAAGAACAAGGTGGCTCCGCCGTTCCGTACGGCTGAGGTTGATATTATGTACGGAGAAGGGATCTCAAAAGAAGGAGAGATCATTGATCTTGGAACTGAGCTCGATATTGTGCAAAAAAGCGGCTCTTGGTACTCTTACGAAGAAGAGCGCCTTGGTCAAGGCCGTGAAAATGCAAAGCAGTTCTTAAAAGAAAACAAAGATATCATGCTGATGATTCAAGAGCAAATTCGCGAACATTACGGCTTGGATAACAATGGAGTTGCACAAAAGCCTGAGGAAACCCAAGAAGAGCTAGAATTTGAAGGATAAAAACCAATGTAAAAAAAGGGCGGAGCGGCGAACTCCTGCCCTTTTTTTGTTTGTCAAATGTAAGCATACAGACGGAAGGCTGGCTGTTCAAATGATGCGAACAAGATGAACTATTTATTGGTGTGGCGTTTGATTAAACAAAGGGTTTATAAACCAATCCTGTCGCCTAAAATATCAAATGATAAAAGAGCATATTTATTTTTAGTTTTTACAACCTTTTTGAAGCTTACTTCGTCTAAAAATATGGTGCCTGCAAATTGAATTTATATTAGGGGGAAAAAACGAATGACGAGCTCGAGAAGCCGCACCAGAGATTCGAAACGAAGACGGAGAAAGCTGAACAAAAGGGGTAAGCTGGCTCTTTTTATATTGCTGATCGCTGTCTGCTGTATCATAATCTGGATAGGGAAAAATCACCAAAACGAGGAACCGGCAAAATCAGCTCCAGCGGCCGAGGACGGTTCTGATAAAAATAAAAAAAATCAGGTTCAAAAGAAAAAAGAAATGAAGAAGAAAAACCAAGATCAGCTTGCAACAGCCGATGATAATAAAAATATCAGCAACTATTTGCAAAGCATTGGATTCAGCGGAACAGCAATGATTGTAAAAGATGGAAAAATCGTGACGAATAAAGGCTTCGGCTATGCAGACCGTGAACACAAAATAACAAACAACCCTGAAACCACTTATTTTGTCGGATCGTCGCAAAAAGCATTAATTGCGACCGCCGTTTTGCAGCTTGAGGAAAAAGGCTTGCTTCGAACGAGCGATCCTGTCGCAGCTTATATAGAGGGTTTTCCGAATGGAAAGCAGATTACTTTAAAAAATCTGTTAACACATACTTCAGGAATCAGGGGGCATATCGAAGCAGAAGGCGCGATTACCCCGGACGACTTGATAAAAGATATTGAAAATCAAGGAATTAAACGGCAGCCAGGCATATGGGATTATCAGGACTCAAATTATTCAGTGCTCGCCTATATCGTTGCCAAGGTAAGCGGGGAGTCATATGAACATTACATAACAAACCATATTTTCAAACCGGCGGGCATGACGTACGCAGGCTTTTACAAAACGTTTCAAAAACAGCCTTATCCTGCCGTCGGCTACAAATTGGATAAAGGCGGAAATTTAGTGACGCCGCACATACTTGATTTATCCCAGCTGTACGGCGCGGGCGATATATATATGAGTGCATACGATATGTATAAATTTGATCAGGCTCTTGTGGATGGCACTCTTTACTCAAAAGCCAGCTTTGAAAAAATGTTCACCTCCGGAAGCAGTTCGACCTACGGAATGGGGTTTTATGTTGATCCGGGAAGCTACTCCAACCATGGTGTAATGCCCGGCTACAACATTTTAAACAGCTTCAGCCGCTCAGGGAACAAATTTGTTATTTTATTTTCAAATATCCAAAATAATACGAAATTGGGGCAGGTAAATAATAAAATGTATCAATTTCTCAATCAAGAAGAGGCTCCTGATTCCCAAGCGGCAAAAACAAATGGATAGTGCGACGCACTTTTATATAGACGGAATAGATATGCCGTCAATCGTTAAGATGGCAAGCTTGACAAGTATTTCCGACACAATTACAATGAAGTTGTAGTATTTGTTTTTTTAACATGATTGTTAAACCATTTAAACTTGACAAGGGCAGTGAGAAACTCATTCCCTGTGAAGGTTCTGTATGTTGAGAAAACTAGACAATGTACATGCCGACACTTATTTTAGCAACAACCAAGTTCATAGCAAGAGGAGGTGAAAGTATGACCCCAATTATGATGGTTCTCATCTCCATTTTGCTGATTCTACTCGGTTTAGTTGTTGGCTACTATGTTCGTAAAACCATTGCCGAAGCGAAAATTGCGGGCGCACGAGGTGCTGCCGAGCAAATTCTTGAAGATGCAAAGCGCGATGCTGAAGCACTGAAAAAAGAAGCTCTGCTTGAAGCAAAGGATGAAATCCACACACTTCGAATAGATGCTGAACAGGAAGTTCGTGAAAGACGAAATGAGCTTCAAAAACAAGAAAACCGTTTACTCCAAAAGGAGGAAAACCTTGATCGGAAACATGAGGGGATTGATAAACGGGAAGCGATGTTGGAGAAGAAAGATCATTCTCTGAATGAACGACAACAACATATTGAAGAGATGGAAAGCAAAGTGGATGAGATGATTCGTATGCAACAGTCAGAGTTGGAGCGAATTTCAAGCCTCACTCGTGACGAAGCGAAGCAAATCATTCTTGACCGGGTTGAAAACGAGCTTTCACATGACATCGCCATCATGACAAAAGAAACTGAAAACCGTGCAAAAGAAGAGGCTGATAAGAAAGCGAAAAACATTCTTTCGCTCGCCTTACAGCGCTGCGCAGCAGATCACGTTGCCGAAACGACGGTTTCAGTTGTCAATCTTCCAAATGATGAGATGAAAGGGCGTATTATCGGACGTGAAGGGCGTAACATCCGTACCCTTGAAACGCTGACAGGAATTGACCTGATCATTGATGATACCCCAGAAGCTGTCATTCTTTCCGGATTTGATCCGATCAGACGTGAGACAGCGAGGATCGCTCTGGATAAACTCGTTCAGGATGGCCGTATTCATCCGGCACGGATTGAAGAAATGGTTGAAAAATCTCGCCGCGAGGTCGATGACTACATTCGTGAAATGGGTGAACAAACCACATTTGAGGTTGGCGTTCACGGTCTTCACCCAGATCTGATCAAGATTCTCGGCCGCTTAAAGTTCCGTACAAGCTACGGTCAGAATGTGCTGAAGCATTCCATGGAGGTTGCATTCTTAGCCGGTTTAATGGCTTCGGAGCTTGGAGAGGACGCAAAGCTTGCCAAACGGGCCGGACTGCTTCATGACATCGGGAAAGCAATTGATCATGAAGTCGAAGGAAGCCACGTTGAAATCGGCGTGGAGCTTGCGACCAAATATAAAGAGCATCCAGTCGTCATTAACAGTATTGCGTCACACCACGGGGACGAAGAGCCGACTTCTATCATCGCAGTTTTAGTAGCCGCAGCGGATGCACTGTCAGCTGCAAGACCTGGCGCGAGAAGTGAAACGCTTGAGAATTATATTCGCAGACTTGAAAAGCTCGAAGAAATTTCTGAGTCCTACGAGGGTGTTGAAAAATCGTTCGCAATTCAGGCTGGACGTGAAGTGCGCATTATGGTGAAGCCGGATTCGATTAACGATCTTGAAGCCCATCGCCTGGCACGGGATATCCGTAAACGAATTGAGGACGAGCTTGACTATCCTGGACACATTAAAGTGACAGTGATAAGAGAAACACGAGCCGTAGAGTATGCAAAATAAAGTGATGCGCTAAGCATCACTTTATTTTTTTGACCGGCAAGGAAATGAAAAACAGAAAGGGTTCGAAGAATGAGAATTTTATTTATTGGAGATGTTGTCGGCTCACCGGGCCGCGACATGGTAAAAGAGTATGTTCCGAAACTAAAAACGAAGTATAAGCCGCATTTCACGATTATTAACGGGGAAAATGCCGCTCACGGCAAGGGCCTGACAGAAAAAATTTATCACAGCTTAATGCAGGCAGGCGCAGACGCTATTACTATGGGTAACCACACATGGGACAAAAAAGAAATATTTGACTTTATAGATGACGTACCGCACCTTGTCCGTCCGGCCAATTTTCCGGAGGGTACGCCGGGAAAAGGAATCACATATGTAAAAGCGAACGGTAAAGAGCTTGCCGTCATTAATTTGCAGGGACGCACATTTTTGCCGCCGCTCGATGATCCGTTTCAAAAGGCAGATGAATTAATCGCAGAAGCGGCTAAACGAACGCCCTATATCTTCATTGATTTTCATGCCGAGGCAACAAGTGAAAAGCTGGCGATCGGCTGGTACACAGATGGCAGAGCGTCTGCAGTAGTGGGTACGCACACACATGTGCAAACAGCAGATAACCGCATTTTGCCTAAGGGGACGGCATATATTACTGATGTAGGAATGACCGGCCCATATGACGGCATTCTCGGCATGGACCGAGAGACCATCATTAAACGCTTTAAAACAAACCTCCCTGTCCGTTTCTCTGTCGCAGAAGGCAAAACCACATTAAGCGGTGTCGTTATTGATATTGACGACCAAACGAAAAAAGCGGTTAAAATTGAGCGTATTTTGATAAATGATGATCACATGTTCTTTGAATAACTGAGCATATGTTTATTTTATAAAAATATTAAAAAGAAAAGCAGGAATATAGCAACTTCTTAGTGAATATAGTAAAAATGGAAGGTAGCCAGCTATTTTTGAAAAGCATTGTGGGGATGGCTTTTTGGATAGCAACATCTAATAATGATTGTTCTAATGAACACTCACTTATCCATTGTAAAACTAAGGGGGAGCAGAAATGGAAATCTTAAAAGTTTCAGCAAAATCAAGTCCGAACTCAGTAGCAGGTGCGCTGGCAGGTGTGTTAAGAGAGCGCGGAGCAGCGGAGATTCAAGCGATAGGAGCGGGCGCTTTAAACCAAGCCGTCAAAGCTGTAGCGATCGCCAGGGGATTTGTGGCGCCGAGCGGAGTCGACTTGATTTGTATTCCGGCATTTACCGATATTTTGATTGATGGCGAAGAAAGAACAGCGATCAAATTGATCGTTGAGCCCCGTTAAAACAACTAAAAATGATGTCTCAACCTGCTTGCTTATTTGCGAGCAGGTTGTTTTTAGGTTGTGATATTTTCTCCCAATACTATATTAATAATATAAATAAATCATGTAATTGTTGTCATATATAACAATTGAATAGATACACGCTTTCAGTATGAATGAAAATCAGCGTACCTAATTGAAAAATAAAAAATATTGAGCCCATTTTTTAAGGGGGATGCATTTGTCCACTGTGTGAGGACAGTGATGTTTACGTCTATTATTCATCATGATACAATCCAGATATAATAAGATTTCAAAAGGGGGATTGTACATGGTGAGTGGAAAAATGAAAGCTGTCGTTAAAAATGACAGCGCTTTCGGTGCGGTTTTGGCTGAGGTGCCCATTCCTCACATAGAAAAACATGAAGTTCTCGTGAAAGTAAAGGCAGCCTCGATATGCGGTACAGACGTGCACATCTATAATTGGGACCAGTGGGCCCAGCAAAGGATCAAGCCGCCTTATGTGTTTGGACATGAATTTAGCGGCATTGTAAAGGCGGTGGGTGAGCATGTCAGCAATGTGAAAGTCGGTGATTATGTATCGGCAGAAACACATATTGTGTGCGGCAAATGTATCCCTTGTGTCACCGGCAAACAACATGTCTGCACCCAAACTGCCATCATTGGCGTTGATACAGCAGGATGCTTTGCAGAATATGTAAAGGTGCCGTCGCAAAACATTTGGCAAAACCCGGCCGACATGGAGCTGGCAATAGCTTCAATCCAAGAGCCGCTGGGAAATGCGGTGCATACCGTGCTGGATAGTCAGCCCGCCGGCGCATCCGTTGCCGTCATCGGTTGCGGGCCGATCGGACTTATGGCTGTAGCGGTGGCAAAAGCAGCCGGAGCAGCCCACATCGTTGCCATAGATAAAAACGAGTATAGACTCAGCCTTGCTAAACAAATGGGGGCCACGCTTACGATATCAATCGAAAAAGAAGATCCGCTACAAATTGTAAGCGCTTTAACAAAAGGAGAGGGCATAGATCTTGTCTGTGAAATGTCAGGCCATCCGTCTGCTATTGAACAAGGCTTAAAGATGGCAGCCAATGGAGGAAGATTTCACATCCTCAGTCTGCCGGAACACCCGGTGACAATCGATCTAACAAATGAAGTGGTGTTTAAAGGCCTCACTGTCCAAGGAATTACAGGAAGAAAAATGTTCAGCACGTGGAGACAGGTGTCCAATTTACTGCAATCAAAGCTTTTAGACATTTCACCTGTTATTACACATCAGTTTCCATTGGAAGAGTTTGAGAAAGGCTTTGAGCTGATGAGAGAAGGACAGTGCGGGAAGGTTATTCTGATACCATAAAAGGGGGATAAACATGAAGGAGTTTGAATTTTTGAAAAGTGAGCTTGAAGATATGAAAGAAAACCATACGTGGCAGGAAATAAAACAGGTTGAATCCAAGCAGGGGGCTTACGTTACTGTAAACGGCAAACAAGTGATGCAGCTTTCGTCAAATAATTACCTTGGACTGACGTCACATCCAAGATTGGTCAAAGCCGCCCAGGCTGCCGCTGAACAGTTCGGAGCCGGTACTGGGTCAGTTCGGACGATCGCCGGTACATTTACGATGCATCACGAGCTTGAGAAAACATTAGCCGCCTTTAAAAAAACAGAGGCCGCTCTAGTATTTCAGTCCGGTTTCACAACAAACCAAGGGGTTCTTTCAAGCATTCTGACAAAAGAGGATATTGTCATTTCTGATGAACTGAACCACGCCTCCATTATTGACGGAATCAGGCTGACAAAAGCGGATAAAAAGGTATATCGCCATGTTGATATGGATGATTTAGAGAGAGTGCTGAAAAAATCAATGAATTACAGAATGCGCCTCATTGTCACCGACGGGGTGTTTTCAATGGATGGCAATATTGCGCCTTTGCCGGAGATTGTTAAGCTGGCTGAGGCTTATGACGCTTTTGTCATGGTGGATGACGCGCATGCATCCGGAGTGCTTGGAGAAAACGGAAGAGGAACCGTTAATCACTTTGGACTGGACGGCAGAGTGCATATTCAGGTCGGCACGTTAAGCAAGGCAATTGGGGTGTTGGGCGGATACGTTGCCGGTTCACATGTTTTAATTGATTACTTGCGGCATAAGGGCCGTCCGTTTTTATTCAGCACCTCGCACCCGCCTGCCGTAACCGCAGCTTGTATAGAAGCGATTAACGTGCTTTTGGAAGAACCGCAACATATGGAGCAGCTTTGGGATAATACGAATTACTTTAAGTCTATGCTCGTAAAGATGGGACTTACCCTTACAAAAAGTGAAACTCCGATTCTTCCTATTATAATAGGTGAAGAAGCCTTAGCCCAGCAATTCTCCGAACGGTTGCTTTCCGAGGGAATATTTGCCCAAAGTATTGTTTTCCCGACGGTTGCTAAAGGGAAGGCGAGAATTCGTACAATGATTACTGCGGAGCATACAAAGAAGGAACTCAATCAAGCGCTCGCCGTCATACAATCTGCAGCAAAAGAGCTTCATTTGCTATAGAGGTAGAAATCCCTCTTTTTCATTGATGGATGCTTCAGTATAGTTGAATAAGGAAATAGTTAACGTTACACTGAAGTAAATGAAATAAAAGGGCACACGGGGTGAGGATTGTGGTGAAATCAGTGAAATTAACCTCCTAAAATAAAAAGTTAAATATTTTAGGAGGTTATAAATATGAATTTTCATCAAATTGATATAGATCGCTGGAATAGAAAACCTTATTTCGAACATTATATAAAAGAAGGTAAATGTTCTTATAGTGTTACGGCTAACCTGAATGTGACCGCATTGCTGAATGGGCTGAGAAAAAAGAATATGAAACTTTATCCTGCTTTTATTTACATGATTTCTAGAGTTGTTAATTCACATATTGAGTTTCGAACGGCTTTTAACGATAAGGGGCAATTAGGGTATTGGGAACAGATGATGCCAACCTATACCATCTTTCATAAAGAGGATAAAACCTTTTCTGCAATGTGGACAGAATACTCGAGCGATTTTTCACTTTTTTATAAGAACTATCTACAAGATATTGACCGATATGGAGATAAAAAGGGATTATGGGTAAAAGAAAACGTACCTGCCCATACCTTTTCAATTTCTGCTCTTCCTTGGGTCAGCTTTACCGGTTTTCAACTCAATCTTTATAATGGAGAATATCTGCTTCCTATTATTACGCTTGGGAAGTACTTTTCAGATGGGGAAGCGGTATGTTTACCTATTTCATTGCAAGTTCACCACGCTGTATGTGACGGTTATCATGTAAGCATGTTTATAAATGAGTTACAGAAACTAGCCGATTCTTTCGAAGAGTGGTTATGAGTATTTGTTTTTCTTTCGGACGAATATAGTCTATACTGTAGGGTGGAAGTTTGGGTTGAAAGGAGAAATCATTTAATGAATGAAAAACAAAAACAAGAGAGCGGACAAGTCAATCCACCGGACAAAAAATCCGAGAAGGATTACAGCAAGTACTTTGAAGCTGTGTATATTCCGCCTTCTTTAAAAGATGCGAAAAAACGCGGGAAAGAAAGCGTCAGCTATCATCATGATTTTAAAATCTCAGAACAGTTTAAAGGTATGGGTGAGGGCAGAAAATTTTATATTCGCACATACGGCTGTCAAATGAACGAACATGACACTGAAGTAATGGCCGGAATTTTTATGGCTTTAGGATATGAAGCGACAAACTCTGTTGACGATGCCAATGTCATCCTGTTGAATACATGCGCGATCCGCGAAAATGCCGAAAACAAGGTTTTTGGCGAGCTTGGACATTTAAAAACGCTTAAAAAAGAAAATCCGGACCTGATTTTAGGCGTTTGCGGCTGTATGTCACAAGAGGAATCAGTGGTCAATCGTATTTTGAAAAAGCATCCCTTCGTCGATATGATCTTCGGAACGCACAATATTCACCGTTTGCCTGAACTGCTGTCAGAAGCTTATCTGTCAAAAGAAATGGTAATCGAAGTTTGGTCGAAGGAAGGCGATGTCATTGAAAACCTTCCGAAAGTGCGCCGCGGGAAAATTAAAGGATGGGTCAATATTATGTACGGCTGCGATAAATTCTGTACGTACTGCATTGTGCCTTACACACGCGGCAAAGAAAGAAGCCGGCGCCCTGAGGAAATTATTCAGGAAGTCAGAAGGCTTGCGAGTGAAGGGTATAAAGAAATTACTCTTCTAGGGCAAAACGTAAATGCGTACGGAAAAGATTTCGACGACATCACGTACGGTCTCGGAGATTTAATGGATGAACTGCGCAAAATTGATATTCCAAGAATCCGTTTTACAACAAGCCATCCTCGTGATTTCGACGACCATCTTGTTGAAGTGCTCGGTAAAGGCGGCAACCTGCTTGACCATATTCATTTGCCTGTTCAATCAGGAAGTTCGGAAGTATTAAAGCTGATGGCGCGCAAATATGACAGAGCGCGCTACATGGAGCTCGTAGGCAAAATTAAAGCGGCGATGCCAAATGCTTCACTAACAACAGACATTATCGTCGGTTTCCCGAACGAGACGGACGAACAGTTTGAAGAAACCCTTTCATTATACAGGGAAGTTGAATTTGACAGCGCCTATACGTTCATTTATTCTCCGCGTGAGGGTACACCGGCAGCGAAAATGAAGGATAATGTCCCGATGAGGGTGAAAAAAGAACGTCTTCAGCGGCTGAACGATCTCGTGAAAGAAATTTCCGCAAAAAAAATGAAGGAATATGAGGGTGAAGTCGTCGAAGTATTAGTCGAGGGAGAAAGCAAAAACAACCCTGAAATTCTTGCCGGATATACACGGAAAAGCAAGCTTGTGAATTTCAAAGGCCCTAAAGAAGCCATCGGCAAGCTGGTGCACGTGAAAATCCATCAAGCGAAAACATGGTCGCTTGACGGAGAAATGGTAGGAGAAGCAATCGAGGTGAAATAAGATGACGCTTTACACAAAAAAAGATATTGTGCAGCAAGCCCGTGACCTTGCGAAAATGATCTCAGAGACAGAAGAAGTGGATCTTTTCAAACGGGCAGAAGCGCAAATCAATGAAAATGCTAAAGTATCTGGGATTATCAATCAGATCAAAGCCCTGCAAAAGCAAGCCGTCAACTTGAAGCATTATGAGAAGCATGAAGCGTTAAAGCAGACAGAAGCTAAAATTGACGCCTTGCAGGAAGAGCTTGAGGCAATTCCTGTCATTCAGGAGTTCAGGGACTCCCAGATTGAGGTCAACGATCTTTTGCAGCTTGTTGCACACACCATATCTAATCAAGTCACAAATGAAATCATTTCATCAACCGGCGGCGACCTGCTGACAGGGGAAACCGGCTCAAAGGTGAAACATTCAAATAACAGCTGTTCACTCTGACACGGATGCCTTTTTAAAGGCTCCGTGTTTTTTTGTCCAGCTTCAAAGTAAACTAATAAAACTATGAACTAAAAATTCATCATATTTTCTTTCTCCCTGTCCGTATAAACTTTATAAAACATAAAAGTAAAGTTTCTAGGCGGTCCTGCATACAATGAAACAGAAACTTTGTATTTTTATATTTTATTTATAAAAATGCACACTAGACGAATGCCCAGCATAACATAACACGAAGAAGAACAAGGAGGCATGCCGGAATGTCTGAATACAGGGAAATTATTACGAAGGCAGTTGTAGCGAAAGGCAGAAAATTCACCCAATGCACCAATACCATCTCTCCTTCGCAAAAACCGACCAGCATATTGGGCGGTTGGATCATTAACCACAAGTATGATGCTGAAAAGATCGGAAAGACAGTAGAAATTGAAGGGTATTATGATATAAACGTCTGGTACTCTTACGCGGACAATACGAAAACAGAGGTTGTGACAGAGCGGGTTAAATATGTTGATGTCATTAAGCTGAGGTACAGAGATAATAACTACTTAGATGATGAGCATGAAGTAATCGCAAAAGTCCTTCAGCAGCCTAATTGTCTTGAGGTGACCATTTCGCCAAATGGAAATAAAATCGTGGTTCAGGCCGAGAGAGAATTTTTGGCAGAGGTCGTCGGGGAGACGAAGGTAGTTGTTGAGGTGAACCCGGATTGGGAAGAGGATGACGAGGAAGATTGGGAAGATGAGCTTGATGAAGAGTTAGAGGATATTAATCCGGAGTTTTTAGTCGGAGATCCGGAAGAATAAAAAAGAGACTAGGGGAGGCACACCCCAAGTCTCTTTTTTTATATGAGGATATCATTCTTTTTGGCTTTTTGTTTATGTTATAATGAAGTTTGGACAAAATAGAAACGTTGATACATAGTGAGGGATAAATGATGGCAAGTTACACGCCTATGATACAGCAATATTTAAAAATTAAGGCAGAGCACAAGGATGCCTTTTTATTTTTTCGCCTTGGCGATTTTTATGAAATGTTTTTTGATGACGCAAAAAAAGCTTCACAAGAGCTTGAAATTACATTAACAAGCAGGGACGGAGGAGCAGCCGACAAGATACCAATGTGCGGCGTACCTTATCATTCAGCTGCTGCTTACATCGAACAGCTGATCAAAAAAGGATATAAAGTAGCGATTTGTGAACAAACGGAGGATCCAAAAGCAGCAAAGGGAGTCGTGAAACGAGAGGTTGTCCAGCTGATTACGCCGGGAACCGTAATGGACGGCAAAGGCATTCATGAAACGGAAAATAACTTTATCGCCTCTGTTACAGCATTTCCAAACGGCTACGGCCTTGCGCTGTCTGATTTAACGACAGGGGAAAATTTAACCGTATTCATCAAACGGATTGAAGATGTGATCTCGGAGATTTATTCAGTCGGAGCAAGAGAAGTAGTCGTCAGCAGCAGCTTGGAGGAGCAGACGGTTGTCCAGCTGAAAGAACGGTGCGGCGCGACGATTTCAATCGAAGACGGAGAAACAGATGAGCGCATTGAAATTGCAGAGCAGCTGAAAAGCCAAGAATTGATGACAACGTTTATGCGTTTGTATACGTATCTTAAGAGAACCCAAAAACGGAGCCTTGATCATCTTCAGTCTGTCCAGGTATATGAGCTTGAAGAAGCAATGAAAATTGATTTGTATTCTAAACGCAATCTGGAACTGACGGAAACCATTCGTTCGAAAAACAAGAAAGGCTCGCTGCTTTGGCTGTTAGATGAGACAAAAACAGCAATGGGCGGAAGGCTGTTAAAGCAGTGGATCGACCGTCCTCTGATCAGAGCCGGCCAGATCGAAGAGCGCCAAGAAATGGTGGAAACACTTATTGCCCATTTATTCGAACGGGAAGATCTGCGCGAAAGATTAAAGGAAGTATACGATTTGGAGCGCCTTGCCGGCCGTGTCGCATTTGGCAATGTGAACGCTCGGGACCTAATTCAGCTGAAGGAATCATTAAAACAAGTACCGGCCATCAAAGATCTCGTTGCTTCACTCAACCATAAAATGGCGAAAGAGCGGGCTGAGCGGATTGATCCGTGCGAAGATGTCTTACAGCTGCTTGAAGAAGCGCTGCATGAAAAACCGCCTTTATCGTTAAAAGAAGGCAACCTGATGAAGGACGGCTATAACCAAAAGCTTGATGAATACCGGGATGCCAGCAAAAACGGGAAAGATTGGATCGCCCGGCTGGAACGGCAAGAACGTGAATACACGGGGATTCGTTCTCTGAAGGTCGGTTTCAATAAAGTATTCGGCTATTATATAGAAGTGACAAAAGCGAATTTGCATTTGCTGGAGGACGGGCGCTACGAACGGAAGCAGACATTGACAAACGCCGAGCGCTACATTACGCCGGAGTTAAAAGAAAAAGAAGCACTCATTTTAGAAGCGGAAAACAATATATGCGAGCTTGAGTACGAACTGTTTGCTGAACTTCGTGAAAAAATAAAGATGTACATTCCGCGTTTACAAAAGCTTGCCAAACAGATGAGTGAGCTTGATGCCCTGCAATGCTTTGCCACAATCAGTGAAAACCGCCATTACATAAAACCGGTTTTTTCTGAAGATCATGTGGAAGTCATTGACGGAAGGCATCCGGTCGTTGAAAAAGTAATGGACAGCCAGGAATACGTTCCTAATAACTGCGAGATGGGCGAAAGCAGCCAAATGCTTCTGATTACAGGTCCGAACATGTCCGGGAAAAGCACCTACATGAGACAAATAGCGCTTATCTCTATTTTGGCGCAAATCGGCTGCTTTGTACCTGCGAAAAAAGCGGTCCTTCCGATTTTTGACCAGATTTTCACCCGTATTGGCGCAGCGGATGATTTAATCTCCGGACAAAGCACATTTATGGTGGAAATGCTCGAGGCGAAAAACGCCATTGTTAATGCTACTAAAAATAGCTTGATCCTGTTTGATGAAATCGGCCGGGGCACGTCAACTTACGACGGAATGGCCCTTGCTCAAGCAATTATTGAGTATGTTCATGACCATATCGGCGCAAAAACGCTCTTCAGTACACATTACCATGAGCTGACCGTCCTTGAAGAGAAGCTGTCTCAGCTGAAAAACGTCCATGTCCGTGCAGAGGAATATAATGGAACAGTTGTGTTTCTCCATCAAATTAAAGAGGGCGCCGCTGACAAAAGCTACGGCATTCATGTAGCGCAGCTAGCCGAACTTCCTGATGATTTAATCGCGCGTGCTCAAGATATACTGAAGGAACTCGAAAATACGGGAACCAAACCAGAGCTTCCGGCACAGGAGCCAAAGTCTGTCGTGAAGGAAAAACCTGCACAGCTGTCCTTTTTTGACGAAGGAGAAAAGCCGGCTGAAAAAACAAAGCTGTCCAAAAAAGAAAAACAGGTACTGGATACCTTTAAATCTATAAATTTGCTTGATATGACACCGCTTGAAGCGATGAACGAAATGTACAAGCTGCAAAAGAAATTACAATAGAAAGAGGTGATGTAACTTGGCAAAAGTCATCCAGCTTTCAGATGAGCTCTCAAATAAAATAGCGGCCGGCGAAGTAGTCGAACGGCCCGCTTCAGTAGTGAAGGAGCTTGTAGAAAACGCGATCGACGCTAACAGCACGGTCATTGAAATAGATATAGAGGAAGCGGGCCTTGCTTCCATTCGGGTCCTCGATAACGGGGAAGGAATGGAAAATGAAGATTGCAAGCGGGCCTTCCGCCGCCACGCAACTAGTAAAATCAAAGATGAAAATGACCTGTTCCGTGTGAGAACGCTTGGCTTTCGCGGAGAAGCTTTGCCAAGTATCGCGTCAGTCTCACACCTTGAGATAAAAACGAGCACCGGAGAAGGAGCGGGAACCCAGCTTATGCTCCAAGGGGGAAACATCATATCCGAAACCCGGTCCTCAGGTCGAAAAGGGACGGAAATCACGGTTACGAATCTGTTTTTTAACACACCCGCCCGCCTGAAGTATATGAAAACCGTCCATACCGAGCTTGGCAACATAACAGACGTGGTCAACCGAATCGCTTTGGCTCATCCGGAGGTCTCCATCCGGCTCCGGCACCAAGGAAAAAACCTGCTGCAAACGACTGGCAACGGTGATGTCCGTCATGTTTTGGCCGCTATTTACGGTATGGCGACAGCTAAAAAAATGGTTCCTCTCCATGTCAGTTCACTGGATTTTGACGTGAAGGGGTATATTGCTCTTCCGGAAATTACCCGGGCATCAAGGAACTACATGTCTTCTGTCGTAAACGGTCGTTACATTAAAAATTTTCCGCTTGTTAAAGCGGTGCATGAAGGTTATCACACTCTCCTGCCGATCGGACGCCATCCGATTACGTTTATCGAGATCACAATGGATCCGATTTTGGTGGATGTGAACGTACATCCATCCAAGCTTGAGGTGCGGCTGAGCAAGGAGACGGAGCTGCATGAACTGATTCGTGATGGAATCAAAGACGTATTTAAACAGCAGCAGCTGATTCCTAGCGCGCAGCTGCCCAAAAAATCAGCACCGGTTATTAAAAACGAGCAGCAATTCATGAATTTTGACACAAGACCTGCCGAGCAGAAGCCGGAAAAAACGTCTGAGCCGTCATACTCACCTATGAAGTTGAGTTCAGTTGTAAAGGAACCTGCACAAACGGAAGAGGAAATACGCACAGACATTCCGGTGCCTGATCCCCTTATAGAAACAGACCAGGGCGATCACACTGCTTTTGCAGAGCTACAGCCTGAAGCCGCCGAATCCGAACAAGAACTTGTTCAGGAACATTCGCAGTCAGAGCGGGTGCCGATCATGTATCCAATCGGACAAATGCACGGAACGTATATTTTAGCGCAAAACGAAAACGGCTTGTACATCATTGATCAGCATGCGGCGCAAGAGCGCATTAAGTATGAATATTTTCGTGAAAAAGTGGGCGAGGTCGAGCCGGAAGTCCAAGATATGATCGTCCCGCTGACCTTTCACTACTCAACAAACGAAGCACTCATCATTGAACAGCATCAATATGAGCTCGAAAACGTAGGCGTCTTTTTAGAACCATTTGGCTCAAACAGCTATATCGTACGCTGTCACCCGGCCTGGTTTCCCAAGGGAGAGGAAGCCTTGCTGATAGAAGAAATCATTCAGCAGGTGCTTGACTCCAAAAACATCGACATCAAAAAACTGCGGGAAGAAGCGGCCATTATGATGAGCTGCAAAGGCTCTATTAAAGCAAACCGCCACCTGCGCAATGATGAAATCAAAGCTCTGCTGGACGAGCTGCGCGGCACCTCAGACCCATTTACATGCCCGCACGGCCGCCCGATTATCATTCACCATAGCACATATGAGATGGAGAAGATGTTTAAGCGGGTAATGTAGCGGGGGTCTGAGGGGGAGCGGAAAGCCCATTTGGCCACTAAATTTTCAACACGCATAAAAAATGCCCACCAGATTTGCGGTGGGCATTTTGTTTTTTAAATTGAGATTTTTGAAGAGTGTCTTCATTCTCTTTCAACCATTCTTTATGGAGTTTTATTCATTCAAGCAGATCTTTCGTTGGTATGTTCGGTACTAAAGGCGGGTTTTCGGTAAAACTGTCCCCGCATCAAGCAGGCATTTATTCATGGTTCTTTACATGTTAGTCCGGGGGATAATAGAATTTAGTCGCCCGTTTTTAATTCCTTTTTCATATTGTATTTTTAAGTTATAGTGGTTTTAAGCAATTTATTTCCTGTTTTTTACATATACATATTAACTATTTACTATTGAGCAATTGCCGCAGCCTGTTTGAAATGAGAACCTTCCTGAAGCTCACATTCATCAACAATTCCGCCTATCGCATGATATTTCTTCGCTTTATCTCCCTTTCTATTTCCATAATTTACCAAATTCTAAATCGACATTTATGTCGTGCCTTCTCAGAATCATCATCTAATCCCAGAACTATATGCTCCCCAAAGATTCGCCTGGTATCTTACGCATTTATAAAGGTTTTATGACATATCAATATTATTGAAAGTTGATGTTTTTCTCGACGGTAAAATCAGTATAGGTCATTTTTAGATTAAGTGATAATGCTTTTTAAATAGATACAAAGGAGGCACAAATTTGTCTAGTGATTTGACTGCTGGTGTTTGGATTTATCGAAGCTTTTTAAATCTTACTCAAGAAGTTGATGATTTTAATGAACTTAAGTTCGGGCAAGGGGAGTTGATTTTCGAATATGTCAGTGAACCTGGAACATTGCGGGGACAGTTAGCTTTTCGTTCTTTTCCTCCTAAAGCAGATGATCCCCGACTGGTTTTGTCAGGTTTCAAATATGATGGAAATCCTTATAGTTTAAGGTTTCAAGGTACTGGAGTTAAGGAAACATCAGCTGAAGGATGGGTTTATCAGTATGTTGGTTATTTTATACCAAAATGGCCCGATGGGAAAAGACAAAGGTCAGTTATAGTTGGATCAGTTATTCGTTCAGTTCCCCACGATGGCTGTTCGGATGGAATTGTAGGTTCATTTATTGCGGTTCAAAAAGACTTTAATGAACCCAGAAATGTTATACCGCTTCCGAACAACGTTAGGGATCTGCTTGCTTCACGCCATCATAGACTCCACCACGCAGTTTGGCACAGTGTTCGTAACAGATGGTTATCTCTAACTGAAAGCCAAAGACAACAAATACGCGCCCTTGAATGGCGGCCTGGAGGAATGGAATTTGAACGGCCGTCATTAAGTAAAAAAGGTGATCCTATATTAAACAATGGTTCGGGAGAGGATTTCCTATTTATGCATCGTGAAATGATAAGAGAAGTTCATTCGATGATGACTCATCCCATTAAAGGATGGACTGCTATTCCTGCCCCAGGTTCTTTTATCATTGAGCAGGAGTTTGCTTCATCTCATCCAACTTTTCATCATTCTGGCAACCCAGATGGATTTGCTGTTCCAAAGGCATGGATAAACAATTTAGATGAGGAAACTAATAGGCGGATTAAATATATTAAGACCGATGGATTCTATTGGTCACGCATGAGATGGTGGGATAGAGAATTCAAAAATTCACAATATCTGAGCACCCTTACTCTCGGTGAACTGGGGGCCCTTATTGAATGGTCTGTTCATAATGATATGCATATGCGATGGGCATCAGTTCCGCGTGATCCTTCTACAGGAGAAACGTTGCCTGAGGGGCGTAAAGATAATGATATAGATAAGGTATGGGATACTCCTGACTATGATTTTCTGGGTGATTTTTATTCCTCGCACGTTAATCCGATATTTTGGAGATTACATGGTTGGATTGATGATCGAATAGGAGATTGGTTTCAAGCCCACGAAAAAGCTCATCCTGGAGAAGTCAAACAATCACGTATTAAAGGAGTGCCTTGGTTTAAAAAGGGGAGGTGGGTGCACTCAGAACACCCATGGTCAGGTCCTGCTATGTCAAAACGCGGGCATCATGATATTGAAAAGATGGAAAAAGTCATCTGTATTTTATTTGGTGAGCCGACTTATATGCAAGAAGTTCCAAATGGGAAAGTGCGTTTTACATGGTTTTAATTTTTTTGATTCTGGATTCATTAAACATTCAGAACAGGTGCAAGACTATTTGATTGTAAACTAAGAAACCCGAACAGAACTCTATAAAGACCGATTGGAAGTCAGGCAAATGAATTGGGTGCTCAAATCGCCTTGATGAAGATGAAAAAACCATTAGTGAAAAAAATATCTGGCCTTCGCGTAAAATGAAAGGATCATGGAATCATGATTGAATTGGGGTTGAAAAGAGATACGTTTTATCTAATATGAAAAATATTGGATGCGCAGGGAATATTCTGGGCGCTGTTTTTTCGATAAGGCACCTATGAAAAACGATAGGTGATTCAACTTGCACGGAGATACAGAATGAAGAACTTTTAATGGTTGGGAATGGGAAGAAATCGTGGGACGGAACCACACAGAACGTATGGAAAAGTCAGTGGCCAGCTCTAAAACAATAAGTTATTTGCACATATTTAACTAATGGGAATATACAGGTGTTGTATGGCAAATTCATTACGAGAAAGAGGTAAATCATTTATGTATCCAAATTTTTATTATGATCATTATATGTATGAAAATCGTGCTTTTGAAGGTTTGGTCGGTCAGTTTATTACTATTCCAGCTAATTTAACTTTACCTAATGGTCAAGTGCTTCCTTCTGGTACGCGTGTTTTTATACACAGAGTTAATTTTACTCCGGCTGGTCAAGAACTTGTTACTATAGTATTTCCTTTAGGCGTCGGCGGTAACTGCATATCTGGATCTGCACAAGTTTCAGCCAGTCAGCTTGGGGGCCCTCTTGGAGGACCTGGAGGAGTTCAAACAATTAGATAAGGTTTTGTTAAAAGATAAGTCTGAGAGGAAGATCTTTGAGATCTTCCTCTTTTATCATCCATTTTTTAAATAAACAATGTTTGCAAATGGCAAGACTGATAGATACGTAAGAAATCGTGGGGAGAGAGCGGCGGGAACTAAGAAACCCAAAAGACATCGCCGAGGCTTTTGTCAAAAAACAACCGGACTGATGACAGGTCTCAGGCTTTTGCTTTTTTCGGCCAAATAAAATAGCTGATTGTAATAATGGCATCAATGCCTAAAACAATTGTCCACAACTTTAAGATTCCGCTTAATGCCTCAGTTCGAGAAGGGTCATTTATAAAATAAATCATTCCTACTAACAGCCCGGCGCCAATCAGATAAGCGAGTGCGTGTCTTACGAGACTTTTGGCATAATGTTTTGCAAAATCCATTCCGAACCGCTTAACCGGTTTTGCGCCTTGTTTGTTCACGTAATACTGAAAACGTTCATCAGCCCATTGGATCATACTTTTTCCGAACGCAACCGATATGCCGATGTACACCGCTGCTATGGCATGCACTTGAGTTGCTGCAGCCCCGCGATATAAATCAACACTTGTCGTTATTAACAAAATGAGATCAATTACCGGGGTTAAAGCTAAAAGAAGTAACCCCAGCTTATTTCGCTTGAACACATATCGTGTCACTAACCCTAGTGCAATGACAACCCAAAATGCAATTTCACAGCCGATAATCATCCATACTACAATATTCAACGTGTTTTCTCCCTCATTTCAATACTTCTGTATGATGTAAAAATATTTTAGCATTCGTATTTAAATAATACAACTGTATTATAAAATTGCGTTGTGATTTTTCTTTTGATAAAATGGAATCATGCCAAAACGAATTGATCACGAGAAAAGAAGAAAACAAATTGCAGAGGCGGCTTGGCGAGTTATTTTAGAACGGGGTATGGAAGGAGCGACAGTGAGAAATATTGCGGAGGAAGCAGAACTTTCATTAGGTGCATTGCGCCATTATTTTTCAACACAAGATGAACTGCTCGTTTATGCGATGAAACTCGTTAAAGAAAAAGCGGCAGCCAGAATAAATGAAATCGCTCTGCAAGACTTGCCTCCGAAAGAAAAAATATTAAACATATTGCTTGAAATTGTGCCGACGGATGATGAAACGAGGGCAGAAATGGAAGTCTGGTTTGCCTTTACAGCCTATTTCAGGCATAAGGAAACGGTGTATGACGCCCAGCATGACGGAATTTTTATCGCCATGCGAAAGCTCATTGACTATTTAGATCAGTTTCATCTGCTGCAGAACCATCTTGATAAAGAAATCGAAACAGAAAAGCTGTACGCTTTAATTGATGGGTTGGCATTACATGCGATGCTTGAGCCTGAGCGTGTTAATAAAAAACGAATCGAACGCGTATTAATTCAGCATCTGCATTCTATTTGTGCTGATGAATGAAACGGGCGGTTTTGAAATCCCGTTCGGCGTCGATAAAAGTGAAAAGAAAAGCTATTCTTTCTGAACATGCGGCTGAAAGGATAGCTTTTTTTATTTGTTTTTTGATCTTTGTATTGGAATTATGTCTATGAATGTTTCTGATACGATATGAGAATAAATGATTGAAAAATGGAAAAACAACATTTCATTTGGTAAAGTGGGGATGGAAAGCATCCAGCGCCAGACGGAGATCTGCTCTGGTCCATAAGAGAGAATCGCCATCTGAAACGAAAACATAATATTGATAGGAATGATGACAATGAAGCTTACTTATGAAGTACACCAAATCAAAACATCTCATCACATGTGGACCAACTATTGTTACATTATTGCAGATCATGTCAGCGGATCTGCAATAGTTGTTGACCCTTCATGGGAACTGAGTAAAATAACAAATAAATTGGATGAATTGGAAGTAGATTTGTCAGCTATCCTGTTAACTCACTCCCATTATGACCACGTAAACTTGGTGGAGCCGTTATTGAAGCTGTTTAATCCCTATGTTTATATGTCAAAAAAAGAGATAGACTTCTATCAATTCAATTGCAGAAATTTAATTGCGCTGAATGATAATCAAACCATCAGCATAGGGAATACAGAAGGGCGGTGCTTGCTTACGCCAGGCCATACAGCGGGAGGGATGTGTTATCTGTTTCCGGAAAGTATATTTACCGGGGATACGGTGTTTACAGAAGGCTGCGGTATATGTGAGGATCATGGCAGTTCTGCCTCAGATATGTTCGAAAGCATTCAAAGGATCAAATCTGAAGTATCACCTGACGTACACGTTTACCCGGGTCACTCATTTGGTAAAGAACCGGGTCACATCATAAAAGAACTTTTTAAGCATAATATCTATTTTCAAATTGACAAAAAAGAATACTTTGTGAAATTTCGTACCAGAAAAAATCAAAAAGGCATATTTGATTTCAAATAAGCGGCTCTTCATGACTGATTATAAATGAATCAAATAGCCTATTTTTCTTCTTTCGGTCAAATGATAGTCGGATTCAAAAAATGATTACATAGCCGTATAGGGTTTGCGGGTCCGTTCACCGTGATAAGATGAAGCGCTTTGTGATGATATTTTGCCGTAAAAACAAAATGGGTCATTTCGCCTGCATTCACTATGTTTCATGAGCCATTATACCGTCCTGGGAAAATGTAGGGGTTAAGTTGTGTAAGCTGTAGGAAAAATTAACTTGACGGAGAATATTTACAGGGTTACCATCAACTTGGACATGCTTCTTTTTATTCGGGTAATATACAAATTTTAATATCGTAAGCCAGTATTTAAATCATCGGTAAGTGGAAAGGGTGGCTTTAGAAGATGATCACATATGTTTTTCCTGGACAGGGTTCACAGCAGCAGGGAATGGGCAGTGAGCTGTTTGATGAATTTAAAGAACTGACGGCACAGGCAGATGAGATGTTAGGATATTCGATTAAACGGCTTTGCGTAGAAAACCCTTATTCTAACTTGAACAAGACCCAATTCACACAGCCTGCATTATATGTTGTGAACGCATTAAGCTACCTGAAAAAAACTCAACATTCAGATAAAAAACCCGATTTTGTTGCAGGCCACAGTTTAGGAGAATACAATGCTCTGTTTGCAGCGGAAGTATTTGATTTTGAGACCGGTTTAAAGCTTGTCAGAAAAAGAGGCGAGTTGATGAGCATGGTGAGCAACGGCGGCATGGCGGCTGTTATGGGACTGAATGAAGAACAGGTATCACAAGCTTTAAAAGAAAATCATTTACATACGATTGACATTGCTAATATAAACGCCCCTTATCAGATTGTGATTTCAGGGAAAAAAGAAGATATAGAAAAAGCCGCACCGGTTTTTGAAGCAATCAAAGATGTGACAAGGTTTCTCCCTTTAAACGTCAGCGGCGCGTTTCATTCCAGGTACATGAGTAAAGCGAAACAAGAGTTTGAACAGTTTCTAGATACATTTCATTTTTCTTCATTGTCCATTCCGGTCATTTCCAATGTTTTTGCCCGGCCTTACAAACAAGAACAGATCAAACTTACATTGGCAGACCAAATAGACCATTCAGTTAAATGGACGGAAAGTGTACATTATTTAATTGGAAAAGGCCAAATGGAGTTTGAGGAAATAGGACCGGGACATGTATTAACCGGATTAATCCATCGCATTAAGAAAGACGGGGAACCTTTGTCACGTTAATAGGGATTTTAGCTGAGGGATATAGTCATTTTTTTATTCGTAAACAGAAAAAAAAGATTCTTTCTTTACATTTGGAGTCAAAAGTATGATGAATTCATGGTTCGATTGACACTATTAAAAAAGGACAATCTTATATAATGTTACACATAATGAGGCTGATAAAACGGCCCGTTCTTTAATGGACATTTGCACTACATTCGATGAGGCTATTATATTTGCTCAAAAGCAAACCGTCGTTACCATCCAAACACACTCCCATTCATTTAACCGACCTACTTACACTATCGAAACGATGTCTTTGCTTATGCCATTGACAATGTACAACAATTTTGAGATTTCATTCATTTTTACACTTCATGATCACTTCATAATACGCTGCAAAGAATAATAAGGGTACATCCTGATGAAGACAATTATGGGGTTCTTAAGTTCTTCTTTCATTTTATATTCAATTTTTTAATCAGCTGGGCCAATAAAATAAACAAGTATGACGCAGGAACTTCTGCGCACATCATAAAAAAGAAGGTTAGGCCAATGAGTGAACCAATTGTTTTTATGTTTTCTGGACAAGGCTCACAGTATTATCATATGGGGCAGAAATTGTTCAGTGAAAACACTGCATTTCGAAATTGCTTGCTTAACATGGATGCAATCGTTACCCGACGAATCGGCAAGTCAATCTTGAGTGAAATGTACAATCCGGCTAAACGGATGTCAGATCCTTTTGATCGCACCCTCTATACACATCCCGCTATCTTTATGGTTGAGTATGCCTTATATCAGGTTTTATTCGAAAAAGGAATCCAGCCTGATTATGTATTGGGGACAAGCTTAGGAGAATTCACTTCTGCTGCTGTTTCCGGCGTCTTAGATGCAGAAGATGCAATGGAATGCATACTGGAACAGGCGATAATAATGGAAGAGCATTGCCGTGAAGGGAGTATGTTGGCTATACTCGATCATCCGCAATTATATAATGAATTTCCGCAGATTTTTGATCAGAGTGAACTCACTTCCGTTAATTATCATTCACACTTTGTCGTTTCAGGAGAAAATGAAAAGATAAAGATGATCATCAATTTTCTAAAGGAGAAACATATCACCCACCAGCTGCTGCCGGTATCATATGGATTTCATTCTTCACTTATGGATCCGGCAGAAAGAACATATAAAGAATTTCTAAGATCGAAATCTTTTAAGAGCCCTTCAATACCCTACATATCTAGCTTATCAGGAGACAGAGTTACTGAAATTGATCACTATTTTTTCTGGGATACGGTAAGAAAACCTATCCAATTTCCTCAAGCCATTCATTATTTGGAAAGTCGGCATACATGCCGGTTCATAGATTTAGGACCTTCCGGGACGCTGGCTGCGTTTGCAAAACAGCTGATTTCTGAAGATTCTGGGAGCCGCTGCAGCTCTATCATCACACCATTTCAACAGGAGCTGAAAAATCTGGAGACGGTTGAGAATTTACTGAAACTAGAAAGGAAGTAAAACTGGATGACTACATATGTTTTTCCTGGTCAGGGCTCCCAGCAAAAAGGCATGGGTCAGGGGCTCTTTGAGCATTATCAGCATTTGACGGACCAAGCTGATCACATATTGGGGTATTCAATAAAAAAACTTTGCACGGAAAAAGGCTATTTAGATATAAACCAGACTCAATACACTCAACCTGCTTTATACGTTGTAAATGCGTTCAGCTATCTTCAAAGAGTTGAAGAAACCGGCATGAAACCGGATTTTGCGGCCGGGCATAGCTTAGGGGAGTACAATGCGTTATTCGCCGCGGGAGCATTTGATTTTGGCACTGGATTAAAGCTGGTTAAAAAAAGAGGAGATCTGATGGGCCGAATTACCGGAGGCGGAATGGCAGCGGTGATCGGTCTGCATAAGGAACAAGTAGCAGAAGTTTTGCGTAAACACCATTTACATACGATTGATGTGGCAAACATGAATACTTCTCATCAAATCGTTATTTCAGGACAAAAACAAGATATCGAAAAAGCGGGTTCTGTTTTTGAATCAATCAAAGACGTTAAGCTGTTTCACCCCTTAAACGTAAGCGGAGCTTTTCATTCCAGATATATGGATGAAGCCAAGCGTGAATTTGAACAATTTGTTGATACATTCCATTTCAATCATTTGTATTTCCCTGTAATTTCCAATGTCTATGCACAGCCCTATATAGAGGAAAAGTTAAAAGAGACATTATCCCAGCAAATGAACAGCACGGTTAAATGGAATGAAAGTATTCGTTTTTTAATGGGACGGGGAGAAACGGAATTCGAAGAAATCGGGCCTGGAAAGGTATTAACCGGATTAATTCAGCGTATTCAAAAGGAAGAGGCGCCGATAACAGACAGGAACGAAAATGTCCGCTCGGCAGAACATAAAGGTCATCCGGATACATTGGAGGGGAACGCGCCAGGCCGCTCGCCGTCCGACCGGCAGCGCGGATTATCGAACAATCAAGGTGAGGCTGATTTACATTCGTCAAGCTCAACAGAGAAGATTACCGCATTTTCTCTCGGAAGTGCAGAGTTTAAAGAAGATTATAACTTGACATACGCTTACCTGGCTGGCGGGATGTATCGCGGAATCGCTTCTGAAAAAATGGTAGTGAATTTGGCAAAAGCGGGAATGATGGGCTTCTTTGGTACAGGCGGTTTGAAACTGAGTCAGATTGAGGAAGCCATTGTGTCTATTCAAAATGAATTAACGCAAGAACAAGCTTACGGCATAAATGTGGTGCACAATATGAAACATCCTGAAACAGAAGATAAAATAATTGACCTGTTAATAAAGCGTAGCGTCAGAAATTTGGAAGCTTCTGCATTTTTAAGTGTCACTCCCGCTTTAGTGAGGTTTCGTGCAAAAGGACTGAGGCGCGGTCCAAACGGCAAAGTGATATCGGTGAATCGTATCATAGCGAAATTATCAAGGCCTGAGGTTGCGGAATCCTTTCTAAGTCCTGCACCGGAGAGTATTCTTCAAAAACTTTTGGCAGAA
Organism: Bacillus atrophaeus; assembly: GCF_001584335.1. Taxonomy (GTDB): domain Bacteria; phylum Bacillota; class Bacilli; order Bacillales; family Bacillaceae; genus Bacillus; species Bacillus atrophaeus. Next base: position 838,533 of record NZ_LSBB01000020.1, read on the forward strand.
AACAAAATTACGCCTGAGGAAGCTGTCCTATTGAGAGAAATCCCTGCGGCAAACGACATTTGTGTGGAAGCAGACTCCGGCGGCCATACCGATGGCGGCGTTGCTTACAGTTTAATGCCCGCGATGACACTATTAAGGGAAGAAATGATGGAAAAGTACCGCTATCATAAGAAAATACGAGTTGGAGCGGCAGGGGGGATCGGAACGCCTGAAGCGGCGATGGCTGCTTTTATGCTGGGTGCTGACTTTATTTTGACCGGCTCGATTAATCAATGTACGGCGGAGGCTTCAACAAGTGACAGGGTGAAAGATTTATTGCAGCAAATCAATGTGCAGGATACGGTATATGCACCCGCAGGGGATATGTTCGAATCGGGCAGCAAAGTGCAAGTGTTGAAGAAAGGTGTGTTCTTTCCGGCACGAGCCAACAAATTACATGACTTATATCAGCGATATGACTCATTAAGCGATATTGACCAAAAGACCTTAACTCAAATTGAGGAAAAATATTTTAAACGCAGTATAGATCAAGTCTATGAAGATATTAAATCATACCAGCCGTTGAAAGAGATTGAGAAGGCTGAACGAAACCCAAAACATAAAATGGCTTTGATATTCAGATGGTATTTTAGGTACAGCTCTGACCTTGCTATCAGAGGAAGCGGAGAGTCTAAGGTAGATTATCAGATTCACTGCGGCCCGGCATTAGGAGCCTTTAATCAATGGGTAAAAGGAACAGAACTAGAAAACTGGCGAAACCGCCATGTCGGTGAAATTGGGGAAAAGTTGATGACGGAGACGGCACAATTACTTAATGCCAAAATTCAATCGCTTTTTCAATCGGCACTTTAAATGGCCTGATGTTTCCAAGAAAAAAAGTTTGAATTTTTGTAAAAATACTCTTGACGAACTGTCTGATTATGTATGTTCCGCAATAAAATAGCAGAATTTGCATGTAGATCACATGCAAGGAGAAAGGACAAATACGTGATGAATAAACAGAGAATTTTTGAAGTGCTGGTAACGAATATTTGCGAGGTTCTTCCTGAGTTAGACGGGCATCGTTTTGAACCTGATGATCGTTTAGTTGAGTTAGGAGCAGATTCAGTTGACCGGGCTGAAATCATAACCATGGTGTTGGAAGAATTATCATTAAATATACCTCGTGTAGAGCTGTCGGGTGTGAAAAACATCGGCGAATTAACTGAGGTGCTTTATGAAAAAGTACAATCCGTCTGAGGTGGTTGTGACAGGTGTCGGTATAACCGCATCGATCGGCCAGGGAAAAGAGGCATTTTCCTCTTCTTTAATGTCCGCCAGGCATGCCTTTGGTGTCATGAAGCGCCCCGGCAGACAAAAAGACAGCCAATTTATAGGAGCTGAAATACCTTCATTATCTTACCCGGAGCGCCTTTCGAAAAAACTGCTCAGAAAAGCATCCTTTTCTAGCCAGGCGGCTTTGGTTACTCTCTCAGAAGCTTGGGAGGAGGCAAAATTGGACGATGCCGATCCAACGCGTATTGGATTGGTAGCAGGAGGATCAAACTTTCAGCAGAGAGAGAGTTTGCAAGTTTATGAGAAGTATAAAGACCGTGTCGGTTTTATTCCGCCGACCTATGGGTTGTCTTTCATGGATAGTGACCTCTGCGGATTATGTACAGATCAGTTCGGGATAGAAGGGTTAGCATATACGGCAGGGGGAGCTTCTGCGAGCGGTCAGTTAGCGGTTATTCAAGCCATTCAACAAGTCCTGTCTGGTCAGGTTGATGTTTGTATTGCGCTGGGGGCATTAATGGATATTTCTTATATGGAATGTCAGGCATTCAGGGCTTTGGGCGCTATGGGAACGGACCGCTATGCTGATGAGCCGGAAAAGGCGTGCCGTCCTTTTGATCAAAACAGAGATGGATTTATTTATGGAGAATCCTGCGGCGCATTGGTGATCGAACGCAAGGATACGGCTGTCCGCCGCGGTGCAAAACCCTATGCCGCATTGTCAGGCTGGTCCATCAAAATAGACGGAAACCGGAATCCGAATCCTTCATTAGAAGGAGAGGTGCATGTCATTCAGGAAGCATTGGAGCAGGCGAAGCTGTCACCGGAAGAAATTGATTATATTAATCCCCATGGCACGGGGTCTTTAATTGGAGATGAGATTGAACTGAAGGCGCTCCATGCTTGTCAGCTCACTCATGCCTACATAAATGCAACCAAATCAATCATCGGGCATGGGCTCAGTGCGGCAGGCATTGTTGAAATCATTTCTGTTTTGCTGCAAATGAAAGAATCCCGTCTTCACCCAAGCCGAAATTTAGATCATCCTATAGATCAATCCTTACATTGGGTAAAAGATCAATCAATTTCACATGACATAAGAAATGCTTTGAGCTTAAGCATGGGCTTTGGGGGAATAAACACAGCTGTTTGTATCCAAAACAATGAGAAATGTGGAGGCGAATCATAATGGTTTCAGCCGGAATAGAAGCGATGAATGTCTTTGGCGGAACGGCATACTTAGATGTGATGCAATTAGCCAAATACCGAGATTTAGATACTGCCAGGTTTGAAAACTTATTAATGAAGGAAAAAGCTGTAGCGCTGCCTTATGAGGACCCTGTTACTTTTGGGGTAAATGCGGCGAAACCGATTATTGATTCATTGACGGAAGCAGAGAAAGATCGGATTGAATTGCTGATCACCTGTTCAGAATCCGGCATCGACTTTGGCAAATCGTTAAGCACCTATATGCATCAATATTTAGGGCTGAATCGCAATTGCCGTTTGTTTGAAATTAAACAAGCCTGTTATTCAGGGACTGCCGGTTTTCAGATGGCGGTTAATTTTATTTTATCCCAGACCTCCCCGGGAGCAAAAGCGCTGGTCATTGCCAGTGATATTTCCCGTTTTTTAATCGCTGAGGGCGGAGACGCATTAAGTGAAGATTGGTCGTACGCTGAACCGAGTGCAGGAGCGGGAGCGGTGGCTGTTTTAGTAGGTGAGAACCCCGCCGTATTTCAAGCAGATGCAGGGGCAAACGGATATTATGGCTATGAAGTAATGGATACGTGCCGTCCCATTCCTGACAGTGAGGCGGGGGATGCCGATTTGTCATTAATGTCGTATTTGGATTGCTGTGAACAAACATTCTTAGAATATCAAAACCGTGTGCCCGGTGCCGATTATCAAAACACTTTCCAATATCTCGCCTATCACACTCCTTTTGGCGGAATGGTTAAAGGAGCGCATCGCACCATGATGCGTAAAATGGCAAAAGCAAAGAGTGCGGAGATTGAATCAGATTTTCTGCAACGGGTAAAGCCTGGCTTGGACTACTGTCAAAGGGTCGGGAACATCATGGGGGCTGCCGTGCTTCTGGCATTGGCGAGCACCATTGATCAAGGGCAATTTGATTCGCCAAAACGAATTGGCTGTTTTTCCTACGGATCCGGCTGCTGTTCTGAATTTTTCAGCGGAATTATAACGCCGCAAGGCCAAGAACGCCAGCGGCTGTTTGAAATCGAAAAGCATTTAAACAGTCGGTATCAGTTATCTATGGATGAATATGAGGTGTTATTTAAGGGAAGCGGACTGGTCCGATTCGGGACGCGTAATGTAATGCTGGATTTTGAGATGATTCCCGGAGTGCTAGATTCTAATAAAGGGACACCGCGATTGTATTTGGAGGAGATTTCTGAGTTTCATCGCAAATACAGGTGGATTTCGTGACATATCAAACGATAAAGGTCCGGTTTCATGAGTCAATTTGTTACATAACATTTCATCGTCCGGAAGCAAATAATACGATAAATGACAGGTTAATAGAAGAATGTTTACACGTGCTTGAACAATGTGAAACGACGGTTACGGTTGTCGTATTAGAAGGACTTCCAGAGGTATTCTGTTTCGGGGCGGATTTTCAAGAGATTTACCAGGAGATAAAACACGGCAGAAAAGACGCACATTCACCAGAGCCTCTTTACGATTTGTGGCTGAAACTGCAGACGGGTCCCTTTATCACAGTTTCTCATGTTCGAGGAAAAGTGAATGCCGGAGGTCTCGGGTTTGTGGCTGCCAGTGATATTGTCATAGCGGATGAAACAGCGACATTCAGTTTGTCAGAACTGTTATTTGGGCTCTTTCCCGCTTGTGTTTTACCGTTTCTGATTCGCCGGGTCGGCTGCCAAAAAGCACATTATATGACATTGATGACAAAGCCGATTCTTGTTCACCAGGCCCGTGAATGGGGATTGGTAGATGACTGTGACCAGCAAAGCGAAATTTTGCTGAGAAAGCATTTATTGCGTCTGCGGCGGTTGAATAAAGCGGGAATCACCCGTTATAAACATTATATGAACTCACTGAATGACCTTGTTTATCGTTCAAAATCGCTGGCATTGGCGGAGAATCAAGACATGTTTTCAAATCCTCAAAACCAAATGGGGATTTTAAGGTACGCAGAAACGGGACAATTTCCATGGGAGGGCCAATAGTCTGCTTGATACGTGATGTGAAAACCAGAAACAGTCAGGAGGAAACAATGCTGCATTCTGTAGTAGAGTTACTTGAAATCGAGCCAAATATTATTCAGGTGAAGATGCAGGACCGTGTTCATAAAAACGCGTTTTCACAAGAGCTGACAGACGGATTGATAAAGGCGTTTGATATTATTGGTCAATCGGCATGCAAAGCAGTCATTTTAACCGGGTATGACAATTATTTTGCATCAGGAGGAACGCAAGAAGGGCTGTTGAGAATCCAACAGGGAATCACCAAGTTCACTGATGATAATCTTTATTCTCTCGCGCTTGATTGTAAGGTTCCTGTCATCGCGGCGATGCAGGGCCATGGAATTGGCGGCGGCTTTGTCATGGGGCTGTTTGCTGACTTTATTGTTCTAAGCAGGGAGAGTGTCTATACAACGAATTTTATGAAATACGGTTTTACTCCGGGAATGGGTGCGACTTTCATCGTTCCTCAAAAATTGGGGTTCAGTTTGTCGCAGGAATTATTGATGAACGCCGGTAATTACCGCGGCGCAGACCTTGAAAAAAGAGGAGTTCCCTTTAAAGTTCTGCCTCGCCAAGAAGTGTTGCACCATGCATTGGAATTGGCGCGTGAGCTGGCGGAAAAGCCGAGAAACTCGTTGATAACATTAAAAGATCATTTGGTTGCGCCGCTTCGTGCACAGCTTCCCCGTGTAATTGAACAGGAGCTCGTAATGCATGAGAAAACATTCCATCAGGAAGAAGTAAAAGCGAGAATCACCGGGTTGTATGGATATTAACTGAGATTAAACGATAGATGCGTGTTTTATATAAAAATTGCAGGTTAAATGGAGGTAGCTCTATGAATAATGATGTGAATACCAGCGGCTTAGTCAATCCATCTATCAGCTATGGGGAGCCGTTACAAATATCCGGAGATCAGCCGGCTGCTATTCCCGAAGTCTTACACAAAACGGCTGCGGAACTTGGGGAAACGAAAGGAATCATTTATTTGCAGCCGGACGGTTCAGAGGTTCATCAATCATATGGCCGTTTATGGAAGGATGCACTTCGTATCGTAAGAGGGCTCCGTCAATCAGGGCTGAAAGCGAAAGATCAAGTAATCTTGCAGCTTGGCGACAATTCGCAATTTATCCCTGCCTTCTGGGGATGTGTTTCTGCTGGGATTGTCCCCGCTCCTCTTGCTGTTGCTCCGACATATACAGAGGCGAATAGCGGCACGCAAAAGCTGAAAGACGCATGGACGCTTCTTGACAAGCCGCCGGTTATTACGAATCGAGACATGCTGCCGGAACTGGCCGCTTGGGCAAAAGACCAAGGATTTGATGAATTTCGCGCTCTGGCAATCGAAGATCTTCTTAGCGCTGAGATGGAAACTGATTGGCATCGGGCCAGTTCTGAAGATTTGGCGCTTTTACTTTTGACCTCAGGGAGCACCGGCACCCCAAAAGCTGTGATGCTCAATCATGAAAACATTTTGAGTATGGTTAAAGGAATTATTCAGATGCAGGGCTTTACAAGTGAGGATATCACATTTAACTGGATGCCGTTTGATCATGTCGGAGGTATCGGAATGCTGCATTTGCGTGATGTATATCTCGGCTGTCAGGAAATCAACGTCGCAAGTGAGACAATCTTGATGGATCCTCTGAAATGGCTCGATTGGATTGATCATTACCGAGCTTCTGTGACATGGGCGCCGAATTTCGCCTTCGGTCTGGTCACTGATTTTAGTGATGAAATCGAAAATCGAAATTGGGATCTGTCTTCAATGCGTTACATGCTCAATGGCGGTGAAGCGATGGTGGCCAAGGTTGGGCGCAGGATGTTGGAGCTCTTAGAGCCTCATGGATTGCCCGCTGATGCGATTCGCCCTGCCTGGGGAATGTCCGAAACTTCCTCCGGTGTGATTTTCTCACAAGATTTTACACGTGCCTCGACTAATGATGAGGATGGTTTTGTGGAGATCGGTTCTCCGATTCCCGGATTTTCGATGAGAATTGTTGATGATCATAATGAATTGGTCGAGGAAGGCGAAATCGGCCGTTTTCAGGTTTCTGGGCTTTCTGTTACCGACGGTTATTATCAGCGGCCGGAATTAAATCAAAGTGTCTTTACGGAGGATGGCTGGTTTGAAACCGGAGATCTCGGTTTTCTGCGCAAGGGGCGCCTTACCATTACCGGCCGTACGAAGGATGCCATTATTATTAACGGCGTCAATTATTACAGTCATGCGATCGAATCCGCTGTCGAAGAATTGCCGGAAATCGAAACTTCCTATACTGCTGCTTGTGCTGTCCGTGTGAATCACAATACAACGGATCAACTGGCTATCTTCTTTGTTGCTTCTACCCAGCTTGATGATTCTCAAACCGCCCAACTTCTAAGAAACATACACTATCATGTCACAAAGACGATCGGTGTTACGCCTGAATATTTGCTGCCGGTCCGTAAAGAAGACATTCCGAAAACAGCCATAGGGAAGATTCAGCGCGCCCAGCTGAAGAGCTCATTTGAAAATGGAGAATTTGACCACATACATAACAAACTGAATTTGATGAGCAGTGAAGCTCAGGGCAGTCATACGCAAAAAACAGATTCCGCTCAATTAGAAGATATAAAGAAACATTTGACCAAATTCTTCACAGAGGATTTAAATATTGATCGTGATTGGATTAAACCTGACACAAATATCCAAAGTCTCGGCGTTAATTCAATTAAGATGATGAAACTTATTCGATCCGTAGAGAAAGAATACCGCGTAAGACTCACAGCGAGAGAGCTATATAAATATTCTGCCATTGAATTACTGGCTGCTTATATAGCTGAAAAAGAAGAAATGAACAAAAGCCGCTCTGCTGATAGGAACATCAGTATAGATGCAAGAGACAAACAAGCATCCTTGCATTCTCTTTCTGAGGTTCAAAAAGGACTATGGACATTGCAAAAAATGTCGCCTGAGAAGAGTGCTTATCATGTTCCTCTCTGTTTTCGATTCTCGTCAAAGCTTGATAAAGAGAAAGTAAAACAAGCCTTTCACCTTGTATTAGACCAGCACCCGATTTTAAAGCATGTCATCCAAGAAAAAGACGGAGTGCCTTATATCAAACATGAATCTGGACTCCCCATCACGATAAAAGCCGAAGATATTTCAGGCTTAAAAGAGGCTGACTTAACTCCTTATTTCAGAAAAAAAGTAAAGGAACCGTTTGTGAAAGAATCCAGTCCTTTATTGCGCGCCCACTTATTTTCAAGGTCTGAAGAGGAGCATTTTTTACTTGTCGTGATTCACCATATCATTTTTGACGGTGTTTCTTCCGTTACTTTTATTCACAGTCTTTTAGATAACTATAAGCATCTCTTAGAAGGGCAACATCCAAATGTGCCCGCTGCTCCGGCGGCTTACAATGATTTTGTCACATGGGAACAGCAGTTTCTTGCCGGTGAGGAGGGCGAGAAGCATCGTTCGTACTGGCAGCAGCAGTTAGCGGGAAGCTTGCCGAATCTTCAGCTGCCGTCCATGCGCATCAGCCCGTCTATTTCCGAATTTGAGGAGGACACATATACCCGGCGGATTTCAGACGGTTTAATAAACAGCATCAAATCTTTTGCAAAAGATCATTCTACGAATGTGTCAACGGTATTGCTGAGTTGTTATATGGTGCTGTTAAGCCGTTACTCTGATCAAGAGGATATGATTGTCGGCATGCCTGCGATGGTGCGGCCGGAAGAACGATTTGATTCATTAATCGGACATTTTCTCAATATGCTTCCCATACGGAGTGAGGTGAAGGGAACAAAAACATTTTCGGAGTTCGTTCATACATTGCAGTTGACGCTTCTTGATGGATTGGATCATGCGTCTTATCCTTTTCCGAAAATGGTTCGGGATTTGAATATACCGCGTCATCAAGCGGGTTCACCAGTTTTCCAAACGGCATTTTTCTATCAGAATTTCCAATCTGCAAGCTATCAGAACATGTTCCGTCAATATGAAGAGTCCTTTTCTGTCGATGCAGTTGAGGGGATTCATCAAGAAGGTGAATACGAATTAGTATTTGAACTATGGGAAGAAGAAGAAAAGATGGAATTGAACATCAAATACAATACCGGGTTGTTTGATGATACGTCTATTTCGACTATGTTTGATCATTTTATTTATTTAGCAGAACAGATGGTTCATAACCCTTCTCAACCTTTACAACAGTATTCTTTATTACCGAAAGAAGAGGAACATACCATTCTTCGTACGTGGAATGCTACTGAAAAGGATTATCCGGATGCATGTTTTCATGAGTTGTTTGAACGGCAGGCTAAAAAGACGCCTGATGCAATAGCTGTCAGCTATGAGAAGAAATCTCTGACGTATCAGGAGCTTGATGAGAAAAGCACACTGCTGGCCCTTTATTTGCAGAAGAACGGTGTGAGCCCGGACCAATTGGTAGGAATCTATGTCGAGCGATCGCTGGAAATGGCTGTAGGCTTGCTCGCAATCCTTAAAGCAGGAGGAGCATACGTGCCGCTAGACCCGTCCTACCCGGCTGAACGGTTGGAATACATGCTGGAGGACAGTGAGGTTTCCATTACGCTGACAACCTCTGAACTCATAGATACCTTAAGCTGGAACCATGTAAAAGTAATTGCTTTAGATCAAGACTGGGACGAAATCGCTCAAAACGCTTCAGGAGGCACAAGCCTTATGCGCACCGTGAAAACGGAGAATTTGGCTTATGTGATTTATACCTCCGGCAGCACAGGCAAGCCAAAGGGTGTCATGATTTCGCATAAAGCACTGACAAACTTTCTTGTTTCCATGGGAGAAAAGCCTGGTCTTTCATCAGAGGATATCATGCTTGCAGTGACAACCTACTGCTTTGATATAGCAGCTTTAGAGCTGTATCTGCCTTTAATGAAGGGCGCCCAATGCCATATTTGCAATACTGAGCATACAAAAGATGTGGAAAAGCTGAAACGAGACATTCAAGATATCAAACCGACGATTATGCAAGCCACGCCTGCTACATGGAAAATGCTATTTTATTCGGGCTGGAAAAATGAAGAGGGAATTAAAATTCTGTGCGGCGGAGAAGCGTTACCCGAGAAATTAAAGCAGCACTTTTTAAGTACAGGCAGTGAAGCTTGGAATATGTTCGGGCCTACAGAAACAACGGTCTGGTCAGCGATTCAGCGCATTAATGAAGAGACCGCTGCGTCCGTGATCGGCCAGCCTATTGCGAATACACGCGTTTATATTGTTGACTCGCACCTTCTGCCTGTCCCTGCCGGCATTCCCGGAGAACTTTGTATTGCAGGGGACGGATTGGCAAAGGGTTATTACAACCAGCCTGAGCTGACGGATGAAAGATTCATAGATTGTCCGTTTGAACCGACATCCAAGCTTTACAAAACAGGCGACATGGCACGGTGGCTTCCAGAGGGCAAGATTGAATATATCGGGCGTATCGATAATCAGGTGAAAATCCGCGGATTCCGTATCGAGCTGGGGGATATTGAGATTCGCCTTGGAGAACATCCGGATGTTCAGGAAAGCGTCGTCGTTGTGAACGAACAGAACGGAAATGAAAAATTGGCCGCTTATTATATAGTAAAAGACGCACATTCACCTGTTACGCCGAGAGAGTTGCGAAATGAGTTGAAAAAGAGCTTACCGGCTTATATGGTTCCTTCTTATTTTATTCAGCTTGATCAAATGCCGCTCACACCGAACGGAAAAGTAGACCGAAAGATACTAAAGAATCGAAACGTAACAGCGGAGCAGCCTCAACATGGAAATATGTCTCCTTCAAAGATTCAAGAAACGATACGATCCATTTGGCAGGATGTGCTTCAAACTGCTGACATTTACCTGGAAGACGGATTTTTCGATGTAGGCGGGGATTCGCTTCTTGCGGTTACTGTTGCTGAACGAATCAAAAGTGATCTAGCCTGCGAGTTTAGTGTTACTGAACTGTTTGAATACTCATCTGTGAAAGATATCAGTAAATACATTGCCGAACAGCAAGCAGCAGATCCATTTGTCTCTTTGCCGGCAGACGTAAAAGACAAGCCTGGCAAGCCGAACCGTACACAGCGTGTTCCGGAGGATCTTCCTGATTATTATGAGGACAGTGTAGCGATTATCGGGATATCGTGCGAATTTCCAGGGGCAAAAAATCATGTTGAATTTTGGAACAACATCAGAGACGGAAAGGAAAGCATCAAGTTTTTCACTAAAGAAGAGCTTCGCAGCTTAGGCGTTCCGGACACACTTGCGGAGAATCCTGGCTATGTGCCTGCTAAATCTGCGATTGAAGGGAAAGATCGTTTCGACCCAAGTTTCTTTAACATATCTCGAAAAGATGCCGAGTTCATGGATCCCCAGATGCGGATGCTGATGACTCATTCCTGGAAAGCGATTGAGGATGCGGGCTATGTCGCCAAACAGATTCCTGAAACCAGTGTGTATATGTCGGCAAGCAACAATTCTTACCGTGCGTTATTGCCCGAGGAAACAACAGAAAGCTTAGAAACGCCGGATGGTTATGTGTCATGGGTGCTTGCGCAGAGCGGGACGATTCCGACGATGATTTCTCATAAGCTGGGGCTGAAAGGGCCAAGCTATTTCGTCCATGCCAATTGTTCGTCTTCTTTGGTTGGGTTACATTCCGCCTTTAAAAGCCTGCAATCAGGTGAATCTGCATATGCGCTGGTCGGCGGAGCGACGCTGCACACCGAGACAAATATCGGATATGTGCATCAGCCGGGTCTGAATTTTTCAAGTGACGGGCATATCAAGGCTTTTGACGCTTCAGCCGACGGAATGGCAGGCGGTGAAGGTGTTGCGGTTGTCTTGCTGAAAAAAGCGGCGGATGCCGTAAAAGACGGAGATCATATTTATGCTTTGATGAGAGGCATCGGTGTAAATAACGATGGGGCTGATAAGGTCGGTTTTTATGCCCCGAGTGTGAAAGGGCAGGCTGATGTGGTCCAAAAGGTGATCGGCCAGACGGGTATTCATCCTGAATCGATCAGCTATCTTGAAGCGCACGGAACAGGAACAAAGCTGGGTGACCCAATCGAACTGTCGGCTTTAAATACAGTGTACAAGCAATATACAAACAAAAAACAGTTTTGCGGCATCGGATCGGTGAAAAGCAATATTGGACATTTGGATACAGCTGCCGGCCTGGCTGGCTGCATCAAGGTTGCGATGAGCTTATACCATAACGAGCTTGCTCCAACCATCAACTATAAAGAACCGAATCCGAATATGGATTTAGCTGACTCTCCTTTTTACGTGGTGGATCAAAAGAAAGTACTGGATCATGATATCAACACACATAGGGCGGCGCTAAGTTCATTCGGCCTCGGTGGAACAAACACCCATGCGATATTTGAACAATATGCGATCGCTTCTGAAACGAGGAAGGAGAACGGGGCCTGCATCATACCGATATCGGCGAAAAACAAAGAGCGGCTCGACGAATATGCGCAGGAACTCCTGTCCCATTTGGAAACGAGAGGACTTGAGAATGGTGATTTGGCTGATTTCGCTTATACATTGCAGGTCGGGCGAGAAGCGATGGAGCATCGCGTTGTCTTTATTGCGGATGAAGTGAATCAGCTGAAACGGCAGCTGGAGGATTTCATCAATGGAAAAACACCAATCAAAGGATGTTTTCAAGGAGAAAAGCAGCACGCCAAGGAAGCTGCATGGCTGACTGAAGATGAAGATAGCGCAGAACTGATACGTAAGTGGGCAACTAAAGGGAAAGTGAACAAGCTTGCGGAGATATGGAGCAAAGGAGTGTATGTCGATTGGTCGCAGCTTTACATGGATGTGCAGCCTCGACGAATGAGTTTGCCTACGTATCCCTTTGCAAAAGAACGGTATTGGGCATCACAGGATGTTCAGCAAGATTCCGGGCAGACACCTTCAATTCAGACTGCGGCGGCTACATTGCACCCGCTGCTCCATCAAAATACGTCTGATCTGTCTGAGCAGCGATTCAGTTCAGTCTTTACGGGCGAGGAATTTTTCCTGGCAGATCATGTCGTTAGAGGGAAGCCGGTGCTCCCTGGGGTGGCCTATCTCGAAATGGCTCGAACAGCTGTAAGCCGGGCAACCGGAAGCGGGAAGGATCAGGATATCAGAATCAGATTACATCATACAGTCTGGGTTCAGCCAATCGTTTTGAATGATCATCCGGTTCATGTGCATGTCGGTCTCTTTCCGGAAGAAGACGGAAAAATCGCATATGAAATCTATAGTGTTGGTGAAGATGACTCTGATTCACTTATTCACAGCCAAGGCAGTGCGGAATTGATTTCTGCAATCGAAAAGCCGGTCCTGAATATTGCAGAAGTACAAGGTCGCTATAATCAGAGAAATCTTACGCCTGACCAGTTCTATGAGGAAGGCAGAAGCAGAGGGATGTTCCATGGTCCGGCATTCCAAGGGATTGAAAAAGCTTATATAGGCAAAAGAGAGGTCTTGGCCAAATTGCAGCTTCCTGTTTCTGTATCTGAGACGAAGGAAAGCTATGTGCTTCACCCGAGTATGATGGATTCGGCTGTTCAGACGGCTACAATCTGCATCATGCAGGAATTTGCCGAGCAAAAACTGATTCTGCCTTTTGCGCTTGAAGAGCTTGAGGTCATCGGTAAATGTACATCCGTGATGTGGGCCTATGCCCGTTTAAGTGAGAGCTATAGGGACGGGGATACTGTGCTGAAAGCGGATATTGACCTGTGCGATGAGGCTGGAGCGGTTTGCGTCAGGATAAAGGGATTCTCCACGAGAGTGTTGGACGGAGAAGTGCAATCGTCGAAGCCCGCAGTCCATTCTGAACGCTTAATGCTTGAACCGGTTTGGAATATACAGGAATCTGTTTTAGGGAAGCAAGTGCCGACATATGCAGAACATCTTGTTGTGTTCTGTGAAGCTGCCCGTCATGTCAGTGACAGCATCGTCTCCCATATGAAGGATGTTCGCGTCATCCCATTAAATGAAGCTGAAGGAACCATTGCTGAGCGTTTTCAAATCTATGCACAGCAGGTTTTCGAACTGATTCAAGGAAAGATCCGTACGAAACCTGAAGGTAAAGTCATGATTCAAGTCATCGTTTGCGGGAAAGGCGAGCAGCAATTGTTTGTCGGTTTGTCCGGGCTGTTGAAAACAGCTGAATTGGAGCATGGCAAACTTATCGGCCAGCTGATTGAGATTCCAAGTACTGAGGAATTACATGATTTGCATGAAAAGTTGAAAAACGACAGTCTGAGACCTGAAGATAAACAGATCCGCTACGAGGCGGGAACCCGATATGTCAAAGATTGGCGTGAAATGACACCTTCACCTGTTGATGAACTTAGTATGCCGTGGAAAGACGATGGTGTTTATCTCATCACCGGAGGAGCAGGCAGTTTAGGCCTGCTGTTTGCAAAGGAAATTGCACAACGAACCGACCGCGCCACATTGATCCTCACCGGACGTTCAGTTTTGGAAGAGAGCAAGGAGCGAGAGTTAGAGGCGCTTCGCAACTTAGGGGCAGAGGTTAGCTATAAACAGACAGATGTGGCTGATCAAGAGGCGATTTCTCAGCTCATGAAGGAAATCAAAGAAAGGTACGGCCGTCTCAATGGAATCATTCACGGCGCAGGAGTTATTAAAGATCATTTCATCGTCCAAAAAACGAGTGAAGAGTTTCAAGAAGTGATACATCCAAAGGTAAACGGCTTAGTGCAGTTAGATGAGGCCGCCAAGGAATGGAAAATGGACTTTTTTATCTTATTTTCTTCCGTTTCCGGTAGCTTAGGAAACGCCGGCCAATCAGACTATGCAACTGCCAATACGTTCATGGATGCATACGCTGTATACCGAAATTCGCTGGTTGCATCCCAAAAACGGCACGGCACAACCATTTCCTTCAATTGGCCGTTGTGGAAAGAGGGCGGAATGCATGTCGACGCCGAGATTGAAAAGATGATGATGAAAACCTATGGAATGGTCCCGCTGCAAAGTGAAAGCGGCATAGAAGCCTTTTATCAGGGAGCGGTCTCAGGTAAGCCTCAAGTATTTGTGATCGAAGGGAACCTTGCAAGAATGAAGCAAAAACTGCTTTCTTCCGCCGGTTCTGCAGTTGAGCGGCCAGTTGTAAATAGGAACCGGGCTGAAGCGGATGGCTTATTCAGCAAGGTAGAGCAATCGTTGAGTCAAATGGTAAGTGCCATTCTGAAAGTGGACTTGGAAGAGATTGATATCAATACAGAGCTGAGTGAGTACGGCTTTGATTCAGTTTCATTTACGGTCTTCACAAACCAGATCAATGAAGCGCATCAATTGGAATTGGCGCCGACTATTTTCTTTGAATATGGAACCATACAAAGTCTGGCTGAGCATTTAGTTGAAGAGTATCAGGATGAATGGCTGACTCAATTCCCATTAGCGGATGCTTCCAGACAAACTGAGAACAAAAAAACAAACTCTCTTCCAGATGCGAATAGCTTGATTGTCAAAGCGCAGGAATCGTTGAGTCAAATGGTAAGCGGCATTTTGAAAGTGAACGTACAAGAGATTGAAATGGATACAGAGCTGAGTGAGTACGGCTTTGATTCAGTTTCATTCACTGTATTTACAAATCAAATCAATGAAGCGCATCAATTGGAATTGGCGCCGACTATTTTCTTTGAACATGGAACCATACAAAGTCTGGCTGAATGTCTAGTTGAAGAATACCCGGATGCATTTATTAAGGAATCTTCTGTACCGGAGAAGTCTGTCGTTTCTAAAGTTTCCGCTCCTGTTGTGCCAAGCATAGCGAAAAGGAAAAGAAACCGCTTTGCGCCTGTATCAATCACAAAAGAGGAAAAAAGCAATAACAAGGCAGCCGATTTTGAACCGATCGCAATCGTCGGGATCAGCGGCCAATTCCCTGGGGCAAAAGATATTGATGAATTCTGGAGAAACCTGAAAGAAGGAAAAGACAGTATAACGGAAGTCCCCGAAGACCGTTGGGATTGGCGGGAACATTATGGGGATCCTGAGACACAAGAAAATAAGACCGACATCAAATGGGGCGGATTTATTGATGGGGTGGCTGAGTTTGATCCGTTATTTTTTGGTATTTCGCCAAGAGAAGCTCAGTATTTAGATCCTCAGCAGCGGCTGTTAATGACCCATGCATGGAAGGCGATAGAAGATGCCGGGTGCTCGCCTCAGAACCTTTCAGGAACTATGACGGGCGTTTTTATCGGTACAGGCAATACAGGGTATAAAGATTTATTTTATAAAGCAAATGTACCGCTTGAAGGCCATGCGGCAACAGGAAATATGATTCCTTCCGTCGGTCCGAATAGGCTGAGCTACTTTTTAAATCTCCACGGGCCGAGCGAACCTATTGAAACAGCATGTTCAAGCTCTCTTGTAGCCATTCACCGCGCGGTTTCCGCTATGCAGGATGGAAATTGCGATATGGCGATCGCAGGAGGTGTAAACACGATATTGACCGAAGAGGCACATATCAGCTACAGCAAAGCCGGCATGCTCAGCAAAGACGGAAGGTGTAAAACCTTCTCTGCTGATGCGAATGGTTATGTCAGAGGTGAAGGTGTCGGGGTGGTCTTGCTGAAAAAGCTGACAGATGCCGAACGGGATATGAACCACATCTACGGCGTCATTCGGGGAACGGCAGAAAACCATGGAGGACGAGCCAATACCTTGACATCGCCTAATCCGAAAGCGCAAGCCGATTTATTGGTGCGCGCATATCGGAAAGCAGGCGTTGATCCGCGCACGGTAACCTATATTGAAGCTCACGGCACCGGCACTGAATTGGGAGATCCTATTGAAATGAACGGATTGAAGGCTGCGTTTAAGGAACTGTCTGAATTGGGAGAACACAGCGGGACAGAGGTGCTTGATCATCAATGCGGAATCGGTTCAGTCAAGAGCAATATCGGTCACTTAGAGCTTGCGGCAGGTATTTCGGGTCTCATTAAAGTGCTTTTGCAAATGAAACATAAAACCTTAGTCAAAAGCCTGCATTGCGATACGCTTAATCCTTACATTCAGCTGAAAGACAGTCCGTTTTATATTGTTCAAGAAGAAGATGAATGGAAGGCTGTACGAGATCGTAACGGAAACGAACTGCCGCGCCGCGCTGGTATCAGTTCGTTCGGAATTGGCGGGGTAAACGCTCATGTGGTGCTTGAAGAATATATACCGAAAGAAGATTTCAATTCTCAACAACAAATAGTTTCCGGCCAACCTAGCATCATCCTGCTGTCTGCCAAAAATAAAAAAAGGCTTCAGGATCGGGCGGTTCAATTGCTTTCTGCCATCCGCGAAAGAAAGTACACCAATAACGACCTGCACCGCATTGCCTATACGCTTCAAGTCGGGCGAGAGGGAATGGACGAACGTCTGGCATTCACCGCGGGTACAATAACAGAGCTTGAAGAAAAACTGCAGACGTTTGTGGAAGGCAAGGAAGGTACTGAGGGACTCATCCGTGGCCAGTCAAATCGAAACAAAGATACTATCGCAATTTTTGCGGCAGATGAAGACATGGCAATGGCTATGGATGCTTGGATCAGGAAAAGAAAATACGATAAGCTGGCAGATTTATGGGTGAAAGGCGTGAATATCGACTGGACCAAATTGTATGGTGATGCCAAACCGCGCCTTATCAGTCTTCCTTCATATCCATTTGCAAAGGATCACTGCTGGCTTCCCGAAAAAATGGATCAAGTGAAGGTGAATGATCTTGAAACGGGCCATATTCAACCTCTAGACAATAGTGAAAAGCGAACGGCCTGTTTTATGACAAAGCAATGGATGTTAAGCCCGGTTATCCCAAAAGAGCCGGGGACCCGAGCCGTTGCGATTCTGACCAGTGCAGAGACGGCAGACTTGGCTGCTGAAGTGTCTAAGTATTTTCCGAATCACTACTTATTAGATGTGAGTCGGGTTGAAAGTCAATCATTAAAGGATGATTGGAAAACCTTTGACGGTTTTGTGGATCTGATTGGATGCGGAGAGTACGACAAGGAGACGTTGAGTTGGATTGAATGGATTCAAAAGCTGATTGAGCATGGACATAAAGAAGGGCTGATGCTGCTTTGCGTTACGAAAGGGCTGGAATCTTATCAAAATGATTCCGTTCAGTTGGCAGGAGCCTCTCGCGCCGGTCTGTACCGCATGCTTCAAAGCGAGTACAGCCATCTCAAATCAAGGCATATGGATGCGGAGGCATCCGCAGATCATCTGACTCTTGCGAAGCAGATAGCAGATGAGTTTTATTCCGATAGCGAGGATGCTGAGGTTTGCTATAGAGACGGTTTGCGTTATCGTGCTTTTCTACAACCGGAACATAGAAAAGACGCCGATCAAAAACGAAGGGCTTTCCCAAAAGATCATGTGCTTTTAATTACAGGCGGCACACGAGGGATCGGACTATTATGCGCCCGGCATTTTGCAGAGTACTACGGAGTGAAAAAGATGGTATTGACAGGGCGTGAGTCACTGCCTCCGCGAGAAGAGTGGGCACGTTTTAAGAGCTTAAACACATCCGCCGCACAGAAAATACAAGCGGTGCAGGAACTGGAAGCACAAGGCGTACAAGTACAAGTGCTGTCGCTCCCTTTATCTGATGAGTCTCTCGTGCAGCAAAGCTTGCAGAATATGAAACAGACTTTGGGACCGATCGGCGGAGTCATTCATTGCGCTGGCATGACGGATATGAATACCTTGGCATTTATCCGGAAAACGGCCGATAATATTCAACAAGTTCTCGAGCCGAAGGTGGATGGGCTTACAACGCTGTATCGCCATGTATGTGATGAACCGTTGCAGTTTTTTGTATTGTTTTCATCAGTTTCAGCCATCATTCCGGCCCTTTCTGCGGGACAAGGCGATTACGCCATGGCTAATAGCTATATGGATTATTTTGCGGAGGCAAATAAGGAAAAAGCTCCGATCATCAGCATTCAGTGGCCGAATTGGAAAGAGACCGGGATGGGTGAAGTGACAAATAGCACTTATAGAGAAAGCGGCTTGCTTAGCATCACGAATTCAGAAGGCCTCAGCTTTCTTGATCAAATGTTATCCGAAACATTCCGCGCAGTTGTGCTGCCTGCGGTGACGGACCCAGCGGAATGGAAACCGGAGGAATTGATGAAGAGACGTGCCCGGCATGAGTCGGGTTCGAATGAATTGGCTTCGCAGCCATCACGAAAAACAGAAATGGACGGACCGGCAAAAAATGAGCTTCTTTTAAATGAAACAGAAGCATGGCTTGTTGGTTTGTTCTCTGAAGAACTGAGAATTGATCAAGAGGACTTGGAGATTGATGAATTATTCCAGGAGTATGGAGTGGATTCTATCATTCTAGCTCAGCTGTTACAGCGCATTAACCGAAAGATCGGAGCGGCACTCGACCCTTCTATTCTATATGAATATCCAACGATCCAGCGTTTTGCAGCTTGGCTCATCGGCTCTTATTCTGAATCGCTGTCTGATATGTTCATAGACAACATATCGGCAGCTGCTTCGGAAGGCAGAAAAGCAACAGCTTATCAAAAGCCGATTCAGCCGGAGACTCGTGCGGCTGCTCTGGAAGTACAAGAAGAAGAGTCCATTGCATCCGGCTCCCATAGAGAAGATATCGCGGTTGTCGGATTGTCCTGCCGCTTTCCGGGAGCAGAGACACTGGATAAATATTGGACATTATTATCTGAGGGGCGCTCGTCAATTCGCCCGGTTCCGCCAGAACGCTGGGGTTATCCGGCTCCTTATTATGCCGGAGTCATTGATCATGTCAATCATTTCGATCCTGCGTTCTTCCTGCTTCCAGAAGAAGATGTAAGTGCCATGGATCCGCAAGCATTAGCTGTTTTAGAAGAGAGTCTTAAGCTCTGGTATCACGCCGGCTATACACTTGAAGAAATAAAGGGAGAAGCAATCGGTATTTATCTCGGCGGACGCAGCCGTCATAATCCGGGTCAAGACAGCCTTCTTCATGCAAAGAATCCTATCGTGGCAGTCGGCCAGAATTATTTAGCGGCCAATATTTCACAATTTTTTGATGTGCGCGGTCCGAGTGTTGTATTAGATACGGCATGTTCTTCGGCTTTGGTCGGCATGAATATGGCGATTCAGGCTCTGCACAGCGGTGATATTAAAGCTGCCGTTGTGGGAGGAGTCAGCTTGTTTGACTCAGATGCCACCCACCGGCTGTTCGAGCAGCGCGGTATTTTAAGCGCAGAGTCATCCTTCCATGTGTTTGATGAACGTGCTGATGGAGTTGTTTTAGGAGAAGGCGTGGGAATGGTCTTGTTAAAGACAGTAAAACAGGCTCTGAAAGACGGCGATTCCATTTACGCTGTGGTAAAGGCCGCTTCTGTTAATAACGACGGAAGAACGGCCGGGCCTGCAACACCGAATCTGGAAGCGCAGAAGGAAGTCATGAAGGCGGCGCTTGCCAAAAGCGGCAAAAAACCAGAAGACATCAGCTATCTCGAAGCAAACGGCTCAGGATCAATGGTAACTGATCTGCTTGAACTTAAAGCGATCCAATCCATCTATCGTCCTGACAATTCAATTCCGCTGAGTCTTGGATCAATCAAACCAAATATCGGACATCCGCTTTGTGCCGAAGGGATTGCAAGCTTTATCAAGGTTGTGATGATGCTGAAGCATCGCAGTTTTGTTCCATTTTTGTCTGGTGAAAAGGAAATGACGCATTTTGATAGGAAAAAAGCGAACATCACTTTCAGCCGAACGCTGGCAGAATGGACGGCATCCCTTCCTGCTGCGGCAATTAACTGCTTTGCCGACGGAGGCACAAATGCCCATGTCATTATAGAGGCGTGGGATAAAGACGAAAACCGTGAAATAAGGCGGCGCCCTTTATCCCCGCCGGAATTAAAGAAACGGCCGTTCCCGTCTGATGATTCAAAGCCGGAAACGGAGACCTTAAAAATGGATAAGACAAACATATGGGATACTTATGAAGTGGAGGTCTAACGTGAAAACCATAACGAAGCAAATCACCTTATCGCTGAAAAATCCGTTTATTCGTCACCATGTGGTATACGGACAAGAAGTGCTTCCAGGATTGGCTTATATTGATATGATCTATCAAATATTCAGAGAACGGGATTATTCCTTTACCGACCTTCAATTGCGTAATTTATCTATCTATCAGCCGTTAGCTGCAGGACAGGATACAGTGATTATGCTCAATCTCGAATGTAAGGAGAAAAAGGAAGGGCTTTGGCAGATAACGATAAAAGGTTATGAAAAGCGTAACGGCAAAACGAACTCAGAAGAGAAACTCTATATCAAAGCAGAAATGCACATCGGTGCTATGCCGGCTTTTGAAGAGACACTTGATCTTATTAACATCAAAGAATGTGCCAAAGTCATTGTTCCGCTGCATGATGTTTATGAACAATGCAGACGCCAGGAATTGGTGCACAGCGGATATATGAAGGCGGAAGGTCAAATTTACGAAGGAGAAGACGGCGTTCTCATTGATTTGTCTCTTGGCTCACAAGCCATGCTTCATGCCGAGGGGTTCATGTTCCACCCCACTCTCATTGACGGGAGCGGGGTAGGCTCAAACCACATGCTGTCGTCTTTACTGAAAGGGGAACAGAGGCTGTACTTGCCTCTGTTCTATGAATCTTTTTCCGCTTCAGAACTTTTGCAAACGCAATGCATGACGAGAATTAAGCGCTCTTCGATCCGTCGGGAAAAAGAACTCATTTATTTAACGATGGAATTTTTCAACGCTTCCGGAGAAAAAGTGGCTGAATTAAAAAACTTTACAAGTAAACTTGTGCGCGAAGCCGAGCTTATCAATGGGGAACGCAAGACTATGCAGCCGAATCAAGAAACAAAGGCAGATATACCTGCTGAATCTGTTACTGCCGGAATGGAAGAAGTGTCTGCGTCAGTCGATCATGCGGGACCATACGGCGAAGCGGAACAATTTGTCAGCCGGTTAATAGGAGACAAAATAAATATACCGATAGAACAGATCGAAAAGCAGGTCGGTTATTATCAAATGGGTCTGAGTTCCTCCGGTTTGCTGGATGTGGTAGAAACCATTAGTGACAAAATCGGCGAGAGTCTTTCTCCGACGCTGCTGTTTGAATATACGACTATCGCGGAACTATCTGCGTTTCTTGCCAAGGAGCACGCCGAACATTTTGCTGCCTCCCATTCCTCTCATCAGATTGATCGTAAAGCTAGCGTAACTGGTCAAGGGGCTTCCGAGAAAAGGGAGGAAAATGTCAGTTCTGCCTCCTCTCACGCTCCTGCACTCATGCCGGCTGTGGAAGGAGACATTGCGATTATCGGCATGGCGGGCCGGTATCCGAAGGCAAACAATATTCATGAATTTTGGAACAATTTGAAAGAGGGGAAAGATTGTATCAGTGAAATCCCTGAATCGCGTTGGGATTGGCGCCGCTTTGAAGGCTTAACATCTCCTTCAGGAAAGAAAATCTCTAAATGGGGAGGTTTTATAGAAGATCCGGATTGTTTCGATCCCCAATTTTTCCGAATAACACCAAGGGAAGCAGAAACAATGGATCCTCAGGAGCGTCTGTTTTTGGAAACTTGCTGGGAAACAATTGAGGATGCGGGCTATACGCCGAAGACACTGGCAAAACCCCGAGGCCGGAATAACAGACAGCATGTAGGTGTTTTTGCGGGTGTCATGCATAAGGATTATACGTTAGTCGGAGCTGAGGCTGCATCAAAAGAAAATGTGTTTCCTCTCTCTTTGAACTATGCGCAAATCGCCAACAGGGTTTCGTATTTTTGCAATTTTCACGGCCCGAGTATGGCGGTCGATACGGTATGTTCTTCCTCTCTGACTGCCGTACATCTGGCGCTGGAAAGCATCCGCCACGGCGAGTGCGAAGTCGCATTGGCAGGAGGAGTTAACTTATCACTGCATCCGAATAAATATATGACATACGGGGTTTGGGATATGTTTTCCAGCGATGGCTATTGCCGCACTTTCGGTAAAGACGGGGATGGCTATGTGCCGGCTGAAGGAATCGGTGCGGTATTATTAAAACCTTTACGCCAGGCGGTGGAAGACGGAGACCGAATTTATGCTGTGATTAAAGGAAGTGCTGTTAACCACGTGGGAACAGTAAGCGGGATTTCTGTGCCGAGTCCTGTTTCGCAGGCTGATCTCATTGAGACATGCCTGGACAAAACAGGGATTGACCCGCGGACCGTCAGTTATGTGGAAGCACACGGAACCGGCACGTCCCTAGGAGACCCGATTGAGGTACAGGGACTGGTGAAAGCCTTCCGGCAATATACACAAGATCAGCAGTTTTGTTCAATCGGTTCAGTGAAATCGAATATCGGGCATGCGGAATCTGCCGCAGGTATCAGCGGATTGAGCAAGGTTGCCCTGCAGCTTCATCATCAGACGCTTGTGCCTTCTCTACATTCAGAGGAACTGAATCCGTATGTAGATTTCAGGAAATCGCCATTTTATGTGCAGCATGAAACAGAAACATGGAAACAGCCTGTTATCAAGGAGAATGGCGAGGAAATCAGCTGCCCGCGCCGGGCGGGGATCAGCTCGTTTGGAGCAACAGGCTCAAATGCGCATATTATCTTGGAAGAATATATTCCTGAAATAGCGGAGCAGCACATTTCTTCGCCTGAGGACAAGCCTGTGATCATTCCGCTGTCTGCCCGCAATAAGGAACGGCTTCATGACTATGCGGAACGGCTGTTGGACTTCCTTCATGATGGCATTCACATTTCAGATTTGGCCTATACACTGCAGGTGGGCCGCGAACCGATGGAAGAACGGGTTGCTTTTGTAGCAAGCGGCATTCCGGAGTTGATCGGACAATTGGAAGCCTTCTGTCAAGGGAAAGAATCGATCCGCAATTGTTGGAACGGCCGCGTGAACAGAGGGAACGGCGATCATTCGGACTCTCCCGCAATGGTACATAAATGGTTGGAAGAAGGCAGTTTCGAGATCATCGCCAAACGGTGGGCTGATGGAGTTACTGTTGATTGGAAGCTCTTGTACGGAGAAAACAAACCAAAACGCATCAGCTTACCGACATATCCTTTCGAAAAAGTTCGCTATTGGGTGCCGGAAGCAGAAATCGGAACTGATATGGCGGCAACGAATTCGATAGAAGATCATGTCATTCACCCTCTGCTTCATCAAAACGTATCCGATATGTCGGGCGTGCGTTTTCGGTCGGAGTTTACGGGAAGTGAATTTTTCCTTAAAGATCATGTCATTAAAGGCCAGCGTATTTTGCCCGGAGCCGCTTTTTTAGAAATGGTTCGGGCGGCAGTGGAACAAGCGGTCAGGGAGCAATCGCAAGCCAGCATCCGGCTTCAAAATATTGTCTGGATACGCCCTTTTGCTGTAACCGATCTGCAATCGGACATACACATTCGCCTATATCCGGAAGACAATGGAGAAATCGCGTATGAACTGTATAAGGAGCCTGACAGTTTAGAAAAGGAGCCTATCATTTACGGACAAGGAAGCGCAGTGCTTTATCAGGCTGATGAACCTCCTGTATTGGACATTCAACAGTTGAAAAACAATTGCAGCCAGCGTATTCTTTCACCCGATGAATGCTACGAAGCTTATAAAAATATGGGGATTGAGTACGGTGCCGGCCACAGAGCGATTGACAAGATCTATGCAGGGGAAAACGAAGTTCTCGCTAAGCTGTCCATGCCATCTGCCGTTTCCTTTACACAAGACCGTTATATTCTGCATCCAAGCATGCTGGATTCTGCATTCCAGGCATCTATAGGCTTGAAGCTTGGGAACAGAGATTCAAGCCCGACAGAAAGCAAAGCAATGCTGCCTTTCGCATTACAGGATATTCAAATATTCAGAGGCTGCGCGTCCGCGATGTGGGTGCACGTTAGATACAGCCAGGGAAGTACGGCGCAGGACCGTGTCCAGAAGCTTGACATTGATTTGTGTAATGAAGAGGGACTGGTATGCGTGAGAATGAAAGGCTATTCTTCCAGAGTTTTAGAAAACGAAACAGATGGGGCAGACGCCGCGCCGGCAATCGGAACGCTCTTGTTCGAGCATGTCTGGGAAGAAAAAGCCATTTCAGAAAAGGATAGATCAATTGAATATAAAGAACATAAAGTGATTGTTTGTGATATAGAAGAAAAACTAACCGAAAGAATTCAAGCACAACTTGACTGTGTGATACTGCATTCTAATCGTCAAGCGATACATGAACGGTTTGAAACATATGCCGTACAGGCATTTGAAGAAATACAACAGACACTAAACGCAAAATCCGGCGGAAAGATGTTAATCCAGATCGCTGTCCCTGCACAGAGCAACCCGCAGCTTCTCAGCGGCCTGACAGGACTGCTTAAAACGGCACAGCTGGAGAATCCAAAACTGACAGGCCAACTGATTGAAATCGATTCCGGTATGAATGCAGACGATATGGCCGGAACAATAAAAGAAAACAGGCTATGCCCGAGTGACAAACACATCCGTTATTGGAACGAAAAACGTTATGTCGGCGAATGGAGAGAAACAGACGCAGAACAACTGGGCGTAAAAGTGCCGTGGAGAGATCAAGGGGTTTATCTTATCACAGGCGGAGCTGGCGGTCTTGGTTTGATATTTGCCAACGAAATTGCACATCAAACAAAAGAGGCTGTATTGATTCTTACAGGACGATCTCCGCTAGATGACAGGAAGATGTCCCAGCTCCAGGAATTACAACATTCAGGAGCGCGCATGGTATATAAGCAAGCCGATATTACAGAAAAAGAAGCTGTTCATGCTTTAACCGAAGAGATTCAAAAGGAGTATGGCAGTCTGAACGGGATCATTCATAGCGCAGGCATCATCAGAGACAATTTCATCATTAAGAAAAAGAAAGAAGAAATCCAAGAAGTGCTGGCTCCAAAGGTAACCGGTCTGGTCAACCTTGACGAGGCAACGAAAGATATACCGCTCGACTTCTTCATTCTGTTTTCTTCAGGAGCCGGAACAGTGGGAAGCGCAGGACAGGCGGATTATGCAATGGCGAATGCATTTATGAATACATTCAGCGAATACCGGAATAGCCAAGCGGCGTTACACAATCGTTATGGAAAAACACTCTCCATAAGCTGGCCGTTGTGGAAAGACGGGGGCATGCATGTTGATGCTGAAACTGAACGGATGCTGACACGGGATACCGGCATGATAGCCATGGAAACAGAAAGCGGCATTCAGGCATTATATCGCGGATGGGCTTCAGGAAAAGCGCAACTGATGGTGGCACAAGGCGTAGTGAAGAAAATCCATTCGTTTTTACAGCAAACGGCAAACAATTCTGCTCAAAATACAAGCGGCAGCAGCGGGAAGCCGTATGCAGAGAACGAAAATTCCGTGCTGAAAGTCCAAGAGGAGTTGCTGAGAGAAAAAGGGGAGAATTATTTCAAAAAAGTGCTTTCTGCTGTTATTAAACTCCCGGTAAACCGTATAGATGCCGCGGCTCCTATGGAAGATTACGGAATAGATTCTATTATGATCATGCACTTGACGGGTCAGTTAGAAAAGGTATTCGGTTCATTGTCCAAAACATTGTTCTTTGAATATCAGAACATTACATCCTTAACAGAATATTTTATTGAATCACACAAGGAAACGATGTTAGACATTTTGGGAATTGAAACAGAAGAAGCGCCTCCTTCTGAAAAGGTTGACATCTCAGATTCAGAGGCCAAGCATGTAAAACCGGTCACTTATGGCCGAAAGAAACCCGGGTTTGCTCCTTTGCGAATGAAAGTGCAAGAGCAGCCAAGTAAAAATGACAGTGAAGATATTGCGATTATCGGTATTTCCGGACGCTATCCTCAAGCGGACAACATCCACGAATTTTGGAAAAACTTGAAGGAGGGCCATGACTGCATTACTGAGGTTCCGGAAGACCGCTGGGATCACAGCCTTTATTATGATGAAGATAAGGACAAAGCGGGAAAAACCTACAGCAAATGGGGAGGCTTCATCAATGATGTAGATAAGTTTGATCCGCAATTTTTCCACATCTCTCCTCGGGAAGCAAAAATGATGGACCCGCAGGAACGTTTATTTTTACAGTGTGTTTATGAAACGATGGAAGATGCGGGATATACAAGAGAGCATCTTGGCCGTGAAAAAGATGCTGAACTGGGCGGGAACGTCGGAGTTTACGTTGGGGCCATGTACGAAGAATA
The DNA here is from genome assembly GCF_001584335.1 of Bacillus atrophaeus. Classification (GTDB taxonomy): domain Bacteria; phylum Bacillota; class Bacilli; order Bacillales; family Bacillaceae; genus Bacillus; species Bacillus atrophaeus. Next base: position 865,293 of record NZ_LSBB01000020.1, read on the forward strand.
CCAATTATACGGAGCGCAAGAACAGGTGCGGGGCAGACCGCTGGCTCTGACCGGAAACCCATCCTCCATAGCGAACCGGGTATCCTATTTCTTTAATTTCCATGGACCGAGCATCGCGTTGGATACAATGTGCTCTTCTTCATTAACTGCGATACATCTGGCTTGCCAAAGTTTACAGCGCGGAGAATGTGAGGCGGCATTTGCGGGCGGGGTCAATGTTTCGATCCATCCAAATAAATATTTGATGCTGGGTCAGAACAAATTTATGTCAAGCAAAGGCCGATGTGAAAGCTTTGGACAGGGAGGCGACGGCTATGTGCCGGGTGAAGGCGTCGGAGCCGCGCTTCTAAAGCCATTGTCTAAAGCTGTTAAAGATGGTGACCACATTTATGGAATCATTAAGGGAACAGCCATTAATCACGGAGGAAAAACAAACGGATACTCAGTCCCTAATCCGAATGCTCAGGCAGCTGTAATTAAAAAGGCGCTTACGGAAGCGAAAGTTGATCCGCGGGCAATCAGCTATATCGAAGCGCACGGCACTGGGACATCCCTCGGAGATCCGATTGAAATAACCGGACTGGCAAAAGTGTTTAGAGAACAAACAAAAGACAAACAGTTTTGCGCCATCGGATCAGCCAAATCCAATATCGGCCATTGTGAGAGTGCGGCAGGTATCGCCGGGCTGACAAAGGTATTGCTGCAAATGAAGCACAGGCAGCTGGCACCTTCACTGCACTCAAAAGTACTGAATCCGAATATTGATTTTCTCAATTCTCCATTCAAAGTGCAGCAAGAGCTTGAAGAATGGGAGCAGCCGGTCATTCAAGTGAATGGACAACAAATTGAATATCCAAGAATCGCAGGCATCTCTTCGTTTGGCGCTGGAGGAGTAAATGCTCATGTGCTGATAGAAGAGTATATTCCGAAATCTGAGCCGACGATGTCAGCTCCGTCTGCGAATCAACAGCCGGCCATCATCGTACTGTCAGCAAAGAATGAAGAGAGGCTTCAAAAGCGTGCTGAAAGTCTGCTGGGTGCCATTCGTGACAAAAGGTATTCTGAAAAGGATCTGATCCGTATGGCATACACGCTTCAAGTCGGGCGTGAAGCGATGGACGAGCGTTTGGCGCTTGTGGCTGAAAATATGCAAGGACTCGAAGAAAAGCTGAATGAATTTATTGCCGGGAAGGAAAATACCGAACATCTATACCGCGGACAAGTCAAACGAAACAAAGAAACCATGGCCGTGTTTGCGGCTGATGAAGACATGGCAAAGACAATCGAAGCTTGGATACGAAAAGGAAAATATACGAAGTTTTTAGACCTTTGGGTAAAAGGTTTGAACATCGATTGGAACATGCTCTATCAAGATGACAAACCGCAGCGCATCAGCTTGCCTAGTTATCCTTTTGCAAGAGACCGCTATTGGATAGAAGAAAATGAGCGGCAGACCGTCGAAAAAAATTCAGTCAGACCGGTTGAACCGATTAAACCAATTAAACCAGTTGAAACGGTCAAACCTGTCGTTACAGTACAGCCTGTCAGTCAAGAGCCATCGATTTCTCGCAGAGTCAGCAGCAAGCCTGCCAATATCTCTTTGCAGCCCTTGGCAGTTCAGGCGATAACACCAAGTAATGGAACTGAAGACTTGCAAAATGTCGCTTCGGAGCCGCATCGATCCCTTTCTGCCGAAGTGCTGTGTGATGAACTGACGGCAAGCTTAGCAGAAGTGTTATACATGGACCAGCATGAAGTCGATCCGGATGAAACATTCATTGATATCGGAATGGACTCTATTACAGGGCTTGAATGGATTAAAGCGATTAACAAGCAATATGGTACGTCACTCGTTGTTACAAAGGTGTATGATTATCCGACGATCCGTGATTTTGCAGCATTTTTAAAAAGTGAATTAAGTAAACAAGCTGAAGGTGAAAAAACGGCAGGAGTTTTCGCGGTGAAAGCGCCAGATACACATATGCCGATAAACCGGACAGAAACAGTGTCAGCTAAACCGGTCAATATTTCTTTACAGCCATTAAGCAATCAGCAGCCCGCTCATAATGAACCCATAGAAGACATTCAGTATGCAGCCGCGGAAATATCGGCGACAAGCCAGTATCCGGAAACAGTTGAAACGCTCCATGAAGAATTGAAGGAAAGTATAGCCGATGTTCTTTACATGGATCAGCACGAGGTGGATATCGACGACACATTCATTGATATCGGAATGGACTCTATTACGGGGCTTGAATGGGTAAAGGCGGTTAATAAGCAGTACAATACGTCATTGACCGTAACCAAAGTTTATGATTATCCGACGATTCGTGATTTTGCGGGATTTCTAAAAACTGAGCTGGTCAAACGAGGCAAAGGAAAAAAGGAAGTCAAGCCAAAGAATCTCAATTCGCCTTCAGAAGTGTCTGTAAAGCCTATAGCATCACTTGAGGCGAAGCCGGCAGACGTACCGATTCAGCCTGTTCAATTAAAGCCGGTAAAGGAACCCGAAAAGAAAACAGCCCGATTTGAACAAGATTACCCAGCGGATGCGATAGCCATTGTCGGGATGTCAGGAAGATACCCCGGCGCAAGTGACGTAAGCACATATTGGGATAACTTAGTCCATGCCAGAAATTCAATCAAGGACATTCCGAAATCTCGGTGGGATGTGAACCAATATTATGACCCGGCTCTGAATCAAAAAGGGAAAATATACTGTAAATCACTAGGAATGTTAGATGATATCGAGCATTTTGACCCGTTATTTTTTAATATACCGCCGTCAGAAGCTGAACTGATGGATCCGCAGCATCGAATATTTTTACAGGAAGGCTATAAAGCATTTGAGGATGCCGGATATAACGCCCAAACATTAAATGATAAAAAGTGCGGAGTCTATCTGGGTATCATGAGCAATGAATACGGGATGATGCTGAATCAGCATCAGGCCAGAGCAAGCGCCACGGGGAACAGTTTTGCTATAGCGGCAGCACGTATTCCGTATTATCTTAATTTAAAAGGCCCTGCCATTCCTATCGATACGGCTTGTTCTTCCTCATTAGTCGGGACCCATTTGGCCCGCCAAGCTCTATTAAATAAAGAAATTGATATGGCGTTGGTTGGCGGCGTGAGCTTATACCTCACTCCGGAATCATACATCAGCATGTGTGAAGCCGGGATGTTATCGCCGGATGGACAATGCAAAGCGTTTGATAATAGCGCAAATGGTTTCGTACCCGGCGAAGGTGCAGGAGCGTTAGTCCTAAAGCGACTCAAAGACGCAGAAGCAGCTAATGATCATATATATGGAGTCATTATCGGTTCAGGAATTAATCAGGACGGAAAAACGAATGGAATTACAGCGCCGAGTGCAAAAAGCCAAATGGACTTAGAACGTGACATATATGAAAAATATGATATACACCCTGAGAGCATCAGTTATGTAGAAATGCACGGCACGGGAACAAAACAAGGGGATCCGATTGAATTAGAAGCCCTATCGACCGTATTTAAAGAGAAAACAGACCGAAAGAAATATTGTGCGATCGGTTCAGTGAAAAGCAACATCGGTCATACATCGGCGGCGGCAGGGGTAGCTAGCGTCCAAAAAGTGTTAATGTGCATGAAACACGAAACACTGGTGCCTACTTTACATTTCACAACGCCTAATGAGCATTTTCAATTTGAAGATTCGCCTTTATATGTAAATACCGAGCTTAAGCACTGGGAAACGAGTAAAGGACAGCCGCGGCGAGCCTGTGTGAGTTCCTTTGGATACAGCGGGACGAACGCCCACCTTGTGATTGAAGAATATCAGCCTAAAAGGCACAATGACAGGCCATCAGACCAGGATAGCCAAAAGTTATTTGTGTTATCTGCGAAAAAGACAGAGCAATTAAAAGGTTATGCCCGATTGATGAAAGACTTTGCGGAATCCCATGAAGATATAAATCTGGCTGATATGGCATACACCCTTCAGGTTGGCCGGGAGCCGATGGATTATCGGATGGCGTTTTTGGCAGATTCAAGAGAATCGCTTGTCAAAACATTAGAGGATTATATCGCCGATGTTCAGCATGCTGGGATTTATTCTGCTCATGTGAAAACGAAAAAAAGTGACATTAAAGCTTTTGAAACAGATGGTGATGCCAAAACATTGCTGCAAACATGGATAGAGAAGAGAAAGATTAAAGAAATAGCAGATTTATGGGTGAAAGGGCTTCGTGTAGATTGGAACGAGCTTTATGAAGATCAAAAACCTTATCGAATCAGTCTCCCCGCTTATCCATTTGCAAAAGAGTATTATTGGCTGCCCAAAGAAACAGCTGCAGCAAGCAGCAGTTCTGCAAGTCCTGAAACTGGGGGACGGCATTGCTTTTTACAAAAACAATGGGAGCTTTGCCCGATTGCTGCGAAGGAAAAAGGTAACCGGACGGTGGCCATATTGGCCAGTCCGAAGACAATGACGTTGGCTGAAGAGCTTTCTAAGTATTTCTCAAAATATCATATTTTTGATATTGAAGGACACACCGATTTCTCAGATGCGGACTGGGAGAGTTTCGATGGCGCAGTGGATTTGGCCGGGTGTGAAATGAGCGATAACCAATCCATGAAATGGATCAGCCCGCTGCAAAAGCTGATTGAGCATGGACGTAAACACAAACAAGGTTTAACCGTCATGTGTGTGACAAAAGGGCTGGAATCGTTTCAAAATAGAAATGTCAATTTATCAGGCGCCTCTCGAAGCGGTTTATATCGTATGCTTCAAAGCGAATACAGTTATCTCAAATCGAGACACATGGATGCAGATGAAGCGGCAAAAGAGACAGAGTTGGCGAGGCTGATCGCAGATGAGTTTAGTGCTGACAGTACAGAGACCGAAGTTTGTTATCGGGACGGACAGCGCTATCGAGCATTTTTGGAAGAAAGATCTGCCCATGAGGATAGCGAGCATCAATCAATATCGTTTCCGACAGACAAGGTGCTGCTGATTACAGGCGGGACAAGAGGTCTCGGATTACTATGCGCTCGGCATTTTGTGCAAACATACGGAGTTAAACGATTAGTGCTTACTGGCCGTGAGCCGCTGCCACCTCGTGCACAGTGGGAATCATTCAGTCGGCAAAACACGCCGCTTGCAAAAAAAATTCAAGCGGTCCAAGAGTTGGAAGCTTTGGGCGCACACGTGCAAGTGCTGTCTCTTTCCCTGTCCGATCCGCATGCTGTGAAAGAGAGCCTTGAAGCAATCCAGCACACCATGGGGGGAATTGGCGGAGTCATTCATTGTGCCGGTATGGTGAATACGAAAAATCCGGCATTTATAAGAAAGTCCGCAGAAGACATTCAACAGGTGTTGGAGCCTAAAGTCGAAGGCCTTCAAACATTATTTGACATTCTCAAAGAAGAGCCGCTGCAATTTTTCGTTCTGTTTTCATCAGTATCAGGGATTATTCCGGTTCTTGCATCAGGCCAAGCTGATTATGCCATGGCGAATGCTTACATGGACTATTTTGCAGAGGCACATTCTGATGATTGTCCGATTGTCAGCATCCAGTGGCCCAACTGGAAGGAAACCGGTTTAGGTGAGGTTCGAAGCAAAGCTTTGGAACAGACCGGGCTGTTAAGCTTGAAAAATGAAGAAGGATTGCACCTTTTAGATCAGATTCTGTCTGAAAAACGACATGCCGTGATCCTGCCGGCAGTGACCGATCTAGATGTATGGCAGCCGCATCAGCTGATGCAGCAGTCGATTCAGCCAGATTCTGTGATAAGTATGCCGTTTCCAAGTTCTGAGGCAAGCGGCGATCAAGCCGTTCAAAACCTGCTGCATGAAACGACAGCCTGGCTTGTAAAGATCTTTTCTGATGAGTTAAAGATAGACCCCAAGGATCTTGAAACCGATGAACCATTTCAAGAGTATGGCGTGGATTCGATCATTTTGGCTCAGTTATTACAGCAGATCAATCAGAAGATAGAAGGGGACATTGATCCGTCCATTTTATTTGAATATTCAACGATAGAGTCTTTTGCAAAGTGGCTGGTGTCTGCTTATGAATCTTCCCTATCAAATGCAGTATGCCGCTCCACCTCAAAAGAGCATGAGTCTGCCATATCTCCGCCTTCACTGAATGCGGTATCTCTTGGCGAAGCGGAACCGGAAAAGAGCCGTGAGATGAAACCGGTGAATCATACAGAAGACATCGCGATTATCGGTCTTACTTGCCGGTTTCCCGGAGCTGACACTCTTGAGTCATATTGGGATTTAATAGCTGAAGGACGATCAGCCATCAGACCTGTTCCGCCTGAACGCTGGGGTTATTCCAGTCCGTATTATGCCGGCGTAATTGATGACCTGGAGCGATTTGATTCTGAATTCTTCCTTATGTCGGAAGACGATGTCAGGGCAATGGATCCTCAGGCTTTAGCTGTATTGGAAGAAAGCTTGAAATTGTGGCATCACGCCGGGTATACACAAAAGGAAATTAAAGGAATGCAGGCAGGTGTTTATATAGGCGGGCGCAGTCAGCACAAACCTGATCCATCCAGTCTTTCAAAAGCACGTAACCCGATTGTAGCCGGAGGGCAAAACTATTTAGCGGCTAATATTTCTCAATTTTTCGATTTGCGCGGTCCGAGTATCGTGATGGACACAGCTTGTTCCTCTGCTTTGGTCGGTTTAAATATGGCCATTCAAGCTTTACGGAGCGGTGATATTGACGCTGCAGTAGTCGGCGGTGTCAGTTTGCTTGATACAGATGCTGCGCATCACATGTTCCAAGAGCGGGGCCTTTTATGTGAAAAGCCGTCTTTCCATGTATTTGACAAGCGTGCAGACGGTGTGGTGTTGGGAGAAGGCGTAGGCATGGTGTTAGTCAAAACGGTGAGGCAAGCGCTCAAAGACGGAGATTCCATCTATGCTGTCATTAAAGCCGCTGCTGTTAATAATGACGGAAGGACCGCGGGACCCTCTACTCCGAATCTGCAGGCACAGAAGGACGTGATGCAGACGGCGCTCGAAAAAAGCGGCAAAAAACCTGAAGACATCAGCTATATCGAAGCGAACGGTTCTGGCTCGGTGGTGACGGATTTACTTGAGCTTAAGGCGGTCCAGTCCGTTTACCGTTCCAGCGGCAGAGCTCCTTTAGGATTAGGATCAGTTAAGCCTAATATCGGACACCCTTTATGTGCAGAAGGAATCGCCAGTCTCATAAAGGTCGCATTGATGCTGCAGCATCGCCGATTGGTCCCGTTTATGTCGGGCGACCAAAAAATGCCGCATTTTGATATAGAAGAAACTGATTTGTATTTTTGTAAAACACAAGTTGAATGGGCGGCGGCAGAAGTGCCGACTGCAGCGATTAATTGTTTTGCGGATGGAGGAACGAATGCCCATCTGATTGTAGAAGCTTGGCAGGAATCGGTTCAGCGTCCGATTCGAAGAAAACCTCTGCCGCTTCCGGCATTAAATCGGCAGCCTATTTTAAAACAGAAAGCCGCCGCATCAGCTCGTACCGTGCAAAAGCAAGAGCTTCCGGCCAAGGGTGCTCCTAAAGAAATGTTTTGGAAAACATTCAAATAAGAGAGGAGTGGGGAAGAAATGATAACTGAACAATTAAGCCTATCGTTACAGCATCCTATTATGCAAAATCATAAGGTATATGGACAAGCGTTATTACCCGGCCTTGCTTATATAGATCTCATTTATCAAGTATTTCAAGAACACGGTTACGCTTATCAAGAACTTGAACTTAAACATGTAACCATTTTTCACCCGCTGATCGCGGAAGAGCAATATGACATCATTCTTTCTATTCACGTGTCTGAAAACAACGAAGGAAAATGGGTTATTCAAATTGACGGACAAAAACAGCAAGGAGACTTGTTAACAGACAAAAAACAATATGTAACTGCAGAAATGCATCAAAGAGAATCTGTTGCTTTCAGCGAAACCATTGATATGACTCATTGGGAAAAAACGGCTGACAAAGTTGTAGATTTGCACGATATCTATGACCAGTGCCGCCGTCATGAATTGGTGCATACAGGGATGATGAAGGCAAAAGGAAAGATATATGAAACGGGTGAAGGCGCCCTTATTGATATTTCTGTCGGCCAAGAAGCTCTGGTTCATTCCGAGTCGTTTATGTTCCATCCGACTCTCATTGACGGCAGCGGATTAGGGTCAAGCGTCCTGCTCTCGAATACGAATCAAGACAGACAGACTCTTTATCTGCCTTTGTTTTATGAATCCTTTTCCGCTTCGGAATTATTACAGAAAGAATGTGCTGCTCGCATTCAATCTTCTTCAGTTCGTCAGGAGAAAGAACTTACTTATATGACGATTGAATATTTCAATCAACAAGGAAAAAAGGTAGCCGAGCTTAAAAACTTTGCAAGTAAATCTGTGCGCGAAGCGGAAGCCATTCATCCGGAAAGAAAGGAAACGAATAGGTCTCAAGCACTGATGCAGCGGAACGAATCTGTTCAGACGGCAAGTGCAGACAACAGCCGGGAATATGCTGCAATTGAAGAGTTTTTACGTCAGCTTCTGGCTGAACAGCTTGGAAAACCGGCAGAACAGATTGAAACACATGCCGGGTACTATGAGCTTGGTTTGGACTCGCCTTCCTTGCTTGAAACCGTTCAGGCGATTGGTTCCAAGATAGGGGCGGATCTCTCTCCGACCCTGCTGTTTGAATACACAACCATTGCAGAATTGTCAGCTTATCTTGCTGAACACTTTTCATTTGGAGAGGCGGACAACGTTGTCCGCCAGTCTCCTTTACCTATGCCGGAAGATCCGGAGCCGGAATCATTAAAGGCTGATGAAACTGTATCGAAAGCCTGCGGAGACATTGCGATCATTGGGATGGCAGGCCGTTATCCCAAGGCTGAAAATATCCAAGCATTTTGGAAGAATCTAAAGGCGGGCATGGATTGCATCACTGAAATTCCGCCATCGCGCTGGGACTGGCAGGAATTCAGCCATTTGAAATCGCCTGCCGGGAAGCCTGTGTCAAAATGGGGCGGCTTTATCGAGGATGCAGATTGCTTTGATCCTCAATTCTTCAGAATATCTCCCAGAGAAGCAGAAAACATGGATCCCCAAGAACGTTTGTTTTTAGAGGCTTGCTGGGAAGCGATTGAAGATGCGGGATATACACCAAACACGCTTGCAGCACCGCAAGGCAGACATAAAAGACAGCATGTCGGCGTATTTGCCGGCGTTATGCATAAAGATTACTCCCTGATTGGAGCGGAGGCTTTATCTGAAGACAACCCATTTCCTTTGTCACTGAATTATGCTCAAATCGCCAATCGGGTTTCTTACTACTGTAACTTCCACGGACCGAGTATGGCGGTGGATACTGTATGCTCTTCTTCTTTGACCGCCGTTCATTTGGCGATAGAGAGCATCCGAAATGGAGAATGCGAGGTGGCACTTGCGGGCGGAGTTAATTTGTCGCTGCATCCGGCTAAATATATAAGCTATGGCAGTGTGGGAATGCATTCCAGCGACGGATATTGCCATACGTTCGGTCTAAACGGCGACGGCTATGTATCGGGAGAAGGCGTCGGAACGGTTCTGCTGAAGCCTCTGAAAAAAGCAGAGCAGGATGGGGACCGGATCTATGCCGTCATTAAAGGAAGTGCCATTAATCATGTAGGAAAGGTAAGCGGAATTACGGTTCCAAGTCCTGTGGCGCAAGCTGACGTCATCGAAGCCTGCTTAGAGAAAACAGGAATCAATCCTAGGACCGTCAGCTATGTAGAAGCCCATGGCACAGGCACCTCCTTAGGAGACCCGATTGAAATTCAAGGGCTGGTGAAAGCTTTCAGCCGGGATACGCAGGATAAGCAGTTCTGTTCCATCGGTTCCGTGAAATCAAATATTGGGCATGCCGAGTCTGCAGCCGGAATCAGCGGCTTGTGCAAGGTCGCCCTTCAGCTGCACTATAAAACGCTGGTGCCGTCTTTGCATTCACAAGAGCTGAATCCATACCTTAAACTGGATCAATCTCCTTTTTATGTCCAGCATGAAACAAAGGAATGGGAGCAGCCGACATTGACAGAAAACGGGGCTAGCATCACCTATCCCCGCCGTGCCGGATTAAGTTCATTCGGAGCTTCGGGGTCAAATGCGCACCTAATTCTGGAAGAATACATCCCGGCAGCTTCTATGTCTCCTGCAGCGGAAGCCGCACCGGCTATCATTCCGCTGTCTGCCAGAAACAAAGACAGGCTGCAAGCCTATGTGAAGAAACTGCTCGATTATCTTCATGAGGACATCAATCTTTCTGAGCTTGCTTTTACATTACAGTCAGGACGCGTAGCAATGGAAGAGCGAGCAGCTTTTCTGGTGACAGACATAAAGGATTTAATCGTTAAATTAAAAGCATTTGCGGCAGGCAATGAGAAGATCAATGATTGCTGGACCGGACAGGTCAAAGATGTGAATGATCTTTTTATGTCCAGCGTGAATCAAGCCGCAATGGAATCGGTGCAGAAGCCGATTACTGAAGGCGGTTTGAAGAAATTGGCGGAAGCATGGGTTCAAGGAAAGCCGGCGAATTGGGAAGAATTGTACGGGAATAAGAAGCCGCTCAAAATCAGTGTTCCGACCTATCCGTTTGCAAAAGAACGTTATTGGATACCGGCACCTGAAACGAAAAACAGCAGCACCGATGCCCAATTACATCCGCTGCTGCACCGAAACACATCAGACTTCACTGAGCAGCGATTTAGTTCTACCTTTACAGGCGAAGAGTTTTTTCTCTCAGATCATGTAGTTAATGGTCAGAAAATTTTGCCGGGCGTAGCCTATTTGGAAATGGCCCGTGAGGCAGCGGAAAAAGCAGCCGGTGTTCAGGAAGATGAACAAAGAGTGGTGTCACTCAAAGATATCGTGTGGATACGGCCTATCGTGATTGAGAGCGAACCGAAAGAGATACATATCGGCCTTTATCCGGAAGATAGCGGAGAGATTACCTATGAGATTTATAGTGAACCGGAAGATATGGATGAAAATCCGATCATACACTGTCAGGGCAGTGCAAGGATAGGCGACGTAACGGACATCCCGGCTTTAGACATTAAAACATTGCAGGCGCAATGCAGCCTGGAGACCGTAGCGTCAGACCAATGCTATGAGGCGTTCCGGAAGATAGGGCTTGACTATGGCGAGGGCTATCAAGGAATTGAAAAGGTGCTCGTGGGACAAGACCAATTGCTTGCAAAAATCTCCTTACCCGCTTTCTTGAAAGGCGGCCAGCAGCAATTCATGCTTCACCCTAGTGTAATGGATTCCGCTTTTCATGCTTCGATCGGTTTAATTGTAAGTTCAGTCAACGCAGGTACTCAAACACACAAACTGTCACTGCCGTTTGCAATGCAGGAACTTGACATCCTTGGCCCTTGCCCTTCTGACATATGGTCCTTTATTCGATACAGTCAGGACAGCAAAGCGGATGACAAAGTGAGGAAGTATGATATTGATTTATGCGATGAGAACGGCAACATTTGTGTTCGGATGAAAGGGGCTTCCATCAGAGCATTGGAAGGAGAACATTCATCTGCACCAAAAACGAATGCGGCAGAAAATGCGGCGCATCCGCCAGTCGGGCATACGATGATGATTCCCGTCTGGGAACCTATTTCTGCAGATGCAGAGGATGATCTCCCAGCTTTTGAAGAGCGGGCAGTTTTAATTGGAGGGTCTGAGGATGACCCGAGATTAATCAAACAGCATGATTCGAAGATTACAGTTTTAGATGTTCAGTCAACAGATGATATCTCAGCAATATCGAACAAGCTGCAAGCATGCGGCAGCATTGATCACGTGATATGGATCGCTCCGTCCCGCCAGCTGAACATAATGTCAGAGGATATGTTTATTGAAGATCAGGAAAAAAACGTTCTTCACGTTTTTAAGATTGTCAAAGCACTTCTTCAATCAGGATACGGTGACAAAGATGTAACATGGAGCCTTGTCACTGTCCAAGCGCAGCCGGTTGTTCAACAGGAATCAATAAACCCTTCTCATGCCAGTATTCACGGGCTTGCCGGCACAATGGCTAAGGAATACCCGAACTGGAAAATCCGGCTTCTTGATCTTGAGGAAGACTGTGTTTGGCCAATCAAGCAGATGTTTACACTTCCAGCTGACCGTCATGGGCATGCTTGGGCTTATCGTAATCAGCAGTGGCATCAGCAGGAATTGATCCCGTTTCAACACTCACCGTCAAACAGCACTCTGTATAAAACAGGGGGAGTGTATGTGGTTATCGGCGGTGCGGGATACATTGGTGAAGCGTGGAGTGAATATATGATCCGCAGCTATCAGGCGCAGATTATTTGGATTGGGCGCAGTCCATTAAATGACGCCATCCAGGCTAAATTAGACCGTCTTGCAAACGTCGGACCTATGCCTCACTACATTGCTGCCGATGCAGCTGATGTAAACTCCTTGCAGCAAGCTTACGAAAAAGTGAAAGAGCGTTATGCCCACATTCACGGCGTCGTTCATTCAGCGATGAACTTATCTGAGCAAAGTCTGGAAAATATGAGACTTGAAGAATTCAGATCGGGGCTGGCGGCCAAGGTAGATGTGAGTGTGTGTATGGCTCAAGTATTTGAGCGGGAAGATTTGGATTTTGTCCTATTTTTCTCCTCGCTTGTGGCTCATATCAAAAATGTGAAGCAAAGCCATTATGCTTCCGGCTGCGCTTTTGCAGATGCTTTTGCTTACCGGCTTTCACAAAACTGGACGTGTCCGGTAAAAGTAATGAATTGGGGATATTGGGGAAACAGCGAAGCGGCTGGTGATGAGAATTTTGTCCAGCTCATGGATCAAATAGGCCTAGGCTTGATTGAACCGGAGGCAGGCATGAACGCATTACAAGCACTGCTTTCGGGGCCGGTCAGCCAAGCGGCTTTCATTCATACAACCAAACCGGTTGCAGTAGAAGGCATGAATCAGATGGAGGCCATAACCGTTTATCCGCACCAGCCTCAGGTTGACGTAAAAAGCTTGAGAGGGCGTTTGTCAGAAAAAGGGTCAAATGCAGACCATATAAAAGGAGTAAAGCATGAGGAACTGGATGATTTCCTTTACAGGCTTCTTTTAGGTCAATTGCAAACGGCCGGGTTGTTTAAAGGTGACAGATTTTCTGCGGAACATTTTAAACGAAACAATAAAACCCGTGATTTTTATGAAAAATGGCTTCAGCAAAGCATAGCGTTCCTTCTGGAGCATCACGATCTTAAGCAAGATGGAGAGTCATTGGTGACAAAAGACAGAGCAGACCACAATATAGATGAGCTTTGGAAAGAATGGGGCGAGAAAAAGGCAGAGTGGCTGAAAGACAGCAATACGAAAGCAATGGTTGTGTTGGCAGAGTCCATGCTTAAAGCATTGCCGGATATTCTGGCCGGAAAAGTGCCAGCGACGGATGTTATGTTCCCTCATTCCTCTATGGAATTGGTGGAAGGAATCTATAAACACAATCAAGTTGCAGACTACTTCAATCAAGTGCTTTCTGATACATTAATTGCTTACTTAGAAGAGCGGCTGAAAGAAGACCCGCAAGCATCCATTCGGATCTTGGAAATAGGCGCGGGCACCGGCGGTACAAGTGCGGGCATTTTTCAAAAGCTGAAGAGCTATCAACAAAACATTGAAGAATATTGCTATACAGATCTATCCAAAGCATTTTTGATGCATGCGGAAAAAGAGTATGGCCCAGAAAATCCTTATCTGACCTATAAAATATTTAACGTGGAAGCACCAATTGTAAATCAGGAAATTGATGCAGGCGGCTATGACATTGTGATTGCGGCTAATGTCCTGCACGCGACGAAAAATATCCGCCAAACCTTGCGTCATGCGAAAGCGGTTCTAAAACATAACGGATTACTCTTATTAAATGAAATGGCCGGCAACAGCCTGTTCCCTCATATTACATTCGGACTTTTGGAAGGCTGGTGGCTGTATGAAGACCCTGAGCTTCGTATACCTGGCTGTCCCGGTTTATATCCTGATGCGTGGGAAAAGGCTTTAGAAAGTGAAGGCTATCAATCGGTGTTCTTCCCGGCGGAAAAAGCTCATGACTTAAGCCACCAAATCATTGCGGCACAAAGCAACGGGGTCATTCGCAATGTGACCCCGCCAAAGGAAAACGCGCTTCCGGCAGTAAGGGATTTCCGTTCAAGCCCGTTGAAAGACCCGGCGACTGAACAAATGAACGTGGCGGAGGAAGCCGGACAAACAAAAGATTCCGCACTCCAAGAGAAAAGTACGGAGTATATGAAAAAATTAATCGGAGAAACGCTGAAAATCCCAGCCGGCAAGATTGACTCGTCTGAACCGCTGGAAAAGTACGGTATCGATTCTATCGTCGTCGTCCAGCTGACCAATACGTTACGTAAGGTATTAGATCATGTCAGCAGCACGTTATTTTTTGAGTACCAAACCATTGATGCATTAGTAGCGCACTTAATCAAAACAAAAAAAGAAGCGCTCATAAAGCTGACGGGGTTAGATCATCAAATGCAGAATGACAAGCGAGTGGCAAAGCTGCTTCAGGATGGGCCATCGCAAGAATCGCCGCAGACCTTCAGAAAATCCCGGCGCTATCGCAAGCTTGGAAGCCAAAAGGAGCAAGAAGAGCCATCCCAAGCCATGACCAGCCGAGATGTAGCCATTATCGGCATTTCCGGACGTTACCCTCAGGCGGAAACGGTTGCTGATTTTTGGAACAATCTAAAAGAAGGAAAAAACTGCATTGAAGAAATACCTAAAGAACGCTGGGATTGGAAGACATATTACGATGAAGAAAAAGGAAAAGAAGGGTCGATTTATACGAAATGGGGCGGCTTCATAAAGGATATGGATAAGTTTGATCCTTTGTTCTTTCAAATTTCTCCGTTAGAAGCAGAAAGAATGGACCCTCAAGAGCGATTATTTTTACAAACCGCATATGCAAGTATTGAGGATGCGGGATACACGCCGGAAACGCTGTGTTCAAGCAGAAAGATCGGCGTATTTGCAGGAGTGATGAACAAAAACTACCCTACTGGCTACGGCTACTGGTCCATTGCCAACAGGGTGTCCTATCTTTTGAATTTCCAAGGGCCGAGCATAGCCGTTGATACGGCCTGTTCTTCTTCCCTGACAGCCATTCATTTAGCGCTGGAAAGCATATACAGCGGGTCAAGTGAATGCGCCATTGCCGGAGGAGTCAATTTGATTGTCGACCCGATCCATTACCAGAACTTATCTGTCATGAATATGCTCTCGTCAGGTGATAAATGCAAATCATTCGGGGACGATGCGGATGGATTTGTTGATGGAGAAGGTGTAGGGGCCGTCATCTTAAAGCCTCTAAAAAAAGCGATTGAAGACGGTGACCATATTTACGGTGTCGTTAAGGGCAGCATGGTGAATAGCGGAGGAAAAACCAACGGCTATACTGTGCCAAACCCGAACGCGCAATGCCAGTTAATGAAGGAAGCCTTTCAAAAAGCGAATATTTCGGCTCGGACCATCAGTTATCTGGAGGCTCACGGCACGGGCACGGCATTAGGTGATCCCATTGAAATCGCAGGATTAACAAGAGCTTTTGAGGAAGACACAACAGACAGGCAGTTCTGTGCGATCGGTTCTGCCAAATCCAATATCGGACATTGTGAAAGCGCGGCAGGCATCGCAGGGCTGACAAAAATACTGCTTCAGCTTAAATACGGCCAAATCGCGCCTTCATTGCACTCTGAACGGTTAAATCCAAATATTGAATTCGGCCATACTCCTTTTATCGTCCAGCAAGAACTCGGAGAATGGAAACGACCGATCATTGACGGGCAGGAGGTGCCGAGACGCGCAGGATTAAGCAGTTTTGGTGCGGGAGGGTCAAATGCTCATATTGTCATAGAAGAATATATTCCGAAAACGGAGACGCAAACGCTATATGCTCAACCGCCGGCTTTAATTGTGCTGTCAGCAAAAAATAGCGAACGGCTTCGGGATAGAGCAGAACAGCTGCTGGCGGCCATCAGTGAAAAGAGATATAGCGAAACAGATCTTGTCAGGGTGGCCTATACCCTTCAAACAGGTCGTGAAGCGATGGAGGAAAGGCTCGGCTTTATAGCAGATTCTATTGAAGACCTTGAGACCAAGCTGAACCATTATATAGAAGGTAAAGAAGAAACAGATACTCTGTACCGGGACCGTACTGATCATAACAAAAGAGCATTGGCTGTCTTTTCAGCTGATGAAGATATGGAAAAGATTATAGATGCCTGGATAAGCAAAGGAAAATATACAAAATTACTGGATCTTTGGGTGAAGGGCTTGTCCTTTGATTGGCACAAGCTTTATGGAACCAAGGCGCCGATCCGGATCAGCCTGCCGACATATCCTTTTGCAAAGGAACGCTACTGGGCCTCAGTGAATGAAGAGAAACCAGCTGTAAGGAGAGCGGCATCCACAGAGGACCATATGGAACAGCAGCAGGAGACGGCAGAAGACTTTCAGCTGATGACGTTTAAAGAGGCTTGGAAAGAGATGCGCGCACCTGAAGCAGCCCGTAAGAATATAAAAACGTTGGTTTGTTTTCTCTCTGACCCTGAAAAACAACAAGCATTCGTTTCAGCTGTCCAAACCTTTGACAAAGAGACGCGGATCATTTTTATTTCACAAGGTGCGGCATTTGAAAAACAATCTCAATATCACTATCGTATTTTGCGACATGAGCCCGGCGCATATAAGGAAGCATTCCGGCGCATTCAAGAAGAACACGGTGAAGTAGATGCGATTCTCTATTTATGGGCGCTAGAGGATCAAAGTTGTATTCAAGATTACTCATGCATTGTATATCTGTTACAAGCCATGGCATCTGCAAAGCTTCAGCCTTCCCGGCTGTTATTGGCGGGAGGTTTTGAAAATGGCCTGGACCGCTGCTATGTAGAATCATGGATCGGTTTTGAACGTTCGCTCGGACTGGTCCTTCCGAATACAAAAGTCACAGGCGTTTTTCAAACAATTGACAGCCAGAATCGGAGATCAATGGAGGATTGGGCGCGTAAGATCTGGACGGAATTACAGGCTGCAAGCGAACAAACCGTCCTGTATCAGGATGAACAACGTTATGTATCTATCATTGAACCGGCAGCCATACAAGCAGGAAACAGCTTATTGAAGCATGGAGGGACTTACCTGATTACAGGCGGATTAGGTGGGCTAGGTTATTTATTCGCCAAGCATTTGGCTGCAAAATATGCGGCAAACATCATTCTTACCGGCCGTTCGCCTGTCAATGAGGAAAAACAAAACCAAATACAAAAATTAAAGAATTTGGGAAGCAGCGTCATCTACGCAGAGGCGGATGTTTGTGATCCGATTGCGATGGGAGACTGCGTGAAACGCGGCATCGAACGGTTCGGAGCCATCAATGGCGTCATTCATGCTGCAGGTTTAGAAAGCGAGTCTGCTATTTTTGAAAAAGAGATGGAAAGTTTCCGTCACATTATTGAACCGAAAATCAATGGAACCATAGCGCTTGATGAATGGCTAAAAAAAGAAACGCTTGATTTTATCTGTTATTTTTCATCATCATCCGCTATTTTAGGAGACTTTGGTTTTTGCGATTATGCGATAGGGAATCGATTTCAAATGGCTTACGCACATTATAGAAATGATCATCTCAATCAAGGCAAAACATTTGTCATCAACTGGCCTGTGTGGAAAGACGGAGGTATGGCAATCGGTAATGCCGAGACAACCGATATGTATCTGAAATCAAGCGGCCAGCGTCTATTAGAGGCAGATGAAGGTATCGGCATATTTGAACGAATCTTATCTCAACAAGATACGCAGCATCTCATTATAGCAGGTCAGCCTAGCCGCGCCCGGCGCTTTTTGGGACTCAATGAACATATACAGCCTGAACCGGCCCTTTCAACTCATCCCGTAATAGAAAGACAAGATGAGAACAAGTCATTAAGTGTGGAAAAACGTCTTGAAATGGATTTGAAAGAGCATATCCATACTTTGCTCAAAATCTCAAAGGACAAGTTAGAGATGAATAAAAATTGGGCCGACTTCGGATTCGATTCGATCTATTTGGCCAAATTCTCAAACCTATTGTCCGACCATTACAAAATTGAAGTAACACCGGCTTTATTTTTCGGCTATTCCACTCTAAAAGAACTGATCCGATACTTTTTAACGGATCATAAGGAGATGATTGAAGAATTTTACCGGGAAGACGTTCGGAAACAGCCTGTCTTGCCAAAGTCTCCAGTTGCAACAGATGATGCGGCAGCAGCTAAAGGCGAAGAATCCCGAAAAAGAAAAAGTGTTCAGCAAAATCATGCAGAGCCGATCGCCATTATCGGAATGAGCGGCAGATTTCCTCAGGCGGATACGGTTCAGGAATTTTGGGACAATCTGAAGAACGGAAAAAATTGCATTTCGGAAATTCCAAAAGAACGATGGGATTGGCGTGATGGTAACGGGGATTCAGAAAAAGCAGTGCCAAGATGGGGTGCATTTTTGAATGACATAGACCGATTTGATCCGCTGTTTTTTCAAATATCACCTAAAGAAGCGGAAAGCATGGACCCGCGCCAGCGCATTTTCTTAGAGGAAGCATGGCATACATTTGAAGACGCAGGATATATGGGAAAACGGATTAAAGGAAAGTCTTGCGGCGTTTATGTGGGTGTGGAAGAAGGGGAATATGCGCATTTAACCGGTGATACGGACTACATTAATGGCACCCAAAACGCCACATTATCTGCCCGAATCGCATACGCTTTGGATTTGAAAGGGCCTAATATGTCGTTAACAGCGGCGTGTTCCTCAGGGCTCGTTGCCATTCATCAGGCATGTTCGGCATTACGCCAGGGAGACTGTGAAATGGCGTTAGCCGGCGGTGTCAGCCTGAATATGACTCAGATGTCATATGCGGCGCTGACTAGGGCTGAAATGCTTTCTCCAAACGGGCAATGTAAAGTATTTGACCAGGATGCAAATGGGCTCGTGCCTGGCGAAGCGGCAGCAGCTGTGCTGTTGAAACCATTATCAAAGGCGATTGAAGACAAAGATCACATTTATGGATGTATAAAGGCAAGCGGGGTCAATTATGACGGGAAAACAAACGGTATCACAGCCCCTAACCCTTTCAGCCAGACGGAATTGATAGAAAGCATATATGATAAATTTCAAATCAATCCGTTGGATATCCAATATGTGATGGCGCACAGCACCGGATCAAATATAGGAGATCCGCTCGAAGTCCAAGCGTTAACGAGGGCATTCAATAAGTATACAAAACAGAAGCAATTCTGTGCAATCGGCTCTATTAAATCGTTAATCGGACACACATTTGCCGCTTCAGGTGTCGTTAGTTTAATCAGCATGCTGATGGCTATGAATGACCAAACCATTCCGGCGACACATCATTGTGAAACAAGCAATTCATATATTCAGTTTAATGAAAGTCCCTTTGTGTTCCATAAAGAAAATCAGGCATGGAAAAAGAAAAACGGCATGCCGAGGGTGGGAACGATCAGCACGACGGGCATAAGCGGAACCAATGCACATGCAGTAGTGGAAGAATATGACGTAACGCGTTCACACTCAACTGAGTGCCCGCAAGTCATCGTACTTTCTGCTCAAAACGAGGAACGGCTGCAAGCTGTTGCCCGAAAAATGCTTGAGTATGCCGAGCGTAATGAATTTTCTTTACCTGACTTTGCCTATACGCTGCAGGTCGGAAGAGAAGCAATGGAAGCCCGTTTGGCAATGGTTGTGAACAATAAAGAAGAACTGGTGCGAAAATTGAAGGAATATGACGAAGCGGTGAAGAATGGTGAATCATTCGAAACTTTTGCATCCCTATTTACGGGGAATGCGGAAGAGAACCAAGAACTCCAAGACGAAACGGTTTTACAAGTTTTCGTCAAAGAAAACAATTTGCAAAAAATCGCACAGTATTGGACCAAAGGAAACGATATGTCATGGGAATTACTCCATAACGGCAATGAAGTTCGCACTATCCCTTTACCCGGCTATCCATTTGAAAGGGAACGCTATTGGGTGTCAGCAGGCAAAAAGGAACAAGACCAGCCAAAAGCCATAAAGCAGTCTATAGAAGAAAATGAAACGATTCAAGTCTTAGAAGACCAATCAAGCCAGGAAAAAATGCAGGAATGCATTGTGCAATTTTTATCGCGGGAGCTCAACCTAACGCGACATCAAATCAGTTTCAAAAGAAAATTTCTAGATTACGGACTGGATTCCATTCTTGGCCGAAAACTGATGCGTCATATAGAAAAAAATGTTCATATCAAAATCACCGGACGCGACATTCTCGAGTTTCAGACGGTCCAGTCATTAGCAGCTCATTTGGCGTTAAAAGCTGACGGACAAAATCAGCCTATAAAAGTCCCGTCAACAAAGAAAACGAGTTCATACACTGATGAGCAAATCATCGGCATGATGAAAGAGGTGGCGCAAGGGAAATTGGATTTTAAGAGTGTGCAAACCATCATAGAAGGGAGTAAATAGCATGAATCATAAAGACATTCTTGACGCCTACAGATCGGGAGAATTAACCATCACTGAGGTAGAAGAACAGCTTCAAGGCATAAAGCGGCAATCGTCTAAAGGTCCGCTTTCAGAAGGTCAAAAAGGGTTATGGATGCTTCAAAAAATGTCTCCTGATATGGGCGCTTATAATATTCCTTTATGCTTTCGTATCAGTAAGAAATTAGATATAGAGAAATTCAAGAAAGCCCTTCTGTTTGTGCAGAAACAATATCCTGTTTTAACCAGTGTGATCAAAGAGGAGAATGGGATTCCTTTTCAAACGGCTGAGTCATCAAAGACTCTTCATTTTGAGGAAGCGGATATGTCAGATATGAATTCATCTGACATTCTGCCTTTCATCAGAGAAAAAGCAAAAGAACCTTTTGTACTGGATAAAGGCCCGTTAATGCGCACTCATCTTTTTCATTTATCAAAGGATGAATGCATGGCGCTTATTACGATTCACCACGTGATTTTTGACGGTGTTTCGCTGTTGACGTTTATTTCAACGCTTTTAGATGCGTATTCAGAATTTATTCAAGGCAGAGAGCCGGCTTTACAGGTTTTATCAGCAAGCTATCATGATTTTGTTGATTGGGAGAAAAACATGCTGGATACAAGAGAAGGGGCAGAGCATCTTGCTTACTGGAAAGAACAGCTTTCCGGGACACTGCCTGTTCTTGAGCTTCCGGCCGACCATCCCCGGTCTTCAGCTCAGAAAGGGAAGGGGCAGGCTTATAAAAGCTTGCTCCCTCATGAACTGGGCAAACAAATCAAATCATTCGCACGTTCCCATCACGTGAATGAATCTGTTGTGTTTCTCGCGCTTTATAAAGTGTTGCTGCATCACTATACGAATCAAAAGGACATCATTGTCGGAATGCCGACGATGGGGCGGCCTGAAGACAGTTTTGAATCTATCATCGGCTATTTTATCAATATGATTGCGGTGCGGAGTAAGGAAATAGGCACACAGACATTCACAGACTTCATTCGTGATTTGCAGCTCACAGTAGCTGATGGCCTGGACCATGCTGCATATCCGTTTCCCGCGCTGGTAAGAGAATTACATGTAGACCGCGCGGCAGCGGAGTCTCCTGTTTTTCAAGCGGCCTTTCTCTACCAGAATTTCTTTCAAACAGCAGGTGTAAACAACATGCTGGAACAATATCAAACTCTCGGCATCGAATTTGTTGAAGAACTTCGCCAAGAGGGGGAGTTTGAACTGGCATTGGAAGTTTACGAGCAGGGCGATGAAACAGCGCTTCATCTGCTGTATAATCCTGATTTATTTGAAATATCCTCCATTGAGAGGATGATGGGACACTATATAAAGCTTGCGGAAGAGATCATACACGATCCGTCTGCGTCACTTGAGACGTACTCTAACCTATTACATCTAGAGCAAACCAATTTGCTGAACCAGTGGAATGCGACAGAGACAGATGATTCAAAAGACAAATGCATCCATGAAATTTTCGAAGAAAAAGCGAAAAAAACCCCTGATGCGATTGCGGTTATTTTTGAAGAAGAAACTCTTACATATCAGGAATTAGATGAAAAAAGCACATCGGTGGCAGTGTACCTTCAAGAACTAGGCGCAGGCCCGGAAAGTGCGGTCGGAATTTGTACGGAACGTTCGTTGGATATGCTCGTCGGAATTTTGGGTATTCTCAAAGCCGGCGGTGCGTATGTGCCGTTTGATCCGAATTTCCCGAAAGAGCGATTAGAATTCATGCTCAAGGATAGTGAAGTATCAATTGTCCTCACGCAATCAAAAGTATATGACAAAATAGAGCAATTGCATGTGAAAAACATAAACATCATAACTATTGACTCTGCCTGCGAAAAAACTAACCTGACTCAACAAAACAGAATCCTGAAACGGGAGGTAAAACCGCATCATCTCGCTTATATCCTTTATACCTCCGGCAGTACGGGGAAACCTAAAGGGGTCATGGTCGAACACAGAAGCATTATGAATACCCTGAATTTTCTTGAAGCTCATTATCCCGTCACCGCTGAAGATGCGTATTTATTGAAAACAAACTATGTTTTTGATGTATCAATATCGGAATTATTCGGGTGGTTTATAGGAAATGGCCGTCTCATTATTCTTCCGCCTGGCGGGGAAAAATCACCCCAGCTATGCATGGACTATATTGAGAAATACCAAGTGACCCACATCAATTTCGCCCCCGCCATGCTGAGTGTTTTTTTAGAAATGGCGGCAGATCATAAGGGTTTTACAGAGAATGGCCCGATCAAATATATGATGGTTGCGGGAGAAGCATTCCCTAAAGAATTGGTGAAAAAGGCGGTCGCTATTTTTAAAAACAGCAGTATTGAAAACATTTACGGACCTACGGAAGCCTCTATTTACGCTGCATATTTCGGATGCACGAAAGAGGAGATTTCCAGTCATCATACGCCGATCGGAAAGCCAGTTTCCAATACGCGGATTTATATTGTGGATCAGCACCTACAACCTGTTCCGATCGGAAAGCCCGGTGAGCTCTGTATCGCAGGAGACGGATTGGCGAGAGGATACTACAACCAGCCAGAGCTGACAGCGGAAACATTCATAGACAATCCGTTTGAGCCGGGAACAAAGCTTTACAAAACAGGTGATTCAGCCAGGTGGCTGTCTGACGGTAATATCGAATATTTGGGACGCATTGACAGCCAAGTGAAGATCCGCGGCTTCCGTATTGAGTTAGGCGCAATTGAATCGAAACTCAGTGAATATCCGGGAATTCTGGATCAAGCGGTAGTCGTCAATCAACTGGAGGGCCATAAAAGGCTGGCAGCCTATTATACCGAGCAAAAGTCGGCTGTTGATCCGAAAGAGCTGCGCCGCCATTTGAAATCCAGCCTGCCTGAATATATGATTCCTTCGCACTTTATCCGCTTGGATGAGATGCCGTTAACGCCGAGCGGGAAAGTGAACCGGAAAGATCTGGAGTATCGGAAGATAGTTTTGGAGAGAAAGAAAACAAATCTTCTGCCGTTATCGGAAGTAGAGGATAAAGTGCACCGTATCTGGGAGGACATTCTCAAGGTCAGCGGGTTTGGAGCAGAAGACGGATTTTTCGATGTGGGAGGCGATTCTCTTCTTGCCGTGACTGCGGCTGAACGGATCAAAAAAGAATTGGATTTCGAGTTTAGTGTAACGGAACTATTTGAGTACTCCAACATCAGAGCAATCAGTCAATACATTATTGAATCCAAAAAGACGGATGCGGTCCATTCCTCATTTGACAAACAGCAGGAAATGAAAAGGGATGAAAAACAGCCGGAACAGCAAACGCTCCCGCCATATGCTGAAGACAGCGTGGCGATTGTGGGCATTTCATGTCAATTTCCGGGTGCGAAAAACCATCATGATTTTTGGACGAACCTAAAAGAGGGCAAGGAAAGCATTCAGTTCTTCTCAAAAGAGGAGCTGCGCACTTGCGGCGTGCCGGAAGAACTGATTCAACATCCTGACTATGTTCCTGCGCAATCCGCAATAGAAGGAAAAGACTTGTTCGACCCTGGTTTCTTTCAAATGTCTCCTAAAGATGCTGAATTTATGGACCCGCAGCTTCGGCTCTTATTGCAGCATTCTTGGAAAGCCATAGAGGATGCAGGCTATGTGTCTAAAGAGATTCCGGGTACAAGTGTGTATATGTCGGCAAGCAATAACTCGTACAGATCGTTATTGCCAGCGGAGTCAACAGAAGGGCACGAATCTCCTGACGGCTATGTGTCATGGGTGCTGGCCCAAAGCGGAACCATTCCAACGATGATTTCACATAAGCTCGGGTTAAAGGGACCCAGCTACTTTGTCCATGCCAACTGCTCTTCATCGTTAGTAGGGCTGTATCAAGCGTATAAAAGTATAACTTCAGGTGAAGCGAAATATGCTTTAGTCGGAGGAGCGACATTGCACGCGCAGTCAGGCATAGGTTATGTTCATCAAACTGGATTGAACTTTTCAAGTGACGGACATGTAAAGGCGTTTGATGCGTCTGCCGACGGAATGGCCGGAGGCGAAGGAGTGGCGGTCGTCCTGCTTAAAAAAGCCGCGGATGCGGTGAAAGACGGAGACCATATTTATGCCCTCATGAGGGGAATCGGTCTGAATAATGACGGAGCGGATAAAGTCGGTTTTTATGCACCGAGCGTAAAGGGGCAAACAGAAGTCATTCAGAACGTATTGGATGCAGCAAATATTCATCCCGAAACGGTCAGCTATATTGAAGCACACGGGACAGGAACCAAATTAGGAGACCCGATTGAATTTTCCGCTTTGAATCAGGTTTATAAACAGTACACAGACAAAAAACAATTTTGCGGAATCGGTTCGGTGAAAACCAATATTGGACATTTGGACACAGCCGCAGGTCTAGCCGGCTGCATCAAGGTCGCCATGAGCCTATACCACAATGAGCTTGCGCCATCCATCAACTACCGCGAGCCGAATCCGAACATCAATTTGGACGACTCTCCCTTTTATGTGGTCAAGGAAGGGAAGTCATTAGAAAAAAAGGAGACGGTACATCGTGCGGCTCTAAGTTCGTTTGGGCTTGGAGGAACTAACGCCCATGCCATTTTCGAACAATATGCCTCTTTCTCAGATGTCAGGGAGGAAAGTAAGGGAAATCCGCCGTACCTCATTCCTGTATCGGCCAAAAACAAAGAGCGCCTGCAAGCATACGCAAGAGAACTGCTGGCATTTATCAATCGGAAAGATCAAGTGCACATTTGTTTAGCAGATGTGGCGTACACATTCCAGATCGGCCGGGAAGCAATGGACAGCAGAGTCGTCTTTATGGCGAGTGATGTTGAAGAATGGAAACAGCAGCTGGAGAACTTTATAGATGGAAAGCTGCCGACAAAAGGCTGTTTTCAAGGAGAGAAGTCACGAATCAAAGATGCTGCGCCATGGCTGGAAGACGATGAAACACAAGAATTGATTTCATCATGGCTTTCCAAAGGCAAGCAGAAAAAGCTGGCCGAGATGTGGGCAGAGGGCCTTCATGTTGAATGGCGGAGGCTTTACCCGCATGCGAAGCCGCAGCGCATGAGTTTACCGACATATCCTTTTGCTGAAGAACGCTATTGGCCTGAAATCAGCGCCGCAGATGATAAACGATCGGCAGGACCATCTCTTTTGCATCCATTGGTGCACCATAATACTTCTGTTTTATCAGAGCAGCGGTTCAGTTCCATCTTTACCGGGCAAGAATATTTTATTGCCGAGCATATCATTAAGGGAATGGCGATCGTGCCGGCGGCTGTCACGCTTGAAATGGCCAGAGCCGCTGTCGAACAAGGGCTGGATGATGTAAAAGAACAGCGGACCATCCGTCTTAAAAATGTGGTATGGGTTCGTCCGGTTGTAGCGGGGCATCAGCCGATCAAAGTCAATATTGGACTTTATGATGAGGATGACGGGCAGATTCTCTATAGAATGTACGGCGAACCGGAAGACGCTGACACAGATCCTGTATTATACAGCCAGGGCATTGCGGAATTATGCCAGACAGATCATGTGACTGCGTTGGATCTTGCCGCTATAAAAAATCAATGTAATCAAGGCAGCATGGATACCGCGTTATTCTATGCGGGAATGATCGGAGCTGATTACGGGCCGGGATACAAAGCTGTAGAGACTGTTTATATGGGAGATGGCCAATTACTCGCCAAGTTATCTCTTCCGGACTCCGTCTCTCATACGCAAGACCAATATGTCCTTCATCCGAGTGTCATAGATGGAGCGTTACAGGCCGCTGAATATTTGCAAAATATCACCAGGGCCGGGCTTTCTGGCAGTGAGGAGGACTTCAAAGCAGCATTGCCGTTTGCTTTAGAGGAACTTGAAGTCATTCATCATTGCGTTCCTGATATGTGGGTTTATGTTCAATTCAATGAGAAAAATAAACCGGGGGACTTAATACAGAAAGTCGATATTCATCTATGTGATGAGCATGGAACAGTTTGCGTACGTATAAAAGGATTTTCGACAAGAGTGATGGATGGGGATGCACCATCTGAAGCCGGTTCAGAAACCTTAATGCTTGAACCTGTTTGGAAAGAGCAAAACGCAGCCCCCGGCGCACAGGCTCATGAATATGCGGAGCATCTTGTGTTCTTCTGCGAATATGACCAAGAAATCCGGGATCGCGTTGAAGCGGAAATGGGGCATGTTGTTTTCAATTTAGATGGAAGACCTGGTTCACTTGAGGAACGCTTCCATTCTTATACCGAACAAGTTTTTAAGAAGGTTCAAGCTATTTTTCAGAGTAAACCGCAAGGCAGCATTCTGGTTCAAATTGTCACCTCCTCAGAAGGCGAACAGCAATTGTTCTCCGGGATGACAGGACTGCTGAAAACAGCCGAGCTGGAACATGCCAGACTGACAGGCCAAATGATTGAAATCAGCGATAAAGAAGGCTGGGAAAGCATTTCTGACAAACTGAAGGAAAATCAAACAAACCGCGGCGCACATATCAGATACAAAAACGGTAAGCGATATATCGCCGATTGGAATGAATTAGAACCTGCAAATCATGAAGCCGGACATCCGTGGAAAGACGATGGTGTTTATCTCATCACAGGCGGTGCGGGAGGCCTAGGCCTTATTTTCGCAAGAGAAATTGCCGAAAAGACGCAACATGCGTCATTCATTCTTACAGGCCGTTCACCGCTTGGAGAGAACAAAAAGAGAAAGCTTGAAGAAATTCGCAATATGGGAGCAAACGTTTCCTATAAACAAATGGATGTTACCGATAAAATCGGAGTCTATCAATTAATTAACGACATTCAGCAAGAGTACGGCCGTCTTAATGGCATTCTTCATAGCGCTGGAATCATTAAAGACAACTATATGATCAAGAAATCAGCAGAGGAACTGCATGCGGTGCTGTCACCTAAGGTAAAAGGACTTGTTTACTTAGATGAGGCGAGTAAGGATATGGCTTTAGATGTCTTCATTCTCTTTTCATCTCTTTCTGGAAGCATAGGCAGCATCGGGCAGTCGGATTACGCGGCGGCTAATGTATTTATGGATGCGTATGCCGGATATCGCAGGACGCTGGCTGATCTTGGGCAGCGGCACGGAAAGACCATATCTGTGAACTGGCCATTATGGAAAGAGGGCGGCATGAAGGTCGATAGAGAAACAGAAGAAAGACTTGTGCAAATGGCCGGAGTCGTTCCTTTGGAAGCAGAAAAAGGCATAGGGGCGTTATACCAAGCGCTGAATTCCGAGATGAACCGGGTCATGGTCATCCAAGGCGATTTGCAGAAAATCAAGCAAAAACTTCTGCAAAAACAGGCTCCGGCTTCTGCTGAACAGAAGGTAACGGAAACTGTAGCTGAACCAATAAGAAGAATTGATACCGGCAGCTTGCTGGATAAAGTGAAAGCTGTTTTAAAACAAGAGGTAGCCAAATTACTAAAGGTGAAGATTGGAGATATTGATGACTATGCCGAGATGACGAAATATGGCTTCGATTCCATATCCATGACGGAATTCACCAATCACTTAAACCGGAATTTTAAACTTGAACTGACGCCTACCATCTTCTTTGACCATCCGACGATTCATGAGTTTGGCAAACATTTGGCACAAGAATATGAAGCTGTATTTGCGGAAAAATTTACGGTGCGCGCCAAAACACAGTCTCGTATTCCGGCTGCAGATAAAAAAGAAGAACAAATTCAAGTTACAGCCAAAAAGCGACGTACACGGCAAGTGATCCTGCCGGAAACAATGCAGGGTGAATCTGCTCCTGAGCCAATCGCCATAGTAGGGATAAGCGGCATTTTCCCAATGGCGAAAGATGTTGATGCGTACTGGCATAACCTGAAAGAAGGCAAGGACTGCATGACGGAAATACCGAAAGACCGCTGGGATTGGCGCGAGTACCAAGGAGATCCCGCCAAAGAGGCAAATAAAACAAACGTCAAATGGGGCGGTTTTATTGATGGAATCGGGGAATTTGATCCTTTATTCTTCGGTATTTCCCCGCGCGAAGCCGAGCAAATGGAGCCTCAGCAGCGTCTGTTATTGACGTATGCATGGAAGGCGATTGAAGATGCGGGGTATTCGGCGAAAAGTCTGTCAGGCACAAAAACAGGCGTATTCATCGGGACGGGCAATACAGGCTATGGTTCGCTTCTTTCAAAAGCAAACTCGGCAATAGACGGTTCTGCAGCGGCAAACACGAGTCCGTCAGTCGGTCCGAACCGGGTCAGCTATTTCCTTAATCTGCATGGCCCGAGTGAACCTATAGACACAGCGTGTTCGAGCTCATTAGTCGCCATTCACCATGCGATCTCTTCTATCGAAGAGGGCACCTGTGACATGGCGTTAGCCGGCGGCGTAAATACCATTATCCTGCCGGAGGTTTATATCAGCTTTGATAAAGCGGGAGCATTAAGCAAAGAAGGCAGATGCAAAACATTCTCAGATCAAGCTGATGGTTTTGCACACGGTGAAGGGGCCGGCATCCTGTTTCTGAAAAAATTAAAAGCAGCTGAAAAAGCGGGAGATCATATTTACGGAGTCATCAAAGGAAGCGCAGTGAATCACGGCGGCCGTGCTGCTTCTTTGACAACGCCTAATCCGAAGGCACAGGCAGAAGTCATTCAGGCAGCATA
Organism: Bacillus atrophaeus; assembly: GCF_001584335.1. Taxonomy (GTDB): domain Bacteria; phylum Bacillota; class Bacilli; order Bacillales; family Bacillaceae; genus Bacillus; species Bacillus atrophaeus. The sequence continues at coordinate 894,538 of NZ_LSBB01000020.1, forward strand.
CAAAAAGGCGGGAATTGATCCGAAAACGGTAACTTACATTGAAGCGCACGGAACCGGAACGGAACTGGGTGATCCGGTTGAAATTAACGGATTAAAGGCCGCTTTTAAAGCATTGGATATAAACAAAGGAGATTCGGCTGTCAATAGCAATTATTGCGGATTGGGTTCGGCGAAGACAAACATCGGGCACTTATCGCTTGCAGCCGGTGCAGCGGGCATTATCAAAATTTTGTTGCAGCTTAAGCACAAAACACTAGTGAAAAGTCTGCACTGCGAGTCTATCAATCCATACATTCAGCTGAAGGACAGTCCGTTTTATATCGTGCAGGAAACACGAGAGTGGAAAACGATACAAAACGAACAAGGTCAAGAGCAGCCGCGGCGTGCAGGCGTAAGCTCATTTGGCATCGGCGGTGTCAATGCCCATGTGGTCATCGAAGAATATGTTCCGAATTCCGCAAGATCATCTGTTGAAACGCCGTACATCACTTCTCAAAATCCGGGAATCTTTGTGTTATCCGCGAAAAATGAAGTGCGGCTGAAAGAACATGCGAGGCAATTGGCAGATGCGATCGGTAAATCATACAAAGACGAAGATCTCATCAATATCGCTTACACTCTGCAAGCCGGGCGCGACGCAATGGAAGAACGGTTAGGGATTATTGCCGGATCGGTTCAAGAATTGCAAGAAAAATTAAAAGAGTTTGCAGAAGGTCAAAGCAATGTAGAAGATTTGTATAGAGGCAAGATTGATAAAGGCACATTACAAACGCTGACAACGGATGAAGAAATTCAAGAGGCCATTGAAAAATGGATGGAGCGCGGCAAGTTTGCCAAGCTGCTTGAGTTATGGGTGAAGGGACTGGATGTCGACTGGACCAAGCTGTATGCCGATAATCAGCCGAAACGCATCAGTTTGCCGACCTATCCGTTTGCAAAAGATCGCTACTGGATTTCTGACAATAGTGAAAAGAACAGAACCCTTGACTCAAACAAAAGAGCTTCTCATTCAGTCACTTCTGCTGTGTTACATCCATTAATGCATCAGAATACGTCGAATCTCATGGAACAGCGGTTTAGTTCCATCTATACGGGAGAAGAATTTTTCCTTGCGGATCATGTTGTAAAAGGGCAGCGGATTTTACCGGGAGTGGCGCATCTTGAAATGGCGCGGGCTGCTATCGAACAGGCTGCAGAATTACAAGAAGGCCAGAACAGCATCAAGCTGAAAAATACGGTTTGGGTGCGGCCGATCGTTGTAGAAGATCAGCCGCTCAAGGTTCACATTGGGCTTAGTCCTGAAGATCATGGTGAGATCGCGTATGAAATTTACAGCAATCCAGAAGCCCCTGATGAAAAACCAGTCGTTTACAGTCAGGGCAGTGCTGTATTGAACCCTGATGCAGATGTGCCTGTCATTGATTTGCGTTCTCTGCAGGCGCAGTGCAATCAAAGTCAATTCACTGTCAGCGAAGTATATGACACTTATAGAATGATAGGGTTTGACTATGGCCCGGCTTTTCGAGGGGTAGAGAGGGTTTACACAGGAGAAAATCTGGTATTGGCAAGACTATCGTTACACCCGGCTGTTTTGGATACGGTGAATCAATACGCAATGCATCCGGGTCTGATGGACTCCGCATTGCAGGCATCAAGCATTCTGACAGGAGCCGGCGATAATCGGCTGATGCTGCCTTTTGCAGTCCAAGAACTTGAGGTCTTTGGGGCATGTTCTTCTGTTATGTGGGCATACGCCAGATACAGCAAAGACAGCAAAGCGACTGATAAGGTGCAGAAGCGGGATATCGATATTTGCGATGAAAACGGCAATGTTTGCGTACGGATGAAAGGATTGTCTTTCAGAGCAGCGGAAGGAGAAGCCGATGCAGCGGGGAATACGCAAACGAGGGAAACATTAATGCTGGAGCCCGGGTGGATACACCAGGATGCAGGAAAAGATGGCGACCCTGAATATGAACGGCATATCGTGATGGTTTGTGAAATGAACGGTATCTCAAAAGAAAGCATCGAAATGAGAATCAAAGGGGCGGAATGCATCGTATTGGAGTCCGTTCACGAGGGATTGGCAGAGAGATTCCAAGAATATGCAGAGCAGGCATTTGAAACCATACAGGGCATTCTCAAAAGTAAGCCGAAAGGACATGTATTGATTCAAACGCTTGCCGCTGCGCAAAGCAAACAGCAATTGTTCTCAGGCTTGACGGGGCTGCTTAAAACCGCCGGTCTGGAAAACTCAAAACTGAAAGGCCAAATGATCGAAATAGAGCCAAATGAAGAGATTGAAAGTATTGCAGAGAAAGTAAAAGAGAATAAAAGAAACGCAGAAGACCGGCATATCAAGTATGAAAAGGGCAAACGTTATATTGCTGATTTAAGCGAAGTTAACGAAACCGATCGTGAAATAACAATGCCGTGGAAGGACAATGGCGTGTATCTCATCACGGGTGGCGCAGGAGGACTTGGATTTATTTTTGCTAAAGAAATTGTGAGCCAAGTCAACCAGCCCGTGCTTATTCTCACAGGGCGGTCTGAGCTGAGTGCGGATAAGCACTCCCAGCTTAAAGAACTTCAACGCTCGGGTGCCCGGGCAGAGTACAGACAGATAGATGTGACGCAAAAGCTTGCTGTGGCAGATTTAATCACAAGCATAACAGCGGATTATGGCGACCTGAATGGCATTATTCATAGCGCGGGTCTCATTAAAGATAATTATCTGATTACGAAAAACAAGGAAGAACTGCAGCAAGTACTGGCACCAAAGGTAAAAGGGCTTGTCAACGTGGATGAGGCAAGCGAGCATTTGGCGTTAGATTTCTTTATCCTCTTTTCCTCTATATCAGGTGTCGTCGGCAGCGCGGGCCAGGCGGATTATTCGATGGCTAATGCTTTTATGGACAGCTACGCCGCTTATCGCAACGCGCTTGTGACGTCCATGTACCGGCACGGAAAAACCTTGTCGATCAATTGGCCGTTATGGAAAGAGGGCGGCATGCATGTAGATGAAGAAACAGAAAAGATGACATTGAAAAACACGGGTGTCACTGCCATGCGGACTGAAACCGGTATTCAGGCGCTATATAAAGGCTTGGCCTATGGCACAAATAACGTCATTGTCATGGAAGGCATCAGAGACATCATGAAGGATAAGTTGTTTCAAAAGACGCCTTCTGCGGCCGAGCCGAAGGAAACAGTGCAGGAACCAGTGGACCCGGCAGCAGCAATCGAGGATGGAGCCTTGTCGAATCAAATTGAGGAAGTTTTAAAGCAAGAGATATCTCAATTGCTTAAAATCAAACCTGAAGAGATTGATGCGGATGTTGAGTTTAATCAATATGGGTTTGATTCCATCACGCTGACTGAATTTGCCAACAAGCTTAATGATGAGTACAAGCTGGATCTGACGCCTACGATTTTCTTTGAATATGCAACAGTCAATACCTTTGCAGCGTATTTGTCAGAAGAGTATTTGGATAAGTTTACAGCACAATTTGCAGCGGATGTGAAAGTTGAAAAACCTGTACAGTCTGTTGAAAAAAACATAGAAGGCAACAGATTCTCACACAAACAGCGGTTTGCAAAACAAACAGTTCCTCCTGTGCAAACAGTGGCTGACCAGGCACCTGAGCCTATTGCCATTGTAGGGATGAGCGGGGTTTTTCCGAAAGCAGAGGACGTTGAGGAATACTGGGCCAACCTGAAAGAAGGCGTAGATTGTATTACCGAAGTGCCGAAAGACCGCTGGGATTGGCGGGAGTTTTACGGAGATCCTTTAAAAGAAGCAAATAAAACGAATGTCAAATGGGGCGGATTTATTGACGGAGTCGCCGATTTTGATCCATTGTTCTTTGGCATTTCTCCATTGGAGGCTGAGCAGATGGAGCCTCAGCAGCGTCTATTACTGACCTATGCATGGAAAGCGATCGAAGAAGCGGGATATTCAGCTCAAAGCCTCTCAGGGTCAAAAACGGGCATTTTCATCGGTACAGGAAATACGGGATACAGCTCACTGCTGTCCAATGTAGAAATAGAAGGCTCATCTGCCGCTAACATGAGTCCTTCAGCAGGCCCGAACCGGGTCAGTTATTTATTAAATATTCATGGGCCGAGCGAACCCATTGATACGGCATGTTCAAGTTCCTTAGTCGCTATCCATCACGCAGTATGTGCGATTGAAGCCGGGAACTGCGAAATGGCGATCGCAGGGGGCGTCAATACAGTTGTAACGCCTCAAGGCCATATCGCCTATGATAAAGCCGGAGCGCTTAGCAAAGAAGGAAGATGCAAAACATTCTCAGATAAAGCAGATGGTTTTGCAGTCAGCGAAGGAGCAGGAATCCTATTTTTGAAAAAACTGAAAGCGGCTGAGCAGGCGGGGGACCATATTTACGGAGTCATTAAGGGAAGTGCGGTAAATCACGGCGGCCGCGCCAATTCTCTGACAACCCCTAATCCGAAGGCACAAGCAGAAGTCGTAAAAACCGCATATACGAAGGCTGGCATTGACCCGAGAACCGTGACGTATATTGAAGCGCACGGAACAGGAACAGAGCTCGGGGATCCGGTGGAAATCAACGGATTGAAGGCCGCCTTTAAAGCGCTGTATGAGAAAACGGGAGACCCTTCTGTTCAAACGAGCCATTGCGGACTGGGGTCAGCAAAGACAAACATCGGGCATTTGTCGCTTGCGGCCGGTGTAGCGGGCGTCATCAAAATCTTGTTGCAGCTAAAGCACAAAACGCTTGTGAAGAGTCTCTACAGCGAGTCGGTCAATCCGTATATTAAGCTTGAAGACAGTCCGTTTTATATCGTGCAGGAATCAAGGGAATGGAAGGCGCTCAAAGATGCAGAAGGCCGGGAATTGCCTCGCCGGGCAGGAGTAAGTTCATTTGGCATCGGAGGCGTAAATGCCCATGTGGTCATCGAGGAATATATTCCAAAAGAGACCTCTCCGGCTGCTGAAGCGCCAGCTGTGTCATCTCAAAATCCAGGCATCTTTGTCTTGTCGGCAAAAGAAGAAGAACGTCTGAAAGAACAAGCGCAGCAATTATCAGAAGCTATCAGCAAGCAATCCTTTACAAACAGTGATCTCATTGATGTTGCGTACACGCTTCAAGCGGGACGTGATGAAATGGAGGAAAGGTTGGGGATCATCGCCGTCTCGGTTCAAGACTTGCAGGAAAAACTGAAAAAATTTATAACAGGCCAAACAAATGCGGAGGGCTTGTACAGAGGCAGAGTTGACAAAAGAGCATTACAGACGCTGATGGCGGACGAAGAAACGCAGAAAGCCATGAAAAATGGATGGGAGCACAGGACTTACGCAAAGCTGCTTGAATTATGGGTGAAAGGAATGAAGATGGATTGGAACAGCCTGTATGGAGAGGATCAGCCGAAACGTCTCAGCCTCCCGACCTATCCATTTGCGAAAGAACGTTACTGGATAACGGATATGAAAGAAAAAGATCAAACACATCAAATATCAATAAAAAGCGCCGGTGCAGCAGTCATCCACCCATTATTACAGGAGAACATATCCGACTTGTCAGAGCAGCGCTTCAGCTCAGTCTTTACCGGTCAGGAATATTTCTTTAAGGATCATATGGTGCAGGGCAGTCCGGTAATGCCGGGCGTGGCTTATCTGGAAATGGTGCACGCTGCCGTCACGCAGGCGGTCAGAGGGCTGAAAGATAAACAGTCTGTCATCCAGATAAAAAATGTCGTATGGATTCAGCCGATTGTATCAGACGGCCAGCCCGTTCAAGTCGACATCAGTCTCGACCCTCATCAGGACGGTGAGATTGCATTTGAAATCTATACTGATGGTGAAAAGAACGAACGACATATTCACAGCCAAGGCAGCGCAGTCATCTGCGGCGCTCAAGAAATGCCAAAGCTTGATATCGGCACTTTGCAGGCGCAATGCAATCAAAACACGATTTCAGCGGAACAGTGCTATGAGTTATTTAAGGCGATCGGCATAGATTATGGCCCGGGCCTTCAAGGAATCAAAAACTTATATATCGGCTGCAATCAAGCATTGGCGGAGCTTTCCTTGCCATCTTCGGTCTCTGGCACAACAGATCAATTCGTTCTTCATCCGAGCATGGCGGATTCTGCTTTACAAGCGTCGATCGGGTTAAAGCTGAATTCAGGTGACGATCAGCTTTCCTTGCCTTTCGCACTGCAAGAACTTGAAGTCTTTAGTAAATGTACGGGCCGAATGTGGGCGTCTGTCACATCTCGTACAAACGAGGAGAGAATCCAAAGGCTGGATATAGACTTGTGTGATGAACAAGGGCAGGTATGCGTGAGAATCAAGGGCATCTCATCTCGGGTGCTTGAAGAAGACGGCCAAAGCCCCCGTGACCGGAAGACGCCCGAAGTGACGGAATCACTTAATGGAGCGCTTCTGATGGCGCCGTTATGGAATCAAGTTCATGTGGAAAAGAGCAGAGTCGTTCCATCAGCTTCTGAGCGTGTGGTCATTATCGGAGGAGATGAGAAGAGCAGCAAGGCTGTTCAAAGTCAGTACCCGCACGTGCAATCTCTGACTATAGATCAGCATGATCGTATTAATGAAATTGAATACAAGCTGAAAGCATGCGGTGCGTTTGACCATATTGTCTGGATTGCTTCGGCCCGTTCTGCCGGGAAGAAAGCGGACAATGAAATGATTGAAGCTCAGAACCAAGGAGTTATCAAGATGTACAAAGTCATAAAGGCTATGCTCGCTTTAGGCTGCGGAGACAGGGATATAAAGTGGACGGTGGTGACTGAGAACACCCAATTTGTCGATCAGCATGACATTGTAAATCCTGTACACGCAGGGATTCACGGTCTGATCGGTTCCATGGCAAAAGAATACACCAATTGGCAGACAACACTGATTGATTTAGGCGCTGCTGATGATTGGTCGCCAGAGATATGGTCCTTACCGGGCGATCGGGATGGGAATACATGGGCCTGCCGGAATAAGATTTGGCACAAACAGCGCCTTGTCCCCGTGCACAAGACCCAATCTGTTCAGTCCAAGTATAAGCATGGAGGCGTATATGTTGTGATAGGAGGCGCAGGCGGTATAGGAGAAGCCTGGAGCGAATACGTCATTAAAACATACCAAGCCCATGTGGTGTGGATTGGCAGAAGGAAAAAGGATGAAGCCATCCAAGCCAAGCTGGACAAGCTTGCGGACTTGGGGCCGGCCCCGTTTTATATCGAAGCTGATGCGGCAAACCAAGTAGATTTAGAAAACGCATATGAAAAAATTAAACTAATGCATCAAGAGATTAATGGAATCGTTCATTCTGCCATCGTTTTACAGGACCAGAGCCTTGCCAATATGACCGAAGAACGCTTCAGAAATGTTCTTTCGGCAAAAGTGGATGTAAGTGTGCGAATGGCCCAAGTCTTCCAAAATGAGCCTTTGGACTTCGCGTTGTTTTTCTCGTCAGTACAATCATTTGCGAGGGCTTCGGGACAAAGTAATTACGCAGCAGGCTGCAGTTTCAAAGATGCTTTTGCTCATTGGCTTTCGCAAGTATGGCCTTGTGCAGTGGCCGTGATGAATTGGAGTTATTGGGGCAGCGTCGGCGTTGTTTCCTCACCCGATTATCAGCAGAGAATGGCTCAGGCGGGCATAGGCTCAATTGAAGCCCCAGAAGCCATGGAAGCATTGGAATTACTGCTTGGCGGACCGTTACATCAGCTTGTGCTGATGAAAATGGCAAACGAAGCTGCCAGTGAAGCGGAACAGTTAAAAGAAACCATTGAAGTGTATCCGGAAGAACATAGCTCTACCATTCAAAAACTGCGAAGCTATCATCCGGGAGACAGCACAAAGATCCAACAACTGATATAAGGAGGGGCTTCGCCAATGCGGAATACAGAAGACATTCTTTGCAAAATGCTATTAGCGCAATTACAGTCCATAGGATTTTTCTCAGAAACAAAATCCCAGCCGATCTTGCAGGATTTCTATGGCAGATGGTTTGAGGAGAGCTTATCAATTTTGGTGCGAAACCATCTTCTTCAGCAAGCTGGTGATGCATATGTACCAACGCAATCAATAGAGAATTTGAATGTACTCTGGAAGGAATGGGATGAAAATAAAGCCGCTTTGCTTCAAGACAGCAATATGAAAGCCATGGTGGTGTTAGTGGAGACTGCGCTCAGAGCTTTGCCGGATATTCTTACCGGCAAAGTATCTGCCACCGACATACTGTTTCCCGATTCCTCCATGGATTTGGTCGAAGGAGTGTATAAAAACAATCAAGTCGCAGACTATTTTAATGATGTGCTTGCGGGCACCGTTTCAGCCTTTATGCAAGAGCGGCTGAAACAAGAGCCCGGCGCAAAGGTTCGAATGTTAGAAATCGGGGCGGGAACAGGCGGTACAAGCGCTTCTGTGTTTGAAAAATTGAAAGTGTATCAGAGCCATGTAAAAGAGTATTGCTATACGGATCTCTCTAAAGCATTTTTAATGCATGCGGAAAAAGAGTACGGGCCGGAAAATCCTTATTTGACATATAAAGTATTTAATGTGGAAGAGAATGTTGCTGAACAAGGCATAGAAGCGGGCAAATATGACGTGGTCATAGCGGCGAATGTCCTGCATGCGACGAAAAATATCCGCCAAACCTTGCGAAATGCTAAAGCGGTTTTGAAAAAGAACGGGCTGCTTTTGCTGAATGAAATAAACAGCCATAATTTATACTCGCACTTAACGTTTGGTCTTTTGGAGGGCTGGTGGCTGTATGAAGATCCCGAACTGCGTATCCCGGGCTGCCCTGGTTTATATCCAGAGATGTGGCAAAAAGTATTAGAGGGTGAAGGCTTCCGTTATGTCTCGTTTATGGCTGAAGAATCGCACCAGCTGGGCCAGCAGATCGTTGCGGCCGAAAGTGACGGAGTGGTCCGGCAAAAGCAGCCGATAGAACATGAAAAACAAGAGGTGCAACAACAAAAAGCAGACCATCCGCAAGAAAAAACGGAAGACCCCGAAGAAGAGTCTATCACGGCGCAAACGATACAATTTGTAAAGGAAACGTTAGCGAAATCGATTAAGCTGTCTCCGGAACGAATAACGACAGATACAACGTTCGAGAAGTATGGAATCGATTCAATTCTGCAAGTGAACTTTATTCGAGAGTTAGAAAAACTGACAGGTGATCTTCCTAAAACGATTTTATTTGAGCACACAAACATCCAAGAACTGGTCGATTATCTTTTAACGCAGCATGCTGAGAAGCTTAAAAAGTCATTGACGATAGAAAAGAAAGAACCTGCAAGGATGGAGGCTCCGATTCCAACGGAGTCTTCAAATCCTGCATTGCCGTTTGCTCATAAAACGCGCCGTTTCGCAAATGAGCGGAAGATCATTCGCACCCCTCAAGCAGCCAAGACAAATACTGCTCCTTTCGAAACAGCGGGTAAGGAACAGGCCGGGGGTTCAAAAGAGGAGCTGTCCGCGCATTCTAGCTCAGAGGATATTGCGATTATCGGCATAAGCGGCCGTTATCCTATGTCCGATAATCTGGAAGAGCTTTGGGAGCATTTAAAAGCCGGAGACAATTGTATTACAGAATCTCCTGAATCAAGGTGGCGCACATCACTCATTAAGACTTTATCGAAAGACCCGTTACGAAAAAGTGATAAAAAGCTTTATGGCGGATTTTTAAAAGACATCGACAAATTCGACCATCATCTATTTGAAGTAAATGAGAAGCAAGTGATGGAAATGACTCCGGAACTTCGGTTATTCTTGGAAACCGTCTGGGAAACATTTGAAAGCGGAGGCTATTCTCAATCCAAAGTAAGTGAGCTGCACGACACAGAAACCGGAGTAGGCGTCTTTCTTGGAAACATGTACAATCAGTATTTTTGGAATATCCCGTCGTTAGAACAAGCGGTGCTGAGTTCTAATGGGGGAGACTGGCATATCGCAAATCGTGTGTCTCACTTTTTCAACCTGACCGGACCGAGCATGGCCATTAGTTCTGCCTGCTCCAGTTCGTTAAGCGCCATTCATCTTGCCTGTGAAAGCCTGAAACAGAAAAGCTGCTCAATGGCCATAGCAGGAGGGGTTAATTTAACGCTGGATCTCTCCAAGTACGATTCATTGGAGCGTGCGAATCTTTTAGAAAACGGAAATCAAAGTAAGAGTTTTGGCGCAGGAACAGGCTTAATACCGGGAGAAGGCGTCGGCGCCGTGCTGTTAAAACCTCTTTCCAAGGCGATTGAAGATCAGGACCATATTTACGGGGTCATCAAAAGCAGCTTTGCCAACCATAGCGGCGGCCGACAGATGTATACGGCTCCCGATCCGAAGCAGCAGGCCAAATTAATTGCGAAGTCCATTCAGCAATCCGGAATTGACCCGGAGACGATCGGGTATATTGAATCAGCGGCAAACGGATCAGCGTTAGGAGATCCGATTGAAGTCATCGCGCTTACCAACGCTTTTAGTCAATATACGGATAAGAAACAGTTTTGCGCAATGGGTTCCGTTAAATCCAACCTGGGTCATTTGGAAGCGGCTTCCGGCGTTTCCCAGCTGACGAAAGTTCTTTTACAGATGAAGAAAGAAACGCTGGTGCCGACGATAAACGCAAGTCCAGTAAATCCGAATATTCATTTGGAAAAGACAGCATTTTACCTTCAGAAACAAGCGGAGCCGTGGCATCGGTTGAAGGATCCCGAAACAGGAAAAACATTGCCTCGAAGAAGCATGATTAATTCCTTCGGCGCGGGCGGGGCCTATGCGAATCTCATTGTGGAAGAATATATCGGCGCTGCTCCTGAGAAGACAGCAACTTCTTACCAGCAGGAATATCTCGCCGTTTTTTCAGCGAAAACGAAATGGAGTTTGCTCAGCTATCTAGAAAAAATGTGCGTATATTTAGAAAAAAATGTTTCAGCTGATATTGGAACGGTTGTAAGGTCATTACACAGGATCAATCATCATTTAGAACATAGAACTGCATTTACGGTTTCATCGGTGCAAGAACTTATCGAAAAACTAAAGATCTTCCAAAAATCAAAAGAGAGTTCAATCTATGAGGGGATTTATACATCTTTCGATTTACAGCCTGGTGCTGTTCTGGCAGATGTTGAAACAAAAGATACAAGAAAGCTGGCACAAGAATGGGCAGCAGGGGCGGCAATTCAATTTGATCAAATGGATCAAGGCAGCGGTTCTGACTGGATCGACCTGCCGCATTATGCGTTCGACCATCAGGCAGCATTTTATTTTGATGAACCGATACAATACGGGCGGAATGCGGATGTTGCATGTAAGGAAAAATATTACGCGGTCCATGATTCGTACGTATATGATGAGCCTTACGTGAAAGGGCATGTGTTTAATAAAGAACACGTACTCATAGGAGCAACGTATGGAAGTCTTGCCATTGATGCTTTTTTTGAAATGTTCCCTGAAGCAAACAGCGGCCGCATCAGTAAATTAAATTATGTAACTCCTGTAGCAGTGAAAGAAGGTCAAACAATTGATCTCAAAGCGGAGGCGTTCCAAAAAGAAAACGCAACAGATGTACAAATGTTGTATCGTGACCATACATCTGATTCCTGGAAGCTTGCCGCATCAGGGCAATGTCAAAAAGGCCTTTTTCAAACAAAGAAAATTAACATTGAGAGCATCAAACACTCGTTTACCGAACTTCATCACATCGATCAGATGTATTCAAGCGGCAAGGGAGTTGTGGAATGGGGAGAGGTATTCAAGACCATTACCCGCCTCTATAAAGGAAATGACGCCATACTTGCAAAAGTGCGTTTAGATCAAAACGCAGAAAAAATACATCGTTATGCTGTAAGTCCGTTGATCACCAACAGCGCTTACTTGGCAATGCTCAGTTTATTAGAACAATTAGATATAGAAGGCAGTTTTTTACCATTCGGAATCAATGAAATTGAATTTAACAGAAATACTAGAATGGAAGAATGCTGGCTGCTGATCACCTTAGTTAAAAGTTCCGGCGAAATGCTGATGTTTGATGTTGATGTGATCAATGAAGCATCTGAGACGGTCCTGCACTACTCAGGTTACTCTTTAAAGCGATTCCGTTTGACTGATCAAGAAAGCAAGAAGAAAGAACATGCTGTCTCATATGAAAAGCAGGCAGATAATCCGAATCATCTGATGGACCGCATATGCAACTACGTAACAGATAAACTGGCTGTGATCATAGACGATCCTATGAAACTGTCTCTTGCAAAGGTCAATGTAATGGATTTAGGAATAACTTCTTCCCAATTGATTGCGTTGACAAGAGAGATCGAATCCGAGACAAAGATCGAATTACAACCCACGCTGTTTTTTGAGTATCCGACTGTTCAAGAGCTTACCGTTTTTTTTGCGAAAGAACATAAAAGGTCCTTTATTCAATTGTTTGGCGATACCAAACAGCAGAAAAAATCCTTTGATATGAACGAAAATAAAGTGAAACATATTCAAGCACATGACAGACAGACGAAAGAAACAACCGCACCTGCGGCTGAAGGCATAGCCATTATCGGCATGTCGGGGCAATTCCCGAAAGCAAACAATGTGACGGAGTTTTGGGATAACTTGGCCCGCGGAAGAAATTGTGTTTCGGAAATACCGGAAGAACGCTGGGATTGGCGCGAATACGGCGGAAATTCTAAAGAAGAAAAGACAAGTCTTCAATGGGGCGGATTTATAGAAGGTATTGGTGAATTTGACCCGCTGTTCTTTGGCATTTCACCCAAAGAGGCAGCGAGTATGGATCCCCAGGAGTTTCTGTTACTGACACATACATGGAAGGCGATGGAAGACGCCGGCATTACAGGTCAAACATTATCTGACCGGCCGACAGGCGTTTTTATTGCAGCCGGCAATAGCGATAATACAAATGCAGCCATGATTCCTTCGTTAATACCAAATCGTATTTCTTATGCACTGAATTTGAGAGGCCCAAGTGAATATTATGAAGCTGCCTGTTCGTCAGCACTTGTTGCCTTACACAGAGCCATTCAATCTATTCGGAATAACGAATGTGAGCAAGCCATTGTGGGTGCCGTGAATTTGCTGCTTTCCCCAAAAGGCTTTATTGGCTTTGATTCAATGGGATACTTGAGTGAGGACGGGAAAGCCAAGTCTTTTCAAGCAGAAGCAAATGGTTTTGTCAGAAGTGAAGGAGCAGGGGTGCTCTTGATCAAACCTTTACGAAAAGCCATTGAAGATTCCGACCATATTTATACGGTCATTAAAGGGACGGGTGTATCGCATGGCGGCAGAGGGATGTCGCTGCACGCGCCTAATCCGAACGGAATGAAGGATGCTATGCTGAAGGCTTATCAAGGATCAAAAGTAGATCCCAAAACAGTGACTTATATAGAAGCGCACGGGATTGCCTCGCCTTTAGCGGACGCCATTGAAATCAATGCGCTGAAATCAGGCTACAAACAGCTTGAAACAGAGCATATACAGGAATTACAAGAGGAAACACCATGTTATATCAGCAGCTTAAAGCCTTGTATTGGACACGGTGAACTTGTCTCAGGCATGGCTGCTCTCATGAAGGTCAGCATGGCGATGCAGCATGCAACCATACCGGGAATTCCCGGATTTACCTCTCCAAACGATCAAGTATCAACTGATGGGAGCAGATTCCTGCTGACAGAGGAGAATCATAAATGGGAAGAACGAAAGGATCATGCAGGCAGACTAATCCCGCGCAGAGCGAGTATTAACAGCTACGGATTCGGAGGTGTAAATGCGCATGTGGTCTTAGAAGAATATATCCCTTCTCATAGAGAATCACCAGCAGACGAGACCGTAAATGAACCCCAAATCGTGGTCCTTTCTGCTAAGAATCAAGACCGGCTTCAAGCGGTTGTTCAACAAATGCTTGGCTACGTAAAACAGCAAAATGAGCTTTCATTAAAGAATTACGCCTATACACTGCAAGTCGGGCGTGAGGCGATGAATGATCGGCTGGCATTGGTGATCAGCAGTAGAGATGAATTGATTGCAGGATTACAAGATTGCTTGAAGGCTATGAAAGAAGAACGAAAGCCGCAGAGCGCTATCCCTGTTTTTACGGGGAATTCCAAAGAGGGCTTCTCAGATATCGGCACCTTGCTTGAAGGGACATTGGGAGAAGTTGTGATGCAGACTCTTTTGGCAGAAAATGATCTTGAAAAAATCGCTTTCTGCTGGACAAAAGGAGCGGAAATCCCATGGGAAAAACTCCAGCAAGGAAAAGGTGCACACAGAATTTCCTTGCCCGCTTACCCTTTTGAAAAACGAAAATGCTGGAACGGATTTAATAAAAAAGAGGAAAGTGCACGTGCTTTTTCAGATGAGGGTGTACATGATCGTCAAGAAGGCAGCTTCATTCAAATTTTATCCGATCTATTAGGAATGACACCGGGGGAAATAAGCCCTCATACGCCTTTACAAGAATACGGGTTTGATTCTATCCTTTGCATCCAATTATTACAGCAATTGCAAACGGATATTGATCCTTCAGTCACTCTGGCTGAGCTGCAAGCATGTGAAACCGTGCAGGATATGATGAATCTGATATCGGAAAAACAGGATCAATCATCGTCGGACCATCCGGGCAAGACCTTCCGCCGACAGTTTCCGGAATTGATCCAATTAAATGATAGTCAGCAGGGGCGTCCTGTATTTTGGTTTCACGGAGGAGTAGGCGGGGTCGAGATTTATCAGCAATTTGCGGGAAAAAGCCAGCGTCCTTTTTATGGAATTCAAGCCAGGGGGTTTATGACAAACCGTGATCCTTTACATGGAATCGAAGACATGGCTTCCTATTATATAGAGATCATCCGAGCTGTACAGCCGGAGGGCCCTTATGACGTAGGCGGTTATTCCTTAGGCGGAGTGCTGGCTTATGAAATCACACGCCAGCTGCAAAAAACAGGACAAACGGTGAAAAGCATTGTCATGGTCGATTCTCCATACAGCACAGAATATAAAGAAGATAAGCCTGCTTTGAAAACATCAATGCTTCAAACAATAAATACGATGCTGGCATCGGTTGCTCAGCCGGAAAAGCTAACTGGCGTTCTCATCAGTCGTGAAGAAGTAAATGTAAACGCAGAAGATGAAGACTTTTTAAAAGAACTGATTGGTTTGGCAAGACAACGGGGATTGAACAAATCGGAAAAACAAATACGCACGCAGATTAAGCAAATTGTTAAAACTCAGCTCGCTTATGAAGTCGAGGAGTACACAGTGAAGCCGCTGCCTGATCCTGAAGCGTTAAAATGTTATTATTTCCGTAACAAAAGCAGGTCATTTCTTGGTGAATTAGACGTTTATTTCACCCTCTCTAATGAAGAAATACCATTAGACCATGCAGGGTACTGGGAGGAGTGGGAGCGGCAGATTGCCCAATTCCATCTATTAGACGTCAATTCCTCCAATCATTTAATGATGTTAACTGAACCCAAACCATCTAAAGCTATTCTAGAGTTTTGTGAAAAGCTATACTCAAACAGAGGTGTAGTAAACGCGAATTTTCTTAAGGCCTTCAGAAAAAAACTCGAAAACGCCAATGAAGAAAAAGCAGATGAACTGGTGAAGCGTTGAGGAAGGAATGACTATATAAAAAACCCCCTTTTAAAGGGGGTTTTTTCAATGGCTTATCCCATGAAAATGGACAAGACGGATGTTTGCATTAGCTGTGGCGGGAAAGCGAGTTTTTCTTTGCAAGTGAAACAGGCAGGCTTTCTAGCCCTCTTAAAAAGGCATTTTTTCTCCATTTCATTTCATCAGATGCAACTGCAAGCTCGATATACGGAAACCGTTTAAGAAGCGCATTAAAGGCAATTTGGCCTTCCAATCTGGCAAGCGGGGCCCCTAAACAGAAATGAATGCCAAAGCCGAAAGAGATATGCCGATTCGGAGACCTTGAAATATCGAATTTTTCTGGATTTTCAAAACGCTTAGGATCGCGATTGGCAGAGCCAATGCCTATAAAAATCATATCTCCTCTTTTTATAGAATGGCTTTTTATAGAATGGCCTTGGTATGTGAAGTCCTCGAGTGCCCACCGATTCGCCATCATGACTACCGGAGCGGTATATCGCAGCAGCTCTTCTACCGCCGTGTCTATCATGTCGGGATGCTGTTTTAACTTCTCCAATTCCTCTCTGTGCTGGAGCAAGGCGAGGGTGCCCGATCCAAGCAGGTTGACGGTCGTTTCAAGGCCGGCCACAATCAACAAGAACAGCATCGAGTAAAGCTCTTTTTCGCTTAACTTGTGCCCATCCTCTTCAGCATGCACCAGTTTGCTGATCATATCGTCTTTCGGGTGTATCCTTCTTTCTTGTATCAGCTTGCCGATATAGTCCTTAAATTCTCTGAGTGATTGGTTAGTCTTCTCCTGGTTACCCTCTGAAGTGTCTACCATGGCGTTGGTCCATACCTGAAATTGTGAACGATCCTCCTCCGGTATTCCCATCATTTCAGAAATCACAATAAAAGGTAATGGAGACGCAAATGATTTCATAATATCCGGTTCATTCTCTTTTTCCATGTCATCTAATAAACGTTCAGTTATTTGTTCGATGCTGGTACGCAAATTTTCGATGATGCGGGGGGTAAAAGCTTGGTGAACCAATGACCTTAAACGAGTATGATCAGGCGTATCCTTTGCCAGCATATGATCTGATACAAAGTCGATATCATCGCTTACATTAAGCTTCTTAATCTGTTCTTTGCTCATCACATTTTTTACGTCTCTGGTAATTCGATTGTCCTTTAGAAATGCCATACAATCATCGTAACGAGTAATTAACCACGCCCGATATGTAACGCCGAAACGGTGTAATTCGAAGTGATGAATAGGGTCGTGCTCTCTAAAATGGCCCAAAACTGTAAAAGGATTTTCGTGAAACTCTGAAGAATGCGCATTAAAAACCAATTTTTCCATCTGAATTCTCCTCGCCTTTCATTTTAAAAGACACTCAAAACAAAATGATATCATTCGGTATCAGACCAAATATCCCATGTGAGCCTTACGCATGTCCCGCATCGGCACGGACAGGTATAGGCATATGACCCCCTTACTAAAGTCACATATCGTTCAGGCTGTTGAAAACCTTGGACAGCCCGTTATGTTTAAAACTATATATCTATTTAAGAGGGCATTCAATAGTTTGTTTCAAAAAAATGACTGCGCATCCATTTTAATATAACACCATAAAAAGAAGCGCCTTTGAAAGTAATCAAAGACGCCAATAAGGCAGGGGAAAGATGTCAGTTCTGTTGAATATCAATGGTATAGACTGCGCGATCTGTCAAAACCTTCAGTCCTCCGTTTTCCTGATGAATGTGAATACTACCCGATAAAGGGATCTCATAAGCATTTTCTGGGAGCGGCACGTTGCCTTCTTCAGTAAAAGTAGTTCCTTTTCCTTCGAGGACCAGTTCATCATTTGCTACGTAGTCATCAGGATGCTTAGTGCTGCGTATGGCCACTTCATTAAGGTGAAGAACAATCTGATCCAAATCTGAAATCTCGTCTTGGTTATTGGTCAGCTCGCCTTTTCTAATATCAAGCGTCTGTCCAATCTGCGCTTTCAGCCATTCGGAAAGCTCAGTGCTAGTGAGTGTCATCAGCGATTCCTCCTTTTTATCTATACGATACTATTCCCAATTATTTTGCGTTTTACACGAAATAGATGCCTGATGAGGCTCAGAATAACCGCTCTAATAGAACCTAAATATGTAATGTTTACGGACAGCTCCTTTGAAAAAATAAAAAACACTGCTAAACCTGTCTTTATAGATTCAGCAGTGTGTAATAGCTTATGATGAAAGGTTATTCGCCGGGAATGGAATTCTCTGCATTTACAGCGCCGGCACCGTAAATATTCGGATCATTGTCCGACCATTTATCTGCGCCGTTTTTGAGAAGTTCTTTTACTTCATCAGGGGTAAGTTCCGGATTGTGTTCGAGGATTAAAGCGGCAATTCCCGCGCAAATCGGTGTTGCCATAGAAGTCCCTGACATTGTAAAATACTGCGTCCCCACACGGCTCGACTTTTGCAGCTTATCGATATATGACCGCGGGGAGCGGAGGGAGACAATATTGACACCGGGCGCCAAAATATCGGGCTTTTCTTTTCCGTAGACCGTTGGTCCGCGGCTTGAGAAGGAAGCGACAATATCATCTTCACGGCTCACCGTATCATTATCGTCCAATGCGCCGACTGTAATGACTTTTTCGCTTACACCCGGACTTGAAATGGTCTGTGGATCAGGTCCTGAGTTTCCGGCGGCGACACAAACCACAATGCCTGCGTTCCATGCTTCTTCCACTGCTTTGACTAAAGGATCATCAAGCTCATTATCGTAGCGGAGCGCTTCACCGCCAAGGGACATACTGATGATACGAATCGGTTCATCAGGGTTGTCTTCATTATACTGGATACACCATTCCACACCCTCAATGATTGCCGCTAACGTACCTGATCCTTGCTTATTTAACACTTTAACGCCAATTAGGTTGGCCTCAGGAGCCGGGCCGCGGTACTGGCCTGAAGAAGATGCGCCGCTGCTTGCAACATCACCCGCGCAATGGGTGCCGTGGCCATTATCATCATATGGATCGGTCTTTTGATTGACAAAATCGGCAAATCCTTTTATTCTGCCCTCTAAATCAGGATGCTCATAAATTCCGGTATCTACTATAGCAACGGTGACGCCTTTTCCGGTCAATGCTTGATTGTTTCTGATGACTTCTTTCGCATGGCTGGCTTCAGTTGCTGTGTCAAGAAGCGCTTTAACCTCACGATTTAAATAAACTTTGCGGATATCATTGCATTGAGAGAGAAGAGCATGTAGAGCTGAAGGCGTTACCTCTGCACTGCAGCAATTGATCTTGTGAAAGCGATGCTTTAATGTACAGCGTTTTTCATTTTGTAAAATGTCTCCTGTCGCTTGATAACCCGTTTCATGACAGCCTTCCTCAAATTCTATGATCACTGACATCTTTTTTCGATTTCTCAATTTTGTCTCAAAAAATTGATGTAAAAAACACGGCGTCCATTTAAAAGGTTTGTATAGCTGCAAAACGTTCTCACGCAACGGCCAATCTAGCTTATGAGCGTTTGCCCTCACCATTTGTACCATAGAGTAACCAAACATCATATGATTCCTCCTAATATGAGTTTCTCTGTATACTCTATGAATGGAGGGTCTCTTTTGTAAGTTTGATTGTCCTTCTTGGAAGCGGACAAGAGCGGTTTTTAATGGCTGATTTTCATGTCACAAGGAAAGAGTAAGCTGCCGGGCCGGAAGATAATGGTTCTAGTTTGAGGGTTGAATAAGAACGTTTGTTCCTGTATGGTAAGAGAAAAAAGAAGGAGCTAAAAAGCGCATGAACATCCTGATAAAACGCTCTTTAGAAGATCAGGTTCCGATTGATATAATATATATGAAAAAAGACGGTTCAATTTGTAAAAGAACCATTATTGTGAAACATCAAAACAGCCATGATATAAAAGCCTTCTGTTGCACCAAAAAACAGATGAGAACGTTTCTTTTAGATTCCATCCTCTCTTGCGCGCCTGTTCAAAAAAAGAAGCAATTTCTTCGTTTTGCCAATTAATATAGGCTGTCGGTTATAAATAGACAGCCTATTTATAAAAATAGTTCCCATATATTTTTTAAAAACAGCCTGCTTTTCACCAAGAACCTAGGGAGTGTGGGTATTTATTCCTTTTCTTCATTTTTTATCCCAACTTTTTTCACTGTTATAAGCTGATAGACACCCCCAACTGTGACAATCAATTGATTTTTAGAAACCGGGAAATTTTTCACTGATGATAACGGGTATACAATGGTAAGATAAAACCTATTGACTAAACCTCATATAATGAACCGTGCCATTCTTTTAGGAAGGAGACGAACATGAGAAGAATCTTACTTAATGTCATAATCATTGTAGCAATGGTCCTGTTAATAAGATGTGTTCATTATGCATCAGAACCGGAACCCTCGAATCAGCCTGATAAATATGCGGACTTTAGAAGCTTAGAGGCGAATGAAAACCCCGAGGACTATAACATCGAATATAACGGGAAAAAAGGAAGCCGTGTATTAATTATGTCACCGCATGGAGGCAGAATTGAAGGCGGTGTAAGCGAGCTTGTCCGTTTTTTTGATATGGAATACTCTACATATCTTTTTGAAGGTTTAAAGTCACACGATAACCAGACGCTGCACATTACCAGCACTAACTTTGATGAGCCGACAGCCGAGGAGAAAATCAAACAGCACCAATACATTATCGCCTTTCACGGATATAAAGGAGAAGATAAGAACACACTTGTAGGCGGAAGTGACCGCAAGCGGGCGAAAATGATTGTAAAAGCCCTTGAAAATAGCGGTTTTTCTGCAGAGTTGGCTTCCTCAAAGACCGGTCTGGCAGGACTGGATGCAAACAATATTAACAATCAAGGTAAAACGGGGCTGAGCATCCAGCTGGAGATCAGCAGGGAACAGAGAGAAGCATTTTTTGATGATTTTAACTATAAGGAAAGAAAATATACCAAAACGACGGAATTTTATCGCTATGCCAGAGCGATCAGAAGAGTGATTGACGAGGAATATTCTTAAGTATCGTCATTTTAGATGAAATAAATGGAACTTGTCCTCGGTGCGTACTTTATCAAGCAAAACAGAGGACAAATTTCAAAATCATCAGTAGACTGAAAAAAGAAACAAAAAGGAGGATACAGCATGGCAGATCATCATTTTTATTTAAAAGCACAATGGCCGGGGAAGCGTAATGATGTCGGCACGATAGAAAGCGGAAATCTCATGACATCTATTTCGATTCCAAAGGAAATGGACGGACCGGGGCAGGGTACCAATCCTGATGAAATGCTTCTTGGCGCAGCCGCTACCTGCTATATTATTACGCTCGCAGCCATGATGGAAAGAAGCGGCCTTGAAAAAGAGGATCTGCATATGGAGTCAGAGGGTATTGTTGAAGTCAAAAACGGAATTTTCACGTATAAAACAATTATTCACCGCCCTGTTATTTTGCTGAAGCCTGATGCTTCGCAAGCTGATTTGGCGCTCGCGCATAAACTGGCGGAAAAGGCGGAGTCTTCTTGTATGATTTCGCGTGCAGTTCAGGGGAACGTGGAATTGAAGCTTGAAGCTTCAGTAAGAGCTTCGGGGGAATAATGGGTTCAAACGGTCAGTGTAAGACCGTTTGTTCTTTTTTTGCCGATTTTGACTTGTTAAGCAGAACAACCCCGGCTATCACAAGGGTAAGGCCAAATATCCCTTTCATGCTGATGGTTTCGCCAAAAAGCAAATAACCGATGATAGCGGTCAGCGCTGTACCGATGCCTGACCATGTGGCGTATGCCGAAGATAAGTCAATCGTTTTAAGTGACATGCTTAAAAAAGTGAAGGCGGATGCAAATCCTGCTATTACTCCGATGCTGGGTCCGATTTGAGTAAAGCCTTCAGACAGTTTCAGCATTGTGCTGCCAAATACCTCTGTGATAATTGCCGCAGCTAAAAAAATCATTCCTTTCATAAAAACACCGCCTTTTTTACCAATTTAATAACACAACTCCCGATATTAATAACAGAATCCCGGCAATTCCTTGTTTATTCAGCTTCTCTTCAAACCACTTTGCTCCGATAACCGCTGTCAGCACCGTGCCCGCTCCGCTCCAAGTGGCATATGATAAGCCGAGAGGTATATGGTTTAATGTCAGCGACAGCATATAAAAGGCAAGTGAATAACCGATGATGACGAACATGATCGGCTTCCAGCGGGTGAAGCCATGAGAGACTTTCAGCATGGCAGCGCCCATTGATTCTGATAATATAGCAATTGCGAGGAAGGTGTAACCTAATATCATATAAAATCCTCCTCTATTACATTCATTAAGCGTTTGAGCAAAAGCGCTTTTTCTTTTTGTTGCAACGGTTCCAGCTGAAACATTTCTGAAAACCAGATTCCGTCACAGACAAGCCGGATCAGGTGTGACGTCGCAGGATCAGAAATTTCTTCATCTGCCCTTTTTTTAAATTCTGTATAAAATGTTCTCCATGGCTTCAGCAGCTCTTCGTTGAAAGACATGGTCGCAAGCATACTTGTGCACAATTGAACTGTATTTTGGAGTTCAAGATCGTCAAGCGTCGCCAAAACAAACGATTTGACGAAAACGGCTTTATCAGACTGCAAATTTTCTTGATGATGATCCAGTAAGTTCTGAAAGTTTGATATGGCGTATTCATTCATTTCGTTAATAAGCTCTTCTTTACTTGAAAAATGATAAAGGAGCCCGGCTTTTGTCATGTTTGCTTCTTTCGCCACACGGCTCAAGGTTAAATGCTTTAATCCTTTTTCAGTAATTGTCTTAGCGGCTGCTTCAAAAATTTCTTCTTTTTTTGACAAAAAAAAACACCTACTTTACTTACCGGTTAGTAAAGCACATGATATATGATGTTATTTTATGAGTCAAGAGATTCATCTTACCTCAAATTCGGACGTTAAAAAAGACCCCTTTTTAAGGAGTCTGCTTTTTTTAATAGTAATATGGATATGGGGGATACGGATAATAAGGATATCCTCCGTAACCATACGGATAATAAGGATATCCTCCGTAACCATACGGATTAAACAAAGCGCTTCCCACTAGGCCGCCAACAAGCCCTCCGATAAACGGGCCGCCATAAAACCCAAAACCGGGACGTCCGAAGCCATAACCGAAACCAGGTCTGCCAAACCCAAATCCAGGTCTTCCGAAACCAAAACCCGGTCTTCCAAAAGGCCTCATATCACTTTCAGGTGAATAATGCTGTACTTCATTCATAATTAAGGCACCTCCGATAATAAAATAAACTTTAGCTGATACCAGAGTATTCAGCCTATACCGATTTGATTGGGCGTTTTCACCAAAAGGGAAATTAAAGAAAGGAGTGAGCCGCTTTGGGGCTGTACCAATCTGACTGGTCAAAAGCTCCCCCGCACGTTCATGCTTATCAAGCAAAAACGAACGTGGTGGAAGGGCACTATCACCTGATTGAAGGATTCTCACAGCCGGAGAACGGAAGCAATACGGATAGGCATACGCATTATTATACGGGGATTACGTCTTTTGAAAACGGTCATTTTCACCGCTACTATGGCATTTCCGGACCCGCTATCCCGAGATCGGACGGGACGCATTATCATGAAATAAAAGAAACCACTTATCTCGCCTACAATGAACCGATAGAAATACAGTACGGCGGTGTTGTGTATGATCCGAGAAACAACGGGAGAAAGACGCATAGACATGACATGAAGGGGCGAACGCGGGAAATAGTAGGCAATGAGCCGCTCGGCTGGTAAAAGACGTTTACCGCGTCAGAAAAAGGGCAAAATGAATAGGTGGTTGAATATATGAGTAGTGTTATAATAGGGGGAGATTTGTAAAAGAGAGTGATGTGCAGTGAAAAAGACAAAACAGCCCGTTGTCATTCTGGTCGGACCGACGGCAGTGGGAAAAACAAATATAAGTATCCAGCTTGCTAAAGCGTTAAATGCCGAAATTATCAGCGGAGATTCGATGCAGATTTATAAAGGCATGGATATCGGCACGGCAAAGATTTCTGAGCGGGAGATGGAGGGCATACCTCACCATTTGATTGATATTCTTGACCCATCTGAGCCTTTTTCAACCGCTGATTACCAAAGATTGGTAAGGTCTAAGATCAAAGAGATCAGCGAAAGAGGAAAGCTTCCCATGATTGTCGGAGGGACGGGTCTGTATATTCAATCTGTTCTGTATGATTATACATTTACAGAAGAAGCGAACGATCCCGCTTTCCGCAAAAAAATGGAGGAAGCGGCTGTTCAGGAGGGCGCCGAAGCCCTTCACGCCAGATTGGCTGCGGCCGATTCTGAAGCTGCAGCTTCGATTCATCCGAACAATATCAGAAGAGTGATCCGCGCCTTAGAAATTTTACATACGTCAGGCAAAACGATGTCACAGCATTTAAAAGAGCAGAAACGCGAACAGCTGTATCATTCAGTTATGATCGGCCTTACAATGGACAGAGAAGCGCTTTACGAGAGAATTAATGAGCGGGTGGATATGATGATGGCAGAGGGCCTCGCTGACGAAGTCAAACGGCTTTACAATCAAAATCTGAGAGACTGCCAATCCATTCAGGCAATCGGCTATAAGGAACTGTACGCATATTTTGACGGAATTGTGACACTTTCGGAAGCTGTCGAGCAATTAAAACAAAACTCCAGACGGTATGCTAAACGCCAACTGACATGGTTTCGCAACAAAATGCACGTCTCTTGGTTTGATATGACGCCGCCTGTCGATGCCGTGCTGAAGGAAAAGGAAATTTTCACACATATAGCAGGAAAACTTGAACTTTGATCGAAACAGTATGATATAGAGAATCAAGGAGGACAAAACATGAAACCGATTAATATTCAGGATCAGTTTTTGAATCAAATCCGAAAAGAAAATACGTTTGTTACTGTTTTTTTACTAAACGGCTTTCAGTTGCGCGGCCAAGTGAAAGGCTTTGATAACTTTACGGTATTGCTTGAAACCGAAGGAAAGCAGCAGCTTATATATAAACATGCCATCTCTACCTTCGCCCCGCAAAAAAACGTCCAGCTTGAACTCGAATAGAATCATGAAAAAGGCCATTTTTCAGGGCCTTTTTTTTATGCCCGGCGGAACATTTTTTATATTCATACGTATAGGTATGCCATAATGGAAAATCGTAAAGACGGGGGATGGGAGAATGTTGACGGAAAGTGAAACAGAACTGAGAAGAATCAGAATTGCGCTTGTGTTTATTGCTGTATTTTTATTTTTCGGAAGCTGCGGAAATCAAGAAACTGTGGTCGATACCGACCATAGTGATTATGAAATCCCGCAGACAAGCTCATTTCCGCTGGACCATAATCATTTTGGCGTTGTCGAGGACGGAACGGTCAAAATATATAAGTATGATGAATCAAAGAACGAGGTAACACTTAAAAAAGAATGGCTATCCGATGAGCTTGAATAATTTTCACAAGCATTCGAATTTACAAAGCGGACCGATGCCGCTAAACTAAGTACTGACATAGATCATGCAGAGGGTGAGAATATGAAACACAAGGTTATTATCAATCATTGGGAAGAAACCTGTGAGGATGATTCCTGTTATGAATATGGCACAAGCATCATTGTAAACGGCAAAGAACTGATCAGAGAAGCATCCATTGCAAGCGCCCTGAAAGCAGTCTTAGAAGAAATCGGCGCTGACGCAGAAATTGAAGAAACCGTTGAAAGCGAATGTTGTGATTCTTACAAAAAATAAGAAAAAAAATCTAGACTACTAAGCAGTTTTTTTTCGTGTTATGATATACATCGGCTTAAAAATGACCCTTTCGAGTAGGACGAGAGACGATTCTCGTTCTGCTCTCTTTTTTGGGCGCATAAGGAGCCGGGCAAAGGTCCTGAATAGAGAAAATATGAACTTTTTATAAAAGCGAATCTATATATTGTGTTTTTCGGATGTGATAGTATACTATATATAGTGTTAGGAGATAAGAGATTCATAATTTGTAATAGGTCGTGATAAAGCATGGTTCAAATCATATTCGATTCGAAAACAGGGAATGTTCAGCGTTTTGTGAATAAGACAGGGTTTCAGCTGATACGTAAAGTGAATGAAGCTGACTATCTGGACACTCCGTTTGTTTTAGTAACCTACACGACAGACTTTGGACAAGTGCCGGCTTCGACACAGTCATTTCTCGAAAAAAATGCCCATCTCCTATTAGGAGTCGCAGCAAGCGGCAATAAAGTGTGGGGCGATAACTTTGCAAAAAGTGCCGACACCATTTCAAAACAATATCAGGTGCCGATTTTGCACAAATTTGAACTCAGCGGCACATCGAAAGACGTTGAATTGTTTACTCAGGAGGTAGAAAGAGTTGTCACAAAACCAAGTGCCAAAATGGATTCAGTTAAATAATGAAATCATGATCCAAAAGGACGGAAAATTTCAGTTCGATAAGGATAAAGAGGCTGTACATAGTTATTTTGTGGATTATATCAACCAAAATACAGTGTTCTTTCACGATTTAAAAGAGAAGCTAGATTATCTGGTTGAAAACCAATACTACGAAGAAGAGTTCCTAAGCCTCTATTCATTTGCAGATATTAAAGAAGTGTTTAAGACAGCTTACGCGAAGAAGTTCCGTTTTCCTTCCTTCATGAGTGCGTTTAAATTTTATAATGACTATGCGTTGAAAACGAACGACAAGAAAAAAATCCTTGAACGCTATGAGGACAGAATATCAATCGTTGCGCTGTTCTTCGCCAACGGTGACACAGAAAAAGCGAAAGATTATGTGCGTTTAATGATTAACCAAGAATATCAGCCGAGTACACCGACATTTTTAAATGCCGGAAGAAAGCGCCGCGGAGAACTTGTGAGCTGCTTCCTATTAGAAGTCAATGACTCACTAAATGATATCTCGAGAGCGATTGACATTTCCATGCAGCTTTCTAAACTGGGCGGAGGCGTGTCTCTCAATCTGTCGAAGCTGCGTGCCAAAGGCGAAGCGATTAAAGATGTTGAGAACGCGACAAAAGGTGTTGTCGGCGTCATGAAGCTCCTGGATAACGCGTTCCGTTATGCAGATCAAATGGGACAAAGACAAGGATCTGGAGCCGCATACCTAAACATTTTCCACCGGGATATCAATGACTTCCTTGATACGAAAAAAATCTCGGCTGATGAAGATGTGCGTGTAAAAACACTCTCTATCGGCGTTGTCATCCCGGATAAGTTCGTTGAGCTTGCGAGAGAAGATAAAGCGGCCTATGTGTTCTATCCGCATACGATCTACAAAGAATACGGACAGCACATGGATGAAATGGACATGAATGAAATGTACGACAAGTTTGTCGACAATCCGCGTGTGAAAAAAGAAAAAATCAACGCGCGCAAATTGCTCGAAAAACTTGCGGTGCTGCGCTCAGAATCAGGCTACCCGTACATTATGTTCCAGGATAACGTCAAC
Source organism: Bacillus atrophaeus (assembly GCF_001584335.1). Classification (GTDB taxonomy): domain Bacteria; phylum Bacillota; class Bacilli; order Bacillales; family Bacillaceae; genus Bacillus; species Bacillus atrophaeus. The sequence goes on from NZ_LSBB01000020.1 coordinate 921,640, forward strand.
AAGGAGCACGCGTTGAACCACGTATCCAAGGTGAAGTTTTCCAACCTGTGTTCTGAAGTTCTTCAAGCGTCACAGGTTTCGTCTTACACAGATTACGATGAAGAAGATGAAATCGGTTTGGATATTTCCTGCAACCTGGGATCGCTTAATATTTTAAATGTAATGGAACACAAATCAATTGAGCATACGGTGAAGCTTGCAACTGATTCTTTAACCCATGTGTCTGAAACGACAGACATCCGCAACGCGCCTGCTGTAAGACGCGCAAACAAAGCCATGAAATCAATCGGGCTCGGCGCCATGAACCTCCACGGCTATCTCGCTCAAAACGGCATTGCTTATGAAAGCCCTGAGGCCAGAGATTTTGCGAACACGTTCTTTATGATGGTCAATTTCTATTCCATCCAGCGTTCTGCGGAGCTTGCGAAAGAAAAAGGCGCAACGTTTGAGCAATATGAAGGTTCATCCTATGCAACGGGGGAATACTTCGACAAATATGTCTCAAACGATTTCTCACCGGCGTATGAAAAAATTGCAGCTCTGTTTGAAGGCATGCATATTCCGACAATTGAAGATTGGAAACAGCTGAAAGCGTTCGTCGCTGAGCATGGCATGTATCACAGCTACAGATTGTGCATAGCGCCGACCGGTTCAATTTCTTACGTGCAGTCAAGCACAGCGTCCGTGATGCCTATCATGGAACGGATAGAAGAAAGAACATACGGAAATTCGAAAACGTACTATCCAATGCCGGGCCTTGCATCAAACAACTGGTTCTTCTATAAAGAAGCGTATGACATGGACATGTTCAAAGTGGTGGATATGATTGCGACGATCCAGCAGCATATTGACCAGGGAATCAGCTTTACACTGTTCTTGAAAGATACGATGACAACCCGTGATCTAAACCGGATTGATCTGTATGCCCACCATAGAGGCATTAAAACCATTTACTATGCAAGAACGAAAGATACTGGGCAAGACAGCTGCCTTTCTTGTGTTGTTTGATTAAAGGAGAGTTTATAGTGACGAAAATTTATGACGCAGCAAACTGGTCAAAGCATGAAGATGATTTTACCCAAATGTTCTATAATCAAAATGTAAAGCAGTTCTGGCTTCCGGAAGAGATTGCTTTAAACGGCGATCTCCTCACTTGGAAGTACCTTGGGAAAAACGAACAAGATACTTATATGAAGGTGCTCGCCGGGCTTACTCTTCTTGATACCGAGCAGGGAAATACAGGAATGCCGATCGTGGCCGACCACGTAGAGGGCCATCAGCGCAAAGCGGTGCTGAACTTTATGGCCATGATGGAGAATGCGGTGCACGCAAAATCGTATTCCAATATTTTTATGACACTTGCGCCTACTGAAACCATCAACGAAGTGTTCGAATGGGTTAAACAAAATAAATTTTTGCAGAAAAAAGCTCAAATCATTGTCGGCCTTTATCAAAGCATTAAAAAAGATGATGAGATTTCATTATTCAAAGCCATGGTAGCGTCGGTTTATCTGGAAAGCTTTTTGTTCTACAGCGGGTTCTATTATCCGCTATACTTCTACGGACAAGGAAAGCTGATGCAGAGCGGAGAAATCATCAACCTGATTCTGCGCGATGAAGCCATTCACGGCGTATACATCGGGCTCCTTGCACAAGAAATATACAATAAGCAGCCCGAAGAGAAAAAAGCTGAACTGCGCGAGTTCTCAATTGAACTATTGGAACAGCTTTATGAAAATGAACTTGAATATACAGAGGATCTGTATGACCAAGTCGGGCTGTCACACGATGTGAAGAAGTTTATCCGCTATAACGCGAATAAAGCACTTATGAACCTTGGCTTTGATTCTTACTTTGAAGAAGAAGAAATTAATCCGATCGTCTTAAACGGATTAAACACAAAAACAAAATCACATGACTTCTTCTCGATGAAGGGGAATGGCTATAAGAAAGCTACGGTGGAGCCGATTAAAGACGACGACTTTTATTTTGATGAAAAAGAGCAGATATAATATCTGCTCTTTTCGGCTTGATGATGTGAACAGGAGGAAAACGAAAAATGGAAAAAATGGATGAAGTTATTTTAGTTGCTCCGCGGGATGAAGTGTTTAAGAAAGAAAGCTTAACCTTCCAAGGCGTAAACAGTGAAGACGAACGTATCACTGAAATCATGGCGCAGATTGAAGCGCATTATCGTGAAATGAGAAGGGGAGATGCTGAAGAAGATCCGCTCTTCAAGCAGCCGATTCCTTACGTAGTCATTACACGCGAAGATGAAGTGTTTGTTTATGAACGGCTTGTAGGCGGAGGAGAGACGCGTCTGCACAATAAACTTTCGCTTGGTTTTGGCGGCCATATGAATCACATTGAAGGGGCAGCATCATTTTCGGAAGTGTTAAAACTAAACACTGACCGCGAGCTGGATGAGGAACTTCAAATCAATGGAGAAGATAAACTGAAGATCGTCACACTCGGTTTAATCAATGATGACGAAAACAGTGTCGGTAAAGTGCATATCGGCATCCTTTCAGCGCTTCAATTGAAATCAGGAGCACATGTGGAAGTCAAAGAAAAGGAACAAATTGCAGGCAAGTGGATGAGCATTTCTGAGTTAAAACAAGAAAGTGTTTACAGCCGGCTGGAAACGTGGTCGCAGTTTGTCGTGGATATTTTAGAATAGAAAAACCCGGTTCCTCTATTAGAGAGAGGGACCGGGTTTTTTTCTTATTCTTGTACGATAAACGCATCAAAGCCGGCATTTTTTGCTTTAGTGACAAGAGCATCAGCGTTGTTTTGTGAAGAAAAAGCGCCAATTTGCACCTTGTATAGGCTGTCCTTTAAAAGCACGATCGCATTGAAACCTTTAGCCTTTGCGCTGGAAGCGAGCGAATCTGCATTTGCTTTTACTTTAAAGGCTCCGATTTGGACTTTGTATAAACTGTCGCTAGGCTTTTTTTTTAGATTAAAGGCTTGTGCCAACCCATTGGCATGTCCCCTTGCCAGGCTCTGAATAAAACTCGCTGTTTTTAATTTGTTGGCATCTGCCGCTGTGTCAATAAAACCGTTTTCTGTAAGCAATGCAGGCATGGCAGTCTCTCTTAACACAAGGAAATTTGCTGATTTTTTCCCTCTGTCGGCAAAGTCCGCCGCTTTCAAAACCTCTCCATGGATATGTGACTGGTAAGTTGTCGTCGGCGATCCGACTCCCGGATAAACATAGCTCTCAAAGCCAGTCCCGCCTCCGGCATTAATATGAATGGATAAAAAATAATCTGCTCCCCAGCTATTAGCCGCATCCGCCCGGTCATCTAAGCTGACAAATTGGTCGCTTGTCCTGCTCATTCGTAAAGAAACATCCTCATACTCGTTGGTTAAAATCGTGCGTAACGCTAAAGCGATTTGCAAAGTCAGCGCCTTTTCCTGCAAACCATTGCCTGTTGCACCAGGATCAGTCCCCCCATGGCCCGGATCAATAAAAATTTTAACCATTCCCATCACCTCATTACAGCATATGAACAAAACCGATTGGTGCTTGTACTAATGTCTTTACCGAAAAAAATAAGAAAAGCGCCTCCTATTTCCCGGAAAATAAAAAAATATATGGTTTGTCCCCGCTATCGTCATGAATACAATAAGAAATAAAGTATTTCTCGGGAAAGCGCAGGATTCAACATCGTTCCCGAAAAGAACTGTTGTTTTGACAGGCGGATGTCAAAAACAAGCCCCCTCATGATAGGCGCGTGTCACAAACGCTTCATTCATGAATAACATAAAGAGAAAACAGAGAGGTGAAAATGTTGGAGCGCGCTGTAACCTATAAAAATAACGGACAGATCAACATTATTCTTAACGGACAAAAGCAGGTGCTGACAAATGCTGAAGCAGAGGCGGAATATCAGACCGCTGTCCAAAAAAATGAAGCCAAGCACGGCATTCTGAAAGAAATAGAAAAAGAAATGAATACATTGGTCGGCATGGAGGAAATGAAACGGAATATCAAAGAAATTTACGCTTGGATCTTTGTGAACCAAAAACGGGCGGAACAAGGTTTAAAAGCGGGAAAACAAGCATTGCATATGATGTTTAAAGGCAATCCCGGCACAGGAAAAACAACTGTCGCCAGGCTTATCGGCAGACTTTTTTTTGAAATGAATGTCCTGTCAAAAGGTCACCTCATTGAGGCTGAACGAGCGGATCTTGTCGGGGAATACATCGGCCACACGGCACAAAAAACAAGAGATTTAATCAAAAAGTCACTGGGCGGAATTTTATTTATTGATGAAGCCTACTCCTTGGCAAGAGGCGGAGAAAAAGACTTTGGGAAAGAAGCAATAGACACGCTCGTAAAGCATATGGAGGACAAACAGCATGAATTTATTTTAATTCTTGCCGGATATTCAAGAGAAATGGACCATTTTTTATCATTAAACCCCGGGCTTCAATCACGATTTCCTATTAGTATTGATTTTCCGGATTACTCCGTATCTCAGCTGATGGATATTGCGAAACGAATGATCGCAGATAGGGAATATCAATTCAGTCAGGAAGCGGAATGGAAATTAAAAGATTACTTAATGACGGTCAAAAGCACAACAAGCCCCGTCAAATTCAGCAACGGGCGATTTGTGAGAAATGTCATTGAAAAATCAATACGCACCCAAGCTATGAGGCTCTTAATGGGAGATCAATACTTAAAAAGCGACTTGATGACAATAAAAAGCCAGGATCTCACAATAAAAGAAGAGGTGCCGGGCACAGGATAGACCTCTCGCCACAGGGAGGTCTGTTTGTTTGCTCTTTTTTAGCCGCATATGTGTCATATAAAGCCGAAATATCAAGGGATTTGTGGTATACGCCTGATCGGTTTGGTATGATAATACTACTGCCCATTACGTAAAGAAAGGAACATCCATTTGAATGAACAAGAACTGATACAAGAAAAGGCAATATTGGTTGGATGCCAGCTGCCTCATATCTCAGACGAGCATTTTGACAATTCTCTTGCGGAGCTTGCCTCCCTTACGAAAACAGCAGACGGGACGGTATTGACCACTGTGACGCAAAAAAGAAACAGGGCTGACGCAGCCACTTATATAGGAAAGGGGAAAGTGGAAGAACTCAAAGCGTTGTGCGAAGAGCTCTCAGCAGATCTTTTGATTTTTAATGACGAGCTATCGCCAAGCCAGTTAAAATCGCTTGCTACCGCCATTGAAGTGAAAATCATTGACCGCACCCAATTAATATTGGATATTTTCGCAAAAAGGGCCAAAACAAGAGAAGGAAAACTTCAAATAGAATTAGCCCAGCTGCAATACGCGCTTCCAAGACTGAGCGGACAAGGTATTAATCTCTCCAGACAAGGTGGAGGCATCGGGGCAAGAGGGCCGGGTGAAACAAAGCTGGAAACAGACCGCCGTCATATTAGAAATCGCATTCACGAAATAAACACCCAATTGACTGCGGTTACCCGACACAGAAGCCGATACCGGGATAGAAGAAAGAAAAACGGAGTCCTTCAGCTTGCTTTGGTCGGATATACCAACGCCGGAAAATCCACTTGGTTCAATCGTCTGACCAGCGCTGACAGCTATGAAGAGGATCTTTTGTTTGCGACGCTTGATCCAATGACGAGAAAAATGGTGCTGCCGAGCGGCTACAGTGTGCTGCTGTCGGATACGGTAGGGTTTATACAAGACCTGCCGACGACATTAATTGCGGCATTCAGATCGACGCTTGAGGAAGTGAAGGAAGCAGATGTCATTCTGCATGTCATTGATTCCTCAAACGAGGATTACACAGGCCATGAAAAAACCGTTATTCGGCTATTGGAGGAGCTCAAAGCAGACGATATTCCGATTCTGACAGCTTACAACAAACGAGACCAAAAACTGCCCGACTTCATCCCGTCAACCGGAAAACATCATATTATGCTCAGTGCCAGAATCGAAGATGATGCTGCGAGATTTAAAGAAAACATAGAAAAATATTTGCGGGAAGAGCTTTTAACGCCGTATACGGCTAGAGTTCCGGCGGATGAAGGAAAGCTGATTGCCAGAATTAAATCAGAAACAATGGTTGAACGCATTCATTTTAATGAAGAAAATGAATGGTATGACATCTCAGGATATGTACAAGCCCAACAAAATATATCAGGCGAACTGAAGAAGTACATGTAAGAAAGGAATACAGAAAATGTTTGAAACACTAACGCACGGCGAATTATTAAAAAAGACCGCTCAAGAAGTAGAAGCAGAGATTTCTGACGTTCATAAAAGAATTGAGGAGATCAGTGAGCGCAATGAATGGAGAGTGCTTCAAAGCTATAGAAAACATAAAGTGAGTGATACCCACTTTACGCCGTCTACCGGCTATGGCTACGATGACATGGGAAGAGACACGCTGGAAAACATATACGCAGATGTTTTCGGCGGAGAAGCGGGGTTGGTAAGACCGCAGATCATCTCAGGCACCCATGCCATTTCAATTGCGTTATTCGGAGTGCTGAGACCCGGAGATGAATTGCTTTATATCACAGGCAAGCCTTATGACACGCTTGAAGAAATCGTCGGAGTCAGAGGGGGAGAAAATTCCGGCTCACTGAAGGATTTTCATATAGGATACAATGCAGTTGATCTGACCGAGGAGGGAAAAGTCGACTACGCAGGCGTAGCCGCAGCAATTAATGAAAATACGAAAGTGATTGGCATTCAGCGTTCAAAAGGCTATGCGAACCGGCCGTCTTTCCTCATTAAAGAGATTCAGGAAATGATCGGCTTTGTCAAAGAGATAAACGAAAATCTCATTGTGTTTGTGGACAACTGCTACGGCGAATTTGCAGAGGAGCTTGAACCTTGCCATGTGGGAGCCGATCTTATGGCAGGCTCGCTTATCAAAAATCCAGGCGGCGGACTTGCCAAGACCGGAGGATACCTTGTCGGTAAAGCCAAATGGATAGAAGCCTGTTCGTACCGGATGACATCTCCGGGCATCGGCAGGGAAGCGGGCGCATCACTTTATTCACTGCAGGAAATGTATCAGGGCTTTTTTCTTGCTCCGCATGTTGTCTCTCAAAGCTTAAAAGGCGCCGTATTTACCGCCCGTTTTCTTGAAAAGCTCGGTTTTACATCTAATCCGCGCTGGGATGCGGGAAGAACGGACCTGATTCAATCCGTTGAATTTTCGGATCGGGATAAAATGATTGCTTTTTGTCAGGCGATCCAATACGCGTCACCTATCAATGCCCACGTCACCCCGTACCCGAGCTATATGCCGGGGTACGAAGATGATGTCATCATGGCTGCTGGCACTTTTGTGCAAGGAGCGAGTATTGAATTATCAGCTGATGGACCCATCAGGCCGCCATATGTCGCATACGTTCAGGGAGGATTAACCTACTCCCACGTGAAAAACGCCATATGCAGCGCGGTGAATGCATTGATGGAAAAGCAATTAATTTAAATAGTTTAAAATTTTCAATGAATTCGATGTTAAGAATCCTTACATCGTGTTGACACATTATATTACATGACCTATAATAAAACTAAGTTAAGAAAAGGAGGAAATTGAGATGAGTGATAACATTCGCCGCTCAATGCCTTTATTTCCAATAGGAATTGTCATGCAGTTAACAGAGTTATCTGCACGCCAAATTCGATATTATGAGGAAAATGGACTGATATTTCCGGCACGAAGCGAAGGGAATAGACGATTATTTTCTTTCCATGATGTAGATAAACTGTTAGAGATTAAGCACCTGATTGAACAAGGTGTGAATATGGCAGGGATCAAACAAATTCTGGCAAAGGCATCGGCTGAACCAGAAGAGAAGCAAGATGAGAAAACGAAAAAATCGATGAAGCACGATCTGTCTGACGACGAGTTGAGAAAGCTTCTGAAAAATGAGCTCTTACAGGCAGGGCGTTTCCAGCGGGGGAATACATTCCGTCAGGGTGACATGTCCCGATTCTTTCATTAATCCGTTAGCAACTGTTTTGCTATATACATTTACCTTTTAGAGGAGGAGTTTTACGAAATGGCAAAGTACACAAGAGAAGATATCGTAAAATTAGTAAATGAGGAAAACGTTAAGTATATCCGTCTTCAATTTACAGACATTCTTGGAACAATCAAAAACGTTGAAATTCCTGTGAGCCAGCTTGAAAAAGCACTGGATAATAAATGCATGTTTGACGGTTCTTCAATTGAAGGTTTTGTTCGTATCGAAGAATCTGACATGTATTTGTATCCTGATCTAAATACATTTGTTATCTTCCCATGGACAGCTGAAAAAGGTAAAGTAGCACGTTTCATCTGTGACATTTACAATCCGGATGGAACGCCATTCGACGGTGATCCTCGAAACAATTTAAAACGGATTTTGAAAGAAATGCAAGATCTTGGATTCAGTGATTTCAATCTCGGACCAGAGCCTGAATTTTTCTTATTTAAATTAGATGAAAAAGGCGAACCTACTTTAGAATTAAACGATAAAGGCGGATACTTCGACTTGGCGCCGACAGACCTTGGCGAAAACTGCCGCCGCGATATCGTTCTTGAACTTGAAGAAATGGGCTTTGAAATCGAAGCATCCCACCACGAAGTTGCTCCGGGGCAGCACGAAATTGATTTCAAATATGCTGGAGCGATCCGTTCTTGCGACGACATTCAGACTTTTAAACTAGTTGTAAAAACAATCGCCCGTAAGCACGGTCTGCATGCGACATTCATGCCGAAACCATTGTTCGGCGTAAACGGTTCTGGTATGCACTGCAATCTATCACTCTTCAAAGATGGCGTTAACTCATTCTATGATAAAAATGCTGACCTTGAATTGAGCGAAACAGCGAAACACTTTATTGCAGGAATTGTGAAGCACGCAACAAGTTTCACTGCGGTCACAAACCCGACAGTAAACTCTTACAAACGTCTTGTGCCTGGTTATGAAGCCCCTTGCTACGTTGCATGGAGCGCACAAAACAGAAGCCCGTTAATCCGCATCCCGGCTTCCCGCGGTATCAGCACACGTGTTGAAGTGCGAAGCGTTGATCCGGCTGCGAATCCATACCTTGCACTAAGCGTATTGCTTGCTGCAGGTCTTGACGGAATCAAAAACAAACTTGAAGCACCGGAGCCGATTGACCGCAACATCTATGTCATGAGTAAAGAAGAACGCCTGGAAAACGGAATCGTAGACCTTCCGGCAACTCTTGCAGAAGCTCTAGACGAATTCAAATCAAACGAAGTCATGGTAAAAGCTCTCGGAGAGCATTTATTCGAACACTTCATCGAAGCAAAAGAAATCGAGTGGGATATGTTCCGCACGCAAGTCCACCCTTGGGAGCGCGAACAGTATATGTCTCAGTATTAATCTTTCAATCCCTTGGCACTATTGGTGTCAGGGGATTTTTGTATTTGTTTGATATTCTAATAATTTTGTATAAATCTTGTATCACCCACAAAACACCCACAAAAAATCAATAAAAAATCACTTCATAACTGTGGAGATTTAATCCTCGAAATAAGACAAATAAAAATTATCAAAATATATGGAAGAAGTGTCTTTTCCTTATCAAGATGTATTCGGATACGGAAACAAAGGTGCTGATGAATGAAGCCAAACGAGAGGAACATTCTGAGCCTGGATAGCAGCTAGCCTGAGGCGTCCGTATCGGGAGAATTGTAATGTCTTGTTTCATTGATCGGTCTTACTATACTTGGCTTCCTCTGTAAAATTACAAACGACATCCCATGTTTTTTCATACCAAGGTCTGTTCGCTAGCTCCTCCTGTTCTTTTGCTATCCTTCTTTGTTCGGCCTGCTGATCTTTAAATGCGATATAATCAGTCGATTGTTTTCTTACATCCTCAGTCATATTGTGGACTTCACTGTCTCTATAAGCCTTGGCATTATAGTAGATGGGAGCAGCGCTTTTGCCTCTTGATGTTGCACTTATCAACGCCTGATAATCTGCTTGAATCATTTGCTCGTTTGCTTCTGATAGGGTGTATTCTGCCGTTAGATTCTCATCGACTTCACTTATTTTCTCGACTGCATTTTTGCGTTTTTCCTCAGCATTGGATAACTGATCTTTAAAATCTTCTGTTGAAAAAACATCTAAAGGAAGGACGTCATGTATATCATTTAAGATATCTTTGATCGCCTTTTTCTGTTCAGACATAATGGAATTTGATTTGGAATTAGCATTAGCCAACTCATGGTCTAGGAAGGATTCTTCTATGTAGGCATCTGATAAGCTGGCGTCTTCCAAGATATCAGGAATACTCGTTAAAAAAGATATTTTCATCTCAATTAGATCAATCCACTGGTCAGCGATGCCGGCCTGATCTTCATAAAATGATTTGATGTTATTGGCGCCTTTTCCGGAAAACTCACTGTCATCTAAATCAGCTACGGCTTTAAATGCCTTCTTAAGATTGACCATCTGATTTCTTAATTCTTTGTATTCTTTTGCACGGTTATCAGCCTCGGAGAGCAAGGTTTTAGCTTCAAATACTTTCATGATCATACCCTTTCTTGAAAACTTCCTTCAACAAGATATTACCATGGGAAAATAAAGAAATAGAATGCGGAGTGATTTAAAAGCGAAAAATAATCAATTTGATCTGTGCTATTTTTACTATCCTTAATTGAGATAGACATGCTGTATAAAGGTTTCGACGGAATTGGTTTTCTCCTGAAAGATATGCATCTAATATTAATAACACAAAAAAAGTGACGATATAAATGATGTGAAATATTTAGGAGGGCTAATTTTGAAAAAAAATATTATCTTGTTTTTATTAATTTTTGGTTTTTCACTGATAGCGGGTTATATACCGGTACATGCTGAACAAACATCAACTGAAGCAAACAAAGAATGGACACTGCAAGCAAGTTTGCCTCAAGATCGAACCTCTGCTGCCACTGCTGTAGTGGATGGAAAAATATATGTATTAGGTGGTACCTATAAAGGAAAAACTACGGACACAAATTATATGTATGATCCAAATAATAATACATGGATACAAAAAAAGAGTATGCCTATAGCCGTATCTTCGACTTCAGTAGCTGTAGTTGGGAAGAAAATATATGTTATTGGCGGTGTTTCTTGGGATCCAGCTTTTTCTTATAGAAAAACTGTTTTAATATATGACACCCAAAATGATTCTTGGGATAAAGGATCAGAAATACCTGTTGAAAAAAAAATAGTATTTTCCACTGCTTCTGTAGTAGATAAAAAAATCTATGTAATGGGTGGAAGTTATGAAAGTTTATCTACGAATTATTGCTACGATACAGAGACTGACAAGTGGACAAAGAAAAAAAATATACCAGTACCTTCAGCAGGAGCAACATCACAAACAATAGATGGGAAAATCTATTTAATAGGTGGTGGTGACACAAGTATTGTATCAAACCCTAAAATAAACAATACTATCTATGAATATGACCCTAATGAAGATACATGGTTAAAGAAACAGGAATTAATTACCGGTGCTCAATACCAAACATCGACTGTCTTGAATGGGAAAATTTTTATTATGGGTGGCCAAACTGCAGATGACAGACCAAGTTCAAAAGTCCAGGTGTATAACCCTAAGGATAACTCAATATCGGATTTTAAAGCTTTCAAATATGCTAGATTAGCGGCTGGAGCAGCTACGGTAGGAAACAATCTGTACATTATTGGTGGGCAATCAAACACGGGAACCATTTCTGATCAGCAGTATGGATTATATCATTTTGTTGAGATGTATTCTGTGGAACAAAACTCTGAAGATTCATCTGGAGGCGGTGAAACCCCAACTACACCAGAAGAACCAACAGAAGAACAGAACGGCAACAGAGCAATTTTAGTCGTAACAATGTCAACTGGTCTTGAAAAAGAGTTCGATTTATCAATGGAAGAGGTTAATGATTTCATTAATTGGTATGATCAAAAAGCGGCAGGTACAGGTCCAGATAGGTATGAAATTGACAAGCATGATAACAATATTGGACCATTTAAAAACAGAAAAGATCACGTTATTTTTAAGAATATACTTACTTTTGAAGTGAATGAGTACACTAAATAAAAATCAAAATCAATAATTTAAGACCTCGCTTTAAAAAGGAAGGATACCCAAACCATTCTTGAACTAATTAATAGTAGCCACCATAAAAACGAAAGGGCAGGATTAGAAAAATAATCTTGCCCATTTGAATAATTATTAGTTGAAAATGTGATAAAACATTTAAATTTCAAGCTTTCAATTGTATTTAACACCCACAAACATAATATGATTGATGATTATTTCCCGAGTGTATTGTTTTATCCTGCGTATACATCGCCTAAAATCCTCGATATCTTATAGAGAGTCTCTTATTTTATTTATATTTCAACCATTTCCTTTATATGTATATCTTTAGATTGCAATAAAAATCTAAAACTGAACAGATGTGGGCCCCACAAAGACACCCACAAAACACCCACAAATATAATATATTTGATGATTTCTTATTCGAAGAGAAATAACAAAACCTTTTTAATTCAACGTTTATCATGCTCTATGACATTGAAATATTGCCTAGGTTATAATCCGCACGCAAGTTCACCCTTGGGAGCGCGAACAGTATATGTCTCAGTATTATTCTTTCAATCCCTTGGCACTATTGGTGTCAGGGGATTTTTGTATTTTGGTCAGAAAATTATGAGAGCAATATTTTTAGTCTTTGATCAAAATATGACCAAAAAAATTTGAAGTTACGAATCTAACTCCACAATTGGGGCCACGTATTTCTCTTAATCCTTTATTCGTTTTTGATCTAGCTTCTTACTAATATGTGAATAAACATTGGCCGTTACCATCATGCTTTTATGACCTAAGTGTTATTGGATGTACTTTCATATCAGCGCCTGACTCTAAAAAGTAAAACTGCATATGTCAGCTCGTTTTAAAATACGATTAAACGCATTAAAAGAGTAGACTTAGGCAAAAATTTTCTGTCACTCTGTAAAATATACTAAATTGAACTCATGCTTATAATCATCCTGTAACATTTGTTTATTCTCAAATTGCCACTTCTTATGTTTTTGTAAAGCTGCAGAAAGGGAAGCACCGGTTGATATTCTTCTTTTGGATTCATACGTTTTAGTTTCTCCGAAGAGTTCACTAGCTGTTTTTGCAGAGAAATCTAGGGTGTTTTTAATGTCTATGTAATTCTCCTTTAAATTGATATTTGTCCATTGAGAGCAGCAGCTTCACCTTTACACATACCTGTCTCTACGAGCTTTCTTAAAAAGATGTAATAAATATAGTTATACTTAACAACAAAATTAGAAGAAAAATTGTTGTTACAAGTAATAAAGTATGATAGTTTTAATTTTATGAAAAATGTTATCTATTTACTTTTAATCTGTCTAATATTTGTTATGAGTGGGTGTTCAGCATCTGAAACCTCTGCTGTTAAAGGCTCTGAAAAATCTGCATTCAAAACTAATAACTATCACCCATTAATGATTGCACACAGAGGGGCCTCAGAGTTAGAACCGGAACATACGTTATTATCTTATAAGCGAGCAATAAAAGACGAGGCTGATTTTATTGAAATTGATTTGAGACAAACTAATGACGGCGAATTAGTCGCTATACATGATAAGGATGTTGAAAGAACAACAAACGGAAAAGGAAAAGTGCAGGAACTGACTTTGTCTCAGTTAAAAAAACTCAATGCTGGTAAAGATCAAAAAATAATGACAATCGAAGAGATTATAAAAGAATTTGGCCTCTCGACCAATTATTACATTGAAACCAGAGAAGATAATAACGGCAATTTAGTCATGGAACAGAAACTTATTGATATACTGAATAAGTATAAACTAATCGCAAATATAAAGTTGTTTTACAGTCTTTTAGCGAAAAGAGTTTAAAGAAGTTACATTCAATCAATAAAGATATTCCTCTTATGCGTTTACTTGGTGATGAAGAAGTGGAAAGTTTAACTAGCGATACCCTAAAAAATATCAAAAAATATGCTTTTGCAGTAGGACCTAACGCTAAATTAGTTGATGAATCAGTTATAAAGAAAGTCCATGCTGCAAATCTAAAAATACACGTGTTCTTTGATGCACAAAATGAAAAAACACAAACAAAGAAAATGCTTCGGTTTAGGGTTGACGGTTTATTTACCAATAATCCAGCATATACAAAGAAGCTGTTGGACTCGTCTAAATAGACGGGTCTTTTATTTTGCCTCTAAGGAGGTGATTAAGAGATGAGGGACGAGTGTGTTTATTGACTTTGAAACGTTAGACTTGGCAAAAGTTTATTTATTTGGAGGTGTGAAGTACTTTGACTTGCTTTTAATCCTCAGCATCTTGGATGTCATCACAGGAGTTAGCAAAGCATGGAAGCTGCAAAAGGTCGCGCAGCCGCAACATGTTGTTCGGATACGTCCGTAAATCCTCATCTTTCTTGTCGTTATCGTAGCAAACGTAGTCGATACAATTATCAATCTGAACGGCGTTCTGACTTTTGGAACCGTTCTTTTTTATATCGCTAACGAAGGACTGTCCATCACGGAGAATTTGGCACAGATTGGCGTTAAAATTCCGGCCGTCATCACAGACCGGCTGCACGTTATCGAAAGTGATAACGATCAGAAAACAGAAAAAGAGGAACAAGCTGCTGAATAACACAGCGGCTTTTTTTAAATCTTAAAACAGAACAGGAGAGATTTTTCATGACAATTGAAGTGAGAAAAAATTTAGTTTCAGAAAACAAATACAAACTGAAATGTCCAAATGCAATGAGCGCTGAATACATTACAATCCACAATACGGCCAATGATGCGCCAGCTAAAAATGAAATCAGTTTCATGAAGAATAATACAAGTTCGACAAGCTTCCATTTTGCAGTTGATGACAAAGAAGTGATTCAAGGGTTACCGTTAAATCGCAAACGCATGGCACACAGGAGACGGCACAAACGGCACAGGGAACCGTAGGTGTGGAAATCTGCTATAGTAAGTCAGGAGGTGCTAAATACAAGGCGGCGGAGGCTTTAACAATTAAGTTTGTGGCGCAACTGCTTAAAGAGCGAGACTGGGGCGTTGATCGAGTCCGCAAGCATCAAGATTGGAATGACAAGTATTGTCCGCACCGAATCTTATCAGAGGGACGAAGGAACAAGGTTAAGGCTGCCATTGAAAAAGAATTAAAGGCATTGGGCGGAAAGATTCCTAGTTCTTCAGGGATTTCGTCAGGTTCAACTTATACAGTCAAAAAAGGGAGATATTCTTTCAGGAATTGCTAAGGCTAAAGGAGTAAACGTGGCAAACCTTCAGAGCTGGAATAACATTAAGGATCCGAATAAAATCAAAGTTGGCCAAAAGTTGAAACTTAAAGGCCCCAGTTCTTCCAGCACTAAATCAAATAGAAAAAAATCAGCCTTCTCTTTGACTTCGGGTGTCTTTAAAGTAACAAGCCGATGACAAAAGGGGATAAAGTAAAGCAAATTCAGAAAGCGCTGGCGGCTCTTTATTTCTATCTGGATAAAAGCGCTAAAACTTTGGAATTGATGGCTATTGCGGAGCAAAGACAGCAAATGCAGTCAAACGGTTCCAGTCAATGTACGGGCCGACGGCTGATGGGGTTTACGGACAGAAAACAAAAGTAAAATTAGAATCGTTACTGGAATAATAAAATGCCCTCTCTTTTTCCAGGGAGAAGGCTTTTCAAAATTGGTTGTAATAAAAAATAAAAAAAAGAAAATGTTAAAATGAAAGGAGATGATTACTGTGAAAAAAATAATTGTAATGGTGATCTTATGTTTTTCGTTAAGTTCTATCACAGTAGAAGCTGTCAAACAAGAACAACACCAGAATACAGAAGTTTCACAGGAACTATTTGGTGTTTTTATGCATGAACTTTTCTTTAAAGATATATTAAACAGTGTCCGGGAATTCTATAAAGATGACTCAATCTCTGTTACCATTAAAGGAGGCGTTGAATTATCGAAAGACAAAGAAGGAAGGTATATAATGAAGTTTATTGTGCTGCCTCATTCAAAGCTTCCAGGGAAAAAGGACAAGAATTCAGGAACCGATACTTTGACTTTTAGAGTAAACCCGTTCCTTTTGGGCTCTGATTCTAAAGATAGAATATCAGCAGTCACATTTCTAAATCTAGAACATAAAGATCCAACAAAACAAAATTGATAAAACAGGGCACTCTACATAGTTTGTCCTCTTTTCGAAAAAAGATTCCAGTCTTCGCAGGATAAACAGCTGACAGCATTTACGGACCGAAAACGAAAGCGAAACTGGAAGCATTATTGAAATAAAAAAGGTCCTCCAACATGGGGGGCACTTTTAACCTTTTAAGATTCGTGATCAAATCTATAACAGTAACAGTCAAAGGATCAAAAATGTACAAGTGAAATCCGGTCTGTATATTACGGCTGCTGATAAGTAAGTGCAGGTTAAAACCAAGTAATCACAAAAATGCCTTCTCATAACGAGAGGGCTTTTTTTTCGTTATGAATTTTCATTGTTTCTTTTTTTCGTTATGAATTTTCATTGTTTCTTTTTTTAGTAATGTATTCATTGATTTTCAGTACAAGGCAAACAGCAATAAACATGATTATAACAAGGAGCAAAAACTTAAGGATTTTCCAAAATAGAAGATGATTCCGGCAGTTAAAGCTATTAGAAAAGTAATGATCACTGTGTTTTTTCTTCATTAATAGGTTTTAAGAAAAGTGTTATCGATAATCCCGATAAGCAAATTAAAAGATAACCAATGAGGGCTGTGTAAATCATTACACTGTTGAGAAGGTATAATGATGAGATATAGGAAATGACCAACAGAGAGACAGCAAGTCCAATTAATAAACAAAGTGTTTTTAATTTAGACAGCCTCAAATGTTTTGACTCTGGCATTTTTTTTAAATACGAAAGGGATGCCTATGTAGAAACCTACAAAAAAGGCGAATATTAAAGACCATATCAATCCTAATATCGAGATGTTGCCTTCTTGAAAAATTCCGTCAAATGACCAACTGCTAAGTATAATGAATCCAAAAATATAAACAAAGGACAATATAATCTTGATCAAGTGATCTTCCTCCTTTAATAATAATATACACTATGAGAAGATTGATTTGGGAAATGGTTTTACAGTTGAGATGGGTATAAGCACAGATTTTGGAATTGATAAAATTAAGACTCAAGCAACACAGTCTAAAACTGCCACTGGGTACTATGCAATAAAAGATGCAGGCATTAAGCTTTATGATATCCGGGTAAGTAACAACTACACTTACCAATATGGGAAAGCTATTTTCAAATAGCAAAATCCACCTAGTGCTTCAGCTTCTGGGTTTGCTGGTTGGTCAGGCGAAATAACTTATAAAAAAACAGTTAATTTAGATCCAGCAGCAAAAGACTCAATATAATTGGAAAAAGACGAAGAGAAAATAACGATATAATACAAGCTGTATACATATAATTTCGTTTGGAAGGAGATTGATATGATAATTAAAATGACTCAATTTAATAAGAAGGATTTTAATAAACCAAACGAATGTTTCATTGTGTCGGGAAGAATTATCCCAACATTTGAAAACAATGTGTGGAAATATACAGAGGAGGTATTTTCTAAACCTTATATCAAGAAATATGAAGATGATGAAATTGATAACAGTTATATTCAAGAAGAGGGGAAAGTTGTATTTTTTTATTACGTTGAAAACAACTGCGTTGGTCGGATTAAGATTCGTTCTAATTGGAATGGATATGCACTAATTGAAGACATTGCTGTTGCAAAAGATTATAGAAAAAATGGTGTTGGGACAGCATTATTAAATAAAGCTATTGAGTGGGCAAAGGAGAATCACTTTAGTGGTCTTATGCTTGAAACACAAGATATTAATGTTTCAGCTTGTCATTTTTATGCCAAAAATAACTTTGTAATAGGTGCAGTCGATACTATGCTTTATTCAAACTTTTCAACATCAAATGAGTATGCGATTTTTTGGTATTATAAATTTTAATAAATTAAATTCCTTGAGGAACAAGTCTATCTATATATTTAGGGGTAGAGAATAGCCGAGGTTTCTTAAATTTTTAAACGTTTCTGTTTCTCCTGTAGACGTTGCAGAGGAAGAAGCATCATTTTCAGTTGTAGTGGAAGTTTCACTTGATGCCTTTGGTGTAGTAGGCTGTATTGCTGTTGGTTTAGACGTTGTCGCTTTTTTAACTGCAGTGGTTTTCTCTTTCACACATCCATTAAATCCTCTGTCAGTCACATATCCATTCTTACTCCAAATTGAAAGCTTCTCTGTTTTTGCTTCTTGCTCGTCTTTCTTAAATTGATCTATGTATTTCGTATTTGGCTCATATACATATGCTACTCTGGCCAATCCTTCTTTTAGCAATGTTTCCTGAACAGACTTGCCATCGACATAAACGTAAGCTAACAATCTTCCATATTTATCTCGGTGGTCACCTTTATCAAATTCCATTTGCAGTTTGCCGTCGCTAACCAATTCTTTGTTTCGTTTAGATGCATCCTCACCATATGGCTGAACACAAGAGTCTGGCTTTTTAGACTCAGGAGTGTCTACAAGTAAGTAACGAACTGTATCTACGTTCCCGTTGTATTTAACTTTAATTGTGTCTCCATCAACAGCTCTATCTAAAGTAACATCGACCAATTCCTTATCGTCTTTTACCTCGGATTTGTCAGCAGTCTTTTCTTTTTTAGCATCCTTTTGTTCTGTCTGTTTAGCATCCTTAGAAACATGTTGGGTTTATTTAGATTCTGTACTGCTTTTTTCAGTATCATTTGAGCCGCTGACAGCCAATGATAAGCTTAAAGTGAATGCAGCAAAGCCTAATATTACTTTCTTCAATGTAATTTCCCCTTTTTCAGAATGTGAGTTCTCTATCTATATCGGTAGACTATCAATAATTATAATCCTGTATCCAGTCCTTTCAAGTTAATTTTTAAATAAAACCTTATATAAATAAAAGTTTAAAAGTGAGCAAAATGTATTGTTTTAAAAAAAGGTCGGTGGTACTATCTTTTTGGAATGAGGTATTAATTGTCAAAAGAGAAAAAATATTCATCTGTGAGTTTTCATAAGAGGTTGTAAAAATTAACAAGTAAGGGAGAAACCTGTACCAAGACAAGAAAAAGGGTCCTTTAATTTGTTGAAACAACAACTGTATCTTTATTAATGGACCCTCTTTCACCTTCTGTTCAAAGGACAACAAGAAGAGTCCTTTCCATTTAGTTGAACTCTTAGTTTGCTATATAAAATTTTATGAATAGCCAATAATGGATACTCTTTATTTAAGTATAATCTGATTTCGTTCTAGTAAAGTCCATAAATGTTCGGTGATTTCTTCTACAGGATAAGGCATCAATTGCGTTATCCACCACTCTATTACACCAATTATTGCGGAGGACCAAAACTGAATGAGGATCTCCTTGTTCATATTTTGATTTATTCCATTTAATTGCAATTGTTCCCTTAACCCTTCTTTCATGACAGTTAATAATTTATTTCGGAAGGTGGGGACCCCTTTATTTGTTAACAATGTATGGTAGATAAAAGAGTGTTCCTCTAAATATTTAAATATCTGTAGTAAAGTTGTTTTAGAAGGGTAGCTTCCAGAACCTTTGGGCAAGCAATAAATAAGCAATTCCTGTATTTCTCTTTCAATGCATTGTTCTAATAAGTCGAATTTATCTTTGTAATGTAAATAGATCGTTCCTCTATTAACATCTGCTCTTTCCGCAATGGAGTTTATGGTGATATCTTCAAAATCGTTCTCCGCGATTAAACTAATAAGTGCTTCCTCTATAGCTTTTTTAGATTTTTTAATTCTTTTATCCATAATATCCTCCCTAATAGGATCGTTTAATTAAAGAATAGACCCATTACGTTAATTATAATGAACAAAAGTATGAAAAGAAACAGATGTTTATTTTCTTGTTAATGAACAAATACCTTTAATCTGTTCGTTATTAAACAATATCTGTTTAATTAACTATTGAAGCATAGATAGACTGTTGGTAAAATTGAACAAAATAGACAGTTGTTCAACAATCAACAACCATCTATTAATATCATAAAAAAAACTTTAACTATAAAGATTCTATAGAAGGGGAGTTTTACGATGAAAGTATTGGTTTATGGTGCTGGTGTTTTGGGAAGTTATCTTGCCCACTCATTATTACGAGGAGGAAACAATGTTTCCATTTTAGCTAGAGGGAGGCGGTATGAACAATTGAAAGAAGATGGAATTGTTATTCGACATCATTTCCAACGAAAAAATACTGTCGATGCAGTAAATGTAATTGATAAACTACAACCTGAAGAACACTACGATCTCATATTTGTGGTGATGAAATACAATCAATTTTCATCGGTTCTCCCGATTTTAGCTGAAAATATAAGTAACAATATTGTGATTGTTGGGAATAACGCTGATGCTGCAAATATGCAAACATTCCTAAATAAAAATAGCAAAGTTAAAAAAAATATTGCGTTTGGTTTTCAAATTAGTGGGGGGATGAGGGAAGAAAATGGTCGTGTTATTTTTATTCGGGGGGGAGGACAAATGGTAATCGGTAGCTTAGACGGTGGCTTATCATTTAAATCTACATTAGAGAAGGCTTTTAAGGAAGCGAAACATAAACTAAGTTTTAATGAAAATATTGATGGTTGGCTTAAAAGTCACTTCATACCGATTATTGCTATGAACTCAATCCATTATATCAATAACTTTGACTTTAAAAAAATAGCGAAGGATAAGAATGCATTAATGCAGATGATTTCTGTAATGGATGA
This sequence comes from Bacillus atrophaeus, assembly GCF_001584335.1. GTDB lineage: Bacteria > Bacillota > Bacilli > Bacillales > Bacillaceae > Bacillus > Bacillus atrophaeus. Next base: position 942,480 of record NZ_LSBB01000020.1, read on the forward strand.
GGGGTTTATGGTTTTAGAAAAACTGGGATATCGAATTGACCCAGCATTTCAAGTGAATATGGTTCGTAACCATCGAAATTTTGTCTACCACGGTTTGAGAATATTTCACAAACTTTCGATGTTTAAATTTTTTGAGTGCTCCTTTAGCGAGATTAAAGCCTTATATGAAACATTTGATGAATTGAAAAAGGAAGCGAATATATCAACGCCAAATTTGGACGACCTTCAAAAACGATCAACTTCTAAGTATAGAGATGAGGTCAATCGTTAGTAATTCTCATATAAAATGTATATCTACCAAATTACTCATATAAATTCAATATAATATCACGATTGTGAAATAAAACGTATACCCCCGTCCTGTTTTGGATGGGGGATTGGAAGAGTGATATTTTCGACTGAAAAACAACTCAATTTTATGACCCATTTTTACACGTACCTCGGCTGAGGGTGGATAAGGGGGGATAAATTAAATGATGGGAAAAGTAGAGATAAGGGTCTCAACAACAACAAAGGATGAATTTTCGAAATGGACCCTTGTTCATGTCCCTGTACAAAACCATTATGAAAAAAATAAAATAAATTTTAATTTTCTAGATATTTCAACTTGAACACACCTCATAAAACAGTTGTTATTTGTATATGGAAATTTCCAAATAATCCTTTATCAAATTGTTTTTTCCTCTCCTTGAAAAATCCTTCTATCTTTTCTGTTATTAATTTAATAATTACTATACTATTTTTCCGCTTGACTTTTTTACTGTAGCCTTTTAAAGTATGGAATGTTGCTTAGACTATGTTTAACGACTTTGATACTGAAATTAGAGGTGGCTACTTAGATGAAACAAAATGGAAATCCTTGGGCGCTATTGCCGCTAGTTTTATTTGTAGGCCTTTTTGTCGGCTCCGGTGTATTGACTGGAGATTTCTATAAATTGCCAATATTGATTGCGGCAATTATAGCATCGGCTTTTGCGCTTTCATTTAACCAGAAGCAATCGCTCAATCAGAAAATAGAATGGTTTGCTTCCGGTGCGGGACATCCTGATATTATTATTATGGTTATCATTTTTATATTAGCAGGTGCTTTTGCTTCTGCAGCTGAGGCGATGGGAGCGGTACATTCAACCGTCAACCTTGCATTGAGCATTATTCCGCAGCAGTTTATACTGCCAGGGCTTTTTATCATTGCTTGTTTTATTTCTGTTTCGATGGGGACATCAATGGGGACGATTGCAGCAGTTACTCCAATTAGCGCCGGTTTGAGTGGAGAACTTGGCTTGTCCACTGCAATCGCTATTGCAGCTGTTGTCGGGGGAGCTATGTTTGGAGATAATCTTTCTTTTATTTCGGACACCACCATCGCGGCAGTACGGTCACAAAAAACACAAATGATGGATAAATTTAAAACGAATTTTTTGATCGTTTTGCCTGCTGCTATCATAACAGTCATTTTATTATTTTTTATACCGACAGGACATGTAGGACATATCGGAGCTGAATCTTACAGCTGGTTTAAAGTACTTCCTTATGTCGCCGTGTTAGTCTTTGCGTTAATTGGTTTTAATGTGGTGGCTGTCATTTTTGGCGGATTGATCTTAACAGGAATTATAGGGTTTGCAAGCGGCAGCTTGACGCTTGAATCTTATTTTAAAGCAATTACGGATGGAATTGCCGGAATGTCTGATCTTATCATCCTTTCAATGTTAATTGGCGGAATGGTCGGCGTCATGAAACAAAACGGAGGGATTGACTTTTTACTGGGATTCATTTCTAAAAGAATCCATTCGAAAAAAGGTGCTGAAGCCGGTATTGCCGGATTGGTCAGCGTTACGAACTTAGCTACTGCCAATAATACGATTGCTATTATTGCAGCCGGGCCGATTGCCAAAAATATAGCAGATGAATTTAAAATCGACAATAGAAAGTCGGCAAGTATCTTAGATATCTTTTCCTGCGTGATACAAGGCTTAATTCCTTATGGCGCGCAGATGTTATCGGCCGGGAAGTTTGGAAATATTTCACCTGTCAGCATCTTGCCTTACTCTTTCTATCCTGTTTTAATCGGGATCTGCGGCATCATAGCAATTATATTCGGACTACCAAAATTCACAAGAAATACGAAATAAAGATAAAAAAAGGTACCAAACGGTACCTTTTTCTTTTTTTAACCAGAATTCATAAAAACGTATGTAAATGATGAAAAATGATTATAGAGAGTGATGTTTTAATTTTACGGAGTCATCCCTTCGGTTAAAGTTTTTGATCTGTGGAAGATACATCCAAGTTGCTTTTTATATGCCGGAAGATTCGAATGTTGAATTATCTTCGTTTTATTACTATGAAAAGTTAGGTGACGAATACAAAAGACTAGAAGTTATGCCGATAACTGACGAAAATGATTGTCTTGGCTTATCAAAGAAAACACCAACCAGACTATGAAGAAGCAAAAGGTAAAGAAACTACTCATCATGAAGCTACTTTTGTATGATCTGAATAAGGTTGCCGCATGTATCGTCGAAGACAGCTACTGTGACTTCTCCCATTTTTGTCGGTTCCATAGTGAACTTCACGCCTTTTTCCATTAATCGTTTGTACTCTTTTCGAATATCTGTAACGCCAAACATTGTTGCTGGGAAGCCCTCGGCGAATATCTTCTTTTGATACTCCTTGGCGGCAGGATGTTCATTCGGTTCGAGTAAAAGCTCGGTTCCGTCTTGATCCTCTTCAGAAACAAGTGTTATCCACCTAAATTTCCCCATGGGAACGTCCTCTTTTTTTACAAACCCCAGTTTTTCTGTATAAAACTCCAGTGCCTTGTCTTGATCTTGTACGAATATACTGGTAACAATGATTTTCATACTGTTTTTGCCTCCTTTGATATTTATGACCCATGGAACTGTGCTAACAATCTGGCTGCAAGCAAACCAACCCACACAATTGTCAGTAGCCCTGTTCCGATTTTATAAAATTACTCTATCCATCCTTTCAGCAAATTTTTAAGTGGTTCGTTGTTGAACATAAGTACTCGATATTTTCCCTTTCGTTTTGATTTTACGAGCCCTGCATCTTCCAATGCAGAAAGATGTTTAGCTATCGCCTGTCGCGAAATGGAAAGGTCGTGTTTCATAATGAGACGTGCCGTAAGTTCATACAACGTCAGCTCGTTGCGTTCGGATAGTTCGTCTAATATAAGCCTCCGAGTCGAATCGCCAAGGGCTTTGAATATAGCGTCTTTGTTCCAATTCATATAAAGATTATAAGCAACTTTATGGTTGCGTGAAATAGGAACCGTAATATGCTATCTAAATAAATATCCTTTTGCATTTCAATAGAGATACACTTGGAACCAAGAATATGCCATCGATGGCATATTCTTTAGAAAAAACAAGGTTAGCTATACCCAACAGATACGAATAGAGGTTTGTTCTCGCGTTTCGCTTTGTCAAATGCTTCTTTTCCCTAATGGAACCAGTTCACGGGATTGTGAACATACTGAAGTAATACTGGGACTTCTCAGCGATTAATCTATTGGGTTATTGTTAGTCGGCATGGGGTCACCTTCCTTGGGGCTTGCTCAATGTTCAATCTACGTAGACCTAACCCTTTAAGGTTCTCAGGCTCAAGGGAGGTCTATTTTTTATTTATATACGTCAACAGGGCAAGTATAAACGACCCAAATGCAAGTATGAGTATCAATGCTTGAAATGTTGACATTAGCATCCCCTCTTTTCGTAGGGGATGAGCAAGACTCCCTTGAGTGAGCAATCTTAATGTGCAGGAGATATTATATTATACAAAAATGCCCTTGTCGTTATAATTTTCAAAATAATGTTGGTTTGGAATAAAGGTTGATCAAAATGGATTCTTACTCAACAAATCAGCGTTCAGTTTTATAAAAAAAGTTTGATCATTTTCTGCTTCTTGCCTGAAGTTTCAAGATTATTGCCGATTCAATAAAAAAACACCTTCTTTTATATTTTATATATGGAACCAGTGTTTCTTCGTTTTAATTATTATTTCCGCAAAATCTTCTCCATCGCTTTTCCCTTTGCTAACTCATCGATTAGCTTATCCAAATAGCGAATTTCCCGCATAGTTGGTTCTTCGATGTCTTCCACTCGGACACCGCAGACCACACCTTTGATCAAAGCTCGTGAAGGATTCAGTTGGGGGGCTTCCGCAAAGAAGGTCTCAAAGTCTGTCTGTTTTTCCAGTTGCGCTTCTAACTCTTCCTGGCTATATCCTGTCAACCAACGGATGATTTCATCGACTTCTGTTTTCGTACGTCCTTTTTTCTCCACCTTTGTAACATAAAGGGGATAGACCCTTGCGACACTCATTGTATAGATCTGATGTTTGGTCATAATGCATCCTCGCTTGTATGGTTTTCTTTAATATTCACGAAAAATATTGAGTACAAACGAAGTAGCCGTTTGTAAGTGTCAAGATTCCCTCGACATGCTATAGAATAGCCAACATTTCCGCAGGTACCCTAGTTCTAAAAGGCCCCTTTAGTCAATCATATCCAAAGGGGGGAAGTAGTCCAACTTTAAACGGTATAACTTTATTTTAAATCTACAATTAAATTGCCAAAATGAAAAGAACTTGTTTAAATGCAGGGTCTTTTTTATTTCAAATATCAAACAGTTCGTTTAGTTACCTATATTTAACATGTAAACTTGTTCCAACGGTCGTACATCTTTTCTTTATTTAAATATCAATTAAAAAGGATATTCACTTGCTGGAGAATCGTAATCTTCTTCATCACCCCTAAACATTGAGATGTGATCAATCCATAAAGTAGTCATCATGAATATCTTCTGGATTCAGATCAGAAAGATAATTCAGAGTAACACCGTATATCTCTTCAATTAATTTAGATTCGATTATATCTTTAACAAGACCATGATTTAGTTCTTCTTTGAAAAATTCTTTAATTGCAACTTCCTTATGAGCTAAAAAATCATGTGCAGTTTTATAAGCGGTTATATTAACATTTTTACTTATATCGGGATGAATAGTATATGGAGGTTCTGGAAGACTGGATTAGTAAAAAAAATGAGAGCAGACTTTAATGTCTGCTCAGCTCGTTGTTATATCTCTAGGTTAAATCGGTCTTTGATCTTTTCCGGCAGTTTATCGGATTTAATAGCTTCAGGTTCTCCGGTATATCCGTCATAGCTCCTCGGCACACGTACAATGTCTCCTTCTTGATAAGGTTTTTCAACAAAGAAAGAGACCATCTTTTTCTTTCCTTTCTCATTATAACCTTCTAAATTGTAAACGTAATTGTTTTTATTTTCGTTTTTTTCCGCCTTTCCGTGAATTTGAACGTAATAATCGCTTTCCAGTACGGCGCCGCGATCAGCGCAACCTCCTAATACGAAAGCCGATAGGCAGCCTAATATTATAATGAAAACGCTCATGTTTTTCATTTTTCATCACTCCTTACTCCTTTTATAGTTCTTATTTTAATGAATACTGCATATCGAATAAATGCGGCTATCTTACACTTGACTTACTTTTTTGTAAGAATTCCCGATAAAAAAATCGTTTTTCAAGTGTGCTTTTTCACAATGTGTTAATCGCTGGATTCGCTTCTCGTATTTAGGGTTTTTTAAAGAGAGGTAAAATTTCATATGATTTGGTTGCGAAAAAACCAAATGATTAGTACATGGCGATGTTTAATTGAAAAGGCCTTTTCATATCTAAATGAAAGAAGAATGTTTGGAGAAATTGAAAATTTTGCAATAAAGGTAGCGGATTTTTGTTGACCTTCACACCTTATTACCAACATTCACATCGAACATTCGTTCTTGTTTGCGTTGAATAAAGAACGTTTGTTCTGTTGATATTAGATCAATAAAGGAGTGATTCAAATTGCTTAGAGATCGAGGGACAATCAAATGGACATTGATGATGCTCTCAGAACACTTACTACAGCTTAAACAAGATTTACTTGATGTATCAAAAATTGAAAAGCCATCATTAGATTATCAACAAATTGAGGAGATGGGTATTTTCGTCTCTGAAGCAATGTCACTGAACAAAGAGCTAAAATTTAAACTGTATGAAGGTGAAATATGTTAAGGGATTAATCGGAAGAGTCAGAACCTTAACTACGAACAAAAAAACTGCGTGTGAAAGACCAGAACGACCTTAAAATTTACATCACCATGAATCACACCATAGGAGTTGCGTACAATGATTGGTTACTCACAATTTCCACGTAAAAATATACTTTGTGTTGATATGAAATCCTTTTATGCTTTGGTTTCAGCAGTTACTATGGGATTGAATCCAATGACTTGTTATCTGGCTGTGGTCGGAAACACGGATAGAAGGGAAGTGTAGTTTTAGCTGCATCTCCTGAGCTTAAAAAAGATTTTGGAATAAAAACTGGATCTAGATTATTCGAGATCCCAGATGATCCAAGAATACATGTAGTAAATCCACAAATGAAACTTTTCATCAGAGTTTCATCTGAAATTACTAAGCTGTTTTACAGGTTTGTTCCTGAGAAGTGCGTATATACCTAAAGTGTAGATGAATCTTTTTTAGACGCAGGAAAACAAAATCCAGAGAAAATGGCGAAAGCAATTCAAGGTAGTATGATGAGAGAATTTGGCTTATTTTGCAAAGTGGGCATTGGAGACAATATCTTGCTAAGTAAGTTAGCTCTTGATCTAGAGAGTAAAATAAGCTGTGGAAGGTTCATCCGGTATCTGAAATGTGGGGGATAGGAGGGAGGATGGAGAGGAATCTAAATCGATGGGAATATCTACTGTTGGCCAATTGGCTAAATTCCCTTTAGAGCTACTTGAAAAGAAATTCGGAATTATGGGCAATCAGCTTTTTTATCATGCTCATGGAATTGACCTCTCTGAAATTGGAGCGCCTTTGATGCAAGGACAGATAAGCTACGGGAAAAGCCAGATATTACTTAGAGATTATACAAAACAAGAGGATATAAAGGCGGTTCTTTTGGAGATATGTGAAGAGGTTGCACGAAGAGCGCGGACTCATAATAAAGTAGGGCGTACCATCAGTTTAGGAATCGGATACAGCAAAGACGAGTTTGGCGGGGGCTTTCACAGAGCAAAAACAATTGATTTACCTACAAATATCACTATGGATATTTATCGATATTGCTTGATGCTGTTGAAGTTCTATACAGGCAAAACAGTGAGAAGCATTTCAGTTACTTTATCCATATTGAGGAGGATGTTAATCAGCAGTTAAGTCTGTTTGAAAAAGACAATGAAAAAAAGAGAAAGCTTGGATTTGTAATGGACGGGGTAAGAAATAAGTACGGTTCAAAGTCGATATTAAGGGCTGTTTCTTATATGCCTGCAGGGACGGCATTATATAGAGCTGCCCTTACTGGTGGGCATAAGTCATAACAAAAAGCGATTATATTTATAGTCGCTTTTTGTTATCATTTAGTTAAGAAACTAATTCATATAAATTTAAAAAGTATAGAATTGTTTCTTCAATTTGCTCTTCAGTTTCACTATAGTGAATGCCAACAACTTCTCATTACAATCATAAGAGCCTGGCTATATCGGGGCAGCAGGCTCTTATCACATTTGACATTATTTTTTTGTATAGCGCACCCAGTCGTAATGAGCGTATAGCGGTGTTACACCATTGTAGGAACCGAGCCATTCATCTACACCCGTACCATTCCACAAGTTCATCATGATCTTACCTGGTGTTGTCGGAATTTGGCTTGTCGCAGTATGTTTTAATTGCCCATCGACATACCATTTAATAGAGTTTGGCTGCCAGTCGAACGCATACGTATGATTGGCATTGGCTGCATCAAATCCGAGATCCACAATCTTCTCATGGTTTCCTACACCATTTGTATAATAGTTAAATTGAACCTTTGTTGTGTCTTTTCCTAAAAATTCGATATCAATCTCATCCCAAGGAGTTCCATCCGTGGGACCTGTGTAGGTGAAGAACGATGAGACGATCCCTGCGTTTTTAGCTGGTTTCATTCTGACTTCATAAAGTCCATAGCCATATGTTTGAACAGAGCGGTTTTCCCCGCAGTCAAACTTGTTATAAGATGGACTTGTTAGCGCCAAACGCATTTCACCTAATGACGTCACTGATACGTTATTTGCACGCCAAGTGCAGTTGAACATATTTCCATTCGAATAACCATTTGCTTTTTGCCATAATCCGGAGTTATAGCTGTTAAAAGGGTCAAAAAACGATCCACCTGTTTGAGCCGAGGCAGTAGAAGTGACTGCAGACAAACTCATAAACAATCCAGTGACAAGAAGCAACAACACTCGTTTCATACGATAAGACATGTTGTCATCCCCCTTTATTTGAAAGCGTTTTCTTTATTGATCATACATGATTCTTTTAAAAGGGAAAATCGGTCAAAATAATGATAATAACGAATCTTCTTACTAGAATCCTGTAAGTACGAAGTATCTCAGTTACTCTGTCTAATATTGAAGATGACTTTAATCAGTAAATAAGCCTATTTGAAAGAAGAAAGCTCGGGTTTGTGATGGATGGGATTAGAACCAAATACGAATCGAAAGCGATTCTTAGAGCAATTTATACACCGGCTGGAACAGCACTTCATCGAGCTGGACTTACTGGTGGACATAAATCATAAAATAAAAAGCCCACTCATAATGAGGAAGGGCTAAATTAATTAATCTTTCATTAACCTCCGACTGGTAAAAATTAATTACTTTCACTTTTTCGTCAATTTTAAATAGTTCCTTAATCATCATGAATAAGGAATTTATATAATAAACCGAATTTAGCCAAGATTCATTCCCTATAGCTTTTTCAAGAGATTTAATACATTTATCAGGTTTGCCCCAATCAGAATAAACGATACTAAGGTTGTGAAATATCTTTTATTTCCTTTGCAATGTTAATTGCTTCTAAATAATATTCTTCTGACTCCTCAAAACGCTTCATATCAGCATAGTTTGCAGCTTCAATCATTGTTGAGGTAGCCAGTTTTCATTTATAATCAGGGTGTCGTTTATATATTGTAATGGCATTATTTATATAGTGTTGTGATACAACGCTTTGTTTAACAAGAGTGTATAAGTAGGAGTCTTTGGAGTGAAATTCAGCTGCTTCGATTTCATCTGGAATTTCTGCAAGTTTTTTCTCAGCTAATCCATATAAATTAATGGCTCGGTTATAATTTTTGTTGTATGCCTCGAACATTGCTTCGAATAAATAAAAGTTATATTCCAATTTACCGTTCGTTTTTTTAATGAAATTCTGATTGTCTTCCGTGAAGTAGGTGTGTTTTTGTAATGGTTCTCCTCGTGAGGAATACAGCAACATTTTGTGTCTTTCTTCTAATAAACTGTGGTATGCAAGAACTTCTTAATCTTCTTCCATTTCATCAAACATCTTTTTTATCTCTGAGTAATATTTTATTGACTCATTTACCTTTTGTTTCTTTATAGCAATGCACCAATCATTCAGCGTGGTAGCAACAACTTCTGAAGCAATCTTGCTCATTCAAACCCCTCTTTCAAAAACAATAATAACATAATCACTGAAAAAATTGTAAAAGAATGTATAGGTAGCGATTGCAAAAGAAGGAGCTACCTGAAGAGTCCAAAATAATGAAATAAAGATTGTCCATTAGCTCTTTATAATTTGGGTGAAAGTTATCACTACATGGGACAAGAAGAAAAGGCTGAAACGTATTTGAAACAAGCAATTGAGATAGATAAAGAAATGAAATGAAGAACTCTGCCCTATTCATATTATTCACTTTCCATAGTATTATTTAAACAAAAGAAAACAGCCGAGGCAGGCCAAACGTTAAAAGAAGGTTTAAAAACAGCAGTAAAATACGATGACAATTTGTTTAGCTTATTAACCGAGTTTTTATACGTTTTATATGCTGAACCGATTAATCAAGACAGCCTTGTGGAAATTTTAAGTAAGCTTGAGAATAAATAAGGTGGTAATAGGTTGGGATAAATATTTTGAGATTCCAATGGACGCACTTCAAGATAACTCTATACAGATTAAAGCATTGAGCTCAGGCACTACTTTTCTTTACAGCCAAAAAATTGATTTTGAAAGAGAGTGAACAAGGTGATTAGCACATCTAATTACAATGTGATTAAAGATCCAAAATTCTTAGCATTTTGCAGTTTAGCAACTGAAGGGTACGGTGGAAATAGTGCTCATCAATCATCGATTAGTTTTGATGAATTCTGTGAAAAACTAGAGAAAAATGAGGTAGTTAGACCTGAGAATAAAAAAAGCACGCTTGATTTGAATAAGTCTTTAGATGACTGGAAATCAAGATTTACTGCAGGAGGCAATGTCTCAGCATTGGATTCTCAGGTATTAGATATTATCAAAAAAGCTTACAACTTAGGCATGGTTAATAAAGATAATATGTTGTTGCGAAACGAAGCTGTTAATGCTTATAAAAATTCAATTTAAAGTATTAAAACCCCTTTTCCAGAAACGGAAAGGGGTTTTATTTGAGCTGACCTATGATCAGTGGTTAATCTAAAACCACAAAGTCTTGCACTTTTGTTGTCTCTTCAGGTAAATTAAATTCATTAAGTTTCTTTTTAGTACGAATATCAAAAATCCCCATGTAGCCCCCAATACCTTTTTTGTTTTCCTCTTGCGAAACAATATAAAGTTTTTGATCTTTAAATTTCGCATTCATATACGGGAATTTTAACTCGAATTTTTCAAAAGAAAAATCTTTATTAATCTCCAGTAAACCTGCGTTACCAGATTTATTTATATATGTAACGTAAAATTTTTCACTTTTTTCGTCATAATGTACAGTGTCTGCTTGATCAAGATCATCAGGATATTTAAGGAATTTTGATTTCCATGATCCTTTTTCAATTATAGTTAGTTCATGGTCTGAGCTGGCTACAATATAATTGTCAGAGTGATCAAATAAATCTGCATAGGAGGCTAATCCAATTGTTTTAATAATCTCTTCTGTTTTTCTATCAATGACGTAAATAGACATTCCTTGAATGACGTAAATATATTTATCATCGCTTTCTCCCATGGTTACTAGGGAGGGTAAAGTTAGGTTATATTTTTTATTGAACTTTTTATCCTTAACTTTCAACTCATTCCCATTAGTGTCGACATTATAGGCTTTTACAGACACATTCTCTCCTTGATACCAAAAAGCGAATGGATTGGATAATTTATGTTGCTTAATTGTGTTGTTATTTAATGTGTAATAATACGGTTCATGTTCAGCAAGTAAGACAATATCGTCTGAAGAATGGGATTTTTTCTGTATGTATGGTATATCAGGTACTTTAAAATATCGCTTGTTGAATTTTTCTCCGTGTGACGTGGATATTAGTACACTTTTCTTGATGAAAGGGTTTGAATAGATAAAGAAGATTTTATCCTCGGTTGGGTCAATTTTAGATGCACTTACAGAGTGTTCACCTTTATTAATAAAGAAAATGTTGATTAACAATATTGCTACTATACCAATTAGAATTCCCGAAACCCCATATAAAATATAAGACTTTTTCATACAACGCTCCTATCTTTTAAAAAAGGCACTTGCAGAAAAAATCTGCAAGTAAAATTATCAGTAGCTAACAGATTTTGATGAACGATCAATATCTGCAGGTGTGACTATTGCACCTCCGTTGTCTAAGTCAGTTCCTTTTGTATTTTTGTATGATTGCCACACAAGGAACAATAAGGTTGTAGCAACTGAATAAGGCTTCCCTGTTTTACTGCCAGCTAATTGGGGCAGGTTTTCCCTTGGAGATTTGATAAGAGTACAACAACATCATTGTTTAAGTTGATATTTCTGCTCTTATATTGCAATGCAATAACAGCATTATTTTTGTAATCGTACTGCCAAAATAAAATTAGATTCTGCTTTTTCTTATAACTTTTGGGATATGAAGTAATCGCTTGCCTATAAGCTAAGCATTTTTCATTTTAAAAAAGAACAAATACTTTATCTAATATTGAAGATGATGTGAATCAGCAGTTGAGCCTTTTGGAGGTGGATAACGAGAAAAGAAGGAAATTAGGCTTTGTGTGGATGGAATAAGAAGCAGAAATGGATCTAAAGCAATTCTCAGAGCAGTGTCCTGCACACCGGCGGGCACTGCATTACATCGAGCAGGACTTACAGGCAGTCACAAAACGTAAAGCCCCTTCTTTAAAAGAAGGGGAAACCACTTGATCCTTAATCAATAATTAAGTTGTGTGTCCTCGCCGTTCTACAAGGACATCACTCTGGTGATCAGATGCCAATTCAACGCTGGCAGTTTGTCCTCTTCGAGCCTCATGCATTTCCGAGAAACTTGAAGTGATATAACTTCCTAAAAAACCAAGCAACAAAATTATTAAAATAAAAGCAGAAGTAAATTTAATACTCATAAAGACAATCCCCTCTCTGAAATTGTTTTTGGGCATAAAGCGTTTTCTCATAAAAGAGATTAGCCACTTTATGGTCTTCATTTTTTTATAATACTTCGCTGCATCAGTTGCTAAATCCTCTATGTCAGGAAGTATCTCTTTATCTTCTAGATATTTTAAGATATCTTCTAATTCTTTAACCGAGTCTTCAGTAAATAATGTCTTTAAAAACCTAAACTCACTAAACAAAATTATATCATTTAGCTGTCTAGCTAACTTCAATCCACACTCGCATAATGTTACTGCTTCCTTATCCTTCAACTTGAATTTTGTCTTTGTTAACATGAGTAAAGGGTCTAATAATCTGTTAGAATTTTCGTACCCATCTTCATAGATTTTAATGACTGGGCAAAGGAAGTATCTTAAACAAATTGATACATGTTTGAAAGGTAAAAACACTCAAAAATGTGTACTATTTGTGAGTGTCTCTTTTGTAAAGAGATTAAGCCTTTACCTTAGCTACTCTTTCGAAACCAGTCTTTACTGCTTGTATCATTTCTTTCACAGCGTGAATAGATACGTCGGCATTTGGATTTAATCCTTCGAACCAGTGATAGGCCCCAGGATATAAATGAAATTCGACATCAACACCAGCTTGCGCAAGTTTGGCTACATAGGTTAATGTTTCACTGCGGAATGGATCTAATTGACCAACAAATGTGTAGGTGTATGGCAAATTACGATAATCCTCTGCGCGAGCAGGGGCTGCATAGGCAGGAATATTATCCGTTCCATATATTTCTCCTAAGTACATTTTCCAGCCAGCTTCATTTGTTTTTTGATTCCAAACAAATCCTTCTTTAATTTCATTCGTAGAAGGTGTATTATTTCGGTCATCAATCATTGGATAGAGTGGCATTTGGAAACAAATAGAAGGAAATTGTCGATCACGGGCTAATAATGTCAATGCTGCTGTTAGTCCACCGCCAGCGCTCGCTCCTGCAACACCAATTCGATTCGAATCGATGTTTAATGACTCTGCATTATCAGCAATCCATTTTAATGCTGCATAACAATCCTCAATTGGTGCTGGATAAGGATGTTCAGGAGCTAAACGGTAGTCTACAGAAACGACCACACAGTTGGCTTCTTTTACAAATCTCATACAAGTATCATCATTATCATCTATAGACCCTAAGATGTAACCGCCACCATGTATCCATAACAGGACAGGTAAGGATTCATTATTTGATTTTGGACGATAAATTCTTAATGGTAATGGATTAGCATCAGGTCCTACAATGACTTCATCTGTTAATGAAAGGGATTCATCAACAACGGTAGCTGGTCTCATTTGCGATATTTCTTCTCTGATTGCTTGCAAGTTCTCTGGGCGTAAATCGAGGTCTTGAAACATTTCTAATCCTTGTAATAACTCTGGATTTACTCGTTTCTTCATTTTAACACCCCTATTTGTAATTGTTTTCAAATAAGTGAAGTGTATTCTAAGTAGTTTAATTCGATAAAAACACCACAATTAAATTGTAAAGTGGATATGTTATAATCGTCAACAGAATATTCAAAAAAATACTTCTTCTTTTAGGAGGATGTTTCATGCAACTAATGATACAAGCAGGTGATTTAGGACAAAGTGGTTTCATGCCGCATTAAGAACTCCCGTCTTATTTGCTTCCTCAGAGAGTATGTTAAAAAGTCATTATATAGCTGAAAGATTGGGAGAAGACCCAACCTTTGTTCGAAAGATACTATCAAGCTAGCTATATTCGTTATTCCACAAAAGGGCGCTATTGTTGAATAAAACTTAGATTTTTAAACAACTTTATTGTCACTTAACAAGAGGGGGATAATGTTGCTAATTGGGTGCTTTTAATGAAGCAAGCCATTCATCTAATGTTCCTGTGAATCCTTGTTGCACAGCTAATTCATATGCGGATAGACCGTCCTTACCAGCTGCACCGGTAGCTCCAGGGTCTCCTTTAGAGAAGATGTTGTATATAAGGCTAAGAATAGACGTAGAGAGGACTTATTTAAACCAAAGAAAGTTGAAAGCAAGGATAATCCTATATGGACGCATTGAAGACATTAAGACGATGAAATTTATTATAGAGTTGCCTGTTGGCGACTCTTTTTATTATTGTAGGGAAGATAAACAATGTAACTTTCATAATATTAAACCGTTTTAATATAAGAAGGTGGGGTTCAAAAGAAAAATTTCAAAAAGGGTAGTTAAGGACCAATGGCACCGAAAACGTCGGAATTATAAATCTCGGAACACTTACCCACCTTGTGAATATGGGCACGCTTAGCGTTTGCGACTATTCTAATCTTTTCATTCCATAAATTGTGCTATACTTGGACGCGAATACAGAAGGGAGACAGACCTTTGAAACACTATCGCACTTTATTATTTGACGTAGATGATACACTATTGGATTTTGGCGCAGCAGAAAAATTAGCGTTGCGCTTGCTTTTTGAGGATATGAAGATACCCTTAACTAGTGAAATCGAATCTCGCTATAAAATAATCAATCAAAGTCTTTGGAAATCCTTTGAAGAAGGGAAAATCAATCGTGATGAAGTGGTGAACACCCGCTTTTCCGTTTTGCTTAACGAATACGGACAGGATGCCAATGGAGCCATGCTTGAGATGAAATATCGTAGCTATCTGGAAGAAGGGCATCAGCTTGTTGATGGTGCCTTTGAATTAATAACAAACTTGCATCGTCAGTTTGATTTGTATATTGTGACCAACGGCGTTTCTCAGACTCAGGATAAGCGTCTCCGTGACTCAGGATTATTTCCGTTTTTTAAAGAAGTTTTTGTTTCTGAAGACACGGGCTTTCAAAAGCCGATGAAGGAATACTTTGATTATGTTTTTGAACGGATTCCACATTTTACAGAAGAGGACACATTAATAATCGGCGACTCTTTAACAGCGGATATAAAAGGTGGACAGTTGGCCGGACTCGACACATGCTGGTTTAATCCTGAAATGAAGCCGAATGTGACAACTGTTGATCCAACCTATCACATCCGTCAGCTTGATGAGCTTTATTCCATATTGAATGTAGAAAAACCAATCATCAGCTGTTAATACGCTTTTCAAATTTAAACAGCTTGTATAAGTAAGCTAACTAAACTCTTAAGGGTGACTAATACGGTTACTCTTTTTTATATGGGTTTAAAATACACTCCCTATACCGTTATAGCGTGAATGATATTATGTAGACGTTTATATCATCCACCGTTGGGATTATAACACGTTCATCGAAGAGACAATGGAAGCATTACATGATGTTGTAAAAGCCGGTAAAGCGAGATACATAGGTGCTTCTGCCATGTATGCATATGCATGGCAGTTTCTAAAAGCGTTGAATGTCGCAGAGAAAAATGGATGGACGCGTTTTATATAGAAGGGAAATGATAAAAATGGAATTTGTTAAAACAAATAAAAGCACTTATGAAGCAATGAAAATTATTGGAGCAACATTTAACTGCGTAGGAACATATGAATACATTTTAGATAATGAGTTTATTGAAGGTTATGAATATAAGGAAGTAAACGAAAATAACAAAGATGAATTTACACCAATTGTAAAAGTTGAATGTACCGATGGATATTTCTACGCAACAAACTATAAAAATGATGTTAAAAATCGACTGTAAGATTGTATAAAACAACAATTTTAAACAGAAAAGAGACGTGAAAAATTGGATGAAATAAAGCGTGGTCAAATAAAGTGCAAACATTGTGAAAAACGGAAAAAGTCATATATAGTCACTTTATCAATGAGTCTCTTTATAATCCTGATTACGCACGGCAATGTATAGGTTTTGAATAAAAATTAATCAAATTGATCTTAAGAACATGGATAAAAGAACAAAAGGAAAGAACATGTTTTGAAAAAAGATTGATCAAAACATGCTCTTATATATTGCAATGGTTTAACTTCTTTATAAAAAAGTTTGATTACATTTGCGGAGGTTCCAAACCAAATTTTGTCCATTCCTCTTTTGCTGGACCATAAATTCCTGGAACAGTTAATCCTGCTTGTCTCATAAGAACAGTCATTTGTCCTCGATGGTGATTTTGATGTTGAATCAAAAACATCAAAAGTGAACCATTTGTCAATTGTTGACCAATAAAGTTGATACGTTCTTGAAGTGTGTGGTCAGTCCATTGGGTTTTTAATGCTTGTACAAATGCATTACTGGTTTGATGATAGCTGTCTGCTATAAACTGAGCCGAAGTAGGTACAGGATAATCTTCAGTTGGGGCATGAAACGTTAAGTCTGTGTTTGAGGTAATTATGCGAATGGCAGCAACAGTATGCCAGGCGATGCGTCCTAAAGTCCAATTTTGTGAGGTTATTTCTTGTTTAAGTGATTCATCAGTTAGGCTATTTAGTAGTTTCTGTGTAGCATCGGATTCGAACTCCCAAGATTTTAAAAAATGGTCTAAGTTTTGAAACACAAGAATCCTCCTTATTATTTTTTGTTTTCTTTTTAAGAACCTAGTTTAATTATACCTCCCCGTTTAGTTAAAAAGAACAACACTTTAAACAAGAATTATCTAAGGAAAAAAGGCATCGCAACATTCTTATAAATGTCAGGGCTTATTTCATAAGGATTCTGAATAAAACAGCAGTTTCAAACAGACAGGGAGGATTGAAATGAAACCGTCAAAGTTATTCAAATCTAAATCCGATTCCGCCATCTACAATAATGTTTTGTCCCGTAACAAAAGATGCATCATCAGAAAGGAGCCATTTTACTGCTTTTGCTGCTTCGAACGGATCGCCAATTCTGCCTAGCGCATTTAACTTTTGATAGGATTCATTTAGCTTTAACTTTTCCTCTGAAGATAAGGTTGAGAATTTTTCTTCTAGCATAGACGTACGAAATGCACCTGGACAAAGAGAGTTAATTCTTATATTTTGATGACCATATTCTTGAGCAACTGATTTCGTCAAAGCAATAATACCGCTTTTTCCAGCAGCATACACGCCAGTTCCTGCCGAACATAAAAGAGCATCTATTGAAGATGTATTAACAATGACACCACTGTTTTGTTTTGTCATTACTTGTAGCTGATATTTCATACAAAGCCATACACTCTTCAAAGTAACATTAATTAAATGGTCAAAGTCTTCTTCCTTAAACTGATCTGTAGCATAAGAGGAAGCCTCTGCGTTCGCCGCGTTATTGAAGCCAATATCTATCTTCCCAAATGTAGAGTATGTTTGGCTAACAAGGTGTTTGACATCCTGATTATTCGTTACATCTGTTTTAATAAAAATGGATTTAGGGGACCACTTTCTTAATGTAGAAAGGGCTTTTTCCCCTTTTTCAACACTTCTAGAGGCAATAACAACATAC
Source organism: Bacillus atrophaeus (assembly GCF_001584335.1). GTDB lineage: Bacteria > Bacillota > Bacilli > Bacillales > Bacillaceae > Bacillus > Bacillus atrophaeus. The sequence goes on from NZ_LSBB01000020.1 coordinate 960,276, forward strand.
ATGCCTTCTTTTGCTAATAATTCTGCTGTAGCTAAACCAATGCCCGATGTTCCACCTGTAATGATACCTACCTTTTCTTCAAACATATATTTCTCCCCTTCTGAGTTCAATGAAATCCGAATAGATTAATTCTATCAAATTTTCGGAACTTTTTTTAGAGAAAAGCAAGATAGTGAGGGTCTGATGTGATGCTCTAGTAGAGTAGGTTAAATAGGATGGTCTCAGTTGTATGCCTATAATTAAGGTTACTTTGATAAGGAGAAATAAAAATTTTGATTTAAGGGTACAGTGGTGTTATTAGATAATGAATTGTGGTGTGTAAAAGATGAAGATGGCCTAATTCAAGATGCAGGTGAGTTATTAACTAGAATTGATATATTAACGGAAAATAATGTGCCAGGCAGCTTTAAACTAATTGAAGGTGATGAAATTGAAGTCATTGTTAAAAGAAAATAACATGTCTTTTATTCTAAACAAAGAGAGATGTGAACAATGGTAAATGTCTTAACTAATATCTTAAAAAATGACAGAATGGATGAATATCCATTATTTGAAAAGTTTTGTTTTCTCAAAGAAAAAGGGTTACGTAAGGAATCCTTTAAAGCATTATCTTACTTTATTGATGAAGCAAAGACGTGGGATAATAATGCACAACAAGATTTCGCTTGTTGGCTATTTGCTTTATTTGAAACATCAGATGATATTCACCATATACTCGTTCATCCTTTGGAAAAGGAACTTTTAAAGCCTTTACTTGAGGTATGGATGAAGAGTATTCCCGAAGATCCAAGACCATATAGGTGGTATGGCGTGTTTTTAAATACTGAAAAACGTGTCGATTACTTAAACAATGCACTTAGACTTGGTGGCAGCGATGAACAATTGTCCTTATTAACGCTAATCGATATTTATTTGAACGCCCTTTGGTATTCATTTCATCATATATCCGAAGATTTTTATCTTGGCGATATTAAAGAAGATACAGCACTTCTTACTAGGTCTCGACAGTTAAACAACAAGATAGAATGTCAACAAACAAGAAAAAACAATAACGAAGAACTTAATTATTATCAAGATCTATTGAATGACTGGGTGATGTTTAAAGAAGAACAAACAAAGGGATTTGTTGAATGGTGTGAAAGTAAGGGTAGAAACTATCATTGGGTCAAAGCTTATTATTACGAAAAATAACAATTGAGTGCAGCTTTTTTGTTTCAGCCGTACTTGTTTTGTCAGCCATATGTGCCACGCTAGTATATGTTATCACCCAGGATATCAAGCTGAATATGTTCCTTATCTTATAATCAGTGGGATCATGTTGACATGTTATTTAATTTTTGCATTGCCGATACAGCTTTTGGTAAATCGAGATTCCAAAAGATTCAGTTTTAAATATCTCTTAATTTACATAGTGTCTTCATTTGTCGCATGGCTAATCATGGCAGTTCTTTTTGAACCTTATAATCCAATAGGGAATTTATTAGCACATTATGAGATTTATTTATTCAGTGTCTTATTTGCTTTAATTTTTTGGATTTGGGACTCTGTTTTCCTATAAACAGCAAGTTAATTGATTGATAGAGAAGAAGAACTACATAAACATGAACAATTAAGGTTGGAGAGGGGATATAAGGCAAGTCACGATTATCATGATATTTATCTTTATTTCAGAAAGTATTCAAAGAATTTTTGATGGACTTGCACAATCAGGCACTTTATAAAATGTTGACGACTAATAAAGTTCTTTTTCTAAAAAAATGTCGTTTACATATCTAACACTCAAATAAATAGTGTCGGCTTTTTTCAATTAAGTTACAATAAGAAAGTAAAAATTTTTATTCGTCAAACGGACAGGAGAGGTACATTTGAAACAAGCATTAATTGTTATCGATATGCAAGAAATCTTTTTTTCAGAGGAACAGAATTACTTATATCAGCATGAACAGTTACTTGAGAATGTGAATATGGTGATTGACTGGGCAAGAAAAAAGGCGATACCCGTTATTTTCATTCAGCATACAGACCAAAATCCATCAGATGAAATGGCAAAGGGTAAGTATGCTTGGGAATTACATAAAGGGCTGCACCGAAAAAGTAGTGATATCGTCATTGAGAAAATAACGTGGGATTCCTTCTATCAAACCATTTTAGAGAAAACACTAAAGAATTTGGGCATTGAGCAACTGATTTTCGCGGGTGCTCAAACGGAATTTTGCTTAGACACGACTATGCGAATTGCCTACAGCAAGGGCTATCAACAGAATCTGCTAGTAGAAGGTACCCATAGTACATTAAATAGCAACCAACTTAGTGCAGAGCAAATTATGAAGCATCATGAGTCTGTATGGAACAATCGTTTTGTGCAAATACACTCGATTGATTTGTATAAGTTATGAGGGCTAATGTGAAAGATTCGCCAATCGAATTAACAATTTAATTATTTTTATGGTAAAAGGAATTATAAAATGTCTGACAGAGCAAAATCAAGCATTAGGCAGGGAATTTTAGAAAAAGACAAACATGACAAACATCTGAATTTATTGAAAAACTTGCTTCGTTGAAAATGTGAGAATTAAATCATAGGTTAAAACTCAATCAAAAACAAGTTAACTCAATTAGAAATGAATATGAATTCCTGATTAATAATATGAAAAAGACAGAGGCTCAACATTATATCGCCAATAAATATAATGTGAAGAGGCCGACTATCTATGATATTGTCCTACATAGATCATGGAAGCATATTTAGCATGGAGTTGAGAGTATTGATTAAATCCAATTTATAGCCAATATTAGACGGAAAGAAAATCAGTGTACGGCAGCTATCAAATGATACTGATTATGTTTTTGCAATTGTCAGAAAGCGCTACAGAGATGAAATGGAGCGGTATCCAAGGGATCTGCTAGATAAAGTTTGCACAAACATCGAGCTTGTGAATTATTGATATTCCAAAAAGATCATAATCTTATCGATCCATAGGGTAAAATGGTATACTAAAGTTACAAGTATAGGAAGGAATTACAAGTTTTCTGGGTCTATATAAAATCATTCTTTTATTTAAAGTTATTGGAGGCGTAAACTTGGGCATACTTGACTTTTTTAAGAAAAAAATTAAAAACGAACAAAATGAGAATAATAATATTTCTGATAACAACAAAAGTGAAGTTATTAATGTTTATAATGATCACAAAAATGAAACAATAATGACTTCCAACGAAAAAGAAGTAGCATCAAAAAAAGACAAATATCCTATCTTGATTCAAGAGACAAGCTTCTCAAGGAAATATGAAGAAGAAAATGCATTTTTCGAATATATAGACTTTAAAGTTGCGGGTACTTCTCATTATCAGAAAGATATTAAAAAGGCTGTAAAGTTAGAAGTTGATAGCATGATGTTTGATGAAAAATATAGTGGGATGACAAACAAAGACATCCTTGAATCGACTTTTGATGAACCAATCTTTATTTATCATGATGAATTATTCTCGAATTGCGATTTACGCTTAGAGGAAAACAATGAGTACGATCCAGAAGCTATAGCTGTATATGTGAATGATTATAAAGTTGGTCATGCGCCTCGAAAGAATTTTAAGGAAGGTAAGAAATACATTTACGATCTGTTAAAGAGTGACATAAGGTACCCAATCACAGCAAGTTTGTATGGAGGGAAATATAAAATTAACCGTGAGGATACAAGTGTTGAAATGGGTGAAACAGATTATAAAATCGAGTGTCAACTAGTGATTAAAACAGACAAATAGACAATAAAACTACGATTTTAAAGAAAGAGAGAGGTATTCCTGAGAATATGAAAGAACCGTTCATAAAAAATGAACGGTGGGGGTTTAAAAAGTAATGTCTTTTCCTTTGCGAGAAAAGGCTAAACAAGATAGCGCAATATCGTGTTTCAAATTCTTTATTTGAGGTCATTAAGGGCGACTTTTGCAGCCTCAGCGATAAGAGCATTATCATAATTAGCATCTTTCGTAAATCGGTTTGATAGGATTGCCAAAACAATAGGAGCTCTATTAGGCGGCCAAACGATAGCAATGTCGTTTCGTGTCCCGTAACTTCCGGCTCCAGATTTATCGCCGACTTCCCATCCTATAGGAGCGCCTGCCCGAATCAGTTCGTCTCCAGTAGCGTTGCCTCGCATCCAATCAGTTAAGATCGTGCGCTTATCAGTCGTGAGAGTGTTATCTAAAGTGAAAGCTTTAAGGTCGGTTGCCAGTGCTTTTGCGGTGCTTGTGTCACGAATATCCCCAGGAATCGCAGAGTTTAGATCCGTCTCGAATCGATTAGATTTAGTTACATGATCCCCAATCTGTTTCAGTGACTTTTCGAAACCGTTAGGGCCGCCAAGTTGTTGCAACAATATGTTCCCAGCGGTATTATCGCTGTAACGGATAGCGGCTTCTGAGATTTCTTTTAGGCTCATGCCTGTATCTAGGTGTTTTTCTGTGATTGGAGAATATGTAACAAGATCGTCTTTACTGTAGTGGATGACTTCATTAAGTTTTTCAATTGAGTTATTCTTCAGGACAGCAGCTGCGGCTAGAATTTTATAGGTTGATGCGTAAGCAAATCGTTCATTTGACCGATAAGCGATTGTCTTGTTTGAACCTGTATCAATTGCATAAACCCCAAGCTTAGCATGAAATTTTTTCTCCAGTTGAACAAATTTTTTATTAGTTATACAGCTTGTCATTTTTGTGTCTTCTATGGATTTTGCTTCAGCATGCATTGAGCCGTATAAAGGTTTGAAACCAGTAAAGCTTAAACATAAAAGTCCAATACATATTCCGAATTTTATTGTCGCTTTATTTTTCAAATTAATCAGGCCTCCTAATTCAAATGATTTTGTATACACCTTCTAATTAACATCACAAACAGGATAAAAATCAATATACTTCCTATGAAATGTTTCCCACGACAGTTAGTTTAACACAAACTCTTTTAAACTGGTAAACATATTAGCGTTTTATAGGAGGGGAGTATACAAATTATCAATGTTAACACTATAGGTCATGAAATACCAGAAAGGATTAAGTCCTGCATCTCTGAATGGATCTTGAAATTTAATTGAGCCTAAAAACAATAAAAATAAAAGAAGAAGAGTGTTTTAGATACTCTTCTTCATACCACACCTACGGCATTCACGTAAGAATTGACCACTCTTTACTGAGCTTTTGAACAACGCATAATCACAATTGTCACAGCGTCCAAACTTTACATCTGGATACTCCTTATATCATAAATTACTGAGATATCTTAACCGTTGGTCTCATAATTTTCTTCCACAGGATCACCCACATAGTTTATTTGCTTATTAAGAATACCAATTGAATAAACTGATACAGAATTAATTTCTATTCTTTTGTTACAATTTCAATAACAAAGTCGTAAAAACAGAAGACAACATCGAATTTTCTTGGATTCTGAATTTTTAATATTTAGATTAAAATAATTGTTTTATCGGTGGGTGGTCTTATATGAATGAGTTTTCTCATTTCAAATTAAAGATAGATGTGAATAATTGTACAATGGACGATTATGATCAGTATAGGAAAAGCTTAAGAGAGACATCTTCTTGTAATAAAAGAGGAAATAAGAAAAGAATTAGCATCTGTAAGCTTTTAGGAAGGAAACACAATACAAAAATAAAGTTCGCCATTCTAGGTGATATATCATCCCAGCCAATTCATTGCGCGAAGAATTACACAAACGGATTATGGCGTACATGACAAAAGAAATGACATTCACCAATCGAAAACATCCGGTTTATCCAGTTTAAAAGGAACTACAAGGAGCGTGAATAGCCGCTCTTTTTTCAGTTTCTGATAATTACATTATGTTAATTAACAACGGTGCCTTAAACCCTCTGTTTTTTACAATAGTAAATAAAGGCCGCCGCACACTATGCAGTAATCTCTAGTATGATAAAAAGGGGCCTTTATTATGTATCATTTATATTCACATAACGCCGGTTGTCAGGAACAAACGGTTTGTTCAATGCCAAGAGGGTTCGAGTGAAGTGCGTCTATCCACTACTTAAATTCTCGACCTATCAGTCTTACGATTTACCGTGGACAGACGTTTTATACAGCCTTCTTTCTCTTGCCAAGAAGTTGCCCATAAATAAAAAGAAAGAGAGATGCTCATCTCTCTTTCTTTATTAAACTATTATTTTAAATTTCCTAAGAATTTAATTTTGCAGGAAGCTATCACGTCATTTCGTACCTGAACGTTTTTTATAGACTAGTACCGTGACAAGTTATATTAAATATACATATCAATAAAGTAGACATAAAAAAGTGAAAGAGAGGGCGAAAATGTGAAAATTCTTTTTCTCGAGAGTCATCCCATATGGCTCTATGGTTTACCAAATGGGTTTAGGGAAGCAGGCCATACCGTAATAATTTCAGGCCCTGTAAGTCGGGAAAATATTACTGAAATGATAGACGAATTTAAACCGGATTTAATAGTATCTATGGGATGGACACCAGAGCATTCAAGAGAAAAGCAATTCTGGATTCGCAACGCTATTAAAAAGGTGAATATCCCCCTCGTTTATTGGGCAACTGAAGATCCACTGCACACTCAAAACTTTACCATCCCGTTAATTAAAAAGATGAAACCGGATTTTGTTTTCACCGTTACACCTTCTCTGTGTAAAACTTATGAAAGGATTGGGATTAAAGCAGCTCACTTAGACTTTTCTTATCACGAAAGTGTACATCATCAGATTAAGCCATTGAAGAAATACAGTTGTGATATAGCAGTGGTGGCTAATGCTTACCCTGATTTTCTTGAAGAACATCCGGAAGTGTTCCGTTCGTCTTCTTTAAAAACGCTTATTCGTCCTCTTATACGAAATGGTATTCGCATTGATTTTTGGGGGAGAAATTGGGAAAAAATGAGTAAACATATTGGAAGAGAAATTCCCCGCAATTGGATTCATGGATACCTTGATTATACTGAAGCATATAAAGTTTACAGTTCAGCAAAAATAATTATCGGTTTGCAAAACTGTGAAAGCCAACTTACGCAGCGCACCTATGAAATTCTTGGTTCCGGGGGGGTTTTATTGACATCGGATACACCAGCAGTTCGAGGTAAATTCGAACCTGGTCGCGATCTCATAGTTTCTTCCTCCCCCCAAGAAACATTTGAAAAGGTTAAATACTATTTGAAAAATGATAGCGAGAGAAAGAAGATTCGGAAAAACGGTAAAAAGGCTGTAAAGGATGATTCCTATCGGCATAGAGCTGAGAGAATGATTGAGGTGCTACAAAGCAGAGGCATCTTAAGAAACTTAGGGGAAACCATTCATTATGTAGATGTTCTCAAAGAAAAATACGAGATTCATCATGTTACTCCCGGTGAAACATTATCAAAAATTGCTAGGAAGTATAATGTTTCCCTGCAACAAATCATGGAGCTTAATCATTTCAAATCAGATCAAATATATGCTGGACAAATCATTAAGATTAGAGAGAAACTGTCTAGAAATGTTAAAAACAAACTTTTTTAAAGGAGAGTAACATAAATGAAGGGAAAAGAACCTAGAACAAGAAATCAAGATAATAAAACTGCGGATAAAGTAAAAAGAACTCCTCGTTATATGGAAGTTCCCGTGACATTCGAAGTATACCATGTTGAATCCGGCGATACATTATGGAAGATTTCCAAATACTTTAATGTTCCAGTACAACAAATTATCAACCTTAATAAGCTTTCTTCAAATAGAATTTATCCTGGACAAATTATAAAGATAAGAGAAAAGTAATCTAAGAGGTTTCGAAATCGAAACAAGTTGAAATAATCAATCTTTATTTTTTTTATTTGTTACACCATGATTTTTTGGGAAATGAAGGGGTTATGAGATGTTTCAAATGAGCTATTTTTATTCTGGACTAGGTTCCGATTTTATTCAAACCGTTGATCAAACTAATGGAGTATTAAAAGTCGTGTCTCCTGACTTTTTCTATATCAGAAAAAATGGATCATTACTTCTCCGTTCAGCTAATTCTGATGTGATTAATGCTCTCCATAGAAGAAAATTAAAAGTAGTTCCTTTTTTAAGCAATCATTGGGATCAGGATTTGGGACGGTTTGCGTTAAAGCAACGAGTGCTTTTGGCTAAACAAATTTCTTATGCAATAGAAGAACTGGATCTAGACGGGGTCAATATCGATATAGAAAACCTTACAGAGAAAGATCGAAATGCATTTACGGATTTTGTTAGACTAGTAAGAAAAGGTATTCCTAGGCATAAAGAGGTATCAGTTGCAGTGGCGGCAAATCCTTCTGGCTGGACAAAGGGCTGGCACGGATCATATGATTATGAGAATTTAGCTAAACATGCGGACTATCTAATGGTTATGGCATATGATGAAAGTCGCCTTGCTGGGCCTACTGCAAGTGTAGGATGGGTGGAAAAGTCCATTCAATATGCTCTAACCCAAAAAGTCTCTCCTCAAAAACTAGTTTTAGGATTGCCATTCTATGGCCGTTGCTGGATGAAAGGTCAATCTAACCCTCAAGCCATTCCCCTTTACCTTGTTAAATCATTAGTAAAAAGACATAACGGGACAATTATTTTTGACACAAAGAGTCAATCTCCAAAAGCTATTTTTACTATCAAACACGATAAGAAGGGTCCATTACCTCCAGGGACATATACATTATGGTTTGAAAATGAACAGTCACTCAAAGGAAAAATAAATCTCGCTCAAAAATATAATCTTAAAGGTCTTGGCAGCTGGAGCCTTGGACAAGAGGATTCGTCAGTCTGGAATAAAGTGTTTAAAAATATATAGCATTCATAGTTCTGGTGCAAAACCTCCGAGATAATTGCAATGAATCTCTGAATCTTGACATACTGATACTATCTAAAAAAGAGCATGATCAGTATGAAAAGCCAAACCTTGAGCAAAAGATTTAGTTATTGAACGCTTAAAGAAAAAGGTGTTTATTACGAGTACAGTTAAAACAGTGAGAGCAAGGGTTTAATTCCATGGACCCTTGTCTTTATAAAATAATCTTAGGAATTAACTTGCTGTTAATTTACTACTGCTAAAAGTTCTTCTTTTGTACGTACACCTAATCGGCCCATACCAGTATCCACATTAATATGAATACCCAATCGGTTAGTACTCGCTTCATTTTCCAATATTTCGTTAGCTTCTTTCATCCAATCAACCTGAAATGCTGATAACTCTATATTCCAAGCTGCTGATTTTTTAACACAACTAAGGGATGTAAAGCCAAGCACAAGGATAGGTGCTGTAATCCCAGCTTTTCGTAAAACGATTCCTTCCTCCACGCTGGCAACAGCGAGCTCACTCGCCCCGTGTTCCAGTGCGTGTCGCGCCANNAACGAGAAGATGCTAACCGATGGCCGAAGTTGACAGTACTTTCGTTTTTAATTCATTTTTTTGCATATGTGCTGATGAGTTCAATTTTGATTTTCTTTACTTCGAGCAGATAAGTAATGTGATACATGAGGCTTTAGAGAGGTGAGGATTGATACGGCGAGCACAAAGGAAGATGCTTTTGATCGACATAGAATTGTTGGTGAAACATAGTGAGAGCAACTTCGTTTACTGATTTCATTCAACGATTGCTTGATAATAAGGGACAACATTGGTATTAATTAAGGCATGATTTCTTAACACTAGGCGATGCGTATGATGAAGTAGACATTGACTAATCTTTTAAGCAAAAGTATTGCAATAACGATTGTTAAAGCTCTCTTAACGAGGGCTCTTATTGTTTGCATTGACTTTTGTGTTTAAGCAAAGACCAGGCCCTTAAGAACGATATGATAACACGCAATACATCAAAGGATAAGCTCCTGTTCATACTAATTGTCGGGAGGTATGCCGACTTATGATACAAATTTGGATCACTGGCCTTTTATTATTGGCTCAACCCAGCGAGCCATCTGACAGTTTAACGATCACACAACAAGGACGTACGATTGCCACTGTTAACCGCGAAGATTTTACGATGCCTTTTCCCGGTACCCCAATGATTGATCATGAAAAATACCGTAAGTTCATCAAACGGCTTGATCAACAAATTTACCGGGAGCCCATAAACGCCAAGCTTAACGATCAGGGAATCATTATCCCAGGAAAAGTTGGTTACAGACTTTATCAACAGACACTCAAGGAGAAGTTTTATGCCTATTTCTTTGGCCAAGGCTCCTCCAAGATAGAAGTGCCGGAATTGAACATTTATCCGAAAGTCGACAGCGAGTTACTTGCTCACATCCGTACTCAGCAGCTGGGACAATACGTAACTTATTTTAATTCAAGCAATCAGAGCCGTTCACACAATATTTCTCTTTCCGCAAAAGCAATTGACAATCATGTTGTTTTCCCAAATGAGACGTTTTCATTTAACCAAGTTGTTGGGATGAGAACACATGACAAAGGATACATGCGTGCACCCATTATCGTTAAAGGTGAGTTGGCTGAAGGTGTAGGTGGGGGAATTTGTCAGGTGTCATCAACATTATTTAATGCTGTCGATCGTGCAGGGCTGCGAATTGTTCAGCGCTATTCTCATACAAGAAGCGTACCATATGTACCGTCCGGACGTGATGCAACAGTAAGCTGGGGAGGCCCTGACTTTCGCTTTCAAAACCAATATAACCAACCGGTATTAATTCGAGCTAAACAATATGGGGGAAGTATGATTATTACGCTTTACTCCTCAGATGTGATCAATAACAAAATGCGAAAGGTTCCCAAAGCACCATCTCAGATACCAAAAGAAATAAATGCCGAGTGAGAAATTACATAAACTATTAGATATCAAACTGATCTCTTCTTTACCATTGGAGGTTTATTAAGCTTGATTTAGAAAGACGCATGGGATGACTCCAAAACCAAATAAAATAAGGTTTTATTCATAAGTGAAAATTTTCAAATTAAGATGATTGAAGCTCTCGTTATGAGAGCTTTTTATTATTGCACAAAAAACGATATATAAGACACTTAACCGAAGGAGATTATTGAAAGCTTACGCACCGGAAGTCCCGTAAGCATATTCTGGCTGATCGGTAACAAGCACAACAAGACCTTCTAAAGAAATAGAAGGTCTTGTTTTAATTACATTCCAACCCGTCTTACCAGTAGCTCACGTAGGAACTGCGTTTTTTATGAAATATAAGGGATCACATCAATAATTATTCCGCCTTCCGAATCTCAATCACCTTGTCCTGTTCCATGAGCATTAATAAAGATTCTTTCTTGGCCAAAATGCACGGTATGAGACTGCATTCCATTGCAAATGGTGACATTCATCTTCAATTACGTACGGCAGTTCCAATTGACTTGCCAGTTGTTCATTGAAACGGGATCAAGATCAACCACACCAACGTTACCCCAAGACAATCTATTCAAACATTACCCCTTTGACCGCACAATTTTTTTGTAATCCATAGGCGTTTGCCGCCTCCCAATTGTATATAGGTAAATACCATGAACTAATCAAGGAAATACCAATACTTGTCAACTTTTAATGGCCCAGGAGGAAAAAAACTTATGGAACTACATGAGTGTATTCATGAAATTTTTAGCGGGTTGAAGAAACCATTGGTTAAAGATTTGGCAACTTCTTTAAAACAAATTCCAAACGCATCAAAATTGAGTCAACCTTATATTAAGGAACCAGACCAATACACTTACGGCCGAAATGTAATCTATAGAAACGATGAATTGGAAATTATCGTTATAAACATTCCGCCAAACAAGGAGACAACAGTCCACGATCATGGTCAATCCATTGGTTGTGCAATGGTGTTAGAAGGAAAACTTCTCAATTCCATTTATCGCTCAAACGACGATCATGTAGAACTCTCCTCTTCTTACTTTGTTAGCGAGGGAGAGTGCCTTGTTTCAAGTAAAGGTTTAATTCACAAAATGTCCAATCCTACCTCCGAAAGAGTGGTGTCTCTTCATGTCTACTCACCCCCTTTGGAAGACATGACTGTCTTTGAGGAACAAAGTGGTGTATTGCGAAACTGTACATGAGATACAGGTAAACTACTTTATCCCGAAAGGAGTAAATCTGAATGTGAAGGTTGTAGTTTTCCGTGAAATTAAAGGGAAAATCCAAACTCACGCCCTTAAATCGTGGTTGTCATTAGTAAATGTTCTAGGATTCATGCTCGATGAACATGAGACAAAAAATACAAAAACCATTACAGCTTATAGAAGTGGAGATAAAGTAACGTTTACAATTTTCCATTCTAAATCAGAACCTTTTCTGTATTTAGATTATATCCGACTAGAACCAGCAGACCCCGAGTTGGTAAATATTATAGATATTCTGATTGATAAGCTATGTTTATCGGGAGAAAAGCATATTATAGATGATTCAGTTCACTTATCTGTTTTGTTCAATGAAGGTAAAGTTATCAACAATGAAAACAATGAATTCGATAATTTCGAAAGTTTATTATTAAGAGAAACCATTTATGGATTAGTTCATTTGTGTTTAGATCGAATGATTGAATACAAACATGCAGGTAGCCTTGAAAAGGTTGAAGAAATGAAGGAAACCCTCACCAAATGTCAAAAGTGTTTAATTTTAATAAATAAAAGAATCACAGATGAGTAGATGGTTTGATCAATATAAAAATTTTAAAACCATTAGAATAATATTCATAAGAATGCAGTATATTTAATCGTGGCAAACCGGAAGCATAAGCCAACTCTACAAAGAGAGGCGTTAATTTTTACGAAAAATGTTAACGATCGCTCTTTTTTTGTGTGCTTTGCTTTCGGAAAATACTTATTTTGGAGGTTATTTTATGACAAACGAAGTGAGTAGTTATACGATTGGAAGCCAATTGGACACTTGTTTGCAAGCATGTATTGATGCATGTAATAAAACTATTCAGGCATGTAATGAGTGTTATGATGTTTGCTCTTCAAATACACATGTAGAGGGATGTAGTGACTGTGTTAAAATCCTTCGTGATTGTACGGACGTGTGCGCCTTAGTATCTCAAATGATAGCTCGTAATAGTGTAAATGCAAGGCTAATATGTAGTTTGTGCGCCAACATATGTGAGGCTTGTGCCAATGCATGCTCGAAATGCCAAAATGATTGTTGCCATAGGTGTGCAGAAATCTGCAGAGATTGTGCTGATGCTTGTCGTGAAGCTTGCTGCTGCTAAAATCCTCTATAAGAATTATTATTCTGGGATACAGAAGATTTAATAAAAAATACAAAAAAGTGCTGGAACACCATTCAGGAAAAGTTTTTTTGATTCAAGATTTCCGAAAAGGAAAGTCAAATAAAATGGAAGTTTCCTGCCAAATAGAAAAATTCTTGCTTGAGTGGCTTATGGAGCAACCTTCAGTTTAATACAATTTTTATTTAACCTCTCTGATAAAACAGGGAGGTTTTTGTTGAATCTCCTTAAAAATCAGACGAACTATTTGACCACCAAATGGCCACTTTGGTTTGAAAAAAGGTGAAATTAAATGAAATTTAAATATAAAAAACGTCAAAAATGTTGATGAATCAAGGGCCCTGAAACTTGAATACAGAAAAGGATATGTTCCGCACGCAAGTCCATCCTTGGGAGCGCGAACAATCCCTTGGCACTATTGGTGTCAGAGGATTTTTAATTTGTTTGCTATTTCAACAAGGCGGGCACTATAAACCATTCATTTTAACCCTATAAATAGCTTATCATTGCAAATCCGCATTTTTTCAAAGGCCTCCGACTCCCAAAATGACAGCCTTCTTACCTGAGCCTACGTACTGGATTGAAAATAATTACAAAAAAATATTTTTTTAACAAAGACAAAACGTCTTATTGTATACTAAACCAGTAGTTATATTATTGGAAAGGGGTAATAGAATGAAGGCAAAAGTAGATTCATGGAAGAAGACGGCTGTTTCAATACTTATTTTCACCATGTTTTTCACCTTGATGATGAACGATACGGTTTTTGCAGCGGGATTGAATAAGGATCAGAAGCGTCGAGCGGAGCAGCTAACCAGTATCTTTGAAAATGGCATGACTGAAATTCAATATGGATATGTGGAACATTTGCCTGATGGAAGAGGTTATACGTGCGGCCGGGCCGGCTTTACAACCGCTACCGGGGATGCACTGGAAGTAGTGGAAGTGTACACAAAGGCAGTATCGAATAACAAACTGAAAAAGTACCTGCCTGAATTGCGTCGCCTGGCAAAAGAAGAAAGCGATGATATAAGCAATCTCAAGGGATTTGATTCTGCCTGGCGCTCGCTTGGAAACGATAAGGATTTCCGCGCTGCTCAAGATGCGGTAAATGACCGCTTGTATTATCAGCCTGCCATGAAACGATCAGAGAATGCCGGATTGAAAACGGCACTGGCAAAAGCTGTGATGTACGATACAGTTATTCAGCATGGCGATGGTGATGATCCTGACTCCTTTTATTCCCTGATTAAACGCACTAATAAAAAAGCGGGCGGCTCACCTAAAGACGGAATAGATGAGAAGAAATGGTTAAATAAATTTCTGGACGTGCGCTATGACGATCTGATGAATCCATCAGATCCTGATACCCGTGATGAATGGAGAGAGTCAGTTGCCCGTGTGGATGTGCTTCGCTCTATCGCCAAGGCGAACAACTACAATTTAAACGGACCGATTAATGTTTATTCAGAAGAGTATGGTGATTTCGTAATCAAGTAAGAAGCGATGAGTGTCGGAGGGGGTGATTAACCCCCTCGTATTAGCGTAACTGGTAGAGTAGAGAACCGAAACATTTGGGTGACCGTTTGGTCGCCTTTTCTCATTGCGAAGCACTTTTCATAATAGACCAGTCCCATTTCATGAATGAGTCTACTAGATTTTACAGCCGGCAGCTATGCTTAAGCAGAGAGAACAGTTCAATATGAGTTTTAACCACTATATACATGGATATCATTATTATGTAATGTTATTTCCTATTGTAAAAACTGATTATGTCAAAAGCACTTGAAAACGAAACTGTTGTGGGATATCTTTCTTTATAGATGGTTTGAATACGATGCTTATTCCTTGTTAAACGTACTAAGTGTCAAAAGGAGGGACAATGAACACAGAATTATTAGAAAGGAATAAGGGGAAGCTCCTTTCCTCAATTAAAACATATTAAGAGAAAATTATGGGTAGCTAATGTTAAAGTTCCAGTTATGATTGGTGCTGGTTTGTCTTAAATAGAAACAATAGAAGATTCGCTATGATGTTTAACACAAAATGTGTTAAACATAGGGTGAATTTATGCATGCAGATGAATATGGAAGATCCCACCTGGATGACATTTTACCTGATAATAACTATGAGCCGGGTGAAAATACACTAAGTCTTCCATGGGCTGATGCTTATACAACAAATTAAAACTCATTATTAGAACGCACTAGAAAAACAGTTTCTGACCGTGATTATCAAGTCATATTATGATAAGAATGATTTTCCGAGCTCAATCCAGTCCGGAATTTAAAACTTAGTGGCAGCTTTTGGCTCATCGTCCTGTGTTTACGGCGAATCATTTATCTGAATATCGAGGTAATTTTAACCCTTTTGTTTATAAAAAAATCAATCATGAAAATTCCATTCGCTTATCTAACTTTGATCTTCTTAGAGACAAGCATGAGGAATTCGCAACAAGACTATATACTCTTTACAAAGAAGATCCATTTTTATACATTAGAGCTCTGACGAAAGTTACTTGGTAAATCAACCGATTAATTTTAATGATGTAATTGTCCGTTTTTATAATGGCGATGATTTAGATGTAATACATAAGACAACGGGAAAACGATTTACTGTTAATGTAAAGATGAAGGGCTGCCAGATGGATTTGCGTTGCAAACAATGGATATGTGGTCTTGGAGTGAGGCTGTTTAATATATTCTTAAAATTCAATATCTTCAGTTGAATTTATATCCATTTTATGTAAAAATAATTTAGGTAACATATTTTTACAAAGGGGGATGAATAATGGGCGTAATAGCGAATACTTGTAGAAGTACAAAAGTTCCAGCATTAAAATCCAAAGCAGAGGCAATTGCAGTAAGAAATCAAGAAGCGTTGGCTGAGGTTTATCTTGGGACAAATGAATTTGACAGAGCGGGCGAACACTATTTTGCAGGAGATAAGAAAAAAGCTATTGCTGCGATTAAAGAAGGGTTTAAAAAATTAAGGAATGCTAAAAGTCTACTAGTTGAAGTTCAACATAGAGAACTAGAAATGCATCCTCATAACACAAAGAAACTTGAGACCGAATATGAAGAATTAATGTACGATGAAAAAGAGCTGGAAGAAGTCTTTAGGGCAAGAGTTCGCGGAATACAAAGAGTCATTCAATGCATTGATCATTTGATGCATCTGAATGCAGAAGAAAAAGCAATTGAAGCATTAGAAAACAATAATTTTAATATGCTGTATAATTCAGTTTCTAATCCAGCAAGAGAGTTAATTACAGTTGCTCTTCAACATAACATGACGGTAATTCAACAATCGAAATACACACATGAAACATCAGATGTAATTAAAACATTGTTCCCAGAGGCAACAAAAATCATAGCTAATTAAAAATTTATTAGAGACTATCTTATTGGGTAGTCTCTATTCTTGAACCGGAGGCATGCTTTGAAAAACTTGTGGGTATTCAAAGGTGATTTCTTCAAATTGTGGTCGGGCACTTTTCTTTCCATATTAAGTTCTACGCTTTTCTATTATTCGTTGATTTGGTGGTCATTAAATGAAACAGAAAGCGCTTTGAGCGGCGGGTTAATTATTGGGCTTGGGATGAGTATATCAATTGTATTGTCTCCATTTACCGGATGGTTAGCAGACAGGTTTCACAGGGGGAGATTGATTGCTTATTCTGATGTCATCATTTCGATTTTATTTTTCACGATAGGACTCTTAGCTATTTTTAATTTTACATCTATACTGTTATTGATTATTACACGTGCTTTTATTTCTATTTGTTTGACTGCAATTGAACCGGCATCACGATCACTTATCTCTGATACAGTGGAAAAAGATTTAATTGAAAAAGGAATTGCATTTCAAGAAATCCTGAATCAAATCACGCAAGTGGCAGTTCCAATACTTACTGGTGTTTTATTTACCTTCCTGCCCTTTGGTTATGTATGGTTAATATGCGGCGGTTTAACGTTTGTTTCTATATTCTTAGAATTTTTGATAAAGGATAAGCGTGGAAATCAAAAACAAGTATCCTTTAATAAGAAACAACTTTTCAGTGGTTTTACTAATCTTTTTAAGAACAGACCTTTAAGAAACCTTTTATACGGTACAAGTATACAACAGCTATTATTCAGCGGTTTTCCAATTTATATAGCAATTTGGACTTCGATATTGATTAAAGACAAGGAATGGATAGGCGGCATTTTTCAATCTATCTGGGGAATAGGGACGCTTGTAGCGGCCATTACTCTTTCCTTTTTAGCAAAACAAGATCACCTAAAGATTGTCGCTCCAGTATTGATGATTATTTTTGGCTTATTGTTATCTCCTCTAGGGTGGATTAGCAATGTGTACTTAGGTTTAACACTACTTGTCTTAACTGGAGCAATCAGTGGTATTGTGAATATTTACCTTGAAGGGTATTTACAAAGGGTAACTGAGGGACGTGATAGAGGAAGGTCTCTTGGTGCATTTTTTGCTGTGAATAGTTCGTTAATGCCGTTAGGGTATGCCTTAGCTGGGATAATTTCAGAAATGGTAGATGTAAAGCTCTTATTTTTAATTGTAGCACTCCCTACACCTTTAGTTTCCTTTTTCATATTTAGATCTGTTCAAATGTGGGAAGGAAAGATTAAAAAACCATATGGGACAGAAAAAGCAACTCCTATGTAATTACACCTGCTGATTACACACACCATACAATACATGTTGTCAGCAGTATCTGTTTAAAACAATCATTTTATTTATAATTCGAAAAGAATTATTAAGCTTTCCCCTTCGTATGCATCATGAACCAGCAGGGGGAGATTAGCATTAACTAAGACCTGAAAAACAATGTGTATGGATAATCTCAGTTTGTGCTGCTATTGCATTAATTGGAAGGCATATACTGCTATCAGGTTTTAAAAAGTTTGAGCAGCTAGATGCATATTCTAAGAAAGAAGAAAATCTTGTTTCTAATATAGCTTCTCTAGGAGCAACTCCAGGAGGCAGAGTTACTGAAGTCCGAACAACCTGGCATGATGTTATCTTTTGTCCATGTATTAACAGAGAAAGCGTGCCGGAATCTGAAGCCAGGTACGCTTTTTTGTATCCAAAAGATTCAGGAATGGCGGTAGCAGCAGGTTGAAGGATGACAGAAGTAACTCTAAACAGTAGTATCAGAGGTAGATTTTTTATGAGGAAGGGCACGTTATAGATATGTCTAAGTGTGATTGGCAGCCAGCAGGCGAAACGGAATGGCGGGTATGGCAATCTGGAATCGAAAAAACTAAGAAAGTCATAGCGGCAGTCATGGCAGTCGCAGATACAGTTTTTACTAGTTTGATGGCCTCTCCCTTACAAAAAACATACCAAACGATGTTGGTATGTTTTTTGTTTTATAAATAATTCAAGTCCCCTAGTGTACCCATGACGAGACACCAAGTGTAAGTTGCAAAAAATGATTAATTTTTTAAACAAAAAAGCAGACAACAAATGAATGTCTGCTTTCCTCTTTTACGTTCACATAAGGACCTAAAGCTCTTTTAACATTACTTTTTCACCATTAAAATCCAGTTCTCCATTATATTTAAAACCAAATTTATGATAGAGGCGCAAAGCATGGGTATTGTTCTCAAAAATGCTTAAGTAAATCCTTTTACATTTATATAATTCAGCAAGGTGCTGAATGAGAGCTTGAAGCATTATGCTTCCCAGCCCTTGCCCTTGAAAGCGTTCATCGATGAAAAATCGATCAAGCCACACTCTTCCTTCTTCATTCTCTTCATCATACTCAGGAAACCAGCCGTACATTGCAAAGCCAACTAAGTTTCCTTCATAATACAGTCCGACTGGCTGATAGTAATGACATTCATCAGCTTCCTTTAAGCACTGCTCTGTTGATTCAATATATGATGTCTGACTTTTGTTGACATGAAGAGCCAGCATTGCAGCACGATTATCTTTTGTAACTGCTTTTATCTCGATACTCATACAAAATACTCCTTTTTTTCTTATTCATATAAGAAAGAAATAATCTGAGTGGTTTAGAATCTTTCATCTTAACCGATATTGAAACCATGTTTATCTATCCTTTTCATTGTTAATCAACCTTCTTTCAGGTACTATGAACATCATAAAGTATATGGTTGCCGTATAGTCAAGGAGGTTTTTATGAGCGAAGATATCAAAAAATATTTCACCACAGGTGAGTTTGCGAAGCTCTGCCACGTAAAAAAACAAACCCTGTTTCATTATGACGAGATTGGCCTGTTTTCTCCCGAAATAAAAAAAGAGAACGGATACAGGTATTATTCCTATAATCAATTTGAGCTTTTTCAAGTCATTGGTTTGTTTAAAGAGGTGGGTGTTCCGTTAAAAAGAATAAAACAGCTTTTAAAGGGCAAAACACCAGAGGATATCGTTGCACTCCTAAAAGAAAAGTCTTTCGAAATTGAGAACAAAATCAAAAAGTTTAAACATTTGCAAACGATTATACAGACGAAAGTGAAGTTAACGGAACAAGCACTGGAAACAGATTTTTCCTCAGTTTCTTTTCAGTATTTAGAAGAAGAAAAATTCATGATAAGCCGAAATACATTAAACTTACCGGAACGAAAATACATTGCGGCAATTTCAGAACTTATCCGCTATGTTCAATTACATGAATTAGATGAGGGGTATCCGGTGGGCGGAATATTTGCGCGTGAACAAATTCTTAAAAAAGATTTCTATAATTACAGTCACTTTTATATAAAAGTACAAGAAGGAATAGAGAAGATAAACTATCATGTAAGGCCAAAAGGTCTGTACGCTGCCGGATACCAAAAAGGTGATGAAGCCGAAGATGCCTACCGCAGAATCATTCAATTTATTGAAAAAAATAGAATGCGGATGGGTGAATATGCATATGAGGAATACATGCTTGATGAGGTGGTGGTCGATGGATTAGAAAATCAAATCACAAAAATTCTCCTTCAAGTGAAAGAGGGCAGCGGATAACAGAATGAAGTAGGAGTTATGCACTTACAACAGGTGATTGTGTTTTTTGGGTGGAGTTAAACGAACGTGGCACCAATGACATGTTCGTTAAGCTATCCATACCTAATAGATAAGAGAACAGATTTATTTTCGCGTTTCGCTTTTTAAATAATTCTTTCTCCCAACTGAAAATTGGACCTGAAAGCTTTACAGATTACTAAAAAAGCTCATAATATAAAGAAGATATATAGGTTGATTTACTTAAATTATGATAAAGCATTTATTTATGCTTTAGATATGTAAGAATATTTTGATAAGGGGTGTACATATGAAGTTAGACGAGTTTGCGATTGGGCAGGTATTTCATACAAAATCTTTTAAATTAACCAAAGAGAATATAATGGGATTTGCGGAAGAGTTTGACCCTCAATACATGCATTTGGATGAAGAGAAAGCGAAGGAGGGTAGATTTAATGGAATTATCGCTTCTGGAATACATACTATAGCAATCTCTTTTAAGCTCTGGATTGAAGAAGGTTTTTATGGTGACGATATTATTGCTGGAACAGAAATGAATAATTTTAAATTCATAAAACCCGTGTATCCAGATGATGAACTGCATACAATTGTTGAGGTTCTTGATAAACAGCCACGGAAAATTGACACGGGGATACTCACTGTATTGTTATCTACTTATAATCATAAAGAAGAACAAGTATTTGAAGGTGAGTTATCAGTATTGATTAAGCAATGAAGATAATGATGTAACACTTAAGGATACTTTACTTATAGAGCTAGCTGCCAATTTGGCAGCTAGTCTTTATTTAGTTATAAAAGGTAATGCCAGTTTGAATTTTAAAGAAGGCACCCCAGCTCAATTTTTTCAGTGGGGATACCTATAGATTCCTCTCTAACAATATTTCGATTTGTTCTTCCATAACATGGGGAGGATAAGGCATTTCATTCTTAAACCACCATTCCACTACTTGTACGTAAGCCGCTTCAAAAAAACTGAAGAATAACATCTTCAATTTTTCTTCTGTTGTTATATTGCATTCATTCTTAATATCTTCGATGACAAACTCAAGGAACCGTCTAAGAAAGAAAGGGGCTTCTACTGAATCATTTTTAAAGATATTAAAGATGAATTAGCCAGATACAAATTCCTCATATAACAGCAGGAGGATGATAAGTGAGATACGGTGATGTTTACTATTTTAAATGAAAGGATGTCGGACTTTCTCTTATTAACGAACGGGGGTGTTTAGTGGAAAAATACAGGATTGAAATAGAAAAGAACACTAACTCGAGTAGATAGTGCTCTTTTAATGCTTGCCAACCATTGAATAAAAGTGATGTGTTTTCTTATTTCCAGGCGGATAAATATTTCTTTTGATATTTGCTGTCTTCCTCGGACTCAATCAATTCCATTGCTATTTTCTTAATGT
This sequence comes from Bacillus atrophaeus, assembly GCF_001584335.1. GTDB lineage: Bacteria > Bacillota > Bacilli > Bacillales > Bacillaceae > Bacillus > Bacillus atrophaeus. The sequence continues at coordinate 981,907 of NZ_LSBB01000020.1, forward strand.
GCTCATCCTTGAGTTCATCGTATAATTTTCTCAAACCAACAATCAAATCATAGCGAATCAAGGTATAATGTTTTTCGTTCATTCCATTTTTGAAGCGATCAATAATATGAGTGAGCACCATTTCTCTTTGTTCTGGTCCAGCTAAGCCTACCTTCCAAATTGATTGTAAACTATGCCGAGCAGTTACAAATTTCGAATCTTTGGTCACTTCCCATAACGCTGGAAAGTCGCAAAGCATCCGTTTATCGGGATCACTGATTGCTAAACCAGCAAGAAACTGTGCAGCTCTCGCTCTCCTATGAGTATCGGGATCGGTTAACCATTCTAATAATTGATCCCAAACTTCATAAGCCCAGTCTACTTTTCCTTTAGTGGCATTAATAATATTCTGAAAGGCTTCTATTTGCAGGCTTTTATCCTTTGCTTCTAGATTTTTAAAATAAGTTTTAATTATACTGTCCATTGGACCACCTTAAAGTGATTAGTTGTTTTGATTATACCCTTTTCATTAGGGATCTTCCAAGAAATATTATTCCTGATAAATGAATGATTCGGTCTCAACTTTTTTTCAGAGCTATACATAATGGTTATGTTCAATATGTTGTATGTGTTGCCATTGTACTTAATGGGATTCGATTAGCTCAGGCGAATTGTTCTTAGGTGAGTTAACAAGTGGAGACACCTGGTATGCTTCCATGTCATCAGCATCATAGGGAAGAAGCAAGCTTTGAAGATAAGCAGCATCAGTATTCTGAGGATTCAACCATGCTGTCTGATTGTCGTGAGGGAGAATAACCGGCATCCGATCATGAATGTCTTCCATTAATTCGTTAGGCTTAGTTGTAATGATTGTGCAGCTGTATATAGGATTGCCTTGTGGTGAATTCCACTTTTCATACAAACCGGCGAAGGCAAAAAGATTGGTTGATTTAAGCTTAATGCGCATGGGGATTTTAGTCTTTGGGTCAAGACGTTTCCATTCGTAAAAGCTGTCGGCCGGTATGATGCAACGGTTGCTAATGAGCGGTTTTCTAAAGCTCGATTTCTCAGCGAGCGTTTCAGCACGAGCATTAATCATCTTATAGCCGATTTTCTCATCTTTAGCCCAAGGAGGAATTAGACCCCAACGAAGCTTTCCGAGACGATTACTGGAACCGTCATTGATAATTGTAAGTATGTTTTGTGAAGGAGCGACATTGTAACTTGGATCATATTCATCTTCAGGCAAGAATTGATCTATATCAAATTGTTCGAGTATATCATCAAACTCAGAGAATAACGTAAATCTGCCACACATGTTCATCATCCTTTAGTGTTTTTGAATATTGTACAGGCTAGAAACATGAAAATCAAAAGAGGAGGAATGTGATGCAGCAAGCAGCGATTCAACTTAAAGAAATCGAGGTATTGATAGGCGGAAGCCGCATAAACATTGACAACAAAAGAGTACCTATTTTAGATAAAAAAGTCTCCTTCTAAGTTTGTGTTAAGAAGGAGATCTCGGTATTACTCATCGAGAGGATCTTTAATATCTCTAGCCATTTAGGAACAAATGAAACACCAATTTCTTTTAAAACATAAGTTAAGATAGTTTCGTTTAGCTTTTATTATGGGTATGTTGTTTGATCAGATCAATTGTGTGGAAGAGTAAGCTCTCATCTCCCCAGTTTCCATGTCCGGGTACAACTGTTTTTACATCTGGATATTTTTCGATTACCTTTTTAACGGACTCATCCCACTGTTCTACATTTGCATCAGAAAGATTTCCAAGGTCTTTTGCATCTAATGATTTGATGAAGCATCCGCCGAATAATAAATTATATTGGGGAAGCCAAACAGTGATATTATCACTCGAATGACCTTCTCCAGGATAAAAGGCCTCAATTACTGTGTTGCCTACTTTTATCACTGGCTTTACATCGAGTGTCGGGCTGGGTGAAGGATATCCATATTCTTTAGCTAGTTTTGCTGTCAAAAGTGTACTGCGTACATCAATTCCCTGATTCAGTAACGCCCGAATACCTGAAATGCTGTCATCATGCGCATGAGTAATCAACGCGAGAACAACTTTTTTCTTAAAATGTTTTTTGATCATCTTTAATAACTCTTCAGTTTTTTGGTCATTCCCCCAAGCCGTATCAATCAGGACTATTCCTTTGGAAGTAGCAACGATTAACCCATTATGGTCATAGGTAGTACCATTCCAATCATTATATGACGTATGTGCCCATACTTTGTCATCCAATTTCGTTAAAACAATCGTCTTATCTGGATTGGTAATCTGAGTGGGAGGTGATTTTTTAGATTGAGCAATCATTTGATCATTAAACGATGTCATAAAAACGGATAATGTTAGTAACAAACTAAACACAACTTTTCCTATCCATCCCTTACTGATTTTCAAATGAATCTCACCTTTCTAAATTGGATTTCAACAAAAAAGGTTCGTTATATGTATAAAACATATTAGACATTACAGAATTAAATCCTTTTTACACGCTAACCAATACAAAAGTTTTATCAGGGAAGGATATCTTTATTCTGGTGATATTGGAGGAGCAATCTATAGTTTAACTTGTACAGATGGTTTTTAAAGTAGAAAAGAATGAACAATGAATTGGTTCAAGGTAAGTCCTATCATGGCAGCTCATGAGCGTTGCTTAAATTATTTGCGAGGAGAGCTGAAACTCGCGTTCCGGAAAAAGTGGATATGGGCTTGGTTGGACTGCGGTTATGTTGTTTTCGAATCTGAAAAACTGAGAGTATATCTTTATCGACAATTGCCTTTTGACCAGTTATCGTGTAAAAATGACCGATTATCGAAAATCCATTTACAATATGTTTCATAATTTATATATTTAGGTCGAGTGAAGGAGATGTGATGATGTGAAAGTTGAAGTGTCGATTGATCCATCTTATAAAGAGCCGAAAATCATCATTCAAACTGACAGAATGACAGATGAGATATCTGATATTTTGAAGCGGCTTTCGGAAACCTATATGGATTCATTAGCTGTTTTTTCAGATAGAGGTGTTGAAATTGTCGATTGTAAAGATATCGTCCGAATCTATGCGGCCAAACAGAAGGTTTTTGTACAAACTGGAGCTGGTATCTTTACCGTTCGCTCTAGGTTATATGAACTGGAAGAGAAACTGGAACGTCAATTTTTCGTTCGTATTTCAAATTCAGAGATCGTGAACATGAAAATGATTAAGAATATGGATATTAGTATGACGGGAACAATCGGCGTGTTATTAAAAGGGGATATCAAAACGTATGCTTCCCGGCGTTACGTTTCAAAAATTAAGAAACAGTTGGGAATATGAGGTGAAAACAACGTGAAAAGCTTAATTAGCCGAATTGTTGGTGGTTTTATCATCGGTGTGATGATCGGACAAATCGTACAAATCATTATTTCATTCAAATTAGAACAAAGAGAATATATGCCGGTTGTGGATCATTTTCGCTCTTTCTTTGTTAGTGAGACGGCAGCTGTCATCGTGCAAATACTTTTAACAGGCATTATTGGTGTTACATTCGCTACAAGTTCGCTCGTATTTGAGAAAGCGAAGTGGAGTCTGCTGAAACAGTACATCGTTCACTTTTGTATAACAGCACTAGTATGGATACCGATTGCGACGCTGCTTTGGATGCCAAAAACGTCTATGAGTACACTGATTTTCTTCATTAGTTTTTTAAGTACGTATGTTGTCACATGGGTTATTCAATATATGATTTCAAAAAATGATATTAAGAAAATAAATGCTGCGATTCGTTCAAACCAATTAGAAGAGAGAGATGATGAATAAATGGCTATTGAAATTAAAAATCTAACGAAAAAATTTAAAGAACGCAAAGCAGTCGACAATCTTTCTCTGACGATTGAGAAGGGAGAGTTTTTTGCACTTTTAGGGCAAAATGCCGCCGGGAAAACCACAACGATCAAAATGCTTAGTTGTTTAAGTACACCGACAAGCGGAGATGCATTGATGTTAAATGATAGTATTGTCAAAAATCCAGAGGCAGTTAAACAAAAAATAAACATTTCTCCGCAAGAAACCGCGGTCGCTCCAAATCTTTCTGTGAAGGAAAACTTAGAATTTATTGCGAGTATTTATGGCAGCAAAAAGCAAGAGGCTGAACAAAAAGCTGTGGAGATGATGACAAAGTTTGGACTGTTGGAGCGAGCAAAAAATAAAACAAAAACATTATCAGGCGGGTTGCAGCGCCGGCTCAGTATTGCGATGGCACTCATTTCAAATCCCCAAATCATCTTTCTAGATGAGCCGACTCTAGGACTTGATGTTCGGGCCAGACGTGATTTATGGAAGGTTTTACTTGAATTAAAGGGTAAAATCACGATTGTTTTAACGACCCATTATTTAGAAGAAGTAGAAGCGCTTGCTGATCGCGTCGGCATTATACATGGCGGTAAATTGCATGCACTTGGAACGATTGATGAGTTAAAAGAAAAAACGGGACACTCTTCTTTAGAAGATATCTTCCTTACCCTAACTGAAGAGGAGGTAACCTAATGAGATATTTAGCATTTGCTTCACGTAATTGTAAGCAGATGTTTCGAGATCCTCTGACACTCCTATTTGGGATTGCTCTCCCGATTATTGTTATGTATCTTTTTTCAATCATGCAAAAAAATATGCCTTTTGATCTTTATAGTATAGAAAACTTAACGCCAGGCGTAATCGTTTTCAGTTTTTCTTTCATTACGTTATTTTCAGGGATGCTGATTGGAAAAGATAAAAGCAGTTCGTTTTTAATGCGGATTTTTGCTTCACCAATGTCTGCGTCTGATTATATTATTGGATATACTCTCCCGCTATTGCCGGTTGCGATTCTTCAAATTGTCATTTGTTTTATCTCTGCATTTTTCTTAGACTTATCTTTTAATATGAACGTGCTCGGTGCCATGATTTTGCTCATTATCATTGCAATGCTTTATATTGGATTCGGTCTACTGCTTGGCACGTACTTTACGGATAAGCAGGTTGGTGGGATTTTTGCGATCTTCGTCAACCTTACAACATGGCTAAGCGGCACTTGGTTTGAGCTGGATATGGTTGGCGGTGCATTTAAAACGATCGGTTATGTATTGCCATTTGCTCATGCCGTTGATGCTGCACGATTTGCTTTATCTGGTGAGTATGCTGATCTCGTCATGCCTTTATTATGGGTAGTTGGCTATACGGTCATTATCTTTGTTATTGCAGTATTGGGTTTTAAGAAGAAAATGAAAAGCTAGATAAATTGTATTTGAAATACTTTATTATTTTAAGTAATGAAAACAAGATACAACTTTATTATTCTTGTTACTTTTAAACATACTGTTCAATTTAATAGGAGGGAAGTAGTGCATTGTATGCACATTGTTCAAAGGAAGAGTATTTAAAAAAAGTGATTTACGTGTTGCTCTCATTATTTAAGTGCCAGTAAACCTAAAGACATGAGGAGAAAACAGGGCTGTTTTATCACTTTACTTTATTGTCATTGGCTTTCTAGTCAGTGATCTTTATATTCATAGAAAAAAGCATGGTTATTGGAGAAACACTGTACACATTAAATACTGCAAAACCCCCTAACTATTTATCGTAAGGATTAGGGGGTTTTTCTAGTGACTGTCTTAATAAAGTAATGGGCAATTAGCCTCCTTACTTTATATTGGTGTCGATAAAGAAGAGAGGGCGTTAGCTTGGTCTGCACAGAAAGTTTCTTCAAAGGTGTTAAAAGGAAGGCAGCTGAGTCCTTACCTGCAAATACTCAAACTGCTTTTAAACGATTGTAAAGCAATTTAATGCACACAGTACCCGATATTAAAGGGACTGCAAACAATATAATGACTGCTATGGTTTCCCAGCCGTCAAAGAAGGCGTGGTTTTTAATGAAAACTTGTCCTTCTAAAATTATAAAAGTTAGGATTCCTATCAAGAAAAGAAAGCCTGCAAACAGAATAATCAGGGCTTTAAGTGTTAATTCTTTAAACTTATCTTTAAAGTAAATTAAAATGAAAACTAAAGAGCCAACGGTTGCTGCTGTACTTATTACTTGATGATTTTTCAATAAGCTTGCTACGATGACGCAAATGAGAAAAAGGTAAAATGCTAAGTTTTTAGACAAAAAATCTCTCCTTCTTGTAAACTAAGAAAAAGTTTACAAGTTTTTCTTAATAGAATCAATTAAATTTTCAAATAAAATGGTTACTTTATTGAAAAATGAACTAAAAAATCTATGTACCAAATTTTCATTATTGAAAATTGCTTTGTCATTAAGGAGTTATGTAACGGAGAGGGTTGAGTCTCTAAGATTTAAATGATGGTTACAGAGACAACTTACTATAGAATTTAGTTTATTCTAGTCATTCAATCAAATTAAACGCAGATTGTTTTACTGAGACCATTAAGGCTGCAATGCCTGTAGAGTTATTTAAGGCGTTGCACAAAGACCTTATTGAAGAGAAAATTTAAATGACATTAGAATATTAAAGACAATCGCCATCTATTCATGTTCATTTAGGAGGTTTTAAAATTGAGAAGTGAAAGCGAAATGATGAGATTAATTCTTGATTTAGGAAATAGGGACAAAAGAATCCGATTGGTAACCCTAGAGGGTTCCAGGACAAACAAAAATGTACCCAGAGACAAATTTCAAGACTATGACATTTCTTATTTTGTAACTGATATAGACTCTTTTAAATCTAATGATGAATGGCTGAAGCACTTTGGTGAAATGATCATGATGCAAAAACCTGAGGATATGGAGCTTTTCCCTCCGGAACTGGGAGATTGGTTTTCTTATTTAATGCTCTTCAAAGATGACTCGAAGATTGACTTAACTCTAATCCCAATCGATCAAATGGAGCAGTACTTTTCAGACAGTGATGGTTTAGTGGAAGTATTATTGGACAAGGATTTACGAGTCAAGAACACGATTACTGCTACTGATGAGAGGTATCACATTAAAAAGCCTACAGCACGGGAATTTGATGATTGTTGTAATGAATTTTGGATGGTCTCAACCTATGTTGTCAAAGGGTTAATGAGGAAAGAAATACTTTTTGCATGGGATCATTTAAATGAGATTCTTAGACCCAATCTTTTACGTATGATTTCTTGGAATATTGGGATACAACACAATTTTTCTTTAAGTGTCGGCAAGAATTACAAATATATTCAAAGATACATGGATGAAAAAGACTGGGGGCACTTGCTCAATACTTGTGTGGGTGATACATATGAAAACATGTGGAAGTCATTATTCGGTTGCTACGAACTTTTTAGAAAATACTCGCGCACAGTGGCTGCCCAATTTAATTATGATTATCCTCACTATGACGAACAACTCTCAGCTTATTCAATGAAATTTTATAACGCCTTTTCTGAAATGGACTAAAAATGACGAGGGGGTTTTGAATATCCATGCAAATATGTAACAGTTAAACAAGAAGTAACGGGTGTTCCTGTCACTATCCTTAAAACTGCATATGAAGTTGGGCGGAGCCTAATCTCTGAAGAGAAAAATAAACCTGTAATTGAAACGATTTTCAGACCAAGTTTAAAGACGTGGATACAAAAAAACCCGGTGGGTTGAACCGGGTAAAGAAAAGTGTATTTTGAGGAGATATTTAAAGGGATTCTAGTAGTATTTTTTATGGTTTTTATATTCAACAACATAATCATAATCTTTATCATGATCATAATGCTTTTTATAACGCTTTTTGTCTTGATAGTAATCTTTTTCATCATGGTCATCATATTTTTTGTCATAATCGTAGTACTTCTTGTAGTAAGTCTTTTTACAAGAATAAAATTCTTCTTTATACTTTTTGTAATAACCCATATATACTCCTCCTTTATATATTTATCGCTTTTATTATATGAAAGTTGGAGTATGTGGCTTGGACAAATAAATCATGAGAACAAAAAAGGGCTGTCCAATATTCAAGATCAACAGATCAGATTGCAGACGTAGCAATGGAGCTGTTTATGAGAGGACTCCGGAAGAGCTCAATGGTTTTGCTATATTACATGATGATCAGAGGGGATATGGGGTGCTTTTACATATGATGAGAGAATACTATAAGCAAATATAAATTACCTAGACTATTTGAGAAAATGATTTTCATGAATCGCCTAAATGCCTGATCATTCATTTCTCAATAAAATAAATATTTCTTACAAATGCCCATTTTTGTATGGACGACTAACGCGAATGTCATCTTTCAAATACAATATCACTGCAGGTTTAATGACTGGGGGTTTGATTTTGTATAGACAATACCCAATGGTATACTCCCCATATCCATACAACACAAATTACTATTCGCCATATTATCAAGTGTACTCAACTTATGGGGGAGACCGTTGCTTTCAACGCTGCATGTATCAAACTGGTGGAAATTATCAGCTGTGTGACACTCTTTGTTACGAAGAGTTTCCAGTGTAAAGGAGTAACACATAAAGAGGAGGGCGTTCCTCCTCTTCATAAATAAAAAATTAATGTGATAATAAAAAGCGGATATGAGATGATTGCCAAGAAATTCGTTGCTCTGTTTTTATTTCTTTGAAAAGTAAATATGAGAGTGAAATCTAAAAAGAACATGATACGAACAAGTTTTTGGATGGCCGAAGATTTTATCTGCGAAAATATTTGCTAATTCAAAAGAATTTTACGATTACATTAGTTCTCTTGGCATATCTCGTGTTAAGGCAAAGTGTTTCTCCGCGGGCAGTAAAATCTATGCTATTCTTAATTAGACCAGGTAAAATCATTTTTGTTATTTCACTTATTCATCGATTATAAGACTGGAGGGACAATTTTGCGATTTAATGTTGAATTTGAGTTCAGTAATGGAAATTATAGGGATGCGATTATTGAAGCAAAATCGGAAGAAATACTTATAAAAGAAATAAAAGAGTGTGCAGATTGGTATGAATACACTAAGAATAAGACTACATATAATATTAATATACGCAGTGTAACAAGTTTTTCGGTTAAAGCAAAATAAGCATCCTTCTGGGTGCTTTTTTAATATACTGAAAGCGGAGGTGTTTGAATGATTGGCCGAATAAAAGCGGCAATTGATAACAGCCCGGGAAAGCCGGAGAAAATTCTAGTCAGCGAAACCGTTCTTTATCAATTGGCATCTGAAACAATTTTTATTAACATCCCGAAGCCTAAAACGATCATGGGTATACCTATTGAAGTATCTGATGAAGTAGAAGATTTTGAGTTGAAGTATTAGGGGAGATATCCTAATGGGGTGTCTCTTTTATCTCTAGAAATTGATTTTAATTTTGTTTTTGTCTTTTCGCGATTGATCATCTGAAGTGAAAAAAAAGCATTTGATTGTCTCGTCGTTCTTCAAATGCTATTTTTGCTGAATTGTCATATATAATTGTTAGCTAACCCTGCTAGGCGGCAGCCGGTCCAAGTTAACTCCAGCTCCCCAGATTCATTCATTGCGGGTGAAAACTTTTTATATTGTTATCCGTAGAAGAGGTACAGAGTAAAGGAGGGGAAACGGTGTTGGACAAATGACTCTTGATTTCTATTATATTTCACTTATAAATTTGCCCAAGCTTATCAAGTCAAAGGAGTCCCCAGGTCAAATGAAAAATGGCCAGTGTATTGTATAGGTTTGTAATAGCAGGACTATCAGCGGCACAATTCAATTAAACTTTATCAATTGTACGATTTCAGGAAGAGAGGAAGATAAAATTGAGAAAATTTTTATCCATTTTTACGATGTTAATGTGTATATGTCTATTTTCTAGACATGTCGGTGTTGAATTTGTAAACCAGTACTACTGGTGGTTTGCCTTTCTATTTCTGATTGGGCTCTTCAGTCAAATTATTTTCTTTATCATGCATAAAAGAAATAAACCAACCGAACAATAAGCCATGAAACTAGTAAAAATGAATCCACAATGGAGTTTAGCTAAATTGAGTAAGCAGACAAGGAGAGAGTGATGGAAACAAGAAATACTTTGATGATCCTTCGCGGTTATTCAGTCAACATTCAGAAATTTTATTTTTTGAGGGGGACGTATGGTTAATAAAGAGAAAATCATTCACATCGTTTTTGGCATGTCGATTGCCGGTTCTTTAAAGTTTGCTCTCAAAAAGTTGGGAAAAGAAGATAAGGAGAAAGTGATCTGTTTTTCTGACATTTTTTCTGTAGGTCCCATAAAGCGTTTGCATGAAAAGGAAGGTCTTGAAGAAAGGAAAAATTGGTTGCGATCACATTTTAGTACTTATGATGATTATTTTAATCACGATTATATACACGACTTTACGGAAGCTTTGATTGCCCTCACTCAGGCGCCAGAATACATTCCTTTAATGATTTGGACAGGGGAGAATTCCCACGAACAAACAGGACTAAGGTTGGCTCTGTTTTTATTAAAAGACAAGAAAAATGACATTGTGTTAATCAATACGAATCAAGCTTATCAAGAACAATTTCAAAGACCCGACCGTGATTATACTCCTCTCTGCTCGGGTGAAATTTCTCCAGAGAAATTCGGAATCCTTTACAAGAAGTATAAACTAACCAAGCCAATTTCACTTGAAATGAAAAAAAGTTTAGCAAAAGAATGGGAAACACTATCAGAATCACAAGACAAGCTGCGTTTATGGACAGATAAAATACATAGTGTTACAGAAGATCATTATGACTCTTTCATTATAAAAATGGCACAAAAATTACACGATAAGCTGGGAGGAAAAGAATTTATAAAATCTGTAATGTTAGTTGGAGAGGTGCTAGGACATTTAGAACAATATCTAGGCGACCAATTTATTGAATACCGAGTGAGACATTTAATAAAAAACGGTACGTTTGAAATGAAAGGCTCATCGAGAGCGATGAGATACTATAGCATAAAACTTGCAAGGCAGAATAGATGAAATGTAGTAAATTCTAGAAGTATTCATATTCTCTTTGTTCTAAATATAGTATTATATGGAAAAAGGAGGAATGTGAATGAAGAGGTTGATTATTGTTGTAGCATTGACCTTGTTATTAGTCTGGAATTTGAGTGTGCAGCAAGCATATGCAAAGATCACACGTGATGAAGAAAAAGTGAGTTTTACTATGTCTGAAGATGTAAAAGGTTTCTTCATGGCAGACGATACTAACTCAAATTATTATCCGACCAGGCTCGGCTACAGATTCACGATATTCGATGCAGTAGGTTGTACTCTCAATATCAAGCTGCAGAGGATTACGCTTGACGGTTACAGAGTTACATTAAGTGAGAAAGAATTCAAAGGAAATCACTTTGATTTCAGTGCAAGAGACATGGTAAGTGGTACACCGAATAGAAACCACTACTTAGAAATCACCAAAAAACCTGGCTGCGGAGATGTAAAGATTAAGGGAGTATACGGGTTTGAGCATGACGAACCAGACGATTATTCTTTTGATTAAAACGAAGGTCAAGGCGATCACGAGCCTTGACCGTTTTTTCGGATGTTATAAGGGAAAGAAAACCGCGAAAAGAGGGTAACAGATGTACAAAAATGAAGAATTGCTCATTCGCCCGATGAATGAATCTGAATTACCCAGACATAAGCTCGGCATGCAAATGGAGGCTGGAATTAGAAAAGTAAGATACTATAGCTGTGTTCTGAATATCAAAGCTTAAAGAACGAGTGGAAAAAAGACTCAAGGAAATAAAAACAAAATTTAAAACATACAAGATCAGAAAGGGTGATTTCCTCACGTTTTCTTTTTATATTGGTTCATTCCGTTAGGCAGACCTGCCTTTATCAATTAATGAAAAGTTTGAACTAAAATAATTGATAACAATTAAAAAAGGAGAGAGAGTCAGTTTATGTCTAACAAGAAAATGATCAACACGAGAAGAACAATAAAACTTTTTTGTTTCTTGTTTGGGCTGCTTGTGTATCTCACTGGTTTTTTTCCAACGATGGTATATGCTTTTTCCACGGATATGTATTGCAACTTTGAAGATCTGAAGGCACATGAAAGTCCTGATCATTATAATGTTTATACAAGATCTGCAGACTCCAATATTTTAATTTTGGCTCCTCACGGTGGCGGAATAGAAGGGGGCACTAGTGAGTTGGCGAGGGAATTAAGCAAAACATATTCTGTCTTTCTATTTGAAGGCCTAAAAAATGATTGCAACGAGAATCTCCATGTTACAAGTGAAAACTTTGATGAACCTGCAGCTGTAAAAATGGCAGCCAAACATGACAATGTTATTTCCTTACATGGATATGCGGATGCCAAACAGCACATTTTGATTGGCGGAACAGATGAAAAAAGAGCCGTAAAACTGGCTGAACTTTTTAACAAAAGTGGGTTTTCTGCAGAAGCGATTTCTCGCAATCATCGTTTTGGAGGTCGTGAAGAGGATAGTATCGCAAACCGCAATAAATCAGGCAAGAGTATTCAGATTGAAATCAGTTTGGCGCTTCGTGAATCTATGTTTGATCATTTTACTCTTGATGGCCGAGAGCATTCTAAGAACAAGACATTTTATCAGTTCACTGAGTCATTATCAGATTTTATTGCGGAGAATTACTAAAAAGCAGCGGAACTGGACACGCTTGAAATGAAATTGTAGACTTACGAGTTAGAATATGCTCGGAAAGGATTGAATCGTATTTGACAGATGCTATTTATCGAAACATCATGATTTTACTTCTTTGTCTGACAGCAGGCATAGTGGATGTGATTGGTTATCTAAGTTTGGATCACGTATTTACCGCTAACATGACGGGGAATATCATTCTTTTAGGCTTAGCTATCGGCAACTCTTTTCAAACGGCAATACTGAATTCGCTTACGGCCTTGGCCGGTTTTATTACTGGAGTAATCCTTGCGTCGGCTATTGTCACAAACAAAGAAAAAACGTTTTGGCCTCCTGCTGTTACAACAGTACTTGCAGTGGAAGGAGCCGTTTTGCTGCTATTTGCACTCCTTTCTTATTTTGCAGTATCTTCCAGTTTCCCATACCTTCTTATTATCCTGCTGAGCATTGCAATGGGGCTTCAGACAACTGCTGCAAGAAAACTGGGTATAGCAGGCATTTCAACAACTGTGTTAACCGGAACGCTCGCTACCTTTTTTGAAGATTTCACCGCCCGCTTTTTCGGCGGAGGCAAAAAGAAAGGCTTCACAACAGATGCTTTGTTACGCGCCGCAGCACTTGTTTTATATTGCTCTGGTGCCGTCATCGCAGCCCTTGCCGAACCCTCTTATCAATTTGCAATCATTTGGCTTCCAATTGCCATTATCATCGGAATTATTATCCTTGCTGTGACTAGGTTTCACAATGCTTTTGAAAAAGATTGAAGAAAGCTGGCGGCTTGAACGTCAGCTTTCTTAATAACTCTGCCGGGCCTTTGTGGATACCTGCAAAGAAGAGGATAAAACTATCCTTGAATTCGGAGTGGAAAACAAAGGAGCAATTCTTCTGCACAAGCCCTCTTTGGTAAGAGTTCATTAGGATTAATGTTTTTGGCGATTGCGTTTTCTGAAAACAGTAGATATCGCGACAGCTAGTACGATAAGTAATGAACTTCCTATTATAATGATGGCTTCCAATTCAACGACCTCCGTTCATTGAGCATTCCTGACATCTATTCCTATAGTATAAGAATTTGACATGCATCGTGATAATCCTTTGACATATTGTCATATTCAGATGTGAAAGAAAAGAAAAATCCATTTTTTACAATCTGGAAAAATGGTATTCTAAATATGCGGGCAAATTACTAGAGAGGGGGGCGTGACGAATGAAGCAAGCTCCCATTTATGTTGAAATACAAATTGAATCAGACGTTGAACGGCTTTGGGAGTACACGCAAAACCCATCGCTTCATAAAGAATGGGATCTTCGCTTTTCAGATATTACTTATCTTCATAAAAAAGAAAACGAACCGCAGGCATTTTTATATGAAACTAGGATTGGATTCGGTTTGAAAATAACAGGTACCGGAGAATCCGCAGGAAGCATTCATAAAAATTCTTCCGAAAGAGCATCATCCTTAGTGTTTTATTCCGGTCACCCGTTATCTCTTATAAAGAAGGGAAGAGGGTACTGGAAGTACAAACAAATAGATAATCGTCACGTCACGTTTATCACTGAGTACCAATATGAAACGTCTTACGGTGCATTCGGGCGATACATAGACCGGTTTATGTTCAGGCCGCTCCTTGGCTGGGCAACCGCTTGGAGCTTTGATGCTTTAAGACTATGGCTTGAAAAAAAGAAGCATCCAAAACAATTGATCCGCAGAACAATGGTATATAGTATCATCAGTTTGTTTTTCTCATTTGGCTGGATATTCCACGGAATAAACGGTCCCTTTCCTGAAACAATCAATTTGTTAAAGAATATTCAGGCTGAATGGCTTGCTGGCTGGCTTGAAGCAGGAATTGGCGTCTTATTTCTGCTTCCTTTACGCAGGAAAAGTATCCTGTATAGTGTGCAAATGCTTATTCTGGCGTTGCTGTGCTTTTACCAATCAGGAGAATTGTTTTCTTTCTTTTGTTACATATTCTTTTTTGCGCTGTCCTCAGCCGGTTATGCTTGCTCCCTTCAACTTCCAAGCGCCTTAAATACAAAACGAAAAAGAAAGAAGTGAAATTGTGGTCTCCATTTATGAACATCATATTGTCAATAGTCATTTGCTGCACCCCAAGCTACGAAAACGATATCAGTTAGATCTTACACACACGTTCCGGGCAAAAGGGGTTATGTCTGAAATAAGCGGCGGTTCCTTTATTGCCAGGGGGCTTTTAAAGTTTGGGGTTCTCTTTCGCTGTTTTTTTTCGGAAAGAGGAAAGGATGTTCCTTTTATCATTGAGAATAAAACATTCAGCACAGAGCAGCATGAGGTTGCTGTGCAGTGGAATCGTACTTTTTTCTTTAGCGGGAAAAACCGATTTTTTGACGCCGTCATGATCCATGATGAAAAAGAAAAAAGAATTCTTGATTATTTCGGAAAGCCCCATCTGCTGCTTTCTGTTTTATCCTTTGAAGCGGAACAAAACGGAGCGCTTAAAATAACGTCAGGACAGCAATGGTTTTTAATTTTCGGCAAGAAAATCCCTATCCCTAAGTGGCTTCGTGGAAAGTCAACTGTTTATGAGTCCTATCATGATGAAAACGCCTGTTTCACTATAGAAGTAAACGTGGAAAATGATATTCTCGGAACTCTTTTCTATTACAAAGGATCATTTCAGGAAGTCGGGACAGTTGAATGATGAAATTAAATATGTCTGTAAGCACTTTTTGTTTTCTCGTGTTTTTCTTTATTGAAACGCCGGATGTATCTGTCGCGGAAGCCCTTGTTTTACTTTCTGTTCTTTTTTTCGTTCCAAACATTTTTCCATTTGTGTTTTATCAAACGGCTGATCGGCTAGTTATTATTTTGGAAAAGACACTTATGCTATGTTACCCGATTGCTGCAGTTTCGGCTTCTTTAGCGTTTTTAACTGATGCTGTATTGTTTGCGCTGATATGGTGGGCCTATACGTCTTTACTGGCAGCATACGGAGTGATTCGGCTTCGGAAAACAAAAATACATAGAATTGAAGAGACATCCATTTATCTGGGTCTTATTTATTTGTTTATGGGCGGTTTTTGGTTTTTTGCTTATACGTCAAATATGAATATCATGAATTTTAGCCGTCTCATTATTTTGCTGACAGCGGTGCATTTTCATTATTCAGCTTTTCTGATCCCTATCTTTAACGGCTTACTAGGGAGAAAGATAAGAGTGAAACGGAGACTTTATCTTTGGGTCACATGGACGATTTTACTATCGCCTATGCTTATAGCAGCCGGCATTTCTTTCTCGAAAATCCTTGATTTCATTGCGGTCTCACTATATATGATCGCTTTGTATGTGAATGGTTACTTGGTGTTTCATACACCCTTTCATCGTAAACTTGCAAAAATACTTGTTGCGATTTCCGCCATTGTATTAATGATTACGATCCTCTTCTCTCTTATCTATTCTTTTGGCGTATTTCAGGAGAAAGTGACCCTTTCCATCAGCCAAATGATTTGGATTCATGGTTTTTCCAATGCTGTTGGTGTGATCATCCCGGCGTTGTGTGGGTGGAGGCTTGAAAATCCGCAGCCGACAGATAATAGCTGCGAAAAACCATTCAGCCGTATTTATGGAAAATGGAAGATAGGAAAAGGCTTTTTGAAAAGAAATGATTTGGAAACGTCAGACTCGTATTCAGGGCTTGTTGAGAATATGAAAAACTTGGAATCAAAAGATTTTTCAACTGAAAATCTGCAGCCATTGATCAAGGATTTTTATGAACAGACAAACAATTTTCGGTTAAAAGCAAAAGTGACATGGACTACTTGGTTTAAACCGTTTGCTTTCATTTACAACGGCATCAGCAAAAGAACCGGCCAGATTCATCTTTCAATGAATCCTGACTGGTATATGATGCATAGTGAAATAACGGGTGTGGATTCTCAAAAGGACGGCAGAGAAAAGGTTCGTGCCTGGATCAGAACAAATGAAAAAGATGAAACGATTTTCACAGCACTATATTCGCTGCATAAATCCAACGGGACAGGCTATATGAATATCTCACTTCCATTGCCTTTTTCAAACATGACTGGTATTTTAAAGCCTTATCCTCATAGTGGCGGAATGACGCTGACTAGTAAACGAAGAAGAAGCGGAGCAGGAGATGAGGGGATCTATCTCCATACTGCATGCGGAACGATCCCATTGCCTTTATCGGAAACCTTCTATATAGAAGCAAAAGGTCTAAACCGCTTGACGGCTACTCACCATATGTGGATATTTGGCTTTAAATTTTTGTTTGTCCAATACGAAATTGAAAAAAAGTGATAAAAATCAAAAAACAGATGCACTTGACCATTTACCGGCCAGGGCATCTGTTTTTTTCTGTGCAGGAAAAAAGGACTAAATCATAAGTGGAATTCTAGTTGAAGTAACAATGGGGCGGAGTAAAGACCATTAAAATATTACAAATGTAAGAACGATGTTCGGGATAAAAGTATATAATATTGTGAATTTAACAAAAATTTAACAAAGGAGAAGAGATTGATTCATGAAAAACTCTCGGCGAATCATTCATAATGTTCATTCGGGATTAGAGGCGGAGTAGATGAAACCGGCCAAAGTAACCCTACTCCACCGTATGCTCCATTGCTTGAAGCATGTTGATTGTAACATAGTAAAGTATTTCACTTCAACTTATCTTCTGGTAAATATTTCATTGTTTGCAATAATCTTATTTCCATTTTCCGTCATAGCAGAAGCTGAGGATGAATATGCAAACTTTGAAGAATTAAAAAACAATACAAATCCATCTGATTATGGCATATCAACGCAGGAAGGAAACACCAGCGTCTTAGTGTTAGCCATACACGGAGGCGGGATTGAAGGAGGTACAAGTGAATTAGCAAGAGAACTCAGCAAACATCATTCCATGTATTTGTTTGAAGGGTTGATGCCCTCCGGCAATTCCGTTTTGCATATCACAAGCACTCACTTTGATGAACCTGCCTCGCTTACTATGGTCAGAGGACACAGGAGTGTTATATCTTTACACGGTTACTCTGCTGATGAAAAAAATATTAAAGTAGGCGGCACTGATCGAAACAGAGCCGCATTGCTGGTGGAAACGCTTCATAAAGCAGGATTTCCGGCGGAATTGCTGAGTGCGCAAGATAAGTACGCGGGAGTCAGCCCGGACAATATAGCGAATAAATCAATATCAGGGTTGAGTATCCAGCTGGAATTGAGCATGGGATTTAGGAAATCTATGTTTGAAACGTTCTCATTAAAAAGCAGATCCAGCACGCAAAATCAAACGTTTTATAAGTTCACCGAAACTATTTCAGATTTTATTAACGCTCAATATTAAGCCAGCTTCAAATGTATAAAAATAAAACCCAAGCGACTCGATGATTTCTATTTTTTTGAGTTTACTTGGGTTTTGATACATATAAATGATAAAAATATAAAGTTATGATTTAATTTATGAAACTTTAAGGTCATACGATCGTATATTAAACAGAGTAAGTTATTTTGCTATTAAATGATAAAGCTGCAAGAGAGGTGAAATATATGAAGGTCATAATTGGTTCCATTATTCTTCTGGTCATCATTGGATTCGGTTTATGGCTTATGTTAAGCCCATTCTTTAAAAAGGTGGGAAGCGGAGCAAGCAAGTTTAAAAAATCATGGGAGGAAGATCGTAATGAATGAAAATAAAAAAAACAGCACAAAAAAGATTATAGGCGGAATTATTGTAGGCGCAGCGTTGATCCTTGGAGGGATTACAGCCTCATTATTTATTGAAAAGATTCCAAACGGCTATGTCGGCGTTGTTTACTCACCGAATGGCGGGGTGAAATCAGAAACGCTTGATCAGGGCTGGCATTTAGTCGGGCTGTTTAATAAAGTTACTGAATATCCGGTGCGTATGCAGACAGTAGACAATGAAGATATTAAAGTAGCAACCTCTGACGGTAAAAACATTTCTATGGATATTGCCTACAACTATGTTGTGCAGCCTGATAAGGTGGTGGAACTGTTCAACAAGTTTGGAGCGGTTGACATTGAGACAATTGAAAATACATACCTCAAAACAAGATTGTGGGATGCCGCTAGAAAATCCATTTCTAAATACTCCGTAATTGATACATACGGTCAGAAATCATCTGAGGCCGCGTCAGAAGTTCAAAAAACATTTGCTGACGATATGAAGGACCTGGGCTTCCTTATCGATGATTTGACGTTAGGTGTTCCTAAACCTGATAAAGCAACACAAGAAGCAATCGACGCGCGTGTGAAATCTTCACAAGAGCTGGAAAGAACACAAACGGAAATCAAAATTGCTGAAGCAGAAGCCAAAAAGAAAAAGATCGAAGCTGAAGGAATCGCCGATTATAACCAAATTATCAAGAAATCGATGTCAGATGAAATGATTAAATACAAATGGATTGAAAAATGGGATGGTAAAACACCAAAAGCGACAGGCACTGATTCATTGCTTCAGCTGCCATTGGATGACGAAGAAGAAAGTAAATAAAAAAAGGAGGCGATTTCGGCCTCCTTTTTGTGTTTTAAGAATCTTCCCAAACAAAAAGATCTTCAATATGGCAGCCGATTGTTTTTGCAACCGTCATAGCAACATTCATTGTCATGGTTGTCTTGATTCCATCTATATAATCGTTCAGCCGTCTTTCACTGAGGTTGGTATTTTCAGCGATGTCAGAAATGGTCATATCGTATTCCTTCAGAACATCTCCTAATCTGCATTTGAGCACTCTATAAACAGGCATTTGTGAACCCCTTTTTAGACATATTGTAGCATACATGCCGCAGATAAAACATAAGGCTCTCGTGATAGAGATTTACTCCTTATGTTTATTAGGCAGATCTGGAGATAACTCGTCTGACACTTCAGTTTGATATTGCAACCGGCTGTCTCTTGAAGCAAGTTGGTCACGGTAATCTTCATTCAACACATTAGCCAGCAAATATCGATGAAAAAAGTATTCAAATACGCCTACACCAAGTGAGGCGATAAGAGCCGCAAAAAATGGAGAAAAATCACCGCCGGTGCGATTGATAAGAAATACCCAGAGGATAATTAACGACAACCCAAAATCAGCGGCTGTGGCAATAAAATTGCTAGCCCTTGGCAATATAAGCATATCCCCTGTAAGATAAGAGATCAGCCCTAAAACAAATGTGATGAATAATACACTTAAAAAAGATACATGATAGATTCTGTCCAAAATGACATATAAAAGGGAAAGGGTCAAAGTGATTTTTGATGCGAGTGCAATTATATGTTTCATTTTACCACCTTACTGATTATTTAATGAAAGCACAAACTTATTTTTTCACTTTTTTATATCCAAATGAATAGAAAAACTGTCGAGAAAGTCTCAGCAGCTTGAATGAAGAGAGCATCCGAATTTAAATTTGAGGCAAGTCTTTAGCTGTTTCAGCGGCCTGAATATCAACGTTTATCTGTTCGGATAAATTTCTGGGGTGATAAAAGCCCTTTGCAACCATGTAATTGAAAATTTGTTCATGTGTATCAATAGCATCGTGCAAATACTCATGTAATGTATCTCTCACTTCCGGAGAAGCCGTCTCGGTAATGGCTATGGCAATATCTTTAATTCCAGTTTTTGCCGAAATTAAAAAATCAGTGGCAATGACCTGTTCTGTCATACTGCCCATTCCGGCAAGCTTTTGAAAAAATTCATTCATATTTGTTCACCTCGCTCAGCCAGTAAGCTTTGCAAACGCTCAACCTGCCGTCTTGTTTTTAACGCATCCTGTTCTAAAATGTCTCTTAATTCTTGATCCTGCACTAAACCGGTCATCGTTGAAGACTTAGTCAAACAAAGGTTTTTAAATACAAGCAGTTCATGAAGATCTAAAGTCTCATGAAACCCATTCATATAAGTCATTCCTTTCTAAGAAAAGTTAGACAATCAATATTATTTTGAGCAATGGGGTGCTGCTTAAAACAGGAACTTTGTGGAATGCATTATTTTTGAAGAGAGAAGGATTATTATCAGAAGAAGCAGCTATTGGCGATATGTATCAGGTTTAACCGAAACTGAGTGCACGTAGTTCATTAGGCAGATGGGGAAAGGGTGGGAGGAGGCAGCGAATATCAAAGAAGATCATTCACTGTTTACTTTCAGTAGTGCAAATGCCGAAACAATTATCGTAAAGCTGAAGCAAGCATAATTTGGGGAGATATCGGGGACTGGTTTGATTTTACGCTCACAAGTTCTATGATAAGTGAGTTTATTACATTGAATAAACACTAAAAGAACTAATTAAACTATGTACTAAATTTTCAATTTATTTATTATCATCTCGCCCCAAAATATCATAAAACTTGTCACTTCTCACGAACTAAAACATGAAACAAATTAGGAATAAATTCGACTACTTATAAACAAGGCTGATTATGAATACTTAACAAACGTATTTTACTAAGTGCTTACTTACACTTGGATGGGGCTTGTTCTCAACTGTCAAGATTTATTTCTCGGCAGAGAGACACCAGAAACTCAGAAAAAGTTTCCTTAAGGAAAAATTATTTGTTGACTTCAACTTAAAAATGTAGGATAATAATGGGTGTAAACATGATGTAATTTTTTCCTCCTTTTCAGGTTCGTTTCTAAGCCAGGGCGAACCTGCTTTTTTTGTTTTGTTATGAATAGAACCCCCTTTATATAAAAGAAGGGGGTTTTATCTATGAAAAAAACTGCCGAAATGAAGTTCGGCAGTTTAAAAGTTTCTAATGAACGGTTCTGAATACACCGATCACTTTTCCTAGTATACTGACATTCTGTAAAATAATCGGCTCCATTGTTGGATTTTCCGGCTGCAGCCGCACATGAGTATCTTCTTTATAGAAGCGTTTGACTGTAGCTTCATCATCCTCCGTCATGGCGACAACGATCTCTCCGTTGTTGGCAGTGCTTTGCTGCTTTACAATGACGTAATCTTTATCGAGAATTCCGGCATCAATCATACTTTCACCCATAATCTCCAGCATAAACACGTGCTCGTCCGGCGGAACCATCCGATCAGGCAGCGGGAAATACTCCTCAATATTCTCTACTGCTGTAATGGGGCTTCCTGCCGTTACTTTTCCGATAACAGGCACATTAACAACTTGGCTTTTCGGAATTTGCACTTCTTCTTCATCTAGTATTTCTATCGCTCTTGGTTTTGTCGGATCACGCCTGATCAGCCCCTTCGTCTCTAAACGAGCCAAATGCCCGTGGACAGTCGAACTGGACGCAAGGCCTACAGCCTCCCCAATCTCCCTTACAGAAGGCGGATATCCTTTTGTTTTTACCTCTGCTTTTATAAAACGGAGGATATCAAGTTGCCTTTTTGATAGCTTCGTCATTTTTCGCACCTCTAACGTCGATTTTAAGTAGATTATAGCATGATTTTCCTTACAGTACAAACATAGGTTCGAAAAAAACAATTGACAGAAACATTTGTTCGTATATACTTGAGTTATAAAAAGCGAACAAACATTCTTATCGGAGGTTGTTTTTATGATTAAAGAATTTATTATCTTTGTCGGCCTGTTCACGGGAGTTTTAAGTGCTGTTATTCTTCTTTTATCATTTACAAACAATGATCAAGAGCAAAATCAATATGTTAAAATAGAAGTCCAATCGGGAGATACGCTTTGGTCGTTGGCTGATCAGGTGTCTCATACGAAAAAGATAAACAAAAAGGATTTTATTGAATGGGTAACGGAGGAAAATAATCTTCAGACTTCTGATATACAGGCGGGAGATGTATTAATGCTTCCCTTAAAAAAGGAACATCCTGCTGCATATCAATTGGCAACTGTTAAATAGAGAGGAAAGATAGCAAGAAATGAAGGCGCTCATTTATGCCCGCGTTAGTACAAACAAAGAACAGCAGCAAACCTCTTTAAAGCGGCAGGAGGAGGAGCTTGCAGCGATTGCATCCGAAAATGGCATGGAGGTCGTTAAGGTAATATCCGAAAAAGCCAGCGGATATGAAATGGACCGGGACGGTGTGTTTGAGATGCTTGATGAATTGAAGAAGTCCCATATTGATGCGATTCTCGTTCAAGATGAGACTAGGCTTGGCAGAGGGAATGCAAAAATCGCTCTTCTCCATTGCATTTATCGGGAAAATGTAAAAATATACACGACAGCGCACAGAGGAGAACTTGAGCTGTCCGAAGCCGATTCTATGGTGCTTGAGATCGTCAGCATTGTGGAAGAATATCAGCGGAAGATACATAATATGAAAATCAAAAGAGGAATGAAACGCGCGGTGAAAAATGGATTTAAACCGCAAAAAAATCTTAAAAACCAACATGAAAACAGCGGGAAAGTCAAAATTGAGGTTCCTATTTCAGAAATTGTACGACTGAGAGCCAATAAGCTGACCTTCGCTGAAATAGCCGCTACATTAAGAGGCTTTGGTTATGAGGTATCAAAAGCAACCGTTCACCGGCGTTTTCAAGAATATATGGAGAACGAAACAGACAAATAATGAGTGAATCGTTTGTAAAACCTCTGCTGATTTAGTAGTATAAAGGCAAAATGGAATAAAGGAGTTTAACATGATTTCAAACGAAAAAATTGCCAGAATCAATGAGCTTGCTGCAAAAGCGAAATCAGGCGTTATTACTGATGATGAAAAAGCTGAGCAGAAGAAGCTTCGTGAAGAATACCTCAAAGGATTTCGCTCTTCTATGAAAAACACACTGAAAAGTGTTAAAATCATTGATCCTGAAGGCAATGATGTAACACCAGAAAAACTAAAAAGAGAAAAAAGAAATAACAAGCTGCACTAATATAAAAGGAATACGTCAATATCGTATTCCTTTTTGGTATATACTAACAACGTCAGTGTAAGCGACATTTTTCAACAAGTTTCTCTCAAATTTAAGCTGAAACAGTTGAGAAAAACGCTTCGGAGATTTATGATGAAGAGGTACAACACATATGGAAGGGGATTTTTATGGATACAATTGAAAAGAAATCAGTTGCTACCATACGCACACTATCTATAGACGCTATTGAAAAAGCAAACTCCGGTCATCCGGGAATGCCTATGGGGGCTGCTCCTATGGCATATACGCTATGGACAAAAATTATGAATGTAAGTCCGAAGAACCCTGGCTGGTTTAATCGTGACCGTTTTGTTTTATCTGCGGGACACGGCTCAATGCTTTTATACAGTATGCTTCATTTAAGCGGGTACGATCTCAGTATTGATGATCTAAAGGGATTCCGCCAATGGGGCAGCAAAACACCTGGACATCCTGAATACGGGCATACAGCAGGTGTTGACGCGACAACAGGGCCGCTCGGACAGGGAATCGGAATGGCAGTTGGGATGGCTATTGCAGAACGCCACTTAGCAGAAACATACAACCGCGATTCATTCAACGTAGTAGATCATTATACATACAGCATTTGCGGTGATGGTGACTTGATGGAGGGTATCTCTTCAGAAGCGGCTTCACTGGCAGGCCATCTTCAGCTGGGACGTCTGGTCGTACTTTACGATTCTAATGACATCTCGTTAGACGGAGACTTAGACCGCTCATTCTCAGAAAATGTAAAGCAGCGTTTTGAGGCAATGAATTGGGAAGTTCTCTATGTCGAAGACGGTAACAATATCGAAGAATTAACTGCCGCTCTTGAAAAAGCGCGCCAAAATGAAAAAAAACCTACATTAATTGAAGTAAAAACAACCATTGGATTCGGTTCACCTAACCGCGCAGGTACATCAGGTGTTCACGGTGCGCCGCTTGGTTCAGAGGAAAGTAAATTAACTAAAGAAGCTTATGCATGGACATATGAAGAGGACTTCTATGTACCGTCAGAAGTATACGACCATTTTAAACAAACGGTAAAAGAAGCAGGAGAGAAGAAAGAGCAGGAATGGAACGAGCTCTTCGACAAATATAAAGAAATCTACCCTGAACTTGCTGAACAGTTAGAGCTTGGCATCAAAGGAGAACTTCCGAAAGATTGGGATAAAGAGGTTCCTGTTTATGAAAAAGGAAGCAGCTTAGCTTCACGCGCATCTTCCGGAGAAGTTTTAAATGGCATTGCAAAGCAGATCCCTTATTTTGTAGGAGGATCGGCTGACCTTGCAGGGTCAAATAAAACCAATATTAAAAATGCCGCAGATTATACGGCAGCCGACTATTCAGGCCGTAATTTCTGGTTCGGTGTTCGTGAATTTGCAATGGGTGCCGCATTAAACGGAATGGCGCTTCACGGCGGTCTTCGGGTATTCGGCGGAACATTCTTTGTCTTCTCTGATTATTTAAGACCGGCAATCCGTCTCGCTTCATTAATGGGGCTTCCGGTAACCTATGTATTCACTCATGACAGCATTGCTGTAGGAGAAGACGGACCGACGCATGAGCCGGTGGAACAGCTTGCTTCTTTACGTGCTATGCCTAATCTCTCAGTCATCAGACCGGCTGACGGCAATGAAACGGCAGCTGCTTGGAAGCTCGCATTACAAAGCAAGGATCATCCGACGGCCTTGGTGCTCACCCGTCAAAACCTTCCTACTATCGATCAAACTGCTGATGTAGCTTTAGCAGGTGTTGAGAAAGGTGCTTATGTCGTATCTAAAGCACAAAATGATTCACCTGATGCCCTTCTTTTAGCTACAGGTTCTGAAGTAGGACTTGCGATTGAAGCACAGGCTGAATTGGCAAAAGAAAATATCCACGTGTCAGTCGTAAGTATGCCGGCATGGGATCGTTTTGAAAAGCAATCAGACGAATATAAAAATTCCGTACTTCCAGCAGATGTGAAAAAACGTCTTGCTATTGAAATGGGAGCTTCATTTGGATGGGGTAAATATACAGGGCTTGAGGGTGACGTGCTTGGTATTGATCAATTCGGCGCCTCCGCTCCTGGTGAAACCATTATGAAAGAATACGGTTTCTCTGTATCAAACGTAGTTGATCGTGTGAAGAAATTAATAAGCAAATAAGTGTTTGTAAGGGGATGAGTCAAATCATCCTCTTTTTCATGTTTATACGACAAAAATAGTATAATGATTTTAACAGTAATAGACATTTCTTTCTTTTCTTCTTTTGTATAATAGAGAGCATATTAAGGCGCTGAATAAGGGGATGAGAGAATGGAACGTCATTACTATACCTATTTAATTAAAGATGAGTTTGCCAATCACTATTTTGGTCGGGAATCAGTCATGTTTAAGCTTTTTCAAGACTATCATTGGACGAATCTGACACCTCAGCAATATCAAATGACTGAAAGACAAATTCAATATATTACGAAGCCGATCCCGATGTTACATATGCACCAGCGTTTAAAAATGAATTTAAGCAATGTAGATTATACGCAGCTGGATCATATTTATAGATTATCTCTTCCGAAAGCAAAGGGTTATGCAACGTTTATGATGAAAGAACAGATGATTGAGATTGTAGCATCCGGAGATTACGAGTCAGAAACGATTTTCTTTGAAGTTCTTCGAAAAGTGAGCCCTTGTTTTCTCGCAATGGATTTTGGAGCGCAGCGGTATGGGTGGCTAAATCCGGTGAAAGAAAGAAATTTTGTCTAAAACCGAAGAAAAAGAGATGTAAATGTTGTATAATAGCCTTTGGTTTAGTACACTTTAAACTAGACAACATGAAGGAGGAAGTAAAATGGATTTATGGGTTGTCATCCTAGTGGGCGTTTTAGCATTGCTCGCGGGTGTTGCACTCGGATTTTTTATCGCTCGTAAGTATATGATGAGCTACTTGAAAAAGAATCCGCCTATTAATGAACAAATGTTACGCATGATGATGATGCAAATGGGAATGAAACCTTCTCAAAAGAAAATTAATCAAATGATGAAAGCCATGAATAATCAAACGAAATAATACGTAAAGATTATGACATAGAAGAAACATGGTTATGAAATAAAAAACCCGCTTAAAGGGTTTTTTATTTTGGAATCATTATTAACCGGTGCCTCCGGAATGCTGTTGTTTTTGATATTGTATGAGAAGGTGGTCAAGCTCCTGACTGAGTTCTATCGTAATGTGGGACGTCATTCCATTGGCCATGACAATTTGCAAAAGCTCGGCTCTCTTTTTTTCAATTTCATTTAATAGATGCTCTCTAATCACAGGGATGTATCCTTTCATACATAGATCTTTCATTTTGAATGCCATTATTATATCCCATATTTATACTGATTTTCAAATGAGAAGGAGTATAATATCTCAATGTCAAATTAAATTATATAAGGTTTTTCTCTAAATAGAAATCCTTCAGGCTGAAGTGTTAAAAAAATGAAATGATTTTGTCATAACTTGAAAGGTTTGCTAACTTGAAAGGAGTTTATATGCATGGATATTAATTATTTTTTGGCATTCGGAGCCGGCTTCTTATCGTTTATTTCACCTTGCTGCCTTCCGTTGTACCCTGCTTTTCTGTCATATATTACTGGTGTCAGTATGGATGAAGTCAAGTCGGAAAAGCTTCTTTTGCAAAAAAGGAGCCTGATTCATACACTGTTTTTTTTGCTGGGTTTTTCAGTGATTTTTATCGCACTTGGTTACGGCACTTCGTTAATCGGCGGCTTTTTTAGAGATTATCATGATGCCATCCGTCAAATAGGAGCTCTATTCATCATCCTGTTTGGCTTCATCACACTTGGTGTGTTCCGTCCGGACATACTGATGAAAGAGCGCAGAGTTCATTTCAAACACAGGCCTGCCGGGTTTGTAGGTTCTATTTTAACGGGAATGGCTTTTTCAGCAGGGTGGACACCGTGCACAGGACCGATTTTGGCTGCCCTCCTTGCGCTTGCTAACACAAATCCTGCCTCAGCTGTTCCGTACATGATTTTATATGTTCTTGGTTTTGCAATTCCTTTTCTATTATTGTCTTTCTTCATTACGAGATTGAAATGGATAAGAAAGAATCAGCTTCTAATCATGAAAATTGGCGGGGTCCTTATGGTATTGATTGGTGTGCTGTTATTTTTTGATTGGATGACCTTAATCATCATTATGTTATCATCGCTATTCGGAGAATTTACAGGTTTCTGACACATAAACAACTTTTGAACTACTATTTACCCCTTTGTTTTTGGTACAATAATACTATTGATAAAGGATATCGTTTTATTTGGAGGGGAATATGACAAGAGTTTTAGTTGTAGACGACGCCAAGTTCATGAGGGTGAAGATTAGAGAGATCTTAGAAGCCGCAAATTACATAGTAGCAGGTGAAGCGGCGGACGGTGAGGAGGCAGCTGATTTGTACCAGAGGCTCCGTCCTGATCTTGTGACAATGGACGTTACAATGCCGCTCAAAAACGGCATACAGGCGCTTCAGGAAATCATGTCGTTTGACCCGAAAGCAAATGTCATCATGTGCACCGCAATGCGGCAGCAGCGGATAGTAGTGGAAGCAATTGAACTGGGTGCAAAGGATTTTATTATGAAACCATTTGAGGAATCAAAAGTTTTGGAAGCTGTTAATCGCGTGATGGGAAAATGAAGGATTAATCTTTTCGAAATGGTTTTTTTTATTGTTTTGGAGTATAGTATATAGTATCAATACTCAGAGCAAACAAAGGAATGATATGTATGATGATTATAATTTCATCAATTATTGCCGTCTTAATGGCTGCAGCAGTGATGGTTGTCAGAATTAAATCTTCCGATAAGCCAGTTTCACCGAAAAAAATTATTCTTCCGCCGATTTTTATGAGTACGGGTGCATTAATGTTTTTGTTTCCGGTTTTCTGGGTGACGGGTGAAGAGTTTTTAGAAGCGATCACGCTAGGCGTCATTTTCTCTATTTTTCTTATAAAAACGTCTAAATTCGAAATTAAAAATAATGAAATTTACATGAAGCGGTCCAAAGCATTCGTTTTTATACTGGTCGGCCTTTTGGTGATCAGGATAGTGATGAAATCTATTTTGAGCACATCAGTAGATTATGGAGCCTTGAGCGGTATGTTTTGGATCTTAGCCTTCGGAATGATAGTGCCTTGGCGAATCGCAATGTATTTATCTTATCGCAAGCTTCATAACGAGATGCAAGCTGCTGATATTCAAATGAATTAAACCTTTCCTATTAGGGGAAAGGTTTTTTACTTGAGGAGGGATTTGTAAGGGTTGATGTCTATATCTTTTTCTCGAAGGTGTTTCTTTAAAAAGGTTTGGTCTCTTTTCGGGGTTGCCAAAATATAGCCTCTGATGATAAGGTCCTGATTGATTGCAGATGCCTGTTCCTTGATGGAAAGCTCTCCGATTTTTCCGGCAATTTTTGCTTTTGCGATGTCCCGGAACAGCTCTGGCACAGGCTTAACCAACTCTTCAAGAAACTCTTTGTCTTGTTTGCTCCATAAATGCCTGCTTTTTTCAATATAGTAATCCTGCCAGTCCAGCTCTGATCGGCCATCTTCTTTCGGTAAGCGCTTTAGAAATTTGCGGAACATAAAAAAGCCGCCAATAGATAATAAAACAACCATCACAATGACCCAAAACAAAATAAACCACATAAATAAGCCCTCTAGCATCTATGTTCACCCC
Source organism: Bacillus atrophaeus (assembly GCF_001584335.1). Taxonomy (GTDB): domain Bacteria; phylum Bacillota; class Bacilli; order Bacillales; family Bacillaceae; genus Bacillus; species Bacillus atrophaeus. The sequence continues at coordinate 1,011,045 of NZ_LSBB01000020.1, forward strand.
CTTATTCTATCCATATTGTACATGAAGAAAGTTTAGAAGAACATCATAAAAAATAATAGAAAGAAATGATAGATGTCTAGTCAAACGAGATGATAGAGCATACTCTATTGTATAGTGATTCTGCTATTTGGCCATGGGAGTTTCACTATGAAGGGTATTTGACGACAAACGGACGGAAGAAAAGTCACTTTCACATGAAAGTGACTTTTTATGTTAGGAGATAGGAAATTGAAGAGAAAAGGAAGTCTGTTCTTCACTCTCTTCCTTATTCATAGCGACTGTCAGAATGCTGTTGGTATAATCGGTCTGAATTGTTTTGTTACTCAGGTAAAAGGGAAGCAAGAGGCTTTTTTCTAGAGACTGTTCCGCCGTCTTGACTATCAGAATGAACTCGCACCCGCACAGGGTAATGGTCAGCTGAACCGGCTGTAATGACGTCAAGTCTGCTTCAATGATATATTGCTGACTTGTTTCATATAAATCAATAGGCAGTGTTTCATCATACCAAGCATAAGGATCCTCGTAAAATTGGCGCAGCCAATCCTCCATACCGTCGAAGTCATTGGAGCCAGAACGTTTTGAATGAGTCATGGAAGCATTCCTCCATATATAAATCCTTGCGTTATGTTATGCGGAAAATAATAAATGGGTGAAGATATAAAAAAACAGACGCTAAGGTCTGTTTTTTTATTTACATATCATGGCTTGAGTTATGCTTTTGTCTTGTGTGGTTGCGGTTCTTTACTTTTTTGCTCCCGCTTAAAGGTTCCGGCTGTCCGGGATTATGCCCTTTAGGCGCATTTTTATGCATATCTTTACTTGTATTTTTATTCGTCACGTAAAGAGCCTCCTGCCGATTTTATTATTGGTTTGTTTTTCTTTTTTTATTGTTCTGCCGTTCTTCTTCGGTCAGGACAAGCTGATCATTTTCAATATAGCCAGCACCTTTGCCTTGGCTTTTAGCGTCATTCATTCCATTTATGACATGATTGGCTTTTCTTTTCACCATGATAATCACCTCATGTATAATATGGCTTTCTCTTTTGATTTGTATGAGGACGAAAAAAAACAAAAATTTTCCGAAAAAACGCTCTGATAAGGTGATCTTATTATATTTAATAAAAACATTGATATTTACTTATGTATGATTTTGTTTTAAGATGAAATTGTGAGAAAATTGTGGTGAAAAATAGCGTTTCATCGAAGAAGGATCTTGATCTTTGAAGGGGGATTTTGGAGAATGGCAAATCAGAAAGTCGCAACTCAAGATGTTTTCCAAGCAAAAAAGACGTTTTCAACTAATGGAAAAACTTATCATTACTATTCCTTAAAAGCATTGGAGGACCTGGGTGTCGGGAATGTTTCAAAACTTCCATACTCCATTAAGGTTCTTTTAGAATCTGTTTTACGCCAGGTTGACGGGCGAGTGATTACGAAAGAGCACGTGGAAAATTTAGCAAAGTGGGGAACTGCTGGATTAAAGGATATTGATGTACCATTTAAGCCTTCACGTGTTATTTTGCAAGATTTCACCGGTGTTCCTGCTGTAGTTGATCTTGCTTCACTGAGAAAAGCGATGGATTCTGTCGGCGGGGACCCTGACAAAATCAATCCTGAAATTCCTGTGGATCTGGTTATTGACCACTCAGTACAGGTTGATAAAGCAGGCACAGAAGATGCTTTAGCTATTAATATGGACTTAGAATTCGAAAGAAATGCAGAGCGTTACAAATTTTTAAGCTGGGCAAAGAAAGCGTTTAATAATTATCAGGCAGTGCCGCCTGCTACAGGTATCGTGCATCAGGTCAACCTTGAGTTCTTGGCAAGCGTTGTACATGCGAAAGAAGTGGACGGTGAGCTTATCACTTATCCTGATACACTTGTGGGTACGGATTCCCATACCACTATGATTAATGGTATCGGTGTTCTCGGCTGGGGCGTAGGAGGAATTGAAGCGGAAGCGGGCATGCTTGGCCAGCCTTCTTATTTCCCGGTTCCAGAAGTCATCGGCGCAAAACTTGTCGGAGAGCTTCCAAACGGAACTACTGCCACTGATTTGGCATTAAAGGTTACGCAAGTGCTGCGTGAAAAAGGCGTTGTAAACAAATTTGTTGAGTTCTTTGGCCCGGGAGTGGCAGAATTGCCGCTTGCAGACCGCGCAACCATTGCAAATATGGCTCCGGAATACGGCGCAACATGCGGATTCTTCCCGGTTGATGAAGAAGCGCTGAATTATTTACGTCTGACAGGCCGGGACGCAGAGCAAATTGACATTGTAGAAGCGTATTGCCGAAATAATGGATTGTTTTATACTCCGGATGCAGATGAGCCAAACTTTACAGATATTGTGGAAATTGACTTGTCTCAGATTGAAGCCAATCTTTCAGGTCCAAAACGTCCGCAGGATCTGATTCCGCTTTCTGTCATGCAGGAAACCTTCCAAAAACACCTAGTCAGTCCTGCGGGTAACCAAGGATTTGGTCTGGAAGCTGCTGAAGCGAACAAAGAAATTAAGTTTAAACTGCTTAATGGCGAAGAAACAGTCATGAAAACAGGCGCAATCGCCATCGCTGCCATTACAAGCTGTACAAACACGTCAAACCCTTACGTCTTAATCGGTGCAGGCCTAGTCGCTAAAAAAGCTGTTGAATTAGGACTGAAAGTGCCAAACTACGTAAAAACATCTCTGGCGCCGGGATCCAAAGTCGTTACAGGATATTTGGTGAATTCAGGTTTGCTGCCTTATATGAAAGAGCTTGGGTTTAACCTTGTCGGTTATGGCTGTACAACTTGTATCGGAAACTCAGGCCCGCTGTCTCCGGAAATTGAAGAAGCCGTTGCGGAAAATGATCTTTTGATTACGTCAGTCCTTTCCGGAAACCGTAACTTTGAAGGCCGGATTCACCCGCTTGTGAAAGGAAACTATCTTGCTTCTCCGCCGCTTGTCGTTGCATACGCATTAGCGGGAACGGTTGACATCAATTTGAAAACTGACCCAATCGGTGTAGGCAAAGATGGTCAGAACGTATATTTCAGCGATATTTGGCCGGAAATGGACGAGATTAATTCAATCGTGAAACAAACGGTGACTCCTGAGCTGTTCCGTAAAGAATATGAAACCGTGTTTGATGACAATAAACGCTGGAATCAAATCGAAACGACGGATCAAGCATTGTATAAATGGGATAATGATTCAACCTATATCCAAAACCCGCCGTTCTTCGAAGAAATGTCAGTGGAGCCGGGCAAAGTAGAACCGTTAAGAGGGCTGCGCGTTGTCGGTAAATTCGGTGATTCAGTCACAACTGACCATATTTCACCTGCCGGCGCAATCGGCAAGGATACTCCTGCCGGAAAATACTTGCAGGAAAAAGGCGTTTCACCTCGTGATTTCAACTCTTACGGATCACGACGCGGAAACCATGAAGTCATGATGAGAGGAACGTTCGCTAACATTCGGATTAAAAACCAGATCGCTCCGGGGACTGAGGGCGGATATACAACATACTGGCCTACCGGTGAAGTGACGTCCATTTATGACGCTTGTATGAAATATAAAGAAGATAAAACGGGTCTTGTTGTTATTGCGGGCAAAGATTATGGTATGGGATCTTCCCGTGACTGGGCAGCAAAAGGAACCAATCTTCTCGGAATCAGAACGGTTATTGCCGAAAGCTTTGAAAGAATTCACAGAAGCAACCTTGTATTTATGGGCGTGCTTCCGCTTCAATTCAAAGCAGGTGACAACGCAGAAACACTAGGATTAAGCGGAAAAGAAGTGATTGAAGTAGATGTTGACGAAACAGTTCGTCCGCGCGATCTTGTAAAAGTAAGAGCAATTGATGAAGATGGTAATGTAAAATCGTTTGAAGTTTTAGTGCGCTTTGACAGTGATGTTGAGGTTGATTACTATCGCCATGGCGGTATTCTGCAAATGGTGCTTCGCGATAAAATGAAAAAGTAAGCTTGTAATTGGGAAGAGAGGGCAGAGGTGCTTTCTCTTCTTTTTATGAAATATTGGCCGCGGGGGTGGCATATGCTGAAAAAATGGCTTGCGGGAATTTGTCTCAGTGGACTTGCTGTGTATATGTGCTGGACTTTCTATGAGAACTATACGAAAAAAGAAGAAGTCGGCATTGAAGAAGGGCAGAAAGCACCCGATTTTAGTTTGAAAACGCTTTCTGGGGAAGAAGCCTCTTTATCGGATTATAAAGGAAAAAAAGTTCTTCTTAATTTTTGGGCCACTTGGTGTCATCCTTGCCGAAAAGAAATGCCTGCAATGGAAGAGCTTCAAAAAGAGCACTCAGAGATTGCTGTGGTTGCCGTTAACTTTACCTCTGCTGAAAAGGGGGAGAAAACGGTCAAACAATTTGCTGACTCGCTCCATTTAACTTTCCCGATCCTTATTGATAAAAGCGGAATCAATGCGGATTATAGTGTTCTAACATATCCGACGACTTATATTTTGGATGAAAAAGGTGTCATTCAGCAAATTTATGCCGGCACGATGACAAAAAAACAAATGAAACAAAAACTGGGTCTCAACTAGGACCCAGTTTTTTAATTATTGAAATGCAACAATGCTTATAATTTTCAAAATTGGTAAAAATAAAAGAATACCCGGAGGTGAGAAGTATGAAAAAAATGAGAAAACGTTCTTTTCATGAACTGGTCATGGAAAATAAAAAAGAGCTGATGACCAATACTGAGTATTTACATCAGCTTGAAGAAAAGCTTGAACAGCGTTTTAAGCAAAAATAACCTTTAATTTGTATTCATGTTTACTCCTCCTTTTGAGAATCCTACTTGTTAAGGAGGGATAAACATGGGTACCAACAAGAAAAATGGTCAGCCTCAATATGCTCCGAGCCACTTGGGCACGAAACCTGTTAAATATAAGCGTAATAAAGGGGAAAAAATGCACGACACATCTAATGAGCAGCCAATTATTATGCAAACAAAGGGCGAATAGTGCCCCGTAATCATCATAAGGAGGGCTAACAAGTGACAAAACAATATCAACCAAACCCTGATGACCGTTCGGATAATGTAGAAAAATTGCAAGACATGGTTCAAAATACAATTGAGAACATTGAAGAAGCTGAAGAATCCATGAAAAACGCTTCAGGTGAAGACAAACAGCGCATCAAAGAAAAAAATGCCAGACGAAATGAAAGTCTTGAAGCCTTCCGCAGTGAAATTCAAGATGAATCCCAAGCAAGAGAAAACGGTTATCAATCGTAAAAACCAGGGAAACCTGGTTTTTTCTCTTTCATCATTTGATGTGATAGAATAGGGCTAAATCGTGAAAAAGGGAGCAGAGAATCTTGCATGTTTCAAAAAAAGAAATAGAAGTGCGTTATTCAGAAACGGATCAAATGGGGATTGTATATCATGCCAACTATCTTGTCTGGATGGAAGTGGGCAGAACCGCTTTAATTAAAGATCTTGGTTTTTTATACAGCGATATGGAAAAGAAAGGTGTACTGTCACCTGTCGTAGACATCAATATTTCTTATAAAAAACCGCTTCATTACGGAGAAACGGCTGTTGTGCATACCTGGATAGAAGAATACAACGGATTTAAAACGATATATGGCTATCACATATTAAATCCTGAGGGAGATATCTCAATTACAGCAAAGTCCTCACACATTTGTGTTGATAAAGAAAGCTTTAAACCGATTCAGTTTCGCAAAGCCTTCCCTGATTGGCACAAAGCTTATGAAAAGGCCAAAAAATAGGGAAGTGAAATATGATGGCGTTTGGAATTCATCGCGGTGAACTGAATCGCTGGAAAGAAGCTGTTAAGAGCGGAGAAATCGCGTTTTTAACCCATTACTGGCTGGATGACCGCTTTCCGGAAGCGAAAACAGTGACAAAAGTCGGTTGCAGTGACTTAGAAAAGCTGAGTTCGTGGGGTGAAAAATACGGATTAAAAAAAGAATGGATACATAAAAGAGATGAATTTCCACATTATGACCTTCTTGGTGAAACCCAAAAAATGATTTTGGAAAGGGAGAGGCTGACCGATCATCTCTCACGTTTTAAATTATAAAAAAAGAACGCACATCACATGCGTTCTTTTTTCTTATTGATATTCGAATACCGGCTCTTCGGATGCTTCAGAATAACTGACGAGTAGATCATGATTATCGAAGTACCAAATATCACTTTCTTCAATAAAGAAGGTAATGCCTTCTACTTCAGTGCTGATTCCGATATCCTGGGGTTCATCTTTTGAGACACCGAGGGAAAAGCCTTTTTGAACGCTGCTGCAGCCTCCGTAACGGACAAAGAACCGAACTTGATCGCCGTTCTCTAGCTCTAGCTCATCTTTATACCAATTCAACGCATCTTTCTGAATTTCCATATTCATACACGGCCACTCTCCTTTTATTATCAAAATGAATTTTCTCTATTATAACCGTACACGGTTTTACTGTGTCAAAAAAAAGCTCTTACCCCGAAGTTAAAGCCACTTCACCTTAGGCTCGGTTTTATTGATAATCCGTTTGATGTTTGTTCTGTGTCTGTAAACGACAAAGGCAGTCAGCAAGGTGACCACAATCAATAAATATGTATCCTGTTCAAAGAGGCTGTATATAATGGTATAAACCCCTGTTAACATTGAAGACAGAGAAACATATTTCGTAATGAATAAAAATATGAAAAATACCGCCAGCATTGTAACAAATAAAAGCGGAGCATAAAACAGCAAAACGCCTCCGGAAGTCGCCACGGCTTTACCGCCTTTAAATTTTGCAAACAAAGGAAACACATGGCCTATAACAGCTATAACCCCGGCAAGCAGAGGATGAAAATCAATATGCATGAGGTACGGGAGAGCAGCGGCAAGCGTCCCTTTTAAAATATCCCCGGCAATCACTACAGATCCGGCTTTCACACCCAGTGTCCGAAACGCGTTGGTGGCTCCTAAATTTCCGCTGCCGTGTTCCCTTATATCAATCCCTTTGGCAAGCTTGCCGACAATTAAGCCTGATGGAATGCTGCCTAGTAAATAAGCTAAAATAATCAATAAAGCAATTAACATCTACATTTCTCCTTTTTCCAATGTTCCTGATCTTTATTTTAACATGAGATGTCATGATCTGATGATAAGTTTTTTGTGAAGTTTGCTAACAATAACATAATGGCAGGCCATATACAATCACATCAGGCTTTGATTTCGCGGCTATCCTTCCTGTAGAATAGATAAAAAGGAGATGATGAAAGGTGCAAAATCCAACAAAAGCTGAGATCAAAGCGATTCTGGAAAAAAGCAAGCGAATAGCGGTCGTCGGTCTTTCTGATCGGCCGGATAGAACGTCTTATATGGTTTCAAAAGCCATGCAGGATGCAGGGTATGACATTATCCCTGTGAATCCGACAATTGACGAAGCGCTTGGCGTAAAAGCCGTGTCGTCTTTAAAAGAGGTTGAAGGGCATATTGATATTGTAAATGTATTCAGACGGTCAGAACAGCTCCCAGGCGTTGCTGAGGAGTTTTTAGAAACAGATGCTGACGTTTTTTGGGCGCAGCAAGGACTAGTAAACGATGAAGCTTATGAAATGTTGAAAGAAAAAGGCCGCACGGTGATTATGGATCTGTGTATAAAAGTTGCACATGCTGTAACAAAATAGATGAAACCAGTCAAAAATCCTTGTGAATTCAAGGATTTTTGCTTTTTTATTTCAAGATTATATTTGCGTATTATTGTGAAACAGATACAATAAAGCTTGAACAGCTTTTTTGCATACTTTGCCAAGTAAGGCTTTTACCCGCTCCATTTGCTAAGGTTCGCTGAATTATATATAATAAAAACAAACGTACGTTCGATTTTCGAAAAACGGCACCAAAAAGCCGAAAAGCGAATCGAATGTATGTCTTGCGGCGTTTATCAAAATGGATTATTAGCTAAAATGTTGCTAAATCAAGCACATTGGTTATAATGATGAGTCCGAGGAGCAGAAAGACAGAATCAAAAGCCTGCTTTGATACTTATGACAATGACATGTAAGATGAAAAAAGAGAAAGACAATGTTAGTTTTTTGAAAGGGGTTTGTACGTTTGGCTAGAAAACAGCAACAATTTGATTACAACGAAGATGCCATACAGGTGCTGGAAGGCCTTGAAGCTGTCAGGAAAAGGCCGGGAATGTACATTGGTTCAACCGATTCCCGGGGTCTGCATCACTTGGTATATGAAATTGTAGACAACTCTGTCGATGAGGTTCTCGCCGGTCACGGAGATCATATTATCGTAAAAATACATAAAGACAATAGTATTTCAGTACAAGACAGAGGCCGGGGCATGCCTACAGGGATGCATAAACTCGGTAAACCGACCCCAGAAGTGATTTTTACAGTGCTTCACGCCGGCGGTAAATTCGGACAGGGCGGCTACAAAACAAGCGGAGGCCTCCACGGAGTCGGAGCGTCCGTCGTAAATGCCTTATCCGAATGGCTTACAGTTACGATTGAGCGGGATGGCTATGTATATAAGCAGCGGTTTGAAAATGGCGGGAAACCCGTTACATCTCTTGATAAAATTGGCACAACCAAAAAGACCGGGACCCTGACACATTTTAAACCTGATCCTGCGATGTTCAGTGTGACGACCTACAATTTTGAAACGCTTTCGGAACGATTAAGAGAATCAGCATTTTTATTAAAAGGATTAAAGATTGAGCTGATAGATGAACGTCATCAAGTGCAAGAGGTTTTCTATTATGAAAACGGAATTGAAGCATTTGTTGCCTACTTAAATGAGGAAAAAGACTCCTTGTCTGAAGTGGTTTCCTTTGAAGGGGAGCATAATCAGATTGAAGTGGACTTTGCATTCCAATTCAATGACGGTTACTCCGAAAACATCCTCTCTTTTGTAAACAACGTCAGAACAAAAGACGGCGGAACCCATGAATCAGGCGCCAAGACAGCTATGACAAGAGCTTTTAATGAATATGCGAGAAAAGTGTCTCTTTTAAAAGAGAAGGATAAAAACTTGGAAGGAACCGATATCCGTGAAGGGCTTTCAGCCATTATTTCGGTGCGGATTCCTGAGGAGCTTCTTCAGTTTGAAGGACAAACGAAAGGGAAGCTTGGCACAAGTGAAGCAAGGTCGGCAGTTGACGCAGTAATATCAGAACAGCTTGCTTACTTCTTAGAAGAAAACCGTGAGACTGCCACACTTCTTGTGAAAAAAGCAATTAAAGCGAGCCAGGCCCGGGAAGCTGCGCGTAAAGCGCGGGAAGAGGCAAGAAGCGGGAAGAAACGCAAAAAATCAGAGGCAACGCTAAGCGGAAAGCTGACACCGGCGGGTTCCAGAAATCCTGCGAAAAATGAATTGTATTTGGTTGAAGGAGACTCAGCAGGCGGATCAGCGAAGCAGGGCAGAGACCGGAGATTCCAAGCCGTCCTGCCGCTCCGCGGAAAAGTTATCAATACAGAAAAAGCAAAGCTTGCTGATATTTTCAAAAACGAAGAAATCAACACGATTATCCATGCAATCGGCGGAGGTGTCGGAGCGGATTTTGAAGTCGAGGACATTAACTATGACAAAATCGTGATTATGACGGATGCCGATACAGACGGCGCCCATATTCAAGTGCTGCTTCTCACTTTTTTCTATCGCTATATGAAGCCGCTTATTGAGCACGGAAAAGTGTTTATCGCATTACCGCCTTTATATAAAGTCAGCAAAGGCAGCGGCAAAAAGGAAATTATTGAATACGCCTGGTCTGACGAAGAGATGGATGATGTATTGAAAAAAGTCGGCAAGGGCTATACGATACAGCGTTACAAAGGTCTTGGAGAGATGAACGCGGACCAGCTGTGGGAAACGACAATGAATCCTGAATCACGTACGCTGGTAAGAGTGAAAATTGATGATGCGGCGCGTGTAGAGAGACGTGTGACAACGTTAATGGGCGACAAAGTAGAACCGCGCAGAAAATGGATCGAAAAGAATGTTGCATTTGGTTTAGATGAAGAAAGCAATATTTTAGAAAATGAAAACTTATCGGTCGCTGAGGAGGTTTAATGATTGCAACAGCCAGAAATTTTTCATGATTTACCATTAGAAGAGGTGATCGGCGACCGTTTTGGACGCTACAGTAAATATATTATTCAGGACCGTGCACTTCCTGATGCAAGAGACGGATTAAAGCCCGTGCAGCGCAGGATTCTTTATGCGATGCACGCTGAGGGTAACACATCAGATAAAAACTTTAGAAAAGCGGCCAAGACGGTCGGAAATGTCATCGGGAATTATCATCCGCATGGAGACAGCTCTGTATATGAAGCTATGGTGCGGATGAGCCAAGATTGGAAGGTACGGAATGTCCTGATTGAGATGCATGGAAATAACGGAAGCATAGATGGCGATCCGCCGGCGGCTATGCGTTATACGGAAGCAAGGTTATCTCCGATTGCGTCAGAGCTTTTGCGTGATATTGATAAAAACACGGTTGAATTTGTTTCAAACTTTGATGATACGAGTAAGGAGCCGGTCGTTTTGCCGGCGATGTTCCCTAATTTGCTGGTCAATGGTTCCACGGGGATATCGGCAGGCTATGCGACAGACATACCTCCACATCACTTAGGAGAAGTCATTGACGCCGTCATCAAACGGATTGATTCACCTGACTGTACTGTAACTGAACTCATGGAAGTGATCAAAGGCCCTGATTTCCCGACAGGCGGGATTATTCAAGGCGTTGACGGCATCAGAAAAGCTTACGAAACAGGTAAAGGGAAAGTCATTATTCGCGGAAAGGCAGAAGTTGAAACCATCAGAGGCGGCCGTGAACAAATTGTAATTACGGAAATTCCGTTTGAGGTCAACAAAGCCAACCTTGTGAAAAAAATGGACGAATACCGAATTGATAAAAAGGTGGAAGGCATTTCCGAGGTCCGCGATGAAACGGATCGTACAGGCTTGCGTGTTGTCATTGAGCTGAAAAAAGAAGCGGATGCAAAAGGCATACTTAATTTCTTATATAAAAATACGGATTTGCAGATCACTTATAACTTTAATATGGTGGCCATTCATAATCGCCGCCCGATGCTGATGAGCCTGACTGCCATTTTGGACGCTTATATCGCTCATCAAAAGGAAGTTGTGACAAACCGGTCCATTTATGAGCTGCAAAAAGCAAAAGACAGACACCACATCGTCGAAGGGCTGATGAAGGCACTGTCTATATTGGATGAAGTGATCGCAACCATCAGGTCTTCAAATGACAAGCGGGATGCTAAGAACAATTTAATCTCGAAGTTTGAATTTACTGAGCCTCAGGCGGAAGCGATTGTATCCTTGCAGCTTTATCGTTTAACAAACACCGACATCACCGCTTTGAAGGAAGAGGCGGAAGAGCTCAGCAAAAATATACAAGAGCTTGAATCTATTTTGAACAATGACAAAAAGCTGTTAAAAGTCATCACAAGCAGTTTGAAAAAGCTGAAAAAGACTTATGCGGACGGCAGACGATCTGTCATTGAAGAAAAAATTGAAGAAATTAAGATTAATCTTGAAGTAATGGTTGCTTCAGAGGATGTCTATGTGACTGTAACGAAGGACGGATATCTGAAACGCACGAGTCAGCGGTCATTTGCCGCTTCAAACGGACAAGATTTCGGGATGAAGGATACAGACAGGCTGCTTCATCAATTTGAGATGAATACAACAGACGTGTTGCTGATGTTCACCAATAAGGGGAGCTACATCTATTGTCCTGTCCATCAGCTTCCTGATATCAGGTGGAAGGACATGGGGCAGCATTTCACAAATATGATCTCCATCGACCGAGATGAAACGATTGTCAAAGCCGTCCCGATAAAAGAATTTGATCCGTCCGCTTATCTTTTATTTTTTACAAAGAACGGTATGGTGAAAAAGACAGAACTCACGCACTATAAAGCGCAGCGTTACTCAAAAGCGCTTGTTGCCCTTAATGTAAAGGGAGACGATGAACTGACAGATGTGCATGTAACAAATGGTGAAAGTCAATTGTTTATTGCGACTCATCTCGGATATGGCTTATGGTTTGGGGAAGATGAAGTGAATGTTGTCGGAGCTCGTGCAGCCGGCGTAAAAGGAATAAACCTGAAAGAAGGAGACTTTGTCGTATCAGGCCAAATTCTTCACGAAGCAGACTCGCTTGTTCTTGCTACGCAGCGGGGAGCGGTGAAAAGAATGAGCCTTTCTGAATTCGATAAGACTTCCCGCGCCAAACGCGGTGTCATCATGCTGCGTGAATTGAAAAAGAATCCCCATCGCGCAGTTGCGGTATTTGCTTGCAGGCTTACTGACCGATTGATGTTTGAAACGGAAAAAGGGGAAACGAAGGAATTACTAGTGAAAGAACTAAGAACAAATGACAGGTACAGTAACGGCTCTTTCCTTATCGATGAGGAAGAAGCAGGCAAAGTTATTGCCGCATGGCGCCTGGAGAAAGAAGAATAAACAAAAAAACCCGCTCGGCAGTATACCTGAGCGGGTTTACTTATATGCTGATCAGCTTTCGTGAGAGCTGAAAAGTTCGGTAACGGCGTGAATGACTTCAATTCCCTGCCAAACAAATAGGTTTAATGCAGTGAATGAAAACAATCCTAAAATCACCATTCTTAAGATAAACAACATGTTTAACGACCTCCTCATATTATGTTACATAAGCGGGCGATGTTGAACATGAAGTTGATCGAAATAATTCGACTGATAAAATTTAGCCAGTAAAAAGCTTTTTTTGCGCCGCGGCCGCCGGGAGAAAAATGATTCCCTGTCTGCCATGGCGACAAGCAAAACGCCCATCGTCAAAATAGCTGTAAGAGCAGCTGCTCCCGCTATTGCTTTTTTTTCATCATCTGCATTCTGTCCGGCCTTCAGATCATGGATTTCCTGCTGATCGGCCATAGCTTTGTAATGATGTCCTATATCAAAAGTATGGGGAATGGAGAGCAAATGAAAACTGGCGATAGCCAAGAATAAGATAGACGCTTTTAATATCATTACTTTTTTCATATGATCGATCTCCCCCTTTCGATATACTGAATATTTTTATAATTATATCCTGCTTCATTTGAAAAGTAAACCTGATTAAATAAATTAAAAAACGTTTTCCGTATTTTTCTTAAGTATATACTGATTGATTACTCATTTCACCCATAAAGTACTGTCGTTTTTTAGGGAGATAGGATTAAAGGTGCATTGTAGTGTTACAACGTAAAAGATTGATAATATGGTTTATGAACAATAATGCTATTTCGTGACTATGCCGTGGTCTTTTTAGATTGTATGCTCGATCTGCCGCTTTTATATTGATTTCTCGTTTTAAGAGGTTTTGAAACATGCTGTGTGTTTGTTGAGACACATTTGGATGTAATTGAGCATGGGGGAGACGTACTGCGATAAACGTTTGCTCTGGCTGCAAAAGATAGGGAGGAGAAGGCATGAAAAGCCATTGTTTCGCTGAAATTTCTTATAAAAACTTCTCAATTCAACATATTGTGATATAATTATACTCGTTGTGTTAAAAAATCTAACATGAACTGTATTCACAGTAAATGATGAAAAACGGGAGGTTAAACATGGAGGCTTTTTTAAATGATGTCATTAATATACCAAATAACTTCATTTGGAAATACCTGGTTTATATTTTGGTAGGGACGGGCTTGTTTTTTACATTCCGCTTCCGATTTATTCAATTTCACTATTTTATTGAGATGTTTAGAATTGTGGGAGAGAAGCCAGAAGGGAATAAAGGCGTTTCCTCTATGCAGGCTTTCTTCATATCAGCGGCTTCCCGTGTCGGAACGGGGAACTTGACCGGTGTTGCCTTGGCAATATCAACGGGCGGACCCGGAGCGGTTTTTTGGATGTGGGTCGTTGCAGCCGTAGGAATGGCTTCCAGTTTTGTTGAGAGTACTTTAGCTCAGTTGTATAAAGTGAAAGACGGAAGTGAATTCCGCGGCGGTCCAGCTTATTATATGCAAAAAGGGCTCGGTTCCCGGTGGCTGGGCATTGTGTTCGCCGTCTTAATTACAGTCTCGTTCGGGCTGATTTTTAATGCTGTACAATCAAATACGATAGCAGTCGCTTTTGATGAAGCATTTCATGTGAATAAAACGATAATTGCTATTATTCTAGCTGTATTGACAGCTTTTATTATTTTCGGAGGATTACAACGGGTCGTGTCGGTCTCACAGCTTATTGTACCGGTAATGGCAGGCTTATACATTATCATTGCTTTGTTTGTTGTTGTTGTAAACATTAACACAGTACCAGGCTTGCTGATGACCATTGTGAAAAATGCTTTTGGTATTGAGCAAATTGTCGGCGGCGGTTTAGGCGGCATCATCGTAATTGGTGCCCAGCGGGGACTTTTTTCCAACGAAGCGGGAATGGGGAGCGCTCCGAATGCGGCCGCAACCGCTCATGTATCGCATCCTGCAAAACAAGGTTTAATTCAAACGCTAGGTGTATTTTTTGATACTTTTATCGTCTGTACGTCAACAGCGTTTATTATTTTATTGTATAGTGTAACGCCAAAAGGCGACGGCATCCAAGTGACGCAGGCGGCTTTACAGCACCATCTCGGAAGCTGGGCGCCGACATTTATAGCAATCGCAATGTTTTTATTTGCTTTTAGTTCGGTTGTCGGTAACTATTATTATGGACAAACGAATATTGAATTCATTAAAAAGAGTAAAGTATGGCTAAATTTATATCGAATCCTTGTTGTTGCAATGGTCGTATACGGATGTGTGGCGAATTTTCAGATTGTTTGGGACATGGCCAACTTATTTATGGGATTATTAGCGTTGTTTAACCTAATATCGATATTGCTACTGTCAACCATTGCGTACAAAGTGTATAAGGATTATGCGAAACAGCGCAAGCAAGGACTTGATCCGGTGTTTAAAGCCAAAAATATTCCTGAACTGAAAAACATTGAAACCTGGGAAGATGAACATCTTATGCAGGAAGAAAATAAAGCAGCTAACTAAAAACATTTTTCTGCACTCAATATTTGTTGAGTGCAGTTTTTTTGTCTTTCGTCTCAATATCTTAAGTATACTTATTTAATGAGACGTAATTTATGTCTTTATATATAACTTCCTAGAATATATATTATGTAAACTAATTATTTTTGGCATCATTCTGTCATTACAAATTAAATGACTGTCTGACGCCTCCTCCATCGGTCTCTTCCGCAGGTCTCCATATTGATGTGATTAATAATGACCTTATTTTGCAGTACTTGGTGACTCAATTGTACTAGATGATGTCAAGCTAAGACAGAATATGTCACTTGTTGCTGGTCTTCTTGATCAAGTCCACGCCATCGTATGCCAGACTCTCCACACTTGCAGCCTTCTGCAGTATGTAATGATCAAAAAAGTTCTTCGTATAGTCTGTAACAAGATTTCGCATCTCCATAGCATCCCGTTCGCCTCTGAGTTCCTCATTAACACTGGTAAACACGATGTCGCAGTAATCTAAATGCGCAACACGATCAACAGAGAAATAATAGGTTTCAATGCTATTGTTAGCGCCAATTATCGCATTCATGTTATAGTTAGGTTCACAAAACAGTAGCAAAAAGGGTTTCTTAAGGTCGCTGTCGAGAAGGCCGAACGCACCGCTATCCAAGCCAATCCCGCAGGCGAACCGGTCGTCGTCCCGGCAAACAATCGCCGTCGTGGGCCCTCCATAAGAATGTCCGACTATGCCCATACCGATGTCAAGCAACAATCTGCCCTTAAAGATGGAATTCAGCTCTCCAGAGTCCAGTTTGTAAAGATAATCGGCTACACACCTTACATCTTCTGCCTGTAATTCACTATACTCTGTTAACTTGGCAAGTATCGGCAGTGTAAGCACGTTATGGCACATCTCAATGGCAGTTTCATCGTCAGGCCGCATCTCCATCTTACCAGCCAACGCCAGCATCTCCGGATCTTCAGAAAACGCCATAATGACATCCGAAAAATCCTTTGATACATTAAACAGGCGCCCATCTTTACGCTTATACATCGTGCTATTCTGATGGCCGATGCTTACCACAACATATCCCATGCTTGCCAAGTCTGTACAGATCACTGTACCCCATTCTGGAGAACCTCCCCCGCCGCAAACATAGAATAACACCGGATAGCGCTTTTCCTTCCCGGAGAGAGCAAGGTCGTCGTAACACTGGGTCTTGATATCTATAGAGAAAACATCCTTCCCTTTAAGATACGCAGTGATAAGTGGCTGCTCATTAAACATTTCGTAGACTTCAGGAAACATGTACGTTGATGTAGTCTTACCTTCGCTACTGTCGGACGGATAGTACACAAACGCCGTCAGTTCTCTTTTTGAGTGATCTGATGCCGTATACTCAAAATCCATCTGGGTTCGACCGACAGTATAGCCGCCAATTGGTTCTGGAAATGCGTCATAAGTTTTCATTCTCTTGTTCCCCCTTAATTAATAAAAGTGGCGAATGTGAAATACATACATTGCGCTATAAGCGCTTTTCAAAACTGTGAAACTATTACATCCTATCTTCAGTGAATCATATCTACTCCTTGGCTTTCTTGAGATCGCTAACAATTTCAGAATATTTATGATCTTCAAGCCCCATGACCCTTAAAGTCAGCAAAGTACTTGCTAATCTTATGTTGCAGCTTAGAGTCCTTAATATCGAATTCCCTAAAAAACATGACTAAATTAAACTGCATTGACTCAAACATAAAAGAAATCAGGTCGTCGTCAATATCAGGTCGGAGATATCTATCAACCCTCATTCGGCGTAAAATGTCCTTGATTAAGAGGAATGACTCGCCCTTTAGCACATTCAGATATATTTTAAGCAAAATGTTCTCAGGAATGTATAAAAATGTTTCAGTGAGTTTGATTTCCAACTCATTCAGTGGCTCGGTCACAATGCCATTAACGTTGCTGCTTCTTTTAATGTTAATGGGTGAATACATGTGCACACCTCTTTTAACAAGATTTTTCTATAAAATTTCGACAAGGTTCTACAATACCCTTCTATAAATATTCATAATATCTCAGTAATAGTGCATCAGTCGTTCAGAATGGATCTACTTTTACTTTACATATAAATGATAAAATACTTATTTGACTAGTGTTTACAACGCATAAAATGGATCTATGTTTACTTCCTTGTACACCATCTTAGACTTAAAGTGACCTTCCCCACCTGTATTACCATCCCGGAGGGTTTCCAATTTATCACCATCAAATGTTTAATTTTAATTTCCACTTTACTATTTGAAATATCCCTACCTGTACGATTTTTTAAATCAATTTGAATCTTAACATTTTCCCCTGGTCTATACTTTGTGAGCCAGATATACCTATTATCATAGGTGGAATTGGTAACTATTTAGGAAGTGGTTTTCTTGGTCATTACTTTCCAGAACACTCTGAGGTTAATCAGGAATTACTGGAGTTTGCTAAAAAGGAAAAGAACTGTTATTTTGCAACAGCATTGGGACTAACACCTAATCCTGACGGTATTCATTTGAATGCAGTTTCACAGAGAATATTTGGTCTTCGCTATTTTGAGGCATATAATAAACGAGAGCATATATTAGAACCCCTAGAAGGTGAAGAAAATGCTATTAATATCGATAGTGAAAGACCTTTAACAAAGACTGAAAAGACTGCAATACTAGAAAAACAATTTGCTGGAGGAGAGATATCTTTAGAAGAGTATCAATCGCAGTTGATGAGTTAAAATCTAGAAAAATGCACATATATTTCTGTCATTCGTACATCAGGGTAACACAATTCTGTCATTTTCAGTGACAGAATTGTGTTACCAACTTCTTCTCTTCTTCCTGCGGTACCGCTTGCCTTAGGTGCCCTTAACGATTTGCGACAAATGTTGTCACGCTTTGAGCTGGAAGATGGGCCCAAAAATGATTGCCCGTTACATTGAGATTCGTTCCAGGTTGAAGATTGCCGCTTCCGCTTGTTATCCATCTAGATACCTGAGAAGCAGATCCATTCTGCAAAACAAAGTTTTGGTTGACCCCTGTGTTGCTTTTGTTAATGGCAACAATAACAACCTTGTTGTCACCTTTATAGGCCGACACGTAAACGTTCGCATTAGGATTTTTCGTTGCATCAACCCTTACATAGCCGGGACGCACAAACTTCGAGAAATGAGCCATATTGTAACCGCGTTTGCTGATCGTACCGTCTTCTTTCATAGGACTGTATGATCTGCGGATGTACCACCAAACATAAGCTTGAAAATCTCCCTCCACCATTGAATGGTGAATATGCTCTGAAACGCCTAATGCCTCGGGCCAGCGATCCGCTGAATTGTTGTCACTGTTTGGATAGTATACTTCCGTCATCCATAGCTCTTTCCCTGCTCCTTTTTGTTTGAAAAGAGGATAAGGAAACTGACTGACCTGAGTACCGTACAGGTGAGTTCCGAGAATATCCATGTTCCTAAGCGCCTGTGGATCGTTCAAAATGGGGTCCGATATATTTTTCAGGTATTGAAATGATTCTGGTGCAATGACACGTGCATTAATAGAACCGGCATTTTCTCTCATGAAACGAAGTATTTCTTGCGGCGTCCACCACGTCCATTCGTGTGCATAATCAGGCTCGTTTTGAACAGAGATCGCATAAAGATTCACGCCATTATTCTTCATGTAGGTAACAAAATCGTTAAGATGCTGCGCGTATGCGGCGTATTTATCGTATCTTAGCCGTTTAGCTGATGCGTCACCATTACGATTGAAGGTTTCAACCATATCGCTTGGAGGATTCCAGGGAGAAGCAAAAACGATTGCTCCATGTTTGATTGCACTCTTTGCAGTCTCCACTTCTCTGTACCAATTATTTCTATTTTCATCTATATGAATTCTTAAAATTGAAAAGCCTAACTGATTCTGTCCATTACCAAAAGCGGTTTCTCTTTGAGCAGCTGTCAAATCTCCAATCCAAGCCGGGTGGTTCATTCCTCCAAAACCGCGAATCACTTGTTTTTCTGCAGATAAATTAACTGTCACATCACTTGCTGCCAAAACTTCAGTAGCACCTGGCCCTGCTAACATGACTGACAGCATAGTGAAACATACCAACAATAAACAAATTGGTTTTTTTACGCATGACATCATTTTTTTTCCTCTCCTTCATATATCTTTTTCTGTCTCCTTTTATATTGCAAACAAAAGATTTTTATCTCTTTTGAAACAGCCCTTTGCTTTCATGCGATATATCAAACTTTTCAGCTGAACCCGTTATAATTACCTAAACCATTTTTTCGCCCAAGTCGCACGCGCATTAGAGTTGACTTATCCAATCCAATCAATGGAGGGCTGCTCCGGCGTTGGTCAGTTCTGCACCCTTCTCGTTTCTTAAGCGGTGCCATTACAGGTGCTATCGTTGCGTAAACTGCCAGTAATCAAAATTAAACAAGTTTCCTGTACCTGTTCCGGTAAATACAAAGAATACTTTGTGCACACCGGTTACACCGCTTACCGCAGTTTCTATTTCTCTCCAGGTTTGCGCTCCACCTGTGGAAGGTACATTCAGGGTTCCTGCAAGCTTACCGTTTGCACTGTCGAGGCGCACTTCTATTTTCCCGCCTACAGTGGATGCTACATTTGCTTTAAACGTCCTGGTACCGCCCGCCCCGAAGTCTGCATTTCCAACAGCAATCCAGTCTCCGTTATGAATGCTTGTTACATGGTGATTATTTACCGGCCCGCCGGGTGCTGAGGATTTCTCTGTCAAAATGCGTCCATTCCAGGCAAACGTTTCAGCTTCTACCCGGTTATATGGATTCAAATTGGAAAGCTGTGTTACGCCTGCATAATTTGCCGCAACCTCTTGAATGGATCCATCTGCATTGTGCACCAGCTTATTAATATGGGGAGAACGGTATCCTTTCCCGGCCCCGAACAGAGCGGAACTGACAGTTTGAGTATGGTACACCACATACCACTCGTTTTTAAAATTGAAAACAGCATGATGGTTGTTTCCGCCACCTCCGAAAAATGCTCCCGGATTTTTCAGGAAGTGCCCTCTATCTGTAAAGGGACCCATGGGACTTGAGCTGGTCATATAGCCGATCTCACCTGGGGGTTTATCGGCCGGGTGCGTGCCCCCGAAATTGATGCAATAGGAATAATAATATTTTCCGTTATGCTTATGCATTCCCGAATCTTCAAACATAAAAGGCGCATCAATTGTAGCTGCACTTCCAACAACACTGGTCATATCAGGTCCCAATTTCATGACTCTTGCTGTTTTAGGATTGGCCCATTGTCCCTGCGTTGGATTTGAACCGCCAGGAACGCCTCCCCCGGCATACAGGTAACCAGTGCCGTCATCATCTACAAATACTGCCGGATCAAAAAGCCATACAACACCAGACATTCCTGGCGTACTTGGCGTTACGAGCGCTTTTCCGATTGGGTCGGTCCATGGACCAATCGGGCTGTCTGAGGTGAGAACCCCGATACCTCCGCCGCTGTTTGCGAAATAAAGGAAGAATTTATCCTTGCCGTTTATTTTTTTAACTGCGATTGACGGGGCCCAGGACGCACCTGCCCATTTCGCAATCCCCTGGCCGCCATTAGCCCCGTTGGCACCTGCTACCGGAATGGCTCCGTGGTCTGTCCAGTTCACCATATCCGCTGAAGATATAACGAATATTTTATTCAAATTGGCAAAAGAATTATCCTTAATCGTTCCGTCGCTATTATATTCATAGTCATCACTTGACATATAGATGTAGACTCTTCCGTTATAAGTCAGCGCAAACGGATCCGCTCCCAAATGATGGTCTATAAGCGGGTTTGAATTCCCTACATGTTTTGCAATTGTAGTACTGGCAGCATACGCAGACTTCCCAGATAAGCAACTCAATAATAAAGCAAGAATCCATAAACATACGCTACACTTTTTACTCATAATTTAACATCCTCCTTTTTCCTAAAAATGGGGGGATGACACAGGTCATGAAGAACACATAAATCGGATGCTGATCGTATCATTGAACTGTGAAAAGGCGCACTGACATTCAAATAAGTATATCTAGCCCCCCTTTTCCTCCGCCATCCTGATGACACGTTCCACAGCTTGCCGATGCCTGAAAATCACATGCTGCTGACAGGAAATAAAAAGGCAAGATTGTTCATGAGTTCCCTCCGATCACATTGAATAGAGATGTAATATTATACAAAATATCCCTTTATATAACATCCTAGCATGATAATAATAAATGTGTATAGAATACTTTCGGAGGAATTATTGTTCGGTTTTACAAAGAAACTGGATACATTTATTCATTGAATATATAAGGTGGGGATGACACCGAAAAATCAGTCTTAAAAGGTTTTCAGGCGCAAAAAAACAGCCGTTCAGAGCGACTGTTTTTTTAAGAGTACAAGAACTATTGCGGTATACCCGCCGTCCATGACTACGGCCTGACCTGTGATGCCTTTTGCTTTGTCGCTGTCCCTAATGTTAACTAAAATCATTACCAGAATATTAGTGTTCCTCGTAAAATATGTCAACCTACACGATCAAACGATTAACTTAATGAATCTGCAAGGCCTCATTACTTTTTCATGTTTTGTTCATATTTTAGTAATTGTTTATTCAACACTCTCCGCTAAAGTAATCCATATCACCAAATATGACAGCCATCTGCATCTTTTATGAAGGGAGGTCAAAACCGGGTGCCGTTATGTTGAAAGAAAAAATAAAAACATTAGGCCGTTTTTGCACCGTGGGCGTCGGCAATACGCTGATAGATTTTGGTGTCTTCTTTTTCCTCACCGCTTGTCATATCCCTTATCTGCCGGCACAGATCTGCTCCTATTCGGCAGGTATCATCAACAGCTATGTGTGGAACCGGAATTGGACGTTTCGTGTAAAACGTAAGGCTGACGGGAAAGAGATCGTGCGCTTTCTCATGATTAATATTGCCGCGTCGGGGATCACCTTTTTGCTGCTTTATTTGTTTCAAAAAGGCGGCTGTTCGCTATTGGTGAGTAAGCTCGCTGCCACTATCGTCGGATTAGGTCATGCGGTGCTGTGTGCGGAGCATTTTATAGGAGATGAGTCTTTTGCCGTTCTATTAGGCGATGATATTATGGTGTCTGAAAATCCGGGAAGGACATGTGTACGAAGTTGAAGATTTGGTTGAAAAGCCGTCTCCGGAAGAGGCTCCTTCTGAAATCGCCGTAATGGGACGATATGTGCTGAACCCTTCAATCTTTTCTGTCCTGAAATCAATCGGGAGAGGCGCGGGTAACGAAATTCAATTAACTGATGTGCTTCGGGAAGCTTGCCGTACACAGCCTATTCATGCCCGTCTGTTAGAAGGAAACAGGTATGATATCGGGGATAAACTGGGCTGCTTCAAGGCGAGCACTGAAATGGGCCTGATGCGTCCCGAAATGAGATCTCAGCTTTTATCCTATTTAGAAGATATGCTCAAAAAAGAATCAAAAGAAATGTTGCGTTAAAAAAATTTGTAACCATCTTGCTCGTCAATCAGTCATATAATAGTGATAAAAGATAAGGACAGGTTGTGAAGAATGTGGGCAGTTTTATAAGTGAGATTTTAACATGGCTGACGAATATGGGATATGCGGGCATTGCAATTGGTTTAATGATTGAAATCATCCCGAGTGAAATCGTATTGGCTTATGGAGGCTATATGGTGTCTGAAGGCACGATCGGATTTGTCGGTGCGATTATCGCGGGCGTCATCGGAGGTACGATTGCCCAATGTTTTATTTATTGGATCGGGCGCTATGGAGGAAGGCCGTTTTTAGATAAGTACGGCAAATACTTATTGATTAAAAAGCATCATATTGATATGTCGGAAAATTGGTTTCAAAAGTACGGATCAGGTGTGGTATTTTCGGCCCGTTTTATACCGGTCGTGCGCCATGCAATTTCCATTCCCGCCGGTATTGCCAAAATGCCGTTTTTCAAATTTGTGTCACTGACTGTGCTTGCTACCATTCCGTGGTCGATTTTATTTATCTATTTAGGCACGCAGCTTGGAAGTCAGTGGGATGACGTTGAAAACATTGCGGGCACGTATACGACTCCGATTATGATACTGGCTGTGGTCATCATTGCGCTCTATTTTGTGATAAAGAAACGTTTAGTCATTTTTAAACGATAGCTTATGTATATGCATAGGGTAATCATCCCCTATGCATATTTTTTTGTTATCTTCAACTTCTGTTTGTCAGTTTCATATGCTCCGCTAAAAATGTGACATACACCTCATCCCGTACAAGTGATGCGGCGTAATTTCTTTTAATAAACCATTCCGCTTCCTCAAAAGCCGAAAATGTTTCGTCCTGTGTTTCGCCGTTTATTTGTATGTTCCACTTATTATCCGAAGGAAAAAGAAAAAATGTCACGTGTTCGCGATTTTCATATAATGAGCCGTTTTCAGACCCCTTCAGATTATATATGTTTCGGAAGGCGTCAGGCCTCATCGGTTCAATCCGGAAAGCTTCATCCACATACAATTGATATACCTCATCTGTTAATGAACAGCCAGATGCCTTCGCATGTCCCCCGCCTCCGTAACGGCCCGCTACTTCTGATAAATCGATGTGATCATGAATCGTGCGTAAACTGACTCGTTTTGCGCCCATGATTAAAATGGCGATGTAATCCAGATGCGGATTGTCTTTTCCTAGTCTGTTCCCCAGCTCTGAATGGTAAGACTCTGCGTGAACGATTCCGACACAGTGTTCATGAATAAAGGTTTGCACCATCTCTCTTTTTTTTCTGCGGAGATACCTTTCAATTTTTTGATCTTCCAGATCCAATAACTTTTCTTCAAACTCATCAAAGAAAAAATGGTCATTTTCAGAAAGGCGCCGAATCATTTTTTCTTCAAATTCATCAATTGACAGCAAAAAGAAGAGATCATTAAGCCGCTTTGCCTGCTTTTGATCATGCTTCTCCCATTCCCATGTATCATATTGGCGCACAAGCTCTGTGAATTGATCTAAGGCATTTGTCGGGATGATCAAATCGTGTTGAATAAAATACTCATATAAAAGCGATGTTGCTGATGCAAGCCGTCCGTCATCGTATTCCACTTGAACCAGTCCCCAGTCGTGTTGATTCAAATGAAGCGCGGTCTTATGATGGTCTATCAGCTTTACTTTTCCGCCTGCCTCCGCATACTTGTTCAATCTCTCTTCATTATCTTGGTTGACGGAAAGATCTGTAATGAATAATTCGTCTTGTCTCATGCTATCTTTCGTTTTTTCTAAAAAATGCTGAACTTGAATATCTAATCCTGAGACAGAGTTGTACCGAACCTCTACTTGGTCTCCAAATGCAAGTTTTGCAACTATGCCGCACCCTACTCCGTCCAAGTCATTATGTGAATATAAGTGATACATTTATCAAGACCCCTTTTTGTGTTGAAAATATGAACGGAAGGCCGCTCGTGGCAACCTATATTTACTATTCTAATGAATAGAATGTTTTATGCAAAAGAATCACACAATTAGCCAGGAGGAATGATGTTAATTTTAGTTTACATAATTAAGTTATGGTCAATTAATTGGTGTGCCGGTCTGCCCCCGGCGTTTTTAGTAAAGATTACTGATGATATTTTTATAATTAGAAAAAGAGCGCTTTACCAGCCCTCTTTTTAAAAGCCTATATGCCGAAACAGCTTGTTTTGTTAATAGGCTCCTCCCTCCTTACGTAATCAGACTGGGTAAACCGGATGTTTTCTGTGTGTAAATGTCAAATCTTTTGTCATATAGGCTGTAAGGCGTTTATTGAGTTCGTCGCGTAATGAATTGGCTGGGATAATTCCGTCAATGATCATTTCTGAGGCGAGGCGGTATATATTAATGTCCTGCTTGTATTCCTCCCGCTTATCATTGATGAAGCGCGCCCGCTCCTCTTCAGGGAGTTCGGCGATTTTTTTCGCATACACAGCATTTACGGCAGCCTCAGGCCCCATAACGGCGATCTGGGCCGTCGGCAGCGCTAAACAGCAATCCGGTTCAAAAGCGGGCCCGGCCATGGCGTACAAACCGGCTCCATAGGCTTTTCTGACAATGACGGAGAGCTTGGGGACGGTGGCTTCTGACATGGCGGAAATCATCTTTGCACCATGGCGGATGATGCCCGCCTGCTCGACCTTTGTCCCTATCATAAAGCCCGGTATGTCGGCTAAGAAAAGCAACGGGATATGAAAAGCGTCACATAAGGTGATAAATTTGGCCGCTTTATCCGCTGAATCATGAAATAAAACTCCGCCTTTTACTTTCGGCTGATTCGCGATGATGCCGACCGGCTGTCCGTCTATCCTTGAGAGTCCTGTAATCAGTTCTGGCGCAAATAAGCCCTTGATTTCAAAAAATGAATCTTCGTCAATCACCCGCTCGATCAAATCCATCATATTAAATGGAGCGTTTTGATTTTTAGGGATCACATCGGATAGCGGTTTCTCAAAACGTTTCGGCGGCCGAGTTTGGCTTATAGGGGCTTTTTCCATATAGCTTGCCGGGAAATAGGACAAATACGTGCGTGTCAATTCAATCGCTTCCTGTTCATTCCGAGCGAGAATATCTCCGCATCCTGAGACGGAACAATGCATGCGCGCCCCGCCCATTTCTTCAAGTGAAACCTTTTCGCCAATCACCATTTCGGCCATGCGGGGAGAACCTAAATACATGGATGCATTGCCTTCAACCATGACGACAATGTCGCAAAATGCCGGGATATAAGCTCCTCCTGCGGCAGATGGGCCGAACAGAAGGCAAATTTGCGGAATCCGCCCTGATAATTTGACTTGATTGTAAAAAATTCGGCCGGCCCCTCTTCTTCCCGGAAACATTTCGACTTGATCTGTAATTCTCGCACCGGCTGAATCGACTAAGTAAATCAGCGGACAGTTTAATTTTTCCGCTGTTTCTTGAATTCGAATCATTTTTTCGACAGTTTTTGCTCCCCAAGAGCCGGCTTTTACGGTTGAATCATTCGCCATGACACAGACTGTTTTGCCGCCTATTTTTCCGATCCCTGTCACAACTCCGTCAGCGGGGAGCCCGTCGGACATACACTCCGCAAAAAAAGCATCCTCCAGTTCAATCCCGTCATCAAACAAAAGCTTGAGCCGCTCTCTTACAAATAACTTCCCTTTCTTTTCATTGCTTTCGTGATACTTTTGCGCTCCGCCTTTTTGAATGGCATCTGCGCGTTCCTGTCTTTCTATTTCATCATTCATCAGCGATTCCCTCCGTTTATTATTTTCCTTCATAGTTCGCCCGTCTTTTTTCTTGAAACGCCTGTAAGCCTTCTGTTCTGTCTTTTGTGGGAATAGTGATTTCGTATGCTTTTTGCTCGATTGAAAGACCGGTGTTCAAATCTGTTTCTAACCCTTTATTTATAGCGAATTTAGCCTGTCTGACGGCGATCGGGCCATTGGCGGCTATGAATCCGGCAAGCTGCTCGGCTTTTTGGAGAAGGTCGGAAGAAGCTGTTACATATTCGATCAGGCCTATCTCTTTTGCTTCTTGTGCAGATATACGGCGGCCGGTATAAATGAGTTCCTTTGCTTTTCCTTGTCCGATCAGGCGAGGCAGTCTTTGCGTGCCGCCCGCACCGGGGATAATGGCAAGACTTGTTTCCGGGAGGCCTAATCGCACATCGTTTGTGGCGATTCTGATGTCACATGCCAGCGCCAGTTCAAGCCCTCCTCCTAAGGCGGTTCCGTTTAAAGCTGCGATGACCGGCTGAGGCAGAGCTTCAATCCTCGAAACAACGCTTTGAATGTGGCTGACACTCCGGCGTACTTGGCTGTGATCCATGCCTCTTCTTTCTTTTAAATCTGCCCCTGCACAGAACGCTTTTTCTCCGGAACCGGTTAGAATGACACAGCGAATGTTCGGATCAAACTCGATTTTTTGAGCCGTGTCCTGCAATTCATAAAGCATGTCTGCTGAGAGAGAATTTGCGGCATGAGACCTGTTTAACGTGACGACAGCTATTGTTTCTTTTCGTAGCGAAAAAAGTACGTTGTCTCCCATTGTGTCTCCTTTCTTGTCAACAAAGCCCTGATGATTTAAAAACTTGCAGGTTACGGCTTGGCAGCGCTTTTCCGATCTTATTTTCGATCCATTGGATGGCAGGAAGAAGCGTTTGTTGCTCCACACCCGTTTTGATCCCCATTTGTTCAAACATATAAATGGCGTCTTCAGTTGCGGCGTTTCCCGCTGACCCCGGTGCATACGGGCATCCGCCGAGCCCCCCTGAAGATGTGTCAAAGGCGGTGATCCCCATATTAAGGGCTGCGACCATATTAGCAAGTGCGGTGCCTCTCGTATCATGAAAATGCATGGCGATGTTTTTGGCGGGAAATCGTTTTAAAAGGGCTTCAAGTACGCTTATCACTTGGACCGGATTCGCCGCGCCTATCGTATCTCCCAGTGACAGTTCATCTATACCGAATTCAAAAAGGGTTTCGGAAAGGCGAATCACTTGTTCTATAGGCACATCTTTTTCATAAGGACAGCCAAACACTGTAGATAGGTAGGCTCTTACGGTGAGCTTTTCCTGCTTAGCTTCACGGGTTACTTGATTCAACAAGTGAGCAGTATGATCAATGGATTTGTTCAGATTCTTTTGATTATGTGTCTCACTTGCTGACATAAAGATACAGGCTTCATTGATCCCGCCTTCTAACCCTTTCTCTAATCCAAGCTGATTCGGAACAAGGGCCGCATACGTGACACCCTCTGCACGATTGATTCCTTTTGCTACTTCCAGCGCATCGCTAAGCGCGGGTATCCATTTCGGGTGGACAAAAGAAGTGATTTCAATATAAGAAAGCCCAGTCTGTGACAGCATGTTAATCCATGCAATTTTATCCTCTGTTTCTATCCAATGCGGCTCATTTTGCAAGCCGTCACGCGGGCCGACTTCTTTGACGCGGACATTTTTCGGGAATTTCATGCCGCACCTCCTGTTTAAGGTTAAAGGTCCAATTCGATCAGCACTTCCCCCTCATCAACAAAATCTCCCTCGTTTTTTTTCACTTCTCTCACTTTTCCGGCTGTGTCAGCTACAATCGGAATCTCCATTTTCATAGATTCTAAAATAGCGACCTCCTGCCCTTTTTCAATTTGATCGCCAGCCTTGACGTGGATTTTCCAAAGGTTACCTGCCATCTGAATTGATATAGCACCCATTAAATACGCCTCCTCTTTCTCCTTATTTCTTTAAGAAATCGGTCGTCACTTCTCCCTTTTGAAATGGTTCAGAATGGACGATTTTCTCCAGGAATGGAATATTGGTTTTAATTCCTTCTACATGATATTCACGGAGAGCCGTTTTTAATTGTTCAATGGCTTGGTTTCTACTTGTTCCTTTTACAATCATTTTCGCAATCATCGGGTCGTAAAAAGGGGATACGGTGCTGCCTGCTGCTACGGCGCATTCATGTCTGACCGCCGGATGCTTCAGCAGAGAGAAAGAAGTGATTTTTCCCGGAGACGGATAAAACGTATTCGGGTCTTCCGCATAAATTCTCACCTCTATCGCATGGCCGCTGCGCTTGATGTCCCGTTGAGAGAAGGCCAATTTATCTCCCGCAGCGACCTTTAGCTGCTGTTCAACGAGGTCCATGCCTGTGATTTCTTCTGTGACGGGGTGTTCAACTTGGAGTCTGGTATTCATTTCGAGAAAATAAAAGTTTTTATCCTGATCTACTAAAAACTCAATAGTGCCTGCATTAGTATAGCCGATCGACCGGGCTGCTTTGACGGCTGTTTCTCCGATTCTCGTTCTCAAGTCATCATCAACAAACGGAGAAGGGGCTTCCTCAATGACTTTTTGGTGCCGCCTTTGAACGGAGCAGTCCCGTTCAAACAGATGCACCGCATTCCCGAAGTGGTCGGCCAGTATTTGAATTTCAATATGGCGTGCGTTTTCGATGACTTTTTCTATATACATGGAGCCGTCGCCAAAAAAGTCGGCCGCTCGCTTTTTATTCCCTTCATATGCTTTTATCAGTTCCTCTTCCGAGTGAACGAGCTGCATGCCGATCCCGCCTCCCCCGGCTGAAGCTTTCAGCATAACCGGAAAGCCGATCCTCCGTGCTGCAAGACAGGCTGAATGAACATCCGACTGTGACTCGGAGACGCCTGGTACTACGGGAATATGTGCTTTTTCCATTGCCTTTCTCGCTTCAATTTTGCTCCCCATTTTTGCGATAACAGAAGGCGGCGGGCCGATGAACGTCAGGTTTTCTTTCCGGCAGCGCTCTGCGAAAATACTATTTTCTGAAAGTAAACCATACCCGGGGTGAATCGCATCTGCTTTCGACTCTTTTGCCGCTTCTATGATTTTGTCTATATTTAAATAGCTTTCATTCACTCTCGATTTGCCGACCAGATAGGCTTCTGTCGCCGCTTTCGTATGAGGTGCTTCTTTGTCTGCTTCGGAATAGATTGCTGCTGTCTCGATTCCGAGACGTTTACACGTCCGGATGATTCTTAACGCTATTTCCCCGCGGTTGGCAATCAGCACTTTTTTAAACAACATGCATACCCTCCTTAGAATGATGATAGATGAAACTGTTGTATGGCCTTTTCTCTTAATTTGAATTTTTGAATTTTCCCTGATGCCGTCATGGGATATTCATTTGTGAACACGATATAACGCGGAATTTTATGACGGGCTATTTTCCCTTTGCAATAGGCTTGCAGTTCTTCAGGCGATGCGGTCTGTCCTTCTTTCAGTTTGACCCAGGCGGCAGCCTCTTCCCCGAATTTCGCATCAGGAACGCCTACTACTTGAACATCTAAAACTTTTGGATGCTGATATAATAATTCTTCAATTTCACGCGGATAGATGTTTTCTCCGCCTCTGATCAGCATGTCTTTTAACCTGCCGGTGATTCGGCAGTACCCCTGCTCATCCATGACAGCCAGATCACCAGTGTGCAGCCAGCCGTCAGCATCTATTGCGCTCGCGGTGGCTTCCGGATCTTTATAATAGCCTTTCATGACATGGTAGCCGCGTGTGCAAAGTTCACCCTGCACCCCTCTTGCAACTTCTCTGGACGTCCCAGGCTGTACAATTTTGACTTCAATATGCGGCAAAGCGCGCCCGACTGTTTCGACTCTTCTTTGAAGGGAATCATCAGCCCGGGTTTGCGTAATGACCGGAGAGGCTTCTGTTTGGCCGTAGGCGATTGTGATTTCTTTCATGCCCATTTTTTCAATGACTGCTTTCATCACTTCAATCGGACAGGCTGAGCCTGCCATGATGCCTGTTCTTAAATGAGACAGGTCGTAAGAAGGAAAATGTTTATGATGGAGCTCGGCGATAAACATGGTCGGGACGCCGTGCAATGCGGTGCATTTTTCTTGTTCGACCGCTGTAAGCACGGCGGCGGGGTCAAACTCTTGTACCGGAATCATGGCCGCTCCCGCAGAAACACAAGCTAAGACGCCGAGCACACATCCGAAGCAGTGAAAAAACGGGACGGGTATACACATGCGGTCGGTTGAAGATAACTTCATACATTCCGCTATATTGGCCGCGTTGTTAATAATGTTAAAGTGTGAGAGCATTACACCTTTCGGAAATCCTGTCGTCCCTGAAGTATATTGCATGTTAATGACATCAACACTCATCAGGCTGTTCATTCTGTGATCAAGCTCGGTGTCGGACACTGTCTTAGATAATGT
Organism: Bacillus atrophaeus; assembly: GCF_001584335.1. Classification (GTDB taxonomy): domain Bacteria; phylum Bacillota; class Bacilli; order Bacillales; family Bacillaceae; genus Bacillus; species Bacillus atrophaeus. Next base: position 1,041,789 of record NZ_LSBB01000020.1, read on the forward strand.
CGCTATATCATCCCAATGGTACATTCCCGGAGGGCTTTTATCTCCAATAAAAAGAATAGTTTTTAAAAACGGAAAACGGTCGGATTGTAATTGGCCCGGTTCTGATTCTTTTAACTCAGGAATCAAACCGTTCAGAATATCTGTATAGGAGGTCCCCCTGTAAGAATCCATTAAAATCAGAGCGCTGGCATCGGAGTGTTTAAGCAAATAGTCAAGTTCTGCCGATTGGAAATTTGTATTGACCGTTACAAGGACGGCGCCGATCTGTGCCGCAGCAAATTGAGCCGTTAGCCATTCGGGTACGTTGGACGCCCAAACGGCAACGTGGTCTCCTTTTTTGATGCCGAGTTTCATTAAGCCTTTTGCCGTTCGGCGGCATAAACGGTTAAACTGGGTGTACGTATACCGGAGGTTCCTGTCAGGATAAACAACGGCTTCACGATCTGGGTGCCGTTTTGCTGTCTGCTCTAAGAGCCTGCCGATCGTCAAGTCAATCAACTCAGCCACTATGATGTTCCCTCCTCACGATGGAAAGCGTTTACATTTCATTTTAGCAGCTGCCTTGCGATTACGATTCTCTGAATTTCTGATGTCCCTTCGCCGATTTCCATCAGCTTGGCATCGCGAAGCATGCGTTCTACACCGTATTCTCTCATGTAGCCGGAGCCGCCGTGAATTTGGATCGCCTGATTACATGCTCTTGTTGCCATTTCAGATGCGAACAGCTTGGCAAACGCTGATTCTTTTGTAAACGGGCGCTGTCTATCCTTTAACCAAGCTGCTTTTATAACCATTTGTCTGGCAAGGTCGATTTCCATCGCCATATCCGCGAGTTTAAACTGAATCGCCTGAAAGGAGGAAATAGACTGTCCAAACTGCTTCCGCTCTTTTGCATAGGATAAGGAAGCATCCAGCGCGCCTTGCGCGATTCCGACAGCAAGTGCCGCAATCGAAATCCGGCCGCCGTCTAATGTATGCAAAAACTGTTTAAATCCCTTTGAAGAATCGCCAAGCAAATTTTCCGCCGGTACACGGACATTTTCTAAAAGGATCTCCGCAGTGTCCGACCCGCGCACACCCATTTTGTCATAGGGATTTGTAATCGTCAGTCCGGCCGTGTCTGTCGGTACAATCAGTGCAGAGATGATATTTTTTCCGAGTTCGTTTTTGCCTGTGACTGCTGTCACAATGACGGTGCGGGCATAGTTTGCATTGGTGATCCAGCATTTCTCTCCGTTTATGACATACTCATCGCCCTTTCGTTCCGCTTTTGTTTGTGTGCCTCCGGCGTCTGATCCTGCATTCGGTTCAGTAAGACCAAATGAACCAAGTGCTTTGCCGGAAGCGAGCGGGACGAGGTGTTCTTGCTTTTGCTTTTCTGTTCCGAAATAATAAAGCGGACTGGCGCCAAGGGACACCGCTGCCGCATAGCTTAATCCCGTGCTGCCGCATACTTTTCCAATTTCTTCGACGGCTAAGGCATAGGAAATCGTGTCTCCTCCTGATCCACCGTATTCTTCTGGAAAAGGAATGCCCAATAATCCGAGTTCTCCCATTTTGTTAAATGTTTGTACTGGAAATTCACCCGTTCGGTCAACGTATTCAGCTTGCGGGGCGATTTCCTTTTTCGCAAAGTCCCTTACCATTTCACGAATCATATGTTGTTCTTTTGTCAGGTCAAAATTCATAGCTTTGCCTCCTTTTCGGCTTTCTATCATATTATTAGAAGAATTCTTTATTCATTCCAAACAAAATGAAGTCTGAAAATTCAACTAATGGAGTATGTCCAACATGCAAAAAAAGGTTAAAAAGAGAATCTCTTTTTAACCGTTGAGGAGGGTTATCGGATGGTGACTTTTTTGGAAGGTGTACTTTCATTGTGGAGCCGGTCTGCGGCTGTTACAAAATACGTATATACCTGGCTTGTTCCCGCGCTTTCATCTAAAAACGTTTGGTGATCACCTGTTTTTCGCATTGTTCCCAGTAAATACGGTTCTTTTTGATTGCCATTTACTCGATAAATAGCATAGTAAGCGGTTTCTTTTGTTTTGTTATTTGACTTGTGATCTTCTATGTGCAGTGTGTTACCCTCAGCTGAGCTCACAATACGTTTGACTTTCGGTTTTTTTGGCGCCTTCTGATCTAACCATGGCATGTCAGGAACTAAGGCAGGTTTGTTGTAGAGTTCATTGATGAACCGATCCTTAAGTCCGAGCGGATTTTTGTTGAGATCTTTAAGGCTGAAATGGATACTGCCTCTGACAAGCTCTGATTGGCGGTTTAATGTGATTTGTCTCGCATACTCATCGGGATCAGACCAGGCGGGGTCACTATTGTTATTGATTTTATAGGCTGCCTGCCCAATGTATAAATGAACGGGCCTGTTCCTTACTTCATTGCTCCACCACTGAGTTAACACGTCATAAGCAGCCGCCTTAAAACCGATGCTCCAGTATATTTGCGGCGTAATGTAATCTATATCGCCCTTTTGTATCCATTCTCTTGTATCAGCATAAAGATCGTCATAGTTGGTTACCCCGGCTGTTGTGTCTGAACCGCTCGGGTCATCCGCCGCATTTCTCCACACGCCGAACGGGCTGATGCCGAATTTCACATATGATTTTTCTTTTTTAATCGTGGTATTGATATGGTTCACGAGCTGGTTGACGTTGTCTCTTCGCCAATCGTCAATTTCATCAAAGCGGTTTTTTCCGTATTGTTCGTACGTTTCCGTGTCGGGAAATTCTTTGCCTTGAATTTTATACGGATAAAAATAGTCGTCCATATGAACGGCATCAATATCGTACTTTTTCACGACCTCTTCAATTCCTTGCACAATAAAATCCTGCGCTTTCGGAATACCCGGGTTATAGTAAAGCTGGTTTCCGTATGCAACAACCCAATCCGGATGCTTTCTTGCAGGATGGTCTTGAGACAGCTTATTGATATCTGTGTGGTTCATTGTGATGCGGTAAGGATTAAACCAAGCGTGGAATTCGAGGTTTCTTTTGTGCGTTTCTTCAATCATAAAAGCCAGCGGATCATAACCGGGAGCTTTTCCTTGTGTACCTGTCAAATATTCCGACCATGGTCCGTATTCCGATGGATAAAAAGCATCCGCCGTCGGCTTAATTTGTACGATGACCGCGTTCATGTTCATGTCTTCGGCATCATCCAGCAGCTTAATATATTCTTCTTTTTGTTTTTCAGCTGTTAATCCCTTTTTTGAAGGCCAATCAATATTTACGACAGAGGCGATCCATACGGCCCGCAACTCTCTATTTGCATAATGGCCCGCCTCTGCTTTGCTCATGCGCGGAACGGTGATTAAGCAAGTTCCCATTATCAATAAGCTGATCAGGAAATAAGCTATCCCCTTCTGGCAGCCTCTCATGTTGTTCCTCCTCCGATGAAAATGTACTTCAGAATACGTTATTACGATATTCTTGCGTGACGGAAGAGTGATTGAAAGATTGAAACATCATGACAGGTGCCTATGTGAGATAAAAAGACCCGAAGCTGAATGTCGCTTTGGGTCTTTTTATGTATGATTTTCTTTTGCGGCGCTTTTCAAGAACGCAATAAGCTTCGTGCCGACTCCCACTATTGTTTCCAGAATGGCCTGTGCCCCGGCAATGGACAAAATAAAGATCACGGGAACTGCAATGCCCGGCAGAAAAAGATAGCCCAAACCAACGCATATGGCGCACCAAATGCCTGCACACCAATAGCAGTTCAGCATGTAGCCAAAATTAGATTTTGGAACGCTTTTTTGGTCAACATGCCCTTTATCATCAACTATTCTTTTTTGTTTCATAAAAGGCTTTCTGATGAATTCTGTAATTTTGTCAAATACAATCAAATGTGTGAGCCTGTAGCTCGCGAGGATAAGCATGATATAGGTGAGCCCAGAGAGTTTTTCCATAACAAGCCTCCAATCAGCGTTTTCCCTATCCTTCCCATGCTTGCTTCTATCAATTCCTATGACATAAGGAATTACTCAAAACATAAGAAACCAGACAGGAGGTAAAGCCCCCTGTCTGGTTTATAGGAATCTCAGCGATTGTGCGCCGCTGTCTTTTCACCTGTGCCTACGCTTTTTAAAATATCGTGAATGATTTCGCCGTTCTGTGATACATATGCCGCTTCGAGCATGTCTTTATGCGCGCCGGCCCCCGTGTATTCGCGGCAGCCTCCTTTAGAGGCCTCATTCCATTTTTGCAGATCGAAAGCAGGGGTGTCCTTTGGCTGGATGCCTGCTTCGATGAAATGGATGTTTGCATTGATTTGGCCGTCATTTGATAACTGTGCCCAGTATTCTTGGTAGTTTTTCTTCTTTTTGATGACAGCTTCTCTGACTGATTCAGGCAAGCGCTGAGCCGCTTCGTCGCAGTCATTGCTGTTGTCGATAGAAGTCACACCTTTTCGATAGGCGTCCACTATGATGTAATCGCTGACCTCCAGCCCTCGCTGTTCCATTGCTTGAACTACCTCGAATGCCAAGTTTCCGCCTGCGGAGTATCCCAAAAGGACATATGGACCTTCAGGCTGTATATCCATTATTGTGTTCACGTATTGTTCAATGCGCTGATCTTCCTCAATAAAATTAAAGCCGTACACAACAGCTTTATGATCCAGGTGTGACGCAAGATCTTTGAAGAAAATGCCGAATCCTGAAATAGGAGGAAAACAGAAAAGGTTTTGCCTGCCGTTTGGATTCAGTTTGCTTACCTGTTGATCTTCAGCCGCTGACATCTGTTGAGAATAAAGTTTTTCAGCAAGCTGTTCAATTGTCGGATTCTCAAACAAGAGTTCAATCGGTACGTCAATCTGCTGGCTGCTCTTCAATTGATGAATGACTTGAAGAGCTTTGAGTGAATGTCCGCCAAGTTCAAAAAAATCATCCCGAATGCCGATATGACGTACGTTAAGTATTGATTGCCACATGTTGACCAGTTCTTGTTCAACCCAGTTTCGCGGCGGTATGATTTCTTTCTGATTAACAGACACACGGTCCGGAACCGGAAGCGCGCTGCGATTGATTTTTCCGTTTCCGGTAAGCGGCATGCGGTCAAGCCGCACCCAGTGCTGCGGAAGCATATAGTTTGGGAGCGTTGATGATAAAGCAGAGCGGATGTCCGCTTCATCTATACCATCATCCCCGACATAATAAGCAAACAGCTGTGTTTCTTCTCCTGTATCTGCGATGGTGACCGCCGCTTCTTTTACTCCCTCGATTTCCATTAAGCGCGCTTCAATTTCGGCTGGTTCAATTCGCTTTCCGCGTATTTTGATTTGCCGGTCGATCCGGCTGATATATTCCAAATTACCGTCTGGAAGCCATCTGGCTACATCACCTGTACGGTACATTCTCTCTCCTGGTATGTAAGGGTGCGGTTGGAAAGAGGCTGCCGTCAAATCAGGCTTGTTCAAATATCCTTTTGCCACGCCGTCCCCGCCGACACATAGCTCACCGGGAACACCGATCGGCTGCAGGCGCCCTCTAGAATCCAGAATGCAGGCTGAGGAATTACTGATCGGCTTTCCGATCGGGATCGGATTCGCATAATCACGCTTGATTTCAAAATATGTTGAGAATGTTGTATTTTCTGTCGGCCCGTAAATGTTATACAACGCAAGTTTCGGGCACGCATGTCTGACCGAATTAATGAGAGCTGGCGACAATGCTTCTCCTCCGACATATAACGTGTGCAAATGGCAGAACATGCCCGGCTGAACCTGTGCCAACTGATTAAAGAGGGCCGTCGTTAAAAATAGCACTGTTATTTTGTTGTCATGCAAATAGGCACTGAAAACAGCAGGCGTTAACATTGTTGATTTATCAACAACATGCAGGCATGCACCCTTTAACAGGGCCCCGAAGATCTCAAAAGTAACAGCATCGAAGCCGATTGAACCGGTCAAAATAAATCGGTCGTTTGTTGAGGCTGCTGTGTAATTGCTGTTGCATACAAGCGAAACGACATTACGGTGAGTGATCATTACCCCTTTAGGCCGCCCTGTTGAACCGGAAGTATACATGATATAGGCCAAATCATCAGGGGTGTGCCTCACATTTACGGGTTCACTGTTTTCGTTAAGAGACGCCTCTGCATCGGCAATGATAACTTTTCTTGGGAAGTCAATGTCTGCCTGCATTCCTTTTTGCATAATGAGCATGGCTGCTTCGCTTTCTTCAAGCATATAGACAAGCCGCTCCGGCGGGAGTTCCGCATCCAGCGGCAGATAGGTTCCGCCGGCCTTTAAAACAGCTAGAATACTGATGATGAGTTCGGGAGAATGCTTTGCCAAGATTCCCGCTATTCCGCTTTTCCCTAGGCCATTTTCAAGTAGCTGACGGGATAATGCATCTGATTTTTCGTCAAGTTCTCGATATGTCATTGAGGCGTTTCCTGAGACGAGTGCCGTATGCTTCGGTGTCTTTTCTGCTTGCTCCCGAAACAGCTCGATGATGGTCTTGTCCTTTGGATAATCGGTCTTCGTATGATTGAACTGCTCGATCATACGGGCCTTCTCTTTAGCATCGAGTACACAAATGTCAGCAGCAGGAATATCTGTATTCTCCGCAACACAGCGTAAAGCTTGTGTAAGATGATCGCGAACGCAGGCTATCCATGCAGGATCAAATACGTGCGAATTATAGCTGAACTTGATGATGAGTTCGTCACCGGGAGCGATAACGAGATTAAAGTTGTATCCCGATTGCTCTGACACTTTTACATTTTCTATTTCGAAAGGCGCATCAGCATGTCCCGCTGAGTCTGCCACTTTTTGTTGTAAGGGATAATTTTCAAAGACGATGATATGGTCAATTAATTCTTGCTTCAAAGCAGTTTTTGACTGGATATCATATAAAGGTTGAAAACTGAAGTGCTCAGCGTCCAGCATATTTTGCTGGCAGCGTCTAAGCAGCTCGGAAAATGTATCTCCTTCCGCTGTCTTGATACGCACCGGCACTGTATTAATAAACAGGCCGATCATGGTTTCAACTCCCGCGATCTCTGAAGGCCTCCCTGATACCACAGCGCCGAAGACAACATCGTCCGTTCGGTTATAGCGCTGCAGCAGCACTCCCCATATGGTCTGCATGAGTGTAGCAAGTGTAGATTCGTGTTGTTTGGCGATTGATTTTAGTTTACCCGTCAGCTCTTGATCCAGTGCGAATGTCAGCTCTTCGCGCCGGTATCCTTCTTGAATCTCACGGTCAGTAACTCGGGGCAGCGGTGAAGGAGTGCCGTAGTTTTCTAAATATGTTTTCCAATAAGCCGCTGCTTCCTCCTTGTCTTGATCTGCCAGCCAAGAAATATAAGTGCTGTAGGGCCGGACCGGCTCCAATGATATGGTGTTGCCGGAATGGATAGATTGATAGAAATGCATAAATTCCTGCAAGACGATTCCAAGACACCAGCCGTCCATTAAAATATGGTGGTGGCTCCAAACGCAGATATGCTTCTTGTCATCTAGTTTTAATAGAGAGATTCGCATAAGTGTATCTTTTTGCAAATCAAACCCTTTCGCCTTGTCTTTTTCCTTGAACCGCTCAATAAAGCTGTGCTGCTCTGTTTTTGACAGGTGCGAAATATCCTCATTGCAGACAACCAATTGCCGATCCTCCAGAACAACCTGCCGGGGCCCCGTCAAATTCGGGACATGCGGCAGGAAGACCGATCTGAATATGTCATGCCGGCTGACGACTTTTTGTATGCTGCGCTGAAACCAATCATAATTGAGGCTTCCTTTTATCGTGAAGAGCGACTGTTCGATATAAGCTTCCTCTTTTTCATGCAAGAAGGAATGAAAAAGCATTCCTTCCTGCATGTGAGACAGAGGATAAATATTTTTGATTTTTTTGGTTTTATCCATAGAGTCTGCACCCTCTTTCTTCCCGTATTGATTAAAGGAGGCTCAGCATATCATTGATATCTTTAAGCGCATCCTCGGTTAGTTCACGATCATCAAAGTCGCTGACGGTTTTCTCAGCTTCTGTTTTGTTTAGACAGTGTCTGATCAGCTGCAGTAAATAACGATGACAATTCTCGCAGAGCTTTTCGATTGTTTCTTTATGAAAACGCGCTGTTTCGTATGTCATGTTGAATGTCAATTTTCCTTCTGCAACCAGAGCGCTGATGTCCAGGGATTGTTCCCGATTCCATGAAGGACTGATGTCTTCTCCGTTTCCTACAGGAGAAAACGTAAATGTATCTGGCTCAGGTTCTTGCTGCTTCGTATCATTGCCGATTCCAAATTGACCAAGGTAATTGAAGCTGATGTCCGGTGCATGGCTGAACTTGATGTCTGCTTTTTCAGGCGGCGTTACATATTTGAGAATGCCGTACCCGAAACCTTTATCCGGTACGCGTCTTAAGGTGTCTTTTGTTGTTTTCAGCATGCGGCTGATGGAGTCTTCGCTTTTTTCAGCTGGTGTTTCTGAGTCCAATTTGAGTAATACCGGATAAATAGCCGTAAACCATCCTACAGTGCGGCTGATGTCAAGGCCGTCTAACACATCTTCACGGCCGTGGCTTTCCAGTAACACTTTGACGGCAGGACGCTCGATCCAGTCCTGTAAAGCTAGGACGGCAGAAGCCAGCAGAAGATCTTGAGTATCTGTATTGTAAACCTTGTTGACACGGGTTAGCAGCGCCTCAGTGTCCTCTTCCTTCAATGTGAACGAAACAGTCTCCCGTTTTTCCTTAGCTGATGTCTGATCCGTGGTCTCTTTTGAGGGCAAGGCTTCAATCTGATATTCTTCCGTTTCTCTCCAATACTCTTTTTGCCGAAGCAGCTGTCTGTTTTCTGCATATTCGGCGACTTTATCCGTGTATGCTTTGAATGAATCTGTCTTAGGAGGCAGTTTAATGTCCTCTCCATTTAAAGCCTGAGTATACCCGGACGCCAGATCTTCTAAAATCACACGCCATGAAACACCGTCCACTGTCAGGTGATGAGCTGCAAGAAACAGGAAGTCACCGCCTGCAGTACGGAATAACCCCGCTTGGAACAACGGCCCTTTCTCTAGGTCCATCCCGTGCTGAATTTTCGCCACATGATTTTTAATAGCCGCTTCGTACCATGCGGGTTCAGTCGGTGATCCGTCTACCGGTGCCTTTAATTCAATGATCTGAAGTCCGTACAATGCTTCCTCAGACGCACCGATAGGCAAATTGAACTGACTCCAGTTTTCACGTCCGTTTTTCGGGAAAATTAACCGTAATGCATCATGATGTTCGACAATGGCTTTCAAGGTTTTACGGAGCGTTTCTTCATCCACTGGAGTCTCCCGGTACAGCATGACTGACTGGTTGAAATGGTGTTTTTCCTCAAGGTCTTGAGACAGAAACCACTTCTGAACAGGAGACCACTGGACCTCTCCCTCCACGGGGCTTTGGCTGGCATTTTCCTTGGATGCCCGGATATAGCATGCCAGTTCTTTAATTGTCGGATAACGGAACAAATCTTTAATGGACATTTGTTTTCCGTACCGATGCAGCCGCGCCGACACCTGTAATGCTTTGATTGAATCTCCTCCGAGTTCGAAAAACGATTCATCCGTTCCGATTCTTTCTGCACCCAGCACTTCTGCCCAGATGTTAGCCAATTCTTTTTCCATAGCTGTTTCTGGAGCTTGGAAGCTGCGCTGGGTTTGTCCATCATGTACAGGCTGCGGAAGTGCCCTCCGATCCAGTTTTCCATTTGGTGACAAGGGAAGAGCGTCCAGTTTTAACAGGAAGGCAGGGATCATATAAGACGGCATGCTGCTTGCCAATGCGGCACGCACGCTTACAACACTTGTTTCCGGCTCTGTAACGATATATGCGCACAGTTCCATCTGGCCGAGAGACGTTTCACGTGCTAAGACTGCCGCTTCTTTTACTCCGTCTGTGCGGCGCAGGACGGTCTCAACTTCTTCTATTTCCACTCTGTGCCCTCTGATTTTAATCTGGTCATCCATCCGTCCGATATATTCAAGCGTGCCGTCTGCCTGCCACTTCGCCATATCCCCTGTTCGATACATTCGTTTTCCAGAATGAAAAGGATGCGGAACAAAAGTTTGTTCGGTCAGTTCGGGAAGGTTGACATATCCTCTGGCAAGTCCGGTTCCTGCAATGCACAATTCCCCGGCGACACCGATCGGCTGCAGATTGTTTCCATCTAAAATATAGACTTGTGTATTGTTTATCGGCTTTCCGATACTTATCGTTTTCTGCCGTTCTAAATGTCTCATCGCCGTTGTAGCTACACTGTTTTCTGTCGGTCCATATTCATTGGCAAGCTCTGTATTCGGTGAAATGGCCAAACTTCGATCGGTTAATTCCCTGTCTGCGGCTTCGCCTGCCAATGTTACGATTCTAAGCGTCTGAACATCTTCAGGTTTCAATACATCCAAAAGCGCCCTATACAGAACCGGAACGATAATCATATGGGTGATGCGATAATACGCAAGATTATGCTTAATGGCGAGTATATCTTTGGCTTCTTCCTCTTCGGGCATCACGACTTTCGCTCCTGATAAAAGCGGTGTGAACATGCTGGTGACAAAACCGTCAAATGCAAAGGAAAAGAGCTGAAGCACTGTATCTTCTTCTTGTAAAGCGTAAGCATTCCTGCGCCATTCGAGGGTATTGGCTATTCCTCTGTGTTCGACCATTACCCCTTTAGGCTGTCCTGTTGTTCCTGATGTGTAAATGATATATGCCAGGTTGTGAGAATATGAATATTCAGGCAGACGGGAAGCATCATTTTCACACACGTCTTCAAGCAGCAGAACTTCACCTTCATAATCTGCCGGTGCTTTATGGGCCGCAGCACTGACTGTGACTAGCAGTTTTGCGCGGCTGTCACTCAAGATATAATTCTTACGCTCCGCAGGATACTCCGGATCAAGAGGAACATAAGCGCCGCCAGCTTTCCAGATTCCCAGAATAGCCGCTGTCATGCTGAATGAACGCGGCGCCAATACACCTACCGCTGTGTCCGGGCCTACACCCTTAGTGCGTAAAGTCCGGGCGATTCTGTTGGACCACTGATCCAGCTCTTGATAAGTAAGTGTTTTTTCACCGCTGACAAGAGCTGTTGCTTCTGGTGTTCTTGCGGCTTGTGTTTGAAAAAGCTCTTGAAGCGTTTGGTCTTGAACGTTCGTTTCAGTTACGTTATTAAACCCATTCAGCAGCAGGTCTTTCTCCTTCTGGGTAAGGATGCTGATGTCCCTCAAAACTGTCTGCGGGCTGTGAGCGATCTCGTGCAGCATGTTCGATAAATGAGATGCCCAGCGCTCTATCGTTTTCTTTTGAAACAGTGCTGTCGCATATTCAAATTGCAGATGAATTTCTTTGTTTCCTTCAGAAGCTTGCAGCGTTAAATCGAATTTAGATACAGAGTGGGAAGCACCAGCCGGTTTCAGCTGAAGTCCATCCATTGTCAGCTGCTCATGCTCGATATTCTGCACGACGAGCATTGCATCAAACAGCGGATTGCGGCTTGTATCCCGATAAACGTCCAACTTTTCGACCAGTTCTTCAAATGGATAATCCTGATGTTCATAAGCTTCCAACGCTGTCTGACGGACTTCCTGCAAATAGTCTGTGAAACCCTTTCCGCCCTCTGGGCGTGTCCGAAGCGCCAACGTGTTCACAAACATGCCGAGCACAGGTTCAAGGTCTTCATGCGGACGGCCGGCGATCGGCGATCCGACCACAATCTCCTCTTGCCCGCTGAGGCGTGACAAAAGAGCTGAGTAGGCCGCAAGAAGCACCATATACAAGGTGCTGCCGTTTTCCCGCGCGAGGCGGTTCAGGCCGGACGTGACTTCTTGGTCCAGAGTAAATGAGATCTTGTCACCGGCGAAGCTTCGCACCGCCGGACGGGGCTTGTCCGCCGGCAGTTCAAGCACAGGCAGCTCGCCGCCGAGCTGCTTCAGCCAATAAGATTCCTGCTTCTCATATATGTCGCCTTTTTTGAATTCCTGCTGCCATACGGCGTAATCTTTGTATTGGATGCGCAGCGGCTCAAGTTTCCGCCCGGCGTACAATTCTCCAAATTCCCGAATGAGCGTATTGACTGAGACGCCGTCAGAAATGATGTGATGCATGTCGACCAAAAGGACATGCCGCTCGTTTGTTTCTTTTACGAGTCCCGCTCTGAAAAGCGGAGCCTGGCTGAGATCAAAAGGGCGTACAAACGCATCAGCCGAGTTCTCTTCGGTCACCGTAAACGGCACCTCATGATGGATGTGCTGGACCGGCTCCCCTCCGTTTCCGGTTTCAAAGGACGTCCGGAGCGACTCATGGCGGCTGATCAGCGCTTGGAAGGCCGTCTCCAGCCGTTTGCGGTCAAGCTTGCCTTCCAGCTCAAGCACCGCAGGCATATTGTAGCCGACACCTCCATCTTCCAGCTGCTG
>NZ_LSBB01000021.1 GCF_001584335.1 Bacillus atrophaeus
AAAGATCATCTTGTCCGCTTTGTTTGAGCGACTTTATTATTATATCAATTCGCTCTTTCAAAGTCAACAACTTTTTTCAAATTCTTTTTTTCGTTATCGCCTTGTTTAGCGGCAACGAATAATAATATACCATCCTATAAATAATAGTGCAATAGTTTTTTTGAAGAAAAAACAAAAAAACTTTAATAGTGATTTTGTTTCAAAAAAAGAGTGCCTTCCCTATTCATGATAAGGCTGGCACTCTTTTAAATTAACGCTGTCTCATTTGAGGGAATAATAATACATCTCTAATAGAAGGAGCATTTGTTAAAAGCATGACAAGACGGTCAATACCGATGCCAAGTCCGCCTGTTGGCGGCATTCCGTATTCAAGAGCCTCGACAAAGTCTTCGTCCATCATATGCGCTTCGTCGTTCCCTTCTTCTCTTTCTTTTAATTGCGCCTCAAATCGTTCTCTTTGGTCGATAGGGTCATTTAGTTCGGTAAATGCATTCGCATGCTCACGGCCGACGATAAACAGCTCAAAACGATCTGTAAAGCGAGGGTCCTCAGGGTTTTTCTTAGCAAGAGGAGAAATCTCTACAGGGTGACCGTAAATAAATGTTGGCTGAATCAATGTTTCTTCGATTTTTTGTTCAAAGAACTCGTTAATGATATGGCCTACTGTCATAGATTTCGTGATTTCCACGCCATGTTCTTTTGCATAGTCACGCGCTTGCTCAACAGTCACTTCATTCCAGAAATCAACGCCTGTTGCTTCTTTAACTGCGTCTACCATATGAAGTCTTTTCCACTCAGGTTTAAGATCAATTTGTTCTTCACCGTATTGGATAGTTGTAGAGCCGAGCACTTCTTGAGCGATATGAGCGATAAGATTTTCCGTTAAACTCATGATGTCTTGATAATCAGCATACGCCTCATATAATTCAATCATAGTGAATTCAGGGTTATGACGTGTAGATACGCCTTCGTTGCGGAAAACACGGCCGATTTCATATACTTTCTCTAAACCGCCGACAATCAAACGTTTTAAGTGCAGTTCGATTGCTATACGCATGTAAAGCGGCATGTCTAATGCATTGTGATGAGTGATAAACGGGCGTGCGGATGCTCCTCCCGGAATGCTGTGCATTGTTGGTGTTTCAACTTCTAAGTATCCGTGATCATCTAAGTATCTTCTCATTGCTTGAATGATTTTGCTTCGTGCAATGAATGTGTTTTTACTATCAGGGTTCACAATGAGGTCAAGATAGCGTTGGCGGTAGCGCTGTTCCACATCTTTCAGGCCGTGATATTTATCCGGCAGCGGACGTAAAGCTTTTGTCAGCAATTCAAATGACGTTGCTTTAACAGATAGTTCCCCAACATTTGTTTTGAACACTTTTCCTGTAACACCGATTAAGTCACCGAGGTCGGACGTTTTGAAAATCTCATATTGCTCGTCGCCGACACTGTCTTTTCTTACGTAAATTTGGATTTGGCCTTCTAAGTCCTGGAGATGGGCAAATCCGGCTTTTCCTTTGCCGCGTTTTGTCATCATGCGGCCTGCAATTGTAACTTCGATCGCTTTTTCTTCTAATTCTTCTTTAGATAGTTCTTGGTACGCTGCGATGATTTGTTCAGATTGATGGGAGCGGTCATAGCGTTTCCCGAAAGGATCTATGCCGTTATCTCTTAATTGGTTCATTTTATCTCGTCTGACTTGCAGCTGGTCGTTCAATTCCTCATGATTTTGCTCTTCTTGACTCATTGGTATCACTCCGTTACGTTTATTTTCATGAAAAAAGCAGAAAAACTGCCAGCAAAAAAACTGGCAGTGAGCAGCAAATAGAGGTGATCGTTATCCTACCTTTGCGTCTTGAAGCTCTTTTGCCTCAACTTCAACCGTAAATGCATCCAATAGCTGCACAAGTTCTTCCCGCGTTTCGCAATGGTTAATTTCGTTACGAACTTTCGCATTGGCTCTTACGCCTTTCAAGTACCAAGCAGCGTGTTTTCTCATCTCTCTGACTGCTACATTTTCACCTTTTAAATCAATTAAGCGGTCCAGATGAAGCTTACATACCGCCATTTTTTCACGCACTTGCGGTTCGTCTTTTAATTCACCTGTTTCAAGGTATTGAACCGTACGGTAAATCATCCATGGATTCCCCAGCGCTGCACGTCCGATCATAACACCGTCGACTCCGGTTTCATCAAGCATCCGCTTAGCGTCCTGCGGCGTTTTGACATCACCGTTACCGATTACCGGTATAGATACTGATTGCTTAACCTCTTTGATGATATCCCAATTTGCGGTTCCTTCGTACATCTGCACTCTTGTACGGCCGTGAAGCGCAACTGCTTTTCCGCCCGCACGCTCAACAGCCTGTGCGTTTTTCACCGCGAAAATGTGGTCTTCATCCCAGCCCATTCTCATTTTTACAGTGACCGGCTTATCGACGGATTCCACTACTGCAGAAACCATTTCATAAATCTTATCAGGATCGAGAAGCCATTTTGCTCCCGCATCACATTTTGTAATCTTTGGTACTGGACATCCCATGTTAATATCAATGATATCAGCAGTTGTGTTCTGGTCTACAAACTTCGCCGCTTCCACAAGGGTTTCCTTTTTTCCTCCGAAGATTTGAAGGCTGAGCGGTTTTTCACGTTCATCAATGTAAAGCATACCCATTGTTTTCGCATTGTTGTAAAGGATCGCTTTGTCGCTGACCATTTCAGCGCATACCAATCCGGCTCCGAATTCCTTTACAGTCAATCTGAATGCTGAGTTGCAGACACCAGCCATAGGGGCCAGCACAACCCGGTTTTTCAATTGAATATCACCGATTTTAAACATTTTTCCCCTCCTTTCATTTATTATTATTTTCTGGCGGGGCTAATTCCTCCGCACTTATATTTAAAGCATCGGCCACATCTTTAATAATAGCAGGTGACGGCAAACGGTTCCCTCGTTCAATTTCGCCGAGAATGGAAACTGATATGCCTAAAGCCTTTGCAAATCCTTCTTGAGTATACCCTTTCAGCTTTCTGAATGCACGAATTCGTCTACCCCAGATTTCTGCTTCCATACTCTTACACCTTCTTGGTTTGTTTCAGCGCTTATTTTATTATTTTCCACTTGCGGGCAAATCTCTTTTAACGGCGCAAGGACAAATAAACGCTCATACATTCTCGGATGCGGAACAATTAATTGCTCTGTTTCAATATTTTCACGATTATAAAGCAAAATGTCAAGGTCTGCCGTTCGCGGTCCCCATCTGATATCTCTCTTTCTTCCCAATTCTGATTCAATACTCTGCGTAAGATCAAGCAGCTCGAATGGAGTCAAAGAGGTTTTAATTTCTGCCGCCATATTCAAAAACTCATCCTGCGCTTCATAACCGACCGGATCGGTTTCATAGATGGAAGACACTTTTGTTACTGTAACGGCTTCATGCTGATGGAGCAGCACCACAGCTTGTCTCAAATAGCTTTCCCGATCTCCGATATTTGAGCCGAGCGCAATATAGGCTGTATTGTTCATGATTTAGTTCTCGTCATTTCGATGGCAACTGATTTGTAGTGCCCGCGAATAGGAGGGTCCGGCTTAATGACTTTTACCGTGCATTGCTGTACCGGCAGAAATTTTTTCAGTACGGTATCGGCAATGCGTTCCGCCAACGTCTCAACAAGATTTACCGGTTCGCCTTCTACGATATCCTGACACACATGGTAAAGCTCAGCATAGTTAATCGTTTGTTCCAAGTCATCCGTCTGACCGGCTTTGCTCAAATCAAGCTCCGCTGTCAAGTCGACTTTGAAGCGCTGTCCGAGTTTGTTTTCTTCTTCAAAAACACCATGATATCCGTAAAACTCCATGCCTTCCACATAGACTTTATCCATGATGCGCCCCTCCTTTATTCAGCATGGCATCCATCATTTTAGCCATTCTTGCGATTTGTTTAACATCATGCACTCTGACTATATCACAGCCCTTTTGAATGCCGAGGCACACCGTTGCACCCGTGCCTTCCGCTCGCTCTTCAGGCGGAAGATCCAATACACGGCCGATGAATTTTTTCCTCGAAGTTCCTAGAAGCATCGGATAGCCGAGTCCGCTGAAGATCTCAAGCTTATTCATAACAGCCAGGTTATCATGATATGTTTTCGCAAACCCGATACCCGGATCAAGGATAATATGCTTGTCCGCCACTCCGGCCTCTTTTGCGATTTTTACACTTTCCATTAAATCAGCAAGCATATCAGGAATTAAGTCATCGTAATTCCGCTCCGAGCGGTTATGCATCAGCACAATGGGAACTTTATGAGCAGCTGCCACAGCTGCCATTTCCGGCTCTGCTTTCGCTCCCCAAATATCGTTAATGATGGAAGCTCCCGCTTTAACTGCTTCATCAGCAACAGCTGCTTTATACGTATCTATAGAGATTGGGACATCCAGTTCACTCGTTATTCGCTCAATAGCCGGAATGACTCGTGACAGCTCTTCGTCTTCTGATACATACTCAGCACCGGGCCTGGTTGATTCTCCGCCTATATCAATAATATGGGCGCCGTCGTCAATCATCTGTATGGCATGCCGGAGCGCCATATCTGTATTTTCGTATTTCCCGCCGTCCGAGAAAGAGTCCGGCGTTACATTTAAAATCCCCATCACCAGCGTCTTTTCTTTCAATGATAACTTGTGATGCTTGGCGTGAAGCAGTTTGGTTTGTTCAATCGTTTGCTGCGCCATTCTCTTCCCCCTCTTTTCTATCCTAGCCTGTCATTCGTATATAGTTCTTGAAGAAAGGCTGTCATTTCCCCGCTTACGCCGGGAAATGCTGCCTCTTCAATCTTAGAAAATGGAACAATCTCCAGAACGGAGTTTGTCATCCATGCTTCGTCAGCCGTTAAGAGGGACTCCAGCCGAAAACGGCCAGTCTTTACTTCCGCTCCAAGCTTCTCCATTTTTTCAATCACAAAACGCCTTGTCACTCCGTCAAGTATTCCGGTATCAAGCGACGGTGTATAAATGCATTTACCTATAGACCAAAAAATATTAGAAATGATGCCCTCTGCTACAGCGCCGTCCTCGGTTAAGAAAATCCCTTCATACCGAGGATCGTTGCCAAGCTCTTGTTTTGCATACATATTATTTAAATAATGATGTGATTTTAACCGATACTGCCCTTCCGGCGTATTTCTCCGGATAGTCAGAACCTTCCCCTCTTTTTGAACGGGCAGGTTTTCCGGAATCAAAGGATTTACAAAACAGAGTACTGTGGGGTTTTCATAAGTTTGAGCGGTAAAGCCCTTGGTGCTGACGCCCGCAGAGATATTCAGCCTGACACGGGCGTTTCCGTCTTCTATATGATTCAGCCGGAGCAGGTTGTCCACCATATCCGTAAGTTCTTCTTTTGTTATTCTGTGCTTGATCTGCAGATCCTTTGCCGCCCGCTCCAGCCTTTCTAAATGCCATTCGATCAGAAAAGGCCGGCCTTCATATAGCCTGAAGGTTTCAAACACACCGATACCGTACAAGAAACCATGGTCAAAAGGAGAAAGAGATGCTTCTTTCTCCTCTATAAATTGACCGTTCAAATATATGATCACGCCGTTACTTCCTTACGGTGCGTCTCTATGAAATTTCTAAGCATGTCTTTGCCAAAAGAGGTCATAATCGATTCGGGATGGAATTGAACTCCCTCAATCGGAAGGGCATTATGCCGAATAGCCATGATTTCTCCTTCTTTTGTCCGGGCCGACACCGTGAAACAGTCCGGAAGTGTCTCTGCTTTTACAATGAGCGAATGGTACCGGGTGGCGACAAGCGGGTTTTGCAAACCTTCAAATACAGTTAAACCATCGTGTTCTATTTCAGATGTCTTCCCATGCATGAGGCGCTCCGCCCTTACAACGTCTCCGCCGAAAACCTGTGCGATTGATTGATGTCCGAGACATACCCCAAAAATGGGTACCTTACCAGCAAAATGTTTGATTGCTTCCAGGCTGATCCCAGCCTCATCAGGACTGCACGGTCCAGGAGAAATCATTAAAAAGTCCGGCGACAGCTCCTCAATTTGCTCGATTGTGATTTCATCGTTTCGTTTGACGATAAGTTCCTCACCAAGCTCGCCTAAATATTGCACTAGGTTGTACGTAAATGAATCGTAATTATCAATCATTAAAATCATTTCTCAGCTCACCTCATCTAATTTTTTTCTCTTCTTGGCTCTGCTCTAACGCCTTCTTCATCGCAAAAGCTTTTTTGAAGGATTCCCTGTACTCATGCTTAGGAACCGAATCAATGACAACTCCTGCGCCGGATTGCATGAAGGCTTGCCCCCCGGCTGCATAGATTGTCCGGATCACGATATTAAATTGCATATCTTGATTATATCCCAGCCATCCTATAGATCCAGTATAAAGCCCGCGCCTTGTGGGCTCAAGTTCTTCTATAATTTCCATCGTTCTTACTTTCGGCGCGCCCGTAATGGTGCCTCCCGGAAATACTGCATGGATAATGTCTACGGCGTCATTTCCTTCACGCAATTCGCCTTGTACATTGGAAACAATGTGCATGACATGGGAGTATTTTTCTATAGCCATAAATTCATTGACCCGTACAGATCCATAACTGGATACTCTGCCTAGATCATTCCGTTCAAGATCGACCAGCATGACATGCTCTGCCCGTTCCTTCTCGTTTTGAATTAATTCGTTTGCCAGCGCTTCATCCTCTGCGCCGTCTTTTCCTCTAGAGCGCGTTCCCGCGATCGGTCTAGTCTCAAGCATTTTGCCTTTTTTGCTGACAAGAAGCTCCGGAGAACCGCATATAATTTGAAATTCCGGGGTTTCAAGATACGACATATACGGAGATGGATTTATCTCTCTCAGCGTTTTATAGATCTTGTACGGATGAGCAGAGAGAGTTGTGGACTGCCTGACGGAAAGATTGACTTGAAATACATCTCCGCTTGCAATGTATTGCTTAATTTTCTCAACAGCCTGAGAAAAACTCTCTTCAGTAAACGGAACTGCAAATGATTTGTCAGCGCTTGGTTTTGGTTCTTGCGGAAGCGGTGATGCGCTGTTTTCCGCTAACCACATTTGTTCCAGGGCGGAAAGCTTCATCTCCGCTAACGCTTGGTCATCTTTCTCTGTATGGGTAATCAGCCAGAGCGCTTCTTCTTCATGGTCATAGACAGCTATATCATCGAATACGAGAAAATACAGATCCGGTGTTTCCAAATCGTCTAATGCAAGCATCTTAAAGTTTTCAATGTAGCGTGCGTAATCATAACTGAGAAAGCCGATTGCTCCGCCTTGAAAGTCGGGAAATTCTTCATTCGTTTCAGTTTGAAGAGTTTCAAACCAGCTGTAAAACGCGCGGAATGGGTCACCTTCTTTAAATATTGTTTCTCCATTAAATTTTATAGTGGTGATACCGTCTTTTCCCTTTGCTGTCGCAATCGGATCAAGACCGGCAATACTGTATCTCCCGCCTCTGGCGCTATCCAAAAGAACATGCTGTTTTCTGGACTGCGCAAGATTCTCATATTGTTGTAAAAAAGTTTCTTGGTCAAAAGGTATTTTTCTGCCTGCCGGTCTTCGTTGTGCCATTGTATCAATCCTCTGCCTTCGTTTTCTGCTTATCTTTATTTTAAAGCAATCTTGTTAGTGAAAAAAGGTGAATTTCGCTTCCAAAAATAAGATTCGCAGCATACTTGGCGTTTTCGAGACATTCACATAAAAAAACTCCCGGCGCAGATCCGGGAGTTTTCACACATTTTCTATTCAAATTGGTAAAGCGGTGTACTTAAGTAGCGTTCACCGTTACTTGGAATAACAGCCAAGACTTTTTTGCCTTTTCCTAGTTTTTTCGCTACTTGAAGCGCTGCATAGATTGCGGCGCCGGATGAAATTCCGCCTAGAATTCCTTCTTCACGTGCAGCTTTACGCGCATATTCAAAGGCTTCTTCATTCTTCACAGGGAAAATTTCATCATAAACTTCAGTATTTAAGATTTCAGGCACAAATCCCGCCCCAATTCCTTGAATTTTATGAGGGCCTGGTTTTCCTCCTGAAAGCACTGGAGAATCAGACGGCTCAACCGCATAGATTCTTATAGAAGGATAAGCTTCCTTCAGTACTTCACCTGCTCCTGTAATGGTTCCGCCTGTTCCGATTCCGGCTACGAACGCATCAAGCTGGTCTTCACCGAACTGCTCAACGATTTCTTTACCGGTTGTTTGGCGATGAATTTCGGCGTTTGCCGGGTTATTAAATTGCTGAGGCACAAAGTAACCGTGCTCTTCAGCTAGTTCTTCTGCTTTTTTGATCGCGCCTTTCATTCCCTCAGCGCCTGGTGTAAGCACTAATTCAGCACCGTAAGCGCGAAGAAGGTTGCGGCGTTCCATACTCATTGTGTCAGGCATGACTAAAATGGCTTTTAAACCTTTAGCAGCAGCTACCATCGCAAGCCCGATTCCCGTGTTTCCGCTTGTGGGCTCGATGATTGTATCTCCGGCTTTCAGTTTGCCTTCTTTTTCAGCAGCTTCAATCATCGCAAATCCTATACGATCCTTTACGCTGCTTCCCGGATTCATATATTCGAGTTTCAGATAAACATCCGCGCTGTTTTCTTCAACCAGACGATTTAGTTTGACTATTGGAGTATTTCCAATCAATTCAGTAATGGAGTTTGCTACACGTACCATCCTCGACACCTCAATTTCCGACTATTTTTATTGGTATTATGTATACAATCTATCAATTTCAAAATTTTTTGTCAATCTTTTAGTTTTCTTCATCATCGTAAAACCAAGACACGTCAGCTTCTTTCCAAAGGGTTTTGACAGTGGCTTTATCGCCTAATTGATCCATGGCAATCTGCCGTTTAATCTGGTCCTTCACTTCGTCGTATGTAAATGTTCTGGCATTCAGTTTTTCCTTCAGCTGAATAATCGCATACCCTTTACTGACTTTAATCGGTTCAGCCGACCATTCGTTTTCTTTAAGCGTTCTGGCCTCCGTTATATATGCGGCCGGAATGCTGTCCTGTGCTTCTGTGACGAAACCAAGATCCCCGCCGTATGGTGAAGTATATCTGTCGGTTGAACGTTCTGCCGCCACTGCTTCAAAACTTGACCCGCCCTTTAGGTCCTTTAAGACCCGGTTTGCTTCTTCTTGATCCTTTACCACGATATGACGGATTCGGTATGAATCATCAAATTGATACAGCTCTTTATTTTTAGTGTAAAATGATTTCATTTCTTTCTCGGAAATATCAATGTCTTTTGTGAGCAGTTCTTCCAGCAGGATATTGTAACGGATTTGGTCCTTCCACTCTTTTTCAGTTGTATGCTCGTCCTCATAAAAAGAATTATTCACTGCTTTGATCAAGAGAAATTCACGCTCGATATCACTATCTGATACCTTGAGTTTGTTCTTTTTGGCGAGCTGTTCCACCACGCGGACGTTAATCATGTCTTCAAGTGTCGCCTTTCCGTATTCATCCTCCATTTTCTTCAGCCAATCTTCTCTTGTTACACTTTTATCTCCAATGGTAGCGATCGATTCTTGAGACTGGGTTGCTGCCGCCTGTGATTTCGTTAACTTATACGCAACAACGATACAACTGACCAAAAGCACACCCACAATGATTGTCCAAATTGTTCTTGATTTCAAATTCAACTTCAGCCCCTTCTTTTCAATCATAAAACAACCCGCTAAAGAGCTTAGCGGGTTGTTTCGTCTCGAAGCTCTTCCAGCTCTTCTTTTGTAAATAAATATTTTTCATTACAAAAATGGCATTCTGCTTCGGCTTGTCCGTCTTCTTCTATCATATCTTGAATTTCTTTTTTGCCTAGTCCCAAAATGGCTGTTGTGAATCGTTCTTTTGAACAAGGACAGTGAAATTTGACCGGCATGGTTTCCAAAATATCAGGTTTCTCCCCTAATACTTCTTCCAGAACCTCTTTTGGCGTCAGACCTTTTTGGATCAGCTTAGAAATAGGCTCTACTTGAGAGAGACGCTGTTCAATTTTTGTGATGGTTTCCTCATCGGTTCCCGGCAGGAGCTGCAGGATAAATCCTCCGGATGCTAAAATGGTGTTATCAGGATTGACAAGCACACCCACGCCGACTGAAGAAGGAACCTGCTCAGACGAAACGAGATAATACGTGAAATCATCTCCCAACTCTCCGGAGACTATTTCTACTTGGCCTGTGAAATAATCACGCATTCCCACATCTTTTACGACACTTAATGTTCCGTCCGTACCTACGGCTCGTCTGACATCAAGCTTGCCATGTTCATTCAGGTCAAAATGAACGTGCGGATTTGATACATATGCCCGCACTTCTCCTTTTGCATTGGCATCGGCAACAATTGCACCGATTGGGCCGCCGCCCTCCACTTTAACCGTAAGCTTATTGTCGCCTTTCAGCATAGCTCCGAGCATTAGTGTTGCTGTCATTGTACGGCCTATCGCCGCTGAAGCTGTCGGCCATGTATCATGGCGCCTTTGAGCCTCATTAACCATATCAGTAGTGTCCGCTGCATATGCCCGAACCTTTCCGTTATACGCAAGAGCTTTAACTAAATAATCCATTGTAACCTCCTATACACTTCCTACGCGATTCCGTTCATAAATAATTTCAAGCCCTTTCAGGGTTAAGAACGGGTCGACGATATCTATACAATCTGATTCATTCGCAATCAATGGCGCAAGGCCCCCGGTCGCAATGACTTTAGGCTCTTGGCTCGACTGCCATTTCATTCTTTTAACGATTCCTTCCACTTGGCCGACATAGCCAAATAAAATTCCCGACTGCATCGCAGTAACTGTGTTTTTGCCGATGATTTGATCAGGACGGGCAATTTCTATTCGAGGCAATTTCGCGGCACGGGAGTACAGCGCCTCTGTAGAAATTGTAATACCCGGGGCTATCGCTCCGCCCATGTATTGTTTGTTTTCATCAATATAACAATACGTCGTCGCCGTTCCAAAATCGACAACAATGAGAGGGCTGCCGTATAACTGAATGGCCGCGACGGCGTTGACGATCCTGTCTGCCCCGACCTCTTTTGGATTATCATATTTTATATTTAAACCTGTTTTCATACCGGGACCGACAATTTGCGGGTCGATATGAAAGTATTTCTTGCACATTCTTTCTAATGCAAACATAATCGGCGGCACAACTGATGAAATAATAATTCCTTCAATTTGCTCAAACATAAGACCGACATATTCAAATAAAGAGTGCAGAAGCATTCCGAACTCATCTTCTGTTTTATGCCTGCTGGTCTCAATACGCCAGTGATATTCTAATTCCCCATCATGATATACACCAATCACGGTGTTGGTGTTCCCCACATCAATAACCAGTAACAACCTCTATCACCACTTTTGAATAGTTTCTCTATCATTAGTTTTACAACATTCTACAATACCATACACGATCAGTAACTGATTTGTAAATAAAACGATACCATATCCGGGTGTTCAGAAATAACTGTCTTTTATCCTTTTTCACAACAAAAAAACTGCCAAGACAAGCTGGCAGTTTTTTCAGAGTAAGAAAGTGAATTTATTCTTTAGGATTGTCTTTCTTTTCTTCTTCTGTTTTTGACAGAATGTTAACTTTTACATCATCGCTCTTCTCATGATCATCTGAGAACTTGCGCTCCGGCAATGTACCATGATCTGTAAGATGCTTGATTTGTTCAGCATCCAATGTTTCAACTTCAAGCAATGTTTGAGCGATCAATTCAAGCTTATCGCGATTTTCTGTCAGAATAGTCTTCGCGCGTTCATAGCTTTCTTTAATGAAACGCTGAATTTCCTGATCGATTTGATAAGCGATTTGTTCACTGTAGTTTTGCTCGTTGTTGAAATCACGGCCTAGGAATACTTGACCGCCCTGGGATTGGCCAAATTGCAGCGGACCCAGTTTGTCGGACATACCGAACTCTGTAACCATTCTTCTTGCTATATTTGTCGCGCGCTGGAAGTCATTGTGCGCTCCTGTGCTGACTTCGCCAAAGATGATTTCTTCAGCAACACGTCCGCCCAAGAGACCGACAATCTTATCAAGCAGTTCAGGTTTCGTCTGGAAGTAACGGTCTTCTCTAGGAAGCATAACCGCATAACCGCCAGCCTGCCCGCGAGGTACAATTGTTACTTTATGAACCATATCCGCTTCATCCAAAACAAGTCCGATGACGGTATGACCGGCTTCGTGATAAGCTACGATATTGCGTTCTTTCTTCGATATGACACGGCTTTTCTTAGCCGGACCGGCAATGACTCGATCCGTTGCTTCATCAATGTCGCGCATATCAATTTTTTTCTTATTTTGACGAGCGGCTACAAGAGCTGCTTCATTCAATAGGTTTTCTAAATCAGCGCCGGAGAATCCAGGTGTTCTCGTAGCGATCGCTTTGAGATTAACTGTTTCATCAAGCGGTTTGTTTCTCGCATGGACTTGCAATACCGCTTCACGGCCGATGACATCAGGTCGGTCGACAGTGATCTGACGGTCAAAACGTCCCGGACGAAGCAAGGCAGGGTCCAAGATATCCGCGCGGTTTGTAGCCGCAATAATGATGATTCCTTCGTTTGAGCTAAAGCCGTCCATTTCAACAAGCAGCTGGTTAAGCGTCTGTTCACGTTCATCGTGCCCGCCGCCAAGACCTGCTCCACGCTGACGCCCTACTGCGTCGATCTCATCAATAAAGATCAAACAAGGCGCGTTCTTCTTAGCATTTTCGAACAAATCACGCACACGGGAAGCACCGACACCGACAAACATTTCAACGAAATCAGATCCGCTGATGCTGAAGAAAGGTACACCGGCTTCGCCCGCAGAAGCTCTGGCAAGTAATGTTTTACCAGTACCAGGAGGCCCTACTAACAGTACGCCTTTAGGTATTCTTGCGCCTAGCTCGGCGAACTTGCGAGGATCTTTAAGAAACTCAACAACCTCGACAAGCTCTTGCTTTTCTTCATCAGCGCCAGCTACATCTTTAAATTTGACACGTTTCTTTTCCTCTGTATAGAGCTTCGCTTTACTCTTACCGAAGTTCATAACACGGCTTCCGCCGCCTTGAGCCTGGTTAAGCAGGAAGAAAAACAGAATGAAGATAATGACAAACGGGATGATGGTCGTCAAGAACGTCACCCATCCGCTCGTTTCTTGAGCGGGCTCAACTTTCACATCCGTCTTTTTCAACGCACTAAATATCTGGTCTGCTCCCTTTCCTTCAGGAACATGAGTCAAAAAGTATTGATCCTTGTCGTAGTTTTTCAGCTGTCCTTTTACCTCATAAACACCCCTGACAGGCTGAACCGAAACGCTATCTACCTTCCCGTTATCCAGGTTTGTGATAAACGTACTGTACGACATATTTTCTGTTTTCGGATTTGAGGTTTGGAAATAACTCACAACCCCGATTACTACTAATAAAATAAGTAAATAAAAAATGGTATTACGGAAGACCCGATTCATTCCTTACCTCCTCCCACAGTAAGCACAACTATGTTCAATAGTATCATAGAAAATCATTCCAATACAACCAATAACCATCTCGGAAGCAGGCCGCTTATCAGCTTTCATAAACTGCCGGTTTTAACACTCCGATATAAGGCAGATTGCGATATCGCTCAGCGTAATCAAGTCCGTAACCCACAACAAATGCGTCAGGAACTTTAAAGCCTACGTAGTCTGCTTTAATATCCGCTTTTCTTCCGCTTGGTTTATCCAAAAGGGTAACAATCTTAATTGATTTTGCTTTACGGTATCGGAAGAGCTCTACAAGATAACTTAACGTTAACCCACTGTCGATAATATCTTCAATAATTAAGATGTCCCGGCCTTCTACAGATGTATCCAAATCTTTTATGATTTTTACTTCTCCAGAAGAAACGGTTGAATTTCCGTAGCTTGATACATCCATGAAATCCATTTCCAAATATGTATCAATATGTTTCAAGAGGTCTGCCATAAAAGGAAGAGCTCCCTTTAATACACCGATCGCCAGCGGAAATTTATCTTTGTACTCGCTTGTTAAATCAGCTCCAAGCTCTTTTACTTTCTTTTGAATCTCTTCTTCAGAGATCAAAACTGATTCAATATCTTGTTTCATGATTTTGCTTGCCCCCTACACATTTCATGCTGTCTATATTGTAATACAATGCGGTCGCCGTTTGGAATCACAAGATCTTCAAAAATGGATTTTTTCAAGCCGGGTATCCAGATAATTTCACCGGTTGCATCAGTCACAATCGGCCAGCTGTCTCTCATTTGCAGAGGCAATTTTTTATCAATAAATATATCCTTTACCTTTTTTGAGCCATTCATCCCTTTAAGTTTCATCCGGTCACCTATTCTTCTCGTGCGGACTGTTAAAGGAAATCGCACCTTGTCTTGACTTGTAATAAAAACAGCATTCCCAATTCCATCAAGAGATTCAGCATCGCGCTCAACCGTTATCTGAGAACCGCCAGGGAGAATCACCGTTTCACCGGCAGTTCCGCTTATTTGATATTCAAAGGGAACTTCTTTACATTGCAATTGTTCAAATGTAAACAAACATGTCTGATATGATTTGACCACCTTCAGTCCGTTTGGAAAGTCAAGCACTCCCGAAGGACTGCCGTTTTTCGCCCATTCTAAAAATTGCTGAATGTGCCGGGCGGAAAAAGACGATGGAACGTTTTCATAAAGATAGTTTAATATTAGTTGAACTCCTCTTCTTTGTAAAGGCATTGGGAGGGCAAGCAATGCGGCGGAATTCAATTCAACTGATGTTTCAGACTGGCTTGTGATTACTTTATTCATTTCATCTTTCGTTAATGACTGCAAGTATTGTTCATCTTCAGTCAGGGATTCGCTTACCTTTTGAAACTTTCTGTGCACATCGTGTGATTCTTGTTTTAAAAAGGGAAGCACGGCTTTTCTGAACCGGTTTCTGGTGTAATCATCTTTGGCATTGCTCTCATCTGTCCTGTACCTTACATCATGTTCGAGACAATATGTAAGCACATCTTCCTTTGTAATTGAAAGGAATGGTCTGATGAGCCATCCGGTCTCAAACTTCCGTACTGGCTGCATTCCGGCCAGTCCTGCTCCGAGGGTGCCTTTCGCCAGCCTCATGAGCATGGTTTCAACCTGATCATCACCATGATGGGCAAGCGCTAAATAATCAGCCTGGTGCTTGACCATAAGGTCCTTAAAGAACCGGTATCTGCACTCACGCGCGGCGGCCTGCTTATTGAGTCTGTTCATTTCAGCATAAGCAGAAACGTCAATTTTCACTGTTTCACAGGTGATCCGTTCAGTCTCGCAATATGCTTGTACAAATCGCATATCTTCTTCAGATGCTGCTCCTCTGAAACTGTGGTCAACATGCGCGGCGATAATAACCGAAGCACGGCCAAATTGTGTGTGCAGGAAGTTGAGAAGAGCCATTGAATCAGGGCCTCCGGAAACGCCTACAATGATTGTTGCCCCTTCTAAATGAAGATTGTATTTTTCGAAAAAGTCTTTCACACTGTTCACAACGTCCTCCTCACGATGAGCAGGTATTTTAAAGATATACATATCCTATCACTTTCAAACCTTCCAAGCAAAGAAGAAGCACGGGTTTTGCATATCTAAAAACAATCAAATCAAAAAAAGGACAATGTATGCAAAATAGAGCGCAAGGACGCTAATAACGATAAGGGTTGTTTCAAACAATCCGCTCGACTTGACTGCTTTCTTTTTGGCTTTATACCTCGTTTGTGTCACTTTGCCTTGCCGAGGCTTTGGCTGCTGTGTTCCTGATGACGCTTGAGACGATGTCGGAGCAGGCGCTTTTCTTCTTTCATTCTGACGGCCTGCTGCCAGCAAGTCATTTTTCATCGCATCGGCTGATTGATAATCTCCGTTCAAAGCGGACACCAGCACTTTTTTATACTTTTTTAAAAATGGGTTGCCCTCAATGATGGAGCGAAGCTGTTCCTTCGGCTGATGCGACTTTTTGAATTCCTTTTTATGTACACAATTGATCATAATCATCGCAACAGCAAAGAGGTCATATGAGGGCTCTGCTTTTCTTGTGCCATATCCCCAATAGCCCCTATCGAAAAACTCTGTATATTCTTTTACGGCTCGGCCTTCCTTTGTTGTACCCCCGACATCTATACAGCGTATTCTCGCAGGCGGACCGTTTACAATCAGGTTATCCGGCTTCAGATCACCGAAAATCCAACCTTGCTGATGAAGAACAGAGAGACTCGACAAAAGTTGAACCATTAGCACAGGCACCCATTCCAAGCCCCTTTGGCTGACATATTGCAAAAGCAGCGGACCTTCTATATATTCCATCACATAAAAGGAAATATTGATTTTCGCACTTGGAACGAAGGCATCATCGACATCAAAAAAAGAAGGCCCCATAGTTCTCGATTGGGCCTTTGAAAAAGATTTTAAGACATTCACTTCAGAAGTAATAGACATGCTGTCATCACTAACTTTCAAGGCAACAAGTCCATCTGATGCTTCCGCCAAATAAACGATTCCGTTAGCCCCTTTTCCAAGCTGTTTAAGCAATCTGTAAGGTTTACCATTCCATTTCCCTTGGATTATAGTGCCCGTCGACAGACTACATGCCAAACTCGTCAAAGCGTCGTTCATCATCTTCCAACATGCCCCTTCTTGAACGTATTTTCTCAAAATGCTGTGTCGCTTCACGTAGCGCCGGGCCGGTAGGTGTAATGCCGCCTGTTGAAAGCTTCGCAAAGAGTGTGGAAAGAGATTGCAGCTTTGGCGTCCAATTCAGCACAAGCTCGACCTCTTGTTTTTTCCCGGGAAATATAAACATCGCAAATTCATTATTCCCGATTCTTGAGTTGAGACTGATAGAGAGATCAATCAGCGCCTCTTTCACTGTGGGGAGCTTCGGAGCCATACTGGCGCTTGTATCAACAAGCACTAGCACCTGAAGATGCACCGTTTCCCCCAGTTCATCAACCACTTCCATCACTTCGCCGCGTTTTTCCGGAGAGAGTTCCTCCATTTCCACATTCTTTCCCAAGATTTGCTTAAGCTCTTGATTGACAACGCCTTGCAGAGTTTGAGTCATTGCCTTTTTCGTCACCATCTGTACGGTCTGAGAGAGCTGTGATGCGTACACTACCTGGTGCACACCTCCGCCGGCAAGGGCTATGCCTTCGACTTCTTTCATTGCTTCATGATCGACTGTGTTTTCCTCCATAATACCGATGACATTCACCGTAATTCCCTGCTCCTTAGCAAAAGCCGCCATTGCCAGCGGGTCTTCTCCATGGTTAGAGCAGCCGTCCGTTATCAGCAGAATCTGATTTAAATGTCCACTTTTCACATTCCATTCCTCCTGGAGAATACGATCATTCTCAGTCTGATTTATTTCCATCTTCGCCAGAAGAAATTTGATTTATACGGAACGGTTATGAAATTTCTTGTTTATTTTGAAAGAGAGCCGGAACAGGAATTGACGCCCATTTTGGAGTGTTATGGTCAATTCGGACAACAACGACAGTCATATCATCTTCGATTTGACCTGATCGCGTACGGATGACCTCCTCCATCATTACATCCGCAATTTCTTGCGGGTCTTCGGTTTTTAGCCCTTTCATTTTGCGCTTCATCCATAAGTCATAGTTCTCCACGTGCTTAGGACCTTCAAAAATACCGTCACTCATCATAATCAGGAGATCACCGGCCTTCAGCTGTTCGCTTACAACTTCTACATCAAATTCGTTAATAATGCCGATTGGCAGGTTGCTTGCCTGTACTTTTATGACTTGCTCCCCGCGTTTAATAAAGCTTGGTGTCGATCCGACCTTCAAGAATTTACAGCTCGCGTCCTGAAGATCAATAATGGACAGGTCCAGTGTGGAATAGATTTCATCAGTTGTCCGTAACGACAAGATACTATTGATTGTTTTGATTGCTATTTTTTCATCAATTCCCGATTCGAGAATTTTTTCTAGCAGCTTTATTGTCTCGTTGCTTTCAAAGTGCGCTCTTGCGCCATTTCCCATGCCATCGCTGATTGCCGCTGCATATTTTCGCGCGCCCAGCTCCATCATGCTGTAGCTGTCGCCGGAGACAAGGCCGCCTCCTTTTGCCGCATGAGCCGCGCCCGTAGACACCCTGTATGATTTAGTTGAACCGAAAGCCACATGGCTATATCCATTTGGATGGTCTGAATGCTGTTCGGCTTTTACCAAAATCTGCTCCTCAAGTATATCTGAAAGCATAGGTGCAATGATTTTTTCACTTTCTCCATGCCCTCCGCTAAAAGGGATTGTCATTTCAATGTCAATATTGCCTTGTTCAAGGCTGTAGATTTCTACCTGCTGTATTTCTATTCCGAAGTGTTGCAAAGCCTCTATAATTTGCTCCTCTTGGATAAAGTGCTGTTCTCTTTCCCTTTTTATTTCCCGAGAAAAGTCTGACATAACTTCGGAAACGCCCAAAAGCTGTTCAGCAACCAGCCGCCTGCTGTCTTGGACCTTTTTCTTTAGTGTCAAATGGGCCTGATGGTGAGCAAGCTCGTCTTCAATCAGTTCTTCCACTTGACGGGATTTTGAACAATGCTGTTCGAACTCTTTTTTCAGACGGCGGTTTGTTGTGTATTGATTTTGTTCGGTTTCAAGCATAACTTGTTTCATTACGTCATATGTTTTATCAAAGTTCTGAACCCAGCATTTATTTTTCTTATAGCAGGTTTGGCAAGAATGCTCCGTGATCTTACTTAGGAAAAGATCAACTTCGCTGTCTTCATTCTGATCTTCCGGCACTGTTTGATAGAAGGTGGCAAAGCTTTCTGATAAAGCGTGAAAGACATTGGAGAACTGGTCAACCTTTTGAGCGGTTACATCTCTGATCTTCCTCGCATATTGCTGCTGCTCCTGAATATGTTCGGCAGTCCCCGGAATGTATTTCGCCACTTTTTTAGTAATCGATTGGGGGGTCAGCAAAAACAGCACAACAGCGATTAACGATTCATATAACGTCGTCATCAGCCCTGCTGAGCCTTCACCATATAGTGATATAAGGAGAGATCCTATGATCAGGCCGATTGCCGCACCTGCTTTCTTTCCTTCTTTCAACAGACCGCCCAGCAGGCCGGAAAACGCGAGTAAACTCATTTGGTACAGGTTTCCGATATTAGCAAGACCGAGAATCAATCCCGTCACTACGCCTACAGTACAACCGATGCTGGCCCCGCCGATAAAAGAAAAACTCAGCACAACATAACGGGCCAAAACATGCTCCGCCTGCATCCCTTGGAAAGATACACCTGCCAGACCGGTAAGGACAGAGGCAATTAAAATCATAAAACAAATAATTTCTTCTATTTTTAATGATTGCTTCACTTTTTTTACGGTGAAAATCGGAAGACTTTGGAGAAAGATCAGCGTTAATATAAAGGAAAGCCCGGCTTCTACGATAGCCATTACATAATCATAGGTTGTAAATGCGCCATTTTGCGCGTAGATAAACCCCGCTCTTGCAACGGCCATGGACAAGAACACCACGATCGGCAGCATTTTGACCCGGTCCTCTATCATAAAGGAAGCAATCTTTGAAAAGATGGAGAACACAAGCAATGCCGATAAAATAAGCAGAGAATGTTTTGGAGATATGGTCAGCGCGCCCGCCAGCAATGCCAAACATGCATAAAATGCTTTGTCTCTTCTGATAAGCAGCATGGCACCGAAAAAAGGAAGCGCGAAAGGAAGGACCTCAGATAGAATAAAAGCTCGTCCGAGTAAAAAACCGATTATTACATAAATGAAACCCTTATAGAAAAATAGTGAATGCAGATGATGGACCACCAGCTTCGTACCTTTATCAAAAAAGGATTGAAGTTTTTCTAAAGCTTGTCCCGCCATCGGCCCGTTCACTCTTCTTTCTGCTTTTTCCATTTCACTCATCTCCCACCTGTTCTATTCGTTGCTTGTCATTATAGCGAAAGCACAGATAGGATTTTGTCAAAAGAAGGTAACGAATTCAAAGAAGTCTTCGACGGTTTCTGCCCTGATCCTCATTACTCTCTTATTTTTCCGAGGATTTCTCAGAAATGTGTCAAATAACCGTGATGATCGAAATAAAAAAATCGGCTCCTCTATAGAAGCCGATTTTTCGCTTGATGACCCGTACGGGATTCGAACCCGTGTTACCGCCGTGAAAGGGCGGTGTCTTAACCGCTTGACCAACGGGCCGTAAATGATATGGTAGCGGCGGAGGGGATCGAACCCCCGACCTCACGGGTATGAACCGTACGCTCTAGCCAGCTGAGCTACACCGCCATGTCATTTGTGCTTACAAGCACAAGTTATATAATACAAAGGTTTATCTTATCCGTCAACAGAAACTTAAATGTTATAATTTTCTGACTATAAAAGAGACATAAAAATAAAAAAAGCACCCGCTGGGATAAACGGATGCTCCATTTTATTTATAGAAAGCAGCAAGGTTAACCTCTTCTTGCTCCGCGCCCTCCACGTTTTGATTCCGTGTTGCGTTTTAAAGATGATAAGCGGTCTTCGCTATCTTTTAAAAACTTATTCATTTTCTGCTCAAAAGATTCTTTTGGACGGAAATCATTTCTAGGTCTGGCTTGCGGACGGTCTTTAGCTTTTTTTATAGATAAACCAATTTTCCCGTCTTTTTCAACGTTGATGACTTTCACTTCAACTTGGTCGCCGACTTTTAGGTGTTCGTTAATGTCTTTTACATAATTATCGGCTACTTCACTGATATGAACGAGACCGGTTGAGCCTCCAGGCAATTCAACAAACGCTCCGAAATTTGTAATACCTGTTATTTTCCCTTGCAACTTGCTGCCAACTTCTATCGACATAAAAAAAGTGCTCCTCCTTAGGCTTATAAAAAGATCGTTTGCTTAATTATACCTAAATAAAAATTTAAGTGTCAACAAGGCTACTTATTCTTCTTCTCTACGTTGAAGAGAATTTCACCGTCGCCAGACAAGAAATAGTCCCTTCTGGCAAGCTCTGTGACGTATTCTTCATCTTTTAATTTGTTAATTTCTTCTTCTAAATCTGATTGTTTTGCCTTCATGCTTTTCAGTTCTTTTTGCAGCTGCGCTTTCTTTTCTTCTTTGGCGCTAAGGGAAGCGGTTTGCGTCCAAACAGAACTTGCTAAGACAATTGCCGTTAATAATACAAGGGCGCCAAATACGGCTAACCGCCTGAATAGCCCTTTTCGTCTTCTTTTTTTCTGCTGTGATTGACGCTCTACTTGTTCTTTATAGTCGTTTTGTATTTCAGTTATCGTTCGTTCCCTGGATAAATTCAAACCAGACGGTCCTCCTTTCACCTTTTCAGGTAACGTGTAATGGTCGTTTTGATTGTTATGAATAGTTTCTTCTTCTTTTCTAAAAATCCTGCACCTTTTTGAAAATAGCGTTTGATCCTTAGACGCAATGTTTCAGGAAGAAGTTTCAGACATTGTTTCAAAAGAAAATATATGGGAAAACATAATACCTTTACGATTTTATACAGACACAACAAAAGAAAAGTAATCAAGCGGTATACTTTCTGTATCAAAAACATGACGAGCCCGATAATCAGTGTACATACCCAGACAACTGGACGGAATAACACGTGCTGAACGAGCCTTTTTATGGATTGGTATACAGAAACCGCGAGATAGATGGTGAATTTCAGTATTTTTATATACATTCGTTTGCAAAGGCTTTGATACGTCGCAACGCCTAATAAAACTGCCAAGAAAATGTATATCCTGAGTTCACCCTCGTTCACATTGAGTAAGACATAAAAGAAGAGCAGCCCTTGTACGGTCCAAAAAAGGATATCATGGATAAATAAAAGCCATCTGGCTGTTCTCGCCCGAACGACAAACAGCCTGTACGTGTCTAATGACGCCCCAAGCCAGGCGCCCATGCCGGCCATTGCCAGCATCGTATAGAATTGAGTCGTGAGCGTCATTTAAACAACTTGCTAAAAAATCCTTTAGCTTTATCCCCTTGTTGCTCGTCTAAATAAACAAGGTCGAATACCCTGCCTTTGATAGATACAATTCCTTTTTCAACATCTAGGTTTTTCATTTGAAGATTTTCGCCTCTGACAGAAAGCATACCCATAACGGTTTCCAGCAGGAATTCTTCATTGTCAAAGCTTTCAACATGCTTGACGCCTGAAATATCTAAATGCTTCCGGCCTTTCATTGTGATATCATGCTGTTCCGGAACAGAAGAAGATCCTTTTTGTTCATAATATGAATTCATCTATCCAGCCCCCATATCCTCGATACTTTTAGCATTATTACTGCATTGTATGAGGCGGGGGAATTGTTTAGAACAAGCCTATTCGCCGAGTTTTTCTTCCTTCAGAATCGTGTACATATTGGCGGCCTCTTCTTTTTTAGTCGTGTCTTTCAATTCATTGACTTGAACGGTAACGAGTTTTTGGCCGAAGCGAACTTCTAATTGATCTCCCGCTTTGACATCAGAACTTGCTTTTGCCTGGTTTCCGTTAATGGAAATTCTTCCTTGATCGGCAACTTCCTTTGCCAAGGTACGGCGTTTGATCAGCCGGGATACTTTTAAAAATTTATCGAGTCTCATGTTCTGATCTCCTCTCAGTTTCTTTTGCTTCATTCCACAATTTGTCCATGTCTTCAAGCGACATGTCCGACAGCTCTATTCCTTTTGATTTTGCTGTTTGCTCAATATACGAGAACCGCCGGCGAAACTTGTCATTCGTCATTGCAAGCGCTTCTTCCGGTTCTATTTTATAGTAGCGCGCTACATTGACCAGTGCGAACAAAACATCTCCAAATTCGGCCTTTAAGCTATGCTCATCAGGAACGTTCTCGGAAACCTCGGAGGAGAACTCCTTCATTTCTTCATTGACTTTTTCCCAGATGTCGCCGACGTCGTCCCAATCAAATCCGACTTTCGCAGCTTTTTTCTGAAGCTTTGCCGCTTTAGACAGGGATGGGAGTGTTTTCGGCACGGTATCTAATAACGATGCTTCTGACGTTGGTTTTTCAGCTTTTTTTATCTCTTCCCAGTTGGCTAAGACGTCAGTCTCGTCCTGAACCTTAACATCCTTAAACACGTGCGGATGTCTTCTGATCATTTTTGCGCTGATCTCTCTTATGACATCATCTATCGTAAAGTATCCCTCATCTTCACCAATTTGTGCGTGGAGGAGCACTTGAAGCAAAACATCGCCAAGCTCTTCAATCATATGGTCGGTGTCTTCTTCATCAATCGCTTCAAGAAGCTCGTAGCATTCTTCGATCATGTATTGTTTTAACGTTTGGTGAGTCTGTTTTTTATCCCATGGACAGCCGTCCGGTCCGCGCAGCTCCCGAATGATCCTGCGGAACGCGGAGAACTCTTGGTAAAGGAGCTTCTCTTCTTTAATCGGCGGAACATACACACTTGTTAAATTATTAATTTCGACGCTGCGGTCAAGCTCGTACAGAGGGACGGTTTGTATTATTTCCTCGCGGCTTCCCGCCGCAGTGACAATCACAACCTCATAATCGTCCGGAAGCTTTTCCATCAATGTTAATTTCACTTCTGAGGCTGTCATCTGATCGTATACCTGACAAATGATTAAGTGATGGCGCAGTTCCAGCTCATCAGGCGTCAGGGTTCCCGCATCAACGAATTGAAGCCCTTCAATCGGGTCTATCTTCAGCGCGTTAAACGTAGCGTCAAGAAAGCTTTGGCCTCCGGCGACGGTTACCTTCACTTGTTTTTCCTCCTGCCGATCAATGAGCAGCTGGACGGTTTTTTCTGCCATGAAAGGGTGACCTGGCACGGCATAAACAATGTCTTGATGTTCTGCTTCCGCAAACAGGATGTCGGTAATTTCTTCGTATACCGCATCAAACTGGCCATGCTTTTCGTAAATGTCGTCAAAAAAACGAATGTGGCCCGTTTCCTTCTCCAACTCTTCGATCAGGGGGTGGTCTTTTGTTCTGACATAGAGAGCCTCAGCCTTTGTCAGCAGCTTATGTACGCCCAGAGTCAACTGGTCCATATCGCCGGCCCCGAGACCGACGACTGTAATATTACCTGCCATTTTGTTCTCTCCTTCTTTTGAATTTGCTCAACTTGCTGCCAAAAGGCACGCTGTTCAGCTCTTCGTCCGTAAATATATTCATATTCATCATACAATAAATAAACACAGCGCCACCAATGGCTACTGCCGATAAACTCTCAACAGCGGCTATTCCCCTTCCTGCCTCAGGGAAAACCATAGAACAGATACTCAGATACGCGAACAGGACCACTGACATCAAAAGCGCTGAGCTAAGAAGCGGAAAAATGGAGCTTCCCAGATTTTTCAGCCACCCTTTTTGCCATAACCGAAACAGATTGAGCCCGGCGACTGCCGCAAAAGAAATGACTGTTGCAAGCGACGCGCCTTCAATACCGCAGCTCGGTACCAGAACGGAATTCAATATCCATTTGGCCGCTATTCCCGCACAGACCGAAATGGCAGGGAAAACTGTATTTCCCGCTCCCTGCAAAACAGCTGCAGCGGTAACGGCAATAGAAGTAAAAAAGATGGAACAGCTGAAAATCTGCAAGGCTGCTGTTCCTTCGGTATTCCGAAACAGCATCATATTGACAGGTTCAAGTATACAAATAAGCCCTGCCGACGCCCCAGTTCCAATGACAAGAGAAAGCTTTAACGAGGACGTTATCTTTTCCTTTAATAACGACATTTCATTTTCTTTTACAGCCTTTGAAATATACGGTACCAGAGATGCCGCAATGCTTACGGCAAAAACGGTTCCGAGCTGAATAAGAGGCTGGCCGCGATCATAAATACCTTTAAGCCGCTTTGCTTCTTCGTCCGCTAATCCGTATGACAGCAATGCATATAGGTTTAGAGCATCCACCAGCTGGATCAATATCAAAAGCAAACTGCTGACACAAATTGTCACAGAATAAAGCAGCAATTTTTTTACGATTGCAGTTGTTCCGACCACATCTAATTCTTGTTCTGAGTTCTTATTTTCGACTTTCTTCGCTTTAAACCAAAATAAGCATAATAAAATGAGCGCCGCCATACTTCCGGCAAGCGAGCCGGAGGCCGCGGCCGCACCCGCGGCATAGAGAGAGTACCCTTCTTTCACAATCCAAAATGACAATCCGAGCAAAACTGCAACACGCAAAAGCTGTTCTGAAATTTGTGATAACGCAGATGGCAGCATGTAGCTGATCCCTTGAAAATAGCCCCTTAATAGGGCAGCGAACGGAAACAGGAGAAAGGCAAATGCCGCTACTTGTATTAACAAAGTGAGCTGAATGTCTCCCATAAACCGCGCTATCGGAACCGCGCCCGCATAGAGAAGGATAAACAAGATCAAACCGACTGATGATAAAAACAACGCGGCTATTTTTAATATTTTGCCGCTGTTTTTTTCTCCATAATCATTCATCAGCTTTGATATAATGACCGGAAATCCTGATGTTGAAAGCATAACCGCGATACCGAGAAAAGGATACACCTGCTGATATATATAAAATCCAACATCGCCGACAATGTTTTGAAATGGGACTCTGTAAACGGCGCTTAGTATCTTGGTCACCACGCCCGCGAATACTAAAACAAAAGCCCCTTGCCACATCTGATGCCGTTTGACGTCTATTGAATCATTCATCCAAAAGCTCCTTCCACTTGCAGGGGACCTCAATGGTTCTCTGTTAAAACGGGTAAAAACGAGCTTATTATAACATATCCCCAGGCTTGGAATCCTTTTTCAACCAATGAAAAAGAACAGCACATATGTGAGCTGTTCTATCATCGTTTAAGAATGTATTGGTTTCAGTAAATGGTATAAGACCTACTGTTCCATTTGACGAGCGAGAAAGCCGGCTGCCGTTTCTACAGCTTTATGTTCTACCTCACCCAATGATTGATCCTTTGAAAAAATGACCACAGCTCCAATTGGATCGCCATTTGCCACAATTGGGCCGATGGTATAAGAATTCATGTCTTCATCAATGCCATCAAGAAGCTGCGCTGACTTGACGTCACTCTCTACAACGGAGCTGCGCTGATCCATGGACTTCTCAAGCAATTCGCTGATTGATTTGTTCATATAGTCCTTTTTGGAACTGCCTGAGACTGCGATAAATACATCTCGGTCACAAATCAATACAGAATGCCCAAGACTGTCATAAAGTGCGTCTGCGTATTCCCTTGCAAAGTCTCCAAGCTCGCTGATAGGAGAGTATTTCTTTAAAATAACTTCTCCATCACGATCAACAAAAATTTCGAGCGGATCACCTTCCCTGATTCTTAAAGTTCTTCGGATTTCTTTAGGGATGACGACCCGTCCTAAATCATCAATACGACGTACGATACCGGTTGCTTTCATCTCTCTGGTGCCTCTCTTTCATTTGATGATATATATGGGAAAGACCTAAAGCTGTCTACTTTATGTACCTTCCGCCTCGCTTGAAATTAGTATCCGTCACATCAAATGTAATATACACCAGAGAGTAACAAAATTTATGATGAAGCAATGGTTTGTTTTTTTACTTTTTTGAGTCCTTTTAGCATCCCGAGTACGGTTTCCAGCCATTCGTCTGTTTTTCTGCCTTTGGTTTGAATGGAGATTTTTAATTTTTTTCCTTCCATTCCCAGTCCGATTTGTCTGCCGTATTTATTTCCCAGCTCAAACAATTTCTGACCGTCAATTTCAGCGCTCGCAGACTCAGTAATTGTAAATCTGACCGCGTCTTTGTCCTGTTTAATCAATTCGACCCGCTCATTTTTTGCGTAAACCTTCATTTCAGCGACGGTAAATAAGTATTCCACTTCTTTCGGATAATTTCCAAATCGGTCAATCATTTCATCTTGAAGCTCATTTTTTTCTTCAAGTGTTGCGACTGATCTAAAGCGTTTATACATATCTATTTTTTGTTTTCCGTCTTGTATATAGGTTTCCGGAATATACGCATCAAGTTCCACGTCAATTTCGGTTTCAAATTGCTCAGATTTCGACGTGTCTCCTCTGCGCTCTTCAATCGCTTCCTTGAGCATTTGTGAATAAAGATCAAAACCGACTGAATCAATAAATCCGTGCTGTTGAGCGCCAAGAAGATTTCCGGCTCC
The DNA here is from genome assembly GCF_001584335.1 of Bacillus atrophaeus. Classification (GTDB taxonomy): domain Bacteria; phylum Bacillota; class Bacilli; order Bacillales; family Bacillaceae; genus Bacillus; species Bacillus atrophaeus. The sequence continues at coordinate 27,168 of NZ_LSBB01000021.1, forward strand.
GCGAATCGTCAAGTCACGCATTGCGATTTTAAAACCAGATCCCAGCTCCGTAAATTCTTTAATGGCTTGAAGCCGTTTTTCCGCTACTTCCGTCAGCACTTTGTCTCTGCGATATGTGAAATAAGCGTAAGCTACGCGATTGGAACGACCGACACGTCCCCGGAGCTGGTAGAGCTGGGAGAGGCCCATCTTATCGCCGTCAAACACAATAAGGGTGTTCACATTCGGTATATCCACGCCTGTCTCGATAATAGTGGTGCTGACAAGAACGTCTGATTCCCCTTCCAGAAAATTAAGCATAACACTTTCTAATTCATTTTCTGTCATTTTCCCATGGGCATAAGCCACTTTGGCGTCAGGGACAAGCATGGAGATCTCATCCGCTTTCCGCTCGATGTCATCGACACGATTGTATAAGAAATATACCTGGCCTCCGCGGGCCAATTCCCGTTCAATCGCTTCTCTTACAAGAGCTCCGTTATATTCAACAACGTATGTCTGCACAGGAAAACGATTTTCAGGCGGTGTTTCGATAACAGATAAATCCCTTACCCCGAGCATAGACATATGCAATGTTCTTGGGATCGGTGTCGCCGTTAATGTTAATACATCAACATTTGCTTTGATTTGTTTGATTTTTTCCTTATGCGTCACGCCGAAACGCTGCTCCTCATCTATGATGAGTAAGCCCAAATCCTTGTAAACGACATCCTTTGATAAAAGGCGATGAGTCCCGATCACCATATCCACAGTTCCGTTTTTCAAACCTTTAATCGTCTCGTTCGCTTCTTTTCTTGTCCGGAATCTGCTGAGCAGACCAACCGTAAGCGGATAGTCTTGGAATCGTTCCATAATCGTTTCATAGTGCTGCTGAGCCAATATGGTTGTCGGCACGAGTAATGCAACCTGCTTGCCGTCTGCAATTGCTTTAAACGCCGCACGTATGGCGACCTCTGTTTTACCGTAACCTACATCTCCGCACAGCAGGCGGTCCATCGGCCGTTCTCTTTCCATATCCTTTTTGATTTCATTTATAGAGCGCAGCTGGTCTTCCGTTTCTTGATAAGGGAAGGCTGATTCGAATTCGCGCTGCATTTCATGATCAGGTGAGAAGGCGTAGCCTTTGCTCGCTTCCCTTTCTGCGTAAAGCTTGATGAGGTCGTCAGCAATATCCTGAACAGAGGTTTCTACTTTTTTCTTTACGCGCTTCCATTCACTGCCGCCCAATTTGTAAAGCTTCGGCTCTTTCCCTTCTGAACCGACATACTTTTGGACTTGGTCAATTTGTTCAACGGGTACGTAGAGCTTGTCGCTGCCTTGATAATGAATGTTTAAATAATCTTTATGGATTCCATTGATTTCAAGGGTTTCAATTCCTAAATACTTACCGATCCCGTGATTCACATGAACAACATAATCGCCGACCTGAAGCTCTGAATAGCTTTTGATTCGTTCTGCGTTTGTAAGCTTTTGTTTTCTCGGCTTCTTTTTCATGCGATTTTTAAATAATTCTTCTTCTGTGATGACCGCAAGCTTCATCAGCGGCAGTTCAAATCCTGACTGAAGCTCGCCCTCCATGACATACACCTGTCCTTGGGCAAGGGCTTTTTTGTTGTCAATCATAGCGGCTTCTATTTCATAATCAGCAAGCACAGACGAAAGTCTTTCTGTCCGCTCCCTATTTGCCCCTAAAAATACCACTGTGAAATTTGATTTTTTGAATCGTTCCATTTCACTTGCAAGGACATTCATTTGGCCATGGAAGCTCTGCATTTGTCTGCTGGATACATTGACGATGTTTTGCGGGCTCGTATGCTGTACGTGGCGCAAAAATAAAGAATAGTATAAAATAGGTCGCTGCTGTTTGGACACTAGATTTTGGAAGCTGAAGGACAGACTGATGTCATGCAGAATTTTCCCTTCCTCTAAAAGATTCGTCACAAATTCCGCTTCTTCTTTTTGAAGCTGTTCTTCCATTTCGTGAATCCGGCTGACTTCATCTAACAAAAGAAGAGTATCAGGCGGAGTATAATCTAGCAAACTAGCAGGTTTCTCATAAAAATATGAGAGATACTTCACTAACTCCTGATCTGTTTGGCCTTCTGACAGACGCTCTTTATCATGAGAAATATTCATGTGGAGAATCTCTTTTTGTTTATCCGCCTTTACCTTTTTCAGACTGGCAGCAAGCCCTTTATCTATTTTTTCAATCGCGCGGGCTTTTTCCTCCGCTCGGATAATCAGTTCTTTCGCCGGACCGATACTGACGGAAGTAAGCGTTTCAATTGATCTTTGATCATCTGAATTAAAGGTGCGGATAGAATCAACTTCTGTATCAAATAATTCGATCCGTACCGGATGTTCAGCTGTTAATGGGTAAATATCTATTATTCCGCCGCGAATACTGAATTCGCCGGGTGCAGAAACCATATCGGAACGCTCATACCCCACTTCTACAAGGCGTGAGGACAGCTGATCCGGCTCTATATCTTCACCAGTTGTAATTGTCATTTGGCTGTTTTTCCAGACATCGACGGGCGGAAGCATTCTTCTGACCGCTGCCACAGGGGCAACGACAATCGGCGTTTCACCAGCCGTCAATCTGTTGATGACGTCAAGACGCTGTGCACGCAGTTCAGGGCTTGCCACTGCAATTTCAGAAGATATCAGTTCATTGACTGGGTATAAAAGAACAGACTGATCCTCCAAGAGAGCAGTCAAGTCTTCCGTTACTTTCTGGGCTTGATACAGATTATGCGTGATTAAAAAAATGGGCTGATTGATTTTCTCCGAAAGGGCGGAAGTAAACACAGACCGCGCGGAACCTGACAGACCCGCGAGCAGTTGTTCCCTTAAACCCTCGTGTAAACCGGTTACGATGGATTTAAAGTCATCGCTTTCTTTAATAAAGGTTTGAATGTTATCCATATGGCCCCTCCTCTCTGTTTCCTATAAGAACAGAAAAATGCTTTGGTCTAGTGTCTACACCAAAGCTTTTTATTGAATAAATGTTTGATATTCATGAAAATGCGGATTTCGTTCAAGAGCCTCTTGGCAGTCTTCACAAATTGTAAGAACATGGACATCTCCATTATCTTTATAAGAAATCATATCGTTTCTTTCCTCATTTGTTAAGTGATGAAATCCAAGTAAATCCGTTGTGACGAGTGATTGTTCAAGGCTTCCTACTTTAACGCCGCAATGTCGGCAGTAATAATGCAAAGCCATACGCCGAACCTCCTGATAAAGTCGTTTTCAGCTAGTATGGGCTTCGATTATTTATCTTATACATTCGCGTTAAATTCGTTCATTACCTCTAAAAACGGTTTGCTTAATGAAGCCTCACAAGCTTTTACTGATTTTGAAATCGCTTCATCGATGGCAGGCGCTTCTTCTTTTGTGAAGGCTCCTAACACATAGTCAACTACTTTCATACCATTTACAGGACGTCCGATTCCGATTCGGATCCGGTCGAATTCAGACGTGCCTAAATGCTGAATGAGCGACTTAATGCCGTTATGCCCCCCGGCGCTGCCTTTCGTCCGCAAACGAATTTTACCTGCCGGCAGATCCAGATCATCATAAATCACTTTTAGCTCTTCATTCCCCACGTCATAATAATCCATCAACGGCCTCAAACATTCTCCTGATAAATTCATATATGTAAGCGGTTTAACAAGTAGAACCTTTTGTCCGGAAACAAATCCGGTTCCGTACAAACCATTAAATTTAGTCTGATTCAGCTCAATATTCCATTCCTTTGCGAGCTGGTCTATTGTCATAAAGCCTACATTGTGTCGTGTATTTTCATAATTCTTTCCCGGGTTTCCCAGACCGGCAAGCACAAGCATGGCGAATCCTCCCTTAGTTACGTAAGCTCGCGCAGGCGAGCTATAATTCTTCTCATTCTAGCACAAAAGACGTAACCGCGGGAGGGTTACGCCTTAAGCCATTATTGATTTTCGTCTTCGCCTTCAGGCTGACCGCCCGTCTGTTCCTCTTCCTCCCCTTCAGCCGCTTCTTGCTGCTGAGGCGGAAGAATAGAAGCCACCACTTCATCTGACTCATGATTAAAGGAGTATTCGCCGTCAGCTGATAAGTCTGCAATCGTCAACACATCGTTAATATCAAGACCGGATATATCCGCCTCAATGGATTGCGGTATCGCTTTTGGCTTAGCTTTTACAGAAAGCTCATACAGCGGCTGCTGCAATACGCCTCCCTCTTTTACTCCGACTGATTCTCCAGTCAAATGAATAGGAACATCCACTTCAATGTCTTCACTCATATTCACAACTTGAAAATCAGCGTGAGTGACTTCGTTTTTCAGCGGGTCAGTTTGAAGCTCAGACACCATCACGGCATGTTTCTTTCCGTCGATGTCAATCGTAATAATCGTGTTTTTCCCTTCATCCCGCAGTGTTTTAATAAGTTCTATACTGTCTAGGGAGACGGGTGTGTTTGTCGTTTCTTTACCATATATAATACCTGGAACATGTCCTGAAGTACGGATTTTTCGAAGAGATGAACGTTTAAAATCCGTTCTTTCTTTTGCTTTTAAAGTTGCCATATTCAGCACCATCCTATTATCGTTTTCTCGTCCTAATAGAACAATACCCATAACGATTAGGATTTAAACATCGGCCGCCGAATTAGCTGAATAAAAAGCTGACAGATTGCTTTTCGTGAACGCGGATAATGGCTTCTGCCAAAAGCGGGCCTACAGAAAGCTGCTTGAATCGCTCAATTTTCTTTTCTTCAGGAAGTTTGATGCTGTTTGTCACAACAAGCTCCTTGATTCTTGAGTTATTGATCCGTTCAACAGCAGGGCCGGATAATACAGGGTGTGTACAGCACGCATACACTTCTTCCGCCCCGTTTTCAACAAGCGCATTAGCGGCAAGCGTAATTGTACCCGCAGTATCGATAATATCATCAATAAGAATAGCAGTCTTGCCTTCAATGTTACCGACAATATTCATGATTTCCGCCACGTTTGGTCTCGGACGGCGTTTATCAATAATCGCAATCGGCGCTTTCAATCGGTCTGCAAGCTTGCGCGCACGTGTCACTCCGCCATGGTCAGGGGAAACGATCACGATATCCTTAAGGTTCTTGCCTTCAAAATATTCTCCTAAAATCGGAACACCCATCAAATGGTCAATCGGTATATCGAAGAAACCTTGGATCTGCGGCGCATGCAGGTCAAGGGCGATGACACGGGTCGCACCGGCAGTTTCAAGCAGATTCGCAAAAAGCTTAGCCGTGATCGGTTCACGCGCTCTTGCCTTTCTGTCCTGGCGAGCGTATCCGTAATATGGAATGACGATATTAATGGTTTTCGCAGAAGCGCGTTTTAGCGCGTCTACCATAATCAGCAGCTCCATGATATGCTCATTGACCGGGTCACTTGTAGATTGAATGATATAGCAGTCGCAGCCGCGAATACTTTCTTCAATATTGATTTGAACCTCGCCGTCGCTAAATCTTTTAACAGAGCACTTCCCTAACTGAACTCCAACATTATCCGCAATTTCTTTTGCAAGCTCTGGATTAGAATTCAAAGAAAAAATCTTTAAATTCTTATCTCCGTATTGATTAGACATGGATAAACCTCCGATTTTAGGATTGTTTTTTATGAATTTTTTTCACATAGTCATCTTTATTTACTTGTCTTGCTCTGGCAATGGCAAGCGCTTCGCCAGGCACATCCTCCGTTACCGTTGAGCCGGCAGCTACATACGCGCCTTTTCCGACTGTAACTGGAGCGACTAAATTGGAGTTGCAGCCAATAAAGGCGCCGTCTTCAATTTTCGTCAAAAATTTATTTTTCCCATCATAATTAACAGTAATTGATCCGCAGCCCAGATTCACGTCCGCGCCTACTTCAGCATCACCGACATAACTTAAATGAGAAGCCTTGCTTCGGTCTCCGAATTGAGTTTTCTTAACCTCAACAAAATTGCCGATCTTTACCTCGTTGCCGATAGTCGATTCCGGTCTGATGTGAGCGAACGGGCCTATATTGACATCATTCCCAACTTTACTGTTATTGACAACTGATTGTTTAATAACAGTGCGGCTGCCGATTGAGCTGTTCTCAATCTCTGAATGAGGACCGATGATTGAATCTTCTCCGATTTGAACCTGACCCTTGATCACGGTTCCGGGATAGATTACAGTATCGCTTCCGATGACGGCTTCCGGGGAGATATATGTGTTCATCGGATCAATCAGGCTTACGCCGTTTTGCATATGCCGTTTATTAATCCGCTGTTTCATAAACAATTCTGCCTGAGAAAGAGCGACTCTATCATTAACTCCGAGCGTTTCTTGGAAATTACCAGTCTGGTAAGCAGCAACAGTTTCGCCTTCATTTTTAAGAATTTCAATGACATCAGGAAGATAATATTCGCCCTGCACGTTGTCGTTGGAAACCTGTTCGATGACACGAAAAAGAGCCTCGTTATCAAAACAATACGTTCCGGTATTGATTTCTTTCACAAGACGTTCCTGATCTGAAGCGTCTTTATGTTCCACGATTTTTTGAACCGCTCCGCTTTCACTACGGATGATGCGTCCATATCCGGCCGGATCATCTGCTACAGCGGTCAGAATCGTTGCTTTTGCGTCTTTTTCTTTATGTTCCTTCAGCATTGCTTCCATTGTCTCTGCAGTTAAAAGCGGTGTATCTCCGCATATAACAATGGTAACTCCTTTTTCACCTGTAAGAAAAGGTTTTGCCTGTTTGACAGCATGGGCTGTTCCAAGCTGTTCGGCTTGAAGCGCATACTCGCTTTTTTCTCCGAGCTGCTTCTTCACATCTTCGGCTCCGTGTCCGACAATGGTAACAAGCTTAGCTAAAGATAATTTGAGAGCTTCGTCTACAACATGCTCCACCATAGGCTTACCGCAAACTGGATGAAGGACTTTATAAAGCTTTGATTTCATTCTCGTGCCTTGTCCAGCCGCTAAAACAACTGCAAACCGCTTATCCATTTAATGGCCTCCAATATCCCTTTTATCCATAGAAAAATATATCCTAAATATGCGTTGATTTCAAGGAGACTTCATTAAGTGCAAGAATTTTCTATGTAGCGGGTTTATAATTGAAAAATCAGAATTAAAAAAGGACCGCTAAATAGAGGCCCTTTGATCAGCCGTCTAAGCAGTCCTTGCTGTTTGTTATTTTAAGAAGCCCCAGCTTCTTCATATTCTAATGCTTCAGTGTCACCCAAACGATGGTACTCATTTAACACAGCATCTTGAATCTTTCCACGTGTGCTAGAATTAATGGGATGAGCAATATCACGGAACTCTCCATCAGGGGTGCGTTTACTCGGCATCGCAACGAAAAGACCATTGTTTCCATCAATCACACGAATATCATGTACGACAAATTCGTGATCCAGCGTGATGGATGCAATCGCTCTCATGCGACCATCGGTATTCACGCGGCGTAATCTTACGTCAGTAACTTCCACAGTAGTTCACCACCTTTTCCCTATATAAAAGCATTAGTCTAACAATTCCACGATTCTTTTTAAATTCCTGCTTAATTCAAAAATATTTTTTGAAAATATAGGATAATAATGCACAAATAGGTCATACCGCAGTTATCCCGGCATAAAATAAATAAAAAAGTGATCCTGAGCGCTCAGAATCACTTTTTTCTGTGTTATTTAACTAACGCAATTACTTCAATTTCCACTAACGCGTCCTTAGGGAGTCTGGCTACTTCAACGCAGGATCTGGCTGGTTTGTGAGTGTTGAAGTATTGTCCGTATACTTCATTAACTTCACCAAACTGTTCCATATCAGCGATAAATACGGTAGCTTTCACAACTGTTTCAAAAGAAGCGCCCGCCTCTTCCAAAACTGCTTTCAGGTTGCTGAATACTTGATGAGTTTGCTCAGTAATCTCGCCGTTTACCATTTCGCCGGCGGCAGTCAAGGGAATCTGGCCTGAACTGTAAAACATATTATTGACAATAATTCCTTGAGAATACGGTCCTATCGCTGCTGGTGCATGTTTTGTGTGGACTGCTTTTGTCATTTTTCTGTCTCCCCATTCTTTAAAAGGTTTTCTTTAAAAAAACGCAGAAAATTGCCATTTTGAATCTCAATTGATTTATCTTTCATGTTGATTTTTGAAAGAGTAAGAAGAGACATATACTCATCTACGAGACGTTCATCTACTCCTTCAGCTTCAACCAAGACACCGATCCCCGCTACATTAGCATTGAACTCATCTAACAGGTTAATCATACCATTAATCGTGCCGCCCGCTTTCATAAAGTCGTCAATAATCAAAACGTTTGAACCCGTTTTCATACTTCTTTTCGCGAGAGACATGGTTTGAATACGATTAGAAGATCCAGAAACATAGTTAATGCTGACTGTCGACCCTTCTGTTACTTTATTATCTTTTCGTACGATAACTACAGGAACATTAAGAAAGCTTGCAGCTGCATAAGCTAGCGGAATGCCTTTTGTCGCAACTGTCATGACAACATCTATATCCCTTTCCGCAAATACAGAAGCGAACAGCTTCCCTACTTTAGAAAGAACAGATGGTTTTCCTAAGATATCCGTTAAATATAAATAACCGCCCGGAAGGATACGCTCAGGGTTCACTAATGACTGTCCAAGTGTCTGCACAAACTCTTCCGCTTCAGCATGCTTGACCTTTGGTATATATTTGACTCCTCCAGCAGCTCCCGGAACAGTGAGCAATGTACCGATTCCTTGCTGCTCAAAGGTTTGTTTAATAATTGTTAAATCTTCACTGATGGATGATTTTGCAGATTGATACCTTTCCGAAAAAAAGGTCAATGGTATTAATTCGTGCGGATGGGTTAACAAATAATTTGTTAAGTCCACCAATCTGCCGCTCCGACGAAACTTCATGAACTTACCCCCAAAATCCGAATAATTTTAAAAATAATATAACTTAACATACGGATTTAATCAAGGGCATTCTGTTCGCCGATCATTCTGACAGCATAAACCTGGTCACAGAAACCTCTTAACCCGTTATATATTCTTTGTACCTTTGATTCATACTGAACCAGCCCGAAAACAGTCGGCCCGCTGCCGCTCATTAAAACGGCATCTGCCCCAAACCGCTTCATTTGATTTTTAATCATAGCCACTTCCGGATGCATATCAAGCGTTACGGATTCCAGTACATTTCCTAACTGGCCGCATACCTTCTGAAAACTCTTTTCTTCAATGGCCTCAATCATGCCGTTTACGTCCGGGTGCTCTACTTTATCAAGCTTTAATTGCCTATATACTTCTGCTGTGGACACACCTACAGTCGGCTTCGCAAGAATTACCCAGCAGTGCGGAGGCGCACTAATATGCCTGATTCTTTCTCCTCGCCCGGTCGCAAGAGCAGTTCCTCCATATACACAAAACGAGACATCTGATCCGATTTCAGCCCCAAGCTCTGCAAGCTCTTCAACAGAAAGGTTCAATTTCCACAGTCTGTTCAGCCCTCTGAGCGTAGCCGCTGCGTCGCTGCTTCCGCCCGCAAGGCCCGCTGCCACCGGAATCACCTTTGTGATCATGATGGAAACTCCTTTTTTCACCTTGTATCTGTCTTTGATAAGCTTGGCAGCCTGATAAGCCAAGTTTCTTTGGTCGTCTGGAACAAAGCGATTGTGTGAGGCTACCCTTACTTCATCCTCAGCAATCTCTGTCAGTTCAATCCGATCAGCCAGATCGATTGTTGTCATAATCATTTCGACTTCATGATAACCATCCGGGCGCTTTTTCGTGACGTCGAGTGACAGATTTATTTTGGCCGGCGCTTTTTCTAAAATACGCATAGCTTTCACCTACTTCTCCATCTAAACATAAGTATGAACATTGTATCACATTTGAAGAGCAGGAGGTATATACCGATAAAGCCGGCAATCAAGTATTCCATGATAAATTCAAAAAACCGGGGAACAAAAGTCCCCCGGGCCACTGCCTTATCGGTTATTCTGATTCTGAGCCATTTGCTGTTCGGCTAATTCAATTGCCCGCTTAACCATATTACCGGCATCACGAGCACGAATGCCTCCCCAACCTTCATTTTTTACGGTGTCGTAAAAACCAAGGTCTTTCGCCAGCTCATATTTAAACTCATCTGACATAACTCCACGACGTCTGCCCAAACGAAACAGCCCCTTTCAGAGATGATAGCCATTCGTGCACGCCACGATAAAACATGTGACCCTTTTATCATTTGTTTAATCAGATGAAACTTTCAAGAAAATTATTGGGAAATCATTTTTTAGACAAAACAAAAAGCAGTGAACAAAAGATTCACTGCCCGTTAAAATGCCAATGAGCTTGCTGCATCATCATTGAATCGTAATTCAACCGTTGCAGTCAAAATATCTGCATAACTGTATGAAACTCTTTCAAACGAATTCTCGTCTTGGTCTAATTGTATCACAAAAACAGAAGGGTACGTCTCAGCTAAAATGCCCGAACGCTCAATCGTTTTTCGGCGGCCACCGTTTGCTTTTAACGTCAGCCGTTTACCTAAATTCCCATCAAGCGATCTTTTAATGTCGGACAACGTCTTCGCCATTGCATCCACCTCACTACACTTATTGTACAACAAGAGCCCATTTTTGTCAAATAAAATTTAAATTATATCAACGTTAATAAGCTATTGTCAACAAAATTATTTTGACAAAATTCTTTTGATTCCTTTGATATTTTCCGCAAGTTTCGGTAAATTATGTATCATTATGTAAATTTAAAAACCCGCATACACGAAATATGCGGGTTTTCATTTTATTGATTTGACTTAAACGGCATACCCACTCTAAGCACACCCCGTGTTTCAATGCCGCCTAATCCCTTTTCTCTGGTCAGCGTGTTACGGAGCACATCCCATACATTGACCCGGTCCATAAAGGGCGTAAAACTGATTTTCGCTACGATATAAACGGGATCGAGGGCATGAATGTTCACCCTTGAAGGAGAGCTTGCGAAATTGGCTCCCGCTCTTATTAAGGATTCAAAATGCGATTGGCAGGCACCCGCAAAAATGACAAGCTGGTCCAAGTGCGGTACTTTTCGCCTTGCTTTCTGGACTGTTTCGACAAAGTGCTTTGAATGTCTGTAAGCACTCAAATCATCAATACCGCCTTTTTGCTTGGAATAAGCGTCGTGGCCGGTGATGACTAAAATGTCAGGTCGATATTTGTCGAGTAATTCGTCAATCGAAGCGGCCATTTTCTTTTCATGGCAATGAATGCCGTAAACGGGTACACCTATTTTCTTGTAGACGGCGAGACATTTTTTCAAATATGCTTCATCACCATCCAGATGCAGCACTTTTCCCGGCATATGAAAATAGTGCTCTTGATGCTGATACTGGCTTGTGGCATGATACTCCTGTTTTTCACGAAGCAATTTATAATCTTGGCGAAGCAATTCAAGCGATTCATTCATCCTGGTCTCGTCTTTCTTTCTCCGCATCAGCTGCTCATCTTTTTGAACCGCCACCAAATCAGAAAAATCAGCATCTGCAATCAATCTCACTTCATCACCATGCAAAATAGCGATTGTATTACCCTTGCTTGTTTGTTCTATGCCTATAATCCGAAATAAAATATCCATTTGATAGGATTTTCTGACTACCATATCCCCTATTTGAAATTGCATGTTACTCACTCCACACATAGACTAAGCCTCATTGAGAAAGAAAGAGCCTTTCTGAAGGCCCTCTCTTCCCCTGCGACGCCTGAAAAGTCCAAGCTTTCCTTACGGCTGAATATAAGGTCCTTCTCTAGCCTATGTGCCGGCAGTCCATGTGGTGACGCAAAATAAAAAAGCCCTCTTAGAAAAGGGCTTTATACAATCCATTAGACAAGGCCGCAAATTCATCAATGGATAATGCTTCGCCTCGGCGCTTGCCGTCAATTTGTGTTTCTTTCAAGACTTCCTCAATGATTGGTTTCTTTTCTTTCCCTTGAGGAAGGTTGTTCACCAGATTATTTAAAAGGGTTTTACGGCGCTGAGCAAAGCTTGCCTTAATCAACTGAAAGAAAAAGGCTTCATTCACCACATCGACAGCAGGACCCTCACGAAGCAGCAGCCGAATAACAGCTGAATCTACATTAGGCTGAGGGACAAATACTGTTTTCGGAACGGTCATTACTGTTTTTGCTTCGGTATAAAACTGCACGGCAATTGAAAGTGAACCATACTCCTTCGAAGACGGATCAGCCGCCATACGCTCCGCAACTTCTTTTTGCAGCATCACAACAATCCCTTTTAACGGAAGATTTTCTTCCAACAGCTTCATGATAATCGGAGTTGTTACATAATACGGAAGGTTTGCTACAACCATGATCTCATCACAATCATGAAATTGCTCTTCGATGACGGTCCGTACGTCAGCCTTTAGCACATCCTGATGAATGACGGTTACATTATCGTAAGGAGACAATGTATCTTTCAGAATCGGAAGAAGGCGCTGATCGATTTCAAAAGCGACGACCTGCTTTGCCCGTTTGGCGAGCTGTTCAGTTAAAGCCCCTATTCCCGGACCGATTTCAATCACACCGGTTCTCTCTGTCACTCCTGCATGATCCACGATTCTGTCTAAAATATTCGTATCAATCAGGAAGTTCTGCCCTAAGCTCTTTTTAAAAGAAAAACCGTATTTTTTCAGTATTTCTTTCGTTCTAATCGGCGTCGCTATGTCTTTATTCATTCTGTTCCTCCCGCAGTACATCATCAAGTGCACTCATAAAATCGCTTTTTGTAATTTGAAACATTTGCAGCCGTTTCTGAAGTTGTTTTCCATTTGTATAGCCTATCTTTAATATATCGCCAAGCCTTTCACGACGGCGTTTTGCAGCAGAACCGCCAATCAGCCCGGCATGGATTAAATCTTCAGCAGCAATTTCGCTTGGCTGATCTTCCATTTCTTCATGAACGTTTTGCAAGCAAGCTCTGATGCTTTCAATCGAAGCGTGCTCCACTCCGATTCCCCGTTTATTCTTAGGTTTGGCAAGATGCTTCGGCAAGAAGGCATGCTTGCATCCGGGAACAGCCTCAGATATGGTTTTACGGATTTTTTCGCCCGGAAAGTCAGGATCGGTCAAAATAATGACGCCCCTTGTCTCCTGCGCCAAGCGAACCTGTTTTATCACATGGTCACCGATTGCTGAGCCGTTTGTTTCAATTGTATCCGCATCAACAGCCAGCTTTATACGCGCTGTATCGTCGCGACCTTCGACCACGATAATTTCTTTAATTTTCATTGCTGCCTCCACATAAAAAGTAAAAACTTTTTTATATTCAAACGAAACTTTCCCTCATTTTAAGCGTCTAATAAACAGAAAATACACTCCATCTATTATAACGAAAAAAACAGAGGGCGCAAAACCCTCTGAATACATACTCAAATTTAGTTAAGAACTTTAATCGTGACTTGTTTGTTTCCCCATCGGTAAGCGGCCGATTTTTCAGGGAAAAAGACGTCAATTTTCTTTCCTTTAATAGCAGACCCAGTATCAGCGGCGATGGCATAGCCATACCCTTCCACATGGACTTTAGAGCCCAGCGGAATAACGTTGGGGTCAACTGCAATAACTTTTGCGTCCGGATTATTCTTTAGGTTGACACCCGTAGCCGTGTGGCCGGAACAACCGCTGCAGCTTGCCGTATAAGCCGTAGAAGATACAGTAAGCACTTTACCTGTTGATTCATTGCTGCGTGATACAGTGTCAGAAGCTTGATTATCAGCAGATGATGCCGCGCCGACCTTTTCAATCTTCGGACTGGTTTGCTTTGTGCCGACAGCAATGACTTTATCTTCACTTTGTTCAGCTGTTTCTTCTTTTACAAGCTCTCTCGAAACTTCCTTGCCGTTTTCCTTCACAACATCATAATGTTTTTTGAGCTTGCCTTCTTTTCCTTTTTGAACGACCTTTTCTTTCCCTTGTTCAAGAGATGCGTCTTCTTTTTCTTTCACTTCAAACGCTATTTTTTCTTCAACTACATCGGTGACCTTTTCGATACGAGTAATATGAATATCAGCCTTTCCTTTCGTCAGCTTATCGTCTAACGCAGGCTTGATTTTATCTTCGTCTTTTATGTTCATCTTGTGCTGTTTTAAAAAGTCAGCGACCGTAGTCGAAGTCGTCCATATCTTTTTCTCTTTCCCAGCGTCATTTACGGTGACCTGAAACGCGGGATCTATGGTTATCTTCATGTCTTTAGAAATTTCTGTATCTATTGCAGGATCTATTTGATCGTGTTCTTTCACATCAAAATCTTGTTCGTCCAGTAATGCACCGACTGTTTTTGCCGTTGTCCATAATGTCTTTTCTTCCCCGTCTCTTGTAAGCTCGACAGGTTTTGCAGCTGCATACACAACATTCATGTTAGCTGTTATCTTTGTCTGTTTAGAAGGGGTGATCTGGTCTTCTTCTCTTGTCTTTATGTCCAGAGCCTCTAAAAGCTCCCCTACAGTTTTTGCATGTGTGCGCATTTGTTCCTTTTTGCCATTGATAGAAACTGAGATTGGTTGTTTCGTGAGCTCATGAGCCCCGTACGCAGTCCCGCTTCCTGCCAATAGCAAACAAGCAGCAATCAGAATGACTTTGCTTTTGCTAAGCTTTACGGAAAACAGCTTTTTCATTTTTTGTGTGATGAAAAACGCCTCCTTCTCCTCGGAGAGATTATATAGAGTATCTAAAAGGCTGTCAACCCTCCTTTCTTTTCCTCCCAAAAGCTCAGTGTGTATTCCTAATTATGCAAAACCGAACCTGGAAAAGGAAGAAAGACTTGTCGACAAACCTATCCTATGAGAAGAAGAAAGCGTGTAGAACTTTTTTGAATCGTCGTTGAAAAGGACAAGCCCCAACAAAAGGCAACAGCGTATGCTGTCAGTTTATGCGGAAAAGTCTTTTCGCGTTTTCTGTCGTGACAGCTGCCACTTCCTCATAAGTCATGCCCTTTAATTCAGCAATTTGTTCAGCGACATATTTAACATAGCTTGGTTCATTTCTTTTTCCCCGAAAAGGATGCGGCGTAAGAAAAGGACAATCCGTTTCAATCAATAAACGATCATTTGGAATTTCTTTTACAACTTCTTTTGGTTTTTTTGCGTTTTTAAATGTCACCGGGCCTCCGAAGGATAAATAAAAATTCATGTCCATACATTGCCGTGCGACTTCCACACTGCCTGTAAAGCAATGCATGATTCCCCCGACGGCCTCCGCGCCTTCCTCCTTCAATATAGTTACAACATCCTCGGTTGCATCACGATTATGAATAATGATCGGAAGGCGAACTTCTTTTGCGAGAGCTATCTGTTTCCTAAAGACTTCCTTCTGCACATCTTTAGGTGATTTATCCCAGTGATAATCTAAGCCCATTTCACCAATAGCTACCACTTTTTCATGAGCGGACAGCTCCTTTATCCATAACAGGTCTTCATCCGTCATATCAATGGCATCAACCGGGTGCCAACCGATGGCAGCGTACATAAAATCATACTCCTCAATGAGTTCCATCGCCCGTGTGATTGTCGGACGGTCAAAACCTACCACTACAACATGGTCGACTTTTTCCTCTCTTGCCCGCTGAACCACTTCTTCTAAATCTGTATCATATTGTTCGGCATTTAAATGCACATGCGTGTCAAATAACATATATAAAAACTCCTTTCTTGTCGAAAACACAAAGGGTGTTCGACGAATTGTTACACGTGAAACACCCTTTGTTTGATATTATTTAATTCTTGTGCCTTTTGGTAAGGACTGGTCAATAGAGACGACTGATAACACGCCGTCAGCTTCTCCGGCAAGGATCATTCCTTGAGAAAGCTCTCCTCTTAGTTTGACTGGTTTTAAATTTGTTACACATATTAATTTTCTGCCGACAAGCTGTTCAGGAGTGTAATGCTTCGCAATTCCTGATACAACTTGGCGTTTTTCAAATCCAAGATCAAGTTGCAATTTCAATAATCGGTCAGCTTTTTTCACAGGTTCTGCTTGAAGGACTTCGGCCACCCGAAGCTCTACATCCATGAACTGATCAATTGTAATTTCAGGTAAACGATCGACCTCTTGCGGCTCTTCTTCTTTTGTCTCTTCTTGACCCGGAGCTGTTCCTTGCATTTTCTCTTTAATGTAGGCAATTTCTTCTTCAGCTTCAAGACGAGGGAATAAAGGATCGCCTTTTTGAACTTTTGTTTTATTCAGCTGGCCAAAGCGCGTGATACTGTCCCAAGCTTTTAAAGCCTCATCAGTTATGCCTAACTGTTCAAACATTTTTTTCGGTGTTTTTGTTAAGAATGGCTGAAGTAGCACAGCTGAAATACGCAACGACTCAGCCAAGTGATACATAACAGATTGTAATTCTTTTTCTTTCGCCGGATCCTTAGCTAGCACCCATGGAGCAGTTTCATCAATATATTTATTTGTACGGCTGATCAGCTGCCATAATGTCGACAAGGCCACTGAGAATTCCATGTTTTCCATAGCACGTTCATACGACTTTACCGTTTCTTCAGCAACGGAAGAAAGAGTTTGGTCAAATTCAGTGATTGTCCCTTCATATGAACCAAGATTTCCGTCAAAATATTTGTTGATCATCGCAACGGTACGGTTTAAAAGGTTTCCTAAGTCATTCGCCAAATCATAATTAATCCGTTCCACAAATCCTTCTGGCGTAAACACACCATCTGATCCAAACGGCACTTCACGAAGAAGGTAATAACGAAGTTCATCTAAACCATATCGTTCAATCAATGTTACCGGATCAACGACATTCCCTTTAGATTTCGACATTTTTCCATCCTTCATCAGCAGCCAGCCATGTGCGAATACTTGCTTAGGCAATGGGAGATCAAGAGCCATCAGCATAATCGGCCAATAGATCGTATGGAAGCGCACAATTTCTTTTCCGACTAAATGAACATCGGCAGGCCAATACTTCTGATAAAGCTCATCATTTTCAGTATCAAAGCCCAGTGCGGTTAAATAATTAAACAAGGCGTCAATCCATACGTACACGACATGCTTTGGATTTCCCGGAACCTTTACGCCCCAGTCAAAAGTGGTGCGTGAAACGGCTAGATCCTCTAGTCCAGGCTTAATAAAGTTGTTAATCATCTCATTTTTACGTGATTCCGGCTGAATGAAAGTAGGATTTTCCTCATAGAAAGCCAAAAGACGATCCGCATATTTACTCATACGAAAGAAATAAGACTCCTCTTTAATTAATTCAACAGGATGTCCGCTGTCAGGGCTTTTCCCGCCGACTACTTCACCTTTTTCATTCCGTTCAATGTCAACAAGCTGCGTTTCCGTGTAGAACGTTTCATCTGGAATGCTGTACCAGCCTTCATATTCATCGAGGTAGATGTCTCCGTTATCAAACAATTTTTGAAACACTTTTTCAATCACAACTTTATGCCGGCTCTCTGTCGTCCGAATAAAGTCATCGTTAGAGATTTCAAGCTGCTTCCATAGTTTTTGAATATCGGCCGCTGCACGGTCTACATATTCCTGCGGTGTGATATTTTCTTCTTCCGCTTTTTGCTGAATCTTTTGGCCGTGCTCATCCGTTCCCGTTAAATAGCGAACATCAAAGCCCTTTAATCTTTTGTAACGTGCCATTGCATCTCCTGCCACTGTTGTGTAGGCATGGCCGATATGTAATTTTCCGCTCGGATAATAAATCGGTGTTGTAATATAGAATGTATTTTTGTCTTGCGGCATCTTGAAACCTCCCAATCAGAATGTCAAAAAAACTCCCGCCCAATGGACGAGAGCGGCTGTTAACTGATATACAATATGTTTTATATTTTGTCCTCTATCTATGATACCATCTTAGCCTTTAAGATCAAGGATATATACATATGGAGAAAAAAGAGAATAAAAATTAAAAATCTTTAATGAAAATAAAAAAAGTCTGTTCATGTCGAATTTTGTCGTATATAATCTACTGATATAAAAAACTTTGGTTCGAAAGTCTTGATTTAAAAGCTTTTTTAGTAGGATAATGGCTTTATGAAAGAGCATATAAAAGCTGTTATTTCAGTATTTTCAAGGACTTTATTGACTATAAGAACTAATTCTTACAAACAATAGTAAACAAAATGATTGACGATTATTGGAAACCTTGATATGCTATGAATGTAAGGATTTTGTCGAATAATGACGAAGATAATTATAATTTACAAATAAGTATCTCTTGGGAGGAGAATGTTTATGAAATCTACTGGTATCGTACGTAAAGTTGATGAACTAGGACGTGTAGTTATTCCTATCGAACTGCGCCGTACACTTGGAATCGCAGAAAAAGACGCTCTTGAAATTTATGTTGATGATGAAAAAATCATCCTTAAAAAATATAAGCCTAACATGACTTGCCAAGTAACTGGTGAAGTTTCTGACGATAACCTTAAACTTGCAGGCGGCAAATTGGTTCTTAGCCAAGAAGGCGCTGAGCAAATCATTAAAGAAATCCAAAACCAGCTTCAAAGCCAAAAATAAGCTGACTTTTTAAAAAAAGCCGTTCTTGTCACGACACAAGAACGGCTTTTTTTATTGCTGAATATGATAAGCGTCATAAATCTCCCGCTTTGGGACATTGCGGTCAACAGATGCTTTTTTAATAGCTTCTTTAGACGTGGCCCCTTTTTCAATATAATGCTCCACATGTTCTTTTTCAGTCAGGTTTTCCCACCATTGAATCTCTTCCTCTGGTTCTGTGTTCCTATTTCCTTCGACAACAAGACAAAACTCACCGCGAATTTGATCTTCACCGGCCCATTTCATGGCTTCAGAAATCGAACCTCTGATAAATTCTTCATACTTCTTAGTCAGCTCTCGTGTCACCGCAATTTCCCGATCACCTAAAGCGTCTAACATGAGCGACAGTGTTTCCTTTAATCTGTGCGGAGCTTCATAAAAAATGATCGTCTCTTGACGCTTTTTCAGGATCTCCAGTTCTTTCTTCTTTTCTTTCTTTTGTCTGTTTAGGAATCCATAGAAGAAAAAGGGCTGCGGAACGATACCGGAAGCAGTCAGCGC
This sequence comes from Bacillus atrophaeus, assembly GCF_001584335.1. Classification (GTDB taxonomy): domain Bacteria; phylum Bacillota; class Bacilli; order Bacillales; family Bacillaceae; genus Bacillus; species Bacillus atrophaeus. Next base: position 46,238 of record NZ_LSBB01000021.1, read on the forward strand.
TGTTAATGCGGCGTTCGCGCCAGGCAATGGAACAACATAGCCGCCGATTTCCGTAAAATCCCTGACGATTTCCGCTCCCGGATCAGAAATGGTCGGCATTCCCGCATCACTGACTAACGCGACATTTTTCCCGGATTTCAGCCATTCAATAATTTTATAGCCGCTGCTTTCCTTATTGTGTTCGTGATAACTGACGAGTGAAGTTTCTATCTCATATACATGGCAGAGTTTCTTTGTTTGTCTGGTGTCTTCGGCAGCGATTACATCCACTGACTTCAGAGTGTTTACTGCCCGGAATGTCATATCTTCTAAATTACCGATAGGGGTTGGGACAAGATAAAGAATCCCCATTTCTGACTTTCCATTAAAGCTCATTTGGCGCCTTAACATAGACTGCCTCCTTACTGTTCCGTTTTTCTTCTATATAAAGTTCTTTTTTCTTGCGTGTCAGCGTTTTGAAATAATATTCAACCTGCATCGCTTCCCGCTTAGTTGAGTATGCTTCTGCAAATAGTAATGTAACAGGCCGTCTTGCTCTTGTATACTTTGCGCCCTTTCCATCGTTGTGTGTTTTCAGGCGTTTTTGCAGATCATTTGTATATCCTGCATATAGACTGTTGTCCTTACATTTCAAAACGTAAAAGTAATGATTATTTGTCTCCATATAAAATGGTCCTGATTTCTTTTGTATATTCATTTTGATCATCATACACAAATAGCGGAGGGAGTATTTTTAAGTCAGGACGCCCGCCTTTTATGCCTTCTACTAAAATGGTGTTTGCTTCTTTGCCCTGTTTAGGATACACAAACTGAACACGTTTCGGTTCAATTTGATACGCCTTCATCAGCTCAAAAATCTCCAAAAGCCTTCCCGGCCGGTGAACAAGCGCAGCTTTTCCTCCCTGCTTTAACAGTTTGCTGCTGACGGAAATGACATCCTCAAGCGTGCAGTGAATTTCATGCCTGGCTATTCTGAGATGCTCATTCAAATTTTGTTCTGTTTGTTTCGGTGTTTTAAAATAAGGCGGATTACATGTGACCACGTCATATTTATTGTGCCCCAGCTCTTCCGGCATATTTTTCAAATCATCATGAATGATCTTAATTTGGTTTTGCAGCTTATTAAACTCCACACTGCGAACCGCCATATCGTGCAATCTTTCCTGAATTTCAACTCCAATGATGTCCGCTTTTGACCTCGTGCTTAACAAAAGAGGCACAATGCCATTGCCCGTACATAAATCCACTATTTTTCCTTTTTGAATCGGCACATATGCAAACTTCGATAACAGCACTGCATCTAAAGAAAAAGCAAACACCGTGGGGCTTTGTACAATTTTCATGTCTTCAGCCAACAAATAATCCAATCTCTCGTCATCACGTAATGAAACCATAATCCTACCCTTTCAGCAATCTTTGAAAAAGGCTTCCGTCTGCACCGGAAGCCTTTTTGCCTATTTTTTATTTAAGAATGACAGACAGAAGAGACAATCTTCTTTTCGCACACTTCCATAGTGAACGTTACAGATATGAAAGCCTTCCTGATACAGCCGGGCCAGATTATCGTAACCTTCTCCTATATCAGTCTGCTCTGTCTTTTGGTTTTTTGTTTCTTTTTGATCCGCTTCGAATTTTTCAATTCTTTGCGTCGTATCTTCCAGCCTTTTGCGCAAATGCTCGTTTTCAAGCTGTAAATGATGATTTTCTTCAATCATCTCTCCAATATGCTGCTTTAAATCACCCAGCTGGCGGTAAAGCGATCCGATTTGTTCTTCCAGGTTTATGACTGTATCAAATAACTCTTTTTTATCCAAGGTTCCACACCTCGTTAATCTGTGGTTTGCGCGGATACGACGCCCTCTTCCAAGAGCTCTTCCCAAGTATATTCTATCACTTTTTCACGGTTCTTCAGTTCCACCTGAAGCACCCGTTCCAGAATATTAAGTCCGACAACCTTCGCAGGGCCGTTCGCTGTCTTAATCATTTCCCCTATATCCGGCAGCTGTTCCTTTGCTGTCTCATACTCATCGTTTTCGTATTTCAAACAGCACATCAGACGGCCGCATAGACCGGAAATCTTAGTTGGATTCAAGGATAAATTCTGATCCTTCGCCATCTTGATGGATACCGGTTCAAAATCACCCAGAAACGTTGAGCAGCACAGCATTCTTCCGCAAGGACCGATTCCTCCGAGCATTTTTGCCTCGTCTCTGACGCCGATCTGGCGCAGTTCAATCCTTGTTTTAAAAATGGACGCCAAATCCTTAACAAGTTCTCTAAAGTCGACTCTTCCATCGGCTGTGAAATAAAAAATCACTTTATTCCGGTCAAATGTAAATTCCACATCAACCAGTTTCATATCCAAGCCATGGTCACTTACTTTTTTCTGACATACTTCAAATGCCGAAATGGCTTCTTGCTTATTTTCTTCTACAATGAGAAGATCACGCTCATCTGCGACGCGGATTACTTTACGAAGCGGAAGCACGACATCATGCTCATCCACCTGTTTATTTGCTATGACAACCTGCCCGTATTCTACACCTCTGACGGTTTCTACGATGACACAGCTGTCATGTTCTATATCAAATCCGTTTGGATCAAAATAATAAATCTTCCCCGCTTTTTTAAAGCGGACTCCAATTACGTTGTACAAGCTTATCCCTCCTGCAACGTTAACACCAAGTGCTCCATTAATCCTTGCACATTCACATTGGAATGAAGCCGTTTTTTTGCTTCTAAAACAGCGAGAATTTGGTTCGTAACGCTTTGTTGTGTTGATTGTAGCGCGTGCTGTTTTATTGATTGGAATAAGTCTTGATAAATCAGTTTATCTTCATTTCCTATTTGGATGGATAACACATCACGATATATCAATAAGAGCATATCAAGACCCATTTCTTGATGGGCTTTCTCCTTGAAAAAGGGCATCCATTGATCTTGAATAAAGAAAAAGGCATGTCCTTTCCGCTGGTGTAAGACTTCATACAATTTTATCACTTTCGCTCTCGACTCTGCAAACTCATCATTTCGACTTAATTCGACGGCTTCCGATACATTATTGGTCATATTCGCCAAAAGCCTTGCCATATGCGGCGATACGTCCTGTTCTGTCAGTCTGTCTTCTATCGCTTTTGGCTGCAAAGGCTGAAATGCTAGGGTTTGGCACCGAGAGATAATGGTATCTAACAACTTTTGCGGCTGCTCTGTCATCAAGACAGCCATTGTATCTTTATTTGGTTCCTCTAAAAACTTCAACAGACTGTTCGCTGCGTTTGCCGTCATTTTGTCTGCATGCGAAATAATGTAGAGCTTTTTATGCGATTCGAGCCCTGTTTTTGAGAACTCTTCTTGGAGTGCCTGAATTTGTGCCTTTTTTATAGATAAACCGTCGGGATGGACAACATGTAAATCGGGATGGTTTCCAGACTCGATCCTTTTGCAGTTCCGGCAGTTCTCACACGGTTCCGCACCGTCCTCAAGGCAAAAAAAGCTCTTGGCAAGCAGCAATGCCGCATCTAATTTCCCCGTTCCTTTTCTTCCTTCAAACAAATAAGCGTGGGACAGTCTGTCTTTATCTATACTATTATGCAAAAGCCTCATCACTCTGGGCTGCTGCTCCGTCATTTCTTTCCAGGTTATTGCCATTGTATCACTCTCTATGTGTAAAGGTTAATCAATAAACCTTTTATTTCGCCAATACGTTCCAGCAAGTCAATTGCCGGCTGTTCCTGATTCATCATCTCTTCTGTGAGCTGAATCAGTTTCTCATCAATTTCTTTTACAATTCCCAGTTTTCTGCTGTTTCCATATAAATCGAAACTTCTGGCTGTTTCATGCGATAGACCATTGTCTACAGCTTCTTTGACAAAACGCTTTACTAATCCTTTGAATCTGGCCAGGTCTTTAAAGTTTCTGGATTTTGTCAGTCTTTTTCCGAACGCTTCTATATCACTTAAAAGCCTTGTCAGCTGGTCAAACTTCAGTTTGCTGCTTTGGCTGTCCATGGATGTTTTAAAAGACGCAGAGATCTCTGCTGATTTAACAGAAGGAAGCTGCTTTTTTTCTACTATTGTACGTATATCTTGATTAATTTTCACGATTTCAAATCCTTAAAATTGATGAAATTCATCGACCGGAAGGACAAATACCGTCGCACCGCCAACTTCAACTTCAACTGGATAAGGGACGTAGGAATCTGCATTTCCGCCCATTGGAGACACAGGCGCAATCATCTGATCACGTTTTCTTCCATTTTCTTTAATGAGATTGAGCGCTTTTTCTACACGAATATCTTCCACACCAATCATAAATGTCGTATTTCCCGACTTGAGAAATCCTCCGGTAGTAGCCAATTTGGTTACTCTAAAGTTGTGGTCGGTTAACGTCTTTAAAAGCCTGTTGCTATCCTGATCCTGTACAACTGCAACTATTAATTTCATCTTGAAGGCCTCCTTTAGATTGGAAACAACATGAATCACTTACTTTATTATATCAACTAATGAGAAACAGGTCACAACTGAATTTTTTTCAATGCTTCATTTATAACGATTTGGACGTCTTCAATCACGCGCTCTTTTGATTGTGAAGCATCTATTGTACGGAATCTTTTAGGAAAACGCTTCATTAATTCGTGATACCCTTCTCGCACTCTTGTATGAAAGCTGAGCTCTTCAAGATCAAGACGGTTTTTTTCCCTCAATCCATTAGCATGAATCCGGCTTAAGCCTTCTTCCGGCTTGATTGAGAAATAAACGGTCAGGTTGGGCATCATATCTCCGATGGCAAATTCATTGATTGAGAGCACCTCATCGATTCCAAGACCTCTGGCATAACCTTGGTAGGCCAATGAACTATCAATAAATCGATCACATAGAACGATATGTCCCTGTTCCAAAGCCGGTTTCACTTTTTCCACCAAATGCTGGCGTCTTGCTGCTGCATAAAGCAGAGCTTCCGTTTTTGCATCCATCAGAGTATTTTTTTCATTCAAAATGACCTCTCGAATCTGTTCTGCAATGTCTATGCCGCCTGGCTCCCGCGTAGCCGTGACCTGAAGGCCCCTAGCTGCAAGTGATTTTTTGATTTCCTGAAGAACAGTCGTTTTTCCTGCTCCTTCAGGGCCTTCAAATGTAATAAATAAACCGCTCATGATTTCTCCTCTTCTATATATACGAGTAATTGATTTTCTTTCATTTTCATACTGCCCTGAATGTGCGCGTTCATGTTGATTAAGCCGGACAGCTTTTGGATGCTTTCTTCCGTTATTCTTTCTCCCGCCATAATCAGCGGGATTCCCGGCGGATACGGAATTATATTTTCTGCATTCAGCCGGCCCGCCGCTGCTTCAATCTCTATATATTCTTTTTTGAAACCGATTAAAGTCTTTTTATCATATGGAAGAGCAGTCACAGGCGGAAACGCCAAATCAACAGAAACAGACACGAGATCTGGAGGTGTGTCTTCGATCGCTTGCTGAACTTGTTGGACTACATTAGCAGGTATTTTTCTTTTTCCTCCCAGCGGAAGAATAAGCAGCACCTGTTTTTCATCTGCAAGTTCAGAAAATATATTTACACTTTCCAATATTCTTTGCAGCGTATAACCTGAATGACCGCGCCTTGACCGAATCGAAAGTTTCAGAGGATCAGTCTGAATATAGGGGCTGACAGGTTCAATTACTTCAATCTGCGGGATTGAAGCAAACGTTTGTTTAAAATGGTCCAAATGCTGCAAAATTCCTGAAAGCTTTTTTTCCTCGATGACATGCTGTACATAAGCTCTGGCTATATCCAAAGATGCCATAATGGGATAAGAGGGACTGCTGCTCTGCAAACTGCCCAAGTAATAGGCCAGCTTGTCTCTGTTGATCAGACGGCTGTTTACATGCAGATAAGAGCCCATTGTCATAGCAGGAAGGGTTTTATGCGCAGATTGAACAACCACATCCGCTCCCATTTGCAACGCAGATGCAGGAAAGGGCTCGCCAAGAACAAAATGTGCGCCATGTGCTTCATCTACAAGAACGGGGATGCCGTGCTTATGCGCTTTAGCAATGACAGCCGTCAAATCAGCGGTATGTCCATAATAGGTTGGGTTCGTCAGCACAAGACCTTTAGCCGTCGGATAAGCTGCAATGGCTTCTTCAATTATCGCTAAATGAACATGTGTCGGCACATTCATGACTTCATCCATTTCGGGTGATACATAGATCGGCTTTGCCCCAGCCATATCTACGGCATGAAACACTGATTTATGACAATTTCGCTGAATCAATATTGAATCACCAGGTTCGCAAACAGATAAAATCATCGCCAGATTCCCCACTGTGGTGCCATTCACGAGAAAAAAACTTTCGTCTGACCTATACAGACTTGAGACAAGATCTTGCGCTTCTCGAATCACTCCTGAAGGCTGATGCAAGTCGTCAAGCCCTGCAATCTCAGTCATATCAATAGTGAGAAGGGACTGATATATAGATTTAGCTTCATCAAAAAAGACATCTCCATTGTGATGTCCCGGAACGTGAAACGAATAAGCGTTTGTTTGCGCATGATTAACTAATGCAGTATATAAAGGTGTGTTCATCGAAACAATCCTTTGAATAGTTGGTCAAGAGCACTCGGTTTCTAAATAACCGAGGCATGCTCTTATTATATCGTGCATGTGACAGAACTTAAAGCTTAGACTTTTGGTAACTGATTGTTTTGGCTGGCTTTCATAGTCAGAAGTTTTTGCTTTAAATCGCCTTCCATCATCATAAGTTCCTCTTCAGCCTGCCGGCGTTTCATCCTGCCCTCTTCTTGAATGGTCATAGTTTCTTCTAGTGTACTGATCAAGCTTTCCTGCACTTTTTTTAATGTATCAACATCTACCAGACCGCGTTCATTGGCTTTTGCTGTTTCAATTGTATTGGTTTTTAACAGCTCAGCATTTTTCACCAGCAGTTCATTTGTTGTATCGGAAACTTTTTGCTGAGCATCAACGGCACTTCGTTGGCGCAAAAGAGTTAATGCGATCGCCACTTGATTTTTCCAAAGCGGAATGGCCGTCACGATAGATGATTGAATTTTTTCTGCTAATGTCTGGTTTGTGTTTTGGATAAGCCGTATTTGCGGAGCGCTCTGAATGGTAATTTGCCTGCTCAACAGCAAATCGTAAACTCGTTTATCCAGCCTTTCAGCAAATTGAACCATATCGTTCACTTCTTGAACAGCCATCTGATTATGCTCACTTGATTCAGCTTGTTTCTTCAGCTCAGGAATGATCTTTGTTTTTAATTCTTCAATTTTCAGCTCGCCTGCGGCTATATAAATATTTAAAGCGGCAAAGTACTCTTTATTCTTTTCATAAAGCTGCTCTAACAATTTATTATCACTGATTAAAGCATTTTTAGAATGCTCCAGCTTCAAGCTGATTCTGTCAATCTGCACACTTGTTTTTTGGTACCTTGAGAGAACCTCCTGGACAGAGTTTGATACTTTTCCGAACATACGGGAAAGGAAGCGCTTTTTCTTCGATTGCAGCTCGTCAGGGTTCACTTGTTCAAGTTTTTTCATCAGCTCTCCCAAAATAACTCCCACTTCCCCGACATCTTTCTTTTGCACATGGTCAATCATAGAGTGTGAGAAGTCCAACAGCTTGGATTGAGCCTGTGATCCATATAAAACGATGCTTTGCATATTTTTTGGGTCAATTTTCCTCGCAAGCTGAAACGCCTTTTCTTTATTTTCTTCAGGCAGCACATCAACTAGCCTGATCTGCTGTTCTTCCTTTTTTGGGCGTTCCTCGGGTGAAGGAATGCCATTTTCCCCAAATGGATCTGATAATAGATCGTCAAATGCAGCTTCTCTCTTTTGAACCTCCTGATGATCTTTACTCAATTCACTTTCCTCCTTTCTTTCATTTTTTTAAAGAATGCTTCGCTATATCTAATTCAAAGTGTAAGTCATCAATATCTTCTTCCATCACAAGGTTTAGATCTTCTTCTAAACGCTTCGTCAGCTCAGCAAGTGTTATCCGTGTTTCACTCAACGACATGGAAAGAGCTTTGTTTTTTCGCGGATGAGTTGAAAGAAAGCTGTACTTTTCAATCAGTTCTACAATTGAATCAAGAGTCTGGTAAAAAAAACGCTCTGCTTGGTAAAACCGCTTCGGTTCTTTTTTTACAAGGACATAAATTCTTCTTACAATCCTCAGTATTTCTGCATTTTGTTTAAATATCTGAATGCTTTTTGCCTGAAAGAGCGCTTTTCTCAATCGTATGATTTTACCTCTTGCTTCCTCAAGATTCTTCTTGATATAGGTATACTCTTTTCTCGTCAGCTGATGTTTTTTCAAAAAGAGGCGTTTGGAATACCAGCTCCCGGCAGAAAGTGCAGCTCCGCCTGCCGCTACTCCATAGATAAGTGATAAGAAAAAGGGTTGATTCAATACAAAAAAGCTTATGATTCCTATAAAAAAAGAAGTCGTACCGCTTGCTAAGATCCATATCAAAAAACGAAGAAATGGTTTCATACATGATCGACTCCTATAACATACTTTTATTTACTATTATTATCTACTACGTTTGGTCTCTAAACAAGTTTTCTTCTTTATAGTATCAGTTCCTTTGTCTAAAGTGAAAGGCGGTGATCAAAATCCTCAATAAAAAAAAGACCTATTCAGGTCTAAGAATATAATGGCGGTGTATGAATACTTTTTAGCTTTTTCACATAAAAGGCATAGTCTGGGTCTGATGTTGAAGTGGAGATTACCTTTTTTTCGCAATCTGAACATATAAATTTTGTATAAATATGAATCCCTCTATTTTTCTTTTGATCACAAACAATACAAGTTTCCCCATGATTGGACGTTTCGCTCATTATTCCACCTCCGTACTGTATAGCCTTCCCCCAAAACAAACGTTGTATACAATATTTAGATGTTTTTGAAGTTTGCAATTAGTATATGGGCAGCTTAGGCTTTCGGTGTCTGTATATGTTTATATTTAAATGGTCATAAAACAAAAAACCCAGTTCAACATGAACTGGGTTGCGTTGCTTGGCGGCGTCCTACT
>NZ_LSBB01000022.1 GCF_001584335.1 Bacillus atrophaeus
ACGTGCCCGCCAGGCTGAAGGGATTGTCGAGGAAAACAAAAAAGGAAAACCAGCTGCCGCTGTAAAAACATATTTATTTAATGGATTCAGTAAAGGAATAGTTCTTCTTAAAAAGCTGAAACAGCATGTACCTGATCGTAAAAATAAACGTGAAACACATATACCTTTAGTGGCACAAGAATCAGCTGCTATACCTGACTTTGAAAAGCAAATTTTGATGGCCAAGTTTGAATTGATTGAAGAAATTAAGCAAGAAAAACTTGAATTAGATAAAAAGTTGGCCAAAGAAAAGAAAAAGAAGCAAAGAGAGATGGATGCTGAAAAGAAAAAGGAAGACAAACATAAGAAAGCTTTGGCCAAACGTAGAAAACGAATGGCAGCACCTGGGCTTGGGTCCTCCAAGCTCATTTTGTTTGCCATTCTTCTTATTATCGGCGTACAGGTTTATTTCAACGTTGAATCAGGAAATAGCCCGCTAACAGTTCCCGGCTGGGTAATTGACATTGGAAATAAGGTCAGCAACCTAATAGCCTCTTACAAAAAGCTTTAACATTGTGAAGTAGAAAGGAGTATGCATTGGCCAATAACGTTGATCGATATAATGTTGATATGGAAAAGAAGGCGTCACCTTATCTAAATGCTCTTGGATCGGCTCTCAGCGAAGGTAAAAAAAGAGCTTTAAATGAATTTAATCAAGCCAATACCTTCTTGAACAGAGTCTTTAACAGAAAAAAAATTAATCAATTGTCCGAAAAGGTAAAGCTTTATAACTACTGTGAGAACCAAGTAAGAAGTAGCGATTTCAGAAGCAAGTTCTCTAAATTTGAAATTCTATCTGGAAGGGATTCTCAAATAAATATTAATGTATTTGGGGAACGAATTGAAACTGCTTTAGGAAGCTACTTCAAAGAACAAAGAGAAAACTTGACTCCTGGAAATAGTCTTGAAGCGTACGATGAGTTGTATAGGACAATGGTTAACTCACAAACCTTTTCATCTTTACGAGGGAATGATTTCACACCCAGATCAGAACAAGATACAAGTTTGATGGGATTTATTTCTGCTCAAAACGAGTATCAGAATTATGTGGCCGATTATCGTGAGTCTAAACCAATTCATCAAATCTTTCCAGACCAGTTCAAGGAAGGCATGTTGGAGAATGAAAGTAAACTTTACATCAACGAGTATACAAAACATTTAGCGTTAGTTCATGACGAGAACAAATCTATGTTGAAGAATGAATCCCCAGATTATGCTGCCATCAAAGAATTGGAAGGGGAAATTCGTTCTAATTTTAGTAAAGATCCGGAATATCCGGTTATTTTATTAAGGACAATGGCAGCAGATAACCTTAATAAACAAATAGAAACTGCTGTTAATATGACTAACTCCTTTATTAATGACTTTTCTAAAGGGATGAAAATTAAACAAGTACATTGGCCTACAACTGTGCCTGAACCTCTAACTTATGAGCAGTATAATCAAAATAAATCTAAATATCTTGAACAGCTATCAAAAGATGATGTGCTGATGAAAAAAAATGAAAAAGACCTGGCAACGGAAAGGGAACTAGAGAATATAGGGACTGAAAAAGGAAAAGTTGAAGTTCAAATTAAAAAAGCCTCAAATTCGAAAGGCTCAACAAGAGTTAAAGGTCTAGAAAGATAATAGAAGTGAGGAAGCCGTGTTTACGGCTTCTTTTTTTGAGGTGATCTTTTTGCATAAAGAATTCAAACAGTGGAAAAAAGTATTTGCAGATAAGTATTTTTTGATTGCCTTTACACTGTTTTGTTATGTGGCAGTGACGTGTATTGCTAATTTTTTTATACATCTTTTAAAACAAATTCCCGTAATACTCTCTTCTTTTAAAAACTTTGACCAGTCACAGCTTTCAAGTCCTTTTAGTTCGATGACCTGGAAGTGGTTCTTTGAATTTGATTGGAGTATGGGCATTGTTTATGTAGTAGTTTACGTTCTTGCTTCGATGTTCATATTGAGACAAGTGTATAGGTTTAGAATCGCTTTTCGTGATATCAATAAGCAAACGAAAGGCACAGCACGATGGACTGAGATTAAGGAGATTCAAGAAACCTATAAGGCTGTTAAAGATGGTGATAATGAGTATGAAGGCAGTGCAGGAATGCCGATTGTTCATTTTAATGACCATCTTTACGTTGACACAAACTCAACTCATACCCTTGTGGTTGCTTCAACACAATCCGGTAAGACTGAAACTTATTCCTATCCATATTTAGATGTCATTATGAGAGCAAAAGAAAAAGACTCTGTAGTAATTACAGATATAAAAGGTGACATGCTTAAAAATACCCGCGCTGAATTCGAAAAGTACGGTTATGAAGTTATGTGTTTCAACTTATTGAATCCGTATTGGGGAATGGCCTATAATCCATTGGAATTAGTTAAACAAGCATATTTGAAGAAAGACTATTCTAAAGCCCAAATGCTTTGTAATACACTATCTTACTCACTGTTCCATAATGATAAGTCACATGCAGATCCTATGTGGGAAAATGCATCTATTGCATTGGTAAACGCCTTGATTCTCGCGGTTTGTGATTTGTGCATTAAGAATGGACAGCCAGAAAACATCACGATGTATACATTGACAGTTATGTTAAACGAACTTGGAAGTAATCCAGATGAAGATGGGTATACACGACTTGATCATTTCTTTGGTAATTTGCCACCTTCTCACCCTGCTAAGTTACAGTATGGGACAATTCAATTTTCACAAGGCATAACACGCAGCGGTATTTACACAGGTACAATGGCCAAACTTAAAAACTATACTTACGATACAATCGCCCGAATGACAGCTCGTAATGACTTGAATATTGAGGATTTAGCTTACGGAGAAAAACCAGTCGCGTTATTCATTGTCTACCCTGATTGGGACGATTCTAACTACACTATTATTTCTACTTTCTTATCACAAGTAAATGCTGTGCTTTCCGAAAAAGCTACATTATCCAAAGAAAGTACACTTCCAAGGAAAGTAAGGTTTCTCTTTGAAGAAGTCGCTAATATCCCGCCAATTGAAGGGTTAAACAGATCCCTGGCAGTTGGTCTAAGCCGAGGTATGCTCTATACGCTTGTTATTCAAAACGTTTCTCAATTACGCGATGTCTATGGTGATGACATGGCCACTGCAATAATGGGGAACTTGGGCAATCAGATTTATATTATGAGTGACGAGTGGGAGGATGCTGAAAAGTTTAGCGAGAAGTTGGGGGTTACCACGGTAATCTCAGCTGATCGTCAAGGTGACTTAATGGATGTTCATAAGTCGTATAGCGAAAGAGAAGAAGAAAGGCCTTTAATGCTTCCTGACGAGCTAAGAAGATTGAAAAAAGGTGAGTGGGTTGTTTTAAGAACTAAAAAACGTGAGGATTTAAAAAGAAATAGGGTAGTTCCTTATCCGATTTTTGCTTCTTTAGATAACGGAACAAATATGCTGCATAGATACGAGTATTTGATGCATCGTTTTGATAATAAGATTGCTCTTGGTGATTTAGGGTTTAGAGGAGAGCATGAAACACTGGATCTGGAAAGCTTATTGATTGAATTTCAATTTAATGAACCTGTGAAGGAAAAAAGAAAAAGTAATTCAGGTAAAGGGAAAAAACCAAAAGCTAAAAAAGCTCCTGATGAACCTGTTTCTAGTGACTTGCCATTGCCTGAAGAACCGATTGGTTTTACTGAGCCTTCAGAAGGAATGGATTCACTATTTGCGTCAATTCCAGTCGAGAATATTGCCGAACATGGATTTTACGAAGATCCACCAATGAATGATTCATCTCATGACGATGATTTAGAAATGAGTGAGGGGGATGCTATTATGAATTCTCTTGAAGAGGTGTACGAAACGAGTACGCCTATTTCTGATGCAATTAAACCTGATCTTTACGTGTATATAAAGGTTCTTGCTCAAAAGAAATTATCAGATAGTGAATATGCGTATTTCGAGAGTCTGAAAACAGTTGAGGAATTAAGGGCCTTTTTTAGGGCACCAGAGAAACAGGGAATTTATGAACAAATAAAAAAACATATAGAGTAAGTGAGGGTTGTTTATGGATGATTCAGATATTCTGAAAATACTGCTTAGGTTTCAAGATTATCTATCCCTGACTTCAATTTGGACTGCACCATTCCGAGTCATCGGATGGTGGGTTATTATGGGCCTTGCCGCAATCGTAGATGCTTTGTCCGGCGGGATTGAAGAGATTTATGATTTGCTTAATTTTTTCGATAGTGAACAAATTAGTGGCTTTATAGATAAGTGGATGCCGGCTATTTTTGGATTAATGACATTGGCACTTGGCTTTCTTGGGTGGAAAATTATTGTTCAGAAGAAAACTGATTATGACAGAATTATTACAAGTTCACTATTTGCTTTGACTCTTTTCATTGTGCTTCCTTGGGGGATGCAGCAGGCATCGGACCTCTTACTTGCTGGAAAAGGAATGCTTGATGAAGACGGAAAGCTTAGTGTTTCCACCAAAATATATCAAAACAATATAGTTGATGTTTATAAAATTGATAAGGATGCTGAGTGGAGTAAGAAAGAATTCAAGAAGCTAAAGAAGAAAAATAATATTGAGAATGACCAGGATGTAAAACTTTTAGATATAACGGAGCCAGTTGATACGGGTGGGATTTTTCACTCTAGTCCGTTAACTAAAGATGGTGAAAAAATATTAGATAAAAAAGTAAGCGATGCGTCCGGTGAAAAGAAATTGGAGGACTTAGAGTCATTTTGGATACAAGATGATGAAGCTTATTATCGATATTCTTGGCACCCTTGGTACATGATGTTTGAACTTGGTACCATAGCGTTTGTTTTGTTTATGACCATGTTTAAGACAGCTCAGTTAATCATGGAACTAGGAATCTTAAAGATTTTCAGTGTAGGAACTGCTTTAACGGATCTAGAGCACGGACAACGTAATAAAAAATTCTTGGAAAAGATAAAGAATACTTTCATTGTTTTATTTTCAATCGAGCTTTTGTTACAATGCTACATCCTTTTCACAGATTACATGGGTCAAGCTGATATATCTGCACCGATAAAAATAGTTGTATTGATTGCAGCAGCTATTTTGACAGCGGATGGACCTAACTTTATTGAAGAAATGTTTGGTATAGATGCAGGTTTGAAGAGCATTTCGCGGAGTTTAGTTGGGTTATTTGCAGGTGCTAAAACAGCAAAAATGGCTACGGACTTTACCGCATCAACAGCTAAAAAGGCGGGGAAAATGGCAGGCAAAATTGCCAAGAAATCATCTGATGCTGCATTAGTTGGTATGGGTGCTGGAAAGGGTATACTTGATGGTTTTAAAGAAAACATGGACGCTGCTAAAAGTGGTGGAGGAAGTAATGGTGGAGCTACCGGAAAAGATAATAATACGCCGTTGTCTCATGGTTTAGCCGGTAAGCCGACTAATGTTATGTCAGACGAGGCTCTAAAAGAAGCAATGATGTCTGGCGACGATCAGAAAGAGAAAGAAAAAGATAAATCATCACAATCTGATTCTCCATTGTCTTCTATGAATAAAGAAAATAGCTCTGAGTCATCAGCAGCAGAAGATTCTGAAAATCGCGAGGGTAGATCAGGTATAGAAAATGGATCTCGAATGGAAGATCATAATACACCGCTATCATCCATGTCCGCGGGAGACGAAGCTGGAATCAAGAGTGAGAATGGAACAGACAATATTCTATCAAAAGATGGAGATACACCATTGCAAGCATCAAAAGAACAGTCGAGTCCTGATGAAGCTAGTGATGGTTTAGGTGCTCAGCAAGGTAAAAACATTGAAATGGCTGCTGATAAAGACGGAAATACGCCGTTGTCTAATATGGCAGCATCTGAAGAAATACAACCTGGTCAACCTGGTGGAGCTGTTGCCGACAAAGACGGAAATACACCGTTGTCCAACATGGCAGCATCTGAAGGAGTACATTCTGGCCAACCTGATGGAGCTGCTACTGACAAAGATGGAAATACCCCGCTGTCTAACATGACAGGTGATAGCCCAATTCCAGGGCAAGTTGGCGGAAACGCGCCAGACAGCTCTAATACACCGTTATCACCTCAGGGGCCAACAGAAAGTCCGGTGCCAGGGCAAGTTGGCGGAAACGCACCAGGCAGCTCTAATACACCGTTATCACCTCAGGGGCCAACAGAAAGCCCAATTCCAGGACAAGTCGGTGGAAGCGCACCAGGCAGTTCAAACACACCATTATCATCCCAAGGACCAGCTGCAGGACCAATTTCTAGTCAGATCGGTGGAAACACACCAATTACACCTGGTAGACAATTATCTCAGGGACCGATTAATGGTGGTTCTGTAGCAAACAATAGCACTTCCGATAATGGATGGGATTCATTGTTTGCAACTATGCCGCAGAATATAGGTTCACATTCTTCCGGAAGCCCAATGTCAAGTAGTCCTATTTCACAGGTGCCGGCTTCAATGACACCTATTACATCAAGCAGTAATCCTGCTATCAGTAATGCATCGACAGTCAATTCCGTTACTAATGGCTCTAATTCATCTTATTCGGCACCTACACCGGCAAATAACATTTTGCCGACACACCGCGCTGCCGTAGGAAATGTTTTATCAACCTATAGAGCACCTGTACAAAATACGGGAAGTGGCCGTTTTGACTATTCACCTAAAGTAATGAGTACAGTAAGCAATAAACCAATTGGAATGCCTAAGCATGTTCAAGCAAGTGCAGAAGCATTTAAAAATCAGATGACAAGAAGGCCGACTACTAATATGACAGCAAAAGATGTTTTGGTTAATAAATATGCTGATTTGGCACAACGGATACATGATTCAAAATCAATTAGGAATTCAAGAGCTGCATACGATATCGCGAAAAACACTGTGACAGCTGGACTTAAAGGGGAGAGTGAAAAATGAGACAGACCCTGACAGTATCAGAGAATATTCAAGCAAAAATACAATGGAATAAGTTGACGGTCGTGGATGGGTTTATGATCATTGGGAGTTTAGCTGTCGGGTATTTTATGAAAGGCCTGGTATACCCGTATCTTCAGGTCCCTTTTGTATTATTTGTAGTGCTTGCTACTACATTTTATCTTTGGCCATGTCCAGATTCTCCTAATAAAAAGATTTATGAAATGACTCTCATAGTCTTTAGAAAAGATAGTCGGACATATAAAGCACAAGAGCCTGTTATTGGTTCAGAGATAGGACAGGAGGATTAAACATGGGATTTGATGCATTATCGGTTAAACAGAAAAGCAAGTCAGGTACCGGTAGAAAATCCAAAAAGATGCAAAAAAGTTTAGACCGAATTAATCGTGTGTATCCGATATGTGGAGTTACACAAGAAGGTTATGTGAAAACAAAAATTGGTCTTAAACAAGGATTCTTTGAAATATTGGATGTCAAACATTACGATACCAATATCTTTGATAAAAAAGATTTTGATGAAGTGACGGAGACCTATTGGAAACTGCAGCAGCTATATTCAAGTTCACTTAAAGAATTGCATATGAATTTACCTGAAGACAATCAAATTCAACAGGAATACCTTAACTATAAGATTGAAAGAACAACTAATGTAGAACGGTTAAAGGTACTGAAAGCTGAACTCGAAAAATTAAAATTTATAGAAAAGACATATAAAAGCCGTAGAACTTATCTCTATGTCTTTGGGAAAACGGAAGAAGAAGTAACCAAGAATATTGAAGAATTACGTCCTTTCCAACACTTCTTGGAGCCGCAGCCAGTATCCCTTGAAAAAAAGATCAGGATTTTGCATGGAATAAACAATTTTATTTAGGCGGTGAGTTAATATGGATCAAATTGAGAAAGACTTGAATTTTGTTTATGCCACCCAGCCAATGGGTGGTATTTCTTTTAAAGATGAGTTTTTTAATAGGACAGGTGACGGGTATGTTGCATGTCTACATGTATATCGTTATCCCGAAAACTTTACACCCCACTGGTTAAAAAAACTAACCAGTATTCATAATACAATTGTTACGGTTGATACTTATACACCAAAAGATATAGATTATGCTGATAAAGTAAAGCATTCTACAACAGAAATGCGCTCAAGAATGAATAATGCAACTAGCCAAACTGAATATGATTTAGCACACGAAGAATTCCAATCATTAAGGGAGCTTGGCATAGCCCTTAATAAAGGCGGAGAAGTAATTAAACAGATTCATATTCGAATTTTTTTGCATGGTGCTACACAATCAGATTTAGAGAATCGTGTATGGGAGATCCAAAAACAAATTGACAGTGATGGTTTTAAGAGTAAAGTATTCCTAGATGAAAATAAGGAAGAATGGCAATCGTTGTTTCTTGATTATGAAACTCAGCTCAGCTTACCAAATAAAAGGATAGGTAATGATATGCCGGCTGAAGCAATAGGATTAGGATTTGCGTATGATCAAACCAGTCTTAGTGATCCGACTGGTCTTTATTATGGTTATACCTTTACTAAAGGAACTGTCTATTGGGACTTGTTTCATAAATCATCAAAAAGGCTTTATTATAACATGTTCGTTTCCGGAGACATGGGATCAGGGAAGTCTACACTACTAAAAAAGATACTTAGAGATAATGCGTCTAAGGGAAATTTTATCCGTGGATTTGATAAATCAGGTGAATTCCATGCAGTAACTGCAGATCAGGGCGGGATAACGATTGACTTGGATGGGAGCAATGGCCGTATAAATTTAATGCAGATATTCCCTTCAGTTACTAAAAAAACAGGAGATAAAATTGTAATAGATGAAAGTGCTTCTTTTAGACAGCATGTTTCAAAATTAAATACGTGTTTCCGCATTCAAACCCCTAAAGCTAACGATAATGTGTTAGTTCAATTTGATGAATTAGTATATGGATTTTACGAGAAACATAACTTCTGGGGTGAAAATTCACGTCCAAATATTACTCAGTTATCTCCTGAAGAATATCCATTATTATCTGATTTTCAAGCATATTGTGAAGAAAGATATCACGCAGAAAAAGATCCGAATTTCAAGTCCAGAATTGGTGACATAGCTATGTCAATAAAGAACCTTGTTACTCAATTTGGAGAGATATTTGATGGTATCACCACTATTCCCGATATGGTGAATGAACAGATTGTTTTTTATGACATAGGGAACCTGTCTCAGCTAAGTGAGGAAGTAAAGGATATTCAGATATTTAATGCGCTCAGTCAAATTTGGGGAACGATGATGAAAGTCGGGAGACAAGCGAAAGAAGCTTATGATAAAGGTGAAATTCATTGGTTTGATATTACGAGATTCCTTATTATACTTGATGAGTGTCACAATTTGTTAGAATTGAAAAAAGCTTTTACTGCGAACTTTTTTGTTACTCTTATGTCTGAAGCTCGTAAATTCTTTGGAGGGCTGGTATTGGCCACACAGCGTATTGAACGGATGTTTCCAAATACCAATACTTCTGATCCGGATATGGCTTTAGCAGCAAATAAACTTCGTGAAATATTTGGGTTAACGCAGTATAAAGCACTGTTCAAACAAGATCAGACATCAATGAAATTAATTAAGAGTTTATTTGAAGACCAAATGACAGACAATGAGTATGCTCTGCTGCCTAAATTTGAAACTGGTGATTGTATTCTTTCGATAGCTGGGGATCGTAATTTAGTTATGCATGTAGAGGCTACCCAAGAGGAACTTGAACTGTTTGAAGGTGGGGCTTAATGTTGAAAAAGATTCCGGCAAATGAAGAAAATGCAGAAAAAAAGATTGTTAGGCAAAAGAAGCTGTTTATTGTCATATGTATTGTTTTTATTGGGGCTATGCTGCTTTATTTTATGGGTGGGAGTAATAAAGAAAAGGTAACAAAGAATGAACAAAAAGAAAGCTTAGTTAAAGAGGATAGTTTAGAGCAATCAACCTCTAAAAGTTCTATTGTGAAGGAAGAAAAAGCAGATGATAAAGATAAGCAAGAAATGCAACAAACACTGAAATCCTTTATAGAATCATACTACTCGTACGATTATAAAAATAAAGACAAGCATTTAAAGGAGTCAAAAAAATATTTGACGCCTGAATTTTATAAGGAATTAAGTCTTGCTGAAGAAAATAATACAAAAGTACAGCCTTATGCTTATCGAAAAGTACAGAACATTTCCTATTCGGGCTTCTCTTTAGTCAACGGAAAGCCTCATTGGATTGTTAGTGTTAATACTGAATTAATGGATGAAAAGAGGAAGGTCACTGGCACTATTGAAGTTGAATTTGAATTGGATTTAGATAAAAGAGAAGATAATTGGACCGTATCATATTTTGCTGTGACAGGTAAAGGGTTGAAAGAGAATGGATAACGGGGCAGCTGCCGCCAAAGAAGCAGTGAAATACTTAATTAAGAAACAATTACAGAAGCGCGCGCTTCTGTTTTTTTTCTGCTCTTGGGCCGGTTTAATTACGATTGTAGTATGTGTAGTTATTGTCGGTGCGATAGGGATAATATCTGGCTTATCAGGTTCAGATTCAGGCGGAGGCGGCGGAGAATCTGCGATAAACATTGCGCCAGAAGTTGAACAGTATAGGGCGGTAGTAGAGAAAGAATGTAAAGCGAATGACATACCAGATTTAGTCGATCTAATACTAGCGCTGATTATGCAAGAGTCTGGCGGAAAGTCATTAGATGTGATGCAAGCGAGTGAATCAAAAGGGCTACCTCCAAACTCGATAACAGATCCTCATGAATCAATAAAAGTAGGTGTCGCAAACTTTGCTTCAGTATATAAAGAAGCGAAAGCAGCGAAAAAAAATGTCAAAGAAACGGCGTTGCAAGGCTACAACTTTGGGAGTGGATATATCAATTGGGCGATAAAGAAAAGTGGAGGTTGGACAAAAGAAAACGCTGCTGATTTTTCTCGGATTCACAGTAACGGCCAACAGCGACCAAACGGAACTTGGATGTATGGAGATCAACTTTATGTAGAGCACGTTATGAGATACCTAAAGCCCAATAACGGTGAAAATGGTGGAGAAGTTGAGGTAATAAAGGGTGGAAACAAAGTTATTGAGAAAGCAATAAAAGAAGGCTCAGCTTATATAGGAAGGTCCACTTATGTAATGGGTGGAGGGAGAACTCAAAGTGACATTTCAAAGGGGATCTTTGACTGTAGCAGCTTTGTACACTATGCGTTTAACAAGGCAGGTTTATCCCTTGGAAATTTAGCCTCTACAACAACTGACACACTTGTTGTACGCGGAAAAAAAGTCAAATATTCAAATATAAAAAGAGGCGATTTAGTATTCTTTGATACTTATAAAGTAAACGGTCATGTTGGAATCTATCTTGGAAATGGGGAGTTTTTAAATTGCCAAAATAGTTACGGTGTTAGCGTGGCAAAGATGAGTAATAGCTATTGGAAAAGTCATTTTAATGGGGTCGTTGTACGTATTACAGAGTAAAGGAGGGGAACTGAAAAAGTGAAAATAAAATTTAAAACTGTCGGTGCAAAATATAAAGTTTCTACCGGCGTAATTGCCATAATCCTGCTGTTTTTCTTGTCCAGCAGGATCATTTTTGATTCGCCTATTGAAGAAGAAAACACAAAACTAAACACCCCCGTTAGTATAAATAACATGACTGTGGAAATGACAGATCGAACTTATTTTTCAGACAAACACATGCTTGAAATTGATTTTATGATCACAGATTCTCTACAAGATATTCCTCCAAAATTAGATGCTGTTGTTAAGGAAAAATCTAATAAGAGAAAGAAATATCATCCCGAAATCATCAAGATTCGTGATGATTTTTACGTGTTGTTTGTAAAAGATATTCCGGAAGATTGGACAGCAGTTTCGGTTCAGCTGACTGATGAAAATGATGAAGAATCAAGCTCAATTGGATCGAGCAAAAAGACCTATTCATCATCTGCAGATACGAAAACAATGGATGTTTTTGTGAAAAGAAATAAGGATTATTATGAAGCAAAATATATCGATTTAAAGATCAAAAAAAATAAAAAGTTGATAAAAGAAGAAGAGAAAAAGCAGAAAGAATATGCGGTTGAAATCACACTATTAAACTCACGAATCTCGTCTTTAAAAGAAGATAAGGAGTATCAGATTGGAAAAGAAAAAGAGGAAACAGAATCACAAATCTCAGCCAATGAAAGCAAAATATCTTCAAAAGAAGAGGCAATAAAAACGAGCAAAGAAACGCTGGATGAACTTGAAAAACGAAATGAATTATTAAAGAAAAGAAAGAGCAATCTCGTCATCGAAGAATAAATTTTAGGGTGAGGTACAGTTGTTTGCTTGTACATAAATTGAAGATATATGTACATTCAGCTCTAAATCACCTAAATATTGGTTGCTCATAAACGTTTTATTTATGTGCATTCATCAATAAATCTGGTACCACGAAAAAACAAACCGCACTGCGGTTTCACCATGTAAATGGTGCCAGTTTCCCCTTATGCTCTTTCCTTTTCCACCCCCTCCTTCCTTCGGAATCGGGGGCCGGCTTTTGCTGCCGCAAAAAGCCTTGGAAAAAGAAACACTTTTTTGAACAGATCGTTGCCATGTAAAGTGCAAAAAATCGATGAAAAGGAGCGTTAACAAATGCCGGATCTCAACATCAAAGGTCTTTCAAAAGATACAATCAACAAGCTTGCAGATAAAGCGAGGAAGGCAGGACTTTCTCAGCAAGAATATCTCCGGCAATTGCTTGATAAACACGTTGTTGCCGATGAAGTTGAGGGCGTGCGAAGTGAATTAGGAGAAGTCATTAAATCTGTAACGTTCGCCCTCGAACAAAACACCAAAGTGCTTAACGAATTCATCAGAGTAAATGAAGGATAGCGACCGATTGAGGACGCTATCCTTGTTTCTTTTTAAAACAGCAAATGAGCTGACCGCAGTGTTTAAAGTGCAATGATATTTTCTTTTTTAAAGACCGTCTTTAAAGAGAAGATAAATGAGCTGCATAGATCATTTTATGCTGTCATGCGGATAAAAGATATTGGAAAGTGAGGTTATATCATATGGCAAAAGTAAAGAAGCACCTTACCTTTAGCGATCCGACAGAATCACCGTATGGTATTGCTTATATTGAAAAAGAAATGAAAGCGAAGAATTGCTCAAAAATGAATGAAACAATTGAACGGATCTTTGCTGAACATGATGAAATGAAAGCGAGATTAAATGACGAAGATGCACTTGTCGAGAAAATATTTCAGCGTTTTAAGAAGACGCTTGACGTTATCCGCGTGCGCGCCGGACACACGGATAAAAATGCACAAATTAACTTAGAGCTTTGGAATGCATTTCTCATGGCCAACCCACTAGCTGTGACAGTTTTAACTGATCAGCATACTTCTGAATCAGTATCGTTGGCCAAAGAGAAAGTTAGCAATGACATAGCTGCATTTAAGCAAAGGAAAGATGAACAGAAGGCCAAGCAAGATATGCTGAAGGGTGAAAAATAATGGATTCTCCTGGCGTTGTATTAGTCTCTAAATATGTTTCGGGCAAATCAACAAAATTTTCGAAGTATGTCAATTATATCAACCGTGATGAAGCAGTCCGAACGGAGAAATTTCAGACCTACAATGTGAATAAGTTAGACGGGTACAATCAGTATATGGGGAACCCGGAAAAGAGCAGCGGGATCTTCACCCAGCACAAAGATAGCTTATCACCAGTAGAAAAAAATCAGCTGAAGGAGATTTTCAGACAAGCCCAAAAAAATGATTCAGTCATGTGGCAAGATGTCATAAGTTTCGATAACAAGTGGTTAGAAGAACGCGGGATTTATAACTCGAAAACTGGCTGGGTCAATGAAGGGGCAATTCAAAACTCTATTCGAAAAGGAATGGAAGTTTTATTAAGAGAAGAGCAGCTTGAACAAAGTGGCGTTTGGTCCGCAGCCATACATTACAACACTGATAATATCCATGTCCACATTGCGCTAGTTGAACCCAATCCGACAAAAGAGTACGGCGTCTTTACGAACAAAAAAACAGGTGAGGTTTACCAGGCTCGGCGTGGGAATCGGAAATTAAAAACCCTGGATAAAATGAAAAGTAAGGTTGCAAACACCCTCATGGATCGGGACAAAGAACTTAGTAAAATATCGCAGTTGATCCATGACCGTATTGCTCCTAAAGGCCTTAAATTTCAACCTAGATTGGATACATACATGACGAAGATGTATAACCATATCTACGAGAATCTGCCGGAAGACATGAGACTGTGGAAATATAATAACAATGCCTTGAATAATATCCGGCCGGAGATAGACAGCGTAATTACGATGTACATTCAAAAGTATCATCCTGAAGACTATAAAGAGCTAGATCAGTCGTTAAAAGAAGAAATGGAATTCAGAAAATCAGTATACGGAGACGGGTCAAAACAGGTAGAGAGATATAAAGAGTATAGGAAAAATAAACATAAAGAACTCTACACTAAATTAGGGAACTCCATGCTGAAGGAAATGGCTGAAATACGCAGGCGTGAGTCGCAATCAAAACAAATTAGTCGCTCAGGCACCTATGCTCCTGGTTCAGTATCACATAGACAATGGGATACAAAGGGTAGGCGCATAAAAAGATCAGATATCAATAAAATCAAGCACGCTTTAGATAAAGATTATCAGAGCATGAAAAACATGCGTAAGTACCAACAAATGCAGTATGAAATGGAACAGAGCCGGTAGGCAAGTCTGAAATTAAAGGAGAGGCAGCCAATGATTTTTAAACTAGATCACTATATCAATGAAGAGAGAGATCCAGATTATTTGCTTTTTATCGAAAAGGACATTGAACCTTCACGATTTGAGGATGAACTTTTAGAGCTTATAGAGATAATTGCATGTATTCATTTTAGATTTGAGCAGCTTGTTAGGGATGATATTTGTGTGGCAGGAAAAGATATAGTGTTCCTTCTTGAGAAGTATTATGGTTTCAAAAACGTAACGTCCGAATACATGTGGTTAGAAAAAGAAACAAGGCTGCCGCGTGAGGAATGGTATGTTTTTAACGAATTCAGAGTTGGCACTAACCAAGTGCCCGTGTTTCAAATAGATGTATATAATGCGCGGGAAGCATGCTGCGGACCGGAATACAGAAATCTCATGATAAACAGGCTGCCACTTGATAAGGAATTCGATAATGATATTGAAAAGCTGGGGGCTTTTTATGTTGGTGAACAGCATTAAAAATTAAAGAAAACACATGTGAGATCAGGATAAATCCTGGTCTTTTTTTTATGACTATAAAAGGGGGAGTTTAAATGCCTAGAGTAAGTGAAGATGTCATAAAACAAGCAGCTGCAGTTGATATTGTAGACTTCTGTGAGGCCAATGGTTATGAGCTTGTTAAATTGAGCGATAGATGGTATCAGGGCGCTGAACACGATAGCTTAATGATTGATAAAGAGAAAAACAGCTTTCAGTGGTTTTCCCAGGGGAAGAACGGAAATTCAATTGATTTTGTTCGCACATTTTACGGAAAAAGCTTCCGTGAAGCTGTATCAATGCTCACTGAAAAAGACTATAAGCATACAAAAGAAGTTAAAGAGCAGCCGCAAAAAGAATTCGTTTATGACATCGATCATGATAACTCCACAGAACAAGTTGAACGTTACTTGACTGAAGAAAGAGGCATCGATAAAGGGATAGTAAATGCTCTAATTGCTAAAGGATTACTGAGACAGGATAAGAAGAAAAACTGTGTGTTTGTTTGGGGGAATACAGGCAAGCGTGTAGGTGCCGATCTTCAGGGCACCATTACAATGAATAAATACGGAAAGAGAACGACATTTAAACAAATTAAATCAGATTCTCAGCGGAATTATGGCTTTAATGTCTCATTAGGCGTCCCTAAAAAACTTTATTTTTTTGAGGCGCCTATTGATCTGTTAAGTTATTGGACAATGTATAAAGATCAATTATCGAATTGCCGTCTCATTTCAATGAACGGAGTGAAGAAAAACACGGTTTTCAACCTGATAAAGCATACAATGATATCCCGCGGTGTGGCTCCGACAGAGGGAGTATACTTCGGAGTTGATAATGACCATGCTGGGCACAAATTTATGGATGAAATACGACAATATGAGTTTTCCGTTAAAGGGGAGGAAGTCAAATTTCATAACTTAATCCCGGCAGACAATCATATCCCTAAAGAATATTTAGAACTGTATCAAACATACGGCAGTCAATATGGGGTCGATTGGAAGTACCTAGCTGCTATTCATAAAGCTGAAACGAACCTTGGAAATACAAATGAGATTACGAACGGTTATGGTTTTGGCAAGTATTTTGGTGCTAAACAGCTGCCTAGTGAAAAACCCTATGAGATCCAGGTGCCAATAGCAATAGAAGAAGCTGCCAGGGCGTTAAAAGCTAACACTATAGATGGAAAAACTGATCTAGGATCAGTTTTAAAACAGGATGTAAAAGAGGTTGATCTGACTAATCAGGTGAAAATGCAACAGAAAGTACAACTTTATTACGACAACTATAATGATCTAGGATATCTGCCGGTGGAAGAGGTTTCTAAGGATTGGAATGATGTGCTGAAGGTCCGTAGAGCTGCTTCAAAACATCGCGAAAAAACACATTCTCAAAAGCAACATAGGAGCAAGAAAAATATGCTTGTTAGGGGGTGATAAAACACCGATTTACCTGAATTAATCAAGGGAAAACAAGGGCAAAAGGTATCTTCAGTATCGCTAAAATGGTATAATATATTATAGAGAAAGGGAGGTCAATTGTATGGAAAAAATAAAAACAATTGAGCAAGCTCGTGAGAAAATGAAAGAACTGCTGGCTGACCCCCAATATAATCGTCCGGAGAACTACCCGGAACGAAACGCTGACGGGACTATCCTGTTAGATGAAAATAATGAACTTCACCAGGAATTAAGATAATTGGCTGAAACAGATCCAAAAAAATTAGAGCTAGGCAATATACATTTAGCGATAACTGAATTTAGAGATGGGACAGGTCGTAAAGCGCGGCCTGTCCTTGTTTTAGGTTCAAAGAAATCTATTGAAGGTGCTTTCGAGCCTGAAGTCCTGATCGGGTACATCACATCTAATAATAACAATAAGAATTTCTCCAAGTTTAAGTATCCGATTGCTGACTGGAAAGCAGCTGGTTTGGATAAGGAATCATGGGTTGTTTTGCAGGAACGGGAACTCAAATGGATGAATCACGAGAAGGATTTTCTTAAACACATCGGATTGCTGACGGAACGTGATACAATAGGCGTCCTGAATAAATTTATGGAAGTCCGAGAGTTAGAACAGTCATTAAAGCAAGAGGCTGAAAAATCTAAGCCGCAGCCTCGAAAGGGTAAGATGCAAGTGACTATTCAAGAGAATCCTACATTGAAGCGCAGTAGTCCAAGCGCACAACGAAGAAACAGCAGAGAACGGTAATTTTTTTGAAGACAAGCTCCCTTACTTCAGGGAGCTTTTTTATTTTTCTTATTGTATTAAGATGCTGCCGGTTCCGGAAACCCAGGAAGCCAGGCGCCGGTGATGCGGCAGCTGTAGAAAGAGATCGATGCCGGGTCCGGGAGCGAACCAGGTGCAGCTGAAGAATTTTGTTATTTTTTTTATCATTTTTTTGTTTGCATTGCAAACTGAATATACTGAGTATATACTGGTTATATAATTTATACGTTAGTCATCTATATGATGACCAATGTAAAAAAAACAGATGTTTTTGCATAAAAAAATACCGGAGTGCGCTAACACTCCGGTCTGTACAAATGCTGGCTCCTCATTGGAGCGCTGGCTATGATGGTGCGCTATGGACCAACCCTTACAAGTTTCTCAGGCTCAAAGGGTGGTCTATTTTTTACTTTTATAAGTCAACAAGGCGACAATTAAGGAACCCAAACCAATTAATGATGATTGGAAACCAATCAAAACCATTAGAGCTTGGTAAGCTTCAGTTGACATTTTATCACCCCCTTTCAGGGGCCAGCAGATCGCTATTGAGATACACGACAAATGTACAGGAATAATATACACTAGACAACCATATTGTGGTTGTCTTTTTTTGTATCTTAAGTATAGCAAGCTATGGCAAAAACACAATATATAGATTAGTGTTTTCACAAATTAAAGAAGCATTTCTCACTTTCATATAAAGACAATAAGAGCTTCCCATCTATTTATTTTAGCATGGTCATTGTCCCACCGTATAAAGTTCTTTATAATTTGATCTTCTTTCAAGACTGCCGATATCTTTAGATAAAGGAGAGATATAAATGCTTACAGAAAGACAAGCGTTGCAAGAACGTCTGGAAAAAATAGATAAAGATGAAACCGCCATGATCAAGGAGTATCAAAAACAACGAAACAAGATTTTTGAGCGCCTTAGAGAGCTTGATAGAGAAGAATATAAAAACCTTCCGGATCTTAAAAAATTAGCCTCACTAGAAAATCATCAAGAGTCAAAACCCGAAAAAGACATAAGAAAGCATGTAGCTGTTAATATTTTGAAAGTCTATTCTGATGGTATGTCTGCTGATGAACTTAGAAGCAAGATTGAAAAAGAGACGAATATGCAAATAGTTAACATGACGAGTTTTATGAGTTCGATTATGAAGAAAAATCCTTTCGTTCAAAAACCACGAAGAGGCTATTATAGATTTATTAAAATGTAACACAATGTTATTGTGTTACATTTTTGAATGAGTGCTGATCCCTTATGTATCAAGGGGTTAGCACTCTTTTTTTTTTGAAAAAGTTAAAATAAAGTATAAAAATGTAACACAACATATGTTATAATGATATTGTGTTACATTTTCAAAAAGAGGAAGAGAGGTGAAAAAATGGATATTCAGTATTGGGAAGTGAATGTTAGTCGTAAAGAAGCTGCTACCACGATTGCGAATAAACTTAACAAGGTAAAGTTTTTGTTTGTTGCTGGGATTTCTGATACTCCAAGAGGAAAGTGTCTCTACATAAAATTTGATGATTTGCACCTGGAGTATACCGAAAAAACAAGAAATGGGATGATGCTTTTCCTCAATCAGTTAAATAGCATGATAAGAGATAAATCATTGGTTGCTGGGTTTATAAATGATCTGAACATTATAGATTTGGAGGGGAAGATTAAATGTTGAATAGAGTAGTTCTAGTAGGAAGATTAACAAAGGACCCTGATCTTCGGTATACCCCACAAGGAACACCGGTCGTCACTTTTACTTTGGCTGTGAATCGTACATTTACAAATCAGTCGGGTGAACGTGAGGCAGATTTTATAAATTGTGTTGCATGGAGAAGGACAGCTGAGAATGTTGCTAATTTTTTAAAAAAAGGGAGTATGGCAGGAGTTGACGGTCGTCTTCAGACCCGGACTTATGATAATAACCAAGGTAATCGTGTATGGGTAACTGAGGTGTTAGCTGAGACCGTTCAGTTTTTAGAACCCAAGAACAAAAACCAGAATGGAACCAATTCTGGATATGACCAAGGCTTTAAAGGGCAAAGTAACAACCGAGAAAATTTTGCTGGTGTAGGGGCGGGAAGAGATCCATTTACTGATGGAAAGCCTATTGATGTAAGTGACGATGATCTTCCTTTTTAAGACTGATTAATGCTACCTTGCGTAAAAGCATTAGCCCTAGAGTGCTATCGGAATTGAGGTGATGACAATGAAAAATTTAAAGAATGATAGGCATTCCGCCCAAAATGAATATGAATTAGCATTATTTAAAAAAAGTGTTAAGACACTAATTATGCTCGTTTTAACAGTCATGTTTTTTGCTTTCTGCTTTAAGATTTTGGGGACAGCTTTAAATGAATCAGAGACACATTACGATGATATTGAACAAAAAAAATATGAATTGCTGGCAGAAGAATTAAATGTAAACAAGAAAAATATTGTAATCAGTCATAAGTGGTTTCAGGATTTCGACATTGCAACAACCGATAGAGGAGAATATAAAGTTGTTTTCAAAAATGATGACGATATTGAAAATATTGTAATTTCGAATATATCAAAAGAATAACCCTCCGGAATCAGTCGCCAAACAGGAATCCCGGAAGAGTTAAGGTAAAAGGGGCTGTATCAGCCCTTAATTAAGTATAAGTTATTTAGAAACCGTTGAAAATAGGAGGAGTTATTATGTGGGAAGAGAAAAATTATTTAGGTTTTTTCGTATTAATCTTTATTGGTGCTATTATGGCAACCTTGTTCATAATTTCGACGGTTTTCCCAGTTGAATTTATGGCATTCTGCATTCAGCATAGTGTTGCCCTTAATATTATAGGTGGAGTCGTTGTATTTATTTTCATCGTAATACTAGGTTTTTATTATTTTATATATGACAGATGTTAATAGGTTAGGGTTTATTGAAAAAACTGTTCAACTAACAGGAGCACTATTACAATAGAAGATAATGAATAGAAGGGCACTGTGTTTTTGAATTCACATGTCTAATATAAATAGAAGAGGTAATAGGTATGAATTTAGTTGAACCGATCCGAAACAGAAAAGATATAGACAACATGAAGAAGCTGCTTTATTCGATGAATGAACGTGACGCCGTATATTTCATTATCGGAATAAACACTGCTTTTCGGATTAGTGACTTAATTCATTTGAAATTCAAAGATGTTATTGACGAAAAAATGAGGCCTCTTGATTACTTTGAATTGAGAGAAACCAAAACAGGGAAACACAATAAAATTGCCATGACTAAAGGTGTTCGAAAAGCAATCGTTCAATATGTTCAGCACCGGTATGAAGGGAACCTTGACCATTACCTTTTCACCGGCCAGAAATCTAAAGATAAGCCGATTACCAGGGTGACTGCCTGGCGGAATATTAAGGCTGCAGCTGACACAATAGGCTTAAAAAACATTGGGACGCATTCATTGCGGAAAACCTTTGGTTATCATCAATACAAGAATGGAACGGATATTACGCTGCTAATGGATATGTTTAATCATAGTAGCGCGGGAATTACATTAAGATATATCGGAATTACACAGGACCAAAAGGATCAGGCTGTGAAGTCATTAGACTTATGATTTGACGACTAACTAACAGGGGGAATTCATGATGTCAAAAAAAATAAAATACATGTTGGCCATTGCGCTGGTGATTACGCTAATGGTTTTATTCAGGCATATTTTATTCCTTCTGTTGGTGAAATTGGTCTTCGGCGCTTTACTGATTTTCGTTTGTATTGTTGGTGTGTATGCCCTATTTAGATTATTTGCGGGATTAATAAGTGTTGCACTTGTGGTCGCAGGAATGCTTCTTATTTTTAAGATCGTTCAATTGGCTTGTGCATAGAAAGGAGATAGCATGGAATATTTATTAGTGCTAATATTGATACTTTTCCCTTTAGTATGGTATTCAGTGGGGGGAGCAATTTTTGATGGTTTAATGGAGATCTCAGAGCTTTCTAAAAAGTTCAATGCGAGTAAAAAGTCAATTAGAGATTATTTGAAGATACAAAAAAATTTAAGACATAAAATAGATGCTATCATATACCGTCCAAACAAGGATGTAAGTTTTAAGACATTGGTGGATAATCTTGAAGATCTGTTGAATGTTCTTAGTTTAGAGAGTCCACGCTTTGATCGTTCTAATAAGAATGATTTGTTGGTAAGGAATTTTCCACAAGCTTATTTCAAAGTATACATTCAGCTTATACGCTACGATGACTCGTTGAAAATTATATTTGATCAACTGTTATCTCTAATCTATGGTGATTATGATGATCCCCATATAAAAGAGATTAAAGATCTTCGTGATGAAGTAACGAATATCATCGTGTCAATTAGAAGAGAAGCTGAAAACACAATTAAACCTTATCGTAGAGAGAAAAACAAATTATTTAAAGTCAATGTTAAACATGCTCAGGAAATTATTGAATTTGAAAAACAGTTCATAAAAGAGCAACGTGCTGCACAAAAGAATGCTGTGGGGAACAACTCAATTGTGAAGTTAAATAAAGTATAGTCTCTCTCTTATTGACTCGTTATGTTTCAGTGGATAGTCAATCTAAAGAAGGGATGTAAAATAATATGAATGAGATTTTGTTTAATATATTTGCAGTATTGTCCTGTATTTTCTGTTTGTTAAGCCTGTTTAAAAAATTTGAACGTGTGTTTATCTCGATAGGAGCAATATTTCTAATAATGGCATTTAGTACAGGAGGATTTGGCGATGCACTTCATTCATGGTTATCTACAGTATTTGGCTTTGTTGATCAAGATGAACAAAATCAAATACTCACGGTTATGAAAACATTCCGTATTCACTTTTATATAATATTGTTTTTTGGAATCTTGGGAGTCTTTATCAAGTTGTTTTTTCGGCATAAAAGGAATAATTCTAGTGTACGTGAAGAGGAATGAATTTGAAATCGAATTAGAAAAAAGTTATCAGGGTAATCCTGATGACTTTTTTTGTTGATTGATTTCCTATAGAGCAATCAAAAGGTATAATTTTTATATGGAAGTGAGAGGGGGAGAGCACGCTGGTTATTGATAAAACAAGAATATTTATAAGTTCAGCATACGAAGAGTCCTTAAAGACACCGAGAAAAATCATCAAAAAACACTTAGAGGAATGTGGCCATGAGGTACCCATCTTTGAAGAAGAAGATTTTGGGACATGGAAGCCGGATACAATGAAGCATTGCATCGAAGTAGTTGAGAAAAGCGACATTGTCATATTGCTTATAAATGCAAAATCAGGTGAAGAACCGGAATTAAGATGGGGGAATGTAACACCTACATACTTGGAATTCCAAGAAGCTTGGAAAAAGAAGAAGCACATTTTGGTTTTCGTAAATCCGGATATCAAAAAGAGGTTCTTTGATTTAAGGAAGGATTTTGACTCATTATATAACCAATACATTGAAGAGAACCATAGGCCACCTGATTCACCCTTTGATCCATTTGAAAGCTGGATTTCCAGTCAGGAAGGATTGGCCAAAAGACATCTACAAGCAGCAGATCCATTTGTTTGGGCATTCTTGTATGACATATATAAAAAAAGGTACTGGTTGTATGAGTATGATTTTGCACAATCTGAAAAAGAGGCTAAGCAAATTTCCCAAATGATCAGTAATTCTTTAAAGACGGTTGTTGACTTTATTCCAAGGTTAGACGAGTTAACTGAAATTGAAGAGCAGCAGTCATATTTAGTAGAATATGCCGAACACACCCTTACTATGCTCCATCAAAGAAATTTAATATTGAATAAAGAGCAACAAGATTGGTCAAACTTTTTAAAACAAGGAATTGAATTTCTTAACCATAGTTACGACATCATCCAGGCTAAAGATACAAACCCAGTAGTCGTTAATCATATCAATTCGTGTTATGCTGCTTCGTTATATTCTCAGGATGGAGAAACATTAAGGTTGGTCGGAAAAGCAGGAGATATAACAGCCCCGGAAGTATTTGCATTATACGAAGAAGGAATTCATGTTGTTGATGCCTTCAATCAGGGTGAACGATTAATTACTTACAGGGAAGATAAAAAGACATTCTATATCACTGAGGCCGTTGATAGCTTCGTTCTATGCCTTCACTTTCTGCTTGAAGAGGATTGGGATGTAAAGCGTGCTGAAGCATACGCACAAGAGGTTGAATGTGCTATAATGAATAAACACCAACTCTATTTTGAATTTTTGAACTTGCTGATAGGAGGGAGCACTAATGAGTAGAGAACTTGCGAATTACAGTAGCTCTGGCTCGGTTGTTGTTAAACGTTCCCCAGCTGTAAGGGCAAGAAAAGTTAAAGGTTCTGCCGGCATGAGGGCTAGAAAAATTACAGCTGATGGTAAGTATATTCCTTCTCAAAATCTAAGAAGAACAATTTCTAAAATGAATTCGAATGTTCGATCTTTAAATGATTTATTGAATAAGTCAAATCAGATTAAATCAGATCAGGAAAATCGTTAAAATAGTAATCGTCCTTTTATTAAAGGACGATTTTTTGTTTATAGGCAGGAAAAGACCGTGACGTCAGTACCCTAACAGCTGAAGGTAAGATCCGGCCGCATCCGGAATCCAGCCGGCAGCTGAACCAAATTCGGATTTTTCATAAGGTGAGGCCGGCGACATCCGAATTTGTGGTTTTAGCGACATGAGAAATTTGCGTGGAGGGAGGTTAAACCCTGATATACAAAGGTTTCCATGATTGTAACAGTGTAACAGGTTTACTCATTAACAAATTTACTTTGTAACAGTGTTAGTGGGCTATTTTAGATTTTTTACGCGGAATTCTTTTAAAAAAGAGTGGGGGAGTGGCTATGTAATGGAGAGGTTACTCTCTCCAAGAAACGAATGAAGGTAAACGAAGTTTCCCGTGTTTGGTCATAAAACGATGTTTCACATTGCACGAGATAGGTTCAACAAAAACAAAATCTTCAGTTTCAGACTTTAATTTTTTCATTGAATGAAACTTATGTCGCTCAGACTTTGGCATAAATTCCATCATGCCAGCGGGCGTACCATCTTGGTAAGACAGCAGAAATTTTATATCTTTACGTGTATAACCGGTTATCAGCACTTCAGTAAAGTCATAATTAATGACTTTAATCCAGTTCTTAGAGCGTTTTCCGATTTCATATACTGAGTTTGCTTTTTTCAGGACGATGCCCTCTAATCCTTTTTCTTTAACCATATTGAAATAGGAGACACCATTTCCTCTTATCCCTTCAAGTACAAAAGCATTCGGATGGTTTATTTCAAGACCTTTAAGCACTTCTTTGCGTTGTGTCAGTGGTTTTGATGCGATGGATTGGCCGTTTGAATAAATGACATCAAAAATGCAATATACAATCTTATGTGGGGATTTATTGGACATAAATCGTTCCATGACTGCTTCAAAGTCAGGAGATCCGTCAGCACCAGTTACAATTATTTCACCATCTAACACCGTACCGTCAGGAACATCTAAATTCAATAACTCAGGAAACTTGCTGCTAACTTCATTGTTGTGACGCGTATAAAGCCTTATTTGATTATTGAATTTTGATAGTACAATCCGTATACCATCAAATTTAAGCTCACTGATGTAAGAATCATCATCGAATGGTTCTTTTGTGGATTCGAGTAGCATAGGGGATATAAACAAAAAATCACCTCCCTTTTGAAATAATAAGTGAAGGGCGGTGATCTTTAAAGTCATTTGAACCTGGTACTTAATGGGTTTCAATTATGTTAAGCTCTACAGTCCCATAATAAAAAATAAAATACCCCGGAGGGTCTAATTCCGGGGCCGGTAGCAATCAATCCTCAAGCACAAAGATTGATCATATGTCAATGATACATATAGCAAAGTAATGTGTAAACAGAATTGTTACTCCTACAGGTCATTAATTTTCCACACACCGTCTAAGCGATATTTATTAACTAGGTACTTCAGAAACTCAAAATAGCTCTGACCTGTTTCTTTAAAGCTCCATTCTTCTCCGATAAAAGCCGTTATTAAGGATATTTGCCCTCTGATAAAATTTGATTTTTGTTGGTAGGCTAGCCCTGTAACTGATTTTTCAATGCGGATGAACTCATTAATAGCATCAGTAAGTAATTTTCTTGAGGCATCGGGTGATATTTTTATTGTGGGTATTTCCAAAAAAAACGCCTCCTGTTATTTAGAGTATACCTTCATTTTTTGATTGGTCTTTTTGCCGTTTTTTATCTTGTCCAGGTACTTTGTAAGAAAAGAATCATATAGACTATCGGGAATATATCCAAGCCTTTGCAGCAAGAGATTTTCAACGACATTCATTTTCTTTGTGAAGAATTGATAATCTACCCTAGATTCCTCAGAAGCAGTGTTACCGGTTATTTCATCTGCTTTTGCCTTTCTATAGAGTTCGTTATATTTTGTAGAGCGTTTTTGCCTGATAAGTTTCAACAAGCAAAGTAACTCAAACGTGTGAAAAGTCATTAATTCAGGAGTTGTCTTAAACAGATCCTCTTCATCGGCAGTTTCGCGGAAACTGACGGTTTTACGGCTGCCGTTTTCTTCGGCATCTTTTATTTTGATGATGCAGAAATCACATTCATAATAGTTAGCCTCGTTTTCTTTTGCTACGGGGCTACCGCAGTATGGGCAAGTTTTCATTTCATTGTTCTCCCGTCAGTTAGATTTTTAATGTTCTCATTAAGTGAATTCATTAATGAGTGGTGTTTTTCGAGGAATTCTTTCATTTCTTTAGTATTCTTATCTTTAAATGACTCATTGGCGGACAAGGCAAATGAATAATATCCTTTAAGCAATTCATTTACTTTATCAATTTCATCTTTTAAGTCCACAACATCAGGAATCTTACAAAAGTTTTCTAAAGTGGCTAGTGCATAACAAATAGATTCCGAGAACTCCAAGATTATATCTTTGTTCTGTTTTTTTAGTAACTCAATGGGGGCACATACTTTAGCTTTAATGTCTCTATTTAACAGGGAGTATTCATCAGAACTTACACTTCCCTTTTTAACTCTCGGTCTGAAGTAGTTGTATTCTATGTACTTAAACAAGCCTAAAAATTTTTTGTATTTAGTTATCTCGATACTATCCTCAGTATGTCCAAGAACCTTAAAGTAAGATCGTGACCTTTCATTATCGTTTGAAAATGATTTTTGATACAGATCAAGTTCATCTTCTGGATCTCTCTTCTTGGTAGTATAGGCAAAACATACAAGTCTAAAGTCGATTTCTTGATAAATATCTGTGCCATACGCTTTTACATAATATTGATTGTCGAAGTCGTCCCCGTCTCCTTTTCTAAAAAACTCATAAATAACATCTTTTTTAAAGCCAAACAAACGCTCATAAATGTCATTAAGACAGACAGCTGAATACAAATATTCAATAGGAAGCTCTTTTTTTAAAGGAAGTATAGTTTTAGACATGTTCTATTCACCTTTCTTAGTATTCCACAGTCCTAATTTCTCTTTTTTTGCTGCTTCTTCAGCTTGTTTGTATTCATCCTCATATTTAATGTTTGGTGGAAAGACAGCTAAACGAGCATGGCCCTTCTCTAAGAGCATTTTATTAAATGAGGTTCCGTCCTGTAAAAATACGTACGCTAATAGTCTACCGTATTTATCACGCTTTTCTTGGTCGTATTCAAGATAAACAATTTGGTTCTCTAACATCTCTTTTGTAAAGGCTGAAGCTTCTTTTCCATAAGGCTGCACAGCTTTTGTAGGATGCACTGTTTCCGGAGTATCAACCAAGATTAAACGGATTCTTTCCTCAGTACCATTAACATCGGCAATGAATGTGTCTCCATCAACGACACGACTGACTGTTACCTCAATTTTATCAGATACATCAACGGTCTTTTCAGTTGTTCCAGAATGGCTGCTGCTAACACCCTGGCATCCACTAAGTAGGATGACCAGGACGGCCAAAGCTTGTATCAACTTTTGAGTTAGCATGTTCTTTCTCCTTTGTATGTTTTTTTAGCTGAGAGGTATATAGCTGTAATTTTAATTACGTCTAAAACACCTGATGTGCCTGTACGCAGAAACAGAATAACTAGATTATGCTGCGGAAATGTTCTTGATTCTGTGAAGACGATTTGGTTGTCTGTTAACTTGAATTCGATAGTATTGTAGTCTAATTCTGCCGCAATAAAATCAGTTTCTGGAAGAGTGAGTGTGCGGTTTAAGTGCGGCGTTAGTTGATCAGATACATCCAAATGCCATGACATTGCTTTATTCATGATACATTCTCCTTTTTTTAAGACTTTTTTTGGTTTTGCTTGGAGAGCCAATCTGCATTCACAATCAAAAGGACACAAGGTGTTACGAGCCGTTGAGGGGTGTTCTGTGGCCCTTTACGGATCGTTAAGACCAATTTATTTGTGGCAGCTGCTGGCAGCTGTCCGTTTTCAAAAAAATTGGCGGCCCTTGTGTGCTTTTATGAAACACGGATAGTAACGCGGCGGGCATGCCCGGCGTGTTGCTTGCCGATGTTGAATGTGAAATGCTAAAGCCCCCGGACAGCTTCAGCTGGCCAAGAATGGGGGCGTTTGGCTGAGCAAAAACAAAAAAAGGCGTCTAAAAAAGGATTTAATCATGCCGGCGTTTGGCGGCATACGCTTTGCAGAAATGCGACCGGGCTTTCCGGGAGCCTTTCTGCTTCTTTTGGGTTTAAGAGGCTGCTTCAGCAGCCTCCAAGCAGGCTCGATGCCTGCGTTTTAATCAAGGAAAACTTTAGTTTTCCGACCTTTTGCGGAAATGCGACCGGGGCTTTACGGGAGCTTTTCTGCTTCTTTTGATCTTCCGTCCTCGTTCACTCGTAAAGAAATGGCCAGGAACAATGCAGCTGTTGCTTCGGGATCCGCCGGAGGCAATCCGGAAGCTTACAGATGCATGTTATCGGGCATTTTAGAGGGAAGCGAGATGCCGCGGAATGTTGGCCGGCGTTTTTGGCCGGCTTACAGTCCGTGAGCAGACCCGTAGGGGACTCAAAGTAATTTTGTCAGCTACTCTGTCTTCTTGAATAAATATTTCTGTACCTTGCATACTAAAATCTGTAAAAATGATGAAAAAGGAGAATGGAAATGAATCTTTCTGAAGTGCTAAAAAAACATGATGAGCTTTTACAGAAGGAACTATATACTGTGAGAGGTAATATTGTACCCTTTGGGGAAGGAACTATGAAAATAGAATTTAGTTCCTATGCATATGCTCTGGTTAGTGAACAGGATATTGAGCCATCGCTTATCTTTCCCTTAATGCCCGATGAAGATCCTAGTGGTAGGGAAAGTAAACATGCAATAAAACTCCTCGAAGGAACAACAATTGAACTTCATGTAAAAAATGTGGTACATACATTTGAAATTGAAAAGTCTACGCGTCCATTCTATGTCGATGAGTCGAAAGAAGAGGTTGTTTATCTCGACACTAAAGCAGAAAATAGCAGTATTGAAAGACGTTGTTACAAACGAGTTTATGTAGCAGATTGTCACTGTTGTAATGGAGGTTATTTAGGGCCTTGCTATGGCTGGGTAGGGTGCGGATCTGAATGGTACGATCGAGAATGTTGTGATTGAAAATACTTCCAACAAATACGTAAAAAAGCAGCTCTTTGTGTTTGGTGGTTTGCGAAAGCAAAACCACCAAAGGGTTTTAAAGGGTTTGTAGAGGTTGCTTTAGCAACCTCCAAGCAGGCTCGATGCCTGCGTTTTAATCATGGAAAACTTTAGTTTTCCTTCCTAGCGTAACAGCATGAAAATTCATGCTGTTACGGACTTAAAACTGTTTTTCTTTCTAATCAGAGCATTACTTCAATAACTTTTGTTGCGTGAATACCCAATCTTCAATCTTATAGACAACTTCATCAAAATCATTGGGAAATGGGTAATCGTCACAAAGATTACTGTCTGTTGCTGCATCGGTTTTATGCCATAACTCAGAGATTTCGCGCGCGGAATTTTTGAATGTTGCTAATGCGATTAGTAAATTTTGATTGTTTTTCATTCAGTAATACTCCTTCTTATTCTATCACCAGTGCTATTTCCTGTTTAGTCACCGAAATTTACCCTTGCGTAACGCATTCCCGCGCATGTAGCGCGGGAATTCCTAGGAAAAGCTCCTTGTATAACCGGCTATAAAGTATGCCGGTAGTATTATAATTTTTTCACTTCAACATATAAGGAACCTTCAGCGATTAACGATTTAAAGCTTTCAAGCTTCTTCGGCTGCTGCTGCTTCTGAATCGGCATCCACTTCAATTTCGCAAACTACTAGGTACTCCATATTGTTCTCCTCCGAATTGTATATAGAGGGACAGGTAGACGAATCCTGTCCGATTTGTGCTTGTGTTTTTAATTGCTACTGATTTACTTTTCAAATATAGACTTTGCGGCCCTATATGCATTCATTGTTAACTTTCTTTGCCAGGCTTGTGAGTGTGGTGACCATCTAAATGCGTTTTTCTTTAACTTACCTTTTAATTGATCGTCTGGTCGTTGGTCAGAAAAGATAATTTTTAATCTGTCGTCTTCTTCATCTGCGATAATGCGACACTGTTCATAAGTCAAAGTGGGGTAGTGCGGCTTTTTTTCTTCAGCTTGAAAGAGTTTATAGATGCTGTGACGTTTTGTGAAAACTTTTGTCATGCCTTCTGCTTCAAATATCTTGTATAACTCTTCCTTGTTGTGTCCTTCTTTGAATAGTCTTTTTAAATTGGTGACGAGACTGTTTTTGAATAACGTAATATCATATCCAGGCATTTTACCTTCTTTTATTAGACGGATTCTTTTACAATCTTTACTGAATACAGCATATACCTTTACTGCTTTTTCTTCGGGTTTCTCTAAGAAGCCAAGATGTTTCTTTGTGCTTTGAATAAACCTTGTTATCTTTTCAGTTGTTTCTCTATCGTAATTGTTTTTTCGAGTTAATTCCTTTTGCTTTCTTTCAAATGGATAGTTTGCCCGTCCGGTAATCAAGGGACTTGGTGTTTTGATCATGGTAAGTGATTTCTCCATTCGCTGAGTTAAAAATTTTTCAAACTCTATCAGCCTATTTAGAAAATAATCTCTTTGATCTTCATTTTGAACTAGAGGTGCTAAATCGTTTTTAAATTTGTTTGCATAATACTGGATTTCTTGATCGGGATTGTATTTGTACATGTGCAACTCGTTATATCTCTTTGTGATTTCAGGTTTTACGTACGTTTTAACTGCC
Organism: Bacillus atrophaeus; assembly: GCF_001584335.1. Taxonomy (GTDB): domain Bacteria; phylum Bacillota; class Bacilli; order Bacillales; family Bacillaceae; genus Bacillus; species Bacillus atrophaeus. The sequence continues at coordinate 30,726 of NZ_LSBB01000022.1, forward strand.
ATTACATAGACACTCCTTTTTTGTTTTCGTATTCAACCATTTTTAATCCACGCCAAAACTTAACATCAGGAATGCGAAAATCTTGCCGTATGTCAGACAACAGTTTCAATTTGTCGAGAACTACTTCGCATTTTTCTTGGTAGAGCTGAACTTCAAATGGATCGTTAGCAAGTTCTTTTTCTTCCTCTGTTAATTTAAGGTCTAGTTCTAAATCTGTATGGTATCTGGCTAATACCAGCGCTATTTCTTGTTTAGTCATTGAAATTCACCCCTTTTTTTAAGACTTTTTTGTTTTTGCGGAGGCCGATTTGCATTCGCAGCCAAAAAGCACACAAGGGATTACGAGCCGTTAAGGGATGTTCTGTAGCCCTTTACGGATCGTTAAGACCAATTTATTTGTGGCAGCTGCTGGCAGCTGTCCGTTTTCAAAAAAATTGGCGGCCCTTGTGTGCTTTTATGAAACACGGATAGTAACGCGGCGGGCGTGCCCGGCGTGTTGCTTGCCGATGTTGAATGTGAATGCTAAAGCCCCCGGGCAGCTTCAGCTGACCAAGGTGGGGGCGTTTGGCTGGACAAAAACAAAAAAGGCGTCTAAAAAAAGGATTTAATCACGCCGGCAGCAGGCCGGCATTCGCTCTGCGGAAATGCGACCGGGGCTTTACGGGAGCCTTTCTGCTTCTTTTGATCTTCCGTGCTCGTTCACTCGTAAAGAAATGACCAGGAACAATGCAGCTGTTGCTTCAGGATCCGCCGGAGGCAATCCGGAAGCTTACAGATGCATGTTATCGGGCATTTTAGAGGGAAGCGAGATGCCGCGGAATGTTGGCCGGCGTTTTTTGCCGGCTTACAGTCCGGGAGCAGACCCGCAGGGGGACCCAAAGAAAATTTTTAAAACATTTTTTAGAAGTAGATACGCAACTTATAGTAACGGATGATGTCCATTTTGAAAAAATAATACGCAGTTAGAATTAGAAGAGGTTTTTACCATAATTTTGTGCCATTTTAGGAGTCGCTTCGCAGTTAATATTGACTGAAGAAAGTTATCAAAATTTAATGTCGCAAAAACAATAGTTCAGTACCCGTTATATAAGAGTGAAAAAGAAGCAAGGAGGACCACGTAGTCTGGTTATTAAAAAAATCATTTCTAAATCTAAAATGAAGAGGGTGAAGTGCTATATTAAAAGTAAAGGGGTTTAACTGAGAGAAGAAAGGAGATGCAAGGCATAGAAAAATTTGTAGGAGCAGGGGGATTTTTAGGATGAAGTTTTGGGCTGAGTTTCAAAAATGGATTTATAACGCTATAAGGGATAAAGACATTGGAAGGAGGTCAAATGAAATGAAAAAAAACGGTAAGGGAGAAAGGAGAAATAATATGAATAAAGAGGATTTGCTGTGGACGTTAAGGCTTGTCCTAATTACAAATTCATTTACGGCCACAATAACGGCCACAATATTGTTTGGTGTGTTTAAAGTTATTTTGATTGCTACAGGAAATTAAAAAGGATCAGTTAATAAACTGATCACAAGAATAGGTGACTGAAGATGTTCGAGCATCCAGCAGTCATATTGTATTGAGTTGGTGTAATTATAGCAGAGAAGATATAAAGAAGAAAGCTAACAAGGTTTTTCTGTCTGGTGGTTTGCGGCAGCGAAACCACCAGAGAAGGTTTTAAGGGTTTCAGAGGTTGCTTCAGCAACCTCCAAGCAGGCTCGATGCCTGCGTTTCAATCAAGGAAAACTTTAGTTTTCCGACCTTGCGTAACGCGATTACCGCGCTATGTAGCGCGGTAATTTTTCTATTTTATGATGTTTTTAGGAACTTTTGATTTCCCCAAGCTATGTAGCTTTTTCCGTCCTTATCCGTTTCTTTTGTTAAAAGCATATTTAATATGTCATTATCTATGCCGAACCTTTCGTTTATTTCTTCATCGTCCATATAATCGTTTTTCATGAAAGAATTAAGTTTTTCTTTGGCCATAATCAACTTTATTAAATTGGCCTCGATGCTGTTTTTGACTGTAAGAAAACGAATGTCTTTTTGCTTGTCTGAAGTATACCGAATAAAGCGAGCAAAAAACTGATGCATGGCCGCGAAATTCCATTGTAACTCCAAAAGAAGAACTTTATTTACAAAACCAATGTTCATGCTGCTGGATAATGATTGTTGGGTACAGATCAAAATTCCATTTTCAGTGCTTTTTAATGATCGGACAATTTCTTTCCGTCTTTTCAAGCTTACTTTGTCACCTGTAATAATGAAAAGAGGACGATCAGGAAAATGCTTTCTTATATAGGAAGCATAGCTCTGTACGGTGTGTATGTGTGTACATCCTATAGCAACATGTTCACTATCCCATTTATTAAGCATAGACAGCATTTTCAAAGCTTTTGAGGGCATTTGAGAGCTGTAATACTCTGGGAACTTATCAGGTGTTACACACGCTTTCAGAAGGCTGTTTAACTGATTTATGATTTGCAGCAACGCATCTTTACGGGCGTTCCCTGTTGATTTGAACATATGAGCCAGTTTATAAAACTCTTGAATAATTACACTGTATAGTTGCTCTTCATCTTCATTAAAGGAACAAAAGGAGGGAGTGAGTTTATAAAGATTCTTGCCGGAAACCTCTTCAAATGTTCTCGTAATCATTGTTTTGTCAATTAGTGCTTTTAAATACTCACCGTTGTAAACGTCTTGATTTTGCTTTCCGATACCGAACACAGTCGTTTTCTCAGGTGAAAAACATCTTTTAAACAATGTATGTCCTTTTTTATATGCCGGAAATGGCTTTAGGAAATTATCCTCGTTATAGATACCTTTTATATCTTTGGTTTCCTTGTCTTGCACATAAATGAGTTCAGCCTCACAAAGCATATTCACAGAATTATTGTATAGCAATTCAAAAGCTGTAAAAGATTCGGCAATATTGTTTCTTGTACTGGTGGCGCTAAGTAGAAGCTTATATTTCACACGCCGGAAACAGTTTAAAACTGCCTTTGTACGTTTGGATGAAGGATTAGAAATGCCGTCCGCCTCATCTAAAACAAGCATGACTTTTTGACTTTGCAGCTTAATATGTCGTTTAACAAACTTTTGATATTTCGTAAGCATTCCGAAAGTCATTAAAACAATTTGTCCCTTTTGAATGCTGTAAATGTCCTTTAGGCTTTTAATGTGGGTAAAGTCCATTTCATAGTTTGCTAAAATATCAGCCCAGTTGTTTTGTATTGCGATAGCCGGCGCAATGATGAAAATGTTTCTTACGTTGTTGTATTTTTGTCTGTAAAGCATCTGAGCAATTGCAGAAATACTTTTCCCTGAACCTGTGCCCCATTGAAGGTAAACAGAGTCTTTCTGCAATAGTTTAGCTGTATCAGCTTTTTGAACATCGTTTAATCTGATTTCCTTATCATTTTCGGTGTCTTTTATGACAAGTTGATCAAGGAACTTTGTTGTGCTGCTGTCTGGTTCAATATCGGAAAAGGCTGTATTTACTGATTTGAAAGCCTTTTGTTTCTTTTTGAACATGGCTAAATATCGCTTATCCGAAAAAGGGTATACGTCTTGTAAAAGCATGTCAGCGAAAGTCATTTCTTTAGTGTCTTTTAAGCGATTTAATAACATGGCTTGTTTGCGATTGTACGGCTTCAGCTTTAAACCGTATCTAGTTTTGACTAGCCTTGTTTCGTCCTTTTCGGTTTTGTGCTGCTTATTTAGCGTGTTTTTCAGATACCGGATGACTTTGTTTTTTGTCACTTTTGTTTTGTTCCATTCGGAATAGTCCATACCTTCAGGTTTTTGCTGCGTGTGGTATCGGTTCAGATATTCGCGGCATTTGCTATAATATTTCCTTGTTTTTGCGTGGCGTTTAATATCAAATAACAACTTATCCACTTTGTACATGAATTCCTTTTCTTCTTGACCAGCTGAAGCAATTTCGAGTTTGATTTTTTGGCTGACCTTTTCTTTTTCTCTAAGGGCTGGAAGGACGAAACTGTTATAAACATGTTGTGCTCCTAACTCATCAATATTGATAGTTTCATATCTAATATTAAAAGGCTGTTCTTCTAAATGAATGCTTTTGTTCTGAAAAATCATGATTTTAGTTTCAAAGTGTTTTACGCCTGTATGTTCAAAAGCGTTAGAAGGTAAGAGGAATTGACATATAAAATTGAATTTAGCCTCTATTTCTTGAATGATTCCAGCATCTGAAAAGTCATCGTTCATGAAACTTTTCGGAACAATCAGCGCCATAAGTCCGCCGGGCTTTAAAAGCTCGTAAGATTTAATGCAGTAATACAACTGGCTCAAATAACTGTTGTTTTCAACATCCCATTTTAAATTAAAAGGGGGATTGCCTAAGATCAAATCAAACTTAATACCAGGATTATAAAATCGAACATCTTGGTTTGTCAGATTGGCTTCAGGATATAAGAAACGTGCCACTTTGAAGGCTTTTATATCAAGCTCGTTTCCGTAAACATTCACTTCATTAGGCAAATAATTAAAGAAATTCCCCATACCACAGGTTAAGTCTGCAACTAGATCATGCTGTGAAGGCTTTAGGCAATCCATTAAAAAGCGTGAAATTTCGTGAGAAGTGAAAAACTGTCCGTTTTCAATTTCCTTTTTTGCTTCGGTGTAGCTGTGAAAATTCTTGTATGCTTTGAATTCCAAACCATGCAGACCGCCGTCACCAGTGAAAGAATTAAAAACATCTGTTTTTGTGATTCCGTATTCTTCACACATATTATGATCAATGAGATACAATATCTTTTCATTTGTTGTTTTCCGTTCGTTTTGAGGGATTTTATCCTGACTAATGTTGTATTTCATATGATGAACTCCTTTTAAAAACGTTTATTTTCCTACACTGATTGTTATTTCAAGGGCTTCCGGTGCTGTCCCTAGTTCATGGGTGTAATATTCCATCAATTCGCTTTTGGCTTCTTCTTTACTGATTGCGGTTAAATCGCCTTTTAATGTTGGAAAAATGCCGTCTTTGTCTTTGACACTGTAGCGAAAAGAAATCAACTCATTTTCTGAGGTGTTTTTTGAATCAATTTTGTTCTTCATGTGATAGACTCCTTATATTGCGGGGTGTACCATGTACACCCGCATGGCTAGTGGTTTATTTCTTTAGGTAAGTATTCGCAAACTCCTGAGCTAAAGCATGATCTTTGAACTCTACAGTGATTTTTCGATTTTTAAAGACCTTAATTGATTTAATTTTTTTATAATCAAATTCGTATTTACTGAAAATGTCATATTTATTAGATCCTTCTTTCAAGTGTTCAAACATCCGTTTAAGGGAATGCAATGTCTCTACGCTGCCATTTTCAAAATGACTAAGTGCTTGAAAAAATGTTTCCAATTTAGAATCCCAAGAGATTCTCATACCCGACCATGACCATGAATCCCACCATACATAATCGGTAATGCTTAAAGAAGCTTTTTTGATAATCACTTTTTTATCAAAGTTATAAATTGTGTTTTTTGTTGCTTGAATTAATTCATGTACTGCTTTTTCTTCAAAACTAAATCCGTCTAGCTGTTCAAAAATCTCACCTATAATGTCATTGTGAGTCAGGTTTAAATCGTATTTTTCATTGATAACCTTTGTATCCAAGCTCACATTATACTGACGAGAGAAATGGTTAACGATTTTAGAAACAAATTGACCTTTGATTTTCTCTAATCGTTTGTCTAAGTATTTAATATCGTCATAATCATCAAGGTAACTACCATAAAGGCTATTAGTGTTTTTCGCTGAGTTTTTTTCTTTATCGTATACTGGCTTAATGATATCTAGCGCCTGTTGTAGTGCTTCACGTGCTGCTGCATACAATCCGAATTGATTTTCACAATACTTTCTATCTGTATCAGCGATACGATCATTATTATTGATTGTGATTTCATTTAATTTGCTTAAAATGTTCATGTGCTTGTTAGCTCCTTTTGTATTGAAAATAGAGTGGAAGGGGAGACCAATCCCCAACCGATAACCCTTATACTTGTGTTTTTGATTGCTACCGTTTTTTATTCTGTTACTTCACAAAAAGTTGGAAGTGGGGGCAAAGTCCACCCATCTTTTTCAGTTTGTGCAATAGCTTTTTTACACATTTGTTCCTCGAAAGCATCACCTAAACGTTCTTGCTCTGTTTGGTAATCACCCTCTAAATAAACATTCAATTGATAATCACCCAAATCAAGTTTTACTATGATCTTTTGCCTCCTTTTTTTAAGACTTTTTTGTTTTTGCGGAGGCCGATTTGCATTCACAGCCAAAAAGCACACAAGGGTTTATGAGCCGTTAAGGGGTGTTCTGTGGCCCTTTACGGATCGTTAAGACCAATTTATTTGTGGCAGCTGCCAGCAGCTGCTGTTTGCAAAAAAATTGGCGACCCTTGTGTGCTTTTATGAAACACGGATAGTAACGCGGCGGGCGTGCCCGGCGTGTTGCTTGCCGATGTTGAATGTGAATGCTAAAGCCCCCGGACAGCTTCAGCTGGCCAAGGTGGGGGCGTTTGGCTGGACAAAAACAAAAAAGGCGTCTAAAAAAGGATTTAATCATGCCGGCGGCTGCCGGCATTCGATTTGCGGAAATGCGACCGGGGCTTACGGGAGCCTTTCTGCTTCTTTTGAACTTCCGTCCTCGTTCACTCGTTAAAAAATGGCCAGGAACAATGCAGCTGTTGCTTCAGGATCCGCCGGAGGCAATCCGGAAGCTTACAGATGCATGTTATCGGGCATTTTAGAGGGAAGCGAGATGCCGCGGAATGTTGGCCGGCGTTTTTTGCCGGCTTACAGTCCGGGAGCAGACCCACAGGGGGACCCCAATTTATCTTGATAACAACGGACCACAAATGGAAAAAAGGATGTGCTATGCTTTGAAATATAAAGAGGGGGTGGTGTCAGATGGGTACAAATGAGGTACTACAGTTGTTGATTGCTACGAATGGAACTACAGCAACAGTTTTAGTTGGGATGTTCACTTTAATTTTAACGGCACTAAAAAAATAAGATCAGTGTAATAAAACACACTGATCAGCAGAATGATTTTGTAACTGAGATGTGGCTGCATCTTCAGTTACGCTCATTATAGCAAATTATTTTGTTTTTCCCCTGGTTTTGCGTTAGCAAAATCAGGGGGGAGGTTTTTAAAGGTTGCTTTAGCAACCGTCAAGCAGGCTCGATGCCTGCTTTTAATCAAGGAAAACTTTAGTTTTCCTTCCAGGCGAACCAGCATGAATTTCATGCTGGTTTATTTGCCATGTTTAAAAGGAAAATTCAATTGTATTATTGTTGGTGTAAAGCATTTCGTTCTCTTCGGCTTCTGCGGGAAAATATGTTTCTCCATCGAACTCGTACCTTTGCTCCGCAAAGACAACTGTCATAATAGAAGTAAAGCAGGATGGATTAGATTGGATTTTTTGTATTTCCTCTTCAGTTAGTTTAAATGACATTCCTGCTCGTCCCCATATTGTTGAATAGGCAGGTTCCTGGACAGGTTTTAAGGTTTTATTTTTAGCTGATTCCATCTTTTAATCTCCAATCTGAACTATTATTGTCTTAACGATAACATTCCAAAAATTATCGTCACCCTGGATAGTGCAAGAGTATATTTCGTTGTTATCAATTTGTTCGTCCTCGTAATATTCTTCATGTAGATAACATTCTCTGATATGTTTGTCTTTCGCTTCTTTGGCTTGTTGTATTGCGGTGTTTGGATTTGTATACAATTGAACGTCTGAACCAATGCCGTTGTCTTCTAAATCGTACAAGGTTTGAACAATATACATTGTTATCTCACTCCTTTTGTAATGCGTGGTCTTCCTACACCGCAGTTCAATAAGCTAGATGATGTAATTGCGTCTAGGAGCCAGCCGGCAGTGTCATCCATGATGTACTCACTTTGAAATTCAGACAGTGATACGTAGCCGTGTTGTTTCGCTTTATTTTCTGCCCAATCGCTGGGAACTGTAAACCAGGCACAACCTAAGTGATCAATTATGCCGTTCTCATTTGGTATTAATTCACCAACGTAAGTGTAGATTGTGATGATTTTCGCCTTTTCATAGTTTGAAGGCTCAGCATAAGGCGGAAGCGATTTGTCTTTTTTGGCTTGTTTCCACATGTATAATAGATCGATTGCTGGTATCTCTGAAAGCTTAATATAGTTAGCTTGTGTATTTTTGTCTACATAACCTAAGTCGTGTAGATCAAAGCAAGAATCAAGAGCTTCACAAAGTTCTTCAAAGGTTTTGTAACGAGTGAGAATTTCATAGATAGTTAAGGATATCATTGCTGTTGTCGTCTCCTTTAGTGATTGAGGGCAGGGGGACCAATCCCTGCCAATCATCTGTATGCTTGTGTTTTTAATTGCTACCGTTTTTCACATTTACCCGTTCATAATCGAAATGGTTGCTGTTGGGGACTAGTTTTTCGCCTGAATGCTTGCATTCTATGACCTTCCAATTTAGCGGAGAAACTAGCCTTTGTAGGTATCCCATGACATTTGCTTCGGTGTCAGGAACAGGCATAGGAATGATTATTGCTGGATCGCCTTGCTGTTTTTCCAGTGTTGCTTGATATAAGTCAAAATGCACTTGGTTTATCATTTTGATAACACCCCTGTATTTGAGATTTTAAACTGTTCTCCATGTCAGTAAGGCATTCTTGAAAAGCCAGCTCACTCTCTAAATCTTTATAGGTAAAAACATAGCCAATACTAAAGCGATAATACTTGCCGTTTCGTTCGAAAATAGATCGTATGGAGCAATCGAACTCATATATGCCTTGTTCCTCTGAATACCAGTGCATATCAGACTCACTTCCTATGAACTCATTCTCTGAAAAGTATTGATTGGAATACATGAAATTCAAAATGACCGTATCTATAAAATCGCAAAAAGTCTTACCGATATCATCCAAGTTATCATCTTTTTCCTCTGATGAAATTTGCCACAAGGTTTCTTTAAAAGGTACCGGCTCAGGTATACCGGTTAACTCTTTATACTCTTCCTCAGCTATATCGAGAAAATCATCTAGGGACATAGAGCCAACCATGTTTTGATAGGATTCTTCAGATATTAAATTTTCCGGATTTGTTTCAATTAGGTGGTCTATGCAGTCTCCGGCGAAGGAGTATAACATTTCAGTTAGTACGGTTTGGTTAACGTTTTTAATGTTTTCCCTTGTGGCAGGATATCCGTGTGTTTTTAACTTATCTTTTAATGCTGAATTTAAATCCATGCTGATGTTCATGAGACTCGCTCCTTTTTACGTTTTATAGAAACTTACTGCAACAAACTACACCTAGAAACGCTATGGCAATTATTGAAACCCAGATATAATACCTCTTGCCTTCACCTCTTGTTCTGATAGTGATAATTGTAAGAAAGCCAAATAATGCAACTGCAATTATCACTAAAATGATCTCTTGCATGGGAACCCTCCTTTTTTTAAGACTTTTTTGTTTTTGCGGAGGCCGAATTGCATTCACAGCCAAAAAGCACACAAGGGTTTACGAGCCGTTAAGGGGTGTTCTGTAGCCCTTTACGGATCGTTAAGACCAATTTATTTGTGGCAGCTGCCTGCAGCTGCTGTTTGCAAAAAAATTGGCGGCCCTTGTGTGCTTTTATGAAACACGGATAGTAACGCGGCGGGCGTGCCCGGCGTGTTGCTTGCCGATGTTGAATGTGAATGCTAAAGCCCCCGGGCAGCTTCAGCTGACCAAGGTGGGGGCGTTTGGCTGGACAAAAACAAAAAAGGCGTCTAAAAAAAGGATTTAATCATGCCGGCAGCAGGCCGGCATTCGCTCTGCGGAAATGCGACCGGGGCTTTACGGGAGCCTTTCTGCTTCTTTTGAACTTCCGTCCTCGTTCACTCGTGAAGAAATGGCCAGGAACAATGCAGCTGTTGCTTCAGGATCCGCCGCAGGCAATCCGGAAGCTTACAGATGCATGTTATCGGGCATTTTAGAGGGAAGCGAGATGCCGCGGAATGTTGGCCGGCGTTTTTTGCCGGCTTACAGTCCGGGAGCAGACCCGTAGGGGGACCCCGGAGTAAGGAATGTTGAAAGAAATCATTTAATGTAAACCCGATAAGGGATATAACGTAAAAATTGATCTTTCTCATGCACTGTGGAGGTGTTGGGGGTGTTGGGAGGGGGTTGTAAGGCTTTGTGTTAACAAAGCCTTACAAGAAGGTTTTTATGGTTTTAGAGGCTGCTTTAGCAGCCTCCAAGCAGGCTCGATGCCTGCTTTTAATCAAGGAAAACTTTAGTTTTCCGTCCATTCGTCCGCCATAGGCGGCGAAAAAACCAGGCTATTTAAGCCTGGTATCACAAGGTTATTTTGACCAGATTTGTCGGTTTCGACGGTAAGGTGCTTCATTGTCAAAATGAAGTGTTTCTTTCAGTTTAAATCCTAATTTTTCAATGTATTTAAGTCGCTTCTTCATCCCAAAAGGATAATCGATTTCAATTTCTCTGGCAGTTTCCAAGTGTGCTGGGAGGTCTTTGTATCTACTATTTATGATTCTTCCGGAATCGGTTGTAATTGGTTTATAGATAGTTGCTGTATTATTGAGTCTTACAAGTATCATCATATTTCGCTCCTTTGTAGGGTTGTGTGTCCTAACCTATGAGGTGCTCAAGGATTACTGTTCCGAAAAATAATAGTCCGATTAAAGAAAGTGTTATTTGCGGACTGACTGCTATGATTTTGTCATCGAATACGAAGATCTCTCCCTGGGCTTCAAGTTCAGTAATAAGGCTCATGACTAATTCATTATTTGAATTACCATATTTTAATAGTTTGCTGATTGTGATATACTTTGATTCACGTATTGATTTGAGCAGTGATTCTTTGGTCGGGGTCACATGCTCTTTTTTTATTTTCCGTTGAATTGCTTGTGCTGCGTTCATTCGCCTTCATCCTCCTTTAAAATGGTTAGCCCACTTTCACCCGTATTTTCCTTTGCTATTTCAAATATGAGTTTAGTTTGGTCGTATGTATATTCACACGAGAAGGTGCTGAGATCAGGGACATCAGGGAATCTGAGTCTGAGAATATCTTCTAACCAGTCCTCGTAAACAGAAAATCTTACCTGTGTCATAGGGGATTCATTTGGTGACGCTTTATAAGTCCACAAACTACAGAACGTCTTTGGCTCAGTTTTACCGAGTTGCGATTCAACTGATCCAATTAGGTCATCTAATATTGTCCAGCCTTCTGCAACGCTTCTTTCTTTCAATGTTTTTTCGAAGTGGTTATTAATGCAGATTTCAATATTTTTCTCAGTACCAGGAAATCCTTTGGATTCCAAAGCTGATTTCAAGTCTTCTTTATGCCATACAATAGAGGTGAAAAACATATGAGACAGCTCCTTTTTTTAAGACTTTTTTGTTTTTGCGGAGGCCGATTTGCATTCACAGCCAAAAAGCACACAAGGGGTTACGATCCGTTAAGGGGTGTTCTGAGGCCCTTTACGGAACGTTAAGACCAATTTATTTGTGACAGCTGCGGGCAGCTGGCCGTTTACAAAAAAATTGGCGGCCCTTGTGTGCTTTTATGAAACACGGATAGTAACGCGGCGGGCGTGCCCGGCGTGTTGCTTGCCGATGTTGAATGTGAAATGCTAAAGCCCCCGGACAGCTTCAGCTGGCCAAGAATGGGGGCGGATGGCTGGACAAAAACAAAAAAGGCGTCTGAAAAAGGGTTTAATGATGCCGGCGGCGGGCCGGCATACGCTTTGCGGAAATGCGACCGGGGCTTACGGGAGCCTTTCTGCTTCTTTTAAGGTTTAAGAGGTTGCTTCAGCAACCTCCAAGCAGGCTCGATGCCTGCGTTTCAATCAAGGAAAACCTAAGTTTTCCGACCATTCGAACGAACGGCTCTTAGAAAAATTCAATAGAGGAGTATGGCGGAAATATCATAGTTTGGATAAGATTGAATTATTGAATTCCAAACAAATAAAAGGCTGAAGATATGCTAAAAATTACCGATAGAGAGTATAGGAATGGAAAGAGAGGTAGACATGAAGAATATAGAGCATATTAAAAAGATGAGGAACAGTATTCTTTTCTCAGTTGTATGGCGGTTGTTGTTTTTCGTAATATATCCAGCATTTTTAGGGGCTGGACTGCAATTGATTGGAGTTAAGTTGTCTTCAGAAATGCTGTTTATATTAAGTTTTATTGGTTGTATGATGGTTTGTTTAAGTATAGCTACTCATATAAGTAACCTCGTTAATATAAGAGAAGTTCTAAAACAGTATGCTTCAATTGAAAGAGAACTTGTTGGGGAGTATTCAATTGATGCTAAAGTTTTGGACGACATGCTTGATAACACCAGGGAAAAGTACCGTCATCAAATATCTTTTGACCGTGAATATGACATAGAAGATTTACATACTATTCAAAAGTTGAATAAAGATGATCGAGAAGGTAAGTATTTTGATCAATATCTTAATCCTGATAATAATGTAAAAGATGAAATCCGTATGGCCATTATTCCGAAACGGACAGCGGAGGCTCTCTTATACTCAGTGTTTAACTCAAAAACTGCATTCGGTGTACCCGGAAGGAAGTACTTTCACAAATGGAATATGGCTCGATTAGATGAAGAGTTACTGCCGATGTTCCAAGAGAAAGAAAAAAAAATGAATAAAACTAATTAGAGTTTAAAGTACCTGAAGGTTTTCAGGTGCTTTTTTTGTTAGGAAAAACTTTCTTGTATTAAAGGAACGTATGTTCTGTTAATATATAATCAAAAAACGTTTAAGGGTGTGGATCAGGTGATTAAGGATCGAGGACTAATGAAATGGGCAACTTCTATGATGTTGCCGGAGCACAATGAAATGTTAAAGCAGCTTAATCTTGAAATGGAAAAAATGAAGCGTCCTGAAAATGATGAACAACAAATTGAAGAAATGGGCCTAACCATTAACGAAGCAAAACAAAGAAACCAACTTTTAAGCATCTCCTATTTTAAAAATGGCCATATTTCATCCCTCACAGGCTTTGTAAGCTCTTTTAAGCACATTGAGAGGCAAATGTTAATAAAAACGAATGACGGGCATATTAAGGCTGTTTCAGTTAATGATTTGATCGAGGTGGAGCTGGCTGAAGGAGAAAAGTTTTATGATTGACTATGATAGCCTTCCTAAACGTACTTTTTTGACCGTAGATATGCGCAGCTTTTACGCCAGTGCATCTGCAGTTATGCTTGGCCTCGATCCCATGAAATGCTATCTTGCTGTGGTAGGCGATACTGAACGAGCAGGAAGTGTTGTTTTAGCTGCATCACCGGCATTAAAAAAACGATTTGGTATTAAAACAGGTTCCCGCCTTTATGAAATACCAGATCATCCTCAGATTCACATTGTAAATCCTCAGATGCGGATGTTTATTAAGCTTTCCACCAATATAACTCATTTGTTTTATCAGTTTGCTGCACCTGAAGATATACTCACCTATAGTGTCGATGAAAGCATCCTTCGTTGTGATCATTTGAAGAGACTATGGGGAACACCGATGGATCTGGCGAAAAGAATACAAAATGCAATCTACAGAGATTTTGGTGTACCAGCAACCGTAGGCATTGGCCCAAATATGCTGATGTCAAAACTAGCCTTAGACTTAGAAGCGAAGAAAAGCCCTTCAGGAATTGCAGAATGGACATATGAAGACGTTCAAACGAAATTATGGCGAGTTCATCCATTATCGAAATTGTGGGGCATAGGAAGGCGTATGGAGAGGAATTTGAATCGAATGGGCATTGCCACAGTAGGCCAGCTCGCAAATTACCCCGTGGAGCTTTTAGAAAAACGATTTGGTATTATGGGGAGTCAGCTATATTACCATGCTCATGGTGTGGATCTTAGCGAGCTGGGCACGCCTATTAGGCAGGAGCAAATTTCTTTCGGGAAAAGCCAGATATTGTTGAGGGACTACAATGAAGAAGTAGAAATTAAATCAGTCATATTAGAAATGTGTGAGGAAGTGGCTAGACGGGCTAGAAAGGCTAAAAAGGCAGGCCGAACCATTTATTTAGGAGTAGGTTATAGTCAAACAGTAGGCGGAGGTGGCTTTCATCGGTCTTTAACAATAGAACAACCAACTAATATCACGATGCAACTTTATAAAGCGTGCCTTGTTTTATTTAAGAGGTTCTACCAAGGGCAAACGGTAAGGAGCTTGTCTGTTACATTGGGTAATGTCGTAGATGATAACCAATTTCAGATGTCTCTCTTTGAAAAAAATGGTGAAAAGGAACGTCAACTTGGCCATGTTATGGATTCCATTAGGGAAAAATACGGCTCAGATGCGATTTTAAGAGCTGTTTCTTATACAACAGCTGGAACTGCATTAAAACGAGCTAAGCTTGTCGGCGGGCACCAGGCGTAATTCAAACAGTACAGGTAGAAGAATCTATGTAAATAGCAAACGTCACTATTAAAATTTCAGATTCAAAAAAGGCCTGAAGTAAATTATCCAGGCCTTTTAAAAAAAAAACAAAAAAGAAGATTTCCACTTGAAATCTCTTAAAAGTTGTGATATAATAATATGTAAGTAGGCGTATGCCTTTTTTTAAATCACTTTTCTGTTTGATGATACGGGAATATCATCATCAGTTATGATGTGTTGATGATTAGTCAACATCGTTACATTGACTATAATATCTCACAACTTTACTGTTGTCAACTATGCGTATGGAAAAAAGATTTTTGGCAATATATTACATACTGATTTGCAGATTTGATGATTTCAAAAAGTGCATATGCTCCTGCTTAAAATTTTTATAAGGAGTGATGCACAGTGTGCAAAGTTACTATCCATTACAGAAAGCCTCATAAGGTGAGAGGTCATTTTAGAAATTGTAAGGGAGGACGTGTTTGGATTCCCGAACACGAAAGGGCAGGAACCTGGGTCAATGACCATTGTTACCTAGGATTCTCCCCTAACCTTCCAAGTTAAAACTGAAGGCCCTGTAAAGGGCCTTTCTGAAAACTGTTTCCGCGCTTTGTTTTTTGGCAGCTTAACAGCTGCCTTCAACTATATTTTAAAACTGGTATGGGATTTCAATTGTTAGACATGATATACTCGTTAGGAAGATATTTACTGGAAACAAAGGAGGCGGTTAAATGAAAAAGAAATTTATTGGATTCTTGGTCTTAGCTTCTTTTTTGTTGATGTTTAATACGGCTTCATATGCAAGTGACACAGATGAAAAATCAACTGAAAAATCAACTGCTGAATTGTTGGAAAGTGTTTGGGATGAATTTGGATTATTTAGTTTTGAAATTGGACAAACAGATCCGGCAATTACAATTGGCATGGATCAAACCAAAAGTGAAGCAAAGCTTCGTGAATATTTAAATGATAATCTGTCTGAAGAAGCAAAGAAAAAATATGACGTTTATATTTTCAAAGATGATATTAATAAGTTGGAAAAAGAACATTAAAAGTATTTGCAAGAAAAAAGCAGACCTTAATGGGTCTGCTTTTTTAATATCAAAATTAGTTGTACCATAAAGTAGCTTGTTTAATTGTAATTAATTTACCGCCACTTGATGTGAATTTGATTCGATAGCTTTTACCTTTTTTTAAATTCCAATTTAGATGAAATTGGCCTTTCCATCCACCAGGTATTGAAACTTTTTGGGCTTGACCAGCAGGCCCTTTTTTTCCCTCGTAATGTGCGGCTACAGAAAATGCTTTTGCTGTTCCTTTATACGTTATGAGGAGGGTACTTGGATCTTTATAAGCTTTTCCATATATTCCTGGTCCACCACCAAGCCAAATGTAATTGCTAAAATCGAAGTATCCTGATGAGTATGATTTTTTCAATATTTTTATTGGATTATCTTCAGACTGCTCTTCTGTGAGTCTAATCATGCCTTTCAGCTGTTCCGTTGTATAAGGATGAATCTCTTTATTATTTTCATCGAAAATTTTGATTTGAGATGCAATTTCTTCTTTCTTTGCCTCAATTTCTTCCTGTGACAGAACTTTTGTCTCAATAGGAGAGGATGCCTTTACCTCTGCTGCCTCTGCTTTGCTTGTTCCCATAAAATCAAAAAGCGAAATACCCAAAACAGTTGCTATTGACCAATACTTCAAGTTTGCTTTCATATTGCATGACTCCTTTATTCATTTTTTTAGATTACCGGTTGAACTTTTCTTATGATTTCTCACTGGTGAAATTAGAAATTTACTGAAGAATTCTATGGAGTACAGATACATCTGATGATTTGAGCCAGTAATGGTAGGAAGCTATTCTTGAAGTTTTAGGATCTTTCGAAACGGCTCAATCAGCAAAATAGCAGGAATAAACGGAAACCATAATTTGAAACCTAAATTAGCTGATGTTATTACCCTTTTAATTTTTTATCAAGACAAATTTCCCCTCCTTGAATGATAATACAAAGCAAAACTACCATATATATTAGATGTTTTACAACAAAAGACACCAAAATATTTGAAAATTATCTATTTTTCTACATTTTTGCGCATGATTATATTATTTATGTACATATTTTCTCCGAGGCAGCGGTGCCGGGTGATATGCAGCTGAGGGAAGAGATCGATGCCTGGCTTCCGGAAGCCCCGGCTGCAGCTGAATGTGAGATCCGGATGTATCCGGAAATCAGGAAGCGAGGCGCGGCGGCACTGGTGATGTGGCAGCTGAAGGAAGAGATCGATGCCTGGCATTGCGAATCAG
Source organism: Bacillus atrophaeus (assembly GCF_001584335.1). GTDB lineage: Bacteria > Bacillota > Bacilli > Bacillales > Bacillaceae > Bacillus > Bacillus atrophaeus. The sequence continues at coordinate 47,457 of NZ_LSBB01000022.1, forward strand.
AACTATTTGATCATAAAAAAGAACCAGGAGCTGCTGGTTCTCATTGATTTACGGCCATTAATACGGCTTTTATATATGTTTTCGTACTTTTTGTTTCTTCGGCGAATTGTCAGTGCTGTCCACTTCAAATAGCTCCTGCCTAACCATTGGATAAACGAATTTATAAAATAGATATCCAATAGCAGAGCCTAAAGTGTTTAATATAAGATCATCTACATCAAAGCTTCGATATGTGAGTCCAATCACTGATGAAATGGTAAACTGTGAGGTTTCTATGATGAGTGAAGCAATAAACCCAGCGATAATAACACGCTTTGCTTGTCTCATTCTTTTGAAAAGAAGAGGAAGAAAACATCCTAAAGGGAACAAGAGTATTATATTTCCGCCGAGTTGATATACAGTAACGGATAAACTTGAGCCTGTTAATGCGTCCATAATAGTGTTAAAAGGTATGAGGTTATTAGTTTCTTGGAAGCCTTCTGCGGCTCTGTCATGAATTAATAAAGGGTCAGTTGGAATCGGAAATAGAGTCATACATATAACGCCTATGAGATAAACAAAAGCAGCAAGTACATAAATGCTTTTTTCAATTGTGTATCTCGGTTTTTTTAAGACGAAAACAGCAAATAAGCGATAAACAATAAACAAAACATAAGCAGAAACACCGTACGGGATAATAAAACTATTAAGTAACACAATATCACCCTATTCTTTTAATAAGCTGCTACTTAATTGTAAATGTCCCCATATCCTCCTGTCGATGCTCCATTATTCTTCTTTTTCATAATAAAATAGAATTTTCCTTTAGTTTTATTTCCATAACTGTTTGTAGTTGAACCGTTTTGAGAGAACTTTTTAGAGCCGAGATATTTAGCTTTCCCTTTTTTCTGTTTTCGATATAGTTCAATGTTAAAAGTACCGCCTTTATCGCCTGTATCAGCATGCGTATTAATTTTAATGCTACTAGCGCCGCGGCTGTATGTTTTAGAAGTAACTTGATGTTTAAACTCAAACCAAAAATCATGCTTTGATGCAGCAAAAGCAGCTGGCGCAGTTACAGGGAGTAGTAATGTGAAACTTAAAGCTGATGAGACTAGAACCTTTTTAATCTTCTTCATGTTAATTCCTCCTTTAATATGGTAATCCAAAACAAAATTACCATAGAAATTAAGCGGTTACAACAAAGAATATCAAAATAATTGAATATTCACTAATTTTCTACATTTTATGTGCATAATTACATATTTTATGTGCATATTCACTATAAGAAGAATGATATAAGAGCCACCGGCTTATAGGAGTTAGTATGTAGTGATCAAGCCTGCCACTTTTAATTGGTTTGTACATATTTTGAAGGGTTACAGAATAACATAGTAACAGATGAAAACTGTTACGGTGTTACAGTGTTAGTGGGATAATCTCAAGTAAGCTGATATTTAGTTGGGGGGAGAAGACGGTATGAAGAAGAAAACGACTAACCAGGTCGAAGAAAGAAAAGTACGTTCGGATAAAAAAACACGAGTTAATCCTTCATTGGATTCAGATACACATCAAAAGCTGAAGAAGCTGGCCATTTCCTGTGATATGACAAAGACACAGTTAGCGGCTGAGATTCTTAAAATGGCTCTCAACAATGAGAGTGTAATTGACTGGTATCAAAAAAAATACAACAAAGACGATTCATATAGAATTATCCTTGCCCGTATTAATGGTGAGTTGCATTATTCTTAACCAACTTTCCCCCAAGTGCGGCCGATTTTCTTCCAGAGTTTAAAACAACTAGAGCATAGTTTATGTTTCTCTATATATTTTTCTTTTGACATCCTTACCGTTTTACCACAATGCTTGCATTTCATTTTATGACCTCCCTTAGTAGTATCAGCATTGACAAAAAAACGGAATTTATACAGATTAATTGTATTCTAATGTTGCTCAGAGCGTTTGTGTTGCAACTAAATTAAGTTTGACTTGTAACCCCTAATTAAATGGCACATAAAAAGAGCCTAGATTATTCTAGGCTCTTAAAAATCATAGTCGTATTCTTCTTCAATCGTTCCAGTGATTTTCTCAGTGATTAACTGACCTTCTTCAATCGTTTCTGAAGTCGGCTTAGTCTCAGGTGTTTTGTGTTCTACGTATATCGATCCCTGATCAATTTTCTTCCTCAAATCACGAAATTCTTTCTTCATTTCTTCTCTCATGGCAATTAATTCATCATGAACATGACGATCTTTTTCTCTATTTTGCTGTTCGTTTTTCTGTTGTTGCATGTCTCTTTCTATTAGTTGGAAAGCATACTCTCGAAAGTTTCCCTTCTCACTGACCTGCTCAATTACGAAATTGTACATTTCATCAGACATTTGTGTTGTTCGGACATTAAAGAGTGGAACTCTTTTGCTGTTTCCCATTTCTATCACCTAAATTGATTGTTCCTCTTTTTGATTTGCCTGTCTTTTTACTTGTTCAGCTCTACTTAAAACTTCGAGACCATATAGGTTAAGCAGTCTTGCATCTTCAGCGACTATATGATTTGATTCAGAAATATCACGGCCATATCTTTCTTCCGTAACTAAATTAATTGATTCTTCAAGCACCTCACCAACGCCACCAAAATATAGATACTTGTAAATCTTATCTTTTGGTGCAGGAAAAGTATTTTCAGCTTGAGCTATTTTGATTTCTGTGTATTCTTTGAGAGATTTTTTAATGATATCAGTTAAATCGAATTTCTGACCGGTATTCCCGTCTCTTCGTTCCATCTTAGTTTTTCCAATATTTGAGTATATAAACTTTTCAAGCTCCCTAACGCTATCAAAATGCTCCAGGAGTTTTTCTTTTCTTAATTTTTCTAAGTGCGCCAAAAATGGCGCTTCAGTATTAGAAACAAAAGAATCACGGCTTTTTGGCGGTTTCAATCCAGCTGGCAGTAATACCAGATCATCGGTTCCGCCACCTAAATCACAAAAGACTACGTCATAATTTTTAAATTGCTCGGCATAGTCCTTATCTTCCAGGTCAAAGTTTTTCTTTATTGCCCATCTTGCAACTTCTGATTCGGTCCTGCACGCAGCATCTTCTACTTTTATAGTTAGCTCTTTTTCTAATCCCAATGTCAAAACCTTTACTTGGTGAGTGCCCAAAAATTTAGCTGCCATTCTTTTCTGCATTTCACTGAACTTTTCCAATTTTTTAAGAAGCCAAATTGGTAGCATTGTTTGAAAGTATTCAATAGTAACTTCATTATCTTCACGTTTGCCTTTTAGCGCTTGATAATAAGCAGTTGCGGCTAAAAACGTTACGTATGGAATATGTGACTCTACTTTATTATGTAACTTCTTGATGTGTTGATTGCCTAACACTTCTGGTTCAGCAAGCTCACCAACTAGAAAATATCTCTCTGTTTCATCAATAACTGTAGAAACTAATAATCGGTCTTTTAAATCTGCCGAATCTTCAACGATACTCGTGAATTTTCCTTCAGCAGCTTCTTTAGTTATCTCTACTACATTCGTAGGCAATTCAAAGAAATAACCATCAAGTAAATTCATGTACATACTGTTTCCAAAGTCCACGTTCATACGAGAAATATTCATATTTTTATTCTCTCCTTTGATTTCACTTTTCTTAATACTAGCATCTTAAATGGAATATGTCAACAAAGTGAAATCATATTTAAAACCAGTAAAAACAGGACTTTAATGCTTAATTATTTAAATGTGAAATCAGTGAAATCAGTAGATATAAGTGATTTCAGGTGCAGGGGTTTACGGCAAAAAAAAAATCGTGTAATATTAAGTCAAGTTAAGTCAACGTGAAAGATTTGACAGCGAATTTTTATTCTAGTATGTTATTAAACAGCAAAAAACCCTGTTGTTTGCAGACAACAAGGTTAATAGTTTGGGTGAACGGATTTTGAACCGATCATCTATACATAATGATTATTTTTAAAGACTTATAAAATTGAATACAAATAAAGAACGACAAATAAAAAAGTGTCCGATGTTGCAGCACCGAACACTTCATGTTTTTGTATGGTGGCACCCACACAATAGTAATTTAGTATGTCTTCATTTTACCGAAAACACGTCTGTACGTCAATAGTTTTCGGCTTCTTTTGAACGACAGAAAACCACTGTTTGGGTCGCCATCAAACCCTGGTTTTCTGTCGTTTTTTGTTTGTCACCCAGCTGCCGTTAAGGGGTGTAAAATAAACTGACGTCAGGAGTTGCTCCGTCCACCGCATAAATACGGAGATATACCACAATAAGCGTTCCTTGCTGCGCTTGTGGCGAATGGCGAGGACGGCCATAAACGGTCCGGAGAATGTGTTTTTACACTAGGTTACTCTGGCGCACTACGGTGCGGGTAACTATGATCAAGCTTTTATGTATACGGGACACAATGGAGTGTTATCGTGTGAGAGAACACAAGACAAACACCATAAAAGTAAGCATACAGGACAGAGATTGTATGTAAAAAGATCATGGCGGGCGCAAGCCTGGCGATAGCAAGGCAGTACTGGAAACCTCAGGCATCACTACCGAGCCAGTTTCAATTGATCGATTACCTTATAGCAGCACGTTTATTTTTTTACGCGCTGCTATAAGGTAATCGAATTTCGCCCCTGTTTCCTAGAGCAGTCAGCTATCCTGCCAGTTTCAAGTTCGAAAAGTCAAGTGATTTAAATAAAATAAATGCGAAATTCCTTAAAACCGTTGGTTTTAAGTTCCTTTTTGAAAAGCTTTGTTCTTGTTAGAGAACAAAAATATTTTGATATATTTATTTTGCTGATGATGTGTCTTATTCAGGATTTCCTTTGTTTTTTATAAATTAATTTTCTACAGAGAGAAATTGTGTTGATAAATATAGATTGTATTTACATGTTTTAGTATGATGTTGGTAAATCCTCAAAAAACTTTCAAAGAACATTCAGCACAATGTACTAAATGTTCTTAGTTTGTATTTGTCCCTTGGTTACATTTTCTCGTGTTTTGTCGATATGTAAGTTATATAAATTTGGGCTTATGAAGTAGACCTGGAGGGAAGAATGAGTATGTCATCCAACGCGAAAACAGTTCCTTCTCCTTATGTGGCAAACCTTTTAAACATTTGGAATGAGTTTATTGCAGCGGGGAAAGTTCGTGAATCAACTGAAAAGAAACAAGAAATAGAAAGCCTTCTTTCTGAGGGTAAAGATGATATGGAACTGCTGGAGTATTTTTATTTATTGGATTATTCACACAGCGTAGCGTTCGGTAGAGGTGCAATGGGATCTTTAGAGAATGTTGTGTCAATGTTGAGTAAAGGAAACCACGAGTTAATGATTTCGTATTACTATGATTTGTTTAATGGTGATTATGAATATTATAAAAAGAATTATATTAAGGCCATCGCTTGTTATGATAAGGCGGAACAAAAACTTTCCCGGGTTCCTAATGTTGATGATACGAAATTTGCTGAATTTCATTACAAAATTGGAGTGGCCTATTATCAAATTGATCAACATTTGTTTTCTGTTAGTCATATAAAGAAAGCCAGAAAGATCTTTAGTAAATACGATATGCATAAATTTGAAGCTATTCAATGTAGCATGGTTATGGGTGTAAACTTGTATGATATGGGGCGTTTAGAGGAAGCAGACGCTTATTATCAAAATGCCTTGACTGATGCTTTAGATCACAGATATGATACAATTACAGCTAAGATTTACCATAATCGAGGGCTTATTCAATGGCAGCAGGACTCTTATGAAATGGCTCTTTATTATTTTAATAAGGCTTATTCATTTGATTGGCTTCGAGAATCTGAAAAGGGACTTGAGACTATCTATATGCTTGCCAGAGTGTCTTATAATGCCGGTAAAAATGAAGATGCATTTTCGTGGTATAAGCTCGGTATTGAGAAATCATCAGAATTTGATGATCAAGAATATAGGGCGAAGTTGGATATTCTCTTTAATCTTTATGAAAAGTATTCTGTAGAGAAAATTAAGAAATCCTTGGCTTTTTTAGAGGAGAAAAATCTTTGGCCCGATGTAGCGAAAATAGCTAGGGAAATAGCTGATCTTTATGAGGAAAAAGGAGATATTGAAAACAGTCACGAATTTTTGAAAAAGGCATTATATGCAAAGGATCAAATTTTAAAAATAACGGAGGCGTTATCATGAAGAAAACGAAAATTTTGGTCATTTCAGGAATTGTGGCAGTAACTGCATTTACATTTGGTTATGTTAATAATGCGGAATCATCTGTAAATCAAGAATTTCAAGTGGCTCAAAAGGCAATGGTTTGATAAATTAGAACTTACGGCTAACTTCTTAAAGAGGTTAGCCGTTTTTATTTTTTTCATATTCCGCACGGATCTTTAATAGTTCTATCGTTTCTTGGATATGTTGAATATCTTTTTCTGACAATCCGGTTATATCAAAAAAATGTAGATTTTGAACTGGTTCTTCAGTTTCTTTTTCATCATTACTTGAATCAGCAATAAACTCCAGCAGCTTCATCACTTCTATATTTGAGATCGAAAGGACCTTTGCTAATTTTTTTATGACTGCGGGCGAAGGGTTTTTCTTTTTGCCGTTTTCGAGTAAGGAGATATAAGCAGCTGTTAATCCTGTGCGATTTGCAACTTCTGTTTGAGTTAATTTCTTTTGCAATCTCTTTTGTTTAAAGTAAGTAGAGAGTGTAAAAGTCCCTCTATCATCCACTTATATCACCTCAATACAGGTTTCGGAATTTAAATGAGTTAAAAAAACTGGTTAAAAAATTCTTTACACCAGTTAATTTTTTTGTTAGTCTAGTTACATAAAGAGTGAAATCGAACCAAAAAAAGGGTACAAAGACTCATTTTTTTTGGTTTATGAGAAGTTATGTAGGTGATTTAACGTTTATTATTAACTAAGGATTAATCTGGCGGTTAACTGATGGTTAAAAATAAAGTTAATTATATAACTATCATACACCAATAAAGCCTTTTATCTCAATTGAGTAAAGAAATTTAGTTAAAATTAAATCAGGGCCATCACATCTCAAAAATTGAGATGTGGTATAGCTCGCATAGCAGAATAACTGCTGTTAGTGTGATCTTGCCCCATTTGTTGTATTTACATACAGCGCTACGCTATAAGGTTAAACACCATATAGTGTATAACCAGATTTTCTTTTGGTGTTGTGTTGTATGTTCAGCAAAACGGAGCTGTCAGGCTAACTGCCTGACAGCTTTTTTTGTTGTTTAAGAACTGTCGATAGGAAAATTTAGAGGGAGGGGAATTGTTTGAGTAAGGTGCAATTGCTACAAAAGAAGATGACAGAAGATGATATCCGTAAGTATGGGATGTCAGTGAGAATGTATGATGGCAGCATACATCGGATAGCTGGGAGGGACTTTATAAATACTACTACTAATACAACAAGGCCAATTTCTCAATACTATTCGAATGTAAGAAATGTGAAAAATGAAAATGGAATTATAGTTGGGAAACGTACTAATCCTCATTCCAACCTTCTTTTTACAACCGAGGCATTTCAGCCGGTTAAGAAAGAAAAACGGATATATACAGCACCTAAGATTCCGCGTAGAGATAAGCAGGTAAGACCTAAGAATAGATCAGGAAGGTCTAAAAAGGTATCTGTGCTTCTTCAAGAAACGGGTTATTCAAATGTGCAAGCCTTAAAAAATGCATTGCTTGATTCAGGAGCTAAGAGAGTGGATATTTATCATACTAGTAAAGGTTTAGCCGTTGTCTGTCATCCAGATTACATATTGAAAAAAATGATTTCTAAATAGAAATGAGAGTTGATCAGGATTCACACGTTTATCAGTGATTATGCTGATAAAGCAATTTAATATTAGGGATAGTCCCCCTCCAAAGGTATAACGGCCATGCAATATCTTTGGGTGAATATTTCTTCTTGGTGCGAGTAGCGTGTAAGTTTTAGCGCTGTAGACAGCAAGTTTGGCTTACATTATCAGATTTGGATTCATTTGAATCTAAATACTTGGCTGATATAGAGTTCCGTGAGTAACAACTGCTACAAACTCACGATTTTGGACTGTTATCATTGATAAACGTGTGAATCCTGGCTTCCAGATCAAATTACATCATATGTTTTTAACTCAAACCATAGTAGAATTATGATTGGAAAAATATATTTAAAAAGGTGTTGAGTGTCAATATGAGAAAGAAATTGGCTGCCGGTATTGTTGCCGGTGCAATAATTGTAGGGGTACCTGGTTACACAATTTTTCATTCATACCAAGCAAAAGCCGAAGAAGCCCAAGTGTTAGACAATGCTACTGATGCAGTTAACTCATTGTATGCTTCTAAAAAGTATAATTACCTGGCTAATGGGCTTACAGAGGAAAAAATACAAAAGGCTCAGAAGTTAGTGGCCGATGTTGGGGATTCTAAGAAACAGAAAACATTAGCAAAAAGAGCATCCAATGCTGCTGTCATGTTAGAGGCTTCAAAAGCAGTTAAAGAAGATATTGTTGACGGTGTTATCGTGGACGACCTAACCAAGTCAATTCTTTCTGTAACCCAGGAGAGTGTTGATAAAGTAAAACCGATCAGTGAAGATCTGTACAAAGATTTATCTAAGGACTTATCTAAAGCATATGAGCAAGTTAAACAAATAGAGAAAACAAAAAAATTACTCAAAGACGCGAAGAAAGATTGGGACTCCTATAAAGATATTGAAAAAGAAGTAAACAAGGTATCCAATCAAAGTGTCAAAAAGAGTCTGAAAAAACAGCTGAAAACGCTCAAAAAGAGAATTGAAGATCAAGAGGCTTTAAGTAAAAAAGCGAAAGAAAAGCTCAATGAGATTGATAAAACTTCCGACAAACAAAGTGAAACGAAAACCAGTGACAGCAATCAAGTAAGCACCAGCAAGAGTCAAAACACCACTTCAGATGCAGTTTCAGCTTCAAGCAATACTCCTGCTACACAAAATAAATCAGGAAGCCCGTCTAGTTCGAAAGCCAGCAGTTCGGGATCATCAAACTCAGGATATAGCTCTTATTCAAGCTCAGGCTCTAGTACATCAAGCTCCAACACGAAATCATACTCAAATTCTTCTTCACCAAGATCCTATACATCTAAGTCAAATTCAGGAACCACTAGTGCTAGTGAAAGTAAGAAAAGCAGCACTAGAAGCAGTTCATCTGGCAGCAGCAATAAATCATCTTCTAGTACATCAAAAAGCAAACAATCTCAAAGCAACACCATGAAAGACGCGAACGATTTTGTTAATGACTTTAACAGTGGAAATTATAATCATGTAGGCAGCGGAAATAATGGTACTGGAAATGACTATGATGTTTATGAAAGAGGTAAATGATTGGCTATATGAGGGGGAAGAGTATGTTTGATGATGGATCAACAACTCCTAAAGTGGCTGCTATATGTATTGTAGCTGTTGGTGGCCTTTTTATTTATGACATTATATCAAGTGCACATCAAAGCAAAGAAGATTCGAGAATTAGGTATGAAACAGTTGCTGATAAGCTTCATATACCAGAAAATGAAATAGTCATCAAAGAAGATTCCGGTAATGTCTATAATGTAACAGCAGACAAGAAAAAATACAGTATAGAATTTGATTCTTCTTTTTCAAGGATTAAACATATGGTTGAAACGGACTAAACTAATTAGTCCGTTTTTTTATGTTCAAAAATAAAGAAAAAAGGGGGTTTTTGAAGTGAAAAGGATTTTGTTACTTCTAACTCTTGGAATCCTAACATTTTCAGCTTTAACCGGCTGTAGCAGTGAGAGCTGGGATCGCACAGTAAAAGATCATGAATCAAGTGTAAACGGGCTGAAACGCACAGCAACGGTATATGATCAAAATGGGAAGATCATCAAGACGTACAAAGGCAAGTTCGATGTAGAGGTCAATGATTACGGGAATAAAGTTAAGTTTGACATTGATGGGAAGCGCGTGGTTCTCAATAACGCGATAGTGATTGTAGAAGAGGATAAACAATAACAAAAGGGGGTGATGATCAATCAATTTTGGGGTGAAAGGAGAGAGTCATGAGTACGGAAAATCAGGTCATTTTAAGTGATGAAGAGGCCAAGGATAGGATATTAAATCGAATTTCCAGTGAAGGGATTAGGATAAGACCTTCCTTTTCAAAGTCTGCCACTGGGCAATATGCGTATTGCTTGGGAGAAGATAAGATACCGACAATTGAAGTACCACAATTCACTGATTTCGACAATTTAATTCAGGCATTTTCTTTGGCGCATGAATTGGGACATCATTATGTACACCAAAGGACATCCGGAAAAAAAGCTAGGCTCATCAATTCTGGAATGAGCTTTACAACGTATTGGAATGAGAAATTGGCATGGCGGGAAGCCGAACAAATACTGAAGGAAGAAGGAATTCTAGTTAACGAGCAGACCAACTGCTCTTTTTTTGTGTACAAGACTTTTTGTTTAAACACTTATAAAGAACAGGTTGTACATTCTATTAACAGCCCGTTTAAATTCTTATTCAAAAGTGTTTTGCTCTTAATCAAGCTATATGTTGGATTATACATTCTGTTGGGGATTGGCTTGGTATTTAACGCAAATTCTATCCCAATACCCTTTGATGACTTTTTGGGAATCAGTTCTTTGAATAAAAACGATCTCCTTACTGATATTCCTAAATTCGTCACCATGGGGTTAAGTTTAATCATTATCTATCAGTTTTTTTGGTGTGTCTTTCTAAAACGCTCATACAAACCGTTGCTTTTTTATTGGGTGACAATGTGCCTCTCACAATTGGCTCCTCTGGTATTTTAGGAAACCCTTAAGAAAATGAATTTCATAATGAGGTGAAAAAATGGATATTAAAAAAGGTCTTAAAGGAGTGCAATTAGATGGATGGGGAGAACTTAAAGAGTTTCTAAGAAAAAATAAGCATTTAGATATTAAGGATATCGATTGGCAATTGTACAAGATGATCGTTCGTGGATATCACACTAATTTTTTGTTAAGTACACCGAGAAGAATGGTGAATTAAACGAATAGGAGGAATCTCTTTTGAGACAAGTTATTATAATTCCCCCATCGGGATTTGTTTCTTTGGGTTTGTTTAAGCTTTTGCCATACAGCACATTAAGAAATGGGTGATCGATTTGACTCACATAGTGTATAAAAGGTTTTTGATAATGCTATCAAGTGTTGTAGCAATAGCCGCAGCGCTTTTTTTAATGCCTTTTTTTTCATCAACGGCCCAAGCAGCTACTGCTGTTGCTAAAGGTCCTTACACATGGAAAGACCCGCATGGCGTAGCGCATGAAACGGCTTATATCAAAATAGGCGATAATATTGTTTTTTGTATTGATCCTGGCAAGCCGGCACCTTATGGTGGCCATTCATACAATTTGCCTAAGCGTCAATATGATGATGGTGTCAAAGCTATTCTTTATTATGGTTTTGGCGGGGATGGAAATGAGATAGGGAATTCAATGACAGACATGGTTAAAACATATGTTGCATTGAATAACTGGCTTGATGGAAAAAGGACTCAAAAAACATACAGTAACCTGGATTCCGAAGTATGGGGCCTCATCAAACATGCTAAGAAAGGTGACGCACCGAGTTATCAAGTTTCCTTCAGCAAGACTAAAGTAAGTAGCTCTATCTCAGGAGATCAGCAAAAATCTGAGACTATCAAATTGAATGGAAAGGGTACGGTCTCTCTTAAAGTCCCTTCTAAGGTCACAATTCATGTGAAAAACGGAAAGACACAAAAAGGCGGAAAAATTACTGTCCATGATGGACAGTCTTTTTATTTTACAGCACCTTTAGATTACGACTCTGATTATGCTACAGGGAATGTAAACGGTGAAATCAATCAGCTAGCCTCGCTCCTTTATATGCCTAATTCAAACAGCTACCAACGTTTAATGGGGAGTTCATTTGTAATTGATCCAGTAGTGGCAGCGGGCTTTACTGTCGATTTTGAAAAACGACAGAAAAAGATTACCGTGCTGCACAAAGATAAATATGAAGGGACGGTTTTGAAGAAGACGACTGAAACAAAAAACATTGGGACCAATTACAGTTACTCGCCTGAAAAGGAGATCAAAAAAGATGGAAAAACATATGTGCCAGTAAAGACGGAAAAGAAAACTGGTAAGCTGGGGAATAAAGACATCACCATTACCTTTGAATATGCATTGCAGCGAAAAATAACCGTACTGCATAAAGACAATCGGGACAAGTCGTTAATAAAAAAACAGGTCTTTACAAAAAAAAGAGGGGATGCCTATTCCTACGGTCCTCTAACCAATTTGAAAAAAAACAACTATACGTACAGGCCGATTTCAACAAAAAAAACAACAGGAACAGTCGGAAAAAATGATATAACAATTACGATCTATTATGATGTACCACTAATTATAGCCAGTTTCGAAAAGCTTCAAATTTATACAGCGCCGGCGGCCGATGGTTTACCCGTAAAAGCTTCACTGGCGAAAACCAATATCTATAAAAATGATACCGAAGGAATGACTACCACGAAGATTAATGTCAGTTTGTATGAAGGGAATACACTGTTAAGCAAAAAAACATACACTGCTGAAAAGCTTCCGAAAACAGTGAATTTCACCATTCCAGAAAAGTCTTTGAAGGTAAACGAAAATAAGCTTTATACGGTCAAATTAGAAGGATTTAATCCAAATGATATAGATGTACCTGAGAAGGCTAAACAGCTCTCCACAAAGGGTTATACGAGTTCTGAGGATGCAGTTTCAATGTCGATGAAAGATGTATCTGAAAATCCTGGATCTGTTAAACGCGTAGTTATGACAGAAGTAACACCAACAACTTCTATGAAAAGCTATTTTGAAACAATGACATATCAAGGGCAGCTGCTTCCTAAACGGAAAACCGGTTATGGCAGCGAGCAAAATCTTACTTTCACATATGAGAACATGCTTCAAAAAGACGATGATGATATCAAATTCGATTTTAAAGTACCTGAAGAGTTGATGGATACTTACTTAAACTATTCTGTTAAAGACGGTAAAGCTATATTCCCTATGGATGTTGCAGCATCTAAGAAATCAAGCACCGCAGACAATTTAATCCGGGAAATGACATTTGTTTTCCCTCACGTAAATGTGGAAAAAGAAACTGGCAGCTTATTCACGGATCAGCAAGTTAAAGCAAACGACAAACGCTTGAAAAACGCTGTTCGTGACGGAGGGAATAAATTTTACACTCCTATTTGGGCGGAATTAGGCAGCTATGATGTTTCTTATACTTCAAGCAAAGTAGGGGTTAACAAAGTGACTTTTGAATTGAAGGATAAGCTCACGCTATTTGCTTATATGTACGGCCATATGAATTCAAAAACAAAGGATCAGGACGAAATAATGCTTACGCCGATTAATGCTGATGATCCTTTCCCTAACGGTGCTCCTGGCGGCTGGTCACAAAGTGATATTAATTGGTTGAAGAAATGACTTTTTTAAAAGCTTGGAGGGGAAAGCATGGAGAAAAGCCGTTTTACTTTTACCACAGAGAATAAGGTTGAGGCCATCAAGAAGATTGTTAGACTCATAACTGATGACAAAATAATAAGTGTCAATTCAAGGAGAATTACTACTCCTCAGAAAAATGAAAATTTATATACTGGTACTACGGAATATACGATTGTCAGTTATAAAGAAGATCAGCAAAAGAACTAATCCCTGGGAAATTGTAAACGCAGCGTAAGCAACCATATTAAGAATTGAAAGGAGAAAAATAATGCTAAGAAATGACGCATTTTTAAATGTGGCTAAATTAAACGATAAGGATTTTGAAAAAACCATAAAAGAGCTAAGGGCAAAAGGTACTAAAGGGGCAAACGTTCTAGCTGACTCTTTTGAAGAAACTCGTAAAGCACTCAATAGCGAGAAATTAAAGGGCGATTAAAAGTTGTAGAGGATGAACTTAAAAAGTTCATCCTTTTTTGATTAACCTGGAGAAAATCGAGGTGAGCATGATGAAAGGTTCCATAATGACTTTAGGGATTGTGTATATTGGGCTTTTTCTTTTGATGGTTGTCACGTCTTACTATACCGAGGCATACCGACACAATTCCATAATCAGCACAATGACTGAATCAGGCCAGATAGCAAGTATCAACAGCATTGATAAAAGCTCCCGTGTGGAAGATGGCCGTGTAGAGGTTACAGAAGAGAGCTTCAAAAAGAAATTCAAAACTCTCTTTGAACAAAACAGCAATATTAAACTATCAGGAACTAAATATAACTTTAATTTTTTAAAGACAGCAGACGGCGGAATTAAGGCTGTCCGCGTTAAAATCACAGACGATCGCAACTCAAAATACCAAGTAACGTTTGTGTCGAATATTGTCAGTTAAGGAGGAAATAAAATGATTAGTCCAGATACAATTAAAGCTATATATCGAGATATCCGAGAGAAAAACCCAGAAATTGTGTTAGAAGCTTTCACTTCAAAAGAAGCAAGGGAAGTTATGTGGAAACTGGTTGCTGAAGATAATGCTACTGTTTTGGATACTGATACAAAAGTAGATTATGTAATGCAGGAAATGGTTGGCCTGGGTGCTATTGAAACGATTATAAAACAACATGATACGGTCACTGATATTACTTTTAATGCAAATCAACTGATTGTTAGAAGAAGCGATCTCAAAGACCCTTATCCCTACGAAAATCAGGAAATAACTGAGGAGTATATTTTAAAGATCATCCAAAAGTTCGCTAATGCTGTAGAAAAAGAATTTACACCTAAAGACCCCATCTTAGATGCCTCTTTGGGAAATTTACGGATTAACGCTGTTCATAAAGCTGCATCGCCGTATGGAACCACAATGGCAATTCGCGTATCACGCCCAAGGCTGGCACTTACCAAGGAGAATTTTTCAGAATTTGCTCCTGACTATATGTTTGAATTTTTTAAGGCTGCTGTTGCAGCAAAAGCCAACATTGGTATTTCCGGCGAAACGGGTTCCGGTAAAACTGAATTTCAAAAGTTTTTGTTAAGCTTTATACCGTATAGAGAAAAAATCATTTGGATTGAAGATACGATGGAAGGACACCTTAAAGAGTTGTTTGGGAACACAAAAGATATTCATAGCTGGCTTACTTCTCCTGGGATAACTATTACAGATTTAGTAAAGGCTGCACTCAGAAACAACCCTAAATGGATCTGCGTATCTGAGACGAGAGGCATGGAAGCATATGAAATGCTGCAAGCTGTTTTATCCAGTCACAGTATCATCACCACATTGCATGCAAATGATGCCAAGACTATCCCGCGAAGATTTATCAATATGATGAAAATGGGCTACCAATTAGATGAAACATCAACACTTGGTGATATTTATGAACACTTCCATTTAGGAGTTCATTTGAAAAGCACAGAGTTGAATGGCAAAACGGTTAGATATCTGAGTGAGGTTGCCGAGTACAATGCTGATGGGTCTGTAACAACCATCTTCAAGCAGGAACACAAAGACGGTAGATTCGTGCAAACAGTGGGTGAAATAAGTCAGAAATTAAAAGACCGTATGCTGGAACACCACGTCAAATATAGTGGTTTACCTGTTAGGGGGGAATAGTGTGAAGAAAAAAGTATATTCGTTAGATGAGCTTAACGCTTATAAAGTCGCATATGGAAAGCCTATTGAACGAAAAGAACTTTTAATGTCTTTGATAAAACCATTTGCTGTGGTTTTTGTTTTTTCTTATGCACTGTTTTATTACTGGTGGCTCAGCTTAATATTAGGTGCGTTGGGTATGTTTTATGGCTATCGTGTTATGATGCCGCAGTCAATTAAGCGTGTATACGAGGCTAATGCTTTTCAAGAGCGTCATAACTTTGTAAACAATTTAACTCAGATCCTTACCAATTCCGATAAGACTATGTTAAAAGCATTAGAAACAGTCTCGGATCGTGCAAAAGGAGAATTTAAAGAGGATCTTCTTCAGCTGCGAGGAGCGCTTCAAGGAGCCAATACTGAAGAGATTCACGCAGCATTTAAAGAGTTTGGTGAGAAATATAAGCATGACGTAATATTTGACCTATATATTGAACAATTGACTACTGCTACTATTGAGGGCCGCACAAATATAGAAACGATTAAAGATATAAAATCACTACACAATGAACTGAAACAAGAACAAGATAAATTTTTACGGGACAAGAAACGAGCTACGTATGAATTCAGGTTTATTTCTATCATTTCTTTAGTGTTGATCGCGGCAGTCACATTTTCATTTGGGTGGACTCAATGGGTAAACATTTATGCTCACCAACTACCAGGATGGATTTCAAGTACAATTTATCTCACCTTATTAGGTGTGTTTTTCCGTTCTTACCTTAAAAGATTGGGTGACGACAATTTAATGGAGGTAAAATTATGACTGCTGAAATCATTGAATCTAAAAACAACAATTTTTGGTTGAAATGTGCTGAAAGTAATTTACCTTCCATGCTAGATGAAATGGGATATACACAGCAATGGGTAACAAGCTTCCAAAAAAAACGCTTTATGAAAGCAATTATTGCCTTAGCTGTTGGTGCAGTAGTAGGGGCATTGTTTAGCACCTGGATCATGTTATTAGGGCCAATACTGGCTGTATTTGTATGGATGCTGGAATATCAAAGAATTGTAAATGCGTACAAAAGACATCAATTTGAAAAGGAACTTCAATTCAATAAGTTTATTAGAATGTTGTTTCCGTTGTTATTGGAGAGGAATGCTACATTATATGGTGCATTAAATAAGATGCTCAAAAGAATGGATGATGGGCATGTGAAAACCGCCTTAAAACGCTTCTTAATCGGGTTGAGTGATGAACCTAACTCTGAAGCTCCTTTCCGTTTATTTGCTAAAGAAGCAAGTGGGACGGATAAAGCTATGTTAATTATGGCCACGCTCTTTGATTACCAGCAAAGTTCGAATGACACCACAATCATTAGTGAATTAGGAGAGATGTCGAGTAAACAATTATTTGAAGGGGTAAGGGAAATTGCTCAATTTAAATTAAGAAAATTTTACATGTTTCCAACAAAACTCACAATGGCCAGTTTTGTTCCCATCGTAGGTTACGCGGCTGCCATGATGATAGATACTATTGCAAAATTATCTATATAAGACTCTGAAAGGGGTGTAAGACATGCTTGAAGGATCAGTAATGGCCATAGGGAAAATGTATATGGCCATTTTCATTTTATTTGGGATTTTTTCTGCTTCAGCTTTCTTTATACAGATGAATCAGGGAAATGAATACAAGCAATATATTAACTATCAGATTGAGAGAAACGGCGGACTTACATCTTCAGCAATGGATCATATTGAGGAATATAACAAAAAGTATTACGAGAGCCGGTTTACAATTGATAGTCCAATGATGAATCAAAAAGTTAAGTATGGGGATGAAGTTAATTACACCGTAAAAGGGAACTTTAAAATTCTATATTTTGATCTCCCCGTTCAAACGGTCTCAATAAAAGGTTCTGCTTTATCGTTGATTCGATAATGTGGGGCCTTTTTATATTGCGCTCTTTTAAGGGGGTGAGGGATATATTAGATCAAAACGCAGACAGGATGTATTGGGTGATTGGTGCAGTCTTAGTAGTAGGGGCTTTAATAGGACTTTCTGTAAAAGAATATCCGGATATATTAAATAACGTTTTTAGTGGTTTTACAGCTAAAATACCAAAATTTTAATTCAAATACAAAATAGGAGAGTGCAAACATGTTAGATCAAAACGCAGACAGAATGTATTGGGTAATTGGTGCAGTGTTAGTGGTGGGAGCCTTGATTGGCCTTGCTGAGAAGGAATTCCCTGGCTTATTAAGCAGTGTATTCAGTGGCTTCACATCAAAACTCAAATTCTAATTTTAATAAATAGGAGAGTGTAAACATGTTAGATCAAAACGCAGACAGAATGTATTGGGTAATTGGTGCAGTGTTAGTGGTGGGGGCCTTGATCGGGCTTGCTGAGAAGGAATTCCCTGGTTTGTTAAGTAGCGTATTCAGTGGTTTCACATCAAAACTTAAATTTTAACGGAAGAGACGTACAGCTGTATGTTTCTTTTTTTTTGAAAGGAGGCGGATCAAAAATGAATAAAGATGGACCTGTCGTTAAGGTCAAAGTTACTCCAAAACAATTGCATTCCATGATCCATAAACGCCAGGCAAGACTCCCTCTTGGTTATCAGGTGACCAAGGGGGGGAAGTTTGACGCTTACTGTGATCAAAAAAGTGCGCTTCATCAATTTGTTATCAAAAACTTCACTATTAAAAACAACCACATCTTAGTGAAATTCACTAGCTGATGGCTTTCATCAATTGAAGGAGGTGAGGAGAATGGCTGCTACAAAAGCAGAGAAAAAAGATGCTAAAGACCTTTGTGAATTGATATTAGCGTCACAAGGGATTTCCTATGATGATTGGCTTCATGATCAACATAATGCAGTTGTTTCTAAACACAGCAATATCTTGAAGAAAGCCGTAAAGCAAATGGTAAGTAAACCTGCATCTTCAGAGCAACATAACTAAACAAACTAAAAAGAGGTGTCATTATGGTAGATAATATAGTCAGTATGATTACTTTTATAATTAGAGCTGTTCAGGTAATCGCTGGTGCCTATGCTGCTTATAAATTAAGTTTATATGCAATTGGCTACATGTCGAAAAACCAACATAAAATTGAAGAGGCGAAGGGCGGAATGAAAAACGTAGTAATTGGTCTCTTTGTCGTTGGTGGATGCGAAGCGATTGTAAAATGGATTCAACAAGGTTCAGGATTCAGCTTCTAAGCAAATGAATATGGAGGGTATCTAAATGATTCGAGCTTCGTTTAAGGGTGGGAGAAAGTTTCGGTCCATTATTCCATCCAGAAAGCAATATAGTATACGTTTAGCTTCCTCGAAAATGGCGGAATTGGAGAGATTTGCTGAGGAAAATAATCTTAATGCGGAAATAATATTAACCATCTTTGACGATGAAAATAATTCAGTTCTCTTTCGGGAATCTTTTTCTGTTGGAGAAGGGATTTCAAACAACCTGCTCTTTCTCGTAAGCAGAACTTTAGATACTACTTTTAAAGACAGTCCGCAGGAAGAAAAAGATGCATTGCTTCAAATGTTATCAAAAGCCATGGAAGAGGAAGCTGTTGAACAGGAATGTAATAAGAAGCTGTTTTCTGTTCCGAAATTAGGTTTTTTGAAAGGCAGAAAGAAAAAAGAACTAGATCCTAAGGCAGTAGAGGCAGCCGAGGCAGAACGTGCCCGCCAGGC
>NZ_LSBB01000023.1 GCF_001584335.1 Bacillus atrophaeus
CTGTTGGTCCGGTTTCTCCGGTTGCTCCTGTCGCTCCGGTTACTCCTGTTGCTCCCGTTACACCTGTTGCTCCGGTTGCCCCCGTTACGCCAGTTACACCTGTTGGTCCTGTTACTCCGATTCCATTCACAAACTCAACGATCGAAACATCATCTATTAAAACAGGACCAAAAGATGTTTTACTAATTATGATAATAGCGAAAGCTCCATCCGACGGTATTTGATGTGTTGTTTGATAGATTTCATTCCAGGTATTAAATACAAGATTCGGTAAATTGTCAGGAACAATGACAACGTCTAACCCGGTTCCAATTTGTTCGCCTATGTCGTTTACGAATAAGATTTGCATCGATACTTGAGGACTTGGTTCAATACCAAGTGTCCCTAAAGAAACTTGGAAGGCCAGTGATTGCCCGGCAGTAACCGGAACCATTTGTGCGAGAAAAGCAAAAGGTATTGTATTAGCAAACTGTGCAGAATATCTTCCGGTATGGACAAATTGACTGTTTATTTCAGTATATGCTGAGCTCCATCCCGTCAAATCGCCAGTTTCAAACCCCCCGTTTACAATGAGATTACTCATTCAACATCCATCGCTCCCTTGTCTGTTTCTATGGTTTACCTATCATATGCAGCATAAGGACTGCCGGCTTCCTTCTGTCAGACCCAAAAATAAAAAAGATGATTGTGATCTATCACCTTTTTTTAAAAAACTTATATCTGCGGAATCCCTGTGACGTTAAAATTACGAGTCGTCACATCTACTTGTGTGACATCCTTTGCATGTAATACGGTGAAAACCAAATCATAAGAAAGCGATTCACCCGCTGACATTTCATCAACATACGTATAAGGAATGAGGATGGATTGTCCGCCAGAATAAAACAAATTACTCTCACGTATTTGTGTATGAATCGGGATACCATTTCTTTGCAGATTGATAGAAAGCTGCATGGAAAAACTAGGGGCTAATGGATTCACTTCAATATTTACTTGAGCTGTCGCATCCACTTTCACGAATTGGTTGGTTTTTGCATCTAATGTTGCGCTTAACACATTGACCGGCGTATGGTCTAATGGAATTACAACCTGTTCCGATGCGTTTTGAAAGGCCAATATCGGCAGCACCGCAGGAGCCGGGGGACCAGTCGGGCCGATCGGACCCGGCGGCCCCTGTGCACCTTGCGGGCCGCGTGCGCCAACAGGTCCTCTTCTGCCTTCTGGTCCCTGTACTTGATTAGGCGGGCAAATGGCAGGGGATTGTGCGCAGGATACAGAAGTTACATTGGGGTCAGTCCTGCCAGCATTTTTTTCTGTATAAGATTGCAATTTTTCTTTGTACCAGCTTTTCGCATGCCGGCTCATATATTTATAAGGTTTGTATTCCGTGTTCCCATTATGATTTCGGCGAAACCTGCTCATTACATCACCTCATACATCATATTACTCACACCGTTATGTAATGTGATTGTCCGAGGTGTAATATCTGGACATAAAAAAAGCAGAACGCGAAAACGCGTCTGCCTTTTTTTCTACCATATCCCCAACACTTTCCACCATAATCCGCCGATGACCAGCCATGTCACAATATGGACAATCGACAGGATAAATCCGATAGACCACCATTTGCCTTGCGGAATGTATCCTGCTCCGAAGAAGACCGGAGCCGCTCCAGAACCGTAGTGGGTCGTTGACCCGAACAGATTGCTGAAGAATGCGAGGCTCAGCGCTGCTAAAAGCGGCGGTGCGCCCGCTGCCACAACCACAGCCAAAAATGCTGAATACATCGCACTGATGTGGGCTGTGGCACTTGCAAAGAAGTAGTGAGAGTAGAAATACACAACAATTAAGATTAAGAATGCCACAATCCATGAGAATCCTGATACTGAAGATTTCATAGCGTTACTGAACCAAGAAACCATACCTAACTCATTCAGGAAATTGGCCAGCATGACAAGCGCCGCAAACCATGTGAGCGTATCCCACGCGCCTTGTTCTTTCTTAATATCATCCCAAGTCAATACCTGTGATAATAAAAGAACGGACAATCCAATTAACGCTGTTGTCGTGGCATCAATGTTGAAGCTTCCGCCAAAGATCCAAAGAGCGAGCACCAAAAGAAAGACAACAACCATGGATAGTTCAGATTTTTTAAATGGTCCCATTTCTTTCAGCTTTTCTGTTGCAATTTTAGCCGCATCGGGTGTTTCTTTAATTTCCGGCGGATACAGCTTGTAAATGACAAGCGGTGTAATGATTAAGCTCACAAGTCCCGGAACAATTGCGGCAATCGCCCAGCTTGTCCATGTTAAGTCCACCCCTGCGACATCATGGGCCAGCTTGGCAATCAGCGGGTTTGCCGCCATCGCTGTCAAGAACATGGCAGATGTAATCAAGTTCCCCTGAAAACCGGTTTTCAATAAGAAAGCACCGATCTTTCTTTCTGTCCCATCTGCCGGGCTTGATCCGAATGTCTCTGATAATGATCTGATAATAGGAAAAATAATGCCTCCTGCACGCGCCGTATTACTTGGAATAGCAGGTGATAGTATTAAATCACTGAATAACAGTGAATAAGAAAGTCCAAGTGTTTTCTTTCCGAATTTCTGAACGAATACATAAGAAATTCTCGCACCCAGTCCGGTTTTGATAAATCCCCGGGAAATAAAGAATGCGATAACGATAAGCCAGATGGTCTTATTTCCGAATCCGCTTAATGTATTCTCGATAGATAACGTTCCGGTTAAAGCAGTAACTGCCAATGCAAAAATAGCGATTGCACCCATTGGCAAGGGCTTGGAGATAAAGCCGATAATCGTTGCGACGAAAATCGCGAACAAATGCCAAGCTTTAGGTTCAAGTCCGGACGGCGCGGGAATAAACCAAATGATTAATCCCACAGCGACAGTAATCAGTAAAGGAACGAGTTTTACTGCTGACTGTTTTTCTGCGTCTTTTTCTGAAGCCATTGTAGGTCTCCTCCTGTAAACTTGTTTTCCCATCCCCCCTTTTATTTTACTCCTTAACTAAGTTAATAAACGTTTTTCTTAATTAAAAAACACAAAGGGGATCAGTCCTTTGTGTTTTTTAAAATTCAGTTTATTTTACCTGCTCCCGCTTGAGATATAACATTCGATTTCACATTGACGGAAGCATCAATTGATCCATGCAGCGATGGGGTCCAGCCGACAGAAGAACTCAGCCCGTTGGCAGACGATGCGTTGATCTGAGTACCATTCAGCAATGTGCCGGAATCATATAAAGCCGTCCCCCCGCTGAACACGCTGACCGTCTTAGCTGCTGACAGTCCCGGTACGTCAATCGCATTGTTTTGCGCGTAGATTTTAGATGATTTTCCTACTCCCCACGCATAGCTGAAGGCATAACCTGAAGAGCCTGTGCTGCCTTCATAATAGTTGTTGTACAGGTGTACCTGCCCAAAACGGACTCTCGGTGCGCGCTGGACGATATTTTTGTAGCGGTTATGGTGAAGGGTTATTTTTAATTTGCCATCATCTGATGTTTTGCTGTCGCTTGATCCGAAAATAGAGCTTTTATCATGATCGTGATAATAGTTGTAAGACATTGTGATATAGTTGGCGCCATTTGAGGCATCGGTTTGGCCGTCATGGTGCTGATATTTTCTTCCGAAATAATTTGGAGATGTGCTGTCCGGGCGGGAGCCGTCATTAAATGTACAATGATCGATCCATACGTGTGTGCCGCCGTTTATGGTGATGTTGTCATATTGTGAGTTCCAGTTTCCTGAGCTTCCGTCAGTCGGATCCCATTGCGGGAAATAATCATATGCGTCTTGGAATTCAATATTGCGGATGATCACGTTATCGCTCTTGATCTGGAAGTTTCCCCCCAGGATCTTGGCGTCTGTCCCCGAACCGACGATCGTCGTATTCGAAGGAATATCGAGCATGACGCGGGCCTTTTGGTTTTTCTGAGAACGTGCTCTGGCCTCTTCCTGTGTTCCCGACGGCTCTTTTTTGCCCCATGTGCTTGGGTCGTAAGCTTTCAAATATTTGTTAAGGTCGTACTCTGGATCTTTATAGTCGTTTAAACCAAGCGGCTTCAGATTGTCATCCACATTCATGTCAATCGTTCCCTTGATATAAATGATTTTTGGCGTTGTGTTGGTGTTCTTGCCCAATGCAGAAACAAGCTGGTTTCTGTTGCTGGCTGTATATACTTGGGATGAAGATGCTTTTGATCCGCCTGTCGTGCCAGTGGAGTACGCTCCCCAGCCATCATTTGACCCTAACGTCTGATGGCCCAAATCCGCCGCGTTTGCCCCAACCGGAGTCAAACCTAAAAAAAGAGCCGTGGCTAATACCATTTTTTTCATTCACTATGTACCCCCATTTTCTTTTTTGTGAGATTTTATTCCATTTTCTCACAGAAATATAATAGCAAATTCAGGGGTTTTCATAACCGAAAATATACACCATTCTGATTGCGGCATTCTGCAAAAATCACCGCAGAGACCGCAAACCATGTTTTCACGCAAAAAACCCGAAAGGCTTATGTATCGCCTTTCGGGAGTCAGTTTCTGCATTACGCCCATGATTTAACTTTTTCATTATCCGTTACAAAGAGAAGCACTTTTCCTTCATCCAGGCGTTCTTCAAATTGTGAAGCCTCTTGTTCTGAAAAGCCAATTTCATGGATTTTGTTGCGAAGCTCATCGCCTTTTTTATTAAAGACATTACCTACCGCATGCTTAAGCCCTGTTTCTTTCGCCCCAATTGTATTGGCGTCCGTATTGTCGGCTAATCGTTCTGTTCTGTCATCGTCGTGGGATAAGACGTACACATCTTCTTTCGCCACACCCAGCTGTTTCAGCTCTTCGACATCCTTCATTAATTTCTCATCATTTGTATATTCTCTTACTACTGGTTTCATCTCGAATTCCTCCTTTGATGATTCTATTTATTTCATACCCTGTGTGTTTTTTTGTTAAACAAGACGGAGAACATTTCTCTCTAAAAACAGGAAGAATGGTAGTAGATATTTATTTCCCTGCTATGTTAAAGTAAAAGCAACCGTTACTTGTTTTCAGAATAATCAAAACTTGTAAAAAATGGTTCGCGGAAAGCCCGATCGTGTTCCGTACGAGCAGGAGGTGGGTCCCATACAATATTTTTCACCCGAACAACAATACAACGCGTGGGTTGTGAGTGATTTAGTCAAACAGGTATTTCATCAGCGTATTGGCAGCCCGGCCGGAATTCATGAGCTGGCAGTCTTTGCAGAGGAAACCTTCCATATCGATATTGACTTTGTTTTCTCTATTATTATGAATATCGGAGACATTGAATTCGCCGTCTCTGAAGAGTTAGAGGAAAAACTGTCCGGCTATCTCAGCGCTCTCCTTCCGTTTGTCAGTGCTGATATGCTCGCTGCTTCTCAAGCAAATGCCAATGAATTTTTGTCTAATAAACACGACACCAATGCATACCATTTATTTCTTCCTGATGACGCATTCATCAGAAAGCAATAATCATCGTTTCCTTAAAACATCTTGACATGATAAGCCATACTATTATAGTGTTTTATTTGTGATAATGATTCTCATTATTAAAAATCAGAAAAGGGAAGAATAAAATGCGTACCTATCAGAAAAAATTCATTGCAATCATGAGTGTTTTATTACTAGCCTGTTTGATCGTGTCAGGCTGTTCATCCAGCCAAGAAAACAACGGCAGCAAATCCGATAAGAATTCCAGAGTGATCCAGCACGAAGAAGGAAAAACGCCAGTGACCGGCACTCCTAAAAAGGTCGTTGTCCTTGAACTATCATTCTTAGACGCTGTGAAAAATCTCGGCATAACGCCGGTTGGCATTGCCGATGACAACAAAAAAGATATGATTAAAAAGCTTGTCGGCAGCTCAATCGATTACACATCGGTAGGCACACGAAGCGAGCCGAACCTTGAAGTGATCAGCTCCTTAAAACCTGATTTGATCATCGCTGACGCTGAGCGTCATAAAAATATTTATAAACAACTGAAACAAATCGCACCGACAATTGAATTAAAGAGCCGGGAAGCGACGTATGATGAAACAATTGACAGCTACAAAACGATTTCTAAAGCCTTAAATAAGGAAGAGGAAGGAAAAGAAAAGCTTGCGCAGCATAATAAGGTAATTGACGGCCTGAAAGCGGAGCTCCCGAAAGATGAAGACCGCAGCATTGTTCTCGGGGTAGCAAGATCAGATTCCTTCCAGCTCCATACATCATCTTCATATGACGGCGAAATCTTCAGAATGCTTGGCTTTACACACGCTGTCAAATCAGATACCGCCTATCAAGAGGTCAACCTGGAGCAATTAAGCAAAATCGACCCGGATATTTTATTTATTTCAGCTAACGAGGGCAAAACGATCGTTGACGATTGGAAAAAGAATCCGCTCTGGAAAAACCTAAAAGCTGTGAAAAACGGCCAGATTTATGATGCGGACCGTGATATTTGGACAAGATTCAGAGGAATCCAGTCAAGTGAAACAAGCGCCAAAGATGTGCTCAAAAAAGTGTATAATAAGTAGTATCCAAAAAGAAGCGAGGAGATCCCTTGCTTCTTTTTGATAACAGACGCAATAAGGAAGTGAGACTGTTGTATCATTCAGCCAAACGGCGCTCAGCATCTAGATTGATGATTTTTATCATCGCACTTATTCTGTTTATATTCGGGCTGGGGCTGAATCTTTCTGTAGGAGCATCTGACATCGGCATTATTGATGCTTTGAAATATCTTTTTGTATGGGATGGGTCAAAAGAACAGCTCATCATCTCTACCCTCCGCCTTCCCCGAACCTTAATCGGCGTTTTCGTCGGCGCCAGCCTGGCTGTGGCCGGCGCGCTGATGCAGGCTATGACAAGAAACCCTCTGGCTTCACCTCAAATTTTCGGCGTGAACGCGGGTGCATCCCTTTTTGTCGTTGCTTCAATTGTCATATTGCCTGCGTCAGCCTACTCCTCTGTTGTGTTTGCTTTCGCGGGCGCGGCAGCAGGCGGCGCGATCGTTTATATGATTGCTTCATCAGGCGGAATGACACCTGTCAAACTGGCTTTATCAGGTATGGCGGTGCATTTGTTTCTGTCTTCTATGACACAAGCGGTCATTATTTTAAATGAGTCCGGAGAGGATGTTCTGTACTGGATGACGGGAGCGATTGACGGCAGCAGCTGGCAGGATGTCCTGACGATTGCCCCGTTTTCAGTCATCGGGATCAGTCTTGCCCTCGTGTTTTCCGGATCAGTCTCTGTTCTAGGTCTTGGTGATGAAACGGCAAAAGGGCTCGGACAAAATATGAACGGAATCCGGATCCTGATCAGCTTTATTATTTTGATCCTTTCAGGTGCTTCTGTCGCCGTCGCCGGGCCGATCGGCTTTGTCGGATTGCTTGTTCCGCATATTGTCCGCAAGGTCGCGGGAGAAAATTATAAGTATGTGCTTCCGTTTTCCGCATTGTTCGGCGCGATTTTATTGGTATACGCAGATGTTCTGGCCAGATGGATTGCCTTTCCTTATGAATCTCCGGTCGGTATCGTCACAGCTATTATCGGGACACCATTTTTCTTATACTTGGCAAGGAAAGGGCGAAATCTGAAATGAAGAAAACAACCAGAAAACAAAAACGCCCCTTGTTCGTCATACTCATACTGGCTGCGATCCTGCTCGTTCTTTCCGTGATCAGCATCGGATTCGGGGCATTATATATTTCACCTGATGCGGTGATTACAAACTTATTGGGACTGGATGACTCCTTTGAATTTATCATTCAGCAATATCGATTGCCGCGCATTATATTAGCCATATTGGCAGGTGCCGGACTTGCTGCGGCGGGGGCGATTTTGCAGGGCGTCATCCGAAATCCGCTTGCTTCTCCCGACGTGATAGGGATTTCAAAAGGATCGGGTCTTGCGGCAATGGCCGTCATCCTGATCTTTCCTAAATCTCCGGTTTACGTGCTGCCGTTCTCAGCATTTGCCGGAGCAGCCATTATTGCTGTACTATTATTACTGATAGCCCGCAAAAAAAGCATTCAGCCCTCTTCATTGGCTTTATCAGGCATCGCCTTAGGCGCTGTCTGCCACGCCGGCATGCAATATATGATGGTGAAGTTTCCGGGTGATGTGAATGCGGCGCTCATTTGGCTGACAGGAAGCCTCTGGGGCAGAAATTGGGAAGAAGTCAAGCTGCTTTCGCCATGGCTTTTGGTTCTTTTGCCGATCGTCTGCATCCTCATTCCGAAACTTGATCTCATGTCATTAGGAGATGAGCTTGCGCAAGGACTTGGCGAAAACGCAAATCGGCTGAGATTCATCCTGATTTTCACTGCAGTAGCGCTTGCCGGAAGCTGCGTGGCCGTTGTCGGATCTATCGGTTTTATCGGACTGCTTGCCCCGCATATCGCCAGACGGCTTGCCGGAGAAAAAGCCAAATATTTACTGCCTGCATCGGCATTAATCGGTGCTATTATATTACTTATCGCAGATACGTTAGGACGCGGCATCATGCCGCCGGTTGAAATACCGGCCGGAATATTGACAGCCGTGATCGGCGCGCCCTATTTTTTATATTTATTAAAATTCGAAGCGAGGAAACAGTAGGGAGAGAATACAATGGGAAAATTGACTGCAGACCAGCTCACTCTATCATATGACAGCACAGTGATTATTGACGGTGTTGACTTAAAGATTGAAGAAGGAAAAATCACTGCACTCATCGGCGCCAATGGCTGCGGGAAATCGACAATCCTCAAATCGCTTGCCAGACTGATGGCTCCGAAAAGCGGTTCTGTTCTTTTAGAAGGAAAAGATATTCACCGCCAGCCGTCAAAAGAAGTGGCAAAAAAATTGGCGATCCTGCCGCAATCCCCTCAGGCGCCTGAAGGATTGACGGTACGGGAATTATGCTATTTCGGCAGACATCCCCATAAGAAGCTGTTATCCAAGCATACCCAAGAGGACCACGACATGGTAGAGTGGGCGCTGGAAGCAACGGGGATGAACGAGCTGAAGGACCGGACGCTTGATGCGCTGTCAGGCGGCCAAAGGCAGCGAGCATGGATCTCTATGGCGCTCGCACAAGGCACTGATCTGCTTTTGCTTGATGAACCGACCACTTATTTAGATATTTCACATCAGATTGAAGTGCTCGAACTATTAAAAACGCTGAACCGCGACCATGGGCGCACAGTCGTCATGGTGCTTCATGATTTAAACCAGGCCGCTCAATATGCGGACTATCTCATCAGCGTGCTGGACGGAAAAATATACAATGCCGGAACACCTGAAGACGTGTTTACCCAGCCATTTTTCCGAGAAGTCTTCGGACTGGAATGCTGCATCATGAGAAGCCCGATCGATCAGAAGCCGATGTGCCTGCCGACGGGGCTATGTCCGAAATTACGTGCATGAAACAAAAGGAGGGCTGATCCCCTCCTTTTTTATATTTCCCCAGCACACTTTCCCCCCGCGTTACTTTTGTGTTCCTCAGCCTGTCCGTGTTACATTGGTGTAAATCAATATGATAGGAGGATCAGCATGCCAGAATCTCAACAGCAAATACAATTAGCCAGACGCCCTCAAGGGGTTCCCAAACATGAAGACTTCCGTTTTGAAACGATTTCTGTCCCTGAACCCAAACAAGGTGAAGTGCTTGTTAAAACGCTTTATGTATCGGTCGATCCGTATATGCGCGGCCGGATGCAGAATACGAAGTCATATGTGGAGCCGTTTGCCCTGGACGAAGCTTTATCAGGCGGGGTGATAGCTGAGGTTGTGTCAGACGGTGATGGTCAGTTTAAAAAAGGCGATATCGTCATCGGCAACTTAAACTGGCAGGAGTATTCCGCTGCCAGCGAGTCCGCCCTGCGGAAAATTGATACAAGCATCGCTCCGGCTTCAGCTTATCTCGGTATATTGGGAATGACTGGCTTAACCGCATACTTCGGTCTTATGGACATCGGCCGCCCAAAACAAGGCGAAACCGTTGTCGTTTCAGGAGCTGCGGGAGCAGTCGGCTCAACTGTCGGACAGATCGCCAAAATTAAAGGCGCGCGCGTTGTAGGGATTGCGGGGTCTGATGAAAAGATAGCTTATTTGAAGGATGAGCTGCAATTCGATGAAGCCATTAACTACAAAACCGAAGATGACATCCAAAAAGCGCTTGCTGACGCTTGCCCGGATGGTGTCGATGTCTATTTTGACAATGTCGGCGGCCCGATTTCAGACTCCGTTATGAACCTGCTGAATGAGTTTGCCCGCATACCTGTGTGCGGCGCGATTTCATCCTACAATGCCGAAAGCGAGAAGGATGATATGGGGCCTCGTGTGCAGTCCAAGTTGATTAAAACAAAAGCGCTGATGCAAGGCTTTATCGTCAGTGACTATTCTGAGCGTTTTCCTGAAGGGGCAAAGCAGCTGGCGGAATGGCTGAAGGATGGAAAGCTTCATTATGAGGAAACCATTACAGAAGGCTTTGACAAAATTCCTGACGCTTTCCTCGGACTCTTTCAAGGAAAAAACAAAGGAAAACAGCTGATAAAAGTCAGTGAACCAAGTGTGCAATAATAAAAAAGACGGGGAGATCCCCGCCTTTTTTATTTTTCTGCCAATTGGCCTTTAGCATAAACAACCTGCTGTAAAGTCAGTCCAAGTCTCTTTGCCATTTTTTTCAGCTTTGATTCCTCCATTGGAGTGACAAGGCTGATCACGGTTCCTTCTTTTCCCGCTCTTCCGGTTCTCCCCGATCTGTGAATATATCCATCCTCATCAGGAATATCAGCATGAATCACATAAGGCAGATTCTCGATGTCTAAGCCGCGCGCCGCAATGTCCGTCGCCAAAAGCAGCGGAAATTCGCCGTTTTCAAAAGCTGCCAGTATCTTCGCACGCTCCATCTTTTTCGCTTCACTGTGTAAGATGCCAAGATCGACATGGTGATACGCAAGCTTTTCCGCATAGACGCTTAAATTGCCGATATCTCTGACGAATACGAGCGCCTGCATGCCTTGAAGCCTTGAAAGCTTTTGTAAAAGCTTCACTTTATCCCGCTGATCACAGACTAAGTATTGATGCTTCACTTTACCAGCATCGTGTTGGCTGCGCTCCACCTTCAGCACTTCAGGCTCTTGCGTCATTTCACGCAGCACCTGTTCCGTTTCCTGCTTTAAAGTCGCTGAGAAACAAAGCAGCTGCCGGTCCTTAAGCGTCGTTTTGATAATTTGCTTCATTGTTTCACGATGCTCCGGTAAAATGAGCTGATCCGCTTCATCAAGGACAATGGTCTTGACTTCATGCATTTTCAGCTTCTTCATCTTAATTAATTCAGACACTCTTCCCGGTGTACCGACAATGATATGCGGGTGTTTTTTCAGCTTTTCCACCTGCTTTTTCACGTTCGCCCCTCCGATGATAGATGCCGCCCGCAATTCAGAACCCGATTTCCAATCCTGAATCACTTGAAAAATCTGCATCACAAGCTCGCGTGATGGAGCTAAGATGACGGCTTGAGCGTGTTTTTGCTCAGGCTGTAGCCGTTCCAGAACCGGCAGCGCATAAGCAAGCGTCTTGCCCGTTCCCGTTGGCGATTCAGCGATGACATCCTTTCCTTCCATGATGAGTTCAGCCGTCTGCTCCTGTACGTCAGTCGGTTTCGTGAAGCCTGATGTCTCCCAGTTTTCTTTAATAAAAGTCTTTGCGTTATGTAAAAATGGCCATGTTTGCGTCATTTTTTTCTCCTCAATTCTTCAAATCTATTCCATAGTATCTCAAAATGAGAGCCGGAACGCAATTTTTCTTTTCGCTTTCGAGTCTTTTAACAATTCGGATAGTCCGTTATAATCAAACATGAGAACTACACGCAAGAAGCGTGTTTAATTATAGACAGAGGTGTGAATATGAGTATTTTATCAGTGAAAGATTTAAGCCACGGCTTCGGCGACCGGGCCATTTTCAACAATGTGTCCTTCCGTCTCCTAAAGGGAGAACACGTCGGACTGATCGGCGCGAACGGCGAAGGAAAATCAACCTTCATGAATATTATTACCGGAAAGCTTGAACCTGATGAAGGAAAAGTGGAATGGTCAAAAAACGTCCGTGTCGGCTACCTTGATCAGCATACGGTGCTGGAGAAAGGAAAAACCATCCGCGATGCGCTGAAAGACGCGTTTCATTATCTGTTCGCGATGGAAGAAGAAATGAACGGCATTTATAACAAAATGGGAGAAGCCGATCCTGATGAGCTTGAGAAACTTCTTGAGGATGTCGGCGTCATTCAGGACGCTCTCACAAATAATGATTTTTATATTATTGATTCCAAAGTGGAAGAAATTGCCCGCGGCCTCGGCTTAAGTGATATCGGACTTGATCGTGACGTCACGGATCTAAGCGGCGGACAGCGTACAAAGGTGCTCCTTGCCAAGCTTCTTCTTGAGAAGCCGGAAATCCTGCTTCTTGATGAGCCGACCAACTATCTTGATGAACAGCACATCGAATGGCTGAAGCGCTACTTGCAGGAGTACGAGAACGCGTTCATTCTGATCTCTCATGACATTCCGTTTTTAAATAGCGTCATCAATCTGATTTACCACGTAGAAAATCAAGAATTGACCCGCTATGTCGGCGATTATAATCAGTTTATGGAAGTCTATGCAGTGAAGAAGCAGCAGTTGGAAGCAGCCTATAAAAAGCAGCAGCAGGAAGTCGCTGAGCTGAAGGATTTCGTTGCGCGCAACAAAGCCCGGGTCAGCACGCGGAACATGGCAATGTCCCGCCAGAAAAAGCTTGATAAGATGGATATGATTGAGCTTGCCGCAGAGAAACCAAAACCAGAATTCCACTTCAAGCCGGCCAGAACATCAGGCAAGCTGATTTTTGAAACGAAAGACCTTGTCATCGGTTATGATACACCGCTCTCCCGTCCTTTGAATCTCCGGATGGAACGCGGACAAAAAATCGCCCTTTACGGTGCAAACGGCATCGGTAAAACGACATTGCTTAAAAGTCTGCTTGGTGAAATCCAGCCACTTGAAGGCTCAGTTGAGCGCGGTGAGCATCTGTTTACGGGATATTTCGAGCAAGAGGTTAAGGAAACGAACAACAACACATGTATCGAAGAGGTATGGAGTGAATTCCCTTCCTATACGCAGTACGAAATCCGTGCCGCGCTGGCAAAATGCGGGCTGACCACGAAGCACATTGAAAGCCGCGTCTCCGTATTAAGCGGAGGCGAAAAAGCGAAAGTCAGACTGTGCAAGCTGATCAACTCAGAAACGAATCTGCTTGTACTCGATGAGCCGACAAACCACTTGGATGTCGATGCCAAGGAAGAACTCAAACGCGCGCTTAAGGAATACAAAGGCTCCATCCTGTTGATTTCCCACGAGCCTGAATTTTATATGGACATTGCGACAGAAACATGGAACTGTGAGTCTTGGACGACGAAAGTGCTTTAATCAAAATGAAAACCCGCCTCCTTTAAGGGCGGGTTTATTTTGTTACTGCCATTTTTTCTCGGTATATGCTTCCGCTAACGTCTTCGTTTGTAACTCATATCCACTCCTCTTCTAAAATAGCGTAATAATACTCATCCCACCATTGGTTTCCATTTGGAATACATTTTTTAAAATAGCCTTCTCTTCTCATTCCGATCTTCTCCATTACTCGATAGGAAGCGATATTCTGCGGCTGACAGGTTGCGATAATCCGATGTAATTTCATGTTTGTAAAACCAAATTCTAATATAGCTTGTGCAGCTTCTGAGGCATACCCTTTATTATAATACTTCGGATTAAATACCCACCCAATTTCATAACTATGCTCACCAAAATACTTAAAAAAAGCAATGTGACCGATTACAATGTTTTCTTCCTTTAATACCACGGGAAATTTTTCAGCATTTTCACCCATATTTTCATTCACAAACTTCTTGGCATCCTCTTCAGTAAACACACCTTCCGGTATATATTTCATAACATGAGGATTTGATGTGTATTCATAGACATCTTGCCAATCTTCGCATTTAAATTTACGTATTACCAGCCTATCCGTTTTTATATCCATTTGATTCTCTCCAATCATAAATAGTAATCCATTTATCTATTTCGATAGGAAAGATATAAAAACCTTTAACCTGCCCCGATATTGAAATTAGACATTGAAATCCATCAATTCATATCAACCTCCGGCTCTATTTCCTGCATACATTAGCCCTTTAAAAAAAAGACACTGCATCCCGCGCAGTGTCTTTTTTTTAATGTCCAGCCTTAATCCCGGCCAAATGTTTGCGTCCCGCAAGAAGCACGAGCATACCCACAAGAACAACAATTCCGCCAACCGTATACGGTGTATGGGCTGTAAAATGTTCAGACAGCATTCCCGCAATCCACGGCGCGATCGCACCGCCGATGAAGCGGACAGAGCTGTAAGCAGAAGAGGCAATGGAACGTTCGACAGGAGCAGAGCCCATGACGGCGGTTGTCATAATGGTATTGACCATCCCGAGAACCGCTCCCGCAATAACGATACATGTAATCACAAGAACCATATGCTCCGTCCAGATGCCCATGATGAATAAAATTAGGGCAAACGCGATAAACAAAAGAACCAGGGAGCGCACAGTGCCAAGCGCTTTGTGAAGTGCCGGCGCAGTAAATACCGACGTGATGGCTAACAGCAGCCCCCAGCCGAAAAAGACGTAACCAAGTCCGTGTTCATCCAAATCAAGAACAAACGGCGAATAGGCGAGTAAAATAAAAAATCCAAAGTTGTATAAGAATGCAGATACCGCCATTGTCAGCAGCCCTTTGTATTTCAGCGCCTTCATAGCGTCAAACACACCAACACGTTTCGCCGGTTTTGCAATGTTCGGAAGCATGATTGAAATCGCGCATAAAGCGACAAACATCAGGACAGACACACCAAAGAACGGCGCGCGCCATGAGATGCTTCCCAGCTCGCCGCCTAAAAGAGGACCGACTGAAATCCCGAGTCCAAGCGCAGCTTCATACAGAATAATCGCTTTGGCGCTTCCGCCGACAGATACTCCTACGATAACCGCGAGCGCTGTTGAAATAAACAGGGCGTTCCCTAAGCCCCAGCCGCCCCGATAGCCGACAAGCTGTGCAATAGAACCTGAGCTTCCGCCAAGTCCGGCGAAAATAATAATAAAAATAAGACCGAGAATCAATGTCCATTTTGCACCGATCCTGCTTGAAATCGCTCCAGAAAAAAACATCATAAAACCTGTCACGAGCAAATAACTTGTAAATAACAGTGATACTTCACTAGGTGAAGCATGTAATTGTGCTGCAATCGCCGGAAGAATAGGATCGACCAGCCCGATTCCCATAAAGGAAATGACACAGGCAAATGCAACAGCCCACACCGCTTTCGGCTGGCTCAGCAATCCTGTTTTCTGATTCACTTGTGTATTGTTATCCATATGATCTGACCTCCAACTTGATACATTAAAAGAAACGCTACATCCATAGCGTTTTTACTAAAATCATTCGATTGACTGAATAGCGTGTTCCGCTTTGTCTTTCATTCCGTTCAGCCGCTCTTTGAAGCTTTGGAACGTGCGTATCTTTTCATCAATCATCGTAAGCTGATGATTCAATGTTTCCTGAATTTCTTCCAATTTCTCTTTACGCTCTTTTGGATCAAGCGACAGCAAATAGCCTTCTTTCTTTAATTCAAGCTGGCGGCTTGTTTCCATGAAATGCTGAAGCTCCTGAAGAGAAAAGCCGAGCACTTCTTTGGTATTGATCACCTTCTCCAACTCTTCCATATCGTCTTCCGAATAAAGCCGAACTCCGCCTTCTGTCCGTTTCGGCGCAGGAATTAAACCGATCTCCTCATAAAATCGGATGGTCCGCTTTGTCAGCCCGCTTCTTTTGGCCACCTGATCAATCTTCATCCATTCCAAGGTTACTCCCCCTTTTGCTGTATCTGATCTTATTATACACCTTTTGAACCTTAACGTAAACGTGAACTTTTCGACAAAAAGAAAAACCGCGTCACGCGGTCTCCCTTTTTTCTTCTTATTGCTCAAGCTCTTCAATCATAAGCGACAATTCTGTCCAGCGATCCATGGCGGCTTCCAGCTCTTCCGCTGTTTTTGCCTGCTCAGCCATCAGGTCTTGAATTTTTCCAAAATCACTTCCCGCGCCGGCGATTTCTGCCTCAAGCTGTTCGTGCTTCTCTTCCAGCTTTGCGATTTTGTCTTCAATGCCATCCCATTCAAGCTGATCCTTGTATGAAAGCTTCTTCCGCTTTTTCTTCGGCTCTGCTTCAGTGCGTTTCTCTTCTGCCGGCTGTTTTTCTGCTGATTTCTTGGTCTTCGCTTTTTCCATGTACTCACTGTAAGAGCCTTGGAATCGTGAAATCACGCCGCTTCCTTCAAACACAATCAGCCGGTCCACAACTCTGTCAAGAAAATACCGGTCATGGGATACCGTAATGACAACGCCGGGAAATTGGTCTAAATAGTCTTCCAACACGCCCAGTGTTTCTGTATCCAGATCATTGGTCGGCTCATCCAAAAACAGGACATTCGGTTCCTGCATCAGTACATGCAGCAAGTACAAACGGCGTTTTTCCCCGCCGGACAGCTTGCGGATAAATGTGCGCTGCATATGGCGCGGGAACAAGAAACGCTCCAGCATTTGCTCCGCTGTAATGACATCTCCTTCAGTTGTTTTGACGATTTCCGCTGTTTCTTTTATATAATCAATGACTTTCAGCTCGCCATTCATTTCACTGTGGTCTTGCGTATAATAACCGATCCGAACCGTTTGGCCGATTGTAATCTCACCCCTATCCGGTATCACCCGTCCGGCAAGGCTGTTTAAAAGCGTTGTTTTCCCGATGCCGTTCGGTCCGATGATACCGATTCGCTCACCAGGGATGATCAATTCGCTGAAGCTGTCCACCAATGTATTCCCGCCGTATGAAATTGTCACTTGCTCGGCTTCAATCACCTGTTTGCCGAGGCGGTGTGAGCCGATCGCAAAATCGAGTGCACCTGAAGAGGAAGGCCCGTCTTGCTCCTTCAGCGCCTCGACTCTGTCGATTCGCGCTTTTTGTTTTGTTGACCGTGCTTTTGCTCCTCGTCTGAGCCAAGCTAATTCACGTCTAAGCAAATTCTGGCGCTTTGTTTCTTTTTGCTCCGCCTGCGCTTCCCGTTCTGCCCGCTTTTCCAAAAAGACCTCGTAATTTCCTTGATACGTGTACAGGCTGCCATTTTCCAACTCATAAATCCGGTTCGTCACACGGTTTAAGAAATACCGGTCATGCGTCACCAGCATGACCGCACCCGGATACTGCGCCAGATAGCCTTCCAGCCATTCGATCGTCTCATTATCCAAATGGTTTGTCGGCTCGTCTAAAATCAACAGATCAGCAGGCTGAATTAGGTTTTTCGCAATGGCGACCCGTTTTTTCTGTCCGCCCGACAGCTCATGCACAGGTTTTGTCACGTCATTGACACCGAGCTTTGAGAGAACGGTTTTCGCCAAGGTGTTTGCGTCCCACGCATGATTTGTATCCATTTTCCCTTGGGCTGTGAGCAGATTTTTCTGCAATACTGCATTTTCAGGCGCTTCATTCAGTTCCTGAAGCGCTTTTTCGTATTCCCGCAATGTTCTCATCACGGCCGAGTCGCCAGAGTAAATGTGTTCCAGCACCGTCTGCCCGGCAGGAAGTTCAGGGTCCTGATGCAAAAATTCAACATGAACGCTGCCCGATTTAACGATGTCCCCCTCTTCTGTTGATTCAAGGCCGGCAATCACTTTTAACAATGTAGATTTGCCGGTGCCGTTCGGCCCGATCAGACCAATTCTTTCATTCTCTTCTATATGGAAGGAAATATGATTGAATAACGTTTTATCTCCGTATGTTTTATAAAGATGTTCCGCTTTTAGTATGCTCATGGTTCCTATCAATCCTCACGTAAGTTCATGAGTTCATTGTAAATCAGGTGATGGAATAAAACTAGTAAAAGATCATATCGCGTGGTAAGGCGTCCTTTCTCGTACCATATACCAGCTAACAGATTCCGTCCGATGAGGATTCGGCCATTTACAGTGCTTGACCGAAGCATGTTTCCGCCCTCTCCTTTATAAACTGGAAAAGGAGAGGTGATGATATGATCAGCATCAGCTTGTGTATGATTGTAAAAAATGAGGAAGAGGTGCTGGCAGGCTGCCTTGATTCAGTCAAGGGGATCGCCGATGAGTTTGTCATTGTTGATACGGGATCAGCGGATGCGACAAAAGAAATTGCTGCCCGCTATACGGATATGATTTATGATTTTGAATGGACTGACCATTTTGCCGACGCACGCAATTTTGCTTTTTCTAAAGCGTCAAAGGATTATATCCTCTGGATGGACGCCGATGACGTGCTGACGGATGAAGACAGAAAAAAGCTCGCCGATTTAAAAATAAGCCTCAGTCCCGATATTGATGCAGTGTCGATGTATTATCACGTCGGATTTGATGAGAGAGGCGAAGTTAATTTTAAATACCGGAGAAATCGGCTTGTGAAGCGGGAAAAAGGGTTTCGCTGGATCGGAGCGGTCCATGAATATCTGGAGGTATACGGCAATATTTTAGAAACCGATATCGCCGTCACACATCGCAAACATCATAAAACCGCAGCTCCTCCTTCAGACCGCAACTTAAAAATCTATGAAAAAATGGTGGAGGGCAATCAAACACTGACGCCGCGTGATTTATTTTATTTTGCCAATGAACTGAAGGACCACAAGCAATACAACCGCGCCATTACGTATTACCATCATTTTTTAGCTACAAAAAAGTGCTGGATCGAAGACGAAATCAGAACCTGCCAATATTTATCTGACTGCTACCGGGCGCTCGGCCATGAAGAAGCGGCCTTACACTCGCTGTTAAAGTCCTTTTTATTCGATCAGCCAAGACCGGAGTTTTGCTGCCGGCTCGGTGACTATTTTAAAGAAAAACAAAAATACCGGGAAGGCGCCTTTTGGTATGAACTCGCCCTTTCCGCAAAAAGCAGCGATTCAGGATTTACACAAGTGGAATATTCCACCTGGTATCCGCATTTGCAGCTTTGCGTCTGTTACTGGCAGCTCGGTGACAAGAAGACAGCAAAACAGCACAATGATCTTGCCGCCTCCTTCCATCCGACCCATCCAAGCGTCTTGTTTAATAAAAACATATTCGCCGAACAATCAGAATGAAAGCATTAAAAAAAGATCAAGGGCACAGCCCTTGATCTTTTAAGCTTCTTCCAGCGCCTTTTCGGCCATTTTCGCAAGGTGCTGCGCGCTTCCTGAGATTTCCTGCATTGTTGCTGAAATCTGTTCGACAGCCGCTGCCTGCCCGTCTGTATGCTGGTTGATGGATTCAATGGATTCCTCCAGCCCCTTAAGCAGGCTGTGGATTTTTTTCGTGATATGGTCGATCTGTCCGACGTTTTCTTTCGAATGGGTGGCGAGCTTTCTGATCTCATCCGCCACGACGGAAAAGCCTTTCCCCGACTCTCCCGCTCTTGCCGCTTCAATCGCGGCGTTTAAGCCAAGCAGGTTGCTTTGGTCGGAAATTCCCTTAACTGTGACGGAAATATCGGCAATTTCACCGGCGCTTTCACTGACTTTCTTCGCTTGGGAAGAGATGCCTGACATTTGGGTTGAAAAACCGTTAATGGATTCAGAAATATCCTGGATGGCTGATGCGGTTTGTTCTACGACAGCAGACAGGCTCTCCGCCACATCATGAAGCTTGGACGATCCCTCAAGACTTGTGCCGACGCCGACTCCGCCTATAACTCTGCCGTTTTTATCATGAAGCGGGATCGCCCGGGCGATCAGCGGAAAACCAAACAGTTCTTTTGGCACCATGCTTGTTTTCTTCTGGTTGCGGCGGATCGCGTCGGTGATAATATCCCCCTCTTGCAGCGGGTCGCCTGCTTTTACATTGAGAGAAAAGGTTTTCGCCGGGATATTGACGATTAATTTTTCTGTATCATAAATACCGATTGTAATATCGTCTTGAATCAGGCTGTTTAAATAAGGCGCGACTTTTACAAACGCCTCCAGAAGTTCCTGGGTGTCATTCTCCGTGTTTATGGTCACAGTTTATCCACTCCTTTTTTAGTATGGGAAATTGCGTTTTTCATGCTGAACGGAAATCCATTTCATAGTTGTAAATTCTTCAAGGCTCCATTCGCCGTTTAATCGGCCGAGGCCTGATTGTTTTTCTCCGCCGAAGGCTACGTTCGGCTCATCGTTGATCGTCGTATCATTGACGTGGATCATTCCGGTCTCAATTCGTTTCGCAAATGCGACGCCGCGTTCAACATTGGCCGTATGAACCGCTCCGCTTAAACCAAACGGCGTATCATTCGCAATATCAACCGCTTCGTCTTCCGAATCAAACTTCATCACTGAAACCACCGGTCCGAACAATTCTTCATGGGCAATGCTCATGGAAGGTTTGACGTCTTTTAAAATCGTCGGCTCCACGACTGTTCCTGCGAATCCGCCGAGTGTAACCGGAACCGCTCCTTCTTCTATCGCTTTTTCAACAGATTTCATTAATGCATCGGTTTGTCTGCTGTTGATTAACGGTCCGATAATCGTTTCAGGGTCCATCGGGTCTCCGACTTTAAGTGACTCCACTTTCGCCTGATACATCTCCAGAAATCTGTCATGGATAGAAGAATGAACCAAGATGCGGTTTGCAGACATACATATTTGCCCCTGATGCGTAAACCGGCTGAACACCGCCGCATTGACCGCATATTCAAGATCAGCGTCTTCAAGCACGATAAGCGCACTGTTTCCGCCAAGCTCAAGCAAAGGTTTTTTGAAATGTTTCATCGCCAGCTGGCCGATATAGCTGCCCACTTTTGTAGAACCCGTAAACGAGATAATCCGCGGCACAGGATGCTCCACAAAGCTGTCGCCGATTTCTGCGATATCAGTGACGACTACGTTCAAAAGCCCTTCAGGAATGCCGGCCGCTTCAAAAATCTTCGCGATCAAAGTACCGCCGCAAATCGGAGTTTCTTCATGCGGCTTCAGCACGACTCCATTTCCGGCTCCCAGCGCGGGCGCGACGGATTTCACAGATAGGAAGAAAGGAAAGTTAAACGGACTGATAACGCCGACCACACCGGCAGGCACTCTGTACAATCTGTTTTCTTTGCCGTCAATGGTGGATGGGAGAATTTTGCCTTCCATCCGCACCGGAAATGTCGCTGCTTCTTTTATGATATTTTTCACTAGGCCGATTTCGAACGCGGCTTTCAGCCTTGTTCCGCCGAGCTCCTCCATAATCAGATAAATAATGGCTTCTTCATTTTCTTCAATATAAGCCACGGCTTTTTCAAGAATCGTTCTTTTTTCAAACGGATTCACCGCGTCCCATTTTTTCTTTGCTTGTGCGGCTGACTTGTATGCTTCATCTACATCATCCGTATTTGCTTTACGGAATGATGTGATATTTTTTTGGGTATATGGGTTCTTATCTTCCAAAAGACTTGAACCGGCGCCCTCACGCCATTTTCCCCCAATAAACTGTTTGTTTAATTCTTCATATTGAAACATATCAGCAACTCCTTACCCAAGATATTGTCGAAATTTGATGAATATACTTTTTCTATCGGTTTTATTTAAAAAAATTCAATTCTATTTTCAATTTTATTAGCAAAAATTACTATACTGTTATACCACACCGCTTTTATGCTTCTTTCTTTTAAAGCGGAAAAATATTTTATTGACTATCTAAAATTTCGACAATATAATACTACCGTCAATATATATAATTGAAAGAATATTATGATTATTTAACAGGAGGAACTTCATGGGTTCATTATTTCGGAAAAAACCGCTTGATACATTGCTCGCCCAAAGCCAAACAAAGAGCCTTTCCCGTTCTTTAAGCGCTTTTGACCTCGTTTTGTTAGGCATCGGCTGTGTGATCGGCACCGGCATCTTTGTCATCACGGGGACAGTAGCCGCTACAGGCGCGGGGCCCGCTCTTATTTTATCGTTTATTTTAGCGGGGCTTGCTTGTGCGCTTGCAGCCTTTTGCTATGCTGAATTTTCATCTTCTATTCCGGTTTCCGGAAGTGTGTATACGTACTCATACGCAACCCTTGGGGAATTGCTCGCCTTTTTAATCGGATGGGATTTAATGCTTGAATATGTGATCGCGCTTGCTGCGGTTGCAACTGGATGGTCTTCATACTTTCAATCGCTGCTCGCCGGCTTTCATCTGCACATTCCGGCAGCATTGACTGGAGCTCCCGGAAGCTCTCCCGGAGCCGTATTCAATCTTCCGGCGGCTGTCATTATCTTGATCATTACTGCGATTGTCGGCAGAGGCGTCAAAGAAAGCACACGCTTTAACAACGTGATCGTGCTTATGAAAATCGCGATTATTTTATTATTTATCATTGTCGGAATCGGCTATGTGAAGCCGGACAACTGGTCGCCGTTTATGCCGTTCGGTATAAACGGCGTGATTGCCAGCGCCGCGACTGTTTTCTTTGCTTATCTAGGTTTTGATGCGGTATCTAACGCCTCGGAAGAAGTCAAAAATCCGCAAAAAAATATGCCAATCGGCATTATCGGAGCCTTGGCGATCTGTACCATTCTTTATATCGCGGTATCGCTCGTCCTGACGGGCATGATGCCTTATACACAATTAAATGTCGGAGACCCGGTGTCCTTCGCGCTGAAGTTTGTCGGACAGGATCAATTGGCCGGCATCATTTCCGTCGGCGCCATTGTTGGGATTACGACTGTTATGCTCGCTTTGCTTTACGCACAGGTCCGTTTAACTTTCGCCATGAGCAGAGACGGCCTGCTGCCGGCGCTGTTCGCAAAAGTCCATCCAACATTTAAAACGCCTTTTCAAAACACCTGGCTGACAGGTATCGTGGCGGCCGGAATCGCAGGGTTTATTAATTTGGGGACGCTCGCCCACCTTGTGAATATGGGAACGCTCGCTGCATTTACGGTCATCTCGATCGCCGTCATTGTGTTAAGAAAGAAGCATCCTGACGTTACGGCTTCCTTCAGAGTTCCATTTGTTCCGGTCGTTCCGATCATCAGCGCCGGATTATGCCTTTATCTTGCGTCCAGCCTTCCCGGCGTGACATGGCTGGCGTTTGTCATCTGGATTGCTGTCGGAGCTGTCGTCTATTTCCTTTATTCAAAAAAACACAGCCAGCTAAACAACTGACCACAAAAGACTCTTCTTTCGTTTTCCTAAAGAAGAGTCTTTTTTCCTCTTGATAAATCCTTCACCTTATGAATAATATGTTTGTATGTTCTTTGTTACATATGTTAGGAGGAGAATCTGTTGGCTATTGCCGCCCCATTGAAAGAGAAACCTGTCCAAAAACCCGGAAACACGGTGTATTCTATTTTAGTTATCATCGGGATCTGCCATTTGCTGAATGACTCACTGCAAGCCGTGATTCCCGCGATGTTTCCTATTTTGGAACGTTCCATGAGCCTGACGTTCACACAGCTCGGCATCATTGCGTTCACCTTAAACATGGTCTCATCCGTCATGCAGCCCGTTATTGGCTGGTATGCCGATAAACGGCCGATGCCGTATGCCCTGCCGCTCGGACTGACATCAAGCATGCTGGGCATTTTAGGGCTTGCCTTCGCCCCATCGTTTTTGACCGTTTTATGCTGTGTGTTCTTCATCGGCCTGGGCTCCGCCGTCTTTCATCCGGAGGGCTCACGCGTCGCCTACATGGCAGCAGGCTCAAAGCGCGGTCTGGCTCAGTCAATTTATCAAGTCGGAGGAAACTCCGGGCAAGCGATGGCTCCGCTGATCACGGCACTGATACTTGTCCCGCTCGGACAATTTGGCGCCGTATGGTTTACGCTTGTTGCCGCGCTCGCCGTTCTGTTTTTAATTTATATCGCCAAATGGTACACGGCTCGGCTCGGCGACCTGCAGCAGCGGCCGGCTAAAAAAGCGCAAACAGAGGCGAAAAACACGTCCATTTCGAAGTCAATTACTGCCGCACTTATCATTATTATTTTTCTTATTTTCGCGCGCTCTTGGTATGTCAGCGCCATCGGCAACTTCTATACGTTTTATGCGATGGATACGTATCACGTAAGCATCCGGCAGGCCCAAAGCTATATTTTTGTTTTTCTCCTGTTTGGCGCTGTCGGCACGTTTCTCGGAGGCCCGCTTGCAGACCGTTTCGGAAAACGGACCGTCATTATCTTTTCTCTGCTTGTGTCAGCGCCGCTTGCGATTCTGCTCC
The DNA here is from genome assembly GCF_001584335.1 of Bacillus atrophaeus. Taxonomy (GTDB): domain Bacteria; phylum Bacillota; class Bacilli; order Bacillales; family Bacillaceae; genus Bacillus; species Bacillus atrophaeus. The sequence goes on from NZ_LSBB01000023.1 coordinate 24,311, forward strand.
CATTCGCCGGACCTGTCCTTGCCTATGGGGTGCTCGCGCTGATCGGAGTCATTCTCATGTCAAGCTTTTCAGTCACTGTTGTCTACGCTCAAGAGCTTGTCCCAGGAAAAATCGGCACGATGTCCGGACTGACTGTCGGGCTCGCCTTCGGAATGGGGGCGATCGGAGCTGTCGCGCTGGGAGCTCTTATCGACTCAGCCGGGCTGACGCCAACCATGATTGCCATCGCTTTTCTGCCGATTTTAGGCATTCTGGCTGTCCTGCTGCCGAGTGATCAAAAGCTGAGAGAATGGCATAACTGATCATCTAAAAACCCCTGTCTGCATAGAACAGGGGTTTTTTTCGTTATTCTATTTTATAAAAGTGGGTATCCGGAACCGCGTATTTCGGAATAAATCCGGCTTTAAAATTCGGAAACGCGCGCTGTATTTCTTCTATCCATCTTGCCAGGTTTAAGGTATACGGGAGATAAATGAAATCAATTACCGCTTTATCATCAATATGGTAATACCAGCACAGGTTAAACTCCTTTTCCGTAATAAGAGTGAATCCTGAGAAATGGTAAAACATCAGCGGTGTTCCATTGAGATACACGTTATCATTCTCCAGCGTCACCTTATAATTTTCTATATTCCACAGTGCTGCGTTTGCACCGATGGATGTTACCACATGGACATTTTTGAACTGCCGCGGCCACTTTTCGACATACCTTTGGTCGCCGTATGTCTTTCGCTCCTCGTCCATGTCCACTGTACAATGAGCGATGCAATCCTGTCTCCACTGCCACACAGCTTCATAAGCCTCTTTCACATTTCTGCTGCCGACAAATCCGGTGTTGAATTGCCCCGTCCGCTCATAATATGACATAAACCGTTCAGAATTGCGATGGTCAGTCAAAAACAGAGAGGCCTCTGGTTTTTCAGCAAATATTTGCCCCGGATCAGAAAAGAAATACAGATCCGTATCCATGTGGGCAAAGTACTCCGCGTCACGCCGCTTATTCATCACGTAAAATAAGAAAGCGGGTTTCAGCGTCCAGCAGTATTCGTGAAACGTCCTGTTGCCCTTTGCCTCTAACAGCTCCGGGTCCTCCATTTCATGCAGCTGCGTAAGCGTGACATGCTCCCATGGCACGTGCCGAAGCAATTGATACGCTTCCTGGTCGATGCACAGCACATGCAAGTGAAAGTCGCTGCAATGCTCATGGAGAGAATGAATCATCGGCATCAGCTTAAAAATATGGGTTCTTGAAACGATCGTTGTAAAATGAAATTTACTCACCATACCACATCCATTTATCTAAGATCCACGTATAATAAATCAGCGATCAGCGCATATAGCGCATTGGCAAAGTCATGTACGCCCAATTTCTTTTCCGCTTTAACAAGAAGCTTTTTTATGTGCTGCAAATCAAAGCTTTTCGCTGTCACCCTCGGGCTTTTCTGCCGCCAGTCGGGATCAAGGTTGCGGTCCTTCACTACATGAAGCAGCTCAAGGAACAGGTTCAGCAGCTCTTCATATTTTTCATATTCCAGCAGCTTGGCGATATCCTCCATAATGCCGTTTGTTAAGGAGGCGTTAAATGGCCCGTTAAAGGCGAGATGCACGCCAAGCGAATGGATATTGTTGTACTTGTCACACATATAGGCAATGTTTGTTCTGATATCATCCACAGAAGCGCAATTGCTCGGGTGCTCCTGATGGACGCTCATGATGTCGCGCCGCAGCTTAAAAGAAAGCCCCGCCTGATGAAGCCGAATGCCAAGGTCATAATCTTCAAAGCCGTACCTCACAATGCCTTCATCAAACAAACCGATATCGGCCACGTGGCGCCGTTTGACTGACGAGTTATTCGTAATAAAAAACCGCCAAGGCAGATGGTAGCCCGCCAAGTCATCTCCATACTCGTCTAAAATGCTCTTCAGCGCGTCAATAAAATCGGTATCCAGATCAAAGCTTTTCTTCTGGAAGCTTCCGTCCTTCACCTCTTTTTCAGTTAACAGCGCCTGTTTATTTTTGGCCGGCATATCTTCATAAATCTTTGCGAGACGCTCCTTATGTTCCTTTTCAAAGCGATCATAATAAAAACTGTAGATCCGTTTCCAAAACATGCCGCACACCACAAGACTGTCTTCATTCTCATGGGCTTTAATATGCTTTGCGACAAGATGTTTTTCAGCAAGCATATCGCTGTCATGAAAAATCAGAATCTCTCCTCTTGCATTGCGGACCGCCTGATTTCGTCCATACGCAATTCCTCTGTTCTGTTCAATCCGTACAAAGATCAACGGAAATTCCGCTTTGAAGGATTCGAGCATGGAAAGCGTCCCGTCCTCAGAGCCATTATCCGCCACAATGACTTCAAATTCTTCCTCGCACTCCTGTTCATTTAACGTCAGCAGGCTGTTGTAGAGCCGTTCTTTTGAATTATATGCAGGAATAATAACGCTTGCCTTCACTTTTTTCACTTCCTGTATTTGATTCGTTTATTTGTTATCGTCTTTTGATGCAAAGCCGTTGAAAGCAGGATCAATCTCTTCCACCGTACGGATGACATGCGGCAGCATCTTTTGATACAGCTCATGCACAAAGGGCAGATCCGTCCGGGTTGTTTCATGAATTTGTTTGATTTCGTTTATGCTGACGATTCGATACCCGCTGAAATGGTAAAAAATCAACGGATTCCCGTCTTCCAAGAGAATTCGTCCATCCTGCTGCGAAAGGGTATGCTTCCCGTAATTCCAGTGGCCGATATTTACACCCGGTGTCGTAATGTCGCAAACATTCGGAAACAGATCCGGCATATAGTCCAAGTATCCTTGATCTCCGAACTTGCCTTCACCCGGCGCGTTCTTACACTCCTCAAGACAGCGCTCCATCCACCACTTCAGGCAGTCATTGCCCGCTTGATCATTTTTGAAGCTTAGAAAACCCGAGTTATACCGGCCTAACAGACGCTGGAGCATGTCAATCTGCTCTTGTTCAAACGAGGGGATCACAATGTCGCCGCGAGAGAGTAAAACAGAACAGTCGGGCTGATTCTCAAAAATGCGGCTCGGATCAGAGTAAAAAAACAAATCAGCGTCAATATACGTCACTCGTTCTAAGTGAGGATTGCTGTTGAGCACGGCTTGAAGAAAAATTGGCTTCAGTGTCCAGCAGTACTCGCTTTTGTCCCTCGTGTCCTTCAGTTTCAGCAGGGCGTCATTTTCAAGCGCCGTCACAGGAACAAGCGTGACATGCTTCAGATTCATTTTTTGCAGGACCCCGTACGTGTCATCATCCATACAAAGAGTAAAAATGGAGCAGCTCTCTTGGACCCTCTCCAAGGAACCGAATAACGCGACAGCCTGATACAATCTTCCTTTTGATAAAACGGTACAATACGCGCTGGCCATGTTTTTTTCTCACCTCCATACGTATTACTTTTTAAAGAATTCGGTGTACCACTTAATTGTTTTTTCAAGTCCTTCATCAATCGTGTAGGCAGGTGTCCAGTTCAGCAGCTTTCTCGCTTTTTCAGCGGATAAATATTGGTGCTTGATTTCGTTGCTGCCTTGGTTCAGCACGTTAGGCTTCAGATTGCTGTTCATGGCCTTCAGAATTTTCTCCACGAGTTCAAGCACCGTCAATTGGATTTCATTGCTGAAGTTAAAAGCTTCACCCGCCAGATTGTTCTCCTCCATTTTTTCCGCCAGAAGGAGATATGCCTGTACAGCATCCTCAATATAAAAATAATCGCGGACAAAGGTGCCGTCACTGCGGATTTCCGGCGCTTCGCCGTTAAGCACAAGCTGAATAGTCTGCGGAATGATGCGGTTAAAGTTCAAATCACCGCCGCCATACAGGTTTCCGCAGCGTGTGATACAGACCGGAAGACCGTATGTGTGAAAATACGTGTGGCTGATCAGATCCGCACAGCTTTTTGAGACATCATACGGATGGTTTCCTTGGAGCGGCATATTTTCGTCATACGGGAGGTTTTCTTGATCTCCGTACGCTTTATCACTGGAGGCGACGATGACGCGCTTGATTAACGGATGCTTTCTGCAAGCCTCGAGAATATTCCATGTACCGAGAATATTCGCTTCAAAGGTTGAAATCGGATTACGGTTTGCGACCCCGACAATGGCTTGCGCGGCGAGGTGGAAGACCGTGTCGATTTCATACTCCCCAAGTGCGCGTTCAATCACAGGCAGATCCTCAAGTGCGCCTTGGACGATGTTTATTTTTTGAACGTACTCTCCTTGATAAAGGTTGGACTTCGGCACAGCATCACGGATAAGCCCCGTCACATTGGCTCCCTGATCGACAAGCTCTTTTACCAGATAACTTCCCAAAAGACCTGTACACCCTGTGACAAATACATTTTTATTTTTCCAAAAGCTCAACGCAAATCACCATACCTTCCATACATGTTGTCCTTGCTCCCACATCTTATTAACTTCCAAAAGGTTCTTATACGTATCAATTGCCGTCCAAAAACCGTGATGGCGATAAACCGCAAGCTCACCGTCATTCACCAGATTCCGAAGCGGTTCATCTTCGAACATGACATCCCTGTCTTCGGGCAGATAATCAAACACTTTAGGACTCAGCACAAAGAATCCGCCATTAATGATCCCGTCGCTGGATGTCTTTTCAGAAAATGTTTTCGCCATTCCCCCGTCAACGGTCAAGGTGCCGAATTGCGTCGTTCTATCAATGCCTGTAACCGTCGCAGCCGCGCCTTTTGTTTGATGATAGCTGATCAGATGGAAAAGATTAATATTGGCAAGTCCGTCCCCGTACGTCAGCATAAAGGTTTCATCGCCGATGTACTCTTTTGCCTGCAAAATCCGCCCCGCCGTCAGCGTATCCTCCCCTGTTTCCAAAAACGTAATTTTCCACGTTTCAGGCTGCCCCAGCATCCGCACCTCTCCTGTCGAGCTGTCCAGCGTCATGCTGTGGTGCTTCCAATCGTAGTCTAAAAAATATTCCTTAATTTTCTCTCCTTTATAGCCTAAAAGCAGAATAAATTCGTTCACTCCATAGTACTGATAGATTTTCATAATATGCCATAGAATCGGTTTGCCGCCTATCATGGCGAGCGGCTTAGGAAGCTCATTGGTGACCTCACTCATTCTCGTTCCTTTTCCGCCGCAGAGAATGACCGCTTTCATCTCTACCCCTCATCTCTATGAAAATTGAAATCGAAACCTTTCGAAACATAACAGTCCTCACAATCTATCAAGGTAAACGTCCTCGATAATTTGTCCGAATCTCCATCTCGGTTTCAAATTCTACTGTAATGATATGAGAGAACGGAGCGCTTTGTGACCAATTAGAATCTATTTTTTCAAGTTGGTCTAAAAACCAAAAAAAGAGCCTTAAGCGGATATGATGCTGCCGCTTAAGGCTCCTATACCTATTATTTGCTTGTTTTCTGTTCCTTGCCGTAATGATAGTCAGACGGATCAACCGCTTTAAAATCACTTAGCTTATGGAATCTCAGCAAGTCTTTGTAAAGAACACTATCTGAAAGTTTCAGCTGCTGTGTCACTCTCGTTTTCAGGTTCTTTGTTTCTTCATTCGCCTCTAGTTCTTTCCCTGTCTTCGTATCATAGATGATATTATCGACAGACGTATACTTCGGCGTCACGAAGTCACCGTTTCTAAACGCTACGGTATCATCATGTTCTTTAGAGAATAGATCTGTACCGAAATTGATATAGTTCTCAGAATCAATGCCTTGCAAATGAAGCAGTGTCGGCATAACATCGATCTCACCGCCGTACGTATGATTCACTCCGCCTTTTTTTCCGGGAACATGAATCATAAGAGGCACACGCTGGTTCTGCGTGTTTTGATAAGATGTAATCTCTTTTCCGAGAATTTCCTTCATCGCTCGGTTATGGTTTTCAGATATGCCGTTATGGTCTCCGTAGAGCATCACGACAGAGTTATCATAGAGACCGGATTCTTTCAGCTCTTTAAAGAATTGCTCGAGCGCTTCATCAAGATAACGGGCTGTTTGGAAATAACTATCAACCGTTTTATCGCCGGTCGTTGCTTTATCAATCGTCGCATCTTTTTCATCCAAGTTGAACGGATAATGGTTTGTCAGCGTGATTAAATGTGCGTAGAACGGCTGCTGCATCGATTTAAGCTTCGATGTCGATTCCGTAAAGAACGGCTTATCCTTCAGCCCCATATTGACGACATTTTCATCTGACATGTCATACGTGCTTGCATCAAAGAAGTCATCATAACCGATATGTTTATAAATCTGGTCACGATTCCAGAAGGACTTATAATCACCGTGTAAAACAGCGCTTGTGTAGCCTTCTTTCTGATCTAATATCGCAGGCAGCGATTGATACGTATTTTCTCCTTTTGTCACAAAGGCTGAACCTTCAGGAAGGCCGAAAATACTGTTATCCATGATCAGCTCGGCATCCGCTGTTTTTCCCTGGCCTGTCTGGTGAAAGAAGTTATCGAAATAAGTCATGTTATCTCCGCCGTGCGCAAGCTTATTCAAAAACGGCGTGACTTCTTCACCGTTCAGCTTATAATCGATCAGGAACGATTGGAAGCTTTCTAAGTGAATCTTAATAATGTTTTTGCCTTTTGCAGCGCCAAAGTACTCTGCATTTGGTTTTGCGTAATGAGACGTCGTGTAGTTCTCGACGCTTGTCAAATCATCGCTGCTTGCGTAAGCTCTTTGCGATTCCGTCTGAGCGGTCTGCACACCGTCATAAATCGTGTAATTGTATAGACCCAGGTATTTTACGATATAATTGCGGTCAAACGTTCTTGTCAACAGCTGCGGGCGATCCTTTTCAGCGACAGCCAAGTTGATGAAGAACAACGCGATACCCGCTACAATCACTAACGATGTAAAGCGTTTTTTCATCTTGTAGCCCTTCAGCTCAGGTCTCCAGATCAGTACGGCAATCAAAATGATAAAATCGACAAAATAGAAAATATCATGAGCGGCCATAATGCTGAAAATCCCGTCTCCCATGTTTCCGACATTGCCTGACTGCTTAATGTTCGGGAACGTCAAGAAGTCATCAAAGAAACGATAGAATAGGATATTTGCATATAAGATGAATGTCATCACAAAATCAATAATCAGCATAATAATGGCCGATTTACGCCCTTTCGCAAACAAAGCAAGTCCTAAAAAGACGATGGCGCTTGAGAACGGGTTAATCAATAATAGAATTTCCTGTGTTGTGCCCTTTACCCCAAGGTTGAATTCTGTCTGATAAGATAAATACGTTTTTGCCCAAAACAGAATAACAGCCAGCACAAAAAAGCTAAGTTTGTAAGAAAAAAGTTTCTTCATGTCAACCTCTACTTTCTTAAACACTTATAATCTTTTTTTAATGTTTATCTTTATCCTTTAATCCAATTCCTTCTTTCCTAACAAAATCAAGGCATCACACAACAAATAAACATGCCGATCAAAAATCGGAATATTTACGGTTTGTACCATACCATTTTTATAACAGCTATTTCAACGCCAAACACTAGACGCAAGAACTCTTCTTTCCGTTTCAAAAAAAAACAAAAAAACTTGCAGAACCCAGTGCTGCGGGGCCAGATACCCCTTTACCCATCCAGAAGGAAACAGATATAAATATAAGAATAACATAAACTAGCAAAAACGAAAAATGGGCATACGGACAGACGCCTTCTTCCGGACTGTGGTTATTGTATGCATGAACCTTTCGGGTGATCACTTTTTTTGAGAATCAAAAGATAAACAGTCTATGATGCAGCAGAATAGGCGAACGCTTTTTTCCGCCTCTGCAAACACAGGTATTTCTCCATTATACAAAAAAGGAAAAAGGCTGGATTACTCCAGCCCTCCATGTAAAACTGGTTGCCCTTAAATTCCAGCCCAGACATCTTTAGCATACATACCGTTTGTTTGCAGATTTCCCAGCCATTTTTGTGCTTCCTGCTCTCCCACTCCATGAACCGACTGATACGCTTTTTGCAGCGTCGTCTCTACATCCGGCGCCATTTTACTGCCATCGCCGCAAACGTACAGATGCCCTCCCTGGTCAAGGATAGAAATTAATTCCTCGGCATTCTCCGCCATTAAGTGCTGTACATACGTTTTCGGAATTCCCTCTTTTCGGGAGAAAGCCGTATGGAGCGTTACGATTCCTTCTTTTTCATATGCCTCAAGCTCGCCCCGATAAATAAAATCGTTATCGTTTCTGCATCCGAAATACAAGTGAGCCTCGCCCAGCGTTTTCCCCTCCTGCTTCAATGCCGCGCGTGCCTGCAAGAAACCGCGGAATGGGGCGACACCGGTCCCCGGGCCGACCATGATGATCGGTTTTTCGGGATCTTCCGGAAGCTGGAACTGAGATTCCGGTGTACGGACAAACATGTCAATATCATCCCCCGGCGTACGGTCCGCCAAGTAATTCGAAGCTACTCCGCGATATTCGCCATGCCCGCTCCAAGCAGGACTTCGGACCACGCCGACGGTAATGGCAGCTTGTTCCGGGTTCACTCGCGGAGAACTTGAAATGGAATAATATCGCGGTTTAAGCGGACGTAAAAGCTCCAAAAACCGTTCAAACGGCATTTCACATGCCTCGTACTTTTCGAGAAGATCCAGCATCGAAATGCGTTTCTGCAATATTTTCTCCTGGTAGACACCCTCTTCTGCCAAATCTTCCAATTCGCGTTTATGCGGCGGGCAAACTGTAAATGCCGCCAGCTCCCGTATTTGTGCCCTGGTCGCTGCTTCTTGTACATCAACACTGTAGCTAAGAAGATCATGTAAACTGACAGGCCGGTCCAAAGGCAGATGGGCTGCGCTGCGTCCGCTTGCAGTCAGTGTGACTTGATCATTTCCTTTCAAGCCAAATCTTCGAAGAATTCGATTGACTTTTTCCTGACTGTTACTTGGCAGCACCCCAAGGTGGTCTCCTTCCTGATACGTCACTCCCGGCGGTAAAGCGATCTCAATATGCCGGGTGCTTCGATCGCTGTCCGCAGACTGAAGTTCTCGATTTTCCGTAACGGATGCGTGAACGGCTTCGTACGACCGGGCCAAAGGAGATCCGCCAAGCCCCCTGACAAACTCAAGGCTTAGCGTACTTCGTTCCTTCTCCGCATTTTCGTTGAGCTTCAGCCCGAACGCGTTCATCGCGTCCGACCACATGGTTTGTTTCCATTGGTCAAGCTGTCCCTCAAAATCACCGCTTACATCGCCCTCGCCTCGTGCTGAGAACCGTGCTGCCCCTTTTTGGGCAAGCTGCTCATCAATATATCGCGGGACATCCTGGTACGTACTGGCCCAGTTATGATCTCCGCAGCCAAACACAGCATATTGAACACCTGTAAGCTCACCCGGTTTGATTTCTTCGAGCCATTGCACGAATTGTCCCGCATTGCTTGGCGGCTTTCCATTATAAGATGAGGTGACGATCAGAACGGCTCCTTCTTTCGGCAATTTGCCAATCTGATCATTAAGAGCCGCTACCTCAGTCCGGACACCGTGCATACTGGCCGTATCCGCGAGTTCCCGCGCCACACCCTCTGCGGTCCCCGTGTCAGAGCCGTAAAGGACAAGCAAAGGACGATTATTGACACCTACGATTGAAGCGCTCTTCGTGTCCGGTTTCTCCTTTTGATCATCCGGCGCTTTTTCATCAGATGTCAGAACAGCTGAATTCATGGCCTCCTGATTTCGGGATTGAACCCGGATTTTAAAATCACCCGGTTTAAGTGTTAACGTTTGTTTGATGTCCAGTTCATAATTCGTATGATCAGTTAATTTAAAATATTGGAGAATCATCCCCAGCACGAGAGTCGCCTCATGAAGGGCAAACTGCATGCCGATACATGCCCGCTGTCCATTCCCAAACGGTTTGTAGGCATGATGCGGCACTTGATCCGGATTTTCAAACCGCTCAGGATGGAATTCTTCCGCGTTCTCTCCCCAAGCCTCTTTGTCACGGTGAAGCTGAGGAATCAGAACGGAAATTCTATCTTTTGTCGTGATCGGATATTTCCCTCCAATCACTGTGTCTTCTTTTGCATAAAGGCTAAAAGCCGGAGCAGTGGGCCATAAACGTAATGATTCGTTTAAAATCATCCGGATATATGAAAGCTGCAGCACTTGTTTGTATGTAGGAGTCGGACCTGTTAACACCTGATCGACCTCTTCATACGCTTTTTTCATTTTATCCGGGTTTTTCAATAAAAAGTAAATCGCAAAGGACAATAAACCGCTCGTTGTTTCATGCCCCGCAATTAAAAATGTAATGATTTGAAAACGAATATTCTCATCATCCAATTTCTCCCCTGTTTCCGGGTCTTCCACATTCAGCATTCGGGCAAGCAAATCTTTTTCGTCTTGATCTCCATCTGCCTTGCGTTCAGCAATAATACTGTCTACTAAAGAAAACATGGTTTGAATATCATGGTGAAATTGGCGTTTTGTCCTGACCATAAGTTTGTCTTGAAAATCAAGCCGCTGCATTTGATGCATAGCTTCATCAAGCGCGCGAACCATACTGTTAATAAACGGATGGGGCGTTTCCCTATAGTAGCTGTTAAAACGATAGTTAAACCCGCACAAACCAATCGTGTCCAATGTAAGCCGAGTCATATCTCCCGGCACATCAACTGCTTCGTTAGGGTTAAGCCTGGCCCATTTTTGAATCAGCTGGACGGCGATATCGACCATCATGGAGTGATACTCTTTCATGGCCCGCTGGCTGAAAGTCGGCATTAGAATATTGTGCGCTTTTCTCCAGTTAGGCTCATGCGTCCAGCTTGTAAATAATCCGTCTCCGGAAAAAGCGCGGACTTTTTCTAAAGCGCCTTCAATGCTTTTATCAAAGCGGGACTCATCGCAAATCTCTTCTACTAACTCATGGCCAGAAACAATGATCGTCGTGCCCGCAGGCGTATTCAATTGAAAAATGGGGCCATACTCATCCGCCAATTTGCTAAGCGACAGAGTCGGCCTGTCTTTATCAATTAAAGGAAGATTGCCAAGCGGTCCAAACGTTTTTGGCTGAGGAATCGGGCTTGTTTTCTTCATAAAAACATCCTTTCTGCATTCGATGCCTTCTATCTCTAAACTACAATGCCCTTTAAAGGCAGCAATTATCCGTTTTGTGTGACAAACATCCCTCCACTCTCCAATTGACGTATGATCACTGTTTTTTCTATACTTGAGAAGCTGTAAAATACGCAAATAAGGTGAGTTCATATGGAGTTTGAAATCAAGTTTTTATCCTTTTATGTCATACAGGTGGAAGGCAAGGACGAGCAGGCGAATAAGACATTTAAGCACTTCCAGACGCTGAACACCGAAGAATTTGAAGAAAGCGAGCTGAAGGATTTTCTCGACGGCGAGCTGAAAAAAATCGTCAAACGGAAAGCAGAACGCCACCCCCAGTCCGAGCAGGTGCCGACCAAAATCGGCCATTTTATCGTCGAACCGGGGCATGAGCTTGATTCCAATCCGAACTACAACATGTTCAACCGCGCACGCCTGGCGGAAACAAAAGAGGATTTTAACGAGCTGAGCGAGCAATTCGTCAGCACGTATCTTGATACGAGTGCTGTTCGCGGCGGCGTTTTCTTAGTTGCTTCCGCAGTGCCGCGCAAATACTTTGACGATTCCTTCGTCTTCATTATGAAATGTGATTTTGAGCCAAAGGTCGCCCGCATTTCAGACACGTCTTCCCTCATTAAAAAAGTCGAAATGGCGATCACGACGAAAAACATGAAAAGCATTCAATACCCATTCATGCCAGAGGAAGGAATGGTCGAAGAAGGCGAGCTGAAAATCCACCAGGCGTCACACGCCCGCTACTTCGAAGATTTTCTGAAGTTTGTTGAGTATGGAGAATCCATGCCGGAAATCATGAAATCGCAAGTCATGAACATGGTCCAGGAGCATGTATATGAAACATATGAAGAAAACAGCGAAGAGCTTCAGCAGTTCGAGCAAGACATTGAAATCTGGGAAGCAAGCGAAAAACGGGAAATCCAAGAACGGCTCGACACCCACCAAGTGATCGAAGCCTCCGCGCAAATCATCGAGCACACACCTGAAGCCGGGCTGAAGATGAAAGTCGGAGAAACTGAGATTAAGGGAATGCTTGCTGACTTTGGGGATTCTATTCATCTTGCAAAGGTGAACGGCAGATATGTCGTTCTTGTTGAAGCCGATACGATTTCTTTTGAGAAAGGAAGTTCTCCTGTTGAGTTTCATAAGCCTGAGGGGCTGCATGAGGTGATTGAGCGGATACGCCAGAAAACAGAACAAGAATGACAAAAAGTCCAGAATCTATTTTTCTGGACTTTTTTAGATTAGCAGGCTTCCTTTAACAAAGCATAACATTCACCAATCAGCGTCTCCGTCCCAAGCTGCCTCAGGATGATTACAGATCCGCTTCAAGAGAAAATCATGGTGTTAATAAAAATAAATAAGCGCCCATCCCATGGATAGGCGCCTTTTCATTTAATCATCACTGCTCAAAATTCCGAAGAAGCGCAGCAAATTAATAAACAGGTTAATAAAATCAAGATACAGTGACAAAGCCATAACCGGAATTAAGTCTTCCGTGATATGCCGATGCTTGATTTGATTCAAATCATATAAAATGTAGAGTGAAAACACAATCGTTCCGATCACAGAATACGCCAGCATGGCAGCTGAATTCAGCGGGCTGAAGATGCTGAAAATGCCTACCGCGATTAATGCGATCAGCGCAACCAAAAGGAATGACGCCAAAAACGAAAGGTCTTTCTTCATTTTCGCTCCGATTGTTCCGAGAACCGCAAAAATCAAAAATGTTGAACCGAATGCTTCAAGAACAACATAAGCTCCGGCGGTTGAAGCGTAGTAGCTGACGACCGGAAAAAGGGTAATCCCCGAGATAAAGGCAAACGCATAAACAAACGCATATCCCACCGCTTTTTTTCTCCGCAGCCAAAACGCCGCGATAATCATCCCTACTTCCACGATGGACAGGGGCAGCATCAAGGCCGCAGGCACAAATTGGCCGGCACAAAGCCCGATGGTCGCGACCAGCAAAGTGAAAACAAAGACCGTTAGGATGCGCTGCATGATAGAATGCTTATTTTCATGAACCGTTGCTTGCATGTCAAAAATCCTCCCAGAAATTGATCTTAAAATTCTATTATATAAAAATTTAGGAGAATTTGTATATACACAAGGGGATTTTAAGGTAATTTTTCATTTTAGGGATTTCTTTGATTTTCTTTTAGGAACAGACTTTTTCCTGTGACTCCATAAATTCAAAAAGCTTTCTGGCCAGTCCGCCGTTTCCGAATTTCATAAATTTGTGTTTGTCGGATTTCATTCCGGAAGCTTTTGCAAATTCCAAAAAAGCCAATACATGAATCCGGCGGCTGGCGATATTGATGATGCCCGAATCGTAAAACCAATTATCAATCGTATTCAGCACCCCTTTATTTAATCCATATTGATTGCGGCACCAATGGAGAAAGCGTGCTTCAGGCAGATTCAGGTACTTGCTTTCGGCCAGTGAATGATGCGGATATGGTGTGGTTTGCATAATCGATGCCTCCTGACATTGGTTTTACAGGCTGCTTTAAGATTTAGATTTGGGGTCCTTGCTTTGCAGTGAAAAGCGGTATTTTTCAACTTTATCAATTTGGGTGACTTGTGAATTGTGGACGGTGATTTGCACGGTTCCAAAATCTAATGTTTCTAGCGCACTGATAATTTTTTCGAGTACCTCTGGATCAACGGTTGCTTTGGAAGTCAATGACATTCTCCCCCTTTACTCATTTCAAGCGCTGTTTGTTCCAATGCTAATCGTACCCCGGCAGTCTTCTGCATCACGAATACACTAGGATTACAAAGCACAATCCTTACTAATCCTATAGGAAATATAACATTATATTATTACCTTTTATTCAATAAATCAATAACTTTTGTATATTTCTGAAATATCGCAAATCCACTCTTTCATATTTGTTATCAATTAAAAAAAGCCCCCGCTATAAAGGCGGGGAGCTGATGTTATGGCTGAATGTTCTCTTCAATAATACATTGGACACCCATGCGAGCCAAAGCCTGCTTCAGGGTGCCGTACGTTTCGTAATCATCAAAATCAAGCCCCAACTGGATTGAAGTTTGCGCCACATCCGGACGAATGCCGGAAAACACAGCTTTGACTCCTAACAAGAACAGCGTTTGAGACAGGTTGAATAATTGCCTAGCAACCATTGTGTCCACAATCGGAACACCGGATAAATCTATGACGAGGCTGGTGATTTGCTGTTTGATACATTTTGCGGGCACCGATTCTAACATCACGTGCGCTCGCCTTGTATCAATTGAACCGATGAGCGGCAATATGCCAATTTCCTCTGCAATTGAAATTACCGGGCAGCCTAATTCGCCAATTAATTCCTGCTGGGAAGTCAATCGGAGCAGCATGAATTTTTGATATTGCTTGCAAAACTCAGTGATCAGCTTATCAAACGCTTGGTTTACAATCCGGTTCCAGCGATGGATATCCTCATTTGTCACCACGTTTTCTTGTTCTTTGCTGAACTGAATAACCGCGTCCCAAAATGTCACTCTTGAGTTTGAGATCGCTTCCACAACCTCATGAATTTTTGCGTCTTGTTCCACCCTATTTTTCGCCACAGTCACTGCCCATTCTGACACGTGTTCTTCAAAGACGTTTTGATCTTCCAAAAATGAGCTTGCGATCGTTTTATTTGTAAGGGTGTGCTGTTCCGCCAAAAGTTTTTTCATCTCTGCGCTTAACTGATCGGAGGAATAAAATTCTCCTTTCAATTCGAATCTCAGGCTGAACCATTTTTCGGTAATATCGCTTGAATGCTCTATAATATATTCATATAATAATTGTTCTTTATTCACGCTACGGGTCTCCTTTTTCATGATGGAAGCCTCTTTATTATAAAGTGTTTAGAAGCCGGGGAATAGAGAAAAAGGTGTTATTTCGCTTCATCGTCAAAAAGACGCAAAACGCTGCGGGCTGAATCTCTTTTAACAGCAGATGATATTTTAATGTTATTTTTCATGATAGCAGGATAAAATAGAGCTATCTTATCGTAAATGGAGGTTTCCCCCTATGATTAAACAGATCGCCACAGTAGCCGTGTATGCAGAAGACCAACAAAAAGCGAAACTTTTTTGGACAGAAAAAGCGGGGTTCGAGGTAACCTCGGAACGTCCCATGGGTCCGGATGCCAGCTGGCTTGAAGTCGCGCCAAGCGGAGCGCAAACACGTTTGGTCATCTATCCAAAGTCCATGATGCAGGGCTCGGAGCATATGAAAGCATCCATCGTGTTTGAATGTGAAGACTTATTTGGCACCTATGAAAAAATGAAAACGAACGGTGTGGAATTTTTAAGCGAGCCTAATGAGATGCATTGGGGCACGTTCGTTCAATTTAAGGATGAGGACGGCAACGAGTTTTTATTGAAGGGATAACGTGAAGGCAGATTCAGGATAGAATCTGCCTTCTTTATTCTTTGACTTTGATAATCATTATCATTTAAGATGAAAGAATAGACATATTGAATGGAGAGGTGCACATGTTTGTACAATTAAGAAAAATGACGGTAAAAGAAGGCCACGCGGATAAAGTGATCGAACGGTTCAGCGCGGAAGGCATCATTGAAAAACAGGAAGGCTTAATTGACGTAACGGTTCTTGAGAAAAAAGTCCGCCGCGGAGATGAAGAGGTAGTCGTGATGATTCGCTGGGAATCAGAGGACCATTGGAAGCAGTGGGAGAAGAGCGACGCACACATTGCCGCCCATAAAGCAAACAAAGGCAAAGCCCAGCCTGATTATATGCTCGGCACGGAAGTCAGTATGTATCATGTAAAAGCTGTGAAAAAAGGTATTCAAGAATAAAAAAGAGCCTCGCGGTTATGAAGTGACCCTCAAATTTTAAACACAGTTAAAATTTTGAGGTCCTTCATTACGCAAAAGCTCTTTTTTTATCATTTATCTGATCCGCTGTCATACTTGATAAAAAACAGCGGCTGGCCTGCATGCCATTCTGCAAACAGCACGTCCTTACATTCATTTACTCCCTGGGACGCCAGCTCTTGTTTCAGCCACTCTTCATCCACTCCCGCCTCTTGGAGATTATCATATACGACTTCGCCATCAAGAATAAGTGTAATCGGCAAATAAACCTGCTTTGGGGCCAGCTCTACATCCTGCATTTTCGGGGTGTCATATTTGGATTTCAGCAGGACACTGATCATCCCGTTGGTTTCTAGTATCGCGTATTCCGCCTCCTTAATGGAAAAGCAGCCCTGCTGTCTTAAAAGGCTTTGCAATTGATTGATGTCCAGCTTATTCTTCTTCAGCACTTCATATTTTAATATCCCTTTTTGAATCACAATATTCGGTTCGCCCTCTAAAAACTTTCTCGTTCCTTTCAGCTTTTGAGTGATAAATTCTATGATATAGATCAGCAGCCCCCATAATAGAGAGGCGAAAATAATCTCTTTTATCCTAACTTCATGATCGTACACTGCGTTTCCGACCAATTCCCCCAATATTAAGGCAGATATGAAGTCAAACGGAGTAATTTGTGAGAATTGTGTTTTCCCCAAACATTTTAAAATGAGAAATAATATACCAAGTCCGCAAATCAGTTCAACCGCCACTGCCAGATAATGTTCCATATACATAAGCACCTACTTCTTCAAAGTCACTACCATTATTGTCAATCAAACCTTTTATATACGGTGTTATCAAGATTTCACCGTAAGAAAAAACAGCCCTTATATGCAGGCTGCTTGTTATCGTGCTCCTATTTGATTGCAGGACAGCATTTCACGAAAGAGACGCTCGGCATCTGCTCGGTCTAACGTGATGAGAGGATCGTTGATGAATGCTTGAAAAGCAAGACTGTCATCCTGAGTGAAACCGGCTTCCGCCACCGCCTCCTGATTTGATATGTGCCTGTTTGCCAGCATTTCCAAACGCTTCGGCAATGTTCCTGAAAAGATCGGCTGCACCCTGTTGCGGGTGATATACGCGTTCGTTTCCACAATTGCCCCCATAGGCAGATTGGCTGCCTGGCCTTCATTGGGGAGGTTCACATTTGTCATCAGATCACCCAGTCCCAGCAAGGCCGCAATCATATTGACTCCTTCTTCACCCGATGCTTTCAGCGCGGCACCTTGTTTTTGTTTTATCATATGGTCGGTTTCTTTTTTTCTCCTTACCGATTCTTGTTTCCGATAGCCGACGGAGGTCAGATGAAACTTCCATTTCTCCGGATCTTTCAAATAAAAGGCGGGGAAAAATTCCGCAAGATGGCGGTCACCCGCGGCCGGGATCGCGCCGTATGTTTCAAATAAATGAAAGGCTACACGGTGAGCGGAATGAAATACGCTGTCCCGCCAGCTCTCCCCCGAGGGTTCATACCCCGTCTCGGCGTATTGCGCCGCAAACTCTTGAAAAACGGGAACCAAATCAATGTGACGGAACGAGGCTTCCGTCACCCATGTAAAGTGGTTAATGCCGAGCACATTGACTTTGATGTCTTCCCGCTGTTTCACATTCAATCCCAGTCTTTCTTTTACCATTTCACAAAGCAGCTTTTGTGTGCCGAATACCTCATGACAGCAGCCGAATGCCTTAATATCGGGAAACTCTTTATACAGCATCCTCGTACAAACAGACATCGGGTTTGTATAATTCATGACCCATGAGTCCGGGGCATAGTCTCTGATCGCACAGGCGATATCCGCAAACATCGGCGCAGCCCGCAGACCTCTAATGATTCCGCCCGGTCCGACTGTGTCACCCACTGATTGATAAATGCCGAACTGTTCAGGCAAATGGACATCCGTTTCCATATGGTCTAACGTTCCCGGCAGGATTGAGATGATGGTCACATCCGCTCCTGATAATGCTTTTTTCAAAGAAGAAACGGCTTCATATCTCCATTTTCCGTTTCCGCTGAGATTGCCGATCGCTTCATTTTGCAGCGCCGCTTCAAAATCAAGATCATACAGGGCAACCATGCCTGACATGCGTTCATCAAGAGCCAGATCGCTCATCAAGCTTCTGGCCCACCCTTTGGAACCGCCGCCGATATAAGCGATTTTTATCTGTTTTACCGTTTCGATATTGAACACTCCTTTTCTTCAGCCTTTCACAGAGCCTATTAATATTCCTTTTGCGAAATGCTTTTGCAAAAATGGATAAACCGCTAAAATCGGTATCGTGGCAATGACAATGACGGCAAGCTTAATGCCTTGCTCCGGCGGCACCGTGTTTTGCACCATATCACCGTTTGCCGCCGTTAAGTCCGACAAAATCGTCACTTGGCGGAGAACCATTTGCAGCGGCCATTTTGCACTGTCATTGATATATAAGAGCGCGTGGAAGAAATCATTCCAAATTCCGACTGCGTAAAACAGCGCAAAGGTCGCAATGACTGGTTTTGAAAGCGGGAGCGCAATCCGCCAAAAGACGCCGATTTCTGAACAGCCGTCAATTTTCGCAGATTCTTCAAGCTCACGCGGAAGCTGCTGAAAGAAGTTCTTGATAATGATGAGGTTAAATGGATTAATCGCCATCGGCAAAATCAGGGCCCAATAGGAATCAAGCAGTCCGAGCGATTTCACCACAATGTATGTCGGAATCATTCCGCCGGAAAACAGCATCGAAAAAATGACGAGATTTAGTAAAAGGTTCCGTCCCTTTACATGCCGCTTGGCGAGCGGATAAGCCATCGTGAAGGTGAAAAACAATTGAACCGCCGTTCCGACAACCGTGATGAAGATTGACACGCCCATGCTTCTGATAAATGTCGGCGTTGAAAACACGTACCGATACGCATCCAGCGTAAAGGTTTTCGGAAAAATGAAAAAACTTCGCTGCGCAAGCTCTGCTTCAGTTGCAAATGAGCCTGCGATAATATACAAAAAAGGCAAAATCGTGATGGCTCCGACGCCGCCCAGAAAAAGAATATTGCATACGTCAAACACCCGTCCGGCCTTTGTATTGTGCTTTGATTGGATATCAGCCACGAAATCCCCTCCTTCTCTCTGTTCTTAAAACAAGCCTTCCTGATCGAATTTTTTCGCAATATAGTTCGCTCCGAAAATCAAAATAATCCCGACAACAGATTTAAAAAGACCGACCGCGGTGCTGTAGCTGTAGGCGCCCTGGGTAATCCCCACCATATAAACGTAGGTGTCGAATATATCGGCGACGCTGCGGTTCAGGGAATTCGTCATCAAAAACACCTGTTCAAAACCGATATTTAAGAAGCTGCCGATTCGTAATATCAACAGGACAATAATGGTGCTTCTGATGGCCGGGAGCGTAATATGCCACATGCGTTTGAACCGGCCCGCTCCATCCATGATGGCCGCTTCATACTGCTCCTGATCGACTGTCGCCAGCGCCGCCAGAAATAAAATCGTTCCCCAGCCCGTTTCCTTCCAGATGCTTTGCATCACAATCATCGGACGGAACCAATCGGCATCAGACAAAAACGAGATTTGCTGCCCCGTAATGCTTTCAGCAATCTTATTGATTACCCCCGTATCTACCGTAAAGAAGACAAAGGTAATGCTGACGACGATTGTCCATGATACAAAGTGCGGCACATAAATAAACGTCTGAATGCATCGTTTATAAACCGCTTTTCTCAGCTCGTTTAACAGCAATGCCAAAATAAGAGGCGCGGGAAAGGCAAAAATCAAGTCAAGGCTTGCCAGCATCAGCGTATTCCGCAAGAGGCGGAAGAAATCTGGATTCATAAAAAAGTCTTTAAAATACTCCAAGCCGACCCATTCGCTTTTCCAAAATCCAAGGTAGGGAGAATAATCTTTAAAAGCGATTAACACACCCCACATCGGCAAATATTTGAAGATCAAAAAATATAAAATACCGGGAACAAGAAGAAGATAAAGCCATTTGTCTCTTTTAAAGGCCGCCTGCCAGCCCGTTTTATTGGCAGCATGAAGAACGGGGTTTTTCCTGCTCTTTGGCACCGTTTCCATCTCCGCTCTCCTTTCTTCACACAGGGCGCCCGCCGTTTTAGACAGGCGCCTTGGTTTATTTGGATGATGCTTTATACAGTTTATTCAAGTCTTTCAAAAGCTCAGTCCCGCCGCTGTTCTCCCAAAGCCGGACAGCATCCCGGAATCCTTTTTCGTCGATTTCTCCAATGATAAACTGTGTTCTTGCATCAAGGATAATATTGTCAAGCTGTGCTCCCTTTTGGGTATAAACATCGGATACCAAGGATTCCGCCGGGTTGAATACAGCTATTTTTTCGCCCGCAGTAATGATATCTTTCCGGTGCTGAAAGAGCTTCGTTTTTTGTTCCTCGATATAATACTCGCTCTTAGGGATTGACATGCTGAACTGGGCGAGACCTTCATGCTCATAAAGAAGAGCCTTGTTGTTTTTTTCGAGAGAGGTGAACTTGCCGTGTTTTAGCTCGTAATTGCGCCCTTCTACTCCGTTGTTCGTTAATATCTGCGCCTCTTTATCATTCAGCTTATCGAGGAAGGCCAGCACCCTCTTCAGCTCTTTCTCTGTTTTAACGCCTGATTTCGGTATAGCGATCATGCCGGAATAGCCTGAGGTCGGAAACGTTTTCTTTCCTTTGGGGCCTTCGACCGTGCCGATAATGTCAATGATCTCTTTCGCCGACTCATCCGACTCTTCCATCGTGCTTTGAATCTGTGACGCCCTTGACCCTGTATCGACGATGACACCCGCTTTCCCTTTGACAACCGGATCATTCCACTTCGCCGAATCCATGACGGCAAAGTCCTTGTTGATCAGCCCTTCATCATAAAGCTTTTTAAAGAAGGTCAGAGCGTCCATGTATTCCTTCGTTGTAAAGTCAGGGACGAGCTTTCCGTTCTCGATGCCGTAGCGGTTTGGCGCTCCGAACCAAATTTGGAGGATATCCCACGGGCTTCCGTTGCCGAGTCCGAGCCATTTCGGCACCACCATGCCGTACGTATCATCCTTACCGTTTCCGTCAGGGTCTTTTTCTTTAAACGCCTTCAGCACTTCATAGAAGTCATCAAGCGTTTCCGGCATATCAAGTCCTACTTTCTCAAGCCAATCTGTCCGGATGATCATGCAGGCACGGATGAGGTCTCTGGATCGGTAAATGCCGTAAACCTCTCCGTTGACAGAGCTGTTATTGACAATCTTTTCATCTGCTTGGCTTAAATTCTTGTAGTCTTTTAAATAGGGGGACAGCTCCCAAAACGCCCCCGCTTTAACAGATTTAATGAAACCGGCTGATTTATCTTTGATGACAATCGCTTGCGGGAGATCTCCGGAAGCCATGACAATATTGAATTTGTCATTATAGGACGAGTCCGGCACCCATGTTACATTAATGTTTTCATCTGTATAGGTCTCCAGCGCTTTTAGTGACGGGCTTTTACTGCCTGGGCTTTCCGGCGAAAGCAGAGGAGCCATAATGTTGATCGTGTCTTTGGAGCTGTTTTCAGGATTGGATGTCTCTGAATGGCTGCATCCGGCTATGATGGAAACAGCGAGCGGAACGGCCAGCCATTTTTTTCGCAATCTTTTTTTCTCGTATTGTTTCATGATGAGCGAAGTCCCCCTTTTATCATTTTGCTGCTTGGTTTTCCTTTTGCCCATTCAATATAAAGCGCTTACATAAATCTTGCAATCTTCATTTTTTGCTCCCTTTATCCTATGATTTTCTGTCTGTTATCCTTTTTTGCCGGGTTTCTCTTTTCTTGCAGGCAGGTCATCTCCGATCAATTCCAGTGCCGCCATGACATTTAAACACCATTGAGATACGGTGTTCGTCGTCACCCAGGGGAGCTCCTCCAACTGTGTCCATGTGTTGATCTGAGAGGGCTGGATCGGCAGCGGGGTATGGCTCATTCGGTGATCAAGCAAAAGATTCCATGCTTTGGCCGCCAACTGTTTGTCTTGTTTTTTTCTTGCAGCGTAGGCTGTCATCGCGGCGGCGAACATCGGCCAATGAAAATGCCCGTCATGGAGCGCGCCTCCGCTTTTTTGCCGTTTTTCTTCATCTGTCAGTGTGTAAAATTCACCGAATTCACTCAGCATTTCCTCCCATTCCGCATCCTCAAGAAGCTCGGCCAGCTCCATCCAGACCTGCGGCGCACCGAACGCGATGATCATGTGATAGCCGCCAGCCGTGCCGTCGCCCATATGATGAAGCATGGAGGCCGCCGGATCGTACTCGAATGTCGGGCCGGATAATAAACGGAGCGGCAGGCGTTTCAGACAGCTGATGCCTGTAGTGATTTTTTTCAAATAATCAGGATTTCCCGTTCGTTCCCATTCCGCGAGCCAGTTGGAGCAAAAAGCTGCCCAATCCGGTCCTGTTCTGACGTGGGTCGGATGCTCTCCTTTTGAATAAAATTCTCTCATCGGATCTGTTTTTACGAGCGCAAAGTCCGCATCTTTCACTTCTGTCAGCACATCTCCCATACGCTCATCGCCTGTCAGAAAGTAATACCATTTATAAAGCCCCGCCATGCTGATTCTCGCTTCCTTGCAGCCGCAGCCCCAATGGACGACGTTATGCCTTGATCCCAGTCCCGCGTAGTCACCGAGATGAAAGCAGTCTGTCTCGCTTGTGTGGCGGGTCATAGCTTCGGCCATTCGGAAAATGTCTTCTCTTCCCGAGCGAAAAAACGCCTGCCACAGCCATAAAGTAGGAACAAGCTCGTTGTTTTGCCACGCGTATCCGCCAAGATCATACCGCCACATGTGCCGGATCGGATCATACGTGTGCATCACATCCCCGTAGTTCCAGAAACCGTACCATTTGCGCTGCTCCACTTCTTGTTTGTAAAACATAAAAGCGGCGTTGAGCTGTTCTTCCAGCTCTTTTTTCAACGGATTGGCTGTGTTTTGTAAGCTCCAGACGCCAAGCGCCCGTGAACTGTGATAATGCTCCGGTTCACACACGAGCAGCGGCGGAGACTGCCATTGGTCGGTTAACCGATTCAGTTCAGCATCCGCAGGCGTTTGTGAAAAGCAAGCCAGATTTACCTCATTTGTATTTGCGATTCCAGTCGGATCTGACCTCATTTCCGCAAATCCTTCATAAGCGCTGACTACGTGAGTACCTTCTGAATAATGGCGGAAATCCATTGCTTCGGCGTCCGGCGGCCACAGCCAGACGGTCATTTTTGTATCGCTGCTGCCCAGGCCGCTGATTTCCAGTGCTGAAGGATATTTTTCAAAAAAGTGCCGCAGCCCGGCCGCCATGCCGCCGTTCTCTCCGCCCGCATAAAAAAGCCCCTTAGACCGTTTTCCGTGCAATATGTTCACCCACACAAAGTCCTTTCCGGTCCGTTTACACAGACTGTAATGATCAGAGGAATTCTGTACGAGCTTCACATCATTCCAGACCGCGTTCTGTCTTCCGTGGCAGAACAGTTTTTGGTGTTTTTCTTCAGAGGTAAGCGTTTCTCCGTTGATCTGCCGCTGATAAAGGGAGTTGTGTTCATTGAATGCACGCGTCGCAAACAGCTGGGCCGGTTCTTTATAAATACCGGTGTCTCCTGCAAAACGAAAATGGCGGTTGTACGGTTCTCCCTGTAAAAACAGATCGAATTCCATACCGATTCCTTTCAAAAATTCCGATTTAAATTGACGGTCAATCAGCAGCGTGTGTTTGATGTTAACCTCGGAAACGCCCGCGTAAAAAGTCAGCCTGAGGATAAACGGGAGCCGCTCATCTTTTGTGCCCCTATTCAGATGGACGCCCTCCAGTTTAATAACCGTTTTAACATGCCCGCTGGTTTCAACTGCTGCTTGTTTGATGAAACTGCCTGAGCTTTCATACTCATGGATCATTTTCTCTTCTGTCCCGCTTCTCGTTTCTTTTATCGCAGTCAGCCGCCCGCCCGCGGCAATTTTCTTTCCGTGAATGGCCAGTGATTGAAATATCTCCTGCCCCGATGTATGGATGGTGCATGTAAGCGGTCCGGTATCCGCCTTGATCACATCCGCTGACTCGTTTACAGTGACAGTTTGGTCGGGTGCCGCAGCTTCGCCTTTTTGCAGAACGTAACAGCAGTCCGCCTGTCCGCCGAACACGGCCGCATGCTTTGTCCATTTGACGCTCCCGTCCGGCCAATAGGCCGACGGTTCGCTTTGCGTACACAAGCTATTTCCCTGTGAATCCAAAAGTGTCAGAGACTCTCCTTTTTTTAAGTCCCCTTTTTTCCAAGGCACCCCCCAGGTCACTCCGCCCGCCATCGGGGGCTGTTTGCTCAGCCATTTTAGTTTCGCCATTTGTCCGCTCCTTCCATTTAAAAAAGCTGACTCCGTCAAGAATCAGCTATGGTCTGTCAAACTGAATGATTCGGTACTCATACTCGCCAATGGACAAACTTCCCGCTTCAACAGCAAGGGCTGACAGCATGTCAGTTCCCGCTTCCGGGAGTGTGACGCTCCCCCCTTTTCCATCCATATTTACGATCACCCATATCAAACCGCTGTCGCCTATTCTCGGCGCCACAATTGTTCCTGGTGTAACATTCGTTCGTAAGGTGAGACCGGCTTCTTTGGCATAATGGGCAATGAGCGCTTCAAGCATAGCCTCTCCGTCTTTTCCGGAAGGCGTTGATCCGAGCAAGACAATTTTGCCCGCCCCGTGCTTTTGTTCCGTCAAAAACGCCTTGCCTGAGGCCGGGCCCTTTTCAATGGTGCCGACGGTTTCTCCTGATTTCGCGTCAAAAACCGCGCTCCATAAGCCAAGCGGCGCACAAACACCAAATGCCCTTCCGGAATCGGTGTCTTCATCCATAGGGAAGGTGAAAAGCGTTTTGATACCCGCCGTTTTTTCAAGTTCGCCCAGCGCGCAATCCGTATGGATCGTATGCTCTTTTGTACGTCCGCCCGTCATCGGCCCCGCGATCCAAATCCCTCCCGCTTCGGCAAACGCTGAAGCTTTTTTGATATAGTCGGAAGAAAGGTAAGGCACATACGGTGTGAAAAGCAGCTTGTAGCCGTCTAGCGGGTGGTGTTCGGGAATCACATCCCGATGAATGCCGGCTTTCAGAATCCGTTCGTAAAAAGAGGTAACCAAAGAGCGATGATTCAGTTCTCGATGAGGCTCCGTTCTGAAAAACGCTTTCGCTCTGTCGGAGTATGTCATCGCTGCTTCCGCCTGTGCCGGCACGGTCGAAATGATGAACGGCTCGATTTCCTTCCTTGCCCGCTCAACGTCAAGCACGTTCTTATAGCCGATCGTTTTCTCTCCCCAAGCGCTGAGAACAGATCCGTGAGGAATCTCGCTGCCTGAACGCTGCTGTCTCCACAGCCAATAGCAAAACGCTTCGCCGCCTAACGCGTAAGAAGATACTGCTTCCGCTTTTAAATAGCCGTCTGCGTGCGGGAAGGCGTAGCTTTCAAGCGATGCGGCGTAAGAAGGGCTTGTTTCCAATATCCAGAAGGGCCGGTCTTTTTTGAAATGTCTCCACAAATCACAATTGAATAAGAACGCGGAGGCGTTTTCTTGTGTAGCGTACGTATCGAATGACGCGACATCGAGGCCCTGAAACAGCCGTTCATTGTCAACACTGAACATGACGGTGCTGTTATGGGAAATCGGCGCATCTGAATAGATTCTGATGATCCTTGCCTGCTCATCAGCAAATGCAGCAATCTTTTCCATAGAAAACAGCTGATACATCGTGCGCAGAGAAGCGTGGTGCAAAAATGGGGCCGGGCCCGGCTGCGGCACTTGTTCGAACGATTGATACGTTTCGCTCCACACATCCGTCCCCCACGCTTTATTCAAACGGTCAATCATACCGTAGCGATTCTTGAGCCATTCATGCCACAGCCCCAAACATGTTTCACACATGCATTCTCCCACATGGCATTTGAACTCATTATCGAGCTGCCAGCCGATCACGCCGGGCAGCCTCCCCAATTCTTTTGCGAGACTTGTCGTGATCAGGGCTGCTTTTTTTCTGAAATAAGGGTGATTGGTGCAAGCGTGCTGACGCGATCCGTGCCCCATGATCGCTCCGCTTTCATTCACATACATTCGCTCCGGGCGGCCATGCGAGAGCCAAATGGGCGGTGTCGGCGTCGGTGTGCACATGATGGTTTCGATGCCGTTTTCATACAGACGGCCGATGATTTCTTTAAAAAAATTGACATTTATGTTTCCTTCTTCAGGCTCCATGACAGACCAGGCGAACTCGCCGATTCGAACGACGTTAATGCCTGTTTCACGCATAATGGTAATGTCCTGCTGAATCGTTTCCTCATCCCATAGTTCCGGATAATAGCACGCGCCGTGGTATAGCTTTTTTGCCATGTCATCTCATCCTTTTTTTAAAGTCGATTCCGTTAAGGGAAGGCCCAGTTCTTTAATGCCTTCTGCAACAAGTTTCGCTATCTCGTTTGCGCCTGTTTTGGTGAAGTGCGTGTAATCATTGACCCCTTCTGACACCATAAAGTAGGAATAGACCGTTTCCTCGCCTTGTGCTGTAAAGAAGGCCAGGCTTTTCTCCATTAAATCAATCAGCCGTACGTTCTCCTCAGCAGCCGTTTGTTTCATCGCGATGCAGTAATCAGGGAAATCATTTAAAAATACGCCATTTTGATAATGGAACCGGGCCACCGGTGTGATCAGAAGCGGGTGGGCGCCTTTTTCCCGCGCGCCTGTGACATATTGCTTCAGGTATTGTTTATAAGTTGTATATGGTTCTGTGTAGCGTTCCGGCTTATCCTTGGATGCGTCATTATGGCCCATTTGGACAAACAGCCAATCGTCCGGTTCAATGATATCCAAGATAGCTTGAAGTCTTCCTTCCTCTACAAACGTTTTCGAGCTTCTGCCGCCGATCGCTTTGTTGATCACCTGAATGTGATCAGGCACATGTCCGCCGAGAAATTGACCCCAGCCTCCTTGATTCGTGCTTTGGCCGTATGTCTGAACAGTGGAATCACCGGCAAGATAAATATGATTTGGCATCAATCATTCCTCCTTAATGGTTTCATTTAAAATCGCTTCAATAGCGGCAAGCTCTGCATCTGAAAAAGGCAGTGACTGGAGCATGCGGACATTTTATACTTCCCCTCCTAAAGCGGCATTTCTGCTTTATTGCCCGCCAGATATATGGCTGGCTTCGGCGGCTTTTTCATTCCCGTGCCGAGATAGTAGCCTGTGTGCGGCGGCTGATTATAAGCTGTGTTCTGCCAGGCAATCCCGAGTCTGTACACCGGGTCGTGCATCAGTGTATAAAGGCGGTGGCGTGTGATGTCGGTCGTTGTATAGATGCGGAGCGCATCACTTTCTTCCGTTCTCCAAATAACCTCTTCCCGCCAGTCCCCGAACAGGTTAGCTTGGAGTACCGGGTTTCCTTTTGTTCCATTGTTGGACAGCACTCCCTCCGGCTGAAAAACCGTCTTCAGGCATCGGTTTTCAGCGTCCCATTTATCAATTTTCGGCCGGCCGATCGTTCCATTCCAGTCGTGATCCAGCAGCTCTCGTACCAAGTCGCCGTCCCACCAGATGGCAAAGTTGGCTGATGCGGGCGCTTTGTCACTGACCTTTTCTCCTTTACTGGTGTACAGGCCATATGAAATTCCCTCGTTCCCCGGCGGGTCGATGCCCCAAACGAGCGAGCCTTCATACTGAGGGTCAATGTGGGCCGCCATGCCTCTCCCCACGTCTGTGCCGGCATGGACTCCCCACAATATATCGCCGGTTCCGGCATCCCGGAAGGACAATCCATACGGCGAATAATGATCTTCATGCACTTGAAAAACCTCCAGCCCTTTGCGTGAGGGATCAAGATTGCCGACATGCATCGCATCACCGTGTCCAAGCCCCGTTGTATACAGACCGGTGCCGTCATGATCGACAGCCATGGCGCCGTAAATGATTTCATCCTTCCCGTCACCGTCCACATCCGCCACGCTTAAGCTATGGTTCCCCTGCCCGGCGTACCGTTCATGTCCCGGTTTATCCGAATCAAATATCCACTGTTTTTCCAGCCTGCCGTTTCTGAAATTGTATGCGGCAAGAACCGATCTCGTATAATAGCCGCGTGCCATCACAAGGCTCGGCCGCTCACCGTCGAGATAAGCGATTCCCGCCAAAAAACGGTCCATCCGGTTTCCATATCCGTCCCCCCAATCCTCAAGTGTGCCGCGGGGCGGATCATAATCAACGGTCGAGAGCGCTTCACCGGTTTCACCCTTAAACACAGTCAAATATTCGGGGCCGGATAAGATTCTGCCTTGTTCGTCCCTGAAATCAGCATCTTCATTTCCGATAATATTGCCTATCCCGTCTGTTGTTCCGTCCGCTGTTTTCATCGCGATTTCGGCCTTCCCGTCCCCGTCAAGGTCATACACCATGAATTGGGTGTAATGGGCGCCTGCTCTGATGTTTTTTCCGAGATTGATTCTCCATAAAAATGTGCCGTCCAGTTTATACGCATCAATCAATACCTCGCCTGTATAGCCGTTATGGGCGTTGTCTTTTGAATTTGACGGGTCCCATTTTAAGATGATTTCATATTCACCGTCACCGTCCACATCCCCGACACTGGCATCGTTCGCGCTATAGGTGTACGGCTGTCCGTCCGGCGTAGTGCCGCCTTCAGGTTTTTTGAGCGGAATCGTCAGGAACCGTTCCGGCCAGACCGCGGCTTTCGGTGTACGGCTGATTTCAAAGCCCTTTTTCACAACCGATACACGATAAACAGAAGCTAATGTTCCCGCCGGGTCAAGAAAATTGGTGCTCTCTGTGATCAGCTTTTTACTCACCCGCTGCCCATTCCTGTAAAGATGAAAAGCTGTATCCTCATCATCGGTGCCGAGAAAACGCCAGCTGACAAAGACGCCGCCTTCGGTTTTCACTGCGATGAGACCTCTTGTCAGATATTCCATCTGTCTCTTTTTTTGTTTCATATGATTGGAACGGGCGTGAAAAACGCCCGTTCCTTCCCCCTTTCATTCCGCTTTAGGGCGTGTACATGTTTGGCTTTTCCGGTGAAGCCATCCCGTTTCCTAAAAAGAAGCTTGGATGAGGCGGCTGATTGTAGGCGACATTCTGCCAAGCGATCCCGAGACGGTAAACGGAATCATGCATCAGTGTATACACACGGTGCTCCGTGATATCTGTCGTTGTATAGATCCGAAGTTCGCTGCTGTCTTCATTCCGCCATACAGCTTCCTCCCTCCAGTCACCAAGCAAATCCGCCTGAAGACTCGGTGTCGCTTTTGTGGAATTATTGGAAGCGGCGCCTGAGGCTGTTAACAATGTTTTTGATACGCCATTTTGGTAATCCCATTTATCTATCCTGTTACTGTCAAGCTGTTCTCGCAGGAGATCTCCGTCCCACCAGATGCCGAAGTTGGTCGATGAAGGAACAGTGCTTCCGATCTTCACGCCTTTTGCCGTGTAAAGCGAACCGTTTGCCCATACCTCCTGTCCCGGATAGCGCGGATCAATATCAGCGGCCATCCCTCGGCCTACATCTTTGCCGGCATGAACCCCCCATATGATTTTTCCTGTTGCCGCGTCTCGGAAGGATAAGCCATAAGGAGAGTTTTTATCTTCATGAACCTGAAACACTTCAAGGCCCGGACGGCTTGGATCGAGATCGCCCGCATGCAGCGCGTCCCCGTGCCCAAGTCCTGTAGAATACAGCCCTTCTCCGTCATGATCGACAGCCATTGAGCCATAAATGATTTCATCTTTTCCATCATAGTCGACATCCGCTATGCTTAGATTGTGGTTGCCCTGCCCGGCAAACGTTTCATTTCCCGACTTTGTTGAATCAAAAGTCCAAAGTTTTGACAGCTTTCCGTCTCTGAAGTTATAAGCGACAAGCATCGTTTTCGCATAATATCCTCTCGTCATAATCAGGCTCGGCCTTTGTCCGTCGAGGTACGCTACTCCAGCCAGAAAACGATCGACTCTGTTTCCGTAACCGTCGCCCCAATCGGAAACATTCCCTCTCGCCGGTTCAAATTTCGCAGTGACAAGCTCTTTTCCCGTATCCCCTTTGAACACGGTTACATATTCCGGTCCGGAAAGAATGCGCCCTTGCTCATTGCGATAGTCGGCATTTGCATCGCCAATCACTTTTCCTGTCCCGTCCTTCGTTCCGTCTGCTGTCTTCATAGCCACTTCCGCTTTACCGTCACCATCCAGGTCATATACCATAAATTGAGTATAATGCGCGCCCGCTCTGATGTTTTTTCCAAGCCCGATCCGCCACAGCAATGTCCCGTCAAGCTCATATGCGTCAATGAAAACTTCTCCGGTATAGCCGTCCTGTGAATTGTCTTTTGAATTGGATGGGTCCCACTTGAGAATCAGCTCATATTCTCCGTCCCCATCCACATCGCCTGCACTTGCATCATTGGCGCTGTATGTGTACGATTCGCTTTTTGGTATCTGGCCGCCGGCCGGCTTTTTCAGCGGAACAGAATGATACTGCTTTCCCCATACCGCCGCTTTTTCGGACGCTGCCTGCTCGGTTCCGTTTACAACGGCCTTCACCTGGTAAACAGCGCTCGTTGAACCGCCTTTATCCAAATAATTTGTGCTTGAGGCAATGGGTGAAGCGTTCAGTTTCTGCCCGTTTCTGTACACATTGAACGAAACAGAAGCATTCTCTGTGCCCAGAAGCCTCCAACTGATAAATACTCCGCTCTCTGTCTTTACAGCCACAAGCCCTCGGTTTAAAGCCTCCAGTTGTCTTGCCGCCCCCTCGGCCTTAGCCGGAAATACTGACGCACCGATCATCAATAACAGTGTCAATACAGTGAAAATGGACAACATGCTTTTCTTTTGCATACTCATCAGACAGCCCCTTCCCATTTGTTGTAAACGCTTACCCAAATTGGATTGTATGCGCTGGGCGCGCTGCCATCAATTGCACTTTTTTGCAAAAGAGGTATTGAGGGACTGAACTTTTTTGCGTTTTTATCACTTTTTTGTTTATGGAGCCTGATGGTGCTGCGCTTCCGTCTTTACGAACCCCCGATAAGCAAAAAACATCAGCACAAGCCCGAATAAACTGGGACCGTAAAAGGGGATCAATCCCGGAAGCGTATATAACAAATAAAGGACAAACGCACTCCCTAAAAGCATGCAGGCCGTGGTCAGCGGGCGCATAACGCCGAACAAAACGGCTTGGAACAAATATTTCAATAAAGGCAGCTCGTAATGAACATAGAGGGGAAAGACATACATCAGCGCCACCATATAAATGAGACCGGCGATTAATGTACAGCTTGTAATTACAAACGAAAGCCAGTCTGCACTCGCTGAAAAATAATGATAATTGGCAGACAAAACAAATAACAGGACCATAAATGTCAAACCAATCACATTTACTTTTAGAAACTCTTTTTTATATGCGCCAAGAAAGGTCGCAAAAACCGGCACATTCCTTTGCCCCATCAGCCATTTTCGGATCACGGCAAACATGGCGGCTGTGCTCGGCGCCCACCCAAAAACAATACCGCCCGCCAGTGTAAACAAAAGCCACAAGCCGTTCAGCCACGCGATTTTCACAACAGCCTCGCAGCCTGCATAAAGAGCATCCGCCACATTTGTCTTCATCTTCTCACCGCTTGATGCACAGACAGATCATGATAAGCGGCTTTCATTGGCGCCATCTGCCGCAGACCGATTTTCCCGCCGTGTAAGAGAGGGCCGTACGTTTTGCCGTCATCCCGCCATTCGAGCACGGCAAGGCCATTGATTGAAAAATGTACGTAATTCTTCACTTTGACAAGCTTCATGCAATATGGAGAATCGGCATCCTCCGGCGAAGGCAGCGGATCGGCTCCCATGGCGACGAGATGGAAACCCCGGCTTTTTCTTAAATTGCAGGTGAGAAACGCTCTTTCTTCCGCATACTTTCTGCGGAAGTAAGACAAGTGCAGCGCGTTAATGTCACCTGAATGGTACTCTTGATAGCTTCCTGTTCTTTTGTTCAAACTGCTGTCAAAGAGGTCCTCTCCTTTACCTCCTGCTGCCGCAAAAAACAGCATACAAAGGCCGGGCTGTTCGATCGGGTAAAAGTTCCATGTCACAACGATGCCGTCGGGAAATGTTTCCGGACACCATAAAACAAAATGCGCTCCGTCGTCTTCATGTGACAGGTTCAACGAGCCGTTTTCAAAGGAAAGCCTCCCGCCGCCCTCCATCCGCCAGTCTTTTACATCATCAGGTGTGCGTAAAGGATTCCGGTACAGACAAACACCTTCCTTTATACATCGCTGTTTTCCTCCACACTCAAAAGGCGGCGGCTCAGCGGAAGCTTACATTCTGCGATGCCTTCTGCGACAAGCTTTGCCACCTCTAAGGCCCCTTCTTCCGAAAAATGCGTATTGTCCTGAATGCCCTCGGGATAATTCGGGTGTACATTCGGCTCAAACCAGACGAACAAACGCTTTGACTCTTCAACTCCATATGCTTCATAAAGTACTTTTGTTTTCAATAACAGATCAATGACCGGCACATCTAATTCACTCGCCAAAGCTCTCATTGCTTCCGGATACTCGCCCAATGTATGCTCGATTCGCCCGTCCGCATCAAACCGGCGACGCTGGACTGAGGTAACAAAAACAGGAACTGCCCCTTTGCCGCGCGCTGTTTCCGCAAATTGCCTGAGGCATTGCTGATACGTGGAATACGGCTCTGTGCCGCGCGGCTTTTGGTCATTGTGGCCGAATTGAACGAGCAAGTAATCTCCCGGTGAAATCTTCTCAGAAATCGCTTGCAGCCTGCCTTCCTCAACAAAAGAATTCGTACTCGCGCCTCCTTTCGCGTGATTTTGTACCTTTACATCCTGAGAAAACAATCGGCCCAAGACTTGCCCCCAGCCCGCCATCGGCGCTTCGTGCGCGGGACAATCGCTCACTGTGGAGTCACCCGCTAAAAACACTTGAATCTGCTTTTCCATCGTTCATCCCTCTCCCTTCATGACGTTTCCTGATACATTTGCCGATAGACACCGGGCGGCATGCCCACCTGCTTTTTAAAAATCCGGTTAAAATAGCTGTGCCGATAGCCGACTTCTTCCGAAACGTCGTGGATTTTTTTATTTGTGCTGACCAGCAGCTCTTTCGCCTTTTCTATTCTGATGTCCGTGACATAATCAATAAAATTCGTGCCCGTCACTTGTTTAAACGCTTTGCTTAACGTGTACGAATTGGTACCCGCAGCGTCCGCACAGCTTTCAAGAGAAAGATCAGCCATATACTGATCATGAATCATCGCGATGACATGTTCAGTCAGTTGTTTCTGCTGTCTGTTTTTCCTGCCGTCAAGCTTTGCCAAATAAGGGCTGACTACCGTTTCCATCAGCCATGAGACCGCCTGGTCCGGGTGGCGCAATTCAGAAATGTCACGAAGCAAATCTCTATTTGGGAACAATTCGGACGGATACAGCCCTGAATGCAGAATGTCCTCTTGAATGCGGGAAAAAAGTTGAACCAGCGCAGGGTGGACGTGCATATCTTTGACCGCTTTTTCCGTCAGTTCATTAATAAATAAGCTGATCAGCGTTGCTGCCTCCTCTTTTCTCTCGAGCCGGATTGCCTGCAGAATCTGTTTTTCAAGCTCAAAAGGATAATACGGCGCCGGGTGTTGTGCCAGCTGATTCTCGTCATGTAAATCAATGATCTGATGTCGATTAGCGAAATGCCTGTGTGATTTGCCGATTTTCACATCCTTATACAAAGCGGGAATATCCTTCACATACCCTGCCTTCCTGGATATCGTCCCGGTTACCTTTAATCCTGCCGCCCTATTGATAGCTTTTGTCAGGTCGCCAGCAAACGGCCTGATATCATCCCGGACAGAAGACCCGTGTTCCCGCACGAGAAGAACGGTTAATGAAAGACGTCCGATATCAATTAATGAAAAATGGGGAAATCGTGAGGCTGCCAGCTCTTCCGTTATGTTGGCCAGCATAAAGGCGGCCAAATGTTCATCTTCAGCGGAAAATTCGCTTTCCTGACTCCCCAGCCCCGTCATCTGAATATCCAGCACGTGAAACAATTTATCTCTAATATCCCACCCGGCGTCTTCCATCCGTGACCTGAGGCTTTCTTCTGTGTGATAGTAAAAATCGCCTTGGATGAGCTGCTGTAAAAAGCTTTTTTTCATTTGAGGCGTTTGTAAAGAGATACGTTGCTGAAGCGTCCGGCTTTCAGAAGACAAATCATTCCACCTTTTTTCGAGCCATTTGAACTCATCCTGCTCAGCCGCTTTCCACGCTTTTTTCTCTTCTCCTGTAAATAGGCTGAGCAGATGCTGAACGGGGTGATAAATTTTTTTAGAGGCGTACCACGTCATAAACAGAGCCAAGCCAAGGCATATGACGATCATTGCGATAATCAATTTTGATAAAAAAACCATCGGAGCTGTAACAGAGGATAATGGAGCGGCTGATGCGTATGTCCACTCCTGATGCATTCGCTTTATGTGTCCATAGGAGACGGAGTAAACTGTGCCGCCCCATTTCATTTGAAAATTTCCGTCCGCCTTTTGCTGATTTTTCACCTCATGTATTAAAGCGTTTTTAAAATCAGCCGCTCCCTTTTTCCCTGCTTGGAATAAGACGTCATTTTTTTGATTCAAGAGGAGCGCCCGCCCGTCGGGATAAGGAGACAGACTTTGCAGCATAGCCTTCATCTCTTTTGGATTCACTGTCAGCATCACAGCGCCAAACGGCTTTTCGGCTGACCCCGGAATGAGCTGGACAAGCATCGCTTTTGAAGATGAACCAAAATTGCCGTCTGTGTCCTTCCAATAAATATTGCTGTCTGAGGCTAACACTGATCGATACTCACGAAGCGCCTCCGCTTCTGTGATCCGGCTGTATTCGGGGTTCAGCAAAAGGGGCCGGGGGCTGTTCAAAAAGACAGAAGCCTGTTCGATCAAGGGCTGCTGATCACGCAGGAGAAACAGTCTTTTCGTTAGTTGATAGGAGAGCTTGAAATCTTTCTCGACATCTTTTTCGGTTAATCCGTTCATAAGCGCTGAATCAAAAGCAAGCTGGGTGAGCGTCAGTTCCAGCCCCTCCAGCTTCTCGTCAATCCGGTTCACTTCACGCACCACCTGCGCTTCATGTGAACGCTGCAGCTCATCTTCCACCTTGGCGATAGATAAAAAGTAAATGGCCCCGCCTGTCAGCAATCCGGGAATACATGCAATCAGCAAAATTAAAACAAAGTTTCTCTTAAAATATGATCCCTTCCAGCGTGAAACCCGTTCTTTGTTTTGAGGCTGCTTTTTCATCTCTGTCCCCCCGCTGCCGTCTTTTACTGATAAGCGTGCTTTTTCGTTTTGAGAACATCAGCGAGAAACGTCAGCGCAAGGCCCTGCCCCCACCCTTGAATTCTCTTATATGGCACCTGTTTGTACCCGCCGGCATCCTTCATGACAGCCGTTCCGGCGGATACTCTGCCGACCCTGCCGTCCTCTTCCACTGCATCAAGAATGGCCGCAAGCGACTTTTGAATGTATTTCGTATATAACTTTCCGCTTGATAACAATGCGGAGGCAATACCTGCGGAAGCCGATACCTCCAAATAAGAATCCGGATCATTTACGATCGTATGCCATAATCCTGAATCATCCTGAAGCCTGACAAGCGCGCTCAGCTGGTCCCTCAGCGATCCGTCAATGATCATAAATGATGGATGTGTCACTTCGATAAGCGACAGCGCTTTTGCCATCGTCAGCGCAGCCCAGCCGTTCGCCCTGCCCCAAAAAATTCCGGACAGATGGTTTTTCGCCTTATTGTCCCAAGCATGATAGTAAAGATTTGTCAGCGGGTCCTGCAACACGTCTTCATGCCCGTGAAATTGGCGCAAGCCGTCTTCAAAATAATCCTCCCTCTCCATCACCCGGCCGATTCTCAGCATAAACAGCCCCGCCATCATCAGCGTATCCGCCCACGCCTGCTCAGGAAACACATAATCCGCCGAGTTGACCGTATGCTGAAGGATGCCTTCGCCAAAGCGCGGCGCTTTATGGAGAACATATTCAGCCATCTCACCCGCCGTTTCGAGATACACATTATCCCCTGTCACCTGATGCAGAAACAGCAGCGTGTGGCCGATGGACACCCCGTTGATCGAAAGCGGCGGCAGCCCATCCTCAAGCTGTTCATCCACCCACGTTTTTAAGAGATGAATATATTCCTCATTTTCAGTGGCTTCATAAGCTTCCGCCACTCCATAAAAAGCTACGCCTCCGGGCCAATCCCAGCCGAAATCCATCTGAAACGTCCGCTTGACAATCCGGTCGATGACAGATGTTACCCTTTCTTCATCAAACATAAGCTGTGCCATGAATTCCACTCCCTTTTATTTTAATCCGCTTGTGCTGATGCCTTGGACGATATATTTTTGAAACAAAAAGAATACGAGTATGACGGGCAATAACGAGACGGCGGACATCGCAAACATCGCCCCCCAGTTTGAAGCCGTTTCAGTATCTAAGAAGAGTTTCAAAGCGAGAGAAACGGGATACAGCTCCGGTTTATTCAAATAAAGCAGGGGCTGGATCAGTTCCTCCCATTTCCAATAGAAAGAAAAAATCGCTGACGTTGCAAGCGCCGGGGCAATGAGCGGCAGAATGATCCTCCAAAAACAAGCGAACCGCCCGCACCCGTCAATACGGGCGGCTTCATCAAGCTCCTTCGGAATCGTCCTGATAAATTGAATCATTAAAAAGATAAAAAACGCATGCCCGAAAAATTGGGGAACGACAATCGGTTTAAACGAATTCAGCCAATCAAGCTTCGCGAACATAATATATTGCGGAATCATCAGCACTTCATGGGGCAGCATTAACGTGCCCATCATGCACGCAAACCAAAAAGCTTTTCCTTTAAACGGAATCCGCGCAAATCCGTACGCAATGACAGCGGATGACAAGACGGCGCCGATCGTTGACAGCCCGACAAGAATGGCCGAGTTTTTAATAAAAGTCAGAAACGGCTGGCCGGCGATTCCCTTCCACCCCTCTGCATAATTTCTGAGAATAAAAGGATCGGGAATGAGAGAATGAGAAGTTGCAAAGATACTGGAGCTTTCCTTAAATGAGCTGACAAACAGCCAAATGACGGGATACAGCAATACAACCGCCAATGATGCGGTGAAAACATGGAACAGTATGCGTTTGGGCCTGATGCCACCGGATTTTTTTCTTTTATACAACGCCGGGGCTTTCTTGACAGGCTGGTTGACCGGCTCCATCCGTTATTCCTCCTTCGATTCGTAATGCACCCAATATGAAGAGGTCTTGAACAAAATGAGCGTAATCAGCCCGACAATGAGAAGCATGACCCATGCCATGGCAGAAGCGTAGCCCATTTGAAAATAGTTAAACGCCCGCTGGAACAAATACAGGGAATACAGCAGCGTCCCGTCAAGCGGCCCGCCCTCGCCCTTTGAAATAATATAGGCTGGCGTAAAGGTCATAAACGCAGAAATCGTCTGCATCACCAGGTTAAAGAAAATAATCGGCGTCAGCATGGGAAGCGTGATTTTCACAAAACGCTGCACCCGATTGGCCCCGTCGACACTCGCCGCCTCCAAGTAGGAAGGCGGAATGTTCTTCAGCCCGGCTAAGAAGATCAGCATGGAGGAACCGAACTGCCAGACGGACAGCAGAATCAACGTCCATAAGGCGCTCGCCGGATCTTGATACCAGAGAATTTTCTGATCAATGCCGACAAAAAACAGCAGCGCATTGATGACCCCGTCATTTCCGAAAATATTGCGCCACATAATTGCAACAGCAACACTTCCGCCGATGATCGAAGGCAGATAAAAGAGCGTCCTGTACACCGCCGTCCCTTTCGCTGCATTGTTTAAAATCACGGCGATAAAGAGGGCGAAGCCGAGGCGGAGCGGAACCCCGGCGAGTACGTACGTAAAGGTGACCTTCAGCGATTGCCAGTACTTTTCATCTCCTGTGAACATTTCTTTATAATTGGAAAGCCCAATCCACTTCGGCGTTGTAAACAAGTCATAGCTTGTAAACGACAGAAACAAAGACGCGCCCATCGGAATCACCGTAAAACATAAGAACCCAATAATAAACGGAGAAATAAACGCGTATCCCGCCAGATTGTCTTTTCTGATACTCCGGCTTTTCGTCATGGCCGTCATCCCCATTCCCCGTTAATTATTTCTCTTTAAAATGTCGTTTGCTTGCTTTCTGAATGTCTTCGCCGCTTTTTCAGGCGTCACTTTTTGGTAGAGAATCTGATCTGACGTATCCTTTAACAGCTTAATGACCTCAGCGCTTCCCACAGGCTCCGGCGGGTCCGCCTTGCTGATGTTTTTCGAAGCGGCTTCGACATACTCCACGATTTTTGTCTCCTCTTCATTCAGCTTCGGTTTAATCGCTTCTGCCACCTTGTCGGACACCGGAACGCCCCGCTCCCCTTTGATCAGAAGGTTTGCTTCTTCACTATTAATAAAGAAATCAATGAATTTCGCAGCCTCTTTTTTATGCTCTGAGCTTTTCGGTACTGAAAACAGCATACTCGGCTTCAGCGTCAGCGCCTTTTCCTTCATTTGCTCAGGCGGCAGATAGAGTGAAAGCGGGGCGTCGGTCAACTGGGCAAATGCCGCATATTGATTGGAATAATTCCATGTTGCCGCCGACTTGCTTTTCACAATAAAATCATCTTCCATCCCTTTAATCTGCGCGCTTTCATCCGGTGTCGGAGAGGTTTTCTGATTGACAAGCCTCACCTGCCGTTCAAAATAATCAACAAATAGCTGATCATCCTGATAGGCGAGGCCCGTGCCGTCCTCTTTATAAAAACGCTCGCCCTTTGTTCGTAAATAATAAGGGAAGAAAATATCCGGCGGATGCATGCCGTTTGACCCGTACACGCCTGTTTTTTCCTGCACCTGATAAGCCAGTTTTTCATAATCGCTCCATGTCCAGTTTTCACTGTCAATCGCAACGCCCGTTTTCTTCAAAAGTTCGTCATTGGCGATGACCGATAGGACGTTAACCCCAAGCGTAAACCCGTACAGCTTTCCGTCTAACATACCGCCCGACATCTTATTTTGTTTGATCGAACTGACATCAATTGTTCCGTCCTTCGTATATGGCGTCAAATCCTCAAGCTGCCCCTTTTTTCCGTACTGGGACAGATAAGCCGTATCCATTTGAATCACGTCAGGAAGCTGGCCGGCTGCGGACATTGGCGCAAGCTTTTTCCAATAATCATCCCAGTTGGCAAACTCCGCTTCAATATGGATATGCGGATTCTTTTTTTCATACAATTCAATGACCTTCGTTGTATAATCATGACGCGGCTGGCCGCCCCACCAAGCGATCCTGAGTGTAATGTCTTCTTTTTTTCCTGAAGCCTCTTCACCTGCTGAACTGCATCCGCTGAAAACAAAGGCGCACACAACTGTAAGAAAAACGATAGCAACCTTTTTCAAACCCCATCCCCCCTTTTATGTAAGTGCTTACATTTTATTTTAAAGCGTCTCGGTCAAGCGAAACACTCAAAAAACAGTGAGAAAAGTTAAAAAAACAGAGATGGCTATCTGACAGAAGCGCCTCTCTGTTTTTTACGATATTCTGACGGCGTCAAGCCGGTATATTTTTTAAACACAAGGCTGAAATACTTCGGATTATCCCCAAAGCCAATCTCTTCCGCTATATCAGAGACACTCACATCTTTGCGGCTTTTCATCCGCTTCATCGCATGTTCAACCCGGGTTCTGGTGACGTAAGCGGAAAATTTCTCGCCCGTTTCCTGCTTAAATAGTTTCCCGAGATAATCGGGATTCATATAAAGCATCTCCTTCGCCGCCCATTTGAGAGAAAGATGCGGATTGCCCAATTCACCGCGCACAAGCTTAACCATTTTAGATATCAAGGCAGAATGCTTCGACTCGCTGTAAGCGTCCGTTATTTCCTCAAACAGGTCCTTTGCATGACGGAGCTCACCCGCGCGGCTGATAGTCAGCTGACAGCCCTCAAAACACACCGCCAGCTTTTTTTCCAAAACCTCTTCGTTTCTTTGTGCCTCTACAGCCAAAATCGCATAATCCCCGAGATGGCAAAAAGCCGTCAGATCAGAACCGAACGCCTCTTTAGCCGTTTGATAACTTTGTGTGGCTGCGTCTGTTTTTACGAGAATCAGATTGATTGTCTTATCCTGCACCGCAAGCGGAGGCGCTTGATTCTTCACACCTGTTAAAAGGCCCTCCAAATACTGATTGGCTGCGTATGACCGAATATGTTCAAGCTCGTCCTTCAAACATTCGGCCGCCTTCTCCCGCCGCTCTTTCTGTTTGAATTCGGCAATGATCTCCTTCAGCGAACTGATAATTTGCTGTTCATTACAAGGCTTCACTAAATAGTGCTTGACGCCGTACTTCATGGCTTGCTTCGCATATTCAAATTCGCCGAAACCCGACAGCAATATAAATTGAACAGACGGACATTCGGATGAAACTTTTTCGATCAATTCAAGCCCGTTCATGCCGGGCATTTTAATATCACTGATGACGATATTAGGCTTATACTGCATAATAAATTCATAGGCGTCCAGACCGTTTTGCGCTTTGCCGATTAAAGAGGTTCCGATGGAATCCCATTCGATAATGCCGGCGATTCCGTCAAGAATGATTCTTTCATCATCTGCCAGCAGAACCTTATACATCACGCCATCCCCCTTTGACATGGTATTTTTATAAGGATTGTTGTGCCCTTTCCTTCCCCGCTTTGTATGGTCAGCCCATATTGGCCGCCAAATGTCAGCCTGATCCGGTCATGAATATTTTGAAGCCCGATTCCCCGTCCGCCCGTTTTTTCAAGAATGCGGTTATCCATTCCCGGGCCGTTGTCTTCTACAGTCAAAACCACATGCCCCGCCTCCAGTTTTGCACGAAGCCGGATGGCGCACGGACGGGTAAAGGGCTCAAGCGCATACTGAATCGCATTTTCCATAAGAGGCTGGAGGGAGAGTTTGGGGATCAAGCAATGCTTTACCTCCTCATCAATATCCAGTGTAAAGTTCAAACGCTCTTCAAACCGAAACCGCTGAATGGTCATATAATGCAGAACAATCTCTGCCTCCTCCTCAATCGTGACCGTATCTTTTTTCATATTAATGCTGTTCCTTAGCAAATAACCGAGCGATTCCACCATTTTTGATATTTGCTTCTGCTGGTTAGCCTTTGCCAGCCAGTTGATCGACTCAAGCGTGTTGTATAAAAAGTGGGGATTGATTTGAGCTTGAAGCGCTTTGCATTCCGTTTCTTTAATAATCAATTGTTTCTCGACATTTTCTTCGATTAACTCATTAATCCGCTTCATCATCATCGTAAAATGACGATTCAGCATGCCCGCCTCATCCTGGGTATCCTCAGGCAGCGCCAAAGATGCTCCCGCCTCAAGACCGCCGGATTGCACCGCCTTCATAGCCGAGACAAGCTGTTCAATCGGCCCTGTGATGCTGTTGGCGATTCTTCTGCCAAGAAGCAGTACTATACTGAAAAACAACAGAAAGAAAATCCCAAGCACCGTTTTCATAAAAGTGATTTTCGCGAACATATCGTCAAATGGGAGGACATTGTAATAGCTCCAGTTTTGGTAGGATGATGGAAGGGATGAGATAAAATAGCGCTTGCCATTCTCTTTCTTGATTTCATAACCCGGAAGCGCGGGAATATGGTTTTTGATATCTTTCATAAGGGCGGAGGAATTTTCTGAATAAACGATGCTTTGCTGATCCGCAATGGCGATATCTCCGACCGAGTCGCCCCAATCCTTCGGCAGGTCATGGATGATCTGTTTCAAATTCACCTGGATCACGATCATGCCTAAATTCTCCAAGCTTAACTGGTGATAAGATCTAATTTGCCTGGCTGATATCAAAAGAGGCTGTGAATCGCCAAGTGCCAGCCACAGATTAGCTCCTTTCTTCGCTTTTGCTTTTTCAAAGACGGCGTTTTTTTGCTTCTCCCCAAGATCGGCTGAACTGCTGCCGGCCGCATACTCAGTACCGTTCTTATCGTACAAATGGATCGACTCGATGTATGCTTCTTCTCCCGCGTATTCCCCAAGCTTATCCCACAAGTCTCTTTTCATTTTGTATTGAGTATAAGCACTATCATGATCCTGTACATGTTGAAGATGCGCCTGAATCTGTTCATCCGCCATGATCTCATACGACATTTCTTCAATCTTCTTCAACTCGTCTTCAATGCTTTTAGAAGACATCCGCAGCACATCAGAAGACTTGCGGTAAATCTGTTCATCATACACATGAAAGGCATACTGCACTCCGCTGTATACAAACAGAAATGACACCGCCATAATCAATAAAATAAAAACAAACAGCTTATCTTTGATTTTCAGCCGCCTGTAAAAACCAATGAGTTTTCCCATCACGCCGCCTTTTCTTTTGCATGGCGATCAACTGCTGAAAACGCCTTAAAAGCGAGCTTTGTTAAGATAAAGCTGAGCACGCTGCCGCTAAAAAACAGCAGAAACGTCATATGGAAAAACACAAGAAACAGCACACCGACAGCGCTTACCGCCATTCCAAGCGTTACCGCAGGCCTGCTGAAGGCAATCAGAAAACTGAAGCTCAGCACCTCTTTGATTTTCACATCATAGTGAACATACACCGGAAACACGTATAAAAGAATCAACGCGTATATCAAGCCGATGCTCATAAATACATTCACAAGGAGAGGCTGGTTCATCCCCGCCGCAATCTGTATATCCGCATAAAGAAACACACCCGTCAGGCCGAGTATCAGTCCAATCGCATTCGACCGCCCCCACTCTTTTTTATACGCACGCAGAAATACAGAAAACACGGACGCATCAGGATTGCCCTTCACCCACTCCCTCGTCACGGTAAACATCGCCGCCGTTGCAGGCATCAATCCGGCAACCCCAAGCCCCGCAAGTGTAAACAAAAGCCAAAGCAGATTCAGATAAGCCAGACGCATCACCCAAACACAAAAACCATGCAGACCATTCGTTAAGCTGTGTACCATGTCATCACCTTTCTTTATATAGAAAACGCTTACAATGTTGTGTTAGTATATTTCTGCTTCCGAAAAAAAAGTCCTGCTGTTCCCACCCAACAAATAAAAGGCTCGCTCATCTCAGGATGCGAACCTTTTCTCATCTGAAAGCCTATTTCCGGCAGCTTTTCATCAGCCGCAAGACCCGCTCAGCCGCGTATCCGGCAACCGTTCCAAAGAAAACAAAAATCGCGATAAGCCCGAGCCCCATGCCTTCCCAGCCGCCAACAACAAAAATACTGTACAAGACTGTAAGGAAGCTGAGCGCAAACAGGCAGATTAACATCCATTCCGGCCACATCTTCTGAGGATATTTTTTTCGAAACCATACTGATAAAAGAGCAACAATAAAAAAGGTAACGATCCCAATACAATAAAAAAATACCATGAATCTGAGAACCTCTCTTTCTTCTACCTTCATTTGTGAATATTATACAATTTCTATATATATGAACGAAAAACAAAAAAGCACCCACAGGATGCTTCAGCTTGTCGAGATCACTTTTTCATATGTACAAAAACCGCTTGAATGTCGTCTCTCTATCAATTGATACCCCATCCGGCGATAGAACGCATTGAGCGCACCATTCTCAGACACACAGTCGAGACGAATCCGGCTTTTCCCCGGGTAGAAAACGCCCGTCTCGGCCCATGATAAAATCGTTTCTCCCAGCTTCCGGCCGGAAAAATGACGGTCTACGGCCAAGCGGTGCAGATAGATGGATTCCTCATGCCCCTGATCACCCCAAAGCTCTCTGTCCCACTCACTGGGCTGCGGCAGCAGCATCACCACTCCGGCCAATGCCTCCGCCTCCTTAAAGAGAAAAACATGTCCGTCGGCAATGGAACCAAGCATATTATGAGTGTCCTTCCCCTCCAATAATCCGCTCCATTGGCTTGATCCCTGTTCACGAAGCCATTCAGCAGTGCGAACAAGCAGCGCCTCCACCTCTTTCGCATCCTCACGCTTCGCTTCACAAATATGGAATCTGTCTACATCCGTTTCAGTGATTTTAAAAGATGTCATAAA
Organism: Bacillus atrophaeus; assembly: GCF_001584335.1. Classification (GTDB taxonomy): domain Bacteria; phylum Bacillota; class Bacilli; order Bacillales; family Bacillaceae; genus Bacillus; species Bacillus atrophaeus. Next base: position 68,467 of record NZ_LSBB01000023.1, read on the forward strand.
GGCCTCCTTCATCCTATATCCAAGCACGCCTTTATTATAAATGAAAGTACGGCAGGCATAAAAGACATAGAGAGCGCAAACCAGAGGCCGTCCCACTAAAAAAACGCACTGGTACCTAGCCCCAGCACTTAAAAAAGTTTCTGCCTGTCACGTTCTTCCTTGAGCATCTCAACTGCTTCTCTGAACCGCATAGAGTGTACGATTTCACGTTCACGCAAAAAACGGAGGGAATCGTTCAAGTCAGGATCATCAGAAATATCAATCAGCCATTGGTAGGTCGCCCGCGCTTTTTCCTCCGCTGCGATATCCTCGTATAAATCCGCGATCGGATCGCCTTTTGCCTGAATGTAACTGGCGGTAAACGGAACCCCGGCGGCATTGTGATAAAAAAGCGCGCTGTCATGATTGACGTAATGGTCGCCAAGCCCGGCCTCACGCAATTGCTCAGGGGTCGCATCCTTTGTCAGCTTATACACCATCGTCGCAATCATCTCCAAATGGGCGAACTCCTCGGTCCCTATATCAGTCAGCAGCCCGATCACTTTGTCAGGTATGGTGTAGCGCTGGTTTAAGTAACGAAGAGCCGCCGCCAATTCGCCGTCCGCGCCGCCATATTGCTCGATTAAGTATTTGGCCAGCGTCGGATTGCACGTGCTGACCTTTACAGGATATTGTAGCTTTTTTTCATACACCCACATTGATGATTCCTCCTTATACTTGCCACGGCCATGGCCCCTGATTCCAATCCCACTCGTCGCCGGCCGGGCTGTTTCCATACTGCAAGAGCGGTCCGTATAATGCTTCAAATTTTCTCTTTAAATGCCTTGAGTAACCGGAATATTGGTTGAATTGCTGCAAAGCCTGATGATCATCAGAATGTGTATCAAGATAAAGGCTCAGCTCAACAAGCACAAAATCCGCCGCCTGAATCTGTTCCAGCAACCGGTAGTACTCCTCGTCAATCTTTTTTGCCATGTTTGTCTCCCCCTCGATAAGGATTTTCATAATAATCATAGAGATCCTTCCAAAGGGTGCCTTTCCTTAATGCTTCCATCGGTGAAAACTGCTCCAAATGAACAGGCTGGTAATTCGTATAGAGATTAGGCGGTGTTCTGTAATATTTCTTCCCTATGGGCGGACAGGGATCAAAGCGGCTGTGAAAGGGTTTGTAGGATTTGATGGGTGTAAACGATTGATCGTCTTTCATACTGTCTCCTCCTTTCTCAAAAAACAATGACTTTAACATGTATGAGCCAAATGCCGGATTTATGACTTATTCAATTTAGCTGCTCTGCAAAAAAAAGACTAAACGGCCAAAAGATATTAGACCGTTTAGTCCGAAAAAGATAAAAAATTCATTGCAATGTTCGGGACTGCCCCCCAAAGATGAGACAAATAAAAAACACCTTCAAGTTTGAAAACAGATAGTTGTTATCTGAAATAAGACTTGGAGGTGTTTTTTTATAGGGACAAGAGTGAGTTATCCGGTTGAGGTCAAACAGAAGGCTGTAGAAATGAGATTGGCAGGGTGCCTGTAAAAGAGATCAGGCAGGAGTTGAATATCAAGAATAAGACTCTGTATATGCATCTTACGAGTATCAGAAAGCTGTTAAAACAAAAGGCATTACCATGAGTATGTCCCGCAAAGGGACGCCCGCTGATAATGCCTCCATCGAATCGTTTCATTCCTCACTAAAGTCTGAAACGTTCTATCTTAACAGCATTGATCGAATGACAACCGCCATCTCCGAACGCACTGTCAAAGAATACATCCATGATGATAACAAATTCGTATTCAAACGAAACTAAACAGCCAATCACCGATAAACGATCGGCAATTGGCTGTATAAAGGTGTGTTGATCCCTGTTTCAAAAATGGCGTCAGTCCCGATCAGGTCTGCCTTTCTTATTATTCACCAAGGTCTACGTTATGGTACACCTGCTGAACATCCTCTAAATCTTCTAACACATCAATTAATTTCTCGAATTGGGCTTGTGCGTCTTCCGGCAATGTAATGTCATTTTGTGCAAGCATGGTCAGCTCCGCCACGGTGAAGTCAGTAACGCCCGCATTCTTAAACGCTTCCTGCACAGCATGGAATTGGTCAGGCTCCGCATACACAATCACCGCTTCTTCTTCTTCCAAAATGTCACGGACATCAACATCCGCTTCCATCAGGATTTCAAGCGCTTCATCAGCCGTTTTGCCTTCCACGCCGATAACAGCCGTCGCATCAAACATATAAGCGACAGAACCGCTCACGCCCATGTTCCCGCCGTTTTTACCAAATGCCGCACGCACCTCAGGCGCCGTCCGGTTCACATTATTCGTCAGCGCGTCAACAATCACCATTGACCCGTTCGGCCCGAAGCCTTCATAACGAAGCTCGTCATAATTCTCCTCCGAACCGCCCTTCGCTTTTTCAATCGCACGGTCAATAATCGTTTTCGGCACACTGTATGTTTTCGCACGCTCAAGCACAACTTTTAACGCCTGGTTCGATTCCGGATCCGGCTCCCCCTGCTTGGCGGCTACATAAATCTCCCGACCAAACTTCGCATAAACCCGACTCGTATTCGCGTCCTTAGACGCCTTCTTTTCTTTAATATTGTTCCACTTACGGCCCATTATGTTCCACTCTCTTTCATATATATCAATCTGGATGATAGTTATTCACTTTATCCATTATACCTCAAACGGTTTGGTTGTTTCGAGTGTAAGAGGTTAGAAATAGAAGGAATCCGATTATCCGCACTGATTATTATTTCAAACATAATTCCTATCCGCCTATAGAATACAAACACACAGCAGAAAGGTAACAAAAAAATCCCCTTTTAAGGGGAAATTAAAATTGAATTCGTGTCTGAACGTAAACCGTTTTTCTTTATGTTTGATTTCGGTCCGAATCATTATGAATAGAGCTCTGTTCTGCCGTATTCATTGAACTAAAACCAATTCCCACACTCAACATAACAGCGGCAATAACAAGTGCAACACTCTTTTTAAATTTCATAAAGACATTCTCCCCTTTGAATTTGATTTTGAGTTTCTATCATTTTTTGATAATAAAAATGAGACTGTTCAAATTCGTTTGCCTTTGCAAAAACGGTCGCTGTATCTAGAGCAATATCCTCTACATAAGAATAATTTTTTCGCTTTTCAAGATATTGAATTGTGTTTTTAACGCCAGACTGATCAATCGCATCAATATAAAGCGCTTTTAAATACTGTTGTAATGATACAAACAGTCCGTCGCCTTGCTGCAAAGCAATTGCTAATCCTTTGTTACTTACCTCTGCTGCGCATTTGCTTTTTCCCTGTTTAAATAAATATTTGGCCAGTGTGAACATAGAATGCGGGAGATTATTTAATTTAGCTTGATCTGAAATTCGCACAGATTTTTCTATATATTTCTCTGCCTTCTCAAAGTTCTCCATCTCACCATAGCACTTTCCTATGTTATACAAAGCGGAACTAATCAATCTAGCATTTTGCAACTCATTAGAGAGCTCTAAAGCTTTTTCCAGATGGGGCAAGCATTTGTCATAACATTTAAAGTCCTCATAGTTTCCCGCTATAACAAATAAACACTGAACTTTGCGGACTTTGTAAAGCTCATATTGATTATAAATCTCTAAAGCCTTTGACACATGATGCATCGAGACATGGGACTGCTTCATCCCGTAATACGCTTCTGCCAATTTGAAATGAAATTCGGCTTGTTCAATATCATCGGTAATATGGAACAGCTGCTGTTCCGCTTCCCGATAGAATCCTATTGCTTTCAAATATTCTTTTTTACTGAATTCATACATGCCGCGAAAAAGGAAGGAATAATAGTGGAGCATCCCGGATAGTTTTTTCTGTGAGGTTTCGATTTTCTTTAACAGCTCTGTCGTTGTAGGCCGGTGTAAATACTTATCAACTGGTTCCAAATAGTCTAACATCATTTGATGCCGAAAACACATAAGAGAATAATAGATCAGCAAATCCTGGTCCTCTTCCATCTGCTGAATTTCCTGCTCGACTTCCGCTTTCAAAATCTCAGCATCCGGAATACTGAATTGACGAATCATCTTGTACCATTCATTAATCTTAACACCAACATGTGAAGATGGTATGGTTTGATTCACCCGCTTCCCTCCCTGCTTGTCTTTATATGTCATATTTTATCAATTCCAAATTTTGAAAACAAGGAGAAGGGAAGAAATTGTTTTTTCATCTTGTCAAAAGCTTCAAAAACAGATTTTCACAGCTTCTGAAAGCAAGCCATTAAAACAGCGTTTTATACTCTAACCATTCATCCAAATCCACACTGCCTTGAACAGATAATAGACGATATAAATAACGATACGGAAGCCGAACGAATGTTAAATCGGGAAGCGGCATAACTTTCTCATATCCTATTGAAAACTCAGCCGCTGACGCTTCATCAAGAATGTACTCCAGACCGATAAAATCAAATGCTCTAGGTGCTATTACATAAGCTTCGGTATCCACTAACCCTGTGATGGTACGGCCGTCAGAAAGAAATTGTGAAGGATCTATGTCGATTAATACAAAAGACGAAGAATCAGGAGCAGGCAGCTCTTTTAACCCGCCAATGATATCAGGCAGTATCGCTGCGATTTGATGATGATCAGCATAAAATGAGGACACGATTTGCTTCATACCGGTGATCACATGCTGATGGAAATCGGAAAGCTCCACTCGAAATGTTCCCGATGGATTGCCGGCATACCTTTTTTGGTTCACATGAATTCTTGCCAATCCCTCTCCAAGACTTTGCAGCACAGAAGGCGGCTGACCGATAAAGGATGAAACCGTCCGGCCTTCCAGCTTTTCCACAACCACAAATTGTCTCCTTAAAAAGAAATTTTTATTTACTCTCATAAAAAATGAAGCCCTTCTTTTATTTTTATAATATATCGCAGCAAACAATGGAGAACCTCTCCTCACAACATCAACCCGGGAATGTTCCAAAAGCATTTTCTTTCTTAACCAGCTCGACATTTAAGGCAGCTCTTACTAATAATTAACCTATCGCAACCGAAATGACCCCCAGCACCATAAAGGTTGCAGCTATCACTCTTAACTTCCCAAACCCCTCAGAAAGAAGGACAGATCCCATAATTGTTCCGATTAAAATACTTATTTCTCGAATTGGGGCCACATGACTGACGGGAGCAAAAACCATGACACTCAACGCTAAAATATATGCCAAGGAGTTAAATACCCCTACTCCCGCAGCTTCCCGGCGATGATGTTTCCATTCAAATGTAACCTCCCCCCAATTTTTAACAGCAAAAGGCGTTAATATGATTAAACGGCCAACTGTATTACAAAAATCTAATAATAAAGGCGGGATAAGAAAATTACTGACCGCTCCTTTATCCAAAAGGGTATAGCCTGCAATAATGACTCCGACAGCTAAGCTGTAAAGTATTGGTGCAAGAGAGTTCGTTTGCTTAAGCTTATCTATTCCTCCGGTGAAAAACAGAATACTGATCAAGATTAAAAATGTCCCTATAAAGGTAAATACCGTAGGCTTCTCGTTAAAAATAACAACAGCTAATATGCACGTAATGAGAGGCCCTGTACCTCTTGCAATAGGATAAACAAAGGAAAGGTCCCCTATCTTGTATCCTTTTTGAAGAACAAGGAAAAAACCTAAGTGAGCGATAATGCTCGCAATAATAAAAACAATTTGGATCAAGCCGATATGCGGCCTTTGATATAAAATAATTCCTATCGCTAAAGGTGTATAAAAAACAGTTGCAATCGCAGTAAACAGCCATATGAACGGAACTCCTCCATTAGCTTTTTTGGATAAATAGTTCCATGTCGCATGAATAAATGCAGATAATAACAAAATGCAAAGTCCCATGGTTGTCATGAACTTACCTCCCAACTAAAGGAAAACTTATAGAATATTATGTATAGCGCGTCCAAACCACTCTAAGCTATTAATCTCAAAACCAAAAAAGAAGCCCCTAAAGGACTTCCGCCACATTAACCTCCAACAGGCAGTTCTGCCGCTTTAAAATCTGCAGACACCATATTGTGGCTTTGAGAATAAGCAGCACCGCCTAAGACCATAGCTGTTAAAGATAAGCAAAGAATGACTTTTTTCATTACATCTCACTCCCCAATGATCTCATTTTGTTTTCGGCTATCATTGCCATTTTAGCAAACTCTAGCGCTTCCTTGTAGTCTCCCTTATACTCATAATGGCTGGATATCAGCAAAGAAAGGTCATGAACGCCGTCAAGGTCATTCAGTTTATTTAAAGAATGGATATCATTTTTGCATGCTGGAAAGCTTTCTGAGGTGTCACGACAGTATAGGTTATATATCATATTTATTTTCTTTTCATATATCTTATTACCGTTCTTATCCAGTTCTTCTTGTCCTTTTTTATAATAGAATAGGGCTTTATTTTTCTCCCCGATTTTGAAAAATTCTCTCGTCAGCATATAAAGAGAATTTATATAATAGCTTGACTCACACCATTCGTCATGACTCAATGCCTGCTGAACTGCTTGTATACAATCAATAGACCTGCCAGAGTTTGAATAAAGAATACTGATATTATGGTGAAGCATAGCCTCTAGAAATAAATCCTCAATCTCTTTTGAGATCTCAATTGACTGTGTGAAATACTCTTCTGCCTCTTGAAACCGGTTCATGTGCATATAATTTGTAGCCATCACAACGAGGGAAACCGCCAGCTTCTTTTTGTACCCTCATGCACCTTATAAATATTCATGGCATCTTTCGCATAATTGAGGGACACCACACTTTGCCGCAGAGACATATACAGCCAAGACACTTTGAAATAAAACTCTGCCGCTTCAATCTTGTCAGGAATCTTGACTATTTTTTTCTCTGCAACTTTATAAAGACTGATTGCCCGCTCAAAGTTTTTATTATAGGCTTCATGCATCGCCTCAAAAAAATAAAAATAGTAATCAATCATATCATCTGTTTGTTCAATACATTTGGATTGTGAATCATCAAAATAAGATCTGTCCGGCAGCCGCTTCCCCCTCGCATCAAAAAGCATCATCCGATACCTTTCCTCAAGCAATGAGAAGTAGATCAGCACATCCTGATTCTCTTCCATCTCATCGAAGGTAGCTTTCGCTTGCTCAAAGAGACTTTCCGCTTTTTCAATGTCATGCTTTTTTATGGCTAAATGAAGTTCATTTAAAACACCGCCGACAACCTCAGAAGCGACCTTGCTCATACCCAAGCCCTCTTTTCTTTTGAGAATTCTAAATAATCTGTATAATCATCATATCACAGTTTGTAAATTTATGTAATAACATGCAGTCAATAAGAAAGAAACTTCTCAATTGAAGTTCCTCATCTGATATATTTATTATTAAAAAATCCTTTTTCTAATCTAGCTTTTCCCCTTTTTAATTGATATATCAAAAAACATATTGAAAGGAATCCACACATAAAGTCACGGTTCTAAAGTCTTATTTTTCCGATAAAACCCTTTCTCACAGCGACTTCCCTCCCGACGCGTGGTAAAATTTAGATATTGAATGCAAAAAGAAGGGAAATGGTCATGAAAGTCTTAGATGCCAAAACACTCATGTCAGAAGCCGAAGACCGCGCAAAAGAATACAAACAATTAAGAACCCAAATGGTGAACTTGAGAAAAGCGTTAAAAGGCGTAGCCGATCTTGACGACAGCGCGTTCTCAGGAAAAGGCGCCACCAACATCAAAGCATTTTACCACGACCACGTTGGCGTCACCGACCAATGGATCGACTACATCGACATGAAAATCGCTTTTTTCAACAGCGCCGCCGGAAAAGCCGAAGATAAAGACCTGTCAGACGCTTACATAGAAGGATCCTTTTTAGAACACGAGCTGGCAAACGCCTATACAAAGTCAAGATCCATCATGTCCGAACAGAAAAAAGCCATGAAAGACATTCTGAATGATATCGACGACATCCTCCCGCTCGATCTGTTTTCAACAGAAACCTTCAAAGACGAGTTGGGCGATGCCAATGACAAACGCAAAAAAACACTCGAAAAGCTAGACGCTCTGGACGATGACCTGCTGACAGAATACGCCCTGTCAGAACCAAATGAGCAATTCATCAAAGCAGACTTTCAAAAGCTGCAGGAATCAACGGGCAAAGGCAAAAACGCCACACCGATTCATTACAATGCCAAGGCGTATCGCGAGAGTGACATACATAAGAAAAAAGGCGATATTGAAAAGCGGACCGAAGCTTACTTGAAGATTAAGAAAGAGGAAGCGAAGGAACGCGAGATTGAAAAACTGAAAAAAAGACTGAAAAACTACGATTATGCAGATGCCGATGAATTCTACTCGATGGCAAAAACAATCGGCTATGAAAACCTGACAGCAGAACAGCAAAGATACTTCACCCAAATTGAAAACACGCGTGAGCTTGAAGCAGGCTTCAAAGGGGTTGCCGTCGGTCTTTATGATTCAGGAAAAGACGCGGTTACAGGTCTGTGGGATATGGTCACAGATCCGGGAGGAACCGTTGAAGCCATTACAGGAGCTGTGGCTCACCCGATCAAAACGTATGAAGCCATTTCAGCGGCAATCGAAGAATCATACCAAAAAGACATGGTGAATGGTGACACCTACTCAAGAGCAAGATGGGTGTCATATGCGGTTGGCACTGTTGTCACATCAGTTGTCGGCACAAAAGGCGTAGGCGCCGTCTCAAAAACAGGCACAGCCGCCAAAGTAACGACCAAAGTCAAAACTGCAGCAAGCAAATCAGCAAAAGCTCAAAAAGCCATAACAGTCTCAAAACAAACCATTGATCATATCAAACAAAAAGCAAACACAGGCATCGAAGTATCAAAAAAACATGTCAAAACCAAGTTAAATCAAATCGGAGATCTCACACTTGCGGATATTCTCCCCTATCATCCCCGTCACGACTTAGTGCCGGCAGGCGTTCCTTACAACGCAGTCAACGGGGTCACGCTTAAAGAGGGACTGCAGAAATTCGCCAAGGTCATCCTTCCGAAACCGTACGGAACTTCTGCAAGCGGAAGACGAACACCAGCACCAGTTGTGCCGCCGGTTACTGTCAAATATGGCGAGCATTACGCGAAATGGAGCAGAAAGAAAGTATTGAAGCCGAATGTCGAATATAAAACAAAAGAGGGCTACACGTATACCACAGACAACTATGGTAGAATTACAAGTGTCAAAGCAGACTTGCAGTTAGGAGAAGCAAAACGTAACCAATATGCACAGTCTAAAGCAGGTAAACCAGACCGGCTGACAGATGACGACGGAGGCCATTTAATCGCCACTCAATTCAAAGGCTCAGGCCAGTTCGACAATATTGTGCCGATGAATTCTCAGATTAATAGGAGCGGCGGGAAATGGTATAAGTTAGAACAGGCATGGTCGCAGGCGCTTAAAGAAGAGCCTCCAAAAAAGGTTAGGGTCACAATTGAAAATGTTTATGAGAGCGATTCGTTAAGACCCACTTTATTTGATATAACATATAAAATTGGAGAAGAAAGAACAAAGAGTATAACAATTAGAAACCAAATTGGAGGCTGATGAAAGTGGAAACTACAAAAATGGAACAACTTTATCAAAAGATTGCTGAAAAAATAAATGATATGATTCCAACCGAATGGATGAGGGTTACTCTATATGCCGAAATTTTGGATGACTCAAGAGAAGTTTATTTTTTCTTCAATACACAAGAAGATGAAGAATATATTTATTCACACGATATTCCAGAACATTTTCAAGTAAGTAATCGAATTTACAAAAATATGCTACTAGACCTGCAAGATTTATTTGATGAATTAAGAGATGAATTTAAAAAGCAATCCTCAGATATTTGGACTAACCTCACACTAAATTTAGAAAGAAATGGGGAGTTCTCAATTGATTATGATTATGAAGATGTACTCGCTTCAAAATATACTGATACTGAGCGACAAGTAATTTGGGAATATAAGCACTTGGGAATTACGCCAATAAGCGAGAGCAGCAGAAAGTTCCTTGAACAATATCTAAATGAACAATCAGATAATTAAATGAAACAATGTAGTTTTTTACGTACAGATGTTAAAGATTATCTAAATATTAAATAATGCCATCATCGAATCGAAGTTAGGGGTTAATCTAATTGGAAACTCAGAAAATGGGGGAATTATATCAAAAGATTGCTGAAACTGTATCTATTGAAGCTAAAAGGTTAAGATTACATTATTTAAAACGAAAAAGATTCTAAAAAACATTTCGAGTTTTTTAGAATCTTTTTTACAAGTAATAATGGTTTCCCTGGAATAAATTATAAAAAACTTCCTATTTCTAAGCATGAACAATATTATATTCCAAAAGCATTCTCTTTAATAACCCGCTAGGCTTACTAACACTATCCGATAAACAATTGATATCTCCCATGATTATAAAGCTATCCTTTGCGCGCGATACAGCAACATTTAAAAGGCTTTTATTAGCATCTATAAAGAAACACCCATCATTTTTCCCATAAACTGTGGACATGATGATGATTTTTCTTTCTCCGCCTTGAAATGTATGAACTGTTCCTACATCAACATATTTTTTTACCGCAGGAGATAATGCTTGTTTAATAATCCCAACTTGCATTTTAAACGGGGTAATAATTCCAATTAGACTTTTCTGATTTTCTCCTTTATAGGCGTTACAGATATCATTAAAATTCCGGTTAATCCACCCTGCAATTGCCTCGGCCTCTACTTTATTATAACGGCTCCCTGCTTTCTTGCTAGAATGGTTAGAATCAACTTGTATGTGACCAAAAGGCGGGATTAATAAGCGATTAATTCGGTTTTTCTCATCATTACTTGCCTTACCTCTCATTGGTTCAAGGTTCCCTTTGTATACTAGCTTGTTGCAATAATCAATGATTTCGTCGTAACAGCGTCTATGTTCACTTAAAAACAGACCACGTTCTTTATATTTTTCATATTTACTGCTTTTACATGCTACTCTCATAACGCTTGATTCTGATGTATTTAGCCCAAGCTCGCGAAGCCTATCAAACTCCTCGATTGTTTCTATAACACAATTTGATAGAGCTAATGATACGTCTAACGACTGATTGATATTCCATACGGGTTCGATTTGATGAACATCACCAACGACGACCGCCCGTTTCGCAAGCGAAAAAGAGCATGCTGCAATCTCAGGAGTAACTTGTCCAGCTTCGTCAACGATTAATAAATCGATGTCATTATACATAAAGTGTTCTTTTCCATTATCATAGGCAAGAGAAAATTTAGGTAGCTGATAGAACGTCATGACAAAACAGGGCGCCAGCATCCTCATATTTAAATGGAACTGCTTCAGAACATTTTTGAAATTTTTCCCTTTCTGCTTCTCAGTCAGTCTTTTCTCCCTTAGCCACCTGCATTCAAAATAATGAATCGCCAGCCAAAATGAAGCATATTTAATGCTTATATCTAATCTTTCGTTCATATTATCTAAAGAGTGTACTGTTTTATGCTCATGTACAGAAATTTGCATTTTGTCTAGACTGTTTATCATGTTATTATATCTTTGATTTAATTTACTGATGGATTGATAAACGTTATCTATTTGTTGCATCTTTTCTCTTGTCTCTTGGGCTTTAAGGTTATAAATAGAGACAATATCGTCAACGCTCATTGATTCATTTAGAAAACTTTCATTTTGCCCTATAAAATAACGAACATGACTTTGGATTTTCCTTTTAATGAAAGGCAGAAAGGAAAAACATCGAACAACAAGAGGTATTTTAGAAAAATGAACAGTCCACTCTTCGATTCTAGCTTGTATTGTTTGAAATGATTCTTCAGCTTTTCTTTTTTCATCTAATAAATAATTATGGTATGTATCGATAGATCCTTTTTGAGGCGCAATACGTTCATATTCTTGGAATATTGATAATAACTTTTGTCTAACCTTTTCTATCGTTGATAATCGATTCCAAATTGATCGCTCGCACTGTCCTATGTTTGTATGATGTGTTCCAAAATAACGGTTACATTCATCTATCATCTTTTTTGTTGAACGCTCTACATTCTCTTCACTTTCTACCTCGTCAAAAAAGTTCTCTCCTTTTGAATTTGTATATTGAAACCCTTTTTCCTTTGCCTCTTTCTCTTTCGTTACTGATGGAAAATAAACGGCAAAACTGCTTACTCCTTCAATCCATCTGCATTCTAAATTAGTAGTTTGCCATATGGGTTTAATTTGACTAAATGATTCAATGATATTTGTCACAGCCTGATTATTTGTTGATGAGGCGACAATGAGAGGCGGTTCTGTCTTCTTTAACGCCTTTTGTACATATAAATTTGCTACTAATGATTGGAGTAATGTGGTTTTCCCTGTACCCGGAGGGCCATTAACAGCAAGAATATCCCCCTCTTCCATGTGATTAAAATGGTTTAGACATTCCCTTTGAGACGGAGATAAAGGGTACTCTCCACCCATCTGCCCAACGTGCATTTTCATTTCCGAAAGCCCATTTGGGATAAGAGGAGTTATAGTTTCAGCTTGTTGTTTGATAAAACGATTGTAAAGAGGAAGGTGATTCGTCTGGTTTGCTAAAAGATGATCATACAATTTTAAAATATGTCCCGTAGCATTTATCACATTATCCTTGATAACATAAACGTTTTGTTCCAGTTCAATACCTTTTACTGAGAGAGAGGTAAATTCAGTATCTGTTACAGTCTCATACATATCTTTTGCAAAACCAACATAATCATTCCAATTCAGATTTCTTTTCAATCTTTGAAAATGATTGCTCATAAATTCATCGAACTCATCTAAGTGACCAACAGCCAAGTCTTGATCAATAATAGGATAAAGATGTTCTCTCGGAATCCATGGATATTTATCTTCAGATGGATAAAGCACACCACTAGAAGATAAAATCGCTGGAATATATAGAATCCCGCTCATTTCCTCTTGATTCACATCAACCTTTTGCTGGCCATTAAAAATTGTTTTAATCGTCTTTGCAATAATGATAATATTTAATTTATCTCCCTGACGATTTGATAGGGTTTGAAAATCCTCTTTCTTAAGTTTGCCTTTATAAATACTATTTAAATCAGTTATCGTGAAAAGTATGTTTTTGAAGTTGATTTTCAGATCCGCAGCTACGCTATCTCTGAAGTACTTTGTTATATGATGGGCTGTCATTCTGTTCCTCCCGATGCATATGCATTCTTTGGTAATAATATATATTTAAAACAATTATATCCTATATATATATAGGAATAAAGAACTTGATTAAACTAAAAAGAGGTTCTAGTAAGGTAATGAAGGTTGAAAATAAGATATCATTTCTAAAGGCTAATAAAATGTTAATATAAATAACTGTAGAACTAATTTTATTTCACGACCAGCTAGAACTCTTTATCTGGTTAATCAAAACAGGAGCACCCTATCTTAAGGATGAGTTGCTAATCAAATCCAAATAACCATGAAATGATTAAAAAATAATTAACAGAATCATAGACCCTATTAAAAAGATACGAAGACGCGAAAGACTTTATCCAACATTCATCCGAGGCACAATTCGAAGAAGGCTTTTCTAAAATAAACAACAAATTAGAACTTTGACAAAAGCATCTCTAGAATCAGCTAACGACTACATGAAATCCTATGCTCATGGAAATGCATAAAACAGAAAAGCTGTTAAAATAGCATGATGAAACTGGTAAGTCGTAATAACCGCAATCCCAAATTCAAAAATTGAGATTGGCTAACCTCCACAAAAACAAATATAACGCGAAACACCCAAACTCCCTTTTGCGGACTGCACCGAAAAATTTTTTTGCGGTCTCTCAACCCCTTCCTATTAAATTTCAGTATTGATAAAATTTACATAATTAGTTGTTCTGTATTTGGGGATAATTTTTAATAGATGGAATCAGGACAATGAAGGTCAAGGGTTTAAATACCTTTTGTCCTCTTTTTTTGTGCCTAAAATGGTATTGAAAAATCGGCATAAAAGGGAATCGCTGCTTTTGCTATTTTAATTGAATGGTATAATGAGTAAAAAGGGGGCATAATATTTGGATATTTTACTTGCTATATTTCAATTAGCTTTGTTGTTCGCTGGCTGGTTTCTATATACATATGTGAAGAAGTTACCAGACCAAGTACATGCTAAGAATCTAAAGGCTTTTGAACTCGATCTAAATAAACAGTTAGAAGAGTTTAGGAATCAATTAACAACAGATTTAGAGTTAATGAAGATAAACGAATCTCAGCTACATATTCATAAAACACAAGAATTTTCTAAGTTAGTCGAAGTTCTGTTAATCAGCTTAACGGACAAGGACTATGTAAGAAAATTAGGTTCAGACAAGAGAATACAAAAAGAACATAACAAAAAAATGTTAGACTTAGGAACAAAATTATTCTTTTTCGCCTCAGACGAAACTGTAAAGAAATTCGTGGAATGGCGCAAGTATTCTTTAACCGTTGACACTCCTCAATATGAAGCAAAACAGGTAATAATTATTCTAGCTGAACTAATAGTTTTAATAAGAAAAGATTTAGGATATAGCCAAACTGAGTGTACTAAAGATGACTTTTTACACATTATGCTTACAGATTGGGATAGATATAAAACTCTAGAAGGATAACTAATTGTTGTCCTTTTTTTGTGTATGAAAAAGCTATAGAAAATTGCCGAAAAATTTTTGAAGCTACTTTACTTTATATAGATCACTATTTCCTTAACCACAACTTTCCATAAACTTCCATCAAATGTTTTCACAACGGTGTGTATATTATCCATATACCAGACGACCCCCGACAGACCCCCTGCCTCTCCCTATATACCCCCTTGTGCCCTTATAGATTGCCATTGATCTATAGTAACTGATCTTTCTATAGTGTGGTTAGTCCCTGTTCTTCTTTCGTTCTGTTGTCTTGTCCTTGCCTCGTGTCCTGTCCTTGTCCTTTCCTTGCCATGTGTGCTGTGGCTGTGCCTGTGTGCCTTCCTATGTGTCTCTATATGCCCCCCTTGCTGTTACCTACTATCTATAGTGGCTGTGTGTGCCTTATAGAGGTAGTGCTATATAGGTGCTGTGCTAATAGTGAGGTGTGTTTCTATTAGGCTGTTTTTAGGGACCCCTATAGGGTAATTTTTAGACCCCCTACCCCCCTTTTATTTTGAATGATTGAAAACCAGCCTTGTTATTCTGTATGAACCCCCCCTCAAACAAATGTGGTGAGTTTTGATTTTTGTAATAAAAAAACGACCCCAATATATGAGATCGATAATTTATAGTCACGAGAAATCTTGAACATCCTGTTCTAACAATTTTATTGGTTTATAAACCTTTGCATAATAGAATCGTTCTATTTGATCATCAGTTTTAAGAGATCTTTCTTTTACATTAAACGTATCTATCAATAAGAATCTTTTTTCATCAATTGAAAGGATATCAGGGCGATGGATATATTTAGTCCTTGATCTATTGTAAATGATTTCATAATAGGTCTTTACGAAATTTTTTATCTCTAACCCCTTAAAATTCTGTTTAAGTTTAAAGTCGTCGATCATTTTTTTCACAAACCAATCAAAGTGATAAAAAACATTTATATCGTCTATTTGGGAATAGAAGAAAACCCAACCATACTTTTTTTCTTTCTCGGAAGTTCCATTTACTTTATTACTAATTGAACCAGTTATCTTGTTGTTCAAATAAAAAATAAACTCTCTCGGTGAAATATTATTTGAATGACTGTATCGAGAAAACATGTCAACAATAGATTTTTCAAACTTTAATTTTGTAGACTTCTTTATAGTTAAACCAATATCTCCTGTTGACTTTAACTTTTCAATTCTATAACCTAAAAAATCATAGCCAACAAGGTCTAATCTTCCCTCACTACATTTCCCTTTATTCAATTTCAATTTATGTTCTTCTTCAATTTCCTTAAAGATATCATTTTTGATATTAGGTATATCTTTTACATTACATAAAATCAGGATATCATCAACATATCTGTAATATCGTAATCTTTTTTTCATTTTGTATTTTTTGTCCATATCTTGAAAATATACTTCTGCTAAAACATTTGAAATAGACAATCCTTGCGGGACACCTACACAGTTTGAATATAAGCTGTCCTCTTTTGAATGATTTTTGGATACTGTTGGCGTTCTAATTGCATTTAAAATTAAATTCTATACGAGAGGTGTTCTAATCTTTTTAGATAATTTCTTGTCTAAATTACTATGATTTATATTATCGTAAAAGTTCTTTATGTCGATTTTAATAAACGAGTCAAAGTTCTTTAACTCGTTTTTCATGTCTCCAATTACTGTTTGAACCAATGGTTGTTCAATTGAAAACGATTCTTGAATTATTTTGTGTAGTCCTTTAAGAACTATTTTATCTCTAATAGTCGGAATAGATATTACTCTAGGAAAGCTACTTTTAGATTTGATAAATAACTTTTCCCTATATGCTGTATATTTGTATGTACCATTAAAGACTTTTCTGTTAATTATACCTAAATGTAAATCCACTTTTTTGTCGAATACTCTCTTTACCATTCTATCTATTCCAGAGACAGTATTATAATGTATTGTTTTCTCATACAGGTCTTTTAAATTTTCTGTTTTATATAGTACTTTAAAATGTTTATAAGCTGGTAATGACATTTACATTTCACTTCCATACAAACAATATTATTAGTGCAACAATCGGAATAATGAATAATGAAAATTTTATAATACCTTTAACAAATTTATACTTATAATAGGCTATTTGATCATCAAGTGAGTTTAACTTTTTGTTGTTTCTTAAATAAACTAATCGGTCTGCAAAGCTATGATTATCAGTTTTTTCTAAGATATGATTGTACTCTTTTTTAATTTCGTTAAACTTAGTTAGTCTATTTTCATAACCTAAATCCTGGAGTATAAGATCCTGACATTGACTTTCAATTCTTGTTAAATCTAAGTAACATTGCTTATAGGAAATTGCCTTTTCTTTATAACCGTATAAGGAAACAAAAAGTGATATTCCAAATAAAGCTACTGAGGAAATCACTGTTAGAACTGATATCCTATCAATTATTCCTTGATCAGTAATTACAAGCCCTAAAATGGATAAGGACAATACAATTAAGGTATAAAAATTAACAACGAATAGTGAAAAAATGTTGTTATTATTCATGCGTGCCTCTGATTCCATCCTAGTTTTCTTTGTAACCCATACTCTATGATCTTTAAAATATGTTATTTCAGCTAAGAGACCTTTTTCCTTATCTGAACTTTCCTCAGTGGTTAATTCAATCAATAACTCTTTAATTTCATTTAAAACTTTGGAATCTTGATTTTCCGAATTACTTTTATTTTGAAATAACCTTCTGACCTCACTTAAAAGAACACTATCTATGCTTCCAGTGCTTTTTTCTTCTTCGGTATTCTTTTCAATATCAGGCTGGGTAGTTTCATCAAAAACCATTTTTGGTTCTTCACCTATTCCAGCATCACTTGTTTCACTGTTTTTTTCCCTTGTTTCAGTTGCTTGTACCAATGTATTCACCTCTTAAATAGAGTGAGTAAGGTCTCCGATGGTTTGGATGGAATATTCCCGTAGGAATCACTATAGATACATAGATATGTACCATTGATTAGAACACCTCATGAGGTCACTAGGTTGGAAACCTTACTCTCTTTAAATATCTCATACCCTGCACATTTTTACAATATTATCAAGATATTAGATGGGAACATTGCCGTAGTAATACAGAAAAGAGACATTCAAAGGGTATACCTCTAAATGCCTCTTATTAAGATATTTATTAAATTAAATCTGAAACCAACGTCCACCTGTCATAGAATTTAGAGACGTTATACTCTAGATCACGAACCTCTACATACCTGCCATTTCTATACTGAAAGTAAAAATGGTATAGGTCTGAGTTATCGCTGCGTTTGCCCCTGATAAAGTCTATTAACTCGTCTGATGTAAAAAAGAAGGTGTAAAACTCTAAAAGGGGCTCTGACGTTTTTTATATCGATGGACAAAGTTTATGATTATCACTGCCACTACGAATTAAACAGAATAAAAGATTTAAAAAACAAGATGGGTGGAAGCAATGTATAACCAATTAAGAGAAATTGTAAACCTCTTAGAAAAAATAAATAACAATGGTCAAACAAATATACTGCCTGTTGAAGAATTCAAAGAACAACAAGACAATCTAAATGATTTATCTGTATTATTAACCGATATGGACAAACTTCTAAAGAAGAGTAAACACATTGATCTTAACAATGTTCAAGATGTTGATAAACTTCTGTTCGAAATCCACAAAATGATGACCTCACTTGAATGGCATATATCAGAAATTAGTGATTTAAATATAAAATTGCTAAAGAAAAACATGGAAACTTAAGCCTTTTCTTTAACAATTAAAAAAAGCAACCCCCACAAAGAGGTTAGTTGCCTTTTCTAAGTTCCAGCACAGCCACACACTCCACATGATTCGTATGCGGAAACATATCCACAGGCTGCACTTCATGCGTCGCATACCCGCCATCCTCAAGCACCCGCAAATCCCTCGCCAGCGTGCCAGGATTACAGGACACATACACCACCCGCTTCGGTTTCATCTCCACAATCGTGCGCAGGAGGGCTTCGTCGCAGCCTTTTCTCGGCGGGTCGACGACTAGCGTATCGGCCGTAATTCCTTCTTCATACCACTTTGGAATCACAGTCTCCGCTTCTCCAACCGCGAACTCTGCGTTTGTGATGCCGTTCAGCTCAGCGTTTCTTTTCGCATCCTCAATTGCTTCCGGCACAATCTCTACGCCGTACACTTTTTTCGCCTGCTTCGCCAAAAACAATGAAATCGTGCCGATGCCGCAATAGGCGTCAATCACCGTTTCTTCGCCTTTCAGCTGAGCATACTCTAGCGCTTTGTCGTACAGCACTTTTGTCTGCTCCGGGTTGACCTGGTAGAACGATCTGGCGGAGATGGCGAATTTGATGTCTCCGATGAGGTCATAGATGTATTCTTCTCCCCAGATGACGTTTGTTTCGTTGCCGAAGATGACGTTTGTTTTGTTTGGATTGATGTTTTGCACGATTGATTTGACGTGCGGGAACGCTGCTGTGATGTCTTCGATGATTTTCGCTTTGTGCGGGAAGTCGTTTGTTCTTGTGATGAAGACGATCATCATTTCACCTGTAACGACACCGTATCTGACCATGATATGGCGTAGCCAGCCTTTGTGGCGTTCTTCGTTGTAGGATTTGACACCGTATGTTGCGCAAATGTTTTTGACGGCTTGGACGGCTTCGTCGTTTTTGGATTGCTGGATCAGGCAGGCGCTCATGTCGATGATATCATGGCTGCGCTGCTGATAGAATCCGGCGACGAGTCCGCCTTCCCGTTCTCCTACCGGCACCTGTGCTTTGTTTCTGTAGTTCCAAGGGTCTTCCATGCCGAGTGTCGGGTGCACGGTGACGTTGGACAGGTCCAGCTTGCCGATCCGTTCTAAGACGTCTTTGACTTGTTTCTGTTTAAACAAGAGCTGGCCTTCGTAGGTCATGTGCTGGAGCTGGCAGCCGCCGCATTGTTTGTAGATCAGGCATGGGGCGTCGGTTCTGTGCGGGCTTTCTTCCTTCAACTCGATCAGGCGGCCGAAGGCAAAGCCTTTTTTGACGCGCGTGACTTTGATTTGGGCTTTTTCCTCCGGCAGGGCGTTTGGCACGAAGATCGGGAAGCCCTGCACCTTTGCGACGCCCGCTCCTTCGTGGGTCAAATCCTCAAATGTCACGTCGTAGTATTCGTTTTTTTCTACTGGGGGTTTCATTTTCATATATGTTCACCTCTTCTAATAAGCAAGAAAAACTTGGCCGCCTAGAGACCAAGTTTTAATCATCCAGCTGTTCCGCTTTCTCTTTCGGCATGACCACGTGGATGTGGCGGTACAAATTCACGAATTCGCCCGGCAGCATCCCGCCGTATTCGCCGTCCAAATTGAGCTGCATCTTTTCAGATACATTGATTTTGACGCGGTTCGCTTTCGTATAAATAATATGCTGATCATTAATGTGCTCGCCGCGGAGCGCCAAACTTGCGACTCTGATAAATTCTGCGAGGTTGGCTTTCTTTAATATAATCAGGTCAAACATTCCGTCATTCAGGCTGGAATCTGGGGCAAGCTTTTCAAAGCCGCCGACTGAGTTTGTCAGCGTGACTAAGAACAGCATGATTTCGCCATGAAACAGCTTGCCGTCATATTCAATCTCGACTTCTGTCGGACGAAGCGAAGGCAGCATTTCCATCCCTTTTAAATAATAAGCAAGCTGGCCGAGCATTGTTTTCAGTTTGCTCGGAACATCATACGATAATTCGGTCAATCGCCCTCCGCCGGCAATATTAATGAAATACTGTCCGTTGACAAGTCCGATATCAATCGGGCGGGCCACGCCTTCAATGACGGTGTCCGCCGCTTT
This sequence comes from Bacillus atrophaeus, assembly GCF_001584335.1. GTDB lineage: Bacteria > Bacillota > Bacilli > Bacillales > Bacillaceae > Bacillus > Bacillus atrophaeus. The sequence continues at coordinate 88,988 of NZ_LSBB01000023.1, forward strand.
CAAAATATCTTCTCTCGGTATGCCGAGCGCTCTGGCAAAGTCGTTTGTTGTGCCGACTGGAATGATGCCGAGTGTCGGGCGGCGGTCTAATGGCGCCAGTCCGTTAACGACCTCGTTAATCGTTCCGTCCCCGCCTGCCGCGATAATCAGGTCAAATTCCCGCAGCGCCGCTTCTTTTGCGGCATGGGTCGCGTCTCCCGCGCATGTCGTGGCATGGGTGGAGGTTTCATAGCCGGCTTGTTCAAATTTTTGAAGGACCTGGGCAAGATTTTTCTTAAAAAGCTCCCGTCCCGAAGTCGGATTGTATATAATTCGCGCACGTTTCATTATCTCATCATCCTACTTAAGAGTATCCGATCCATTTTTACACTAACAACCTTTAATTATACTATGAGTTATAAAAATCGCAACAAAATGAACAGGATTTGGCAGAAGAAAATGGGCCGATACGTAAAAAAAGCCCCAGCCCCCCTATCAGGAGCTAAGACTTTTTTTATGATCTTACTCTTCTTCCATGCCCGGCTTTTTCCGTCGGAACTTCGCCAATACTTCATATACAATCGGCACGATCAGAAGTGTAAGAAGGGTCGAACTGATTAAACCGCCGATAACGGTAACGCCGAGGCCTTTTGAGATGACCTGGCTTCCGCCTTCGAATCCAAGCGCCAACGGAATCAAAGCCCCGATTGTCGCGATGGCTGTCATCAGGATCGGACGGAGTCGTGTAGAGCCCGCTTCCAAGAGCGCTTCTCTCGTAGATAATCCTTCCGCTTCCTTATGAATCACCCGGTCAATTAAGACAATTGCGTTTGTGACAACGATACCGATCAGCATCAGCATACCGATCATCGCGTTCAGACTGATTGTCTCTCCGGATACATACAGACCGACTAATGCGCCGATTACTGTAAACGGCAGTGAGAACAGAATCGCAAACGGCGCCAATGCTCCGCCGAACGTAATCACCAGTACAAGATACACGATCGCAATGGCAGCAAGCATCGCTAAACCAAGCTTCGTAAAGGAATCAGCAATATCTGCCGAAACCCCGCCTGTATCAACTGATACATTATCAGGCAGCTCAAGCTTATCAACTTTCTTTTGCACAGCCGCAGAAATGCTTGTGACATTATCTGATGTTACTTCTCCTGTCACATCCGCATATACCTTGCCGTCCCGTTTGGAGACTGTATCAGATGTTGTGCCTTCTTTTACTTTTGCCACATCGCCGATCTTCACTTCTTTGCCGGTGGCTGATGTTATCTTTTTATTTTCTAAATCTTTGACGCTCTTATACTCGTCTTTTTCTGTTTTAATGTTGACATCAAGCTCTTTACCGTCTTTTTTGACAGTTGTCAGCGGAGCCTGTGATGTTTCTGACATTAACGCTTGAGAAATTTGGGAAGCTGTTAATCCCAGTTTGCTTAACTTCTCTTGGTCGGCCACAAATGTGTACTCATCATATGTGCTGGAAAGGCCTGAATTTACGTTTTTAAGATCTTTTTGATCTTTCATGATCTTTTCAATGTCTTTTACAGTGCCTTTAATATCACTCTCTGAATCTCCGTACACATAATAGGTTAATTCATTGTTATTTCCGGATGAACTGAAATCCTGTGATTTCCATTCTCCCCGGTCGGATTGTTTCTTAATTTCTTTGAGCACGTTATCCTTCTCTTTATCAAAAGCAGGAGTATCATCTTCATACTTCACATAGAACAACGCACCATTTGAATTTCCGCCGGCCAGTGGATTTTCAGAGCCCAATGAATATTGAACCGTATCCACATGTTTGCGATCTAATAGGATTTTTTCAGCCTTTTCTGCTTCATCTTCTGCTTCACTTTTTGTTTCACCAGGCTCAGGGCTGTAAGTGATCTGCATTGTTTTTTCTGAGTCTGAAGGCAGGTAGCTGGCCCCGATTAACGGTACGAGGAACAAACTTCCGAGCAACATCAGAACAGCAATGATAGACGTAATCCATTTGTGGCTCAATGACCAGTTCAGGACTTTTTTATAGAAGTTTGCCAGTCTGCCCGGCTTATGTTCCTTCGCCTTCACCGGAGCTCCTGATAACGATTTTTTGAACAGGCTGTGTGCGAGCATCGGCACAAGCGTGATCGAAATCAACAGGGATGCGGCAAGCGCAAATACGATCGTCAATGCGAACGGCATAAACAGTTCACCGATTTGGCCGCCTACCAATGCGAGCGGCAGGAATACCGCAATTGTCACAATTGTTGATGACATAATCGGTTTAAACATTTCTTTTGTCGCTTCACGAACCAAGGCTTTTCCGCGTAACGGTTCGTCCTTGAGCCTCATGCGGCGGTAGATGTTCTCGATCACAACGATGGAATCATCGACAACCCGTCCGATCGCAACCGTCATCGCACCAAGGGTCATAATATTTAATGTAATATCAAGCTGATTCAGCGCAAGAAGCGCGATTAATAGTGATAATGGAATCGAAACGACAGAAATTAGCGTTGATTTAATATCTCTCAAGAATAAGAGGATAATCACAATCGCAAAAATCGCACCGAATACCGCTTTGCTTAACATTGTATCGACTGATTCTGTAATCGGTTCTGCCATATCAAGTGTTGAACTGTATTGGAAACCTTTATTGTCTTTTTTGTACTGCTTCAGTTCATCTTTGATCTGGTCGGCAACCTCTACAGTATTCGCATCATTAGCTTTGATGATGTTGATCCCGATACTGTCTTTTCCATTTGTGCGGGAAATAGATTCCGCTTTTCTTACATCTTTAATATCAGCAATGTCAGAGAGCTTAACCGTCGGCACATCTGTGCTTGCGCTTTGCTGTGCTTGGGAAGCCGCTTGTGCGCTCTGGGCTGCCGCTGCGGATGAGGCGCTGCTTGAACTTGCCGCTGCAGAAGATGCACTGCCAGAGCTTGCAGAAGCGGTCGGGATTCTCATATTCTTTAAATCTTTAATTGATTCAATATCGCCGCTTACGACAACTGATTTTTCTTGCTTTCCGAACGTGTACAGACCAAGCGGCGTCGTAACGTCAGAACCTTGGATCACTTGCTTGACTGTATCTTCATCAAGGCCGTAATCTTTCAGTTTGTCTTCTTTAAAAGAGAATTCAACTTCTTCAACCTGCTGTCCGGAAACTTGCACGGAAGCAACGCCTTCAGTGCCTTCAAGTTTAGGAACAAGGCCGTTTTCCACCTTTTTCGTCAGGTCTTCAAGTGAATCTTTGTCGCTTGATACACTGAGCGTAAGGATAGGAAATGAATTCATGCTGTAGCGTGAAATTTCCGGGTCCTTCGCATCATCAGGAAGGCTGGCGTTCTCTAACGCTTCAGCAGCCTCTGTTTTGGCTTTGTCCATATCCTTCTCATAGTCATATTCAATCATGACTGAGGATGCATTTTCATACGAAGTGGACGTGACAACGCTCACTCCGTCTACATTTTGCACCGCTTGCTCAATCGGCTTTGTCACCTCATCAGCCACTTGGCTTGGGGTGGCACCGGGATATGTAGTACTTATTGTAAGGTAAGGCATGTTAACGTCAGGAATGGATTCTTGTTTCATATTCAAACCCGCATAAAGGCCTGCCACAGTCACAATAATGGTCATCAGCCAAACTGCGAATTTGTTCTTAAGTATAAAGTTAATAATGTGGTTCATCGTATCCTCCATTACATTTTTATTGACTGACTGGTCATTCTATATAATACTAAACGGTATAGCGCAACATCGTCAACCAAAAAGACAGAAATTTTTCTAAATATTTCAAGGATTAAGGGGAAGCACGTCATGAATGAAAAAAAAGAGAAAATCATTAAAACCGGCATTCACCTGTTTGCAAAAAAAGGGTTTTCTTCAACAACGATACAGGAAATAGCCAGTGAATGCGGAATATCAAAAGGCGCGTTTTATTTACATTTTAAATCGAAAGAAGCGCTTCTTCTGTCTGCCTGTGAATATTACATCAGCATGTCCATGGACAATATGCAAAAGATAAAGGAAAAACATCACCATTTACCGCCTAAAGAAATCTTTAAAAAACAAATTACGCATCAATTACAAGAATTTCTTGAACATCGGGATTTCATTGTTTTACTGTTAAGCGAAAACGTCATTCCTGAAAATCAGAAACTGAAGCAATACTTCCATAACGCAAACATAGAGTTCAATAAACAATATCGCATGGCTCTCGTTTCCTCTTATGGAGATCGTATTGCACCGTTTTTATCGGATATATCCATAATGGCTCAAGGTATTGTGAACTCATATATTAATCTTTTGATTTTTAATGAACAAATCAAGCTTGATTTTGAACATCTTTCGCAGTTTATTATGGATAGGCTGGATGACCTCATTTATGGGCTTGTTCAATCAGGTAAGAAACCGATTCTTCCCGAAGAGATCTTTCGCGTCATACCAACGGACACGGAGCAAGTTCTGAAAGAAATACGGAAAGTAAAGGAAAACGGAGAATGGTCTGATGATCTAATGATTTCACTCGAGGTCTTAGAAGAGGAATTCTCTAAAGAAGAACCCCGCAAACCGATTATTAAAGGAATGCTTTCTAATTTAACGGCAAGCAATGACGAAGAAATTGCACAGCTTCACTCAATCATTTCCGGCTATATCTCTGAATGCTGGTCATAAATAAAAAAAGCCGCCCATCACAGGCGGCTTTTTTTTTATCGTTTTTTAATTTCGGCAAGCAAAATTTTGTTTACCATTGGCGGGTTCGCCTGGCCTTTTGACGCTTTCATGATTTGGCCGACGAGGAAACCGATCGCGCGGTCTTTCCCGTTTTTGAAATCCTCGATAGACTGAGGATTATTGTCTAACGCTTCAGTGACAAGCTTGAGAAGCGCGCCTTCGTCAGAAATTTGCACAAGGCCTTTTTCTTTGACGATCTTCTCTGCGTCGCCGCCTTTTTCAATCAATTCTTTAAACACTTTCTTCGCAATCTTGGAAGAAATCGTGCCTTTTTCAATTAATTGAATCATGCCCGCAAGCCCTTCAGGCGTAAGCGCGACATCGGCAAGCTCTTTTTGTTCCGCGTTCAGATAGGCTGACACTTCTCCCATCAGCCAGTTTGACGCTTGTTTTGCTTCCGCGCCTTTGGCAACCGTTTCTTCGAAGAAATCGGACATTTCCTTCGTCAGCGTAAGAACCTTGGCATCATACGCCGGAAGGCCGAGTTCGTCGATATAACGCTTGCGGCGTTCATCCGGGAGCTCAGGAATGCTTTCTTTTACACGCTGTTTCCAATCTTCATCAATATAAAGCTCGACAAGGTCAGGCTCAGGGAAGTAACGGTAATCATCTGAACCTTCTTTTACACGCATCAAGATGGTTTTCTTAGTCGATTCATCATAACGGCGTGTTTCCTGCTGAATCACACCGCCTGAAAGCAAGACTTGTTCTTGGCGGATTTCTTCGTGCTCAAGTCCTTTTTGGACAAACGCGAAGGAGTTCAGGTTTTTCAGCTCGGTTTTCGTTCCGAATTGCTCTTGGCCGATCGGACGAAGGGAAATGTTGGCGTCACAGCGCAGTGAGCCTTCTTCCATTTTACAGTCTGATACGCCGGTATATTGAATGATAGATTTTAGCTTTTCAAGATAAGCGTACGCTTCTTCCGGTGTGCGAATGTCCGGCTCAGAAACGATTTCGACAAGCGGTGTTCCCTGGCGGTTATAGTCTACAAGTGAATAGCCATCGCCTGTATGCGTCAGCTTCCCTGCATCTTCCTCCAGGTGAAGGCGGGTAATGCCGATTTTTTTCGTTTTGCCGCCGACTTCGATTTCAATCCAGCCGTTCTCGCCGATCGGCTTGTCAAATTGAGAAATTTGATAGGCCTTCGGGTTGTCAGGATAGAAATAGTTTTTCCGGTCAAACTTCGTATCTGTTGCAATTTCGCAGTTCAGCGCCATTGCCGCTTTCATCGCGAATTCAACCGCTTCTTTATTTAAAACAGGCAAAACGCCCGGATAGCCAAGGTCGATGACGCTTGTCTGCGTATTTGCCGCTGCGCCGAACGGCGTTGGAGAGCTTGAGAAAATTTTAGATTTCGTTTTTAACTCAACATGGACTTCAAGTCCGATTACCGTTTCAAAGTTCAATTCGTTTCACCCCTTACAGTTCAGGTTTTGCTTTATGATGGTCTGTTGCCTGCTCAAACGCATGGGCAACGCGGTATACAGTGCTTTCGTCAAAGTGTTTTCCGATAATTTGCAGGCCGAGCGGAAGTCCGTCCGCGAGTCCGCATGGCACGCTGATTCCCGGTACGCCCGCAAGGTTGACCGGAATTGTCAAAATATCGTTTGCGTACATTGTAAGCGGATCTTTCGTGTTTTCACCTAGTTTAAACGCAGGTGTCGGCGTAGTCGGTCCGACGATAACATCATATTTCTCAAATACGTCTTCGAAGTCTTTTTTAATGAGCGTCCGCACTTTTTGCGCTTTTTTGTAATAAGCGTCATAGTAGCCGGAACTTAGGGCAAACGTGCCAAGCATGATACGGCGTTTCACTTCATTGCCGAAGCCCTCTGAACGCGTTTGTTTATAAAGATCAAGAAGGTTGTCCGCATTGTCAGTGCGGTATCCGTAGCGGATGCCGTCAAAACGGGCAAGGTTCGCTGACGCTTCTGAAGAAGAAAGCAAGTAATACGTCGCAAGAGCGTATTTGCTGTGCGGAAGAGATACTTCTTCCCAAGTGGCGCCGAGTCCTTCAAGTACTTTCAAAGCAGCCAGAACAGATTCTTTCGCTTCTTTTCCGACGCCTTCTCCGAGATATTCTTTCGGAACGGCAATTTTTAAGCCTTTAATATCGCCAGTTAATGAAGAAAGAAAATCAGGAACATCCACATTTGCGCTTGTCGCATCCATTTTGTCTACGCCTGAAATGGCCTGCAGCAAGAACGCGTTATCTTCAACTGATCTTGTGATCGGCCCGATTTGATCTAATGAAGATGCAAATGCAACCAATCCGTAACGGGACACTCGTCCGTATGTAGGCTTCAGTCCGACAACTCCGCAGAAGGAAGCCGGCTGGCGGATGGAGCCGCCCGTGTCAGAACCAAGGGAAAACGGCACTTCGCCCGCAGCAACCGCCGCAGCAGAACCGCCGCTTGAGCCGCCCGGCACAGTATCCAGATTCCAAGGGTTTTTCGTCGGCTTAAACCCTGAGTTTTCAGTCGAAGAACCCATAGCGAATTCGTCCATGTTCAGCTTTCCGATCGTTACCGCTTCAGCATCCTGAAGGCGCTGAACGACAGTTGCGTCGTAAATCGGGTCGAAGTTTTCAAGAATTTTGCTTGAGCACGTTGTGCGAAGCCCTTTTGTTACGATATTATCTTTCACGCCGATCGGCATTCCGAATAGAAGGCCGTGCTCAGAACGGCTGTCAACCGCCTCGTCGAGTTCCTTCGCATACGCGCGCGCTTTTTCTTCATCAAGCTGCAAAAATGCCTGGACTTTTCCGTCCACTTCCTGAATCCGTTTATAAGATTGATCCACCAGATCAGAAATGCTGATCTCTTTTTTATGTATAAGCTGTTTTAATTCAGTTATTTTATGATCAAATAATGACATTCTGATATCCCTCCTCTAATCCAAGATTGATGGCACACGAATATAGCCGTCTTTATGGTCAGGAGCGTTTTTCATAACATCCTCAACCGGAAGACCTTTACCCGCTTCATCTTCTCTCATGACGTTTTTCATTTGCAGCACGTGAGTCGTAGGCTCCACATTGTCTGTGTCCACTTCGTTGAGCTCCTCGGCAAATGAAATAATGCTGTCAAGCTGTTCTGTGAACATTTCCGCTTCTTCATCTGTAATCGCAAGTCTCGCTAAGTGGGCGACGTGCTTTACTTCTTCTATTGAAATTCGTGACATATTATCCACCTCCACATATTTCCCCGATAAGTCATATAATACTGATCATATCAAAAACAAGCCCTTTAAAGCAACAAAACACGATATTTCCGCCTGATTGCAGCAGGCTGATTTCTATCTTATTCTATACTAAAAACAAACATAAGGAGCAATGAAATATTTTTCAGAATATTTTTACTTTAACCGATTTTAGTAAGCGTTTTCATCGTTATAACGGTGTATGTTGACTCAACATTCTCTTTTTATCCCTTGAAGTTTCATCGGTTGATTGATCGGGAATACTCTGATAGGTTAAGTTACCATAGCATACTGAATCCGTTCAGGTTTCCTTATGCTAGCGCCAGTAAAACTTAACTGGCACCATCAAAATCGAGAGGTGATGTCAAAATTAACAGGAAAGAAGAGAGGGTAAAACGTGAATATTGAACTTATCATATCTTTAGCAATTTACTTTGCAGCCATGCTTTTGATTGGATGGTATGCATTTAGAAAAACAACAAATATCAATGACTATATGCTCGGCGGAAGAGGACTCGGGCCATTTGTCACCGCACTGTCTGCCGGAGCCGCGGATATGAGCGCGTGGATGCTGATGGGGGTTCCCGGCGCCATGTTTGCAACCGGGCTTTCAACCTTATGGCTTGCACTCGGCTTAACGATTGGAGCTTATTCCAATTACTTGCTGCTTGCACCAAGGCTGCGTGCCTATACGGAAGTCGCTGATGATGCGATTACGATCCCTGATTTCTTTGATAAACGATTTCAGCATTCTTCATCTGTGTTGAAAATTGTTTCAGCCTTAATTATTATGGTCTTTTTCACACTGTATACATCTTCCGGGATGGTATCAGGAGGAAGACTGTTTGAATCTGCTTTTGGAGCGGATTATAAGTTAGGATTGTTTCTGACCACCGCTATTGTTGTATTATACACTCTGTTTGGCGGTTTCCTCGCTGTCAGTCTGACTGACTTTGTGCAAGGTGCGATTATGTTTACAGCACTAGTGCTTGTGCCGATCGTTGCTTTTACCCAGCTGGGGAGCGTTACAACAACTGTTGATCAAATTAACGCTGTGAACCCGATGCTTTTGGATGTTTTTAAAGGCGCGAGCGTCATTAGCATTATTTCTTATTTAGCGTGGGGCTTGGGATATTTCGGCCAGCCTCATATCATTGTCCGTTTTATGGCGATTAAAAATGTGAAAGATTTAAAGCCTGCGCGCAGAATCGGGATGAGCTGGATGGTCATTTCAGTTGTCGGCTCTTTACTTACAGGCTTAATCGGTGTCGCATATACGCATAAATTCGGAGTCGCTGTAAATGATCCGGAAACGATTTTCATTATTTTTTCTAAAATTTTGTTCCATCCATTTATCACGGGCTTTTTGCTATCAGCCATTTTAGCTGCGATTATGAGCTCTATTTCTTCCCAGCTTTTAGTGACAGCCAGTGCGATTACGGAAGATTTATACCGCTCGTTTTTCAGACGGGAAGCAACTGATAAAGAACTTGTAATGACAGGCCGTTTATCAGTATTGGTTGTGGCTGTGATTGCCATCCTGCTTTCCCTGAATCCGAACAGTACGATTCTTGACTTGGTCGGATACGCGTGGGCCGGATTTGGTTCAGCAATCGGACCGGCGATTCTTCTCAGTCTCTACTGGAAACGGATGAACGAAAGGGGCGCGCTTGCGGCTATGATCGTAGGGGCAGTCACCGTTCTCCTCTGGATTACAACGGGGCTTGCAAAATCAACAGGCGTGTTTGAGATCATTCCGGGGTTTTTCCTCAGTTTGATCGCCGGCGTTGTTGTCAGCCTTTTAACAAAAAAACCGGCGGATGCGTCATACAAGTTATTCAGCGATATGGAAAAGCTATTAAAACGCGGAAAATAACGAAGGAAGCCATCAGGTGTTGCACTTGATGGCTTTTGTACTCTTATGCACTTGTCCTGCTATAAATACTGTGAGAAAATCATATAAATTTAAGTACATCGAGAAGATAGGGGGATTTGCTGTTGGACTGGTATATAGAACCGGATATATTAGTGAAATTAGGCATCGCTACATTAATCGGCATGATCATCGGTCTTGAGCGGGAGTTGAAAAATAAACCCCTTGGGTTAAAGACCTGTATCGTGATCGCCGTTAGCTCATGTATGCTGACAATCGTCAGTATTAACGCCGCATACCATTTCCCCAAATTTTACCGCGTCATGATGGATCCTCTGCGTCTGCCCGCGCAAATCATCTCCGGGGTCGGCTTTATCGGTGCCGGTGTTATTCTAAGGAAAAGCAATGATGTCATTTCCGGTTTGACCACATCCGCCATGATTTGGGGAGCGGCCGGACTTGGTCTTGCCACCGGCGCAGGCTTCTATAAAGAAGCATTCGTCAGCCTCCTGTTCATTTTGATCAGCGTGGAGGTTTTGCCGTGGCTGATCAGAAAAATCGGACCGGACCGTTTGCAGGAAAAAGACATCCGCGTCCGCATGTCGCTTTCTGACAAAGAAAAGATGACAGAGATCCTCAAACAGATGAAGGGGAAAAACATTCGTATCCACTCCGTTCGGATTGATGATTTGCATGAAAAGGAGTTTCCGATTATGGAGGTCAAAATCCGGGTTCATAAAAACCGATATACGACAGACGTTTATTACGATATTAAAGCGATCGACGGCGTTGTCGGCGTGAAGTGCGATACTTTATAAAAGTCTTCAAGGTGCCTGATCTTGAAGGCTTTTTTATGCAAAAAAGAAACGCCGGCTCTTATATCAGCCGGCGCATTCCTTTTTAGTTCAGCTTAGAAAAATCAAATGGTGTGATCGGTGTTCTGTTTTCTATATCCTGTCTGAATCCGTTAAGCATTTCTTTTTCTTCTTGGCCTATCGTCTCAAGATCAAACGCCTGATGAAATAATCCGTAAATAATCATATGACGCAGACGGAGGAAATCAGGAATCTTTGTCAGCCACGCTGCATCAAGTTCATTTTTCTCGCGATACCCACTCAGAAAATGCCGCATAAATTCTTCTGTAAAAGCAGCTTTATCTTCGTATGGAATGACCGGATACCACAGAATGTTATAGAGGAGAATACTGATATCATTGACAAACCAATTGTAGCTGATATCGTCAAAGTCAAAGGTTGTGATTTTTCCGTTGTCCCAGTTGAAATTGCCATGGTGCAAATCAGCATGAACCAATCCATAATGGTCAGGGCCCTTCGGTAATTGGCGCAGCTTCTCCATTAAAGCGTCCGCCTGCTCGAATATCCTTTTTTGGTCTTGAGGAACATATTTTCTGAGTTTTAATTGCTCTTCTTCATCCCACTCTTGTCTCTTATATGCAGGATTACTTACTTGATAGCTTTTCGTCAGCCGATGCATTTCGCCTGTATATGTTCCAAGCTGATAAAATAATTTTCCATTCCAGTCCGCTTCCTCTACCTTATGGCCCGGCGCCTTTTCATAGACTCTTAGTAAAAATGCTCCGCCTGTTCCATCCGATACTTCTTCAACATCTTTTCCGTCTAATGACGGAATTGGCTTGGCAACGGAAAGCCCTCCTTTTGCAAGGTGATGAAGCCATTCCATTTCCCCAAAGATATATTGAGGAGATCTGCGGATCGTATGCGTGATTTTCAAAATAAAAGGTTCTTCATCCTTTATAAACTCGTACACGTAGTTTTCCGCGTCTCCGAGAAATTGGACTTGTGTTCGTTTAAACCCATATATGTTTGCGGCTTCTGCCAATACCTTATCTTCATTAAAAATCGCTTTTATATCTTTATGCATGCTGATTCTCCCTTTTCATCTATTTTCAAAGTTCCTTATGCGTGTTTTTTTCGAAAAAGTCAGAGCATCAACATACCACCTTTATTTTTTAATTCTTTAAACCACTTCAGAAAAAGGAGTTTTCCACATGTACATAAAGATATCGAATAAATGGATTCATTTTCTATTCCTCTTAAATCATAACATAATCACTTAATTCTTATATTGTAAATGTTTGAAAAATGAGTCATTTTAATAAAAAATAACCCTTAGCCACTGAAAACGTGATGTAAGGGTTATTTCGTTTATTCATATGTTTCGGTTAATCATAAATATGGACGGTTGGTTCGCTGTCTCCCGCATTGCGGAGGATAACGGCTTCCTGTCCGTCTGATGAGGTGATGTCAATTTCAACATCGAGCGAGTTCTTTGAGTAGTAGTCCATGACCTCTCCCGTTAAGTATTGCGTAAAGGCGACGACTTCGCTCTTTCCGTAAAACTGCATCGGGATTTCAATTTTCATTTTTTTCATGTCATCATTTTCATACATTGCCGTTCCGACAACGCCTGTGTAATTCGGGAAGTAGCTGTCAATTGCGTTTTTAAAGCGTGTAAACAGCTCCGCATCGTCCGGATACTTCTGCTTTGTCGAGTCATCTGCCGGGAAGAATACATATTTCTCTTTGACATCATCCCAGCTGCCGATATCGGTGGAGCCGGCTTTGACTTCGGTTTTGGCGATAAAGTTCCCCGGAACGATTGATGTTTTTGACGCCTGTTTATAAAGCGCGACCGTAATCGGAATGTTTTTCAGATTATCTTTTTTACGCAAACGGTTGATGACTTCCTGGGCGATTTTTTCGCCTTCCTTCCGAAGCGTTTTGTCATCAATTGTCACCTCTTGCTGAGGATCACCTGTTTTTTCCCTGTAGTAATAGACTGAGTTTAATGCGAGCCCGATCATTACGCCGCCAAGCTGAATGGAATTTTTATCTTTTCTGACTAAATAGTCATGTTCAAGCATTGTCGCCAAATAAACAGGACTGTTTTCATTCTTTTCTTTCGTTGAGCCGGAACTTGGCAGTACCGGATTAAGGCCCAGGTTTTCAAAGTCTTTATCTTCTTTTTCCGCTTTCTTCAGATCAGAGCCTTCTTTTTTGCGGGCCAGCCAGCTTAATACCGTATCTTCATCTAAGTATTGGCCCTCTTGGAACAAATAATCATCCGTCGAGAATGAATCTTGAGCGAGGCGCATAAGGCCCGTTTCAAATTCGTCAATATCCAGCCTTGTATTTAACCGCTCTGTTGTCAGGCCGCGTGCTTTTCCCGCTTTGAACGGAAGCACCATTTTATAATAGGAATCAGAGATATTGTATTTTGGTATAATCGCTTTTTCTGAGGATTTCTCAGTTTTTTGCGTAATCTCTTCCTCCTTATCCCCCCCAAAACTCGGCGAGCAGGAAGACAGCATTAACACTGCTGCCGAGGCTGCCGCCACTAGCAAAGACTTTTTCAATAGAAAACACTCCTCTTATTTCTTTAGCTCTCCCAATAACTGTTCTTCATTCCATACTTCAATGTTCAGCTCTTCCGCTTTTGTCAGCTTGCTTCCCGCCGCTTCTCCGGCGATGACCAAATCTGTGTTTTTGCTGACGCTGCCGGTAAGCTTTCCGCCGAGCGCCTCAATCTGCGCTTTGGCATCATTTCTTGACAGCTCTTCCAGCTTTCCGGTCAGGACAATTGTTTTGCCTGCGAAATAAGAATCACTGTCTTCCACTTTTACTTTTTTCGGGCCTTTGTAGAGTGTGTTTACACCAAGCTGTTCTAATTCATCCAGTAGCTCGAGCATTTCTTCTTTTTGGAAATATGTGATCACTGCATCAGCCATTTTTTCTCCGATTTCATCAATCGCAAGCAGCTCTTCTTTGTTCGCTTTTTTCAGATGATCCAAGCTTTCAAAGTGCATGGCAAGCGTTTTGGCGGCTTTTGAGCCGATAAAGCGGATGCCAAGGCCGAATAACAGACGCTCCAATGAGTTTTCCTTCGATTTTTGAATGGAGCTGATCAGGTTGTCGGTAGATTTTTCACCCATCCGTTCAAGCTGGATGACCCGTTCTTTCGTCAGCTTATACAAATCCGCCACATTGCGGACGAGTTTCTCTTGAAACAGCTGGGTGATCACACGCTCTCCCAGTCCGTCAATGTTCATGGCATTACGCGAGACAAAATGAATCAAGCCTTCCCTGATTTGCGCGGGACATTCAGGATTGATGCAGCGCAAGGCCACTTCTCCCTCGATGCGCACAAGCTCGCTTCCGCACTCCGGACAGGTTGTCGGCATGTTAAATTCTTTCTCTTGCCCTGTGCGCTGCTCAGTCAGTACATTCACGACTTCCGGGATAATGTCGCCCGCCTTTTTGATCACAACCTTATCAAGAATACGGATGTCTTTTTCCCTAATTAAATCTTCGTTATGAAGGGATGCTCTTTGGACGGTCGTACCCGCAACTTTTACAGGCTCAAGTACCGCAGTCGGCGTTATGACACCTGTTCTTCCGACGTTCAGTTCAATATCAAGCAGCGTTGTGACGACTTCTTCGGCAGGAAATTTATACGCAATGGCCCAGCGCGGGCTTTTCGCCGTAAAGCCTAACTCCTCCTGCTGATCAAGTGAGTCCACTTTTACTACGATGCCGTCGATTTCGTACGGCAGGTCTGCACGCTTGGCTTGCAGCTCTTCGATCATATCAATGACTTCATCTATGGTACCGCATTTTTTTCGTTCCTGGTTTGTCTTAAATCCGATCTCGTCGAGAAAATCAAGCCCCTGGCTTTGTGTATCCACACCCATTTCGTCAAGCTCCGCTATACTGTAGACGAAGATATCGAGATTTCGTTTCGCCGCAATTTTCGGATCGAGCTGTCTGAGTGATCCCGCGGCAGCGTTTCGCGGATTGGCGAATGGTTCTTCTTCTTTTTTCAGCCGTTCTTCATTCAGCGCTTCAAACGAACGCTTCGGCATGTAGGCTTCGCCGCGCACTTCTATGGAAAGATTACGTTTCATCTTCAGCGGGATATTGCGAATGGTCTTTAAATTCTCCGTAATATCCTCGCCCGTTGTTCCGTCTCCCCTTGTCGCGCCTCTGACAAAATAGCCGTCTTCATAACGGAGAGAAACAGCAAGACCGTCTATTTTCAGCTCCACATTGTACGCCACATCGTCTCCGACGGCCTGACGGACACGTCGGTCGAAATCACGCAGGTCCTCAGCATTAAAAGCGTTGCCGAGACTGAGCATCGGTGTGCCGTGACGCACTTTTTGAAAAGCGTCAATCACGGCGCCGCCAACACGCTGCGTGGGAGAATCCGGCGTTCTGAGATCCGGATGTTCTTCCTCTAAATCGAGAAGCTCCTGCATCAGTTTATCGTACTCAGAATCCGGAACGCTTGGCTCATCTAAGGTGTAATATTCATAGCTATACTGGTTGATTGTGCTGCGCAGGTCTTCTGCCCGGCGTTTCGCTGCTTCTTTGTCCATCAGATTCTTCCTTTCATCATTCAATTACTGCTTTTCAATCGGTGCAAATGCTGCGAGAAGACGCTTGACACCCACCGGGCTCGGGAATGCGATATCAAGCTCCGTGTTTTCGCCCTCGCCTTTCACGCTGACAACCGTTCCTGTGCCCCATTTTTTGTGTCCGGCTTTGTCGCCTACCGACCAGTTCAGCCCGTCGCCGCCTGTTTTGCTTGCATAAGAGACCGGACGTGAAACAGGACCGCGTCTTGGCTGCATTTTTCTCGCAGATGCCGCTCTTGTTTCTTTCTTCTCATTTAGGTTCTCCAATAACTCATCCGGTATTTCAGAAATAAATCTTGATTCCGGATTCATATTGGTTCTGCCGAATAATGTGCGCATTTTGGCATTGGACAGATAAAGCTCCTGTTCTGCCCTGGTGATGCCTACGTAAGCCAGCCGGCGTTCTTCTTCCATCTCCGCTTCTTCCATTAAAGATCGGCTGTGCGGGAATACGCCTTCTTCAAGTCCCATTAAGAAAACAACAGGGAATTCAAGGCCTTTGGCCGCGTGCAGCGTCATTAATGTTACGGCATCATTGGTTCCTGATTCTTCCTCTTGCTGATCAAGCTGATCGATATCAGCAATCAGCGCTAAATCAGTCAGGAATGCAACGAGGGTTTTGTCTTCGCTCTTTTGTTCGAAGTTTTTCGTTACTGACAAGAACTCATCAATGTTTTCTAAACGGCTTTGGGCTTCAATTGATTTTTCAGCCTTCAGCATTTCTCTGTATTCCGTTTTGTCCAGAATTTCTTCAGTCAGCTCTGTAATTGACAAATAATCCTGCATGTTTGTGAGATTCTCAATCATTTGTCTGAAGCTGTCAAGCGCATTGGCCGCCTTGGCACTTACACCGATAAAATCGACCTGGCCGAGGGCCTGAAACAGGGACATGCCGTTCATTGCGGCGTATTCGGCGATCTTATTCATTGATGTTGCACCGACACCGCGTTTCGGCACGTTGACAATTCGGTTAAAGCTGATGTCATCGTCTGGATTTGACACGAGTCGCAAATAAGCGAGAATGTCTTTAATCTCTTTTCTGTCATAGAATTTTGTGCCGCCGACGATGTTGTAGTTCAGCCCTGCTTTTAATAGGGTTTCCTCAATAACCCGCGACTGGGCATTCGTCCGGTACAAAATGGCGATATCGGAAAGGCGGCGCTTGCCGGAGCTGCTGAGCTGATGAATCTTTCCTGCGACAAACTGCCCTTCGCCAAATTCATTATCGCCGCGGTAATATGAAATCTTGATTCCATCATCGTTTTCTGTCCACAAATTTTTCGGCTTGCGGTTTGAATTGTTTTTAATCACTTCATTGGCCGCATGTAAAATCCGCTTGGTTGAGCGGTAGTTTTGCTCAAGCAAAATGACACTCGCATTCGGATAATCTTTTTCAAAGGAAAGAATATTGGCGATATCCGCTCCGCGCCATCTGTAAATCGACTGGTCAGAATCTCCTACTACGCAAATATTCTGGAAGCGTTTTGCCATCTGCTTCACAAGCAGATACTGCGCTCTGTTTGTATCCTGATATTCATCAACATGAATGTATTGAAACTTGCGCTGATAAAACTCAAGAACTTCCGGCACACGGTCAAACAGCTTGATCGTTGTCATAATTAAATCATCGAAATCAAGCGATTGGTTTTTCAGAAGTTTTTTCTGATAATCCGTATATACATCGCTGACGACCTGATCATAATAGCCGCCTGCTGATTTTGCGTATTCCTCCGGATCAATCAGCTCATTTTTCGCGCTGCTGATGGAGCCGAGCATACTTCTCGGGTCGAATTTTTTCGGGTCGATATTGCGTTCTTTTAAAATGCCTTTAATCACTGAGAGCTGGTCTGACGTGTCAAGGATGGAGAAATTCCGATTAATGCCGATTCGGTCGATATCTCTCCGCAAAATCCGCACACACATGCTGTGGAAAGTCGAAATCCAAATATCATCCGCCCCGGGTCCGAGAATGCTTTCCACACGTTCCTTCATTTCTCTCGCTGCTTTATTCGTAAATGTGATCGCCAAGATGTTCCAAGGGGCCACATGCTTTTCCGCCATGAGGTAAGCGATTCTGTGCGTCAGCACCCGCGTCTTCCCGCTTCCTGCGCCAGCCATTAACAGAAGCGGCCCGTCCGTTGTTTTGACCGCTTCCTGCTGAACTGGATTGAGTCCGCTTAATAATTGATTGCTTATATAATTCAAAATCCGTTCACCGCCTATTCAAACATATGTTCTATCATAAACCAAATCCGTCCGTTTCGCTACTCGCCTTTTACAGCCGCTACAGTCCCCAGCGCCTGTTTAAAATCATCATATACCGCATTTCCCACGACAATTACATCCGCGTGCTCAGCCATTTGTTTAGCCGTATCCGCGTCTTTAATGCCGCCGCCGTAGAACAGGGTAGTTCTTTCTAACACAGCCTTCGTTTCCTTCACGACTTCTATGTCTCCAAGCACCCCGCTGTACTCCAAATAAAAAATAGGGAGGTGAAGCAAATGTTCAGAGACCCTCGCATAGGCAGCCGCATCCTCCGCGTCCAGATCCGTATCCGCATCTGTCAAAGCAGCCGCTTTACAATCAGGGTTTAAAATACAATATCCTTCTGTCACAATGTCCTCCATCGACATCAAATCGCCGTATTCCTTCATTGCCTGCTTGTGAAGCCCGACTATCCAGTCCGGATTTCTGCTGTTGAGCACACTCGGAATAAAATACAGGTCAAATCCCGGCACGATGGCATCAGTAGTTGACACTTCAAGGACACACGGCACTAAGAAACGCCTCACCTTTGACATCAGCCGCAGTACGTCGTCTTCCGTCACATTGTCGCTTCCGCCGATGATAATTGCGTCAGTTCCGGATTCGCACAGCATATCAAGCTGCTCGTCAGATATCTCTTTATTCGGATCGAGTTTAAAGACATGCTTCCACTCGGTAACATCGTACATGTAATACGTCCTCCATTCGTTTCTTACCATTTAAATATTATAACAAATTCACATACTGCGGAAAAACGGAAAAAGCAGTCATTCTCGTTATTCACTGAAAAAGACTGTTTGATTCGCCTCCTTATATATTTATCCATTAAATCTGCACTCTTTTCCGTTACATTTCCTGTCATATTCCCACCTGTCAAAGTGTTATTGTTTGGAAATCGTCAAACAGTGGAAATGGTTACATAAAAAAGGAGTTTGAAAAGATGGAGAAAGTAATTATTGCCCTCATAGCATTATTAATCGGGATTCTTCTTATCCCAATAGCACTGTTGATCTGGATTTACATAAAGGATGAAAAACAGCAGGAACATTCCGTCCTCCGCAACTACCCCGTAGCAGGGAAAATCCGCTATATTTTTGAAAAAATCGGACCGGAGCTGCGACAGTATTTATTCAGCAATGATAATGAGGAACAGCCCTTTTCAAGGAGAGAATATGAACAAACCGTCATGTCGGGTAAATATAAAAGCAGAATGATGGGATTCGGGTCTGAAAGAGATTTTGATAAACCGGGCTATTATATCCGCAACTCTCTTTTTCCGAAACAAAGAGAGGAGCTTCGCGTCAGCCAAACACCCAAAATCCAAACCCAAGTATACAAAATTGACAAGGACAATCTGTTAAGACGCAGCGAACATACCGAGCGAACCGAAGCAGACCCGTATTTTCTTCACCCTGACGATGTGCAGGTCATCGGCGGGAATACATGTGAGAAGCCATTTTATGTGAAGGGTCTTGTCGGCCAATCCGCTATGAGCTATGGGTCACTTGGAGACCGCGCGATCACGGCATTGTCAAAAGGACTGCATCAGGCAGGCGGCACTTGGATGAATACTGGAGAAGGCGGATTGTCTGAGTACCACCTAAAAGGAGGCGCCGATATTATTTGTCAGATCGGGCCGGGTCTTTTCGGGGTCCGCTCAAAAAACGGAGAATTTTCTTTTGAAGAGTTTAAAAAGAAAAGCCGGCTTGACCAAATTAAAGCGTTTGAACTGAAGCTCGCTCAAGGAGCCAAAACACGGGGCGGCCATATTGACGGTGTAAAGGTGACGGAAGAAGTTGCTGATATTCGTAATGTGGAGCCCGGAAAGTCAATTGACAGCCCAAATCGTTTTCATGAATTTTCGAACGTTCCTGAGATGCTTGATTTTATAGAAAAGCTTCGGGAAGTGGGCAAAAAACCGGTCGGCATGAAGATTGTCGTAGGGAATCCTGACGAAATCGAAGAGCTTGTCTCTTATATGAAAAAAACCGGAAAGCATCCTGATTTTATCACGGTTGACGGGAGTGAAGGCGGCACCGGCGCTTCCTTTCACGAACTTGCTGACACAGTAGGACTTCCAATAATGACAGCGCTCCCGATCGTTGATACGCTGCTCAGAAAATACGGCATGCGGGATAAGCTGAAAATTTTCGCTTCCGGAAAACTGCTGACACCTGATAAGGTTGCAATCGCTTTGGCACTCGGGGCTGATTTCGTAAACATTGCGCGCGGCATGATGTTTTCAGTCGGCTGCATCCGCGCATTAGTATGCCATACAAACACATGCCCCGTCGGTGTAGCGACAACTGATCCAAAGCTGCAAAAAGCGCTCAGCATAGAGGAAAAACAGCATCGGGTCTGCAATTATGTGATTTCATTACGAGAAGGCCTGTTTAATCTGGCTGCCGCGGCTGGAATTGATTCTCCAATTCACTTTTCCAAACAGCATATTGCGTACCGAAAAACGGATGGCAGCACGTCCGAAACAGCCAGCCTCAAGCACTCCATTTCATAAAAAAACCGCCTTGCTGTGTAAGCAAGGCGGTACTCTTATGTTGAAGAAGACTCACTTTCCATCTCCTTCGCGCGGTCAAGCGCCATTTCATAAGCATCATTTCCATAATTCAAGCATCGCTTCACACGGGAAATGGTAGCTGTGGAAGCCCCCGTTTCTGTTTCAATCTTATGGTACGTATTTCCGTCGCGAAGCATTCTTGCAACTTCAAGACGCTGCGCCAAAGATTGAATTTCATTAATTGTGCAAAGATCATCGAAGAAGCGATAGCATTCTTCAAGGTCTTTGAGCGATAATATGGAATTAAATAGCTGGTCTAGCTCTTTGCCGCGTAATTTATCGATTTGCATCGTTACACACCTTCTCCTTTACTAATGGAAGCTGCATCGAGATCAGGCACGATATTGATCCATGTCTTTCCCGGCACAAACGGAAGCACCTTTCCGTCCTTTACAGGCAGAATACGGCCGCTTTCATTTTTCCAGTCTGTCTCAATGGCGTTCCCGTGCTGAATCAGAAGACCTTTCCCTCCTGATTCAATGTCGATGCCACGCCTTCCGTCTTGATCAATAATGTGATGGCTGGCTTCAACAATGAAAATGTTTTGCATTGCAACCGGCTTTCCGGTCTCCCGGTCTGTCGTTGTTACACCATCAGAGCTTCTCGTATAAGCGTCAGCTTTTTTATCATAATCATATTCGACAAGATTTGTAACGTTCTTTGTTCCATAATCTACCCGAACATTGTAAGATTCATTAGAAGGTTTTGCTTCTGATGTTTGAAAAGGAAGGGCGTTTGTTTCACCGTTCAGCTCATATCCTTTTTGCTCCGCAGCCTTTTTTATGTACTTATAAGACGTATAGGAATTGTGAGGCGGTTTGCTAAAATCGGCTCTCCAAAACAAGCTTCCGTCAAAATCCAATCCGTTTATATTGTCGGCAGCTCCGGACTCCAGCTGCTCTTTTGCGCCGGGGCTCCAGCCATGGTGGACAAAAATACTGTCAAAGCCGTTACTGAGAGTGACGAAATATTCCCTCGCACTCCGCACAGGTCCGACAGTCTCCGGCATTTGGCTTTGAAAAACGGCCAAAAACCGCGTGATCTGCCCTTCAGCAAGCGCCTCTATGACAACATCAGCCTTATCCAGCCCTGATTGCGGCCTCGCCTTAGGATGGTTGTTCATGACAACAGCCACAGGCCGCCGTTCAGCCACTTTCTGCTCAGTCTTCAATCCCGTCAACGGAGCTTTTGGCTTCGTTGTTTTTCCTGGGAGAGAGTCCTTTTGCTGACAAGAAACAAGCAAGAAAAACGCGAAACATAGCATACAAACTGCCATCCATTTTTTCATGTGTTGGCTCCCTGCTCTTTTATATTTTAACGCATTATCGACGGAAAGAGTACAGTTTTTTTCATCACGTCGAAGATTCCCCTCGGCGTAATGCGTATATAAGGAAGATGAGTGCTCTGCAAAAAGAGCAGCGTATAGATAGGATCAGAAAATTGATAGCCTCTTTCAGCCAAAAGGGTTTTCAGCTTTAATTCCTTTTCGAGCACAGTCTCGTACTTTTCGGAAGAGGCGCATCCGCATAAATGCAGCGGGATCTCGTGCAGAATTTCCCCGTTTTCCGCGAGGACAATCCCCCCTCCGATTTCTTTCATACGTGCAAAAGCAAGCAGCATATCAGCTTTATTTTTTCCAATCGCGATAATATCGCCGGTCGTCGTAAAGGAACTGACAAATCCCTGCACACTGGAGGCAAATCCTTTGACCATCGTGTTCACACGCCATTTCCCCTGCTTATCAAGCATTGTTAAGTAACATTCATCATGGTCAAAAGAAAGCTGGTCAACTGAATTGTCGATCGCAATCATATACGGCTCCATTATAACAGCATTTCGCATCTTCACACCCATCGGCATCGAAAACTGTAAATCATCCATCGTCATATCATATGACAGCTCTAACGGGACAAGACCGCCTTTGTTCCAATCCATTTCTGTAAACGCATTCATATTTCGGCCGTCTTCACGCAGGATCACTCCTTTTGAAAGGACGGTAACCGGATCAGGATTTGCAGGGTCATCAAGAATATTTAACGAGGCTAATCTCCCCGGCCCGACTACACCCAGGTAATCATCAATCTGGTAATACTTCGCTATATTAAAGGATGCCATATTATAGGCGTCAATAGCCGGCACACCTTCGTCCAGCGCAATCCGGATCATTTCATTTATCATGCCGCCCTTATAAAAGTTAGGCGTCGCGCCGTCAGTCGTATAAAAAAAGTGATCGTACTGGCGGAAATTTCTTTCATGAAGATCTTGTAATATGTTTTTTAAATCAGGGCGAATCGAAGAGTTTCTGAGCGAGACATAATATCCAAGCTCTAATCTTCTCAGCACTTCATCCCCTGTCATCGCTTCGTGATCAGAATCGGCTCCGAACAGCTTCATTTTTGTAAGCGTTTTTTCTGAAGCTCCGGGAAAGTGCCCTTCAATACGCTTTCGATGCTTTTTAGTGGTTTGCATGCAGTGCAAAATTAAATCATCGCCGTCCATCAAACGAGGCCATCCTGTCATTTCGCCGCCTTGAAGAACATCCGGATGTTCCATCCACTGCTTTCGTACATCAAACGGCAGGATATGATCCTCATTGAGCACCTCTGTCTGAAGGTCATACCGAGACCACCAAAAATATTGAACAGGCTGCTTTTTCAGTTCGTTCAAAACAGTAAGCGCTTTCTTTTTTCCGCTTTGTAAAAGCAAAAATAAATTATCATTCACAAATGTTGTTGTTCCAAATTGAGACACATATTCCGCCAGCGTATGGGGATTATATATTTGAAAAGGATGAGCGTGCGGTTCGATATAACCAGGCACAATGTACTTTCCTTCACAATCAATCGTATGAATGTGACCTGTTTTATTTGGGAGGTCATCCCCGACATAGACAATACGGTCTTGGTAAATCCAAATATTTTTTTTCAGCCATTGTTTTAAAAATGGATTTAAGACGAGAGCATTCCGTAAAAGGAGTGTCGGAAGAAGCTTTGAGTCTACAACATCGACCTGTGACCTGATGTCTTTATTTTTCCAGTTAAAGGTACGTTCGGACATTCACATACTCTCCTTTACATGTATTAGATTTATCGTATCACATCCTTACATATCACGCACGGCTAAAACGTTACAAATTTTTGAAGATTAGATTAAAAAACTTTTTTAAGTGAAAAGGAGCTTGAAATCCATGAAACAAAACATCAGTTTACTTAATGCCGTTTTCCGAATCGCCTGCGGGTTAACCCTTATGTCCGCAGCAGCAGCAAAGTACACCAGAAAGCCTTGGTGCAAAATGACTCTCTTCTGTATCTTTATGGGCGGCATGAAAGCAGCCTCCGGAATTTTACGTTTTTGCCCTGTCACTTATATGTGCCAAAACGCCGCAAACACAAATCATAATGAGCAACGAGAAAAATAACAAGCCGACATTTGGCTTGTTATTTATTTTCTCGCCCATATTTCTTATACATCATCCCCGCTATCCCAAGCACAACCGGATAAAAGAAGGCCCAGCCGCAAAAACAGTAAATCCCCAAACATAAAACAAATGCAGTTAAAGCCAGCCACCAGCCGATATCCCTCCAGTGCAATATCTTCAGCGCCGCCGCCAATGTAAACAAATAGGATGCGATAAACGCGGCACTTGGCCCTTTCAGCAAAAACGCCGGATCAATCTGAAGCGCTCCGTTCACCGCAAGAACCAAGCCAAACACGATTCCGAGCCCTATCAGCACCCGCACCGGCGTATGGCTTTTTGAGCTGACCTTTTCAAAATAACGCGGAAAATGTCCCTCTCTCGCCAATGCGTAAACCATTCTTGAAAATCCGGCAATGTTCGCGTGAATTGTACTGAAGGTGATAAAAAGTGCCAGCCATGCGGTCACATAGACACCGCTTTTGCCAATTCCCTTTGACATTAACATATTGAGTGAGGCAATGTTTCCGTTTCCGCCATAAGCATGCGTTCCGATGGTCACGAAGGAAATCATAATATACAATAGCGCTACACAGACGGCGGCTAAAAACAAGCTGACCGGAATGTCTCTTTCCGGACGCTTAAATTCTTCTGCCAGCGGCGTGATCATCTCCCAGCCGACAAACGAAAAAAAGATCACAACAGATGCCGAACCGGCAGCAAACCAGCCATGAGGAAGAAACGGCTGAAACGCAGTTGCTTTCACATGAGGAAGCGAGACCGCGGCGGCTAAAATCAGTAAAAGCACTATCATAACGATGACCAGAGTGCTGATTTTCGCGGACAGCCGCAGTCCCTTTATATTGAGAATAATAGATAATCCAAGCATACCGGCTGCTATAAGAGTTATCTGGCCATTCCCCGCTCCCGTGACAGAGCCGACATAATGCGCGCCGGCCAGCGCTATGATCGGCACTCCGATCGGTACTGAGCCCATCATAATCCACCCTAAGACAGCAGCGGCTTTACTGTGAAAAGCAAGCTGAACATATGCAGTAATGCCTCCCGCACTCGGTGCTATTTTCACAAGCCGTGCCAGCGTGCCGACAAGCGGAAAGGACAATAAAGACATCAGCACCCATGCCAATAAAGAAGCAGGCCCCGCCGTATTAGCCGTGACGGAAGGGAGAATCAATATCCCGCATCCTAACACTGCCCCTATCGTCAGCGCAGTCCCCTGCACCCAAGTAAGCGAACGCCGTAAAGTTTCCATCATTATTTCCTCCTTTTTTGCTCTGGCTTTATTATAGAAAAAGAAAACAGACAGCCATATGCTACAATTAAGAAAAATGAACCCGATGGATTTAATAATGAAGGAATCTATATGTTTCTGCTTAAAATAAAAAGGAGCCAACAAAATGGATCACACAGACTTACAAATCCTTTCGCATTTACAGAAAAACGCAAGACTTACCATGGTTGAGTTGGGGAAACTCGTCGGACTCAGCTCTCCCAGCGCAGCTGAACGGGTCAAAAAGCTTGAAGAAAAAGGAATCATCACTGGTTACAGCGCCAATATTTGTTTTGAAAAGCTAAACAAACAGGTTACAGCCTTTATCCTCATGGAACCGAAAAGCTGCAAACATTACGCCGCCTTCGCCCAAAGCCACCCTGACGTAGCAGAAAATCATCGCATTACAGGCATGTACAGCTATGTAACAAAGGTCGTCACCGAATCGGTGCATACCCTTGAGGATTTTATCGATGCCTGCATGGACCACGGAAAACCAACGACATTAGTGGTTCTTTCCTCTTCAGCCTTTCTGCATGCCTTTGTCTGACATCAAAAAACCCGCAGCACAAACTGCGGGGTTTTTTCATCTTATTTCTGAGAAACCTTCAGTGCGCGGGCTCCGATGTCTTTTCTAAAAAACAATCCGGGCTTGATGATTTCGTCAACGGCTTGATACACTCTGTCTCTCGCTGCTTCAAAGGTATCATCAAATGCCGTCACATTTGCCACACGGCCGCCGTTTGTGACAAATGTTTCGCCGTCTGCTTTTGTTCCGGCGTGGAAGACAACTACTTGATCCTTGCTTGATGTGAGGCTTCCGATCGGCGTGCCTTTGGCATAGCTTTCCGGGTAGCCTTCAGATGCGAGCACAACACTCACGGCGGATGTATTCTTCCATTTCAATTCAACCTGCTTCTCATCCAGCAGATCAAGAAGAACTTGCACAAGGTCGGATTCCATTCGCGGCAGGACAACCTGTGTTTCCGGATCGCCAAAACGGGCGTTAAATTCAATCACCTTCGAGCCGTCTTGTGTCAGCATAAGGCCCGCATATAAGACACCCGTAAAGGAACGTCCTTCTTGGACCATTGCTTTTGCCGCCGGTTTGACAATCGTCTCTACAGCGTGCTGAACGATTTCTTCTGAAATTTGCGGAACCGGAGAATAAGCACCCATTCCGCCTGTGTTCGGCCCTTTATCTCCATCAAAGGCACGCTTATGATCCTGGGCGATCACCATCGGATAGACGGTTTCTCCCTTCACAAACGCCATAAGAGAAAATTCTTCTCCGGAGAGAAATTCTTCGATGACAACAGACGCGCTGGCATCTCCGAACTTTTCATCTTCCAGAAAATCATGAAGGCACGCGATTGCTTCTTCTTCCGACATCGCTACAGTAACGCCTTTGCCAGCCGCAAGTCCGTCCGCTTTAATGACAATCGGAGCGCCTTTTTCCTGTACATAGGCTTTAGCCTCGTCAAACGAAGTAAATGTTTCGTATTCAGCGGTCGGAATTTGGTATTTTCTCATCAAATCCTTCGCAAATTGCTTACTGCCTTCTATGATTGCTGCCGCTTTTGACGGACCGAAAACACGCAGGCCCGCTTTTTCAAATTCATCAACAAGACCTTCGATTAAAGGAACCTCTGGCCCGACGATTGTTAAACCGACGTTGTTTTCTTTTGCAAACGCAACAAGTCCGGCGTGGTCATTTTCCTCGATGCTGACAAGTGTAGCTGAAGATGTCATGCCGTCATTTCCCGGAGCTGCAAATACAGTATCAATAAGGCTGCTTTCTGCCGCTTTCCATGCCAGCGTGTGCTCTCTTCCGCCTTTACCGATGATTAATACATTCACGTCGTTTTCATCCCCTTAATGTTTGAAATGTCTGATTCCGGTGAACACCATGGCAATGCCGTACTCATCCGCTTTTTTGATAGAATCTTCATCACGGACAGAACCGCCAGGCTGAATGATAGCTGTGACACCAGCTTTTGCCGCTTCTTCAACAGTATCAGGCATCGGGAAGAAAGCGTCAGATCCAAGCGCGCTGCCTTTCGCTTTTTCTCCGGCCTGTTCAATCGCGATTTTCGCCGAGCCGACGCGGTTCATTTGTCCTGCGCCTACCCCGACTGTCATGTTGTCTTTTGCAAGTACGATCGCGTTTGATTTCACATGCTTCACGACTTTCCAAGCAAGCTTAAGGTCTTCCCATTCTTGTTCGTTCGGTTCCCTTTTTGTCGGGATGCTGATTTTTGCGTCATCAAAGCCGTGCATGTCTAAATCTTGAAACAATAGTCCGCCTTGAACGGAAGTAAGCTGTTTCTCTTTTTTAATAGAAGCTGACACATCTAATGTTAAGAGGCGCAGGTTTTTCTTGGACGTTAACACCTCAAGTGCTTCTTCACTGAATGAAGGCGCAATAATGATTTCTAAAAAGATCTTATGCAGCACTTCCGCCGTTGCCTTGTCCACTTCACGGTTAAGCGCGATAATGCCGCCGAAAATAGACGTTTCATCTGCCGCAAACGCTCTGTTAAACGCTTCTGCAATCGTTTTGCCTGTTCCGACGCCGCATGGGTTCATATGCTTGACCGCAACTGCCGCCGGCTCTGTAAACTCACGTATAATTTGGACCGCCGCATCGGCGTCTTTAATGTTGTTATAAGAAAGCTCTTTGCCGTGCAGCTGTTCAGCTGATGCGATTGAACCGCTTGCCGGCAGTGCGCTTTGATAAAACGTCGCTTCTTGATGCGGATTTTCTCCGTAGCGAAGAGATTGTTTTTTCTCAAAAGTCACTGTGTATTGCTCTGGATCCTTTTCGCCGACAAAGTTTGTTAAGTATTCGGCGATAAGCGCATCATATGCAGCCGTATGGCGGAAAACCTTCGCCGCCAGTTCACGTTTTTTCTGAAGAGAAACGCCGCCTTCTTCTTTGATTTGATTCAGGACCGGACTGTAATCAGCAGGGTCAACGATGACCGTAACATCCTGATGATTTTTGGATGCGGCGCGCAGCATGCCGGGTCCTCCGATATCAATGTTTTCAATCGCATCTTCATAAGCGACATCCTCTTTAGAAACCGTTTCTTTAAAAGGATAGAGGTTGACTACAACTAAGTCGATCGGAGAAATGCCGTGCTCATTGATTTGGGACATGTGCTCTTCATTGTCACGCACAGCAAGAAGTCCTCCGTGAATATTCGGATGAAGCGTTTTTAAGCGTCCGTCCATTATTTCCGGAAAGCCTGTTACTTCAGAAATTCCGATGACGTTCACGCCGTTTTCCTGAAGAAGTTTTTTCGTGCCGCCGGTTGAAATGACTTCAACGCCAAGCTCTGTTAGTTCTTTCACAAAAGGGACAAGATTCGTTTTATCTGAAACACTGATTAGTGCGCGTTTAATTGTCATTGCTTTTCACCTCTGCTGTTTAGTCCTAATAGCTCTTTGATTACGCTAGGATAATGCTTATGCTCTAGTTCGTGTATGTGTTGTTCAATTGTTTCCAATGTGTCGCCTTCCCCGATTTCGACCGCCTTCTGGGCGATGATCGGCCCTGTATCCATACCTTCATCGACATAGTGAACCGTAATACCGGCCACCTTCACGCCTGCCCGGTACGCCTGGCCGACAGCGTCAATTCCAGGAAACGCAGGCAGAAGAGACGGATGGATGTTTATGATTTTCCCGCCGTATGCCTTGAGCAGAGTGTCACCGATCAATCTCATATATCCGGCAAGCACAATTAGTTCAACCTCATGGAGGCGGAGCTGTTCTATGATCGAGCGCTCAAACGCGGGCTTGTTCTCATATGATTTCGGCTGGAATGCAAACGACGGGATGCTGAATGCCTCCGCACGTTCAAGCACCTTTGCCTCAAGGTTGTCGCACACTAACAGTGAAACCTCCGCATTCCAATTCTCTTCTTTTAACCGAGTGACGATCGCTTCAAAGTTCGATCCGTTTCCGGATGCAAATACCGCAAATTTTTTCATGAAAGAGACGCACCGCCGAAAGTGACGCCTTCACCCTGTTTGACACGGCCGATTAAGTAAGCTTTTTCGCCATGGCCTTCAAGTGTTTGAATCACATCCGTCAGATGCTCTTCTTTTACGGCAAGGACAAAGCCGATGCCCATATTAAAGACGTTGAACATGTCTTCCTCTTTCAGCTTGCCGCGCTCCTGTAAAAATGTGAAGATCGCCGGAATCGGCCAAGAGCCGTGGTCAATTTCCGCGCTTAAGCCTTCAGGCAGCATACGGGGCAGGTTTTCGATAAAGCCTCCGCCAGTCACATGCGCCATGCCGTCGATCTTGCCGCTATTGACGGCTTCAAGCACAGGCTTGACATAAATTCTCGTCGGCTCTAACAGCTCTTCGCCAAGAGAGCGCTCGAAAGCTTCATATGTTTCATCCAAGTTAAGCCCTGCGTCTTCAAGAAGAACCTTCCGCACAAGCGAAAACCCATTGCTGTGCAAGCCGCTTGAGCTGAGGCCGATCAGAAGATGTCCTTCTTTGATGTTTTCGCCCGTAACGATTTCATCCTTTTCGACAACACCGACTGAGAAACCGGCGATGTCGTATTCTTCAGGTGTGTACAAACCAGGCATTTCGGCCGTTTCTCCGCCGACAAGCGCAGAACCCGACTGTTCACAGCCATCGGCAACGCCTTTTACGATTTGTTCAATTTTTACGGGATCTGCTTTCCCGACAGCAAGATAGTCGAGGAAAAACAGCGGCTCCGCTCCTTGGGCAAGCACATCGTTTACACACATTGCCACAGCGTCTACGCCGATCGTATCATGCTTGTCCATTGAAAAAGCGAGTTTCAGCTTTGTCCCCACTCCGTCTGTTCCTGAAATAAGAACCGGCTTTTTATAAGGCAGCTCTGATAAATCAAACATGCCGCCGAATCCGCCCAGACTGCCCATGACGCCTAGTCTTTTTGTGCGCTCCACATGTTTTTTCATCCGTTTTACAGCTTCGTACCCGGCTTCGATGTCAACTCCTGCGTTTTTGTATGCTTCAGACATCACAATCACTCCTTTTTGCGCGCTTCGTAATTCCCGCTTACCGTTCTTTGTTGCAGAAAGATAAAGGCAGCCGAACCTCCGCTGCCTTTATCCCATTTTCAACATTTATTTTGTTAATACCGCTTCTTTTACGTGCGGGAGAACGGTATCCTGATAAATTTCTGTCGGATATTTCCCTGTAAAGCAAGCGAGGCACTGGCCGCATTGCTCGCCTTCATACTGTCTGCCGACACCTTTTAGTAATCCGTCTATGCTCAAGAATGACAGCGTATCCGCTCCGATTTCTTGGCGAATTTCCTCCACCGAGTGGGAGGAGGCGATCAGTTCTTCATGAGTGGACGTGTCGATTCCGTAGAAGCACGGATGAGCGATCGGCGGCGAGCTGATTTTCACATGCACCTCTGTCGCGCCCGCTTCCCTCAGCATCGTTACAATCCGGCGGCTTGTCGTTCCGCGCACGATCGAGTCATCAACCATGACAACACGTTTGCCTTTTACTACACCGCGCACTGCGGAAAGCTTCATTCTGACGCCCTGCTCGCGAAGAGCCTGTGACGGCTGGATAAACGTTCGGCCGACATAACGGTTTTTGATCAGTCCAAGCTCGTACGGGATGCCGGTTGCTTCCGCA
Source organism: Bacillus atrophaeus (assembly GCF_001584335.1). Taxonomy (GTDB): domain Bacteria; phylum Bacillota; class Bacilli; order Bacillales; family Bacillaceae; genus Bacillus; species Bacillus atrophaeus. Next base: position 119,445 of record NZ_LSBB01000023.1, read on the forward strand.
TATCCGATGGCTGCGGAGATACTTGAATCCGGCACTCCCGTTACGACATCAGCCTCTACCGCTGATTCCTGAGCGAGCATTTTTCCAAGGTTTTTACGGGCGCTGTGCACGTTGATACCGTCAATGTTGCTGTCAGGTCTTGAGAAATAAATGTACTCCATGCTGCAGATTGAACGGTTGATGTTCATGGAGAAACGCTCTGTTTTCATGCCTTCGTCATTGATGATCAGCATTTCCCCCGGTTCAACATCACGCAGATAAGTCGCGCCGACCACATCAAACGCACACGTTTCTGAGGCTACGACATACGCGTCTCCGAGCATCGCAATGGATAGCGGTCTGAGTCCGTTTGGATCAAGCGCCACAATCATTTCTGTTTCAGTCATAATGAGAAACGCATACGCGCCTTTCAGCATGGACAAAGCATTTTTAATTTGATCCTTCAATGCGAAATGGCCGCTTCTTTTAATGAGATGAGCCAACACCTCTGTATCGGAAGAAGTTTGAAAAATACTCCCTTGATTTTCAAGCTGCTGCTTCAGCTGAGTCGCGTTCACCAGGTTTCCATTATGTGCAAGCGCGAGACTGCCGTTATTTTGAGAATTGAAGAGGAGCGGCTGAACATTTTCGTATCCGCCGCCGCCCGCCGTCGCATAACGAACATGACCGATGGCGCCTCTTCCCTTCACTTTGCTGAGTTCACCATTTTGAAAGACTTCCGTAATCAGCCCTTGGCCTTTGTGCGCCGACAGCTTTTCTCCATCAGTCGCCACAATCCCCGCGCCCTCTTGTCCTCTGTGCTGGAGACTGTGAAGCCCGTAATACGTGATTTGCGGGGCTTCTTCATGTCCCCAAATCCCAAAAACGCCGCACTCTTCGTTTAAGCCTTTGATTTCAGCAAGCATGGGATAGCTCCTTTCCACGCGCGTTCCAGCTCTTCAGTCTGCGCATGAATCCATAGATTTCCTTCTTGACTTTGGACTGTGAGAATTGCGTCTGATGTTACTTCACCGACATGAATCGCGTCTTTGACAAGCTTTTCAAATGATTGCTGATGTTCTTTTTTCACAGAGATCACGAATCTTGATTGTGATTCACTGAATAACAAAGCAGCTTCGCCCTCTAATGTGACGTTTGCGCCAAGTCCTTCTGTTGACATCACACTTTCAGCAAGCGCAACACCCAGTCCGCCTTCTGACACGTCATGGGCTGACTGAACCAAACCAGAACGGATTGCTTCGAGAAGGGCTTTTTGACGAGCCTGCTCAAGGCTGAGATCAAGCTCCGGCGCTTTGCCGAAGATTTTTCCTTCTGTCAGCTTTTGAAGCTCGCTTCCTGCAAACTCCGGCTTTGTTTCGCCGATCACATAAACCAAATCGCCGGATTCTTTAAAGCTTTGCGTTGTGATATGGGCTGTATCTTCAATTAAACCGACCATGCCGATAACAGGCGTCGGATAGATGGCTGTTCCGTTTGATTCGTTATAAAGAGAAACGTTTCCGCCGATAACCGGTGTGCTGAGCACGTTGCACGCTTCACTGATTCCGTCGGCCGCTTTTTCAATCTGCCAGAAAATCTCCGGTTTTTCCGGGTTTCCGAAATTGAGGTTATCCGTAACTGCAAGCGGTTCTGCACCAGAGCAAACGATGTTGCGCGCCGCCTCTGCCACAGCGATTTTTCCGCCGACTTCCGGATCCAGGTATAAATAACGGGCATTACAGTCGGTTGTCATCGCAAGGGCTTTTTTCGTTCCGCGGATTCTGAGCACTCCCGCATCAGAGCCAGGCGCGACTACTGTATTTGTCCGAACCATGTAATCATACTGATCATACACCCACTCTTTGCTTGCGATGGTCGGCTGCTGCAAGAGGGCAAGAAGTGTTTCTTTCGCATCTTCCACTTTAGGTGCAGGGACAGTTGTTTCTAAAAATTCACGGTAGTAAGCAGGCTCTTTTGAAGGCTTGTGGTAAACAGGCGCTTCTTCCGCCAATGCATCAACCGGAAGCTCACAAACCGTCTCTCCGTTATGGAGAAGGCGAAGCATTTTATCATCCGTTACGTGGCCGACAGAAACGGCTTCAAGGTCGTATTTTTCAAAAATATCAACGATTTCTTGTTCACGTCCGCGCTCGATGACTAATAGCATCCGCTCCTGTGATTCAGAAAGCATCATTTCGTACGCCGTCATGCCTGTTTCACGCTGGGGAATCAAATCCAGATTCATTTCTATTCCTGAACCCGCCTTACTTGCCATTTCAGCGCTTGAGCTTGTCAGTCCCGCCGCTCCCATATCTTGAATGCCGACAAGGGCGTCAGATTTGATGACCTCTAAACATGCTTCAAGCAGAAGTTTTTCCATGAAAGGATCTCCGACTTGGACGGCAGAACGTTTTTCCTCAGAAGAATCAGACATTTCCTCAGAAGCGAAAGTTGCCCCGTGGATTCCGTCGCGTCCCGTTTTCGCGCCGACATACATCACGGTGTTGCCGACCCCTTTAGCCTGGCCTTTTTTAATGTCTTCGTGATTGATCAATCCGACGCACATGGCATTAACAAGCGGGTTGCCTTCATAGCAGCTGTCGAATTGCACTTCTCCGCCGACTGTCGGAATACCGATGCAGTTACCGTATCCCGCAATTCCTGCGACTACTTCTTCAAACAAGTACTTCACGCGCGGTGAAGTCAGTTCGCCAAATCGAAGAGAGTTTAAGACTGCGATTGGACGCGCGCCCATGGAGAATACATCACGAATGATTCCGCCTACGCCTGTGGCAGCTCCTTGGTAAGGCTCGATCGCTGACGGGTGGTTATGAGATTCAATTTTGAACACAACCGCCTGATTGTCACCGATGTCAACGATTCCGGCGCCTTCTCCAGGCCCTTGCAGCACGCGTTCGCCGCTTGTAGGGAATTTCCGCAAGATCGGCTTTGAGTTTTTGTAGCTGCAATGCTCAGACCACATTACCGAGAAAATGCCGATCTCTGTATAGTTCGGAAGTCTTCCGATAATGGATTCTATCAATGCAAACTCATCATCACTGACACCCATTTGCTGATAGATTTTCTCTTCTTTAATTTGTTCTTTACTTGGTTCAAGCAGTAGTGACATGAGTTTCCCTCCAATTTTTCACGATAGATTGAAACAATTTAAGTCCGTCGGCGCTTCCGAGCAGAGAATCGACCGCGCGCTCAGGGTGAGGCATCATGCCCAGTACATTTCCTTTTTCATTGACGACACCCGCGATGTCGTTCACACTTCCGTTAATATTGGAACCGTATGTGAAAGCAATTTGATTGTTTTTTTGTAAAGCCGCAAGCGTTTCTTCATCACAGTAAAAATTCCCTTCGCCATGGGCAACCGGAATCGTAATGGATTCTTCTTTTTCATAAGAAGATGTAAACACTGTTTCATCGTTTTGGACAATCAGGTCAACCGGACGGCAGATGAATTTCAAATCTTTATTTCGTCTCATCGCACCCGGCAGAAGGCCAAGCTCCTGCAGAATCTGGAATCCGTTACAAACGCCGAGCACAGGCTTTCCTTCTTCAGCCGCTTTTTTCACTGCCGGCATAATGTTGGAGAATCTGGCGATGGCGCCGCATCTTAAATAGTCTCCATAAGAGAATCCGCCCGGAATTAATACGCCGTCAAAACCGTCAAGGCTTGTTTCGTCATGCCAGACGTATTCCACGTCTTCACCGAGTTCATCCTTTACGGCGTGAAACATATCAATATCACAGTTGGAGCCTGGTAAGACAATCACCGCAAATTTCACTGTGCGACAACCTCCTCAACTTCGTATCTGTAGTCTTCAATGACTGTATTCGCAAGAAGTTTTTCACACATTTCTTTCACAAGCACATCGAGATTACGGTCAGACTTTTCAATCGTAAGCTCCATATATTTTCCGATGCGAACGTCGGCGACTTCTTGGTAAGACATACTGTGTAAGGCATGCTGAACCGCGCTCCCCTGCGGATCTAATACACTCTCTTTTAAGCTGACATAAACTTTTACTTTGTACATATTAAATGCCTCCCAGTCTTTTGAAAATTTCTTCGTATGCATCGGTTAAGCCGCCTAAATTGCGTCTGAATACGTCTTTGTCGAGCTTTTCGTTCGTGTCTTTATCCCACAGGCGGCACGTGTCAGGAGAAATCTCATCCGCAAGCAGCACTTGCCCTTCTGTGTCCAGGCCGAATTCAAGTTTGAAATCTATTAATCTGACATTACAATCGTTGAAAATGACTTGAAGTTCTTTGTTTACCGTTTTTGTAATAGACTTGATCTTTTCCACCTGTTCAGGAGTCGCGGCTTTTAACAGCCAAATATGATCTTCTGTAATGAGCGGATCACCCAGCGCGTCATCCTTGTAGTAAAACTCGATAATCGGCTGTTCTAGCTCCGTGCCTTCTGGAATGCCAAGACGTTTGGACATGCTTCCTGCCACTACATTTCTTACCACAACTTCAAGCGGCACAATGGTCACCTTTTGAATGAGCTGTTCGGTTTCGGAAATGCGCTCCACAAAATGATTATTGATGCCCTTGTCGTGGAGATATTTGAAAATCAGGCTGGAAATCTCATTATTCAAACGGCCTTTCCCGCTGATTTCAGCCTTTTTTTCACCGTTAAATGCAGTAGCGGAGTCTTTATAAACCACGTATAGCGTGTTTTCATCATCCGTTTTGTAAATTCTTTTCGCTTTTCCTTCGTATAAAAGTTCTTTTTTCACAATATTCACGGAAGGCCTCCTAACCCGAATGTTGGGAATTTTCAATCTAAGGCGGCAGAGAAGAAGCCGCCCACGGCTTCTTTTATGCTAAACCTAAACGGTCAAAGATCAGGTCTACATTTTTCAGGTGGTAATTGTAATCAAAGCAATCTTCAATTTTTTCCGGAGAAAGACGGGATGTGATTTTCTCTTCCGCTTCTACAAGCTGGCGGAATGGAACTTGTTTCTCCCACGCTTCCATCGCTTTCGGCTGAACAGTGTCATACGCTTCTTCACGGGTAAGACCTGTGTCGATCAAAGCAAGCAGTACACGCTGAGAATAGATCAGGCCAAGCGTACGGTCCATGTTGCGCTTCATATTCTCAGGGAATACCGTCAAGTTCTTCACGATATTGGCGAAACGGTTAAGCATGTAGTTCAAAGCAATCGTCGCATCAGGAAGAATGATTCGTTCAGCTGATGAATGAGAAATGTCACGCTCATGCCATAACGGAACGTTTTCATAAGCCGTCAGCATGTAGCCGCGGATCACACGCGCCATTCCCGTCATGTTTTCTGATCCGATTGGATTCCGTTTATGCGGCATCGCTGAGGAACCTTTTTGCCCTTTTGCGAAAAATTCTTCTACTTCGCGTGTTTCACTTTTTTGCAAGCCGCGGATTTCAACAGCGAATTTCTCAATGCTTGTCGCAACAAGTGCAAGTGCAGCCATATAATCGGCATGGCGGTCGCGCTGAAGCGTCTGAGTTGAAATAGGGGCTGCTTTTAACCCAAGTTTTTCACAAACATATTGTTCAACAAACGGGTCAATGTTCGCATATGTGCCGACAGCGCCGGAAATCTTCCCAACCTCGATGCCTTCTTTGGCATGCTTGAATCGCTCTAAGTTGCGTTTCATTTCTTCATACCAAAGCGCAAGCTTCAGGCCGAATGTTGTAGGCTCAGCGTGTACGCCGTGTGTGCGCCCCATCATAACCGTATATTTATGTTCTTTCGCTTTTTCTTTTATAATGTCAACAAATCTCTCAATGTCCTTGAGCAAAATGTCGTTAGCCTGTTTTAATACGTAAGAAAGAGCCGTATCCACTACGTCAGTTGATGTTAATCCGTAATGCACCCATTTTCTTTCTTCGCCAAGCGATTCAGAAACCGCGCGTGTGAAAGCAACGACGTCATGGCGTGTATCCTGTTCGATTTCAAAGATGCGGTTGATGTCAAAAGATGCGTTTTCGCGCATGACTTTTACATCCTCTTTCGGTATCACGCCAAGCTCTGCCCACGCTTCACAGGCGAGAATTTCAACCTCCAGCCAAGCTTGGAATCTGTTTTCGTCCGTCCAAATCGCGGACATTTCAGGTCTTGAATAACGTTCGATCATTCTGTTCGTCCTCCGTCTCTATTCATCCACTTATTTGTGATATGCTGTATCCATTTATCTTCAGGCTGCTTCAAAAAGGTGATATGACCCATTTTGCGGCCTTGTTTGATTTCGTGTTTACCGTATATATAAAGTTTAGCTTCCTTTAAAAGCGCGGGATCTTCCTCCACCAGCTTCACTTCATCACCGAGAAGGTTCACCATCATTCCTGGCTTCAAAAGCTCCGTTTTTCCAAGAGGCAAGCCGCACAACGCTCTGATATGCTGTTCAAACTGGCTGGTTTCACAAAGATCAAGCGTGTAATGGCCTGAGTTATGTGGCCGCGGAGCCAGTTCATTGATCAACAGCTCTCCGTCTTCCGCCACAAACATTTCCACAGCCAGCGGTCCGACAAGTCCGAGCTTATCCGCCAGCTGAACGGCAAGCTTTTCAGCCTGAGTCAGGATATCCGTTTCCACTCTTGCCGGAACAATGCTTTGAAACAGAATGTTGTGTTTATGAATGTTTTCCGCAGCGGGAAATGTCGTGATTTCGCCATTTACTGATCTTGTCACAATCACGGACAGCTCCATTTTAAAAGGAACCCAGCTTTCGAGAATACAAGTTCCGTTTTGCAATAGCGCGGACGCATCTTCAATTTGTGTTTTATCTTTAATGACATATTGCCCTTTGCCGTCATATCCGCCTCGGCATGTTTTCAGCACCGCAGGCAGCCCGAGCAACTGAACCGCTTCTTTCAGGTTATCCTGTGTATGGATGATGCGATACGGGGCAACTTGACAGCCGGCTGATTGAATCGCCTTTTTCTCTGTCTCCCGGTTTTGGGTAATGAGCAAAAGCTCGCTTCCCTGCGGAAGATACGCATTCTCTTCAAGCCAGTGCAGTGCCTCGTAATCAATATTTTCAAATTCGTATGTGATCATGTCGCTGATCCCGGCCAATTTCCGAATCGCTTCTCTGTCATTGTACGGGGCGGTAATTTCTATATCAGCCACTTGGCCGCATGGCGAGTCTTTTACAGGATCAACGACCGCAACTTTGTATCCCATTTGCTTTGCTGCGACAGCCATCATTTTTCCAAGCTGGCCGCCGCCGATGATGCCGATCATGGCTCCCGGATAGATGATTTTTTTAGACAAGCTGATCACTGCTTTCCAACACTGTCTGTTTTGTGTTCTCTCTTCTTTCATCCAGCTTTCGGGCGATTGTTTCGTCAAAAGCTGACAAAATTTGCGCCGCTAACAGTCCGGCGTTGACCGCGCCCGCTTTTCCAATGGCTGTTGTCGCCACCGGCACTCCGCCCGGCATTTGAACAATAGACAGGAGTGAATCAAGCCCGTTCAGCGCTTTCGACTGAACCGGAATTCCGATAACCGGCAATGTCGTTTTTGCCGCTGTCATCCCCGGCAGGTGTGCCGCTCCGCCGGCTCCGGCAATAATCACCTTCAAGCCTCTTTCTCTTGCTCCCTCTGCGTATTCAAACATCAAGTCAGGCGTCCGGTGAGCGGAAACGACCTTTTTTTCGTATGGCACATCAAGTTCTTCAAGTATGTCGCATGCGTTTTTCATTGTCTCCCAATCGGAAGTGCTTCCCATGATGACTCCTACTAGCGGCTGCATTCTGTTCCCACCTTCTAATGCTTTTGTTTTCAGAAGAAAAAACCCGGCTTGCATTGCACTTTTGAGGAAGCAACACAAACCGGGCATGGTGCGTGTATCGTCAGTCGTTCGCTTCTGCGATAGCCATGTCAGTTATTTGTTCACTTTCCTGCATAGTCCGGCAATTTACGGTCGCCGGGTAGAAACTTATGGGCCATATTCCCAAGATTATATGAGGTCGTGTTTTGATTTCATGTTTATCTTAACAACGGACTTGGATAATGTCAACGACATTATCGAACGATACTAATTTTCATTCTATTAATGTTCGGTTTTAGATCAATTTCCCTTCAAATACGATTTTTTTCCCGCACGGAATGATCTGAATTGATCCATTTTCCTTCTTTTCTGTAAAGATCGGCTCCTCCATGCGTCTGACGGGCATATATCCCTCTTCTTTCATTTGATTTAGTACGTTGTCAATCGTTTGCTGCTCGGTTACTTCAAACCGTTTCTTTTTCGGTTTTGCCATTATTCTTTGATTCTCCTCTTTTTCACTGCTTTCACCCAGAAACCTCCGTGAATTGATTTCGGTTCGTACGCGATAATAAAAGCTTTTGAATCCAGTGTTTTAATCGTATCATAAAGCTGCAGCTCATATTTTCTCGGTGTCAGGATTTGAAGCGCCGTACGGTCGCCCTCAAGCCCTCCGGCCACCCAATTTGTCACGCCGTACCCTTTCTCCCGCAGCTGTCTGGGGAGATCAAGATCAAGCTCTTTTGTAATAACATTTACCATGATATAGCCTAGAGCGAGTTTTTCTTCTATTTTCATACCGACGATAACACCGAGACCATAGCCGAGCGCATATGCAATGACATTTTGAATTTGGTCTAAATTGTCCAGCACAAGACTGAGGCCTGTCACATAAACTAAAATTTCAATCGTACTGATCGAAGCCGCTAGATACCGCTGGCCTTTCAGCGTTAAAATCATTCTGATCGTAAAAAAAGATACATATACAATATTAATGATAAGAATAATGATAACCATGGCTATACTGTTAGACAAGATGGTTTGCATCAATTATCATCCCCCCTAAACCATTCAATTTACGCTAAAGCAATCATATTCTACTAGAGAAATAAGCCCTTTACAATGCACAGTAAAAACTCAGGGCCACTAAATTTTTCGACATAAATATCCCTCAGCATTAGTTTACCCTCTTTATCCTCTTTTCAAAAATAAAAAAAGCCTGCTTTGCGGCAGGCTTTACTTACCCGTCATTGAAGCGGCTCTTTTTCAATGTTTTCAACGACGCATATTCTTTTTCAAGTTCACTCAGCGTATAGTCTCTCAGCCGCTTATCATCTTCCTGATAAAAACCGGATAACATCAGCTTCGATATTAAAAACTGCTTCTTTTGGTGAATCGCTTCACGAAGTAAACGTGACATAACCATCATCCTCTCCGAAAAAATAAAAGCGCTGTCATTTATATGTCAATCCATAATAAACCGATTAATCTTATAAATCAACTATGTTTTTTAGTTTTTTTTGTAAAAAGTGTGGCGGCGAGTATACAAAAAAGCCGGCCTCATATGAAGCCGGCTTTTCCGATTAAAGCGGAATAAGTGAAGATGTAAGGTAACCTGAGATAAACGGCCAACTTGCCGCGATAAAGATCAGCCCGACCGCCAAAGCGGCTAGTACACAATAAATAAGGTCTAATGAAACTCGGTCGGCTTTTTGATGAATGCTTTGAATTAGCAGAGACACGCTGAAAAGCAAGCCAAAAAACATGAGAATCGTAAATGCTGCGGTTAAAGGAGTGATATTTACTATTGCGAAAATCATCCATAGCACCGACAGCGCCATCACAGGCACAAGCAATGATCCAAAATCTGCCGCGATCTTCTTAAACGGCAATTTCTGTTTCATCATGTAGCGTGACACAATCCAAATGGAAAAAACCATCACCGCAAGGAAAATCAGCGCATACACAAGCACCACAAAAAATCCGTCGTAAAAAGGGTGGTGAACGCCATATCCAAGCTGCCTTCCTTTGCTGGCTTTCAGCTGAAACCAGTTGCCGATTGAGAAAATGACACTAAACAGCACCATTGAGATAACGGCATATTTAAAATGGGAAAAACCGTCCGCCACTACAGTTTTTACCGGCGATTTTAAAATAGCAGACGCAAAGCTGCCATACCGTTTGACAGCGGAACCGATCGAGCCGAGCGTCTTTTTAACAGACGACGCCGGCCGCTCCTGCTTTTGTTTTTGCTTCTGCTGGCGGCTCGCTTTTCTGGATACCCTTGACAAAACCGGCTCTTCATCTATTCCTTGATTATGATTCACTTCATCAATTGTTTCTTTTCTATCTTCCGTCATGTTAGCAACTCCTATCAGAAAAATACGGCGGAATATCATTCAGCAAGAAAATAAAACACTTATATAAGGTACCGAAGCCTTCCTGAACAGTCAAGTCATTTCCCGCTTTTAACAGCCCGATTGCCTGACACCTATATGACGGTATATTGTATGTAATGGTTTTACCTTTTACGATCAAAAACCTAAATCAAAAACCGGCCGCTTGCCGCAGCCGGTTTCCGCTCTTTTATTTTAAGAAGACAAAGTACAGAACAAACACCACAAACAGCCCGTACATCACCGGATGAACGTCTTTTCCCTTTCCTTTGCATATCATTGTAATAGGATAGAAAATAAATCCGATCGCGATCCCGGTCGCAATGCTGTATGTTAATGGCATCATAATCATTGTTAAGAAAGCAGGCACAGCCACTTCGAATTTATCCCACGCGATTTTGCCGAGCGGCGCAACCATCAAGGCACCGACAATAATTAGCGCCGGTGCTGTTACATTTGACGTAACGACTGATAGAAGCGGCGAGAAAAACATAGCGAGTAAAAAGAGAAAACCAGTTACAATTGCCGCAAACCCGGAACGAGCACCCGCAGCAACACCCGAGCTTGATTCCACATAAGATGTTGTCGTTGACGTCCCGAGCACGGAGCCGATAACGATTGAAGTTGAGTCAGCTAAAAGCGCACGGCCCGCACGCGGCAATTTGTTTTCCTTCATTAAACCAGCCTGTGTCGCCACAGCAACCAGTGTACCAGCCGTATCAAAAAATCCGACAAACAAGAATGTTAAAATGACGACCAGCATTTGCACAGAGAAAATATCCGGCAAGTGAATCCAAGCTTGTCCAAACGTCGGTTCAAGGCTCGGCACACTTCCGACGATTTGAGACGGAACCGGAACCAAACCGAAAATCATCCCGGCAATCGCCGTTAACAGCATCCCGATAAACACGCCAGCGTTCACGCGAAGCACCATCAAAATAACCGTTACGATGACACCGAAAATCGTTAACAGCACTGGTCCGCTGTGAATGTTTCCGATTGTGACAAGGGTTGAAGGATTCGATGCAATAATTCCTGAGCCCTGCAAGCCGACAAATGTAATAAATAGGCCAATCCCCGCTCCGACTGCCAATTTCAGCTCAGGCGGAATGGCGTTAATGATTTTTTCACGAAAACCTGTTAAAGAAAGAGCAACAAAGATAAGTCCTGAAATGAAAACACCAGACAAAGCGGCCTGCCAGGAAATCCCCATACCGAGAACAACAGAAAACGCAAAAAACGCGTTCAGCCCCATACCGGGCGCAATGGCAATCGGATATCTCGCAATCAATCCCATTAAGATACAGCCTGCTGCAGACGCCAAAGCTGTCGCCGTAAAGACCGCGCCTTGATCTATTCTCAATGCTTCCGGAAAATCTTTTACACTTTCCAAAGCAAGCGTAATCGGATTGACGAACAGGATATACGCCATGGATAAAAAGGTCGTTAATCCGCCGATGATTTCGTTGCGATAGCTGGTGCCCAGCTCATCAAACTGAAAAAACTTTTTCAAGCTATGTGACTCCCTTCACTCTTTGCTATTTATCCTGCCCTGAAATCGCCAAATAAAAAACGCCCCAATACATTTTGGGACGCTTGACTACAGACGGATTCCAGTTTGAATAAATAAACCTGTTTTATTTATATCAAACGAAAGAAATGTTTACGTAGTCAAGCCATTTACGGTAGCTTGGTAGAGACTTGCGAGCCATATTCCCGCGATTATACGAATTCATCTTATTTGATTTCTGTGTCTATTGTACCAACTTGATTTTGAAAAAACAATACAAAAAACGAACATTACTTAAACAAAAATTGGATTTGTTCGTATTAAAAGAAAAAACCATCTGCTCTCAGAGCAGATGGTTTTCCATATTCTATACTATTCCCACTCAATCGTAGCAGGCGGCTTACTTGTAATATCATACACGACACGGTTAATGTGTTTCACTTCATTAACGATGCGGGTCGAAATCGCTTCAAGCACGTCCCAAGGGATACGAGCCCAGTCAGAAGTCATTCCGTCAATTGAAGTAACCGCACGAATGCCGATTGTGTAATCATATGTTCTGGCATCGCCCATAACCCCTACGCTGCGGATGTCGGGAAGAACAGTGAAATACTGCCAAATATCGCGCTCCAAACCATGTTTTGCGACTTCTTCACGCAAAATCGCGTCAGATTCACGAACAATTTCAAGTTTTTCCTCAGAAATTTCACCAAGGACACGGATACCGAGACCAGGACCAGGGAAAGGCTGGCGCCAAACGATTTCGTCAGGAATGCCAAGCTCTGAACCAAGCGCACGTACTTCATCCTTAAACAAAGTATTTAACGGCTCGATCAGTTCAAATTGCATATCCTCAGGAAGCCCGCCGACATTATGGTGGGATTTAATCGTTTGTGCAGTCGCTGTTCCGCTCTCAATGATATCTGTGTAAAGCGTTCCTTGAGCGAGATAATCAATTCCTTTGAGCTTGTCCGCTTCATCATCGAATACATAAATGAATTCATTTCCGATAATTTTACGTTTTTGTTCAGGATCTGAAACGCCTTTTAGCTTATTCAGGAACCGATCTTTCGCGTCCACTTTAATCACGTTCATGTTAAAGCCTTCACTGAACGTTTTCATAACGCCTTCCGCTTCGCCTTTACGAAGGAGACCGTGGTCAACAAAGATACAAGTCAGCTGGTCGCCGATTGCTTTATGAATCAGAACCGCTACAACTGAAGAGTCAACACCGCCGCTTAGCGCGCACAGTACATTTTTATCTCCGACAGTTTCGCGAATTTTTTGCATTTCGATGTCGATAAAGTTTTCCATTGACCATTTACCTTCACAATCACATACACCGAAAACAAAGTTCTTCAACAGGTCATTGCCGTATTCTGAATGGCGCACTTCCGGGTGGAATTGAACGCCGTACCATTTTTTATCCTTTTTGCTCATTGCTGAGTTTGGACAATGATGGCTTGTGGCATCAACCGTAAAGCCTTCAGGAACTTCAACAACCAAATCTCCGTGGCTCATCCATACAACTTGCTCATTCGGAAGGTCTTTAAACAAATCAGGCGTTCCTTCGATATGAATGTTCGCTTTTCCGTACTCACGCTGGCTTGCTGCCTCTACCTTGCCTCCAAGGTAATGAGTCATCAGCTGCATACCGTAGCAAATTCCCAAAACGGGAATATCAAGTTCGAAGATTTTTTCATCACAGCGGAAAGAACCTTCATCATACACACTGTTTGGACCGCCGGATAGAATAATACCTTTAGGATTCATTTCTTTAATTTCTTCAGCCGTCAATGTATGGGGATGCAGCTCGCTGTATACACCAAATTCACGGATACGGCGTGTAATCAGCTGGTTATACTGACTGCCGAAATCAAGGACAAGAATCATTTCATTCACTAACTTCGTCATGGTTGTCACCTAATCTCCTCTAAGTTTTTTGACACAGAAAAAAACGGAGGACAGATGTGGAACACGGTTTCTGCCCTCTGCTGGTAAGACCGTTTTCAGCATCCGGACAATCGCTCCCGGACTCTGATTTAATATTCACTTATTCTAACAACAGGAGGGTAAGCGGTCAAGACTATCTCCTTTTAATTAAATTTTCCCATAACTCTTTGGAATCATTCCAAAGAGCTGCCGAATCATCGTTTCTGTACAAAGCTCGCTCATAGCGGTGAGTCAGCTTTGACATCTCCTCAGACTCGTATGCCGCGTCGATTTTCGCTGCATAGTCACGCAGCGTCTCGCCTTTTTGTATGCCTTTTCCTTTTCTTTTCAGCTGGCGAAGCAGTGCATCATATGCTTCAAAGAAGACTTCTTTATCGGTACGGCGCTTTAATTTTACGGCGACAAGCATCGGAATCCATTTGGAACGCGCGGCATATAAACCAAGTGCCGCTAAAAGGGCTGCTGCGGCAGCTGCGTACCATGCGGGACTGATACTCTCTTTTGCAGCGGACGGTTTTTCGTCCACAGATGGCTGCTGTTTCTTCTGCTGTTCTTTTTGCTGCTGCGGCTTGCTCTTTTCGCCGCGATCTTCAGAGGTATTCCGGGATGAATCACCGTCTTTCCCTTCTTTATTCGACTGGCTCGAACTTGATGTGAACTCAGCAGGATTAGTGAACCCTTTTGTCGGCTCAAATGTCACCCAGCCTTGCCCCGGGAAATAAACCTCCACCCAAGAATGGGCATTGTTATTCGTCACCTCATAAATTCGGCCGTTGTTATTGCCGGCCTCTTTATACTCACCAGATGTATACCCTTTTACCCAGCGGGATGGAATGCCTGCCGATCTGAGTAATACAACCATAGCCGAAGAAAAGTTATCACAATAGCCGAGTTTTGTTTCAAATAAAAATTGATCGACGTAATCTTGGCCGTTTTTTGGTATGCTGACATTTTCCGTCTCATAAGCAAACTCATTCGAGCCCAGATAATCCTCGATCGCCTTTGCTTTGTCATACATATTGTCTTTATTCTGCGTCAGCTCCCGGGCTAGGTTTCTGACCCGCACCGGCAATGTATCGGGAAGCTGCATATATCGCTCGTCAAATTTGTTTTCTTCTCTGCTCTTTTTAACTTTAACCTCTCTCAGCTCATTCAGCTTGTAGACCGGCGACTTGTACGCCACTGTATAGTTTCCCATATTGCGCACTTTGCCGGATTGTTCACTGACAGGTGAAATTTGTTCCGTATTGCCATTCATCTCAAGCAAAACGGATTGTTTAGGCTTAATTTTTGCCGCGCCGATCGGATACATTACGTGATTATATCCATACAGCTTATTTACCTTCACACGCGCAGTTTCATTTTCTGTGGAAACCCGCTGATCAAACCACAGATTTTCCACAAGGCCGCCCGTGAGCTGATAAGACGTCCCCACATCAGTTTCAACCCACCCTTTGCCTGTATAGGTATCCTTCGTTTCTACCCTGAAATAGGAACGTTTTTTGCCTTGCCATGTAAAAACCGGCGTATCATCTTCCTGAAACGGACCGCCAAGGGATTCATCATGATTCCCATACCCGATTTTGCTTTCTTGAGCTGACACTTGATCATGATTAGTGACCTTTTTGAGAAAAGGAACGGGATCAGGCCAATTAGGGTCAGACTTCGGAGCGGCAAGACCGAATGCCGCGGAGCCAATAACAAAAACGGTCAAAGGAAGAAACCATTTTAAGATATGAGCTTTCTTAAAAGACAGCCTTTCCATAATCTTAATGCGGTCCATATACAAAAGCCCCAGCATAAAAAAGCCGATCAGCACAATCCGGATGACGGCGTAGGTGGCGTCGTACGGTGTGAACGTATCAAGAATGGTGATGTAAGCAACTGTCATGATAAAGAAAAATAAAATCTTCCGCTGGTAAATCACCCAATAATGCAGCAAGTAAACGAGAAGCCACAGCAGCACAAAAAACAAGAGCGTGCGGAAAGAAGGAATCATCTCATTCCAGTTTCCTGATTTGATAAAGCCGATATTCATGAATACATCCTGTAAAAAGGAGCTGATCCAGCTTACGTTAAAAATCGAGCCGTCATAAAACAGGATATGAATAGAAATCAACGTAAACAAGATGCAAAATGGAACTGTGACATACCACTTCACCCTGAAAAACGTCAGCAAAAACGTCAAGCCGATAAACAGGATAAAAAAAACCGTATGCTTTGTATCGCTAAAATTGTGTAACGGTCTGAGCCATTCCCACAATAATAAAAAGGCTAAGAAGTAAAATAACAGCAAGCTCATGCGGCTTCCCTGATTTTCATCAAGCGGCATGTGGTTCTTCACCTCTCTTTCCTAAAAAACTTGAGAAAATCCGCCGTCTTTTATGATCCGGAGGACCCCTGTTCCCCGCTTTAGTAAGCGCTCGATCATAATCGTTTCTGCTTGGGACAGAGCGGCTTCTTTCTCTTTAGCCAAAATAATCGTAACCGGCATGGAACCGGAACTGATTTCGATTGCTCTTACCAAGTCTTCGGTCACCTGCCCGGTGACAACTACTTTATCAGCATGCCGCACGGCTTGCTGTGCAAGTTCTTCTTCCATAAAGCGGCTGAGAGGAGCTGCCGCGTCACAAGCCACGACGGCCAAATGATGCATCAGCCGCTGAAAATGCTGCTCTCCCTGCTGAATCGGGAAAACGGATCTTTCTTTTCCGGCGGAAGCAAGGCCTGCCCCCGTTCCGCTTTTTAAAACAGAATGAAGAATGGACGCAGCCGCTGAAACAACCTCTTCAAAAGACGCCGAAGGAGAACGGTCCATTAAGAGAAACAGGTTTTTGTTTTTGGACGGTTCAAATTCCTTTGTCATTAGCTGGCTGCGCCTGGCCGAGGTCTTCCAATCCAATGCTGCAATCCGGTCTCCCGGCTGATATTCCCTCACACTTGCCGCAGCCATGGAATGATTCATCTGGAAAGGTGCAGAGCTGCTAATTCCTTCTTCAAGATGCCGTTCATTCGGCTGAAAATGGAGAAATTGATAAGACGGAAACACCAAAAAAGAGTGCTTCACTTCATAATAAGCCTCCTTTTCCACAAGGCCCAGCACATCACCCGTTCGAACTCTGACGGTATGCAAATGATGCTCGCCTCTCGGAACTGGGGATAAACGGTATGACATCGTGACTTTCCTTTTAAACCACGGGAACACAAGCCGCTTCGCCGCCGCTTGATCTCCGTACAGCTTTTCAAGCGTTTCCGGCAGACAATCCTCAATCACCATATACATGAGCGGAAACGGAACCCTCCGCGTAAGGGTTACCTTTATATTAAGCGTACCGCCAGCATTGACCTGAGCACGGTCCGTCTCCCGCACCGCTTGCATTGCACTGATCGGATACAAAGAAAACAAACCCGCATACAAGACGAAAGGAAGAAACGCATAAAATAAAAACCAGCTTACAAAACCGCCTTGAAACATTGCATAGGAAAATACTGCAGCCGTCAAAACGAGCAGCACCAGCAGCTTCCATCCATAAACCAACCAATGCAGTTTTTTCTTCATTATCGGCTCAGCGACCTTTGAACCGGGACCTTCGCGTTTGAAATGATCTCCCGGATGACCGCCTCAGACTGCATTCCTTCAAACTTTGCCTCAGAATGCAAAATCATTCGGTGCGGCAAGGAATAAGGCGCAAGATATTGAATATCGTCCGGAATGACATAATCGCGATTGTGCATCAGCGCATATGCCTGAGCGGCTTTCATCAGGGCAATAGATCCACGGGGACTAACGCCTAAATAAACGGAAGGGTGCTGTCTCGTTTTGTGCGTCAAGTCAACAATATAAGCCTTAATACTTGCGTCCACTTGGACATGCTGCACTTCTTGCTGCAAGCGGACAAATTGTTCTTTTGTGATAACAGGCTCCATTGTCTCAATCGGATGGCTTTTCTCTTGGAGCGCCAATACCTCTAATTCCTCTTCAACAGACGGATAACCCATACGGAGCTTGAATAAAAAGCGGTCGAGCTGCGCCTCGGGCAGCGGGTACGTCCCCTCATACTCCACCGGGTTTTGGGTTGCCATCACCAAGAAAGGCTCGGCAAGCGGCATCGTCTTTCCGTCTACTGTCACACTCCCCTCTTCCATCGCTTCAAGCAATGCAGATTGGGTTTTTGGCGATGTTCTGTTGATCTCATCCGCCAGCACAATATGACCCATAATCGGACCCGGCCGGTATTCAAATTCCATCGTTTTCGAATTATAAATGGATACGCCCGTCACATCTGACGGCAGCAAATCCGGGGTGAATTGGATTCTTTTAAAATCAGCGCCGATTGATTTTGCCAACGAGCGTACCATCATCGTTTTTCCCACCCCTGGAACATCCTCTAATAACACATGCCCTTTGGCAAGAATGGCCGCTAAGCTGAGTATCGCTATATCTCTTTTCCCAATCATCACTTTATCAATATGTTCAACAGCTTTACCCAGCAAAGGATGCAGCTCTTCATGGTATGCCATTCTCTTCCTCCTACTCATCTATCTAGTTTCTTATAGTAACCTAACTTTACCACAAAAAATGCCCGGTATAAAAAAACGAATCTAGCAAACTGTTTCCAATTGAACACTTTTTACACTTGCTGATTTCAACATTTTTAATAGAAATATCAATGAACAAATACAACAGCAAACCGCAAAAAAAGCCTCCCATAACGGGAAGCTTCAGCAGGTTTTACTTGTTTTGTAAAGGCTCCATATGGACATGCGAGTGATCAATCGCATGCTCCTCCTTCATCCTCCGCTCAACCTCGTTTGCGATATCATGGCTTTCTTTAATATTCAGATCAGACTCTACTTCAATCACAACATCCACGTGAACAGAGCTGCCTAAATATCTGGCTTTGATATCCTTTAAGTGGCTGACTCCGGAGATCTGTTCGATCGTCCGTTTATAATCAGATATATCCTTCACATCAAAGCCGTCCGTCAAAGAATGAGACGCTTCCTTAAAGATATCCCAAGCCGTCTTGCAAATTAAAAGGCCGATCAAAAACGCTGTCAGCGTATCAATCCAAGCAAGATGGAACTGCGCCGCGAAAATACCGACAAACGTTCCGACACTGACGATCGCATCGGACTTATTATCAGCAGCAGATGCATGCAGCGCATGGCTGTTGACCTTTTTCGCAAGCCTTTTATTGTATTGATACACAAGCAGCATAACCACCGCACCCGCCGCAGCCGTCCACGCCGCAATCATATCCGGTGACTCTTCTTTAGAAGAAAAAATAGATTCTCCCGCACTGAGCAGCACTTGAAGCCCGACAACCATCATGATAAAAGAAGCGATAAGTGATGCGACCGTTTCAGCACGGAAATGGCCATAAGGATGATCTTCATCAGGAGGCTTTTGAGAGATGCGAAGACCGATGAACACCGCAACTGAAGCGATAATATCTGTCGTATTGTTTAATCCGTCCGCCGTAAGCGCTTCTGAATGAAACACATAGCCGATCACCAGCTTAACAGCAGACAGAACAAGATACGCGGCGATGCTGATGAGCGCCCCGGTTTCGCCTTTTTTCAGTTCATCATATCTCTCCATCAAAATCCTCCTTCCGTCCATGTTTTAAGCTATATTTATCATACAAAGCAACACCGCAGTGGGTCTACAGAAACATGATTCACTTACCTCAGAAAAATAGTGATTATAGAACATTTTTCACCTGAACCAAATTAATTTCATACAGAAAAAAACGCCTGAACCCAGGCGTATCAAGACTTCTTCCATCTATACGTTTTTTCAAAAATATAACAAATCACAAAAAGGAGCTAATGACAGAAAATTTTTTCTTTTCATCCGCCTCAATACGACCTGTATTCTCTATATTTTCCCGGGAACAATCCTCGGACGCCATACACTCTCCGCTTAGCCAAAGGCTTCCCGAACAAAACCGGATAGCGTTTGAAAAAGAAAATAAAAGGCACCAGTGCGGCAAAGGTCGCTGCTGTATAGAGAATTCCCCAGCCCGCTTGATATGTCGAAGATACGGGGATGTTCAGCACATAATATACGACAGCTTCCATCGTCCTAAGAATAGGATAGTGCAAAACGAGAATGATTAACGAATTCCTGCCGAGAAACTGTAAGAAAGCGAGCTTACGAAGCTTAAAACTCGCAAAAACGACTCCCCCCGTGCCAAGCGCAGCCGTCAAGTAGAAAATCAGCATATTGCCGTATTCATTCGCCCTCATATCAACTCTTGTATTCTCCATCTGCAAAAGAGCGGTCAATGAAAAACATACAACCACAGCGAAAATAGTTCTTCTGTAAGAAAGCTCCTTCAGTTTGTTTCTCACCACAAAACCAATTGTATAAAAACCCAAAGCAGCTGCGGCTACCTCGGCATTCCAAAGCAGGCTGATATGAAGTACATAAACATTCACAACGCTGACCAGGCAGCTTCCTGCAATGAGAATCAGCCATTTTCCGCGGCATGCTTTTTTCAATAAGAAAAATACGATGTCTACGAGAAATAAACAGGTTAAAAACCACAGTGCCGGATTGTGTGTAAGCATATAATGATCGGGTATTGAATAAACAATACCTTTCAAAGGCACAGCCGGATCAACATCCGCACTCCCGAGAAACTGAAAATGCCGTTCCACCAGCAGCCAAAACAAATACGTGATCACCGAGAAGACAGCATAAGGAACCAGCAGCCCTCTGGCTTTCTTCAGCGCAAACTGAAAGAAACCAAGCCCTGTATCCCGGTAAACGGCGCCCGATAAGAAAAAAAACATCGGCATATGAAATGAAAAAATAAAGCTTTTCAATGCATCATCTGTCGGCGCGTGGCCTAAGACAACTAGAATAATGCCTATACCCTTTGATATATCTATCCACTCTACTCTTCCCTTCATATTATACAGCTCCCTGTCTGCTCGTCTCATACCGAGCGTAACATGGAAAAAAGCCAGGTTTCTACAGAAAAAGGAATTCGATATAAGGATGTAACCTGTATGATATAGCGCGTAATTTCTTTAATATGTTATATACAATTTGAAATAAAATGTCATATTTTCTAACATAATCTTTAGATTTCTTGCCAATATATGATACAATTTAATTTGTCAGAATATTCGATACTTAAATAGTCCTATTAGGAGGTATACTATGAACCAATCTGAATCAGGATTAAAAAGGGGACTGAAAACCCGTCATATGACGATGATATCCATCGCAGGCGTTATCGGCGCCGGACTATTTGTAGGCAGCGGATCAGTCATTCATTCTACAGGTCCCGGTGCGATTGTCTCCTATGCTTTAGCAGGCCTCTTGGTCATCTTTATTATGAGAATGCTTGGTGAAATGTCGTCAGTCAACCCCACAAGCGGATCGTTTTCCCAATATGCGCACGATGCCATAGGTCCTTGGGCCGGCTTTACAATCGGCTGGCTTTATTGGTTTTTTTGGGTTATTGTCATTGCGATTGAAGCTATCGCCGGAGCCGGAATTATCCAATATTGGTTTCATGATATCCCATTGTGGCTGACAAGCCTGTTACTGACCATTTTATTGACTCTCACAAACGTCTATTCTGTCAAATCGTTTGGAGAGTTTGAATATTGGCTCTCACTTATTAAGGTCGTAACCATTGTCGCTTTCTTACTCATCGGCTTTGCATTCATTTTTGGCATTGCTCCCGGCAGCGAGCCGGTCGGATTGTCAAACTTGACGGGTGAGGGCGGATTCTTTCCAAAGGGAATAAGCTCTGTTTTATTAGGCATCGTTGTCGTGATCTTTTCTTTTATGGGAACTGAAATCGTCGCCATCGCCGCCGGAGAAACATCAAACCCCGTTCAATCCGTTACAAAAGCAACCAGATCAGTCGTTTGGCGGATCATCGTTTTCTACGTCGGCTCGATAGCTATCGTCGTCGCGCTGCTTCCATGGAACTCCGCCAACATTCTGGAGAGCCCGTTCGTAGCGGTGCTTGGACATATCGGCGTGCCGGCTGCGGCGCAAATCATGAACTTCATCGTTCTCACAGCCGTATTGTCCTGTCTGAATTCAGGCCTCTACACCACATCAAGAATGCTCTATTCACTGGCAGAAAGAAAAGAAGCACCGCGCCGCTTTATGAAGCTGAGCAAAAAAGGAGTACCCGTACAAGCGATTGTTGCCGGAACCTTTTTCTCTTATATAGCGGTGGTAATGAACTACTTTTCACCTGAAACGGTATTCTTATTTCTAGTCAATTCATCAGGCGCCATTGCCCTCCTTGTCTATCTGGCTATCGCTGTTTCTCACCTTCGAATGCGGAAAAATCTTGAAAAAACGAAGCCCGAATCGTTGAAAATAAAAATGTGGTTTTTCCCTTATTTAACCTACTTGACCATTATCGCCATTTGCGGCATTTTGGTTTCGATGGCATTTATCTCTTCCATGCGAGATGAACTGCTGCTGACAGGATTCATAACAGCCATCGTTCTCGGATCTTACTTTATTTTCAAAAGCCGCAAAGAAAAAGCAAACACCTCTGGAAACCATGCAGCGCAACAGCCTGATCCCGAAATCCTGCCTTAATGGGCGGGATTTTTTATGTCACCTTTCTGTCCTTGCCATCATTTACTGTGTATTACTAGGTTTTTACTAAATATAAGGACAGATGAATATGAATCTTGAAAAATTTGCGGATATGCTTCCTATTCCAGAAGTGCTGAAGCCGCACCAGCAGACAAAAGAAAGCACCTACTACGAAGTCACCATGAAGGAATTCTATCAAAAGCTTCATCGTGACCTCCCGCCAACCCGCCTTTGGGGTTACAACGGCTTGTTTCCCGGACCTACGATTGAAGTCAACAGAAATGAAAACGTTCAAATTAAGTGGATGAATGATCTTCCGGATCAGCATTTTCTTCCGATTGACCATACTATCCATCATTCGGAAGGCCATCACCAAGAGCCCGAGGTCAAAACCGTTGTTCATTTACATGGCGGCGCCACGCCTTATGACAGTGACGGTTATCCGGAAGCCTGGTTCTCAAAGGGCTTTCAAGAAACAGGGCCTTATTTCTCCAGAGAAATCTATCATTATCCTAATCAGCAGCGCGGAGCTATCCTGTGGTACCATGACCACGCGATGGCGCTGACCAGATTAAATGTATACGCCGGACTCGCCGGAGTATATATCATTCACGACCCGAAAGAAAAACGGCTGAAGCTGCCCGCAGGCGAATATGATGTGCCGCTCATGATCATGGACCGGACGATTAACGAGGACGGCTCACTGTTTTATCCGAGCGGACCGGAGAATCCCTCACCAACCTTGCCCACCCCATCCATCGTTCCGGCTTTTTGCGGTGATACCATTCTCGTAAATGGGAAGGCATGGCCGTATATGGAAGTAGAACCTCGGGCGTACCGTTTTCGGATCGTAAACGCTTCAAATACAAGAACCTATAACTTATCGCTCGATAATGGCGGCGAATTTCTCCAAGTGGGCTCTGACGGCGGCCTCCTGCCCCGCTCTGTTAAACTCAGCTCCATCAGTCTCGCTCCGGCAGAACGATTTGATATCATCATTGATTTTGCAGCATTCGAAGGACAATCCATCGTTTTGGCAAACAGCGAAGGCTGCGGCGGACCCGCCAATCCCGAATCCGACGCCAATGTCATGCAGTTTCGCGTCATAAAGCCATTAAAAGAAAAAGATGAAAGCAGAAAACCTAGATTTCTCACAAACCTGCCTCCTGTCACTGATGAAAAAATACAAAATCTCAGAACACTGAAACTCACTGGCACTCAAGATGAATATGGAAGGCCTGTCCTGCTGTTGAATAACAAACGATGGAGCGATCCTGTAACAGAAGCTCCAAAGCTCGGCACATCTGAGATTTGGTCTATCATTAATCCGACGCGCGGCACCCATCCAATCCATCTGCATTTGATTTCTTTCCGTGTACTGGACCGCCGCCCCTTTGACACGGCCAAATACGCGGAAACCGGCAACGTCGTCTTTACAGGTCCGGCCGTCCCGCCGCCTCCAAGCGAAAAAGGCTGGAAAGACACCGTACAGTCCCATGCGGGGGAAGTCATCAGAATTATGGCAAAATTCGGCCCATACAGCGGACGGTATGTCTGGCATTGCCATATTTTAGAGCATGAGGACTACGATATGATGAGACCTATGGATGTTGTGGATCCAAATCAATAAAACTTGCCGGCTTCCGGCAAGTTTTTTTATTGTCTTCCCAAAAATGAAACTTTCAAAAGCTGTTCCCCGTAATACGTAATAGGACATATAGAAAGGAGCCGCCCCTATGCTTACATCAGAACTGCAAAACAACGTAAACAACTACATCTCCATTTATACCGAACTGAAAAAACATTTAAAATGGAAAATCGCACATGAAGGACTATTAATGCTCACCGCATCTGCATATATTGTGAATAAAAGAGAATTTGATTTTCGGCGTTTTTAAGACCTTAGCAATTATATCAAGGCAAATGTCGGCATGTTTTCCACATTGAATTCGCATCACCGTTTTACCATCGCCTCCATCCTTGACATTCATTTTCAAGATAAAGCAAAGGAACAATTTCAGGCATTTAGTGATCTTTACGAAGACATGCTGAAACAGGGCTTCAAAAGAGATATTTTCACCTATCTGTCTGCCTTAATTGTGCTGACCGGAAAGTCTGAACAAAAAACAGCCAAAGAAATCATGTCAGGCGTTTCATCCATTTATCAGCTGATGAAGCAGCAGCATTATTTCCTGACATCAACTCAAAATTACCCATTCGCCGTAATGCTCGCTGGAATCGACAAAGAAAAAACCGCATTGATGGAACAAGCGGAATCTTCTTATCAAAAGCTCTCCGCCGCAGGTTTTAAAAAAGGCCAGAATCTTCAATTTCTAAGCCAGATCCTTGCCTTGCACCAAGAAAAAGATACAGATGAACTTGTCAGACGCTGCCACGAGATGTTCCGGTCTATCAATGAATTATACAAAAAACCTAAAGATATTCACTATCCCGACATCGGTTTACTCACATTTCTTGAAGAACCTGAAAAAGACATCAGCACAGTCATAGAAACGGTTCAGCTTCTTAATAAAGAAAAGGCCCTTAAATGGCATAAAGATATAAATTTCAAAATAGCCGTCAGTCTTTTCATGGGCGATACCATAGAAAAAAATCTGATCGCGGAGTCAGGTTTATACGCGGTGATTGAAACCGTTCTCCAAGCCCAGCAAGCCGCTTCAACCGCTGCGATCATCAGCACAGCCGCTGCCGCTCACTCAGCCCATCATTCTTCTGGTACAAATTAAAGGAGGAACGCTCGATATGCCTTATATCACTCTTAAGGATCACACACAGCTTTATTACGAAATGTATGGGGAAGGCACTCCCATACTCTTTATCCACGGAGTATTAATGAGCGGGGAGTTTTTTCACAAACAATTCTCCGCCTTATCAAATAATTACCAATGCATACGCCTCGACTTAAGAGGACACGGCGAGTCGGAAAAAACTCTTCATGGACACACGATTTCTGAATATGCTAAAGATGTGAGGCAATTTATAGAGGCACTCCAGCTCGAAAACACGGTGCTTGTCGGGTGGTCAATGGGCGCTTTTGTCGTATGGGATTATATCAATCAATTTGGGCATGATAAGATACAAGCCGTCACCATCGTTGATCAGTCGGCTTCCGATTACAATTGGGAAGGCTGGGAGCACGGAGCATTTGACTTTGCGGGATTAACAGCAGCCATGGAATCCATTCAAACAGATCCGCTGCCATTTTACAAAAATTTCATCGCTAATATGTTCGCAGAACCGCCTGCCGCAAAAGAAGAAGAGTGGATGCTTAGGGAAATCAGGAAACAGCCCGCCGCCATTGCCAGCACGATTTTATTTAACCAAACAGCAGCGGATTATCGTGACACCGTGCAAAACGTTCAAGTGCCTGCACTGATTTGCTTTGGCGAGGATCACAAGTTTTTCTCAACAAAAGCGGGTGAATATCTACATAACAAAATACCGCAATCTAAACTCGTGACTTTTTCTAAAAGCAGCCATTGCCCATTTTTAGAGGAGCCTGACGCGTTTAACGGCGAATTGCTTTCATTTTTAGAAGAACTCGCTGGAAAGCAATAAAGAAAAAGGAATTAGGAGAATAGAGGAAAGTATGAGACAATAAAGATGTGCAGTAAAATTCATTAGGGAAGAAGTGACTTTATGTCTTACTATAACAAACGTAATCAAGAACCTCTGCCTCAAGAAGAAGTAACCACATGGGAGTGTACGAAAGAAGACTGTAATGGCTGGACCAGAAAAAACTTTGCCAGCAGTGATACACCGGAATGCCCATTGTGCGGCAGTAAAATGATCGACGGCGTCCGTACATTAGTGAATCTGCAAAACAACAGCCAGACGAAAACAAGTTAGCACTTCCCTTTTAGAAAAGCATCCGCGATTCAAGATGGAATGCTGCATATAAACGCATCACCGGAACCGCCTCAATCGCCTCATGAATTCTCTCGAAGCGTGAATAGACGAACAGCAAAGACCTCCATTTTCATATGCGGGGTCTTTTATCTTTCTCCTGCAAATATCTGCACCGCCAATTACCTAATTATGATGAAATGTTGGTGAATAAAGGAGTGATTGCCTTGAAAATAAACCGCCAAAAAGAGGATCTGAAAAAGTTCAACCTTGCAGCAGACGCATACGCGGAACTTCTCACCTGGGCTGTGCCGATCCTCCGCTTCATTAGATACCTCGGGTCTTTTGCTCAAAACTCATTCCTTAAACAAAAATCACTCAGCATCGCACTGAGTGATTTTTCTTATTACTTGACCACAGAATAACTGTTAATAATTCCGTTCGGGTTTTCCCATACTTTTTGGCACTTTTTCGTTTCTGTGTTATAGGAATAGACCGTTCTGACCTTTGCTTCGCGTCCGGTTTCATCCTTCAGCAGTTTTGCCCCCTTAGCTTCCGCAAGAAAATAAATCGTCTTGCCGTCTTTGGAAAATTGAGGCTGTGCGTCGATTAACAGTGTAAAGTCTTTTTGGTCAGAAATGATCGGTTCATATTTTTTTGTTTTCACATTCATAAGATTGATTTTCGCTGTTTGTTCTGCGCCTTTTTCTACATATGATGTAAACAAGATGCTTTTTCCATCCGCAGAAACGGCAATATCACTAATAAATTGGTCAAGGCTCGTCAGTTCATCAATTTCGTTTTGATTCCCGGCAGCAAAATGAATCTTTGTCGGTTCAGGGTCAGTGCCCTTCTCATTCGCTTCATCTGTTTTTTTATAATCTTCTTCAACAGAATAATGGAGCAGCGCCAATGAATCTTTATCGCTGTTATAAAAGAAACTGCTGACACTGTCATCCTGATCATCCGCTGCCGGAAACACATTCTCATACCGCTTCGTCTTCAAATCAAATGAAGCGAGACGGAAGTTGCTTTCATCAGGGCTTCCGAGACGGAAATAAATCTTCGTTTGATCTTTTGACAAAAACAAGCTGTCCGCGCTCTCCACACCTTTATAAAGCGTACTCTTTTTATTAGACTTCAAATCAAGTTTGAACAGCCGCATCTCATTTTGATCATTATTGCCCGTATAGTACAGCACATCATGCTGCTGATCCAGTGCAAAAGCCGGATAACTCGTCAGTTTATCCTCATGCAGCACTTTATCATTCAAATAATATTTTGTTAACAAATCGGTATCTGTAATGGAAACAAGCAGATTTCCGCCGCCCGCCGCACTGACCGATACATCTGCCTTCTCTTCACCTTTATTCATAAACCAATACACAGAGAAAATCACCGCTGCCGCCAGCACAATACCAACTGAGAAAAACGCCATTGTCTTTTTCATCTTTTATCTCCACCATTAGAAAAAAGCAAGAAACGGTTATTCTTGCTTTTCAGATTATCTATTAATAGCTGTAATGACCTGACACTTTGCCTTTGCTTAAAGGATAACCTAACGCTTTAAACGCTTTCGGACTTACATCCAATACTGCATTTGGCATTCTGCCTACATCATTTTTATATACTGTAATTACTTTTTTAGGTTTCGCTTTAGCGTACGCCTTAATTTTCGTACCGTTTCTCGGAACATCAAAACCAATTTTTGTAGCACAATCCCAATGTCCTAACTTTTTGCCCGAAGAACCTTTTTTTCCAACTCCATTATACCAAGTAATATTTCCATTCACATGTTTCGCACTGGCTTCAGTTGAAAAACCGACTGCGCCAAGTGTACTACCTACTAAAATAAAAGCCGCTAAAAATAACTTCTTCAAGCTTTTGTCCCCCCGACATGTTTTCTTCTAGGGAAAATTATACACTATGAACCGCTGATATTTTATTTCAATCACCTTACAGAAATATTACAAGAAAAGGAGAAACTTTTACCATTATATCAATCAAATATCTCTAAATATTACAAATGTAACACAAGGTATTCCTATATATAGCATTCAAGCTGAAACATATCTGAGCAATCAGAAAAGAACATACAATTTCCTCGAATAGGAAAATTGCATGGAAGATTATACTATTATAAAAGTAAAATTAGAGTTATAATATTTATATAGAGTAGTCATCGCATTCAATATGGACTGACATTAAACACATTTATTCAAAACAAATTCACAGCTATAAACCAAGTGAAATACTCTGTTTTAAAGAAAAAAGAGTGTGCTAGACTCTTTTTTCCAAAGTATCTTTATTAAAAATAACGTACCCTTCATTATATAAGAGGTTTCTCCCTGTTTTTGTTTTTAAAAATGTCGAATTTGTGAAAAGTATCAAGTTCATATTGATACAATGCGTAAATACTCGTCTTAAAAAACGGAGGAGTGATAATCCATGAAAGCTGCAAGATGGCATAATCAAAAAGACATCCGTATTGAAAACATTGAAGAACCGAAAACAGAACCCGGCAAAGTAAAAATCAAAGTGAAATGGTGCGGGATTTGCGGCAGTGACTTGCATGAATATTTAGGCGGCCCAATCTTTATCCCGGTCGAAAAACCACATCCGCTTACTAAGGAAGTCGCGCCTGTCACGATGGGCCATGAGTTTTCCGGTGAAGTTGTTGAAATTGGTGAAGGCGTAGAAAACTATAAAATCGGTGATCGCGTCGTCGTCGAACCGATTTTCGCTACCCACGGGCACCAAGGCGCCTACAATCTGGACGAGCAAATGGGCTTTCTTGGCTTAGCAGGAGGCGGAGGCGGTTTTTCCGAATATGTTGCCGTTGATGAAGAACTGTTATTTAAACTTCCTGAAGAGCTGTCCTATGAGCAAGGGGCGCTTGTTGAACCATCCGCAGTCGCTCTTTACGCTGTCCGTTCCAGCAAGATTAAAGCCGGTGACAAAGCAGCTGTCTTTGGGTGCGGACCGATCGGCCTTTTAGTGATTGAAGCGCTTAAAGCAGCCGGTGCAACTGAAATATATGCTGTTGAGCTGTCCCCTGAACGTCAGCAAAAAGCGGAAGAACTTGGAGCTATCATCATTGATCCGGCCAAAGTCGGCGATGCCGTTGAAGAAATCATCAGCCGCACGGGCGGCGGTGTAGACGTTTCATTTGAAGTAACAGGAGTTCCGGTTGTATTGCGGCAAGCGATCCAATCAACAACCATTGCCGGTGAAACGGTGATCGTCAGCATTTGGGAAAAAGGCGCTGAGATCCTTCCGAATGATATCGTTATTAAAGAACGTACAGTCAAAGGGATTATCGGCTACCGCGATATCTTCCCTTCCGTACTATCCTTAATGAAAAAAGGATATTTCTCAGCCGACAAACTGGTAACCAAAAAAATCGTTTTAGATGACTTAATTGATGAAGGCTTTGGAGCCCTTATTAAAGAGAAAGACCAGGTGAAAATCCTGGTAAAACCAAATTAAGCAATCATCTAAACAAAACCCGCGCTTCTCTGCTGAGAAAGCGCGGGTTTTCTATTTTCTACAGATTACTCTGCGTTTATAACGCTTATCATTATGACACCTTAACCGATAATATTCGCTTCATTGCCGTTCTTTTCACTTTGGCTGTCATACGTACGGAAATTATGTTCCAGCTGTTCAAGTGTAAGCCCTCTGGTTTCCGGCAGGAATTTCTTCACAAATGTGATGGAAATGATTCCGAAAGCTACGAAAATGTAGAATGTGTTGGACAAGCCGATTTTATCGAGTAATACAGGAAACAGCAATCCAATAAAAAAGTTTACGATCCAGAGACAAAACACCGTGAAACCCATACCAAGCCCCCGCAGCCGCAGCGGGAATATTTCTGAAAGCATTAACCAGGTTACCGGTGAAATGGCTCCCTGTTGGAAAGCAAGGAAGGTAACTGTGAGTGAAAGCACGACATACGGAAGCGCAGTCGATCCCTCAAGTACAGTTGAGAATATACCAATGAGCAGAAGTGCCGTTGTCGTTCCTATCAGACCGGTCAGCAGCATCGGCCGGCGGCCCACCTTGCCAAGCAGCCAGATGCCGACAAACGTCGCTAAAACCGAGATAAGTCCATTGGCTATGTTGCCGATAAGCGCAGCCTTGGTTTCAAAGCCCGCATTTTTAAGAATTTCCGTACCATAATACATAATGGAGTTGACACCCGTAATTTGCTGCACGATCGCAATTCCAATTCCAATAAACACAATGCGGCGGACCCACGGCACAGCCAAATCCTTGTAAGTTGCTTTTTTAACCTCTGATTCTTCCGTTATAGCTGCCTCAATTTCAAGAAGTTCCGCTTTTGCCTGTTTCTCTTCACGTATCCGCCGGAGGACACGCAGGGCATCTCCATTTTTCCCTTTTGATACAAGCCAGCGCGGGCTCTCAGGCATCTTAATCATTCCAAAAAATAAGAAGACAGCCGGAAGTGCTGCAATAGCGAGCATAAATCGCCAAACATGTGAGCTGTCACCCATGGCAGTACCAAGAATAGCGTTAAAAGTGAAAGCTAATAGCTGTCCGCTCACAATCATCAGCTCGTTCTGTGTAACCATTCGTCCTCGGCTGTCCGCAGGCGACATTTCCGCTAAATAGGTCGGAACCGTT
Source organism: Bacillus atrophaeus (assembly GCF_001584335.1). GTDB lineage: Bacteria > Bacillota > Bacilli > Bacillales > Bacillaceae > Bacillus > Bacillus atrophaeus. The sequence continues at coordinate 150,157 of NZ_LSBB01000023.1, forward strand.
ACTGACGCGCCCCCTACAGCAAGGCCAAGCAAGAAACGGGAGATAACCATAATCGTAACGTTTGGAGCAAGGGTACAACCAAGTGTTGCAATAAAAAACAAAATGGCAAGAAAGATAATGTTTTTGCGGCGCCCGTTATAATCCGACAGCCTCCCGCCGAACACTGCACCGAGCGCTGCCCCTAACAGAAGCGAACTTGCGACGAGACCTTCAGTGAAAGCGTTGAGGTTAAGCTGCCCCGGTTCAGCCATATACGGCAAAGCACCGTTAATAACACCGGTATCGTATCCAAAGAGAAGCCCTCCGAATGTTGAGATTAAGATAACAGTATGTAAAAACGACTTTTGATTACCCTGTTGATTCATATCTATCTCCCCTGTTTTTGTATTTAGAATGGATAATTGAATTTTTTGAAATTTCCAGACATTAAAGCCTGATCAATCTTGATCCATAATCATTGAAATAACCCTGTCCGCAAATAATGCAGACAGACCCGATCCAAACCTTAATTTCTGCAAGTTTTACATAATGTAACGGGCTGTTCACAAAGACCTTTCGTGAAAGCGATTTCAAACATGACCAAATTATTGTGCTGTAATTAGTATTTTATAGTTAATTAGTTGTTATATTATAGTTAATTTTTTGTTATATATGATATCATCATACTTATAAAAGCGCTTTCAGTCAATATAAAATTCAGAAAATTTTTTATTGATGTAATATGTACTCATAAAATAAGAATTTTCCACGATAAAATGGCTATACCGCTTCAATAACACCTATAAATGATTATGTTTTCATAAATGTTGATCATCTCTTGATCACCTCACGTTAACATAAGTAACTTTCCCCATAAGCTTTTACTTTAAGTTCTATAGATCTTTTGCCAATGAACCTGCACTTCGTTCGCATTGCTCTTCATATAAAAAAGAAAAAAGGTCTGGATGAAGGCAAAGCAGCTTGAACAAAATAAAAATCAAAAGGTAAAACGTAACACTTGAACAAATAGATAAACGGGTGTATATTAGTTGATGAGTCAATCATTGATATATCAATTAATTGATCTGACAAGAAAGAGGGGATGGGTTTTGACATCATTTTGTTCGGAAGAAGCGGAGATTTTATATCAGATGCAATGCGTAAACAGAGTGATCGGTGTGAAGTTCGAAGCATGCACGGGCATCAGCCAATCTCGTCTGGAATTACTCACATTGCTTTATCATGCCAATGAAATCAGTCAAAGCGACCTTCAAAAAAAGGTCAATATTGATAGCGCAGCCGTCACAAGACATGTAAAACAGCTTGAAGCCAAAGGCATGGTATCAAGAAGAAGAAAGCCGGAGGACAACCGTATCACACTCGTTCGCTTAACGGAGCAAGGGAGAGAACGAATTGAGTCTTCCAAGAAAGAAAAAGAGCGTTTTATGAAAGAAATGCTCGCAAATGTCAGCGCAGAAGAACGCCGCATACTCATTGATGTGCTGGCCCGAATGCAGAAAAACATAAACAACATCAAAGCATAAGAGGAGTGTTTCAACATGGGAAATACATTACAAACAAATGATTTTATGGAGATTATGAAAGGACGCCGCTCCATTCGCAGCTATGATCCGGCAGTCAAAATAAGCAAAGAAGAGATGACTGAAATCTTAGAGGAAGCTACTACAGCGCCATCTTCCGTCAATGCACAGCCATGGCGTTTTCTCGTCATCGACAGCCCGGAAGGAAAAGAAAAGCTCGCACCGCTTGCCAGTTTTAACCAAACACAAGTTACCACATCATCTGCCGTCATCGCTGTATTTGCAGACATGAACAACGCAGACTATTTAGAAGAGATTTATTCAAAAGCCGTAGAGCTCGGCTACATGCCGCAAGAGGTAAAAGATAGACAAATCGCGGCTCTGACTGCTCATTTCGAAAAACTGCCGGCGCAAGTGAACCGGGAAACCATCCTGATTGACGGAGGTCTCGTTTCCATGCAGCTGATGCTGACAGCCCGCGCACACGGCTACGACACAAACCCGATCGGCGGCTACGACAAAGAAAATATCGCAGAAGCCTTTGGATTAGAAAAAGAGCGCTATGTACCGGTCATGCTCCTCTCCATCGGAAAAGCGGCCGATAAAGGATACGCCTCATACCGTCTGCCGATAGATACAATTGCAGAATGGAAATAAATATCTGAAAAGCTGAAAGCCCCTTAATAGGGCTTTCTTTTTTTGACTTTTTGCTGGCCGTAATTCAATTTAATATCCCCTATTCGGCTTTTTCCACTCTTAGCTTTCATTTCCCCTATCGTGCCCTAATAAAGACAGCCTTTTTTTATTTATGATTGTAAATGTCCAAACAACGTAATCAAAGTTTCATATATTAAAATTGACTAACCTGAAAGGAGGGGTTCCTATGGGTTATTACAAAAAATATAAAGAAGAGTACTATAGCTGCAAAAAAACTTATTACAAAAAGTATTATGACCATGACAAGAAGTACTACGACCATGATAAAAAGGATTATAAGAAATATTATGATCATGACAAAGATTATGATTACGTTAAATCCTATGACTATCATAAGAAACACTACTAGAACACCTCTAAATCTCCTCTATACAAACAAATGATTTACCCGGTCGGTGACCGGGGTTTTTTTTGTCTCTTTTTTCTTCACAAGCCACGATCTACATATCATAATAAAAAGCCATCCTTTCTTTTACAGCACCGGGCCAAATCATCACAGCTCGACTAGTTCTTTAAAATAGCGCTAAGCAAATATGTCCATACTAAAATCAGCATAAACAGTATTAGTCTTATCTCTGACAAAAATTTGGCGCTGCACTCCGCAAACTATTTTTAATCTTTTCCCGTCTATCTTTCGTAACAGCCCGATGATACGTATATTTTAATAAAAGGAGCTCTTTAACGTAATGAAGGATCAGAATAATAAAACATTGCTTGTCACATGCATTACTGACCATAAAGCAAGTTTTTACCGGTTAGCATATAGCTATGTAAAAAATCAAGAAGACGCATTGGATGTTTTGCAGGACTCCATCCAAAAAGCGCTTGCTTCTGTCGACAATCTCAGAAACCCTAATACCGTAAAAAGCTGGTTTTATAAAATCCTAGTCCGTACCGCTATTGATTTCTTGCGCAGGCAAAAAAAAATAAAGGTTATGGATGATCAAACGCTAGAATTTTTAAGCCACGGAAAGGAAGATACCTACAAAGATATTGACCTCCATGAAGCCTTAGATGAATTACCTGTCCAATATAAAACGATCATTATCCTGCGATTTTTTGAAGACTTAAAAATAGAAGAAATTGCTGAAATTACAGACGAAAACATTAATACAGTCAAAACACGCCTATACAGAGGATTAAAGTTATTGCGCATCAATTTGACTAAGGAGGACCTTTCTTAATGGACAAGAGATTAGAAAAATTAAGAGAAGAGTATGAAAATGTGCCCATCCCAAAAGAATTGGACAGCATTATAGAAAGAGCATTTCAACAAAAACCAAAAAGGAAAAAGATATTTCTATGGCCAACATCCGCAGTAGTTGCCGCAGCTATCCTATTTATAACAACAGTGAATATGAATCCTGATGCTGCTCATGCCATGTCTAAAATCCCTGTAATCGGGAAAATTGTAAAAGTCGTCACATTCAATGAATTCAAAGAAGAACGGAACCAATTAAGCATTGACGTTAAAACCCCTGCTCTGTCAGGCCTTACAAACAAATCACTCGAAGAGAACATCAACAAAAAATATATAAAAGAAAGTAAAGAGCTTTATCAGGAATTTGCCAAGTCAGCATCAAAAAATAAACAGGGGCATCTTGATATTTACAGCAACTATGAAACGGTGACCGACACCCCCGATCTCTTGTCTGTTCGGCGGGATATACAAAAAACCGAGGCTTCCGGATACACACAAAGCCGTTATATTAACATTGACAAAAAGAATGAAATTTTGATCACACTTAATAGTTTATTTAAAGATGACCGCTATATCAAAGTGATCAGCCAAAATATTAAAGAACAAATGCAAAAGCAAATGAAGGCTGATTCAAATAAAATCTATTGGATTACAGACGAGGATATGGATCCCTTCAAGAGCATAGATCCGGATCAAACGTTTTATATTACGAAAGATCATAAACTGGTCATCTCGTTTGATGAATATGAAGTCGCCCCGGGGTATATGGGAGTGACCGAGTTTAAAATCCCCACCAAAGTCATATCGAAGCTTCTCGTCGGAGACCGATATATTCAATAAAATAACGAAAGAAAAACCCATGATTGCCCGAAATCATGGGTTTTCGTATTTGATATGAACATTTTGCTGCTAATGCAGCTCCCTCCTTCTCTCGTCGATTTGTAACAACAGCATAGATACGTATTGCCAGCCCTTTCTACAAATAGACGTGAGGCGAGCCCGAAAAAGTTTAGTTTTTCTCCAATCTGATGTAAACATGTCTTCTCAAAGCCATAGCAGACACACGAATACCGAGGCAATGGGAAAACAAAGTGAACATCATGATCCGCTGATAAATATCCGAAACTTCACCTTGGGTGATTACCATCCTGAAGCAATTCTCCACCCCATATTGTCTTTCCATTTAGTGCCCCAAGCTGCTAAAGTAAATCATAAAAAAAGACCACCCTTATGGATGATCTGTTACTGGCGGGAGCTCTACAGCTCCCGGCCTTTTAATAGTAGTTACTTACCGCTAAATCAGCTTATGGCCGCAATTAGGACAGAAATTCGCTTCTCCTGTTTTCGTTCCGCAATTCGGGCAGAAATTCGGCTTGTCCTCGCCTCCAGGAGCATTGTTTGATGAAGCTGATGTCTGTGCCGGCTGATTTTGATTCATTTGATTCATCATTTGGTTGGCCATATTCATTCCCATCATCATTCCTGCCATATCGGATGCCGCTCCGCCGCCGCTCATCTTGCCGGAAGCCATCCCGTCCGTCATGGAAATTTGCTGGTATTTATTCACATCACCAACCATACCGTAGGAGGCATTTTTCGTTATCATATCTTGAACCTCTTGCGGATAATTGAAACTCATAATTTGAAAACCGGTGATCGCCATTCCGTCACCGATCAGCTCCATATCTAAATCTTCTTTAATGCCCTTCGCAATATCAAAAGCATTGGATTGGAGATTAAACATATCTTTTCCTTCTCTAGTAATCCATTTCATAAGAAGCTGATCAAGAATAGAAGTGATCCGAGTTTTAATATCCTCTACTACGTACTGATCTTTGACCCCGGCAATTTTATCAATTAAACCGATATAATCCTGCACCTTAAAGTTAAATGTACCATTTGCGCGAATCGGCATACCGCCCGGCATTCCTGCCGCCGGAATGTTAATTGCATGTTTCGTGCCCCATCTGACGGTAAATTCCTTCGTATTTACAAATAACACCTCGGCGCGCATTCCGCTATTAAAGCCGAATTTAAAGCCTTTTAATGTCGATAAAAAAGGAATAATTTCTGATTCGATATCATAATCGCCGTCATCTTGAAAAATCCCTTCAATTCTTCCATTGTTCAAAAAGATTGCATCCTGGCCGGGACGAATGATCAAGCGGCTTCCCTTTTTAATCTCACGGTTGTTCCACTTATAGAAAATCATATCATCTCTAAATTCTTCCCATTCTACTACATTCGCTAACTGATTTCTGAAAAACCCCATTTATCATCCTTACCTTTCTATCATCTATTCTTCTTTCTCTAAAAGCTTCCCCGGCTGCCGCTGTATGAGCTTCCGCCTCTTGTCACTCCGCCGCCGTCACCGCTGTCTTTATCTGACGATTTTTTCTCTCTCGTAACGGTTGTTCTGATGTATGTGTCATATTGATCGATGACATCAGACGTACGATTATCAATATAAGTCTGTCCGTTAACCGTTACCCTCCCGCCGGAATTAAAAAGCATAACCGCTACTGCTATACCAGCCACTGCAACTGCTGCTATCAGCTGAAACCACCACTTAAACAAAATCAGATCAGGATTGACTCCCGGTTTTATGCCCATATCTTTAGAAGAAAGAGTAATATATGTTTTAAACGCTTTAAAGTAGTGTTCGCTGGATATATCCGATGAAATTGTATTGCGAATACTGTTAAGCCTGCTGCTGTCGAGATACCGCTCAGCCTTTTTAAAACCCGCGATAAATACTTCTCTTTTTTTCATATCAATGGTTAAAATAGCTGTACTGCCATTTCCATATTGATCATAAAAATCTCCGGTATACTGAGCAATGTCTTCACCGTTCGTGCCATTTGTCGTGATAATAAAAAAGTCAGTTTTCCTTTTGGCGCCTAACTTATCAGCTAGCGCCTCAAGCTTCCCAATCTCTTCTTTTGTTAATAGGTTGGCATGATCATATACATACTGCTTTTGATCAGACGCAGACACCGTCCCGATTATCAGTAAAGGCATCAGCAAAAGAACAGCAAAACAAGCGATAATGACTTTCTTACAAAAACTGCTCATCAAAATCCGCCTCCCATCATGAGTGAGACGAGTTTCAAGGCGATAAACGTCCCGCCGGCAATCCCGCTAAACCACGCTGCCACTTTGCCTGAACTGATCGGAGGTTTGCCGACAACTTTCCCTGTCTGTCCATTCATCGCAAATATATGTTCAGACCGCTCATAATCGTAACTGACCATCCAGACCGGAAGTAAAACGTAAAAGCTGTTTACTTTTTTAGTATTGATATATTTGTCCCTTACATTCACTGTCGTATATCCGGAAAAAGAAGAGCTTATATAAGAATCGATATAACTGCTGATTTTATCTTCCGCCCTCGGGAAAAGTTCATCATCAGTATAATTGTATTTTTCTGCAGTGAAGCCTGCCAAATAGGCCGTTTGAAAATCCTTCAATTCATCGTATGAATAAGGTTCCAGCTTGTCCATTAATTCATCATTCATTTTTTCTGAAGCATCCACAGGGATTTTGAGATAGTCCAGATTAATATCACGAAATGCCTCATAATACTCTGTCTCCGTGCAATTATAATCTCCCTCAGTATAACGGTGAACCCTTGTACAATGCGCATTCACTTGAACTTTGCTATGTAAGTCAAACATCCAAAACGGGACATACATTCCGGTTATGCTTTTAATTCGGTCAGCTGACATAAAGCCTTTCGGCGTCAAAAGCCCTTTCTTGCACCATTTTCGAAATGCCTGCACCGCTTCCTCCTTACTGATCGTAAACGGAATCACCTTGGCGGGCGCAAGATTCCCTGATAATCGATCAGCCAGGACAGCCGCTCCCCCGCAAAAACCGCATGTAGTCGCTGTCGTTTCAGCCTCTGTGATTAAAACCGCCCCGCAGTTTTCACATTGATATTCTTTTGCTTCATCTTCAGAAAACCTCGTTGTGATATTTTCTTCAGGCAGGTTTTCAATATTATCCTGTCTTCCGCAGCTGTGGCAAGACAGCATACCTGATCCGCTGTCAAAGACCATATCACTACCGCAGTTCGGACATTTATAAGAAATTACCATTTCTGCTACCTCTCACTATAAAATAAAGTACTTTTATCTATCGGCAAAACTTCAGCTTCTTATGTATGATTAATTCAACATCATTTTTGCCTTTAATGCAGCCAGCTCATCATCCACATCGCTCGTACTGCCAGTATCATATTTAGCCGTTAAATCCTCAATGCCATCGCTTGGGGCGGAGTTAAGCTCTGCCATTGCGTTTGCTTGGTCAAGCGCGCGATTCACTTTATCTTCCATTCTGCCAAAAACGGACATAGATTGATTTGCGCCTGAAACAGAAGTGCCTAGCTTATTCATTCTTTCTTGCGTTTTCGCGACTGACCATTTGGCTTTCATCATGTTTTTACGCGCTTCAAGTTCACCAATATCAGAAACAAGCTTATCGTGCATTTTTCTCATTTGAGAGGTATTGGATGAGGCCGCCTGATACGTCATTTGCAGTTCAGACAGCTTCGATTCCAAGAACGTCTTTCTTTCCAGGAATTTTCTCGCGTCCCCTTCATTACCTGCCTGCAGCGCCTTCATTCCGCAGCTCTCCATCTTTTCCATAACTCACTTAATGCCCTTTTCGCTCTTTGCTCCTCAGCCATAACAGAGGCCATTTCTGCCTTACCTTGCCCAAGTCACTATTCATATTTTATAAATATTGATCAACCATTTTCTCCGGATTTTCCGCTTTGTCTAATAAAGCGTTAACGTTACTGGACATAATGTCTTTAAATCTTCCTATTATACTCATGCTGTGATTTCCTCCTGCTTTCATTGATGGATAAATATTCTTATTTAAATATACTAGTTTTTCGGCAAAAAGTTTCGATTTTTTATAAAATATTTTTATAAATAGTATATTTTTTTATAAAATATACTACTATTGGACCTGTCTTTATTCACTTATAAACTAAAAAAACACTCTCATTTTTAGGGAGTGTCATAGTCAAAGGCTTCCAAGGCCTCTGTTATATTTTATGATCGGGCTGCAGCTTACAAGAAAATGTTCCCTTTTCAATTTGAATCGTAGGATGTTCAATACCAAATTGCTCATGCAGTTTCTTTGCGACTTCATGAGTACTGTAGATGTGAATGATAATACTTTAATCATTTAATAAAAAAAGAGGCCCTATAAAGAGCCTCCTTCTTCTATCAGCAGCCAGACGCTGACCTTACATCATACCGACATTACCTTAAAGGGGCTTCAATCTCTTCAAGACTTGGCAATGCATCAATTGCCCCTATTTTTGTACAAACAACAGCTCCCACCTTATTCGCAAAAGATACGATATCATGCAGCTGCTCAAAATCAGTATAGATAGATGTAATATGATCGGTTTTGGCTAATCTGTATAAGGTTGCACCGACAAAAGCATCCCCCGCACCTGTAGAGTCAATGGATGTAACAGGAATACTTTGAATGATTTCTTTTTCCGCTCCATTTGACAGCAGTGTTCCTCTTTTACCAAGTGTCACGGCAACGATTTTGGCTCCGATTTCATGAAGGATATTGACGCCCTTTTCATGATCCTCAGTACCGCTGATAATTTCCAGCTCCTCATCACTCACCTTGACAAAATCACTTAAATCAATGGCTCTTTTTGCGATTGAGACAAACTCATGGACTCTTCCCTTCCATAAATCTTCCCGATAGTTAGGATCAAAAGAAACAAATTGTCCCTTATCTTTAGCAATGGACATAAGCCGCAGATAGGCTGTACAAAATGGATCAGATAACAATGCCGTCGCCGAGCCAAAATGGAGGATTTTCGCTTGATTCAATTTATCTTCATCGATATCATCCATTGTAAACAGAGCATCCGCGCCTCTATTGAAAACAAAATCGCGCTCTCCATTATTTTTTAATGAAACAAAAGCAAGCGTTGTAGGTGCTTTCTCATCCATAACCAGCATGGAAGTATCAACGTTAACAGTGTCTAGTGTTTCCTTGAGAAAATACCCAAAGGGGTCCTTTCCTACTTTTCCGCTAAAGGCAGCGTCTCCGCCAAGCTTTGCAATGGCGGCTGACACATTCGCAGGTGCCCCGCCGGCACTTTTTAAAAAATTGTGTCCTTCCATTAAATCAACGTCTACATCGGTACAAAAGAAATCGATCAATAGTTCTCCAATACAAACAACAGAATTACTTCGCATTTTTATCACACTCATTTACAAATTCTAGATTATTATCTCACTTCAGACTTCATTATGAGTATATTACTTTCAGTCATAAATACAACTCTTTACATCGAATATTAAAAATTTTAAATCAATTTTACTTACCGTTCGACCTTTCTTCCAGCTCTGATACGATGTTTCTATATCTTTTTTCAGTTAATGGGTAAAAGGATATTAAAATGATAGAGAGTAAAATAAAAAGCCCCGGTATCAATGCATTCATATTTTTTATTGCATTTAGCGATGCGGCCGTCTGATCTGTATTAGCCACATACCCTGCTATTCCTAAGTAAATGGCGGAAAACGATCCAGCAAGCGCAACGCCTAACTTATTAATAAAACTCATACTGGAAATTACCACTCCATCGGCCCGAACTCCGGTTTTCCATTCCGCATAATCAACACAATCTGCAACCATGCCCCAAGCAAGCGTGTTTAAAGGGGTTGTAAAGAACCCTGAAGCAAATAGCCAGATGAAAATGAGCGTCACCGATGAATACGCTGTAAAATGCAGACCCGCATACGAAATCAGTGATAGAGCAGCCGATATGATCATCACATTTTTTCTGCCGCACTTTTCAGAAAAGTAAGGGATAAACAAGTTGCTGATTAACGCTGCACCAAAGAATAAAACAGTTCCAAAAAACACCCATTCCTTGTGGTTCACGTTATACGTAAAGTAGTACACCATTGTGCTGATTTTAATATTAAACCCGATCGCAAATGCTAAAAATGAAGATGTCAAAACCAACAAAGGTTTGTTTTTAAATAATACAGATAACGTCTTTTTGATTCCCTGTTTTTCTCTCTTTTTAGGCGCAATCCGCTCTCTTACTGTAAAGAAACTAAAGAGATTCAAAGCGATACTGACAATGGCATAGACTAAAGCCGTCATCTGAAATCCGAAAGCCTGGTTATCCCCTCCAAATGCTGCCACAAGCGGCGTTGCACAAGAGATGGAGAGAAGGATTCCGATATAAACCAATATCATACGGATCGTTGTTAATACTGTTCTTTCCTTCACAGAATTCGTAATCCGTCCCGTTAAGCTATTTACTGGAATCGTTTGCATACTAAAGGTCATGCCAAGTAAGATATAGGTAATGTACGCATATACAATGTTTCCCGTTGCTCCAAAGTGAGGCGTCGTGAAACACAAGAAAGTGAATAATGCAAAAGGAAGTGCGACCCATAATAGATAAGGTCGTGCCTTTCCCCACCTTGTATTGGTTTTATCTAAAATAACCCCCATAATCGGGTCAAAAATAGCATCCAGCACCCGCACAACAAGAAATAATGTGGCGATGACCGCAGGCTGTATGCCGCCGATGTCCGTATAAAAGAATAAAAGGTATGCGTTTACAAATTGAAACACAATATTGTACGACATATCACCGAAGCCGTATCCGATTCGTTCAAGCCAGGACAATCTGGCACTGGAAGCTGATTTATGTTTTGCCTTCAAGACGGTTATTTTTTCTGTTTCAATCATCATTCACACCCCAAGAATCCGTTTTCAATTAAATGAATACAAGCCATACGCAGTCTTTCACATGACATGAAAGGGGGAAAACAACTACCCCCCTGTTCTTAACTCAGCTCATTCGGGTAAACCATTACTTTTAAACACTCGTTCTTAAACTGAAGGGCCCGTTCCATCGCTTCTTGCGTTTGCGTCAACGAATATCGATCCGTCACAAGATGCTCAGTGTCTACAATACCGGAAGCGAGGAATTCAATTCCCTTTGGGTACGTATTGGCATAACGGAAGATGCCGTATATATCAATCTCATTGTCTGCGATAAACGGCACATTAAGCGGTATTTCATTTTGTGCAGGCAGACCGACAATCGCAAGTTTTCCGCCGCGGCGCACAGAAGCCAGTGCAGATTGCAGTGCTGCAGGATTCCCTGCTGTCTCCCAAGCAACGTCAACGCCTCTATCATCCGTAATGTTTTTAATTTCTTCAAGAGCGTCCTGTTCACGGATATTGATGGCGTGAGTCGCTCCCAGTTTTTTTGCGGCATTTAATCGCAGCGGCTCTAAGTCGGTTACGATGATAGTGCCCGCTCCAAACGCTTTAGCTGCTGCGACAGCCATTAACCCCACAGGGCCCATTCCCATAATCGCAATTGTTGATCCAGGCTGAAGCTTCGTTCTCATCGCTGCATGAATACCGACAGAAAACGGTTCGATCAAGGCAGCATCCTCGTAGGAAAGTGAATCTGGAATTGCAAAAACAAAGTCCTGCCGTATTTTTATATATTGCACAAACGCGCCGTCTACTGGCGGCGTTGCTAAAAATTGCACATCCGGACAAAGGTTATAACGGCCTTCTTTGCACGCGTCACAGCGTCCGCACGTGACACCTGGTTCAACAGCAACGCGGTCGCCGACTTTAAATTGATCAACAGACGAGCCGACAGCCGCGATTTCTCCTGCACATTCATGGCCGAGGATAAATGGCTTTTCCACCACATAGTTGCCTATTCTTCCATTTGTATAGTAATGCAGATCCGATCCGCAAATACCGACAGCCATGACCTTAATCAACACTTCATCATGACTGATTTCAGGTACAGGCAGTGTTTCTATTTTGATTTCTCTTGTGTTGTGCATAACAGCTGCTTTCATGGTTTTAGGTACTGTTTGAGTCATTTCGGCAAATTCCTTTCTTTATGAACACTTCTAACGGCATATGGCCGCTTCATCAAGAAATGTAAGTGCATACATTTTTGCATTGTCTGTTACTGCCCCCATTTTATCTGCTTTTCAAAACATTCAACAGCTTTTCATGCTGTATAAAAGGACAGCCGCACTGTACTTTTTGATTTTTCATATACAAAACAAGCAGGATTGATAAAATAGTACTAATAGGAGGTGCAGGTTTTATGGCTGAACTTGAAGATCAAAAACAATTTGCGGAACTGCTGGCACCGGGCGTCAAGTCATTAAAACTTCATCCTGATTATAAGATCAGAAGGAAAAAGAATGAAAAAACAGGACAGTCTTATTTAGATAACATTTCACACCAGTTGGGAGTCTCTCCTAACACGATTAAAAGCTGGATCGGACAGATGGGTGTGAATTATATTCCCGGAAGAATTGACGATGGAAAACTGTTCGGGATGATCTGGATCATTCTTGAAAAAACCGACATGAATATAGAGTGGTTTACTGGCCTGCTTGAAACCACAACCATACCTGTCATTAAACCTGCATTGCCTGTTTGGGCGGCATCTTGCCTTAAAAAAGCAAAAACGTTAAGAAAAGACGGATCATTCGGTTCACCGCTTGATGAAGATATTGAAAAAGTAGTGAAACGTTTATTTCCTGATGTTCCCGACCATAAAACGAATGCGCTTACAGAACAGATGACTTTGACACACAACTTACCGTCACGCTGGTCGGGTCACTTTATAGGACGGAGTTTTGACATCGAGGCGATACGGCAATGGATGATTTCCGCATCACCTGTCTGTTTAATTACCGGATGGGCAGGCATGGGAAAAACGACTACTGCTCTTGAAGCAGCCTATTCCTGTATCGGCGATTCCTCAGATTGGCCGGCATTCAACAGCATCATCTGGCTCAGTGCTGATTGGAAAGGATTAAGCTTTAGTGATTTTTTAAATACGATTGCCTATCAGCTCGGACGGACAGAACAAATTGATAAGTCAATCAATGAAAAACGGTTTGTCGTCCGCAATGCATTAGCCAATTACACCAGGGAAGAACCAGTATTACTTATCGTTGACAGCGCTGATACCGCAGAAAGCGACATTCTCGAATTCATCACCAGCCTGCCCCAAGGTGTGAAAATCCTCCTTACAGCTCGGGAGAACTTGAAGCAAACATTCAGAGAAGGCTTTGGAGAAATGGTGACCATTCAACTGAGCGGACTTGAAGTAACGGATGCCCTGGAGTATTTTCATCAAGAAGTGCACCGCTGCTTGCAAATATGCAACGATCAAACTAAACAAGCAAAGTTAGCGCAGCTGCTGGAACTATCTCCAGAACTGAAGAGCGAGTTCATTTCAGCGACTGCCGGAAACCCGAAAGCCATGGCACTCAGCATCGCCTATATGTCAGACGATGACATTCCCGCTCAGCAGCTGATTCATGAGCTCGGAAAAGCAGGCTACTCACTATTAGATCTGTTTGATTTTCTATTTGGGCGCACATGGCACAGATGCAATGAAGACACCCGGAAACTATGGCAGGTGCTATGCTTTTTCAGCAAGCCGCCAGATGAAAAAAGTCTGGCGGCAGCAGCTGGATTAGACGCTCGCCGTTTTCATTACGCTGTTGAACAAATGCGGTCATACGCTTTGATTCAGCCGGAACGAAGCAAAGGAAGAACACAGTACTTAGTGCATCAAACCGTTGTCGCATACGGAGAACAGCACTTGTCCGAAAAACAGGACTTTGAAAATGAGGCGCGCAGGCGGTGGGCCCAATATTATATTCGTTACCTAGAGACCCATTTAAAAAGAGAACAGCCAATTTCAATCTATTGGAGTTATCTCCTGGGACGTGATTTGGATCAAATAAAGAAAGAATGGCCGAACATCCTCAAGGTGATCAAGTGGTCAAGCGAAACCGGGCAAAAGGAAATATTAATTGAGCAGATCACCCGCATCAGTCACTTTCTCAGCAGAATCAACCTGCCGCTCCGTATCGAATACGGATGTAAAGCAGCTGAGTACGCCAATCAATTGGGCAAATACACACTTGAAGCTTTCTTTCGAATGGACACAGCAGGCTGGGCACTCATGGAAGTCAATGATTTAGACGGGGCTCTTCAGCAAATAGAAGCCGGTCTAAAGATTCTGGAACAATCAGACTCGGCAGATCACGACGTTCACGATCTAAAGGTTTGGGGACTCGCACTGCAATCTAGGCTGTTTTTAAAAGCTGGACATCATGAAAAAGCAGAAGCCATTTTAAACGAAATCAAAGATCAACCGATTTCCCCTGCGATTCAACACAGAGTTCTATTGGTTCGCGGAGATCTGAGCTTTGTGAAAGGTCATAATGAAGAAGCCATTCAATTATACGAAGCGGCAAATGAGATCAGCTCCATGTATGGGGGCGAAAAAACGATAGAAGCCTATTTCAATTTGGGTATAGCTTACGTGAAGTGTGATCTGTTTGAGAAAGCGGAAGAAGCTTTTGAGCAGATGCTTTATGACAAACATAACGCGAATCAGGTTGAGTTGATTTATTATTATTACGGGATGGCACAGCTGTTGTACTGTAAAGGAGAGAAGACGAAAGCGATGGAAGCTAATCAGAAGGCGATTCGTTTGATTGATTCGTGGGAGCCTGCGATTGGGATTCGAGGAGAGGTGGAACAATTGGGTAAGACGCTTGAAGGAAATGGACGGGCTTGAGGCTTTACTTGAGATGAAACAACGATGGCCTGATATGAACATTATGCTCATGACAACGTTTGAGGATACCTTGCAGGCGGCAACTGCATTGGAGCACGGGGCGGAAGGCTACATGCTGAAGTCGATTCATCCGCGGGAGATGAAGGAAGCCTTGAAACTTATTTATAACGGTGGAACCTGGATCGACCAATCGGTCGCTACGCGAGTTTTCGAAGAGATAAAGCGTCAACGCGAGCAGTTGGAGAAGATCGGCTCAAGTAAGGAAAGCTACCCGTACGGGCTTACGAAACGAGAAATGGAGATTCTGGAGCATCTGTCAAACGGCCTGCGCTACAAGTCAATCGCCGCAAAGCTATTTTTATCGGAGGGAACGGTCCGCAATTACTACTCGAAGCTCTACTCGAAGCTCGACGTCAACAACCGTGAAGAAGCAATAAAAATGGCGCGAACGGAGAATATTGTGTAGGAGCAGGAGAACTTTTTCGATATTTCTCTTGTTTTTTTCAAATGCTTCTTCCCCGTAATAATCAAATCGTTTATCAATCTTAACAAGTTAAAGTCACATAATAGTAGTTTGAACCATTATAGAAATTTAAACTGTTTTTCAACAAAAAAAGCGCATTAATCCTTCTTGGATCAACACACTAGTTAAATTTATAAGCTCCTTATATGTTTTTTTATTTTTAACACGTTTCTTATTAAACCCTTTTTATATGTATCTAAGTCAGAATGTTTAATAGATTAACTACAGGAATACCAAAATCAAGTATTGATATCGCATCTTTTTTATAAACATCGTGACTTTATTTCAAAGCTACAAAAAGCCCTCCAGTTAATTTGGAGGGATTAGCATGCGTTTTTTCCATAATCATATACTAAGTCTTTCTGAATTGATTAAAAATAGAAGAAACTCATTCAAAATGGAGGAATGGAGAAATAACAGCTGTTATGTTTATGGAAATGTTAGAAGAAAAGTAGCATCTCTCCTATAGGAAATGCTACTTTTCCTCCTATTGTAAGAATGATGGTACTCCCCTTAAATATTTGCTATGATTCATGTTTGGATGAATCCTTACTTCTGCTTAATAGGCAAAGCATGATAACCAAAAGCCAAATCGAGTAAGGCACTCGCTTCTTGACGTAGTAACAGATCCTTCGGACGGAAGGTAAAGGATCCGTCGGCGTGGATGGTAGTATCAGGGTCTACGATTCCTTGTGAGGCAAGTGCTTGAATGGCTTGGACCGCCCAGTCATCCGCAGCATCAAGCAATTTTACTTGATTGGCTTGTTCAGGCTGAATCTGCTTTAAGTTTTGAATCATGGTTGCTGCGACTTGTCTGGTAATCGGAGTCGCACGGTCATATCCTGGTATACCAGTTATAAATTGCTTCTTGGCCTCTTTGGAGTCATCTGGGAAATTGCTCCATCCATGTGCAAGCAACAAGGCATCAGCAAATTCTCCTTGTGTCATGGTGCCCATCGGATCGAATAGATTGCCTGCTTTAGCATCCATGATGTTTAAAGCATGAAGATTGTCGATGTGGCTTCTATAATTACTCTTTTGCGGGATATCAGCAAAGGGCGGTTTGATGTTGATCTTCTGGGAGTGAGCGGTAAAGCCTACCCCTTTAGGGTTGGTGTAATAAAAATATGCGATTTCTCCAGCCGTATTTTTTTTGAAAGCAACCTTATTTCCTTCCGAATCCTCAAACAACAACGGATGAATCATTTTGAGGAAATGTTTTCCGGTTTTTTCATCCTCCATGACCAGCGCCCCTTTTTCATAGGTAAAGTGGGTACGAATGGCAAATAACCGTGTGTTTTGGTACAAGCCCAAGTATTTTTGAGCTTCTTTTCCCTCTAAAGGGAGATTAATTGGTTTCTCCACCTTGTGAGCAGGAAAGTAGTGATCCATAAACTCTTCATACACGTCTTTACTCATCATAGTGGCATCATTATTGTAAGACATGAAAAATGCGGTTTTCTGTTCAGGAACCAAAACCATCAAAGAAGAATGTCCCGGCATATTCCCTCCCTTTAATGCCACGTGTTGACCATTAGCAAGATCATTGAAATACGTTTCAAATCCAACTGTCGCAATAGGAATCGTCTTATCTGCGAAAACTTGGTAGTCATGCATCATATCCATGCTTCTTTTACTTACGATTTCTTTACCTCCAAACTTTCCATTCTGTAGCTGCATAATCATGTACTTTGACATGTCTTCTCCAGTGGACAAAATGCTTCCTTGTGGTGCATCTGTTAGACCATGCCCACTTGTTGGAATAGAATCGCCAGTGGGACCGTAATGTGTAGCCATTCTCTTGAGAAGATCAGGCGTAAAACGTACACTTGTAGACTTCATGCCTAATGGTTTGAAAATACTCTTTTCCATATATCGTGAGAAAGATGAGCCCGTAACATTCTCCACTGCATATCCTGCGAGTGCAAATGCGAAGTTGTCATACGTATAAGCTTCACCGGGCGGCCGTACCACCGTCGGCATATGTTTAGAGAAAAACTCCTTCATCGGGATATCTTGATTAACGTATTCTGGTCCGGTTATTGTAGTGATATCGGGAAAATCCACGCCGCTGGTATAGGTCAGCATATCAAACAGGGTGAGGGGTTTTCCTGTTTTATTGGGTATTTTCAATCCACCGAGATATTGTTGTACATCTTGATCTAGTTTAAGCTTTCCTTTATCGACTTGTTGCATCACGGCCAAGGCAGTAAAAGTTTTCGAGACTGAAGCAATTTGGAAGACCGTTTCCTTATTCACGGGAATCTTCTTTTCTTTATCTGCATAACCGTACCCTTTATTGATGACGACCTTTCCATCATGGACGACGACAAAACTTGAACCGTTTACATTGTACTCCTTCATTTTTTCCTCAAATAACGGATCAGCAAAAGATTCTATTTCTTTTGCATTATTGGGAGCTTTCGTCATTTGGACATCGGGCGTGGATGTCGATGGTTTTGATTCTCCAACTTCTAATGATTGTGGGGAACACGCAGAAATCATGCTAGTAGAAGTGAGAAGGATTGCGAGACTGAGTGTATTGATTGCTTTTTTCATTTTCGGACTCTCCTTTGTTTGACTTAAAATTTCTTGTCAGCACAACGAGTAGTCAGCTCGTCAGTGTATAAACCGAGTGTAGCAATCGGAAAGTCATAGTAGCTAGTGACCTTTCGTCATTTTCATGCATGACATAAAAAATAGAGCGTAGTACGGATAGTTTTATAGTCATGACCTATAAATCATGACACTTTGACACTACCGTATGTGACAGGCGAAAAGTTAGAATCGAAGAGCGGCTCATAACGTATTAGTAAAGAAAAGAAAAAGGAGGAGAAACTCTAATGACGAAAGAAGCAGTTCAAAAAAGTTTGCAAGATTTCTACTTTTTGTTGTTTACCTTCGGATCTGGATTGTTTTACTTTTGCTTCTATTTGGCCAGCATTACATTTGCACTCGTGATGACAGTTATCTTCGTAGGTATTCCCTTGTTAGCGAGTGTGTTGCGGACAACTCACACGTTTGTCCAGTATGAACGTATTCAGACGAAGGTTTATACGGATATATCGATAGAGCCAATCCTACCAAGGACAAAAAGTGGAGGGGATAAATGGATTGAAGCGAAAGAAGCAATTCTTAATAGTAACAATTGGAGGGCTATTTTTTGGCTCATGCAGAAGTTTCTTATTGGGGTAATTAGCCTCATATGTGCCGTTATATTGTATGTAGCTCCGCTTGTATTTATCGTTACACCGTTACTTTTTCAATATCTTGAGATATATTTATTAGGAATAACTGTGGATTCATGGAAGGAATCTATATGTGTCATGATCGCTGGGGGTATTCTCTCTTGGATACGTACTTGTATTGGAAACAGTTTAGTTCAAATGATTGGAAAGTACACGATTTCCATGTTCAAAGCTATTAAGGGGTGATAATTTGTTTGGGATTTTGAAACAATGGTTTTGGTATGACTGGGTATTACTTTGTATACGTTTTGTCATCTGGCTCTCAATGATGTTAACTACTATCCAACACCAAGACCATTTGACTGTGCCACTTTGGATCATCATTCTTTGGGAAGTAGCCTCATTTTCAGTACCTTGGATTTGTTTAATGTTCAGTTATCGCTATTATCTGTTTACTGAGATAGTTTTGTTTGGTGGAGTTTGCTTCTACTTAATCTTCTTATTTCCAACGGCTTATCTTGCTTTTTTAATGCCGACTTTCATGATCGCGGCAAATAGTGCCCATAAATCATACCGTTGGTCGGGTTCTATCACAATTGTTTTGTTTCCGTTTCTCATTGCAATATTTTCCCGTGAAATAGATGTATGGGTGATTATCCTACAAATGGGTCTGGCTTTTGCAATGGGATTTTCCTTTCGTTTACTCGTTATTAATTACCGTAACAATGAAATTATTCGTAACCAGAAGCAAGTATTGGAACAGTATTTATCCCAGATTGAACGAATTACTTTGCTAGAGGAGCGTGATAGACTCTCAAAAGATTTACACGATACGATGGGACATTCCTATACCTCAATCATTATGGGGATGGAAACATTACGTACGGAATTAAAGACAAAAGATGGGGAACAAAAGCTTGACTCATTATTGAAATTGGCCCGTAACAGTATGACAGAAGTGAGAACGTATTTACATCAAATGGATTCACAACAAGAATCACTTCCGCTAATTGTTACCTTGAAACAATTAGCGGAAGAGTTCCAGAAACATGCAAAAGTAAATGTACGCACTCGAATAATAGGGGAAGAGTACACGGTCCCCAAACAAGTGAAAATGACACTGTATCGGAGCTTGCAGGAAGCACTGACTAATGCTGTGCGACACGGACAATCCACCGAAATCATTGTGTCACTGCATTTTGAGCCGCAACAGACGAGATTGGATGTGCAAGATAATGGCTGCGGAGTGGAGGAATGGAAAGATGGCTTCGGGTTAACTGCGATGAAAGAACGTACGGCACAATTACAAGGTAGAGTCACTATATACTCCGAAAAAGACGAGGGGACGCTCATCTCATGTGTGTTACCTAAACTGGAACAATCATCCAATGAACGAATCCGCTTGTGTATCGTGGATGATCATTCGTTTATTCGAGAAAGTCTCTATACAATCTTGGATGAACAGAAAGACTTGCAGGTAGTGGGCATGGCTGAAGATGGAGAGCAAGCTGTAGAATTGTGTGGAAGGCTGAATCCAGATTTGGTATTAATGGATTTGGAGATGCCCAATCAGGATGGGATTCGTGCCACCAAAATAATCAAGGGCAAATGGCCTGACATTCGTGTCCTCATCCTGTCAACGTTTCAGGATATAGAAAGGGCGAAGGAAATCATACGAAGCGGCGCTGACGGCTATCTGCTAAAATCCATAGAGTCACGTGAACTAGCTGAATCGATTCGCCTCGTCTATCGGGGAGCCACTATGATTGACCAAGGTTTGTTCCATAGAATGTGGGATGGAACTGATGAGGCTGAGCCATCCGGATTGAAGTTAGATGGAAAAGAGTATGGCTTAACGAAACGCGAACTTGAGGTTTTGAATCTTTTGTCTCAAGGAATTCGTTATAAAACAATTGCTTCGGAACTTTACTTATCAAACGGCACTGTAAGAAATTACGCTTCCACTCTCTATGATAAATTAGGAGTCAAAAATCGAGAAGAAGCCGTGCAAAAGGCAAGAGATACAGGATTACTTTCATAAGAGGGATTACTTTCATCTGCTAGGGGTGTGTGAACGTTCAAGGTTTCAGGGGACCACATGTCAAAAATAAGTGTTATAGGCGATTTTATAGCTTCTATAAATAATGTTTTGTTTTTGTTATAAGTTTTTAAGTAATTCATGTTTAATTTTCAATGAATCATATAAAGACAAGCATATTACAACCCCATAGCTTTAGACATACTCATACATCCCCTTCTCATTGAAGCTGGGGCAGGCGTAAAGGAGATTCAAGAAAGATTAGGGCATTCAGACATCAACACGACGATGAATATTTACGCTCATATGACAAAAAATATCGAAGAAAAGACCTCCCATAAGTTCAGTGAACTTACGAAAGGTCTTCTCTAATTGGTGAAGTAAATTTGTTTCAAAAACTGAAAGTTAGCAAAAAGTTAGCATTTCACTAATCTCCACCTTCCAAACCCCTATATATCAAGGGTTCTAGGCGATGATTACATCATGCCGCCCATGCATTGCCCCTTTTTATGCCGTTTTTCCACCTGATATACCAGCTTTTTTGATTTCATTTCACCAAGATTGGTTTACGAACATACGTACTATGTTGTATCATTTTATATGGGTTTCGGCATCAAAAACGGCATCAATTTTGGGAGATGACCAAATGACTGATTTTGAACGGAAAGTATATCAGATCATAGTGAACATGCATCTGTATGGGAAGAATCCAACTATGAACGATTTGAAAAGGAAGACCGGAAAGAGCGAAGAGGATATTCGTGCAGCTGTTAAAAGCCTTATGATGAAAGCTGAATTAAAGTGGGATAAAAAAACGAAAAAATGGAGAATATAAAAAAGCTCACCTATTGGCGGGCTTCAAACTTCTCCGTCTTGTATATAAATGTCTGCGGGCAAACCTATTCTGAAGAAATTACGTGCATACGCTTGAGAAAGGTGTTCCCTATAAGGCGGCAATAATCTGAATCTCTTATTTTTATTCTCTCTCACTTGAGATTCTAGAGCTTCTTTTGGCAAAGTAAAACTATTTCTCAATAGAACTACATTATAATCTAACTCTTTTTCTCCACCAGGTGAAACGTACTTATTGAGCAAATGAAAATCCAAATAACTTCCGGATCTTAATTTTTTTATTTCATTTGCTTTATTCTTTTTCATACTACTACTTAAATCTTTTTTTAATAGTCTTTCACGGTTCTCCCCATTTGGATAATACTTCGCCAATAAAAGCTCAGTAAGAAATCCACTGAGAGAACGTAGTGGACATAATGTTACATCATTCACTTTAGAATTTTCTAAATCACAAGCTTGAGTTATGACTATTACATCATGGACTTCACCTTCGACTTTAAAAAAAGGACTTTCTTCTTTATACACAATTTTTGGCAACATACATTTTAAAATTATGTCACCTTGTGAAATTGTCTGATTTTCAGGCAAAGATGCATACCAGTTGTATTCCAAAAGTACCCCCCCAAATAATTACACATCAAAAATTTCATACGGTTTTGCTTTAATTAAGTCAGAAACCTCTACTTCTTCTACTTTGGAGAAATCTAATGAAGGACTTGACCCCGTTGTAAAGGAAATGTCGTCGATTAAATCGAACGTTTCATAAGGTTTTGCCTTAATATCTGGACCTACAATCACCTCTTCAATATTTTCAAAATCATATTTCTGTGCCATTATTTCCCCCTCCAATATGGATTTGTTCGACGAAATACTTGACACCGTTTTAATTTCTGGATTTAATGATATCCCTGAGTTGTAATTTATGGAGAAGTTTTCATTGTAATTACCTGAGTCCGTCGATTTGCCTTTAACATTTGTATCTACAATTGACTCTTGAACAATGGTTTTATTCACATTTATTTGGGGCACGGTTGCACTTCCACCGAAAACCGAAGCAATTGCAAAAGAAAAAATTCCAGTAGCCTGTAACATTTTATGCGGTTTTAAAGAAACAGGTTCAACCATTGAATCACTTGTTCTTAATTCAATTGTATTCATAATGTTTCCTTTCCTTTCACATAAATCGGAAATTCCCCAAGGCTTGTTCCATCTGCAATAATTTCTGTCTTATAATAACCTTCATCTTTGAGTACAATATTTCTTAAGTCCATGTTAAAGACAACACCTTGTTCACTATCAGGCAAGTTTAAGGAATTTTCCCCAAGAAAGTCTTTAGTGATTTTGATCGTCTTTGTATCAACTAAAGGTGCATCTTGCGAATTTGGAGTTTTAAACAAAACCCTTAATTCCATATCCTCTTTTAAACCCTTTAATCCTGCAGCTATTGAGAAAGAAAACATACCTGGTATAAACGCAGGGATTAATGATAATAAAGGTTGTACTACTGTCAGTTTTCCATTTTGATCTGGTTCTGCTTTTTCACAGTATATAAAAGTCGATACTGATGGCATTGAATTCCCCTCCTAGCAAGCATCATATTATATGCTTACATGTACCATTATATTAGCCGGAAAGAAGGTTTTTGTAAACTCCTTTAACCTATAATATGGACACATTTAATGGGAAATAATCAATAAACGGGTCAAAGTATTTTTCACTAATAACTGCCAAACGTATGACAAACAAAAACCCTCCTCATCTCGAGAAGGGCTTCATTCATCATACGGCCGGTATTTCTTCCGGCCGGCTTCTAACTCTTTTTTTAGGGCTTGCACATGTCCCAGCAAAAACAAGGCAACTGTCCCAACCTTTTTAACCGGCTTGAGCTTTCCAGAAGTCACAAGGGTGCTCAAACGCTGCCGGGTGATTCCAAGCAGCTCCCCGGCTTCAGCTGCCGTCAAAACTTCTTCCTGGATAAACTTAATTTTTTCGCTTTCTTTCATGGCTTTTCTCTCTCCATATCATAATGAATCCTTTTAATAACGTGACGATCGCAGCCAAGTATAAAATGATGCCTGTGATCTTACCGAGAGTCCCGGCGTTTTCGAAATCAATAGCAACAATTCCCGCTATTATGATTAACAAAGTGGTCATATCTAATGTACTGTACTGTTTAAAATATTTTTTCATATGCTCGTGGACGTGATATAATGTGGTAAGAGCAAGGGGAGCAATCCCCTTGTCTCTCACTATGTCTCAGCGCTTCTTGCTTACCCGGCGGGAGCGCTTTTTTTTGTTCTTCTCTCGCTTTTCGCTCTCCTTTTGCCATATATCGTAGATATTTTTGACAATGGTCACGACTGCCGCGATGATAAGAACTATGTTTCTTACGTCGTCCACTTCAGCACCTCCTTTCTATACTTTAATTATACAACATCTATTTACAACAGTCAATAGATTAAGGAAATAAGTTCTTCTTCCTTAAAAGTTACTTTTCTTATTAATTTAGTTTGTTAAGGAAAATTTAAGGTAATTACCAGCAAAATTATGGTATTATTGCCTCTGTTGCTTTAGACCTTCTGATATAAGGGTCAAAAGTAATAGAAATAACAAGAATTGAGGTAAGAAGAATGAAAAAGCGCAGTATTATTCTATTTTTAATGCTCGTATCTATTTGCTCTGTTATAATACCAATGCACACTAGAGCAGAAGAACAAATTGATTATAATGCAATTTATAA
This sequence comes from Bacillus atrophaeus, assembly GCF_001584335.1. Taxonomy (GTDB): domain Bacteria; phylum Bacillota; class Bacilli; order Bacillales; family Bacillaceae; genus Bacillus; species Bacillus atrophaeus. Next base: position 174,598 of record NZ_LSBB01000023.1, read on the forward strand.
TCAAGCTATTAAAGAAGGAGTTATTAATCAACAGGATTTAAGTTATGATGACTGGTTAAAGGAGAATGTAGGATACAAGAAGATTTATGATGCAGGAATAAATGAAAATGTTTTAGATCCCACGCTTGGATACACAGAGTGGATTAAATTAAATCATTATGGTCAACCACCTGCAGATGACAATACTGAGTTTACAACCTATACATTAGGATCAACAAAAACAAAAGCTACAATGCTATCAACATCCACATCAAACATCAAAGTTACGCAACTATCTAGTTTTCGAATTAAACCGGGAGATATATTGATTACTAACTCTACTTCATCAAACGGTATTGTTGGACATTCAGCAATTGCTAATGGAGCAAATCATATTCTAGATATGCCAGGATACGGAAACAAAAGTGATAATAATAGACAACTTACCGTTTCACAATGGTTGTCTAAATATAACCATGGCTGGATTAAAGTATATAGACTAAAAAATAGTAGTATGGCAGCTAAAGTGGCAAGATATGCAGATAGAAACTATTATTCAAGTAATGGATCTTCTAAAAAAAATATTCATATAGCTTATAAAATAGATCGTCATTTATATCAAAAGTCGCCAAGCTACTGTTCAAAGCTAGTATATGATGCGTATTATTATGGCTCTGGCTCAGCTTCTGTTGTTAGGGCCAAACATGGATATGTTATGCCATATGATTTACCTGGGGTTTTCACTGCTAAGTACCGCCCTGCAATGGTACATCAATATTAAATAGGAGTATATAAAATGGTAAAAAAAATAGTACTTTCTCTTATTGCTTTAGTTATTATTGTTGTTGGAGCTTCTTTACTTGTTCATTTTAACAGCAGAAAAGTAGCTGAAGATAAAATTGATCAATATATTTCAGACTATGGAATTCCCAAAAAGGATATTAAATCTGAAGAATATCCTATGTTTAATTCTTTAAGTGCACCTAAAGGTTTTACTAAAACGGTTTATGTGAAGAATGAAAACAATAAAGACAACTATTACATTTTTCACTATGACCCCTCCAGCAAAAAAGTAAATTTCTCTGGTGTTGTTGAAGGATCTGAAGTATCAATTCATGATAAATTGATCAAGAAATTAAAATACCAACCATCTGATAAGGTTTTGAACCAAGATTAAAAGCCCTCTTTTGAGGGCTTTTTCTTTTTTACTACTTCAATAGTGCTTCCAATTTCGCTTTCGTTTTCGGTCCGTAAATACCGTCTGCAGAAAGCCCATGCATCATCTGGAACCGTTTTACTGCGTTTGCTGTTTTCGGACCATACACACCGTCAATGCCGTTATTCTTCGCCCCTTTGTCAGGATAGAAATAAAGAGCCGCCAACGCTTTCTGAATCTGTTTGACAGCCGCTCCTTTCATCAATGGGCTTTTCACTTTATAGATACCTGAGGGCAGCGTATATGATGACTTTTTACTGCTCGTTGATGAACCCGAAGATCCGCCGTTGCTTTTTAGGTTTAATTTCTGACCAACTTTGATCTTATTCGGGTCCTTTATGCCGTTCCAACTCTGCAGGTTTGCCACGCTTACCCCTTGAGCCTTTGCAATTCCGGAAAGAGTATCTCCTTTTTTGACTGTGTAAGTTGATCCTGACGAACTCCCTGAGGAACTAGAAGTCTTTCCGCCCAGCGCTTTCAATTCTTTTTCAATGGCAGCCTTAACCTCGTCCCATCGTCCTTCTGATAAAATACGGTGAGGGCAGTATTTGCCGTTCCAGTCTTGATGCTTCCGAACACGATCAATGCCCCAGCCTCGTTCTTTTAGTAACTGCGCCACAAACTTGATGGCTCTTTCCTCTGCCGCCTTGTATCGCGCGCCTCCTGACTTGCTGTAGCAGATTTCAACACCGATAGACTCACGGTTCCCGGTGCCGTTTGTGCCGTCTCCTGTGTGCCATGCATTGCGATCTGTGGGGATACCCTGCCTTACTTCTTTGTCATCAACAGCAAAATGAAAACTAGTTGAACTGGTGTTTCCGATCATGTAGCTAACCTCATTAGCAGCACATGCATCATTGTACGTGTTGTGGATGGTAATGTATTCAGCGTCCATATGATTAGGACATTTTAATTTATATTTTTCCTCTGATACAAGATTCTTTTTCACTGAGACTGTCATAGATATTCTCTCCTATTCTATTTTGAAATAAAAAAGGCTGCCCGATGGCAACCTCATTTGGTTAGATCATGATTTTTTAGCACGGCTTTTTGCTTATGTCCTTTTGCTGTCACATAGTTATTTTTGAACCACACTGCAATAGTCGTTCCGATTGTGAAAATAAGAGAGCCAGCAGTGTATAGCGCATCCGCAAGCTGATTGACCTGAACATCGGTAATATCCAAAGGTGATTTACCGAACATCAGCATTGTTTGGTTGATTAAAGCAATTAAAAGAAGCGCAGTCCGAACGACTGTGCCTTTGTCAAAGTTTTTCATATTGTGTTTTCCTCCTTATTTTTGCAAAAGATTATAAAAAATAGCGATTGTCCCACCGATAATCCCGGTGCAGATCGCTGTTATGATAGCGCCTGTAATAGTGCGCTTGATCCATGTTGTATTCTCCTCAATTTTATTGAGCTTGTCATTTAAAGAAGTGATCTGCTGATCTTGCCTATCTGAAGAGCGTTCTAATGAATAAACCCGCAATTCCAGTTTTTCTTGTTTTGATGCTATTTGGTGCAATTCTTTTTCTAATGGATTCATATCCGGTACCTCCGTCAATTGTGACATTAGTACGCCCCCCTTTTACCTATTTCATACGCATCGCCTCCTTTGAGGCAAAATTAAAACACCTATTCGGTTACAGGTGCTGGTTCACTATTATTTGTTTTTGGCGTTGTTGTCGCGTTTAATTGCTTTTCGAGTTCTTCGCGTTTCTTTTGAGCAAATGTGTATAAGGCTTTGTATTCGGCGCACTCATTATTCTTTTGATTCAACTCTTCTTGTAATGAGGCAGACTTATAAAGTTCAATCTGTAGCTGTTCCTGAAGTTGCTCCTTTGTCATTTCTTGCATTCAAAACACTCCTTTATTCTTGGTCAGGATAGGCATCGCCGCGCTCCATCACAGTAATTTGATCATATTCTGATTGAGTTATTCTTTTGTCTTTGACAGCTATTTTCATTTCCGCAGTCAAAACGGTTCCGTTCCTCCAGCAATCCTCATAAAATCCGTAAAGAGCACTTCGTTTTTCCAATGGGCTCCCCTCCGATTCCTACGATTGGTTTGCCATTAAAAGATTGCAGACGCGCTGAAGGTCCATAACCTGTTCTTTTAATTTTTGCTCTTCAGTTATTTCCTGCGCTCTATCTTTCGCTTCCTTGTTTAATTCAATCGGATCAAGCTTCAATTTTTGTTTCCTCCTCAGATTTAACATAGTTCGTAATGTGTCCAGCGCGATTGCCATCCTTATCGACAACGATATCGACAAGGGTTAGAATCAATCTTTTCTCCATGTTATACCCCGGATAATACCCGTCACCATCGACATACGTTTTAGTCAGTACGTAGCTCATTTCATCGGTCTCATTATCCAGGACCGCATACAATTGATAAGCCACTTTCACAGAGTCATCCGGTGTCAGATCAAAAGATACGGATTCCATGGGATATGTGTTCCCGCCTACTCTCTGAACAACCCCCTCTGTCATTTCAATTCCTGCGTTCGTTTGTGTGATTTTTATATTTTCTGTGTAATACACCCTAGCTTTAAATTCTCTTATTTCAACCATTTTCCAATTCCCACCCTTATGGAGACTCGTAAAATATTACTATCTGAACTTCGATTGACTTCCCAGCTACCCCGGAGGTCGTCCCGGTTCCACGTACACCTAAATCATAGGTTTCTGCGCCCCAGTTTTCTATCCCGACAGTAACCGCATTCGAATATGGACCGACTGCCGTTGCTGTTGCTGCAAAAACTTGTTCCGGGGATACGTTGTATTGATCATCGAAAAAATAAAGTCTCGTGTACTTTTGGTATGCTGTTGACCCACCACCTGGCGGAAGACCTATGGACGTTGTGAAACAGAAAGTCATAAGTCCATGCTGTAATCCTCCGTATTTATTTTGTAAAGCTTTAGACACGCCGCCGCCCATTATTTTATGCGCGACGCTTTTTGCGTTCCCTCCGACAACGTAAGAACTCATCGGCAGGGTTACGGGACCACCTTGGATTGTAAGGCCCTTCTTTGCTCTTATGCGCGCTCCACCCGTAACATCGACATCAAAGTTAGTAGTCCTGAATCTCGCTATTGTTGATGAACCTGAAAATATAGCGCTGTTGTGACATGTAGAAAAATACTTCATGTCTTCCACATCTAAACCGTTGTCACTGCTCGCTGTTATTTTCAACGCGTCCCCTGGAACGCTCGACAATCTGTCGATGCTCATGTCTATGATGGATTCAACGTGTATGGCATTACTCCCGTACAGCTCGATCCTAGGCGTGTCTATATCTACGTTGTCAGTTTCCGTCCCTCCTTTTACTGTTATTTTCCCGTCACCGATTTTAACTGTTCGATATATTTCTTCATCATCGCCGATAATATTTCCGCTTTGCTGTTCCAAAGAACCGGAGGTTAACGTCATTCTGTTATAATCTCCACCCGTCACTCGCTTGTATTGATACAGTTTATCGCCTTCGATATACGCTTCAAGGTTTCGGACGTTCTCGGAGATTGCTTCAAACCTACCACCGCGGATAAGAGACCCCACAATGTCAATGGCTTGTATCGTTCCTGACGTGATTTTGTCAGCAGACAAGTCTTTGATTTTCGCTGTGGTGATAGAGCCGTCAATGATGTGAACGTTGTCGATGATCGCCTCTTTAAGATGCGCTTTTGCGATAGCAGCGTTTTGAATTGCCGCGGTCCCTATAGCCGCCTCAGCCACTAAAGCAGATGTAATAGCCCCGTCAATAAGTTGCGTATCGTAAGGGCTGAGAGCAAATTCTTTTCTTACATCCCCCTCTCTTATTTGGATTTTTCTTATTGTGAATTCTGCCGCATCTGTAACGTTAACTGTGCTGTCACCCAGCCACAAACTCCCGTTACTAATCGTTACGTTAGGTGTAAATACAAGATCATAACGGACGAATTGGTCTGGTGGGTCCGTTAAGTTCGTTAGAGTGTTAGGAATCGCAAATACTTCTTTATTGCCTTCTCTTATCCGTGTGTAATTGAAACCCGGAGAGTTAGTTCGTTTTAATTCAAAAGACAAGGTGTACTTTTTCCCCTTCGTCAACTTCAAACCATTTCTTCCGGAAAAGGTAATGCCGTACACTGCATTAGTGTCGCTTCCTTTGACGACTCTGATTTCATTAAAATCTTTTGATGTGTCTAACGTTCTATTAGATGAGTTCAACCGCCATATTTCATCAAGATTTCTGAGAATAGAACCCGGCAGAATATTTTGCCCCGAAAGCGTCATTGATAACTTATCAGCGGTTATCGTCAAATCAGCAAGCCTTTCGGTCGTTACAGCTCCGTACATGATGTCATCTGTCAAAACCCGCTGAGTAGTCGCGGAAAACTGTTTTGTATATTCGCTTGCCGTGCCCTGTGTGTTGATTGAACGCAGGCGATAATACCAAACTTCATTAACTCCCGTAAAATGCTCGTATCCGCTTGTTTTGCCTCTGAAAATTCGATTCTCTATTGATGGAGTAAAGTCGTTCATCTGTGAAGCGTAAACCTCGTAAGCAGCAATATAACTGGATGGGTTGTAATCCCATGTGATCGCTACGTTTTGAAACATGGCTTTGACAACAACATTAGACGGGACCGGTGGCTTTTTATCCAGAAAACTGCCATCTGTAACAATAGGGTTACCGCCGCTGTCCCATGTACCACGGTTTTTATCAATAATAGATTTTATCTGATCCAGCCGAGTATCTTTTTGCAAGGTCGATAAGAATTGCCCGATTTCCACCACGCAAGTATTGTCAGGATCGGTTATATCGTATTCCATCGAAATAACCCGCTGTGACGTTTCTATCGGTATAGCAAAGTTCCGATCGATAGCAATCGTGGTGTCTCCCAACTCCACATGTTCATGCTCATATCCGGGCACGTTTTGAAGCAACTGGACCGACAACTCATAATTAACTTCTGTTTTTGATGCTGTTGTTATCAGATGATCATATGTGGCCTTTAAAAGCTCTTCCGGCTCTGTTATATCCTCGTTGTTGTATTCGCCTTCTCTGTGGATCAGAACGCCGTCTTTAAGCCGCCCTAACTGTTTTAATAAATCCGGATCACCAACCCACTCCTGACCTAGAGGCTTATCAACCGGATCGCCTTTTGATTTTTTCCATTCCACTTCAGAAAAGTCGATAAAACGTGAATAACCGCCCGTTTCCTCTCCGTCCTCATCGGTAGATGGTATGGATGCCCCGTATCCCCAAAGAGCTGTCACTGGGTAGCTAATGACCGTACGCCGGATGTTTTCGGTATCCTTATCTATTTCAAAACGCTTTCCGCCGTCTTTACCTCGCCGGGGAACAATTTTTATAATTCGCTTCGTAATTTTATTGCCATCGAACTCTATTGAATCCCGCAGTTCGCCGCCCCATATGTTTATCACTTCCGCGATGCAATCAAGGGCACTTTTTTTATAGAACGTGGTTGAATTTGTGCCAAGTTCTGCCGTTACCTCTGCCACCCATCTTGAACGGGCAAGGACATTGTCTAAAACAAATTGTGCAGTTTTATCCTTTGGTCGAAAGTCTTTAACGAAAGTTTCCGCCAGTTCCATCATGGCAGCTTCACAGGTTACAAGTGTATTGACCTCTGCGTCTTCGTCAGTATCATCAATTTCCTTTATGACGAAAAGCCTGAGAACGCCGTCCTTATCCTTGAATATCACTTGATTCTCTTCATATAGAAAGCGTGCATCCGGATGGGCCGCATCTGCAATAAAAGAAAAAGAAGAGCCTTTATTCAGCTCTTCTTTGTATTTTGCATCCCAAAAAGTACAGGTATCTTGTCCGTCGCTGGACAGCACTGTCAGCAATTCTTCATCGGGTGAGAGTATATACATGTCAGCCATAAACGGACCTCCTTACAAATAAGCTTCATCAAATTTGATACTGCTTTTGTGACTAAAATTCATTTTGATTGGTGTTCTTGGTGGTACTTTGAACCAATCAGACTGTATCTGTAGGGCTGTCATGATCAAATTATCGTTACAGGTGACTTTCCTTTTCGCTGAATCAATCACGAGAGTGTCGCCAGCAATGAATTTGTACAGAATCTTGATTTTCTTAGATACAGAGTTATCTGCATTTAAAAGAGACACTTCGTATGAAGTGCCTCCCTCGGTAAAAATACATTCGATTTTCGGTTCAATATCGGCATAACCTGGATTCGTGAAAGTATGAATGCCAGAATCAAACTCATATGATGATGCTGCACCATATTTTTTAGGGTCAGGACAAAGGAAAGTGAGTGTGGCAGGCTGAATGCCTCCCTGTTCTTCGCTTTCTGAAATATTTTCAAAGACAGCGTAATATGTTCTATCGGGCTCATCGTGGAAAATGAGTGGTTTTGGCTCATCAGTATGCAAAATAAAGGTCAACTCTTCTTGTTTCTTTTTCAATTCCTCTTCACTACCGAAAGCAAAAAGCACCTCTATGGTTATAACTCTCACGGGTATTCTGGTACCACGGAGGAAACCGCCGGGACGGTTTCCTATAGTAGCTGTATTCACTTCTCTTCCCATTACTCCCCGGCCGCCAGTTGATTTCACATAAAAGAAGGGTGAAATGTCAACTCCGTTGAATGTAATTTTCCATTGGTTAGGCAAAAGCTCCTGATAGTTCAATTGAATCTCACCCTCCTTTTGTTTGACCTTTTCTGTGCATCGGTCACTGGTTTTTCTACACCCTGGCCGACTTTCTTACTGTCCATCTCAATGACAATCATTCTGTCAGGCAATTCAAAGTTTTTTACGTCAGCGCTCAATTCCTTTCTGACAGTGCCAAGATCACCGCTTGAAATGGATGTGTCGTATGCAAAATTCATATCCTCTTGCTGGATGTTCATTGCATCACTTACAGCGTTCATTGCTTTCTGGACCGTACCGATGCCGTTTTGAATTCCTACAGCGATACCAGCAGGAACCATGATACCCACTTGATCCCGCATCAATCTTGATGGGGAATGAATTTTAAGCTTCTTTTTAATGGTTTTTTCAATCGTCGATGCAATTGAATTTGCCTCTTTCGCAAGCTCTCCTGACATGTTTCTCATTCCAGAAATGATTCCGGCCATCGTGTTTGAACCAATGGCTTTCCCGCTTTTCTTCAGAGATCCAAGCTGCTTCACATTGACCGTAAGCTCTCCAATTTTCCGGAGATAATCATTTTTCAAGAGATTCAATTCTTTATTTGCAGCCGAACGCAATTCATTTATTTTCTTGGTTGTTTCATTCTTAAGACCAGATAATTCTTGCGATGCCTGCGCGCTTGCAAGTTGATGTTTTTCTTGCCACAGCTTGACATAATTATCTAACTCAGGCGCAGACATCCGAGAAATTGCGTTAATCTGATCAGCAGAACCAACACCCATCTCTTTCAATTCATCAGTAAATGCCTTTGGCGCCCTGCTTGCAATACTTGCGATATCAGAGTTAAATGATTTGATTTTTTCCAGTTGCTTTTTCAGGTTCGCTGTAAGCTTTGAACCGCTTACCTTCTCACTTGAAACATTGTCAAATAGACCGATTGCGTTGTATATCGCATCTGTTCGGTCTTGTAATTCTTTCTTATAGGCATCGTTGGCCGCCTTGATATCAGACGTCAACTTGTCATTAACACTCTTGAATTTGGATAAATACGTGTTGTTTGCGGACAAAATGCCTTTGTTGAGCTTGTCGGCTGCCTTCTTCTCGGCTTCTTTCTGCTTCTTCACCTTATCAGCCATTGTTTTTTGCGTCTGGAATATTTCACGCTGGACTTTCAATTGCTGATCCGATGTCAATTTGTTCTTTTTGTTGATTTTTTGAAGCGTTTTGACGTACGTATTCCCACTGATTTTACCTGTATCGTACTTGGTTTCCGCACGTTTGATCTGATCAGACACTTTTTTGGTGTATGCAAGCTTGGCTTTTGCTTCCTTGCGTTGCTGCTCTTTCAAAAGTTTCTTTTGTTTATCAGAGGCACTTTTCGATGCTTGATATATTTCTCGTTGGATTTTCCGATTCTGATCACTTGTTAATTTGTTCTGTTTTTGGATCTTCTGCAAAGTCTTGATGTAAGTATCGGCACCCATTTTCTTGGTGTCATATTTCACTTCAGCATTCTTAATTTTATTGTTTACTTTTACTTCGGCCGCTTTTTGTGCTGCTTTTGCTGCCCTGGCCGCCGCCGCTTTAACTTTTGCCTGAGATTTATCAATACCCGCAGCCATACCAGTTCCGACATGATAACCAACCTGATCACGCATAACTCTGGAAGGAGAATGGATTCCAAGCATTTTTTTCATACCATTCGGTACTGCATTAGCCATAGATTTTACCTTGCTAGCTAATGCACCCGCCATGCTACCTATACCATTAATCAAGCCTTGTATAATGTTCCGGCCAATGGAAACCAGGTTTATTCCTTTGAAAAAGCTCATAACGCTATTCCAAATGCTCTTTATTTTGGTCTTAACGTTGTTCATGATGTTTGTGATAGCATTTTTCATAGCATTAAAGATTGTTTTAGCTGTTGAATTTAACGCTTTCCAGATGGAAGTTACTGCTGTTTTAATCCCATTCCACACGGTAGAGAAAATTCTCTTTAATCCATTAAGAAAATTAGTGAAGAATGTTTTTAATCCATTCCAAGTGGCTTTTCCTGATGTAACGATAGCCTTCCAAATGGTTGTCACAGCTGTCTTTATTCCATTCCAGATAGTTGAAAAGATTTTTTTCAATCCGTTAAGGAAATTGTTAAAGAACGTTTTCAGTCCGTTCCATATAGTTTTTCCGGCAGAAACGATGCCTTTCCATACGGCCGTGACAGATGTCTTAATACCGTTCCAAACAGTCGTAAATATCTTTTTTAGACCATTAAGGAAGTTGTTGAAAAATGTCTTTAACCCATTCCAAATGGACTTTCCTGCTGAGACAATTCCTTTCCAAACAGAAGTGGTCGCTGACTTTATAACATTCCATACTGTGGTAAAGACTTTCTTTACTCCATTCCACAAAGTTGTGAAGAACGTTTTTAAACCATTCCAGACTGTTTTACCTGTCTTGACGATTCCGTTCCATACTGTTGAAGCAAAGGTCTTTATCGCGTTCCATACTGTTGTGAAAATAGTTTTATAGAGATTGAACTCCCATTTGAAAAAGGCCAGCAAGCCGCCCCAAATGGTTTTAGCTCCTGATACAATCCCGTTCCAAACGGTAGAGAAGAAATTCGTTATTGCATTCCATGTCGTCGTGGCCGCCGTTTTGATGCCTTCCCATACTGATTTAAGCCACTGTGAAATAACGCCCCACACTTTAAGCGTATATTCCTTCACCTTGTCCCAGTTTGCTATGATCAAGACAACTAATGCGACAACAGCCGCCGTTATCCATCCGACAGGTCCCATCGCAATAACCCAAGCCGCTGCCATTCTCGCCGCCTGTGCAAGTGATTGAGCCGCTAGAATCACAAGCCGTTTACCGAATAGGATCATTTGTTTAATGCCGGCCGCCAAGAATGAAATAAAGCTGCTGATTTTCGCCGCAGTCCATGCCGCTGCCATTCGTGTGGCTTGAGCTACAGATTGAGCCGCCATGACGGCCATTTGCTTAATCCATAGCAACATTTGCTTTATTCCATTTTTAAGAGCTGTCACGAAAGCGCTTATTTTCATTGCAGTCCATGAAGCTGCCATTTTCACGGCGTTAGCTGTAGATGATGCGGCTGTCACAGCCATTTGTTTAGTAAATTGTGCAGCTGCAACGATCCCGGATTTCATCGAAGCAATCATACCCACTAACCTCACGCCAGCCGCTGTATCACGGAATGTTCTGATATATCTTGCTGCTGTCAGAAAGTCTTTAAAACCGTTTGTTACGGCGCTAACAGCAACCATGGCTGGAACGATGGCTCTTAAAGCTCCAATTAACGAAATGGCAACTGCTATGAAATGACCGATTGCGGGGTTTGCCTCCATAGTTGCATTCGTTAGTTTAAGAAAGCTGTTTACAGTTTGTAAGATTGATTGTCCTAGTGGCGCCATACCCACAAGCAAATTGATAATTGTCTTGGCTATCTGGCCTATTGTGCTCCAAACAGTAGGACCATTTGTTTTGATATAGTCGATAAATGATTGGAATTCCTTTGTTTTGGTGACGCTGCCGGCCCACTCATTGAAACGTTTTGTCATATCGACAAGGGATGTCATCATGTCTTGGGACATCGGAGCAAACCCAGTGAATAGCTTTGTCAATCCACCTGACAGATTCCTGATGATCTGCAACAATTTAGGTCCGTTTGTTTTCGTATATTCTATAAATGATTGAAATTTCTCAGATGAACCCAAATTGGCTGACCATTTCACCCATGAGGCTGTTGCTTTTTCCATTCCGGCTGCCATGTTGTTTCCAAGAGGACCAAAGGCGACAAATAAATTCATGACTGTTCGTAGGACGTTTCCGGCGATCTTTCCGAATGTTACGAATGCTTGGCCCGCATTTTTGTTCATGTAACCGATAAACCGTTTCATATCGGCATCTTTGAAGGCTGCATTCATGCTTTTTGCTAATTGAACGCCGCCATTGGCCACGTTCTTGAACATAGGCCGTAAACTATTCAGTACGCCTTTAAAAGTTGTAAGCGAACTCGTGAATGTTTTCAGAATTGGCTTTTGCACCGTTTTCGCGATGTCCTGCCAATTACTTTTGAAGTCTTCCAGTGTGTCCAGCGCTTTTTTCTCTTCTTTTCCGAGAGACTTTTGCAGATTATTGATCTGTTCCATGATTTTAGCGCGTTCTTTTGCGCTCGTTGCATTATCCAGCTTTTCCTGAAGCTTGGCCAGGTCTTCAGAGGCTTTAAATACATCGCCTATAGAAGTCATGGCAAGCGCTCCAAAAGCCATAGCACCTGTGCCAGCCGTCGCAAAAGCACTACCGAGGCCCATAACGCCGCCGGCTGCCACTCCGAGCATCGGTCCCAAGGCACCAATAGCCCCAGTAATGCTGGCAAGCACTGGCGAAGCTGCTGGCAATAAGGCTGTGAAAGCTCCTGCAAGCGAATGACCGATGACAGTTGAAACTGAGTTAGTGATCTTAGCAAGGCGATTCATAGAGTTTTCAAAGCGATCAATTCGGGCCTCAATATGAATCCATACTCGGTTAGGTAAGGAACTAGTTTCTGCTCGTGCAACGGCAACTGATCTTGTTAAATCTGATGTATCACCATTTATATTGGTCGTAACTCGGTTTCGCAACGAGGCTAATGCTGTCCTTGCTGTTGAAACAGCTCGCGTCAAGGGGTCTGAGTCTGCATCTAAATCAACACGGGTTCTTTCGTGCCGGTGAATAAATCTATCAATCTGCTGTTCCGCCTGCCTCACCCTTGATTGAAAACTAGCAATTTCGGCATCAACTTCAACAGTATGGTGATCGGTCATCCGACGCATCATGTCATTGACCCGATCCATATTTCTATTAAATCTGTTTGTTTGAGCTTCAACGATAGCTGTCAATCTTTCGATCATATCTTCACCCCTTTTCCTTGGTTTCTTGCTTACTGAAACGAGCACGTATAGCGTCATTAAACCGTTGAACGCCTTTCGCACGTTTGCCGAGCTCATTGACATCTGACTGGCGCCACTTATCGTTATCACCAGTGATATTACGTTCTAACTGGCGTCTTGCTTTCCGTGCATCAAACATTTTTGTTTCTTTCGGGCGCTTCTCATTCATAGCGTAACGGTGAAACATTGCGTTTTTAGCCATACGCTCCAATTCGTCGATCTCCCGAAGTTTGGCACCTTTGAGTAAAAGTTTGTACTCATTAGGAGTCCATGACATGATCAAATCCACATCGCAAACTCCAAGCCAATGAGCAGAATTTGTAATTACTTGGTCATAGTCAATTCCTTTTTCTCGTTGTACGCATCTTTCATCATCTTCAACATTTCCTTGTTGCTCTCGTCCTCTTCCAATCGCTTGGCTTCCATCTCCGGCGTCTCGTTCGGACTGGCTTTCTTCGGCTCCCCAATTTTCTCGAGCATCTTCCAGTGCTGACGGACCTTTCCTTTGAAAAAACCAGCAGAATCCAATGTGTTAAATGCTTCTTTCACCAAATTATCAACCGCTGTCCCAGTCTCATCGTCATTAATAATTTGAGCGATAGCATCCTCAATTTGTTCTACAGACGGTCTCCCTTTCTTCAAATAAGCAAGCGCACAATCCCAGAACGCTGATAGGTAAACGGCGTCATCGTTTAATAAGCTGATGTAAATTGATAACGTACCTCCTGATTTATCGCCGTTTTTATCTTCTTTCGCATATTTTTCGTTTGCTGTTCTGTCGAATGCAAAATCACAACGTGCAGTATAATCTTTTCCGTCAATAGTTAAGTAAGCCATTTATAAAAACCCCCGAATAATTTTTTGTATGTTAAAAAGAGCCCTAGCATCAGCTGGGCCCCTATGTTTCTTTGCTTGTCCGAATCGTATAGTTCGCCGACCTCTCCGACTCCCCTACAGCATTCACCGCCGACACATTGAAAATATAAGAAGTGTCCGGGGAAAGATTAGGATTTGACGTGTACGAATTCGTTGTGACAGTCGCTACCTTGGCATAAAACCGATAAATATTGTACGATGTCGCCCCTTTCACCGCGTCCCACTTAAAACCCACTTGGTTAGACGTGACGCTTGTCGTGGTTATATTACGGGGTGTATTAGGGCGTAACCGCTTGTGTTTGTGTGACAATCTCAGTCATTGAGGACTCGCCCGCATCGTTCACAGCAGAGACGTTGACCGTCAGTTTCGTGTCGGCCGCAATTCCTGTCAAGGTGTGGGATGTGCCTGAGACAGTTGCGTCCAGTTGCTTGCCCGCTCCCCTGTAGACCTTATAAGAAGTCGCCCCATCTACCGCATCCCATTTCACGGTCACGCTGTCAGTCATAGCCGTGAACGATAGATTTTGGGGCGCATTAGGGCGTAGTGCTTTTAGTGCCGAAATCTTCAAAGGCTTTAGCGCCGGCCGATGATTTGATTGTGGCCAACACATCATCAGGGATCGCTGGCAATTCTCCCTTAAAAGTTTTTCCTAATACCGGTAAAGTGACTGATACTTCAACAAAGCCATCCTGTGGAGAGCTCGACTCTAAACTTTCGATAATCGCATGCCCATAAACAGCAGGATGTTTGTCCTCTGCGTTTTTGTTGATATTCGCCTTCCAGACTTTAATTGCTTTTTCGTCGTCAAATGCTTGTTCAATTGCTTCTTGTCCTGGGTCGGTAACGGCAGCAAAATACGTCAGTTCAAAGCTTTCGTTTTTCGTACCGTATCCAACGATCCGGCCTGACTTTGTGGACTCGTCAAGTGTATCTTGTTCTTTCGTGTGTGATCCTTCCGTCTGAAAGGCAATAAATAGACCTTCTCCATCTTTTGCATCCATTGGCTGCACAAAGAAAATCTCATCTTTACCGTTTAATAAGTCTGCCATTTCTTTCATCCTCTCAATTGTTTATGATGTAACGCATTCTGAGAATGCCGTGTCTTGTGTATCCGTCTATATCGGTGATGACCTGCATTCCCCGCATGACAAAACGGCATAAAGAAAAGCCCTCTATTTCTAGGGGCTTGTTTGTTAATGCTTGAAGCATCAGAGAAAGAACCTGCTGCGCTTCTTTTTTTCCGTTGTAATCGCTCCAACAATGCAGAACGACATTAATTTCTTCACCGTTAGACGTTTTCGTTTCAAATGGGGCAACATCATCGTCCCCCATTGTCACGTATGGTTTTTGTTGATCCTTCGAGACTGCATCAAACACGCCTGTGACGCGTACGTTCAGCTCTTCATCAGTAGATAACCTTTCGAATATAGCAGCCTGCAACGGCCACAGGGCAGATCGCATAATGACAGCTCCTTTCTATCACATTTGACTGGCAAAATAACGCATTCCTTCATCAATTGCCGGATTCCAGAATGGCTGCGCCCTCATTCCTCGTGTCATAACCCACCGGTTAAGCTTGGTGTCGTAATAAACCCAAGGTGTCTGCCGGCCGCCTCCTTCTTCCGCATAGATACCGGTGCCGTATTCGACATAAATTGCATAATCAGCGCCAACAGAAATAACGGCCGTTAAGCCGCCGTTCTGATAGTCGATCTCGATTGAATTTTTCAGATTACCGCCATCTATCGTGGCAGTTGGCGCATTTAAAACCGCATGGCTATAAATCAACTCAGCCGTATCGGTGACAAGCTGTTTTGCACTTTCCATAACTCTGTCTCTGAACTCGTCTGTAGCTCTATTCATTTGCCTGACCCATCTGCCGCTAACTCGTGCCATCGCCGCTCAACATCCCCGTAACCTCGCATTTAAGATTCATAATTTCATGCATGCCGCCTTGGTCGATCGGTGCTGATTTGAGAGTAAGTATCTGATTTTCGTAGATGATTCTCATAGTTTTCTCGATATCAGTCCGATATGGGTAGTACACATTGCAATCAATGGGGTTCTGAAGCTGTTGAGCCTGATAATATTCTCGGGAAGTAACCCCGCCAACAAAAGCCTCTGTCGTGATGTAATCAGTAAATTTTTCAACGTAGCCCCCGCCACCGTCTGGCACCTTTTCCATTCGCTGAAACGTGATGACATGCGGGAATTCATCGTACATCATTTGACTCTCAGCCTTCGATATGGTGTGAGATTCTTTGTAATGTGCCGAGGAAACTCTGTATTGTACGAATAGGATACATCACCCATGCTTCTCCCCGAGAGTCCGGTTGGCGTCATGTTGTATTCTGCTGCCTTTGCAACAAAAAGCTTCACGCCAGCCGGTAGTGCCTGTGGATCAAATTTGTTGCTGCAAAAGTCACTGGCAAACTCAATTAAAATAGGGACTATCTCCGACAAATATGCATCATGCTTATTTGTGGTAATCCCTGACATGCGCTTTACTTGTTGGATGTCCACTCCAATCACCTACTCTTCGCCCAAGACAATTTTGATCAGTTCGTCTTTAGGCGCTTTTGGGTCAAATTCGTATTCGTTCTCTTTCAGGAAAGCAACGATTTCATCTTTGTTTACTTTTTGCAGTTGAGCCTCGGTCATATCAAGAAGGTTGGCCTGTTGCTCTTTCACCTCAGCTTGTTTGGATTCATCCACTCTCTTAAATCCTAAAGCAGAATAAACCACGTCAAACGCCTTTTCAGTAGATTCAATTGTTTTAGAGCCGTTAGATATTTTCATATCACGCGCCGCCTCCTTCCAATGCCTTTAGACGATTTTCAATATCAGTGAGTTTGGCTGTTACATCATCACCAAGCTTGGCTAACGTAACAGCCTTTGCAGCGATATTTGCGTTTTGCACACTGCCGGACCCGATGTTTCGACTTTGAACAGAACCGTCACCGATATTGATGTTCTTTACTTCCCCATCGCCGATCATCTCTGATTTAATGCTTTTATCGGCGGGCGATGAACCGGGCAAGCCGGTCACCTTTGCGCCTGGTTTGATTTCTAATTCGCCGCCAACCACAAATTTATCGCCGTTATTAGTCTTATAGTTTTTAGATGTGTATCCCATAAGCTTACGCCCCTGCCGTCTCTGGTGTTAGGGCTGCAAATGCATCATCAGTCAGAGTCATGAAACCGACTTGCTGAGTCACACGAAGAGCAACCATGTCACGCTCATACAAGTTGATTGGGTTTCCGTCTGCATCAACAATTGTTGTCAATGTTGCATCCTCAGAGATTTTGTATTCCATGCCTTGAGGGATGCCGTAACGTGTGTAATTCCAGTCAGCTGCAAGCAATGTCGCTTTTTCGTAATCCCATGACTTAGAATCAACATAACCGATCGGAAGTCCAAGAGCCTGCTGTGTTGCACCACCTGTTGCATCGTTGAAGATCGGAAGCCCGTTACCGTCCTTAGTACCACGAAGTTTTTGACGGAATCGGCGTGTTGTTGTAAAGCCGTTTACATCCTTATCAGCATCCTCAACTAGCGCCATTACTCCATTAAGCTCGTCATATAAATTGCCAAGTGAGTTTAAAACAACAGAGTTACCAGATGCCTTGATTCTCTCGAATACAGAAACACCCTGACCAAATGGTGAATCGACACCGAATAACGCAGCCTGATCGAATTTAATAGCAAAGGCTTCAGCAATAGCCGGACGCATTTGTGTGAAGAAATCAGTTACAGAGTAGCGCAAGAATTCTTTAGAAACAGGGATGATAACACCCAATTTCTTAGAAACCATTTTTGCAGTTAACCATTGAGCCTTAGACGTTTGGATTCTCTCGCCTTCTCCAACCCAATAAGCGCCTGGTCCAGAAGCTAAATACGTGAATTCTTTCACCGGTTTATTCATTTCTTCATATTTTGCTAGTTGTGTAACCGCCGATTGCGTCATGAACTCCTTTAATACTAATGTCCCTTGTTCAGTTGGAACCTTTCCGTTAACTGAATCTTGCATTAATACATTGTTTGGATCGAATGTTGGCATATTAATAGCCCTCCTTATTTTCTAATGCTTGCTTCAGCAGCAAGTGAACTGATGTCTAAATTTTGATTGGTTGGCGTGCTGCTACCAGAATCAATATCACGGCCATTTTCTTTGAACTTTCCGTCAATCGCTGCTTGAAGTGCAGCAGTGTACTTTTCTTCAAATACGCCCAGGTTCTTCATGGTGGAATCTTCATCTTCACCGATAAAGAACTCAACCACATCGGCAGGCAATTGCTTTTCAGAAGCATAAGAAACAGCTTTGTTTAAAAGCTTTTCACGTTGTGCTGCTGTCTTTTGATCTTCCAGTTCTTTCTCCAGCTTCCTGATGCGCTTTTGTTCCTCTGTTTCCTCCGGATAAAGCTCTTTTACCTTTGCATCAACCAGAGCATCGAGGTTGTTCGCCTTCCACGTATCAAGGCCTTTTGTAAAATGAGAATCCAACCGGGGCTGAATAAGTCGTTTCCCTTCGTCTGTTTCAAGGAACCCTTCCACCTTATCTGCTGATACGGCCGAAAGTTCTCCTACAAATGCTTTCACTTCTTCGTTCTCTTTATTTTCTTCGAGAAATTTTTTCACATCTTCTAATGTTGGCATTACGTTTCTTCCTCCTTTGCCCTCTACAGTGCGCGCCTGTTATGAGTGCATGAAAAATAAGCCTTTTTACGTCGTGCTCAGGACGGAAGTAATTTATTTCGCATAGTTTTCTACATAATTTTCTAAGTACGCTTTGACTTTTTTATAATCCGGAAAGTACTCTGTATCAAAAATGGCATAGACAGCTCCATACGTATTAAAATAAACAGCATAGCTATCTAATGTTCCTTCATAGCCCATTTTTTTAAAGGTTTCTATTAATTCAATACTTGCTTTGTTAAAATAAATGCTTCCTAAATACGTGTTTTCATCCAGGATAATCCTTTTTTTCTTCAATAAATCCAATGCATGTTTAAATGCTTTTTCAGGAATACAGCTGATATCATACTCCATGTCCACACTCTCCAATTAAATTAAATTTAATAAGAGAATAACATAGTATCCTTCAATTGTTATTTGTTTCCTTAGAAATCTTTTCATACCACTCTTCATAGGTTTGGTAAGAGATAATTTCGCCAGCTCCATTGCCACGCTTACGTGCCCTTCTCGTATCCGGCAAAATGCCATTCACTTTGAAAGCGATCGTACAACGGCAGTTAATATCATCTTTAGCGTTGTTCATATGCCCCGGTGCTGGACCGATGCCGCCATATATTGATTTAAAAAGCCCGTTTCGTTCAACAGTCTTGCCATCAAGCTTCCTGTGACCGGATCGAGTTTTAAGATCAAGAGTCGCATTCCACATCTTTTCGAGATTGCTCTTTTTAGAAGCCTTCTCAGCGCTTTGCAACCTCGCTGATACTTGTACCCTATGAGTCTCGGTTCTCGCCACGTCACGGGCTTTTCTGCGGGCAAATTCAGTCGTTCTTTCAATACGCCGGGCAATCTTGGAGTAATCTTCACCCGCCTGAATACCCTGAGCAACGGAAATTTGAATTTGCCGGACATAATCATCCCGGTGTCGCTTGTATAAGGCCGTGAGAGTCAGTTCAGCTATCGGGTTTAAAATAGCCTGCTTGATTACTTCGACTGTCGGTATGCTGAATCCTAAACTAACCGCAGCCTCCATCTCGTACAAGTAGGCAGAACGCATATAATTCTCTAGGAATTGTTTGGCCGCCATTGCTACAACGATTGTGAGGATTGTTTTGAAAGCCTTGCTGGATTCCTCGGTCATACGCTCCATTTCTTTTTTGAAACGGTTGTATTTACTCACATCAGCCATGGATAACTGACCGTCTCTGCTGTATTTCGCGTACATGGCAGCTATTTGTTGATTAATCTCTTTCAAACGTTGAGCAAAGACGACATCAATCTTTTTGCAATCATCTGCGATCATGTCGTCCAGGTACTTATCTATCTCATTCTGGTTCATCTTCATCACCGCCTGAATCTGTACTAATGTCAGTTAACGGTGGCATACTGTTTCTATACTCCTCTTCCTCTTCTTGCATCTTCTGCAACTCATACTGAACATCATCAACAAACGACAGGAGAGAAAGGCGGGTTTCTTCGCTGATGTTTCCTTTAAGCTGCGTTGTTGTTTGTGCCTCTTCCAGTACATTGGCGGGAAGGTTCCGTTTAAAGCCAAACCAGACTTTCAGATACTCGCTTGCGTCTGCTTTTTTTCTCGTTCCCCACGCTGAAAAAATCAGTTTGTACTGATAACGGAGGGCAGCAGTCATTTTCCGTTCCATTGTGATACATTTATTTTCAAGTGCCATCAGTTTATATTTCATTGCAACGCCTGTGACGTTCCCGCCAAATGATTCATCAGAGAAATTGACCGATTTTGCAAAACGGAGAATGTTTTCTTCCAACCGGTCCAAGTGATTCTCAATAATGGCATCGTTTATATCCTTTGTCAGATAGCTAACGTCATCTTTTTCGTCATATAATTCAAGAATCCCAGTTTCTTTAAGCTGCTCAAGCGTATCCTCATCAGCTCCAAGCCCTTTGAGTATTAAATAAGCAAGCCTGTATTGCTCAATCTCATTTGAAGCGTCTGATAATGTACGATCGTAAGCATCAATAAGAGACAATACCTTTTCGGCATCGCCTTTTAATTCTTTATTGTTCGCTAACCCGAATAAAGGGCAGCCGTCGAACATGTGTAGTTTTTTCTCATCAAGCGTAAAAGCTGAACTATCTTTTGTGCTGAAATAGTACACATATTTTTGATCATAAAATTCCGCTTTCTGTTGACCGTTATAAACAGAGAAGTATCTCAATGCATACTCTGGCTCATGAATGTTCCCATCACTGATAAAAACCGCTTCCCACGGATCAATATTTTTAATCCGTTCTACGCCTGTTCGATCAACATAGGCAAGGCGCGCTCCATAACCGCAAATGGTCGCCATTTTTCCCCATTCACTATCTTCATCAGCCGTGTTATTCAAAGTGTTAAAATCATCAATCAATTGTTTAACAGGCGATGTCGTTCCCGTTTCTCTTTTGTCATCAAATTCATATATGATCGGATGCCCGAAGAGATAACCAACTTTTGTATCAACGATTTCTGAATCAAACGAGTTGTTCAGTTTATTATTGACCTTGTGATCAATTCTTTTCACTCGGCCCGTCTCAAAGTCTTCATATTCAATTGCTTTCCTGTTAAGAATCGGAACGCCCTGAACCTCAGCCTTATAACGGTCATAAAGTTGTTTCATTCTTATATGATCCGGTTTATGCTCTTCGATAATTTGGGAGATTAATTCCCCTGATACGCCATTTTGTCTGATCTGACCCAAGAATTTTATCAACCTCTAAACCTCCTTGTTACCCCATGCCCTTTAAGGCTTGATACCTCGTAATCATCTAAGCCGTACCAAATAGCCGAGAATGTATGTGGGTCAATGTTGAATTCGTCTTCGATGATGTTTCCGTCTTTGTCCACTGCGAACGTGAGGTCCTTCAGTTCCCTAACGACATCGGGACATTGATCGGAGCAAATAATTTTTTTGAAACGTTTTGCTTTCTTGGTGTATTGCAAACGCGAGCCTTGAAACTTCTTTGCAGCTTTCATGAGAAAGCCCTGTTGCCTGAAGAATCGAATCGTTTTAGGCTCGGCGCTGTCTGCCTTGATCAAAACTCGCTTAAGTTCTTTCAAGTCCTCTGCCGTTTTGTCGTCGGTCGTATCGTTTTTGTAATACTGCCAGTAGATGTACAGGATCCTCTCCTTATGGTCGATCGCCATACGAACCAAGGCGTTATATGAATCCACGAAACCAAAGTCCATACCATTCTTTAAAACTGGCTTGTCGATTGTCCTGATCAATTTCATGACTTCTTCATGCTCCATCACTTCAAATTGCGGCAGTACAAGCTTTCCGTTAACGCCAAAACGACCTTTCCGGGCAACGCGGTAAAGGTCTGGATCATGAGTTTTCAAGTCTTCTAGCTGTTCAATATAGCTTTCGGGCAAAAATAAATTATCATCAGCAGTCGAGTGATGATAATAGGTTTTGTTTCTTATGATCGTTTTCTCTTTGTATAGTTCTTCGTCATCCAAGACAAAAAACTGATTAGTGTCATCTTTAAAAAAGTGTTTATACGACCAATTCCCCTTACTGACAGGGTTTGTCGAGAGGATCATATGAAGTTGCAAAGTCGGGTGACGTAAACGTCCCAACAGCTCTTTAAAACCGTCGTATTTCACTTCTGAACACTCTTCAATCCATACAATAGATATGTTATTGATTGATTTCAGCTTCGCTGGCTTGTCCATGCCTTTAAAGATGATCTTACTGCCGTTAGGGAATCTTATTTGCATAGGCGAGCTAACGCATCGGATTTTATGATCCAAACCTAAGTCAGTAATGATCTCTTCAAATAATGAAAATGTCGAATCCCTGTGCGTGTCGTAAACTTCCCGGACGACTAAGGCTGTCCGTTTTTCTTGTATCAGTTTTAAAACGAGTTTAAGAGCAACATGATAGCTTTTCGATGATCCATAACCACCGACAAGGAAATAAAACTTTTGCGACCAATCAAAAAGAAAGTTTCTAAAACGGGGATT
Source organism: Bacillus atrophaeus (assembly GCF_001584335.1). Classification (GTDB taxonomy): domain Bacteria; phylum Bacillota; class Bacilli; order Bacillales; family Bacillaceae; genus Bacillus; species Bacillus atrophaeus. The sequence continues at coordinate 196,929 of NZ_LSBB01000023.1, forward strand.
CACTTCTTTTTCCATCAGCGTCCCCCCTTATCCTTGATGATAATTTCGAATGATGCATCATCTTCATTATTGGTTAGCCGTTCTACTTCCGCCTTTGTCTTGTTGATATTTAAGCGCATCTGCTCCAATTTAAGCCGTCTTTCATCTTCTGAATGGGCTAAATCATCAAATTGCTTGATCAAGCTCCTGAGCTCTCCCATTGCCCGAGATTGAGCATTAAGTAAAGTAGCGTGACGATCCCACGCGAATTGTATTTCAAGTTCTTCTTCTGCAATGGTTTTTTCATATGTTAGATTGCCATCTTCGTCCTCATCTTGATGATAAACGTATTTCGCTTTTTTAAGCTCTTTAGCAAGATCATCTTTATCCTGCACAAACATGATGCGCTGCGCTCGGATAATGGCTGCATATTGAATTTGTATCTGATCCCATATCATATCAGCAGGCGAACGCTCCTGAATCTCTTCCATAATGGACAGCGTTTCTTCTGGCAGATATTTCGAGAAAAAGCCATGTGTTGATGCATTCTGATTTCTTGCCGGGGCAGCGCCGCCTTTGTTTCCTAATGCATTCTTGTTACCTGGCTGCCCGCCTTTTTTTGTGTGCACACTTTTTTCTATGGGTGCACCCTTTTTTCTTTCCCAGCCATGCCGTTGTTTCCATGACTTAATGGTGTTAACAGACACCCCGTACTTTTCGGCAAGCTCCTTGTATTTCATACCTTTGACGTAATCTTTCTGCGCCTGAATATGCTTTTCTGCCATTTACATTCACCGCCGCCCCCTTCTAATTCGTGTTTGTTTTGGAGAAGATATTCACTCTAAACTGACCCCGCACTCAAGCCGTTAGCCGCCAATAGTCTATCCTGAGATTTACCGGAATCAGTTTACAGAGAATATAAAAACGCCACTCCAAAAGAGTGACGACTTCTAAATTAATCTATTAATTCGTAAGATGAAATATGAGATACATTAATTACATTGCCTTCCGAAATGGTCATAAAAGTATATCTTGAGCCGTTTGATACTTTTAAATGTGCTGTTAGCGCCGAGTGAAATGCTTCTGCATCTTCAAATTTATCGGTAACATATTCCTTACCGCTATCCATTACTACTTTAATTTTCATTTTCTCACCTCCCACCATATTATCGGTCAAGGAGTAGGACAAAGGAACTATTTGCAAAATTTGTCGAACGAAAGCGCCCTTCATAAATAGGTGGCAACTGTAAGACGAAAAAACATCATTTTATTATAGATGCAATTAACGTTTCTTTTTATAAGCCGTAATATCTTTTCTTAAGAAGAGACGATCTCTATTCGTTGTTTTGATTGGCTTCAGCGTTCCATGATCAACTAGCTGTTTAAGATTTTGACGACTGCATCCGATGATTTCAATCGCTTCCGAGGTGGTTATGACTTCATTATCAAGGAACTCTCTCAATTCTTCGACATCACTAAATACAAACTTATCCATCCTTTGAATTCCTCCATTTCATAACTACGTTTATAATCGTCAGCGTGAGCCAGATAAATGCCAGTACTATTGATATTATGTCCAGTACAGTCAGGTTGTTATAGTCCATACGAGCGAATTGTAAGCAGAACAAGACGAAAAATAACAGTGTTGTTGAGTCTAATATTTTTTTCATTATCCCCGAGCATGGAATTTTTCAATGGTTTTGTTTAATGTTATAATACAAGAAGGGGAAATGATTCCCCTCATGAGTTAATTGCGACGTTTCTTCTTGCCGGGAGAACGTCGTTTTTTGTTTTTTTCACCCTTTAGGTCTTTGATGTTCTTGATCAGTGTCGTAATCCCAACGAGAATTCCGACTAACCAAGCTGTATCCCTAAGGATGAATTCAACGATTTCCATGCTCGTTAACACCTCCTTTCGATACTTTAATTATAACACTTATATTTACCACCGTCAATATAAGTTTATGGAAAATATTGAATTTTTTCCAATGAATATTGTTCACCACATGAAAAAAGCACCCTATTTTTCGGATGCTCATTTCCGTCTATTCTTTTGAAAATCCAAAATATCCTCTTTCAGAAAAAGCCTGTCACGAGGCATTTCTTTCATTGGCTCCAATTCCCCGTTCTTTACTAACTGGTTCAGATACTGACGAGTAAACCCCAATATTTCTAGCGCTTCGCTTGTATTGAGTATCTCTTCTTTTAAGAACTTCTTTATTGCATCACGCTCTTTAGGCTTGTACACTTTTGAATCATCCTTTTCTCTCACGATATTTCAAGTAAAGGGAAAATGCTTTTTCAATGATTGAAACAATAAACAAAATGATTAGACTGATGTCGAGAGCTGTTTTCAACGGTCCCGCTGCTACATCCTGACGGAAAAACAGCATATAGGCTAGGGCGAGAAGAACAACAATATCGGTAGTGGACTGTACACTTTTCATTTTTTGAAAGTGGCTGGCTTTCAAGTATTTTTCTTTATTCGCTGGATTTGTTATACTTAGAGCAAGGGAGAAGCGCTACCTTCTCCCTCGGCTCAAAATCATCTGCGCTTTCTTGGTCGACGGCGTTTTTTGATTTTGGGCTTTTTTGTTTTGATCTTTTCTCTTATGATGAGGATTTTTTCAACAGCCGTGAGAGCTGTAAGGATAATCCCCAGTACCAATGCGATTTCAGCCACTTTCTTTCCCTCCTTTCTATATTTTAATTATACTTCATAACTTTACTTAAGTCAAGTAATTTAATGGGCTTTTTTCATTATTTTTCTAGTAAAAAAGAGCCTATTCATGCTAAACAGAATAGGCTGTGTTCTGCTCTATTTTTCATTTTCAATCGGGAACGCTCAATGTTTTTCTGCACTGTTCCTTTCTTAATGTTCAGCATCTGGGCGATCTCTTCAAAAGACATGTTTTGCACCGTATGCATGAGGAAAATGTCCTTCTCTCTTTCAGTAAGGACAGCAAGGGCATCTGCAACTCTTTCTTTATCCCAGTCGCTTACCTCTCCTTCTGGCTCCTGATTGATCGCATATTCTTCTGGCATAGCATCAATGATATGAGGATCAGCCAAAATTGTTCTTTGATAGACGTCCCTTCTGTCAGCTCCCCGGCGGGCGCCCGGTTGTCTTCCATTCTGCAGCCATTCGAGAGTGAATTCAATATCACTGATCATACTGCCAATGATCTTCTTCTCGTTCTTTTGTTCAGCTGTCATTTCAATTTCTGACGGTTCCGAGAATGCCCGGTACATCTTTCTCGCTTCTTTTAACGCTCTTTTATATTCAATGATTAAATCCTGCATTGTTTGTCATTCCTTTATTTCAAAGTGAATACGTATCTTTCCAGTTGTTATTTTTTTGTTCAGCAATATATTGGTGCCTAGATACCTCTGAAACTTTTAAGCTGAAGGTTTTAACCAAGAAGTTTTTCAACTCATTAAAGAGCTCTTCTCTCCCGCAAAAGATATTTACAAGCTTTCCGTTTTTATAACCAAAACCGTATTTCATCCTGAAACTCCCCTTCTTACTTTCTGCGTTTATAAGCGCCGCCTTTGCCGCGTCTTAGTGTTTACATGTTAGTGTTCATCAATTGTTTCAAAACCGTTCTGAACGTTCCTGTGCGTCTTTATTAAACTTTTTCTTTCCCCGCTTCATGCCGTCCTTTCAAATAAAAAACGGACACCAACCAAAGCGCAGATTTTCCTCTGTGCAATGATCAGTGTCCGCAGGCTTTCCGTCTTGGACTTAATTATCTTCTATTATTAGTGTGATCGGTTCATTATATATATCTTCTATTTTTTTAAACATAGTTTTTTCACACCTTTTGGGATCGCTGTTATCCCCTAATAAAACGATTTCCTTGTTTATTGGATGTAATATAAACCATTCCTCGTTATTTTTATCTTTTATATATACCGCTTTTTTAGTTGACCCATTAATGAATTTTATAACAGGAATCGAAATGAAAGGGATAGCTGCACAAATTAAAAATAAAATTAATAACGCAAATATTTGCCATCGTGAATTCTCATACTCAGAAAATACTATCAACAAAGCAGAATTGATATAAAAGGTGAATGAAGCGATCAAGTACAGCAAAAAAACTAATAACTTAATAATCTTATTAGACCTTGCTTTAAATAAAACATTTTCTGTGTTTTGAATTTCGTTTGCTATTAATGAGAACATTATTATTAATGCTATAAATATAAGAGAAACATCATTTCTTACTTCATTATAAGTCCAACCAAAACTGTCATTAAAAGATATAGATAAACAAAAGAATAAGATTCCAAAATATAATCCGTAAGCAAAGTATTTACAAACAACTACGAAAAACAACCGTTCCTTTGAAAATAATTTCTGCTCAACAACATTCGAAGAAAAAAGAGTAATGGGGTGTAAAATCTTAATCAGATACAAAGCGAGACCTACTAGCGAAATAACGTAGCTAGGCACTTCAAAATAACTTAACAATTCACTTGAATTTTTTTCCATTTCAATCTTCCCACTTCCATACTTCAATATTTTCCTAATCATCCTATTTTATCAATAAATAATCTCCTCCTCAACGCCCATGTTGCAGCCACAATGCGGACAGCAGGCATCTGGGCGGATTTTTTTAATAAAAATCAACCGCTCCGTTTTCAGATGCCATTTCGAAAGCTTTTTTCCAATCATCATACAAGTAGAGCCACACTTCCCCTGCATCGCCTAATGTTCTGGCGTATTCGCGGGCCGCATCGGCGTGTTCGTTGAAGTCTTTTGCCAGCTTTTTAGAAACGACAGGTCCTATCGTGCCCTCATTATCTGCAAAATTGATTAACTCCTGAAAGGCGGTGTCTCCCTTAAATTCTTCTAATTTGCGACGCCACCAGCCGTATCCGCTGTAGCTACCTGCACGGAATCCAGAGCTTTCTTCCCATGTATAAACTTTGTCCGGATCAACACCCTCACCACGACCCGGAAAGTGCTCTTCCGACCATTTCATACTTTCGCCCGGTGTCCATTCCGTCTCCCAATTTTCAACGTACCCGTCTTCATCTAATTGAGGATTTTCAACAACCTTCAAATTTTTAAACACTCTAATATCTAATCCCATTTGTATCTCTCCCTTATTTCCGCCCACCGACGGTATTTTGTAGAAATTCATGCACATGACACATCAGCAGAATGCCGCCTGTTTCCGGTCCGTGCTTTTCACGGAAGACAGCCAATGCTTGTTCGAAAGCCTGCATGTAATCCAGTTTCACGCTATTTCCTCCTCAACGCCCATGTTGCAGCCACATTTCGGGCAGCAAGCATCTGGGCGGATTTTTATATCTAATTCGTTGTGACCACATTCAGGGCAGCTGTATTCGATCATTTACTATCAGCCCATTCATCAAAACTGTAGGCGTAATCAACGCTTTCAATGAAACCGATCTCCTTCGCCTTCTGACGGATCTTCATACATCCTTCATAGCTGTAAGCCCATATTTCTTTATAATCCCTCAGCTCGCCGCATTTCCCTGTTATGATGAACTTTCGAAAGCTGTTGACCAGTTGCCACATGTTGCCTCCATGCGAAAAACCGTTTGGACTACCGTATCCCATTTCATACGGGTAAACGTCATCCCCCGTGTAATCATCAACGAAGAACAGTTTTTTCTTAAATCTGAAATACGCTATGCGATCCTTTGACTTGCGGTAGAATGTACGATGATCAATGCTTGCGATAAGCTTTATCAGATCATTAATATCGTTCATGCGTTTTATTTGCTCAGTTGTTGCCATGCCTTAACCCCCTATTCCCAGCCGACTGCGATTGCAAAGAATAAAACCAAAACCATCGCCCCAATGAGCCAGCCATTCGTCTTATCACGCTTTGCAATAATTGTTTCCTCACCGATCATTTTCAGATCGTCTGACTTTGCCACGAGCACCGGTATGTAATCTGGATGTACTTTTAGATATTCCGCAGCCTGCTCAACTGTCATCGCTTCATCTTTCGTGGATTTGACTGCCCGCTGCAGCTCTACTTGTAATGGCGTCATTCTGCCGCACCGCCTAACATTTCTGGATTCCGATGTACGTCGCCGACGGTTTCGATAGTTGCGTATTCCACCCATCCGATGGCTGTTAAGTCATAATCAGAGGAAATCCCTGATACATCCACTTGGAAGGCACCGCCTGAAAACTTGACTTCGCAAATATTGTATTCTTCCTCATCATCTTCATTTGTGATGCGTACAACATCCCCCTCATAAATCTCCCTGCCGTTCTTATCTTTTTTGCCCGTCCATAAATCCCGGCTGATCAACTCATAACCGAACTCTTCACAAAAGACAGGAGACAGTTGGCGCGCCGGGCGTTCTTCAAGCTGACTGATAAAGTACGTTTTCACTTCGATATTGCCTGTGTCCTTATGCCGGAAAACGTACCGTATTTTGATGTTATTCATTCCGCATCACCCTCCAATGCAACTAATGCATTTTTAGCAAATAAATAAGCTCCTGTGCTTTTCCCCGCAACATCCCGTATGTCTCGTATTTCCTTAATAGCCTTTTTGAATTTCTTTTCTATTTTCTTTTTCTCCGCCCGTAGCCGCTGAATCTCTTCCTGTGCCTGCCGGAACTGATTCACCGTGACTTCCTCCGACCGTTTATATTCCGTGATTGCGTCCTGCTGCTTAAAAGACAGATCAGTTCGATCAATCAGCCATTTAAAATCATCTGGACTGACAGATCCCTCTTTTTCATACCAGTGTTTAATCTTATCTATTTTGTTACTCATGCCCGTTCCTCCCCCGCAGGGGAAAGCCCCTGCTATTTGAATTTATGGCCTATTTCGTAATCACAACGAGCCAGGCCGCCTTTTATTGTTTGAATGATTGTTTTACCGTGTTCCGGGGCGTCCAGTAAATGGGCTGTTCCTTCAGTGCCATCTAAAACGATGATGCGGACTTTCCCCGGCTCAATGCTCTGCTGAATAGTTGTTTCATAGTTTTTTATTTCTGTTGGCTTGTTCACTCTGGCCGCCCCCTGTGCTATGATAGAAGTACCAGTTCATATCAAAGCTCCGGGGCTACGGCTTCGGTGCTTTTTTGTGCTTAATAGGGTTCGTATTTCCACTTTTCCATTGTAAAAGCTGGCGACGGCTTTAAATCCTCCCGGTAGATGATCGGATGCTTTTCGACATATGCCGCTAATTCTTCCGGCGTCATCTTCCATACTTTTACCGGGCCCGGATTGTAAGGATTAATGTTTTCTTGCATGGTAACGACCTCCTGAATTGATTTTTGGCTCATCAAAGTACAATCTCCGTTATGATGACTTCCACCCGTGGTTCTTCGCTATAAAACTTACTGACTTTCAGATCAACTACCTGACTATCATCCTTGTATATCAGATGGTTTAGTGCGTCTTTGATCCCCTTTACATAGTTGTCAACGTCCGGCTTCGTAATTGGGCGCAGAAGCCCCTTTTCCGCGCTCTCTTTTTTCTTTTGGGAGCTCGAAACTTTTTTCGGCATCGGTCTGAATACTCTGACATCCATTGCGACAGGACCAGTGATAACCTTCTTTGGTCGATGCTGTGACGCAACCAATGCAACATACTGTTTGAAATCCTTTGATTTTGCAGGATCATGCATTCTTACCTTGCCATTACGAACCGATCCCCGCGGCCGCCCTTGTGCAACCGGTTCGCCGTAAACTATAAACTGAATAAGACTCACTCGTCATTACCTCCCGTCAATCTGTTCCCATTGCTGAATCTGCTTCTCCTTGTACGGTGCCGTAAGTATGATGGCTGACAGCAGGATCACCGCTTTAAGCACTGCGCATCAGCTCCATTTGTTTGATCTTTTCCTCCAGTACCCGGATAGCTGGTGTAAGGTCTTGTCCGCCTGTTTGTTCAGCAGGTCCGAACATATACATTCCTTCGGATCCTTTAATGTTCGTTTTTTCATCCATTTCTCAACCCTGCCAATCTATGATTTAATAGCATTCTGTCGCCTTTGATGATCACGCAATAGTCCGCGCACATTTCATAAATCCGGGTGCCAAGTGCCTCATCAATCTCCACAAGTTTCTCGATGTCCAATTCACTCGAGATTAAGACCGGCTTATGATTCAGATACCGATAATTGATGACGGAGTATGTCTGCTCCACCTGCCAATCGGTTGCCCGAGGCTTTCCATTCATAGGCTTGAATAAGTCATCTATAAATAGGACTTCAATCTCTTTCATGCGATTGAGTTTTTCTTCAAGCTTGTCAAAGTCATCTTTCAGATCGTTGAAGCCTTCCACGTAAGGAAAATACTGAACGGCTATGTTTTTCGATTTGATCAGCTTATTAGAAATAGCTGTCAACAAGTGCGTTTTCCCTGATCCCGGCTGCCCCAGTAAGGCAATGCTGTTGCTTCGAGTGCCCCGTATGCTATCAAAACCCTTATAGTATTCAACCGCAGTATCGTAAGCGTCTTTCAAAACAGCTGGCTTTCCTTCTGTTGTGAAATTCTTGAATTGCAACTTCTCAAATTCAGCAGTTATGTCACTAGAATTCATCAGTTTCCGGATGCGCCGACGCTCTATGCATTTGCACCGAACCCAGACCTCATAGCCGTCCCTGTTTTCGATATAGCCAAGCTGATCTTTGCATTTCGTGCATTCATAATCAGCCTTTTCTTCTGATCCGGCCGACCCCGCCGAAAATTGGGCTGACCTTTCCTGAAGCTTCTTCAGTATTGCTGCCATTGCCGCGTCTGTACTTTGCGTTTTGTGTGTTTCCATGTTGCCACTCCTTACTTTTGTTCTTGTTTGACTGGAGAATACGCTGTACGTAGGCAAGATTGCGGGCGTTCCGCGTTACTGCCTCTTTCATTGCATCCAACACCTTGTCTTCGCCGTAATCGTCTATTAAGCTATTAAGCTTCTCAGCCATGAACGATGATAGAAGGCCGAACCCCTCGTCTTCAAAAAATGCAAATACGTTACCTTTCACTTTCTTCTCAACCTCCTGCTGCTCTTCTTGTGCTGGCGTTTCGTCCTGTACCGACTCCGATTTCTTCCCGTAATTCTTGGTATTTTGAAGTTTTACATAATCAACAATGGTGACAATGACCCCTTTGTTCTGCTTCAAGCGCCTCGTTTTGATAAATCCTGATTCTTCTAACTTACTGAGCGAATAACGCACCTTTTTTACGTCAATGGAAGCTTCTCTCGCCAATTCAGCAACGTTGATCATCGCTTCCCCAACCTTTAGCGATCCAAATGGTGCGAAAGCAGCCTCTTCGAGTAAGCACATATAAATCATCTTTTCGCGCCTGTTTGTAAATTGGCGAGAAGGGACAATAACGTAACCCCAACCTTCCATATCCATGCCGCTCACCTACTTCCTTTCACACAGTGCTGTCAGGGCTTTAAAATCAATTTCAATTAATCGTAGCGTCGGCTCATTTCTTTTGAGGTAGTCAGTGACATACCGCGTGTACAAGTCTTTTCGCATATCTCGTCGGACAGTCTTCACAAGCCAGACATAACAATGGGGAATATGGACTTTGATCATTGCCCTTTCCATCAACTAACCAGCTCCGAAAAATGTATGATGCTGTTCAGTTGATTAGTTGCCCGGCAATACTTGCACTTTCCGCACCGTTCAGGCTTCTCCCCACCATATTTAACTTGGATAATGCGTTCCATTCGTTTTTCAATATCCTCAAGCTCTACTTCCATCCTACCTTCATCAATATTGATGACAGCTTTATCAGGTGGATCTTCTTTTGAAACCCCTACGATCAGGGGCTCAAGCCATTCGCTCCGTCCAGTCATTCTTTTTTCAAGCTCTGCATACAGTGCCATTTGTGCAATATAGCCATTCGCCTCAACAAATGAGCAATATCCTATTTCCGGATCCCAAACTTTCTCCCGCAATGACCGTGTTGTTTTCAGATCGGAGAAACGGCCGCCAGCTGGGTTGTATACGTCCAGCTTTCCTTTCCACGGAACACCAAACAATTCAGCAGTTACAATGACTTCCTTTTCTCCTTGAAGAACAAACATACAGAGATCATCATGCTGAATCGCCTCAATCATCAGATCAGCTAACTGATATTGCTTGTACAGCTGTCCTTTCTGAGTAAATAGTGAAGGTGTGTTCTTCTTAAATTCATCAAAAGCCTGTTCACCTTCAAGCCAGGCATGAACGTATTGACCGAAGAGAAGGGCCTCCGACGTGGGGGGCGTCCATTCTCCGTTAATCTTTGCCATAGTTGCTGCCTCACATTGAAGAAAGCTTTTATATTGAGAGTTTGACATGTAGTATCTATCAATCTCGTTAGAATAATAGTTCCCCTTGTTTAGCGCCGGTATCCGCATTAGCAGGATCACCCGCCTTTTCTTTGCTATCAGCAGGCTTGTCAGCTTGTTCTTTTTGCTTTTTGAATGCTTCCTCAGCCTTTGATTTAGTTGCGCCTGTCGCCTTGATATTGAAGTAATCTTCTTTCTTTGCCATACCATCACGAAGCGCTGTATAAATGCGACCTATTTTGAGAAAGTCTTGCTCTGTGAATGCATCTAAATTGCTGCCGATGTATTCCTGAATCATTTCCTTAGTAACACCAAACTCTTTTTTAAAGAGAGACAACGCGCTTCTGAGACGATCTTCCAAAGGTTCTTTATATCCGCTGATCAAAGTTTTTTGACACATATCAACCGCAGCATCGACAATGTCACCAGGTATGACACCGAGAATACAAGCCCGGACACGTCGAGCTCCTTGGTTGGCAACCATTTCGTAAATATCGCGTGGATCATCTAGTTTTGTGATCTTTCCCTTTGCCTTTCTTTCGTGTTTCACAGTAAAAATTTTGGTTTGTCGTGTGTTTGTTTCAAGGTCCCAAGCGTAGGCCATGACAGAGGATTCCCCGGCTTTCTGCTCAAGCTCCATGATTCCGTAATCAATGTTGCCCCAATTCTGCGCCAGCGCTTCGGCCAACCTAATTGATGGCCCTGACACTTTACTTCCGCCGCGTGGGTATTCATAGACAGCATTTTCAGCTAATAATCGTCTTTCACAGGCTTTTCTGATGCGTTCAAACGCCGCATAAACGTCACGAGGAAATTTCTTTGCAATAACCATAGCTGCCTGTACTTCTTGCGCCTGCCGGCTTACCATTGCCTCTGTAGTCACGCTGGATGCCTGCTGAGAAGCCGGCATGTAATCTGAGTAATCTACCTGTGATAATCCATTCATTGTGCTTCTGCCACCTTTCTTTTGTAAGCTTCCGTTCCAAGCCGCTGCCATTCTCGATAATGGTCCATTGAAGGGAATTGGAACAGTGGTTTGCCCTTACCGAACACAATCGAACCTCCCGCCTGTCTTAAACGCTGCTGATCCTCCGCACGCTCGCTGAATGCCACTTTAACTGCTTTAGCCATGTATAAAACCTCCATTGATTTTTATGAGGCGTTTTGGTATAATTAAGTAAATATTCAAGTCAAAACGCCTTACCGAGTCCACTTTGCCGAGTGGGCTTTTTTATTGCTCATTTTTAAATTTGAAACCAAGCTGCTGCTTTAGATATCGATCAAGATTTTCTCTCAAAATCAAAGTGCCGCAGTCAATCACATAATCATCAATTGGCGTTACTTCATCCCCGAAAAAATCCTTTTGTGTTTCTGGCTCAGCCAGTCTGTCGTGCCAGTTGTTCAGAATCATTGGGTTTTCGATGTTCATCCCAGACACCTACTTATCACTGCCAAATTGATACCTCGTTGTTGCATTTTCATAGCTGTTTCATACAAACGACCTTTATTAGCCAGTCGGCTGACATCCTCTGTAAGAACTTTGATACTCCCAGCGAGACTGATTGCCTCTTCATAATCACCATCACGCAATGCCTCTGAAAGCATGATAGAAAGCTCTTCCGCTGATTCAATTTTTCTTTTTGCTGCATCTACATCTGACTTCAAAAACTGATTAGTTTTCATACTAAAACCGCCTTTCTTTCTTCTTGTTTTGCCATAGCAACCCGATCCATTAATGCTTTGCGGGTCCACCTGTCAGCCAGTTCTGGCATATTCAGTCCATGACTCCGCACTAACGAATAAATCAGTGTTTTATTTGCTGGGATCAGATCAAATATCTGTTTGATATCCCCCATCGGTAAATCATCTGACCTTCCGGGCCGATCATTTGCCAGCCAGCGCGCCAAATGCTTTGTAGCTTGTAATGCCTCTTCGAGCTGATGAATCATATTGATAACTGCGCTACTTGCGCTCTCATTTAACGCTGGATCAATAGGCGCCGCTGCTGTTGGATGAAGTTTAAATAAGAAATGTACGAGATCGATATGTTCATAAGCCCCGCAAGCTTCAAACCACTTGATACACAATTCAGGCGTTAAAGGAAAAATACCGTTTTCGACATTCGAGACATACGACTGATCTCTTTTCCCGATAACCTTGCCAATTTGATACTGCGACAATTTCGCCCTTTTGCGTTCCCGCCTGAGAATGCTGGGTAAATTGTCCATATTGTATGGATTGTTCGACATAAGTTCGCCCCCTGATATATTTAGTTTTAAATGGTAAAATTTAATTAATGAAGGAACTAGCTCGCTTGCTGTTTCAGCTTATTGATGATGAAGGCTTGTCCCTTCGGAGTGATGCGCATTGTCAGCCAGGACTTCGGCGTGCCGTTTACATCTCGCACCCCCTGTGCGATTTCAAAGAAGCCTCGCTCGATGTATTCCTGGTATGGCTCATTTCTGTTGGCCATGATCATCTTCCATTCGCGCAGCTTCTGAAAGAGCCGTTTCTCACCGATAACGATGCCGTTTTTACAAGCAAGCTTTGCCAGTTCACGAACAAGCATTGATCTTTCTGATGCCATACAACTCTGTGCAAAGTTGACTAATGGTTCTTGAATCTTCAATGTTTGTTCAAGTTGCTGCCGTTCTTCCTGCTCGCTGATCCATCGCTTTGCCCGGCTGACTGGATCTTCGATCATGTAGGACGGCTGAGTCATTTTTTGCAACTCGGCTTCCATGCGGTTAAACTCCGCAATGTATTTTTCTTTGAATAGCGCTGCTTTTGCGCCCGAGTAACCGAAAACTAAAAATGTGAGTCCATCACGTTTGATTAGATATTTTTTTAACGTTCGACCAGTTGCATCTTGATAATCACTCAACGAAAAATTTCGTTCAGTAAATTCCTTGGAGCAATTGAGTGATTCAATACTTTTTATTACATCGGCGTGTCGTTTTCCGAATACCTTAGCCACTGTCAGGCTGTTTGTTACGGCTTGGTTGCCTTCAATAAAAACGAGCTGATTCACGCTGTAACCTCCTTGATATAAGCTGTGTTCCTTTTAATCCAGTCGAACACTTCGTCACGGGGATATCTTGCTTGAATCTCAGTGAATTTAGGAAAATCCGGTCTCGCAGTGATTTTGGCGATCGTCGGCCTTTTTACTGAGAGAATTTCAGTTAAATGATTAACATTTAGAACAGGTGGATAGGCGTATTTTTTTCGTCCATCTTCAACGCCTTTTTCATAAGCTGCCTGAAAAAGCTTTTCCATTTGGTCCTTAAAAACCATGGCTGTCATTTCATCAAAGGTAATAACTGCTTGGGGCATTCATTAACCTCCTATGCTGTTTTTTTAAATCTTCCACTCTCTCATGTGGTAAAATCTTCATAGAAAGGTGGTGTTGACTATGTCAGATTTCCAAGATGGAAGTACTCTAGTACAAACAATCACTGGCAAATGGTTTAGATTTGCTAAAGAGCGTGATGGGGCAATGTTGATTGATCTACCAAACGAAGTGATTTTGAGTATCCATCCTTCGTCTCAAATGATTAGTATCTACCTTCCAGACGAAAACAAAATCTATTACTATGCTGGTGACCTATCGTTCCAAAATGAAAATGGGCAAACAAAAGTTCATGTAACAAGTACAGCAATCAAAGAAATTCAGTTGCACTCGGGTGGTTCAATCGAAAATACTTTCCAAGACATTACTTCCTTTTTCTTTGAACTTGATCTAGCTAGAACAGAACTTTGGAAGAAGAGACGCAATATCGGTCAATCAACTAGTAGTTAATTTTTATAAATTTGGTATTCGGGAAAAAATTTTTGAGTTGTGAATAAGGAATTAGCCGATTTCCACACACTCCACAGAAATTTAATCTCCCGCTCCATGCTCTACCACAATCAGTACATGCATTATCTGAATCACTAGCCGCCGTTACAGCGGTGGCTTTTTCATTAATTTGTTTCATGTTCTCACTCCTATGCTGTATAAGATTCCTGCAACGAATTGTTGCATTTAATTTCAAAAAAAAGGTCAGGGAATAATTCTTTTTCACTAACTTTAAAATACTTAGACATCTTAACCATTAATTTTACAGTGGGATTTCTACCACCATTTTCAAGTGCACTTAAATATTGCCTTGATATATTAAGGTCGTCTGCGACTATCTGTTGAGAACCTATTGATTTCCTAATGTCTGATAGAAGTTTTCTTTCTCTTACATTTTCCAATTTCCTCACCTCTCTTTGCCACATTTGGTATCAACTTAACTAAATTATAATGCCACAATTTGTGTCTGTCAATATTATTTTGCAACTTTTCGTGGCAAAAGTTTATTTTGCTACATAATGTGTCTTATAATTGTGATTGGATCAATATGTCACAAGAAAGTTGGAGTTAAACATGTTAAGTGACCGTTTAGTAGAATTACGAAAAAGTAAAAAGCTCACACAACAGGGCTTAGCAAATAGATTGAAGATTACACGTTCATCTTTGTCCCAGTATGAAATCGGTAAAAGACAGCCTGACTATGAAACATTAAAAAAAATTGCTGACTTCTTTGAAGTATCAACTGATTATTTACTAGGGTACTCTAATACAAAACCTGTGGTCGAGGAAGAAAAGACTCCTTACAATGTTACAGATGATCCTGACCTGCAAATTGCCTTTAGGGAGGCTGCGGACTTTTCTGAGGAAGCTCGTAGACAAGCTATTGATTTTATCAATTACCTGAGGGAGAAAGAAAAGGCAAAAGGTCGTAAAAGTCCGAATACTGATAATTAATACAAGTGATACAAATAATGATATAACAGCGACATTGGTAATGAATCATCTTTATTGATTTAGTTATTCTTTAGTTATTTAGTTATTAATAGAAGTTTCCCAAAAAAGTCGAATGGTAACTAATGTAATCCCATTCGTGTACAAATGTAAATAATTACAAGCCTTCAAACCCTTATGCAACAACGGCTTGAAGAAACGCCCTTCTCCCAACGGTATACCACTGATTTACTAACCATCTCCCATTGGTGTACCAAGAAAACGGGGATTTCTTTTAATTTTCTAATGACATTTTTTTATAAAAAGGGGAAATTACAGTTGTCACTTCTATTCGAAAATGGTGAGATTTATAATTGTCAGTTTAAAAAAACTATGAAAGCTTCTAAAAATTTTGCAAGGACTTACGAAGTCGCCAAAACTATACTCGATGAAAAGAGCGAGAGTATCAGTGAACTCGTTTGTGGGTGTATGAAAGGTGACTCATCTTGGGGGCTTTTTATTGCAACTGAAAATCTCGTATACTTCATTGTTTTGAAGAAAAAACAACCTGTTGTAACGCAATGGTCATATGAAGAGATTATTAAAATTTCAAACAGTCGGAAGCCTATGATTGGATATAAGATTGATTTCGAAACAGCAGACGAAAACTTAAATATCAATTCTATATCAGAAGGTGATATTGAAGCACTTCTAAAGTTTGTGGAATCAAAAATTGCCGGTAATGAAGAAAAGCATAGACATCAGCAAGAAGAACTCAAGAAGAACATTAAAGATTACTATTTTAAATCTGCCAAAACGACAGTCACTTTGGATGGCAACTTCGTAAGGGTTGCAAGAAAAGGCGCAGTTAACACTATCACTCGTGGGTACAGTGGTGAAAAATCATACAGAATTAGCGAACTAACTGGAGTCCAAATTAAAAAGCCTGGATTAGTCACATCTGGGTATTTTCAATTTCTCACCGCGGCAGCTAATGAAACAAGTGGTTTATGGGATGCTATACAGGATGATAACTCATTCACATTTATAAAAACTGAATTACCAATGGTGTTAGAAATTCAAAAATATATCGAGGAGCGTCAGTCTGCGCCAGCTCAAACGGCAGCAACCGCGGGACCCGCACCAGCTTCAAGTATCTCTGTAGCTGACGAGTTAAAAAAATACAAAGAGTTATTGGACATGGATGCAATCACTCAAGAAGAGTATGAAATCAAGAAGAAACAATTACTTAATTTATAATAGCCCTTTTCCTTGGGCTTTTCTTTCACACCAAAAACAGAACATACATTCTCATCTTGGCGGTGCTTATTATGACTATCCATTTATCACATTTAGAAGAAGAAGTGAAGAAGATTTATATCAAATTAAATATGCTTACTCCTGAAGATATAGACATGGAGCGTATTGCAGCTGCATTTAAGATATGGACACACTACGAAAAAACCCCGAGCAGCATGTTTTGTATAAATGGTCTTTACAGCATGGTGTTGGATTCAAGGTCCTCTCGTCAACAGCAATGGGAGGACTTTGTACACGAGCTTGGGCATGTGATTAAACACTGCGGAAACCAGTTCAATATGAATCGCATGTTTCGCCAGCTACAAGAGTACCAGGCTAATAGCTTTATGTATCATTTTTGTGTCCCTACTTTTATGCTTGAAAAGATTTCGTTGCCATGCATGCAGTCAGAGGCTATAAAGATAATAGGTGACACCTTTAATGTGACATATCCTTTTGCTGCTAAACGACTTGCTATGTACACAAGAAAACAATTTTCCTTCATGTGGTATAGGCAGCTCTACAGTATTAATCAATAAATCTAAAAATACTTGGGTGGTGATCATATGGCGAGATTTGAAAAATACGAAACTAAAAAAGGCGAGCGTCACATGTTTATTATTGAAAACGGTGTTGATCCGCAGACTGGTAAACGCCAGAGAGTTGTTAGAAGAGGATTTAAAAAGCTTTCCGATGCAAAGAAAGCTGCTCTCGATCTCGAATACACATTGGGGAAAGCAAAACTTGATCTAAAAAACAATATTCTATTCAAAGATATGGCCGATGAATGGCTGACTGTCTACAGTAGCACAGATAAAAAAATCAGCACCATACGTGTGAGACGTCACGAAATTGGGCTTCTAAATCAATACTTCGGATTCTGTAAATTAAAGGACATCACTAAAAAGATGTATCAAGACGCTCTGACTGATATGAAAGTTGACAAACAGCTCAGTCAAAACACTATATCCGGAATACACGGCACAGCTCGTATGATATTTAAACGGGCACGGGCTCAGGATTTAATCTTTGTTGATCCAACTGAGTTCGCCTATTTACCAAAAGACAAAAAAACTGTTGAAGAGATTGAAAATGAGAAGATTGAGGATAAATACTTGGAGAAAACCGAACTGAAACATTTTTTGCATACGGCATTAAATTCCAATTATGAATCTTATGCCATGTTGCACACTTTAGCTTGGACGGGACTGCGTGCTGGGGAACTTGCCGCGCTTAAATGGACTGATATAGACTTTGAAGAAAAAACAATCAAAATAACAAAAACATACTATAACGGAAATAACGTTACAAAAGACTATCAATTGCTTCCTCCTAAAACAAAGGGATCAATAAGAATCATTGATGTCGAAGACGAAGTCCTGCGCGTCCTAAAAAAACACAAAGTAAACCAAAACAAAGTCAAGATGCAAATAAAGCATGAATGGTACGATGAGAATTTTGTATTTGGTCGATTGAATGGTCCATATTGGGGTTACCCGCCGTTTATCAAAACTATTGAAAACCGTTTTAGAACTGTTCTAAAAAAATCAAACATAGACAAAAAGCTAACTCCTCATACCCTGCGGCATACTCATACTTCATTGCTCGCTGAAGCCGGCGTCGATTTACAAAGAATTATGGACCGGTTAGGACACACAGAAGATAAGACAACCACACAGGTTTATTTACACATTACAAAAGACAGAAAAAAAGAAGCCTCTCACAAGTTCGGTGAACTCATGAGAAGCCTCGAAAATTTATAAATGGCATCAAAAGGGCATCAAAAATGATGTCCGTCGCCGACAAACCCTTGTAAATCAAGGGTTTTTTGTCGGTTTTACATCATGCCGCCCATACCGCCCATGCCGCCCATGTCAGGCATTCCTGCGCCGCCGGCATTTTCTTCTGGTTTGTCAGCAACAACCGCTTCAGTTGTTAAGAGCATTGCTGCTACAGAAGCTGCGTTTTGTAGTGCAGAACGTGTAACTTTTGTTGGGTCAACGATACCTTTTTCGATCATGTTTACCCATTCGCCAGTTGCAGCGTTGAAGCCTACGCCGATTTTTTCATTTTTCAAGCGCTCAACGATGACAGATCCTTCAAGACCTGCATTGTGTGCGATTTGACGGATTGGTTCTTCAAGCGCGCGAAGCACAATGTTGATACCAGTTTGAGCATCACCTTCAGCTTCAACTGCAGCTACCTTGTTATATACATTCACAAGTGCTGTTCCTCCGCCGGATACGATACCTTCTTCAACTGCTGCGCGAGTTGAGTTAAGGGCATCTTCGATACGAAGTTTACGCTCTTTTAATTCAGTTTCAGTCGCTGCGCCGACTTTGATGACAGCTACGCCGCCAGCAAGTTTCGCAAGACGCTCTTGTAATTTTTCTTTATCGAATTCAGAAGTTGTTTCTTCCACTTGAGCGCGGATTTGGTTTACGCGTGCAGCGATTTTGTCTGTTTCGCCAGAACCTTCAACAATTGTTGTGTTTTCTTTTGTCACAACGACTTTAGAAGCGCGTCCCAATTGTCCGATTTCAGTTGATTTCAGGTCAAGGCCAAGATCCTCTGTGATGACTTCTCCGCCAGTAAGGACAGAAATGTCTTCAAGCATTGCTTTACGACGGTCACCGAAGCCAGGAGCTTTAACGGCAACTGCGTTGAATGTGCCGCGAAGTTTGTTCACAACAAGTGTTGCAAGAGCTTCACCTTCAACATCCTCAGCAATCAGAAGCAATGGTTTGCCTTGCTGAACAACCTGCTCAAGCACAGGAAGGATTTCTTGAATATTTGTAATTTTTTTGTCTGTGATTAAGATGTAAGGATTTTCAAGAACCGCTTCCATCTTATCAGAGTCAGTTACCATGTAAGGAGATGCATATCCGCGGTCGAACTGCATACCTTCAACTACTTCAAGCTCAGTTGTGAAACCTTTAGACTCTTCGATTGTGATAACGCCGTCGTTTCCAACGCGCTCCATCGCTTCAGCAATCAAGCTTCCGACTTCTTCATCAGCAGCAGAAATCGCAGCAACCTGAGCGATAGACTCTTTTCCTTCGATCGGTTTAGAGATTTCTTGAAGGTTTTGAATCGCAACTGTTACAGCTTGTTCCATACCTTTACGAACGCCTACAGGGTTAGCGCCTGCCGTTACGTTTTTAAGGCCTTCACGAATCATAGCCTGAGCAAGTACTGTAGCTGTAGTCGTACCGTCACCCGCTACATCGTTTGTTTTGCTGGCTACTTCAGCTACAAGCTTTGCACCCATGTTTTCAAACGCGTCTTCAAGCTCGATTTCTTTCGCGATTGTTACACCATCATTTGTGATTAACGGAGAACC
This sequence comes from Bacillus atrophaeus, assembly GCF_001584335.1. Classification (GTDB taxonomy): domain Bacteria; phylum Bacillota; class Bacilli; order Bacillales; family Bacillaceae; genus Bacillus; species Bacillus atrophaeus. The sequence continues at coordinate 216,608 of NZ_LSBB01000023.1, forward strand.
GAATTTTTTCTCAAGAACCACGTTGCGTCCTTTTGGTCCTAAAGTTACTTTCACCGCATCAGCAAGTGCATCTACTCCGCGCAGCATTGCGCGGCGTGCTTCTTCACTAAATTTAATATCTTTTGCCATGTCACGAAACCTCCTCAAGTTTTTAAAAATTTATTTTAAAATCTGTTTTATCCGATAACAGCTAAAATGTCGCTTTCACGTAAAATTAAGTATTCAGTACCTTCATATTTCACTTCAGTACCTGCGTATTTTGAGAAGATAATGCGGTCGCCTTCTTTTACTTCTAAAGCAACGCGCTCTCCGCTTTCTAACACGCGACCTGAACCGGCAGCCACAATTTTGCCTTCTTGAGGCTTTTCTTTTGCAGAATCCGGTAAAACGATTCCGCTGGCAGTTTTTTCTTCAGATTCTACGAGTTCAATGACAACGCGATCACCTAATGGCTTTAACAATGTAATAACCTCCTCAATAGTATGAATATGTAATTTTAGCACTCAGCTCTAAAGAGTGCTAACACAATTCTTATAATAAAGAATCTCACTTCCAATTTCAAGTGATAAGAATAAAAAATTTTCACGCTTACATTATTCTTTCCGCGTCTCCTGCCGCCTCGCTTTTTTACCGTTAGTCGAGTTGTGTTACAATAGCTATAGATGAGTTGATCTTATTGGATAAAGGAGTACATACCATTTGAAAAAACAGTATTGGTTTATTATTTTGACATATGTCCTCATGCAATTTTCAGTCATCATCGGCGTCCCTTTATTATATAAAGCGGGATTTGGAGGCGGACAAGTAACCGATGAAAACTTGATTCAGGCTCAGGGTTTGTGGTCTGTCATCAGCTTTGTCATCGGCCTGGTCATTGTTCTTCTTATTTTAAGAACAGCTCCGAAATGTACGCTCCGAAATGAAAAAAAGGCTCCTGTCGGCATTTCAATCATGTGGGCGATTATCGGTATTTTCCTCGCCCTTATTTCTCAGATGATTGCTGGATCTATAGAATACTATGTCTTAGGAATCGGCAGAGAATCAGAAAATACCGAAGCCATCCTGAAAATCATTCAGTCAGTTCCGCTGATGATTGCCGTTTCTTCCATCATCGGTCCAATTTTAGAAGAAATCATTTTTAGGAAAATCATTTTCGGCGTACTGTATGAAAAAACAAATTTCTTTATTGCCGGCCTGATCAGTTCGATTATTTTCGGCATTGTGCATGCTGATTTGAAACACATTCTATTATATACAGCGATGGGTTTTACCTTCGCATTTCTATATGCACGCACAAAGCGGATTATCGTACCGATTTTTGCCCATATAATGATGAATACATTCGTGGTTTTGATGCAGCTTGAACCTGTTCAAAAATACCTTGAGCAGCAGAGCGCGCAAATGCAATTGATTATTGGAGGATTATTTTTATGAGGAACCCAGTGACTTGGGGATTGATATATTTTGCCGTCGGCGTCATTTTCACTTACCTCGCCGCAAGCTCACCAGGCAGCATGTGGTCTTTTTATTCCATTTTGCTGATGGTCTTCGCCGCTTACAATATAAGCATTTCTTTTAAAATGTTTGCTTTTTCGCTTAAGTTGAAGAAAGATCAGAAATAATGAAAAGCCAGTCCCTTTAAAAACAGGGCTGGCTTTTTTTATGTCTTATGAAGATACATCCTTATCAGATTCCGCCATGTTTTTCTGCGACTTCCGATAAGCAGTCCTCGATATAAAAATGCTGATTTCATACAGGATCAAGAGCGGAACAGTTACCATCATATGAGACAAAAGCTCCGGCGGCGTAATCAGCGCGGCAATGACAAGCAGCGTGAAATAAGCGTATTTGCGGATTTTCGCCAAAAACATCGGTGTAACAATCCCCAGCCTTGTCAGAAACATCAGAATGACCGGCATTTGAAACAGCAGGCCAAACGGAATCGTCAGCTGCAGGAGAAAATGAAAATATTCATTAATTCCTATCACTTGATTCACATCTAAATCATTAGAAATCCGCTTCATAAAATCAACAACAAAAGGAAACAAAATATAATAGGAAAATGACACGCCTGCTAAAAACAGCATAATGGCGATCGGGATATACCCAAGCGTAACCTTGCGCTCTTTTTCATACAATCCCGGACTTACAAAAGCCCAAAGCTGAAAAAGAATAATTGGCGAGGTCAGGACAAGACCGATGATAAACGCGAACTGCATAAACACGTACAGCGGGTCTGTCAGATTAAACGCATTCAGTGTAAGCTCCTTCGCTTCATCAGTCCCTTGCAGATAAACGATAGCAGGCTTCGCTAAAAAAAAGCCTGCGATAAAGAAGACGACAAAAGAAATCGCCACGATAAGCAACCGTCTTCGAAGTTCAGTGATATGCTCTATAAGCGACATTTGATTAACTTTCATAAGGGTCATCCTATCTTACTGATCTTCTTTTTTCTTCTCCTCTTCATCACTCGCTAAACCTTTAGTAGCATTTTTGAATTCACGAAGTGTGTCTCCGGCTGCTTTTCCCAGTTCAGGCAGTTTCTTAGGGCCAAAGATAATCAACGCTACAATTGCAATAACGGCAAGGCTTCCAGGACCGATCGGCATATTTTGGGCTCCCCCTTTCCTTTTATTCGATTTCTTCTATTACCGAGTAGTGCTTCAAAAAATAAACCAGTGACTGAAGTTCGACAGCTAAATCTATATGATGAATTCGAATGTGTTCCGGCACATTCAAACGAGCCGGCGTAAAGTTAAGGATTCCCTTCACTCCAAGGGCGATCAATCGGTCTGTAATAGATTGGGCGGCGACCGCCGGGACAGTGAGAATCGCAACGGGCACGTCCTTAATATGGACCTCAAGATCATCTAAATTATAAACGGGAACTCCGCCTACCTCAGTTCCTATTTTACTCTGATTTATATCAAAAGCCATTGAAATTTTTGTATTATTATTTTTTGTGAAATTATAGTGGAGAAATGCTGTTCCTAAATTTCCGACACCGATTAAGATGACATTTGTCGTTTCATCCTGATCAAGTGTTTTTCTGAAAAACGACAACAAATAATCCACATTATATCCATATCCTTTTTTGCCCAGCGCCCCAAAATAGGAAAAGTCCCTGCGGATCGTGGCGGAATCTACTTTTACGGCATCACTCAGCTCAGCAGACGAAACGCGCTGCTTTCCTGATGCATGCAGATTCTTTAAAAAGCGATAATAAAGCGGCAGCCGTTTTGCTGTCGCCTGCGGAATTTTTGATTGATCCTTATTCATTTTTGGTCCTCCAAATCGTACTCGGATGTTTCTCTTTTAAAATCACCGTTTTTCCCGCCTGTTTTTTCTAACAAGCAGGTAGGACCGATGACCATGCCCTTATCTAGAGCCTTGCACATGTCATAAACGGTAAGGGCGGACACAGAAGCAGAAGTTAGCGCTTCCATTTCCACACCTGTACTCCCTTTCGTTTTGACACTTGCTTGTATATGAAGAATGGCTTCTGATTCCTTGTTTTCCCACCCATAAGAGATATCAACTCCGCTCAGCGAGAGGGGATGGCACATTGGAATAATAGATGAAGTTTGCTTCGCCGCCATAATTCCGGCAACCTGTGCAACGGCAAGCACGTCTCCTTTGCCGATGTCATGGCTTTTTATTTTTTCGTACACTTCATTTTTCATGTGTACGCTTGAAACTGCAATCGCAGTACGAACAGTTGAAGATTTTTGGCTTATATCAACCATCTGGGCTCTGCCCTGTTCATTAAAATGAGAAAATCCATTCATATTAAACTCTCCTTAAGAAGATCATACACTATTTTCTTCTCTATGTCTTATTCAACAATAATCTTCCAGTTCCGATGTATTGTTTGCTGACTGCTGATTGATAAGCTACACTTAACTTATTATAACAGAGGTGAAATAACATGATGATCTTACAAGTTAATCAGCTATCCAAGTCTTTTGGAGCTGATACTATTTTAACCAATATAAAGCTGGAAGTCAGATCCCGGGATCGAATTGCCATCGTAGGCAGAAACGGAGCCGGAAAATCGACTCTCCTTAAAATTATCGCAGGTCAGCTGTCATATGAAAAGGGCGAAATCGTGAAACCTAAAGATTTATCCATGGGTTATCTTGCGCAGCACACAAGCCTGGATTCTCAGCTTACCATAAAAGAGGAATTGCTGACGGTATTTGATTTCCTAAAAGAGATGGAAACAGAAATGCGTCTCATTGAAGAAAAAATGGCGACCGCTGAAGCAAATGACCTTGAAGCTCTGATGAAAACCTATGACCGGCTTCAGCAGGATTTTAAAGACAAAGGCGGCTATCAATATGAAGCAGATGTGAGATCTGTGCTGCACGGGCTCGGCTTTAGCCATTTTGACGATACCGCACAAGTACAGAGTCTAAGCGGCGGGCAAAAGACAAGACTTGCATTGGGGAAGCTGCTGTTAACACAGCCCGATTTGCTTATCCTGGATGAACCGACCAACCACCTCGATATTGATACGCTGACGTGGCTTGAACACTACTTACAGGGCTATAAAGGCGCCATCCTTATCGTTTCCCATGACCGCTACTTTCTTGATAAAGTGGTCAATCAAGTGTACGAGGTCTCACGCTCAGAAAGCAAAAAATATCATGGCAACTACAGTGCCTATTTAGAACAAAAAGCCGAGCAGTATGAAAAGGATCTGAAAATGTACGAAAAACAGCAAGGTGAAATCGCCAAGCTGCAAGACTTTGTTGACCGAAACCTGGCCAGAGCCTCTACAACAAAACGGGCACAAAGCAGACGGAAGCAGCTTGAACGGATGGACGTCATGTCTAGGCCGTTAGGTGACGAAAAAACAGCCGCTTTCCGTTTCGAAATAACAAAGCAAAGCGGAAATGACGTCTTACGTGCCCAAGATCTCACCATCAGCTATAAGGATCAGCCGGCGCTCCTCACCGGACTGACGTTCAGCATCACAAGAGGAGAAAGCGCCGCACTTGTCGGCCCGAACGGAATCGGAAAATCAACCTTATTAAAAATATTGATCAAAACACTTGAGCCGGATAAAGGAACGATTTCCTACGGGTCAAATATCAGTATCGGTTACTACGATCAGGAACAGGCCAAATTGACATCATCTAAACGCGTACTGGACGAGCTGTGGGACGAATATCCGGAGCTTGCAGAGAAAGAGATTCGAACATGCCTTGGGAATTTCTTATTCTCAGGAGATGATGTCCTGAAACCAGTCCATTCACTAAGCGGCGGTGAAAAAGCCAGAGTCGCATTGGCAAAGCTGATGCTTCAAAAGGCCAATTTTCTTATTCTTGATGAACCGACGAACCATCTTGATTTAGATAGCAAAGAAGTGCTTGAGAATGCACTGATCGACTATCCGGGCACTCTTTTATTTGTCTCTCACGATCGTTATTTTATAAACCGTATCGCAACAAGAGTATTTGAACTGTCCAGAAACAATGTTGAAGAGTTCCTTGGAGACTATGACTACTATACCGAGAAAAAAACACAGCAGCGCGAACTAGAAGAATTAGAGCAGCAGACAGCCGAACAAGTACAGAGCCCGGCCGCCGGAAAATCTGAATCAAAACGATCATATGAAGAAGAAAAAGAGTGGAAAAAGAAAGAACGCCAAAGAATCAGACGCATCGAAGAAATTGAATCAAATGTATCAGAGATAGAAGAAATAATCAGCCACAACGAAGAAATGCTTTGTGACCCTGAAGTATATCAAAATCACGAGAAAGTCCAAGCCATTCATGCAGACAATGAAAATTTGAATCACAACCTGGAAAACCTGCTTGCAGAATGGGAAGAACTGTCCACAGAAGACATATAAAAAAGTCAAGCACCTCTTTTTAGAGGTGTTTTTTTATCCACAAAAAAATGCCTTTCCAATCAAGAAAGAAAGCGTTTTATACACAATATCCACAAAATATTCTGATTTTATCCCCGTTACTAACAGGCTACAATCCCTTTATCCACCTTTAGTTTAATAATTATTCACACCATTGTGGATAATTAAGAATTATCTGTTAATAAAATAAAAGCCTCACATTATCTTGTGAGACTTTCAAAGGATATCAATTCAAGTCCGGGCTGACCGTTCATATAGTAAGTGCCCCGTATTCCTTTTTCATATGCAATCGTACCGGCAGCAGCAATCATTGCCGCATTATCAGTACATAAATAAAGCGGAGGAATTAACAGATCGATATCACTATGCTGATCAAATTCTTCCTGTAATGCAGCCCTCAAGCCTCGGTTGGCAGCCACTCCTCCCGCAAGAAGAACCTGTTTAACGCCGTACTCCTTCGCTGCACGTGCCGTTTTTGTCACAAGCACATCGATTACGCTTTCCTGAAAGCTGGCGGAAAGGTCTTCAGGAGAAATAACCTGCCCTTTCTGAGCTGTATTATGAAGCGTATTAATCACAGCTGATTTCAAACCGCTGAAGCTAAAATGATAGGACCCTTCTTCAAGCCATGCGCGAGGCAGCGGAATATTCGCAGTTCCTTTCTCAGCAAGCTTGTCAATTTGAGGACCTCCCGGATATGAAAGCCCCATTGTTCTGGCCACTTTATCATAAGCTTCGCCTGCAGCATCATCAAGTGTTTCCCCGATGACTTCAAATGAACCATGCTCTTTCATATAAACCAGCTCAGTATGTCCGCCAGAAACAACCAGCGCCAATGCCGGAAAGACAAGCTCCTCAATCAGCCTGTTCGCATAAATATGACCCGCTATATGATGAACTCCGATTAAAGGAATATTGTGGGCAAAGCTCAAAGCCTTGGCCGCATTGACTCCAATCAATAGCGCCCCTACAAGCCCAGGTCCTTCTGTAACAGCAATCGCATCAATATCAGCAAATGTCATGCCTGCTTTATAGAATGTTTCCTCTATAACAAGCGTAATTTGTTCAACATGATGCCTTGAGGCAATTTCAGGCACCACTCCCCCAAAACGTTTATGGCTTTCAATTTGAGAGGCAACAACATTCGATACGATTTCTCTCCCATTTTTAACAATAGAAGCCGCAGTTTCATCACAGCTTGTTTCAATTCCTAATACATATAAATCTTTTTGCTCATTCATTTATTGTCACCCACATAATTAACGCATCTTCCCCGTTATCCGTATAATAGTTTTTTCTGATTCCGCCAGGCTGAAGACCGCACTTTTTATATAAGCCTTGGGCAGGATGATTCGAGACTCTTACTTCTAGTGAAAGCCGTCTCGCTTCCTTCTCTTTACATAGTTCAAGCGCCGAACGAAAAAGAGCCTCTCCTAAAGATTGACCTCTATATTCAGACTTGATGGCGATATTCGTAATTTGTGCGTCATCCATCACAATCCAAATCCCGCAATAACCTGCCAGACAGCCATCTTTTTCAATGACAAGGTAATGGGCATATGAATTTTCCAAGAGTTCATGGTAAAAAGACTCCTTCGTCCAGGGAGACGTAAAGGAAGCCGATTCAATTTCATATACTTCATCAATATCATCGAGCTGCATTTTTCTAATCGCTGATTTTGTTTTCATCACATCACCCTATTTTTGACTTTCGATCCATTTCGCTTCCGCCTCAGCAAGACGCAAATAATCCGGAACAAGCTGATGAACGTCCTCGGCCTCTTTTTCAGCACCTAAATAAGCCAATTCTGAAGGCCGCGGATTGTGAAGGACAGTATCTCCGATAACCGCTTGAGCAGCCAATATATCTTGAATCGTCTGATCATGAATCGCTGTATCATGTCCCAAAAATAATACTTGCTGTCCTTTTTCTTTTAACATCCCGAGCCACTCAGTCAACAGCACATTTCGGTCTGGAAGGACAGGATGCAGAAGGCCGTCTTTATATTCATACAGCCCCGTATACACCTGTCCTCGTCTTGCGTCAAATAAAGGGCTGATCAAACCATTGAAATAACGACCATTCGCAGCTAACGCTTCTAAACTTGATACAGAAGAAATAGGAACATTTAAAGACCATGCCAGTGTTTTAGCAAGTGTAACCCCTATTCTGACCCCGGTATATGAGCCAGGCCCTTTTGCAACAACGACCTTAGAAATATCCTCAGGCTTCAAATCACAATCGTTCAAAAGAGCATGCACAGCAGGCATGGCTCTTACAGAATGATTTTTTTTAAGATATGTAATATACTCCGCAACCACTTTCGTTTCCTGTACCAGGGCTATACCCAGCGTGTAGTTCGACGTATCAATTGCTAATATTGTCATGTTTATTGATCTCCTCACAAAGCGTTTCATACCGTTTTCCAACGGCCGTGAAGGTAATTTCTCTTTCTTCATCTCCGACTCTTTTCAGCACAATTTCCAGACGGTCATGGGGCAGCTGATCATGAATTAAATGAGCCCATTCAACCAGACACACACCTTGCCCTTCAAAATATTCTTCCAGGCCTAAATCCTCACTCTCGTCTTCCATTCTATACACATCCATATGATATAAAGGAAGCGAGCCATCATTATATTCTTTAATAATAGTGAAAGTCGGGCTGTTCACTACACGACTAATTCCCAGGCCTTCAGCAAAACCTTTTGTAAAAGTGGTTTTTCCTGCACCTAAATCGCCTTCTAATGTCAGGACATCTCCCGGTCTTGAAAACGAAGCAGTGAGCTTTGCAATTGCTTTTGTCTCTTCGGGATTTTTTGTTTTCCATGTTAATTGCTTCACTGTAAATCACCCGTCTTATCTAAAATGATTATATCCTTTTTTCTCAAGAGCCATCCTTTGGCTTCCTGTATTCAATATTACACTGCTTCCTGTATTCTCAATTACTACCCCTATTTGTTTTATAGGGATGCAGAGCTTTTTGCACTGCTCCTTTAACAAGTCCCACTCAAGGTTTGAAATGGTTCCGGTAAGTTCAAAATCCTCTCCGCCAAATAATGCCCACTTCTGCCATTGAGGATGAAGTTTGGACAAATCTTGGCGGACTGGAAGCAGACTTTCTTCAATTTCAATTGTAACTGAGCTGGCTTCCGCAATTTCATTTAATTCACTGGCCAATCCATCGCTTATATCATTTAAAGCCACACGCTCAAATGCCGAACATAACCTGCCAGCCATCACTCTTGGTTCCGGCCGTTTATGCCTTTTAATAAAATGAGCCGTTTCAATAGATACAGGAGGAGAAAACTCTTCTAATAACAGAGAAAGACCTGCGGCAGAGCAACCTAGTTCACCTGTCACAAACACAATATCATTCGGCTTAGCCGAACTTCGCAAACACGCCCGTCCTTGCTCGACTTCACCAATCACAGTCACAGTGACCACTAATTTATCCGAAGTAGAAACTGAATCTCCGCCAATCAGATCCATCTGGTATAGTTTCGCCAGTTCATTCATTCCTTCATACATTGCTCTTACATCTGATGCCTGCCACGTTGTGGGGACTGCAATAGAAACCAAATAGAACTTAGGAAATCCTCCCATGGCGGCAATGTCACTGATATTGACAGCCAGAGCCTTATAACCAATATCTTGAGGGCTGGAATAATCCAATTTGAAATGGACATCCTCGACCATCGTATCGACGCACACAATTTCCTGAACCCCTCTATTTGCAGTATAAACGGCGGCGTCATCACCAATCCCTACGTCAACGGAAGAATGATGGATTGTCGGTGGAGTGATACTGTGTATCAGGTCAAACTCATCCATACTACTACCTCCTTTCCGCCATACTTTTGCATGTGTACTGCTTCTAGTGTATCGAATTATGTTCTAATGTCCAAGACTTTGTCGATATAAAGAAAGCTTGGCAATAAACCAAGCTGCTGATTCTTATAAAAGAAAACACAAAAAAAAACGAAAACATGATCGTTTCGTTTACAATAAAAAATGGCGGTCCGGACGGGACTCGAACCCGCGACCTCCTGCGTGACAGGCAGGCATTCTAACCAACTGAACTACCGGACCATATTTCACTTTTATGTAGTGAATAAATTTGGTTGCGGGGGCAGGATTTGAACCTGCGACCTTCGGGTTATGAGCCCGACGAGCTACCGAACTGCTCCACCCCGCGATGATAAAATATGTTTTTAAAAACAAAAGCTTGGCGGCGTCCTACTCTCACAGGGGGAAGCCCCCGACTACCATCGGCGCTGAAGAGCTTAACTACCGTGTTCGGT